>NZ_CP108730.1:0-3497500 GCF_045162645.1 Streptomyces sp. NBC_00988
GAGGTCATCACCCTCAAGGACCGCGACCGGCTCGTCGGCGCGATCGAGCTGCGCACCGGCGAGGAGGACCTCGTCTTCATCACGGACGACGCCCAACTCCTGCGCTACCAGGCCTCCCAGGGCCGCCCGGCCAGCGGCATGGCGGCGCAGTCAGTCAGGGAGCGGACGAGGTCGAGGACACACTCAGCGTCGGGTACCTGGTCCAGCTTGTTGACCACGACGAGATCTACGAGCCGGAAGAATCACCGCGAAGTGAACGATTGTTAGCAGCCCTTGGGGGGCCGACGTTGGACAAGGCGCGCCCCTCGCTTCCCCATGCGCCTTCCTGCCGATCAGAGCCGCTCGGCACCCAGCAGTCTGGAGGAACAGCGCCTGGAACTGGAAGAGTTGGCAGTCCGGAGCAAGGCACTGGTACTGGAGTGGAAGCCGCTGGCCAGGGCCATTTACACCCCTCCCACGGCGCGGTAAGAGAGGGCGTTCGACGGCCTCGTCCTGGATCTCGACGAAGCGGACACGGACGAGTGGTGGGTCGTAGACGAGACACCCCGCCCGGGACCTCCCACCGGTCAACTCCTCCCCATCACACACACCACAGGGCAACTTTCCCGCATGTCGCCTAGCCCTCTCGAACCATGGCTATCTTGCCTAGCACCACGCAGCCCCGCCTTGGCTCCTGGAGTTCCCACGATGACCGCGCCCCGTATCCCCGACGTCCTCAACTTGTCCGTCGCCGGCCTGACGGCGATCGGCGATGCCCCGTTGTGGGTCGCGCTCGCGTTCGTGCTGCCCAGCGTTCTTACCGTGGCAACCCGGAGCTTCAACGAGGCGCTCATCGGCATCTCCCGCTTCCGAACGGAAGCAGTGCGACGCCAGCACGAAGACCGGCTCCTCAGCGAAGTCACCGACGCGGCAACAGGCCTGGGACACCTCCAACGGATGCACCAAGACACCCCAGCCGCTCGCACGCCCACCGACGATCCAGGCCCATCCAGCCCACCGAACGCCACCCCGCCACCCGCATCACCCCCATAACCCATAAAGCGACCTGCAACCTCACCACGCTGCCCCTAAGGCTCTGCACCCGTGCCCCAGACCACAATTTCGAGGTCCCTCCGCCCGAGCCGTGGCCGCGGCGCGGGAACTGCGGGCAGCTGAACCCGCGTCAGTGGCGGGTGACGGTGTAGCCGGTGTCGTTGACCGCGCGGGTCCACACGTCCCGGTCGAACCATTTGCTGATGTCGGGCTGCGCCTCGGTGATGGTGCGCATCCGGGCGTCCCAGTCGTGGCCTCCGGGCCCGCGGCTGCCGTCGCAGCCGGTGCACCCGTCCTCGCCGTGGATGTGGCCGGCCATCCAGGCGTTGACCGCGACGTTGACGATGACCCCGTACAGGTCGCCGCCGGTCTGGGCGAGGGTGTTCGGAACACCCGCGAGGACCAGGGCAAGTTCCGGATTGTCCAGCGGCGGCATCGGCGCCTGCCCCACCCCCTGGCGGGCGCTGCTGTCCTCGAAGGTCCGCGCGCTGTCGGCGAGGCGGTCAGCGAGCGTGCCCGCGTCGAAGTACCGCCAGGCCGAGCGCAGTTGGATGCCGAGGCGGTCGGCCACCGTGCGGATGTTCTTTTCGATGGTGTCCTCGACCATCGCCGGCGCGAGCGTCACACCGCGGTGGGCGAGCTCCGCCAGGGTCTGGGCAACGGCTTCCTTGAACGCCTTCGTGTTCCGCACGATGACAGCGTAGGGCAGCCCTACCAGCGGGCCGGCCCCCACGCCAACGGGCCACACGGGCATGGCTGTTGCCGAGGGAGGTGATGGTTCCGTCGCCTGGTAATCGCTGGCGCTCAGTGACCCCACTCAGGGCATGGGCGTGCGTGTGGCGTGCCCGAGGAGCCGGGCCACGTCCGGGGGAGCCACCGTCCACTCGGATTCCCAGGCGTACTTTTGCACGATGCCCACCAGATGCTGCCAGTCTTCGTCGGAAGGCGACGCCTCTTCGAGGTACACGACGAGATAGGTCTGCAGAGCGTCGTAGCTCGCCTCCAAGGTTTCCAGCGTGGTGGCCGCCGCCTGAGCGGACGGCCGACCAGAAACCTTGAACCAGGCACGGAACCAGGGCGCCAGAGATTCGTCGTTGATCCCACAGGCCTGCAGAAAGGCGACGTACTGCCGGAAGTCCCGTGGGACGGTGCGGCCGGTTGTAATGGCATGGGCGGTACTGCGCGGCAACCGCCTGGAGGACAACTCCATCCTCTGTGCCCCCGACCGCCCCTCGTACGCCCAGGCGTCGCGCAGGGCGCCGCTGAGATCGGCGACGTCCCTGACGAACTGCGGCTTGGGCTGCACACTTGACCGGCGGGAGTCCCGCTTGGCCTGCGTGACACCCTGCACGGCCTCGGAGTAGTAGATCTGGGTGATCAGGGACGGCCTCAAGTTCCCCGTGCATGCCCCCACGTACGCGAGCATCACCGGGCGAGCAGGCAGGCTTCTGCCACTGGCTGCCCGCTTGAGGTGGGCGGCCGAGTAATTGGTTCGTACGGCGAGTTCGTCGTACGAATGGCCCGCCGTACGTCGGAGCTGGCGCAGGTACTCGGCGAGCATGCCCAGGGCGGGCACGGTGTGGTCGACCGGCGTTTCCGGGCGCGCCATCATCGCCCGCCCGTCAGTTGCCGGAGCCGGGCGTCAGCGCGGCTTTCAGCAGGCGCCGCAGCAGACTGCGTCCCCCGCCACCGCGCGGGAAGCCGACGGCGAGCAGCACTGCGACGCCAATCGCGCCAGCGGCGGCCAGCAGCGTGACGGAGTCGCGCATGCTCATGCCCGCGGCCAGTCGGAGTACGACGGCGGCCGCGACGAAGCCGAGGACCACAAGGGCCTGCGCCATTCCGATGCCGGCCGGAGCCGCCGGGCTCGGCGACGTCACGCCTTCGGGGACGGGTTCGGACGCGCGCGTGGTCGCCTGGGCGTTCTGCTGGGGCATGATGCCTCCCGAATTATTCAGAGGGCCGGCTACGGCGGCCGCCGCTCTCGCTGCTGACAGGGCGAATCTGGTGGATCGCGGGGCGGTCTGGCGTTCCGCCCCGTGCGCGATGGGGATTCGGGTGGTCCGTGGGCCGCGGGCTGTCGGCGTACAGTCCGGTGCAGTGGCGTGGGGACCGCCGGAGGCCAGACTTCCGTAACTGGAGCGTCTTCACGGACGCACCTGGCGTTGGCTCAACATCCGTCCAAGGCGGGGACTTTCCTACCGGAAGCTCTGACCTGCCGCTTCGCCTGTGCGTGAGGGATTGGCTCCAACTTTGTCCCCCTTAACAGCACGACGGGCGCCTATTTGCGGACGCATCATGGACAGCGTTGCTCGCGCGGTCCGACGGTCCCCGCGAGCGCACCCCTGAATTGCTGCTGACACATCAATCTGGGGATCTATCGGGCCGCGATTGGCGCGCGGCCCAAGAGAGATTGGGCCGGTGGCCGCCGCCCGACAACGGCCACCGGCCCTCGTCATGCGGCCCTTTCAGCCCAACCAACGGCCTCGCCGAGTCACGCCCCACCGCGAGGTGCGGGCGAGCCCCAGCCGGACCGGACCGTGCCAGAGGTAGATGGCTGTGTCCGGGACGCCGAGAGCGCGCAGCAGTGCATCGAGCTGGAGAAGGAGCCGGACCTGGCGCCGGAAGCCAGCGGGCCAGATGCCGGCAAGCCGGTCACGGACGGTCGCCTCAGGCAGCGCGGCCCGGCGGGCCAGCACCCGGTACGGAACGGCGGTGCGGCCGCGGCGGCGCAGAGCTTCGAGGGACTGCCCGAGCGACCACATGATCACCCTCCGGGTCACTCCGGGACGGTCAACGGGAGCGAAGGGCTGCCAGATCGCCTCGGTCCTCAAGCGCAACAGCTTGCCCGGGTCGACTCCGGCAATGGCCGCTAGCGCCTTCACGGTCTCCGCCGAGGGCACGCACCTGCCGCTGCGTGCCCGGCCTACCGTGGCGGCCGAGAGCGGGAGGACGGTCGCGGTGGCGTGTATGGCGACCTCGGCGTCGGTCCATCCCCGCAGTACGTCGTCCAGCGCGGCAGCGAGACGGCCTTGGGCACTGCCGGGCGGGTGGACGGGGCGCCGGGGGCGGCCACCGCGCCGGTACGGGCGCCTGGTACACGGGGAGAGCGGAACGGACGGGGACATGGGGACGGTGACTCCTGACGAGGGATTGGGTGAGGGTGGAGTGCTGGCCAGCGCCGACCGCGCGAAACCAACCTCACCACTCGTCGAAGCCGTCCACAACCTGCGCAGGTTGTCCCGTGAGCGACATTCCTATATTCATCAGCGAACAGGAACTCGCATGTCACAAGGTGCGTTTGTGACATCTTCCCGAAGACGTCAGGGCCATGGCCGAGCAGGTCCCAGCCGTGGCCCGAGTCCGGGTTCGTCCGTGCGGTGGGGCCAATAAGGCCGCCACCGGAATCCCCCTTCTCGGCCACGTCCGCGTCCGCGACCACCGCACACGTACAGCGCAGAGACCGGGCAGCTCTGGTAAGGCCGCCATGTCCTGGGGCCGGCGGGCGGGATCGAGCTGGGTGGCCTGGCGTACGACGCCGTACCACGGTCCCGGCGGTCGTCAGTGATTGCCCCACCACCAGGCTCCGGCGGCGAACAACGCGGTGCCGGCTGCCGCCGATGCTCCTCGCACCATGCCGAATAGTGCGCTCTGTGCCAGGCGGCGAAGTGTCCTGGCGGGCGTCTTGTTCTGCTTCGAAGTCATCGTGGTCTCCTTCGCGCGCTGTCCTGTGGGAGTGAAGAGAAGGTCGTCGCGGTGTCGATGTTTCGCTACGCCAACTGCCTTTGGACGGCGTCCTGTTGGAATGCGATGTCTTCGGATGACTCCCGCCGAAGTCGTACGCGGTGGCATGATTCCTGGACGGATTCGGATGGTTTTGGACGGGGGGTCGGGATGGGGCGTGCTGGGCAGCTTCGTAAGCCTGAGTTGTCCGGTGCGCACCAGGAGTTGAATGCGGCGCTGCACCGGTTGCACCTGCTGGCCGGGCGCCCGAGCCTGACGGAAGTCGCTCGGGTCCTGCGCGGGGCTGGAATCTCCCGGAGCACCGTTCATGACGCGTTCTGCAGCCAGCGGCTGCCGAAGTGGAAGGTGATCGACGCCTTGGTAGAGGTCTTGTCCTCCCAAGCGCCGGGCGGCCGTCCCGAAGACGATCAGAGAGTGCTCCACGAGGTGTGGCTTCGGGCCGCTCAGGAGAGCGACGACCAGGAAGCGCCTCGGGCGCGGGCCGTCATTCCGCCGGAGTCAGACATCAACCCGCTCCATTTACAACGCGCGTTTCTGCCCCGCGAGGTTCCGTACTTGGAGGGCGTGGACATCGCATGGCGCTATCGCCCGGCGTCTGATCTGCGGCGGTTCGGCGGGGACTGGTTCGATGCGGTGCCCCTGCCGGGCCCCACCGTCGCGCTCGTGGCTGGGGACGTGATGGGATCCTCCACGCTCTCCATCGCTCTCATGGGGCAACTGAGCAGCGCACTCAATGCCCTGGTCCAACTCGGGCTTCCCCCGCACGAGGCCTTGAACCAGCTCAGCGATCAGGCGCAGCGCCTGCACGGAGACCAGCTGGCCACGTGTGTCTGCGCTGTCTACGACACGCGAACCCGCCGCCTCGACGTCTCCAACGCCGGCCATGTACCGCCCGTAGTGCTGTTCCCTGACGGCGAGAGCCACTTCCTGGACGTATCAACCGGGCTGCCGATCGGTGTCGCACCCAGTCTCTGCGAAACCGTCACATTCGAGATGACCCCGGGCACCACGCTCTTCCTCCTCACCGACGGGCTCGTCTCGTCACCCACGATGGACATCAGCGAGGGCATCGAGCGGCTGAGTACGACTCTGTCGGATGCGCAGACGGCCGCCGGCTCGCAGCTCCCACCGCTCGAAGGCCTCGTCGACGTGGCCATGAACGTCCTGGTTCAGGAACATCAGCACGACGATGCCGTCCTGCTCGCAGCACGCCTGTCCTGACAGATGTGTGAGAGATCCAGTGGCTGACCGCGCCTTTTGCGCTGCTGGCGCCGTTGGCCGGACTGGGTCGCGGGGCTTGGGAAGCAGCTCGGTGTCAGCGAACTAGCTAGTTGTGCGGCGTGCTGGATGAACTGGTCGAGGGTCTCTCGTACGGCGGCCGCGCGGGCACTAATCTCGTCCCGGTCGACGGCGCGGTGCACGATGTTCGCTTCTACAAGGATGCGCCGGGCCTCGGCGACGAGCTCGGAGTCCTGGCCATACATGTACAGCGCAGAAATGGGGCAGCTCCGGTCGCCGCCTCCCCGCTCGACACCCGGCGTCGAGTAAGCCGCACAGGCCATCGCGGACCGCTGGTAGCCCGCCGGGAGCGTGTGTCGCAGGTGTTCGGGGAGGGCCGTCGGCGGAGTGAAGTGGCCTGTGTCTCGTTGTGCTGAACCTGGTGGGATCTGCTGCCGCGATCCGTACGGGTCCGATAGAAGAAGGCCATGGCGGCGGATGAGAAGGCGGCGTTGACGGAGGGGATGTGGCGGGCCACGGACCTGATGTGGGCCTACCTCACCGAGGACCGGACCCGGGTCAGGACCGGACTGGTAGGCCTGGACAGTGACCAGCTGGCGCACACGCTCGCATGGCAAGCCCGGGACCACGACTGGCTGTTCGACGACCTGGGCGAGCCGTCGATGTCCGTGCTGCTCCTGGACACGGTCGCCGCCCTGGCACCTGTGGACTGCGAGTTCATGATGACGACCGCGGTGCGCAAAGGTGTTGCTGCGGGCACGGGACTGGCCTCCAGCGGGCTGGAGGACTTTCCGACGACCGCTCAGATTCACGCGCTCACGGTCTGCATGGCCGTGATGCTCCTGGAAGCCCACGGACGCCAGGGAGCTCTGGGGTTCGTCGCCGCATCGGCCGACGACTACGTCCGACGCGGTCACCCACGCCCCTACCCCACCCCGTGACTAGGACCAGCTCAGGTGCCTGCTGCGGGACTGGACGGAGGTGGTGGGTTGGGTTGGGGTGAGGGAGAGGGTGGGACTAGGAGCCGGGAGACGTCGTGAGTGGTCTGGGTATGGCTGGCCAAGTCGCCGGCATCCAGAGCCGTACGTTGTGTGTTTTGGGTGGCCAGGTCGGTGACCGTGACGTGGATGCGGCCGGCGTAGTCGATGTCGAAGGCGACCTCGATCTGCGGTGTGCCGCGGGGTGATGGCGGCAGGCCGGCCAGTTCGAGCATGCCGAGCTTCTTGTTGAAAGCCGCGATCTCGCGCTCGCCCTGGTAGATCGGGATTTGCACAGACGGCTGGTTGTCCTCGGCCGTGGTGAAGACTCCAGAGCGTTTGGTCGGGATCGTGGTGTTGCGCTCGATGATTTTGGTCATCCTGCCGCCCTTGGTCTCGATACCGAGGGACAGCGGGGTGACGTCGAGGAGCAGGATGTCCTTGACCTCCCCCTTGTTGATGCCGGCCCGGAGCGCGGCGCCGACGGCGGAGGCCGTCCCGGGGTGAAGCATTCTGCGGGGCGTCTTGCCGGTGAGTTCTTCGACGAGTTCGGTGATGGCGGGCATGCGGGTGGCGCGGCCGGTAAGGATGACGTGGTCGATAGCGTCGATGCGGGTTCCAGCGTCTTTGATGACGTTGTGGACAGGTGTCTTGCAGCGCTCCAGGAGGTCGCTGGTCAGCTGCTGGAACTGGGCGCGCGTGAGCTGCTGGTCAAGGTGCAGTGGATCCTGGGCGACGGTAGTGAGATAGGGAAGGTTGATCGAGGTCTCTGTGGCCGAAGACAGTTCGATCTTGGCGTTCTCGGCGGCCTCGCGCACCCGCTGCACCACCATCCGGTCTCGGGACAGGTCCACGCCGTGGAGGAAGCGGAACTCTTCAAGAAGGTGGTCGACGATGCACTGGTCCCAGTTGTCGCCCCCGAGGTGCTGGTCGCCGTTGACGGCATGGATCTCGACGACGCCGTCGCCGATTTCTGCGACACAGACGTCGAGGGTGGCGCCCCCGAGGTCGAAGACCAGCACGATTGCGTCCTCACCCCAGTCCAACCCGAAGGCGAGCGCGGCCGCGCAGGGCGCCGCGAGCAGACATGTCACGCTCAGCCCCGCCATCTGGGCTGCCTTTTCGACGGTGCGTCGTCCGGCGTTGTCCAGCAGGGCCGGCACTGTGATCACGACGTCCTGCACGGTCTCGTCAAGGTACTGCTCGGTGTCCCGTTTAAGCTTGCGCAGGATGTGGGCTGTTACCTCGGTGGGCGTGTAGGTGTGTCCCCCGATGCGGGTACTCCAGTCAGCGCCCAGCCGGTAGGTGGGGAGACGGACCGTGCGGTCGATGTTGATGAGGGCCTGACGGGCGGCCCAGGCCCCCACAAGAATTGTGTCTTCGGCGGACCAGGCGAAGACCGAGGGAGTCGTCTCGGATCCTTCCGCATTGGTGATGACGACGGTCCCTCCGCCTTCTATTACGCTGACGACGGAGTTGGTCGTGCCCAGATCGATGCCAATCCCTCGGTGTGCAACGGCGGTTCGGGAAGGTCCGACGCTGGTCGCGTATTCCGCCCAGTACACCCGGCTCGCCTCGGCGGCGTGCACCACGAAGGCGTCGGGCCCGTGAACCCGCACGAGTACGGCGGCGATGTCCGCGTACCGCCGGGCTGCCTCAGGCGGATCGCCTTCGTGCCCGACCCGCTCTTCCTCATCCAGGAGGAGCCGGGATGAGTTCTGGACCGTCCCGGCGCCCATGGGAGGGGGCCGGTAGCCGATGTTCCGGGCGATCGCCAGGTCTCCGACAGTGTCCCCCGTCTGCCGGCGCGGCCGGGGAAGGCCGCGGCCGCGCAGGCTCTGCAACAGGAACCGGTACATGTCGTCCAGGGTCAGCAGTTCGGCAGACGCCTCCGGGTCCCCTTCTTTGAGGAGGCGCAGCAGTTCGCCGGTGAAGGCGGTGTTGCGTTCACCAGCCGGCGCGAGCGCGGCCCTGTCTCCTGCGGTGGCGGTGAGGATGTAGCTTCCGGAAATCGCGGTCTGGCCCTTAACGAGATGATCGGGCGCGGCCATCAGATTCAGGGCGCGGCCGGAGAAGCAGCAGTCGAGAATGACCACGCGGTTACGTGCAGGGCTGTCGACGACCAGGTCCCGCACACCCCGATACGGCATGGCCGTATACCTCAGTAGGGCACCGCCGCGCCGGGTCTCGGCGAGGGCGAGGTACAGGTTCCCTTGATCGTCGAGCAGCCCATGACCGGCGAAGTAGATCAGCAGCAGATCCTCGGCCTCCTGCGTGAGGGCATCGAGTTGGCTGGCCAGTTCCTGGGGCGTGTGAGGATTGTCGATGACCGTACAGGTGTGCGGCGTGAACCAGCCGTGGACGGGCTCCCCGAGAGCCGCAGCCATATCGGTCAGGTTGTTGCGCACGGACGGCAGATCGGGAAGCTCGAGGTCGACCAGATGGCTTGAGGTACCGATCAGGACGACACGGGAGCGATCGCCGTCAGGCAGTCTCATCGCGGTCGGCCACCGGCTGCCCGGCATCGAGAAACAGCCGGAGCTGCGCGATCACGCTCTCCGGATCGGCAACCCGCCGCAGGTCGAACTCGAAGCTCTCTCCAGTGGGCCTCACAGCTTTGACCGTGACATCGCTCTTGCGTTGCTTCACCCACTCCACGACGGCGCGGGCGAGGACACCTGCTGCGCCGCTGGCAGAGAGGGCCACAGCCAGCGCCTCCGGAAGTCCGCCCAGCTTCCCGGCCGCGATCTCGCTCTGGACCAGCCGGGTCCGCCCTCTGAGGTCCTCCTCGTAACGCAGCGATGCGGCCAGGGATGTGAGTAGTCGTGCCGATTCTCCGGGACTGCTGCCCGCAACGATCAGTCTGCATTCCATCGTCATGACCCCGGTTTCCCCCTCACGACGCAGTGACCTCCCGTCGCCACCTGCGCGTTGACGTCGTTCCCGCCCAACTACCGCCGCGCGCCTCCGATGCTACGCGTGATGATGGCTCAGCCCGCCCGTCATGACAGATCGTCGTACACGAGCCGGATGCCGTCCTTCTCCAGGTCCTGCCGCCGGGGCGCCTGGCGCAGAAGACCGTGCAGGTCCCGGATCTTCAGCTGAGCCACGTGCCCTTCCTCTCCGTGACGTTCCCGGCCCGCTGGTGACGATGCATCAAGCCGCCGCCGGCCTTCCCCTGCTTCGTGCGCGCGGCTACCTGACTTCGACGGAGTACGAGGCACCGGGGAACTCCCAGCCGTCGGTGCCTTCGCCGATGTCCTCCACGATGACGTCGTCGACGAAGTGGTCCTCGAACTCGTCGTCGGTGAGTTCGCCGGCGAGCCAGAGTTCCTCGATCCCGTCCCAGTTGCCCCGGGTGCCGTCGATCCGCAGGGGCGCGGCGTCCACCGTGCCGCGCGTCCGTTCGTCGGTCCCGGTCCTGACGACACCGCTGATCTCGTACTGGCCCTCCGTGATGAGGTCCGGGAGCGGGTCGGCGGGGACGATCGCCACGTTCTCGTAGGCGGTGTGGATGAGATCGCGGTAGCCGCGGCGGACGTTGTACTCGGGATCCGACAGCCACTTGAAGAGGGTGTCGGGCCGGACGTCGAGGCCGGCGGTTTCCAGGGCTTCGTATCCGCGTCGGGTTCCGGTGAGCTGGGAGAGCTGGGCGTGCCAGTACTTGGCGTTGTATGTCGACAGCCGGTGGCGGGGTGTGACCTGGGCGCGCAGGAGGTCGCCCAGGGCGGCGCCGAGGGATCCTCCGCGTCCGGTGGGTCCGGCCATCAGTCGTCACCCTCGGGGATCATCTCGCCCAGCTCGATGAACTTCGCCTTGACCTCGCCGAAGCCAGTCCCGATCCGGTACGTGTCCGGGGGCGTGCCGGGCGGCGTCCAGAAGACAGCCGCATCCACGTTGCGCAGCGCGATGAGCGTGTGCCCGGCCTGGACCGCCTTGAAGGCCGCGACCCAGTGACGCACGGACGCCTCGGCGACCATGCTCATGCGCCAGTCCGGCCGCCAGAACGGGGAGCGCTGTTCCTGCCGCTTGGGCCACAGCAGCCGCAACGCGATCGACAACCGCGTCTTGTACGCCTTGTACGGCTGACCGCCGGCCTCGACGAGCTCGGTACGCGCCTTCCGGGTGGCCTCGTAGAACGGCTTGAACAGCGACTCGTTGGCCTTCCCCGTCCACGAGTCGTGGACGGCCGGCATCGCGGCGAGGTGCTCTTCGCGGACGAGCCTCGCGAGCAGCTTGATGTGCGGAGTGGTCACCCACACACGGCCCTGCTCGTCGGGCCGGTCGATGATCCGCCCCAGCGGGTGCGGCATGTCGGTGCGCGGCCACTGCGGGATGTCGATGAGGTAGATACCGGCGCTGGCCTTGTCGAACACCTCCAGGGGCCCGGTGTGCAGCAGCTTGTTCGGGGCCAGAGGAACGGCGGAACAGGCGGACGGATAGGAGCCGTTGCGGTCGATCAGGCACAGCACCCCCGCACCGAACGCGTCGGGCACGCCGAGCTGGTCACGCCGGACCCGCTTCCCGTTCTCCCGGATGAAGGGCACGCGCGTACTGGTGACGTCGGGGTGGACCCAGCGGGGCTCGCCGTCCATGTGCTCACTGATCAGCGGCCACGGACCGCTCTCCCGCGCCTCGATGCCGATGACCGAGACCGGGTGCATCTTCGAGCGGCCGACCGCGTCCTTGAGGATCTTCAACGCGGGGAAGACCGCTGTCTCCGGCTCGTCCTCCTCATCCCCCGGCCGAAGTTCCACTTCGCCCTCTGCGTCGTCTTCGTCGTCTTCGTCGCCCGGGCCGTGCCCGCTACTGCCCGCGGTGGACTGAACGGCGACAGACTGCTCGGTGGCGTCGGCGGGAGCGGTGGTGGTGTTGTAGGCGTTCAGCGCGGCGGCGAGGCGACGTCCCTCGTCGGTGTCTGGCAGGTGGGGCGGTGCCGCAGCGAGTTCGGCGAGCGATGGCCCGAGTTCGTTCAGGGCCTCGCGGTTGCCGTTCGTGAGTGCGGTGCGCAGCGCGGCCAGGACATGAGTGACGGCAGCGGGCAGTCCCTGCCGGGCGCCGGACGTGTACGGAAGCGCCGCCTCGGCCAACTCCCGTTCCACGGCACTGCCCACAGGCCGCGCGGGTTCTTCACCGGCCGTACGGACGGCGGGGGCGCTGCCGGCGTCGAGGAAGCGGGCGTGCAGCAGATCGGGGCTCAGGTACGCCGAGCCGATCACACCCAGGTCGCGCTCGGCGACCGTCACCCGGACCCTGGCCGGGTCCTCGGTCGGAGTGAGCGTCAGGGTGACGTCGGCGTCGAGAAGTCCCAGGAGCGCGGGGTCGTCACTGTCCACGATGGCGAGGACCGGCACGTGCAGGGTGCGCGCAAGCGTGGCCAGAACCTGGGAGGCGTCCGGGAGCCGGTCCCCGGACAGCGGCAGACGGGCGCTGCGGGCGGCCTGGAAACGGTCCACGACCACAAGGGCCAGACCCTCCATGTGCGGGGCGGTCTCCGCGACGTCCACGGCGGTCAGATCGCTGCCGTCGTCGATCATCAGCAGGTCGCCCGCCTGGACCAACTGGTGGGCGACCTCCTGCTCGTGCTCGGTGAGGCGGCCCTGCTTCAGACGCGGGTAGTCGCCCCCGGTCTCCGCGGCAACGATCCGGCGGAAGATGTCGTCCCGGTTGGGTCCCGACGCCGCGTACAGGACCGTACGACGGTCCACGAGCGCGGTCTGCCGCGCGGCCGCGAGTCCCAGGAGGCTTCCGCCGACGTTCGGGGCGGCCGCCACGAGTGTCAGCCGGCCCGGCTGCAGACCGCCCGTCGCGGCGTCCAGCCCGGCCAGTCCGAACGTGGGGCCTCCGGTGAGGACGGAGGCGAGGACGGACACGGCGTCACCGAGCGTGGCGAGCCTGCGCGGCGTAGTGCCGCGGTCCTGGTCGGCTTGGCTGTTCACCGCACCTCCTGCGGTCGCCGCGCCGGGGTGCGCGGCCGTGTCGGTCGAGAGGGCACTTGAGGCGGGGTCGGCGGGGAGCAGTACCGCGACCGGTGTGCTGTTGCGCCGGAGCACCTGCGGCTGGCCCTGAGCCGCCAGCGTGATGAGATCACCGAAGTCCCTCTGTGCCGCACTCAGGACGTGGGAGGGGAACGCGCCAGGCTGCCGGGCTGCCGGAAACCGGGCCAGCGGCACGAGCAGGGCGTGATCATCCCGCTTGTGGATCAGCGTCGAGACCCCGTCCTTCTCGGCACGCTTCACCAGGGTGAAGAGCTCCGTACGGGCCTCGGTCGCGGTCATTGCGGTCTCGGCCGGCGGCTTCTGACTCTGACTCACTCACCCTCCCAGAACACTCAACTCCTCACGACAGTAGCAAAATTCACTCACTAAATTGATCAGGCTCACACTTTTTTCCTGAAGACTTCACTCACCTGTCCGCCGGGGTCTGCAGCAGCGCGTTCTGCACGATGCGCGACAGGATGTCCCCGGCCTCGCCGGCCGTGACGTGCAGATTCGTGGAACGGCCGGTGTGTCCGGGGCAGACGCCCGCCCACTCCCACACCTTGATCGGCTACACCGCGGCAACGGGCACGATCCTCGGAAGAGCCAGCCGGACTTGCCGTGGTGCCGTCCCGCGCGGCATCACCCGACACCCGTAAACGCCATACGGGCTGTCCCTCTCCTGCCGACTGCCCAGAACATGCCGCCGGACAGCCCCTCGCCATCCCGTCGAGGCATCTCACCGCGATCGACTGTCGGGTTCACTCTTACGGCGGCATCGCGTTTTGTCGCAAATCTGCTTCCCTCGCCTCCCGCAGGCCCCTGTTTGAGTCGCTGAGCAGCGTGTTCCAGGTACGGCGGTCGGATTCCGGTGTGTCCGGGATGGCCTGATCGTCTCTCTGTGCAGCGGGATTTCGCTGCTGGGCGTCCCCGATTGTCAGACCCGGGCGACAGGATGCGGCGCTATGAGTCTGACGTCTTCACTGGCCGATCCCCACTCGCCGCTGTCTCGCTTTCTCTCCGCCTACCTTCCTCGCCCTCAGGAGGTGGTGAAGGACTTACGAAGACGCCTCGCTCCTTTTCCCGCCCCCGTCGAACCGGAGCATGACGGGCAGCGCACGGACTTTGCACTCATCGGACACACCATCGATCACCGGCTGCGCGTCGGCTTAGGAGCGCCCACCGGCAGTCCCATCGCCGGCGGAGTCGATTTGGCGCGGATCGATGACGCGGGCTGGCCCAGCCCGGAAGTGATCCTGGCCGTTCAGGATGCCGGGCGGGATCTGCTGGCCGAACTGGCAGGTTACGAGCGGCCTGACGGTGTGCCCCTGCCGCTGGCCGATGCCGCTGCGGAGGACCGTCTGGTACGGCTGTGTCATACCGCGTCCGGTTTCGAAACGATCTACCGGTGCGGCGGCTTCGTACACGGCAACAGCCTGGGGCAATGCGCGCCAGATGCCTGTCTTGAGGACCTGCTGGCAGCCGTTCCCCGCTCTGTTGTGGAGGACATCCGGCGTCAGACGATGCTGGCCGCCGCTCCCGGCCCCTTCCTCGCCCTGCGGGAGCTGCCGGCCCACCAGCGGATCTGCGGGCCGGTCTTCGAGGGCAGCATGCATGTGGGCGGCGCGGACGCAGACTTCATCCTGGGTGGCTGCCTCATCGACTGCAAAGCCACCATCCGGCCTCAGCGGCTGGGCCGCGCCGCGCTGTATCAGCTCGCCGGCTATCTCCTGCTCGACTACCACAACACCTACACCATCGACCGGGTCGGCCTGTATCTCTCCCGGCAAGGTGCATTCATCGACTGGGACATCAAGGACTTCCTCGGGCTGCTGGGTGCACGGCTGCCGCTGCCCGACCTGCGAGCCGCCTGTCATCGCGCCCTCACCGCGACGGCTCTCGCACACACCGACCCCGGCCCACCGCAGCCGCCGTCCGTCCCCTTCCCCCGGCCCCGCCCTTCGGTCCGTCCCGTCCAGGACACCCTCTTCGACTAGCCCCACACACGAGGCAGTGCCACCCCGCCGGCCTGCTCGGCGACTCGCCCGTTGTCCCTATCAGCGATCTCAAGGAGCTGTGCCTCATGTGGCTTTCACTCCAGACAGCACACCAAAGGCTTGCCGACCTCACCCATCACACGACGGTCCCCGGGTATCTGGATCATGTGAACCGCTACACGTTCGCCGCTGCCAGCCACGTGCTCATCGGTGATACGGCCGTGCCCGGCTACAAGCACCGGCAGCAATGGCGCTTCCTCGACCGGGACATCCAGAAGTCCGGCAAGCGGCTCGCCGGACTCCGGGTCGACCCCGGCGACCTCGTCGACGCCGGCCTGGAAGACAGCGGGTCACACACCTGGCGCTCTCGCGTCCGGCAGTGGATCTCTCAGGCCACCTACGAGTCCGAGCTTCCCCAGGTGCAGGGCCCTGGTGTCCTACCTGAAGGTTTCACCGGGCAGCAACTGCCCGAAGCTTTCACTCGGCGGACCATCGCAAGCACCCGGCCGCTGCCGCTGATGGTCTGGTCAGGGAAGGAGTGGCTGGTTCCTCGCGCCTATACCGCTGTGCTGGACCGGGCCGAGGAGGTCGAAGCCGGCCTCGCGGCGCAGGACGACGTGTGCAGCGGCTGCGGAGCGCCGGCCGGCCGCGAGCAGTGGCGTTCTTCGAGCGCCGCGGGATTCGTCGTCCTGTGCCCGTCGTGTGCCGCCCGGGCCTCAAGGCCCTATACCGGCCACCTGCGAGGCCGCCCGTACACGAAGGGGTTCGCCAAACGCTCTCCCGCCGAGGTTTTCCTGTGCCGGATGTGTCCTGAACCCCGGCGGGCCCTGTACTGGGACCACTGCCATTCCCACGATCTGTTCCGCGGACCGTTGTGCGTGAAGTGCAACAACTCCGAGGGCACTCGTGGGTTCATCGACCGTCCCGGAGGGATCGAGCACCTTCTGCAGTGCACCCACTGCCGCGCTCAGCAGACCCTCCCCCTCCAGCACCACGCCGACATCGTCCGCCGCCTTGCCGTATTCGAACCACACGCAGCATGTACACACGAGCTGTCCTGGAGGTGGTTCTACGTCGAGGACGACGGATCGGTCGTGGCCCGATTCCGGTGCTATCAGCATCACCCGGAGCTTGCATGGTCCGTCACCGTCCCAGCGGACGAAGTGAAACTTCTGGTACGCCGGTTCGTCGACGAAGCCATCAGCTCCGGACTGTAGCGGGGTACCGGGCATGTCGCCCTCGGCCGCCACCGGAGACGACATGCCCGCTGAGGCCGGACGTCGCCATCGGGTAGGCAGCGGCAGCAGAGACCCCGCGCCACGAATATCCCATCGTCACCCTTCGTCCCGCCCCTCCCCCGAGGATCCTGAGTGACAGGACGTCACCATGCGCTGGCCGTTCCGGTCCCGGGCCGCTGTCGTGCCTTGAGGGCAGTTGGTCAGGGAGCACGGGAACTGCCGTGATCGCATGAACCGTCCCTACTTCGTGCGGCCGGTTAGTTGGTGCTGGACAGCGGCGACGCTGTGAGAGGAGGGGCAGAGCATGTCGGGTGGGCGGAGAGCCGCGGTGACGGTTGCTGCCGTGTTGGTGATCGTTTCGACCCCGGTTTTCTGGCTGTTCGACGGGCCGTATACGGGGCAGTTGGTGGGGGCCTCGGTGCAGGCCGCCACGGGTGTGGGCGCTTTGGTGTGGGCCTGGATCCAGCCGGCCGCCGAGGCACGGGACAGCGCCGTGCGCACGGGGCGGGCCGAGGCGAGCGGGGGCGGGAGTGCCCATACCGGCATTCGCCGCCGTGGTGCCGGCGGCAGCGGAGCGGCTCGTGTTGAGCAGAGCGGGGATGCGGTCGCCCGCGGGCAGGGAAGCAATGCCGGCACCGGCATCGACTACACCGGCTAAGGCTGCCGTGGCTACGGGTGGACGGCGGGAGGGCCGATGAAACGGTTTCGGAAGGGGCGTTCGTCGGCTGCCCGGGAGGGCACGGGCGCAGCGGTACCGTCCGTCAGCGTCATTGAGAGCGGTGATGCCACTGCTGCGGATGGTGGCGATGCGCTGAGCGGCTATCGAGGTTCGGGGCGTCAGGCCTCGGCGGGTGGCGGGGCTGTGCAGGTGGAACGGTCGGGTGACGCGGTCGCCATGGGCGCCCATGCGGTGGCCATCAGCGGCCATGTCAGCCAGGTGCTGCTCTCTGCTCCGCCACCGAGCAGGCCGTTGGGCTGGCCCATCCGGTTGGGTGCCGGTGCCGGTGCTGGCGTCCGCGTTCCAGGCGCGGTCTGCGGTGCGGGAGCGGATCGATCGTGCCAGGGACGGCCATGCCACGGTGGTGCTGGCCCAGGTTCTGTCCGGCGGCGGGGGCGTGGGCAAGACCCAACTCGCCGCCGCCTACGCCCATCAGGCATTGGTGGACGGCGTCGACCTGGTGGTGTGGGTCGACGCCAGTGACATCGAGCAGGTCCTGGCACGCTATGCACACGCCGCGCACGCTGTGGAGGCGGCTTCCGATCATCTCCTCGGCAAGAGTGCCGAGTCCGACGCCGGACTGTTCCTTCAGTGGCTGGCGACCACCCGGCGCTCATGGCTGATCGTTCTCGACGACCTCACCGACCCGGAGGCGATGCAAGCGTGGTGGCCGCCGTCCTCCGTTTTCGGGTGCGGCCGCGTCGTGGCAACGACCCGCCGCCATGACGCGGTACTGTCCGGCGGCGGCCGGGCCGTGGTGGACATCGACACCTACAGCGCCGAGGAAGCCGAGGCCTATCTGCAAGAGCGGCTCAGCTCGGCAGATGCGGATCATCTCCTGGACGCACAGGCCGCCGTGCTGGCGGAGACGTTGGGTTTCCTGCCGCTGGCGCTGTCGCACGCCGCCGCCTTCATGGTCAACGAGGACGTTGCGTGTGCGGAGTATCTGCACCGCTTCAACGACAGTGCCGCGCGCCTGGACGATCTATTGCCGCGCGCGGCGGACACCGAGGGGTACGGGCGGCAGGTGGCCGCGGCTCTCCTGCTCTCGTTGGATGTCGCGCAGGCAAGCGAGCCCGTCGGCCTGGCCGTTCCGGTCATGCGTCTGGCCGCGGTCCTGGACCCGGCCGGCCATCCCCGTTCCCTGTGGGCCAGCGACGCGGCCATGCGCTACCTCAGCACCCAGCGCACCACGCCCCCAGACGATGCTCCCACGGCAATCGGTCCCGCCCAGGCCCGGGCAGCACTGCGGCTCCTGCACCGCTATGGTCTGCTCACCGATCACGCGCAGGCCGGCTCCCGGGCCGTGCGACTGCACGCCCTGACGGCACGCGCCGTGCGCGAGTGCACCCCTGATGCCGCAGTACCAGAGGTGGTGAAGACCGCTGCCGACGCGTTGACGGAACTGTGCGACGAGGTCCCTTGGGGCGATCATGAGACGAGGGCCGCGCTGCTGACCAACATCGACAGCCTCGACGGATGCTCAGGGGATCTGCTGTGGCAGGTCGACGGCCACTACGTCCTGCGCTGGGCCGGGCGCAACATGGCACAAGGTGCGGCGGTCCCCTACTGGCGGCGGCTGGTGGGCACCAGCGAATGGAAGTTGGGCCGGGCTCATCCCTCGACGCTCATTGCCCGGCGTGAGCTCGCCCTGGTCTGCATCTGCGGTCCTCTTCGCAAGGAGGCTTTCGCCGTACTGCAAGAGGACTTTCCCTACCAGGACAACCGGCTGGTTCTTGAAGGGTCACGGCCCGCTGCGGGCCCGGAGGCCGTGAGCGCCGTTGGGTTGCTGAAGGACACCGTCAGCGTTCGTCAACGGCTGTTGGGCTGGGCGCATCCGGCGACCCTCACGGGCCAGGCCAACCTCGCCCTCCTGCACTGGTCCCAAGGCGACAGGTCGACCGCCATCGGTGTGCTGGAGCGTTCCCTCGCCGGCTACCGGGCGACCTTCGGCCCCCACCATCCGTACACAATCTCGGTGGACAACCGGCTGCGCAGCTGGCGAGAGCAGCACAAGTGGCGCTGGTGGAGGCGCACACGCGGCCCGGCCGCGCCGACCGGGCCGGCGGGCGGCGACGCGACGCGGTGACGCGGCACGACCGGCGTCGCGGTGAGAAGGCGCAAGGTACGGGCCGGGAGTCACTGCTGGGTGCGGCTTTTGCGTGGCGGGTGACAGATCGGGCAGCGTTTGCCGGTGCCGCCGCGGCGGGAGCGCTGATCGGGCGTGGCTTCCCACCTCCCCGGGCAGCCGGGCTTCGAGCAGGCCCACCGGCACAGTTTGGCGGAGCTCGGCCTCAGCTCCTTCGCGGTCAGGTTCGGTTCGTCGATCACCTCGACAAGCTCGCCGGCGAGGACAGGGTGCACGTCCTGCAGGGATTTGCCGGGCTTGGGGCGCACCCTGCCGGCGCTGGTGCGTTGGCGAGCGCATCGGGGGCATCCGCTGGACTGGCCCGTGCGGCGGTTCGGCGGAGCGGGGTACTCAAACCGGCAGTCGGAACACCTCCACCGGCACGTCTTGTTCGACCCCGGAAGCAGGTCGAACGCGGTCCAGCCGATGTGGTCGACGACTTCGATCAGTTCTGCCGCCATCGCCGGATTGACCTCGGCGAGAGACTCACCGGCTCCGGGCCTGCTGTTCGCTACGCCCACCCTTGCGGAAGCGCACCGGCTGCAGCCACGGCCGCCAAGTGCCCGGCTGTGCAGTGCAGCCTGCCATTCGTAACCGCAGCCCGGCTGCCCGCATCGCCAGACGCACACGTCGTTGCAGCCGGGCGGCATACGGTCGGGTCCCCGGCCCGGGTTCGTGAGGTTCGCAACAAACTCCGCCTCCAAGTGCGGAGCCACATCCGCCGCCGACACCTCGGGGCCAGCAACGACTCTCTCCCACAGCTGCACCCCCTTGGTGAGAGCCGCTGTGACCTCGGCCGGTGTGAGCTGCCGCCAGGGAAGGCCGCGGTGTCGAAGTACGACGCCCACCGCCTCCGCCCAGTCTTCGGGATCCACCCCAGGGCCGGCCTTGTGGTGGATGAGTCCGGGTACCAGGACGGGCGGCAGCCCGCAGCTTCGGATGCGTTCCATGTCGAGTCCGGCAGCGAATGCTGCCTTTGTCTTCGCGGTGTCACGCTCCAGGCTTCCGGGTCTGCTGTGGGTCCATTCCGGGTCCAGGTCGATCAGCAGGCCCGGGGCCGGCTTGGGCAGGTACAGGTCGAATCGGTCCTGACTGCGCCCGGGCAGGCGGAGACGGTGGTCCAGTTCCACGCTGAACCCTGAGGCGGCCTCGACGAGCATGGCGACGTTGCACTCGAACGGGGAGCGGCCGTGACCGATGCAGTCCGGGCAGCCGCGCCCGTTGGTGCGGTTGGCGAGTGTCGCAGGCCAGATGTGTCCCTGGGCGCACTCCCACTCGCACAGGTCGTGGGACTGAGGGCGCAGGGTGTCCGGACCACGGTCGGGGCGGCTGAGGTTGCGGCGGAACTGCCGTACCAGCGCAGGATTCAGATCGGCCAGCGCTTCTCCCGGCCCTGGGGCCCGGTTGCGGCGCTTCGCGCACTCAGGGCACCCCGAGGGGTTGACGGTACGGGTGCGGAACTGCAACCGGGTGCGCCACTCGTGATCGCACCCTTCCGCCGAACAGCGCCACTGGCACCGGTCGGTGGAGGACAGCGGTATGTCTTCCAACGCCGTACCCGGGCTGGACAAGTTGGACACGAACTCGGCCTTCAGCCGAGCACGAACTGCAGCCACTTCGGTAGCACTTCGCCGTTTACCCATGACTCTTGTCTCCTCACGCGCTCCCCTCCCTTTCAAGGAGGGGAGGATTCAATCACCTGCCAGCAGCCGTGCCACCACGCCGGCCGGTGCCTGCAGTTCGGGGTTCAAGGACGTATCGGCGAGCATCGTGCGCAGGCGCATATGGAGCCTGGCGGAAAGCTGGCCGGTGCGAGTGAGCTCGTCCTCGGCATCGGCGAGTACTCGCTGCAGCAGTCGCGTGGACGCGGCAGGTCTCAGCAGCGTCAGGCGGTTGCGCAGTTCACTGACCGCGTTCAAGGCGGCTTCGGCGGCTTCGTCCCGGCAGGTCTGCCGATGCCCAGGGCTGCTGGCTGCCGGGGCGGCGTGGGCGTGGTCACCGACCGCGCGGCGCAGTCTTGCCTCCGTGGCGCCGCCGGGCGCGAGTGGTTTCAGCGTGAGTTCGGGATTCCATACGATGAAGCGGGGGCGGGTCCTTGGTGGCTGCGTGTGGCTGGTGGGCGGGGTGGCGGCCGCGGGTGGGCTGGTGCAGTCCGCATCAGTCATCCACTCCCGCAGTGCGTGCTTGCGCTGCTGGAGGCTGCCGGGATCGATATCGACAGCGACTTCGACGTTCTGCAGGAGGTGGGCAAGCGGGTCGTCGTGCATGCGGTGGTGCTGGTCATCTGTCACAGCTGTCCCTCCCGTCGTGGTGTGGCCGGTTCGGTGATGGGCCGTGGGGTGCTGACGGCGTTGCGCAGTGCGGCGCGGGCGAGGGCAATGTGCTTGCGGACCCCTGATGGCTCGATCCCCAGCAGTTCGCTGATCTGCGCCGTCGAACGCTGCTCGGCGAAATACAGGAGGGCCACCTGCCGGCGTCGCTCGGGAAAGCCGCGGATCGCCGTCCAGCAGCGTTCCAGAGCGTCCCTGGCCAGAATGACGTCGGCGGGATCCGGCGGCGGCGAGAGGTAGTCGCGGGCCAGTTCGGCGCCCAGCTGCTTCAGTCGTTGTGATCTGCGGATGTCGTCAATCCACAGGTTGCGGCACACCCGGCGCAGCCATGCGCGGTATCTGCCGGCCTCTATTTTCCGGGCCGTGGTGAACGCGCTTGCGGTGGCGAGGGATTCCCACTGCTGGGCCGCCGCCATGAAGACCCGCTGCACCAGGTCTTCCGCGGCCGGCTGTGCACCTCCGGTTAAGACCATGGCATAGCGCAGCAAAAGCATCGCTTCGCAGTCCCACAGCGTGGATATCTCATGCGCCGTCTGCTCGGAGATCCGCCGGCTCATCGCTGTCGCCCCCTTCGTTGCCGCCCCCCAGGCGGACTTCCATCGCAGGGCTGCCCATGCCCCGCTGCTGTACCACCACCGTTCCCGGCGGCGCATGCGACAGCAGCGCTACCAGCGTGGCCCGGCGCCCTCGTTCAGCAAGCCAGGCGCACCCGCTCATCACAGCTCCGACCACGCAGACGCCAGCCCAGACATGCCACGATGCCGCCGACCACAGCCCCCACACAAAGTGCCCTACACCAACCGTCATGCCCCTGAATCGAACGGGAGCCCGCGAGCGCTGCCATTGTTGCCCGCACTTCCTTCGCACCGCCCCGCAACCAGCCCGACCCCGTCGGCAGTTGCGCAGGACAGCGTCGGGCCCTCCTATCGGTCTGCGCCCGTTTCGCAGCCTGCCACCGCATATGCCGCAGAGGGCTCGTGGAAGAGCTAGCTCGATCCCGAGCATTCAGTGCCCCTCCAGGCACACCGGCCGCCGGTGCCCACTGTCAGCCAACTGCGCTGCGGTGTCGCGGCGTTGGCCTCCCGGCGCTCGATCGTGTGCGCACGGGGCCAGACGGCGAGCAGTTGAAAACAATTCCCCACTCCGGCCGGAGACGGCAGGGCCCGGACATCTACCCGCCGTCCTCCTCCCTGCTGCTCTCTGCCCGGAAATCCGGGATCGTGAACGGCTATGTGAAGGACAGTCAGAGCCGAGTGAGGGGCGCACCCCGTGGCGAGCACCGTGTTTCAGGGCGGTGCGGGAAAGCCGCATACGGGCGCGCCCAGACCGGAGACGAGGGGAAGTAGGTGAGGCCCGGGAGTGGTGTCGGGTGGTGTGGTGGCTGCTTGAAGCGGAAGGCGTCGCGAACCTCTGGGTCGACGGCGGCAGCGAATGTACTAACGTTCCCCGAACTGGGAAGCCCATGGTCCGGGAAAGGTCGCCGTGCGAGGTCATCTGCGCATCTGGATCGCGCTGATGCTGCTCGCCGCAGGTCTGCTGGTGCTCGTCGACCGGCTCGCCCCGTCGGCCCATGTGTGGCAACGGCTGGCCGTCTGGTGGCCGCTGGGACTCGTCGCCCTGGGGTGTGGCGGAGGAATCCGGCTCACCCTCGCCACCAGGACAGCCCTGCGTGGACCCGCGTTCGTAACACTCGTCGGCCTGGTTGCCCTTGTGGTGACAACCGACCCCCTTCCCGACTCTGTACGGCCGCTGCTGTGGCCAGCTCTGCTGGTGGCGGCAGGCGTGAGCATGCTCGTCGGCGTCGCCGTCAGCAGACCGAGTGCGCAGGAGGGCTCGGTCATCCTGCGGCTGGTGAGCGTGGCCGAGTCACGGCACATCGTCTGGCCGGTGGGGACGTTCTCGCTCGGATCCCTCACAGCCGTGGCCAGCGGATGCGTAATCGACCTGCGCGAAGCCAGTCCCCTCAACCAGCGTGCGCGCATCGACGTCACCGCCTTCCTCGGCGGTGTCGAGATCCGGGTGCCCGTCGGCTGGGAGGTGAAGTATGAGCGCTTCGGCCGCCAGATCGAGGTGCTCACGCCCCCCGGGGTGGGGGTGGAGGCACAGGAGCGGCCGTTCCTGCACGTGACGGCCATGACGTTCCTGGCCGGGCTGGAGGTGCGGGTCGCTCAGGCAGCAGGCGGCGACGGCTCGCCCGCGGCGTAGGGCACGGGCTCCTCCAGCGGCCCCTCCCGTTCCCAGAGCAGCCGGAGTTTGTCGTTGATAGCGATCTCGTCGTCAGAGTCGGCCGGCATCTTGACGGACATCTCTTTCAGCAGCCTCAACCGGTAGACGTCGATGACGGAGGTGAAGGTGACGCCGTACGCCTGCGCCGCATGGACGGCCGCCCGGTAGGCCAGGCCCGACAGCAGCGCAAACCCCAGGGGCAGGGCCAGCCACACCGGGTGGCGCAGCAGCAGCGCTGCGCTCACCAGAGACGTAAGAGCGAAGGACAGGCAGAGCCGGACCGCCGTGTCGAGTTCGTTGCGGGACTGGGAGACGAACCTCAGGACGTCGGGGGGCAGTACGAAGTACAACCGCGGCCACGTCAGCGTCGCATCGAGGGAGTACGCCTTGCCCGCCCTCTCCTCGGCAGCGCGCAGCCTGTTGCCCAGCGCCGTGGGCAGCACCTGCTGGCCGTCGGGAAAAGACGCAAGTTCACGGGGCACATGCTCGACAAGTTCCTCGTATGCGCTCTGGCTCAACTCCTCCTCCAGCCACACCAGCCGGTCCTTGCGGCGCTGCTGGATCCATCGTCCGCGTTCGCCCAGCTGCTGCAGGGGCCCAGATGCCTTCCAGTAGCCCTCCAGGAATCGGATGGAAGCCAACTCCAGGGGCTGCAGCAGCAGCCCGATAACCAGCGCGGATGCGGTGAGGACCAGCGCTCCGGGCCAGTTGATGTCTTCGACGTTCTCTTTCAGGACGGTGAAGGCCGGCGGTTGCGCGGGGGCTCCGCCGAGCCAGAGAGCTCCCACGGTCATCAAAAACACCACCGAGGGAAGGATGTTGACGAACTTGAGCCGCGGCGTGAGATCGGCATCGGTGAAGCCGAGCGAACCGAGCTGGCTCACCGCATGTCACCTCCCCTCGTGCCGGCCACAGTTGATCGTCGCCGCTGTGTGCGTGGCCCGACTGTATTTCGCTATGAACACCGGCTCGTCACAGACGGGATCGAAGCATCGGATGGTCAGGTTGTCTCGCCCTTCGCTGATCTGTACCCAGTTGGTTCCCGCGTGCATGCACGCATGCGAGGGCCGTTTCCGGCTGATACTTCCGCATCGGCAACTGCGGACAACCCACAAGGTGCCGCCGCTGCCCCTGAGATGTCCGGGCAGTTGGTTGTCCTGCCCCAACGCCGGCGTCACATAAAGCAGCAGGCGGAGGATCCCCATCCGGGACAGGGGACGGGGTCTGTGAGGCGGCATCGGCCCTCCCACGGCAAGGACGCAGGGCCTTGAGAGTAGGGGCAGGCAGCCCTCGGCGCCATGCGCTGCACCTCATCGCCCCACGCTGCAGGGGAGAGAGAGGACCATAGCCGGCGCCTCGTTCTCCCACGGCCGGCCGGGGCACCGACTTCACACAGCACGGTCGGCCGACCAGCTCAACTGGCCCTCGAACAGGCCCCGGTGGGATTGCGACCCGCAATCCCACCGGTCTTTGAATACCCTCCCGGCCCGGAAACCTGCCGAGCCCGCTCGCCATCCTCGCTCTGTGCCTGGCCCTCTCGTTTCCCTTGCGGCGCACGTCCCTATCGAGCGCACCTCATGCACCCGTTCCACAACTCAGCGCAGAAACCCTGCTTCTGTGCGTCGACGACGGGTGAATCGTGGGTCTGTCAGCGATCACGGGGAGCCGTCACGGTCGATGAAAGGGCTGTTCGAATCGGATCCGTGAGCCGGGGTGTGCCTGGACGGAAATCGGCGTCTCTGACGCTCCGTCACGTTCTGCTGGTGTCGGCTGAATCGTCTCGCCGGTGTCGACGTCCAGGGCATGGGCCATGATGAAATCTCTTGGCAGGACGTGCTATTCGAGGGCTTCGAGGTGCTGGTCACCGCGGCGCTGCACGGCGTGTGCGGTCTGGTGGTGCGACTGACCGGGCGGAACTGCGCAGGCGTCAGCGCTGGTCGCTGGTCGCGCGCACGGCCAGGTCCAGGACGTCTGTCGGCGGCCAGTGAAAATTCCCCACGTACGGCCAGCTCGATTCCCCATCTGGCAGTCACACTCAGTAGCCTTGGTGCAGGCTCGGGGACCTGGCGGATGAAGGGGTTGTGATCGTGGCACGGACCTGGCTGTCGATCCGGGTGGAGTTGGTCTCCGGGCACGGTGCAGACCTGTGGCCCCGCCCCGGCCGCGTCTTCGCCGCCGCGCGCTCGCATTCCTTCGCCGAGTTCGCCACGGCCATCGATGTCGCCTTCGGCCGCTGGGACCTGGCCCATCTGCACCTGTTCACGTTGTCCGACGGCACCCGGGTCAGCCCTCTGGACTGGTGGCACGACGAGGCCCCCGACGCCACCATGGATGGCCATGCCACCAAGCTGAGCAGGCTGCAAGCCGGCGAGCAGTTCGCCTACGTCTTCGACATGGGCGACGACTGGGCCCACCTGTGCACGGTGGCGGAAAAGCGCATCGATCCCCTTGCTGAACTCGGAGAGGTGCCCGGCCACCCGGTTCCATACTGGGGCTGGGGCAGTCTTCCGGACCAGTACGCACGCCGCTGGGACGGGGACGATGGGGAGTCTCCGATGCCGAAGCGGCCCGCCCGCGGACTCAGTGACCTGCCTCCGATCCTGCCGTGGTGGGGAGAGCGCCGCCGAGGATGACCTCACGCTGCGTACGCGAAGTGGCCGCCCGTGGGGAATCGAAGTGGCCATGGTGGGGAGCTGAAGTGGCCGCGAGCGGGGAAATCTAACTGGCCGCTGGCCGTCGTCCAGGGCGAGCCCCAGCGGGTCGAGGAGTCCCAGGATCGCGGCCCACCGCGCTGCGCAGCCGTGGTCGGGCTGTGGGCGCTGCGAACGGGAGTCGTGGTCGGCGTCCATGGTCGCCCCGACCACGGCGACTGGGTGGGGACTCGCAGTGGTGCTCCCGGGCGGGTGATTCTCCTTCGCGCACGCGGGCGCAGTCCTTGCGGGGCATGTCCGGCTCCCGTTTCCGGGAGCTGTCGTCAGGCAATCTGCGGGGAGCAGTTCACGCTCGCCGTCTCAAAGCCCTCTACCTAGTATGGACTTCACAACTCTGGGCCTGGTCGGAAGCCTTGCCACCGGCCCACTGGCCTTGTGGCTTCGCCTTCGCTGGCGCGTGCGGCAAGAGCAGGCGCGCGGTGCCTACCTCGTTGATATCGCTCACGCCCTCCCCCAGGGAGGGCGGTTCGACGGACAGTGTGGGGACGGAACTCGGCTTCGTCTGGTCGTGAACGGGAGCAGCGAGCATGAGTGATCGTGAGCCGCGGGAAGCCATGGGCACGGCACAGCCAGCCCAGAGCGCCTCCACCTTCCCCTCCACCGAAGAATTCGAGGCCTTCTACCTGGAGTTCACACCCAAGCTGGTCGGTTTCCTCGTCAGGCAGGGAGCGCGTCTGCCGATAGCAGCGGAGATCGCCCAGGACACCATGCTCAAGGCGTTCCGGAAGTGGGCGGAGATCAGCAACCCGCCGGCCTGGACGCGGCGGGTCGCATCCCGGGAACTCATCCGGCACCTCAGCCGCGCCGAAGCGGATCTTTGTGAGGACGTTCCAGAGCCTTCCCCGCTCCTTTCCTCACCGGACGCCGCTGTGGAATGGGAGCAGCAGCAGGACCTCCTGCGGCTGCTGGCCGATCTCCCTCCCCGCCAGCGGCAGATCATGGCCTGGAAATACTACGGTCACTCACCTACGGAGATCGCCGACGAGCTGGGCATCAGTCCTGAAACCGTACGCTCCAGCCTCCGCAAGGCCCGCCTCATGCTTGCTGCTCGCCTGGCACCGCGTGAGGAGCGTGAAGACCGATGACAGACCTGTTCGAACGGTTGTGGGCGAAGCAGAACACGCAGTTCGACACGGAGCTGGCCGACCTTCTTGACCTCAAGGCAGGCCTGCGTGAGATCTCGTTGGAGAGGGACCAGGCGCAACTCGAATCCGGGCTGGAAGACGTGCTGGATCTGTCGGGAGGACTGGCGGCCATTCTGGCAGGGAACATTGACGCGCCTGGGTTCGTGCCGGTTGAAACCGCTTCTGCACATCCGGGCCAGGACTCCGGCCCGTGGCTTGAGGCGGTGCCCGTAGAGGCCCGCCTGGCTGTTCGGACGTCTCCTGTCGCGCACGCCCTGCACCTGTCTCATGCAACGGTCCGCTCTCTCGCACGCGCCCAAGAGCAGGCGCAGCAGGAGGAAGCCCGCAGCCAGTGCGAACCACAGGGCCCCGGTCCGAATCACCAGTTCGACACCGACCGGATGATGGCTGTCAACTGCACTCGTGCGCTCCTTGTCGATTGCGACGTCGAAGCACTTCCCGCCCAGGCTGTCCTGTGTGCACATGACCTGCTGTGTGTGCTCGAGTACGTCGAAAAGCACGGTCACGCGCACTACGCCCAGGCCCTGGAAGGTGCCCTCGCTCGAGCTCAGGACCTGCTGCGGGCCCTGACCACAGAGGTCGTCACTCTCCTTGGTCTCAGCGAGAGCCTCCACATGGATTACGAGACGCTCCTGAGCCTCCTGAACGACTTCATCGGCGCAGACCTGCGCCGGGCGAACCTGGCAGAGGTCGACCTGGACGGGCTGTGGTGGTCAGAGACATCCACAAGCTGGCCGCCCTACGTAGACATCGAACTGCTCAAGCTCGACTCGGTCCAGACCGCACCAGGAATCTACGTGATCACCCAACGCGGCATGACCAACATCCCCGACAACCTCGCGTGCGCGTGAACTGGGTTCCGGTATCGAGCGAGGCCCGGCCTCCCAGGCTGCTCGCGAAACCGACTCTCAGCTCAGCCGTCGCGCGCGGTCCCGGCCGTCGCGCGCGAGGAACACCGGCGGCGCCCGGTCCCCTCGCTCGCAGTCCGGGGCCTGTCCCACCCACCCACTTCTCTTTCTTCCTGCTGTGGGGCGTGGACTCGGGGGGCGTAGAGGGGATGTCGGCCTCCCGGCCACGCCCCAACCAGCATGGTGACCTGCAGGGTTGCGAGCAGGCGCGGCAGAGAGCGCGGACGGTTGTCGGCCGGGTTGCCGGAGGGGATGTCGGCGCGGTCCACGGTGGTGTTGTCGCTTCGTGACCGTGGTCGGGCCTTCACGGTCGGGTTTCCGGCCGGGGCCGGCTGCTGCCGTGACCGGTACACGGCGGCGGGCAGGACGGCGCTGCACCGTACGGGAAGCGAGCAACTTCATGATGATCGGTGTGGACGTGGGCGGCGGGGACCGGCTGGCGCTGGGGGTGCTGACGCAGTACCGGATGGCGACCACCGGGCAGATGCACCGGGTGATCGCCCCCGAGGTGCGTATCGAGCAGACGCGGCGGCGGCTGGCCCGGCTGCGCGGTGAGGGGCTGGTCGACCGGATCACCCTGCCGCAGGCCGGACGGACCCGGGTCTGGTTCCCCACCGCGTACGGCGTGCAACTCGCCTCCGAGTGGCCCGAACTGCGCGGGAGGCGGCCCTCCAGAACCGTGTCCGACCCCACCGCCGTACGACTGAAGGCCAGCCACGCGCTGACCGTGACCGAGACCGCGCTCGTCTTCCTCGAGGACGCCCGCCGCCGCGGCGACGTGTGCGAGCCGCTGGACTGGATGACCGAGGTCCACCATCCGATCGGGAGCGGCGAGGCCGTCATCCCCGACGCGCTCCTGTACTACCGGCACGGCCCCGCCGACGGCGCAGGCGGGGCGATGCTGCGGGCCTTCGTCGAAGTCGACCGGGCCACCATGGGCCCCGAACGCCTCGCCGCCAAACTCACCGCCTACGAACGCCTCCACCGCTACGTGCCCATGGTCCCGGGACGCCGGCCGACCCCCCAGGAGGCGGCAGTTGAGGAGTGGCGGCGGCGCTACCCGCTCTTCCCCCGCCTCCTGTTCGTCCTGGACGCCACCGGACCCACCGGTGTCGCCAACCGGATCACCGCCCTGCGCGCCGGGGCCGGACTGCTGACGCCGTCCCGCTTCTCCTACGACGTCCCCGTCCTCGTAGCACCGCTCGCCGACCTCCTCCACCACGGCCCCACCGCACCCGTCTGGCACCCCATCCACGACCCCGACCGGCGAGTTGGCTGGACCGAGTCCGGGCATGGGCAGACGTAACGTGCTGACCAGTTGTGGCCATGGTGAACGCGGCGTGGCCGGACCCGGCGTCAGTGACGTGCTGTTGGAAACGTCAGCTCCGTCGGCGGCCGTCTTCCTAGATCTTGTCGTTGCTGAACAGAGCTTTGTCCAGCGCGCCTTGGACGTTGCTGCGGGCCAGATCGGTGGTGGCGGCCGGGAGCAGGGCAAGGGCTCCGGAGGCAAGCAGGAGGATGCGTACGCTGTCGCCAGGCACGGGTCCGACGCCGGGGAGAAGGGGGATGAGGAGCCCCGCCGCGACGAGTACGGCCGGGCCGGTGAGCCTGTTGGCGGCACGCCGAAGCTGTGAGGCGGCAGTCAGCTCGGGTGCGTGTCGCAGCAGTTCGTCCCAGTCAGATCTGACTGCGGCGAGCAGCCCCGCCCGCAGGGAGTCGCAGATGCGGTCGTAGTCGGACAGGGAGTGGACCTGAGTGAGGGAGCGGCTGTGCAGGCGGAGCTGTTCGGCCAGCTTGCCGTGCTTGTGGCGGATTTCGGTGCGCAGTCCGCGCTCGCGGAAGCGGACCGCACGGAGAGGTACTCGGTTGTTCTCAACCCGGCGGGCACCGGCATCGATGTGGTTGCGCAGGTAGGCGATCTCCGAAGGTCTGTCCCAGTCGTCGCGTGACCGGTACAGGTTGACCGTGCTCAAAAAGAGGGATCGGATCGCTTCGTCATCGCTACGGTTCCACGGGGCCGGGCGGACGGACTGTATCCAGCCGTCGCCGACCACCATCACGCGGACCAGCACCCCGCCGAACACGAGTGCCAGGGCGATGAGGATGTTCCATCCAGTGGGCCATGAAGCGTAGACGTCGGCAATGGTCACCGCGGCCCATGGACCGCCCACGAGGATGACAGCCAGCAGCGGGACCGTCGCGTAGGGAAGGCCCCAGGTGACCCGGCTACCGTCGCCGAGGGCGGAGCGCAGTATTCGCATGGAGGTGCTGAAGCGGATGAGCAGGGCGCCGAGGCCGATGAGCGGGACGGTGATCAGCGCCTGGGTGCGGACGGACATACCCAGGCCCTCCGCCGGCACGTGGGACACGAGCCAGCTGCCCAACTCGGTGCGGACGCCCCTGTTAACAAACCAGAGCAGACTGGCGCAGCCCGTGAGAGCAAACAGCAGCGTGAACGCGATGGCGGCGGCAGCGCGTCGTTCCCGGCTCCACAGCGGCAACTGTCCGTCCGAGCAGGCATGGTAGGCGGCCGGGGTAATCGCTCCGCGCTCCTGTGCGGTGAGCCCTGGTATCTCGTGGACCCGCAGGAGGACGTAGCGGCGCCAGGCGTTCTCGTTCTCGTTCTCCTGTTCCGCCTGACGACGGGTGATGAATCGGAACCAGATATCCACGCCCCGATACTGGAGGACGGGGTGGCCACGCTGCCAGCACGGCGCCTAGTTACGCACTGACCGTCCCGCGCCCGAGCACGCGTGGTCAAGGCGGGCCGCTGCCGCAACAACCGCCGGCCAAAGCCGCCTTGGGCTCACCCGTCGGTGCAGGTGAGCCCCAGGGCCAGCGGAGCCTCGCCCAGAGAGCCGTCCGCGATCCGGAACCGGTGGGCGGACAGGATCGCGCGCAGGGCCTATGTCGCCTCGTTTCCCCCGAGTTGAAGCCCTTCTGGGTGGGTCACTCGAACAGGTCACCTCAACGGAGCGCGGCGAGGGCGATCTCTGGCAGGTGGTGTTCGTGGGCCTCGCGCAGCCCCACCGCCCTGATGCTCATGGCCCGCCCGAACCGACGTTTCGAACTGGATCGAAGTCTTGGAGTGTGCCCCCACTGCGCCCATAGGCTTTTGCCGCGCCTACTGACCAAGGGCGCCGAAGGGGAGGAAACGATCATGCGCAAGAGCATCAGAGGTGCCACCGCCGTCGCGATCGCGACCGTCGCCGCAGCCGTGCTGAGCGTCGGCACGGCGGAGGCGAAGCCCGCCGCCGACTCCTGGGGCACCTGCCCCTCCGGAGCGGTGTGCATCTTCCCGGAAGGTGTGAACCCAGGTAACAGCCAGACCAGCCCCACCAACACGTACTGGAGCTATGGGGCCCACAACCTCAGCGGCCAGTACGGCTGGCACTGGGTCTACAACAACCAGACCGGCGGCGCCCACGCCCACCTCTGCAAGGGCTACAACGGCGTCAACTGCGACTTCGACATGGCACCTGGCGTGGCCTACTGGGTCGACCTGACCCCCGTGAACTCCATCAATCTCGACCGCCCGTAACACCCAAGGCCCCGGGGCCGGTATCGCACACAGCGGTATCGGCCCCGCCGCGTGGCACGATGCTTCGGAATCCCCCTCCGGGAGCCGGGATCCGGACCGCAGGGGCGATGGCAGCGGCCTCGCCCGATCCATCCATCCGGCCCGGACCTGCCTCCATGCCATGACCATCGGCTGCGGCGCGCCAGGGTTCAGACACAGGCTCCTATCCGTACCCAGGACGCAGCTGAGTGCCCGTCAGTGCCTGTGTCACATCCTCTTTGCGCAGGTCACGAGGCAGGAAGGATGATAGTGATCCCGTTTGCCGTTCGGCTGGGCGTCGATGGTCGCTGTTCCGAACGGCAGCGGTGGGGCGTTGGTGATGGGGCCTTTTGAATATCCCCACCCTGTACTCAGGGACGAGACGGACATGCTCGCCTCGTTTCCCACTCGTTGCTCGCGGGTGGCAGGTCGCGTTCCGTTTCGCTCGTCTGAGCCCCATCCGACCGATGAGGTCGTGATCGCCCTGCCCGGCCGCGCTGGACGCAGCCACCATCGTCTGCCGCCTCGGCAGAACAGCGGCACAAGGTCTGAGAGCTCGTCCCGACCGATGCTCTCTTGCCAGGTCCAACGCCTTTGCGGCGATGGTGAGTTCCCGATGGGGATGTGACGTTTCGCCCAGACCGTTGACCTGTCGCAGCACACCGTGGGGACCCCATACTCCGGGACCTGACGAACCGACGGGTGAAGGAGCACAGTGAGCGCAGCAGCGGCAGCAGGGACCTGGAAGCTCGGGGACCTGGAGGTGAATCGCATCGGCTACGGCGCGATGCGGCTGACGGGCAACGGGATGATGGGCAACTCCGACGGCATGCCGGTCGACCGCGATGTCGCCGTCGGCCTGCTGCACAGCGCGTTCGAGCAGGGGGTCAACCACATCGACACGGCCTCCTTCTACTTCTCACCACTGCGGTCCGCGAACGAGCTCATCAACCGCGCACTCTCGTCCTGGTCCGGCGATGTGGTCGTGGTGACGAAGGTCGGCCCGGCGCGCGATCCTTCCGGCGAGTGGCTCTACACGGTCCGCCCCGACCAGTTGCGCGGCCAGGTCGAGGAGAACCTGCGCCAGCTCGGCCGGGACTGCCTGGACGTGGTGAACCTGCGCGTCGGCGGCCCCCGCACGGCCGCGATCGCCGAGCACTTCGGCGCCCTCGCCGAGCTGCGCGAGGCCGGGCTGGTCCGGCACCTCGGGCTCTCCGGTGTCCTGCCTGAGCACGTGGCCGAGGCCCAGAAGATCGCGCCCGTGGTCTGCGTGCAGAACTCCTACGGCCTGGACTGGCGCCGTGCCGACGAGAGCGGGCTGGTGGACCTGTGCGGGAAACAGGGCATCGCCTTCGTCCCGTTCTTCGCGGTCTCCGGCCTGCGGCGCGAAGCGGCCGCAGACCAGGAGCGTGATGCGCGGGTCCACTCCGTCGCCGACGCCCACCACGCGACGCCGGCCCAGGTACGCCTCGCCTGGACCCTCCACCGCGGTCCGCACGTGCTGGCCATTCCCGGCACCACGAACCCGGCACACCTCGCGGAGAACATCGCCGCCGGAAGCCTGCGCCTGACCGAAGAGGAATTGGCTCTCCTCGACAAGCCGGACGAGGGCACCATCTGAGACTCTGCTCGCGATGCCCGGTGAACTTCCCCAGTCCGCTGAGAACCAGACCGAGTGGGGCGAGGAGTGCCCCTGGTCGCTTTCAGGAATCGCCATCCTTGGTCCTCAGGCGGCTGCGAGGGTGGCCGGGACCGCCTTGGTCTGGCGGCGGGGACGGGCCAGACGGCGCGACATGAGGGTGACGAAGGCCCACTGAATGTGCGCTTCCGCGTGGGACATCAGGCGTTCGTAGTCCCTCGCGTTGCGCCGGGCCCGCATCGTCCACGAATTTGACCGTTCCACCACCCACCTCTTCGGCAGCAGTACGAAGCCCTTGGACCATGATTGTGATGCCCATGGTGTTCTGGGCCCAGGTGCTGAACTCCTCGCCTCCATAACCGTTGTCCGCCCAGACCAGAACGACTTCGGGGTGCTCGGCGTGGAGGCGGGTGAGCAGGGTGCGGGCCGCGTCACGGTCCTGGACGTCGGCAGGGGTGACGAGCAGGTCGACGAGCAGGCCGTCCTGGTCAACGATGAGATGTCGTTTCCTGCCGTTGATGTGCTTGTTCGCGTCGTATCCGCGTGTCGCGTTCGACACGGTCTCCGCACCTTTGACGGACTGGGAGTCCACGATCACCCGGACCGGCCAGGCACAGCGCCGACGGCGCAGCCGCAGCCGCCGACGCAACTGGTCAAGGATCCGCTTGAGTGCGCCAACCTTCGCCCACCGGGCGAAATACCCGAACACCGTGCGCCACGGGATGCCGAAATCTGCGGGCAGCGCCCTCCACTTCGCGCCGTTATCCGTGATGTACCTGATCGAGTCGACGACTCGGCGGCGGGGCCACTTCTCCGGGGCCCCGCCTTTCGGAGTCTGGCAGGCGGGGGTGGGCAGGAGCCGTCCCAGGAGGGCCCATTCGACGTCGCTGGTGTCGGAGGGGTAGTGGTAGCGGGTTAGCAGCATGACGGGGTGCCGGGCCGCGACCTGAAGAAGGGGCCAACTGCGGGGCGGTCGCGGCCCGTTGCCTTTCTCCGGTTCACTCCAGGTTGGCGAGGAGGTGCAGGGTGGACTCGATCGCGCCCATCTGTGCCATGACCGTGCGGATATAGGGATCGTCGGGCTTCTTCTTCTGGTGCGGCAGGAGAATCCCAGCGATGAAGTTCTCCACCCGGTGGTGGACGGACTCGAAGAACGCCCGCTCGTAGCCGATCCAGACCTCCGGCGCGTCCTCCAGCATCCGGTAGCCCCACGTCTTGTCCCAGGTCACCGGCGGAAGCCCCTTCGCCGCGGCCACCATGCGCAGGTGCGCGAGCCCGGTGTGGACCTGCGCGCGGGTGCGCTCGGTGGCGGCTGTCGGCGTACACGTGAACGTCCCCAGCCTCGTACGGATGAAAAGGGACAGTTGCTGATGCGGTGAGACCTGCTGCTCGGCACTCTGCTGCTGGGTCGATACGGGCGGCGGAGGGGGCTGGCAGTGGTCTTGGATCCGCAGCGATGGCTGGAGCTTCGGCGCTTTCGCGGCCTGCTGGAGTCCGGGGCGATGAGCCTGTCGGAGATCTCCAGGGAGACCGGTCTGGACCGCAAGACGGTCCGCAAGTACCTCTCCGCACCGGGGCTGGCAACCCCTCCGCGGCGATCGCCGAGCGGGCGGTCGCGGGCAAGGGTGATCGACGAGTTCGGGCCGCTGATCGATTCGATGCTCCGGGCCGAGATCCTGATGAAGGCCGCGGTCATCCACGAGCGACTGGCCCAGGAGTACGGCTTCACCGGGAACTATCAGCGGGTCAAGCTCTACGTTCAGACGGCCCGGCCGAGGATCGCCGAGGAACTCGGGATCACGCCCAAGGAACTGGCGGGGATCCACCGCCGGTTCGAGGTGATCCCAGGGGCCCAAGCGCAAGTGGACTGGGGAGATGAGGGCAAGATCCTCGCCCACATGGGCGTCGCGAAGGTCTACTCCTTCCACATGACGCTCTCGTACTCGCGGGATCCGTTCTGCTGCTTCACCACCAGCCAGGACCTGCGGACGTTCTTCGACTGCCACCGCCGGGCATTCGCGCACTTCGGCGGGGCGCCGATGACGATCGTCTACGACCGGACCAAGACTGTGGTCCGCCGACACGTCGCCCCCGGCGAGGCGGTCCCGCTGCATCCGGAAGCGGTCGGCTTCGCCGGCCACTACGACTTCGACATCGACGTCCTGGCCGCCTACCGCCCACAGGGCAAGGGCCGGGTCGAACGACAAGTCCTGATCGTCCGCGACCACGTCCTGTCCGGCCGGTCCTTCTCCTCCGTCGAGGAGATGGACGCCGCGTTCACCTCCTGGGTGCCCGTGCGGCGGGCCCAGATCCACAAGACGCACCGGGAGGTCATCGCGGAACGGGCGGCGCGGGATCACGCGGCTCTCAAACCGCTGCCGCCGACTCCGTATCTGGTGGCCGAACGGCAGCTGCGGCACGTCGGCAAGGACTGTCTGGTCGCCTTCGACGGCAACCTCTACTCGGTGCCGGCCCGCAGGGTCCGCCCGCGGCAGCTGGTCGAGATCCGGGCAACAAAATCCCAGGTCATGCTGCATGCCACCCTCGCTGGTGTCCACGGAAGCACGCTGCTGGCGGCTCATCCCCGGGCGATCGGCCGCGGTGCCCGTGTCGTCGACGAGTCCCATTGGGACGGCCTGCCCACCGGTCAGGGACGCCGGACCACCACCGGCGACATCCCGGTCCGGCCTCGTCAAGAACGGCCGCGGGGCGAGGAGACCGGCCCCTTGCAGGCCCTGCTGAACAGGGCCGCGGCCACCCGGATCGAGGTCGGGCGCCGACCGTTGTCGGTCTATGACGAGCTGACCGGCACCCGGCCCTTCACCACCAACTCCCCGACGAAGGAGTCGTCTTGAGCGAGCTGACCGGCAACCGCATCCGCACTACGGCCGGCAAGCTCGGCCTGCCCCACCTCGCGGAAACCATCAACGAGTTCACCCGCCGGGCCGACGAAGCGAAGATGGGCTACCTCGACTTCCTCGACCTGGTCCTCTCCGAGGAACTGGCCGTCCGTGACGACCGTCGATTCCGCCAGGGACTGCGACTCTCCCGGCTGCCGCACCACAAGACGCTCGACGAGTACGACTTCTCGTTCCAGCCCGACCTCGACCCGCGCAAGGTCAAGGACCTTGCCACCCTCTCGTTCGTCGAGGCCAAGGCCAATGCGGCTCTCCTGGGCCCGCCGGGGGTGGGCAAGACACACATCGCCGTCGCTCTCGCCGTTGCCGCTTGCCGGGCCGGCTACTCGGTCTACTTCACCAGCCTCGACGACATGGTCCGCAACCTCAAAGCCGCCGAAGCCGCCGGGCGCCTGGCCAACAAGCTCGGCACCTACCTCCGGCCGGGCGTCCTCGTTGTCGACGAGGTGGGCTACGAGATCCTCGAACGCGGAGAAGCGAACCTGGTCTTCCAGGTCATCTCAAAGCGGTATGAAAAGGGCTCGATCATCCTGACCTCGAACAAGACCTTCAGCGAATGGGGACAGGTGTTCGGCGACGAAGTCCTCGCCACCGCCATCCTCGACCGCCTCCTCCACCACTGCGACGTGATCTCCATCAACGGACCCAGCTACCGGCTCAAAAACCGGCTCAAGGCCATCGAACGGGACACAGACGTGGCCTGACAGGCCGCGTCGACTCGGCGGCCGGGGCACGATCAGTCGTCTTCGAGTCGCTGGAAGACCGTGGAGAACTCGTCGGTCTCGATCAGCCCGGCGATCACATCGGTCATGCTGTCGATGCCGGGATCCCGGACGATCAGGCCGTCCGAGACCCAGAAGTAACGGCCGCCGAGAGCCTCGCCGCTTCCTGCCCAGGTCTCCATCAAGCGTTCGACTTCGGCGACCGTGAAGACAGTCGCGCTCCACCGGGAGCCGTCTTTGAGGTCCACGAAGACATCGACGTTGCACACCGCCTCCAACTCCTCGTCCGGGCCAGGCAGGAACGACGCCTCGAAGTCGTCCGCGCGAACCCGATACCACGGCCCGTCCCAACCTCGTTCGACCGATCCGGGCGATGCGCTACGACTCATCGTGCGAGTGTCTCCGGCCAGCCTGACGATCTCAACCAAGATCTCAGCCGTGCTGCTTCCCGCGACATAGCTGGGGACGTTCACCCGTACGCGGCTGGGGAGCTTAGGTCGTACGCCGACAGTCGAGCCTGTTCGGCGGTACCTGCGGGACTTTGTCGCCCGGAACAGGCCCGGCTCCGTACGCAGTTACGCGTACGCGTTGCTGCGGTGGTGGCGGTGGCTGCGCGTTGTTCAGGTCGAGTGGGACAGGGCCACGTCGACGGAAGTGCGGGACCTGGTGCTCTGGCTGAAGCAGACGACCAAGCCCCGCAACTCGCCGCGGACGAAGTCAGCGTCCACCGCGGGGACGGTCAACCAGATCACCCGCAAGCGGAACCCCGGAGATCAGTACCAGCCCCGGACGATCCGGCACAGCAACGCGGTCGTCCGCAGCTTCTACGAGTTCTGGATCGAGACCGGGCACGGCCCGCTGGCCAACCCGGTGCCGCTCGATCGCAGGGGCAGCCGCCCGCACGCTCACCACAATCCGCTGGACCCCTTCAAGCCCGAAGGCCGGATCCGCTACAACCCCAAGATTCCCAAGGCCAGACCGCGCGAGATCCCCGACGAGCGGTGGAACGACCTCTTCGGCGCCCTGCGCTCCAACCGGGACCGCGCGATCCTCTCCCTGGACATCAGCAACGCGGCCCGGGCCAGCGAGGTACTCGGCATCCGGGGCGTCGACCTGGACTGGGGCGACCAACTGGTACAAGTCAGCCGCAAGGGCAGCGACGATGCGCAATGGCTGCCGGCCAGCCCGGACTCCTTCGTCTGGCTCCGCCTCTACCTGGCGGAACTCGCCCCACTGGAGCCGAACGACCAGATCTGGTGGACACTTCGACGCCGTGACCGCGGAGCTGGACTGCGGCTTCAGCCGATGAACTACGAAGCCCTGCGGGCCGTGTTCCGCCGGATCAACGCTGTCCTTGGCACCAACTACACGATGCACGATCTCCGGCATGCCGCCGCCCTGCGCATGAGCCGGGACAAGAACCTGACACTGCTCGACGTGCAGACCATCCTCGGTCACGCACACCTGAGCACCACCGCGGACGTCTACCTCCTGGAAGACGAAGCAGTGGTGATCCGCCGCGTCGCCGAACACCTGGCCGAGCGTGAACTCCGAGCTCAGCAGGCCCCGCCACCGGTTGCCGTCGGTTACGAGGCCGACGATCTGGCCGTGCTGTTCGGAGGTCTTCCGCGATGACCGTGACCAGCATCAGACAAGCGGATTCCACTCCCTCGCCACGAGATTCCCTCGATCACCAGCGGATGCTCACTGCCGACCGCGGTCCGTTCGATGGCCTCTCGGTCGAGGGTGTTCTGGAGCTGTTGCCGTCGCTGACGACCTTCCCGCCGGCAACGAGCAGGCGCAGCAGGAGCAAGCGCGCGGATCGGTCGCGCGGGACCGCCCGAATCCTCCACTGGCTGCTGTCCTTCCCCGGGGACGGCTGGCAGGAACGGTGGCTCGTCTCCGGTGTTGACAGCGGCCTTGACTGGGGCTGGATCGACCTCGTCACGGCCGAATACGGGTCCGCCGAGGCGCCCCGGCGGGCAATGACGGCGGAGGGCCTGGGCTGTGTGCTCCTTGCCAGGGTGGTGCGGCCGAGCTACGAATTCCTGCAGGGCTACCGGACCTCGGGGCTCTACCGCCACGCCAAGCAGGAGTTCGGTGCCGAGCAGTTCGACAGGATCCGCCAGGCCGGCCTGGCCCGGGCAATGATCCCCAGCCAGCTGAGCACGGCCGAGAACAGCCTGGTGAAGGTCGCCTTCCGGACCGGCCGCGATCTCGACCGGCTCACCGCCGAGGACCTGATCGCCTACCACGAGTGGAGCAGGGAAACCTTCGCCAAGGCGCCCGCAGGGCTTCACGCCGCCTGGGACCTGATGTGCGACGCCGGTCTGCTGTCCGACGTGTTGCCGTTGCGCCGGACAGTGGCGCGGGGACAGCTTTCCACAGCGGCCATGGTGGACCGGTACAGCATCCAGTGCCGACCGGTGCGCGATGTCCTGGTCCGCTATCTGGAGGAACGCCGCCCGAGCCTCGACTACACCTCGCTTCAACACCTGGCGAGCCAGCTGGTGGGCGCTTTCTCGGCCGACATCGAGAAGCACCACCCGGGCATCGACACCCTGGACCTGCCCACGGAGGTTGCCCAGGCGTGGAAGGAACGGATCAGATTCATCACCCGGGAGGGCAAGGACCCCATTCCCCGCCAGACCCGGACTGCTGTGCTGACCGGAGTCCGGGCCTTCTACCTGGATATCCAGCGTGGGCACTGGAGGAGCCGAGCTGGGCGGCCTGGGCGGTCCCCAGTCCCGTCCGCAAGGCCGACACCGGCGGGTTCACCAAGGTCAAGAAGAAGGTCCGGGCCAGGATGCACCAGCGGGTGCGCGAACGGCTGCCCCGGCTCCCCGAGCTGGTGGATACCACCGAAGCCCATCACACCACGCAGAAGGAACTGCTGGCCGCAGCCCAGGCCACTGCCGTCGGAGAGATCTTCGATCACGGAGGCCGGCGATATCGCCGCATCAGCCGCCGGGAGGACCGAACCAAGAAGCGCTTTCAGTACCGGCCTGAGATGGTGCTGATCGAGGACATGGCCACGGCGGAGCAGTTCGACGTCACCCGCGACGAGGACGAGGCGTTCTGGGCCTGGGCCATCATCGAAACGCTCCGGCACACAGGCGTGCGGCTGGAGGAACTGCTGGAGATCACGCACCTCGCGCTGGTCTCTTACCAGCTCCCCGACACCGGCGAGATCGTGCCCCTGCTGCAGATCATCCCGTCGAAGGGAAACGAGGAACGGCTCCTGCTGGTCGGCCCCGAGCTCGCCAGCGTCCTCGCCACCGTGATCACCCGGCTCCGCGGAGACAACGCCGGCAAGATCCCTGTCGTCGCACGCTACGACTACCACGAGTTGGTCACCGGGCCGCCGCTGCCACACCTCTTCCAACGCAGGATCGGCTGGAAACGGGACGTCATCAGCACGAACATGCTCTACCAGTTGCTCAACGACACCCTGGCCCGAGCCGCCCTCACCGACCAGACGGGCGAGCCCCTGCACTTCACGCCGCACGACTTCCGAAGAATCTTCGCGACCGAGGCCGTCGCCGGCGGGCTCCCCGTCCATATCGCCGCCCGTTTGCTCGGCCATACCAGCACGAGCACCACGGAAGCGTACTTGGCTGTGTTCCAGGAGGACCTGATCCGCTCCTATCGCGCCTTCCTCGACCAGCGGCGAGCGACACGGCCCGCAGAGGAATACCGCGAACCCACGCCCGACGAATGGCGCGAATTCCAGGAACACTTCCACACCCGCAAGCTGGAACTCGGCGACTGCGCACGGCCCTACGGAACCTCGTGCCAGCATGAGCACTTGAACCGCCCCGGTTCGAATGGAGACTCGATTTCGTGAAAGGATCGAGTCATGGCACGACCTTCCCGTTACCCGCCTGCTGAGCAGTCGACGGCAAGCAGGTTGCCTCTCGCCGTCTAGGCAGGCCGGAAAAGCAGAGACCCCCCGCATTCGACCTGCGGGGGGTCTCTGGCTTCTGGGACACAACGGGCCCCTTTCGGCCTGACCGTGATGTACGCGGCCCGTCCCCCAAGGCGAGTGAAAGACGAGCCGCCTACTGTCCTGGCCGGTGGCGCTCGTCAGCTGATGAAGTCGCTCTTGTAGAAGACGCTGGCGTCGAGAAGGTCGTCGGGGCTCGCTGCGGTCTTCGACGAGAAGCCGAAGGCCAGTCGCGGCTGGCCCGAGACCATCCAGGTCGCAATGCCCTGCGGTTCGCGGCCGGGCAGCGACGCCCCGGCGCTCGTCTCGAAGACGTCGTAGACCGAAGCCCCCGAGTCGTTCAGGTCGAGAGTGACAAGGTACGAGGTGTTGTTCGCGCGGCCGTAGGTCAGGTAGGCGTACTCCCCGCAGGAGACGATGCCCTGGAAGTAGTCGGTGTCTTCGAGTCCGGGGATCTCGCCGTTGTTCGGGATCGCCCGTTCTACGAGCCGGTAGCCGTCGCTGAGCCGTCCGGCCACCGCGTCGTCCATGTCGAACACCGCGAGTCGCCAGAGACGCTTGGCGGTCGCGTCCGTCGCGTAACGGATCAGGAGTCGGTTGCTGTACGTGTCGATCGCCGGCCGGGGGAGCTTGACGAAGCTGGAAATCGTCGGGGTGCGGTCGTAGATGGTGACTGCCGGATGGTCCGAGTAGTCAAGGGTCAGCCCGGCGACGAACCGGAAACGGGACAGCTTCTCCCCGGCCCCGTTGTCGTCGGAGTCGGAGCCTTCGATCCAGAGATACGGTTCCGATCCCGACCCTGTCGACTCCACGCCCATCGACGAACCGTGGCCGAATCCGTGCAGCGCCATGATGTCCAGCACGTTCCCCGAGAGATCGGTCTTGGAGATCCACAGATCTCCGTTGTGACCCGTGCTGTCCCCGATCCGGTGCTGCGCGAAGTAGATGTGGCTGTTGACACTGTCGAAGGCGAACGACTGCATGGCCCAGGTCGGCTGGTGCAGCGGTGCCCGCCAGACCGGATTCCCTCCGGCGCCGGACAGCAGGAAATGCTTGGAGGAAGGCACGGACGCCGCCGCCGACCCCGCCGCCCCGAGCGAAAACGCTGAACCCGTCGCCGCAACGGCCGCGATCCCCGCCCCAGTTCGCAGAATTCCACGTCTGCTCGGCTGCTGCCGCTGTTCGCTCTCAGAACTCATACCGCTCACTGCTGCGCTCCCTCTGATTCCTTTGCACGCCACCCGGGGTCCGACCCGTTGCCGCTCCCCGTTTCCACGTTCTCGACGCGCGAGCCGCCCAGCCTGGCAGAGAGGATCACTTCTGACCACCCCAGAACCTTGGCCCTCCCAGGAGAGGGCGAGAGGAGATCACTATCCTGAACAGGCGCTCTCCTACGACGAGTTGACCCCGCCGGAACGTGACCTGCGGGACGCGTTCCCCACGAGCCCTGGGCCGCCCTCTACACCTTCACCGCTGAGTGCGTTGTGGCAAAGGGAGTCCCTGTTCGATGTGTGCGGCGCGGGTGATCATTCGGACAGAGGTGCCGGTGGGGTCGCGGGCATGAAGAAACGGGCCTCCCGGTAGTGACGTGGTTGTTGAAGCCCGTCACGGTCAAGGAGACCCGTTGTCCGGACAGTTGACCATTTCCGCTGCGCCCGCGTCCATCACGGCCACTCCGGAGTGTGACTGCTACGTGCACAGGTTCGGTTCGATCGCTCCGGGGCGGCGGGCGCGGTGCTATCCGAGTGACATGACGGACGGGGAATGGGCCGAGGTCCGCTCCGCGATGCCGGTACCGGCCTGGCTGCTCAAACGAGGTGGTCGCCCGGAGGCGCACTGCCACCGCGAGATGCTCGACACTGTGCGCTACCTCGTCGACAACGGCGTGAAGTGGATGGCCGTCCCGGTCGACTTCCCGTACTGGCGGGCGGTCTACGACTTCTTCCGCCGCTGGCGGACCTACAACTACGTACGGGAACTCTACGAGCGCCTGCGCCGGACGGCGAGGGAGCGCACGGGCCGCAATGCCGAGCCCAGTGCCGGGATCATCGACAGCCAGTCGGTGGACGCCTCCGAGACCGTCGGCGAGGACAGTCGCGGATACGACGGCGGTAAATCACGCGACGGGCGCAAGCGCCACGTCCTGACCGACACCGAGGGCCTGCTCCTGGAGGTCACCGTGACCACCGCGGACGTCCACGACTCCAAGGCCGCCCCCGCGCTGCTGGAGACATTCATGGAGCAGCCGGGCCGGCTGCTGAAACTGGTGTGGGTCGACAGCGCCTACCAAGGTCCGGCGCTGGCGAAGGCGTTCGCCCGCCACGGGGTCCGGGTCGAGGTCGTGCGCCGATCCGACGGGCAGCGCGGATTTGTCATACTGGCCCGCAGATGGGTGGTGGAGCGCACGCTGAGCTGGCTCTCCCGCTCACGCCGCCTCAACCGCGACCACGAACGCCGTGCCGACCACCACCAGCAGATGGTGTGGTGGGCCGCCGTGATCAGGCTGTCCCGGCGCCTGGCCGGGGACGCTCCGCACTGGCCGGAGAAACGTCCCGACCGACTGCTCCGGGCGCGGGCGTGAACCGTCCGTCCTTCTCCCGCACCAGCCAGCCCCGCCTCTCCAGCACATAGGCACGGTGACGGATCTTCTCCACCTCGTTCTTTGTCTCCGCCTCCCGGCCCACCGCCCGCGCCAGCTCCACCCCACTCACCGGCCCCGAAGCGGCCACCACCGCGGCGAACACCTCCCCATACAGGCCGCTGAGCACCTCCTCACCCATGCCCGACCGCCACACCGGCGGCTGCTCGCCATGCACCGCCCCGGAGCCACTCGATCCCACAGCGGTAACCACCGCACCACCGGACGGCACGGAAACCGGCGAACTCACCGGGCTCTCCTCGGCCAGCACCGACACGAGTTCCTCACGCCCCACCCGGGCCCGCTCGACTCGCTCCCGCGCGGCATCCACCTCCGCCTGAGCCTGCTCCAGGACCTCTGTCCAGGACTCCAGATCCCGCCTCGCCCGCGCCTCACGCTGTTCCATCAACCCCAGCACCGACGGCATCGCGACCTCCTCGATCAACAACAAGCCGCCCGCTGCCTGCCCCTACCTCTCCGCGACCACGCCCCCCACACGAAGAAGCCCCTGCTCACCGAACAGGGACTCCCTTTGCCACAACGCACTTAGCGGCACCGGACCTCGACGGTGGCACCGTCACCGTCTACTGGGACGGCCACGGAGGCCAATGGAAACGCCACATATCGGCTTTTCCTCAGAGCTGACCTCGATTCGTCGGCACGGTCGGAGCGCTGATTGAACCTGAGCCTCGACGATTGTCATGGAAGCCTCAGACACAGCTTCTAAGCGTTCCTCCAGCGCCTGGGCGATGAGCGCAGGGACCGGTCGGCGAGGTGCCATGCCGCGGCGGGCGGGGGGTGTCACGGGCGGTCGACGCTCTCTTCACCGTGCCGACACCGTTGACGCGCCCGCCCTCCCCGGCCAGGACAGCCTTCTCCCACCGACGTCAGGCGGCTGACTGCAGTTCGGGGCGGGCCTGCAGGTAAAGGCGGCTGGTCGGGGAGGCGGGGTCGTAGAGGGCGGTCATGTAGCCGAAGGTCGCGGAGAGCGCCGTGCGTACCGGGGCCGGCAGGTGGGGGTCGGTGGTGATGCGTTCGCGGGCTTGGATCTGCAGGTCGATGACGAGGCCAGCGCAGATGTCCTCGGCGCGGCTGTCGTGGATGAGCCGGGTGATGGCGGTGAGGTCGTCGTCGGCACCGTTGAGGTAGGCAAGGAGGCGGTCGCGGTCCGCACTGGGCAGGTGGTCGAGGGCGGCGCGGACGAGGACCGTGCGCCGCCGGCGGGCGAGGTCGGAGGTGTTGGCCAGCGTCAGGACGGAGTCGATCGGCTCCTCGCTGCCGAGGACGCGGGCCAGTTCACGGAACCCGGCGAGGTCGTTTTGGACCTGGAACGCCTGGCACAGCGTGAGCCCGGCCTCGGTGATGCGCTCCAGGACGGTGTTGTCGTGTTCGACGAGGGCGGCGGCGAGGTGGAGGGAGCACAGCAGGTAGGGAGCGAACTGCCCGGAGTGGACGCGCAGGATGGTGTCCTGGGTGACCGCCTGGGGGTCCTGCACGGCATCGAGGTGGAGCTGCTCGGTCTGTCCGGAGGCGACCTCGGCCGTGGTGCGCTGGACGATCTCCGTCAGCCGGGCCCGCAGGCCCGACGGGAGCGCGCTGCGCAGGATGGGCAGTGGGGCGATCCCGGCGAGGACGTCGCCGGCGAAGAGCGCGGCGCTGGCCGCCTCGGAGCCGAACGGCCCGGCGAGCGCATGGTGGGCGGTGGGCTGGCCGCCGCGCTGGGTGTCGCCGTCGACGATGTCGTCGTGCAGGAGGATCCCGCCGTGACGGACCTCCAAGGCGGCGGCGACCGCGACCAGGTCGCCGTCGTGCACGGTCACACCGAGGGTGTGGGCGGCGTGCAGGAACGCCATCCCGAGGAGGCGCTTGCTGGGCCGGGTGATGTACACGGCGGCGGCATCGTGGACGGCGGGATCGCTGATGCGGGCCGTGGCCTGCCGGAGATCCGTGTCGGCGAGATGGGTCAGGACGGATTCCAGGTCGAGCTGCCACTGGACGAGGTCGGAATCGGTGGGCAGGCGCACGGCATCCTCCAAGAAGGGGGTCAGGTGGTGGGGTTGGGCCAGGGGATCGCGGTCTCGGCGGGCTGGTCGTAGTCGACGCCGGCCACGTCGAAGCCGTACAAGCGGCGGACCTCGCCGGTGAACCAGTCGAGGTCCGCGAGGGTGCTGATGCTGTCGGTGGTGGCTTGGTCCCAGCGTTCGGCGGTCTGGGCCTGGACGTCGTCCGCCAGTTCCCAGGTGTCCAGGCGGACCCGGCCTTCGTCGTCCAGGACCAGCTCGGTGGCTCCGGTCAACTGGTCCCACAGTTCGGCGAGTTGGCCAGCCGGGGAGATGAGCCGATCGCCGAGTACACCGCGCAGCAGCCCGACGTACAGGGCGATGCCGGGGATGGCGGTGGAGGACTGGGTGACGGCGGCACCGTTGACGGAGGTGAGGGCGCGGCCGGCGACGAGCTTGCCGAGGCGCTCGTCGAGGGTACGAGCGGTGGCTTCCAGGTGGGCCTTGGCGGCGCCGATGGTGCCCTGGCGGTAGATCGCCGCGGTGAGCGGGGAGCCGATGTAAGAGAGGGCGGCCGTGGTGAAGCCGTCGGCGAGCAGGTCCCGGTCGGCGAGGTGGGTGATCCAGCGCTCCCAGTCGGCGCCGCCCATCACCGCGGTGGTCTGCTCGATGTCGTCGCCGCCCGCCGGTCCGGTCTCGACCTCGCGGATCTCGGGCCGTCCGTCCTCGAAGACGAGCGTCTTGGTGCGGTAGGGCTCACCGATCGGCTTGAGAACGGACGTGTAGACGGTTCCCGTGTCGGGATCGGTGCGCCGGGGCGCGGCCACGGAGTAGACCAGGTAGTCGAGCCGGCCGCCGAACCGCTGCCCGATCAGATCGGCGACCTGCTCCTTCAACTCGTCACCGAACGCGTCCCCGTTGAGGAACACCCAGTCGCTGCTGGCCTCGGCCGCGAGCCGGGCGGTGGCCGCCGTGCGGTACCAGCCCGCCGTGCCGGTACGACGCTCGGTCGGCGCCTTCTCGAAGCTGATGCCGATGCCCCGGATCCCGGCCCGCTTGATCCCGGCGAGGGTGGCCGCCAGCCCGTACCCGGCCGAGGAACCGATCACCAGCGCGACCGGCTGCTTCGCGGGAGGCTCGGCCGGGGTGGGGATCGCCTGCCACATGTCGGTGACGATCCGCTCGCAGCCGGCCGGGTGGGAGTCGAGGAAGAGGAAACCACGGCCGCGGGGAGCGATGACGCGTTCGGTCACGAGAAGTCCCTTCAGGAGGCGGGCGCCATCAGGCGGGCGACCGCATCCTGCAAGTCTGCAACGCTGCGAACACGCGCTGTCACCTCGTCGGCGACAACAATGCCGAGGCGGCCTTGGAGTGTTTCCACGATCTCCAGCAGCTGCAGGCTGTCCACGCCCAGGTCGTTCGCCAGGGCGGCCGTAGGCCGCGCGCACACCTCCGGGGGCAGTCCGGTGATGGTGACCATGACGTCGGTGACGATCGCCCCGGAACTGGCGTCGTCACCCGTCCCGGCCGCCCTGACAGTCGTGTCCTGGCTCATCGCGGCGTCCCGTCGGTCTGGGCGGCACGGGTGCGGGTGAGGAGGGCGTGCGCGGGGATCACCGCCGTGGTCGGGTGTCCCGTGGTCTCCCCGGTGGCCTTGTCGTGCTGGCCGATCAGCAACGCGCACGAATCGCAGAACGAGGTGCACGGCGTGTGCTGGGTGAACTCGGCCGGGACCACGCCGTGCAAGGCCTTCAAACCGCCGCCGGCGCGGACCCGCGCGACGTAGGCGGACTCGTTGGCGCGGGCCAGGACGGTCCGGGCGGGCTCGCGCAGCAGATTCCCGAACGACAGCTGATCGGGGACGTTAAAGGCCGCGCACGAGAACCAGCAGCCGTCTTGCTTCAGCAGGGACGTGGGCAGCACGTAGGCGCCGACGGTCGGCGCGAAGCAGTCGAAGCAGTGGTCCATCCACTTCGCCACCGGCGTCGTACCCGGACGGTGGACGGCCGCCTGGTCCTCCAGCCGCTCGTTGACCAGGTAGACACGCATCGTGGAGTGCACCCGCTCGTGCGGGAACGCCCCGTACGCCGCCTCGTACACCGCGAGCAGCGCGTCCATCCGGTGATCCCGTCGCGCCGGGTCGGCGAGCGAGGACACGGCGACGTTCAGCTCGCGGTCGCTGTAGTGGGTGACCGCGTGGTGGATGATCCGGGCAACGTCCTCCAGCGGGGTGGTCTGCTCGCCGATCGACAGCATCAGCAGCGGCACGAACAGCGCGTTGCCGAAGAAGCCCGCCTTCTCCAGCCGCTCGAACTCGGGACCGCACCGCCGTGCCGTGCCCCACACACCGTTCGTGGTCAGCTTGGAGATGTCGATCCCGGCCGTACGGGCCTGGGAAATGAGCCGGAGCAGGGCCCGGGGCGCGGTGAACGGCTCACCACCGGTGATCGCGATACTCGGCAGACCGATCGCCGTGAACTGCCGCAGCAGGAACGAGATCTGGCCGTCGGTCAGGGTCCGCCCGTCCGCGAGCGGGAGCGCGCCCATCCCGCACGAGGGGCAGGCGTCGTTGCACTTGGTGGTCAGCTCCATCTCGATCCGCATCGGCAGGTACGGCGCGCTCGTGTCGACGCCGGCGGCCGCCCAGCGGGCCCGGACCCGCTCGAACACGTCGGGCACCTTGACCGCGTACTTGCCCTGGTAGGGCACGACGGGTCCGCGGCCCTCGACGAACAGGTGCTGCCCTTCCTTGATCACAGTGGACTCCTCGCCGGGCACAGCCGCGCCCTGGCCTCCAGAGGTGGGACGGCACGGGGGAGCGTGCCGGTGGCCAGCCTCCCGCCCGGCCCGGGCACAGGTCTGTATGCCCGCTGTCTGCCCGCCCTTTCCAGCAGGCGGGCGGCCGTACTTGCCCCGCGAGCCGGGGCAGGCCACGGTAGAGCTGACAGGGCATCAATCGGAGGGGGGAGCCGGTGCGCGCTTCGCGGCTGGAGCAGCATCCGCTCACGTACGTCCGGCACCGGCTCGGCTGGAGCATGGAACGCCTCGCCCGCGAGCTGCATCTCGCCGCGGCCCGGCACGGCATGATCCTCAACCCCGACCGTGACCGCGTCTACAAATGGGAGTCAGGCCGGGTCCACGCCCCGGACGGCGACTACCAGATGCTCCTGGCCGAACTCCTCGGTGTCGACCAGGAGTTGGTCCGGACGATGGGCTGGCCGTGGTGGCTGCCCGCCTACGACATCCCGTACGGCTTCGAACCGGACGGCACCCGCGCCGTTCTCAGGGAGGTCCTGGTGGCCCTGCAGCACCCCGAGCGCCCCGACCGGCGGGCGTTCCTCGCCGTCGGCGCCGCGGCCCTGACCGGTGTCGGCCAGCAGTGGGCGGCCGTCGAACCCGGGCGGCTGCTCGGCGCGTTGCACGGGCGGCGCGTGGACGGCACGCTGCTGGCCTGGCTGGAGACCCGCACCGACGAGTTGCGCGCCATGACCAACACCAACGCCCCCGAGTGCACCGACCTCGTCCATTCCCTGCTGCGCACCTCGATCCAGCTGATCGACAACGCCGTCTACGACCACGCCACGGAACGCCGACTGCACCAGGTCACGGCCTCGGCAGCCCAGTGCGCCGGATGGCTGCACTTCGACCAGGGCGAGCACGCCGCCGCCCAAACACATTGGATCGCCGCCCTCCACGCCGCACACACCAGCGCGGACCGCGACCTCGGCGCGGGAATCCTCTCCGATCTCGCCTACCTCGCGACCTGGTTGAACCTGCCCACCACCGCGGTCACCCTGTTGGAGACCGCGCAGTCCCGGACCCGCTCACCCGCCGCCCGCGCCGTGCTCCACCTGCGCCGCGCCGGGGCGCTCGCCACCGCCGGCGACGAACGCGGCACTGGCCACGCCCTGATCACGGCCGAGAACGACCTCGACCGCGCGCAGCCCGGTACGACACCGGCCTGGGCGTCCTGGATGTCGCAGGCCGATGTCGCGATCGACTCCGGCCGGTGCTGGCTCGCCCTCGGCCGCACCCGCACTGCGCAGGAATCCCTCTCCCAGGCCGTGGCACTGCTGCCGCCTTCCCGGGAACGAACCCGCTCACTCGCCCTGGCCTACCGAGCCGAATCGGCGCTCGCCCAACACGACCTCGACGCGGCCGCCGCCGACGCGCGCACCGCCCTCGACACCGCCCTCGCAACCGACGCCGGCCGCTGCATCACCGTCGTCCGCACCGCCGTCGACCACATCGCCGCGCACCGCACCCACCCCGCGGTCACAGCCCTTCGCGAGTACGCACAGACCACCCTCCCCGCAGCTGGGTGAGGCTCATGCTCCCCGCGCTCAGGTGCGGACTCCCCTTTTCATCGGTCAGCTCGTCGGCTGGGCCTCCGGGCTGACCGATGAAACCAGCGCTCACCCATGGCTGAGACTGGATCATCCGGGTCGTGGACCTGGCCGGGCTGCCGGTGTGGAGGGCGCTGACCGAGTCCGCGCGATCCCCGCCAGTTGCTGACGTTCTCGGGCCCTGCGGTCGGCGCCTACCTCGTTGTCTGAGCGCTGGGCACATCAGACCCGCTTCAGGCAGGCCTAGGGACCGGGCCTCCCGGAGCGATCCGCCACAGGATTATGAGCCTTTCCACCGCGGACGGTGGGCAGCACGTAACGTGAATGCGTGCAATGCAGCCGTTGCGGGGCGGAAATTGACACCCGAGCACTCCTCCTGATCCAGGACCACGAGGTCGCGAGGACGGTCGAACTGTTCCGTGGGGAGCTGGACTTCCTGCGATGCGCGGCCGGGTGCCAAAGCGATATCCCCGCCAAGGTGCTCTTCTGGGCGTCCGCCGAGCGAAGGATGAGCCCAGCGAGCTACCGAGCTGCTCCACCCCGCGTCGGTTGGCCCACCGTACGACATCTTCCGGGCCAGGCGCGGGCGCAATGAGGCCAGTCGATGCTTCGTGGCCGTCATTGAGCACGCCCCCAAAATGCCCTGAGTCGCCGCGCCTTGCAATGTCCGGACAGCGAGCGAGGGGTTCACCGACGGCATCCCCGCTTCAATCGCCATTACAGCCCCGGCTCAGCCTGTAACAAGTCCGCGTCACTCGAAGGAGTTGGGCTCTCTTGCGCTGCTGAACGCGCAGCACCGGGCTCACGTACTGTCACGTGCCTGCCGCATGTAGCCGGGCGTTGCTGCTGGCCGAATCAGGGAGGGGACGGTGCCGAGGTGATAACGGATTCCGACTGGGGCGAACGCGGGCTGTGCAAGAGTGCCGACCCGGACGAACTGTTCGTCGTGGGAGCCGCCCAAAACCGGGCGAAGGCCGTGTGTACCGGCTGCCCCGTGCGCACCGAATGCCTGGCCTACGCCCTGGACGAGCGCATCGAGCACGGCATCTGGGGCGGGATGACGGAACGTGATCGAAGGGCACTTCTGCGCCGTCGGCCGACCGTGACTTCGTGGCAGCGCCTGCTGGAGACCGCCCGCTCGGAGCACGATCAGCAGACCCGTTCCGTTGCCCCGGCGAGCGGGCTGGTCCAGGTGCTGGACGAGGCCTGCTGATCGAGGGTCAGGGCCTCCCCGGTCCCGGGGAGTTGGTCTCTGCTCAGGTCGGGAGGAAGACGGCGGTGCCGGGGCCTTCGGCGTGGGCCTCGACCCGTACGCGAAGGTGTTGGTCCATGCCGTCGGCCAGGCGGCGTGCGACGGTGGCGTGCACCCATCGGGCCAGGCCGAATCGGTCGGTCACCGCCATGGCGGCGCTGTCGTCGACTCCGAGGCGTTCGAGCTCCCGGTACTGCAGATCCCGCTCCAGTTCGGCGACGACGATGCGCAGCGCGGCACTCTGTTCCTCCCTGGTGAGCGTGACCGGGGTCTTCAGCTCAACGGTGATTTCGTAGCGGTGTCCGCGGTCCGGCGAGCACATGTGGTCCGGCGTCCCCCGCCGGCTGCGAGGTGGTACAGGTACGCAGTGAAGCCGTGCCGGCTGGTCAGGGTTCCGGATCCGGTGCCGGTGCCGGTGACACAGATTTCGGCGCTCTGTTCCAGAACGTGGTGAACGAAGCGGAGCCGGGCCGGGTCCACGTAGCTGCCATCTGCTCGGTACATGGCCGTGCCCGGCAGGAAGAACTGCGCCATGGTGAGGGCCGTCGACCAACCAGGGAGAGCCCTGCGCCTCCACGGGGCCGACCGCTCGGCCGTTGCCGGGGTACTCGGCGACGAGGTCTCGGCACGCGTGCTTGGCGTCTTTCTTCGAGAGATAGTGCCGGTGGCCGATCCAGGCCGGGATTCCCCGGGACATGATGCCTCCGATCTCTGCCGTGAGATCAGCGTGCGGGCAGTGGTGCCAGCGCGCATCGCGACGTCGCCGACCGCTCGTGCGGCTGGGCGGCCAGAGCGGCAAAAGCGGAGGCCGCCGGGCACCCGCCGCATTGAGGTCGCGGAGGCGTGCAGCCGACGAAGCCGCGCGGCGCGAGCCGTGCGGAACATCAACCCGGCGCCCCGATCCCCTCGCCCACCGCCCACGCTCCCGCCCCACCCCCCTTTCCTCCTGGTGTTCGGGCGGGTCGTGGGTGGCGTAGAGGGGATGTCAGCCCAACCGGAAGCCCCGACCACGGCAGCTGACCAGCGGCAACAACAGGCTGCGGAATCCGGCGTGCGCAGGAGGTAGCGCAGGAGAAGACGCAACGGATGGTGCACGAGAAGGTGCGACCCCGACCGCGTTCCCCGCTCCGGCCGGGGACGCTCCGGAGGTGCTGTTCACGATGGCGTGCCTGCACGGCCTGCGGGCCAAGCTGTGCGACGGCCTCGGCTCCTTGGACCGGTTCCCGTTGGAGGTGGGCGCGATGGCCCGGAAGGTCGCCGAAGCGCTCGAAGTCCCGGAGTCGGCCACGACGTAACGCTGGAGTCGCGCCGTCGTTGGACAGCGCGACGCCAAGTGCCGGGCCCTGGGGATGTCATGGCTGATCCACCGGGGCCCGTGATGCGTCCGGCTCGGGGCCAACTCTGGTTGTCCGTCGGGTCGGTGAGCCAGTTGACGACGTCGGCGTCGTTCATCCGGGCCGCCTGTGTCTCGTGGGCGTCGCCGTGCTGGACGACGTGGAAGCGGCCCGGCTGGGGGTGACGCTGCTTCGGGGCGGGTCCGGCCGCCGGGGCGAAGCGCCGCCACGTGTCGGCCGTGAACCGCGCCAGGATCACCGTGGCGAACTGCTCGCGGGCCTCCGGGCCAAGGGGACGCCCTGTGGGCGGGACGCGCGGTCCGCGTCCACGTCATCTTCGGCGGGCGGCCCGACACCACCGTCTCGAGCGCGGTGACGGCCGGGGACGTCTTCGGGTCCGTCCTTCTCCCGGAACGTCTCCCAGTAACGGGCGAGCTGCCGCAGCGTGGCGTTGGCCTCGCCGATCACGACGAATCAGCCGCAGCACGCCGTCCAGGTCGCCGCCCAGGTCGAGGCGGCGCTTGAGTTCGTCGGCGAGGCCGACCAGGGCGTCATGGATGCCGGCGGTGTTGCCGCGGTGGGTCACCGTGGGCAGGACCCTCGCCCACAGGTGGGAGACCCGCTTGGGAGCGTCGACTGGGCATCAGCCCGGCCACGGCAGCACGAAGAGTTCAGGCCATTGACTCCTCCACCGCAGTGCCTTGGTCTCATAGACGGCCCGCGGGGCAAGCGCCGGATTGGGCCGGACAACGAGGTTGAACACATCGGAGAGTCCATGGGGGGCATAGACGCGCCATCGTCCGTCCGGCTCCAGACGCACCCCCAAGCAGCACGTCGTCGCAGCAAAGGAATCGATCGCCGACTCGGTGGACTCGTGCGGGGCGCAGGGCACGCCGAACTTCTCCTCGTACCAGAGGTGCACACGTGCTTCATTGCGGATCTCCACCTCGGCCGGCACCCCGTCGAACACCTCCCGCCCAGCTTTGATCACCACGTCTTCCGCTTCCCAGGACAGATCGGAGCCGTCGAAGTAGAAGACGTCGTAGTCCTTGATGCCGCTGGTCGGCGGCTTGTCAGTGACGACGTTCCACACCGTCTGGAACAGACAGCCCGCGGTCACATACCAACCGGGCAAGTTCAGCGTCGCAGTTCTGGCCAGCACATCCGTCAAGACCTCGTTGCGGGAGAGGACCGTCCGCAAGACGTCCAGCTGCTCATCAAGGGGAAGTCGACCAATCACTGGTTCTGACTATCACGACGAGTTCCCTCAAAGCGATGAGCCAGCGCCCCCCTCACCGTCCAGCACGTCCCGTACCCGGCGCTCGCCCTGGCGGCCGGCATAGCCAGCTTCATCGGAGGCGCGCTGTGGCTGGGCCGCTGACAGCCCCGCAGCAGGAATGGACGGCAGCAGCGTCTGCGGCTCCCGGCCGTGCCCGGTCCAAGGATCCGCCGTCCCGCGGGAAGGGTGGCGTCCTCGTGTTCGGCGTCCTGCACGAGAGGGTTCGCAGTGCGTTCGGCGGGCAGCAGCCGTTGGGACGGGGGCACCACCGATGCCGTACTGACAGGGACGGGTCCGGTGCCGAGCCGTCGGCGCCTGGTGCTCACACCCGCAGCGTGCCACGTACGGACCGCCGGTCCCGCCTGCGTGCAGTCAGGAGGCGGGCCGGTACGTGGCGGCCGGGCCCGTTGCCGTTGCGCCTCACGGGACCGCACCGGGTGTCGATCGGGCGAATACCCCAACCTCCCTTCCAAATTGCGGAGTTGGCGGGCCTGCCGACCGCCGAGAGCGACCTGCAGCTGGGTGAAGTCCGGGTGGTCCTCCGTCCCGTTCTCGCGAACGTGGATGAGGCATCCCCGGCAGAGTCCGTACTCGGTCGACGCCGGCAGCATCGAACGCCTGCACCGGTCGCACCGCCCGGGCGGACAGCAAAGACCGAAGTTGGGGCGCGCCCAGCTGCGACAGCCAGGGCACAGCCGGCTGGTGATGCCCCAGCATCCACAGTCCTGGCAGCTGCCGACGGGCCACCGTGCCGGCCGACGCCGTGTCCTCGGGCGGAGGAGGCCCGCTCGCCGCAGAACTTCGGCAGTGCCGCCCGGGATTCCACGGGGCACCTGATCGAGGGTCTCTTCGGCTACGACCGTCTCACCGTCGGAGTCCCTGATCGACAGGACGCCCCGGAGCTGACGGTGGACCAGCCGGCGCCATACATCGCCGACCTGCCGCTCTGCGGCAACCTCGGCGACCACGGCGGTCAGGGCCTCCCACTCCGGCCAGGTGCGGTCACTGATGCGGTCGAGGTGAGCGCTGGTGATTTGCGACATCCCGTGAGTTCTTCTGAGCCTCGCTGAGTCTCTGACCCTGTGGCCAGGGGGTTCTTCCTCCTTCGAGTGCTCTGTGGTCGCGTGACGTAACTTCGGGATTCTTGAAGCGTTCTCACCGTGTCCGACCGATCCGCAGTCGGGCCGGATGGCGTCCCGCGTGATGGTGTAGCCGATCGACGTTGAGTAGTGCGCCGGTGTGCTCCGGCTGTTGGTGTCCGCTCCCTGCGCAGGGGACGGGCCACCGTGCAACTCTCCCTGATGAACGCCCAGTTCACCGAGGGGAGGAGACGAGCAGTGGCCCTGTCCCAGTCTGAACTCACACGCCTGCTTCAGTCGCTGCATTCGACCGAGGGACTCGAACTCGTCCGCAGTGTCGCCGAGCGGATGCTGCAGGAACTGATCGAGGCCGAGGCCGCGGCGAAGATCGGCGCCGAGTGGAACGAGCACACCGAGGCCCGCACCAACTACCGCAACGGGCACCGCGACAAGACGCTCACCACCCAGGCCGGCGACCTCGACCTGGCCATCCCCAAACTGCGGTCCGGCAGTTTCTTCCCCTGTCTGCTGGAGCGTCGGCGCCGCATCGACCAGGCTCTCTACGCCGTCATCATGGAGGCATACGTCGAGGGCGTCTCCACCCGGTCGGTCGACGACCTGGTCAAGGCCCTGGGGGCGGACACCGGGATCTCCAAGAGCGAGGTCTCCAGGATCTGCGCCGCCCTGGACGAGCCGTTGACCGCGTTTCGCACCCGGCCGCTGGACCACACCCGATTCCCCTACATCTACCTCGATGCCACCTATTGCAAGGCGCGGGTCAACCACCAGATCGCCTCGCGTGCGGTGGTCATCGCCACCGGCGTCACCGAGGACGGCGGCCGCGAAGTCCTCGGCGTGATGGTCGGCGACAGCGAGACCGAGGCGTTCTGGACCGAGTTCCTGCGTCACCTGCGCGAACGCGGCCTGTCCGGGGTCCGTTTGGTCATCGGTGACCATCACAGCGGCCTGGTCGCCGCGATCGGCAAGGTGATGCTCGGCGCCGCCTACCAAAGATGCCGGGTCCACTTCCTGCGCAACGTCTTCGGCGTGATCGACAAGAACGCCGGTGAGATGGTGGCCGCGACGATCCGCACGATTTTCGCCCAGCCCGGCCCCAGCGCGGTCAGGGCCCAGGTCGACACCGTCGCCGACATGCTCGGCGGTCAGTTCCCCAGGGTGAAGAAGATGCTGCTGGAGGCCAAAGACGATCTGACCGCCTTCGCCGTCTTCCCGGAGCGGCACTGGAAGAAGATCCAGTCGACCAACCCGCTGGAGCGGGTCAACAGGGAGATCAAGCGCCGCACCGACGTCGTCCAGGTCTTCCCCAACGACGACGCCCTGTTGCGGCTGGTCACCGCCGTGCTCTTCGAGATGCACGACGAATGGATCGCTTTCCCCCGCCGCTACCTCCCTGAAGGCAGCATGGAGGACCTCTACCCAGAACTCCCCGAAAGCGCCCCGGCGCTGACCAACACACCAAACGCGCCCACCAATTGATCGGCTACACCATCACGCGGGACACGACCTCGGGCCGAAGGTGAGGGGGCTCGGGTTGGCGGCGCTGGCAGTTGTACGGGACCTGCGCGAGCGCTGGGCGCCCGCGTCGGCGCAGGAACTGGAGCAGTTCGAGACCGACGCACTGTCCGGGTTCGTCCTCGCACGCGCCTTGGCAGGACTGGCGGACGGCACGATCCGCGGGGATGTCGGGCACCTGGACCAGATCAGGACCTGGTTCGGCCGACCACTGTGGGATATGGAGCCGGCCGACGCCGACGCGCACTTCGGGAAGGTGTTGCGCGGCTCGCCGAGCGGCACCCGGCTGGCCCGGTCCCAGGCGCTGAGCACGTACTTCATGTTTCTGGAGCTGCGGCACAAGGTCGAACTGCACCGGATGACCGGCCGAGTCATCGAGTGCCCGATCGACGAGATGAACAAGCCGCGCGGCGCGAAGGACGCCCAGCTGCGGATTCCACCGAGCGAGCCGGAGGTCGGGACGCTCTTCACCGGCTGGGGCGGCGAGCTGGCCACCTGCCGCAAGTTCGCTCCTACCGCCAGGAACTACACCGCCTCGAAGCTGCTGTCCCAGGTCGGCCTGCGAGTGAGCGAGGTGTGCGGGCTCGACCTGGATGACATCAAGTGGGACTTGGGCCGCTTCGGCAAGCTCCACGTCCGCCACGGCAAGGGCCCCCGCGGATCGGGCCCGCGCGAACGGATGGTGCCGCTGATCAACGGCGCCGGCCGGACCCTTCGGTGGTTCATCGAGGACGTCTGGGGCCAGTTCGACGACGACCACACCCGCCCCGGCGCCCCGCTGTTCCCCTCCGAGCGCAAGAACGCCGACGGGTCCTCGCGGCGAGTGGGCGACGACGCCCTGCGCAATGGGCTCAAGGACGCGGCCAAAGTGTACCTGCCCGGGTGGGGCGAGGAGCTGACACCGCACGTCTTGCGGCATTTCTGCGCGTCTCAACTCTATGGAAACGGGCTGGACTTGCTCGCAATCCAGGAGGTTTTGGGACACTCGTGGATCGCCACCACGATGCGATACATCCACGTCCAGCAGACCCGGGTCGAGGACGCCTGGGTCGCCGGGATGGAACGGGCCGCGAAGCGGCTGGAAGGACTGGTCTGATGAGGTGGAACCTGCGGCTGACCGCCGCAAATAAAGGGGTCTGGAAGGCTTCTGAGCTCCAGCGCAACCTGGCCGAGCACGGGTTGGTGATCTCGGCGGGGAAGATGTCCGGCCTGTGGTCCGGGCAGCCCGTTTCGCTCAAATTGGAGGATCTGGACGTCATCTGCGTCGTCCTCGGCTGCGAGATCGGCGACCTGCTGATCCCCGAGCCGGAGAAGGTGAGCCGCCCGGGGCAGGCGGAGACGGAACGAGCGGCGGTCGGCGCGGGGGCTGCCACACCGGCAGTGATCCCCAAGCGCCGGGACGGCCGGTCGCTGCCGCCGGAGTGAACTGATGGCACGCTTCCCGAAGGGCTACGTCAAGCCCACCAGCTCCTGCCCAGGCTGCCTGGCCTGGGGCGACTTTCGCGGTCGGCTCTGTCACACCTCCTACATGTTCGGCCGCAGCCACGAGACGGCCGTCTGCATCGGCTGTTGGCGAGTCCAGCCGCTGAAGTGGGAGTACTGCCGTCTGTGCTGGTGCCAGGCCCGACTCAACGCCAGGACCGCCACCGGCATGCCGACCGTCAGCGGCGAGGTGTTGACCTCGTGGCTTCAGGCCGTCCGCCATCAGCAGCTCTTCTTCGTGGGACTGCACTACCGCAGAGGATCAGCTCTCACCGCCCTGCATCACGTCAAGGCGCGAGAAGCATCCCGCAGGCCACCACCCATGTCGCACTCACAGCCGAGAACCGGTTGGAGGCAACTACCGCTGTTCGAGCAGGTTCCGCGTGACTTCGGACGGCTCGACCCGGCCGCCACCGACCTGGCCAGCCCATGGCTGGCCTGGGCGAAGCACCTCGCCCACCAACTCACCGAAGCCCGGGGCTGGGGACGCGGCATCCGCTTCGCTGTCAACCGCGGCCTGGCCGTCGTCCTCACCGGGTACGTCGAGGGCGACGTCATCCGCCACAGTGAGATATTCACCCCGCTCCGTGCCCTCGACCTGCGGGTTGGTCACGTCATCACGGTCCTTGAGGAGATGGGAATCTTCCTGGACGACGAGGAACCCTTCTTTGAGCGATGGCTCGGTGAGCGACTGGAAGGTATCGCCCCCGGCATCGCTGCGGAAGCCGAACGCTGGACCCGTGTTCTGCGCGACGGCGGCCCCCGCAGCCTGCCCCGGCAGCAAGCCACGGTCCGGCTCTACCTCAACCGGGCCCGCCAAGCACTGTTGGCGTGGTCGAACCGCTACGACCACCTGCGGGAGGTGACCCGAGAAGACGTTCTGGCCCATGCCAAGACACTGCACGGCCACCACCGCATGGACGAGCTCGTCGCCCTGCGCTCACTGTTCGCCTGGGCCAAGCGGTCCGGCCTGATCTTCCGCAACCCGGCCAGCCGTATCAAGGTCGGCCAGATCGAGTACAGCGTGCTCCAGCCGCTCGCACCCGAACAGGTCGATCGCTCTGTCGCCGCGGCCACCACCCCGGCCTCCCGGCTCGTCCTCGCTCTCGCGGCGGTCCACGCAGCCCGGGTCGCTCAGATCGCCACCGTCATGCTCGACGACGTCGACATCGGGAACCGCCGCCTGACTATCGCCGGGCGAGTCCGGCCGCTCGACGATCTCACCCTGAAACTACTGCTGGACTGGCTGGAATACCGGCGCAAGCGCTGGCCGAACACGGCCAACCTCCACCTGCTGATCAACAACCAGACCGCCACAGGCACCGGTCGCGCCAGCAACCGCTGGATCCGTGGGCCCCTGCGCGGCCAGGAAGCGACCTTGGAGCGGCTCCGCGTCGACCGGCAGCTCGAAGAGGCCCTGACCCACGGGCCCGATCCGCTCCACCTCGCCGAGGTGTTCGGGCTCGATGAGAAGACAGCGATGCGCTACTCGGACTCCGCGCGAGCACTACTGGAACAGGCCGCTGAACAGCAGCTTCGATGATGTCCGGGCTTCTGCCGTCAGTTTTCGGGGGGCCGCGGCGGCGCGGGTTTCAGTCCGTCCAGGATGAGGTCGAGGAGGCGTTCGGCCTGCTCTCGCTGCTCGGGCTTAGCCGAGGTGAGGGCGATGCCAGCAAGGGCGGCGAACATGTCGGTCGGGCTGATGTCGGACCGGATCGTTCCGGCAGCGCTATTGGCGTCCATGAGGGAGGAGAGGGCGGTCTGAATCATCTCGTGACTTTCGGCGTAGGGATTGGTTCCCAAGTTGACGACGGCTCGCAGGGCGTCGGCCATGCCGAGTTTGGCGGTGGCGTAGTCGATGAAGCGGCGGGTCCAGGCTCGCAGCGCCTCAGGCGGTGACATCGCCGCAAGGAGGCCGGGGACGGCGTCGCACAGCCGGGCCACTTCGTTGCGGTACGCCGCCTCGATCAGAGCTTCCCGGGTCGGGAAGTTGCGGTAGAGGGTGCCGGTTCCCACGCCCGCTTCTCTGGCGATGCGCTCGAAGTGCGCATCCAGTCCCTCCTCGGTGAACACGCGCACCGCGGCGGCCAGGATCTTCTCCCGGTTCCGCTGTGCGTCAGCCCTCAGCGGGCGTCCTGCATCCCGGGCCATCAGTGGCTCTCCCTTGTCTCCATTTGCTAAGTGGAGGCTCCGCCACTTAGTGTGAACGAAGTGGCGGAGCCTCCACTTTCACTGTAGGGCACGGCCGCCCCCACTCCTCCGCTGGAAGGACTGTCCATCATGTCGGGAATCGAAGGCAAAGTCGTGGCGATCACGGGCGCCAGCAGCGGCATCGGCGAGGCGACCGCGCTTCTGCTCGCCGAGCGCGGTGCGAAGATCGTCCTTGGGGCACGCCGTCCGGAGCGTCTTGAGGCTCTGGCCGCCCGCATCGAAGAGGCCGGCGGTGAAGCCGTCTGGGCCCGCACGGACGTGACGCGACGCGAGGACCTTTCCGGCCTCGTCAAGCTGGCAAGCGATCGATACGGCCAGCTCGACGTCCTCGTCAGCAACGCCGGGATCGGCTTGATCTCCCGTCTGGATGACCTGCGCGTCGAGGACTGGGAGGAGATGATCGACGTCAACCTCAAAGGGGTCCTGTACGGGATCGCCGCGGCCCTTCCTGTCTTCCGGGAGCAGGGCTTCGGGCACTTCGTCAACACCGTGTCCACCGCCGGACTGCGTATCGTGCCGCTCCAGTCGGTGTACGCCGGCACGAAGAACGCCGTGCGCACCATCTCCGAGGGCTTGCGGCAAGAGGCCGGCGACAGCCTGCGCGTCACCGTCGTCTCTCCCGGTGCCGTCCGGACGGACTTCGCAGAGCGCATGGATCCGGCGGTGAAGACCCAGATCGACAAGATGATGGAGACCGCTCTTTCGCCCGACGCGGTGGCCCGCGCCATCGCCTTCGCCATCGAGCAGCCGGACGGTGTCGATGTAGGCGACATCGTGGTTCGCCCCACCGCCCAGGGATAGTCTGCGCAACCACGCAGCCCACCCCCACGTTCCTACCGAACCCCCGGATACCCCCAGCCGACGCACACGGACCGACCCCCGAGTTCCCGCTGAACAAGCTTCAGTTCCGCTGAACCCACGGGCCTTTCCGGCCTCGGGGAACGTCGGTACAGCCGTTGGCGCTGAGATTGATCATGGGGTCTAGCTGCGGATCTCCGTGTTCGGGTGAGGCTGGGCCTGGAGGCGTTCGCAGAGGTCGATCTCCTCGGGAGTGAGCGGGTCCCCGGGCCGGGCGGATCTGGCGGTGGCGACGGGGCAGGCGGCCGAGGCGGAGCGGCTGTTCCGGCAGTCCCTGACCATCCGTGAGGGGTTGGCGGCCGGTGAGCCGGCAACACCACCTACACCCGCGACCTCTCCATCTCCTACGAGTGCCTGGCGGGTCTGGCGGTGGCGACGGGGCAGGGTGTCAATCCCCTCGAACTGTGGAGACCTTCCTATGCAGCCAGTTCCTCGGTGAGGCTGGCCCAGTAGTCGTGTTCGTAGTCGATCGGGCTCTTGAACCCGCACACGCTGTGTAGCCGTCGGGCGTTGTAGAAGTCGGTGATCCAGGTGGCGATCCGGATGCGGGCTTCGGTGCGGGTGGCGAAGGCGTGCCGGTGGACGTACTCGACCTTCAGGACGCTGTTGAACGCTTCACTGACGGCGTTGTCGAAACAAGATCCGACCCGGCCCATGGACTGGAAGATGCCTAGTTTGCGGCAGGCGCGGCGGAACCTCCGTGAGGCGTATTCGGCGAGTTCAACCAGTCGTTGCAACACCGGGCTGTTGCAGCGAGCGTAGCTGCTCTTCGAAGACCTCGGCGGGTGTCCGCCAGCCGAGGGTCTTGCGGGGCCGGTTGTTGATCGCCATGGCGACGGCTTCGAGGTCCGTGGACGACCACCGGGACAGATCGGTGCCCTTCGGGAAGTACTGACGCAGCAGCCCGTTCGTGTTCTCGTTCGTCGGTCGTTGCCAGGGCGAGTGGGGATCGGCGAAGAACACCTTCGTCCCGGTATCGATGGCGAACTGGGCGTGGCCGGAGACGCGGTGCGAAATGCCGTGCTCGGTCCTGAAGTCGCTGATCACCCCGACGACGGATGCCGGGTCCGCCACGGCTACTTCACCCACAGGACCATGCAGCGTTTGAGGACATCACGCTCCATGACCAGTTCCTTGTTGTCCCGCTTGAGCTGGGCGTTCTCCCGCCGCAACCGCTCCAGCTCGTCGCTCCCGCCGGCCGGTGCCGTCCAAGTCCGGCGGGCGCGGGAGACCCAGCTCGCCAGCGTGGTCTCGTTGATCCCCAGGTCATCCGCGACCTCGGCGATCGTCTTGCCGGTCTCCGTGACGATCCGAACGGCTCCCTCACGGAACTCCGGATCAAACTTCCGTCGCTTCTCCGCCATGCCTCCCAACTTCCCCTGCAGTCACGGTCTTCACGCTACGAGGGGAGGGACAGGTGTGTGTCTCCCCTGCCTCCGGCTTTGCGGAAGTCGGGTACCGCCCGAGGTACCGAGCGCGGTACCTTGGGCCCATGCCTGCACTCAATGTGGAATTCACTGAGGACGAGATGGCGCGGCTGCGCGATCGGGCGGCTCTGACGGGCCGGAGTCTGAAGCAGCACGTGCACGATGTGACGGTTCAGGAAGCTGACCGGCTCGCCTTCGTGGAGGGGGCGGTCGAGGAAGCTGCCCGGGTGTTGCCCGGCGTCGTGGCGCGGTTTCCCGAGGGACAGCGGTGAGCCCGATCATCCGTGTCGATGTCGGCTGGGTCCTGCAGATCCAGTCGGCGATCTCCCCGCTGAACGTGCCCATCGCGGACTGGGGCGCTCTGGGGTTCATGGCCGACCGGCACACGTTCGAGCGGGAACGCGGCAACCTGTACTACGAGGAGGCCGCCTCACGGGCCGCGACTTTCCTGCACACCGCGCTGCTGCTGCGGCCCTTCACCGACTACAACCTGGTCATCGGCTGGGCCTGCGCCAGCCAGTACATGCACGTCTCCGGCCAGCCCCTTCAGGCCAAGGACGATGATCTGTACGAGCTCGCCCAGGCGGTCCGCGCACAGGAAGCCGATCTGCGCACGGTCGCGCAGCGACTGGAGTCCTGGCGCAGCGAGTGACGTACGGGACCGAACGGGCAGAGCAGGCGGGAGATAGGGAGCGGGCTGTCGCCGTCGGCTCCCGGGGGGGTGCCCCTATCTGTTTCGTCAACCCTGGTGGGGTCGGCTTGTAGGGGTTGATCCTGGTTTTCGGGAACGTCCCGCGAAGCGGGATGTTCCCGGTGGATCGGGTGGCTGGTGGGCAGCCCGGTGGCCGGCAGGGCCGCAGTCGCCGTGCCGGTGCGTGGGCGTGGGCGTGATGGGGCCTGGAGGGTAGGGGCGGTGGAGTCGTCAGGCAGCGAGGTCGACGTCGCCCGGGGTGCGTGCTTCGTAAAGAGCCCCGGTGCGGATCATCGCGTGGATGACGTTCACGCGCTGGCGGGCCAGGCGGAGGATCGCCTGGGTGTGGGTCTTGCCGCGTGCGCGTTGACGGTCGTAGTAGATCCGGGAGGACGGGTCGGCTTTGCAGCCGATCGCCGCGAACGCGGCCTGGAACAGGGCGCGTTTGAGGAGCCGGTTGCCGCGGTGGGGTGCGTGCTCGCCGCGGATCGAGGTGCCGGAGGACTTCGTGGCCGGGGCGAGCCCGGCGTAGGAGGCGAGGTGTCCGGAGCTGGGAAAGCCGGTGCCGTCACCGATCGCGACGATCACGGCAGCCGTGGTCCTGACGCCCAGGCCGGGCAGCGACGTCAGGAGGTGGAGAAGAGGGAGGGCCTCCAGCAGGGCGGCGATCTCCTGCTCGGCCTGGCGGCGCTGGGTGTGGGCGGCGGCGAGCTGGGCGGCCAGGCCGGGCACGATCAGCGCGGATGCCTCGGTGCCGGGAACGACGAGGGTCTGCTCGGCGAGCGCGTCGAAGATCTCGGTGGTGAGGTGATGGGCCTTGCGCGAGCCGTGTGCCTTGAGCAGGGCCTCGCAGCGGGCCCGGCCCAGTTTCTTCAGCCTGGCCGGGGAGCCGTGGCGCTGGAGGAGGGCCTGGATGTAGGGGTAGGCCAGGCGGGGGCCGAGGACGCGTTCGAGGGAGGGGTGGATCTGGGAGGGGCCTTGACCCTTGATCTTGGACACACGAGACACTGGATCCTGAGGATCTGAGAACGGACATCTCGTGGTCATGAAGAACTTCCATGAGCGCGATCGGCTCCAGCTCGGACAACGCACTCGCCGAGTCCTTCAACGCGACGTTCAAACGCGAGACGCTCCAGGGCCGCAAGACCTGGCCCAGTGAACGCGATGCCTGCCTCGACGCGTTCGGCTGGCTCAACCGCTACAACACCCGACGCCGTCACTCCCGCCTCGGACAACGCAGCCCCATCGCCTACGAGACAGCACTCGACACAACATCAACTACCCTGGCCCAAGCCGCATAGCCCGTGTCCAAGATTCCGGGTCAAGGCCCCTCGCTCCATGTGATCATTTCTCGTCCCCGCCAACGGGCGAGAGACGCTCCACCATGATCAAGATCCGCCCCGGCCCTTCACGATCAACAGACCCCTCAGCCCAGCCGCTACTGATCCGGGCCGGGCGGCCGGTCATAGGAGCTCAACAGCCCTTCGATGCGCTGGTTGTTGATGGACTGCCGGTCGTACAGGCACTTCGCGTATCGGGACAGAAAAACCTCGACGCTGTTGCCGGCCCGCTGGGCGACCTCGGCCGGGTCCGCGCCCGCGCACAGCCACGTGGACAGCGCCGAGTGCCGCAGGTCGTTGGGCCGTTTCGCGAGCGGAGTGCCGGTGAGGGCGGGCGGCAGGGCGAGGTCACGGCTCTCGTGCCAGACCCGGTGGTGGGTGCCGTAACTGATGACCCGCCCCTGTTCGGTGAAGAACAGCCGCCCGTCATCGGCCGTGCCGAACGTCGCGACGTGGTCCCTCCACATGGCCACCAGGCGCGGAGGGAGCGGAACGACCCGCGTTTCCCCCGGCGGACGGTTCTTCAGCCCGCGCTCGTCGTGAAACTCGCCACGGTCAGTCCACCTTTTGCCCGCCTGCGGCCGAGTACGGTGCAGGATCAACCACCCCCAACCGTTCCGCGGTAGGGAGCAGTCCGGCAACGCGACCGCGACCGTCTCCTCTGGGCGCAGGCCCGCGTAGTACATGCCCCGGCGGTCCGTACCGAAGTGATGTCCCGGTCGGCGGTGATCATGATGACGTCTGGGCGGGCGCCGCCCTCGTCCGAGCTGAGCAAGCATGACGCCGCCGAGCCGACGGACAGGTAAGGGCGCACAAGCCCGGGAACGCCTCCCACTCGCCGATCGTCTACAGTGCGACGAACGTCTACACCCTTGTAGTCATTCGTATCTGCCCGTTCACCTACGTCAGGTGGTCCAAGGGAAAGGGGCGCTGTCAGTGGATGGCCGCTCGCCTTGGGGCACGGCACCACGGTGACTCTGGCGCGCTCCACGCGGAGCGATGCCGCAGCGACTCGTCACCGGCCGCCTGGCGGCGTGTCGGGCGGACACGGCCCACTGGCCGCCCGAATCACCCATCTCGGACACGACCCGCCCGGCCGGAGCACCTGAGGGAGACCATGCGTCACAAGATATTGGTCGTTGAGGACGATCACGTGCTGCTGGACGTGCTGCGCCGTGGGCTGTACGAGGAGGGCTTCGAGCCCGTCCTCGCCGTCGACGGTGCCACCGCCCTGCGGCTGGCCACCAGCGACATCGCGGCGGTTGTCCTGGACATCGGGCTGCCCGACGCGGACGGTCGGGACGTGTGCCAGGCGCTGCGCACCAACGGCTTCCTGGCCCCGGTCATCTTCCTGACCGCCCGGCAACAGCTCGCGGACCGGCTGTCGGGGTTCTCGGCAGGCGGTGACGACTACCTGGCCAAGCCCTTCCATCTGGCCGAACTCACCGCCCGGCTGCGTGCGTCCGTGAAGCGGGCTGCGCCGGCCGCGGCGATCGCGGTCGGGGACCTGATTCTGGACGCGGTCGGCCACCGCGTCACCGTGCATGGCACGGCCGTGGCCCTGTCCCCCACGGAGTTCGGGCTGCTGGCCACACTCGTGGCCGCGGGCGGGAGCGTCGTTCGGCGCCGCGAACTGGTCGCGGCGGGCTGGCCGGAGGGTGCCCAGGTCAGTGACAACACACTGGACCAGTACCTGACCCGGCTGCGGCGGAAGCTGCGTGAGGCCGGCAGCACGCTGACCATCGGCACGGCGCGCGGGATCGGACACCGCCTTTCATGAAGCGCCTTGTCCTCGATCAGCTGGGAGGAACAGCGGGCGGCCGAAGCCATGGAGACGCCGGCTTCGACCGCCCACGTGAGTCCGCGGACATGCCCGGGCCGACACAGGCGGCCGCCTGCACTGACCACAGCTCGTCGGCGTGTGCCCAGGCGGCGCGGCTCTCGGCGCGGCCCCGCACACTCGACCCGTCGCCGGGCGCAGGGGGTCTGTCAGCCCATGTCCGTCAGGAGGGCGTTCAGTTCCTTCTCCTGCTGCGCAGGCGGCATCGGCGGGTTCGAGTGGTCGATGCCGAAGGTGCCCAGCACCTTGTCCATCTGGGCGTCGATGGAGGTCCAGCCGGTGTTGTCCAGCGGCTGCAGCAATGCCTGGTCGGCGTCCCACAGGTCACGCAGCGACTGGGCGGCCGTGTGCGCTCCCTTCGCGTTCCCCGAGCGTGCGTCCTTGAGCGAGGTGGAGGCGAGGTTCTTCAGCGCGGCGACCTTGGCGGGCGGGAACTTCTTCACCGCCTGGCCGGGAGCCATCTGGACGGCGGAGGTGTTGTCGGCCTCCGGCGCCGGGCCGGTGTGCGGCTGGCTGTGGGCCCAGATCAGCAGGCCCATGGTGGCGACGGCGAGCAGTCCGAAGCCGGCCAGACCGACGCGCTCCTTTCGCCGGTCGCCGGTGGCGTGGGTGACGTGGGCGGCCTCGTAGGTCTCGGTCACGTCCGGGCGTGTCACCGTCAGGTAGGCCACGGTGGCCAGGATCAGGCCGAGGAAGATCAGGCTGGTGGTGAAGGTGCCCAGCGCGAGGCCGGTCGGCTCGCCCGGCTGAGCGACCTTCGGGGAGGCGAGCCAGTCGCCGATGTTCGCGCCCAGCGGGCGGGTCAGGATGTAGGCGAGCCAGAAGGACAGCACCGGGTTCGCGCCGAACTTCCACAGCAGCGTGATCGCCGCGATGAGGCCGAGCGGCAGCATCACCGAGGCGCCCGGGCTCCAGCCGGTGAGCTCCAGGGTCCAGTCCCCGGTCGCGGTGCCGAGCGCGAAGGTGACGAGAACCGCGAGCCAGTAGAACGACTCACGCGGAAGCGTCGTGACCGAGTGGATCGAGAGGGTGCGCTCGCGCAGCCACCACACGCCGAAGACCACGGCGAGCAGAACCGAGAACACGGCGGAGCTGATCCACAGCGGCACATTGAGCTGGTCGGTGAGGATGTCGGTGTACAGGGTGCCCGTGACACTGACAACGACCACGGTCAGCCAGTACGGGAACGGGACGTACCGCTTGAGCCGCATCTGGACGGCCAGGACCACGACGAACACCGCGGTGAAGATCCAGGCCGTGTTCACCAGGCCGACGCCCAGCTTCATGTTGATCCAGTCGGCGAAGCTCTCACCGACAGTGGTGCACAGGATCTTGATCACCCAGAACCAGATGGTGACCTCGGGGACCTTGTTGAGCATGAGGCGCCCGCTGCGTGGGCGTGCTTCCGTTGTCGTTGTCATGCAGGGAGGCTTACGCAGGGAACCTGCAAGCAACCTGACTACGTGGCCGCCTTCGCGGCCGGGAGTGTCACCTGGACGTGACCGCGGCCGTCCGCGATCGCCCGGACCTCCACACCGGCCGAGGCAGCGATACGCCGGACCACCGGCAGCCCCAGCCCGTACCCGCCGCCGCCGGTCACGCCCGCTTCGAAGACCCGGTCGACCTCAGCGGGATCGAACCCTGGGCCGTCGTCCAGGACATCCACCACGATGGCCTCGCCCTGGCTGCGCGCGGTGATCCACACACGGGACTTCGCATGCCGCAGGCTGTTCTCCAGCAGGGGTGACAGCAGCGACACAGCGACGTCGGGCGCCAAAGCCACCTCGACCTTCGCCGGGAAGGCGACCTCGACCGCGCGGCTGCCGATCGCCTGCCGCGCGGCGGAGCGCAGATCACACCGGGTCCCCTCCTCCGTCCGTGCGCGCGCTGCGCGCAATATCGTCGTGATCGCCGCATTGAGGCGGTCGACCTCGCTCAGCACCACCTCCGGCACCACTGGCTCACCGGACAGCTGCGCCAGCTGCGCCTCGCCTCGCAGGACCGTGAGCGGTGTCCGCAGCTCGTGGGCGATCTCGTCGGTGAGCCGGCGCTCGTCCGCCAGCGCGTTGTCAACCCGCTCCAGGAGGCGATCCAGGGTCTGTCCCAGTTCCCCGAACTCGTCACGGGGGACTCCGAGGTTGAAACGGCGCCCGGGCTCGTGATGGCCCCAGTCGTCGGCGAGGGCGGCCATCTCGTGCACGACCCGCAGCGCGCGGTGCACCACGAGGTGCGCGACACCGCCGGCGAGGAGGATCGTAAGGCCGCCCAGAATCAGCGACAAGGTCAGGCTGCGTTGCTCGGACGTCTCGTAGGGCGTGAGATCCACCCGGACGATCACCATGACGTGGTGGCCGCCGGCCGGAACCGGCCGCGCGAACAGGAGGTAGTCGCCGACGGTCGCGGTCTGCGATCGCCCCGAGTCCGCCAGCTCCTCGACGCGCCCGACCACGCTCGGCGGCACGTCCCCGTCGATAAGACGGCCATCGGCATACACCCAGGCGACCTCGTCCAGCGCCTCGCTGCCGTTCTCCGTGAGCACGACACGGCCGCCCTTGGCGCTGACGTTCGCCGCGACGGCCTCGGCGCGCGTACGGGCCAGATCGTGCGCGTCGGCATCCGTCACCCTGCTCAGCAGCACGTGCGAAGCCACCACCAGGATCGCGACCACTGCGGTGGCGATCAGCACGGTGAGCGCGACGACGCTTCGGCGGAATCCCGTCACTGCCATCGATAGCCCACGCCGCGGACGGTCGCCAGCCGCTCGGCCACACCCAGCGGACCGAGCTTGGTCCGCAGTCGGCGCACATAGGAGTCGAGGGTGTTGTCGCTGACCTGGGCCCCGTGCGGCCAGCCGGCGGCGACGAGGGCGTGGCGGCGTACCGCGTCGCCCTGCGAGGCGATCAGGCGGCCCAGTAGCCGGAACTCGGTCGGGGTCAGGCTCATGCTCACCGCATCGTAGGTCACCACGTGCTTCGCCGGATCGAGGACGACCTCGTGCGGTGCGGACGCCACGGTGGCCCGGCGCAGCAGCGCCCGGACACGGACCAGCAGTTCCGGGATGTCGAAGGGTTTGGTCATGTAGTCGTCGGCGCCGGCCTCGAAGCCGCCCACCTTGTGATGCAGGCCGTCCAAGGCGGTGAGCATCAACACCGGCACGTCGACGCCGCGAGCCCGCAGGGCCAGGCAGACATCGCGACCGTCGGCGTCCGGCAACCCGAGATCCAGGACGACCAGTTGGGGCGCCGGTGCGAGCTGCCGCAGCAGGCTGTCGGCCGTGGCGGCGACGGAGACGGTGTGGCCGTCGTGCTCCAGGGCACGCTTGAGGATGCCGCGCACCGCCGCGTCGTCTTCGCACACCATGATGAAAGCCACGTGCTGACCCTAGATACTCACGTTCCAGTTCTCCATCTGCCCCGATCAGCCACGCGACGCTCGGGCACGACCGGCCGAACCGCAGCGGGGGCTGCCGCGGGAGGACCACCATGGGACATGGACCGTATGCAGGAGTACATCGACGCGATTCCGCCGGGTCACCGCCCGCTCTTCGCCCGGGTGAGCGGGCTGATCCTCAAGGAATTCCCGCAGGCGAGCGTGGCACTGTTGCCTACCTACTGAGCTCTTCGGGTTGTTGTCGGGTGCTGATCCCTGCGGTAGGCCGGTGGTATGCGGTACACGCAGGGCGGCGGGTTGACCGCCGAGCGACGACAGTTTCGGGAACGGGTCCGGTACGAGGCGGGCGAGCGGTTCGCCCTCGGCGAGCGGACCGCGGTGATCGCGAGGGATCTGCGGGTGAGTGAGCGGTCGGTGGAGCGCTGGCGGCATGCCTGGCGGGAGGGCGGCCTGGACGCCCTTGCCACCGCTGGGCCGCCGAAACTGCCCAGGCTGTCCGACGGCCAGTTCGCCGAGTTGGAGAAGGAGTTGGCCCGCGGACCCGCCGAGCACGGCTGGGAGGACCAGCGGTGGACTCTGGCACGGATCAGAGTCCTGATCGCCTTCAAGTTCCGCATCGACTGCTCGATGGCGGCGGTATGGCGGCTGCTGCACCGTCACGACTGGTCCTGGCAGTCTCCCGCGCGCCGGGCACTGGAACGCGACGAGCGTGCGGTCGGGTTGTGGAAGAAGGATGTGTGGCCGCAGGCGGAATGACTGCGGCGCCGCTGGGGGCCTTTGTGGTCTTCGAGGACGAGGCCGGGTTCTCGAAGACTCCGCCGCGGGCCCGCACCTGGGGCCGGCGTGGGCACGCGCCGGTGTTGCGGGTGCGGGGCCGGTCCTGGCGCCGCTGGTCGATCACTGCAATGTGCTGTTACCGGCCGGGCGAGGCGTCCCGGCTGATCTACCGGCCGCGCCGCCACCGCAAGCACAAGGGCACCGGACGCGACAGCTTCTCCGGGCGTGACTACCGCGACCTGGTCGTCCGCGCCCACATCCAACTCAAGGCCCCCATCGTCTTGATCTGGGACAATCTCAACGTCCACCGGGCCGCCGGGATGCGGGAGTACGCGGCCGCACATGACTGGCTCACCATCGTGCAACTTCCCTCCTACGCACCGGACTTGAATCCGGTGGAGGGCATCTGGTCGCTGTTACGGCGCGGCCCGCTGGCCAACACCGCCTTCACCGACGACGAGCACCTCGAACGCACCCTCCGCCGGGGCCTGCGCCATATCCAGCTCCGACCCGACCTCATCGACGGCTGCCTCGCCGGCACCGGACTCACCCTCACCCACCACCCGACAACAACCCGACGAGCTCAGTAATTGTGACGGTCGGCTATAATCTTGGGCCCGCGACGTGGTCGGGCAAGACCTGCATCTGGTCATCACCTGTCTCGGTGCTATTCCTGCCCATTGTCTTTGCCGCACTCCTCAACCGGATCGACAGTCGACTTGTTGACTCGCAGTACAGGAAGTACGTCAAGGAGCTTAAGAGGATGGTGAAGGACGCCACGAATCCAGAGCACCGGGCGGAGATTGAGAAGATGCTTCACGCCACTGAGAAGGATCAGGCGCAGAGGCTCCGCAAGCCTGCTGCCATTCAGTACGAGGAAGCCTCCGAATAGCCCCCACGATTTCCCTGAGTTCCCGGTAGACCTTCGCTGCGGCAGACGCCGGTCCGGCACCGGTCACGGCCCTGGCAACCGCTCAGGCCAGGGCGGTAGCAGCGGCTCGATCAGATCCCACAAGTCGTCGTCCACGACGCACGGTCGAGTACGTTGATTCAGGCGAAGCCGTGAGAAAATGTCGGCACAGATTCATTCCTCTAAAGTGCCAATGTGTCCAAAGATCCTGAGTAATTGTCAATTCCTGTGGATCAGTTGAAATCGATCACGCCACGAGAGCGGTGAGACGTTTGACGACCATGGCCGCGGGGCGGCGGCGCTCCCGCCGTCGGTGGTGCCATGGCAGCGGGCCTCAAGGCGTACACCCGAAGCCCGCTGCTCCTCATGGCCGGGAGCCGGCTTCGCTCACGAGCGCATCAGGCAGAACTCGTTGCCGTCGGGATCCTGCATCGTGATCCATTCCTCGCGCTCGGCATGGACCGTCGCCCCCAGCGCACACAGCCGCTTGGCTTCTGCGACTGCATCGGTTGAGCTCAGGTCGAGATGGACCCGGTTCTTGACCTGCTTGCCCTCTGGCACCAGTTGAAAGAAGATGCGGGGCAACCTGCCATCAGTGCCAACGAGCAGGACCGTGGGGTCGTCCTCCGGGTCGCTGATGCCCATGGAACGCAGCCGAGCCAGTTCTTCCTCGTCGTATGGCGCGATTTCGTAGTCGTCCAGGGCCTGCGCCCAGAATCGGGCGGCCGAAGCCGGATGAGGGCTGTCGAAGACGATGTCCTTGATGGATGCCACAGGACTCCCTTCGGGAACGGATGACGTCAGAGAGGGTGAGGCGAGCTACTGGTGAACTAACTGTCAAGAGTGGCAGATCAGTTGAGATGGCTCAGGCGGCGCTGAGTTCGGGGCGTTCGAGCAGGTGGCCGCGTTCGAATCGGGCTCCAGCCCGGACGAGGGCGACAAGGTGAGGTGCGTTCACGGCCCGCCAGCGAGCCTGGGCGGACTCGACGAGCTTGAAGACCATCGCGAGGGCGGCGGCCGCGCTGCCGGCTCCCCGGGTGACCTTGGTCCGCAGCCGAACCGTCGCGAACGTCGACTCGATCGGGTTGGTCGTGCGCAGGTGGATCCAGTGCTCGGCGGGGAAGTCGTAGAACGCCAGCAGCTCCTCGACGTCGTCGGTGATCTTCTTCACCGCCTTGGGCCACTTCGCGCCATAGGCGTTCTCGAAGGCGGTGACCGCCTTGACCGCGCGCTCGCGGTCTTCGGCGTTGTAGATGTCCTGCAGAGCCTTGCGGGCGCCGGGCTGCGCTGACTTCGGCAGGGCGTTGACGACATTGGCCGTTTTGTGAACCCAGCACCTTTGGTGCCGGGCTTCGGGGAAGACTTCCGCGAGGGCCTTCCAGAAGCCGAGCGCGCCGTCGCCGACAGCCAGGACCGGGGCACGCATCCCGCGCCGGGCGGCATCGCGCAGCAGGTCGGCCCAGGACTCGGCCGATTCGCGGTAGCCGTCGGCCATCGCGATCAGCTCCTTGGTACCGTCCGCGCGCACGCCCATCAGGACCAGGACGCAGGACTTCGCCTCCGCGAGCCGGATACGCAGGTGGATGCCGTCGGCCCAGACGTAGACATAGTCGGATCCGGCCAGGTCACGCTCGCCGAACGCCTTGTGGTCGGCCTGCCACTGGGCCGTGAGGCGGGTGACGGTGGCCGGCGACAGCCCGGCCGAGCTGCCCAGAAACTGCTCCAGCGCGGGGACGAAGTCGCCGGAGGACAGGCCGTGCAGATAGAGCAGCGGCAGCACCTCGCTGATCTTCGGGGACTTCCGTGCCCAGGGCGGCAGGATGGCGGACGCGAACCTCTTTTTCTGCCCGGTGCTCTCGTCGACGCGCTTGTCGTTCACCCGCGGAGCCTTCACCTGCACCGCCCCTGCGGCCGTGGTCACCGACCTCGGCTGGTGGTAGCCGTTGCGCACCACGAGACGGCGCCCGTTGTCGTCGCGCTGATCAGCCAACTCGGCTATATAGGCGTCAACTTCGGCTTCCAGGGCGGCGGCGAGCATCCGCCTCGCCCCTGCGCGGACGATCTCGTCGATCAGGGAGCCGTCCGGGGTGCTGCCATCGGCATTGACTACGCTGAGCATGGGCGTGCCTTCCCGACCCGCGCTGCGAACGCGGGCCTACTCGGTGACCTTCAATCGATCACTCGGGAAGGTACGCCCGTCGCGCCCAACCCGAGCCCGATCCACAGGTCCTGAGCATTGCTCAAAGATCCTTGGCGAGACCTCTCTCACTCACTGAGCGTTTTCAGCGTTGCCTCTCCAGGGTGAGGACGGCTTTGGTGATGACGCTCATGCGGTTGGGGCTGATGCGGGATCTGCGGAAGATCTGCCAGGACTTCAGCCGTGCTATGCCTCGTTCGACGGGTGCCCGGGCCGCGGACAGGGCCCGGTTCTCGGTGCGCTCGGTGAGGGTGAGTTCACCGTTGGGTGGGCGGCGTTTGGCGGTGGTGACCCAGTCGCCCGCACCGATGTAGGCCATGTCGGCAAGGACCGGGATGCCCTGGCGCGCGCAGATCCGGAGGATCTTGTGGGCGCGGGCGGCCGTCAGATCGTGGGTCCGGCCCGGCAGTGCCGGCGACAGCCACAGAATCTCGCCGGCTGGGTCCGTGACGACCTGCACGTTCACCCCGTGCCGCTGGTGTTTCGAGGAGTAGTCGCCCATGCCGTCGCCGACGCGGTCGCACTCTGCGAGCGTGCCGTCCAGGAGGACGAAGTCCGGGTCGTGCGCGCGCAGCGTCTTCAGCAGGCCTGGCGCCTGCGCGGCGAGCAGACCGGTGACCGCGGTGACGTAGGCGTGGGCGGTGCCGACGGATATCCCGAAGCCCGCGGCGATACGGGCGAGGGTGTCGTGGCGCCGCAGGTACTCGAGTGCGACCAGCGCACGGCGGTGCGGCGGGAGTTTGCACCGCCGGTCACCCTCACGGGTGACGATGAGCATCGTGACCCACTCGACCAAGGCGTGGGGCAGGTCGAGTGCGGCAGGATACGGAACCAACAGGGCTCCTGTGCTGCTGAGTTGAGACGTCGAACACCTCCCTCAACGGCACGGGGGCCCTGTCCGTTGCGCACCCTGGCCTTCACACTGCCCGGTCACTCGATCAGTAGCCACGCTGAAAATGCTCAGTCTTGACGAAAGACATAGAGGCACCGCCCACGGCCCTGTCGCCAACGCACTGCGCCCCAAGAAGATCTCCGACGGCTCCAGCTCCGGTTCGGCGGCCGCCGTCACCCTGGGCGACATGCCCCTCGGCACCGACACGGAGGGTTCAGGCATCGATGATCGGAGTGGCGGCCGACGTGGCCTTGGTGAGGCGCGGCAGGGCGGCGGCGCCGACCGCAAGGAGGGCGACGATGCCCATCTGGACGTATTCGACTCCGGCGAAGGCGTGGGCGATGTTGTCCGGCGCCAGGGCCAGGTAGAGAGTGCCGAGGGTGGCCACGCCGAGAGCCAGTCCGCTCTGCTGCAAGGTGATCAGAACGCCGCTGCCGATGCCGGCCAGGTGTGTGGGGACGGTGGCGAGGACGCTGCGGAATAGGCCGGCGAACAGCATCGACTGTCCGGCACCGACCAGAGCGAGTGGCAGGGCCATCGCCCAGAGGCTGACGTGCGGCCACCTTCCGACGACGACCGTCACCAGCGAGGCCAGTCCGGCGAGTTGGACAACGGCGCCGGCGGACAGCGCTGCCAGCCCGAACCGTGTGATCAGTTGGGGCGCGACATGTGAACCGGCGAAGAAGAGCAGGGCCATCGGCAGGGCGCCGACGAGGGAGCCGTCCACGACCTGGGCGACGGCGGCGGGCCGGCTCTGGACCGCCTCGGCAAGCGCCGCGCCGAGATGCGACTGGGTGGCCGGGTCGACATGCTGCACGAGCACGTCGAGTTCCCCAGATGTCTGATCGTCGACGGCCACGGCACCCCGCTCGCGGTCCTGCTGACAGGTGGCGACCGCAACGACGTCACCCCGCTGCTTTCCCTGCTCGATGCGATCCCGCCGATCCGCGGCCGGGCCGGTCGGCCCCGCCGCAAACCTGGCTCGCTCTTCGCCGACTGCGGCTACGACCACGACATCTACCGCGCCCAGGTCCGCGCCCGCGGCATCATGCCCGCGATCGCCCGCCGCAGCACTACCGTTGGGGCGTGGAGAGGAGTTTCGCGTGGCTGCACGGCTTCCGCCGCCTGCGGATCTCCTTCTCCGGCTCCGGCAGGGTTCCGCCCACCGGTTTGTGCCGCTCGCCGCCATGAGCTCTACAGGGCCGGCGGCCTCATCCCGGCCTTGCGGGAGGACGAAAGGGGCACGCTGCCGGGTCCCGGATGCTTTGGTCATCAGGGAGCAGGGCGTGTCGCCAGCGGTATTCAGGTGGTTCGGCGGGGTGGCCCAGGTGGGGGTGCGGGGGTACGGCGTCGTACTGGCGCAGTTGTGCTCTGATCCGTTCCTTCGTGCTCAGCCAGGTGCGCTCCTGCTCGATCAGTCCCTCAAACACGTTCATCGTCTGCAACACCAGGGTGAGGCAATCGGAGAGGCGGCGGCTGCGGCGAGCACGGTTGGCAGGGCTGGCAGCAAAGACGAACCACGGCTCACCGGCGAAGCACCACTGCCAGTCAGGGTGGCGCATGTCATGCGGGTGGTCTGCGGGCCATGGATCGGGATCGCATTCGCTCAATGCGCTGAGGATGTTCCAGAAGCGGGCGTGGTCGTGGTCAAGAGTGGGATCGGAGCCGGGGACAGGGTCCCGTTCCGGCTCTGGCGGGCCCACGAAGACGATCAGGGACTGCCGGGCCCGACTGGCCTGCGACAGGTCACGGAAGGTCCGGATGTTCCGGGCCAGCTCTCGCATCTCCTGGGTGCCTTCCGCGCTGTCGAGGGCGGCGAACCAGTTCTCGTGCCGTTTCTGCGCCTGTGTACCGAACGGACAGGGGTAGGCCGGCGAGCCCGTCAAGGCGGCGGCGAACTGCTGGTGCGTTCGCGCAAGCCAGGCGGGTCGTCGATCAGCGGCTGAGGCTCCTGGCCCGCCACCGGCCGGGTAGGTCCGCGTGAGGTCTGCGCCGCTCCACAGTCCCGCTCGCGTCATCAGCCACTCCCCAGCTACAGCAAACGGTCGGCCAGTTCGGCAACACCCACTCCGTCGTAGGTGCGCAGCAAATACCGTAGATCCGCCAAGGCGGGTCGGGCCTCGGTCGCGTCCAGTCCCAGTGATTGCGTGCCCAGCCGCCACTGTGTGTCGTCGTCGGCCGCGTCCGCGAGGACGCGGAAACCGGACCCCCCCTCGTAGCGCTGGTGCAGGACGCGCAGCAGCGCGGGCCAGCGGGTGATGATCTCGGCCAGGACGACGAGACACCGGGCCCTTGCGATGGCTGCCGCCGATTCACTGAGCGGCGCGGTAGCGGCCAGGACGCGTTCGTAGAGCTGCCAGACATTGAACAGGCGTTTGGCCTCCCTCAGGGAACGGTACCGCTGCCCGGCCAGCCGTTCCACGAACATGGCGTGGACGTCCGGGTGCTGCTCCATGGTCCGCCAGGCCACCACGGTCACCGGTTCTGGGGAGTTCTGATCCGGCATGGCCGGGGAACGTACCGGCCCCGTGCCGGCGCCGGTGCCCGCCGCGGTGGGCGCGGATGCCGTGCCCGGCGTCGGGGACGGGTCTGTGGCCGGGTGCGAGTCCGGCAGCGCCAGGCCTGTCCGAGGTCCGGCAGCAGGGGGTTCCCGTGTCATGGCCGCACCCGTTGCCACATCCACAAAACGCTCGATGCCTGCGTCGCCGATATGGGGCACGGTGATGGGCAAGTGGATGAGTTTGCGCAGAAAGGCCCAGCCCGTGTCCTGGTCGCCGTTCTGCGCCACGGTCAGCTGGCCCGCCACCACGGCGGGGTCCAGGCCGAGCACGAACCGGACGCGTGTCTTACGGGCCGAGACGAGTCCGGAGAGGAAGAGGTTGACCGCCTCGAAAACCTCTGTGGTCGTATGCGCCTGGCAGCGGTCGATGTCATCGACGAAGACGACCAGTCCGTACCCGGCGTCCGCCAGATCGTCCAGGATGTCGCCCAGGTCGTGCTGGTGCACGTAGAGCGCACCGGCCTGGGCCCTGCGCAGAGGGTCCTGCAGTACATCGCCCGTGGTGACACCCGCGAGAGTCAGCGGTTCGGTGACCGGACGCCGGAAGAGTTCGGCGGGCAGATACCGCGAAGCCTGTCCCCACTGGAAGCGGACGGCGGTGTGCGCCGAGCCCGCCAGCAGGATCGCCAGGGTGATCCACACGGCTGTGGCCGCGGTGCCGACGGACTTCCCGAAGAGATGGACGGGCTGATTGAGCGCCGCGAAGGTGATCGTCACCTGGGCGGCGGTGGCGAGGAGGACGAGGCCGAAGACGGGCGAGATCATGCGGCGCCTGAGCGCCGACCGCAGGGCGAAACGGTCGACGCGCTGCACGTTGCGCCGGAACCAGTAGCGCTCACGCGCGGCCTCGGTGGGGTAGAGCGCCTCGGCCGCCGCCTCGATCACGACATGGGCGAATCCGGCCCAGACCTGCTCCCCTGACTGATGTACCCAGGGGTTGAACCATGCGGTCAGCACCCCACGTCCGCTAACCGTCCCGCCCCGGGCTGCCGGTGCTGCATCGCCGGCAGCTGGGGGCAGGACAGAGGAGGAACCGCGGCTGCACAGGCGTAACGCCTCACGGATCGTGAGGGGCTGCGCCGGGCGGAGACCGGTTGCGGCCGGCGGCTGCAGGTGGTCCGAGCGGAGCTTGGCGCGTACGAGTTGCATCAGGGTGCTCTTGCCGCACCCCCACGGCCCCTCCACGCTGACCACCGCCGGGCCAGCCTGCCAGCCGTCGTCGGAGCGGCCGACTTGATCGGCGATCGCGTCGGCGAGGACCTGCCGGTTCAGGAGGTCCTGGTCGGCCGGCGCGTCGGAGATGCCCCAGGTCGTGACCGGGCCGACCTCGATGGTGCGCAGGGCGGTGCCCTCCTCCGGGTCCCAGAGCCGGACGGCCCCCTCGTAGCCGCTGGAGGCGAGCCTGGGCCCCGCGCCGGGTTCCGTCCAGGCGCTCAGGGTCCACACCCCCACCCCATGACCGCGCAATGGCGGGCCCACGGCGGTGCCGGTCTCCGGGTCCCATCTCATGATTAGCCCGTCGTCGCCGCCGGCCGAGGCCAAGCGGCGGCCGCCGTGCCGGTCCGTCCAAACGGCGAGCGACGCGACCCGGCCTCCGTGACCGGTGAGCGGCGGGCCCAGCGCCCTGCCCGTAACGGGATCCCAGATCCGTACGGTGCCGTCGAAGCCACCCGAGGCGAGGCGGGGTTGCCCGTCCGGGCCCGACCACGCAACAAGTGTGCGGACGCAGCCGTCGTGGCCGGTCAGCACTGGCCCGGCCGCGACCCGGGCGTCCGGGTCCCATATCCGGATCGTGCCGTCGAACAGGCCGGCTGCCAGGCGTCTGCCGCCGTCGGGTGCCGACCAGGTGGCCAGGCTCATCACCCAGGCGCCGTTGTCCGCCAGTACGGCGATCTCGCTGCCGGCGTCCACGTCCCAGATGCGTATGGTTGCGTCCACTCCGCCAGAGGCCAGCCGACGGGAGCCGTCTTCGGTCGTCCAGGCGGTCAGCGCCGGGATCCAACCGGCGTGGCCGGTCAGGGGCCGGCCCACGGGGGTGGCCGTCTCGACATCCCAGATCCTGACCGTGGCGTCGTCACCCGCCGACGCGAGGCGGTCGCCGTCGGGCGCAGTCCAGTGCGCCAGGGCCCACACGGCCGCTGTATGCCCCTGCAGCACGGGAGAGGTCTCCGTGCCGCTGACCGAGTTCCAGATCCTGAGCGAGGCGTTGTCGCCGCCCGCGGCGACACGGGTGCCGCCCGGGTCCGGCCAACTGCTCAGTGTCCACAGCGCTGCGGTGTGCCCGGCCGCCGTCCGCCCCAGTCGTTCCCCGGTGCGGGCGTCCCAGACCTGGATCGCCCCGCCCTCCGCCCCGCACGCCAGCCTCGTGCCGCCGTCCGGGGCCCGCCAAGCAGCCAGCATCGGAACCGACTCGGAGTGTGCGCGGATCGGGTTGCCCACCGCCCGCGCGCTCTCCGGATCCCACACCCTGGTCGTGCCGTCGCTGCTGGCCGAGGCCAGCAGGACCCCGTCGTCGGCAGCGCACACGGCAACCGCCGCGACCCAACCCGTGTGACCGTCCAGCCGTGCCGTCAGCTCGCCCGTCTGCGGATCCCAGATGTGGATCGTGCCGTCCGTACCGCTCGATGCCAGCCGCACCTCTCCTTGCGCAGTACGCCATGGGGTGAGCGTCCAGACGACCTCGTGCCGAGCGGGCAGCGGTGCGCCGACCGTACGGCCGGTGCCGGGGTCCCACACCTGCACGCTGCCGCCGTCGCCCCCCGCTGCCAGCCTGATCCCGTCCGGGCCCTCCCAAGCGGCCAGCGCCCAGACGGCGGCCCTGTTCACCATCGTCAGAGTCCTCAGCAGCCGGCCCGACTCCGTGTCCCACACCCGCACGGCCCCGTCGGCCCCCGCCGACGCCAGGCGCCTTGACCCGTCCGGCCCGGCCCAGTGGGCCAGGCCCTCCACCCACCCGATGTGACCGGGCAACTCCCGGAGCAGCGTCGGACCGTTTGGATCCCACACCCGAATCGTCGAATCCTCACCCGCCGAAGCCACCCTGGTGCCCGCTCCCGCCGGCCAGGCCGTCAGAGCCAGCACGGCACCGACATGCCCGAGCAAGGCCGGCTCCCGCTGCTCCAGGGTGTCGGCGTCCCACAGCCGGATCGTCCCGTCGGCCCCGCCGGACGCCAGCCATGTGCCGCCCTCGCTGTCGTCCCACGCCTGCAGCACTGCCATGCCGCCGGACTGCGCAGGCAGCCACGGCTCGGACACTCTGTTCGCCGTGCGCGTCGTCCCGTCGCTGCCGGACAAACCAACCCCCCGATGAGCACACGCCCTTGGGTAGGTTTGTCCCCCGCCGCCGTCAGGACGATGCATGACAGCTGGACACGATTCACGGCCCTGCCGACGTCAGGTGTTGGTCGTGGAAGCAAGGCACACGCCGTTGAACGTTCGAGTGGCCCTCGGGCGAGTGCTCAGCTGGGGACGATGACCGTCATCAGCGCGGGCTGCCCGGCGTGGATCTCGTGGTCGAGCCGCCCTCCGCACAGGGAGCGTCGCAGACCTCGGTACCGGTGGCGTGCTGCCCCGGCTGCAGCACGACAGTCGCTGACACCACCGCCCCGGCAGGGAACGCCGCCGGCCACGGCCGGCGGAACCCGGTGGTTCGAAGGGAACCTGCCCCTGCGCCCTGCGGAGTCGACCTTGGCCTCTGCCGTTCGCCGAGCGGATGCCGCCCCCTGGATACCGGCCGACAGTGACTTCGACATGGGCCCCTTCCACGGCACCGGCCTCGATCACCGTCGGGAGGCGCTACACCTCCCCCGACCTTGCGCCCGCGGCTTCAAGGAGATCGGGCACACGACGCCAGGCGTTCGCGGCTGCCTCTCCGCGCACGATGATCAGCGGTACCCCGGGCTGTCAAGGCTGCTACTCATACGCAGGTTCCCCTCTGGCGTGTTACCTGAGTTCCACCGAGTAGCTGCTGCCGTCGAACTCCCATCCGTCGGTGCCTGCGCCGATGTCCTGCTCGATGACGTCGCCGATGAAGTGGTCCTCGAACCCGGTGTCGGTGAGCTCGCCGGCGATCCAGAGTTCCTCGATCGCGTCCCAGTCGCCCCGTTCGCCGTCGATACGCAGGGGTGCGGCGTCGGCTGTTCCTCGCTGGCGCCGGTCATTGAGCATTTTCAGCGTGGCTACTGATCGAGTGACCGGGCAGTGTGAAGGCCAGGGTGCGCAACGGACAGGGCCCCCGTGCCGTTGAGGGAGGTGTTCGACGTCTCAACTCAGCAGCACAGGAGCCCTGTTGGTTCCGTATCCTGCCGCACTCGACCTGCCCCACGCCTTGGTCGAGTGGGTCACGATGCTCATCGTCACCCGTGAGGGTGACCGGCGGTGCAAACTCCCGCCGCACCGCCGTGCGCTGGTCGCACTCGAGTACCTGCGGCGCCACGACACCCTCGCCCGTATCGCCGCGGGCTTCGGGATATCCGTCGGCACCGCCCACGCCTACGTCACCGCGGTCACCGGTCTGCTCGCCGCGCAGGCGCCAGGCCTGCTGAAGACGCTGCGCGCGCACGACCCGGACTTCGTCCTCCTGGACGGCACGCTCGCAGAGTGCGACCGCGTCGGCGACGGCATGGGCGACTACTCCTCGAAACACCAGCGGCACGGGGTGAACGTGCAGGTCGTCACGGACCCAGCCGGCGAGATTCTGTGGCTGTCGCCGGCACTGCCGGGCCGGACCCACGATCTGACGGCCGCCCGCGCCCACAAGATCCTCCGGATCTGCGCGCGCCAGGGCATCCCGGTCCTTGCCGACATGGCCTACATCGGTGCGGGCGACTGGGTCACCACCGCCAAACGCCGCCCACCCAACGGTGAACTCACCCTCACCGAGCGCACCGAGAACCGGGCCCTGTCCGCGGCCCGGGCACCCGTCGAACGAGGCATAGCACGGCTGAAGTCCTGGCAGATCTTCCGCAGATCCCGCATCAGCCCCAACCGCATGAGCGTCATCACCAAAGCCGTCCTCACCCTGGAGAGGCAACGCTGAAAACGCTCACTGGTCGGTCTATGCGACGTGATTGCCGCAGGGCGAGAGTTGCATGACCTGTATGAATTTCTACCCAAATCGCCAGCCGCCGTGGAGAGCGAGCTAGAGCAGTTCTCGGGCGCGTGGGGTGAACGGCCGACCAGGAACGCAAACAAAGTATACGCACTATTGGCGCAGGCTACCGTTGATCGTTTGCGAGCCTTGGCCACCCTTTTCGTTGGACCAGACACCGTGTTTGTACCGCAGACCGTGGCCCGGAGCTGTCTAGAAATCGCTTCAATGGCAGCTTACTTGGCTGACACAGAGATCGACGCACGCGAACGCGTACGCCGTTTTATGAACGGTGAGAGTCCGGCCGGCCCGTATCGGCCTGGCTGGAGGCAACCGCCCGGGAGCGCGTCGTGGCAGTCATGGCCGATGTCTACGGTGTGCCGGCCCGCGCCGTCAGGCGCAGCTGGTTCAGCGCGTTTCCCGAGCAAGCCCACCTGCTGACGTCCACGGCAGCCCAGTCAGGTCCGCCAGGGCACCAGGAAACCTGATCCGGCAGCAGACCACACGTTCCACGATCCGCCGCGCCGGGGAACTTCCCGTGCCCGGCCAGCGCACATGGCTCGGCAAGCAGGTGGCACCGGCGCTCCCCCGCCTGGCTGATACCGGGCTCACGTTCCGCGAGGGCACGGCGAAGGCCGCCTGTCCGTACGGCTCTCTCCCCGTTCAGCGTCCCTGGGGAGGAACAATCCGTTCCGTCTGTCCGTACTATCTCTACGCAACAGCACTTTTGCGCCAGGTGCGGTGACCTGAGACGTTGCCGACCCTGGCCGGAGAGACCGGTGCCGCGGCCTGAAACCGACCGCCGGCCCGTGCCGCGGCTCATACCGACGAAAGGTCAGCACATGCCTGCCAGCACACCTCCCGCCAGCGAACTGACATCGCACTACATCGCCCAGGTGACCGGTGACCTCGAGCACAACCTCAAGGAGCAAGAACGTATCGGCGCGGACATGGCCGCCCTGCAGGAGCAGCTGACCGCCCTGCAGCAGGACCACACCGTGCTGGTGACCATGCGTCAAGCGCTCGGCGTGGCCCAAGCACCGGCTGAGCCTGCAGGTATGCCCGAAGGTACGTCAGGCCCTTCTCCTTCGCCGAAAGCCGGCGCAGGATCCCGCGGCAGGCGGCGGGCGAAGAAGACCACGACGGAGCAGGACACGACGGCTGCCAAGCCCGCGGTCACCAAGCCCCCGGCCAAAGCTGCAGCCACGGCGAAGACAGCCCGGCCCACTCTGGTGGAACTCATCCGCCGCCATCTCACCGAGCAGCACGAACCGCGCTCCGCTGCGGAGATTTCCGTCGCGCTCGGCCAGGCCCATCCCGAGCGCGCGATCAAGACGAAGGTCGTACGCGTCACCCTCGAGGGGCTCGTGGCCAAGAGCCAGGCCCAGCGCACCAAGCAGGGCGCCTCGGTCTTCTACACCGCCCCCGGCGCGCCGGAGCCGACCACCGCGCCCCCGACCGAACAGCAGCCCCAAGACACCGGCCGCTGACGTCACGGGGCAGCAATCACGCAGCACTGTCGCAGCCCTCCGCCCTGCCCCAGCCGACCGGTCAGGAAGTGCTCCGAACGCCACCAGGCCAGCTCTTGGATGCGTACACACACTGGTCCACCAGCACGGCAGGCGGCAGCCGGGCTGCGGACAAGGACGACGGGCTGGCGTTGCGGCGTGGACGCCGATGCCTCGGCCGTACCCTCCGTGCTCTGTCCCGGTGCCCGTGTCAGGTCGGAGGAGTGTCCTTGAACGTGTGGATCCGGTGCCACTGGTAGTAGGGCTCCCGGGCGGGCGTCCACCAGCCGACGGTGCGTCCGGCCAGTCTCTCCCGGATGTACCCGGCGACTTCGGGGATGCCGGCGGCCAGTGGGCTGACCTGGAGAGCCCCTCCAGGGGCAACGGTGACGTAGCCGTGCTCGTAGACCGCGTCGCAGCCGAACGTGCAGGCGAGCATGGCGATGTTGGCCAGGTCGCGTTTCTCGTCGTCGCTGCACTGCGCGCGCTTTTTGATGTGGGCGGCGATCAGGAAGGCGGCGGGCAGGCTGCGCCCGCACAGTGCGCACCGGCCGATGCCTGCGGGGGTGAGAGCGCGTTTGAGTGCGGCCTGCTCGCCGCGCTGGGCGCGCCGGGCGGTGCGCTCGAGTTCTCCGTCGAAGGCGGCCACGGCGGCCTGTTCGTCCAGCGGATCGGCCGGCTCGGTGGCCGCGACGGCGGCATCGAGGGTGAGCAGGCTCTGCAGGGTCTCGCTCTCGTCCTCGCTAAGGACGGAGATGCCCATGACGTTGCGGTTGGGGTTCCAGCCCAGCAGCCGGCGGATTTCCTCGATCGCGAGGTCGAAGCCGCGGGTGCCGGAGAGGGCGTACATGTACTCCCAGGTGCTGCCCGCGGGGTCGGTGCCCCACAGGCGGGTGGCCAGCTCCTTGTTGCGCCACATCAGCGCGATGGTGCCGCCGAAGTAGAGGCGCTTGTCGCCGCTGAAGAACACCCAGTCGCCGGGGTGCATCCTTTTGATGCGGGAGACGTTGACGTCTCTCTTGCCCGGCACCACGCCCCACATGGGGGCGTGGCCGTCGGGGAAGAGCTGCTTGAGATGGTCGACGGTTGCGACGTCGAGGAGGTCGGCGTGGTCGTCGAAGACGACCGGATGGACGATGGTGTCCTGGTAGTGCTGCTCGACGTCTTTCTCCGACCGGCGGGCCGGCTGCATCACGATGCGCATGGCGTGGTTCACTCCCCCAACTGCGTGTACTTGTCCGCCCTGCCCCGTGCCAGGTGCACCGGGTACTTGCGGCGGTTCGTCTCGATCTTCTGGGCGAGGGCCTGTTCGAGGTCGACGTCCAGGACGTCCGCCAGGCGCAGCAGGTAGGCCAGGACGTCCGCCATCTCCTCGCGGACCTGCCCGGCACGTTCGGTGTCCTGCATCACCTGGGCGGACTGCTCGGGGGTCAGCCACTGGAAGATCTCCACCAGCTCGCCGCTCTCCCCGGCCAGTGCCATGGCGAGGTTCTTCGGCGTGTGGAACTGTTCCCACTCGCGTTCGGCGGCGAAGTCGGCGAGCGCCTGCTGCAGATCCTGAATCGTCACGCCCCATCCCTCTCAGCCGGCTGCGCCGACCGGGCCGGTGGGCGTCTCAACAAGCCTGCAGCGTATGTCAGTCGGGCCTGTTATAGATCATCTATGCATGTCTTCGAGGGGACCGTCGGCCAGGCCGCGCGGCGGGTGGGCGAGCCGGATTTCATCGCCCGCTGTGTGGAGCGGCACACGGCTGCGTACGGCCGGGCGCCCGGCGAGGGTGAGGTGGGCAGCTGGGAGCGGAGCTGGCCGGCCCTGCTCGACGTGCTGGCCGCAGCCGGGCTGCAGGATCTGCATCTGCTGCTGGAGTACGAACTGCCCGGCTCCAGCAGGCGCGTGGATGCGCTCGTGCTGGGCCGGCGGGCGGGCCGGCTGACGGCCGTGGCGATCGAGCTCAAGCAGTGGACCGCTGTCGGCCCGCATCCCGCGGTTTCCGGGATGCTGATGGTGGGCGGGCGCGAGGTTTTGCATCCGGCCCGTCAGGTCGGCGGCTACGTCGCCTACCTCGCCGACTGGATCCCCGCCGACCTCGAACTGGACGTACGCGGCCTGGCCTTCCTGCACAACGCTCCCGCCGCGCTCATCGAGCGGCTGCGCGCCCAGGTGGCCAGTGGGCCCAGCGCCGCCTATCCGATCCTGGGCGCGGAGGACCTTCCCGCCGACGCCGACGCCGCGGTGCTGGCCCAGCGCCTGCAGTGCGCCGATCTGCACCCCGCCGGCCCGGAGGATGTCGCCCGCTTCCTGACGTCACAGCACCGCCCCGGTGCCCGGCTGCTGGCCCGCATCGCCGACACCATCCGCGGCCGGGACGGCTTCAAACTCATCGCCGAGCAGGACCAGGCCCGCCAGGCCATTCATCACGCCGTCGCCGCCGTCGAACGCAACGCCCCCGGGCACGTGGTGGTGGTCACCGGCGGACCCGGCACCGGCAAGACCGCCATCGCCGCCCGCGTGCTGGGCGACCTCTGTCTCAAGGACGGGGCCAACCCGCGGCTGCTCTCGCCGTCCGGGACCCTCACCCAGCAACTCGTGCGCGCCGTCGGAGACTGTGCCCAGGGTCTCATCAGCACTCTGACCACCACGCTGCCGGCCCGCCTGGACAAGGACACCAGCATCGTCCTGCTGGACGAGGCACACCGTGCCCGCACCGACCCGCTGCAGCGCCGCAGTGAATTCCCCCACCTGTTCACCCGCCTCATCGCCGGCTGCGCCGCGCTCGTCCTCTTCCTCGACGAACGCCAGATCGTCCGCCCCAGCGAAGGCACCACCCTGGACGAACTGCGCCGCCTCGCCCGCCACCGCGGCTACAGCTTCGCCCACATCGATCTGACCACCCAGTTCCGGTGCAGCGGCTCGCGGGCCTATCTCGATTTCGTCGACGGGCTGTTCGCCCCGGACGCCGCGGCGCCTTCCTGGCGCGGCGGCGACTACGATCTCGCCCTCGCCGGCAGCCCCGCCGCGCTCGAGGACTGGGTCCGCTCCCACCACCGCCAGGGCCACAGCGCCCGCATTACTGCGGGCTTCTGCTGGCCCTGGGACTCGCCCCCCACCCCTCCTCTGTGGCCCGAAGTGTCCATCCCGTGGAGCGATGCGACGGGAGTCCACACCTGGCAGCGGCCCTGGAATGCACGCGCCGATGCCCTGCTCGCCGGCAGCGGCACCCCGGGCCGGGCGTTCTGGGCCACCGACGAGGGCGGCCACCAGCAGATCGGCTGCGTCTACACCGCCCAAGGCATGGAATACGACTACAGCGCCGTCATTCTCGGCGAGGACATCACCTGGACCCCGCACGGCTGGCAGGCCCGACCCGAACACAGCCGCGACCACGCCCTGCGGGGTCTGGCCCCCCAGCAGTACCTGACCTACGCGCTCAACACCTACCGTGTCCTGGCCACCCGCGGAACCCGCGGCACCCGCCTCTACTCCACCGACCCCGCCACCCAACACCACCTGCAACAACTCCTCCCCCACACCCGGCCCTGAGCGGGCGGCACCACCATGCGGACTCCCTCGCCCCGGCCGGCGCGGGGCGGGTGGGGAGGCCGCTGGGCGCCGGATCCGGCGTGCCTGCCGCTGGTGGCCGGCCGGCCTCGAACGTCCCGGCAGCCCCAGGGGGCTGCCGGGACCGGAGAAGACATGCACACCCGGTCGGCTCCCGCTGCTCGCTCCGGCGCCCGGGCCGGCCCGCGAGCAACGACGCCTCACCGCCGCGGCACGACCGGCTGTGCGTGAGCCGGCAGGACCGGCAACAGGTGCGCCGCTCACCCCGACCCGCGGGTCAGGCATGCGGTGGAGTCCAGGAGTGCACTCGCCTCGGCCGGAGCGGCTGCAGCCGTCGCAGGCGGCACCGGCTTCGCCTGCGGCCGCTGTCCGTGCTCCTGCTGCCGCCGATGCCGCGTGGGGGCGAAGCGGTAGCCGACACCGCGGACGGTGACGAGAAGCCCTGCGTCCTCGACGCCGAGCTTGGCGCGCAGCCGCCGTACATGGACATCGAGCGTCCGCGTGCCGCCCGCGTAGTCCTCGCCCCAGATCTCACGCAGCAGCTGGGCTCGGTCAAAGACCCGTCCCGGGTGCTGGGCGAGGTACTTCAGCAGCTCGAACTCCTTCATGGTCAGGTCGAGGGCGCGGCCACGGCGACGGGCCGTGTACGTTGCTGCGTCCATCGACAGCACGCCATGGTGAAGGGGCACGGTGGGAGAGCGCGTGAGGGTGGTGTGCTGGTGGTGGCCGGCGGCCAGGCGCAGGCGTGCTTCGACCTCGGCCGGGCCGGCGGTATCCAGCAGCATGGCGTCGATGCCCCAGTCGGCGGTGACGGCTGCCAGGCCGCCTTCCGTGACGACGAGGACGAGGGGGCAGTCGGGATCTGCGGAGTACAGCGTCTGGCACAGGTTGCGTACCTGGGGGAGGTTGCGTCGGCCGTCAATCAGGATCGCGTACGCCGCAGGGAGGTCGCCGGGTGCCTGTCCTGTATGAGGGATCACCTGCACGGGGTGCAGCAGGTCGAGAGCGGGGAGAGCCCGGGGTAGCGGCTGGTGTGAGTCGGTGAGCAGCAGTACGCCGGTGGCCTGGTGTGGCGGGGGTAGGGCGGGGGTGGGCGGAGGTGGGCTGATGCGCTCCGGGCCGCTCTGGCGGGTGGTGTCTGCGCGGGTATCTGCGTTTGGGTGCCGGGCTGCGCCGGTGTTTGCTCCGGTGTCCTTGCGGAGGGTGGCCTGCGGCGTCGCAGGCTCGCGGCGCGCGCTCGTCGTGCTGTGGGGCTGGTGGGGCATGGGCATCGGGGAGGAGTTCGGGGTCATCGTGGCAGCAGGCCGGCCGGCCTGCGCGGTGGCGGGGCCGGCACCGTCCGCGGGTGCGGCGGTGGGAGCCGGCAGCGCCGGCGGCAGGCACAGGCGGTCCAGGGCGTCCTGGGCGCCTGCGATGTGGTGGCGGGCCGCGAACCGCAGCCAGGCCGCGGCCTCGTCGTGACGGCCGTGCTCGAGGCATGCGCGGCCGCGCGCGTATGCCTCGTGCCCCCGCACCGTCTGCTCCGCCTGCTCACGCAGACGCCGCGCCTGCTGCGGGTCCAGGGTCTTCAGCCGGTTCAGCAGCGTGGTGAAGTGCCGGCGTGCCTCGTCCGGTTCTGTGCGCGGCGGTGCTGGGAGGCGCTCGTTGGGCTCCTCGGGGCGGTTCACTCGTGCACCTCCTGCGATGCCCTCGGGCGGCCGTGGTAGGCGGCCATGCCCGGATCCTGGCGCAGTTTCCGCAGCGCCCTCTTGAGGATCTTCTTGGTGTTGTCGATGCCCGTGCCCAGCAGTGCCGCGCACGCGGCCACCGGCATGCCGTCGAGATGGCGCAGTTGCAGCGCCTGTCGCTCCCGCTCGCACAGCCGCGTGAGTGCGCGCCGCAGATCCATCCTCAGGTCGGCGGCGGCGTAGGGGTCCTGGGAGGCGAGTGCGCGGGCGAGTTCGTCGAGATCACTGTCCTGGACCGGCAGGATCCGCCCTTGCTTGCCGAGGTGGTCGACGGCCCGCCGCTGCGTGATCATGTATAAGGCCGCGGTCGGGTTGGGATGCTCCGGGTGAGCCGGCCACCACGCGAAGAACTCCATCAGCGCCTGGTCGCGCAGCTCCGGCGCAGCAGCCCTGCCCACCCGTCTCGCCAGGACGTTCAGCACCCGTTCCGCCTCCTGGTGGTACACCGCCAGCAGCATCGCCTCCGTGACCACCCCAGACGGCGGCCTGGTCTGCACGGGCGGCGCGGGAACGATGGTGCGTGGCGGGTCGTGCCGTGCGGTCCTTGGCCCGGGATCGGCCACGCTCATCGGCGCCGCCCGATCGTGCCCGCCCGGGAGCCGGTTCCCGGGCCGTGCGGGGGCGGGGGGTGCGGGGCCGTATCGGCGGCGTGCGCGGACTCCAGCGACCACGCGCCGCCCCAGCCGCGGTGCGACACCCGCACCCGCCGGCCGGCGGCGGCCGCGGCCGCCGCGTGCTGCATCATCAGCCGCTGCTCGCGCGCCATCCGCACCCGCATCCATGCGCGCACCCCCGCAGCAAGCAGCGCCACGACCCCGGCCGCCACCTCCCCCGGCCCTCCCGACTGAAGCACCCGTCTCCACCGCCCCGATCCTCAACCCACGACCAGCTTCCACCCCCTCTATCCGCGCAGCAGCCGAAACGGGTACCACCGCACGCCGGGCGTTGCGTTCGCTGGAGCCGGCCGGCCAGCCCGGTCACGGAAGTTCTCCGGCACGCCACCGGCGCCGTCCCGGCCGGCCCTGTGGGGGGCGGATGATCGGCCCTGTGCCGATGGCTGCTTTCCGCCGTGTCTGCAGCCACCGCAACCGGCAGCCCGGCTGCGGGAGTTGGCTGTGCTCCGGGCGGTTGTCAGTGGCGGCTGATAGAGATGGGGACGTGAGGGTCCGAGGTCTTTGTGATGCGCCGGCGCAGTCCGCCTGCGGACGCGGCGGGGAGCAGCACCACATGCCGCGAAGTCTCGCCGTGGCGTTTGCCGCAGCAGAGGGTGAGCGGGCCGCGGTCGTCCAGGGGCTCGCCCCGGAACTGTCACCGGCGGGCACGGGCCGGCCGGATCGGGCTCAGGCCGTGCGGCAGGCGCCGGCCGGTGTCTTCGCCCAGGCCCAAAAGATCAAGCCGGACGGGGGGGCGCTGCCTTGTCGGTCTCGCCTGCGGACGGGCGGACGTGTCCACGGATTTCGGAGAGTAGTGACGCATGCGGATTCTCGCGCAGCCGGCCCGGCGCTCGGACAGGACGGTCGAGCGGCATTATCAGGACACCATCGTGCGCCCCGTGGCCTTCGGCCGGTATGCGGAGCTGTTGGAGCCGGCGACGCTCGGCGCGCTGCAGCGTCTGTTTCCCGGCGGATCCGCCCAGATGTGGGGGGTGATGCCCGGCAGGAACGAGGCGAATCTCCCCGAGATCCGCAAAATGACGCCCGGATCCTGGGTGTTCTTCAGCGGCGACAAGCGTCTCTACCTGGGGGGTACGGTCGCCCTGGCGTGGCGCAGTCCTGAGCTTGCGGCACGGCTGTGGGGCACCGACTCCGACACGGACGGCACCTGGGAGTACATGTACGCCCTCACGGGCACCCGCGACTTCGACATCCCCATCGAGGAGATCCGGGATCTCCTCGGCTGGAAGCAGACGCGGAACATCATGCGCTTCCAGGCTTTCACCCAGGCCGAAGCGGATCTGCTGCAGCAGCACTATGGGCTGGAGCCCTCCCCCCTCGACGGTCCTGCCAGCGCCGGTTCCCCGTTTCTGCCGGGACTGCACAGCGACACGGCCGGCTTTGAAGATCTCCTCGGCAACGAGGCGGACGTGGACATGCTGGCGAAGCTGGCCGCCGCCAGGAGCACCGCACTGCCGCTGGCCATCGCGCTGCTCGGTGAATGGGGGGCCGGCAAGTCGAGCTTCATCCAGCAGATGAGCCGGCGGATCGAGGAACTCGCAGCGCTCTCCGCCCACACTCCCCACAGTCCTGGTGCGTTCACCACCAGCGTCCGCCAAATCCACTTCAACGCCTGGCACTACAGCGACGAGCACGTGTGGTCGGGTCTGGTCGATCACCTCTTCCGTGCGCTTGCTCCCGCACCCGATCTACAGGCGACCGCCACCGGTACGGCAGTGGCGGAGCGCGAGCAGTGCGCTGCGGAGCTGGTGCGCCTGGAGAGCGAACAGCAGCAGCTCGACACGGAGCTGGAGCGCACCGCGCAGGCGCGGCCCAGAGGTGTCCTGTCCTTTGCGGGCTCACCGCTGGAGGGAGTCCGGCTGCTGTGCACCGCGGGCCGCCTCGCGCTGGGGGACGTCCGGCACGGCCGGCTGGTCATCGCGGGCTGGGTACTGCTCCTGGGGGGCGTGTATGCCGCACACCCCTGGCTGGCTTCGTGGCTGGGTGTTCTCCTCGGTGTCCTGGGGAGCGTTGCCACGCCGGCGCTGCCCCTCTGGATGGTGCTGCGGCGCCGGCATGAGCAGGGCATCTCCTTCACCGGAAGGGTCCGCGCTTTCCTGGAGGAGCGCTCGCGCACCGTGCGCGAGGAGGTCACCATCGCCCGCGCCCGCCTCGCGGAGATCGATGCCGCCGTCCGGCTGGCGCAGTTCCTCACCCAGCGCAGCGCGCCGGACTCCTACCGGCAATACCGGGGACTGCTGGGCACGGTGCACGATGACCTGTCCCAGCTCGACGAAAAACTCCGCGAGGCCCACGCCGAGTGGGCCCGCTCCGCCTCGGACCAGCCGCCGCCCCTGGAGCGGATCATCCTGTACATCGACGACCTCGACCGGTGTTCCCCACCACGCGTCGTCGAAGTCCTGGCCGCCGTGCACCTGATGCTCGCGCTGCCGCTGTTCGTCGTGGTGGTGGCGGTGGATCCCCGCTGGCTGCTCAGGTCGCTTGAGCACCACTACCGGGAACTGTTCACCGACACGGCACCCACCCCGCCGCTGCCCGGCGCCCCGGACACGGCCACACCCCTCGACTACCTGGACAAGATCTTCCAGATTCCGTTCGTCGTCCCTCCCGCCACGCCGGAGAAGACCGCACGCCTCATCACCGCGCTGCTCGAAACCCCTGACGTTCCGCACGCCCCAGGCAGTCCAGGCGGCCCGGGCATCGAACCCGGCGGGACGGCCGCCGCGGCGACGGAGCCGGCTGTGCCCGCCACGCCCGGTGATGTCGCCGCACCGGTTCAGACGGCAGCGGAGGAGGACGGGGCGGGCGGGAGCAACCCCGTCCAGCTGCAACTCCAGCCGGCGGAGATCGCCTTCATGGCCCGTGTGAGTGCGCTGACCCGCACACCGCGTGCGGCCAAGAAGCTGGTGAATCTCTACCGGCTGGCACGCATCGGGGTGCCCGGCAGCCACCTGCCGGCCTTCGTGGGCAGCGAGCAAGTGCCAGGAGAGCACCAAGTGGTCCAGATCCTGCTGGCCCTGCTGGTGGGCAGTCCACGGCACGCCGCCGACGTCTTCCGCGCTGTGGTGCAGGCACCGCCGAACACAAAGATCACGGAGGTTCTGCGCGGTGCGCCCGCCGGCGTCGCAGCGGCACACCAGGTGGCCGACCTGATCGAGCAGGCCGACGCCGAAACACCGGTGCTCATGGATACCGCTGTCTACCAGCAGTGGTGCCCCCGGCTGGCACGGTTCTCGTTCTACACGCGTGACCTCACCGGCTGACCCGCCCCCGCACACTGCTGCCCGCGCTATAGCCGCCGGAGGTTACCCATGACCCGCGATACACCGCCCGGTAAGCCGGGGTCCCGCGGGCGCCGCCAGGACGGTCGCCGCGCCCGCAGGACCGCCGGCTCTGCCGTGGAAGAGCTCCTGGGCCGGTACGACGCGCGCCCTTTGCCGTACGCGCAGATGAAGAGGACCGACACGGTCACTGCGCGCATCCCGATAGCGGCGGACCCGATGCTCGGCCCCGGCCTGGTATGGGAGCTCACCGCGCCCCTTTCCCTCTCGACCGGCGCGTTCCCGTGGGATGCCGAGCCGGCCGGGCGGGGCAAAAGGGTGGGGAACTGGTTGCACCGCCGCTTCGTCCTGGGCAGGCAGGGCATCTACGCCCGGCTGCACCACCACTACGTGATCTTCGACGATCTGGACCATGAGACCTGGCCACTGGTCGGCCGAGCCACATCTCTGCGTGCAGCCCTGCAGAAGGCCGAGGTCGTGAAGGCCGGGCACCTCGACGAACCTGCGCTGCTGGCCACGCTCAACGCCACACTGTGGGATGTGGCCCAGCGGTGCGCCCGGCTCACCAGCCTGCGCCGTGCGCGCCAGCGAGCGGACGCCTACGACACCGGAGGCCTCCTGCCGGCACAGACGGTGCGGCAGACGAGCGAAGTACTCGCCAAAGCCCGGGCGGCTCTCGACAGCCCCATGGACAACCTGGAGGAACTCGCCTGGCATGTACTTGAGGCGGACGACCACTACAGAGCCTGGAAGGCGTTGCAAGAACTCTCCGGCCGCAGCGACGACTTCGCCGACCTGGCCGTCGCCGAGGCTGTCGATCCTCATCACGCGGCCGCATGGGGCGGTCACTTCGCACAAGCCCGCGCCACAGCCGCGACCCTCGCCGCCTCCATCAGCGCCGCCCGTTCGTTCCTTGAGGATCACGGGCTCGCGACCGCGGAATGAACAGGGCCTTGACCCGCACAGCCTTCCGTAAAGGGGATTGCACCACCCCAACAGCGCACCGTCCACTGGAGCGTGGCGGTCCACGAAACGTACGGGCCCGTTCACCGGTCGACCGGCCTGCACTCGGCCTCGGCCGTTCGCCATCAGTACGGCTTCCGGGCCTTGAGGCCGTCGACGGCCCGGAGGGAGCTCACCGAGCGCACGCTCACCCTGAGCCGGACGTGAAGGTGACCGTCAGCCGGCAGTCCAGTGCCGAGGCAATGCGGTCCAGGAGTGCCAGGGTGGGCAGGTCCCGCCCGGATTCGATGCGTGAGATCGCGGCCTGCCCGGTCCCGGCGAGTTCGGCCAGGCGTGTCTGGGACATGCCTCGCTGCCGGCGCCAGGACCGCACCAGGCCGGCGGTGTCGTTCACCGTCCGGCGTCCGCGCTGTAACGGGGCAGAGCAGTGGCGTCGATCTTCCAGCCGGTGACGGTGAACGGGCGGGGACGCGGGAACCTCGTACGAGGTGAGGTGGGCGACCGGGCTCGCGCCCTCGCGGGCGTATACCGTCACATCCCAACCATTGCAGCCACGGCCGCTGCAGAGGCAAACACGCTTGTCACCGACTGGGTGCCAACCAGCGCCTCTCGTAGTCTCTCCCGCTGACTTGCCGAGGTTTGGCCGGTCCTCATGATCTCGTCTTCGACGCTCGCAAGGACCTCTCCAAGAGCAGCGATCTCGGGGCCTCCTCTCATCCGCCCCAAATCGCCACGCAGTTCCCTGACACTGTCCAACAAGTCCTGCGCAGCAGAGTCAGTCGGGCCGCCGGCGGCGTGGGAATTGAAGACTTCGACGTGGGCGTTGTTGATGGCCCCGATGAGGCCGCCAACGACCTTCTGACCAAAGGTGAGGTCATCGCTGCCCTTGCTCATACGGTCCCACCCTCTTCTGCGGCCTCCGGGGCCAGCGATTCCATCGTGTTGGCCGGTTTGCCTGCGGCCGTCTGCTGCGTACGCGGTTGCTCCGTCGCGGGCTGAGTGACTGCCTCACGGATCTGGCGGATCTGGCCCAGCTGTTGAAGCAGGGCTGGTGCCGCAGCCCCAACCGTCAAGGCGCCAAAGGCTCCTGTGGCTTGCCCACTGGTCCCGAACGCGGTGGCAGTGGCCCCGCCGAGCACCAGCCGCGTGACAGCGATGGCCACGATGGGGGGGCAGGTCGATGAAGCTGAGGAAGCTCGGGGGGTTCTTGCGTCTGTTACCCGTCGGCGTCAGCCGCGCAGCGCGCCATTCGCCCAGGCGGCTGAACAAAGCGACTGCTTCGATCAGCGCCCCGCCCGCCCCTCCGAGCAGCATGTAATCCATCACCGTCGCGTTGTCGCCCCCCGGTCCACGCTGAACGAACGCGCCTCCATGCTGCCACCTTCGTCGCCGCCAACGGCCCGCTCGTACGTTCCTGATCACGAATCAGGTCCCGGAAACGGCGTTGAAGGTGAAGCGGGCGGGGGTGGTGGCGAATCTGGGTGGATGTCCCCGGGGTGCAGCGTGGACGGACCCGATGCCCCGTGGCAGCGGCATTCACTGTGGGGGGTGTGGCAGGTCAGCGACTCAGCGCACCTTCGGTGCGCGCCGGGGGCGTGGTAAATCCCGTGGCGCGCTGGAGGTGCTTCTGTCTGCCCTGACGGCGCTGGTATCGGTCCGGGACGCTGGCAGAGTTCGTTCCGGCCGAAACCGATGCTTCTGTGATGCCGGTGAGCTCGCAGGTCAGCGTGGTGCTGGGGGCCGACCACGGGAACCGTGGAGTGTTGCTGTGAGCACGTGCGTCAGAATTCCTGATTCGCCCTGGCCCTCCCGGAACGGCGTAACCGGCCGTCCGGCGAGGGAGGGGGCAAGACCGTGGACGTGCTGCACGAACGCTGTGCCGGCCTCGACATCAGCAAGAAGGACGCCAAAGCGTGCGTCCGCACCCCGAGTTCGAAGCGGCGGGGGTCCTTCACGACCGAGACCACGACGTGGGGATCGACGACGAACGCGGTCCTGGAACTGCGGGACCATCTGCTCGCCGCACGGGTCACGCTGGTGGTGATCGAGGCGACCTCGGACTACTGGAAACCGTTCTACTACGTGCTGACCGAGGGCCTGAACGTGATCCTGGTCAACGCCCGGCAGGTCAAGAACCTGCCAGGCCGCAAGACCGACGTTTCCGACGCCGCCTGGCTGGCCCAGCTCGGCGCCCACGGACTGGTCCGCCCCTCCTTCGTGCCACCCCAACCGGTGCGCGAACTACGGGACCTGACCCGGGCCCGCACCCAGATGACCCGCGAGCGCGGACAGATCGTGCAGCGCCTGGAGAAACTGCTGGAGGACACCGGGATCAAACTGTCCGCGGTCGCCTCCGACATCATGGGCGTCTCCGGCCGCGCCATGCTGGAGGCGTTGACCTCCGGGGAACGCGACCCGCAGGTCCTCGCCCAGCTGGCCAGGCGCAAGCTCCGCAACAAGATCCCCGAGCTCACCGAGGCCCTGACCGGGCGCTTCCGCGCCCACCACGCGTTCCTGACCCGGCTGCACCTGGACCACTACGACCAGCTCACCGACGCGATCCGGCAGCTGGACCAGCGGATCGAGGAGGCGATGGCCCCCTTTCGTCCCGCACTCGACCTCCTGGACACCGTCCCCGGGATCAACCGGGCCGTCGCCGAGGTGATCATCGCGGAGACCGGCAGCGACATGAGCCGGTTCGCCTCCGCCAAGCACCTCGCCTCCTGGGCCGGGGTCTGCCCCGGCCACCACGAGTCCGCCGGCCGCACCAAGAACACCAGGGTCCGGCCCGGCAACCCGTATCTCAAAGGCGCCCTCGGCCTCGCCGCGTTCGGCGCCGTGAGGACCAAGGACACCTACCTGCAGGCCCGGTACAAACGCCTGACCGCCCGCCGCGGTCCGCTCCGGGCCCTGGTCGCCGTCGAGCACTCGATCATCACCGCAATCTGGCACATGCTCACCGACAACGTCCCCTACTGCGAACTCGGCGGCACCTACTTCGCCCGGCGCGACCCCGAACGCGCCACCCACCGCGCGATCAACGCGCTCAACCAGCTCGGCTACACCGTCACCCTCAACCCGCTGGAAGGCACAGCCTGACCGACCCGAGCCACGGCACCCGGCGCCACCACGGCCACCGGGCACCCAGCCCTGCCTACACCCACCCTGACCTGCTGCTATTTACGCGTCAGGAGCAGGCGCAGAGCGTGCCGGGCATCGGTGCGGCGGATGGGGTCGCGGGCGAGGACCGCGACGGTGGTGGCCAACAGCCGGGCGAGTGCCGGGGACAGGAGTACGGCCAGGATGATGATGGGCACCACAGGGCTCCCTTCCTTCACGGGTGTGGGTGGGAAGCCATTGAGCCCGCTGGGAGCAGCGCGTTGGGGGAAACCGAATGACGGCGAACGATCGCGAAACAGCCGAAGAAGGTGCCACGGACGACCCGGTGGGCGCGTTCGCCGCCTGGCTGACCGACTTACGCCGCAGCAAGGGCAATCCCAGCCTGGACAGCATCGCGCGGGAGATCCGTCGCCGGGATCCCAGCGCGACGGTCGTGCCCAGCACCATCTCGGAAATCCTGAACGGCAGGCGGCTGCCGCGCTGGACCACGGTGGAGCCCATCGCCCACGCCCTGGGCGGTGAGAGGGCCGTGGCGGAATGCCTGCGCCGGTGGCAGGCCGCCGACACGACCCGCCGGACCGCCGCAGCCGGCCCCGGCACGCCCCCGGACCTCCCGTCGTCCCCGCCGGACACCGAGACCGAGAAGGACCTTCCCCCACGGGGCCGCCGACGTACGAGCGTTGGCCTGGCCGGACTCGGGTGCATCGCAGTCGCCACGGCCGCCCTGGCTCTCTACCACTCCGCTCACGACCGGTCCGGCGCCCCCACCGCCGGGGCAGGGACCCGGTCCTCAACGTCCGCACCCGCAACGTCCAGTTCACAGCCGTCCCCGTCCAGCCCGGCGGCCTCGGACTCTCCCGTCTTCACACCGGGGACGACGAGGCTCACCGCCCACACCGTGCGGGTGTCCAGAACACCGGACGGGCTGGTCACCATCTCAGTGCAGTCGGTGAACGGCAACAACATCGCAGGGCCGGCTACTCCGTGATCACCCCGTGGACCAGCTGCTCCGTCACCGGCGCGGACGTCGGGCAGTCCGCGGTCATCCCCGGACCGTCCGGGAAGTGGATCCGCCTGGTGATCCTCGACTTCCCGGAGTCCACGGCGAACGACGCCACCAAACCCGACTTCGACATCCCCATCGACTTCCAGATCACCCGCGGCCGCGGCACCCCACCCCATGCAGGCAAGCAGTGCATCTGATCGCTGAGCCGCCCCGGGCCGGACCTCTGTCCCACCGCAACGACCGTCGTTGCCGAGCACGACGCGGCCGACGAGGAACCGCCTGTCGACAGTGCTGTCCGACGAGCTGCCTGGCAAGCTGGACGACGAGAACAGGCACGTCAGGAGCAACACATGGCCAAGCAGGACCCCGCCCCGGACGCGGTGACGCAGCGGGCGGCACACGTCCTGGACCAGTGCGTCATCGGACCGGTGGAAGTCCCCCGAGCACATGCGCCCGTTCATGGAGGCTTTGGTGGCGGCGCTGCTGAGGGTGGGACTGCCTCGTACAGAAAACGGTGCACCTCAACTTCTTGAGCACATCGACTTTCTGACACCTTTTTATGGGCATGATCCGGCGCCGATCCGGCCGCGCGCCGCCACTTACCGATCTTGCTCATCAATCGGTCGATTCCTCAGCACTCGAAGGTACACCGACGTCTTCGGCCTTCAGGGCACTGAGTCTCGCGGCGGCTGACTTCGCCTCGGCCGCGCCGATGCGCCGGTAAATACCAACCGCTTGACGAAGCGCGGCCAAAGCAGCCTGGGAGTCCCCAACCCGGACGAGACTGTGGGCCACGCCGTCGAGCGCCCGTGCCTCATCCAGCGGACCCCCGGATCGACACCAGAGCCGGATCCGCCGCACGCGGCGAGCAGACCTGTCAGCGCGAGACCGGCGCGGACGCGGCCGGCCGTGCGCCTAGGGGGCCAAGGCGCCCGTCCCGGGGATATCCCACAGGCCGTTGTCGGTGCCGATGACGAATGTGTGCGGCTTCCTGTCATCCGCGGTGACGCCTGCCGGTACCCGGACTCGTATCTCCGAACTGGGCGAGCCGGCCGTCGACCACACCTGTCGGCCGTGCGAGTTCTGCCACCATGACATCCACAGCTCACCCTCGGTCGTGGTGACCAGGTAGAAGAGGGGGGAGTTGCCGGGGGCGACGAAGCCGATTCCAGCGTCCAGTTGCTTGCCGGACGGCCGGTACAGGTTCTCCCAGCGCCATTCGTTGCGGATGTCGTTGAAGTTGGCGTGCCAGAGGTTGCCGTCGCTGCCGAGCACTGCGACGTGCATGGCCCGATTGTTGCAGCAGATCCCGACCGGCTTGGCGATCCCTACGCCCGGGGGGGTGCCGGGTGTCGTCCACTGGTTCGGCTGACCGTTCGTCCCGCGCCCGCAGACGTGCAGGTTGCCGTCGGCGGTGATCACCGCGGTACACGGGTAATCCTCCTTGTAGCAAGCCGCGCCCACCGCCTTCACCACCGGGGAGTTACCCGGGGGAGCGCCGACGTGGGTCCACTTCTGGGCGAGCCGCTGCGTGTGGTAGAAGATCTCGCCGTTGCTGGACAGGACATAGGCCACCGGCGAGGTGGACGTGGCGGTGGCCCCGAGCCCCATGCGCAGCCGCTTGGTGCTAGTAAGCGGGACGCCGAGAGTCTGCCACTCGAAGCCGGCCGAATTGCTGATGTTCAGGTACAGCTTCCCGTCGGCCCCGAGGACGTAGATGTGGGCCTTGTCCGCGAAGGCGGCACTCCCGCAGGCCTCGGCGATCGTCGTGCCACTCGGCGTGCCGCGGTCGTCCCAGGTCCGGCTGGTGCCCATCACGTAGTTGACCGCGAGATCGCCGTTCGGCTTGATCACGGAGACAAAGGGCGTGCCGCCGATCACGCACGCTCCGGCCCCGGCCAGGGCCGACCCGCCGTCGTCGGCCCAGGCCGAGGTGGCTTCGGTGATCCACGCGATCAGGTACCTCGCAGTGGCGGTGATCGCTTCCTGCAGGATCGGCGGCAGCGCGGCGCGGATGCTCGCTCGGATCTTATCGGTCATGCCGTAGTAGTCGCCGCCGGACCAGAGGCTTTTCATCCGCGACTTGGACTTCCTCGCCGTCGCGATGATGTGGGCCGCCGGGTCGTTGCCGAGCGAGCTCGGCTGGTAGCTGACCGGGGGCGAGACGGTGCTCTGGATCGTCATGGCGTAGCTCTCGAAGTCCGTGTGGTAGCCGTATACCGGGCGAGAGAACCAATAGGTGTAGTTAGCGGCGTGCATGGGCTGCGTCAGGTCGGTGAAGTAATGCAGGGACAGACCGAGGTAGTAGCCTGCCTCCGCGAGATTCCCGTCCTGGTGGCGTGACAGTGCGACGTTGAACAGGCTGGCGCCCCTGGTCAGCGCGGTGGGCTCCGTCTCACCCATGTAGTTGTGGCCGGTGTCCGGGTCATAGAAATGCGACTTGTACGTCCTTTGGCCCTTCTCCACGTCGTCGTACGGCGGCATGTAGTCCGCGTCCATCAATCCTTGGCACAGGTTGTCGTGGAACGGATCGTTCAGTTTCCCCTGGCCCGGCTTGACCAGGTTCACCAGCGCGGCGCCGAGCCCCCCGTAGGTGCCCGCGAGCACCGCCGCCCGGTTGACGATCCACAGGTGGGTGCTCCAGACCTCGTCGAACGGCAACTGGTCGTCCCACCCCGGCAGTCCGGCACCGCCTGTGCCCTCCCCGTCGTGATCCGTCCCGAGCTGGACGGCGTACCCGTCCAGGCTGATGCCCCAGACCTGCTCCAGGGAGGAGGCCGACACCTGGAGCAGCGGCCCGTTGCTGACGGGGAGCCATTCGTCGAGGCTGAGATAGAGGCGGTGATCGGTGCCCACGGCATAGGCGGCCCCGCCGGGCAGGACGGACATGCTGATGACGCCGGCGGCCGGCAGGCCTGAGTCGGCCGGCTGGAAGGTACTGCCGTCCCAGCTGTAGAGGCGCCCGGTGCTGCACAGCACCAGCGCCAGCCGCGGGCCGCCCGCGGCGACCTGCACGATCGGCCCGCCGCCTGTCGGGCGCCCCAGCGGCGTCACTGTCTGCGGGCCAGGGTCGAAGCGGACCAGGTTGCCGCCGGGGTCCGCGCCGAGCACGGTGCCGTCGGGGGAGACGCTGACCCAGGTGAGCTGGACGTCTGCTGATATCGGGATGGTCCACTTACCGCCTTCGGGCCTGCTGAGCCCGAACAGCCAGCCGGACTCGTCACAGGCCCAGAGGGTCTTCTGGTCCTGCGCCGAGACCTGGCGGTACTGCCGTACTAAACCGACGTCTGACCAGATGCTGTCCTGCATGACGTACTGGTAGACGGAGCCGTCCGCCTGGACGGCCCACGTGCTGGCCGCGCTGCCCGCGCTGATCCCGGTGGTCGTGCCCTTCCCGGGCGCCGGGACCGGAACCCAGCTTTGCGTGCCCACGTCGAGCTGATGCAGGCCGCCCCTCGTGTCCAGTATCCAGACCGTGCCGTCGTCACCGCAGCTGATCCGCTCCCCGACCGCGCCTGCCAGCGTCGGCCCGGGCAGCCATGGCCGCCCGTCGCCGTCGTACTGGCTGATCGTCCCGGCGGCGTCGATTACCCACAGATAGCCGGCCGTCCCCACGCCGAGCGCGTGCAGTTTGGCGGGTGCCCCTGGGACGGAGTGCCAGCTGCCGTCGCCGAAACGGAAGAGAGCACCGTCGCTCAGGCAGCAGACGGTGCCGTCTGAGGCAACCCCCAGCGACTGGACAGGGCCGCTGTTCGGCGGAGACGGCATCGGGGTCAATGACTGCGGGCCGGGATCGTAGCGGTACATCGTGCCGCCTTTGTCCGTCGCCCACACCAGCGAGGCGCTGCCGACGGAGACGCTGGTGAGGGCGATGTTCGGGGACGGCTTGATGTAGTGCCATCCTGCCGCTACCCCCTGCCACGAGTAGAGTGAGCCGGCGGCGTCGACGCCGTAGACGCCGCCGTCCGACGCCGCGCCGACGTCGACGAGGATGCCCACCTGCGGTGCCCACGCGATAGCGTCCTCGGTGTTCTGCAGCAGCACCTCGGACGTGTCGAGCGCCCATACGGTGCCGTCGCCGGCGGCGCTGATGCTGATCACCTGAGGACCGGTGGATGCGAATCGCTTTCGTCGCGCGGGGCCAGGGGTGTGCATGGCGACTCCTTCGGCGGGCTCGCGAGAACGGCGCACGCGCGATCGTTTCCTGAAGGGGCTCTGGGAAGCTCGGCGGATGCCGACAGGGCCGGCAGTGCAGCGTGCGAATCGGAACCGTAACAGCGCGAATGGCTGACGGATACCACATATCGGACACGGGCGGCCGCTAGGGCCTGTGTGATGTCGTGATCAATCGTGCCGATCTGGATCCGTCTGGAACGCGGATCCGGTAGGAAGGCGTTCGTGACGCGCAGGCAACTCAGCGACGAGCAGTGGCAGTTGATCGAACCGTTCCTGCCGATAGGCGATTACGGTCCGTACCCTGAGCGGCTGCGTAAGCAGTTCGAGGGGGTGATCTGGCGGTTCCGCACCAGCAGCCAGTGGCGGGAGATGCCGGGCGAGTTCGGCCCATGGCCGACGGTCTACGGCCGCTTCCGCGTCTGGAGGGACGCCGGCGTCTTCACCGCATTACTGGAAGGCATGATCGCTGAGGCCGCCCGCCAGGAGCAGGCCGACTTGTCCCTGGTCAGCGTGGACTCCACCACCGTCCGTGCCCACCACGACGCCGCCGGGATGCGCATCGGCAAGGAAGTCATGGACGCCCTCGAGGAAGCCGCCGCCGACCAGGAACGGGCCCGGCAAAAGGGGGCGGCCCGCCGGAACAGAACGGACAGGACGGACGCGACGCCCCCGGCCGGGAAGAACTGCGGCACCTCAGGCGACGGCGCAAGCTCCGTCTGAAGGAAGCCCTGCTCGGCAGGTCCCGAGGCGGGCTGACGAGCAAGATTCATCTCGCTGCGGACCGCAAGTGCCGTCCCTTGTCGTTCGTCCTGACCGCGGGACAGGCTGCTGACAGCCCGCAATTCGCCCCCGTGCTGCAGAAGGTGCGGGTCCGTCTGCCGGTCGGCCGTCCCCGAACCCGGCCCGGGGCTGTCGCCGCGGACAGGGCCTACTCATCCCGCGCCAACCGCTCCTACCTGCGCAAACGCAGCATCAAGGCCGTCATCCCGGAGAAGAAGGACCAGGCCGCCAACCGGAAGAGGAAAGGCAGCCGGGGCGGCCGGCCCACAGGTCACGACGCCGATCTCTACAAGGAACGGAACACCGTCGAGCGCCTGATCAACAAGCTGAAGGCCTGGCGGGGCATCGCGACTCGATACGACAAGACGCCCGAGAGCTATCTCGCCGGCCTCCACCTCCGCGCCTCGATGATCTGGATCAACGACCTGCTGCAAGCAACCGCTTGATCACGACATCACACAGGCCCTAGTACTGCAACGGTCTTTGCCGTGACTGCTGGCCAGTTTCAGGGGCTGTGTCCCCGTCGTTTGTGATGCGGGCTTGGTGCTGGCGTCTGCGGCGCCAGGTCGACCAGTTGAGGATGTGGTCGACGGGTGGGGGCAGGCGGTCGGTGAGACGGGCGATCAGACGTCTGACCTCGGCGAGGCTGAGGTGGATGAGCTGGGAGGATCCGTTGCTGCTTTGTCTGTGTCGCGTTGGCGGGCGCGCAGGACGGTCAGGCAGGCGTGGGCGGCCACGGCCAGGGTCATGTGGCGGTGCCAGCCGGGGGAACGGCGGATGACTTCATCAACTCCGAGGCCCCTGACGGGGAACGCCGCTTGAGGCCGGACCACCCCCGTGTGCGCGACCACTCCTACGACTGCTCCCGCAACACCCAGGAGTTGGACCTGTCTTCCGGTGACCGTTCAGCCGCACCGCGGACTGCGGCGCGGTGACCGCTACGAACGTGACGGAGGATCAAAAACACTCACTGAGGCTCCAGCCGGGTGCGCAGGCGGTGGGCAACGAGCTGATGCTGCTTCTTCGGGCTCATCATCATCAGCAGCTGGCCATGGCTGATCTCCGGCCAGGCCAGCGGCTCAGGCTTGTCGAAAGCCTCACGGAACTCACGAAGATGCCCGTAGATGCTCTGCTCCGTCACACCCCCACCATGCATGACGAAATCGTCATGACACGTGAGGAACGAACCACCCCGATCCGCCAGGCGCGCCGCACATCCGCAGGGGCGTACCGAGCGCCGGCCGCCGGCGCCGTGCCGGGAGCAGCGGCTCGCCTCGGGATGCACGAGCGTCACCCGCCAGCACCGCCAGGGCAGTTCATCCCGCATGCGGCCAGGCTCTCGTCAACAACCAGACGGGCCAGGCCCGGTCTGCCCGTCGGAGTCAGTGGAGCGTCACGGTGGCACATGGCTTCACCGATGAGTCGTCGCCCCTGCCGAAGCCGTTCTCTCCGCTGCCTCGCCCGGGCAGCTACAGCAGCCCGATGAGATGAGCGAACCACCGTCCCGGGGTGTCACTGTCCAGGAGCCAGGGCAGTGCCAGTCCGGCCGGTACGGCCAGCGCACCGGCGGTGAGACTGGCGGCGGTGAAACGTCTCCGCAGCAAGGGCTGTTCCGGCCGGGCACACAGCACACTCACCCGGGCGGCGACGAGCAGGACGACGACGCACGCGGTCAGGAGCACCGTGCCGTAGCCGACCAGCTTCGCCGGGCCTGGGCCGGGGAACGCCTGGAGGGCGGCGGTGTAAGCGGTGGTCACGGCAACGACGGCCGCGGGGGCGAGGCCGGTGATGATCCACTCCCCTCTCCGGGCCTTCGCCGCACCCGACGTGCGGAAGATGTGGTGCAGGCTGCGGGTGAAGGGTGTGAGATCGGCCAGATCGTCAACGGGGCTGCTGCCCCAGGCGGCGGAGTCGCTGCTGACGATCCGGTCGTAGGCCTGCCGGAAGGCGGCGATCTCGTCGTCGGTGGCTTCCATCAGCCGTACCAGGGCCTCAAGATGGGGCCAGGTGTCGGGCAGGTCCTCCCCGTCGATCCAGCGGCTGACCGCCGCCCGGAACACATCGTCTTTCATGTCGGCGGGCAGCGCGACGGTCAGCTGCCGGATCGACTGCACTCCGGCCCGGCGCAGCAGTTGGGACAGTTTCAGGGCCAAGGCGTCCGGCGTGCTGACTGTGCTCAGGCCAAGCATCAGTTCTCCCGACAGGGCGTGCAGGCTGCCCGCGGCGGAGGCGGAGTGCGCCGCAGACGGTACGCCCGCCGCGATCTCCTTGAGCACGTGCGGTCCGTCTGTGCCGGTCAGGAGTTTTCCGGGATTGTCCAGCGGGCCCTTTGGCCCATCCTCAGCCAGGTCAGCGGCGTCGACCGCCTGCCCCCACACGATGCGGGTGGCCGCTGCATCGTCGTCGGCATGCGGCGGTATCTGGGCGCCGAGCTGCTCGCCGAGGTCATCCAGCTCGTCGTCCTGGACATCCAGCTGCTCCTGGGCGACCTCGAGAAGCTCCCGGATGCGGTCCAGGGGCGGCAGCTGCAGGTCCTCAGCCACCGAGCCCTCCGGTGGCGGTGCTAGGACGGTGTCCGCTGCGGTGTCGCGGTCGACGCGCAGCAGCTCCACCCGTTCGCGGGCCACTTGCTTCTCCGCCGCGAGCCTCAGCCGGCGGGCCCGCTCCTCCGCATGGCGGGCGTGTTTGAGTTTCTCGTCGGCCTGGTTGCGGTACTCCAGCGACATCCGCAGTTCGCGCTGCAGTTCCGCGCGGGTGTCTTCCCTGGCCTGATCGCGTTCGCTCTCCAGGATCGTGATGCGCTGCTCCAGAACCGAGACCAAGGCCTCCAGCTCCTCGCGGCGCCGTTCGGAGGCGGCAAACCTCTGCATCGCCTCGATCTGACGCAGCCGGGCATCGTCCAGGGCAGCAGCGCAAGCGCCACCGGGTCCAACCGCCGCTGCGTGGCAAGCACCGCCGACAGAGCGTCGCCCGGGCGTACCACCACCTCTTCCTGCTGCTGAAGAGTCTTCGCGGCCTGCTCCGCGGCCGCCAGCAGGCCCAGCCCGTGCTCCAACTGGCGCTTACGCATCGCAGGTTCCCGCAGATAGCGGGCGGCGACCTGGGTGACCAGATCCGCGGGCGGAAGCCGACTGCCGTCACGAAACCCGCTCCAGGAGGACTTGCCGTAGGGGAAGGCCTCCTCCAGGCCGCGCACCGTGACACCTGCCGTGATCCTGCGTAACCAGCAGGCGAACTCATTGGCCTGCCCCGTCCGCCCCTTCAGCACGCCCAGCGGCCGCCCCATCCGCTCCCCCGCCTCGCGCTTGTCCAGGAACAAACCCGGGTTGTCCTCGATATACGAACATCCACCTGCAGCAACAGCGTTCGACTCCAGCGGACAACGAAACCATGAATCACCGTGGGTCTCCAGCACACCAGCCGATCACCGGAGACTCTCATGCCCGATCCCAACTCCCCCCAGCCTCACCGCCGTTCATGGCCCTACGTCATCACCGCCGCCATCGCCCTGACCCTCCAGCAGGGATGGAACCCTCAGCAGGTCATCACGCTCACGACCTGCCTCCTCGCCCTCATCGCCCTGATCACCTCCACCGGACATAACGGTGAATAGCCGCCCAGCTCCTTCCACAGCCGAACCCGCCCCGGCAGGGGCAGGCCTTCCCAGCCGCACCGACCGCCTCCAGCAGGACGGGCCCATGCGCGGTGCGGTGGCCTGCTGGATCGCTCCGGTCGCGCCGCTGTCTCCTCCGCAGTCGGCCGCCGCCCGCAGGCCCGGCTCCGGCCGGCGCAGTGCCTTCACCGCCCGTAGCCGAGGCGATGCCCTCTTCCCGTGAACCCGGCGGCAGCCGGCCCAAAGCGGATCCAGCAGGCGCGCAATCGGGTCCCGGTCGCAGCGCGTGTCAACTCGACGAGCGCGGGGCCACGTTCCCGTCCCGGAACTCCGGCCGCCTCGGCGGCCAGGCGGTCGAGGAGCGGCACGGTGAACACTCCGTCGGCGAACCCCTCCCAGGTCGCGACGCCGCACGACGCGAGGCGTCCGGCGTGCGCTTCTTCTTCTTCTTCGAGGACGGCGAACGCGGCGCGGAGCCGGTCGGCCAACTCGGCTCCGTTGCCCGGCTGTTGGTGGTGTTCGGGGTTGTGCAGGAACACCGCGTCGAGGCGGAGGCGGCCCAGCTCGCTACGGCTGCGGTCGGTCTGCCAGCGCACGTAACGGGGGTCGAGGCTGTGGCGGACGCCGGGGTCGTCGACGACGCCGGCGGCGTGGGCCTCCGCCGCGGTGGAGGCGGTGAGGAACCCCGTCTTCGTCGCGATGCCCGTGTCGGGGTGCCCGGCGAGGACCGGGGCCAGGAAGTGGTGGGCACGGCCGTCGCAGTAGTTGGGGGCGGTGTCGATCCAGGCGGACGGGGAGAGGGCCGCGCGCCGGGCGGCGGCGGCCATCTCCCCTGCGGGGATGCGGTAGGTGCCCAGCCCGAGGGAGGCCGTCACGGTCGCGCCGTCCGCACGGTCGCGACCTGTGCCGCCACCAGCTCGGTGACGACGGCCGCCGCGTCGGCGACGGACACGCCCGCGACGTCGGCGAGGTCGCCGAGCCGGTGCCATCGGGGCTCGGTGAGCCGGTGGAAGAGGGGGGCGGCCGCCGGTGCGGCGTCGATCTCCTGTCCGGCGCCCCGCAGGCGCACCACCCTCTCGCCGTCGGCTGTCGCGTCGGTGATCCGGGCGCGGCCGGTCGTCAGCCGTACGGACAGGTCGGCGTCGGCGGGCACGTCGGTGAGGTGGGGCAGGGACGGGCGGCTTGCGCGGTCCTTCGGTCAGGCTTCGGCGTGGATGACAGTGCCAGATCGACGGGCCAGTACTGGCAAGCCAGACGCAGGGCCTGCTGACGGTACTTCAACCGCACAGGCGCGGGCCGGTGCGATAGCGGGCCGCGCCGCACCGAACGCGCCCCGAGCACCTGGTAGTAGCCGGAGGCGGTTTCCCGAGTGTGCATCGGCCGGTGGGCACGGATACGGGTACGGGTCGGCGGCCGTAGGTAGCGATTCAGGGGACGTCTGGCCGTCTTGGGGACGGCGTCAGTTCGCGGGCTCCCTGCCAGAGCGTCTCGAAGAACTCCTGGCAGCGGGCAAGGTCCTTCCGGTCTTGTTCGCCGTTGTCCAGGCACCAGCGGTCCAGCCGAGAACCGCCGAGGACGTCCAGGAGATCGCCCTCGGCCGTGTCCGGTCCGGGAACTGCAGCACAGTCCGGGTCAGGGCGCAGATCCAGCTTGTCGTAGAGCCCCTCATACGCCACGTCGGTGTTAATGAAGTAGAGCTTGCGCATGGGTGACACGTGCAGCACGCGGAAGTCGACCGTGAGCGTTCCCTGGCCGCGCACGGCCATCCGCCTTATGTGAGCCTTCAGCCTTTGCTCGTGCTCCACGACCATGCGCCTCAGGTGCTCACGGAACTCTGGAGCGTCACAGATCCTGCCTCCGGCACCCACCTGACCGGGGACATCGATCTCCTCAGTGAAATCCGGTACCAGAACGCGCACGTGCACTCTCCGTGCGGGATCCCTACTCAGGTTGTACAGCATGGACCTGACCGGATTGACGAACGTCTCTCCGGTGAAGCTCATCGCCGCCAAGTCCACCTCTCCCCCGGCTTCGAGCGCCTGCCGGATCTCATTTCCCAACGTCGTGGGCGTGACCCGAGGGCGCAGAACCTGGTTAAGTCGCTGCAGTTCGTCTTCAACGCGACGCACCGTGGCGGCCAGGGACTGCTCTGTCTCCTGCTGAATTGTGTGCACCGTGTTCAGGCGCTGCACCTCGCTGTAAAGCACGTAGCCCACCGCAGTGAGTAGTGACCCGCCCAGGTAGACCTTGTCCTGCAACGCGTCACCGACGGGCTTCACGAACTGGGCGACCAGACCCATGGCGAAGACAACGGCGAGAACAATCTTCGTAACGGTCGACTCCGCGCGCCCCCATATGCCGGCCAGTCTCGCGCTCCACGACAGCCCCGTATCCGACACAGTCCCCCCTGGCGAACCACCGATATCACCCTCCTACGCCCAGAGTGCCCGTCAAACCAGCAGATGCGTCGGGATAGCGCGGACTCCGCAGCCCGGGACACCAGATCGCGCACCCTGGGGTCGTTGAAGGCAGCCTTCGCCGGAGGCCAGCGAGTCTTCTTCACCAGCACGTACGGCGTGAGTCCGGCCGGGTGCCAGGAGAACGTCACACCCTCCAGAGCGAGTTCTGAGTGATAAGGCCGGCGACCAGATCGCGGGGCCGCCGTGGTGTCGGGAGCGCGACGGGTGACTTGGGGCACGCGAACTCTTCTGCGACCGCCGCCTGCGACTGCGCGTCTACACCCTGGGCGCCGGTGCCCGCGCCGCGAACACCGGCTCTCTCTGCGGCGGTACGCGATGGCTCACGGACGGGCGGATGGCGGGATGGTGACGTGCAGCAGGTGGGGGCGCGGGGTGGGGTCGTTGCCGCGGATGTCGGTGAGCAGATGGACGGCGTCCTCGCCGTCGGCGGTCAGGCTCGTGATGTGGGTGGTGTTCGGCAGCCGCAGCAGGGGTGTTGACCGGTGGGTGCGGGTGTCGACGGCGACGAGGGCCTGCTCGATACCGCCCTGGCCGGTCCGGCCGGCGAGCAGAACGGTGTGCTCGCCGACGGCCAGCGATGCCTGCGGAGTGAGCGGTACGGATTCGGACCACCGGTCGCGGGGGCAGCGCCAGCCATCTTCCTGGCGGGTGGTGACGTCCCACCCGCCGCCCGCCAGGAAGAGGGCACCCGACCGGGCCAGCACGGCCTGGTTCACGCGGCCTTGGAAGACGACGTCGTAGGAGGTGCTGTCGGCCAGGGTGTCTCCCAGCCGGGTCAGGGTGTGTCCGCCCGCGCCCTGGGCGGTCCGGGGGCCCTGGCTGGCGAACACCCACGCACTGCCGTCCCGGCCGGGCATCAGCTGGCCGGGGCCCTGCAACCCGCCACCCAGCAGGGTGGCTTGCTCGCCCGTCAGGCGCAGGACGGCCGTCTCGGCGAGCACGAGGGTGTCGCCCCCGGGTGTCGTAAGGGCCGGCCCCTTGCACAGGGTGGGAGCTGCGGTCCAGGCGGTGCGGCCGGTGGCCGGATGGACACCCAGCACCCCGTCCATCGTCGTCCACAGCAGCCTGCCGTCATCGGTGTGTGTGAGGCCGTCGATCTCCCCCGCCGTCCAGCCCGCGCCGGCGGTCAGCACGTGGGTGGCCGTCACACCGGGTTCGGCGATCGCGGGGAATCCGTCGATGCCCTGCGCCGGGAACCGCACCAGCGATGGCGACGGCTCCTGCCTGCCGTTGCCCAACAGGTCGGCGAGCGGCACGTAGGAGCCGCCGCGCCGGCTGGTGACGGCCAAGTGGCGGTAGAACAGGGTCTCGGCGCTAATCAGCCCGGACACCATGGCCTCGACGTGGGTGCGATCCAGCAGCACCACATCCGCGTAGTAGTCGGCGAAGTTGAGGACCGTCGAGGTGAAGCCGGACATGGAGACCAGCACGGGCCGGACACCTGGAGGTCGGCCATCCAGCCTTCCGTTGATCTTTGATCGTGGGCTGATCTCGATCGGGTGGCGCTCCCATTTGGCCTCGACGATGTAGGGGGTGTACCCGAGCATGAACGCCACGTCGGTCTCGTCCCGGCCATCCAGCCCACGCTGATCACTGACCACATCCTGCAGGCCGCCCCAGCGCAGCACGTCCGCCAGGAATGCGTTGAAGCGCTGCCCGCGGGCCGCCTCCTGGCCCGGCGCGTAGCGGTGCAGCTCCTGGTAGGAGGCCATGAGCGGCGTCGTTCGGGCAGGCATCGGTGATCCGGTTTCGGCGTGCGTCGTCACGCCGACGAAGGTAGCCGGTCCGCTCCCCCGCTGCTGGCGTCTGCCGGCCCGGTAGCGACCCCACAGCACCCAAGCTGTACAGACGATGACCAGAGCTTCTTCGCCCATGCCCGGGTACACACCAGTTGGCCGTGGTGCGCCATCCGAACCGGCGCGTCACCGTGCTTGGTTCAGCGGTGGACAGCGACGACTTCGACCTCCGCGTTCATCGCACGCAACCGTCTGACTGCTTGGAGAAGTGAGACCTGGGCGAAGGCGAAGAGCGAGTCGACACGGATGTCCCGTCCGTCCTTGAGGAGGATCCCGAAGACCACCCGGAGGGTGCCGAAGTCGTGAAGGAGGCGGTGGTCCGGCGCTTCCCGGACAACACGCGGCGTTCAGCAGTCCTCGGCCCTTGTGGCGGAGGGCGGCAGCGCCAGGACCAGCAGAGCGTCGATGGTTTCGCCGTCCAACTGGCTGTCGAGGTGGAGGGATCGGCGCAGGAGGTCACCGACGTCCCTGGGCTCAAGCCCAAGGCGCAGGCGGGCGATCAGGCAGATCTCGCCGAAGAGCACCGGCGTCCCGCCCGGTTCTCGCAGGATGTACCAGTCGAGGAGCTTGACGACGTCCTGTCTGATGTCCCCGAGGGAGACACCGATCTTGGTCGTTTTTCCGGCCCGGGCGACGTCGTCGGCGAGGCCTCCGATGACCGCTTCGATCAGCGTGGTGCGTAGGGCCGAGACAGGGATGAAGCCGTCGGTGTTATCACTGAGGGCAACAGCGGGCCACCAGGCCAACTGCGCGGCGGACTCCTCGTACTTCGTCTTGCCGCGCCCCAGACCACGCTTGGTCTTTCGGCCGTCCGCGTCCTCGAGGCTGTCGCAGATGATCTTTGTCAGGCGGTTGTGGTCAGCGACCAGGCCAAGCGGCTGCTGGGAACCGAACACCGTCGTGCCGGACAGGAGCGCCTGCGGTCCGTGGGTCCTGTGGTGCTCCTCGGTCCAGTCGCGGGCGACGGGTTCCGACCAACGCGGGCCCTCGTCGGCGGTTTCGGTCTGGGGAACGGGCAGGCTGCTGCGCCCGTATTTCGGGTGCGGCAGGTCGTCGAGTGCCAGCCCCGCGATCTGTGTCAGCCCGGTCCGGTCGACGAGGTGGGCCGGTTCGAGTTCCGGTGCCTTCAGGTCGATGACGCAGCGGTCGAGCGGCAGAGAGCCGGGCCGACGGGACGCGGCCCACAAGGCAAGATGCTCGCGCCAGTGAGGCAGCGGTTCCTTGGGGGCGGTGAAGTCGGCGATCTTCGCGATCCGGGCATTGCCCGGTTCTACTGGGCGGGCCAGGAAGTCGATCGCCGCGACGGTGACAGCGTCCTTCACCGGGCGAGCGTCGTAGCCCTCATAAGCGCGGTCCACGACCTGGCCGGGCCGGTGCCACGCGGCGCCGTCCCACCAGTAGCCGCCGTGCCGGTAGAGGAACCCGTTGTGCCCGTACATCCAGGCGTGGTGCAGATCACTCATGTCCTGGTCGCGGATCAGCAAAACGGTGCGCCCGTACGCGGGGTGCTGGTGGACTGCCCACGCGTAGGCGCGGTTCTTGGTCTCGGTCGTGAAGGCCACCCATCCACCGCCGGGTAAGGAATCCGTACGCCCCCACAGTCCTTCGCCCTGGTTGCGGCCAGTCCGTTCGATCGCGTCGGGATTGTCCAAGGGCAGCCGCTCGTCGTTGATGAACGGCAGCCCCGGAACCGGGTGATCGGTACGCAGGCCGTTGGCGACCGGATGAATCCCACTCATAGTGCCTCCTCTGATGCAGCTCCCAGCGCCCGGAACGCGTTCACGCCTCCGTGCATCCCTGCGACAGGGCAGACACCGCCAAACCCGAATGAACGGCCGGGCTGCCACCGGCGTTTTACCGGCTTCAGCGGCTGGTACCGCGGACCCCACAAGCACGCCCAGGTCAGATAACACGGACACCATCCCCGAGAACTTCGGGTCACACCACCGCCAGCGCCCTGCACCACAGGCCCGGATACCTCACTCGACGGCTGGTGAAAAAGCGCGGATGCGACGTCACCCCTCCCCTCAACGAGGCGTTCGACTTCACGAACCATTGCCGGGAGAACCCCTTCGCATGCCGCACAGACCGGGGTCGCCTGAAGCTGCCCAGGAGCTCGCTGTCTACAAGTCCCCACCAGCGCAAGCCGTACCCGTACGCCATCGGCGGCCGGGTCCCGGCCCTCGATGGCCGGCTGCACACACCCGTACCGGCACGCCGTCCTTCGGTCAGGCTTCGGCATGGATGACGGTGCCGGACGGTTCGACGACGGTGAGGGTTTCCCACTCCCCCGACCGCTCAGTCGCGGTAGGGGTGCGTCAGGGTCATGGGCGTCTGCGCGATGTCGAGGACGTCCTGCGGGAATGCGCGGCCTGCGGTGTAGTAGCGGGCGCGGGTGCGTCCGACGGGCTGGAGGATGTCTGCGGCTGTGAGGTCACGCAGGTCGCGTTGGGCCTGCTGGAGGCTGAGGGCTTCGCCGTTCTGGTAGCGGGAGCGGCGTACGCGTCCGGCCATGGCCACGTCGTGGAGCGCGGTGACGGTGCGTTCGTCCAGGCCCCGGCCGGCGGCGAAGGCGGCGAGGTGGCTCCAGACGCGGCCTGAGCGGGCGAGGCGGCCCTGGACGGTCTGGGCCTGCTGGTGGTAGGCGGTGAGGTTGAACCTGATCCAGGCGGAAACGTCCCTGTCGGGCTGGTAGTGGCTGCCCAGGTCGCTCAGTTCGCGGTAGTACTCCCAGGTGTTGCCCGGTCGTCCCAGCCAGCTCTCGATGGAGGAGAACTCGGGTGCGAGAACCCCTTCTCTGGCGATCATGAGGGTTTGCAGGGAGCGGGACATGCGGCCGTTGCCGTCGGCCCAGGGGTGGATGGAGACCAGGTGCAAGTGAGCCATCGCGGCCCGCACCAGGGCGTGTGTGGTGTCGCTGTCGCTGAGCCAGTCGATGAGTTCCTGCATCAGGCCGGGGACGAGCGGGGCTTCGGGGGCGGTGTAGGCGGCGATGCTCGGATCGCGGGCGTCGGTGACGTAGACCGGGCCCTTGCGCCACTGGCCTGCCGGCCTGCGGACGCTGTGCCGGTGTCCCTGCAGCATCCAGTGGAGAGAGTTGAGCAGGCCCTTGCTGTAGGAGAAGTCCCGGGCGTCGTTGAGGGTCTGGATGTAGGTCATCATCCGCTGGCAGGCAAGGGTCTCCTCCCGGTTCTCCTCCGAGATGTCGACCTCGCTCTCGCCCTCCAGAAGGTCCTCGACGTCCACGGTGGCCACCTTGAAACCCTCGATGGAATTCGAGGCCGCCACCGCGTCCGCGGTGAGGAACTTGCGCAGGCCGGCCGTCCACTTCGCGGGAGTGCGCACGTCGTGCCGCAGGGCCGCGCGCATCCGGTCGATCTGGTCGAGGACCTCACGGTCCGCGGCGGTGAGATCCGGCATAGGGAAGAGCACCACTCGATGATGTGATGACGCAATCATTGCGTCAAACAGGTCGGGGGGTTCTCTCCCCCACAGCGCGAACAGCGATTGCGCACCAGATCGACGTCGGCGCGTCCGGGCATCTGGCGTTTGAGTGTCTTGATCGGCCACAACAAGAGCCCCGCCAATGTCACCTTCCGGGGCGCCGTGGCGGCCGGCGCCGGGCCGATCTCGGCTCCCGCCCGGCCCGCGGTGGTGTCCGCCACGCGGCGAACAAAATACCGGCCGCACCGATCACGGCCTGGAGGGCCGCCACACCGGCCGACAGGCAGATCGCGGTGCAGGCAGCCAGGATGCACACGAGCGCGATCAAATCGACTGTGCGGCGATCGGGCTCTTCCGGGGATTCCTGGGCGGTATCCGAAACAACAGAGTTCTCTTCTGGTGGCTCAACCTGCGAGGGCACCGCCGTTCCTTCCCGGTCGGGAAGGACGGGCTCGCGAGGAACTGGGCCCCTGGAAAAGCAACAAGCCGCTTCACGCCGCATGTCTCCTGGGGTTAATTCCCCGGCTTCCATCGCTCACGCGATGAAGCCCGTCCCCCCAAAAACATGCAACCAAGCGGCTACACACAGCAAACGTAAGTCGAGTACCGACAGCGTGTCAACTCCCTTCCGACAATGCCGTCAACGCCACCTCCCCCGGCTCTCCGGGCGGCCGGCCCGGCCGCACCGAGCGCCGCGCCGCCCCGCCATCCATCCGATGCGTCGCCAACAGCCGCACCCGCCCCCCGACCGCCCTTCACCCGAGCCGAGAATGAAATCGACGCTCCGATCGATCTCTTGACGCACCATCACTCGATGGTCGGGATCACATGGCCCGGCCGGCAGCGCGGCACCTGTCAGCGGCCGGCTACTGAGATTCACGGCGTGATGTCGCGACGAGATGGACGCTGAACTGCGCGGACTTGTCTTCCTCCGACGACAGCACGCCAAGATCACCAGCAGCTCTTCCCCGACCGGAGAGCGGTGATTAGGGTGTTGCGATGCCTATGGATCACTTCGCCTGGTCGTCGATCGCCGCCGAGGGCTTCCCCTTTCCTGAAGGCGTTCCGGCATCCCGGCTCAGTGATGAGCTGTCAGTCATGCTGGTCTCCCCTGACCCCAAGGTCCGCGATGATCAGGCGTATACCGCCGCCGCGCACTGGATAGACGAAGGCCATCTCGATGAGGTCCTGGAGGACCTTGGAGACACGGCCGCGGGTCGCTTCAAGCATCCCGAGATACAGGCGCGGACGTTCGCGCCGCTCGTCTTGCGATGCGTGCTGGCACGCGCAGTGGAAGCGCCCGGCGCCGCGCCGAAGGCCGCCGCTGAGCGTTGGTATGCCCCCTTCACCGCCTGGTATCCGGCTGAGAGCGACACCCGTGGCTGGGACGACTCCCTGGGCTGGCTGCACGCCGTCGCGCATGGCGCCGACGCGGCCGCGGCGTTCGCGCAGGCGTTGCCGGGTCGGCGCGCGGAGTTGCTGGAGCTGTGTGCCCGCCGGATGACGGCTGCGGTCGACTACCGGTATGTACAGCTGGAGGATGCCCGTCTGGCCCGTGCGATCGGCCGCATCCTGCTCGTGCCCGGCCTGTCGGCTGAGCAGGCCACGGGGTGGCTGAGCGTGGTGACCAAGGCGCTGGAGGCCGGCGGTTACGGTCCGGTGCCTCCGTGGGCGTTCAACACGATTGCGACCCTGCAGTCGCTGCATCTGCATCTGACCCGCGGCCTTGCCGAGGGAGGGGTTCCTTCCCACGCTGCCGTCGTTGCCGAGGAAGTGGCCGCCATCCTCCGCCTGCCCTATCACTGGCTCGCGTGACAGGGACCGCAAGCTGGTTCCGGGCTACCGATGATCCCGGCATGCTGCCGCCGGAGAAAGACAAGTCCGCGCAGTTCAGCGTCCATCTCGTCGCGACATCACGCCGCGAATCTCAGTAACAGCAGGAGGGCGTGCGCGGGCTGTTCGGAGGTGTGCGCATGCGTGGTGGCCGGCCCAGCGCCCTTCTGCACACCCGTGCCGTACGGAAGATGTCGATGGTTCGTCATCGGCCATGTGTTTCGGCGCCCGGCCCGCTGGTCGTCTACCGCCCCATGCCGGGCCGTCCCCCGGCGCGGCAGTGAAGATCTCGCTCCTCGATCTCGAATCGGTGAATCCTCAACTGATCAGGCGTCAGCAGCATCAACCGGCTTATAGCCTGCCGATCCATCTCATCCCTGGGGGGATCATGACGGACACCATGCCGCCGCTGCCCGACACTCCGCCGCTCCCGGCTCAGCCGCCCGCGCCGCCCCGCAGAGGCCTCAGTGCGGCCGCCGCCGGCCTCCTCGGACTGGCAGCCGGGGCCGGCCTGACGGGCGCCGTCTGGGGCATCACCGCCACCACCGGCACAGGGCCCGGCACGTTCACGCTCCATGGAGCCTTCGCCCTCACCGAGGACGCCTCCGACAACGGCAGCGGCTGCCAGGGCACCGGCGGTTACGACGACATCGCGGAGGGAACCTCCGTCACCGTGTACGGAGCAGACGGAGACGTCATCGCCACCGGCCACCTCGGCGACAGCAAGTCCCCCAGCTACGGCACCTGCACCTTCGACGTCTCCGTGCCCGACGTCCCCAAGGGCGAGAAGTTCTACAAGGTCGAGGTCAGTCACCGCGGCACTCTGCAACTCACCGCGGAAGAAGCCCAGAACGGCGAATTCGCCGGCACCCTCGGATAAACCACACCCCCACCCGGCCGGCCCACGCATCCCTGCCGCCCCCACCCGCGGCGGCGGCAGGGATGCGCCGCGGACGGTGCGCCCGCACCGATCTCCCCTCACCACGTGCGGGCCCTGCGTGCCGGTCAGGGGTTTCCGGGACTGCCCGCCAGGCCCAATGGCCCGTCCCCCTGCCAGGTTCGGCGGTATCGAGGGCCTGCCCCACACGATGCGGACAGCCGCCAGACCGTCACCGGCGGACAGAACGCAGGCACGTGCTGGGCGGCGACGGAGGGCATACAGCCCTCGGGCGCGTACCGCCGCGACGACGCGCAGCGCCCGACATAATGGGAGTAATGGCAGCCGGCCCACCGCCCCACGCTTCGTCCCAGACACCGGACCTGTCCGGCGCGTACGCCGACGATCTCACGCTCTACCGGGCGAAGTTCGTTCAGCGCCTGCCGACATCGCTGGAGGAATTGGACGGACCGGCCCAGGGGGTCGTTCAGCTGCCGCTGCACATGGCCTGGTCCGGGCTGAGCGCCTACGACCTGGGCAAGCCGCGCCAGCGCATGGGCCTGTACCGCACCGTCCTGCACGAAGGCCTGCGCGAGGACCTGCCCCGCTACCTCAACCAGGAACTCCTCCTGCAGATGTGGCCCCTCCTGCGCACCCTCGCCGGCCGCACCGTGCGCACGGTGCGCACGGTGCGGGAAGACACCTTTCCCCAGCTCGCCGCCCGGGCCCGGGCAGCCGCGTGAGGGACATGCCGCAGCTGCACACCCGGCTCCTGGCGGATGTGATCGACCTCGGCTCCCCCTAGCAGCGAATCGAGCGCAGTAAGGTCCGACCACACTGCGCTGTCGGACCGCGCCGTCCGTCGCAGATCCCGCGCAGGAAGGACTATGCGCAGCTCCCGAAGCCTACTGCTGCCGCCTCTCCGGCGGCGTCCGCAGCACCATCGCAGCCGGTACGACGAAGTCGCGCATCCGCCGGCGGCTATCTGGTGCGGGCTGTGGTGAGGCGTCCCTGTTGCTGGGCCTGGTTGCGCACGTCGCGCAGGGACAGCCGCAGGCCGTCGGTGGTGGTGATGTGCCAGAAGGTCATGCCGGTGCAGCGGCGGGTGCCGCAGACGGTTTTCCCGGCCTCGTCCGCGCTGGTGAAGCGGTCGCCGCTGGGCAGGGTGATGACTCCGTCGGCGTCGACGGTGGCCGTGTGGTGCCGGCCCGCGTGGTCGGCTTCGATACGGGTGCCAGGTGCCAGGATGTCCTGGCGCATCAGGCGGGCCAGGTCGGTGCGCAGCGGGCGGCGGCGTGGTGCGGGTGCCGCAGTGGCCGGCGTGGTCGGGGGTGGTGGGCCGGCGGGTGCCTGGAAGGCGGGTGGGTGCAGGCCGAGGCGGTGGGGGTCCCAGATGCGCAGGCACAGGCGGCGGTAGAGTTCGCCGCGGATCTCGACGGCCTGCCCCATCGTGGCGTTGCCCAGTTCCCGGAAGTGGCCTTCGATGTCGTTGTCCGCGATGAACCGTCGCAGGGCGGGGTGGTTCTTGCGGTAGTCGGGGGCGAGGATCGCGGCCAGGGCGTTTTCGCGGGCGTAGTGGCGGCGTTTGGTCTCCAGGGGCAGGTCGTTGTAGCTGGCGTTGTCGCTGCGGCGCAGCAGGACCAGCACGCCCAGGCGGGCGCGCCAGGCGCGGAAGGTGGCCTCGTCGGGGGCGTCGTGGGGGACGTGGCGTTCGGGGTGGTTGGCGTAGAGGTGCTCGATCTGCCAGTGGCGTTCGGCGCCGAGGTAGCCGGCGCTGAGGTCGGTTCTGCCCAGGCCGGTTTCGACGTAGGCGGTCAGGCGGGCCAGGAGGTAGCGCACCTGGGCCTTGGTGTTGCCGCGCATGCCGAAGGTGACGACCTGCTGGAAGGTGGTGTCGGGCAGTTCGGCCGAGAGCACACCGGCGACGTCCGCGGTGGTGGCGCAGCGGCGCAGGCGCGGGATGAGGCGGTGGATGTCGTGGTGGAAGTCCTTGGCCTGGACGGGTTCGTCGTTGAGGATGCGCTCGACATAGAGGCGGTCCAGGAAGTTGGCGATCAGGGCCGCTTTCTGCTTGGCGGGTGTGTCCGTGTCGTGAGGCTGGATCGCCGCCAGGATCATCGCCATCTGGCCGCCGAGGCCGTTGGTGTCGTTGTAGTAGAGCGCAGACAGTCCCTGGTCGGGATAGGGGCGTTTGCAGGCCTCAAGGAAGGTGCGGTGGTGGCCGGCCAGCCGCAGCAGGTCCTCGACGAAGCGGAAGTAGTCGTCCGGGTGGCGCAGTCCGATGCGCTCGCGGTGCTTGCGTACCCAGATGTGCAGCGCGGCGTCGATCTCCGGCCCGTCCCCGGTGTCGCTGTCCCCGTCGAGGTCGGCGTAGCGGGCCAGGAGGGCGGCTTTGAGGAAGGTGCGGGGGGCGTCGGTGTCGTCGCGGACGCTGGTGAGTTCGGCGAGCATGCGGCGCCATTGTTCGTTGAGTTTCTCCTCGTCCCTGCGCGCGTTCGACAGCAGGAAGCTCTTGACCAGGTCGACCGGGGTCAGGCGGGCGCCGCGGTCGTTCATCGACTCGAAGATGCGGAAACCGCTGTCGCGGCTGGGTGCGCGGATGCCGACCAGCACGACCTTCGACAGCAGCCAGTCCACGAACTGCGGACAGTGCTCCGCCTCCAGCCGCTCCTCCAGCAGATCGGCGATCTGCCGGCTGCGCTCGTGCAGGTTGCGCACCGACAGCGAGGCCTGCGGCGGCAGTTCGTAGGACCGGTCGCGGTAGAGGGCCTCCAGCGCGTCCTGGCGCTCGTCGATGTCGAGGCGGAACATCAGGCGGTTGCCGGGGCCGAAGTCGGTGATGACCCGCTCCAGTTTGCTCACCGCGTCGCGCTGCCTCCACTCGACCGCGGCCCGGAACAAGTGCAGGAACAGTAGGTGCAGCGTGGTGAAGCGCTGCTGGCCGTCCACCAGGAACCGCTCGCTGTCAGACTGCTGGACGTAGACGAACGGGCCGAGGAAGAACGCCTCCGCGTCCCCGCTGTGCAGCCGGCCCTGGCCCAGGAGTGTCTCGAAGGCCTCGAACAGATCCTCCACCAGCGTGCTGACGTCCTGCGCCGACCACGCGTACTCCCGCTGGTAGTACTCGATCTGATAGCGGGCCTGCCCGAACAGCTCCTTCAGATCAAACGTGTCGCCCTGGATCATCCCAGCCGCCACCACACCTCACCCCCGAGCAGATGCCTGTGCGCCCCAACTCGTCCTGCTCCGTAGGCATTTACCCAGCGTAGGCAGTCACGCAACCCACCAGACCCACACCAGCACCCGGCCGATCCCCCGAACAGCCACGCTCGGCGGGGCAGGGCTTACTGCAGCAGCCCAACTCCACACCAACAACGCGGAGCTGTCCTGACTCCTGGACCGCGGACGGACAGCGCGCAGGAGGACCTGGCCGACAGCCGCCCCTGTCCAGGGGCCGGGGAACCCGGCATCGCCGCGTGAGCCTCTGAGCGATCCGCAGGACGTTGCCCAGGCACATGAGGGGCTCTCGCCTGGCCTCAGCAGCGAAGCTCAGAGGGCGGGAAACCCTTGCACCCCTTGGAGGTCTGCGCCGTCGAGGTTCGCCTGCGTGAGCCTTGCATCCGTGAGGTCTGCGTCCTCAAGGATCGCGTCGGCCAGGTTCGACCCCACGAGGTCGACACGGGTCAGGTTCGCTCTCCACAGATTGGAGTGCGAAAGATCCGCACCGGTCAATTCCGCGTCTGTGAGGTCGGCTTGGGCAAGGTCCGCGCCATGAAGGTCCGCACCGGCAAGGTCGGCGCCACCGAGATTCGCTTCCGCAAGATCGATGCGCCGGTCGGGGTGGTCATGGGTGACGTCGCGGCGGCCGACCACGCTGACCGCCGCCTGTACGTCCGCCCGGAGTCTGGGTCTGCCCCCTTGGCCAGGCCGGGGTGAAGGTACCGAGGGCGTGGCCAGGGGCGGGGTTTCGCGCACGAAAGCGGTGAGGACCTCCATCACGGTGGCATGATCGCGGGCCGAGTCGCGGGCGATGCGTTCGAGTGCGTAGATGCCGCCCAGCCGGATGGCCAGTTCGGGCGAGCCGAGTTGCTCGATCGCCTTGGTGTAGCGGTCGGCGACGTGCCCCTGCTCCGCGAGAGCCAGCGTTCTCTGGCTCACTTCGTAGGTGCGCCGCGCGGTGTCGGCGTTGCGGGCGGTGTAGTACACGGCCACCAGCGCCGCCACCCCGGTGGCCATGGTCAACGCGCGGCCCCGGATCGCGTCCAGCAGCTCGGCGCGCTCCTTGCCGCTGACTCCGGTGACGCCGTCGACGTGTTCCAGTACCCAGCCTGCCCCGGGGCCGAGGAGCCACAAGAGGCCCCCGAACAGGAGCAGGCCCGCTGTCGCCAAGGCCACCTTGGGCCGCGTACGAACATAGGCGACCGCTCGCGATCCCCCAACCCGTGCTCGGAGTGGCCGAGCCAACCGCGATCTCACATCCCAACAGTGACCCGCTCTCGGCGATCAGGCACCTAACTCCCATGAACCGACGGCGAACTGTCACCGTTCCACGGTCTGCGGGAACGGGCCATGTCCCGAGACGCCCTGTCGGCCAACTCAACGTTCTCCAGGCAGGAGGTGTACCTGGAACCGCCTCAGGAGGCACTTCCCCGCAGCTCCACACTGATGTCGAGACCGGGCTGGCCGGCTATCTCTGAGCAAAGTGGCCAACTGCCCTTGAAAGCAGCCCGGTTACCAGCGGTCTTGCCGCCGCTTTGGCCAACTATCGCTGAAGGTCACACTTGTTCGGACGTGCTGTTTCAACGCCGCTGCGACAACACTGAGGCTCTGCCGGTGAGTGCGGATACCCTCACCTGCTCGGCAAACCGCTCGTCAGCGGGGAGTGCTTGCCGAATACGTTCGGCGAAGGCAGCGCGTTCGTCCGGTCCGGGCAACTGGTCGGCGGAAATTGCCGAGCAGACTCCGCCGAACAACTGATCGAAGGTCAGTTCACCACTGTATTCGACTACGATTTCCCGCACATCGACGAAGCCCGCGGACTCCAGCGCCTGCGCATACCTCAGCCGGTCGCGGCTGCTGGTGCCGCAGGATGCTTCCAGCGCGGTTCCCAGCCACTCTTCCAGGCAGCCACGCAGGGCTCGGGACCATGCGCTGTCCTGCAGCCACAGCGGCGTTCCGTTCGAAATCACCGCGATACCTCCGCCTGCGCGGAGCAGCGGCGACACAGCACGGAAGAGTTCTTCGTGCTGCATCCAGTGAAGAGCCTGTCCGATCACCGTCAGCGCCAGCGACCGCTCTCCCATCAGCGTTCTCAGCGCCGGAACGTCGGTGTCGGCGCCAAGGATCCAGGTCGCGTTCCTGATTCCCTGGTCGCGGGCTGCAACGCTGGCCAGCCGCAGCATGTCCGGCTCGGGGTCCACTCCCACCACGGAACGAACCCGGGAAGCGAAAGGAAGGGCAAGCTGGCCAGTGCCACACCCCAAGTCGAGTACGACATCGGCTTCGGACAACTCGAAGACTTCCTACAAGGCGTCGAAGACCTCGGAGGGGTACCCGCGCCGGAACTCTGCGTAGTACTCGGCCACTGCGCCACTGAATCCCACCGTCATGTCCCCACCCTGCCGGGTATCCGCCACACCGGGAACCTCTCGCACCCGATGATCGCTATCCGCTGAACCTGAGACAGACCCCGGACGACCCGAGCCGGCTCACGCCTCCCCCAAGGTCATGTGCTGCCCAGCCGTGTCTACGACGCCCCGGCGCTTCGCGCCCGGGGAATGCTCTCCGCTGGGGCGTCCGAGTGACATCGAAGGTCACCGATATTCCAGGCCTCACGGGCCCTCGGATGACATCCGAGTTCATTGACAAACGACACTCGTTGAGAGCGATGCAGCCAACTGGGGTTATGGACGTGGTCAGCACCGCCGCGGTACCGATCGGCGAGCGGTTCGCCTTCTGGCGCGAGGTGAACGCGAAGCTCTGGGGTGCCCTACGACGTACGCTGCGAACCGGAACTGGAAAGCGGATTTCGGGCACGTCCTCGACCGGGCCCGTGACCTACACCGGGCCGAACTCGTCGAACTCCTCACCCAGCCCCGCCGTCGGTAGGCCTGCCCAGCCAGGACTGGCAACGGAGTTGATCGGGGGCAGCAGATTGTCGCCGGGCCACAGGGAAGATCCTGCTTCCGCCCAGGCCAGTTGCCAGCCGACCTCGACGAGAACCTCGATCCGGTCGGTGGGCCCGTACGCCCGATGCCCTCCAGCCGTCGGGCCGACGGCTCGGACCTCGCTGCAGGGGCCGGCACACATCAGAGCACGGGAGATGTCCGGCAGTCCCAGACCGAGGGCGTCGCAGTCACGGTCGCGGACGAGCTGCAGCAGGTCTTCGGTGACGCCCTCCCAGTCCCCGACCTCCATCCAGCGCGCGCCGCCGTCCAGTTCGTGGGTGAGCGTGGACAGCGGCACGATTTCGCCCGGCCGACGGCCGTGGACGAGGCAGTGGTGGATGCGGGCGCCGTCGGGCTGCCGTACACGCGGGTGCAGCAGGGAGGCGGCCGACACCACAGTGGTGTTGATCTCCCGGGCGGCGGCCGGGTAGTAGGGGGCGTGCGCGAACAGCAGGTAGACGTTGGGGACGGCCTGGCTGGGGTCGGGATGAGGCATGAGGAAGGTTCCTTTCTGCGGCGGCGGGGTCGGTGCGTGAGGGGGTACCGGAGGAGTCGTCGTCCGGGCGCCTGCCGAATGCGGGACCACGGTCCGCGCGGGGGCGGTTGCACGGTTCCCGCCGGGGATGTTGTCGCCTGCGGCGGGCGTGAGGATCTGGGCGACCTGGTGGGCGAGTTGGAGCATCAGTTGCTCGCGGGCGATGAGGTCGGCGGAGGCCGCGCGGGTGTCCTGGGTCTGGAGCAGGCCGGCGGCGTCCCACAGCAGCTGCCGGCCGACCTCGGCCGAGCGGCGCACCTCGTGGCGGTCGCTGCCGGCGGCGGCCCGGAGGAGACCGGTGTGCCAGGCGGCGAGGCGCTGCAGGTACCCGGTGGCAGCTGCTCCTTGTGTGACCCGGACACGCCGTCGGGCGCACATGTCGAGCCGGTCGGGCAGATGGTCGGCGAGCAGCGGGGCCAGCAGCGCCAGGGCAACGGCGATGCCGAGGGGTACTCCGCGGGCGATCGCGCCGACGGCGGCGAAGCATCCGATGACGGCGACCACGACGGCGCAGTAGCGCAGCGAGCCACGGCTCGTTGCGTGCAGGGCCATGCGGCCGGCCGGGCGCCGGGCGAGCCAGCGGGCCGCCAGGCGGTCCGCCCAGGTCGCGGCGGGCGGGAGAACACCGATCCGGTGGGGCTGCTCAGGCATGCTGCCGTCGGCGGGAACCGTCCAGGCCAGCCAGCCCCAGCCGGTGCGCTCGTGCACCAGGTAGGGCTCGTCGGCCGCGCTGGAGGATCCGGTGCCGTCCGCGATCCGCACCGTCTGCAGGGCGCAGGAGCGTTCCGCGTCCCAGCGGGCCGGGTTGTCGGCGAAGGGCCGCAGGCGTGCCGCGGCCGGGGGCGGTGTGCGCAGCGGGTCCGTCATGAGGTGCTTCCTTCCATCAGGTCGGTCGAGGCGGAGGTGCACGTGGTGCAGCGGCCGTCGCCGTCGGGGCGGGCGCGCCGTGGGGTGGGGCCCGGGCAGGTACGGCAGGGCGGCCAGCCGAGGCAGGCCGGGCAGCAGTCCTCACCGGGAGCGGTTGCGGGTACACCGCAGCCGGCGCATTCGACGAGGGCGCGGTAGGTGAGGGCCTCGGGCACGGTGCGGGCGGCGGACCCCGCCGACGACCTTCCGGTGTCCGCCGTCGCGAGCGGCTCGCCGAACGCCGGCTCGGTGTGGTTGTCCGCCGCGGTGGTGGGCGGCGGGTAGGCCTGGGCGGCGCGGAGGCGGGCGGCGATGATCGCGCCGACCGTGGTGCGCACCGGGTGCGGCAGAGGCCTGCCGGTGATGACGTGGCGCAGCTGCTCGCGGCTCCAGCCGGCCTCCGGCATCACGGTCGCGACGCGGCCCTGGCCGGTCAACGCCTTCCCGGTCAGCAGCAACTCGGGGCACGCCGCCCCGAGTTCGAGCAGCAGTTGGATCCCCGGGTGCATCTCATCCGCCACGGGCGCTGCCGGAGCGGATGCCGGCGTGCGTACCGCCCGTCCCGCTGCCCGTCCCGCTGTCCGCGACGCTTCGCTGCGGCATGGACGGAGGGGTCTGGTGTTCTGCTGGTCGGTCTTCTTAACGATGGTGTTCTTAGTGCGGGGATCAGCCAACGCAGGCTCAGCCAATCCTGGAAAACCCGACTCTGGTGGTGCACTGGGGTGTTGCAGGGCGGGCAGGTCGGTGATGACGTACAGCGCCTGGCCGAGCGTGCCGTCGGGGTTGCGCTCGCGGGTGCGGTAGAGGAATCCGTTCCGCTCCAGCTGGTGAAGCCCTGTGGTGACGGCGTCGACGCCCTCGCGGCCGCGGCGCACCAGTTCGGCGACGGTGACCTGCCAGCCGTCCCGGTGGGTGGAGACGTACCCGAAGATCCCCTTCGACTTGAAGGACAACTCGCTGTCCCGGAACAGGCCGTTGGCGATCTGCGTGTACCCATCGGCCGCCATTACGCCCCGGCGGATCCCCGCGCCAAAGCCGCGGTGGTGTTCGTCTTCGATGGCGAGGCCGGAGGTGGCCTCCGGCAGTGCCGCGTTGAGGGTGGCGGGGTGGTCGGTGATCGAGTAGACGATCTCGCCGAGTGTTCCGTTCGGGCGGCGCAGGCGTTCGCGGATGAGGTAGCCGTGCCGCTCCAGTTCCGTCAGGCCGGCGCGGACCGCCTCGCGTCCGTCGGGGCCTACGGAGACGAGGTGGGCGAGAGTGACCTGCCAGCCGTCGCGGTGGGTGGAGACGTACCCGAAGATCCCCTTCGATTTGTAGGACAGCCGGCTGTCCCGGAACAGGCCGTTGGCGATCTGCGTGAACTGATCGGCCGCCATCACGCCCCGGCGGACTCCTGCCCCGAAGCGGCTCACCGCGGTGTCTCCGAGGTGGGCCGGGTCCGGTGTCCGGGGCAGCGCTCCGCGCCCGCCGGGACGGGGCGGGTGGCGGGCCCGGGTGCGCGGCCGTGCGTGTCTTCCATGGCGTCAGCTCATCCGCCGGCCCCGACCAGACCGGCGGCCATGGGCCCCGACCATCGGTCACGATCCGGCAACGCGGCGCCTGGCTGCCGTGGTGGGGCTCGTGGTCGGGCCGACCACGCATCGTCAGCCGGGTACACCGTCGCGCCGAGGTCCCGATTGCGCAGCCTCGGAACGGTGTTGCGCAACCGGGCTGCGCAACCGGCCGGGGATCGTGCGCAGTCGCCGCGCGCGGTGTGGCTGCGCAACCGGCCCGCGAATTCTGATCTACGGCTGCGCAGGGTGCGGGCGGCGCACTGCGCAGGTGCCCCACGAGGTCCGGGTGCCCTCTGTCTGCGCATCGGTGTGTGGGGGCTGTTGTCCGTGGGGTGTGTGGTCGCCCAGCCTCGGCCCGGGGACCGTGGGCGGACGCGATGTCCAATCCCCGGTCAGCCCGTGGTCGGGCTCGTGGTCGGGCCGACCATGAGCCCGACCACGGGGTTCGTGTCTCCATCGTGACCGTGGTCGGGGTCTTGTGGTCGGTGGTCGGGTCGGGGTCGGCGGGTTTCCTCAAGTCAGCAAGCACACCTTCTGACCTGGGAGTTTGACCATGTCTCCTGGCAAGCAGGCCTCAGAGAGCGAGGCTGCAGCTCCGATGGCGGCCGGCGCCCGTCTGGAAGCGATGCGGCGCCGTGTGCGCCTCTCGCGCCTGGCGGTGTGGACCGTCATCGCGGCCGGCCCCGTCGCCCTGGCCGTCGCCGTCGCCTCCACCCCGACCACGGTCGAGGCGGCCACCCCGGACACGCCCGCCTCCGTGCGCACTGTGGCGGCCGCCGCCGAACCGGGCGGCTATGCGCAGGTGTTCGTCAGTGCGTGGTTGCGCAGCAGCGCGGACGACGAGACGAGTGCGCAGGCGCGGCTTGCGCAGTCGCTCGCGCCCGGCGTCGAACTGCCGGACCCGGCCGCGGGCGCGCAGCCGGCTCCGCTGTCCGTGACGGCGGTGCGCAGTGCGCAGCGCTCCGGCGGTGCGTGGTCGGTGACGGTGGCTGCGCAGTACGCCGACGGGTCGGTGCGCTACTACGCGGTGCCGGTTGTTGCCGGCGGGGCGGGGGCCTCGTTCGCGGTGACCGGTGCGCCGGGTGTGGTGGCGGGTCCGGACCACATCGAGGCGGCGAAGTCGCCGTACGGCGTGAGCGTCCCTGACGGTGATCTGTCGTCCGCGCTCGGGGAGTTCTTCGCCGCCTACCTGACCGGTTCCGGAGAGGTGAACCGCTACCTCGCTCCCGGCGTGACGCTGTCGGCCGTCTCCCCCGCCCCGTACGCGTCGGTGTCCGTCCAGCAGATCTCCGCCGCCGAACAGACGGCGGCCGCCGAGCAGGTACCGGCCGACGGCACGACGGTACGTGTCCTCGTCCAGGTGGAGACCCGGGACACCGGCGGCCGGTGGCCGCTGGCATACGAACTCACCCTCCGGGCCCGCTCTGGCCGGTGGGAAGTTGCCGCGCTGGAATCCGGAGAGTCCGGGACCGCTCAGATCGGCGGTGCGCGGTGAACACGGTGCACAGCGTGCTGCTCGCCGGGCTGCTCAAAGACTCCGGCAACAGCTGGATCAGCATGTTCAAGGAGTGGGCGACCAACGGCCTGCAGGCCGGTCTGGTCTGCCTGGTCGTCGCGACCATGATCCAAAAGTTCAGTCTCAAAGCCGGGATCGGCGCCCTGCTGCTGATGGTCATCGCGCTGGGGCTCTACAACTCCCGCAACGACCTGGCGAACATGTTCCAGGACGAGGTGAAGAACCCGTCCAACGGCGCACCCACCGTCCCCGCCATCGTCCAGTCCCAGCTCCCGGCCGTCCGGGACCACTCGCCCAGTACGGAAGACCGGCTGTGACCGCGGCCGCTCCCGCGCGGGTGGGACGCTTCTACACCACCGCCCGCCGCCACCCCTGGGTACTGGGCAAGGTCGCCGACTGGCGCATCCCCCTCGGCCCGTACACGCCCGCACAGATCACGCTCGCCGTCATCGGCGGCTTCCTCCTCGTCAAAACCATCGCGTGGTGGTCGTGGACGGGGCCGGTCCCGATCGCGGCCTGGCTGCTGGCGATCTGGACCGTGCGCCGCCCGAAGATCCGGGGGCGTGCCCCGATGCAAGCAGCCCTGGGCTGGCTGCTGCTCGGCCGGCAGCCGCGCGGAGGGCGGATCGGCGGCCGCGCCGCCCGCGACCGCGCCGCGCACCCCCTGCTCGGCGGCTTCACCATCGAGGGCCCGCCCGCACCCGCTACCGGCGGCGCACCGTCTCGCGCGGCTGTACAGCGCACCACCCGGTCACCGCACGCGAGCACCGCTGCCGCCCGCTCCTCTGCACGCCGCCGCACGGAGCCGGCTGCGCCGGTGGGTCCGGTGTCGGGTGTGCAGCAGCTGCTCGCCCTCACCACGCAGGGCGGGGGTGTGCGGTGAGGGTGCCGATCCGTCACATCGCCGGACACCTCCTCTGGTCGACGCACGGCAGCGTGTGGGCGATCTACCGGCTCCACCCCGGCCCGGACGCCCGCGGCCGCAGCGAGGAAACCGTGCAGGGCACCTACGTACCCGCCGCGGTCCGCGACGAACAACTCGCCAGGATCACCCACCTGATCCGCTCCCTGTCCGGGGCTCCCCGCCTGTTCGGGCTGTGCGCACAGGTCGACCCGGGGGAGATCGCCCTGCGCATGATCGAGGGCATCGAGCCGGCCGACACGTCCCCACACGGCGGTCCGCATCCGTGGGTGGAGAACGTCGACGCCACGCTGGATCTGCTGGACGGTCAGGAGATGCACCGCCGCACCCTGTGGCTGGCGGTCCCCCTGGAGACCGAGAGCGCCGGCCTGCGGGTGTCGGCGTCGCTCGGCGTGATGTGGGCGGAACTGTCCCCGGCGCTGGGCATGCGGCCGGCTCCCGTGGCGCGGCGTGAGGTGACCGCGTATCGCGAGCAGGCCTCCCGGGTCCAGTCCGCGCTCGCCGGCGGTATCGCCTTCCGCCCCGCCCGCCCGGCCGAGATCGTGTGGATGATCCAGCACGCCCTCCATCGCGGCCTTGCTGAGCCGCTGCTGGCCGAGGCCGAAGCGAGCGAGCTGTACGGAGGGCAGATCCGTGAGGGGGTGCTGCACTCCCCCAGCTACGCCGACCTCGGCCAAGTACGCCTCCAGGAAGGCGGTATCGACCCCGGACTCGACGACACCAACGGCATCGACGACCTGGGGCGTGCCGGACAGATAACGCGGTCGGGCCGCACAGCCTGGTGGCGGCTGAAGGCGGCCTCCCCGCTGCGGCGGCGCTGGCTTCAGGTCGAATCCGACATCGGGGTGGGCTACCAGGCGCAGTTGGCGCTGGCCGAGTGCCCGCCCGCCGTCAGCCAGGACGCCGCCGACCTTTTCGCCCAGCTGGAAAGCCTGGACTTTCCCGTCGACTACACCATCGACCTCACCCTGGTGCCCGCAGAGAAGGCGCGAGATCAAGTACGGCGCAAGAAGAACGAGTTGATCGACCAGGCCGACCAGTACGACGCCCGCCCCACCGGCATGCCCGCCTCCCTCTCCGAGGCCGCACGGGATCTCGGCGAGCTGGACGCCCGCCTCTCCCGCACCAGCGTGGAGGTCGAGGTGCAGTCGGTGACCGTACTGACGGTGTGGGGACCGACCGCCGCCGTCTGCGACGCCCGCGCCCGGGCCCTGGCCGCGCGGCTCGGCGGCGCCGACTACCGGGCCGTCCGCCCGGCCGGTCTCCAGGAGGCCCTGTTCACCCTCGGCCTGCCCGGCACCGTACGGCCGGGCGTGGTGCGGGAGTTCACCCAGCACCAGGTCTCCGAGGACTGGGCACTGGGCGGCGCCTTCACCGCTTGTGAGGTCGGCGACCCGGGCGGCATGTTCCTCGGGATCGACCTCGACTCGGGCACCACCCGCCCCGTCATGATCAACGTGGCGGATGCGCCGAAGCAGGACGCGTCCGCGTCGATGGGCATCGTCGGCGACCTGGGCGCGGGCAAGTCCGTGCTGCAGAAGCTGATCGCGGAGGCGGTGTGGGCGCGCGGCGGCTGCGCGATCTGCATCGACCGCACCCCGGTCCGCGAGTGGGCTGCTTTCGCCCGGACCGCGGCGAAGGGACGCGTCCAGATCGTCGACGCCGCCCGGGCCGAGGTCTCCATCGACCCGCTGCGCATGTTCACCGGCCCCGAGGGCCGGCACTACGCCCTGTCCTACCTCACCCTGCAGCTCGGCATCGGCCCGATGAGCACCAACGGCGAGGTCCTGCACCACGCCGTCGAGCAGGCTGCCAGCGGCGAGCAGCCGTCCATGCACCGCGTCCTTCAGGTCCTCGACCAGATGGCCACGAGCGAGGTGGGGAAGCGGCAGGACGCGGCCGCCACGCTCGCCGGTCTCCTCCGAGTCGTGGCCACCAACACCTTGGCCCGGATGGTGTTCGACCCCACGCTGCCACCGGTGCGGCTGGACGCCTCCAGTACCTCCGACATGATCGTCATCACCACGACCGGCCTGAAGCTGCCGCCGAAGGCGGCGTTCGACAATCCAGAGGTTCTCCTCCAGCAGCCACTGGAGGCCCTGATCGGTCGTGCGGTGCTCTACCTGATCGCCGCGATCGCCCGCCAGACAGCGTTCGAGGACCCCGAACGGTTCACCGCGGTGGTCGCGGACGAGTTGTACTGGCTCACCTCGTCGGCCGAGGGCACCGCCCTGGTCCACGAGATCCTCCACGACGGCCGCAAGCACGGCGCGGGCCTGCTCGCCGCATCCCACGACGCCGAAGAACTCGGCCCCGACCGCGGCCTCATGGCCTACCGCGCGCTCGCCCGCACCACCGACCGCGAACGCGCCCGCCGCGGCCTGGAGTTCGTCGGCCTCGACCCGCACGACCCGGAGCTGCTGCGGCTGGTGACCACCGGCCTGTCCCCCGTCGGACGCAAGGGCCGCGAGGGCGAGTTCCTGCTGGCCTGCCCGCGACAGAACACCGGCCGGGTGAAAGCCGTCATCCCCCGCATCGCGCGCATCGAGTCGTCCATCACCACCACGCCGGGACACCGCCCCAGCAGCGCCTCCCACCACACGGGTTCAGCGGCCAAGCCGCTCGCCGGTGAGGCCGTCGCCCGTCCGAAGGAACACATTCAATGATCTCCGCTTCCTGGGACCGCTCCCGTCGTATCCGTGCGGCTGTGGCCGTCCTCACCGTGATTGCCGTGACCGTCGGCGTGCTCGTCCTGGCCCTCGGGGTGGGCGTGCCGGATGGATGGTGGCCGCACACCGGGCAGGCCTTCGCGTCCAGTTCACCGTCGACGCACGATGATCCGTGCCGGCTGATCGTGGGACGGGCCAAGGCGTACTGCGAGCGCGGCACCACGACCACCGCCTCGGCCGAGCACCACAGCGGGGCTTCGGCAGCATGGCGACTGCTGTCGGTCGGCGCGGGCCTGACCGGTCTCATCGTGTGGCGGCTGCGCAGCGCCTCCGGTCAGAGGCGGCGCTGACATGTGGCGTCCAGACCGCGGCACCCTGCGCTCGACCGGGTTCGTCCTGCTGCTCACCGGCGTGTTCGTGATGGTCAACACCCAGGTCGTGTACGCGGCGAGCAGCAGCAGCGAGACGGGAGATCTCCTCGCCCCGCTGAACATCACCTCCTCCGAGGGCGTGCCGATCAACGGCTACGACCTGAATGCCGAGGGCGGCTCCATCCTCGACTTCAAGGGCCAGACCCTCGCCTTCGCGTTGTCGGGCTTGTTCACCGTGATCCGTCTGCTGGTCGGGCTGGCCGGCTGGTCGGCCGAACTCGCTTTCCGCTTCCCGCTGTTGAAGATCCTGAACCACCCGGCTCAGAAGGTCGCCGACGCCTACGACCATGTCGTCGTCGACACCCTCGGGCTGAAAGGGCTGCTGCTGGCCTGGGGTTTTGTCTTCGCCGGTTTCATGATCGTGCGCGGTCGGGTCGGCCGCGGGCTGGGCGAGATCTTCCTGACCCTGCTGATCGGTGCGCTGGCCGCCTCCACGTTCGTGCGCCCTGACTACCTCCTCGGCCAGGACGGGCCGCTCGGCCAGGCGCAGCAGGTGGCCGCTTCCGTCGCGCAGCAGAGTGTCAACTCCTACGACTGGGGCGGGAAGATCGCCTCCACGGACCCCTGCGCGGGATTGGCCGGCAACGCCGAGCTCACGTGTCTGCAACGGGAGGACGAGGCGCCCGTCTCCGCGGCAGAGGTGGCCCGCCCCTTGCAGGACTCGATCACCAACGCGCTGATCGTCAAGCCTTTCATGTTGCTGGAGTACGGGCGCATCCTCGACCCGGGCAAGGCCTCTGACCGCAAGGCGTACGCCGTCCATCTGAAGTGGGTCACCGGCGGATACCTGCCGAACCCGGACTGGACCCCTTCCGACGAGGCGAAGCACGCCTGCAGGCTCCTCATCGGCGATGCGAAGGACATCTGCGAGAAGGATCACGACAAGGCGTGGCTCGGTTCGGACGGCGACTCGAATCTCCCGCCGCTCACCTCCGGCAGCGAACTCCTGGACACCTCCTCCCCTGCGCTCGTCACCGACGAGGACCGTTCGTTCTCCCTGTTCCTGGACGACATGAAGAAGGCGGGTCCGGTCGGCAAGGCGTGCGCGGCCTACGCCCAGAAGCCCACCTGGTGGCGGGTCGGCGGTGCCGGACTGCTGCTGGTCGCCGCGCTGTTCATCTGCGGCATGCTGCTGTCCGCCGCCATCGTCCTGCTCGGCACTCAGGGCATCTGCGCTGGGGCAGCGGCCGCCGGCGGTGTCACCTTCATCGCGGGCATGCTGCCCGGGCCACCGCGCCAGAGCGTGTGGAAATGGTTGTCGGTGTGGGGGATCTCGATCCTCGCGCTCGAAGCGGAATGCGCGTTCATCCCGTTCTTCGGCATCGCCGTCGACGCCACCATCACCAACGGCCCCGACCTCATGGTCGAGCGGATCCTGCTGATCGACGTGCTGGCGATCGCCGGCGCGGCCGGGCACCGCCGCATGCTGAGCGGCATCACCTCCTTCGGCCGGCGCTCGGCGATGCGGATGCGCTACGCCAAGGTCGGCGGCACGCACCTGCCCGGTGACACCTCCGAGCTCGGTGCGGCCCTCGCGATGAACTCCCCTGCCGCGATGGGTGGTTACGGTGGTGGGCTGCGCATGTTCGCCGGTGGCGGGGGCGGCCGGTTCGGGCTGCTCGGCACCCGCTACCGGCTGCTGGGCGCGCTCACCTCCCTGGCCGACGGCGTCGGCATGCCGATGGACACCGGCGGGATGCTCGCTGACGCCACCGCCGAAGCCGGACGCGGTCTCGCCCCGCTCACCGCCGCGGCAGTCGTCGGCGGTCTGGGGGCACGCCTCGGGCTGCAGGGCTCCCACTGGCTGCTGATCGGCAGGCGGCCGGACAGAGAGCAGCTGGCCAGGTGGCGCAGGCTCACCGCAGCGGGCGGACCGCAAGACGGCGGCCCGCCGCCCGGCGGACCAGGAGGTCCGGGCGGTCCGGGCGGGGGGCCGCGCAGGCCCGGCGGCCCGCCCGACCGGTACCGCAACGACCAGGGCCAGATCGTCAACCCCACCACCGGGCAGGTGCTGCACGACCAGAACACCGACCGCACCCTGCTCTCGACGCGCGCCCACAACCGGCTGGTCCGCTTCCGCGGCTACCGCATCCTCAACCGCGGCGGCCGGGCCGCGTACGGAGGGACGGTCGGGCTGCCGGCCAGCGTCCGCCGCGCCCGCGAGGGCGGCTCGCGCTACACCCAGGACGCACAGCAGCAGGTACGGGTGTGGGCCAACACCGTGCGCGAGGACGCCCGCGTCTGGGGCGACACCGGCCGGCACGTGGCCCGGGCCATGCGGGACGCCGACGACAGGGGCGGCGCAGGACCCTTCAGCGGCCGCCGCCTGCCCGTTGGACGGCCGACACCACCAGGCGGCACGCCCCGGCCGGCTCCTCCCCGTCCAGCCCCCGCCCCCGCACGGCCCGCACGACCGGCGGCCACCACGCCACCGCCCCCACGCCGGAGCGGTCCTGCACCCACGCCCCGGTCCGATCCCGGCGGGGCCGCTCTTCCCGGCGGCGGAAGTCCGCGTAGCCAGACGCGTGAGGAGGCGCGGGCCCGGATGCAGGAGCTGATGCGGCGGACCGCGCCCGACGCGGAACGCCGGCGACAGGAGCGGGCCCGCCGGCGCAACGAGGACGGTGAGGACGAGTGAGCGAGCCCGGGCATCGAACGAAACGGATCAGGCGGTGGGCGTGTGTGATCGCGCTGTTGATGTTCGCCGCCGTGTGCTGCGCCGCCCCGGTGTCGGACGCGATCGGCGCCTACGCGGCGCTGAGGACGGGGGTGAGCGACGACGGCGGGATCGCCGAGGGCGGCAGTGCCGCGGACATCCCGGCGCGCATGCTCACCGCCTACAAGAAGGCCGTCCAGCAGATCGGCCGGTACGTGCCCAGGTGTCAGGGCATGCGCTGGCCGATCCTGGCCGGGATCGCCAAGGTCGAGTCCAACCACGCCACCGGTCACAACATCGCCGACAACGGCGACATCCGCCCGAAGATCTACGGAGTCCTCCTCAACGGCTCCGGTACCGGCGGCAACACCAGCGCCGTCGCGGACACCGACGGCGGCAAATGGGACGGCACCGCGAGTGGGGAGCGTGCCGTCGGGCCGTTTCAGTTCCTGCCCTCCACCTGGGAGTCGACCGGCAAGGACGGCAACGGCGACAAGGTCGCGGACCCGCACAACGCCGATGACGCCGCGCTCGGCGCCGCCGTCTACCTGTGCGGAGGCGGACGTGAACTCACCCAGAGTTCGCAGCTGAAGGCCGCGATCCTGCAGTACAACCACTCGGATGCGTACGTCACGGACGTGCTCGGGTGGATCGACCAGTACACGGCGGCCGCCAAGGACCCGGACCTGAAGAACGTCACGGGCACCGTCCGCACCGTCATCGAGGCGGCACTCTCCCAGCGAGGTGTCCCCTACTCCTGGGGCGGCGGCAACGCGAACGGCACGTCCTACGGCGTCTGTTGCTCGCCGAGCGGCAAGAGCGGCACGAGCGTCAAGGGCTTCGACTGCTCCGGGCTGACCCAGTACGCCTACGCGAGGGCCGGTATCCGTCTGCCGCGCGTCGCGGCCGCCCAGGCCGGTGCCGGTCAGCGGATCCCCGCCGGCCTCGGCCCGCTCGTACTCAAGCCCGGGGACCTGGTCTTCTTCGCCACCGCTCCCGGGCGTGATTCCACGATCTATCACGTCGGGATCTACCTGGGCAGCGGACAGATGGTCAACGCCGCCCGCCCGGGCACCGTCGTGCGCCTGGACGCCGTCAGCACCATGTCCGGCTACGCGGGGGGAGCACGATTGCTGTGACCACCGCCCCGCGCTCGCCGCGTCTTCTGTTGTTGAGCGCCGCCGTGCTCGCCGTCGCCGGCATCGCCCTGCTGGGCATGCCGCACGGTCAGGAACCCCGGGCCACGACGACGACGGAAGCGACCGTCGCTCGCGCCGCCACGGATCCGTCGTCTGCGACCGCGGTGCCTCCTGCCGGCAAGCCGACCGCCGGCACGTCTCCCGCAACGGCGCCCGCCACATCGGCCCCCTCGGCCGTCGAGTCCGCTCTGCCGCCGCACGGCGAGGGCGCGGCCGGCGACCCGGCCGTCCAGCGGAACCTGGAGACGGCCTGGCCCAGCGACCTTCCCGCCGCCGACGAGCGGGGGTTGCTCCCCGCCGGCCGGGCACTGCTGCGCGCGGACGCCACCGGCATCGGCCGCACCCAGTGGCCCACGGTCTTCCCCGACTCGGGCGGGGCGGTGGCCCCGGCGTTCGCCACCGCCGGTTTCCGTATCCAGGCCGCGATCGCCCGCCGCGACCACAGCCCCGACAAGGCAGTGGTCCATCTCGTGTGGGCCGGCACCGACCGCGGCGGCACCTTCACCGACCTCCGCATCACCGACTGGCACTTCACCCGCACCGCCAAGAAAGGAACACCAAGGTGGACTCCGCAGCCCCGCACCTGACCAGCCGGGCCGACGAGACGGCTGCCGGTCAAGTCCTCGGCCTGCTCACCGGCCTGATCGACACCGTCGACTGGCTCTACCACCACTGGTATCTACTCGCCCTGGCCATCGCCACCTGCTGGGGCGTGGGCGAACTGGTGGTCCGCCGGCTCGCGGAGCGGGCCTCGGCGGAGCGGATGGCCTTGGAGCTTATCTCCAACCGGCACTTCGACCCGGGCCTGGAGGAGATCTTCCGGCGCGGCGTCCAGCTCGCCCGCGCGTCCACAGCGATGCCCTGGTGGGCGCCCCGCCGGGCGAAGACCGTGCAGATCCGGCTGCGCGCGGACGGCAGTACCCCGCTGCGCTACCGCGTCGAAGGCCCGGTCGGCGGTGAACGGCTGCTGTCCATCACCCCGTTCGGCCCGGACATCACCGTCAACCGGGCCCGCCCGATCGTCGATGAGCCCCGGACGCACACTGTGCGGGCCGAGTTCATCCTGCGCGGCAAGCTCATCTCTCCGCTGCGCGAGGTGCCGCTCGCCCCCGACCCGCTCCAGCCGCTCGTCGACGCCGTGTCCGACCTCCGCGCCGAGCTCGGCGACCTCGCCGAGATCCGCCTCGACATCCAGCGCGCCCCGAAGTGGGCCCTGCGGGCACGCCGCCTGCAGCTGATGAGCGCCGCGCGCCGGTCCGAACGAAGGGAGGCCCAGCGGGCGGCGCACTGGCTGCGGCAGGACGCCAGCGGCATCGAGGACTCCTGGGGCGGACAGTTGCAGCAGCTCCTCAGCGACCGCCCCGGATCAGGCGCCGGCCGACGGCTGGTGATGCCGCCCGTACCCCGCCGAGTGGAGCCGACGGAGGCGCTGGGCAAACTCGCCGAGGACGACCACCTCGTCCGGGTGCAGCTCCTCGTGATGTGCGCCTCCAACATCGAGGGCCGCGCGCAGGCCCGACTCTCCCAACTCCAGGCCGCCCTCGACGTGTTCGGCGGCCGCTCACGGTGGTCCCTGCGCGGATGGCGGCTGGGACCGTGGCGGATCGGCGCCGACCACTGGCCCACCCGCCGTGGTTTCGAGCGCCGCTGGAACCTGGGGCACTGCCAGCCCCCGCGCGCGAACTGGGTCCGGCTGGAGGAACTGACCGGCCTGCTCAAGCCCCCGACCGTCAACTGCCGTCTGCCGGTGCTCGCCGGGGACCTGCCCACCTTCCAATTCGGCGACCCCGAACTCCTGCTGCAGGGCATCTACCGCGGCCCCGACGGCCGACAGCGGCTCGTTGCCACCTATGCCGAGGAAACCCTCTTCGAGGTCGGGACGGGCAAAGCCGGCGGCGGCAAGACCGAGCGGGCCCTGGCACAGGCAATCGCCTGGGCACACGCCGGCGGAGGACTGGTCTTCGTCGACCCGCACCGCGACTCCTGGCCGCGGTCTCTGCCGTTCCTCGCCCACGACCACCTGATGCCGCGGATCGCACTGGTCGACCTCAACGGCCTCGGCCCCAACCCGCAGGTCAGTTCCTGGAATCCGCTCGGCATGCACCACGGCCAGGCGGCACACGAAGTCGTCGAAGCGATCACCGACGCCTACGCCTCCGCACTGGCCTGGGACGACGCGACCGCTCCGCGCGCACTCACCATCCTCACCGCCACGCTCACCGTCCTGGTCGCCGTCAACGAGGCGGCCTGCCAGGCCGGCCGGCCCGAGGACCAGGCCACGATCTTCCACGTCCGGGCCCTGCTCACCGACGCGGCGTTCCGCACCGCGGCGCTCGCCGCGGTGGCGGACCGGCTGGACGAGGAAACCCGCGCGTGGTGGAAGGTGGTCTTCCCGACCCTGCCGCCCGACGCGTTCGCCGTGGTCCTCAACCCTCTCGCACGCCTGGCCGCCAACCCGGTCACCCGCGCCTTCCTCGGCCAGCCGGCCGGCGTCTACAACATCCGCGCGGCGATGGACTCCAGAATGATCGTGTGGGTGTGCCCGGGAGGCAACGGGCCCACCGACCGCCTCCTGACCGCACTGCTCGCCCGCGATCTGCTGCGGGCCGCACGCTCCCGACGTGACACCCCCGAACACCGGCGGGTGCCGTTCCGCCCGTACTTCGACGAACTGATCACCCTGACCGGCGCGGCCCCGGAGACCATCGCCGCGATGTTCGAGGACCTGCGCAAGTACCGCTGCCACGTCCACGGCATGACCCAACTGCTGTCCCGCCTGCCCACCCCGGTCCGGCTGTCCCTGGTACAGAACGCGTCCACGCTGGCCACCACCGCCGGGTCGACATCCGCGATCGCGCCGATCACCGCGGAGTGGGGCGACAACCCGAGCCCGGACCGGGTCGCCACCATGGAGCGCTTCGAGCACTTCGTCTCCATGAACGTGCGCGGCCATCGCGTCGGGCCCATCCAGTTGCGCGGACCGCACCTCGACGACGTCTTCGCCGCCCAGGCACGCCCGAACAACGTCCCCGCGCTCGAACGGGCCGCCCAGGCGAACGCCGGGGCTCTCCCCCTGGACCACCTCACCGCTCGCGCGGCCGGGCAGCTCGGCCGCGTCACCGCCTTCCTCACCGCACACACCCCTGCCGGCGCCGCCGTCCACCTGTCGAAGGACAACGAATGGAACTGACCATGGAACGAACCACCGCCCAGCCCACGGACCGTACGACGGCGGGCTTCACGCCCAGCCCCGTGGAGCCTCTCGTCCATCAGCTCCTGGCCACGCTCGCCCAGCACCGCATGGCCTCCACCCGTCAACTCCACGTCCTGCTGCGGCCCGACCGCTCCCGCCAGTCAGTCTCCGAGCGCCTGAACCAGCTGCTCGGCGAACGCCTGGTCGACTTCGTCGAACTGCCCCGGTCCAACCGCACCCGGGTCTGGTACCTCACACCGAAGGGCGCCCGCCTGACGAGGGGCTGGCCCGCGCTGCGCGGCCGCCCGCCGTATCCGATCACCTCGGCCACGGCCGCCTCGCTGAAGACCCCGCACACCCTGACCGTGCTGCGCACCCACCTGGAGTTCGTCGCCGATGCCCGCCGGCGCGGCGACGAACACGGTCACCTCGACTGGACACTGGAGGTGTTCCACGCGATCGGCGACGGCGAGAAAGCCGTGGCCGACGCGTTCCTGCACCACACCCTCGTCGACGGCCGACAGCGGCGGAAACTGCGGGCGTTCGTCGAGGTCGACCGGGCCACCATGAGCAGCGAGCGCCTCGCGGCCAAGCTGATCGAGTACGCACGGCTGTGGTCCTACGAACCACAGCCGGTCGGCCGGCGCCGGCAGCAGACCGGGCCCGGCCGGCTGCGCTGGTACCCCGTCTTCCCCCGCGTCCTGTTCGTCCTGACCGGCGCCGGACGCCAGGCGATGGACAACCGGATCAACGACCTCAAGGCCATGACCGCCCACCACCCGCTCGTGGCCGACCTCGCCCGCGAGGTCCCGCTCGGAGCCGTCGTCCTGGAAGAGCTCGAACAGCACGGCGCCACCTGCGACGTGTGGACGCCACTGGCCGGCGGCAGCTCGCGTCCATGGACCGAGCTGTGACACCCCATCACGCCCGAGGCCGAATGTCGCAGCTCTGCAACCACCACAGAAACCGCTTGAAACTTTGCTCACGCGAAGCAATAGTTTACTACTGCACAGCGCGGCGTCAGCGTGAACAGGCCGCGTGTGCACCGAACTTAGGGGAAGTCGGATGACATCAGCTCCTGGCGACATTCGCAGCAACGAACTGTGCGCCGTCAGCACGTGGCCCGTCTCGGCCCAGGCCGTCACACACATCGGAAGCGCCTGCGTGGTCGAGGGGACCGGCGACTTCGACCCGGCCGATCTGCAACTGGTGCGCCGCCAGTTCCCGGACCGGCTCGTCACCCTCGACGGCAACGTGATCACCGTATGGCCGCCGCCCACACCCGCCCCGTGAACCCACTCCCCCTCCGAACAAAGACCACCCCGGCATACCGGGACCGGGCACCGCAACCAGCTCACCCCAGGACCGCTTCACGGAAAGGACGCACCTCATGAGCACATGGATCACCGCAGCGCCCGGCAGGCACCTGGCCACACTGACGCTCACAGCCGGGCTGGGCCTCGGAGTCGCCGGCTGTTCGGACGGCGGACCCCAGCAGGACCTCCTGGCGGCCGCGTCAGGGTCCAGCGAGGCCTCTCCCCACGAGCAACTGGTCCGGACCGGCGAGGCGCTGGCCGATCTCCAGGGGCAGAACGGTCTGTCACTGACGATCACGTCGGCCGAACGGGACCCGTCCATGTACCTCACCGTCCGCGGCGACCTGAAGAACGACGGAGCCGAAACAGCCGTCGTCCCCGCCGAGTTGCGCGGCGACGAACTCGCCGTCCTCAGAACTGGACCGTCACTGGCCGGGGCCACCGTGACCGACTTCGGCCGGCACAAGCGCTACTACGTCCTGCGCGACACGAGCGGCCACCCCCTCACCACGACCGGCCTGTCCACACTGAAAGCCGGCGAGAGCGTCCACGTCTTCATGCAGTTCCCCGCACCGCCCACGACGACAAACACGGTCGGTTTCCAACTGCCCCTGTTCGACACCGCGACCATCAAGATCTCCGAATGAGGTGAGAGACCGCATGCGCCCGATCCGATCCCGCTTCACGGCCCCGCTCTTCGCTCTCACCCTCCTGGGCGCGGCCCTCAACGTGGCCGCAGGCGGCATCCAGCAGGCAGCCGCCGGCCCGTACCAGAGCGGCCCGGGCCTCGCGCTGCGCGGCGGTGCGACGCTCGCCCCGCCCAGGATTCTCGATCTCGGTTCGGACCCTGTCGCCATCAGTCAGGTGGTCGGAGACCAGGACGGCTCCGAACGGCGCCAGAACACGAACGCGGAGGTGACATACGAACTCCAGACAGAGGTGCTGTTCGCCAAGGACAGCGCCCGGCCGAGCAGCTCGGCGCAGTCCCACATCGCCGCGATCACCAGGGAGATCAACCATCAGCGGCCAGCATTGGTCCGCGTCTCCGGCTTCACCGACGATCTCGGTCCCTCCGCCCACGGCGACCTGCTGTCCCGACAGCGGGCCCAAGCCGTGCAGACCGTCCTGGCCGACGGGCTCCCGCCAACGGTCAGCTTCGCAACCCGGGGATTCGGCGAGCGGCATCCGATCGCCTCCAACACCACAGAGGCCGGCCGGAGAGAGAACCGGCGCGTCGAGATCTCATTCCAGCCAACAGGAAGATGACCCATGCAGCACCAAACGCAGTGCACGCCAGACCGTCCGCAGGCAGAACGAGCGAATACACAGCACACAAGTTCCGAAAGCGACCAGATGCGACCAGAGTTAATTGAGTCAACTCGATCAGGCTACCGGGAAGTCCGCTGGCATATGCGTAACCTTGCGGCCACGCAAACGCATCACCACAGCTCGACCAGGCCGCAGGCTGCGCATGGACATTACAGAGCCCGGTGCTGCGGTCTCCACGCATCGCGTTCGTACGGGGAGACAACGTGACACGAGAAGACCGACGCATGCCATGGCTCACCACTGTTCGCATCCGAAACCGCGTAACAGCGCTCTTGATCGCTGGCAGCCTGGTCGCGCTTGCCGGTTGCAACGACAACAAAATCTCGTCGCAAGACAATGCCAAGAACACAGCGTCGGCATCGACTCCAGCTTCATCAACACCGGATGCTTCGTCGGCCTCCCCCAGCGTGGACCCAGGAGCCCCGATCGTAGCGGCGTATCGGCACTACTGGGACGAAAAGGTCGCCGCGTACGCGAAGGCCAGCGTTCAGGGGACGCAGCTGAAGAAGTACGCCGTTGCCGATGCCTACGCCGCCGCCGAGACGGAAGTGAACTCGCTTAAGGCCAAAGGGCTCGTGGCCACTGGTCGGCCCACTCTGTCGCCCAAGGTCACGTCCGTCGACACCAACCGCAAAGTGCCGCAGGGTTCCCTGACCGATTGCACAGACGTCTCGCAGTGGAAGCTGGTGAAAGCCTCCACTGACCAGGAAGTCGCGCTGCCCAAGGGCCGCCGGACGAAGTACGTCACCAATGCCGTCGCAGAGAAGTGGTACGGCCAGTGGGTGATCGTCAAAGTGACGCCGGAGGACCAGGCATGCTGAAGCGTCCCGCCGCCATCAGCCTCATGGCCGCCGCCTTAGTGGCTGCAGGCTCGGCCTCCGCTCATGCGGGCGATGACCCCAACATCAGCACTGGCAACTGCGACCTGATGTCGTTTTGTGTAGGCGTGGGCACCGATGGCCACGACGGCAAGAACAGCCAGGGCACTGGGAAGGGACACAACGCCTCGAACGGCGGCAAGAAGTCCGACTGCACGGTGCGGCGTATGGCCCCCCAGCCGCCCCCGGGCAGTCTCTTTTACCCAGGCGAAGGAAAGATCGCCTATGAACGAGCCTGCACTGGCGGAGGCACCACCTTCTTCGGAGCAGCCCCGGGCGCCAATGTGCCAGCCGTAGACCCCGCTGTCCTTGCGCAGCAAGCCGTGGACAAGATGAAGCTCGCTGGACCCGACGTCGTCAGTCCACGCGCGGCCGGCAAATACACCGTCGGCGTCCCGGTATGGATGTGGGTCAACCAGAGCGCCACCACATACGGGCCGAACTCGGCATCAGCAACGGCAGGCGGTGTAACCGTCACTGCTACTGCGCAGGTGTCCCTGATCGTGTGGCACATGGGTGACGGTACGACGGTGACGTGCACTGGCCCCGGAACGCCCTATGCGGCGTCCGCCGGTATGGCCGAGTCGCCGACCTGCGGACACATGTACTCCACGACGTCGGCCAGTCAGGCGTCCGGCAAGTACAAGTTGACCGCCACTTCGACGTGGACGATCAACTGGCAGGTCGCCGGAGGCGGCCAGACGGGCCAGCTCACCGAGAACCGACAGACCCAGACGCAGGTGGCGATCGGCGAACTCCAGGTCGTCAGGTAACGCCACCGGAAGGGATGCAGCTTGAGCAAGACCCAAGAACGCACAGGGACAACCAGCGCGAGCGGAGTCCCCCAGCAAGGGCAGGTGGCCGCACCGGTCGCTCCGCCGAGAGTGTCGGCCCGCAGGCGCCGGCCGGGCGTGATTGCCCTGTCGCTGGCGCTGATCGCCGCCGGTGGAGCGGGTGTTGCGGTCCTGCTGCTGCAGGTGGGCCACCGCACGGAGGTGGTCACCGTGGTCCGCGACGTCCAGGTCGGCCAGGTCCTCACCGAACAGGATCTGGGGACGGCCTCGATCTCCCTGGACCCGGCGGTGAAGGCCGTCCACGCGGATGACGTGAAGGCGGTGGTGGGCAAGCGGGCGGCCGTGGAGCTGCAGCCCGGCTCGCTGCTGACGCCGTCTCAGGTGACCAAGGACTCTCTGGTAAAGGCCGGTGAGCAACTAGTGCCGATCGGGCTCAAGCCCGAACAGGTTCCCGCCACCAGTCTGGTGCCCGGCCAGAGAGTCGAGCTGGTCCACGTTCCCGCGCAGGGCGACACGGACACCGACAAGACATCCACCGCTCCGGAGACGATCACCGGACGCGTCGTGAAGGCCTCCAAGGCCGCCCCTGGCACCGGGATTGTGGTCGTCGACGTCGCGACCTCCGCCACCGACGGCCCGACCGTCGCCGCGTGGGTGTCGGCGAGCGCACTGCGCCTGGTCCTCACCGCTCCGGACGGCAACTGATGGCCGTCATCGCCCTGGCCGGCTGCCCCGGAGCACCCGGGGTGACGACCACTGCGCTCGCCCTGCTGCTGTCGTGGCCGCTGGAGCCGGGCCGGAAGATGATCCTGGCCGAGTGCGACCCGGACGGCGGGGCCGTCCTGCACGGACTGCTCCAGGGCACGCTCGGCGACCGGCACGGGCTGCGCAACCTCTCGGTGGCCGCCCGCAAGGGCGAGTTCGGCGATGCCTTCTGGCGCCAGCTGATCGCCCTGAACGGCAAGGACGGCAAGGACGGACAACCCGAGTCACCACGTGACCGAATCCTGCTGCCCGGCATCACCGACCCCGCCCAGGCGGCGAGCCTGGGCTCGGTGTGGAAGGGTCTGGCGTCCATGTTCCGGGGCATTGAGACCGACCACGGCCACGACGTCCTCATCGATCTCGGCCGCAGCGGCGCCTTCGGTCTTTCCGGGGTGCTGGCCGAGCAGGCGGATGCCGTAATCGTGGTGGTGCGCAACACTCTGCGCTGCCTGCAGGCTGCGCAGGCCCGGGTGACGGCACTGGAGGAACGCGTCGGGGACGTCGGCCTGTTGGTGATCGACGAAGGCCCCTACCCGGCGGGCGAGGTCCAGCAAGTACTCCAGGTTCCGGTCGTGGCTACCTTGCCGCATGCGCCGGAGGACGCCCGGGTGCTGTCCGACGGCGCCGAACAGCCCCGCCGCTTCACCAAGTCACCGCTGATGAAGGCCGCCCGCACGAGCAGCGCCCTCCTGATGCAGCGAGCCGCCGTACGCCGCTCCCGCCTCGATCAGCGCCGCGCCTTCGCCGGCGGGGAGGCGAACCGTGGACGCTAAGCCTCTGCACCCCGATCCCTCCGTCACTCCCTTGCCCGGCCGCCCTCAGCAGACGTACCGGACTCCGGCCGGAACCGCCTCAAGTGTGCACGCGGTCGGCGCAGCAGCACCGCAGGTCACCGTCGACTACCAGGCCGCCCGGGACATCGCGGCCCAGGTCGCCCGGCAGCGTGAGGAGTTGCTGAAGAGAGTCCCGAGCATGGACCGGGCCAGCGAGGAGCAGCGCTGCCTGGACTGGATCAACGAGGCGGTCGCGCTCTGGTCGGACGCGCACGCGATGACACCGTACGAGGACGGGGCGCTGCGGCGTGCCGTCTACGACCGGCTCTACCGGGCTGGGCGGCTGCAGCCGTATCTGGACGACGAGCGGGTCGAGGACATCATCATCCAGGGCCCGGACGAGGTGTGGCTCGACTACGGCGACGGCGAACGCCGCATGGTCGGCCCGATCGCGGACTCGGAAGAAGAACTCCTCGAACTGCTCAGGGAGTTGGCCCGCGACTCCGGGCACAACGAGCGCACTATCTCCACCGCGAACCCCACCCTCGCCCTCTCGCTGCCGGACGGCTCCCGTCTGCAGGCGATCACCGGGCTCGGCCCGATGACGTATGCGGTCATCCGCCGCCACCGGGTCTCCCACGCAGGCCTTGACGATCTGGTGCGGCTGGGCACGATCGACCCGATCCTGCGGGAGTTCCTCGGCGCCTGCGTCCGCGCGGAGAAGAACGTCCTGATCGCGGGCAGGCAGAAAGCCGGGAAAACCACACTTTTGCGGGCGATGCTCAAGGAGTTCGACCCGGACTGCCGCTTCGCCACCATCCAGACCGAGGACGAACTGTTCGCCCACAACAACGGCTACCACCGCCAGGTCGTCTCCCTGGTCGGGCGCGAGTCCAACGGAGAGAAGGACGTCACCGGCCGCGGCGCGGGCGAGTTCAACCTGCTGGACCTGATGCATCCCGCGCTGCGGATGTCGCTGGAGCGGATCGTGGTCGGTGAGGTCCGCGGCCCCGAAGTCGTCGCCATGATGCAGGCGTTGACGAACGGGTCGGGCGGCAACCTGTGCACCATCCACGCGCGTCGCCCCGACATCGTCTTCGACCGGATCGCCGAGCTATATGCGCTCGCCCAGGGCAACCTGTCCGAACAGCTCGCCTACCGGCAGACCGCCAACGGCCTGGACTTCATCGTATTCCTCGACATGACGGACGAGACGCAGATCGGCGGCTCCCGGCACCGCTACGTCTCCCACGTCCTGGAGGTGACCGGGCTCGGCGAGTCCGGTCGCCCGGCCACCAACGAGATCTTCGCTCCCGGAAGGGAGTTCGGGGAGCTGCGCGCGGTGCCGCGCATGGACCCGGGCTGCGTGGATGACCTGCGCCGCGTGGGCTTCGACTCCGGCCTGCTCCAACTGCCCTACGGGGCCTGGGAGCAGCCGCTCGCCCTGAAGGTGGAGGCCGGCCGGTGATCCTGTTGTGGGCACTGCTCAGTGGCATGGCCGTCATCGGCGGACTGATCGGCGTCATCGCCGGTGTAGTGGGGACGTCGGCGCCGCGCCGGGCCCCGCTGCGCGAGCGGTGGAAGGCGATGCGCGGCGGCACGGAGCAGGGCGAGGGGGTCCGGCTGCGACGACGCACGCTGACCGTCGCGGCGCTGGTGGTGTTCGTGGCCGTGTGGCTGCTCTCCGGGAATTTCGTGGCCGGTGCGGTGGTGGGTGCGGCGGTGGTCGGGGTGCCATGGCTGATCTCGCCGGCGCAGATCGCGCAGGAGCGTATCGGGCAGTTGGAGGCGCTGAGCGAGTGGACGCAGCGGCTGGCCGGGCTGCTGCGGCTGGGCATGGGACTGGAACAGGCGATGATCACCAGTCGTCGGGGTGCCCCGGAGGAGCTGGCCGGGCAGATCGTCAACCTCTCCGACCGGCTGCGCCTGGGATGGCGTCCCGAGGAGGCGCTCCGCGCGTTCGCCGACGAGCTCGACGACATCACCGCCGACAAGGTGGCGGCCGCGCTGATCCTCTCGGTCAACGACCGCGGCCCGGGCCTCGCCCAGGGCCTGGAGGACCTGGCGGCCACCGTCCGCGACGAGGTCGCCGGCAAGCGGAAGGTCGAGGCAGACCGCGCCAAGAGCCGGACGACCGTACGGTGGATGACCCTCATCACTCTGGGCATCGTCGTCGCCGGATTCTTCGTGCCGTCCTTCACCCGCCCCTACAACACCCTGCTGGGACAACTGGTGTTGGCGTTCCTGACCGCCGGATTCATCGCCACGCTCGCCCTGATGCGCTCGCTGGGCACCTTCCGGCACATCGCCCGATTCCTGATCGCCGACGCGCGCAGCACCGTCCGCCTGCCCACACCCGCTCCAGAACCGGCCGGGGAACGCGCGCAAGGAGTCACACAGTGAGCCTGCTCCCCGTCCTAGCGGCCGGAGGCACCGTGGGCGCCGGCGTCGCCCTCCTGGTGCGTGAACTGCTGCAGCCGCAGCCCGCGTTGGCGGCAGCCCTTCGGCGCACCGGCCCCGCGAGCCTGAGCATGCCGGAGCCGGAGCTGGATCAGGAGGAACGGTGGGGCAGGTGGCTGCTGGCCCGCATAGAGCACCTGCCCGGCGTCCGGATCCCCACCAAGAACCTTGCCCTGCTCGGTCAGGGGCCCGGCCAGTTCATGCTGAGGAAGACCGCGCTCGCCGCGCTCGGTCTGCTCTGCCCCGTGCTGGTGTCCGTCCCGTGGATCATCGCGGGCGTCTCCCTGCCCTTCTACGTGCCCGCGGCCGCCGGACTCGCCATCGCTGCCCTGTTGTTCATCACGCCTGACCTCGCCGTGCGCGACCAGGCCAAGCGGGCACGGGAGGAGTTCGCCCACGCCCTGTCCGCCTACCTGGACCTGGTGGCGCTGAAGCGGGCCGCGGACGCCGGGCCTGCCGAGGCCCTGGAGAAGGCCGCTGCTGTCGGGCGGGGCTGGCCGTTTCTGTATCTGCAGGGCGCGTTGCGCCGGGCCCGGCTGGAGAAGATCCCGCCGTACCAGGCACTGTCCGAACTCGCCGACGAGTACGACCTGCCCGTCCTGACGGACGTCGCCGACATCATGCGCGGCTCGGCCACCGACGGCGCCGCCGTCTACAAGGCCCTGCGGGCCCGCACTGCCGCACTCAACACCGAACTCCTTGCAGACCAGGCTGCCGAGGCCAACGCCGCCAGCGAGAAGATGACCGCCCCCGGCGCTCTCCTCGCCGTCTTGGTCATGTTGTTGATGGCTTTCCCTGCAGTGATCCGCATGCTCACCGTCTGACCTGTCTCGCCCATCGCACTCGCTGAATCTGTTGGAGGAGCACGCCCGATGAAGTACACCGCATTCCGGTCCTACCGCGCCGCCCGCTGGCTGGCCACGCGCATGGAGGAGGCCTCCCGTCAGCCGGACCGTGGCGATATCAGCATCACCACCGTCATCATCTGGGTTGCCGCCGTCGGAGGCGCCCTGGCGATCGCCGGCACGATCGCCGTAGTGATCGCGAAGTACAACCTGAGCCTGAGCGGGATCTGATGCCGAGCGGCGCCCGTATCCGGGCCTGGTGGGACGGGCGGCGCTGGGGTGATGACCGCGGCGACGCCTCGATCCAGATGGCGATCGTCTTCCCGGTCATCCTGCTCACCACTATTGCCGTCATCCAGGCCTCCATGTGGTACTACGCCCGGGAGATCGCCCTGACCGCCGCCCGCGAAGGCCTCACCGCGGCGCGCGCCTACCAGGCGTCCCCCGCAGACGGTACGGCCCGCGCGCAGGAGGTCCTCGCCCGGAGTGCGGGAGACAGCCTGCGCGGCTACGGCGTCACGGCCACCAGCGACGGACAACGCGTGCGCGTCCAGGTGTCCGGTACGGCCCTGTCGATGATCCCGGGCCTGTCAGGCCTCACGATCACGCAGTCGGCGTCGGGTCCCGTCGAACGCTGGACGACGGCAGGGGGGTGAATCCGTTGCGCATCTGGGCTCGTTGGAAGCGGCCGGCCGGCCGGGACGAGGGCAGTGTCGCGATCGAGGCCGCCATCGTCCTCCCGCCGCTGATCATGTTCCTGTGTCTGGCGATCGCCGGCGGACGCCTCGTCATGTCCGGCGCGAAAATCGACGCGGCGGCCGAGGACGCGGCGCGCGAGGCGTCCATCCACCGCACCGCGGCCGCCGCCCAGGACGCCGCGCACGCGGCCGCCCTCGAGTCTCTGGACGATCAGGGCATCAAGTGCGCATCCGCCAGCGTCAGCGTGAACACGGGCGGGCTCAACGTGCCCGTCGGGCAGGTGGGAACGGTCACCGTGACCGTGAACTGCACCGTCAACCTGTCCGATCTTCTACTGCCAGGTGTGCCCGGCGCCAGGACGCTGACATCGACGGCGACGTCGGTCGTCGATCAGTACCGGCAGCGGGGGGACTGATGATCGCGTGGCTGGCAGCCAGGTACCGGGAGCGGTGGGACGACCGGGGCGGTATCACGATCTTCGTGGCCGTGTGTGTGGTCGCGCTGATCGGCATCATCGGGATCTCCGTCGACGGTGGCAGCAAGATGCGTGCCACCGAACGCGCCGACTACATCGCCGGTGAGGCCGCCCGGGCCGGCGGGCAGGCCATTGACCCGGCCCAGGCCATCACCGGCAAGGCGATCGTGGTCGACCCGCAGGACGCCCAAGCCGCGGCCCAGGCCTATCTCCGCTCGGCCGGCGCCACGGGATCAGTCAGCGTGTCCGGGGACGGCAAGACGCTCAGCGTCACGATCACCGACAGCTATGCCACGAAGTTCCTGCCCGTGGTCGGGATTGGCAGTCTCGCGGTGACCGGCCACGGCGAAGCGACTCTTCTGCACGGCGTCACCGCACCTGAAGGAAACTGAATGCGCACTCCCCACTCCCTCGCGGCAGCTCGTTCCCTCCCGGCCCGGATCGTCACCGCGGCGGGCAGTCTGCTGGTCCTGGCCGGCGCGGTCGCCGGGCTGCCGCTGCTGCTGGCCTGGGTGACCCCCATCTTGTGGGCGTCCAGCCGCGACGACCTCGCCCACTTGCTGGACCGGCAGGACACCGGCGGGGCGTTCCTGCTGCTGCTCGTCGCCGTGGGATGGATCGGGTGGGTGCAGTTCGCGTTCTGTGCCGTACGGGAGTTGAGCGCGCAATTGCGCGGCCTGTCCTGGCACGCTCCGCGCGGGCTGGGGGCCTCGCAGCGCGCCGCGGCCGTCCTGATCGGCGGGATCCTGGTGCTGCTGCCCACCGGTTCCGCGTTGGCCACCCCCGCACAGGCCGCACCCAGTGCCACGGCCGTCCAACTGCCGGGTCAGGTACGCACGGAGAGCCCGGACGCGGACCGTGCGACGGCGGCCAGCGATAGCACGCAGGATGCGACGTACACGGTGCGGGAGGTACGGCCGGCGGAGAGCCTGTGGAGCATCGCCGAGAAGGAACTCGGAGACGGCGAGCGGTGGCGGGAGATCGCCGCCCTCAACGAGGGCCGCACCATGGCGGGCGGCGAGGTCTTCCGCGCGAACAGCTTCCTGCAGCCCGGCTGGCAGCTCAAGATGCCCCACGCCGACTCCACGGCAGAAGGCTTCCATGCGCAGTTGGGCGACGACGCCCCGGCTGTCGCCGACGAAAGTGAGCATGTCGTCACGGTCCACTCGGGCGACTACCTGTCGAAGATCGCGGAGAAGGAGCTCGGCGACGGCAACGAGTGGCCGAAGCTGTACGCGGCCAGCCGCGGCAAGGCTCAGCCCGGCGGGCTGCCCGCCATCACCGACCCGGATGAGGTCTTCGCGGGCCAGGAAGTCACGGTGCCCCGCGTCCAGGCCGACCAGCACGCACCGCCGCGCGACAGTGGCGACGGTGAGAAGGCGGGCAGCCAGGAGGCCACTCCCCCGGCCACCCAGACGCCCGGGGGTCAGAAGCCGGGCGATGCCGCAAGGGATGAGCAGGCTCCGACGCCGGGAACCACCACGGCGCCCGCTCCGGAGTCCACGCCGTCCAGCATCCCGAGCAGCCGTCCCGCCGAGCACCCCGGCCAGGAGCAGTCTCCTTCCGCGACGTCCACGCCCAGCACGAGCTCTGCTCCCTCTGCTGCCTCGCCGTCAGCGTCGTCCGAGGCATCGAGCTCCACTGCCTCCTCCCCCGCCGCCACAGCGTCCGCGACGCCCGTGCCGCCTGCGCCGAGCAGTCCGCTGAACCTGCGCACCGTGCTCGGCGCCGGCGCACTGCTGGCGGCCGCCATCACCGGCGCTCTGGCCCTGCGCAGGACGCTGCAGCGCCGCCGCCGCAAACCGGGCGAGACGATCGCCATCGCGCCGGAACCGTCATCGGCCGAGGCCCAGTTGGCGGCGGCCGCCGAACCCGGCGGCGCTGTTCGCCTGGACGTGGCCCTGCGCACGATGTCCCACCAGGCGGCCCAGGACGAGGCGGACCTGCCGGCGCTGCGGGCCGCGCGGATCGGTGCGCACGCGGTGGAGGTGCTGCCCGAAGATCTCGCTCACAAGCCGCTGGCGCCCTTCACCTCCGGGAAGGCCGGCTGGTGGGTCCTGGCCGACGGCGCCGATCTCCTGGACGAGGAGACGGCCCGTCAGGTGCCGGCTCCGTATCCGGGGCTGGCCACGATCGGCAGCACCGAGGCGGGCGACCTGGTTCTACTCAACCTTGCCCGCGCGCAGGCGGTACTTCTGGACGGCAACCCGGTCCACATCACCGAGGTGTGCGTCTCGATCGCCCTGGAACTCGGGATGAGCCCGTGGGCGAGCGACATCGAGGTCGTCGCCGTCGGGTTCGGTGAGGATCTGCCCCGCCTGCTGCCCACCGCACGGATCGCGCACATGCGGCAGCCCGCGCACGCGCTGCGCGATCTGGGCGAGCGGCTGCTGGAGGCGCACCAGTTGCCCGAGACAAGTCATCAGCCCTATCTGCTGCTGTGCGCATCCTCGTTCGACACGGACACGGCCTGGCAATTCGCCGAGGCCATCGACAAGGCCGCAGCACTGCCCGTCACCCTGATCGCGCCGGCGAGTACCACGGCCGCGCACTTCCCCGAAGCAGAGATCCTCAACGCCTCACTCAGCACACCCCAGCCCCTCGACTCCGTCGGTGCCGACATCACCGTGCAGCGCCTGGAACACGCCGCCTACCAGCAGATCACTGACGCGCTGGCGTTGTCCGCCCAGTCGGCCCACCCGGCCGAGGGGCCCTGGCAGGACGTGCCGGACGAGCCCGACACCGTGGAAACACCCCAGCAGACCACACCCTCAAAGTCCCCGGCCACCCCCGCGGCCGACGACGCCACCACGAGCCCTCCCGTGACGCTGGCAGCGGACAGCGACAGCGGCTTCTTCCCGGCACTGCTAGCCGCCACCACCGACCCATCCACACTCCGACTGCTGCCCACCGCCGGCACGCCGCCTCAGACCAAGGCCGACGAATCGGGTGCCAACTCAGCGGTGTCCTGCGCCGTCCAGGTCCCAGCGACTGACGACCGGGGCGGCGGTGACGGAGCCCCCGTGCCGGAGACCAAGGAGGACTGCGAGGTTCATGACCTGCACGCGCCCGAGATTCGGGTGCTGGGTCCGGTCCACGTGACCGGCGTCGAACACACCGGCCACGGCCCGCGGATGGCACAGCTCGCCGCACTGCTGCACTTTCGGCCCGGCCGGGGCGCCGATGTCCTGTGCTCCGATATGGATCCCATCAGCCCCTGGTCGACCGCCACCCTCAACGCCCGGATGCAGGGACTGCGGGGCGCGTTGGGCAACGACTCCGCTGGCAACCCCTACGTGCCGCGCCGCAAGGCCGGCGACGACCCCTACCGAATCTCCCCCGCCGTGCGCTGCGACTGGAGCCGCTTCCTGCAACTCGTCGAACGCGCCCTGCCGTTGGGACCGCCCGGCCTGGCCGATCTGGAGAAGGCGCTCACTCTGGTGCGGGGTCGGCCGTTCGGCGGCCGCCCCCTGCCATGGGCGGAGCCCTACCAGCAGGAAATGATCACGCGCATCGTCGACGTGGCACACACCGTGGTCACCTACCGCACTCCCGCGGGCCCGCACCACGATCTCAGCGCGGCTCGCCAGGCCGTCGCGACCGGCCTCGAGGTCGACGACACGGCGGAGCTGCTGTACAGGGACTGGCTCCGGATCGAGCACGCGGCAGGTAACCGGCAGGGACTGCACACCGCCATCACCCGTGTCCAGCAGGTGAACCGAGCACTGGACTGCTCACTGGAGCCGGAAACCGAACAACTCATCAACGGCCTCCTCGGCCTACCGCACCCCGACCGGACGCAGCAGTGATGACCACGACCCGACCGGCACCACCGCCCTCATCGCCGACCTACATACCCCCACCAGCCTCTCCTACCAGGCCCAGCCCCAAGCCGGGACAGGGACCGGCCGACGATGCAGCGCAGGCCGACGTCCTCCCACCAGAGCCACGCAGTGCCCCGGCCGCCCTCAGCCGCACCCAGCGAGGACTCATCGGTGTGGTCGTCTCCGGTGGGATGGTCATCGCCGGTATCGGCTTCGCCGGTTCGTACGCCGCCGTGCGCGAGCTCGCCCTGAAGAAGGGCTTCGGGAACTTCGCGTACGTCTTCCCGATCGGCATCGACGCGGGCATCTGTGTCCTGCTCGCCCTCGATCTGCTCCTGACCTGGATCAGGATCCCCTTCCCGCTGCTGCGCCAGACGGCATGGCTGCTGACGGTCGCGACGATCGCGTTCAACGGCGCCGCGGCCTGGCCCGATCCGCTCGGTGTCGGCATGCACGCGGTGATCCCGATCCTGTTCGTGGTCTCGGTGGAGGCGGCCCGGCACGCGATCGGCCGCATCGCCGACATCACGGCCGACAAGCACATGGAGGGCGTCCGGCTCACCCGCTGGCTGCTCTCCCCCATCCCGACGTTCCTGCTCTGGCGCCGCATGAAGCTCTGGGAGCTGCGCTCCTACGAGCAGGTCATCAAGCTGGAGCAGGACCGCCTCGTCTACCAGGCCCGCCTGCACTCCCGCTTCGGCCGCGCCTGGCGCCGCAAAGCCCCGGTCGAGTCCATCATGCCGCTGCGCCTGGCCCGCTACGGCATCCCCCTCTCCCAGAGCACCCCCACCGGCTTCACCACCACCGACATCGAACCCGAACTCCAACCCCCCACATCACAGTTGGAGGCCATTCCCCCCAACAGCACGGTCCCGGTCGACCCCGCCTCGGACAGGTCCGTCACTCAGACAACCCCACCAGAGGCGACGGCACTGCGAGGAGAACAAGTTCCCGGGCCCGAGGACGAGGACAACACGCCTCCCCAACAGCTCCAGCACGTCCAACAATCCAGACCTGACACGAGTTCGCGGTCCTCCGGCATACGGCAGATGGCCGCCCACGACCGCTGCTACAGCCCCGGGGAAAAGGACACTCTGACGGAGGACGCCCACGAGCGCGAAGAGCGGGAGCAAAAGCAACACCGAGAGCAGGAGCAGATGCGCGACGAACCGACCGTCGTAAACACCGGCTTGGACGAAACAGCGTTCGCCGCCACTCTCTCCCGCGCCGCCGCAGAACCACATCAGCCCGGACATTCCCTGCCCGTGGACGCCGTGTCCCAGCCACGACATACGCAGCCCCCGGCCTCCGGCCAGGAACCAGAACCCAACACCCCCGTGCCGCCTACCGGGTTGACGCACGGCCAGTCAACGTCAGGCAACGAGACAGCGCCCCCACGGCACAGCCTCACGCCTGTCGACCGCTACTACCTGGCCTGGCAGAACCTCCACCAACAACTGCACAAGGAACCAGACGCGGCCCAACTGTCCGCATGCCTCGCCACCCAGGGCATCCTCGACCGCAACAACCAGCCCCTCAGGCCCAAGACACTCGCCCGCTACTTCCTACAGTTCCGGATCTACACCATCTGGGCCCAACACCGAGCCCTCGACGACCATCCAGCCCCCGACCACGTTGCCAAAGACCTCGCAAGACACGGCATCACAGCCCAGTACAACCAACCCATCCACACCAACGACCTCGAAAAACACCACCACACCTTCGAACACCGGTGGCAAGCCCTCACCCACCAGGATGCCCGCCGCGAAGATCGTCGCGGGACCATCCCCGCGGGCGCGGGGAGCACACGGCGCCCGTCTTCCGCTTGACGGTCTTCCAGGGACCATCCCCGCAGGTGCGGGGAGCACTGCCCCGACAACCCGAACATGACCAGCCAGTGGGGACCATCCCCGCGGGTGCGGGGAGCACGCCTGTTCGCCGGAGCCGCCGAACATCAGCGTGGGACCATCCCCACGGGTGCGGGGAGCACCCGGCGGTGACGGCCACGAGCACCTTGAGCCAGGGACCATCCCCGCGGGTGCGGGGAGCACGCCGCGGCCTGGCCCATGAACTGCTGGGCCATGGGACCATCCCCGCGGGTGCGGGGAGCACATCACGGCGTCGGCCGCGTTCTTCGCCATCATGGGACCATCCCCGCGGGTGCGGGGAGCACGAATCGACCGTGTGATGGGTCTTGTATTGGCCGGGACCATCCCCGCGGGTGCGGGGAGCACGCCGCTCGGCATCAGATCCCGCTCAGGTTTCCGGGACCATCCCCGCGGGTGCGGGGAGCACCCGGCCATTCAACGAGCCCCCGGTGCCGTCCTGGGACCATCCCCGCGGGTGCGGGGAGCACGTCACTCGTTACCGTAACGCGTGACGATAGACGGGACCATCCCCGCGGGTGCGGGGAGCACGGTGTAGAGCATTTGGTGCCTCCGTCGTTGTCGGGACCATCCCCGCGGGTGCGGGGAGCACTCGTGAATTTCCCTGCTGGCCTGGCCGTCCACGGGACCATCCCCGCGGGTGCGGGGAGCACCATCTCTCTGAACCTCAACGAACCGGAAGCTGGGGACCATCCCCGCGGGTGCGGGGAGCACGACTACCGCGAGGCGATGGGCCTGGACGGCAAGGGACCATCCCCGCGGGTGCGGGGAGCGCAGGGCGGCTTCGTATCCGCGGAGTGCGTCGACGGGACCATCCCCGCGGGTGCGGGGAGCGCTTCCTCGAGCAAGTTCGGCCGGCAGGTAGCTGGGGACCATCCCCGCGGGTGCGGGGAGCGCGGAAGCCGGGGGTGTTGCCCATCCGCTGCCTGGGGACCATCCCCGCGGGTGCGGGGAGCGCCAGGTCGTTCGTGGTCGGCGTGTTTGTTATTCGGGACCATCCCCGCGGGTGCGGGGAGCGCTCCCTTGGGCCGACCCTGGGGGCGCCGGTTGGGGGACCATCCCCGCGGGTGCGGGGAGCGCGGGAAGAAGCCGACACGCTCTGAACCGTCGACGGGACCATCCCCGCGGGTGCGGGGAGCGCACTTCTCGACCTGCTGCTTTACCCGTGACCTACTGGCTTCTCTAGCACTTGCACTGGTTCCGGCATCTGCCGCATATCCCGCTTATTGGTCCTCAGCTCTTCATGAAGCGACGCCGTTTGGCGGCGTTGCTCCAGCCGGGTTTGGGCGTGTTGTTGGTGGAGGGAGTGTTGGGGTCGGGGCGGCGAATAAGGGTCAGGCCCTCGTGGTCGATTGGGTGCCAACTGTGGTCGTGGGTGCGGAAGGTGAAGCCCTGTTCGTTGTTGGTGGTGTGGGCGAGGAGGGCGCGGCCCTGTCCGGCGTATTGCTGGACTTCGTTCCAGAGGGCGTCTCGGATGCGGGCGGAGGGGTTGCCGATGAAGACGCCGGCGGAGATTTCGAGGAGCCAGCGGGTGAGGAACCCGCGTAGTCCAGGCGGGCAGTTGGTGAGGACGATCACGGTCACCAGGGCACCGCCTCCACGTCACTCGCGTCCGCGCCCCCGTAGTTGTATCCCGAGGCCACTTCCTGGCCTCGGTCGCTCTGGAGCGTGACGCGGTCCTGTTCTTCGTCGGCGCGGTGGGCGTCCGTGCCGGTGGTGTCCGACACGAGGAGGCCCTTGATGTCGTCAACGCAGCGGTCCAGCAGGGATGTTGCGTTGATGCGGTCTCGTAGGGCGCGGCGGGTGCGGGCGCCGACGTCCTCTTCGTCTTCCGCGGCGATGTCGAAGGCGAGGGGGATGCCGATCTCGGTTTTGTACAGGTCGGCGATGTCGAGGACGAAGGAGAGTTCGTGGCCGGAGTGGACGAAGCCGAGTGCGGGGGTGCAGCCGAGGGAGGCGACGACGGCGTGGGCGATGCCGTACATGCATTGTGCGGCGGCGGTCACGGCCTGGTTGACGGGGTCGCCGCTGGTGAAGTCGCCGGGGGTGTATTTGCGGCCTCGCCAGGGGATGCCGGTGCGGGCGGCGTGTTCGCGGTAGCAGTCCTTGACGCGTCGGCCTTCGCGGCCCAGGAGTTCTTGCCGGGTGAGTCCGGCGGGGTCTTCGTCGGGAAAGCGCAGGCGGTACATGGCGCGTGCGACGGCGAGGCGGGTGCGGGGGTTGGCCCATTTCAGGGCCTGGGCCTCGGCGAGTGCGGAGGAGCGGGTCAGTGCGCGGCCGCTGGCGTAGTAGCGCACTGCGTTCTCGCCGACCCAGGCGACGGCTGCTCCGGTCTCGCCGAGGACGCTCATCGCCTGGTGGGTGATGCGTGTGCCGGGGCCTAGGAGGAGGGTGCCGATGGTGGCGGAGGGGATGTGGGTGGTGCCGTCGGCGTCCTCGGCGGTGATGGCGTTGGCGTCCCGGTGGACGGTGCAGCGTTCGAGGTAGATGAAGGAGAGGCGCTCGCTGGTGCGGGTGAGGTGGCGTGGGGTGAGGGCGGCGCGGCGGCCGACGGTGCTCACGGGGTGCGCTCACTTGTGGTGGGGAGTGGGGCGAGGGTCATCAGTCCGCAGCCGTAGGCCTTGGCCTTGCCGAGGCCCTGGGCGAGGGTGCGGCGCAGCAGGTCGGGGTCGGTGATCTGGAGGCGGCCGTCGAAGGTGACGGCGACCAGGGTGACCGGCTTGCGTCCGGGCGTGTTGTCGCTGCGGGACTTGGCGAAGGACAGGTTGCGCTGGTCGCGGACGGTGAGTTCGTAGCGGTCGCCGTGGTGGACGGCCTTGTGGTGCGTGGTGCCGCCGGGCAGCAGTCGCTTGGTGTCGGGTTTTTCGCAGATGCGGAATCCGCAGCGTTCCTGGCGGTCGAGGAGCCATGCCATCTGATGGACCGGGGTGAGGTGGGCGGTCCTTTTGATCGGTTCGTCGTCCTTGCGGCGGATGTGGTGCAACGGGTTGGCGGTGAGCCGAAACGCCCAGGTGGTGTCCCGGCTGAGGCGGTCGAGGAAGGGGGCGTAGGGCCGGGTCTGCCAGCCGGGTTTGTCCGGGTCGGCCGCCGCGGCGGCCGGCCATCCGGCCTGTTCGACGAGGTGGGTCAGGTCGGGGCGGTCGGGACTGACCACGTACAGGAAGACCTCGGCGGCGGCGTTGTGGTCCAGGCGCCACAGCACCCGCGGGCCCTCGGACGGCGGGGCCGGGTCGGCCGAGGTCGTGGGCAGGATGTGGGGGAACGACGACATCACGGCTGCGTGCAGGGACTGGGGGGAGGCGAGGAGGCGCCGGGCGCCGGGGCGCCTGGTGTTGATACGGAAGCGGGACAGGTACATCAGGCGCTCTCCTCCAAAGCGGCGAACGGGTCGTGCCGGGGTACGGACCTGGGTGTCGAGGCGGTCCTGGCGCTGGGGTTGGGCACCTCTACGGTCGTGGTGACCACGGTGCGCAGGGCGTGTTGGCGGTGTTCGGCGGCGAAGCTGAGGGGCTGGTCGCGCAGCAGGTCGGCGTCGGGTTCGCCGGGACGGGCTTCGCGCAGCACGGTCAGGGAGACGGTCGCGTCGCGGCGGCGCTGTGTGCGGTACCAGGCGGAGGCCTGCCAGGGCTCCGCCTGGAGTGCCTGGGCGAGGTCGGTGCCGTGGTGCAGGCCGAGGCGGACCGGGTGGGCCGGTGGGCAGGAGCGTCGGCCGAGGTAGGGCGCGTGGACGGGGTGGTGCAGGGCGGCGTCGAGTTCGTCGAGGAGTGCGTCCTCGCCCTCGACCGCGGCGACGAATGCGGCGTCGGCGAGGTAGTAACGCTCGGACAGCGGCATCGACTTGCCGGTGTCGGCGTGGTGGGCGGTCTGGAAGTCCCGGATCCGGGTGCCGGGTTGGTCGATGCGGACGCCGAAGCGGAGCTGGGCCAGGTGGGCGAGTGTCTCGTCGTCGCCGCGGTCCATGCCTCGGGCCGCGGCGAGCATGCCGATCACGCCGCTCTTGGTGGGGGCGGACTCGGTGGTGCGGCGGGCGAACCGGGCGGAGGCCCCCCATGCTTGCAGGGGGCCTGCCAGCCGCAGGGTCAGCACGCTCATGCGGGCTTGTCCATGCGCTCGGCCACGGCCTGGCCGACCGTCTCGACGAGGGCGGAGAGGCTGGGGGTCTCCTGGCCGATGCCGGCGAGCTTGTCGGTGGCGGCTCCCACGCGCAGGACCCAGGTCAGGGTGGACTGCTCATCGCCGTAGGCCCGTTCGATCTCGGGGATGTACTCGGCCAGGCGGGTAGAGGCCTCGCGCAGATGTCCGCCGCCCGCTTCGGCGCTCACCGGTTCTTCGAAGGCGGCGACGAAGCTGATGGGCCGGGTGGTGCGGAGTTTGACGACGACGGCGTCCGGCAGGGTGTGGTGCCCGAACGTGTTGATTTTTCCCTTGGGCAGGGAGGCGACGAAGGCGTGCACGAACGCCTCGACGGCGCGGCGGACGGGGGTGGTGACGGGTTCGTCATCGCGCAGTCCTTCGCCGAGGTTGGCGGCGAGCTGGTGCACGCTGACGGCGGCGTAGCGGTAGAGGGTCGCGGAGTTGAAGTCGACCGTTCCGATCATTCCGGCGCCGGTCTCGGCGTCGGTGTTCTTGTCGTCGACGGCCGTGTAGTAGTCGGACTCGTTGTCCACGCGGTGCACGCTGATGGCGTGGGCGACCTGGGTGGCTGCGTCGACGTTGAAGTCGGTCGAGTCGGCGACCATGCGCCCGAACAGGGCGATGTCGACGGAGTGGCGGGTGTCCGCGATCTGTTTGGCGCGCGCCTTGTTGTCCTTGTCCTTCAGGTACGCCGTGATGTCGGCGGCGCCTTCGATCGCGAGCGCGGCCAGGCCGTCGAGCTGCCGGGCACTGAGGAACATCAGATACTTGGACTGCGGCGCCACCTCCTCCACCTTCTCGCCCGCCGCTTCGGCTTTCGCCGTGCGCGCTTTGCGCTCCGGTACCACCATCTTCGAGCCGGTGGCCGTCTCGATCACCTCGACCGCCAGCAACAGCGCGTCAGCGTCCTTGATCGACGCGTCGAGAGTGGTGATGCGGTCCGCGAGAATCTCTGCGACCTTCTTCGTCCTCACGCCCAGTTCGCTCGGGTCGAGCAGGTTCTCGGCGCCGAAGTACTCGCGGGTGACACGCTTCCAGGCCTGGCTGGAGACCCTGGCCCGCGGGATGCCGCCGTAGACGGCCGACTTCGGGGCGCCGGTGTCATCGCGGTTGAGGTTGCTGGGCGGCACGGTCTGCAGGGCGTGCACGTCGAGGAAGATGCGGTTCACGAGGCGTCCTTGGTCGTGTCGGAGTCAGAAGCAGGGCCTGTGGCGGGAGTTGATCCGGCCCGGTCACCGGGATCGGGCTCGGAGTCCTTGGCCGGGCGGTAGGCGTGGAAGGAGCGGCCCCATGCGCGGCGTACGTCGTCCCGGCCGCCCGGCCGCTGCCAGTGGCACAACTGCCCGGCGAGCAGGGCGTAGTCGAGGGGAATGTCCTCGCGGCGCAGGAGCAGCACGATCTCCCGCAGCCGTTGTGCCAGTGAGGGAAGGTCCGGGGCGTGGCCGGCGCGGACGAGGCGTTTGAGGATCGTCTCGTCGATGTCCCCCTTGGGCATGAGCCGGCGGACGGCGGATCCCAGACCGGTGGGTGCGTCCTTGCGGTCGGTGCGGTGCATGCCGGTTCCGCGGGACTGCTGGTGCAGGGCCCACAGGGTCAGAGCGACGTGCACGGCGTCTTCGGCACGGGCCAAGTCGTCCTCGCGCGGGGGCAGTCCGCCCTCGTGCGTCGGGTCGTGCAGGGGGCCGGTGTCGATCAGTCCCCACAGGTCCGGAACCTGGTGGACGTCCTTGCCGGCACCGCGGCGCAGCCGGGCCAGGGCCGCCACCGCGCGCGGCTGGTCGCTCAAGTAGCCCCGCTGCAGGCCGTTGATGTTCGTGGCGGTGATCTGCCCGACCCGTTCCGGAAGAGCGACGAAGGTGGGAGTGGTCACGAGCGTGCCCTATCTGTGGGGAGTCCTGCGTCGGCTGCGTCGGAGTCGGTGCCGGAAGGCTGCTGCTCGTCGGCCTCGGGACCGGCAGAGTCCGAAAGGCCCAGGGCGTCGCCGAGCCGATACCGGAACCACCCTTCGGCGTAGGCGGAGTTGAACCACACGGCACCCTTGGGGGTAGTCACGATGCGGCCCTCCCACGCGGCGTCTCCAGCCTCGGCCAGCAGCTCGTCGCCGAGCCGGCGGATGATGCGACGGGTCCGGCGTCGCCAGAGCGTGCGCTGCTCGTCGGGGTCCGCGGCATCGGCCAGCGTGCGCAGCCAGAGGCGGTACGGATCGTCCAGGGCCGCGAAGCCGCGTTCGCGGGCCCTGCTGCGGGGCCCGTCCGTCTGCGTGCCGGCGGCCCGCGCCAGGTCGGTGGCGAGGTCTCCGAGAACGGTGACGGCGCGCTCGGCGTCCCCCACTGCGTCGATCGCCTGCTGCGCGTACTCCCGGTCCTGACGGTGCAGCAGCAGGACCGCCATGGCCAGGTGGTCGTCGACGATCTCGTCGATCACCGACTGCTGGGTGCCGTACACCGCGCCGACCACCCGCGTCCGGATCAGGAACCCGCGGGGCAGTTCTCCCTCGGTGACCAGCCGGGCGACCCACTCCAGGATCCCGGGACGCAGCGCGGACGCGGCCTGCGCCCCCTGGCCGGCGACCTCCCGCTCAGCAATCAGCGAGGCCAGACCGCGCCACACGGCCCGCGAGGGATCGTGCTCCCGGGGCAGGTAGACCAGAGCCTCGCCGCGCTTCTTCTCCTGCGCCTTGCTGCGCCGCCACGCGGTCATGGGCTCGCGCGTGTGCAGGTTGTGCGCGGTGAGCGGGTCACCGTAGCCGAGGACGACGCCCTGGGCGCCATGCTCGTCGAAGTGAAGCCGCAGCCGGCGCGTCTGCCAGGTGTACAGATCCCGTACGCCCGAGGGGTGCCGATCCGCAGCGGCTGTGGAACCGCACGGCTCGCGTCGCCAGGCCGGACGGTCGTCGCCGTCGATGCGCACCCCGGTGGTGTCCGCGGCGACCAGGTTGAGCAGCAGCGTCTCGCGCAGGGTGTCGCCCTCGACGAAGACCCCGCCCAGGGCGCCCGCCCAGCCCACCCCGAGCGGGTACACCTTGCCGTTCTTGGCACGGGCGTCGCCGACGGTGCCGGTCTTGATGCCTGAGGTGTCGTAGGCGTGGGCGTGCACCACCCAGCGGGCGGCCTCCGCGAAGGCGAGCCGGTCCACCGCAGGCATCCGGGAGGTGAAGAACGGATCCCCGTTGGGGACGTCGGCGACGATCCGGTTCAGCGAGAACACCTCGTCGCGCGCTGTGCGCAAATCCGCCACCTGGAAGAACGGGGTACGCGGATGCAGCAGGTCGAACCGGCCGAGGTGCGTATCGAAGTACGCCGGGAGCGGCGCGAAGCAGTCGTCGTCCGCCCACAGCTCCGCCCAATCCTCGGTGTCACGCGGGCCGTCCAGGGCGTCGTGGACCACGGCCAGCAGCAGCCGCAGCAGGGCGAACTCCTGGGTGGGCACATCGCCGACGATCCGGCGCAGGCCGTGGGCCTGGGCGAACACTTCCCGCAGGGACAACTCGTCCGACGTGCCGTCCCGCCGCAGAACCGGGATCCAGGGCCGCGAAGTCAGGTCGAACGATAACGGGCCGTTCGCACGACTTTCACTGGTGTCAGACACGCGTCACCTCAAGGCCGTCGGAGGGGCTGTAGCGGAGTTGGAACCCTGCCAGACGGGTCTGACAATCGGCGTCCAGCGCGAGAATCAGCTGGCCGGCCAGCCAGTGACTGTCCTTCACCTGCCAGGCGGGAACGTAGAGTTCCTCCAGCTCGGCGATGGCGCGGTCCATCACCTCCGCATACGAGAACTGGGTCGGCAGCCGCAGCCCGCAGGCCGCCGCTGCTCTCGCCGCCCCAGGCGCGGGAGGCCGGTCCAGGGGTAGCTCCAGGCCGGCCTTGTCCGGGGCGATCCAGTCCACGGTGGCCAGCGACCCGTCGGGGCGCCGCTGCACGACCACGACCTCCAGACTCTCCCTGCTGTCACGGACCTGGGCCCGGCCCGCACGCGTGTCGTCCGCGTCCCCCACCCCGGCCGCCACCCAGCCGATCAGCGCGCGCCCCGGCCGGCCCACCGCGTCCAGCCGGAACGCACCGGCCCGCTCGGCCTGGTCCTTGCGATGCTCCTCGTACCGCTGCCACGCCGCGTCCATCGCCTCCGCCCAGCCGGCCGGAGCGGCCGCGCCTTCCGTATACGCGCTCTGCACCAACGGGCTGATGTCCTGCGGCAGCCGCACCGGCCGACGCGGACCGTCGAGGTGCTCCAGCAGGACAGCGGCCGAGCGCAACAGCCCATAAGCGCCGTACACGGCAACAGAGCCCCGTACCGGAACCGGCACCTGCCCCGTCCAGTCGACGCCGGTCACCAGGCAGCGCGCCGTACGCAGTCGCCGTGGACGCTCCACCTGGCCCTCGCCCCGTTCATGGCGGTGCAGACGCCCCATGCGCTGCAGCAACAGGTCGACCGGGCACAGATCGCTCACCAGCAGGTCGAAGTCGACGTCCAAGGACTGCTCGGCCACCTGGCTGGCCACCACGACATGCGGTCCGCGCGGACGCTCCCGGCTCTTGCCCGGCGGCCCGAACCGGGCGAGCAGACCGGCATCGTTCGCCGCCCGGTCCACGTCGATGAAGCGCGAATGGGCGACCGTCACGGCGTCGTCGCCGAACCGCTCACGCAAAACCCGCGCCGTCTCCAGAACGCGGTTGACGGTGTTGCGCACCACCAACGCGCAGCCCCCGCCCTCCAGTTCGACGGCCAGCCGGTCCGCCAGGACACCGAGGTCGTCATCGAAGCGCTCCAGATGAACCGATGTCCCGCGGGCCGATGTCTGCGGGCACTCGACGACAGGGGCGCCGCCCGGCGCCACCACGGTCAGCAGCGGATAGGCGTCCGCCTGCGCCACCGCCTCGAACTCCTCGACACCGACGGCGCTTTCGACGCCCGCATACGCTTCGGCCAACTGCCGCCTGCGCCCGGCGGGCAGCGTCGCCGACAACACCACCACCGGCACCCGGTAGGCCCCCAGCCACGACAGCACCCGGTCCAGATAGGCACTCATGTACGTGTCGTAGGCGTGCGCCTCGTCGATCACCACGACCTTTCCCGCAACAGCCAGGTGCCGCAGCGCCAGATGCCGGCTCTTCAGCCCCGCGAACAGCAACTGGTCGACCGTGCCCACGACGAACGACGACAACATCGCCTTCTTACGCCCCCGCAACCACGCGTGCGCCACGAGTTCGGCCGACGCGACCCGCTTCTCATCCGCAGGCCGCCAAGGACGTTCTTCCCCATCCACCTCGACGGCGGCGATCCGCTGCGCGCCCTTGCGCATCAGATCCGCGTAGTCGTCGTTGAGAGCCGCCTTCGAATGCGCCAGCAACGCCGACAGCCGCGTGCCGTCCGCCGCAGGAAGCCGCTTCAGCCAGTCCAGCAGCCGCGGAAACATCGCATTGCCCGTGGCCATCGTCGGCAGCGCGAAGAACACCCCGCCCGCACCCGCCCGTGCCGCGAACACCTCCGCCACCGCCAGCGCCGCCTCCGTCTTCCCCTCCCCCATCGGCGCCTCGATCACCATCAGCCCCGGGACAGACATCCTGCGCGCCAGCCGGACCGCCGCCTCCTGCACCGGCCGCACCACGGCCCCCGGCGGCAGGTCGAACCGCGTACCGAACAACTCCCCCACGTCCGCCGGTGGTTCCTCGGCGTGCCACGGCCCGGGCAGGCGAAGCCCTTCCCACGCAGCCGCCACCCGCTCGGCACCCGAGCGATGAACCGCCTGCGGAAAATACGGAAACAGATCAGGGTTGCTGGCGATCCAGTCGGCAACGATCACCAGCGCCGACAGCAGCACCTGCACCGGCTGCGGCAGCTTTACCGCCTGCCACACCGCAAGCCGCTCCCGCACACCGAACTCATCGGCGCACGCGTCCAACAACTCCTCCTGCACCCGCCGCCACAACGCCCGGCTCGCCCCCGGCGTCCGCAACAGATGAGGGCGGTCGTCCAGACCTTTCAGCTGCCCGTGGGCGGGCATCACACCGTGATGCCCGCCCACCACCACCGCGAACTGAGCCGACTGCCGCCCCGCCCAGCCGTGCCGCTCCTCCAGCCACTGCGCCAACAGCACCTGCCCGGCCATGCCGTGCGGAGCCAACCGTCGGTCCGGCCCGAACTGCCGCCGCGTCCTCATCTCCAGACCCTGCGCACGCATCACATCGGCGAGCTGGTCGACCTGGCACGCGAACGCCGGCGTCGCCTTGCCGATGTCGTGCACACCCGCCAGCCACACCGCCAGCCGCCGGCCATCCCGCTCACCACCCGGCAACGCCCCGGATATCAAAGCCCGTACGTTCGCGGGCAGCCACCGGTCCCACAACAGCCCCGCCACGGCAGCGCTGTCGTCCATGTGCCGCCACAACGGCAACCAGCCCTCACTGTCCCGGTCATGCTTCGCCCACACCGACCGCACCGGCCCCACAAGCCGATCCCCCAACCCGCACTCCCCGTCACCCGCCATCCCAGATACATACAGGCCGATACCGCCCGCCAACTCCCCCTTCGGCAAACCCGACTCCCACCGCGACCGGAATTCCCCGGCTCCACACACCGGTGGGCTTGCCGTCGTACAATCCGCTGTCGGCCCACGAGTTGACGACCAACAACCAACAGATCCACACCCCATGACCGAAATGACCGACTCGGTGAAAGTCCCTCAGAACCACGCTCGACAGCCATGACACTGCAGGTCACCGAGTCTGCTCCCCGCACCCGCGGGGTTGGTCCCTACATCCGCTACGTCCGAGCACTTCAGACCGGCTGCTCCCCGCACCCGCGGGGTTGGTCCCGGGTAACGCACGGCAAGGGCGACCAGGTGGTGGCTGCTCCCCGCACCCGCGGGGTTGGTCCCAGACCTGGCGGGTCTTCGAGGCCGTCGACTACCTGCTCCCCGCACCCGCGGGGTTGGTCCCCTGCGGTAGAACAGGCCCTCGTGCATCGCCTTCTGCTCCCCGCACCCGCGGGGTTGGTCCCTACAACAGCGCGCCGTACCGCACCACGACCCTCTGCTCCCCGCACCCGCGGGGTTGGTCCCTCCGCCTGCTCACCCAGATCCAGAGACGCCGTCTGCTCCCCGCACCCGCGGGGTTGGTCCCATGTGCAAGAACCTGTCGATCGCCGTCCAGGACTGCTCCCCGCACCCGCGGGGTTGGTCCCGACATCGTTGATGCCCTTCTGCTTCGCCTCGGCTGCTCCCCGCACCCGCGGGGTTGGTCCCGATCAGCGACCTCGAGGCGTGGCTCACCCCCGCTGCTCCCCGCACCCGCGGGGTTGGTCCCTACGAGGACATCGAGACCTCCGGCACCGACCTCTGCTCCCCGCACCCGCGGGGTTGGTCCCTCCCCAGTCCAGGGCGGGGTGCTGACGGTGCGCTGCTCCCCGCACCCGCGGGGTTGGTCCCAGGCTGATCTGTGTCATCGCCACCGCCTTTTCCTGCTCCCCGCACCCGCGGGGTTGGTCCCTCCGGTCCCGTGCTCCCCGCACCCGCGGGGATCTGCTCCCCGCACCCGCGGGGTTGGTCCCCGAAGAGATGGGACACCGCCGTGAGCCACGGACTGCTCCCCGCACCCGCGGGGTTGGTCCCGACACCCCACCTGCGCACCCGCCCTCGAGACCCTGCTCCCCGCACCCGCGGGGTTGGTCCCTGGGCGTCGCTGCGCCGGTTGCTGCCGGGGTCCTGCTCCCCGCACCCGCGGGGTTGGTCCCACCCCTGGCGGGCTGCCGCTCACCGCGACGGCCTGCTCCCCGCACCCGCGGGGTTGGTCCCAACAGCAAGACAGCGACGATCTTCTGCGTACGCTGCTCCCCGCACCCGCGGGGTTGGTCCCTCGCGGATGCAGCCCGGGTAGAGGCAGTTCCGCTGCTCCCCGCACCCGCGGGGTTGGTCCTCCGCCGGACAGATCCAGTGGGGCGGCCTCGTCCTGCTCCCCGCACCCGCGGGGTTGGTCCCGTCATCGTGCTGCTCACGCTGCTACCTTCTTCCTGCTCCCCGCACCCGCGGTGTTGGTCCCAACATGCGCGGCAAGGTCTCCGGCCTCCAGACCTGCTCCCCGCACCCGCGGGGTTGGTCCCGCAACGACAGCTAGGACCGAAGAGGCCCAGGACTGCTCCCCGCACCCGCGGGGTTGGTCCCGTCAACCGCAAGCTCGCCAAGGACGCGCTCGACTGCTCCCCGCACCCGCGGGGTTGGTCCCGTCAACCGCAAGCTCGCCAAGGACGCGCTCGACTGCTCCCCGCACCCGCGGGGTTGGTCCCGCTGCCTTCGAGGCGCTGTAGACCTCGAGGTGCCTGCTCCCCGCACCCGCGGGGTTGGTCCCGTGCCCAGGGCGGGCATCAGTTCGGTGCGGATCTGCTCCCCGCACCCGCGGGGTTGGTCCCGCCCTCGTCTACGCCCAGCCGCAGATCGTCAACTGCTCCCCGCACCCGCGGGGTTGGTCCCTCCCGCACTACATCGCCTGGCGTCATCTCTTCCTGCTCCCCGCACCCGCGGGGTTGGTCCCCGCGGACTACGCATGATCCAACTCCGCCCGACCTGCTCCCCGCACCCGCGGGGTTGGTCCCCGGCGCTGCGCTGCGTGTGCGGCGCCCCCGTCCTGCTCCCCGCACCCGCGGGGTTGGTCCCCCCCGGGGAGACACGCCATGACCAGCCTGTTTCTGCTCCCCGCACCCGCGGGGTTGGTCCCGCGGCCGCGTAGACAAGATCGTGCTGCATCTGCCGCACCACATCGGTGAGATCGTCCGGATCCACACCGCACGCCAGGATCCGTTGCAGCGCCGCAGCCGATGCACTGCCGGGAACGTTCTCCTGCCCGTGACCTCGTAGCCAGGACTCGATCCAGGACGGGTAGCCGTCGGTGCAGGCATCCTCGTCGACGACCATGTCCCACACGGAGGTGAGGAACGACGTGCGTGCCTGCGCCGGCCAGCCATCGGGATGGGGATCTTCGTCTTCGGCCATGTGCCAACACTGCCATCCGTTGGTGGGAACATCGCCGACGGGATGAGCGGGTTGCGGCACAGTGCGGCATCGGCCCCAGGGGCTGCGTGGCGCCGCCATCCGGCGCTGGGCGAAGAACCACAGGGCCGAACTGTGCTTCACCCCGGCCTGCGCCTCCCCGTCCAACCTCATCGAGGCACACTTCGGCCCCTTGCGTCAGGTCATCCTCGCCAACTCCCACCACCCCAGCCACACCGTGGAGAGCCGAGCCCTGCACGCCTACTTGCGCCGGTGCAACACCAATGCCCGCCACCCCGGCACCGTCACCGCACAACGCCGGGAACGCGTCCGTATCCGCAGAGAGAAAGGCACCCGCTGGGGCGGACGCCCCGTCTTCGACGCGGACTGGGCTGTCCTGCACATGCGGCGCCCCACACACGTTTTCCGGATCACGGCCTTGGGCGGGGGCCATCGTTGTCGAGGGCTTCGGCGAGTTCGGCGCGCAGCCGGCTACGGGTGCGCACCAGAATCCGCCCGAGCATGTTCTGGCCGTTCCCGGTCCTGCCCCGACCCCAGTAGTGATCGGTGGTCGTGTCCTCGACGATCTCTTCGTCACCGGTGGACAGCAGAATGTCACGGATGTCGGCATGCGCGTGGAACTTGGCTGCCACCGCACGGCGCATCACGTCGTCCTTGACCCGTTCCCAGTCCCTCCGCAGAGGCTTGGACGAGTCCCGGCCCAGCTCCGCTGCCCGCAGCGGCGTGCGAGCGCGCCGGACGGGGTCCGCGTGGCGAGTGCCCTTGAACTTCTGCGCCTGGAAGTAGTGCTCCGAGGTCGGCCACCAGACCCCGTCGAGGTCGAAACCATGATCAGAAAAGTTCGAGAAGCATCCGTAAGGTACTTCGCCGGCGCCATAGAAGTAGATCGTCATGGGAACCTCACGGAAGGGACGGAAACCCGCACCCTGTCAGGCATGCCCCTGCCCCGCAATCAAAATTCTTCGCCAAGCCCGGCCCTTCACTACTAACGTGCCCGCGTGACGACGCACAGACATCAGAGGGCAGGAACGATGGGATCTGTGCCGGACCATGCCCGGACCGTGCGGAACGGTTCGCTCGCGATGATCGCGTTGGGGGTCCTGCTGTTCGTCCTCAGCGTGTTCTACCTGATACCGCACGACACGGGCGTGACCTCGGCCCTGCGCAGCCGTGGCGTCCACGCCCGGGCGGTCGTCACCGCATGCACTCCGGTGAGCCGGCCCGAGGACAACCCCGCGGGGAACGCCTACTGCCGGGTGCGCTTCGCGACATCCGACGGGACGACCGTCGATGCCCAACTGGCCTACGTCACCGGCACCATCGCGGCACGTGACACCGTGAGCGTGGTGTACGACCCCCGGCACACCGGCACCGTCGCCCTGCAGTCGAGCATCGGCTTGTGGAACTCACTGGTCCGCAACACCCTCGACGTGGTCGCCCTGGCCGCCTCGGTCCTCATGACCCTGCTGGGCCTCGCGGTCCACCTCACCTACCGCTGGGTCACCCGGGCACATACACGGCCGGCGCCGTCCGCGACATGAGGTCCGGCGGGGACGGAGGTCCCCGACCGGCCGGTCTGCGGGCCTTGACCGGCGCCGCGACTCCTGCCATGTCGGGCCGGCAGCCAGTCCGCGAGGTCGTCCGTGACCCATTCGCCCACGCCGGGGCTGTCGATGTCGTTGTCACCCGCCCCGAGATCGAGGCGGTAGACGGACGCCCCGTCACCGCCGCCGCGCCGCACGAACAGGCCACGCCCCCGCTGTCATCGCCGATGAGAATCCAGTCCGGCTGGTACTCGCCCACCTTGTAGGTTTCGTTGCGTTCGAGGATGTCCTGCGGGCCGTAGATCACCACACCGCCGGGGAGGTGGACACCGGGCGTCGACCGCCACAGCCGGGCCAGCGAAGGAGTGGGCCCATCACCGACCCCGGCGACCCGCGCCACGTGTCCGGTCAGGAAACCCGCGAACGACTCGGCGGCCTCCTCCTCAGCGCCGGTGTGACCGTCCCGCCGGATCACCGCATGCTCCGTGCCCGGTCCCGCGGGACGGTCCAGCAAGAGGTGGTATGCATCGCTGCCGGCGGGTTCGGTGTAGAAGCAGAGCCAGCCCCAGTCGAGGCGTCCCCGGCGGTCAGGTGCTCAGCAGCACACTCGCCGGGCGGAGCGACGCTCGCGAGCGGTAGGACGGCGCGAGGGGGCCCACGACCGGCTCGGCCGAGCGGATCCACGCATCCGGCGCGCCGAGGCCGGGCCGGGTGACGATCGCGGGCGATGCATCGACAAGCGCCCGGAGGAGGACAAAATCGGGAGTCACGACGGTGACCCAGTCACACGGCCGCGCCCAACGGACGCGAGCGGCCCGGGAATACCTGATCCAAGATCGCCCCATGGGCCTTCCGCCGCGCAGGGCGATCACGGGCGGAACACCCGTGTCCCAGTGATTCTCCCCAAAGGCCAACGCCAAGGCTGAGTCACAGGTCAGCGCGCGGGTGATCTTTACGAGCGAGCGGCACCGTCCTGTAAGGGATGCATGAGGCCGCCGGCGGGCAGGGCGCTGTCGTAGCGGGTCCGTTGAAGGTATCGAAGGGGCGACCGCCGAGATCGCTTCGGCCGCTCCCTGACCTCAGCGGGGCACCTTCGTCGAGCGCCCGGGCTTGGCCGCACCAGCGTGCGCCGCAGACTTCTCCCCGACGCCGGACAGACGCATCAGGCGGCGGCCAACCGCGCGTTCGCCGACCCGCAAGACCTGATCACCGCCATCCGGCGGGGCTTACGCCAGCTCCAGTACCGCCACGATGTGCTCGACGGCTGTCTCACCGGCACCGGATTGTCACTCGCCTCACCATGACGACATCACGCATTCAAGGTCAGTAGGAGCTTCTCCAGCGGTGCAAGGCGACTTGGGAAGGTCACCTCGTTCAACTGGAGCTTCGATGCATACGTGACGGGCCGCCCCGGACTCTCCAGGCCGCTCTGGCCTGGAGAGTCATGTGATCACCGGGACTTTGAAACGCCCCTGGAGGGGTGGGTTCGAGCAAGTCACCCATCGCACGGTGCACTTGCCCTCTTTTCGTACTCGTGCGACTAGCTCTCTCCGTGAGCACAGCCCTACCGGTCAACACCCTGCAGGCTGAGATCGGCAAAGTCGGACAGCCATGAAATAAGCCCCTTCATCCGACCCAGAAACTCTGGGTCTGTAATCTCCTTCTCCAGTAGCCATTGCTCCCAAAGGCCACGGCTTTTGAGCAGAGGGTACAGGTAGGGAGAATCCGCCTTCGCGTCAATTACCGACAACGCACCCATCGCCCATCCGCAATCAGAGCTCATATCGGGCTCACGCAGAAAGACGTCCAGGTAAGATTCGAGCGCATGGGCATCTTCCTCGCTTCCGAATCTCGACAGTGCGAAACAGTACCCCTTGCCGGAGTATGGATCCTCGGCAGATTGAAGTAGGTTTCTTATTACCTGCGCAAACTGGAGACGTCGAGAGAAACCCACTAGCCATGCGGCTGTAAGGCGTCCTCGCCAGCCCTCGCCCATCAGGAGCGTAATTTCCTCATCCGAGACAGCGAGTGAATCCGCGGCCAGATCATTCCCGAATGACACCATCCTCTCCTCTGGGAGATCTCTGAAGTTCGCGGCAATTAGCTTTCTGTAACGTCCGTTCATTCTTGCGTAACGTGTGAAAGCTTCAGACGCTTCGCTCATTTCACCCAATTCCCTCACGCCCCTATTGAGGCAAACCGAACGGTCCGTAGTTGCAGCTGATCTCGCATCCAGCGACTGCCCCCCTTACGAGGATTTCCAGCTCCAGGAGACCGTCTTGACCAGCGACAGACATCTGACCGGAGCTGAATTCGCTGAAGGGCTTGCGCAGGATCAGGAGATCCGTGTCGTATCCATCACCATCCTTCGCGAACTCCTGCGCAGTCTCCAGATCGGGCGTCCAAGACGTGAATTCGCTGTTCATATCACCATCCTGATGCGCCTTGGGATCGCTATGACCACCCCTGGGCTGGGAAATACCCTTAAGAGCCGACTCTCGCTGAACGTGAGGATTTGTAATCCCTCGGTATAGATACTGACCGTCCGCATCGTGATATGCCCTCGCGCGAGCGACCACATCGGCGGCGGTAGGACCGCAAGTGTTATGCACCAGCACAGGCGTATTACCCGCCAGCACATAGTACGTGTGGAGGCTGGCGACCGTGAGGTTGTACATGGCGGCCTCGCCGGGCCGCACCCGAACAGCGACGAGAAGGACGTGCCGGTTTCGGGCCGTGTTCAGCAGGTGTCCAGGCTTGAGCTTGCCTGCCGATACCCAGGCTTTTTTGGTGTCGTCCCAGAACGGGTGCTTGGACGTCGTGTGCAAGGTAGCCGTCTTGCCGCCCCGAACACTTACGGTCAGGTCGATCAGGTCGTCGTCGTGATTGACGAAGGTGGCGGTGACAGCGCGGGCACCCGACTGCTTTCCGGTGTCAGCATCACCTGCCTCCACCCTGTCACCCGGTCTGATCTTCTTGATCGGCTTCGTTTTCCCGTGTTCGAGAAGTACGAGCGTCGAGGCGGCAAAGCTGCAGCCGCCCCGTATAGAGAACACCCCGAGAGATCCTCCGAGCATTCCCGAGACGAGGGCCGTTTTGAATAGGGAATTTCGAACGCCGCAGAGACCATCGTCTTTCGCGCATCCCAGGTCAGGGATTTGGGCGGATTCCGCGTCTCCTTCTGTTGAACTTCCGCAGTTTCCAGCCGCCGCGTAGACACAGACCCCATTTACGTATGGGGCGTTGCCTTTGTGTTCGATCGGATCAGGCTTGGGCCCTTTCTTGAAGGCTATCGTGATTGTTACCTGCGAGCCGTAGCTCGTGACAGTTACAGAAAGGGTTCCGTTTATTTTTCCGGAGTAGATCGTTTTGGCGTAGGTGGCGGTGGAGCTGTACTTCCAGCCGCCCTTGCCGTTGGGTGAGAGGTGGTCTCGGTAGGTGCCGCCGTGTCCGTCGCTGCAGCCGTTTTCACATTCAGTAATGGGGCGCAGGCCGGTGGGGTCGCTCTTGGTGACGGGAGTGTTGTCGGCGTAGGCGTATCCGTTGAGGGATTCGTGGTCATCGGCGGAGAAGTCGGGGTCGCCGGACAGGAACCGCCCGATGGCCGGGTCGTATTCGCGTGCACCGATGTGTGTCAGGCCGGTTTGGGCATCGGCTGGTTTTCCGAGGAAGCCCTTGTCGTCAGGCCATGGGGCGAGTGTGCCGCCTCGGGCTTCTCCGAAGGGCTTGGTGTAGCGGCGCGTGATGGCCTGTGTTGCCGCGTCGACGACCATGGTGGCCGTTCCGTGGCGGTCGTTGACCATCCAGTACAGGCCGGTGTTGGTGCGCAGCGCGGTGCCGTCGCCGGCGCCGTAGTAGCGCTGCGCGGTGAACTTCTTGGCTGTCGGGTCGTAGTGGAGTTCCTGGCCGCCGAGGTAGAGCACGGTCTCGGCGGTGCCTCGGCGTAGGAGGAGCTGGCCGTTGGCGTCGTAGAGGTAGCTGGTGGTCTTGCCGCTCTCGGTGAGGGTGTCGAGTTGTCCCTCGATGTTCCAGGTCAGGCTCTGGTCGCCGGAGGCGCCGGGACGCCGGGTGGTGTTGCCTTGCTCGTCGGACTTGTACGCGCTGGTGGTGGTTCCGGTGGTGGTGGAGGTCAGGGTGTGCGGCTGGCCGGCGCCCTGGCTGCTGACGGGCGGATAGGCGTAGGAGGTCTTGGTGTCGCCGGCGCTGGTGTGGACGGTCTGGGTGTCCCGCATTCCGCCGGTGGTGTAGGTCCAGCTGTTCCAGTACGGTGCGGGCCCGCCGAGGGTGGATGCCGACGCAGGGGCGGAGCAGTCGCCGGATTGCGGTGTCCAGGCGTCGGTCAGACGCTGGTGGCCGTCGTAGGTGAAGCACTGGTTGTCGGCCGGGCCGACCTTCTGCTTGATCGACAGGACATTGCCGCTGTCGTCGTAGTTGTAGTCGACGTCGCTGGTGGGACCGGTGTTGGTCTGGTCGAAGGTGTGGCTGTTCAGCAGTCGGCGGGTGCCGTCCTCGTAGCGGTCGGAGACCTGTAGCTGCTTGGCAGTCGAGGAGGTGGCGAGTGTGGTCTGCTGCGGTTCGCCGTACTGGGTGTAGCCGATGCCGCGGATGTAGTTGGTGTTTCCGGAGACGGTGTCGACGAGCCCGAGGTCGTTGTACGTGTACCTGACCGTCTCAACCGGCAGTCCTCCCGCGGCGGGCAGGATGGTGTTGTTGACCGTGCCATCGAGGTTGTAGGCCGTGGTGCTGGTGAAGGTCTGCGGTGCGCCGGCCTGCACGAGCGGATCGGCCGCGGCCAGGATGGTCTTGGTGGTGGTGGGCTGGTAGAGGCTGTTGTAGGCGGTGACCTGGGTAGCGTAGATACGGCCGGTGGTGCCGCCGACGTAGCGGATGGCCGCGGTCAACTGGCCCTTGGCGACTGTGTCGTAGGTGAACTTGGTCAGCTGGTGGGCGTCGTCCTTGGTGCCGTCCCACGTGCCGATCTTGCGGCCCAGGGTGTCGTAGTCGCTGATGAGCGTCCTGGACGTGCCGTCCTTGGTGACCGTGGCGGTCAGGGGCTGATCGGCGTCGTCGTAGGTGAGGGTGGTGGTGCCCTTGTCCGGGTCGGTGGTTTGGGTTTCGCGTCCGCGGATGTCGTAGGAGTGGTGCCAGACGGCGTTGTCGGGTCCGGTGACGGTGTCGAGGTTGCCGGTGGGGGTGTAGGTGTACGTGGTGCGGGTGTAGTCGGTGCCGGTTGGGTTGGGGGCTGCGTACTCGCGGCGTTCGATGACGCGGCCGCGGGCGTCCTTGATGGTGAGGGTGCCGGAGCCGCCCTGGGCGGCGGTGGCCGCTACTTGGTCGCCCTGGTCGTTGGTCTTGGTGCGCCAGCGTTCCTGGCCGTTGACACGGAAGATGCTGTCGGTGGGGCGTCCGGCGCCGTCGTAGACGGTCTCGGTGGAGGCGGGTACCGAGCCGGGCAGGGTGTTGGCCAGGGCGCTGGTGGGGCTGGTGTTGTCGTAGACCTGGTCGTTCTTCAGGTAGGTCAGACCGCGGTCGTCGTAAAGGGTTTCGGAGATGACCCGGCCGCCGCCGACCGCCGGGATCTGCGTCTGCCGCTTCCTGAGCAGGGCGTCATAGATCTCGTAGGAGGTGTTGTAGGTCTTGCCGTCGGCCTTGAGCGTGTCGGTGCGGACCCAGGGGGCTTTGTCCTTGGCGAGGCTGTAGGCGTAGACGACGCTGGGCGCATCGTTCAGCGTGCGGGAGCGGTTCGGTTTCCAGATCGAGGTGACGCGGCCGAGTGCGTCGAACTGCCATTCGGTGATCTTGCCGTTGCGGTCGGTCTGCTTGGTCACCTGGCCCCAGGCCGGATCCACGTCCGTGGTGACGGTGTACAGCTTGGGATCGGTGACCGTGGACTGGGTGAGCGGCCCGTAGCCGGTGTCGTCCGGGACGTAGGCCGTCGTGGTCGTCCGGTTGTCGGCGTCCGTCGTGCTCTCGGGTCGGCCCCAGTCGTCGTAAGTGGAGGCGGAGACCTTCTGGTAGGTGGGCTGGTTCTGTGCGTTGTAGCCGGACACCCGGTAGGACGAGGTGGGCTCACCCGTGGTGGGTGCCGTCCCGACGGCTTGGTTGTCGTATCCGGTCGTGACATCGGAAATGGTGTCGTCGGGCAGCTTGGGCGTGGTCGAGCAGCCGACCGCGTAGCTCTCGACGCGCGAGGGGAACTGCACCAGCCAGTCGGTGGTGTTGCGGGCGTAGCTGGTCTTGGTGCAGATCTCGTCGCCGGTTTTGGCGATGTCGCCCTGATCGTCCACCGTCTGGGGCATGCCGTAGGTGGGGTCGTAGGTGGTGGTGGTTCTGGTGCTGCGGGTGCCGGTGGAGGTCGTGGTCCGGTTGGTGATGGTGGCCGGCTGCATGAAGTACGACTCGGTGGTGCCCCAGTCGTACTTGTGGCTGCCGGTCCGCAGCGACCAGGGCGTGTTGATGGTGCCGCTGACTTCTGCGGTGCCGTTGTAGGCGATGGTTTCGCGGACGAAGCCGGCGTACTGGCGGTCGTCGTTGATGCTGGTGCCGGTGGAGTCGGTGACCTTGGCGACACGGGGTGTGCCGTCTTTCTCCTTCTCTCCGTTCAGGCCCCGCATGTACAGGTTGACGGTCTTGCTGGTGGGGCCGGTGTCGTCACCGCTGGTGGTGGTGACCTTGCCGTAGCCGCGCCATTGGTTCCAGGTGCGGTACTTGGCCTTGGTCAGGCCGTCGTCGTCGGAGTAGCCCCAGCCGGCGCCGCCGTCGTAGGTGTAGCGGGTTTCCTGGGAGTCGCTGCCGTAGAGGTCGTCCTGGAAGACGGAGGTGACGACGTATTTGTGGAACCAGTCGAGTTCAGGCGTGGCGCCGGACTGTGACCAGTAGACCGGGAAGCAGCGCAGGGTGTTGTTGTCCTCGGAGGAGGGCATGGTGGTGCCGCGGATGCACTGGGGGTCGGAGTAGTTGACCGTCAGGACCCCACCGGTCTCGCTGATGATCTTTCGCACGCGCCATTTGATGTAGCGCAGTGTGTCGCCGCCGCCGTCGACGTGGTTGGAGAGCTGGATGCCGTCGAAGGTGATGGCAGGCAGGCTGGTATTGGTGGTGTCGGCTTTGCCGGTGTTCTGGATGGACTTCAGCCACAGGCTGGGCGAGGAGGCGTCTCCGGAGTCGGGGAAGCTGTGTTCCAGGTGCCAGTTGTCGACGTTGCGGCGGGTGGTGCCGGTGCCGGTCCACACCGAGGTCGTGACGTCGGTGAGCATGTAGCGGGTGAAGAACGACGGGCCGATCATCCCGGTGCAGGTCTTGCCGTCCGCGCAGATCAGGTCGAAGGGGACGTCCGGCCAGTTGGCCTTGGTGTCGGAGGTCAGGCTGGAGCAGTCGCTGGCGACGCAGCGCTGGGCGTAGTCGAAGGAGACCTGCTGGGCGGCGGGTTTGGTGTAGATGCTGGTGCTGCGCAGGCCGTAGTCGATGCGCTTGAGGTAGCCGGCGCGGTCGTAGCCGGTGGCGGGGTCGGCGACGCCGTTCTTGGCGTAGTTGTTGGTTTCCTTGCCGTACCAGTAGCTCATGGCGTTGCCGTGGGTGTCGACGACGTAGTCGAGGTTCCACTTCCATGCCTGGGTGCAGCTGGAGGAGGCGTAGGTGGTGTCGTGGCAGGGCTCGCCCGCGTCGTCTCCGAAGACGGGCGCGGTCCAGGTGGAGTTGGTGACCGGGTCGTCCGCGTCGGTGCCGTGGTCGCTCCAGCCGGGCAGGCGGTGCTTGCCGAAGTAGTACTGGGTGCCGTCGGTGGTGGTGACCTTCCAGTACTCGCCGTTGTCGTCATCGTTGCTGGTGTTGCCGGTCAGGTGCTCGACCTTGGTGGCGTCGTCGTTCTTCAGCCGCCAAGTGCCGCCCGCCGCCTGGGACTTCTCCGCGTTGTCGCAGGTGGCGGTGTCGGTGCAGGCGTTGACGAGTTCGGCTGCCTTGCCGTTGAGGACGAGGGTGGCGTTGGCGTACTTCCAGCACAGGTCGCCCTTGCCGTCGTTGCCGTCATCCTTGCAGGAGCCGTACTTGCGCTCGATGTAGGACTCGGTGATGCCGAAGCCTTCACCGACGGCGGTGGTCTGGTTGTTCTCCGAGGAGGTGCGTCCGTCGACCGAGGCGGAGCTGTAGGAGATGGCCAGGTTCGGGGCGGGACCTGCGGTGGCCGGTGGGACGCGCAGCGGGTAGTTCCAGTTGAAGTCGCCCGTGCTGCCGCCGGCTTCCCAGGTGGCGGACGGTCCCAGCGGACTGGCGCTGAAGTCGCCGCTGGGGCCGGAGCTGGCGGCGGTGGCCGCGAGCAGCATCGGTGTCTTCGCGCTCGTGCCGGCGGTCGCGGACAAGGTCGCAGAGACGGTCTTCGCGGCCGGGTCGTTGCGTGATGCCAGGGGCTTCTGCACCTGGCACCTGGGCGCGGTGGGTGTGGTCAGGGCGCACTGCGGAAGCTGGACCAGGCGCAGACGGGAGCCGTAGGAGCCGCCGTAGGCATCGGCAAAGGAGGCGTAATTGAGGTGGAACTGCCAGGCTCCGTCCAGTGCCTGATCAGGCGTCAGAGCGATGAGGGTGCCGTTGATGCCGGCCTTGTCCGCCGCCTGATGGCCGTAGACCCGTATGCCCAGGGAGCCGGTGGCAGCCTTCTGGCCGCTCTTCGACGTGAGCTTCTTCTTGGTCTTCGCGGGCGTCAGGCTGACGGGCAGGCTGCCGGCTTTGGCCGTGGAGGTCCCGGATGCGGGCACGGTCAGGTGGGTGTTTGCGGCCGTGGGCCAGTGCACGTTGGCCAGGCGGCTCTGCGTGGTCTTGGCCGCGGCAGCGGCCTTGTTGGCCGTGGTGCGCTTCTTGGCCTTGAACGGCAGGACCTTGTTGACCTTCGGCTTGGGCGGCGCCGGGAACGTCGTGGAACTCGCCTCAGCCGCAGTGGCGGGCAGCGATCCGGAGGGGATTGCCATCTGCGGGATCAGGGCCAGGCTCACGGCGAGTGCGCCGCGACCCAGCCAGCGGCGCAGGACAGCCTGGGGCCGTCTGGCGCGTGATACGGGATTCACAGTGGTGGATTCCTTGCCTGATGGCGGACATGAGCCCCTGCCACAGGCAGGGATGACTCGAAAAGGAGAGGGACAGCTGGCGGGCAGCCGGAAGACGCATCAGTTCCGGCTGCCCGTGCCCGGCAGACGGGCTGGCTACTGTTCGGCGCCGTACAGGTTGCCGATCTGCGTGGCGCTCATCGCGCCCGCCCACACCCGCACACTGGCGAGGTGGCCCGGGAAGTAGCGGGCCGCCGCGCCGTCGATCCTGGCGCGGCCCACCTCGAACTGGCCACTGCCCTGCCACGGCGCGGTGTAGGCGACACCGTGATCGCCGTCCACCTGCGTCGTGTTGACGTAGAGGAACACCGCGCCGCGGGTGCTGGTGTCGCTCTCGTCGCCGCTGGCCTGCTGGGCGTCGTAGACGAGGGTCAGACGCACCCAGGTGTCCTTGTCCGCGACTTCGGACTGGGCCCGGGTCCAGGTGGCGCCGGTGGCGTCCTTGTTCGGACGGCCGAAGTACCACTTGCCCTGGGCGGAACCGGCAGGCTGCTCGTACCACACACCCCAGGAGGACTGGGTGGCGCCGGACTGTCCGAGGACCTGTACCTGGTAGTTCTTGGACGTGTCCGCGAGCTTGCTGCTGTCCAGGCGGACCCACGCGGTGGCGGTGAAAGAGCCGGTGTCGTCGGTCAGCGGTCCGGCAACGTTGGCGTAGTTGCTGCTGCCGTTGAGTGCCAGAACCTGGCGTGCGGTCAGGCCCAGGCTGGGATCGCCCGGGTTGTCCGGGTCGACACCCAGGGTGGCGCCGTTCAAGGTCATGGCACGGCCGTAGCCGGAACCGTCGGGTAGGGGGCCGGTGGAGGCGGTGGTGGCATCCCAGTTTCCGAGCATGGCCACGACCGGGTCACCGGCCGTCCCGTCGCTGGCGTCCTCGTCCTCCAGAGCGGCGTCCTGGACGACCTCGGTGTCGGCCAGCGCACGGGACCACACATGGACCTCGTCGATCTGTCCGCCGAAGTACTCACTGTAAGCAGAACCGGCGCGCAGGCGTCCCACCTGCAGGGCGCCCGTCGCATTCCACGGTGTGGTGAAATCGACCGGATTCCCCTGCGGGCGTCCGTTGACATACAGCTGGACCGTGCCCGCGGCTGCGTCGTAGACACCGGTCAGGTGTGTCCACACGTTCAGGGTGGGCGGCGCTGTCGCGATCGAGCGGGTGATGGTGGGGCTGGCGACGTCGCTGCCATGCCGGTTGAAGATCCACGCCTTGTAGGCGGAGGAGTAGTAGAGCTGGAACCCGGACGCGTTCGTGCCCGACTGGGACAACGCGGTGTAGTTGCGGGATGCGTCCTGCAGCCGAACCCACGCCGACACCGAGAAGCTCTTGCCCGTGTCCAGGACCGGTCCGGCGGTCGCGGCGTAGCCGCTGGTGCCGTCCAGCTTCAGCGCGTGCGACCCGGCCCGTGCGAGGGCGGAGTAGGAGGCACCGCCCCCGGAGGTGAGGGGATGCGCGGTCGCCGCGGTGCTATCAGTGCCGTTGTTGTCCAAGTGCCAGATACCAGACGCCAGTTCGGCGCCCTTGACGTTGAAGCTGTAGTAACCGGTCAGCGACGCATTTCCGGCGTCGTCGTAGCCCGACACCTGAATGGTGTTCTCCCCCGCCTGGTCGGGGGTGATGGTGCGGGTCAGAGAGGCACCCTTGGCCACCTTGACCGGATCCGAGATCTTGCCGCTGTTCAGCCGCCACTTGTAGGAGGTCACATCCGACTGGATCCCGATGGTGTGCCAGTCCTCGTCGGCGGGAGTGAACGTGAACTGGCCGCCCTGCCCCACTCCCCCGGACGCCGGGTTGGAATCAGCAGGCGGGTACGTGCCGTCCGCACTGGTCACAGTGGGCGCCCCAGGGCTATGGGTATCAACCCGGAAGTAGCACCACGACGACCACGAAGACGTCAGCGTGCCCGTCGCGCCACGATCAGTCTTGTAATACGCCTCGGTACGGGCCCGCATCCGGTACTCGCTTTCGCCGAGCGCGCTAGTGGCGGCAGCCCGCTTGGCGTTGTCGGCCACCCACTCGCTGGCAGGCGAGTCCGCATCCCATACCTTCGCCGACCCGTCCGCCCGCCACACCTCGAACTGCGCCCGCAGCTGCGCGTTGGCGGCATCCGCGGACTGCACCGTGGCGTACATCTTGGGTGTGGTGACACTGGTGGCGAACGGCTGGGCGGAGGCGTTGCACACCGAACCCGTCGTCCCCTGCTGCACACCTACCGGTGTCGGCACGCCCGGCTTGGAGATGTAGGTGACCGACAGCGTGGCGTCGTCGCGGAAACGGGCCCACGACGCGGTGGAGGTTTCATCGTGGGCGGTAAGCGAGAAGGTGATCTGCGGCTTCTGCTGATCCACGTGGTCCCGCACCGTGGTGGTCAGGTTCTCATTGCTCTCCTCAGCCACGTTGTCGCTGAAGCGCACCGAGTTCGCCGGCTGCGCGGGACTGCACAGGCTGCCCCGGCCGTAGGAGACGTTCCGGTCGACCATCAGGTCAACGGCCTTGGGGCGGCTCGACCACCGGGTGCTGGAGGAGATCCCCTTGTCAACCAGGCTCAGGTCGTACCAGTGCGCATCGCAGGTGAACGTCCATGTCTGGTACGCCTCGAAGGTGACGTCCAGGACCTTCTTCCCGTACAGCGACGTCAGCGGGTACTCGTAGTAAAGGCGCTGAGTGTAGGGCGAGTTGGAGCAGAGGTAGCCCGCGTAGTTGGAGCAGTAGCCAGTGCCCTTGTCGCCGTCCCACTCCCAGAAGTGGTCCCCGTCCGAAGACAGTGCCGTCCAGTCGTTGTGGACCACGCCCTTCACCGGCGGGTCGATGTAGACGGGGTATGCCGTGTTCTTGCCGCGCAACAGGTCCAGGTCCGGGACGAGTTGGAGCTTGTCCGCCGATACCTTCACATCGACATCAGCCGTCTTGTCCGCCCCGCCGGGACCCCGTGTCGGATCCTGGGGGCCGCCGTCGTCCGGCTGGATGCCTTCGTCTGTGGTGAACGCAGCCGTTCGGGCCGCACCGGCTTTGGTGCTCACGCTGGAGTCGACACTGTCGCCGGTTGAGTCCCACATCTGCCCGCCGGGACCTTCGAAAACGTTGGCCCCGTTCTCGTCGACAGCGACAAGTCCACCATCGCGGCCCGGCTCGACCTGCAAACCCTGCGCCGCAACCGACATCTCCAGACGGTCCAGGGCGGGATTGGCAGCCGCCGCAGCATCCTTGACGATCAGCACCTGAGAGAAACCGGTACCGACCGCGGTGACCTTGAGATCCACCCCCGGCAGCACATCCGGATACGTAGCGGAACTACCCGACACCGCCGGCTTCGGAAGGACCGAGGGCCACGCAAGTGACAACGATTTCCCGCTCTTCGTCAGAGTGACCAGGTTCTTCTGACCACCCCCGGAAAACGTCATGTCCGTCGTCGTCGACTTGGCATGGATGCTGCCGTCGCCCGACTCCTCCAGCGTCGTGTCGATCGGCGCCCACGAACCGTCAGCCCGACGGGCCCGCACCGGCGTCGCACTCGTCTCCTGCGTGAACGTGCCATCAGGATTGGCGAAAACCTGCGCCGTCTCGGTGCGCTGCGCCGTGACCTCGACCCGATCCCCCGACGCCGCTGCGGCCGCCGACGCCGCAGCCTCCGCACTCTTTGGCAGCAATGCTGCGGATTTCGCCGCCTGCCGCGGTACGGCCAACGCCGGTTCTACCGCTGCCAGTCCTGTGACAACTGATGCCATCGCCACGACCGCACACCATCTGCGACGCCGATGGCGCCGCCCCCGTTCCCCCACAGCTACACCCCAGAAAGTTCATGGCTTACCCACAGATCGGTCAAGTGTTCTGATCAGTGCATGCCATGGTCAAGAGTGATGATGATCACGCGCTCTGGAATCGTCGCAGGCCGGATATCGGGTAACCCCCACAAAACAGGTTGAATTGATCACTCGCCATCAGGTGCACTCACGCCGATTACGACGTCACGCAGTCCGCAAGCCAGGCAGATCCAAGACGTGTGCGTAGGCCGCTTGCACACCCCCGGACAGTGCGCAGCTCGCCCGCCGACTCTGCGATCAGCTCCTCGGGCACCGACGCACTCCACCAGCAGCTACGATCGCGCCCACATCAATCGGGAGGAAGATCACTATGGCAATGGGGCTCGCAGGTCTGCCGAGCAGAGAATGGATGATCAAGGACGCGAAGGATCGAAAGTACAGTTACGACTCCGAGGAAGAGGCGTTCGAGGAACTCCCCGAATACGGGGCAGGCGCCACGGTCTGGACCCGCGAGGTTTATCGCGTCCTGTTCGTGACCAAGTCGATCGATGGGTGGAAGCAGATTCCCAGTGCCCGGGCTTACTGATCGTTTCAAAATGGTTGGTGTTCACATAGCGGCCTACGGCGTCCGAGGTGGTGGTGGCAGAATGCCGGGGTGGAGTCGATCTTGCGCGCCGCCGGCGAACTGTTGGATGTCGAGTTGTCCGGCCCGGTCGACCTGGGTGGCAGCTCGCGTAGCACCGTGTTGCGTTGTGAAACGGCCGGTGGCGGCAGTGTGATCGTCAAGGCGTTCGGCAACGAGCCGGAGTCCCTGCGTGGCTTCACGGCTGAGGCCGCTGGGCTGTCTCTCGGGATCGCCGGTCCCGAGGTGCTGGGTGTGGACCCCGAGGTTCCCCTGCTGGTCATGGCGGATCTCGGGAACGCGCCTACCCTGGCGGACGTTCTGCTCGGGAGCGATCCGACGGTCGCGGAGAGCGGGTTGCTGGCCTGGGCCCGCGGGCTTGGGCAACTGGCCGCCGCGTCGGTGCACCGGCGTGCCGATCTCGCGCGGCTGTGGTCCCGGTACGACAAGGGCATGCGGTCCTGGGGGGACGAGCCGTGGATCGCGCAGAGGGCCACCGATCTGCTCGCGCTGCTCGACGGCGCCGGAATCGCAGTTCCTCCGGGCCTTGCCGGGGAGTTGGCCCGGATCGGGACAGCGGGTGGGGAGGAGTATCCGGCCTTCACCCCGGGTGACACGTGTCCCGACAACAACCTGCTCACCTCACAGGGGCTGCGGCTGATCGACTTCGAGGCGGCCTGCTACCAGTCGGTGTTCCTGACGGCCGCGTACTGCCGGATGCCGTTCTCCAGCTGCTGGTGCGTCTTCACCCTGCCGGCCGGGATCGCCGCGGAGATCGAGCAGGCGTATCGCGCGGAGGTCGTCGGTGTGTACCCGGCGCTGGCCGAGGACGAGGTGTGGCAGGCCGGCATGCGGCAGGCCATAGCGGTCTGGACGATGGACGCGACGGTGAGGATGCTTCCTCGCACCGTGGAGGACGAGCCGCTGCACCGGACTCGGCGTCCGGTCCCGACGAGGCGTCAGGTGCTGAGGCATCGCTGGGAGGTGGCGAGCACGCTGGAGGAGTTCCCGGCGTTCGCGGAGACGATGCGGTTGTTGTTGCGTGAGGTCGCCGGAGGCTGGGAGGTGGCCCCGCTGCCGGGGTATCCGGCTTTCGGGAACCGAGGGGAGAGTCGGTCGTTTCAGGCACCGGCCGATGTAACGACTCCCGGCTGACGGTACGTCGGGGCAGGATCTGCCGAATGTCTGCCGATCTTGTTCCTGATGACCTGTGGGAGCGGATAGTTCCGTTGCTCCCGCCGCGGCGTTCTCGGCGGTACCGCAATCCTGGGCGGTTGCCGGTACCGGACCGAGTTGCTCTGGCCGGCATCGTCTACGTGCTGCGGAAGGGCGTCGCGTGGCGGGATGTTCCTGCTCAGGTCGTCGGCTGCTCAGGGGTGACAAGTTGGCGTCGGCTTCGGGACTGGACCGAGGCCGGTGTCTGGCCCCGCCTCCACAACGCTCTCCTCGGTGAATTGAGAGCATGGGGACTGCTCGCGATGGACGACACCGCGATTGACGGCTCTCACGTCCGCGCTCTGAAGGAGGGAGACCATGTCGGTCCCTCACCTGTCGATCGTGCGCGTCCTGGCTCCAAGCGCCATGTGATCGTCGACCAGCACGGCACTCCACTGGCCGTCTCCGTGACCGGGGGAAATCGGCACGACGTCACGCAGCTGATCCCGTTACTGGAAGCGATCCCACGTATCCGGGGATTGCGCGGTCGCCCCCGCAATCGGCCCAAACGGCTGTACGCCGACCGCGGCTACGACTTCGACAAGTACCGCCGCCTGTTGTGGGCGCGCGGGATCAAGCCCGTCATCGCCAGACGCGGGGTCGCACACGGCTCGGGCCTTGGGCGCACCAGGTGGGTAGTCGAGCGCACATTCGCCTGGCTCCATCAGTTCAAACGGCTGCGGATCCGCTACGAGCGCCGTGCCGATCTCCACCAGGGGCTGCTAGAGCTGGCCTGCGGAATCATCTGCCTTCGCCGACTCCGGAAGGCATTCTGAAACGATCAGTTAGTGCGCGGAGCTCTCCATTGATGCTGACCAGAGGGCATTGCGCACCTTCCGATAGCCCGGGTTACCAGTAGACTCCGGGGAATTGCACCCGATGCACGATCCCGGATCGTCCGAGCTGGGGAGCTGCGACATCAACCCACCTCCCTGGGTTGGAACAGGGCCCTTGGAGTCGTGCTGGTCGCTGAGGCGTTGAGCACCGTCTCACTGCGGTCCAGCGCGGTGGAGAGGTCTCGATACGCTTCTTCTGGCAACGTCCTCGCGCCGAGCGCACAGGCCCGAACCAAGTCCTTGCAGTCTCGTGCGTGGCTGTCTGTGGCGAGCGCGAGGAACAGAGGGTGTGCCAGGACCTCGCGGGCCGCATACCCGTTGCGGGCTTCCGTAGTTCGTCGGACCAGATCCTCGACGACAAGACCGGCCGCAGGTTGATCGGCAGAGTCGATCACGTCAAGGACGGTGAGGCCGAGACGGATGTCGAAGACGGTCAGCCCCGGCTTGGCAGCATGCCTCAGGTACATGTTCACGAGCCCAGGTAGGCGGACGCTCACATCCTGCCCTGCGGCGCGGCAGCACAGCGCGGTCAGGCAGTCAGTGACGGCCTGCTCCCACTGGTCACCCGGCGCTGTCGTGGTGAGCAGGTCCGTAGCCCGCTTTGTGTCACCGACGGTAAGGGCCCCGACGACGGCAACTTGGCGTCCATCCAGCATGCGTGTGCCGACGCCCCGGTGCTCCTCGACGTGTGTCAGGGCCTCACGCCAGCGGCCCGTGGTGGTGAGGGTGCGTGTGCCGTCGGCGAGCAAGACGCGCCAGAGCCACGTTCGGACGTCGTGCCGGTCCTGGTTGGTGTGGGTGAGGTCGGCAGGCACGGTGATGTCTTCGAAGGTGACCTCGTCACCGGTGCCGACGGCTTCGTACAGGTCCAGGAGCCGACGGCGGCCGTCGTCGGTGTGGCCGGCGCGGATCTGCAAGCGGGCGAGATTGACCAGGGGCTCCAGGCCCCGGATGGTGCTCGTCGCAGACAGGGGGCAGGCCCGCAGGTAGGCGGTGGCGTGGCGGTGGCACATCGACCGGGCGAGGTCGGGAAGGCCGAGGTCGGAGGCCAGGAGCGCGGACTGGTTGAAGACCGTGGAGGCCAGTCCTTGTTCGCGTTGCTGTTCCGCCCTGTCGGCGAGGTCGACCAGTGCCTGTACCCGGTCGGGCAGCGGCGGGCAGGAGGGCCGGAAGCGGGCAACGAGCGGGAAGCGCCTTGCTATCGGGCCGTGCGGGTCCATGGGGCCCCCTGGGAGTGACGGTATGGGTAGGGACTGGTGGAGCCCGTCGGCAACCGCCACGGGCTCCACCCCCTTCACGTCCGGGCTGGCGTCAGCGCCAGTCGACGACGATGCGGTTCAGCGGAGTGTCGAGAGAGAAGAGGCCGGGCTGCTGCTCGATCGCAGGTGCGTCGAGAGGCTGGATGGTGAAGGAGGCTTCGCGGCCCCGGTAGTTGTGGTCCCAGGTGCGGATCGCCTCGGCGACCTTCGCGGCCAGTTCGTCGCTGCCGGGCCCGTGGCCGATGACGCCGAACTCCCAGAGCTTGCCGCCCTCGGGGGTCTTCTGCTCCGAGAGGCGGCGGGCGAGGTAGGTGACGGCGCCCTTGTCGACGGCCGCGGTGGACGAGGGGTAGGGGTCGTCGGTGAGCAGTGTGCCCTTGGCGTCCTGCGGGAACAGCATGCGGATCAGGCCGCTGGGCATCGAGCAGGTGACGAACAGTTCCATCCAGTCCGGTGATTCCATGGCGCGGACCGTCATGCCGGTCCACTCCTCGGTGCGGGGCTGCTCCAGCATTCCGGCCAGAGCGTCGGCGTCGATGGGCTGCCCGGCGGGGGCTTGGAGCCGTACGGTGCCGTCCTTGCTGAGGGGGATGACGCGGCGGTCGTCGTCGGCGATGCCGCGGCGCAGCGGCATGAAGGTGTTCATCCTGCTGCCGATGCTCGTCCACTGGCCGTCGCGCTGCTCGTAGGCGATGGAGCGGGACACACTGCCTTTGAGTCGCTGGGGAACGACGAGCCGTCCGCCGGGCGCGAGCTGGTCGAACCAGGCGTGCGGGACGCCGTGAGCGCCTACGGTGGCGATGATCCGGTCGTACGGGGCGCCCTCGGCATGGCCGACGGCCCCATCGCGGGTCAGTGCCTCCACGTTGGAGAACCCCGCCGCGCCGAGGTGTGCGCGGGCTCCTTCCACGAGGTCATCGTCGACGTCGATCGTGGTCACGTGTCCAGCCTCGCCGACCAGGTAGGCGAGCAGGGCGGCGTTGTAGCCGGTGCCGGCGCCGAGTTCGAGGATGCGTTCGCCGGGCTGGGCCTCCAATTGGTCCAGCATGAGGGCGACGACTCCGGGCTGGGAGGCGCAGGAGATCGACGTGCCGTCGGTGTCGTACTTAATGTTGACCGGCACGTTGGCGTACGCGTCTTCGAGCGAAGCGTCGGGCACGAACAGGTGTCGAGGCATTGTGCGCAGAGCGGCCTCGACGGCGGGCGTGCGGGCGTACCCGGATTCGCGGATCTGGTCGACCAGAGCGTTGCGGAGTCGTTCGGCCTCGGCCCCGGGGGTGGCGATCGTGTCGGTATTCACCGTCCCGACGCTAGTGGTTTCCGACGTGCCCTCGGCGGACGACGCGGTGTTGTCACTCGATCCCATGACTGCCTCTCGTGCGGTGTTGAACAGGGCGCTTTGGTCGTCCGGGCGGAGACCTGCGCGGTTGGAGTGGAAGATCACGTGGTGGGCGATGAGGGCTCGCACTCCGCGCGCGAGCCCGCCCCCGGTGGCGAGGTAGGCGAGCGTCGTACCGGCCCGCTCGAAGGCGGCCACCCACGCGGCGTGCCCATCGAGCGGGCCGTCCGTTCGGCAGAGACTGCGAGCGTCGACGGTCATCAACGTGCGCATGGCCGGTATCAGGGCGGCGGCCCGCTCCGGGGTGAGGGCTTCGGTCGCCGGTCGCAGCAAGGCGGCTTTCGCCCACACGTCGCCTTGCTCGAACCAGTCCAGATTGGCGGCCCGCATCAGGGAGCTGAAGAGGAGGACGGCGGTCTCCCGGCGCCCCAGTCGCCCGGGGCCGGGTTGATAGGTGACCAGGTGCCGACTGTCCTCATGGAACAGGTCATGGGCGGCTTCCATGGCCTCTGTGCCGCCGAAGGCAGTGGTCTCCGGCTCGTAGATGCCGTACGTCCACGACCGAACCGTGCGTTCGACGACAAGCTCCCTCAGTAGGGACTCAACCAGCGGGGATGGCTCCGCAGCGTGGTACCGCAGTGGCCAGGGCTGCTTGTTCATGAACCACCAGCCGGTGAGCTGGCCCTCTTCCTCTGCTGCAAGCAGGGTGGGGCCGAGGCGTTCGGCGATAGCCCGTTTGCCGGTCGCGCGGTCGGCGAAGGTGACGTTGTGCTGGTGCCAACGGTCCGGGGGCATGGCGGTGGTCCTTCGATCGGGGGTCAGGCGATGAGCAGGCAGGAATCCCAGGCGGATTGGGACGGCGTGGCGGTGGCAGGCGCAAGGAGCGCCAGGGCTATACCGGCGGCGCCGTTGAGGAACCCGGGCCCCACTTCCTCGTCCCGCACCAAGGCCGCGGCCGCGGTTGCTGGGTCGGTGCCCGGAGGACACACCGCGGTCAGGAGTGCCGGGATCGTCGCCTGGAGCTGGCCAGCGGTCGCGGGGTGCGCGTCGGTGCCAGTCCGGGCGGCGATGTGGGCGAGGCCAGCGAAACCGTGGCACAGGCCGTTGTCCGTGGTGGCCTTGAGCTGTGTGCGCTCGGTGAGGGCGGCCACGAGCGCGCTCCCCGTCTCGACTTCGCGGAGGGTGTCATCGAGGACGAGGGCGGCGAGCTGCTGGGCGCGGACGAGGCCAGCGGTGCCGTAGCACCATGAAGGGCGGCGCGGTGCGGAGGGGGCGAGGTGCCCGTGCCTAAGTTCGGCGCGCGTGACCCAGTACGGCCAGGCAACGCCGAGATCGGTCTTCTCCTGCCAGCGGTCCAGCCACGCCAGGATGATGCGCATGGCGTTGTGGTGTCCACCGACGACGGTGCCGTACCGAGCGGCGAGTGCCAGCAGTGCGAGCACCCCGCCGATTCCGTGCGCGAGACCGCTGTTGGCGTGCCCGCCGGGGAACCGCTCGTCAGATCGGCCGGATGGTCCGGTCGCCGTCCACCACCCCGGCAGAGTCTCGCCGTCGACGCTGAGCGGTTCGGCGAGGCGTACGCAGTAGCCGAGGACCGCATACAGGTCGGAGCTGGACGGGTCGCGGCGCAGCAGGTAGGACCCGTAGCCGGTGAGTCCACGGATCACGTCGAACTCCGCCAGTTGTGGCAGGTGGCCGGCGTCGATTCGGCGGTGCGCGGCGTCAAGGCGTACGCGGATGTCGGTGGCGATCCGTGCGTCGAGGGTGTCCAGGGCGCGCTCGTAGGTACCGGGTAGGTGGTCGGCGGCGCAGGCCACGGTGTGGGCGAGGGCGGGGGCGCCGTAGAACGGGTGGCTGTCCGGCCCGCTGGTGAACGGTTGCCGAGTGGCAGCGGTGAGCCAGTCGTGGGCGCGTTGCCACGGTCCGATGCCGCGCGCGGCCCGTTCGATGTGCAGCAGCGCGATTCCCAGCGGCCCGTAGGCGAGTTGCTGCCGTTCGGTGGTGGTCGTGCGGGGACTCACGGGGGCTGTAGCGGGGTCGGCCAGGTGGTCGGCGACGGCGTCCGCCATCTTCAGCGCGGAAGGGTGGGTCACCGTGTCCTCCGGGAAATCCAGGCCAGCGCAGCAGCGCGGGTGAGATACAGGCAGATCGCTTCCTCGGGGAAGTCGACCGCCAGGTGCCGCACGAAGTGGACGTGCAGGAGCGAGGAGAGAACGTCGTCCAGGCGGATGCCCTGGGTATCCGGGCCAGGGAGGTGGGGGCGGTAGGCGGCAAGCGCCGCGTCCCGGTCGGCCCACGCCTCCACGATGGCCTCGCCGCCGGGAACGTCGCGCAGTGCGGCCCAGTCGCCGGACGGGTCGGCCAGCCGTACGGTCTCGGTGAACTGCGGACGCGCCACCGGTGCGGGCGCGTTGGGCGGAATGTGGTCGATCAGCCAGCGCATCCCGGCCTCGTGGCTACCGAGGAACGCGGTGGCGATGGCGATGGTGTGCGTGGCGACCAGCGCACGCGAATGCGGCCGGAGGGGTTGGGAGAGCTGCGCGACGACGGCCCGGGAGTCAGCGCGGAACACGTCTTCAGCCGCATCCCAGGCAGTGCCGGAGCCCCAACGGCCCATCTCGCGGTAGGAGGTGGGGAAGCGGACGTCCGACAGCAGCCCGGCGCTGCGTAGCTCGTTGGCCCAGGTGCCGACGGCGTGGGCGATCTCGGCAAAGGCTTCGGGATCGGGCAGGGCGATGCGTACCCGGAGGTGGTGGTCGGGGTCGCGGAAGCGGATGAACCACCATGGTGGGCTGCCGAGTTGGTCCAGCAGGTCGGGGATGTGCTGGGCGAGGACGGTGTCTTGACGGCGACGGTCGCCATACAAGGTGGCCAGCAGCAGGGATGAGACGCCGGGAGTCTGGATCTGCGCTGGAGAGAACATGCGGGCCGGTGTGGGGGTCGGCAGGAGCGGCCATGCCGGGGGCCGTGTGGCCCTGAGAGGGACGACGACCTCGTGCGCGCGGCCCTCGCACCAGCCGTAGGCGTCGACGTCCGGGCCCTCGACGAGGACGGCGAGGCGGGTGCGGTCGAGGTGCTGGCGCAGCAGGGTGCGGTGGGCGGCCTGGTCGAGGTCGAGGAGCAGACGACGGTCCTCCTCGGCCAGGGCGACCCGCTGAGGCATCCTCCGTCGAGTCCGCCACTCCTCAAGAGCGGTGTCCCACTGCGCCTGGGGACGGTCGCGGCCAGGGAGTTCGGCTGCTTCCAGCCGCCACCGTGCGGGGGCGAGGACCGTGCGCCCGTAGCGCAGTCGGGGCAGGAAGGGCATCGCGTTCGCGGCGCCCCAGTTGAACTGGGTGACCTGTGCGCACTGGGCGCGCGCGAGTTCGGTGAGGAACCGGACCAGCGGCGGGGTGTGTTCCTTGAGGTTCAGGGCGTGCATCCCCACGGCCTCGATCCGCTGCCCGCGCTCGGGGGCGGCCAGATACATGCGGCGGCCGTCGCAGGCCACCGCCAGGTCGTCGGGCGTGAGGACGTCGCTGCTGGTGGAACGGTGCTCCTGGACGCTGATCACGGTGGACAGGACCTGCGGAGCGCGGGTGACGTGGGCGCTCGTGGGCAGCAGCGGCGGGAACGACAACTGGGCGGGGGCGGTGCCGTCGTCCGCGGTCGGGAGGTCGGCCAGTTCCGCCAACAGGTGCCCGCGGTCCTCGGGGGCCAGCACGCCGAGGAACCGGCCGGTGGTGACCCCGATGCCGCGTGACACGCTCGCGACCTCCAGCCGGAACCGCCCGCGCTGCAGTTCCTCGGTGCTGGCCGCGTGGACCTGGACCCCGACCTCCAGGTGCGGCGGCACCCTGGGGCTCTCGGGTCCCAGATCCATCGCCGCGATCAGTTCATCGGTGAGAACCACCTCGTGGCGGCCGTCGAGGACGGCGGCCTGCGCCAGCCGCACCAAGGTGTCGTCGCGTGCAGAAAGGCGGGAGCGGCGCCCGTCGGCGGGGGCACCGGGATACCCGTCGGGGAAACCTGTGCCGCTGTCGGCGACGACTTCGGTCAGCGGCACCATCGTGCCGATGCCGTACCGCTCGTAGAAGCGTCGCTGGTACGCCTTCCACGCCGCGGTCCCGTACGGGAGGGCGCTGACCCGGGCCAGGACGTCGGCTGCCCGCTCGACTTCGCGGGCAACCTCTTGCGGCAGTTCTACCTCGGCGTCCAGACGCAGGTCGAAGGCGAGGGGGTGACGGCGCAGGCCCGGGACCAGAGCCCGCATCCGCGCGGCGGCGCGGCCCCTGCCGCTGCGAGAGCCACAGTCGCGCAAGTCGCTCTGGACGGCGCGGAGTTCACGGATCGTATCGGCAACCTGGGTTACACCGTCGGCCTCTACGGCATCGAGCGGCGCCAACAGGTAGTCCAGGGCGTCGGTCTCGGTGCTCGGTGCGCGCAGGCTGGTGATCAGTACCTCGTTGCGGATCAGTCCCTCCACGAGCCTCCGCGCCTTTCCCGGGCCTGCTCCGGGGAAGTCCGCAACCAGCTTGTCCGCGAGAACTCCGGCACAGATGGGCTCGCGGGCTGCCTCCAGGACCACCCGCACCGGTTCGGTCAGGGCCACGGATGCCTCAACCGCACGCCGCCGGTCACCTTGGGCGTCGGCCTGGTACGGCACGATCAGCCGGTCACCGCGTCGCATCGCGGTGTTGTTGAGGACCACCGGAAGGCGTGCCAGGAGTTCGGGGCACGACTCCAGCCGTTCGACAACGGCCGTCAGCCACTCCGCGCTCGCCCTGCCGATGACGACATGCTCCGAGCCCCACGTCGTGCATGCTCGTGCGCCGATGGTGGCCGAGGCCACTCCGGCGAACAGGCCGAACGGCGTTGCGCGCTGTTCGGCACGCAACACGTAGCGGGCAACAGAGGAGACAGTGCGCAGCACCTCATGCGCGGCCGGGGTGTTGGAGGAGCACAAGGCCCGCGCCTGGGAGGCGAGGACAGGACTGGCGTGCTCCAGGGCCTCGACCACGTCCTCCTGGGACCACACCTCCCGCAACCATGCGAGCCGGGCCGCCGTGCCACCGGGGGAAAGGTCGTCGAGGTCGGGACACGGGGAGACAGGAAGCTCCGGCCGAGCGACCGCACGGACGAGCGCGGTCGTACCAGCGCGGAACGCGGTGCTCGAAGCCATCACAATCTCCTGGTCCAGAGGGGCGGCCGGTGCCTTCGCACTGCGGGTCATGAAGACACCGGCCTGGGTACCGTGCGCCTTAGGTCAGGCCACGTTGGTGGTGCAGGCGCCGCAGGTCTCGCCGCACCCGTCGTCCGTCAGGTTGATCAGGCCGGCGGAGTCGCCGACCTCGACCAGCCTCACGTCGAGGTCGAAGCCGTCCGAGGCGGTCGCCGGGATCGCCGTGGTGGTGTGGTTGATGGTGGGGCTCATGCCAACTCCTGTTCGTCGAATGCGAGTTGTGAACGGTGGTACGACCGGGCGTCTTCGTGCGGAGCGTCTTGAGGCAGCTACGCCACGGAGGCAGTTCCCGGCCACCGGCCCGAGGCGCTATGGGCGCCTACCTCGGGCCGGCGTGCCGCCCCAATAAGCCTGGTTCGAAGCAGCCAGCTCACCAGGGCGGACGTCAACTAGGCGGCGGCCTCTGCGACTTGCTGGTTGAGAACGTCTGAGAAGCAGTCGCCATCGAGCGTGACGCGGACGATGTGGTGGTCCGAGTCGTCTTCGGACACTTCAATCACGTCCACGCCGGTCACCGCGGGCAGCAGGTCGTTGGTGCCGTAGACGCGGTCGACGCGGGAGTCCGGGCCGTGCGTCGCACAGGCGTTGACCGTTCGGGACACTGCCTGTTTGTCTCCCTGTCTCGCGGTCGCCCAGTAGCGGGCCAGATCCTCCAAGCCGGCGGTGCTCAGCGCCTCATCCGGGCGGGTATCCATCACCCGGGTGTCGTTCGCTCCGACGTACGAGCGATGCAGCCTGTGGGTCTTGTCCTCTATCTCCTCAAGCACCGGCAGCGCCGGATCGCCCTCGACGCCAGGCACCGGATAGCTGTTGTTGTCTCCACCAGCCAGACACGGCATCCGTACGACCTCGCCCTGCGGTGTGGTCCACCTCTTGTCGGCCCAGGTCGAGAGCCATTCCGCTTCGGCCACGCGGGTCGTGCCGGACGCGTAGTTGAGGTGGTAGGAGACCAGGGCGAGCGGCATCGCCTCGGCTCCGGCAGGCAGGTAGCGCATGATCAGCGCGGTGGGCGGCAGCACCCACATGGGGGCAGCCGTGTCCCACTCCCGCACCGGCTGGAACACGCTCGGGTCGGCGAAGACCGCGGTGCACGATTCGGGCCCGAGCCAGCCCCGCAGGCCGAGCACCTGCTCCAGCTCGTAGAGGATCGTGTTGCCGTTGGTGCCCGCTCCCCACATCTCCTGCCGGAACACGAGGTGGGGGTTGAGGGAGACCAGCAGTTCGTGCGCCTTCAGGCGCTTGGCCGGGTCCTCTTTGCCGTTGTTCTCGAAGTTCCAGGACAACAGAGTGATCTTGCTCATGGGTTCCTCGCTTCGTCGCGACTCGGTGGCGTTGCTGTCGGTCCCGGTTCAGGTGGCGGGTACCGGTTCGGCGGACAGGGCACGGCGCAGTCCCGAGAGGCTGAAGGTGGCGAGCACCGGGGGGTGGTCGGAGGCCTCGATGACCTCCTCGGTGACGATGACCTCCAGCCCAGTCAGGGCATCGGCGACCTGCGGGGTCGCATAGATCCGGTCGATCTGCTGCCTCGTCCCCTGGTCCGTGCGCCACAGCGGCGAGGTGGGTTCGAGGGCACCCGCCTGGCCGAGTTCGGTCGCGGCGTAGTGCCCCAGTTCCACGAAGACGGGCGGTCGCCCCTCGTACTCGCCCGCGAGGATCTCGTCCGGCAGCGTGTCGGAGATCCGCTTGCCGTCCCGTTCGATCGTGCGCGCCTCGAAGTGGGACCGGTCCTCGATCCGGCTCCAGTCGGGCAGGGGATGCCGGTTGCTCGGGCGGTGCGGGTAGGAGTTCATGTCGCCGCCGACGATCGCCGCCATGCCGGGCCGGCCCAGCGTGGCGATGCGTTTTGCTTCGCTCGCCCGCGTGGCGGGGTCGAAGGAGCACAGATGGACGGACGCCAGACTCAGCTTCTTGGCAGCGCCCTTGAGCCGGACCACGGGGTTGCATACCGGGTGCCACATTCCGGTGCGGTGCTCGAAGAACTCGGTCGGCCGGCACAGGTTCCGGTCCACGTAGACGCCGGTCGGGTTGGCGGACTCGGGGGTCGCGCCGGCAAGGAAGGCGGCGTGGCCGCCGAGCCGGGCGGCCTCCGCCCAGACCGCGCGAGCGCCGAACATGTCGGCGCGGGTCAGTTCCTGGCGCAGGAGTACGTGGGGCTTAAGGGTGGCGAGAACGTCCATGGCCAGGTGCCATCGTGCGTCGTCGCCGTCGTTGTTGATGCCGTTGTGCTCAATGTTCCACGTGACGACGCGGAATTCGTCGTCCTCGGGCGGCTTGGTCATGGGGTCCTCCGTAGGGTGCGGGTCTGCTGGTGGGGTGCTGCTCTTTGCCCGGCGGTTGGGGGCCGGGGCCGCGTGGTGGATCTCGCTCTCGTCAGCGGGCGGTGCTCAGGGTGCGGTCGACTGCGGCGAGGTCGAAGCGGGAGATGGTGAGGGCGTGGTCGGTCCACCGCTCCACGTCGGCGGTGTCGATGACCTCGAAGCCGATCAGGGCTGATGCCAGGTCAGGGGTGCTGAGTTGGACGTCGATACGCCGCCGGGGGCCTTGGTCGGTGCGGTGGAGACTGGCAGTGGGCGTCAGTGCCTGGCGCTGGCCCAGAACGGTGGCCGCGTGGTGGGCGAGATCGGTGAAGACGGGCTTCGCGCCGCCGGTGAGGATCTTGCTCGGAACGGTGTCGGAGACGCGTCGGCCGTCACGCTCGATGGTGCGGTGCTGGAAGTGGACGGGGTCTTCGACGGTGTCCCAGTCGATGGGGTCGGCGATCTCGTCGTCGGTGCGGTGGGGGTAGCTGTTGCGTCCATGCCGATCAGGACGGCGTGGCCGTGGTCGGCGTACGTGGTGAGCCGACGGGCTTCGGTGGCCCGCAGATGGGGGTCGTAGTGGCATAGGTGGGCCGAGGCGAGGTGCAGCGTGCGGGGACAGTCCTTGCGGCGGACTTCGAGGTGGCAGATCTGCTTCCACGCGAGGTCATCGTTGGTGTGGGCCACGATGTCGAAGAGGCGCGGGTTGGCCATCACCCCGACCGGGTTCTTGCTGCGTCCCGCATGCTCCGCGCCCATGAACGCGATCAGGCCGCCGAGCGCGTGGGCCTCCGCGTACAGGGCGCGTTTGCCGTGGGCGCCTGCCCCGCTCAGCTCCTGCCGGAAGACGATGTCGGGCTTGTAGGCCGCGAGGATCTCCTCCGGGCGAGGGGAATGGTCCCTGCCGTCGAGCGGAGCACGTCCGTTCTTCTGGATGTTCCAGGACGCGACCACGAGCACTTTGGGCGTCATGCGGACTCCTCGTTCCGGGGCAGTAGCGGTAAGCGCATGTCAGGGACAGCGGGATGGCCAGCACTGCCGACCGAGTACAGACCGCACCGACGCGGCCATCGGGAAGGCGGGTTTCTCGGAGCCAAGGGGGTGGTGATGGCCCGTTCGACATCCCAGCCGCCGGTGCGGATCCGGCTGTAGAGGCGGCCGGATCTCACTCGCGGCACCAAGGCGAAGGTCATTGGATGCTCACCGCGTCCGGATGGGCCGTCGAATTCGGAGTGCCGCCGTCGGAAGTAGTTGACGGGGACGGCGAATCGGGATCAACGGGTTTGGCTGTTTTCGCCAAGCGGGCCCCGGTCCAGGAGACGGCTACGCCGAGCGGAGGGGCCAGGAGAGGCCGGTAGTAGAAAGGGAGCCCGTGAATGAGCATGAGGCAGCCGCCGACGAGGTCGAAGGTGAAGTGGGCGGCCATGACGGGGAGGAGACGCCCGTATTGCCGGTACAGCCAGACGCGGCCTGCGGCGAGGAGGAGCATGCCGATGGCGGGGAGTCCGAGGTAGGCGTGCAGGGGGACTTCGGGCACGCAGACCAGGGTGTAGATCTGCCAGGCGGGTCGGCGTACCGCGGTCAGCAGTGCGGTGGCGGCCGCGACAAGCACCACGTCTTCGAACGCCACCGTGGAGACGGCGCTGATGGTCAGGGTCCCGAGGTTGTCGATGCCGAAGGCGGACATCTGGCCGCTCTTCATGACGGCACGTCGATTCCGGTCCAGCGGATGAGGTGGAGCAGGAGGAAGGAGGCAACTCCGCCGGCGAGACAAGCCAGGAAGACCAACCATGTGATCTCCCAGTCACGGAGCCGTTCGACGGGCGTGCGGGGAAGGGTGATCCTCAGGGAGACACCGTGTGCGCGGCACAGTTCGAGGGCCAGCCACGCTAGGCCGCATGGGAGAGCGGTCTGGCCGACGAGCCGTGCGAACGCGCTGGGGAAGGGAGCGGTCCCGAACATGGCCGCCGCTCCGGCAAAGACGGCTGCGCCGCGCTGGACCAGACGCTGTCCGGGCGCGACCCGGCTGAGTGGGGTGCGGGCTATGACCAGCCAGGAGAGCCATCCGAACACAACTGCCGCGACAGCAAATTGGGCCCAGAAGAACATGTAGCCGACCCGTGTGGGCCATGTCGACGGCAGGCCGTACAGGGAACCGGAGACTAAAGCCTCTGAGATCAGGGGCAGACCGCAGGACAGGATCAGGAGCGCGATCACGTGCCGCGTCACGGTGCGGGAGGACGCGTCGGTCAGCTCGGTGGACTCCGGCTCCGGCCGGTCGACGAGGCCGTACAGGGCGGCGCGGAGAGAGATCATGCGCGTCCTCCCCCGGTGAAGGACGCGAAGTCGTCGGTGTCGTAGGCGGCGAGCGATGCCCAGGGCTGCGGGCCGGTACTGACACGGGCGGCCTGCTGGGTCAGGTCGAAGAGCAGTTCCAGCACGACGGCGGTGATGCGGTCCATGCGGCATGAGTTGTCGAGTCCGGCGGAACGAGGCAGGAGATCAGGCACGGGCGAGCCCCCGCTCGATGCGGTAGATCCAGGCAGCGGGGTCGGTGATCTCCTCCTCGGCGGGAAGGAGGGTGAGGTTTTTCCAGATCTGATTGACCAGGGTGGTGCCGAGTTCAGCGACGGCCTGTGCGATGAGGCGGGAGCGCTGCTCATACGCGGTGGGGCTGGGGCCGAGGCGGCGGATGCCGGGGAGTGCGTTGTGGAGGCGGTAGCGCCAGGACTTCGGCGCTGCGCGGTGATCGGCGGGTGCCCCGAGCAGTCGGGTGGTGGCCTGCTGGTCCGCCCAGGCGGCGTGTCCTTCGAAGGCCGCCGTGACGCCCATCGCCGAGATCCCCCGCTGCTGGGGGAAGAAGGTCGCGCTGACCGCGCCGGCGCCTGCTTCAGCCTGCATCGCGTGGACGAGTTCATGGATGACGAGCTGGTGGAGAGCGGCTTCGTCTTTCAGCAGGCCGCCGTGGTGCAGGGCCCTGGGAGCGATGACCGTCTCATGCAGTCCGTCGGCGGCCTCCAGCGTGCTGGCGAGCACCAGGGGCCAGACGAGCAGCGGGACGAATCCCGTGAGCTTGAGCGCGCCCTGAATGCCGCTGATCTCCTGTGCGGTCAGCTCCAGATCGGCGATGTCGCGGGCCAGGATGCGCTGTTGGCCCGCGCGCGACTCCTCCCGCCACCCCCTCGGGGTCAGCAGGCGGAAGCGGACCTCCGCGGGGAGCGGGAGGCCAGTTATCTCGTTCACCGTCGGTGCCACCTGGCGAAGGATCAGGGAGATCCCTTTGGCCAGGTCGGGATGGCGCTGGGTGTCGTCCAGCACGGTGAAGCGGGTGTCTATCACAGATGGTCCTGTCGGAAAGTCATCGGTTGGTCGTCTTCGTCCGGCCCTTCGTCCCCCGGGCCACCGTCTGGTCCCGGGGAACGAAGGGGTCCGCCTCTCCGTCACCGACAGCACAGCCGGGGCTGTGTGCTCGGCGGCGAAGTGCGGTCCCGCGCGCGGCAGTTGGCGACGACGGGGCTGCCGTGCGCGGGGGTCGGGGGGCTCTCAGGCCGGGCCCAGGCCCAGACGCCAGTCGAGGTCGGTCACGGTCGTGCGGTAGAGGTCGAGTTGGTGTCGGGCCGCGGTCGTGTAGTGCGCGGCCACCTCCGGGGTGAGGAGATCTTTCGCGGGCAGCGGGCAGTCCCGGAGAGCGGCGAGCGCCTCCTCCAGCGAGCCGTGCACCGGCAGCGCCTTGACGTCCTGGAAGGCGCTGCCGATGTACGGCGGGGGCGGGTCGAGCTTGTGGTCGAGACCGGCCAGCACGGCGGCGAGGACGGCCGCGATCGCGAGGTAGGGGTTGGTGTCGGCGCCGGGGAGGCGGTTTTCCAGGTGGAGGCCGTCGCCGTGGCCGACGGCGCGGATGGCGCAGGTGCGATTGTCGCGGCCCCACGTGAGCGTCGTCGGGGCGAACGTTCCGGACACAAAACGCCTGTAGGAGTTGGGAGTTGGGGCATACAGCAGGGCCAGGTGCGGCAGGACATCGAGCAGCCCGGCGATGGCGTGGAGGGCCCTGTCCGGCATGCGTCCGTCGGTTTCGGCGAACAGCGGTACGCCGTCACGGTCCAGGAGGGAGAAGTGGATGTGGCAGCCGCTGCCGGTGCCGGTCTGCGGTGCGGCCATGAAGTTCGCCACGAGACCGGCCTGTTCGGCGAGAGTGCGGGCCGCGTGCTTGAACAGGAGGTGGACGTCGGCCGCGCGCAGCGGATCGCCGTAGGGGAAGGTGACCTCCACCTGCCCCAAGGCGCTTTCCGTCTTGATCGCCTCGATGGGCCAGCCCATCCCGGCGAGGGATTCCTGCAGATCGTCGAAGTAGCGGGTGAGCACCGGCGGGTGGTCGAGCGCGTAGTCGAGATTGCGCTTCGCGACCGGCTGCGCCCCGCGCCGCCCGGTCTCCCCCGTGTCGGCGTAGCTCAGCACGAACTCGGTCTCCAGACCGACCTGGGCGGTGATGCCGCGGGCGGCGAGCCGTTCGAGCTGGTGCTTCAGGATCCGCCGGGGTGCCACGCTGACGGGCTGTCCGTCGTTGGCCAGGGCATCGGCGAAGACCAGGGCGGTGCGTTTCATCCAGGCCAGCTGGTAGACGGCGTCCGGGTCGGGGAGCACGCTCATGTCGCCCCAGCCGGTGTCGGCGGAGGCCAGGGCGAAGCCGTCGAGCGGGCGCATCTCGGCGTCGGTGGCCAGGATGTAGGCGCACATGTCGCTGCCCTTGGGCACGACGTGATCGATGAAGTGGCCGGCGTCGAACCGCTTGCCCGTCAGGCGGCCCTGCATGTCGGGCACGGCCAGCAACACGGTCTTCACCGTGTCGCCTTCCACCAGGCCGAGCAGCGTCTCGAAGTCGGAAGCTGCTGGGGCCTCCTGCTGGGGAGGGATCTGGTTCATACGAGGTCCCGTCCCATCTGGTCGCGCTCGCCTTCGGTGCCGTACTCGGGGATGCCGTAGCTGCGCCGCCCCCAGGTCAGCCAGCCGATGCTGGCCAGGACCAGTACGGCCGCGAGCGCGACGGGGGCGTAGTTGAAGGAGTCCTGGGTGACCGGGGAGACCTGGGGGAGGCAGAACATCACGGTGATGAAGGCGACCCAGATGACGGCTGTCCAGCCGATGGGTTTGCTCCAGCGGCCCAGGCTCCAGGGGCCCGGCTCGAAGTCGTCTCCCTTGCGCAGGCGCAGGTAGACGGGGATGGCGTAGGCGGGGGTGATGCCGATGACGTTGATCGCGGTGACCGCGTAGTACGCCGTCAGGGAGTACAACGAAGGCAGTGCCAGGCAGAACGGGACGACCACCGAGAGCCACACAGCCGGGACCGGGGTCTTGGTGCGGGGGGACAGCCGCCGCCAGGTCGAGGAGAAAGGAAGGGCGCCGTCGCGGGAGAACGCGAACACCATCCTTGAGGCGGAGGCGAGGCCTGCGTTCGCGCAGAACAACTGGGCGACGATCACGACGAGCAGGAGGACTTTGGCGCCGGTCAGGCCGAGGGCGTCGAGGAAGATCTGCGCGGGCGGCACCGCGCTGCCCACGGTGCCGGCGTAGTCCTGGATCGCGAAGAGCATCCCCGCCAGCAGCACGAAGCCCACGATCCAGGACCAGAAGATGGACTTCACGATGCCCTGGGGGGCAGATATCTGGGCCTTGGTGGTCTCCTCCGAGAGGTGGGCGGAGGCGTCGTAGCCGCAGAAGGTGTACTGCGCGAGCAGCAGGCCAAGGGCGATCACGTAGAGGGGGTTGCCCCACCCGGTGGTGTTGGCGAAGTAGGTGAACACGAAGCTCGCCGACTGATGGTGGGCGGGGACCAGGGCCAGGGCACCGACGATCGCCGCGACGCCGCCGACGTGCCACCACACGCTGACCGAATTCAAGACGGACACCAGCCGCACCCCGAACAGGTTGAGCACCGCGAGCAGCAACAGGATGACGCCGCAGATGGCCATCGTCTTGCCGGGGGTGGGGGTGAAGCCCCACTGGAGGTTCAGCCAGGCGCCGACGAACAGCGACATGCCGTAACTCCCGCCGGCCATACCGCCGAGCAGGCCCAGCAGGTTCAACCAGCCGGTGATGTATCCCGCTTTGGGGCCGCCGAGTTTGTCGGCCATGAAGAACAAACCGCCGGCGACGGGGTAGGCGCTGGTGACCTCGGCGAGCGCGGCACCCAGACACAGCACGGTCAGGCCGACCGCGGCCCACCCCCACAACATGACAGCAGGACCGCCGGTGATGAGCCCGAACCCGAACAAGGTCATGCACCCGGACAACACCGAGATGATCGAGAAGCTGAGCGCGAAATTCCCGAACGGGCCCATGCGTCGGGCCAGTTGGGGCTCGTAGCCGAGCCTCCGTACGGTGTCCTCATCGCTCTGGACGCGATGGGCGGTTCTTGCGGAAGACAACGGAAGTACCTCCAGGCACGGGGAAGTTGGAGTGTCGAGGCCCTACGGCGCTCTGGGCCTGGGCCGTGGTGGGGGCGACGGCGGGGTGGGGCCCGGCAGGTGCTTCGGCGGCCGGTCACCGGCGTCGCGCCGCGTGCAGCCGCCCACTCGGCCTGACCGGAAGACAGCGGTCGCGTGCGTGCTCGAACTGCTCCAGCCACCGCTCCGGCACGTCGGCCACGTGCCTCCACGGCTCGGGGGTGACGAACGGCCCGATCGCCTCGAAGACCACGCCGGCCTGCGGGATGAACCCACTGGAGAACAGCGCCTGCGCCAGGACATTGAGGTCCAGCGCCGACCAGGAAGACCGGTCCGCATGCTTGAACCACCGGTCGAACGCCCGCGCCGTGTAGTACGAGATCGGGTCCGTGGTCCAGTACAACGAGGTGACCTTCCCCAGCGCCCGCTGCCGTGCGTAGTGCTCGGCGTGCACATACAGGGGCAGCAGCAACAGTGGCGAGCCCTCCGGCGCCCAGCTCGACACCCACCGCACCAGGTCGAAGGCGTTCTGCCCGTACGCCTGGATCGCCTGGACCATGCGATGCCACGCCTCACGGTTACCGTGATCGCGCCGGTCAGCCTCGTGCAACAGACCCCACGGGCCGGACGGCAGCATGTACTCCGGGGACGGCATGCGGTGCTCGTACCGGCGCCGCTTCTCATCCGGCCAGTCCAACTGCGCCAGCACGAGCAGGCACACCCAGGGCACCGGATCATCGGGGTAGTACCGTGCCGCTTCCCAGCATGCCGCCCGGGCGCGATCCACCAGCACTCCCACATCGTGCTGCTCGGCGTGGTGGGCGTTCAGCGCCCGCTGCACCCTCACCCGCGCCCACATCATTACCGCGTCAGCGCCCGGCTCCTCCTGCAACCACGCCTCGACCGCGTCCCCTTGAGCCGCAGCCGCCGCCACGACCTGACTCCGCGAGGTCCGCACCCTCCACGTCGGGCAGTCCCGCAGCAACTCGCTCGTCGTACGCCACCGGCCCGCGCGGACATCGTCCAGCGCCGTACGGAGCGCGTCGTCGAACCCGGCCGGATGGAACTGGGGCTGAAGAGCGGCGCTCATCGGCATATCCCGTACCTGCGAGGACACTTCGAGGTGGCTCCCACCACACCCGCTCGTCCGATGGCGAGCGGGACTAACGTCTTGGGACCGGGCACGAGCGCCCGTAATGGGGACATCGGGACCTCAAGGAGAGTCGGTCAGAGGGGAGTTGGCCGCCGGGACGCGGGCCTCGACGGGGGAGGCAAGGCGCACGGCACCCCGACGGCCAGTCAGGGGGACGGTGTTCGGCAGGGGTCAGACGGGCAGTGCGCGGGGCTTGATCAGGGCTTGGACGATCTTTCCTTCGGCCGTGGGGGCGTAGGAGATCTCGGCCCCGAGCCGACGGGCGGTCCACAGGCCACGGGGTCGCTCGCCCTCGGCCGGTTCCCAGCTCACGGCCTTGTCGAAGTCCGGGAATTCGGTGCGGCTGTCGTGCACCTGGAAGACGAGTTCCCCGCTCTGGAGCAGCGCCCACCGCATGGTGAACTGGGCGTACTCGGGCACGCAGGTGTGCGCGACGGCGTTGGCCATCAGCACACGCCCGATCGTGGCCAGATCCTCGATGTCCACGAAGCCGTGCTCCGGGGGCAGGTACGCGTAGAGGTACAGTCGGGTGTAGCGGTAGGCGTTGCCGACGACGTGGCGGTCCGCCCGGAACTCCACTTTCTGGATCCAACTGGTCTCTGCGCACCCGAGATCGGGGATCACAGCGACACCACCGTGTTCCATGTCGTCGTTCCTTCTCACAAGAGGGAGGGAGCACCAGGTCGTCATGCCGTCAGAGCTGACACCCCAGGCATCGGCGACCGCATTGACGAGGAAGAGGCCGCGGCCATGCTCGTCATCGGCAGTCACCTCGCGCAGCACGGGGGCTGAATGGGAGCCGTCGCGTACCTCGATCAGGAGATGCGTGTCGGTGAGGTATACGCGAAGGCCCACATCACCCAGCCCGTGCTCGAACGCATTCGTGACCAGCTCCGTGACAAGCAGATCAGCGGACGCGATCAAACCCGGCCGGCCCCAATACCGCAGCCCGGCCCGGACGATGAACCGCGCGCGACCCGGCACAGCTCGATCCCTTTCGGCGATGGACCCGGCCGTGGAGCCCTCGTCCCGCTCGAACGACACGTCAAACCCGGGGCGCACGCGGAGACAGGAGCCTGCGGCGGCGTCCGCCCCAACAATCGCTGCAGCCGGTGCCAGGCCCGCGACTCCGCCGGCCCCATGGATCGGAACGACGGATGCTACGTACGTGGGACACGCGGCTGCTCGGCCCACGTGGCCAGCGGCTATGGGGGGCATGATCGTCACCTGTTCCGTCTCGTCGTGAAACAGTGGCGCGTACGGCCCGGCCTGGCACTCCCGCTGTCCACGCCCACGGGGGCGAGCGGTTTCCAGCGGAGGCCGAGCCGTACGCGAGGCGCGGATCTTCGCTGGGCCGCTCACCAGCCCGTCACACGAAGGCGCTCACCAAACGCCCCGTCCTGAACGTGACGTCCGATCCGGCGCGCCCAACTAGAGTGCTGCACGCCCTAATTAACATTCAAGGGAACATCCGAAGAGGCGTGAACTGGCAATTGCCAGTTAACCGACAGGGGATGTTGCACGGAGGACAGGCCATGCCAGACTCCGGACAGCACCCAGGATCTGACTGGCTGACGAGCACTGCCGATGGACAGACTCCAACTGTCGACGGACAGGAGACTTCGGACAGCCAGCAGGAGACTGAAGTGAGGAAACCTGTGGCCGCACGACGAGGCTCGACATACATGCGCGTAGCGCTCGGCAAGGAACTCCGCGCGCTACGCGAGCGGGGCAAGACATCGACTGAAGCCACTGGGGGTGATTCGTCCCGATGGACCGCTGAAGCCGTGTCCACCCGGCTCGCGTTCTCCCGATCGAAACTCAGCCGAGTCGAAGCAGGGGAAATCCCGCTCCCCAAGCTGGCCGATCTGGAAGCTCTACTCAACGAGTACGGCGTCACCGACGTCGATGAGCGCGACGACCTCAAGCGCATGCAACTGGACTCGCTGAAGGTTGACCCAGTCACCTCGTACCGAGCCTTCCTTCCCTCAGGCATGCCCCGCTACCTGGGCTTGGAGCGCGATTCCACACGAATCCGAGGCTTCGAGAACAACGCCGTCCACGGCCTTCTTCAAGCTGAGATCTACGCAGCGGCCCAGATGAACTCGGCCAGGGTCGTCGAAGAACGAACCTCGGAGGCCGTGGAGCGCAGCATCCAGGCCCGCATGCAGCGGAAGCAACTCCTAGTCGCGGAGGACCGTGAAGTCCACATCATCCTGACGGAGAACACGCTTCGGACCTGCGTCGGCAGCCCTGAAGTGATGCGCGCACAGTACGCGGAGATCATCCACCTGTGTGATCTGGACAACATTGACGTCCAGATCATCCCTGAACAGTTGGCGATCTACCGCGCTGGTTGGAACTTTACGGTTCTGGAGTTCGAGGAGCTGGACTCAGTAGTGCAGTCCGACGGCTACCGATCAACGACCATGTTCTCCAAGCCAGCCGATGTCGGTCTGCTCGCCAGGCAGTTCGACGCGATGGCAAAGGCGGCTCCCGGGCCATCCGAGACGCCGCGCATACTGAAAAAACTCGAAGAGGAACTCTGGAAATGACTCGATTGGGTACAACCATCCGCTCCACCGGCATCGCTTCGGAGGGCACATGGTTCAAGTCGTCCTACAGCAGCCAGGACGGCGGCAACTGTGTCGAGATCGCGGCCCAGGCCGACGGTGTTGGCGTGCGCGACACGAAGAGCACAGACGGCCCAGCCGTCTTCGTCTCGGGAGCCGCGTTCACCTCGTTCATTCAAAGCCTCTCGGCCTGATCTACCAGCACAACCGAACGGTGGCCCTCCTCTGGCGATTAGAGGAGGGCCACCGCGCTCGGGATGCCTCGGAGGACGTGAGTGATCCTACGAGGATCTGCGCTACTGCCAGCGGCCCTTCGGTGATGCGAAACCAGTACGACGAGGTTCTCCGTATGGCCGCTTTACCAAACGTCACGATCCAGGTGCTGCTGACGGACGCTCCGGTCAAACGCCTCTGGAGCAACTTCACCATCCTCGACCTCGGCGGAGACCGCCCTACCACCGTGCAGGTCGACACCGGCCTGGGCAGCGCCATGTCGATGTCCGACAGGCCTGCCACCGTCGCCCGGTTCACCCGCTGGTTCAACACCATGACCGCCTCGGCACAACCGCCCGAGGAAACCCCCACATTCGTTGAGACACTGAAGCGAGAGAAGACATGATCCGTCAGCACACCGTCTCCACCGACCTTGCCCCCGAGGGAGCCTGGTTCAAGTCCTCCTACAGCACCCCCGAGGGGGCAACTGCGTCGAGGTCGCCGACTTGAACGCCGAGGTGGGGATACGAGACTCGAAGAACACGGCAGGACCTGCGCTCGTCGTGCCCGCCGGGGCTTGGTCCGCCTTCGTCAGCCTGGCTCGTTCACCTTCAGCCGAGCTGTAGTCCGTTCACCAACAGAAGCGTCGCCGCTCCTCCCCTGGCCCATAGAGGAGGAGCACCAGCGCTACTCGCGCGCCGACCCCACGCAGGGTCGGCGCGTTTTCGTTTGATGAAGACGCCGACCGTCATTACGACTAACGGCTGTGACGTCGACCTACCGCTGTGGACGGACGCCGCCGGGTGCGGCCCCTGCCACCCGGCGACGACTCGCATTGGCCGAAGGGTGCGTCGGGGTGAGATTCCCCGGAACCGGCTCAGCGCCGGGCCCCGCGCGCCAGGATGGTGCGAGTGACAGCCGTCTCCTCAGACCTCTGGCACCACTACGGCCGCACCCGCGCCCAGCACGACCGGGAAGTTCCCGACACCTTTCGCTGGGTCTTGAGCCAGGGCACCGGGCCCGGCCCGGAGATCCGGGGAGACCTCTCCGGCCACATCGTCGGCGACCTCGGCGCCGGAACCGCCCGGCACGCCGCCCATCACAAGCCGGCCCGCGTCGACGCTGTCGATGCCTCGCCAGGACAGCACGAGATGGCTGCCGACCTGTTCGTCCACCTCGAACCCCGTCTGCGCATCGTGTCGTGTGACGCCCTGTCGCATCTGAAGGCGACGGCCAACACCTACGACGTGCTCTACAGCGTCTTCGGCGCACTCGACTTCACCGATCCCCGTGAGCTGCTGCCTGCGACGGTCTTCGCTCTCAGGCCAGGCGGACGGCTGGTGTTCTCCACCCTTGCGCACTACGTGGGCGGCGCCCACGCGCAGCCGGACGTCGTGGCCGCCTCTGTCCCGGCAAGGACTCCGGAGGGGGAAGCAACCACGATGCACCGGTGGGTGCTCCAGGAACACGTCTGGGTGAAGGTCTTGGACGAGGCCGGATTCACCGGGATCAGCTTTGACATGCTGCCGTCGGCAGTCCAGGGACCGCGCACCGCGGACACACAGCTGCTGACCGCAACGCGCCGACCTTGATCGTATTCGCCCGTGCCTCTTCATCAAGCCGGCCATGCTGGAGGCTGCGTCGTATGCGAGGCTGCCCTCAAGGTCCCAACTCCTTGGCGACCAGTCCGCCTGACTAGGCTGCAGCATCGATCGAGTCCCGCACGCTGCCCGGACTCAGCTCATCAATGGTCACTGCCGTTCCCCCTTCGGCTCCCCCCCCGTTACCGTTTTCGTGGCTCCGCAATCCGCGGCGAACAGCCCTCCCGGCGGGGAAACAAGCAGCTCAAACGGGCTTTCTTCCTCTCTGCGTTCGCCGCTCTGGGCGACCCCGCATCGCGGGCCTACTACGACAAGAAGATCGCCCAGGGAAAGCACCACACCCAGGCCCTGCTCTGCCTCGCCAGACGCCGGGCCGACGTCCTCTTCGCGATGCTCCGCGACGGCACCTTCTACGAACCCCAACCCGCCACAGCCAGGTGAGGAGTTCAGACCACTCGATCAGTCCTCCGGCCGAAGCCTCTGACGAGCCGCCTCAAGCCGCTCGTCATAGTCGGATGCGAACAGCTCAGGAAGCATCTTGTCGAGCGTTCCAGCGATCCTATGGATCGGCGCCCACACCGCCGGATCGTCGACAACCTGGCCGAGGTCCGTCATCTGGAGTTTCTCCAGCCAGTGCGACAACACCAGTGCCTCGTCACTCGACAGCTTGATCGTGACCTGGCTATCACTCATGCCCACCCCTACGGCTCAGCCGAGCCATTGTCAAGAGTTGTGGATCGAGTCGTTCGCATCGGTGGTGCTGTCGCTTGAGTTGAGGAGGTAGGAGCCCCTCGCGACGCCTTGCAGGATGCTGTCGGTGGTTGCCTCAGCGGTCAGGGTGGTGGAATCCAGGACGTGGGCCTCATAGAGACCCAGGTTGCTGAACTGGTCGTGCAGTGAGCGAATCGGCTCGGGGTCGGTCAGAGCGTCGTCGGCCCGGCTCGTTGCCCGTTCCAGTGTGGTGTGTTGGTCCGGCCGAAGGATGACGTAGCTCAGCGGCAGGGCCCGCTCCCGAGCCGTCACGCGGAAGAGGTCGATGAACCAGGGCCCGACGATGCCGTCGCAGATCACGTGGTATCCGCCCTCGGCGTAGCCGAACGCTGCTGAGACCAGTACCTGCAGGACTACTTGGTTCTGCTCGTGTGCTTCGGGCAGGTAAGGCGCGATCCAGCCCTGCTTGATATAGCGCCAAAAATCGTCGCTGTGCAGGTGGACGCTGGGAGTCAGGTGATCTGCCAGCAGCTGCGCCACGGTGCTCTTGCCGGCTCCGGGCGGCCCGGTCAGGACAATTACCTGACCGCGGTGAGGGGACGTCCGAGACAGGGGCGGCGGGTTCATGCCGCCACCGTGCCACGTTCGACCAGCACACCGCTTTCGAATTTGGCTCCCGCACGGACAAGGGGCACCAGGTGGGCGCCGGTGATCGCGCGCCAGTGGGCCTGGGCGGACTCGATGAGCTTGAACACCATCGCGAGTGCGGCGGCGGGGCTGCCGGCCCCGCGGGTGACCTTGGTGCGGAGCTTGACCGTGGAGAATGTCGACTCGATGGGGTTCGTGGTCCGCAGGTGGATCCAGTGCTCGGCAGGGAAGTCGTAGAACGCCAGCAGTTCCTCCCGGTCGTCGGTGATCTTCGCGACGGCCTTGGGCCATTTAGTGCCGTAGGTGCGGGCGAACACATCGATCGCCTTCTCGGCGTGGGCGCGGTCCTCGGCGTTGTAGATCTCCCGCATCGCCTTCGTCGCGCCCGGCTGTGCGGACTTCGGCAGGCAGTTGGTGACATTGCGGGCCTTGTGAACCCAGCACCGCTGATGACGGGCGGCCGGAAAGACCTCGGCCAGCGCCTTCCACAGGCCCATCGCTCCATCGCCGACCACCAGCTCGGGGTCGCGCATGCCACGCCTGCGGCAGTCACGCAGCAGGTCCGCCCACGACTCGGTCGACTCGTGCATGCCCTCCGCCAGCGCGATCAGTTCCTTGGTGCCGTCCAGGCGGACGCCGAGCAGGACCAGTACGCACGAGTGCGTCTGCCCGAGCCTCACCTTGGGGTGCACGCCGTCGGCCCACACGTAGACGAAGTCGCGGTCCGACAGGTCCCTGGTCTGGAAGGCGGCATGGTCATCGCCCCACTGCCGTGTCAGCCGGGTCACCGTTGCCGACGACAGACCGGCCGTCGAGCCGAGGAACTGCTCCAGCGCGGGCACGAAGTCCCCGGACGACAGTCCGTGCAGGTAGAGCAGAGGCAGCACCTCGGAGATCTTTGGCGACTTGCGGCACCACGGCGGCAGGATCTTGGAGGAGAACCGCTCGCGCTCGCCGGTGGCCTCGTCCACGCGGCGGTCGTTCACCCGCGGTGCCCGCACCTCGACCGGGCCGGCGGCAGTGACGACGGTCCTGGGCCGGTGATGGCCGTTGCGGACCACCAGCCGTCGGACTGCCTCATCGGTTTCGGCAGCCAACTCGGCTATGTACTGCTTGACTTCTGCCTCCAGTGCCGCGGCGAGCATCCGCCGGGCGCCCTCACGGACGATCTCGTCGATCAGGGAACCGGACTGGGTGGAGCCATCCTCGGTGACTACGCTGAGCACGGACGTACCTTCCCGACCCGCGCGCCAACGCGGGCCTACTCGGTGACCATCACAGGATCATTCGGGAAGGTACGCCCTCCGCGTTCCACCCGGGACTGATCCACAGGTATCGAGCATTGCTCGAGCAGTTGGTGCGGCCCGGCCGTCGGTACTGGCGCGATCTGGCCTCGTCGAAGGCGAAGGCCCGCAAGCGGCATGCGCTTTCTCCGCGGCAGGAAGACTCGCGTGCCAGGTCCGCGGACCGTCCCGCCCGCGTGCAGCGGCCGGTGGGCATCTCGTCTCACGGGCATGGCCCGGATCTCCCTCTGAGGCCGGTTCGTTCCAGCAAGCCGTCGTCACCGTCCGCACCGTCACCGGCCGCTGTTCCCCCGGGCATCTGGCTCCTCCCTGGTGCAAGGGCGGTCCTTGCCCCCGATCGACCGTGACCTCGACAGACCGCCGACAGGGGGACAGCACACTGTCCCCCTGGCTCCGCTGAAGAACCGGTTCCACGAACGTGTGCGCAGCGGAACTCAGTGCCGCAGGGTGATGATCCACCACCGGGCCCCCTTTCTCGGGCAAGCCCGCTGGTGTGCCCCGGCATGCGCGCCTGTGCATCCTGTCGGCGGTACCGGGCGCCGTCTGCCGATGCCGAAGTGCCGTAGCGCCGGACAGCTGTTCAGCACGACCTGGTTGTCACAGGCAGTTGCTACGGTCCGCCCATGCCGAAGAAGCGCAAGCAGCCGAGGAAGGCGTCTCGCAGCAAAAGGGACCCGAGGTCTTCGCCGACACGGCCTCCTGAGATCAGTCTCGGAGGACCTGTATGGCCGTCCAAGGGATGGGCCTACAGACGTCTGGTCGAGTCGGCGGCGGAGAGAGGAGAGCCGTTCCCTGAACTGACGGGCGAGGCCCCCGAAGGGTACGCGAGCGACTTCGTCCCTCGACGGGATGCGCCTCGGGCGCCCCTGCAAGCGGGCTGGTATCTGCGCACCGATCTGGAAGTTCCCGTCTACATCTGGGTCTATCCCGTCGAGGATCTGGCCGACGACCTGGACGAAATGGATCTGCGAGGGCGCGGATACGCCTTCTACCAGGCACATTCGGTGCTCACGCGCGACCGCGCCGACGCCGCCCACGCGGTGCCGGACGAGATGGCGGCGTGGGTGCCGATCGTCGCGCCCGACCCCGAGATCGTCGCCGCGGACCGCTACGGGGCGCTCCCCGCCGTCTACAGGACCAAGGTGGCCGGGCCTCTGCCGGATCCGCTGCCCTCGACCATCGCTGTGGTGGACGTCGACTACTCCCGCGTCGCGGGCCAGTCCCTTCCTGAGAAGTGGGACATTGACCTGGTCGGTGTCCTGGTCGTCGAGCGGGTCGCCGACGGAGTTCCGCTGGGGCACGGTCAGTGGCAGCAAACGGCGTTCCACGTACTGCGTGACGACCAACTCGGTGACTTGCCGGCGGTTCTGCGCGATGCTGATCTGATCCTCGGGCACAACCTCTTCGACGGCGACTACCGGTGCCTGCGCACCTACGACGACCGGCTGGACCTCGCGCCCCTGGTGGGCAGGACGGTCGACACCCTGTACGCGGCACGCCAGGTGCTGTCGCAGGGCTTCATCCGCGGCGGCGGGCTGGGCCTGACGGCCCTTTCCGAGTTGCACGGCCTGCGCCCCCGGGCGAAGCAGCGGTCGCGGACAGAGGCACACCGCGGCATTGTGACCGTCGATGACGCGGAGGACAGGTGGTCGTTCCAGTCGATCGCCGACGACTGTGAGCTCATGCTCGAGCTGTGGCTGACGCTGTTGGAAGGCCGCTGCCTGCGTGTGCAGCCGAACGTGACGGAGCCTCCTGTGACGCATGATCTGGATGATTCCGCGCTGTCCTGGTTCCTCCGTCCGCCCCTGTCCCATGAGGAGTACGTCCGTCGTCTCACAGCCCGCGGCACGGTCTACCGGCTGGAAGGGCAGGCCCGTAATGAAAGCGTCGCCCGGATCCACCGCAACCTCGCGGATCCCCCGCCGTCGGGCTCTGCGACTGCGGAACCGCGTCATCGCGCACGGTCTCTCACCCAGCGCTGCATGGCACCGGTGCAAGAGGATGACGGCCAGTGCCGGGTCCTGGTCCATGACGGGCATTCCTACTGCCGGCAGCACCGGCGCACGCGGCTGTGCCGCGGGAACCCGGCACTGCACGACGCCTGCACGGTGCTGGTGCATGGCGACGAGGCGCATTGCCGGTGGCACCGGATGACCGCCCTCTATCTCCCACCTGGGACGCGGATCTGCGAGGACTTCACACTGCCGCTGGCGCTGCCAGGGTGGGACGAGGCCAGTGACTGGGGATTCGACACCGGCACGATGTCGTTCTTCGCCCGTCTGTACCGCAACGGCACCGACGCGTGGGGCGATCCCACGGTCTGGCTGAGCGGGATGTCTCCGGATCTGGCCAGCTCCGCCGATCTCAAAGACGCGATCGCGCTGGCGACGCGGCGTCCGCCCGCCGAGGTGGCGCTTGCTCTGACGGCCGAGCGTGCCGTTGACGACTAGTCACGGGCGCCACTGCGGGGTTGGCGGTACGTGTATTCCTTCCCGCCCCGGTCCGGGCCGCTTGCCCGCTCGCGGTAGAGAGCTCCGGCTTCGACGAGCTTCTTGAGCCGGTTGTTGGCGTTGGGCAGTGAGATACCCAGCGCCTCCGCCAGCTGGGTTGCCCGGAAGTCACCCAGTTGGCGTGCCTGGGCATAGGTGTCGGTGAGGAGGGCCGCATCGCCCAGCAGTTCGTACGTGTCGCCGTCCACGGCGATCTGTTTGCGGCGCTCAAGGCAGACCGTGACGCCTTCGCGGGTTTCTTCGTCCAGGCCGGCGAGGCGGACACCGTCGGCGTGTATATCTCCTGCGGCCAGCAGGAGATAGAACTTGCCGAGGAATTCGTCGACGAAACTGTTGGTCATCGCTTCGACGCCGCCGAAGTCGATGATCAGCAGGGCGATGGGAACGGCATCGACAAGTTGCCCTTCCAGGGCTTGGCGTGTCTCGGCGCCCTTGGCCCGGGTGGCGAGAAACGTGCCGTGCTCTTTCACGGGGTAGCTGAGCAGCGTTTCGCGTTTCTGCGGTTTCATTTAATTGATTGAAGCACAGCGCGGTCAGGAGCGATACGAGACTCTCAGCCAGGACCAGGTTCCCTGCACGGGGACGGATGTATCGGCGGGGAGGATCAGTTCGGATCCGCGGAGCCGGCTGGCGCGCAGCAGGCCGTCTCCACTGCGCAGGACCAGGCGTGTTGTGGCACTGCCGCCGGGCCCGGACAGCAGGTCGGGCAGGCCGTTGCCTCGTTTGTCCTGCGTTCCGCTGACGCCGGGCCGCAGGGCGTGTTTGAGGGCTTCGGCGCTGGTGACGATGTGGGCATGGTCGGGATTGCGGCGCAGATGGGAGAGGACTCCGATGCCGGTGTCGCAGACCGCTATCTCCAGCCGGCGGTATCCGGTGGTTTTGCCGCTGTAGGCCTGGGCGGCGGTGAACGCGCCGCAGGTGCTGGCTCCGTGGCTGATGGCGTTGTCGATCAGCTCGCCGACGCCTTTGAAGACTCTGCGCCCGTCCCGGGGGCCGAGATGGCGGATGGCCATCTGCCCGAGTCTTTCGCCGATGACGTCGGCGGTGTCCGCCTGCAGGTGCGCGATTTCGAGCAGGGTGGTGGAGCGGTCGTAGCGGGTTTCGTCGGGAACATCGCCTTCGACCCGCGTGCCGTGCGGCAGGGCTTTGAGAAGGTCCATGCGCTGCATGTAGGCGGTGACGTCCGGGGAGTCGGGCAGGACCAGTGTGGTCTCCCTGCCCGCAGCGGCGTGGGTGTGCATGGCGGCAGCCGCGGCCGTCAGGTCGAGGGGACTGGCGAACATCAGGCGGCGGGCGTCCAGGACGAGTCGGCCGGGTTCCGCGCCGCGCATGACGAGGTTGCGACGCAGCAGCGGGTGATGTCCGGGAAGTTCCAGTCGCACAGCTGACCAGCATGCCAGGTGCCAGGCCACGCCGGGGGGATCACCCGTTCGGGCGTGTCCTCGCACTACCCGGCCAGCACATGCTACGGTTTCACTGTAGTAAATGAAAACGATTCGGGAGGGGTCGTCCCCTGCCCGGCGGCTCGGCTATGGCTGGGCACGAGCGCCCGTACAAGATCGCCGTCAGCGGCGAGGAAACAGGAGCCCCCCATGACAACCACGCACGGATCTCCCGAGGACATGGCGGCGGAAGACCGCTCGCGCGACCGCACCCGCGTCGTGACCATCGACAACAAGGACAGCGGAGACACCATCAGGATCCGGCGCAAGGTCACCGACACGGTCGGATCGGTCATCACGGCGATGTACGAGGAGTTCCGGCGCTCCCGGGACGCCGAGGATCGTCTGGTCTGCCGGCACAACGGGCAGGACGTGTTCCAGTTCGCCGCGCTGACGCTGGAGGAGTACCTCCACCGAGGCCACTGCCAGGACCTGCACTGGACCTTCGCCGGCGGAACCGGCGGGGCGTGATGTCCTCGCCGTCCCCCGCCGATCCGCAGATCGCGGCCGCCGTGTTCGCGGACCACGTCGAGCGGGCCCAGGCCGGCGAACTGGCCCGGCACCACGGCTGGACCTTCACCTGGCTTGACCCCCTGCACGTGGTGGTCGAGATCGGGCCTGGCCGGGCAGCGGACGGCGGGGACCGCTTCCACGTGAAGGTGGGTGCCGAGTACTACGACCTGCATCCGCCGACCGCGGTGTTCGTGTGCCCGCCGGGGGCGGCGCCCGACGCCTCCGCGCCGGTGTGGTCTACCGCTCCCCCGGGCAGCCGATGGCTTCCCGTTCTGGAGCCTCTGCCGTGGTTCGCGATCCACGGCGCCTATCCCTTCGCTGATGGGCCGGGGCAGTTGGTGTGCTGCTCGATGACGTTCGACTACTACGTCACCGGACACAGTCCGACCGCGGGCCAGCAGTGGCGGCAGGGACACCACACTCTGGTGGCGACACTCAGCCGGATCCAGGACGCCCTCGACAGCCCGAACTACAGGGGACCCCACTGATGCTGTCCATCCCCGAGGCGGTCTGGGGCGAACTGCTCGATGCCTTCGCCCTCGCTCCGCCCGGCCATGAACGCGTGGCCTACCTCGACGGCTTCCGCTTCCGCGATGCCGACGGCGTCCTTCACGGGGTCGCGACCACCGTCACCGTTCCCGACGCGGCGACCAGTCCCGGCCGGTACACGGTGACGTCGGCGGCCATGAACCGGGCCGGCAGCCACTTCGAGCGCCTCGGCCTGGTGCGGCTAGCCCAGATTCACACCCACGGCGGCCGTCATGTCCGCCACTCCTGGGTGGACGACCAACAGGCCTACAGCCAGATGGACGGGGCGCTGTCCCTCGTACTGCCGCATCATGCCGCCGGCCGGCCCACCCCCGTGCACGCCGGCGTTCACCTGCGCGGCCCCGAAGGCTGGACCCGGGTGCACGGCGCCGGGATCCACCAGGTGCTTCGCCTGGTCCCCAGTCTCATCGACCACAGGAGCACTCCGTGGACAACATCTCCGACCGGCACGAGGGAGATCTCCAAGGCCGGCTCGCGCCGTTCACGGATCTTCAGCCGGTGGCCGTGGCGGTCGTCGTCGATCCGCGCTCGGCCCACCGGGCCGGCCACCAGCACACCGCCTGGATGCTGATCAACCTGCTGGCCCGCGCGGCCGGTGTGATCCGGTCCGTCCATCTGGTGTGCCCGCCGGACGTGCCCCTGGCCGGACGCATCGTGCCCCTGGCGCCGCGCGAGGTGCCCCTCGACGAGGCCCTGCTCCAAGGAGCACAGGTGATTGGCGCCGTCCGCGTGTCACCGGCTTCCACCGCAACACCGGCGGACACCGTACTCGTCGTCGGGTCCGGATACGGCGCCAAGGACCGCAGCCCGCGGTTCGTCGCCGGGTACGGATGGTGGGGAGGCGTCAGCAGCCGCCCCCTTCCCGTCCCCGAGGCGTACGGATCCAGCTCCCTGCCCTTCGGCCCGTATCTCGCCGCCACGCTGGCCGTGGCCGAGGTCTTCCTGGCCGTCCGCCTTCCCCGGTACACCGCGCCGACCGAACCCTACGGCTGGGACTGCTGGAGCCAGACCATGAGTCGTACGCCCGTGCCGGGCGCTCCGGCCGAGCTGGAGAACCTGGACCTGTCCGGCACGGCGCTCGCGGGTGTGGGCGCTGTCGGCAGCACCTGGGTCCACGCCCTGTGGGCAACCCCCGGTCTCACCGGAGAGGTGACCTTGGCCGATGCCGACAGCAAAGGCATCACCCTCACCAACCTCAACCGGTGCCCGCCCTTTGGCCACCAGCATCTCGGCTCGTCCAAAGCACACTGCGCGGCACACCTCGCCGCGGACGCCGGCCTCGTCTGGCACCCGCACCACGCCCGCTTCGAACGGCTCGGCATCACCCCGAGCCTGCTGGTCTCCGCCGTCGACACCAACCGCGCGCGGGCAGAACTCCAAAACCGGTACGCACCCAGGATGCTGTCGGCCAGCACACTGGACCTGCGCGCGGAGACACTGCGCGTCGGACCGCCCGGCACCGGTGCCTGCCTGCGCTGCTACAACCCGCCCGAAGCCCTCACCGGCGACGACGAACTGCGCGCCCGGACCCGGGCAGGCGGCACCGCAGCCGTAGGGGCCCTGGCGGCCGAGGCCGGCGTCCCGGAAACCGAGGTCCGGCGCTGGCTCGAGCGCGGTGAATGCGGCGAGGTGGGGACACGGCTTCTTGAATCTCTGCGCCGGCAGGCCGAGCCCGTACAGGCCCGCTTCGCGGTGGGATTCACCTCCGCGATGGCAGGGACCCTCCTCGCCGCCGAAACAGTCAAGACACTGATGCAGCAGCCGATGCGGGAGACGGAACCCTCGCACAACAACGTGACCTTCCAGTTCCTCAGGCTCACAGCCCACGTCAACGCCACCAGTCTCCTCGCACGCGACCCGCAGTGCCCCGCGTGCGCACCGGCGCATCCTGCCCTGGACGCCTGGCGGCGTCGCGCCGCCGCGCACGATCGGCGGTGAAACAGCAAGGAGCGGCCGGGAACCGGAGGCGGATACACCCGTGCGAGGGCCGGACCCGAGCCATGCCGCCCGCGATGCCGTCACGGCGTACACGCCAACGGCACGGTGACGTTCCATCACCTACGTCGGGCACCGTCACAATGGAGAAAGCGGACGACAGACAGGGGCGGGGATGAGCGGGCAGCCGCACACGGCAGACGGCAGGCGTCCCGACGGGCGGGAGGCGGATCCCGCGACCGTTCGTCTGCGGGCAGCCGCACGGGCCTTGCGGCTGCATCTTGACGGTCTGCCGGCGGTGTTCCACTTCGACGGGGCGGACGACCAGTTCCTGGCCGAGTCGGTGTTCCCTTTCGCCCGGTGGCGTTACGCATGTGCGGACTCGCTGCTCGGCTCGGGGATGGGCGGCACCGTCGTGGGGGCGCTGGCGCGGAGTCTGTTCGACGACGGTCTGCGCTGGCAGTGGATCGCCCAGGACCCGGCAGAGCGGCGGGCCGCGCTGGTGGGCAGCATGCTGGAGGAGCGCAACCGGATCTGCGGCTACCTGGCCGACCACGACGCTAGCTGCCCGAACCTTGCCCGGTGGTTCGTACCGCTGAGCGGTGTCACCGACCTGACAGGAGCGTCCCTGGCGGCGCTGTCGGCGCCCTCGCTTCCGGATGAGCAGGAACTGCTGGACCTCTTCCTGGCTTCCCCCGCCCCGCCGCTCCCGCCCACGGTGGTGGGCGGGAGCGTCGAGGATCTTCTGGATGCGGCACGCGGCATGCTGACCATGTCCGGGCTGCGGGGTGCCGTGATGGTGCTGGGACACGCCGGCCACGGCAACTTGCTGGGGCTGCAGAGCAGCGTGGCCGCCGACGGTGTCCCCGGCCATGATCTGCGCGCCGATCACGAAGCGCTCTTCGTGCATGTCGCAGCCGTCGGTGTCACCGTCACGCTCCTGGGCGTGTCCGCGGCGGTGCCGGAGTGCTGGCCGCCCGAGGTCGATCAGGCCGGTTTCCTCGGCCAGGCGATGCGGCTGACGGAAGCGGTGGTTGCTGCGGCGGGCGCGGTGCACGGCCTGGGCGATCCCAAGGCCGTATCCCGCGCTCCCGCCAAGGTCAGAACCCGTCCTCAGCAGCTGCGTCTTCGCCCCGAAGTCCTCGTGGCATCCGGAAGTCTGCTGCCGGACATCGCCGACGCCGGTCGCGTCGTCGCGGCCGCCGAGGAGTACGACGCCTTCCTGAGCAGCTGGCACACGAGCCCCTGGGCCCACGGCAATCCCAAACTGGCCAGTGTGCTGGCCTACGCCGGAGCCCACTCCACCTTCGCCACCGTGATGGCCACCTACGACCAGCACGCCGCCGTCACCGCGGTGTTCGGCGCGCGGATGCTGCTGGAGGAAGCCGCCCGCTTCACCTGGCTGACCCAGGAACACGACGACGAAGACGCGTTCGTCCAGCGCTCGACCCGCTACTTCGACGAGTTCCGAGCCCGCAAGAAGAAGACGATCGAGCTGTTCGCCGGCAACGGGGTGGCCCTCGCCGCCGCCAAGAAACTGTTCCAGCTGCCCGACACGGTCCTCGAAGGACCGGAGACGATATCCAAGGGCCGCAAGCCCCTGCCGCCGATCGACGAGATGCTCCTGGCCATGGCGGCGCCCTACCCCGAGCCGGGCTGGCTGCCGGTGGCGTACTCGCTGCTGAGCCAGGTCACCCACAGCACACCCATCGGGCTCGTCCACATGGCCCGCTACAAGGACGGCGTCCTCCACGCCCAGGACATCTCCCCCGAGATGCTGGCACTGGCCCTGGATACGGCCTGCCTGGGCAGCGCCCGGCTCATCAGCCTGTCCGCACTCCTGCTGACCCACGGCAGCGACGACGCACAGCAGTACGCGCACGGCCTCGAAGAACGCGCCCTGGCCGTACACGACACAGCACGCCTCGTGCACTGGCTAGACTGACTGACCGACTGCGATATCGAGTTGGTGTTTGCGGTGTGGTCGGGTCGTGCTGGACCACGTGTGATGTTCCGCTTGAGGGCGGACGAGGCACCCGCAACAGCCACACGTCCAATTCGGCCGATGCGTGGCAGTGCTCTTCCACCACGCAGTGCAGAGACTTACCGTCGATTGCATGGCCAGCGGGGTGATTCACACCGGATACGGCATAAAGATCAATCTGACACGCGAGGACCTCAACCATCCGGGCCATAAAGGTCTGCTGGAAGAGATCACCCAGCCCGTCGGACAGCGGCCGCGAAACTTGCTGCAGTGCGTGACGGACTACGAGGGCGGGCAGTGCCAGTGTGCGCTGGACGGCAAATCGCCGTGGATGTTCGTGCGGCGGCAGCGCAACAACGGCCGAGCGACGTGGGTAGCAGCGCACCTGCCCCTCACTCACGCGGCAACGCCGCAGGAGAGCGACAAACACAAGGCGATGAAGGAACGGATCGCGCGCACCGCTGCGCGGCACGGGCTGGACGTGCAGACCGAGGCGCGGTCGGAGGACGGCCGCGTCATCACCGATGTTCTCGTGACCGGAGCCGGCGCCCGCGTCGGGTGGGAGGCCCAGTACTCCCCTATCACCGCCAACACCGTACGCAGGCGCTCCGCCAAAGCCCGCGAACGCAACATCGCGCCTCTGTGGGTCACTGCGGATGGCACGTCCGCTCTGATAGACCGTGCCCCCTGGACCCGCGTCGACGACGTGCCCTGGAAGCGCATCGTCTCCCCGCTCGCTCTCCTCATCCGCGGTGGGGTCCGGCACCTGCAGATCTGGAAATGCACTCCCAGCAGCGAGCGTCCCTGCCCGGAAACCGGCAGCGCCTGCAGGAAGTGGCACAGCGGCTGGTTTCTGCCTGCTCTGTGCCTGCCCCAGGAACGTGCCACGCCGCTGGACGAACTCGTCGTCACCAGCGCCGACGGAGAGCATCTGCCCATGCGCTCGCGAAGCCTGCACGATGCCCGGCGCGCCTCCTACCTGTGGGCCCTGGACCGTGACGTCCGGCGCTGGCGCGAGATCACCGGCGAAACCAATGACCCGCCCGAGTCCGGCACGGCCGACGACGAGCCGGTCACCTACACCGAACAGGAACTCGACAGTTCCTGCCGCTACGGAGAAGAAGGCCCCCACACCAGCAGTTCGCGCCCGCACCGGGACTTGAACTCCGCGACCGGACTGCACACCTTCGACCATGCCCCCGACCACACCCTGCTCCAGCCCAGCAGACCCATCGCTCTGCACCTCACCCCGCGCGAACGCCTGGCAGTCGCCGCGGACCTGAAATGCCCGCCCTGGGAGGTCGGTCCCTGCATGCTCTGTGCCACCCCCATCCACCGCTACGGCCCCCGCAGCCCCAAGGCCTGTCCCGCCTGCCGCTTCAGCTCCCGAACCCAGTGAATCTGTACCTCAACCTCCAGTTCGGTGATGGTCTCGGATCTTGCAGTCCCTTGTACACCCTGCTCGTGGAATGCCGCCAGCCGATCGAGGAGGGCACTGCGGAGACCTGCCAGTTCACGAGCTGGGGCTGCTGCGCGGGGCAGGGGAGAGACGCGAGAGATCGACAGCAAGTTGTTGACCGCCGGGCAGACGGCCAGCCTGAAGGCGGAGCAACGTGCCCTCGATGACGGCGTGTTCGCCAGTGTGGTAGATCCACGCACGCACTCTGCTTTCCGACGTTAACCTGACGTGATCTCAGGTCGCTCGATGCCGGGGGGTACCTGTGCCTGATTCCGACGATGCGGCGAGCGCCCAGCAACTCTCCCGTGAGGCCGCCAAAGCGCGACAAGCCTTTTTGTCCGGGGCCGGCGAGGCACACGAGGAACGCGCTCTCGCACTGGCCGGGCGCGCCCTAGAACATGCTGACCGGTCGGGGGACGTAACTCTGGCTGGCATCTGCCACCTGGACCTTGGGGCGATGCTGTCCTACCGGTACGACCGCCATGGCGGTCTGACGACGCTTGAGACAGCACGAGATCACGCGCAGCATGCGCTGCGGTTCCTGCATCAGGGGCATGCAGATCGGCCTGGTGCGTATGCCATTCTGGCGGGCACAGAGTTGCAGTTCTACCAGCTGAGCGGGGAGCTGGACGTGCTCGACCGCGCGGTGCGGCATGCTCGCCGGGCCGTCGCGGAAGGGGTCCCGGAGGATCCGCGGATGGGCGGCTTCCGCTCCAATCTGGCCACCTTCCTGATGATTCGCTACGCCCGGACGGGGAGCGACGATGACTTGGACGAGGCGGTGGAGCTGGGTCGCACCGCAGCCGCCACTTACCAAGGGCCACAGCGTGTCCTCGCGCTCGGAGCACTGCTTGGCACCCTCACGCACCTCGTCAACCGCCGTTCCGACATGGCTGCGCTCGATGAAGCGCTGGAGGTCGTACGGGAGATCCTGGAAACCGCTGGGCCTCGATCTCCCCACCGCGTCTCTGTTCTGGGGAATGTCACAGCTGCGCTCCGTGTCCAGCATCTCCTGCGAGGCGACGAGGACAGCGCCGCACTGGACCAGGCGCTGCCTCTGCAACGCGAACTGCTCGACGTTATGCCGCCGGCTCATCCTGAGACCGCGATCCACGTGACCAACCTGGCTGAACTGCTCATCCTGCGCTGGCGTGCCCTCGCCGCACGGGAAGATCTGGAGGCTGCGGAACGCCTCATGCGAGAGAGCGATACAACCCCGGCGACTCGCTATTCCGCCCAGCTCGGTGCCACCCGGGCCCACGTATTCCGGGCAATCGCCGAGGCACAGCTCGATCAAGGCGAGCTTCAGGACGCCGCCAGGACAGCGCGGGACAGCATCACGGCGGCCCAGCGGCTCAGGACCGAGGCGACGGGGCACCCGCTGCTCGCCGGTCGGGCGGCCATCTTCGAAGGGAACGCGTGGATAGTCCTCCACGGTGCCTCACGGAATGCCGAGTCCCTGGCCAAGGCCGAAGAGTGCTTCCGGGAGGCAGCGCTCCTGATGCAACCCGACGACCCACAACGCGGCGTCGTGCTAGGCAATCTCGGCTTTGTCCGACTCGACTCACTGCCGGATGTGCCGACACCCGGCGATCTCAACCCGGTGATCGCACTGCTCCGGGAGGCCGTGGAGGCGTTCCCCGGCCAAACGAGGTTCAGCGAAGCGGGTGCCCGCGCGGTGACGAACCTCGGTGCAGCCCTTCTCATGCGATACGAGGCGGTGCGCGACCCAGCGACCCTAGGTGAAGCGTTGGACTTGTCCTTGGAAATCGTAGGGAGCGAGCGGGTTCCCTGGCGAATGCGGCTGGGAAACTGCACGCTGGCCGCTGACGCCCTGATGCTCACCGGGGATCCGGTCACAGCCGCCGAGTGGTACGAACGGGCGGTGCGTCTGCTGCCGTTCACCGCATGGCGCGGCGCTGACCGCTCAGGCACCGAAACGATGCTCGGACCGTTTGCCGGTCTGGGGCGCGATGCTGCCGCTGCCGTGCTCAGGGCCGAAGGCGAGCCGGCGCGGGCGCTGAGCCTGCTGGAGGCCGGACGGGCTGTCCTGTGGGCGCGCACGGTCGAACTTCAGGGCCGTACCACGAGCATTCAACGCTCCGACCCTGAGGTCGCTGAGCGGTTGACAGAGCTCGGCCGCCTCCTTGAGGCGGTTGACGATCCGGCCGGTGAGGATGGCGGGCTCCTTGATGGCGCGTCCCGTCGCACCGACCGGCGCACCGCGCTGTCGCAGGAGTACCGCCGGCTCACCGCCGAGGTGGTCGCCGCCGGCAATGGGGGATTCCTCGAGCCCCCGGCGATCGCAGACCTGCTGGCCGCGGCGGCACACGGACCGGTAGTGGTCGTGAATGTCAGCCAGTGGGGATGCGACGCATTCGTTGTGACATCCGAGCAGATCACATCAGTCCCTCTGCCGGGTCTGACAGTCGGCACCGTCGAGCGCTGGGCACGCCAACATCTCTCGGCGCACGCCGAGTTGCAGGGCGCCAGGCACGAACGGCTGGCGGCACAGGCTGCGAACGCACGCGTTCCGGGTCTCGCGGGAGCCCGACGGGAGCAGGCGGCGCGGTCCACGGAGGTCGCGGCCGCCCGTGCATGGAGTGAGCTACTGGACGCGATCCTGCGTGACTTGTGGGACATCGTGGCCGAACCGGTGCTCCACATGCTGCCCGTCACAGAGGACGGCGCCCGCTTGTGGTGGTGCCCGACCGGTCCCCTGGCGCTCCTGCCACTGCACGCGGCCGGCCACCACGAGCAGCCGGACGGATCGGCCGAGGCAACGGCGGGCGCGCCGCGGACTCTGCTCGACCGGTTCACGTGCTCGATCATCCCGACTGTGATGAGCCTCGCCCGAGCCCATCGCGATACGGCTGCCGCCTCGGTGACCGCCCGAGCGGACGGGCCGGAGATGCTGGTCGTCGCGCTGCCGAACACCCCGGGCCAGAGCCCGCTCCCAGATGTCGAGCACGAACGTGACGTGCTGCGCGGCCTGTGGCCGGCAAGCCGCTTGACCTGTCTGGAGGGGGCCGGGGCAAGTCGTGCTGCTGTGGCCACAGCTCTGCGCAGCCATCCGCGGGCGCACATCGGCTGCCACGGAATGCAGAACGCCGACCGACCGTCAGCGGGTGGGCTCGCACTCCACGACGGGCTGTTGACGGTACGTGATATCGCGTCAGCCCGGCACTTCGGTGATTTCGTCATGTTGTCCGCGTGTCAGTCCGTCACCGTCGGCAGTGCCCTCCCTGATGAGGTCATCAGCCTCGGCGCCGCCCTGCATGTCACCGGATATCGCCACGTCATTGGCGCGCAGTGGTCGGTCGACACGCTCGCGGCCTCCAGAATCGCCGAGGACGTCCACCAAATCCTGACCGGCCCCGGAGGCACCTTCGACGCGGCACATTCCGCCGAAGCACTCCGCCTTGCCGCCCTCAGGCTGCGTGCTGATTCCTCTCAGTCCCGACACAGTTGGGTGGCCTTCACCCACACCGGACCCTGACGCATCTAAGGAGAACCCGCGCACGATGAGCGCTCATCCACACCGCGCTGAGCCGTTCGAAGAGGTCAGCGAAGCGCACTACGCACAGACATACCTGTCGGGCGACTTCGTCCACAACCTCATGGCCGACTCCGTACACCTCCTGACCGGCCGGTGCCCACGCTGTGGCTTCACCTTCACGACTGAGGCAACCCTGACTGTGGTGCGCTCGGCTGTGACAACGGCACCTTTGGCAACGGCGAGTACGCCCCCGCGCACCGAGCTGTCGATCACCGTCTTCTGCCCGTGTCCCGGCGAGCACTCCGGGCGGCCGGACGACATACCCGACGGATGCGGCGCCTACTGGGCGGTGCTGATGGAAGAGCGGTTGCCGTGATGTTCTCTTTCCGGCCGGCGGACCAGCCGCCGGGACCGGCCGACCTCCAACGGGCCCGCAGAGAGCGCGAACTACTGCGCTCCGAACTACCTCGGGTTCGGGAGGCTGCTCTGGCCTGGCGCAACGGGCTGGCCGCACTTCTGGCCGGACTCATCGGTTTCGGACTGGTCAAGGGCCGCTCCGACATCTCCGACCTCGCCTCCGGCTGGGCGGCCACAGTAGGTGCACTGCTGCTGATGGCACTCGTCGCAGGGGCGGCCGCGGCAATGTGGCTGATGACAGCAGCGCACGGATTGCCCAAGGTCTTCTCTCTGGGCGACGGACCGCCGCCATCCGATCACGGAGAAGCCGTCCTTGGCGCACGTCGGCTCTTTCGAGGCATTGCCGCCACAGCAGTGTGCACCGCCGCCTTGGTCGCCGCCGTAGGCGCCACCTGGTACGGCGCGGCCGCCGACGGTCCGGGCATCCACGTCACCTCCCCCAACGGCGTAGTCTTCTGCGGCAGTGCACTAACCGCTGACCGCAGCGGCATCCGTCTGACTACAGAGCATGGCAACATCGCCCTTCCGTCCGGAAGCATCGTCACCGCCCGCGCAGGTACACCCTGCCCATGAGGCGCCACCTCAGTCAGTACTCCCACGCCGCCTCCATCCGCCGGCTCCGATATCCGCCCACTGGCGGTCCTCATCACAGGGAAGGCGGCAGTCGGTCAAAACGCTGCACTAGGAATGAAGCTGATGTCCGGCACCAGGAAATCTGCACCAATCGGCCTGTGTGGTGTGCTGGTTGTGATGGGCTGTCCTTACTCCACACCGCGGGTGAACGTGCTGGCCACTGCCCCACTCTGACGGCCACCGGGAGTGGGGGCACAACCGCGGTAGCCCTCAGCGCTGCGGGACTTCGGTCCCGGCGCCGGTGCAGCCAGATTTCCGGGACCGTCAACTCTGGACCCGTTCAGTCGGTGTGACGTTGGGTGGGGTCGAGGCGGCTGAGGACGGCGCGCACCAGGTCCCGGTTGTAGGCGGGGAGCGGTGCGGCCTCGCCGTGTGGCGTGGGCTGATGCGATGGACCTGCGGTGTGGGGGCCACCGTGCTCTTCCTGGAGCAGGTAGGTAATTTTAGCCCACTGGCGGAAGTTGCCGTGGCAGGCGGCGTCGTCGATCCACAGCAGTTCGTCGGTGGGTACGTCCGCCCAGAGCGGGTGGTACTGGGGAATGACGGTGAGGACTTCTGCGGGGGTGAGGGGTTTGTAGCGCTGCCAGATGAGGATGCGGGAGTCGAGGGCCGGCCGGTTCTTGATTTTCTGGTAGCAGGTTTCGGCTCCGACCAGGACGACGGCGAGGCGGGTGTCCTCGTCGTCCCAGAGTTCGCGAATGAATTCGAAGGCCCTGGTGTCCAGCCACTGCGCTTCGTCGACAACCAGGACGCGCGGCGTCTGGGACAGTGCCTCTTTGAGCATGGCTTCGCAGCGGGTGCTGTTGAGGGGTGCCTCGCCGGGCAGGTCGAGCTTTTTGTACAGGGCGGCGCGCAGGGCCTGGATTTTGGCGGAGCCGACTTTGATGCGGAGGGTGGTGTGGGGGGCGAGGTCGTCGAGGTGGCTGTTGACGGCGAAGGTCTTGCCCAGGCCGACGCCGCCGTGGACGCACATGATGGCGCCCTTGCCGGCGTCGGCGTTGAGGGTGGTGTGGAGGTTGGCGTAGGTCTCTGCGCTGGCGTCGGTGAGCATGGCGCGGGCGCCGGGCAGGCCCATGTAGTGGTAGTTGGGGGCGGTGGCCGGCTGGCCCTCGGGCGTGGTGGTCGGGTGGGTCACTCGGTGTCCTGGGGCTCGGGGTCGGAGAGGGGTTTGGTCCAGCGGGTGGAGGAGGGTTGGGGCCGGTTGAGGAGGTCGGTGTCCGCGTACTCTCCGATGCGGCCAGTTCGGTACGAATGAACGTCCCCGGCTTGTCGGCTGGTTGGGTGGTGGAGCGAAGGCCACGCTCCTTGTGGTCAGGGCATAAGGGGACCGATGATCGGGTTCATGGTCATGGCCCGCGGCTCCCTCGATGCTGTCCCTCTGGCGACGCTTTTTCCGCGGCTCTCGGCTGTTGAGGTGGAATCCCTGCGATGTTCAGCTCTGGTCGTCGATGCTGCAAGGGGCAGAGAAGCCGAGCCGACGTGGCTGTGGGAACCAAGCCATTCCGTGTTCCCCGGTGCTGGGCCGGGGGCCGCAGTGCTCCTTCTCGCGGAGATCACCGAGCAGGCCGAGCGGGGCGATCAGCTGGAGTTCCTGCTGGATGTGGCCTGGACGGACCAGGCTGAGCTGTCGGTCAGCGCGGCAGTGAACGTGGCCTGTTGGTGCGACACCGACCACGCGACCCATGATGTCGATGCACTCCGCCTGATCATCAACGGCGAGACATCGCTGGGCCAGGCATTCCGAGCCGGCGCCGATCGGCTGGTGGGCTGGCTGGCAGACCCTCGTGATGCGGATTACTGGCGTTTGCGGGCCGGTCTCTCCGCCCGCCAGGACAGGGGCCCGCGTTCCTCGGTCAGGCGACGTTGGTGTCGCGCTCGATGGCCTTGAGGCGGTTCTTGAGCCGGTAGCTGGGCCCGTTGATCGCGACGACGTCGCAGTGGTGCAGGAGCCGGTCGAGGATCGCGGTGGCCAGGACCTCGTCACCGAACACCTGTCCCCATTCGCTGAAGGTCTTGTTCGAGGTCAGGATGATCGAGCCCTTCTCGTAACGCTTCGAGATGACCTGGAAGACCAGGTTGGCCTCGGCGCGTTCGAGGGGCTGGTAGCCGACCTCATCGACCACGAGAACGCCGGGCCGCAGGTAGGAGCCGAGTTTGCTGGTCAGCCGGCCTGCTGCCTCAGCAGTCTTCAGGTTGCGGACCACTTGTACTACCTGCTCGAAGCCACTGAAGGCATCGAACCGTGGCTGCTGAACGCCCAGCACATCAAGACCGTACCGGGGCGCAAGACCGACGTCAGGGACTGCGAGTGGATCTGCCGCCTGGTCGAACACGGGCTGGTGAGGCCCAGTTTCGTACCGCCGTGCGACATCCGGCAGTTGCGGGATCTGACCCGCTATCGCACCGAGACCGTCCGGGACCGGGCCAGGGACGTCAACCGGCTGGCGATGTTCCTGGAAGACGCAGGCATCAAGCTCAGCGCGGTGGTCTCCGACATCACCGGCCGGTCCGCCCGGAGCATGCTCGATGCCCTGGTCGCCGGGGAGCGTGATCCGCAAGTACTGGCGGGGATGGCGCTGGGCCGCATGCTGGAGAAGGTGCCGCTGCTGACCCGCGCGCTGACCAACAGCTTCACCGGTCACCATGCGTTCATGGTCGCGGCGATGCTGCGGGCCATCGACCAGGCAGACGCCCGGATCGCTCAACTGAGCCAGGAGATCGCTCGTCAACTGCAGCCGCTTCAGCGCGAGGCCGAGTTGCTGACCACGATCCCCGGTGTCAGCCTGGTCCTGGCTCAGGTGATCATTGCGGAGATCGGGGTGGACATGAGCAGGTTCGCTACCGCCGGCCACCTCGCCTCCTGGGCGGGGATGTGCCCGGGAAACAACGAGTCCGCCGGCAAACGGATGTCCGGCCGGACCCGACACGGCGACACCTGGCTCAAGACCGCCTTATACATGGCCGGTTCGAGCGCCGCCCGGATGAAGGCCACCTACCTCGGCGCCCAGTTCCGGAGGCTGGTGCCACACCGCGGCGTGAAACGGGCGACGGTCGCGGTCGGGCACTCCATCCTCGTCGCCTCGTGGCACATCTTGCACGACGGTGTCCCCTACCGGGACCTGGGAGCGGATCACTTCACCAGTCGACTGGGCAGGGAACGGCAGACCCGACGCCTGCTCGCCCAACTCGCGGCACTTGGCCACGACGTCACCATCGCGCCCCACCAGGACACTGCTTGACCTGGGCTAACACGGGGGCCCGCAGCTGATTTTCAAGAGAGCTGATTTTCAAGAGAGCTCCGGTTGATGCCGGTGACCGATCAAGTCGCCTGCACCGCTGGAGAAGCTGATCGGAAAATCGATCTTCGGGAGGGCAGGCGGTGGCATCCGGGCCGCTTGCGGCTCGGATGCCGGGGTGGGGCGGGTCAGGCGGTCGCGGGTTCGAGAGTGACCTGGTGGCCGAGGGCCTGGAGTTGGCGGACGAGGTCGCGGGTCTTGCGGGCGGGGTTGAGATGGCGTTGGTGCCAGTCGGCGCCGAGTTCCTGGTAGGAGGCGTCCGGGTCGTTGATCAGGTGCCAGGTGATGACGAGTATCGAGCGGGCGACGGCGACCAGGGCTCTGGCGTGGCCGCGGCGTTTGACGATGCGCCGGTAGCGGGCGCCGAGGAAGGTGTCGGTGCGGGCGGCGGCGTTGGCGGCCTCGCCGAGGGCGCCCTTGAGCCAGGGGTTGCCCTTGCCGGCCGGGCCTGCCGTGTTCTTCGCGCCGGACTGGATCGTGCGGGGGCACAACTTGGCCCACGAGACGAGGTGTTCGGGGGTGGGGAAGCGGCTCATGTCCGCACCGATCTCGGCGAGGATGATCTGCGCGGTGGCCGGCCCGATCCCCGGGACGACGTCCAGCTTCTCGGCCAGGGCGCGGGCGTTCACGCCGCCGGCGGACGGTTCCGTTCCTGGGCCGCCGTGCGGGGTGGTGATCTCCTCCATCGTGCCAGTGATGAGCCGGTCGAGTTCCTGGATCTGGGCGGTGAGATGGTCGACGGTGCCCAGCAGCACCCGCAGCAGCCGGGCATGGTGGTCCTCGAACTGCCCGGTCAGGCCCTCGATGAGGGCGGCCTTCTTCTTGACCAGGCTGCCCTTGGCGAGGTCGGCGAGGGTGCGCGGGTTGCGTTCGCCGGAGACCATCGCGTCGAGCATGGCCCGCCCGGACATGCCGAACAGGTCCGAGACGACGTCGGACAATTTGATCTGCGCGTCCTGGAGAGCTTTGTCCACCCGGTGCTTGTGGCGGGTGCGTTCCTGGACGAACACGGTGCGGGTGCGAGTGAAATCCCGCAGCTGCCTGACGGCCTTCGGCGGGACGAACGAGGCCCGCACCATGCCGCGTTCGGCGAGCTTGGCCAGCCAGATCGCATCCAGCTTGTCGGTCTTCGGGCGCCCGGGGACGTTCTTCACATCGCGCGCGTTGACGAGCCAGCAGTCCAGGCCGCGGGCCTCCAGCAGGTAGAAGAACGGGCGCCAGTACGAGCCCGTCGCTTCCATGACGACCCGCTCGATGCCCTGGCAGACCAGGCGGTCACCGAGTTCCAGGATCGCGTTGGTGGTTGAGGCGACGTTCCAGACCTGCTGGACGCGCCGACCTTCGATGGTGTCGTGCGGGACGCGCAGGCAGACCATCCCGGATGCCTTGGCGATGTCGATCGCCGCGACCCGCGCGACCGTCCCGTCGTCGTGGTCTTCTCTCAACTCCTCCATCGGTTGCCCCCTGTTGTGCTGGTGTTCGGGCAGGGGCTGCCCGGGGAGCCTGAGGGGGTCGGAGAAGCTGATCGGCGTGCTCAAGGCGACAGTGTGCGGCCCCTCGGGCGGCTCCCTCACCAGACTCCTATGCGGGCTCCCAGCCCAAACATCAAGCGGTGTCGGCGGACAGCCCCTGTACCGATTTTCACGCCTGCGGGGCGTCACCGCAGGTGAACGGTCGACTCCTATCTCCTGTCAAGCGGCCTGTGCAAGGTCGGCCTTTGTGATGTTTGTGCAGGTCAAGGTTCTGAAAACCTCGCGGGCTATGTAGCGTTTGAGGCAGCGGATGATGTCCTTCTTTTGCAGTCCCTGTGCAGTGCGTCGGGCCACGTACTCGCGGGTGCGGCGGTCGTGCTGCATGCGGACGACCGCGATGCGGTAAAGGGCCGCGTTGGCAGACCGGTTGCCTCCCCGGTTCAGCCGGTGGCGGTCCCGGCGGAGGACCACGGCACCATCATCACTGCTTCGATGTGCTGTCAGTCTGCCACCGTCTGTCTCGTCAAGTCGCCCGCTCTGGAGGATGTAGCAAAGCTCTCGCTGGCGGAACGTTTGCGGGTGCTGCCCCCGATCCGCGTCGGCGACGCGGTGTGCGTCACCCGTTCGTGGCGGTGTTGCTGGTTGCCGCCTCGGCGGTGGTCGCCGGCGCGCGCTCGTATGCGGCGATCGGCCCGTGGTCTGCGAATGCTCCGCAGCAGGCCCTGGCCCGGCTGAGCGCTCGGGTGGCGGGCGCGTTAGAGCTGCGCATCGGGCCCAGTGCGGCAACGATCCGACGGGTCGTCAACCTGGTCTGTCCCGGCGGTCTGGCCGAGCTGACCGGCGCTGATCCCGGTGGTGCGGACTCGGTGGCCGTGGATGGCAAGGCCGCCCGCGGTTCCCGGCACGGCACATCGCCCGCCGCCCACCTGCTGGCCGCGATGACCGCAGATGGTCGGACCGTCACCCAACTGCGGGTCCCCGACAAGACCAATGAGATCACCTGCTTCGCGGCTCTGCTGGCTCGCCACGACCTGGCCGGGGTCACCGTCACCGCTGACGCCCTGCACACCCAGCGCGCCCACGCGCGCTTCCTGGTGGAGGAGAAGAAGGCCCACTACCTGCTCGTGGTCAAGGCCAACCAACCTGAGTTGCACCGCCGACTGCGGTCACTGCCGTGGAAGGACGTCACCGCCCGCCGCTACGACCGCGAGATCGGCCACGGCCGGCGGGAGACCCGCGTGACCAGGGCTCTCACCGTCACCGGTCTCGGCCTGGACTTCCCCCACGCCGTCCTAGCCGTACGCATCCTGCGACACCGCACCGACCTCAAATCCGGCGCAGTCAGCCGCCAGACCGTCTACGCGATCACCGACTTGAGTTCGCAAGAAGCCTCACCCCAGCGACTGGGCCAGCTCGCCAGGTCACAGTGGATCATCGAGAACCGGCTGCACTTCGTCCGCGACAGCACCTTCGGCGAGGACGCCTCGAGGATCCACATCGGCCACGGACCCGAGAACATGGCGACCCTCCGCAACTTGGCGATCAACACGCTGCGGCAGCACGGATACCGCAACATCGCTGCCGGCCTCCGCCACGCCTCCTACGAACCCTTCACCCGCCCGCTCGACCTCTTGGGTATCGCCTGACCAGCCAGTCTGCCTGATCACCGGGACTTTATAGCAGCCCTGCCATCCTGCCCGATCGCATCGCGCACGGCCCTCCAGCCTGCAAGGCAAGCATCGAAGCCCACTGCGACTTCCCGGACCTCCTTGGTCGCGTAGTCGCACCACAGCAGGCGGGCGCCGGCTGCGCCCGAGCGCACGAGATAGGCCTCCTCAGCATCGAAGAGCTCGGTAGCCTCGGGCAACGCGAAGTAGCTGCGCGGATTGGCGTCGGCTGCGGCGAACGCCGGCCGCAGGCCTTCGCTGTGCCATGCGTGCAAGTCGGCGAACAGCGTTGCGACGCCCATGCCGGCCGCGGCGTGCATCACCGGCTGCAACGCCAGCTTCTTCAGCATGTCGTCGATCGCGCCCTGAACCAGCCCGACGACCGCCCAGGCGTCCGGATCGCCGATCTCGCCGGGCGGCGCGGTTACACGAATCCCGCAGAAGCGATGCGCGCCGTCGCTCGACGTCTCGGCGGTCCAGCGCCACGCGAGGGAAACGACTTGCTCGGTCATGAACCACAGGGTATCTGCACGACCTGATCGGTCACCGGCGCTGAACCGGGGCTTCCTTGTGTACGGACCGGGCACATCATGCCTCGTCATACCGCCGTGACCAGCACCTTCACCAGCTCACCCGGACTTTGAAATCACCCTGTTCGGGGCCCGCGCCGCGACGGTCTTCGATGTGCGGATCGCACCGAGTGCGGCGACCATCCGCCGGGTGCTGAGCTCCGTCTGTCCCGGCGGGCTTGCCGACCTGCTCGGATCCGATCCGGCCGGGACTGAGACCCTCGCGGTGGACGGCAAGAGCGCCCGCGGCTCGCGCCACGGCGGCATCCCGGCCGCCCACCTGCTGGCCGCGATCACCGGCGCCGGCCTCACCGTCACCCAGTTGCGCGTGCCGGACAAGACAAATGAAATCACCTGCTTCGACGCCCTGTTGGCGCCCTACGACCTGACCGGCGTCACGGTCACCGCGGACGCCCTGCACTGCCAGCGCGATCACGCCCGGATCCTCGTCGAGGAGAAGAAGGCGCACTACGCCTTCACCGTGAAGCGCAACCAGAAGAACCTGCACCGCCAACTCGCCGCCCTGCCCTGGCAGAAGGCGAGCGCGAAGTCTACGACCGCACCGCCGCACACGGCCGCCTGGAGACCCGCGTCGTCCGCGCCCTGACCATCACCGACCTCGGCGTCGACTTCCCCCACGCGGTCCAGGTCGCGAAGATCGTCCGGCACCGCACCCAGCGCGCCGCCGGCAAACGCAGCCGCGAGACCGTCTACGTCATCACCGATCTGACCAGCCGCCAAGCCTCCCCCGAGGGCATCGCGAAGATCGCCCGCTCGCAATGGACCATCGAGAACCGTCTCCACTTCGTCCGCGACACCACCTTCGCCGAGGACGCCTCCACAGTCCGCACCGGACACGGCCCGGACAACATGGCCACCCTCCGCAGCTTCGCGATCAACACCCTGCGAGCCGCCGGCCACGCGAACATCGCGGCCGGACTCCGCGAGATGTCCTACGACGGCTTCCGCCGACCACTGGACCTCCTCGGCCTTGCCTGACCAGCACTCACGCAAGATCAAAAGAATTTGCAACAGCCTTTCCTGCACAGCAGAGCCGTCGAAAAAGCGTCGACGGATTCCATTTTCGACTCAGTATTTGCGAAATCCGGGCTACCAGGGCCCTGGTTGCGATGGAATCGGGGCAGTAGTGTCCGCATCCCAAGGAGGAGACCACAGAGGGGGATTCATGTCTTTCCCGACCGACGAAACACAGGACCCTCGTGAACGAGAATTGGCCGACGGACATTCCGTCATGGCGAAGGAAGCGCTCCGCTCTCTGACCGCCAGGACCCTGGAGATCGCCCAGAAATCCGACCTGGAGAACGTGCCCGATGAGGTCAGGGAGTCTCTCGCGGCGAAGGAGCAGTTCGAGTATCCCGTCTGGATAGCGCTGGGCGGGGCCATCGTTATCACTCTTGACGCCTATTTCACGGACCTGCCCTATACCTTCCACGGAGTCTCCGGAGGTCTCGCCCTGGGGGGCGGCATCACCTGGGGAACCGCATGGTTCAACTACCCGATCGACCGCATCATCGGGTGGGACGCGCGATTCCATGCGAGTTTCTGGACCGGGGTGACCGCGATCAACTACTGGGGCATGAGCGGTGAAGTCATCGGCTCGATGATCGCCGGCGGACTCAACATCGGCGTCGGGGGCGCGGGCGGCCAGGGCACATTCCGCCGGCGATAGGCGACAGCGATCCGCCACACGACCCGGGCGCCCGCGGCGTACGGCACCCCCGTCACCGCGGCCGCCCTCGCGACTGCTGCACAGCATCCGTAGGCCCGCGCCGGCCTCCTCAGCATCAACTGACCTGCACCGAACCATGATCAAGAGACTTTGCAATCACCCTGGGCCTCCTCGGGATCGGCCGAGGGCGTGATCGTCTGGTTCGTCCGGCCGGTGGGTCCCCCTTTTCGGCCGGTGGCGGCAGCGTGCTGGTGGACGCGGACGATGGTGGAGTCGATCTGGACGAGCCAGTCGATGTCGCCGGCCGCGTCCGCGTGGGCCTGGATCTGCTGGAGGGCCCGGGTGAACACGCCGTCCAGCGCATAGCGGCGGAAGCGGGTGAGACCGTCTGCCATGAGCCGTAGCGATCCGGCAGGTCACGCCAGGAGATCCCGGTCCGGATCTTGTAGACCATCCCGTTGACGACCCGCCGATCCTGCACACGCGGCCGGCCCGTCGCGGCCCGCGGTATGAGGGGAGCGAGTAACTCCCACTCCTGATCGGTGAGTTCATGGCGACGTATCACCCCACCATGATCCACCACCCGGTGATCTTTGAAGACGGACCCTAGTTCGGCTAGGACGCGGCTGTAGCCGCTGAGCGGAGTTCACGAACTGCCCCTTCGACGCCAGAGGATTTCCGTACGATCTCGGCAGGGATGGACTCAATCTCGCACTACCAACAAGAGGGACCTCTTGGACTATCGTTATCTTTTCGCCGACGACGAGGTCAGGGGGAAATCGAACACCGGGACGACTCTTGAGCCGGATCCACCGGCTTGATTCCGAGGGGGAGCGTAAATCTGACGGCGGATCCGACGATCATGGGAGAGCTGAGCGGCCAGGCGCGCCGGCGCGCTACCTTCGCCGCCAACCGTCCCGCCCCTCACGAAGTCCTGAAACTGCGCGAGCGTGGCCCTGCCCCGCCAGGCACAGCCGCCGATCCCGACGCACTCGGCATCCAACAGACAGTGGACTCCGGAAACGTCCGCCCGGTCTCAGAGATCAAGCTCCAGGTATTTTGGGCCCGACGCGCGCATCACGTGGGACCGGGCCGGCGGCGGGCGGTCGAACCTCGGACGACCAGCCGGGCGGGCAGCAGGATGCTCCAGGGTGGCGCGGCGGCGCGCAGGTGGTCCAGGAGGAGCTGGGCGGCCTGCACGCCCATAAGGTGGTGCGGGACGTGGACCGTGGTCAGCGGCGGCCGGAAGCGGTCCGCGAACGGCATGTCGTTGAAGCCGACGACGGACACGTCCGCCGGGCAGCAGCGGCCCAGGCCCTCGATCGCGCGCAGGGTACCGAGGGCGATGAGGTCGTTGCCCGCGAGGACCGCGGTGGTGTGCGGGTGCCGTTCGAAGAGCAGCCGGGCGGCGTCGTACCCGGCGGCCTCCGTGTAACTCGCGCACTCCACGACGGCGGCACCAGGGGCGGCGGCGCGGAAAGCCCGCATCCGGACATGGCCGGTGGACAGGGTCTGGGGCCCGGCCAGGTGGGCGAGCCGGGTGTGGCCGAGGCCGCGCAGGTGGGCCACCGCCTGCGCGATGCCGTCCGCGTCGTCGCCCAGTACGGCGGGCACGTCGGGCAGTTCGGTGAAGCGGTTGACGGTGACGAAGGTGATCCGCTCCCGTACGGCCAGTTCGAGCAGGGGGTGGTGGCGGCGGGCGGTCGCGACGATGAATCCCTCGACCCGGCGGCTGCGCAGGGCGTCGAACTCGGCGCGCTCGCGGGCCTCGTCGGCGTCGGTGTTGACCAACAGGGCCGTGTAGCCGTGCTGTTCAAGGCGGTCCTGGATGCCGCGCACGATCGGCGGGAACAGCGGGTTGGTCAGGTCGGGGATGAGCACGCCGACGGCGGCGGTCCGGCTGGTACGCAGGCCCCGGGCCAGGGTGTTGGGCACATAGCCGAGCCGGGTGGCCTCCAGCGAGACGCGGTGCGCGGTCCGGGCGCTGACCTGGTGCCGGGTGGACGGGTTGAGCGCCCGGGACGCGGTCGCCTTGTGCACGCCGGCCGCACGGGCCACGTCGTCGAGCGTGGGCGGTCGGCCGCTGGTCATGCGGCGAGGCTAGGGCGTGCCGGGCGGAGCCGCAATCCATTGCGGTCGCTTTGCTCCTGCGGCCGTTGACACCTCGGCCCGGCGGCAGCAGACTCCCCCGCAATCGATCGCATGGGTGAGAAAGTCCCTTCCACGAAGGGTGTCCGATCATGCGTCATCCGTACCGTCACGCCTCTTCGTCCCGCGCGCTGTTCGCGGCCGTCGCCGCCACCGCCGTGCTGGTCGCCTGCAGTTCCTCGGCGAAGCCCAGCTCCTCGGCGTCGTCGCACGGGCCGCTGAAGATCGGTATATCCCTGTCGCTGACCGGCGACTTCTCCGACCCGGGCAAGAGCGCCGAGCGGGGATACCGGCTGTGGGCCGACACGGTGAACGCCAAGGGCGGGATCCTCGGCCGCAAGGTGCAGCTCAGCATCGTCGACGACACCTCCAGCCCCACCCAGGTGGTCGGCAACTACCAGAACCTGATCACCAAGGACCATGTCGACCTGACCTTCGGCCCGTTCTCCAGCCTGCTCACGATCCCCGCCTCCCAGGTGGCCAAGCGCTACGGCTACGCGTTCCTCGAGCCGGCGGGCGGTGGACCGAAGGTCTTCGCCCAGCATCTGCACAACCTCTTCTTCGTGCAGCCGGCGCCCGTCGTCAAACAGGGTGACGTGTTCGCCGACTACATCCTCTCCCTCCCGGCGGCCCAGCGTCCGAAGACCGCCGCGTATCCGGCGCTCGACGACCCCTTCGCCTCGCCGATCGCCGACGAGGTGCGCACCCGGCTCGAAGCCGCCGGGATCAAGACGGTCTACCAGCAGATCTACCCCGCCGAGATCACCGACCTGACCCCCGTCGTGTCCGCGATGGCCGCGAAGAAGCCCGACCTGGTCGTCGGCGGCACCCAGGCGGACGACGCCTACCGCATGGTCAAGGCCATGGTGCAGCTCAAGTGGGCGCCGAAGCTGCTCTATCTGTCCAACGGGGCGAACGACCCGCACAACTTCCCGGGCAACGTCGGCGCTTCGAACGTCGACGGGATCTTCTCCTCCGGCGACTGGTTCCCGAGCTCCAACACCTATGGCAACGCCGCCTTCCTCAGCGCGTACACCAAGAAGTACGGCGGCACCGCCGGCACGATCGACAGCACGTCCGCCGAGGCGTACTCCTGCGGGCAACTGCTTGAGGAAGTCGCTGCCAAGACCGGCAAGGTGGACAACGCGACCCTCATCTCCGCGCTGCACACGGGCAGTTGGCAGACCCTGGAGGGAAATCTGAGCTGGAATGCGGACGGGGCCGCCAACTCCTCGTACGTGTTGGTGCAGTGGATCAGCGGGAAGATGCTGCCGGTCTACCCGGCCGGCCGGGCGCAGCACGCGCCGGTGATCGCCGCTCTGCCGTGGGGTGGCTGAGCCATGCACGAGGCGGTTCAGGCGGTCATCCTCGGGGTCCTCACCGGGGGCGTGTACGCGTTGATGGCCAGCGGGCAGACGCTGATCTTCGGGGTGATGAAGGTGGTCAACCTCGCGCAGGGCGCGCTGGTGATCCTGGCAGCCTTCCTCAGCCACAGCCTGTTCACCGCGTGGGGCGTGGACCCCTTCCTGTCGGTGCTGCTCATCGCGCCGCTGATGTTCGCGCTCGGCGCGGCGGTGCAGTGGCTGCTGCTGCGCCCGCTGCACCAGGACGACGCGGCGCTGCTGTCGCTGCTGGTCACCTTCGCCGTCGCGCTGGGCATCGAAGGGGCGCTGACGGTGGTCTACCACACCGACTACCGCACCACCCGGCCCGCATACGTCGACCGGTCGTGGCGGATCGCCGGATACCAGGTCGGCGAGGTGCGGCTGGCGGCCTTCGCCCTGTCGCTGATCACGCTGGGCGGGCTGTGGATGCTGCTGTCCCGGACCCGTTTCGGGCGGTCGGTGCGGGCGACCGTGCAGAACCCGGTCGCGGCCCGGCTGCTGGGCGTGGAGACGGCCCGGGTGGCAGCGCTGGGCTTCGGGCTGGGGGCTGCCACCGCGGCGGCGGCCGGGGCGGTGTACGGGATGGTGTACTCGTTCAACCCCAACAGCCACTACGACCTGATCTCGCGGCTGTTGTCGGTGGTGATCCTAGGCGGGCTCGGCAGCCTGGGCGGCACGGTGGTCGCCGCGCTGGTCATGGGCGTCGCTTCGTCGCTGGTCGGGGCGCTGGCGTCGCCAGTGTGGTCGGACTTCAGCTTCTTCGTGGTGCTGCTGGCGGTGCTCCTGCTGCGTCCCCAGGGGCTGTTCGGTGCCAGGCTGCGGGGTGCGCTGTGAGGCGGCGGCTCGGACGTTATCGGCGTTACGGGCCCGGGCTGGCGGGGCTGGTGGTGCTCGCGGCTCTGGTCGTGTTCCCGCTGGCCGTGTCGGCGCCCTGGCTGGTCACCGTCGGGCTGTTCACCCTGATGTACGCGGCGCTGGCCAGCGCCTGGAACCTGGTCGGCGGCTACGCCGGGTATCCCTCGCTCGGGCACGCCGCCTTCTTCGGCATGGGCGCCTACGCGGAGGCGATCTGGTGGACGCACCGCACGGCGGGCTCGGGCTACGGACCGTTTTGGACACTGCCGCCGATCGGGCTGGCGGTGGCTGCCGTCGCGGTGCCGGTGGCGTGGATCGCGATGCGTACCCGCACGGATGTCTTCGCGATCGTCACCATCACCTTCCTCTTCGTCGTGCAGACCCTCGCCTTCAATCTGCGCGGGCTGACCGGCGGCGCCCAGGGCGTGGCCATGCCGGTCGCACCCTTCACCCCGGCGACCTTCGAACGCCCCTTCTACTACGCCATGCTGGCGCTGCTCCTGCTCGCTCTGGCCATGTCCTACGGCGTGCTACACAGCAGGCTCGGGCTGGCGCTGACCGCGGTGCGCGGCGACGAGGACAAGGCGCGGAGCGTCGGGGTGCCGGTCGGGGCGGCGAAGCTGACGGCGTTCGCGCTGTCGGTGGTGGTGACTGCGATGGCCGGGGGCGTGTGGGCGTACTACCTGTCCTTCATCTACCCGCAGTTCGCGATCGACCCGCTGCTGTCCATCGGCATGGTGCTGATGGTCTTCCTCGGCGGGCGGGGCACCCTGTGGGGCCCGGTGCTCGGCGCGTTCGTGGTGGCACCCGCGCAGCAGTACCTCGCCTACCGGTTCGGGGCCAGCCAGCTGTACCTGCTGGCGTACGCGGCGCTCTTCGTGGTCGTCATGCTCGTCATGCCGCGCGGCACACTGCCCACCCTGCGGGACCGGATACGACGGGCCGAGGCGCGGGCATGAGCGGGCCGCCGCTGCTCGAAGTCCGCGCCCTGACCAAGCGGTTCGGCGGGGTGACCGCGGTGGACGGCTGCTCTTTCGCCGTCCGGCGCTCCACGATCACCGGGCTGATCGGCCCCAACGGGTCGGGGAAGACCACCGTGTTCAACCTCGTCACCGGCCATCTGCCCGCCGACTCCGGCCAGTTGGTCTTCGACGGCCGGCCGGTGACCCGGCCCGACCCCGGGCGGCTGTACCGGCGCGGACTGTCCCGCACCTTCCAGCAGCCCCGGGTCTTCGGGGAGTTGACCGTACTGGAGAACATGTCCGCCGCAGCCGGGCACGACTGGCGGGCGCTGGCCGGGCGGCGGCTGAGCGCCCGGGACGCGGCACGCGGCGACGCGCTGCTCGCGGAGTTCGGACTGAGCGGGCACCGGGACACGCCCGCCGCCGAACTGTCGTACGGACAGCGGAAGTTGCTGGAGTTCGCGGCCCTGCTGATGAGCGAGCCCGCGCTGGTACTGCTCGACGAGCCGACGGCCGGGGTCAGTCCGGCGATGGTCGCCACGATCGAACGGCATGTGCGCGCCCGGAACACGTCCGGCACCACGTTCCTTCTCGTCGAGCACGACATGGGCCTCGTCATGCGGCTGTGCGACCCCGTCATCGTGCTGGACGGCGGCACGGTGATCGCCGAGGGCCCGCCGGACGACGTACGGTCCCGGCCGCGCGTCCTCGACGCCTACCTCGGGGGGTGAACGGCGTGCCGGACCTGCTCGTCCTCGACCATGTCACCGCGGGATACGGGCTGGGCGACGTGCTGCACGGCGTCGACCTCACCGTGGCCGAGGGCGAGGTCGTCTGTCTCATCGGGCCCAACGGCGCCGGGAAGTCGACGGTCCTGCGCACGGTCAGCGGGCTGCTGCGGCCGGGCGGCGGTCAGGTCCGGCTGCGCGGCGAGCCGGTCGACCACCTGTCGCCGCGCGAACGACTGCTGCGCGGCATCGCCCACGTACCGCAGGAGCGCAGCCTCTTCCCGGCGATGAGCGTCTGGGACAACCTGCTGATGGGCGGCCACATCCTCGACCGCGGTCGGGCCGGGCGGGCGGCCGTGCGTGAGCGGGCGGACACCGTCGCCGAGCAGTTCCCGATCGTCGCCGCCCGCCGCCACGAGGCCGCCGGATCGCTGTCCGGCGGCGAGCAGAAACAGGTCGAACTCGCCCGCGCCCTGATGCTCGACCCGGCGCTCATGCTGCTCGACGAGCCGTCCATCGGCCTCGAACCCCGTGCCCGCCAGGCCGTCTTCGCCACCGTACGCGCCCTGGCCGACGCCGGCCGCTCGATCCTCCTCGTCGAACAGAACGCCCGCTCCGGCCTGGCCGTCGCCGACCGCGCCGCCGTCCTCGAATCCGGCCGCGTCCAGCTGAACGGCACCGGCCGGGCGCTGCTCACCGACCCGCGGGTGGCCCGGCTCTACTTGGGCGCGAAGGAGGGGGTCTGATGGCCGGCCGCCTCCTGCCCACCCGAGCGACGGCCCGCGCACACGCACGGCGACCGCAGGTCCGGAACAGTCCCGCCCCGGCCACGCACACCGACCCGCGGGCGGCCCGCCCGCACCCCGGCGCGAGGGAGGAAGCCCGATGCCCGACGACTTTCCGCTGATCGGCTGGACCGGCACCGGCCGGATGGGTTTCGCGCTCGCCGGGCGGCTGCTCGACGCGGGAATACCACTGGCGCTGTACAACCGGACCCGGGCCAAGGCCGAGCCGCTGGCCGCGCGGGGCGCCGGGGCGCACGTCGTGCACGACGTGCGACAACTCGGCCCGTGTGACGTCGTGTTCACGATGGTGGCCGGGTCCGACGACTTCGCCGAGGTCACGACGGGCGAACGGGGCCTGCTGACCGCCGACGCGGCACCGGGCGTGATCGTGGACTGCTCGACAGTGGACGCGGAGGTGTCCGCTGCCGTACGGACCGCCGCGGCCAAGACCGGCACCGCGCTGCTGGCCGCACCGATCAGCGGCAACCCCAAGGTGGTCGCCGCGGGCCGGGCGAGCCTGGTGGTGTCCGGTCCCGAGGACACCTTCCGCCGGGTCCTGCCGCTGCTGACGGCGCTGGGCGGCTCGGTCACCTATGTCGGGACCGGCGAGGCGGCCCGGCTGGTCAAGCTGGCCCACAACATGGTGCTGGCCGTCGTGGCGCAGGCGCTCGCCGAGTCGGTCGTCCTCGCGGAACGGCACGGCGTGTCCCGGGCGGCATATCTGGAGTTCCTCAACTCCTCGGTGCTGGGCTCGGCATTCAGCCGCTACAAATCGCCCGCGCTGGTGGGCCTCGACTTCACCCCGACCTTCACCACGACGATGCTGCGCAAGGACCTCGACCTGGGGTTGGCCGCCGCCCGCACCGCCGAGGTGCCGATGCCGCTCACAGCCGCCGTCCACCAGCTGGTCCAGGCGGCGGTCGGGGCCGGGCACGGCGGGTCGGACTTCGCCGCGCTGCTGCTGGAGCAGGCCCGCGCGGCTGGGCTGACGCTCACCTCGGAGGACGCCGAGGTGGACGACGGGCTGTCCGGCACGGGGGGCCCGCGATGACCACGGCACCACGGCTCACCCCCGCGCCAGGCCACACCGCGGTCGACTTCGAGCAGCGCGTCGACTTCGACCGCCTGCGCGGCTACCGGCTGGGCCGGGCCCGCGCGGCGCTGGAGGCCAGCGAGCTGGGCGCGCTGCTCGTCTTCGACACCAACAACATCCGCTACCTGACCTCGACGGTGATCGGCGAGTGGGCCCGCGACAAGTTCACCCGCTACGCCCTGCTGACCCGCACCGGCGACCCGTACGTCTGGGACTTCGGCTCCGCCGCCCGCCACCACGAGCTCCACGCCCCCTGGCTGGCCCCCGGCCACAGCCGGGCCGGGCTGCTCGGGCTGCGCGGCGCAATCGCGCCCGAGGCGGGGCTGTTCGCCGCCGCCGTACGGGAGATCAAGGCGATCCTCGCCGAGGAGGGAGTCGCGGACCTGCTGGTCGGGGTGGACGCGGCCGAACCGCCGATGCTCTTCGAACTCGCCCGGCAGGGTGTGCGCGCAGCGGACGGCCAGCAGGTCATGCTGGACGCCCGGCAGCTCAAGTCCCCCGACGAGATCACCCTGTTGTCCATGGCCGCCGCGATGGTCGACGGCGTCTACCAGGACATCGCGGAGGCGTTGAAGCCCGGCGTTCGCGAGAACGAGATCGTGGCGCTCGCCAACAAGCGGCTGTACGAGATGGGTTCGGACGATGTCGAGGCGATCAACGCGGTGTCCGGGGAGCGTTGCAACCCGCATCCGCACAACTTCTCCGACCGGCTGATCCGCCCCGGTGACCAGGCGTTCTTCGACGTCATCCAGTCCTTCAACGGCTACCGCACCTGCTACTACCGCACCTTCGCCGTCGGTAGCGCCACCCCGGCCCAGTGCGACGCGTACACCAGGGCGCGCGAGTGGATCGACGCCGCGATCGACCTGGTGAAGCCCGGCGTGAGCACCGACCGGATCGCGCGGGTGTGGCCCGCCGCCACCGAGTTCGGGTTCCGCGACGAAATGGCCGCCTTCGGCCTGCAGTTCGGCCACGGGCTCGGCCTGGGGCTGCACGAGCGGCCCATCATCAGTCGCCTCAACTCCCTTGAGAACCCTATGGAGATCACCGAGGGCATGATCTTCGCACTGGAGACCTACTGCCCGGCCGCCGACGGCTACTCGGCGGCCCGTATCGAGGAGGAGGTGCTGGTCACCGCCGACGGACCGCGCATCCTCACCCGTTTCCCTGCCCAGGAACTGTTCATAGCCAACGCGTACTAAGGATGCACAGATGCCCACGGATGACGAACGGCTCGCGCTGTACGGCGCCCAGACCCGCATCCGGCTCTTCGAGAAGCGCGCCTACGACCTCTTCCTGCGGAACCTGGTCAAGGGCACCAGCCATCTCTCGCTCGGACAGGAGGCCATCGCCGCCGGGTTCGCCGTCGCCATGCGGCCCGATGACTACACCTTCGCCACCTACCGGGGGCACGCCCACGTCCTCGCCCGCGGCGCGCCGATGGCCGCCGTGATGGCCGAACTCCTGGGCCGGGACACCGGGTTGATGGCCGGCAAGGGCGGTTCCATGCACCTGACCAGCGTCCGGCACGGCGCGATGGGCTCGTACGCAATCGTGGGCGCCCATCTGCCGATCGCCGTGGGTGCGGCGTGGAGCGCCCAGTACCGGGGAAGCGGCCAGGTGGCGGTGTGCTTCTTCGGCGACGGGGCGACGAACATCGGTGCCTTCCACGAGGCGCTCAACCTGGCGGTGGTGTGGGAGCTGCCGGTGGTCTTCGTCTGCGAGAACAACCTCTACATGGAGTACACGCCGATCGCTGCCGTCACGGCCGTGCCCCGCCCCGCCGCCGACCGGGCGGCCGCGTACGGGCTGGACGCCGTCGTGGTGGACGGCAACGACGCGGACGCCGTGCACACGGTGGCAGCGGAGTCGCTCACCCGGGCCCGTGACGGCGGCGGCCCGAGCCTGATCGAGGCGCTGACCTACCGGCACGGCGGCCACTCCCGCGCCGACCCGGCGAAGTACCGGCCCCCGCAGGAGGTCGATGCTTGGCTGGCCCGGGACCCAGTGACGGCCTACCGGGAGCGGCTGCTGAAGTACGGCGTGCCGCCCGAGGTGCTCGACGGCCTCGAAGCCGAGGCGCGGCAGGCGGTCGACAAGGCGACCGAGTCCGCCGTGGCAGCACCCCCGCCGTCACCGGGGCGACTGCTCAGCCAGGTATGGGCGAACGGAGGTGCGTCATGGCGCGGTTGACCTACCGCGAGGCCGTACGGCGGGCGATCGCCCAGGAGATGCGGCGGGACGAGCGCGTGGTCTTCCTCGGCGAGGATGTGGCGGCGGCCGGCGGGGTGTTCAAGGCGACGCCGGGCCTGCTGGAGGAGTTCGGGCCGCGCAGGGTGCGGGACACTCCGATCAGCGAACAGGCCATCCTGGGCGCGGCGATGGGCGCGGCGATGACCGGACTGCGGCCGGTCGCCGAGATCATGTTCAGCGACTTCCTCGCCGTGTGCTGGGACATCGTCGCCAACGAGATCGCCAAGACCCGCTATATGACCGACGGTCAGATCTCGCTGCCGCTGGTGATCCGCACCGCGAACGGTGGCGGCCTGCGCTTCGGTGCCCAGCACTCGCAGAGCGTCGAGAACTGGGCGATGGCGGTGCCCGGCCTCAAGGTCGTGGCCCCCGCCGACCCCGCCGACCTGATCGGCCTCTTCGCCGCCGCCGTACGGGATCCGGACCCGGTGCTCTTCTTCGAGCAGAAATCCCTCTACCCGGTCCGGGGCGAGGTGCCGGACGGGGAACTGCTGGACACCCTCGGCACCGCCCGGGTTCTGCGCAACGGAGCCGACGCCACACTCGTCGCCCTCGCCGCGATGGTCCCGCGCGCCCTGGCGGCGGCCGAACTGCTCGCGGCGGACGGCATCGGCTGCACGGTGGTCGACCTGCGGTGCCTGGTGCCACTCGACGTGACAACGGTCCTGGACGCGGTGGCCACCACGGGCCGGCTCTTCACCGTCGAGGAGAACCCCCGGCTGTGCGGCTGGGGCGCCGAAGTCGCGTCGCTGGCCGCCGAGGAGGCGTACGGCGCGCTGACCGGGCCGATCGTCCGCATCACCACCCCGCACATCCCGCTGCCCGCCGCCGACATCTTGGAGGACCTCGCGATGCCGTCCGCCGCGCGGATCGCGGACACCGTGCGCAAATCGCTGGGCTGATGGCAGAAGCCATCCGCTTTCCGTTTCCGAACCTGATCCGTTGGTTCGGCTGTGGTGGGCATTGACTCCGGTCGGCGGCGGGAGAGATGAGCGTGTTCGTCCGCTCGTTCCACTCGTGGAGGTGGCTGGTGCCATCGGTGCTCGGTCGGCTGAAGGCCCGGGAGAAGAAGGTCCGGGAAGAGATCGCGCTGTCACGCGCCGACCCCATCGCGATCACCCGATCAAGAACCTGTTCGACCAGACAGGCCCGTTGATCGGTAAGCGGATGGCTCCTTACACCAGCTCCACAGGCCGAGACGGCCAGCCCGGCCGCCTTGATGTTGCGGGCCGCGTTGATGTCGCGGTCATGTACGGCGCCGCAGTCGCACGTCCACTCCCGGACGTTCAGCGGCATCGTCGCCGCGACCGTGCCGCAGGCCCCGCACAGCTTGCTGCTGGGGAACCAGCGGTCGATCACGACGAGTTCGCGCCCGTACCAGGCGCACTTGTACTCCAGCATGGAGCGCAGTTCCGTCCACGACGCGTCCGAGATGGCGCGGGCGAGCCTGCCGCTCTTCAGCAGGTTGCGGACGGCGAGGTCCTCGATCACGACCGTTTGGTTCTCACGGACGAGACGAGTCGACAGCTTGTGCAGGAAGTCGCGGCGCCGGTCGGCGATCCGCGCATGCACGCGGGCGACCCTGCGGCGGGCCTTCTCCCGGTTCACCGAGCCCTTCACCTTGCGCGACAGCTCACGCTGCGCCCGGGCCAGCCGCGCGCGGTCACGCCTCTCATGCTTGGGGTTGGCGACTTTTTCCCCGGTGGACAGCGTCACCAGGGAGGTGATCCCGGCGTCCAGGCCGACGGCCGCTGTGGTGGCGGCCGGGGCGATGGTGTCCTCGCACAACAGGGACACGAACCAGCGACCCGCACTGTCGCGGGACACCGTCACCGTGGTCGGCTCGCTGCCCTCCGGCAGGGGACGCGACCAGCGGATGTCCAGCGCACCGGCCATCTTCGCCAGAGTCAGACGGCCCTCGCGCCACGTGAAGGCCGAGCGGGTGTATTCGGCCGACGCCCGGGACTCCTTCCGGGACTTGAAGCGCGGGTACTTCGCACGCCGGGCGAAGAAGTTCCCGAACGCCGCCTGAAGATGACGCAGCGCCTGCTGGAGCGGAACCGAGGACGCCTCCGCCAGGAAGGCCAGTTCCTCGGTCTTCTTCCATTGAGTCAGCGCGGCCGACGACTGGACGTAAGAAACGCGGCGCTGCTCCCCGCACCAGGCCCGTGTCCGCTCCTCCAGCGCCTTGTCGTAGACGAGGCGGACACAACCGAACGTACGCGACAACCCGGCCGCCTGCTCGCCCGTGGGGTAACAGCGGTACCTGAACGCCCGCTTGACCTGCCGCGCCATACCTCACATCCTCTCGGCCCCCGTGCGAGTAGAGGGTGCCGGCCGGTAGACGGCGGACGCCGGCACGCCCTGACAGCGAACCGGCCTTCCCTGCCCCGCTCCGCAGGAGCTTCGCTTCCTCCCCCGGCTGAAGCCGGGGGTATCCACGAAGGAGAGCCCCGATGAACAGCACCGCGCCGTCCCATACTCCCGTCGTGTTTTGCCATGGCGGCGATGGTCTTGGTACGAGCCGTCGCTGCCGCCCCAGATCGTTCCCTCGCCGAGCCCGCACTTCTCCGTTCCCAAGTATCCGGGCTTTGCCGCAGTTTCAACCGATTGCTGGAGACACCGGCCAGGTCGGCGGCGCCGACGGCGAGGAACGCCCGGCGGTCGGGGCGCTCGGAGTGCTGCAGGGCCACCAGGACCTCGGTAAGGACGGCGCGCGTGCCGTCAGGTTCGAGACTGTGCGGGGTGTCGTACGCGGGCAGCCACCATGGCCATCCCGTCGACTGGACCAACGCCCGGTCGGCGCCGAGGAGTTCGGCCCTGACCGACGCCAACGAGAGGACCTGTCCAAGGACCAAGTCGCCTCCGAAGTACCGCCACCACCGATGCTGATCACATCCGTTCAACCGAACGATTGAACCTGTAGGCAGCCTTTGGACGACGCGAAACAACACAGTTCATCGGCACGATGGGGGCGCCGCCGCCTACAGAATGTGGCGGCGGAACCAGCAGGAGGACCCCCACGATGCCCAGGAACTTCAGCAGGCGCCGGCTGCTCACCACCGGAGCCGGTGTCGCCCTCGGCGGTGCCGCCGCGGCCGTCGCGACCGATGCGCAGGCGGCTACCCCCGTCAGCGCCTCACTCACGGGTGTTCGCGAGGAGACCCGCTCCATCGACGAGCTCTACGAGGCGGCGATCGCCGAAGGCGGCAAGCTCGTCCTCTACCAGGGCGGAGACGTCGACGGCCAGGCAGCGGGGGTACGGGCCGCCTGGGCCGCCCGCTTCCCGAAGGTCCCGCTGACGGTCGCCGTGGACTACAGCAAGTACCACGACGTCCGCGTGGACAACCAGCTCGCGACCGACACTCTGGTCCCTGACGTCGTGCAGTTGCAGACGCTCCAGGACTTCACCCGTTGGAAGCAGGAGGGCAAGCTGCTGCGTTACAAGCCTGCCGGCTTCTCCAAGGTCCACAAGGGCTTCAAGGACCCGGACGGCGCGTGGACGGCGCTCATGGTGATCGCCTTCAGCTTCATGTACGACATCCAGGCCGCTGGGGCGACCGCGCCCAGGACGCCGCTGGACCTGCTCGACGAGCGCTGGAAGGGTGCCATCGCCTCCTCGTACCCGAACGACGACGACGCGGTGCTGTACCTCTACTCCCTGTACCAGCAGCAGTACGGCTGGGACTGGGTGGCGCAGTTCGCCGCGCAGCAGCCCCAGTTCGCCCGGGGTACGAACACCCCGGGCGCCGCGGTCAACGGCGGGGTGAAGACCATCGGAGTGGGCGGCTCGGGCAGCACGGTCTCCACGTCGACCACTGTGAAGTGGGTCGTTCCGACCGGCGACCACCCCTTCATGGCCTGGGGGCAGCGGGCCGCGATCCTGAAGAAGGCGGAAAACCCGACCGCGGCGAAGTTGTACCTGAACTGGGTGCTCTCCGAGGAGCGCCAGCTGGCCAGCTTCAACGGCTGGTCGGTGCGTACGGACGTCACACCGAATGCCAGCCTGAAGCCGGTGTGGGAGTTGCCGAACGCCCACGTCGACGGCTTCCCCAGGTTCATGGAGGACCGCGCCGCGGCCGAACGGCTGCGGCAGACGTTCTCCCTGTACTTCGGCGAGGTCAAGGGTGATCCGTCGCCGGGCTGGCTCGGTCTGCATCCGGGGAGCTGACATCAGCGCGGGCACGGCCCCATCTGGGCGTTTACAGCGTTCAAACAGGTCCCGGCTTACACTTCTGGCCCTGTTGTCGCCTCCGCCCGGCCCGCCCCAGGGAGCCGCAGCCGTGCCCCTCACCGCCTTCGCCGTACGTCGACCCTCTGTCTCCGCGCGGTGTCTCCCGCACCTGGTGTTCCTGGTCGCCGTCGTCGGCACTCTGGTGCGGCTCTTCGAGCTGAACCACGAGCTGTGCTGGCGCATCGCGCCGCCCACGGCCGCGCTGGCCCTGCTGTACGCAGCCGGGTTGGCCCGGTGGGATCGGCTGGGCCGCTGGGCCCAACCTGCCTGGCTCGGCCTTCTCATGCTGCTGTGGTCCTGGGTGGCATGGACCCTCCCGACGCAGCTTGCCTTCGGGTACGCATGGCTGGCCGTGCCGCTGGCCGTACTGGCGCTGCGGATGCCCACTCGGGCGGCAGTGGTCATCGCGCTCGGCAGCCTCACGGCACTACTGGTGGCGGCTCTGTTGCGGGCCGGTGGTGGCTTCGACGCCGATGTGCTGGCACCACCGGTTGCCGCCCTGTGGGCGACCGTGTTCCTGTACCACGCCCAGCAGCAACTTGCCCGCGAACTCACCGCCGCACGGGGCGAGTTGGCACAGCAGCAGCGAGAGGCCGGACGGCTCGCCGAGCGAGCCCGGATCGCTCGGGACCTGCACGACACGCTCGCCCAGGAACTCTCGGGCAGCCGCATGCTGCTGCAGGCCGCCGAACGGGACTGGGACCGCCGACCAGACATTGCCCGGCGGCAGGTACGGTCGGTGACCGGAGCTCTCGGCGAGCATCTCGCGCAGACCCGCGGCATCATCGACGACCTCACTCCGCCCCTGCTCGCGCGAGACGGCTTGGAGGCGGCGCTGCGCGACTTGTGCGCCCGCACCGGCGCCGTAGCCGGGTCGCCCGGGATCACCTTCCGTACCGAGTACGAGCCCTGCCCCCTGCGCACAGATCAGGCCGTGGCCCTCCTGCGGGTCACTCAGGGAGTCCTGGCCAACGCCTGCGAACACGCACGCGCCAGGCACGTACGCGTCACTCTGACCTACGGCGACGCGGGGAGCGCGGCCATCGAGGTCCTGGACGACGGAGTGGGGTTCGGCCCCACGGCCCTGCTACCGCCAGGCACAGGTCGCGGATTCGGGCTGGCCGCGGCACGTGACCGGCTGAAGGTGTTCGGCGGCACCCTCACCATCGACAGCACGCCTGGACAGGGCACCCGCGTCCGGGCGACCCTGCAGGCCAAGGACCGGATCCCGGTGGGCGCCCGATGAACGAAAATCCTGGTCCAGCACTGCGGATACTGATCGTGGACGACCACACCGTCGTACGAGCCGGTCTGCGTGCACTCCTTGACAGCGAACCCGGCTTTGCCGTCGTCGGCGAAACCGGCGACGGCACCGACGCGGTGCATCTGGTGGAGCAACTGCGCCCCGATGTGGTGCTGATGGACCTCCGGCTGTCGGACACCGGTGCGGCAGACGGCGTCATCGACGGCATCGAGGCGACCCGCCGGATCCTGGCCACCTCCACCACTGCCCGGGTCGTCGTACTCACCAGCCACGGCCACCAGGCCGACGTCCTGCGAGCCGTGGAGGCCGGCGCGCGCGGCTACGTCCTCAAGGCGGGCCCTCCCGAGGAACTCTTCCGCGCCGTACGTGCCGCGGCGGCCGGAGGCATGGCGCTGGCACCTGAGGCCGCGGCGCAGTTCATCGGGCATCCGGCCGAGTCGGGTCCGATGCTGAGCGAGCGCGAGATCGAAGTCGTCCGGCTCGTGGCCCATGGACACACGAACCGGACGATCGCCGGCACCCTGCATCTGGCTGAGGCAACGATCAAGACCCATCTCGTCCGCATCTACCGCAAGCTCGGCACCGAGAACCGCGCCGGCACCGTCACAGAAGCCGCCCGACTCGGCCTGATCGAACTCAACTGATCCTGATGCAGGCGCTGACCCTCGGCAGATCCAATGCACCGGACTCGGTCTGGCTCTGGGTGTCCGGCGCTCAGCTTCCCGTGCGGCTCTCGGGCCGAGTGCGGCTGCGTGCGGCCTGCGACGAGGCTCTGACGCGTAGCTCCGGGTGGATCTGGTAGTGGCGCGCAGCCGTTCGCCCGGTGGAGATCCGCTCCATCAGCAGCTCTATCGCGATCGCGCCCATCTTCTCGCCGAACTGCGAGACGCTCGAAAGGGACACCATCGGGTGGCCGGCGAGCTGGATGTCGTCATACCCCACTACGGAGACGTCCTTGGTGGTCAGTCCCAGATCCGCGAGCGCACGAAGCACGCCGATCGCCAGGGTGTCGTGCCCGGCGAAGATGGCAGTGATCGAGGGATCACGGCTTATCAGTTCGCGTGCTACGGCGTAAGCGTCGTCCTGTGCGTCACCGCAGTATTCGACGATCGAGTCCAGGCCGGCGTCGGCGGTCATCTGCTCGTACGTCAGCAGGCGGAGCGAGTGCGGGGCGCGCGCCTGGGCCTCCGGCTGCATCCGCATCGTGAGGTGCGCGATCCGCTCATGCCCCAGAGTGCGCAGATGGTCGAGGGCCAACGTCGTACCTGCGACGTCGTCATTGGTGACCGTGTCGTAGTTGACGGAGGCGTCGTGGCGTCCGATGAGGACAACGGGAAGCTCGAGGGCGAGAGTCTCGAGCCAGGCTGGTGTGACCTCGGGCGAGATCGCGATGAGTCCGTCGACCTGGCGGTCGGCCAGATTCTCCAGGACCGGCTCACCGCTGAGCTCGCCGATTCCTGGGGCGATCATGAGTTGGTAGCTCGAACCCGCCAACTGCGCGGCCGCACCCTGCATGATCTGGGTCAGGAAGTCGTTGCCGAGGTTGGGGATCTCCAGACCGATGCTGAAGCTCGACCCCCTCATGGCCCTGGCCGCGATGCGGGGCCGGTACCCCAGTTCCCGGATCGCGTCCTCCACGCGCGTCCGCATGGCATCGCTGACCCCGTACGCGTTGCGGATCACCTTGGACACCGCCCCTTTGGACACTCCAGCAGCCCGGGCCACGTCGTCCATCGAGGGACGCCGAGCAGCACCGGCGGACGCATCCGATCCCACGGTTGCCCTCCTTCTTGAAACCATGCGCGAGGCTACCACCGCACATCCGGTTCACGCCCCGATCTTGTAGACCGGTCGCCGCCGAATTCGATCGCGCATGCCTGAGCACTGTCGCCTGAGCAGCACTTCTGCTCCAGATCACCGCCCCACCGGCCGCCTTGGAGCTTCGCGAGCCAGTTTTTGTAGACCGGTTGACACTCTCACCCTCGAGTCCTACGGTCACTAGCACATCGCCGGACGAGTCCCGATTTGTGCGGGCCCGTAACGTCCAGGCTCCACGTTTGAAATCCAATGGAGAATTTCATGCGAAGAAACCGCGCACTCGCGGTCGCCAGTGTCGGTGCGGCCACAGCTCTGGCACTGGCCGGATGTTCGACCGACCCGAATTCCGCCTCGGCCACCTCCGGCAGCGGCAGCAAGACCCTCACGGTTGCCGGTTGGTCCAATGACACCGTGATGAAGGCGGTCATTGCCCAGTTCGAGAAGGACAATCCGGGGGTCAAGGTCAAGTCGACCGGCTATCCCTGGCCGGCCATCCTGACGCAGATCAACACCCAGCTCGTCTCGGGCACCGCATCCGATGTCGACGTCGTGTTCCCGGGCAAGGGAAACCCGATCTCGGCACAGACCCTGGCCAAGGGCCAGTACCTCGCAGACCTCTCCTCCGAGAGCTGGGCTTCGAAATTCAACGAAGCGACCAAGAAAGTCATGAGCGCCGACGGCAAGGTGCTGATGGTCGCCAACAACTCGACCATCGTCCCCGCCACGTACAACACGCAGGCACTCAAGGCCGTCGGAAAGACGGCACCCACCACGTGGAGCCAGGTGCTCGGCCTCTGCTCGGCCGCGAAGGCCAAGGGCAAGGTTGCCTACGCGATGGCCGGACTCGCCGGCGGTACTTTCAACTACCTTCCCTTCGCTCTCACGGCCACTCTCGTGTACGGACCGAACCCGGACTTCTCGGCGCAACAGGCGGCCGGCAAGGCGACGTTCAGCGACTCCGAGTGGACTACGGCGCTGACGAAGTACAAGCAGATGCTCGACGCCGGGTGCTTCACCAAGGACTCGCTCGGAACGAGCCTCGAGATCGCGCAGAAGCAGGTCGCCACGGGGGGCGCCCTCGGCATCGTGACGGTGAGCAACCAGATCGTGGACATCGAGAAGTACGCCCCGAGCGGTACGTCGTTCGAGACCGCCGCGCTCCCCGCAACGGACGACCCCTCGCAGACAGTCCTGCCGGTCGGCCTGGGCGCGGGATACGGCGTCAACGCCAAGGGCAACGTCACGCTGGGGAAGAAGTTCCTCGACTTCTACATGTCCAAGAAAGGCATGGACATCGCGGTCAAGGCCGGATCCATCTTCCCCAGCACCGCGGTGGAGGGATTCAAGCCCGCGCCGACTCTGGCGGGGGTCTCCGACCAGGTGCACAGCGACAAGACCGCCGCTTTCCCCGACCAGACCTGGCCGAACGCCAACATGACCCAGGTCTACCAGGACGAGATGCAGAAGCTCCTGGGCGGACAGGCCTCGGTCAAGGACGTACTCGCCGCAATGGATGCCGCTTACAAGGGATGAGCTGGAAGAACGGACAGCGCGACGCAAGGAACGTGTGCACCGCGCTGTCCTTCTGCGAGGGACAGCAAGGAGTCTCATCATGGCAACAACAAGCACTGTTCCGGCGCGCACGGACGCGCCAGCCTTGAGATCGAGGCGTCGGTATCGCAGTTACGCACAGTCGGTGTGGTGGTTCGTTCTTCCCGCAGCCGCTCTCTACGCGTTCGCGGTGATCGTTCCTGCGGTACAGGGCAGCCTCTTCGCCTTCACCGACTGGGACGGTGTCTCGTCGGTCAGGCACTGGGTGGGCTTCCATCAGTTCCGGTCGATCTTCGACGACACGAACAGCCTGACCGCGATCAAGAACACCCTGCTGATCGCTGTAACTGTCACAGTTGTTCAGAATGCCATCGGCCTGCTCATCGCCCTCGGCGTGAACTCGCAGATCAAATCGCGGAACTTCCTGCGGGTTCTCTTCTTCGCACCGGTGGTGATCACGTCGATCGCGGTGGGGTTCCTCTGGCAGAACCTCCTCGCCCCGGATGGGGCACTCAACCAGATCCTCAAGGACATCGGCCTCGGCGGAATGCGCCAGAACTGGCTCGGCGACCCGAAAGTCGCGATCTGGGCGATCATCGCGGTCGTCATCTGGCAGTTCGTCGGATATTCCATGGTCATTTTTCTCGCAGGACTCCAGGGAATTCCCGACGAGGTGATCGAAGCGGCGGCGATCGACGGAGCCGGCCCGATCCGGCGATTCTGGTACATCGTCCGGCCGATGCTGGCTCCGGCGATCACGATCAACTTGATGCTCTCCCTTATCGGGGGCTTCAAACTGTTCGACCAAGTCCTCGTGATGACCCAGGGTGGACCCGGCGGCGCCACCGACACCATCTCGACGCTGATCTACAAAAACGCCTTCCAGTTGGGGCGATTCAGTAACGGCGCCGCCCTGGCCGTCGTACTAACCCTGTTCGTGGCTGCGGCATCGGCGTTTCAGTATCGGATGATCTCGAAGAACGAAGGCTGAGATGTATCGCTACACATGGAGGACAGGGGTACTTGAGGCCGTCATGATCCTGACAGCCTTGGTATTCATTTTCCCAATCTTTCTGCTCTTCAACACCGCCTTCAAGGCTCCTGCAGACCAGAGCTCGACCCTTGCACTTCCCAAGCATCCGACCCTCCAAAACTTCGTCGATGCCTGGCACCAGGGCGCTCTCGGCGGCGGGCTCATCAACAGCGCGATCGTCACGGTCCTGACCATCGTCTTCCTGGTCATCTTCGCTTCGTCCGCGGCCTACCCCCTCTCCCGGCTGCGCTCTCGATGGTCCACCGTCAGCTACTTCGCATTCCTTGCGGGACTCCTGCTTCCGATGCAGCTCGCTCTGCTCCCGCTGTACCAGACGATGCGCGACATCCACCTGCTCGGCTCGCTCAGCGGCGTCATTCTTGCGAACGTCGGCCAATCGATGCCGTTCACGATCTTCCTGTACGCCGGCTTCATGCGCGCACTGCCCCACGATTTCGAAGAGGCTGCCGCGCTCGACGGCGCCAGCGCATTCCGCGCCTTCTGGTCGGTGGTATTCCCCCTGATGCGGCCGATCACAGGAACGGTCATCATCCTGAATGCAGTGTTCACTTGGAATGACTTCCTGCAACCACTGCTCTACCTGTCGGGTTCGGGGAACAAGACGATCACTGTTGCCGTCTACGGATTCGTGGGCCAATACGGCGCCCAATGGAATCTTATTTTCGCCGGGATCATCATCAGCATCGTGCCGATCCTGATTGCGTACTTCGCTCTGCAGCGCTACATCGTCCAAGGATTTGCAGGCGGCCTCAAGGGCTGAGCCCATCGTTATCCCCCCACCGTTCCTTGGTGAATTGGAATCTACGTGACCATCTGGACGGGGCGCTTCATCGTGCCCGAAAACGACATCGACTCAGCCCCGCGGTTCCGCCGGGAATTCTCCACCGAGTCAGGGCACGGAGGACTGGTCGCGGCCACCCTGAGACTGTCCGCGTTGGGCATCTGTGAGGCCTGGATCAACGGGCAGCCCGTGACGGACGCCGTACTGACTCCAGGGTGGACCAGCTACGAGTGGCGACTGCACTTCGTCGAACTCGACGTGACCGATCTCGTCGACGAGACCTCCACACTCGCGATCACAGTCGGCAACGGCTGGTACCGCGGACGGCTGGGCTGGATAGAGACGCATCGCTACGGTCCAGAGATCGCTGCATTCGCTGAACTTCGCCTGACCTATGCCGACGGCCACGAGGCGGTGGTCGCGACCAATGAGTCCTGGATGTCCGGCCCCGGGCCGGTGACCGCCGACGACCTGTACAACGGCCAGGCCGTCGATGCCCGACGTGAGGACGATGCCTGGCTGCTCCCCGGATTTCAGGCCGAAGGCTGGGCCGGTGTCCGCATCGTGGACTACGACAGCAGCCACCTCAGCCTCGACCCCGCGCCGCCGGTACGACGGATCGCCCACCTGCAGCCGCAGAGAACATGGCACAGCGCTTCCGGCTCGATCCTCGTCGACTTCGGACAGAACATCGTTGGCTGGCTCAAGCTCCGTGTGCGCGGACCAGCGGGGACGGTCGTCACGGCACGGCACGCCGAGGTTCTCGAAGACGGCGAGCTGTGCGTACGGCCACTGCGTTCGGCTCTGGCGACCGACCACTTCACGTTGAGCGGCGGCGACGACACCTTCGAGCCGACCATGACCTTCCACGGGTTTCGCTACGCCGAGCTCAGAGACTGGCCGGAAGGGCTTCCGGTCGATGACGCGGTGACCGCCGTCGTTATCTCCTCTGACCTGCGTCGGACCGGTGAGTTCGAGTGCTCCGACCCGGATCTGACGACCTTCCACGCGAACGTCGTCCGTGGAATGCAGGGCAATTTCGTCGACGTCCCCACCGACTGCCCGCAACGCGACGAACGCCTCGGCTGGACGGGAGACCTCTCAGCGTTCGCGCCGACGGCCGCTTTTCTGTTCGACGTGAAGGACTTCCTCCTCGACTGGCTGCGTGACCTCACGCTTGAGCACTCCCATGCCGGTGTCGTCCCGCTCGTCGTTCCTGACATCCTCAAGCATGCCGTCGACGCGGCAGCCGGCCCACCGACCGGCCACCCGGTTGCCCTGTGGAGTGACGCTGCTGTCTGGGTTCCCTGGGCACTGTGGGAGGCGTACGGCGAGATCACGATCCTCAGCGAGACGTTCCCGACGATGCTCGCCCACGCGCGGAGGGTCCGCGCATCGCTGTCCCCTTCGGGCCTGTGGGACACAGGTTTCCAGTTCGGCGACTGGCTCGACCCGGACGCCCCCTCCGAACACCCCGAACGCGCCAAAGCAGACCCTGGCGTGGTAGCAACCGCGTGCGCGTACCGCACGATGATGCTCGTCGCGCAGGCGGCACAGCTGCTGGGTAAATCCGTGGAATCCGCCGCATTCGCCTCTACGGCCGCGAACATCCGGGGCGCGTTCCGTCGCCACTACGTCGGCAATCAGCGCATAAAGAGCGACTGCGCCTCCGTCTACACGCTGGCTATCGCGTTCGGGGTGCTCGACGAAACGGAACAGGCCTGGGCCGGCGACCGGCTGGCTCAACTCGTCGAGGCGAGCGGCCACCGGATCTCGACCGGCTTCGCCGGAACGCCCTTCGTCACAGGCGCTCTGAGCTCGACGGGGCACATCGACGCCGCGTACCGTCTGCTTCTCCAGCGCGAATGCCCGTCGTGGCTGTACCCAGTCACCATGGGCGCGACGACCGTCTGGGAGCGCTGGGACTCAATGCTGCCGGACGGCCGCATCAACCCGGGCGACATGACCAGCTTCAACCACTACGCGCTCGGGGCAGTCGCCGACTGGATCCATCGCACCGTCGGAGGCATCGCGCCCCTGACCCCTGGTTACCGCGAAGTCCTGGTGGCACCACAGGTTGCGGAGGGCATCGACTGGGCTCGGTGCGCACTGCAGACCCCCCACGGCCGAGTCTCCATCGAATGGCGCCGGCAGGACGATCGCGTGACGGTCTCGATGACCATCCCCAGGGGCAGCAGCGCGGTCTTTCGCTGGCCGGGCCACGCCGACCGCGAACTGGCGTCCGGACATCACACCCTCGACGTCGAGCTCTCGCGGTTGCCCGTTCAGAACGGAGTGGCTGGATGAACCACCCGCCCGTGCGCGCCACCGGCCCCCAAACCCCCCACATCCCGAGCCCTGCCTCCGTCCGAGTACGCCTGACGACGAACGCGTCGCCGACCAGATCTCACGTATGACCTTGGCCGAGAAAGCCGGCCAGATGCTTCAACTCGACGCCCGCGGTGACCTTGACGACCTCGTCCTCGACTCGTTGTGCGGCTCGCTCTTGCACGCACGCCTCCGCACCACGGTGCAGAGGCGTGGAGGTCGCTCCCGAAGCCAAGGTCTCAGGGGCTACGCCACTGGCCGCGGATGTCTGCTGCGATCGCAGTAGGCGCAAGTGTCTGCGCTGGGCCAATGACGAGAGATCGCGTGGGTGCGACCTTCGAGACGATGCCGGAGATCGCCGGCACAACCCTGTGGCACAACTCCGGAGGACCCCAAATGTCCGCTCTAGCCAGCTGGTGCCATAGGCACCGGCTCGTCGTCCTTCTGGCCTGGGTGGGCTTGTTGTTCGCCCTGGTAGCCGGGCTCAGCGTGGCCGGGACCAACTTCGGCAACAGCACGACCGCGCAGAACACCGACTCGGCCAAGGCCATGGCTCTCCTGAAGCAGGGCGCGAGCAGTTCGGCAGGCGAGAGCGGGACCGTGGTCTGGCAGGTGCGCAGCGGCACGGTGACCGATGCTTCGGTGCAGCGGAACATCGCGCACGCCCTCGACCGGGTCGCACACTCGCCAGGTGTGGTGTCCGTGAGCAGCCCGTACACAGCAGCGGGTCATCAGCAGATCAGCAAGGACCGTACGACGGCGTACGCGACCGTCGCTTTCGCCGAGGGCAGCAGCGACGCACAGACCAAGACGGTGGAGAAGCTCGCCACCTCACTTGAGTCCGGGACGCTCCATGTCGCGCTCAACGGCCAGGCCTTCTCCGTCACCCCCGCGTCGAACCCGGCCAGTGAAGGGCTCGGCATCGTCGCGGCGTTCGTCATCTTGCTACTGGTCTTCCGGGCGGTGTGGGTGGCTGTGCTGCCCATCATCACGGCCGTCGCCGGCGTGGGTACCGCTTCCCTGTCCGTGATGCTGCTCAGCCATGTCGTCACCCTCCCCGACACAACCCTCACCCTGGGCGCGCTGATCGGCCTCGGCGTCGGCATCGACTACGCGCTGTTCATCGTCAACCGCCACCGCCACAACCTCATGGACGGCATGAGCGTCGGCGACTCGACGGCGAAGGCGCTCAACACATCCGGCCGCGCGGTGATCTTCGCCGGTCTGACCGTGGTCATCGCGCTCCTCGGAATGTTCACACTGCGCCTCGGCATCCTCAACGGCATGGTCATCGGCGCCGCCATCACCGTCATCCTGACCGTGTTGGCCGCCATCACCCTGCTGCCGTCACTTCTCGGCTTCATCGGACTCAAGGTCCTCAGCCGTAAGCAGCGCAGGCAGTTGGCCGGGGGCGATCACCATCCCGACGAGACCGGGCTGTGGGGGCGGTGGGCCGCGCGAGTCCAGGCCCGGCCGAGGATCCTCGGAGCCATCGCCGTCGTGATCGTCACAGCCGTCGCTTTCCCCACGCTGTCCCTGCGCCTGGGTTCGGCCGACGACGGCAACCTGCCGACATCGTCGACGAACCGTCAGGCGTACGACATCATGGCCGACGGCTTCGGCCCCGGCTTCAACGGCCCGCTCGTGCTGGCCGTCCAGGCGCCCACCGCCGCGGACAAGGTCGCGGCTGCCGACCTGGCAGACAAGCTTCGCCAGGTCGACGGCGTGGCGAGCGTCTCTGCGGCCCCGATGCGCGACGGGCAGGACGTAGGTGTGATCAGCGTGGTGCCGACCACGTCACCGCAGTCCGTCAAGACGTCCGACCTCATCGACCATCTGCGCTCGGACGTGGTCCCACAGCTGGAGAAGGGCACCTCGATACACGTGTACATCGGGGGTACGACGGCCAGTAACGACGACTTCGCATCGGTGCTGATCGGCAAGCTGCCGATGTTCCTGGCGGTGATCGCCGTGCTCGGCTTCCTGTTGCTGACCATCGCCTTCCGTAGTCTGCTGATCCCGGCCGTCGGTGCGCTGCTCAACATCCTCAGCATCGGCGTCGCCTTCGGTTCGATCGTCCTCGTCTTCCAGCACGGTTTCGGCAGCGGTCTGCTGGGGGCCGGGTCGGCCGGTCCGATCGAGTCGTTCGTACCGATCCTGATCATCGGCGTCATGTTCGGACTCTCCATGGACTACCAGGTCTTCCTGGTCAGTCGGATGCGTGAGGAATGGGCCCGCACCGGGGACAACCGGAGCGCGGTCCGGGTCGGCCAGGCCGAGACCGGCAGGGTGATCGCCGTGGCCGCCGCCATCATGTTCTGCGTCTTCGGCTCCTTCGTCTTCGGCGGGATGCGCTTGATCGCCGAATTCGGTCTGAGCCTCGCCGTAGCCGTCGCGCTCGACGCCCTGCTCATCCGGATGGTCGTCGTACCCGCCCTCATGCACCTGTGCGGACGCGCGAACTGGTGGCTGCCACGCTGGCTGGACCGGACCCTTCCCCGCGTTTCGGTGGAAGGCCCGCCCGATGAGCCCGCCGACCGGACCCCGAACCCGGTTCGCGTGCCGCAGTCGGCCGGGATCCCGGACTGAGAATCAGCCGTCGACAGCGCGGGCCGGGGCCGCTCGCCCCGGCCCGCGCTGCGTACGGTAAAGGGGTGCAAGTGACACACACATGGCTCAGCTGGTGGACTCGCCATGATCGGGTCAGGGACGCGTTCCCGGCTGCGCTGCTGGTGGCAATCGCCGTGGTGGCGAACGCGGCGGGCAAGGACGGCTGGCACCTCCCCCGCGCCGAAGGAGTCGGCTGGACGGTCCTGGCCTGCGCGCCCCTGGTCGTCCGTAGCCGCTGGCCCCTGGCGGTCGTCGTCGTAACGCTCGGTATCGACCTGGCTCACATGGCCAACGCGCCGGGATACTGGCTGGCCCCGGCGGCAAGCCTGGTCGCCCTGTACACCTTCGCGACCCACACTGACCGTCGCTCTGCCTGGGCCGTGGGGCTCACCGCGACTATCGCCATCACCACCACCTACGCGATGGCCACCTCGCAGCCGGCCTTCTCCGCACAAGCTCTCGCACGACTCGACCTGGCGATCGCGGCCACCGCCCTCGGAGACGCCGTCGGCAGGCGCCGCATCCGCCTCGCCCGGGTCGTGGCCCGCGCCGAAGACGCCGAACGCACCCGGGAGGAGGAAGCCCGCCGCCGGGTCACCGAGGAGCGCATCCGCATCGCCCGCGACCTGCACGATGTCGTCGCCCACCACATCACTCTGGTCAACGCCCAGGCCGGGGTGGCCCAACACCTCATGCGCACTGACCCGGACACGGCGTACCAGGCCCTCGCACACATCAAGGAGAACAGCAGTAACGCACTCGACGAACTGCGCGCCATGGTCGGCCTGCTCCGCGAGTCAGACGACGCCCCCGAACCCCGTCACCCCCTTCCGAGCCTCAGCGGCCTCGACGACCTGGTCGACTCCTTCCGCACCAGTGGCCTACCCGTGGAAGTTGTACGCAGTGGCGAGCCGGAATGGGTGGCGCCCACCACGGATCTGACGGCCTACCGCATCATCCAGGAGGCACTCACCAACGCCCACAAGCATGCGGCGGCCACGCACGTCCAAGTGGCGCTGGACTACCGACCGGAGAGCCTGCGGATCACGGTGACGGACGACGGCCGCCCCGGCACGGCAAACGGCGCCGGCACGGGTCACGGCCTGATTGGTATGCGCGAGCGCGCCGCCGCGATCGGCGGCAAAGTCACCGCCCGGCCTCGGCCGGAAGGCGGCTTCCACGTGTTCGCTGAACTCCCCGTCACCCTTTCCTCGAAAGGTTCCTGATGACCATTCGTGTCCTGCTCGCCGACGACCAGGCACTGCTGCGTGGCACCTTCCGGCTGCTCATCGACGCCCAGCCGGACATGGAGGTCGTCGCGGAGGCCTCCAACGGTCGCGAGGCGGTCGAGTTGGCCCGCAGTGAGCAGGCGGAGGTCGTGTTGATGGACATCCGAATGCCCGAGGTCGACGGCCTCGAAGCCACCCGGCTGATCGGCCAGGACGAGGACCTGGCCGGAGTGAAGGTGCTGGTGCTCACCACGTTCGAAGTGGACGAGTTCGTCGCCGAAGCGCTGCGCGCCGGAGCGAGCGGGTTTCTGGGCAAGGGCGTCGAGCCCGCACAACTCCTCGACGCCGTCCGGCTGGTCGCGAAGGGGGAGGCTCTGTTGTCTCCCGCCGCGACAAGAAGCCTGATCTCCCGTTTCCTCGCGCAGCCTGCACCGCACGGTCCCACCGATCCGGACCGGCTGGCCACCCTGACCCCCCGGGAGCGCGAGGTGATGACTCTGGTGGCGACGGGCCTTTCCAACCAGGACATCGCCGAGCGACTCTTCGTCACGCCGGTGACGGTCAAGACCCACCTGAACCGGGCCATGGCCAAACTCAGCGCCCGGGACCGCGCCCAACTCGTGGTGATCGCCTACGAGACCGGCATGGTCCGCCCCGGCTCCACACAGCAGACCGGGGAACCACGGGTCCGTCGAACGGACTAGCTTCGGGTGAAGCCCGTCTGGTAGGCGCCGACTACCAGTTGAGTCCGGTCACGCGCCCCTACCTCGGCCATGAGCCGCTTGCAATGTGCCTTGGCCGTGTACGTCGACAGGTAGAGCCGTTTCGCAATGTCGTCGTTGGCGAGGCCGGTGGCGAACACACCCAGAACTTGGTACCCACGTTCGGTAAGGCGGGCCATGCCGGTTGGAGCCGGGCGCAGCGCGGACTCGGGACTGGTCAGCTCGGGCGGAAACGCTGTTCAACAGGCTCAACTCACGGCTGGCCCACACGACTCGAGTTACGCCGCTGGCCAGACACACCCGAACGCTCGGAGGCCGACGCGTCAGGATGCGTTGGAGACTCTGTTCTCCGTGACGAGGCCTCCCGTCAGGCCAGCAGCGACCAAGGCAGCGGCAGCCGCGACGACCCGGTCGTTCGCGGCGGTCTCAGCCACTGTGACCCGGATTCCCTCCCCCGCGAAGGGCCGAACGAGCAGGCCCTGTTCCTCGAAGAGTTCCGCCCCGGCAAGCGCGTCAGCACCCAGCGGGAACCAGACGAAATTCGCCTGAGTTTCGGGGAGCGCCCAGGCCTGATCAACGAGAGCCTTGGTGACACGGTCGCGCTCAGCCACAAGTGCGTCGACACGTTCGGCGAGTTCGGCCTCCGCACGTAGTGAGGCAACGGCTGCCGCCTGGGCGAGGGAGGTGACGGCGAACGGCAGCGCCACCTTGCGCTGCGCCGCTGCCAGGGCGGCCGGGGCGATGGCGTAACCGACGCGTAGTCCGGCCAGGCCGTACGCCTTCGAGAAGGTGTGGGCGAGTGCCACGTTGGGGCGGCGACGGAAGACGTCTATTCCCTGCACGGTGTCGGGGCGCCGGTTGAAGTGTACGTACGCCTCGTCGATGAGCACAGTCACGTCGCTGGGCACCCGTTCGAGGAAAGCGTCGAGTTCCGCCCGACCGACCGTCGTACCGGTGGGGTTGTTCGGATTGCAGACGATGATGAGTCGAGTGCGCTCGGTGATGGCCGCGGCCATGGCGTCAAAGTCGTGCTCGTGCCGCTCGTTGAGGGGCACCCGGACGGGTACGGCCCCGGCGGCAACCGTGAGTAGCGGGTACGCCTCGAAGGACCGCCAGGGGAAGACGACTTCGTCTCCATGTCCGGCTGTGGCGCGGATGATCTGGGAGATGACCTCGGATGAACCGCTGCCGAGCACGACATTGGCCGCCTTCACCCCGTATCGCTCGCACAGTCCCGTGACGAGTTCGCGTGCGGCGGTCTCCGGATAGCGGTTGACTGATTCGGCCTGAATAGCGATGGCGGCCAGGACGGACGGGACCGGTGCGTACGGGTTCTCGTTCGACGAGAGCTTGAAAGGGCCCGGCCCCGAGCTGGGAGAGGCCGTCTTGCCCGGCTTGTAGTCCGGGATGCCGGCGAGATCAGCACGCAGACGCAGGTTCGACATGGGTTCGCTTCCTGTTGAGTGGCGAGACAACAACCGAATTGACTATAACCATTTAAGTCATTCATGTGAATGTGATCTGGCGTGCCGAGGAGGCCGACGCGAAAGCACAGCTGTACGACAGGCTCGACCCTGCGAGTGGGGGCGTTGCGCTGGAAGGATGGAGTCGAAGCAGGCCCAGGACGGATCGATGCCGCGATGGGAGCCCGGCGCGCACCCGCAGCAAGTCTGATCGGGCAGTGGCCTGGAACGGCGGTACTCGCACAGCCCGGCCCCTGCGGACGACAGGCCCTGGCAGGTCGCCGACCTCAAGGGGGCCGCGCGCTGTGGCGGGTTCCGCTGGATTCACGAGAGGAAGCCACCAGGCGACACCCGCAGCGCCGCCAGGCGGGTCAACGCCCTCCCCTTCGGACCCGCATGCTGGAGGTGACCTGCGAGTACACCAAACACGGTGTCAGCTCCGTACAACTCCGAGGGCTGGGCACCGGTCGGCGCCACGGCGGGTCACAAAGACCGCCTTCCCCAACCTGCGCGTGATGGCCAGCCCTCAGCTCACCGCCGTGCAGACCTATATGACCCGATGGGTCGTCCCGCTCGACGACACCAGCTTCAAGAACTTCACTGTCGCCCGGGACGCGGACCCCAGTTTCCTCGGCGATCCGCACTCCAGTGTGGGCATACCGACTTCCGGGGGTACTGGGACTGCTGGAGCAGCCCTGCCCCTTCCTGCCGGTGCAGTTTGCCAAACCGCCCGCGGTCCGGGCCTTTCCCTCGGCGTCGACCTTGCGCCTGGGTGGATGAGCCCTTCACCGATGTGTCGGGCTTGCCGGGAGGTGACGCGGCCGGTGTAGTGATCCGGGTCGAGCCGGGGATCCGTATCCGCCCGAGGGTCAGCGATCGAGACTGCCGTGACGCTCCACGGCCGTCCGCACCCTGGCCTGATCGCCCGAACGGATCGCCGCGACGAGGTCACGGTGCTTCTCCAGTCGCTGCTCGGAGTCGGCGACGAAACCTGGCACCGGTAGCCGCGGGGGCGAGTCGCCGTCGGCGGCGAGTTCACCGTCGATGTAGTCGACCAGATTGAGGTAGAAGGCGCGCAGCACGGCGTTGGGCGAGATCTCGGCGATCCTGCGGTGCAGCCTCCAGTTGGCATGCAGGCCGTTCACCGGGTCGTGCCACACCTCGGCCAGCCGGTTCATGAGGTCGTCCAGATCGCGCAGGTCCTGGTCGGTACGGTGGACCGCGGCGTCGCTGACGACGGCCTCGTCCAGCGCAGCGAGTACGGCGATCATCTCGTTGACCGTGGAACCACGCTGCCTCAGCTCCATCACGCTGTGGGCGAGCCGCAGCAATGGCGAGCGCTCAGTGACGAAGAGGCCGCCTCCCGGACCGGGACGCGCCTCGACGACCCCGCGTCCGCGCAGGACGCGTAGCGCCTCACCCAGAGTGGCGGGGGCAATGCCGAACTGCTCGCACAGTTCCTGCTTGGTACCGAACCGGTAGCCGGCAGGCAGCCCCTGGCGCGTGATCGTCTCCTCGATCTGCTCCACCACGGAGTCCACGATGGATCCCGTGTTGCGCGCCCGGTTGAACGTCACCACGGAGCCGTTCCCCGCTGAGCCGGCCTCCCTGGATGCTCCCGTGCCGCTGGACGACGCTGCCATCAAACTCCCCTGTCCCGACGCCATCGTGGCCCCGAGATCCGATTCTACGGTCCGGGTTCACGGTTGACGCGAATCGACCATTCGATAGTATCGAATATAATGAATCCATCTGACAGAGCCACGCCTGAGAGGACTGTGACGTGATGGCAACGCCCACTGGCGGAGATCTACTGGCCGAGTCCCTGGCGGCCCAGGGCGTCTCGCGCGTCTTCGGAATACCCGGGGTCCAGCTCGACCCGGCGGCGGACGCTCTCTACAAGCGCGCCGACCGGATCGACTTCATCTGTGCGCGCAATGAGCAGGCCACGACCTACATGGCCGACGGGTACGCCCGCAGCACCGGTGAGGTCGGGGTCGCCATGGTCGTGCCGGGGCCGGGGGTCCTCAACGCGCTGTCCGGCGTAGCGACGGCTTACTCCGCGAACTCGCCCGTGCTCCTGCTTGCCGGGCAGATCGACTCCGCCCTCATCGGTAAGGGGTTTGGCGCGCTGCACGAGATCCCCGACCAGACCGGGATTCTGGAGCGCCTCACCAAGTGGACGGGCATCGCCCGCAGCCCGGAACAGGTGCCGGTCCTGGTGGCGGAGGCTTTCCGACAGCTGCGCAGCGGACGCCCGCGCCCGGTAGCGCTCGAAGTACCGCCGGACGTGCTGGCAGCCACCGCCGACGCGCCCATCCCCGGCCGGGTCGCTCCCTCCCCTGTGGAGCCCTACGCGCGGGCGGTCGCGGAGGCCGCCGCCCTGCTGCGCGGCGCCCGTCATCCGCTGATCATCGTCGGCGGCGGGGGCATCGCCTCCGGCGCCACCGCCGCATTGGTACGGCTCGCCGAGGCGCTGGAGGCACCTGTACTGGTCAGCGAGAACGGCCGGGGGGCCATCGACGCCCGCCACCGGTTGGCCTTCGACGCGCTGGCGCTGCGGGCCTTCCGCGCCGAGGCGGACGTGGTGCTCGCCGTGGGCACCCGCTTCATGACCGCCTTCGGCACCCAGGTGGACAGCGGGGGCGCCAAGGTGGTCCTGCTCAACGCCGAGGAGGCCGACCTGCACGGCCCCCGGGTCGCCGACACCCGTCTGCACGCCGACGCCGCCCTCGGCCTTGCCGCCCTCGCCGACGAGATCGGCTCCACCGCCCCGGCCTCCCGGGAGGGAGAGTTCGCCGCCGTCCGGGCCTGGCTCGACGAACAGTTCGCCGACATCGCCCCGCAGCGCGAATACCTCGGCGCGATCCGGCAGGCCCTCCCGGAGGACGGCGTGCTGGTCAGCGAATTCACCCAGGTCGGCTACGCAGCTGGGGCCTGCTACCCGGCGTACGGGCCCCGCACCTACATCGGTCCCGGCTACCAGGGCACCCTCGGCTACGGCTTCGCGACCGCGCTCGGCGTCAAAGCGGCCGACCCGGATCGCGCGGTGGTGTCGATCAACGGCGACGGCGGCTTCTCCTGGACCCTTCAGGAGCTGTCCACCGCCCGGAAGTACGACCTGGGGCTGGTCACCGTTGTCTTCCACGACGGCTTCTACGGCAATGTCCGCCGGATCCAGAAGAACCGTTACGGCGCCCGCTACTTCGCCACCGACCTCGTCAACCCCGACTACGCGCAGCTCGCGTCGGCCTTCGGCATCTCCTCCGCCCGTGCCGTCAACCCCAAGGAACTCCAGGGCGCCCTCACCGACGCAGTGTCGGCCGGCGAACCGGTGTTGATCGACGTACCCGTCGGCGAGTTCCCGTCGCCCTGGCACCTGATCCATGAGGGGATACCCCGTCCAGCGCCCCTCGCCCCCGACGCCCACCTGATCACGGAGACCTCATGACGGCCGTCCCCACCCTCATCGGTCACTACATCGGCGGCGCCTGGACCGAACCGGGCATGGAGCGAATCGACGCCCCGTGACCGGCACAACCCATCTTCTTCAGCAGTCCCGGCTACACCAAACCGAGGAGAATTCCATGACGCGGCCGGACCCGCACTCGTATCTCACCGACGACCAGCCGCGCATCCGGCACATCGACTGGACGGCAGCAGTCGACTTCGACCACAGCCGCCTGGACTGCGTCGTCCAGGTGATGTTCGACCGGCCGGGCCCGGCAGCCGTCAGCCTGGACACCCGTGCGCTGGACATCCAGGCAGTGCGCAGCTCTGCGGGTGAACCGGTCGCGTTCGAGATCGGCCCACACGACAAGGTGCTGGGCGAATCTCTGTCGTTCACGCTGCCCGACGGGCTGGACAAGGTGTCGATCACCTACGCCACCTCACCCGAATCGACCGCGCTCCAATGGGTCACCCCGGAGCAGACCTCCGGCGGTACTCACCACTGCCTCTACAGCCAGTGTCAGACCATCCACGCCCGCTCGATGATTCCGCTGCACGACAGCATGTCGGTGCGCCTGACCTACACCGCGCACATCACCGTCCCTGAGGGGTACACCGCGCTGATGTCAGCCGACTCGCTGGGCGACACCCCCGGCCAGCCCGGAACCCGTACCTTCGAGTTCTCCGCCGCCAAGCCGATGCCCCCGTACCTAGTCGTGCTGCTCGCCGGCCACATCGAATCCGCTGAGATCGGGCCGCGCAGCCGGATCTGGGCCGAGCCCGCTGAGCTTGACGCCGCTGCGTGGGAGTTCGTCGGGGTCGAAGAATTCGTACGGGCAGGCGAGGAGGTGTACGGCCCCTACCCGTGGAGCCGTGCCGACCTGGTCGTGATGCCGCCCAGCTACCCCTACGGCGGCATGGAGAACCCGCAGCTCACCTACCTCACTCCCACCGTCATCACCGGCGACCGCTCCCTGGTGGACACCCTCAGCCACGAGATCGCCCACCACTGGGCCGGTGACATGGTGACCGCCACCTCCATGGAGCACTTCTGGCTTAACGAGGGCTTCGCCAGCTGGGGCGAACGCCGTATGTCGGAGACGGTGCACGGGCGCGATGTCGCTGAGATGCACGCCGCCGTGGTGCGGACCCTCCTCGACGAGGACCTGGCCTACTTCGCGGACCGGCCCGAACACACCAGGCTCCGCCGTGAGATGACCGGCGTGGACCCCGACGCCACCTCCTCCTGGGTTTCCCACGAGAAGGGCTACCTCGTCGTGCGGGCGATGGAGGAGTTCGTGGGCCGGGAACGGTTCGACGCCTTCGTCCTGAAGTACTTCAGGGACTTCGCGTTCTCCTCCCTCACCACCGAGGAGTTCGTCGACTACGCCCGGCGGGAACTCACCAACGACTTCGACTACCAAGAGTGGCTGTACGCCCCCGGCCTGCCCGACTCCGCCCCCCGGGCCCATGCCATCCTCCTGGAGGAAGTCGCCAGGACCGGACAGGAACTGCCCGACGAGGAGACGTCGGCGCACTGGCGGGCCGAACAGTGGCACTACTACGTCGCCCAGCTCAAAACCCCGCAGGACCCCGCCTTCCTCGCCCGCCTGGACGAGCGCTACGGCTTCACCACCCACCGCAACCTCGACATCCGCCAGCTCTGGATCCTCGTCGGGCTGCGCAGCGACTACGCGCCCGCCGTCGATGCGGCGTTCGACATGGTCGCCCGCATCGGCCGGATGCGCTTCATCAAACCGCTCTACGACGAACTCGTGGACAACCCGGTTACCCGACAGCGGGCCATCGACGCCTACGCCGTCAACCGGCCGCGCTACCACCCCATCGCCGCCAGCGTCGTCGACTCACGGCTCGTGAAGCTCGGCATCGACCCCGAAAACCTGCCCGTCAGTACCCCGGCACCCGCTTCCGGCCAGTGAAAACGGAAAGAGCCGCATCGTGTTCGAACTGCTGAAGGGCTCACCGAACTGCCCGGTCCCGTAGGACACGAACACCATGTCGCCGACCACCTCGACAAGAGGTGGACCGCTGTCGGCGCCCGGGTCCGGCGCACCCTCGTCGGCAACGTCATCGCCGAACTGGGCGGCAATGGGCCCCGGCTGCTGCTCCAGGCCCACAAGGACGAGATGAGCCTGACGGTCCGCGCCATCAGCGAGGACGGTTTCCCGTGGCTGTCCTCCTCCCACCGGGGCGACGATCTGGGCATCCTGCCCGAGGCCTTGAACCTGCCCGCCGAGGTATCGACCAGCAACGGCCCCGTGGCCGGTGTCTTCGCCCGCTCTACCGGGCACCTGCGCGGTCATGCCGATACCGATCCCTCCTGGGACGGTGTGCACCTCGACCTGGGGCTGCCGGACCGGGCCGCCGTCCTCGCCGCCGGAGTCCACGTCGGCTGTCCTGTCCTCTACCGGGCCGAAACCCGCCGGGTGGGCCGCCGCAAAATCCGTGACGTCCAGGCCGACCTGGCCCGCGAGGCCATCCGCCCCCGCCCCGGCCGGTCAGCACCCCGCGCCACCAGGCACAGCACCCCCGGCTACCGCACCCTCCGCCCCGACGAGGCACCCACCAGCCGCGTCACCCACGGCATCCACATCCACCGCCTCGACCCCGAAGAGGAGATCAACGCCGAGCCACAAAAAGCCGCTTAGGAAGCGACGTTGCACTCCCTCGAGCCCGGAGAGAACGACGATGCCCAACGCACGTGAGAGTTGCAGGGCAGCCGAGATGGGCTGAAGACGGTCGAGTCCCACCGTACGGTTGAAGAACAACGAGGTGACCGGGGCAAATCTGGCGAAGCCTCACGCTGGGCTGGCTTGGAGCCATGAACAGCAACTCCACCCGCCCGGCGATAGGTTGACTGTCCCGAAGCGGTTCCGCCATGGCAGTGCCCACAACTTACGACCTACCGTGGAAGGCTTAACACAACGTCGGGGCGCAGAGGAATCGAGGAAGGTCATTGGACGCGGAACTGGTGACACTGGTCGGGACCGGAGCGACGACACTTGTCGGTCTCATGGTCACCGATGCCTGGGAGCAGACGAAGCAGCGCGTGGTGCGGATCTTCTCCCGCGACGGTGAACCCAACACTGTGGCCCGGGAGTTGGAGGAAACCCGTGCGGCACTGATCGCAGCCACAGGACGGCCCGACCAGGAAGACCTCGCCTCCGACCTGACAGCGACGGTGCGACTCAGGCTCCGCCGACTGCTGGAGGAGGATCCCAACACCGCCGTGGAACTCCGCCGCCTCGTCGACGAGTTCGCTCCTGCTTTCCCGCCCGCCACGGTGCACAACAGCATCACCGGCGGCACGCAACACGGTCCGGTGCTCCAGGGCCACACTTTCACGAATCTGATATTTCGCAGTTCCGGAGACAACCCTCCCAACCGGACTGGCTGAGAAACGCGGATGGCAGACGCCTCATCCACTCTGATGGATATCGAGCACACGTACGGAAAGGATCTACTCAAGGAATCAGTACCCACACGGGGGTTGGGGGCGTGAGTGCAGGGCCACGAGCTCAGTTCACACAACGAGTTGAGCGGCACAGTGCACGGCTCATCTGTCCAGGCCCATGTGGTGTACGGCGGCGTTCATATCAGCACCGAGGCAAGCTCCCTCCGACAGACTCCCTGGCAGCTTCCACCTTCCGGGCACATGGTCGATCGGTCGCTGGAGCTGGAGGAACTGGAGCAGTATCGGGCCCGTGTCAGGCGGGAGGAGCGGCCGATGCTGACTCTGGTGAGCGGCTTGGGCGGTGTCGGAAAAACTGCCTTCGCGCTGCGTTGGCTGCACACCCTGCGTCCCCACTTTCCGGACGGACAGTTGTACGCGGACCTTGGTGCTCAGTCGGTTGGTGGACCGGTTGCCCCGGAGGAGATACTCGGACGCTTCGTGCGTGCATTGGGCGTTCAGGGACAACAGGTTCCCGCGACACTGGCCGAACGGACCGTTTTATACAGGTCGTTGACCGACGGTCGACGCCTTACCGTACTGCTCGACGACGCCGCGACGGCGGCCCAGGTGCGGCCGTTATTGCCTGCGGGCGGAAACATCACCGCGGTGACCAGTCGTAGTCGGCTGCCAGGGCTGACCCTGGACGGCTGCCATCCCGTCCATCTGGAATCGCTCGCTCCTGAAGCCGCCGTGGAACTCCTCGCCGACACCTTGTCCGACGGCCGCGTGGCAGACCAGCCCGATGACGCACGGATCCTGGTCGAGTTGTGCGCCGGACTGCCGCTGGCCGTCCGAGTCGCCGGTGCGCGGCTCGTGGCCCGGCCGCAACGGCGCATCACCACGATGGTCCGTGCGCTTACCGAGGAGCACCACCGGTTGGAGGCACTGGCCATAGACGGCGACCACAATGTGCGAGCGACACTGGACCTGTCGTACCGGGCTCTGTCGCCTCCGGCGGCCCGGCTCTACCGGCTGTTGGGACTGCACTCCGGTTCGGAATTCGGGAGCACGATCGCGACAGCGGTGCTCGCGGGTGAAGGAAACACCGAGGAGCTTCTAGAGACGCTGCACAACGCGAGCCTGCTTCTCGAAACCGGAGATGACCGTCACCGGTTTCACGATCTCGTGCGCTTGCACGCTGCCACGAAGGCGCAGGAGGAAGAGTCGCCGGGGGAACGCTCGCGAGTCGTCCGCCGCATCGCCGACCACTACCTCGCCAGCGCCACGTGCGCCGAGAAGATCATCGATCCCCAGCACCGCACGATGCCCCGGGACTACGGTCCGGATCCCGTGGTCACCGCGGATGTCGGGCACGACACCGATGGCGCCCTGGACTGGTTGGAGCGCGAACTGCCCAACCTGATGGCCGTGATCCGCCAATCCCGTTCTGCCGGCATTCCGACCGTCGGATGGCAGCTCGCAGATGCCTTGTGGCCCCTCTTCCTTCGACGGAAGTTCTACGACGACTGGCGCATCGCTCACGAGGTGGGACTGGAAGCCGCAGCCGAGCTGGGAGACACGGCGGCGGAATGCCGGATGCTCACGTCCGGCGGAGTGGGGCAACTCGGCTCCGGAAACCATGAGGTCGCCTTGGAGATGTTCGAGCGCGCCGCGCAGCTCTTCGCGCATCGCAGCGACCGGCTCGGCTATGCCCGTACGCTCAACTACCGAGGGCTCGCACTGCAACGACTTGGACAGTTGAGGGAGGCCGCCGAACTCTTTCGGCACGCCTCTGCGGAACTGCCGGCCAACGGAGACGAGCGGACCGGGGCACTGGCCCGGCTGAACCTCGCCGATGTGGCTCTTGCCGTGGGTAGTCCTGAAGAGACGATTCAGCAGGGCAGCGTCGCCCGCCTCGCTCTTCAGGACGCTGGCGACACGTACAACGCCGCGCGGGCGAGCACAGTTCTGGGACGCGCCCATCTCGCCCTGCGCCATCTCGACCAAGCGGAAGAGCAGTTCTCCGCCGCATTGGCGACACTGCGCGGCATGACCGCGAACTACGAGATCGCCCACGCCGTCGGCGGCCTGGCCGAAGTGGCCGAGCAGCGCGGAGACGCTCGCGCCTCCCGGGAGCACTACCGGGAGGCGCTCAACCTCTACTCCTCCGTGGGCCGTTCGCAATCGGACGAAGCACTGTTCGCACAGCGTCGGCTCATACATCTGGAAAGTGGCGAGCAGGAGGACTGAACCCGGAGCACGCACAACGGAACCGAGCCGAACTCAGCGGCAGGTCTCCCGGCCACCAGCCATGCATGGGCCAACGACGCAAGCATCTCCCACGTGTCCTCCAGGAACCCCGGCCCTGTGGCGTGAAATTCGCACACGGTGCCGTCCGGACCGAGCCGGATCCAGCAGTGCGGGCCACGATGTACGGCAACCACCAGAACTCCCGGATGAGAGGCGGCTGTTGAGACAGCCGTCGACGCTCCCGTGCCGCGCTCGATCAGCACATCACCGAGTTGTGACCAACGACCCGGTGCCGGAAGGCGGGTTCTGGTGTGTTCGTCAACGGTCGGGCACTCGAACCCCGGGGCCAGGAGCACGCTGCGGACACGGTGTACCGGGCCGGACAACCTGGTGCTCCTCGGCTCCACTGTCTGGGAGACCAATGCGATGAGCATCGTCCTCACGGCGCCGTCACGCTTCCCGGTTCGTCGTAGCGAACCGTGAGCGGGAAACGTGCCGGTTCCGTGGACACTCGTGCGCCGAGGGGCCGTAAGCGCAGTTTCCGGTAGAGCAGCGCCCGCATCTTGTGTGAGAACCGGCCGGGTTCCGACGAGATACGGGCCGCCACACGCTCATACCGGTGGGAGCGGCAGGTCGCGGAACTTCGCCTGAGCTGCGGACGCAGGGGACGGTCCCCGCGCAGGCGCGGCGCGAAGGACATGAGTTCAGCGAGGGGCGAACCCGGATCCACGTCGGCATCGAGCCGGCCCGCCATGAGAACGGGAACACCGGTCATCGCCGCGTAGAGCGAGACCGACCCATGGTCGCCGACGATGTAGTCGGCTGCGACAACCGCCCCGACCCAGTCCCCATGTGGGCTGATCAGAGTGAGTCCGGAGCGGGCCAGCCCGGCGAACCAAGCTCGAACCTGCCAGTCGCCATGCGCGTTCCAGACATGGGGATGCAGGAGCGCCACGATCCGGAATTCGTCCCGAGGCAGTTCGGTGACCAGTCGTTCCAGAAGGTCCCATCCCTGTCCGAGAAGCGAGTCGGATCCCCAGGTCGAACAGGCGAGGACCATGCGCTGTCCGGCTTTGACGCCAAGGGCTTCCCGGTACAACGCCCGCGAGGGGAGGCTGACGGCAATGCGATCGAAACACGGATCACCCACCACTTCCGCGACGGGCAAGGCCTCGGGGCATTCACGGCCGAGCCTTGTCAATTCTTCGTGGTGGGCCAGCACCACGACCTCCGGCACAACCGTGCCGTCCCGAACCAGACGCTGCCTGCTGAACCCGTAGACACCGCGCTGCGCTGCCAGAGGACCGTTTCGCCCGACAGAGGGGATCTTGTTGTGCCCGGCTCCATGCGGAAGCACGATCACCGGTGTCTGAAGCTCGTGGAGCCCCCCATGGGCGGCGGCCAGTGCGAGGTGGAAATGTGTCTGCACCGCCTGGCTCCACGGCAACACTAGGCCACCCAATTGTTCCAGATACTCGGCCACACCATTGCTGAATACGTCTGGTGCTTGGGTGAAAAAGATCTGCACCCTGACGTCGCCTTCGAGCAGCCGGATCGCGTCGAGCAACCGCTGCCCTGCAATCACCGTGTGCACCACGACCAGAACTCGCCTGCGAGTCCGGAGAGTAGCCCAACGCTCGACGTCCAGACGCACCGGCACATGACGCTGGTACGGCTCGGACACTGTGACGCTCATTGTCGAATTCCCCCGCTTCTCCTTCTGTCTCCGCGACCGCGGCTCACACGCGACCCCTGATGGGCCATCGACGGCCCATGCCCAGGGGCTACCCCTCGGGGAGGATGGCGGGCTTGCAGGAACCCTGCACTCCAGTGCAATCGCCACTCACCACCCTTGTGCGCCTGTCGCGCTTCAATGCGCCCCTGCCTCCACCCCGCCTCCCGGCAGAACAGTGGAGCCAGCGCCCGTACAAGCGTGCGGTCGCTGTCGAAGGTGACAGGAAGAAGCACACCCGTCGGGGGTGATGGTGGAACTTCTTGCTCTGGGACCTCTTGAGCTGTGGCACGAGCAACGGCAGTGCGAACTGGGATCGCTAAAGGAGAGGTGCGTCCTCGCTGTACTCGTCCACAATAAGAGCGAACCGATCTCCGTGGACACACTGATGGATCGCGTCTGGAGCGGTGATCCGCCTCCAACAGCCATGGAGACGCTGCACAGTTACCTCTCACGGATCCGAAGGCGGCTGCGCAGAGCCGTAGGTGACGAACTGGCGCAGGTGGAGCGGCCCTCGCCTCGTCTATACCAACTGCGGGCCAATCCGGAAGACATCGATCTGCTCCGACAACAGCGCCTACGGGCGGACGCCTCGTCCGCGGTGGCACGGGGTGATCGCGAGTTGGCCATCGGGTTGCTGCGCACTACCGAATCTCTCTGGCGCGGAGAGCCGTTGGCCGAGTTCGCTGACAACGCCTGGGCCTTGTCCGTGCGTTCCCGGTTGGTAGAGGAACATCGAAGGGTTCGTGAGGAACGGATCGGCCTGGAAATGCAGTTGGGACGACACGCGGACCTGATCGGCGAGCTCCAGGAAATCGCTTCACAGAATCCTTTCGCGCAGAGAGCGATCGGCTCCCTGATGCTTGCCCTGTACCGTTCCGGACGCCACGACGAAGCTCTCGCCCTCTACCGGGACACGCGGGGAAGGCTACGTGAAAACCAAGGCATAGAGCCGGGCAGGGAACTCCAAGATCTCCACCTCCGCATGCTCGAACAGGATCGCGACCTCATGCACACGGAGGTCGAATCGCCCGCTCTCACGCTCACGCCAGAGTTCCACAACTCCCTTCCCCGGGGCACTAGGGACTTCACCGGGCGGGTCGCGGAACTGCGAATCCTTCTGAATGCCTCCACTGCCGAAACCGACACATACGCAGCCCTTCCGGTCACCGTCGTATACGGTATGCCCGGCATCGGCAAGACGGCACTGGCAGTGCATGCCGCGCACCGCTTGTCCGCAGCCTATCCAGATGGCCAGTTCTACGTGGATCTGCTGGGTTACAGCAGCCACCAGCCGCTTTCCCCGGCCGAGGCCATGGGCATCCTGTTGCACTCGACGGGTTGGTCCGGCGAACTTCCGGACACTCTGGAGGAAATGATCGTTCGTTGGCGAGAGTGGACAGCGCGACGGCGCGTACTCGTGGTGATCGACAACGCCAGGGACATAGAACAGGTGCGCCCACTTCTGCCCGGTAGCGCCACGTGTCGCGCCATCGTGACAACCCGGAGCCGGCTGGCAGGACTCGACAGCGCCACGGCTTTACCCGTGGACGCACTCTCCAAGGCGGAGGCCGTCATCCTGTTCACCCGCATCGTCGGCTCTTCAAGATCGTCCGCCGAACCGCAGGCCGTGGAGAGGATCGTGGAGGCATGCGAGGGCCATCCGTTGGCCATCCAGTTGATCGCGAGCCGTTTCCGCCACCGGGACTCATGGACCGTTCAGGACCTTCTCGACCATCTGACACACTCAAGCAATCCGCTTGATGAATTCGACGACCTGATCACGGCAGTCTTCCATTTTTCCTATACCGAGCTCAGCAGTCCTGCCCAACAACTGTTCTGCCGCCTCGCCTTGCAGACCGGCCCCGACATCACCTTGGATGCGACAGCGGCCCTGGCCGGGCCGGAATTCGACGGCAAGCCGGCACTGTTGAAGAAATACATTGAAGAACTACTGGACTCCAGCCTCCTTGAGGAGCCACTGCACGGTCGCTACCGACTACACGATCTGACCCGCGCTTTCGGCCTGCATGTCGGTGCCCAAGAGCCGAATGCCCCCGCCCGGAACGCATCGGTCAGTCGCCTCATCGCCTTCCATCTCACCACCGCACAGCGGGCAGACTGGATCGTCCATCCGCATCGCCGAACGGTTCCGCTGAGCCCTGAGAAGGAATCACGCTATGCCCTGGACTTCTCAAGCGTCGACGAGGCCTCCGTGTGGCTCACAGTGGAACGCGCCAATCTTCTGGCAGCCGCCCGCACGGCCGCACTTCACTACCCGGAATACGCCGGACTGTTCCCGAGCATCCTGACTCGTCCCCTCAAACTGTGGGGAATGCAAGAAACCGCCGCAGATCTCTTCGCCATGGCCGTACCGATCCTCCGCACTTCGGGCGACCGACTCGCACTCGGCCGTGCCCTGACCGACCGCGCTGATCTTCTGGCACAGCGAAACCATGGCGAAGCCTTACGTTGCGCGCATGAGGCCCTGTCGATCTACGACGACCTACGGGACGCCAACGGCCGCGCTGACGCCCTGCTCCAGACGGGACGCGCCCACCTCGCAGCCGGTCACGGCGACACGGCCATGCTCGCCCTGGAAGAGTCACTGGCGTTGTATCGCGAGGTCGGCGACAGATCAGGGGAAGCCGAATGTCTTAACGTGGAGGGCGTAACGCTCTACTACGCCGGCCAGTACGACGAGGCCCTCCACAGAGTGGAGCTCATGCAGGCAATCTACGAAACGTTGCCTGACTTCTACGGATTGGCGCAGGCACTGAACAATCGCGGCGAACTCCACTACCTCCAGGGGCATTACGACGAAGCCCACGACTGCTATGAACGGTCACTGCTCTTGATGCGCGAGCACGGCGGTCCGTTGGAGCTCGCGATTCTCGACACCAATCTCGGCGCAGTGCACCAGGCAGCGGGACAGACGGACCAAGCCCTGGTCAGTTTCCGCAGGGCCCTCGAAGCGCACCGGAATAGTGGTGATGTGCTGGGCGAGGCCGATGTTCTGATCAGCATGGGTACGGCCTACGCCAGATCAGGGCGCAGGGGTGAGGCGCTGTTGCACTTCACTATGGCGGAGCAGGTCGCCATTCGCATCGACAACCCGTACGAACGGCTGCGTGCGCTGACGGGGGCTGCGGATGTCCAACGCGAGTCGGGGCGGCTCGACATCGCGTTCAAAGGCTACGAACAGGCTCTCGCGGTGGCTCGTAGCGTCGACTTCCCCTTGGGCTCGGCGCAGGCGCTGGCAGGACTCGCGCGAACCGCCGTCCTGCGCCTCCATGGGGCCGAACAGGCCCGGCGGTACAGCGAACAGGCCGTGGCCATCTATCGCCGCATCGGCGCCGACGAGAAGGCCGAGGAACTGCTCCAACTACTGGCGAGACACGCATCGACCGGCTCCTGACCCCCATCCAGGAGCCGGTCATGCGCTCTGTCACCACATCCAGCGGAGCACCACCACTGTCACGTAGGCGGTGCCCATGAGCTGGAAAGAGGCGGCAACCAGTCTTGGAGCGATCTTCTTCAACGTATTCCTCACGGCTAGCGAGATGAATCTGCCGAGGAGTGCGAATGATCACTCCGGCTCGCGAGAAGGTACCGGAGGAACGAGGACAGTGCACAGGATTTGCGAAAGTCGAACTTGCGTGGCATCTCGCTACGTACCATCAAGGATGACCTGGCTGTGAGATGGTCGTCCGCCCACCCGAACGTTCGTCTTCGCGATTCCTACGATGGCTCGCACCAACGCGGGGCGGGTGGCGGTCGGCGGCCCTCCGGAGCGAGCAGGCCATCACGGACAGGAGCGACCTCTGGCCAGACCATCGACCGGAAAGTTTCCTGATCGCCTCAATTCCATCGGCCGAACGCAGCAACTCCGGAACCCGCACCAGAGCAGACGGGACAGGACCACCCCGTACCCCTCCGGCTGAACCGGCCATTCTCCAGGGGGACTCAGTCCGTGTCCTACGTGGTGAGGCGGACGAACCGTTTGTAGCAGCAGAGGGCGGCGGCGAGACCGAGGAAGGCCGGTTGAGCAGACCGGCGGACCCGGCAGTTCGCGCGCGTTGCGGATTCGTCCTACGACGCCGCTGTCGCCGCCGGGCCAGCAGTTTTAGCGGACGGTTACTTCGTCCAGCCGATCGTGCCCGGTCAGCCACCATCACCTGCATAGGCAGCGCTGCCTCGGGTAACAGTCGTCGCCCGATCGTCGCCACAGGGCACTGAGGCCGCCCGGGTTGCCCGACGGCCCGGCTCGTCATTCTTCGATCAAGACGCCCCCCGCTGTTGATCAGGAACAACAGCGGGGGCGATGCAGTGCAAGCCGCTGCCCGGAGTATTTCCGGGCAGCGGCGCCGTGTGCTGTCTACCGGTACCAGTACTTGACGCCCCGGTGGTGCGAGCACGTCCCTCGGGCGTGGGCACTGTAGGAGTACGAGCCGTCCTTGCACTTCGCGGTAGCACCGCGCGGATGCGGCGAGTTCGCCTTGCAGATACCCGTCGTGTGCCGCGCGCACGACGCGGCCGCCGCATCGGTCGCCACGGCTACCGGCACCAGCAACGCCCACGCCATCACTGCCGCCGCAACCGCGCCCCGGACTTTCGTCAACATGATCTGCCCCTCTGGTTGGTTCGGAGAGGCGAGCATGCATCCGCCAACCGCAGCATCCCGGCAGACCGGGCCGGCTGTCACGTGCCAGTGACCGGCGTAGCAAGGCCGTCACCCTGGGTTCGAAGGATGCGAACTGGCGGGCGACGCGCGGCTGTGCGCGCTGCCGCAACTGCTGGGCGAGCCGCTCACCGCGCACGGTGGATCACTCCTGCACGCGGATGCCGATCAGGATCCCCAGCAGTCCGATCACGCCGGTCGCGATGGATAACTGGCTGTGACGTTGTTCAACGGCCCCGGCATGTTGGCCTCCAGCGGCCCCGGGAAACGGGTCGCGTAGACGCATTGAGGAGTAGTGACGGGTTGAAGTGGCCCCACCTCTGCTCTTGCAGTGAGACGGTTCTTGGGCTGTCCGGTAGGAGCGGTGCTGTCGAGATCGGCTCCGAGTCATTCCGTTTGGCTGGCACCGAGGTGAGTGGGCGCAACCCTCCTTGGCTGTTCCGAGTCGAACCTCCCAGGGAGGCGCGATGGTCGGCAGGACTTGGGAAGCTGGGCGACGGGCGTGGGGGCTGGCGGCCTTGGCGCTGCTCCTCGTCCTCGGCGGAGCTGCCGTGCTCGCGGTGCCTTATCGCCACAGCCTTTCCACCGTGCGCGCCTACGAGGCCGCACCGAGAACCCTGGGCATCCCTGCCGTGGTCAAGAAGCTGGAGGACTCCTCCAACGGTCATGGCGGCGACTACTGGTTGGAGGTCGCGGGTCCCTCGTCGGTATCCGGCAGGATCAGCCTCGACAACTCCGGCCCCGTGCTGTCGAGGCTGCGGAAGGGCGCCCGCATTGGGGTGGTCGTCTGGCACGGCCGCCGCACCGACATCACCTTCGACGGGCGCGTTCAGCAGACAGTTGAGGCGCCGACGACGAATCCGGGTCTCTACCTGGGATCCGGCCTGAGCATGTTGGCCGGCGGGGTGCTCGCGTTGTACACCGTCCTTTGGCTGCGCCGTGGGACGCGTGAGCCGGCCCGGCGCCGCGCCGCGGATGGGCTCCCGCTCACCGGCAAGATGATCGTCGGAGCCTGCGTGGTCACCGTCGTCTCCGGCATCGTCACTTCCGGCGAACACGAGAGCGACCCGCTCGAATTCGTCGGCATCTGGCTGGTCCTCGCCCTCGTCAGCCTCGCCGTGTGGGCGGTGAAGCATCGGATCCGGAACCGACGGTCCGGCTGATGGTCCCAGCGCAAGTCAATCCCCGGGGCCACTTGAAGACGTCCACTCAGCACCGAATATTCACCAACTGGGTCCGCTGAAGGCCAACATGCCGGGGCCGTTGAACAACGTCACAGCCAGGATGAGGCCAGTTCCTCATATCGCCCCATTTCTGGGTGAGTTGGGCGATCAGGCAGCGAACCCGCGGCCGGGGGTTCGGGTGGGGCTGCCAGGAGTCCGGGGCGTACTGCTTGATCGGGCCATCATCCAGTCGGGGCCGATCGCCGTCGCCGTCGCCCTCGCCGGCTGAACGCGGCTCCGGCCCGCCGCAACGGGGAGTGCGGCGGGTCGGTACCCGTCGTCACCCTGCAACAGCTCCGCGCCTGTTGCTCCGGCCCGCTACGGAGATCACAGCCCTGTCAGTGATCTCCGGAAGGATCCTCGTGCACCCGATCCGCACGGCACGCTCCGCGGCAGCCGTCCTGTCCGTCCTCACCGCCCTGCTCTCCCCCGCCGCAGCCCACGCCGCCGCGGCCGACCATCACGCTGCTCCCGGTGACAGTGTGACACTGCCGGTCCGCGATGCCCTGGCCGCGCTTCCCCTCCAGACCGAGAACCGTACCGGCTACGAGCGCACCAAGTTCAAGCACTGGACCGACGCGGACCGCGACGGATGCAACACCCGCATGGAAGTCCTCAAGGCGGAGGCGGTCACCGCCCCGGTCCAGGGCCCCAACTGGGTGTTGACCGGCGGCAGTTGGTACTCGCCGTACGACGACCGCTACCTCGACAGCGCGAGCAAGCTGGACGTCGACCATCTCGTTCCGCTCGCCGAGGCCTGGGACTCCGGCGCCTCCCAATGGACCGCGAAGGAAAGGGAGTTGTACGCCAACGACCTGGACAACGCCCGCGACCTGATCGCCGTGTCCGCGGCCAGCAACCGGTCCAAATCGGACAAGGACCCCGGCGAGTGGCTGCCTCCGTACGTGGGCTACCGGTGCCAATACGACACCGACTGGATCGCCGACAAGACGCGCTGGAGCCTGAGCATCGACGCCACCGAACGCGACGCACTCACACAGCAGCTCACCGGCTGCCCCGACCGGCCGATCAACGTCACCCTCGCCCGCTGAACGGGCGGCCGGGTCCGCCGCTACGGGGGAAAGCAGCGGGCCGGAACCACCTTCCTGTCCCACCAGTACGGCGCGACGTATGAAGGCGACGGCGGTGAATCATCTGGAGGAGACCCCGGAGAAGGTCATCGCCAAGGCCATGGTGGAAGTGGAGAAGCACAGTTCCTGACCTCCCGAAGCATCAGAACCCGGCAGCCATGACTGAGCCTCTTCAGCGTTGCCGCTCCAGGGTGAGAATGGCTTTGGCGATTGACGTCATGCGGTTGGGGCTGCAGCGGGACCTGCGGAAGATCCGCCAGGACTTCAGGCAGGCCACGCCGCGCTCAACCGGTGCCCGTGCCGCGGCCAGAGCCCGGTTGACGGTCTTCTCGGTAGGGGTGAGTTCCCGCAGGGGCCTGCGTTTGATGCCCGTGGTCAGCCAGGGGCCACCGCCCTGGTAGGCGAGATCGGCCAGGATGGGGACGCCCTGGCGCTCGCAGATGCGGATGATCCGGTGGGTGCGGGCGGCGGTCAGGTCGTGGGAGCGGCCCGGCAGCGCGGGCGAGAGCCACAGCAGCCGGCCGTCCGGATCGGTGACTACCTGCACGTTCACCCCGTGCCGGCGGTGCTTGTGGCAACGCCGGTAAGTTACGGGCCCGTCAGAGTCCTTGACGTGACAACAGAGCCCCTGTGTCGACTGGTTTCGACCAAGAAATCCGCCGACCGCGGAGGCCCTGTTGCCCACCCATGCTCCTGCTGCAGAATCCTTTTCCGCAAGCCGACCACGCGCTTCCCGGCACGCACCAGTCGCCGGGCAACTGACGCTGGGAGCCGTCACCGAGATTGTCCCGCCGGCCCTGATCGACGAGGTGATCACCCGGTGCGGCCGCCGGGAGCGTCGCATCCGCATGCTGCCGGCCCGGGTGACTCTGTATCTGGTGCTCGGGTTGTGGCTGTATCCGAGCGTCGGCTACCGGGAAGTACTGCGCATGCTGTTCGAGCAGTTGCACCACCGTGCGGGCACCCGCCACCTGCGGGTGCCCAGTGCGCCGGCGGCGGTGCAGGCGCGTCGCCGCCTTGGCCGTGAGCCCTTGAAGTCACTGTTCCTGCTTTTACGGGGTGCTCACTGCGGACCGGAAGATCCCGGCGCGACCGCGTTCGGGCACGATCTGGCTCTGCTGACGACCGCCGTGGACGGCACGACCCTCGATGTCCCGGACACCGTGCCCAACCGCGCCGCGTTCGGCGCGGCTCCCGGCCGCAGCAACAAGGATCCGGGCCGCTGCCCGCAGATCCGCGTGCTGACCCTGATCGCGTGCGGCACCCGGGCCATCCTCGACGCGGCATGGGGCGGCCGCTCGACCAGCGAGGGAGCGCTGCTGCGCAAGCTGGTGCACGGCGGGTGTCTGCGCGCGGGCATGCTGGTCCTGGCGGACCGGTACTTCTCCGGGTCCGCGCACGTCGCGACCGTCCGGGCCACCGGCGCCGATCTGATCATCCGGGCCATCGCCAACCGTCGGCTGCCGGTCCTGCGCCGCCTGCCCGACGGCTCGTACCTCTCTCATCTGCCGGCCGCCAACCAGATCACTCCCGACCTGATCGCCAGGGCCCGGGCCAAAGGCGTGCGCCCCCAGCGACGCGGAGTGCGCGCCCGGCAGGACGCGGGCATGCCCATCCGCGTCATCCAGGCCGATATCACCGTCGTCCCCGAGCACGGCGAGTCCCGCAGCGAGTCCTACCTGCTGATCACCACCCTCTTCGACCACGTCACAGCCCCGGCGCTACAGATCGTGAAGCTGTACGCGGAGCGCTGGGAAGCCGAGACCGGCTATGCCGATCTGAAGATCCACCTGAGCGGGATGCGGAACGTGCTGCGCTCAGCAGAACCCAACGGCGTCGCCCAGGAGTTGTACGCGCTGCTCATCGTCTACCAGATCGTGCAGATCATCCGGGCCCGCGCAGCACGCGAGAACCCCGAGGACACCCCTGCGGACCCGGACCGCATCTCCTTCACCGTCACGCTCCGCGCGCTCGTGCGCAGCGTCGGCCGCGGCACCCCGCCAGCACTCCTCGACGTCTTCCACGAGATCTGGTCCAGCCCCCGCCTGGAACGCCGGGGACGCACCAAGACCCGCGAACGCAAAGGCACTCTCGCCTACGCCCGGGCCGTAAGCAGAACGCCGTTGAGCAGGGCGGAGTACAAGATCACCATTCAGGCGCCGCAGCCAACGGGCCCGTAACTTACCGGCGTTGGTGCTTGCCCCAATAGAAGGGTCGGTCGGCGGCGATCCGGTCGATCGGCAGCAGTGTCCCGTCCAGCAGGACGAACGCCTTCATCGACGCCGCCCGAACCACCTCGGCGAGCGTCGGGGCGAGGCCGGCCAGGATCTCAACCTCCTCGGTGACGTAGCGGTAGGCAGTGGTGGTGCCGACGCCGAACCCGGCCGCGAGCTGGACATACGGATGACCGTTGCGGAGATGGGCGAGGGCGAGCAGGGCCTGCCGACCTGCGCTCAGGCGCCGCCATCGGGTGCCGAGACCACGGTGGTGTTCCCGCAGGCGGGCGGAGAGGAACCGGAGGGCAGAACTGGACACGTCCAGCCCGGACGGGTACACGAGCATATGAAGCCTCTGGTAGAGACTGAATTCTTGGTCGAAAACCCATTTACCAGGAGCTTCAACCCTATGTCAGGCCGACTGGCGAACTGCCGAAGCAGGCTGGAAGCCCTCGTTGACCACCGGTCCGGAGTCCAGCCAAGGTGAGGCCAGAAGCTGCAACAGAGATGATCTTGAGGCTGTGGCGGTCACCTGGTACAGGTCCCAGTCGCGTGCGGAAGTGGAACTCGGAGGCAGTGTGGATCTACCTGGACCCCACAGCCTGATGCCGGGGCGGCCCCGGCGACTGTCAGTCTCCGGAGGGAAGGGGCTCTGCTGCCGTGCGAGCGGGTTCGGGTGTGTGAGGCGTCGGGTGGGCGGTGCTGGCGGGGGCCAGGGGCACCGGAGCCCGTTCGCCGCCCAGCCAGGACAGGTTGACGGCCACGGCGGCCATGGAGGCCACGACAATCAGTGCGCCGGCTGTGGCGAGCGCAACTCGTCGGCGGCGGATCCGGAAGCCGCCGACGACGGCCGCGTCGATAACGCTGGGTAGCGCCGGCTCCGGCTCGGCGCTGAGGACTGCCTGGAAGGCGGCGTGCAGAGCGTCGTTCTCGTGCTCATTCATGGCCGGTTTCACCTCCTGGTCCCTTCACTGTCAAGGCCTTCGACGATCTCGCGCAGCCGGGCGAGCCCGCGGGCGCTCTGGCTCTTTACCGTTCCCGGACTCACCCGCAGTGCGTGCGCGGTCTGCTCAACGGACCAGTCCTCCCAGAATCGCAGGACCAACACGGCCCGGTAGCGGGGCGCCAGCTCCATCAGGGCTTCTTGCATCATCAATCGCAACTCCGGTGCGCCGGACAGGCCCGAGGGAAGATCGGGTGGCTCGCTCACCGGCTCCTCACGCCAGCCTCTCTTGCGCCACTGGTCGATGAAGGTGCGGGTGAGGATGGTGCGAGCGTAGGCATCCGCATTGCCGTCCCGGCTGACCCGTCCCCAGGCCGCGTACAACTTCATCAAAGTCGTCTGGGTCAGGTCCTGTGCCTGATGCCAGTCACCGCAGAGCAGGTAGGCGCTGCGTCGGAGCTGCGCCTGCCGCGCCTCGGCAAATTCCCGGAACTCTCGTTCCCGGGCCGTGTCCCTCACTCTTTGCCGGCCTCTCCCTTGCACACCACTCCATCTGTCATACATACGGGGAGTGGCCCTCTGGGGTTGCACGGTGCGGGCAGGAGAATTTTCCCGCCGCACCGTGCAACCTGACCGCCGCCCGACTCCGTACCTCTCTCCCGAAAGGGCTTCCATGCACAGGTGGGAGTCCGGCGATCCGAGGAGGGTGCGGATCCTCTGAAGTGACGGTCGGGATCAAGCCGTGAGGCTGTACTTGTGCTGGTCGGGGCTGGGGTAGAGGCGTTGGTGTTCACGGGCCGTGTGGAAGACCCAGTAGCTCTCGAAGTCGCCGTTCGTGATCAGTGCGCGGAGTCGGAGGACGGCTTCGGCACCGTCAAGGCCCCAGCGGGCGCCGGTGATGTCGAGGCGGTCGCCGATCAGGTGGCGGCATGCGCCTTCGACGGCGCCGGTGGCGATCGGCCAGCCGGCCGCGAGGGCGGTGTCGTAGTGAAGCTGATCGAGGTGGCCGGCGAGGTAACGGTGGCAGATGGTAACTGCCTCGCGGCGGGCGGCAGGAAGCCGTTCGGCTGCAGCCTGGGCGGTCATCTCGGTGGCGGCGCGCTCGGCGTGTCCGGCGAGGATCGCGGTGAGTTTGTCCGCGGCCCAGGTCTCGGCCTCGCGGCTGCCGGGCGGATGGAAAGCATGCGCCGCTGTCCAGCAGTACTCCGCGACATGGACGAAGTCGAGCAGGACGTTGAGGCGGATGCCGCGGCGGGCGGCTTCGGCTTGGATCAGGTCGAGTTGGTGGCGGGCGCCGTCAACGAGCACGATCCAGTCCCGCAGATGCTGCGGATCGCGGGCCTCGGCCTGGTCGAAGGCGTCGGCGACGACCCGTTCTGGGGGACGGATCACTGAGGCGGTGCACCATTTGTGCTGTGCTGTCGGGCCCGGCCGTGCGGGCCGGGCCTGGCTGCGGCCGCCGGGCGGATGAACGATGTCGTGCGGCCGACGCGGGGCGGGCGCGATGTCGAAGATGCAGGCCACGGTCGCCATGCGCTTGCGGTTGGGTTTCTCCCCCGGAGCCAGGCGTCCGCGCCGTCCGGCCGCCGCGGTCTTGGCCGCGGCCCGGCGGGTGGCTTCGCGTAGTGCTTCGGGCCGCATCACCACACCCTTGCCGTCGACCTGGATGACCAGCGGCATCTCGCGGGTGCACGGGGTGGGGATCCTCACCGTGTAGTAGGCGGCGATGTCGACGGCGGCAGCGACCACCAGCTCTTTGAGACGGCGCTTGCCGAGCACTCTTCCGCACCGTCGCTCGATCGCGGCCTGGGCCTGGTCGAACGAGCCGCGAACCGCCTCCAGAACCGCGAGGCGGGCAAGCCCGCGGGAGTGCCGGCCGGCGGGGAGCGACAGGTCCGCATCCGCCGGGTGCACGTTGGACACGCCCCGGCCGCGATAGGCGATCCTGTTCACCCGGACCGGCCCGAACACGCAGGTCAGCCAGCGGGGGTGGTTGCTCTCCCGCCAGGTCCGCGGCTGTCCTTCCGGCCCGCGCACCGCCGGTTGCCCTGCGTTGATGCGGGCCGCGGCTTCTTCCGTCCTCGCCCGCAGGTCGAGGTGATCCTGCATCAACTGCCGCAGCAACTCGCGTCCTTGCTGTTCGAGCAGTTCCTCCAGCTCGTCATGGGCCATACCCCGCGCCGGGGCGCCGGCCAGCGTCGAGACGAGGCGTTCGAAGGCACCACGGGAGGCGGCATACGCGTCAGGCCCGGATAAGGCGTCATAGGGTTCCATCTGGGGCTCTTCTTCGGCTCTTCTGCGATTCGTTTGGTTGGCACCTTCGAATCTACGGAGAAGAGCCCCTTGGTCACCGGGAGTTGACCCGGCCGGCGTCCCCGTCATGGCGGGCGAGGGTGAACCGTCCCGGCGCGTCCTCGTCCAGCCAGCCCCGCTCCACCAGACGCTTCAGCTTCCCCCGGGTCCCCTCGATCTTCGCCGTCGTGGCCTCCAGCCCGATCCGCGGCACGATCTGCTTGGCCTGCAACGGACCTGGAGCATCAGCGACGATCTCCACGATGTCCCGGTACACGTCCGGCAGCACTTGAACGACCAGGCCCTCCCGCCACGGCGGCACCGCCATCACCCCGATGCCGTGAGGCGCCGGCGCTTCCTTGGGCTCCGGCCCATCGGCCGCCTCTACTTCCGGCGCTGCCTGGGCGGCCGACAACTCCGCCAGCACCTGCGCGACGGTCTCCCGCGTGATCTCCAACCGCGACAGATCCACCCGGGCCCTCTCCAGCCGCACGGCCAACTCCGCAGCTTCGGCCTGGAGTTCTTCCACCCGCTGTCGAGCCGCGGCCTCCCGCGCCTGGAGCTCTTCCGGCAACGACACCATGGCGCCCACCTCCACCTCGCCACGGTAGGAGTACGACGGCACCGCTCACACGTCAATCAGCGTCTTCCCAGCTCAGCTGTCCCTCGAAAGGATCCGCACCCATCCGAGGAAGAGGCACACCGTTGTCGAAGCACCGCAAGTTCTCGCATAACCGCCGCGCTATGTTCAGCGTGGCCGCCGGAACCGTTCTGGCCGCCGCGGGGATGGTCAGCGTCGCCAGCGCCGCGACCCCGGCCACTCACGCGAACCCGGTCCCGGCCACTCAGGCGGACTCGGTTGCCGCCACTCACGCGGACCCGGTCCCGGCCACTCAGGCGGACCCGGTTGCGGCCACCCACGCGGACCCCGTTGCGGCCACCCACGCAAAGCCGGTCCACGCCAAGTCTGTCGCCGAACCCCTCTCGTCGCTGAGCGCGGCCGAGCGGGCGAACGCGGTGGGCTGAGCCCCACCCCGAGGAGTACGCACGCCTCCCCGAGAGCCTCGGGCCTTTACCCGGTGCGGGAGGCGTGCTGCTCCGCACGACCCGCCGTGGACCTCATTGCCCCTCGGAGGGGTAGCAACGTGCCCTGGATGAAGATCGGGCGCCCCTGTGGCGTGTCCTGGGAACGGTTCCTCTCTGACATCCCCGTTGCGGCTTTTGGCTTTACCTTGGCTGGACCCCGGTCTGGCCTATGCGAATCTCGACATCATGAGTCAGCCGGTTGTCTTGACGGGCGCGCTGCTGCGTCCGTGGGGCCGACCACTGAGCTCGGCGTCGAGCGTCTCCTGAGCCACGCGCATGGACTCGACGTATACGGGGGCCAGCAGCCTCTTCCACATGCAGTCCTCGGAGACGTCCTCAACGCGGCTGACCACCCACCAGATGTTGCCGAAGGGGTCCCTGATACGCCCTCCGCGCTGTCCGGAGGCGTCGTCGGCCAGGGAAGTGACGACGTGGCCACCATCTGCGACAGCTCGTGAGAACGCCTCCTCCGCGTCGGCGACGAACACACGCAGCAGGCTCGGCATGGTGGGCCAGTCCGTGCGTCGGTCGAAGGCCAACACCACGGTGTCGCCGACGCGGATCTCACCGTGACCGACCACGCCGTCCTCGGTCGATACCCGCCCGAACTCCTCACCCCCGAACGCCTGGTCTACGAAGTCGAGGAAAGCCCCCGTGCCGTCGGTGACGACCCAGGGCGCAACGGTGGTGTAGCCCTCCGGCGCGGCGCTGGTCTGCTCGATCATCGCGGTTCTTTCGCTGATGTTGATTGCCAGAGGCGATGGTAGGCAGCAAATAGGTCTGTTTCTGTCCTAGACATCGGCGCACTTGGGTTGCAACCGGTCCTACCTCACCTCTACTCCCGCTACTCTCGCCACGTCTTCGCCCTCCACCCGGCCACGTCAGCCTGAGGTTGGAAAAGGCTCCCTACGTTGTTCTGCGGGACGCGGTGAGCCCTTCGTATGGTTGACCCGCCCAGGGGTGCCGGGTGTGGTTCAAAAGGCTCTGCCACTTGTGGCTCTCAGTGATTGGCCGCCCGGTGCCCCACGACGACTCGGCTGCCAATTAGGAATTGCGAATGATCGCTGAGTAGGGAATCGACAGCGAGGTCGTCCGTCGGGAGGCTCAAGCACCACCCCTCACGGAGGCACCACATGGCCGCGATCTGGGCCGGCATCGACGCAGGCAAGACCCATCACCACTGCGTCGCGATCGACGAGAGCGGCCACCGGCTGCTGTCCCGACGCGTCGCCAACGACGAACCCGAACTCCTCGAACTACTCGCTGACGTCCTGACTCTGGGCGACGAGGTGTCCTGGGGCATCGATCTGGCCGACGGCGGGGCCGCCCTGGCCATCACGATCCTCGTCAACCATGACCAGCAGGTGCACTACATCTCCGGCCGGGCGATCCACCGCGCCGCCGAAAGCTACCGCGGCGAAGGCAAAACCGACGCCAAGGACGCCGCCGTCATCGCCGACCAGGTCCGCATCCGCCGCGACCTGCACCCCTTACGCACCGGCGACGAGACGGTCACCGACCTCAAGATCCTCACCGGCCGCCGCATGGACCTGGTCGCCGACCGCACCCGCACCGTCAACCGGCTCCGCGCCCGGCTCACCGGCATCTTTCCCGGCCTGGAGCGGGCCCTCGACCTGACCAACACCGGCCCGCTCATGCTGCTGACCGGCTACCAGACCCCGGCCTCCCTCCGCCGAATCGGCGTGAAACGGCTGGAGACCTGGCTGCGCAACCGCAAGGTCCTGCGCGCTGACCGGCTCGCCGAGACAGCTTGGGAGGCCGCCGGGCGCCAGCACACAAGCCTGCCCGGCGAGAAACTGACCGCCCAACTTGTGCACACACTGGCGACGGAGGTGATGGCCCTCAACCAGCAGGTCGCCGAGCTCGACAAGGCAATAGAGGCCCGGTTTCGCGAACATCGGGACTTCGAAGTGATCACCAGCATGCCCGGCCTGGGCGTGATCCTCGGTGCCGAGTTCCTGGCCGCGACCGGCGGCGACATGGCCTTCTTCGGTACTGCTGACCGCCTCGCCGGCTTCGGCGGCGTCGCTCCCGTTCCCCGCGACTCCGGGAAGATCAGCGGCAACCTCCGCCGCCCACGACGCTACAACCGCCGACTCCAACGCGTCTTCTACATCTCCGCGTTGTTCAGCATCCGAAACTGCGAGGACTCCCGCCGGTTCTACGACCGCAAACGCTCCGAGGGCAAGCGTCACATCCAGGCCGTCCTGGCCCTGGCCCGCCGCCGCGTCAACGTCCTCTGGGCGCTCCTCCGCGACGGACGGACCTACGAGGCCGTGCCACCCACCGCTCACGCGGCTTGACAGACAGCATTAGGAATCAATGAAGCCGCCGGCGAGTTTGACTTCTCAGCCGAACGGCAAGCCATGTCCAACAGCACCACGGCCCTGTTTGTGGGCGACGCTACCAAGCCGAGGCGCATACCCGCGGCCATGGTGCCGCCCACGCCCCACCCCGACTCAGAGCGTTGTGGCCAACCGAACCGCAGCTCGGAGAGCTGCGGTTCGGTTGGCCACAACGCTCTCACGCTCCCGGTATTGACTGCCGCCGACGTGCTGCACGTCCACGTCGGGATCTATCACGTGATGTACGAGATCAACGATCAGCAGATCCGCGTCGGCGTGATCCATCTACGACGCGTGCTATGAACGATGACATGCCGAAGGGGTGGCCCCCAGTGTGAGGCCCCCCTTCGGCGTTGCGGGGTGCTGGTGAGGAAGAAGCGCGTGCGGACTCAGGCGGGCGAGCGCCGCATCGTGCCGTCTCCGCGCCCGTTCAGCGGGATCAGCGTCTCCAGAGGGGCCCCCTTTACCCACGACCCGAGCAGGTCCCGATGCATGGCCACGATGTCCTGACGCACCGCCAGGCCGAGCGCGGCTTTTGTGAACGTGCGGCAGGTGGTGACGAACAGGGCGACGTCCGCGCCGTGTTCGAGGCGGGCGGTGCCGACGAACTTCTGCATGTCCTGCGAGGAAACGCTGCGGTGCGGCGCGTATTTCTTGCATTGTGCGACCAGTTTGCGGCCGTCGGCGAGATAGCCGACGACGTCGGCGCCCAAGTCGCCGCTCCTGCCGCTGACGACGACCTGCGTGCAGCCGTCCCGGCGGCACAACTCGGCGACGTAATGCTCGAAATCCTGCCAGGACAGTGCGTCAACCTCGGTCATCGACAGTTCCCGCGCCTTCGCCTCCTCCTGCACGCGCCACCGCTGGTCCTGGCCGACCGCAAGGCGGTGAGCTCGCCACAGTCCCCAGCCGGCCCCGCCCACCACGGACATGGCGAGCACCGTCACAAGGACGGGCCACACCGCCGCCCAGTTCCCGGCCACCCAGATCGCAGCGGCCGCCGCAGCCACGGCGCCCCACCCAAGTAGCTGCCTGCGCGTCCGCTTCTTCAAGCGTCGGCGCCGTCGTCGTGCTGCCATCACTCCCCCTGATCTCCCCGCCCGTGAACTGCAGTGTCAAAAACCCTGTTCAGCCCCGGCAAGAGGTCCTCACGCCGAGACCGCCGTGCTCACCGGTCGAACCGGATCGGGTACGAGACCGTCGGCCGCGGCACGGGCTTCGGGTCGTTCCAGCCCTCGAAGTGCACTGGGTAGGTGGCCGTCGATCGCGGCCGGGGCACCGGCCCCGAACTTCCGCCGCCAGATGCACCGGCCGTCCCGCCATAGCCCGCGACCGCGATCCCCAGCAGAACCAGGACCGACAAATCCCGCCGCGCTCCAGGCGCCCACCGGAAGTACCGGCGCACCTTCGTGCCGCCGCGCTCATGCTCCTCGACCCACGGCATACCTGCTGCTCCCCCAGATCGCCACGCCGGCCTGCTCGAACCAGGACATCACCCGACACTGACAAGCCGTCACGAGTCGACCGCCAGAAGCGATGTAATCCGGCCGCAAGCAAGTCCAGCGCACCGCTACCGGACAGCAACGACCAGGCACTCTCTCTGACGCGGCGTATCGAATCAGCTGAACTCATCCGCCGGGAGGGTCTGTAAAGCGAGCGGTGTAACTGGGGTTGGTGTGGCTAGAGTTGGCCTGCGGTGAGGCGGCCGTCGAAGGCCAGGTCGAAGGCGCTCATGGCGCCCTTCCAGCGCATGGTCCAGCGTTTGCGGCCGGCGCCGGTCGGGTCGAGGCTCATGACCGCCATGTAGACGCACTTGAGGGCGGCCTGCTCCGTGGGGAAGCGGCCGCGGGACCGGACTGCCTTGCGGATACGGGCGTTGACGCTCTCGATGCTGTTCGTCGTGCATACGATGCGGCGTATTTCCGCGTCCAACTGCAGGAAAGGCGTGAACTCGGGCCAGCTGGACTCCCAGAGTCGGACGATCGCCGGGTACTTCTTGCCCCAGGTCTCGGCACATTCCAGGAACCTGGTCGTGGCCGCGTCCTCGGCCGGCGCGGTGCAGACGGGCTTGAGCACCTTCGCGATCTTGTCCCAGTCCTGCCGGGCCGCGTAACGGAATGACGCCCGCAAGAGGTGAACCACACACGTTTGCACCACAGTTCGGGGCCAGACCTCGCCGACCGCGTCGGGCAGCCCCTTCAACCCGTCGCAGACCAGCATGAGGACGTCTTCGACGCCCCTGTTCTTGAGCTCGGAGAGCACCCGCAGCCAGTGTTTCGCGCCTTCGCCGCCGTCGCCGGCCCACAGGCCGAGGATGTCGCGGTGCCCCTCGGCGGTGACCGCCAGAGCCACATAGATCGGCCTGTTCGCCACCTGGCCATCGCGAATCCTGACGTTGACAGCGTCAATGAAGACGACCGGCTAGACGCGGTCGAGCGGCCGGTTCTGCCCTTCGGCCATGCCGTCCATCACCTTGTCGGTGATCGTGCTGATGGTCGTCCTGGACACGTCCGCGCCGTAGACCTCGGCCAGGTGTGCGGAGATCTCCCCGTGCGTGAGGCCCTTCGCGGACAGCGAGAGCACCATCTCGTCCACGCCGGCCAGCCGGCGCTGCCGCTTCTTGACGATGGCCGGCTCGAAGGAGCCCTCCCGGTCGCGGGGCACGTCGATCCCGACCGGCCCGATGTCCGTCAGCACCGTCTTGGACCGGGTGCCGTTGCGGGAGTTGCCGCCGTCCTTGCCCGCCGGGTCGTGCTTGTCATAGCCGAGATGGCCGGTGATCTCGCCTTCCAGGGCGGACTCAAGAACCACCTTGGTCAACTGCTGCAGCAAACCTCCCTCGCCGGTCAGCTGCAGCCCCTTGCTCCGGGCCTGCTCGACGAGCTGGTCGATCAGTTTCTGCTCGACCGTCGCGGCCTCCGGCGAGGGATCCGCCTGGTCATCGGCGTCCACGAACTCGGTCACGGTGTCAGGCACTTGATGTCTCTTCCATGATCATCAATTACACCGGTGAGCGTACAGACCCCCGGGACGCTCTACCCGCGGACCGCCGAGATCAGCCCTCCGGGCCGCTCCTCGCGCTGCGGCGGGGTGCTGATCGGGCGACCGTAGGCGGCAGCGCGCTCGCGCAGGGTGTGGCTGTCGGCCTCCCAGCCGTGCCCGGCCAGCCAGCCCACCGGGTCCTCGGGCATCTCCGAGACCCACATGGACGCCGCCGATCCCGGCACGGCGTCCGCGCCGAAGCGCTCGATCACGCCGCGCGAGCCCAACGTCAGCCCCATCCGACTGCCTGCCGCCGACTGCGCGCTGATCCGGGCCAGCAGCAGCTCCACCGCGTCCGCGGGCAGATAGATCAGCAGTCCTTCGGCGATCCACGCGGTCGGCACCGCCGGATCGTGCCCTGCGGCGGCCAGCGCGCCTGGCCAGTCCTCACGCAGATCCACCGCGGCGGTGATCCGCTCGCAGCGTGCGACGGCCCGCTCCTGGCGGAGCACCGAAGCCTTGAAGTCCAGCGGCGCGGCGGTGTCGACCTCGAACAGCCGGGTGCCCTCGGGCCAGTCCATCCGGAAGGCCCGGCTGTCCATGCCGGCGCCGAGCAGCACGACCTGCCGGACCCCGGACGCGGAGGCCTGCTGCAACAGGTCGTCGAGGAACTTCGTCCTGATGACGATGGAGAACGACACGGCCAGCCGACGGCGTCGCGCGGCCTCGTCATCGGGCAGCGGCGGCGAGGAGGGCCACATGCCTCCGGCGGTGGCGAAGGCCTGTGCCAGCGGGTCGCGGAACAGCGCGTTCTCCCGCTCGGTCTCCAGCGCCCGCACCCTGGCCACCCCCACCGCCGTGGCCCACACTCCCAACGGCTGCACCCGCTCCTGCTCATCAGTCACCGCGCCAGCCTAGAAGATCGATTCCAAGGGGCCTGATGAGGGGAGCCGGCTTCATGCGCGACCAGCCAGTCATGCGCACACTGACCGCCTACAACCACTGAAACCACCATTGGGCGAGCGAAGATCAACAGTCGCCCCGTGTACGCGACCATACGAAGTGGACCAGAGCCACGACTCACCGACAGAACCACCCGTCAGATTCCTTGTCTGCGTACTCTCATGCAACTGGCCAGCATCGGCGAGGACTTCACGCGTACCGCGCCGATGCTCCTTACGAGTTGCACAGCCGGGCGTCAGGCACGCTTTGTCAGCCGTACGTCCTCGACACCAAGGAGGCCGAGCAGCGGCACCTTGCCGACGTGCTGGTCCCGGTCCACCTCCAGGCCGGATTTACGGACGAGGTCGAGCAGCAACTCGGCCAGCGGCATCACCATGTGCCGCCCCCAGCAGCGCTCGGAGGAATGACCAAAGGGCAGATAGCCGGGGGCGGTGTCAGGATCGAGGCCGTTCCAGCGTTCGGGGCGGAAGCATTCCGGGGCGTCCCAGAGGGTTGGATCCCGGTGGAAGAGCAGGGGCAGCACCAGAACGTCGTCACCCTCGCCTATCCGGCCGTCGATGGCCGGATACTCGGGAGAGGCGTTGCGCAGGATGTTCCAGGAGGGCGGGAGCAGCCGGAGGGACTCGTGGATGATGTGCCGGTTCGGCATGCCGTCCTCGAAAGGATGGCCGAGCCAGAGGGCGTTCGCCACCAGCGTGGAGACCGTGAAGCACACGGGGGCGGCGGCGCGGCGGTAGATCCCCATTGCGTAGCGGCGGTTCTGGTAGCCGACCGCCTCGGCCGCCCGGGCGGCCAGGCCCGTGAGGTGGGGCGCGGGGCGGGGCCAGCCCGGCAGGGCGGCTCCGACGGCGATGACGGACCAGGTGAGTTTCGGGGTGAGTTCGAGATTGCGGCTCATCAGCATCCGCAGCCGGTACGGATCGCCGCCGAGGATCAGGTCGCGCAGGAAGAGATGTCCGGTCAGCGGCCAGGAACCCGACAGGTCCACGTCCACGTCCTCGGGCAGCGGCCCGGCGAGCGCCGCACGGACGTCATGGCCGACGGTCCTGGTGACTGCCGAAGCCTCAGTCTTGGAGATGGAGTGTCCGTGCAGCGGTTTGAACGTGGGCCGCTCGGTTTCCATGGCGCGACGCGCAGCCAGAATGCGGTCGGCGACTTCTGGGCCGGCCACCCCGACGGTGTCCGGCTCCAGCCGGAACACGTCCTGACCGAGATGGTCCCGCAGCAGTGCGGCCAGACGCGGGGCGAACTCGGTGACGCGCTCTCTCGGCACGGACGACAGGGACATGGACGCTCCGGGGCTGTCGGTAGGAAGACATCGTTGTCCCGCGTCTCGCGAGGCCGCCAGGACGCGGGACAACGATGTCAGGAGGGTGTCCGGCCGGGACGGGCAGATCGGGCTCAGTACCAGAGGTACCAGGCGCTCGCCTTCAGACTCTTGCGAGCAGCGACCTTGTTGCGGACGGCGAAGAGAAGCTTCATCACAGCACCTCCTTTCGATACACGAACGAATCACCGGAACGGCGGAACCCTTCCCCGCCACCGCCATGACTATTCCGTATCATTGTCAACTCCTTTCCAGGTGCGCTGAGTTGACATGTCATCAGTCAGGCGAGGCGCCGAGGCAGCAACGGATCCGCCTCCCGTTCCCGACGGGCATCTCGAAGCAGCCGTTGCATGACCGCCTTCGCCCTCACCGTCCAGAACGGCCCGCACGCCGACGCCCTGCACAGCGGCCTTGCGATCCTGCCGATGGCCCGGTGGGTGATCAGGCGGTACGGATCGGTCTGTCTGTCTGTCTGTTGTACTGCGAGAACGCTGGTTGTCCGCGCCGTACGTTCGCCGAGCAGGTCGATGGACTCACCGTGCGGTACGGCAGGCGAACTCCGGCCTTGCGCAGGGTGCTGGAGGCGGTGGCCGTGGCTCTCGCCGGCCGCTCCGGGGCTCGTTTCGCGAAGGCCCTGCACAGTGTCGTGAGCCGGATGACGTTGCTCCGGCTGGTGATGGCCGGAAGGAGCCGGGGTGCGGCAGGAGTGGGAGCCGGAGGACCTGATCGAGGATTGGACGCTGCTGGAGGAGGACCAGGAGCGGCTGCGGAACAACTTGATGCCGGGCTCGACCAGGATCGAGGGGACGTCGCCGTAGGAGCGGCGGGTCACCTCGCGCAGTTCGTGGAGCACGGACGGCACGGTGGAGCAGATCGCGATGCCGTCGATGCCGTCCCCGAGGTCACCCAGCAGGGGGTGCATGCCCATCAGGCCCTGCAGCAGCACCGCCAGCTCGTCCGCCGTGCACCGCGTCTCGGTGGAGATCCGCCAGTGTTCGAAGATCTCCTGCCCGTCGAACAGTCCCAGCACGGTGTGGGTGTTGCCGACGTCGATGGTGAGCAGCATCCGCCTCTACGCTTCCCTCTGCGCTGCCAGCGCTTCCGCGCGCAGGTCGAGGCCGATGTCCAGGATCGGGGCGGAGTGCGTGAGGGCCCCGACGGACAGGAAGTTCACGCCCGTCTCGGCGTACGCGCGGGCGGTGGCCAGGGTGAGCCGCCCGGAGGACTCCAGGAGGGCCCGGCCGGCGACGACGGCGACCGCCTCGGCGGTCTCGTCGGGCGTGAAGTTGTCCAGCAGGATCAGGTCCGCACCCGCGGCCAGGGCCTCCCGCAACTGGTGCAGGGTGTCGACCTCGACCTCGACCGGCACGTCCGGGAACTCCGCGCGGACCAGCGCGAACGCCCGGGCGACGCCACCGGCCGCGATCACGTGGTTGTCCTTGATCAGGGCGGCGTCCGAGAGCGACATCCGGAGGTTGAGGCCGCCGCCGCAGCGCACCGCGTACTTCTCCAGCGACCGCAGCCCCGGCGTGGTCTTGCGGGTGTCGCGCACCTGCGCCCTGGTGCCCTCGATCGCCAGCACCCACCTGTTGGTCGCGGTGGCGATGCCGGACAGCCGGCACAGCAGGTTCAACGCGCTGCGCTCGGCGGTCAACAGGTCCCGGGTGCGGGCGGTGACCGTGAGCAGCCGCTGGCTGGCGGCCACCGACTCGCCGTCGGCCACGTGCCGCTCGACCGCGAAGTCGTCGCCGCACACCACTGACAGGACCGCCTCGGCCACCGGTAGCCCGGCCACCACACCGGCCTCGCGGGCGGTGAAGTCGCCCGTCGCGCGGGCGTCCTCGGGCACGGTGGCCACCGTGGTCACGTCGGCGCCCTGGTCGAGGTCCTCCTCGATGGCCAGATGCGCGACGTCCTCGACCACCGCGGGATCCAGCCCGGCAGCGGCCAGCAGCTCGGCCAGCTCCGGGTCCAGGCCGCGCTCCAGCGGGTCGAGCCCGTAGTCGTCGCCGTCGTCCAGTGCCCCGCCCCCGCAGCTGCACCCCGCCCCGCACACCTCGGCGCCGCTGCCGTCCACTCCGACGGCGGCGGTCCGGTCCGGCGGGCCGAACTGCGGCAGGGGCAGGAGCACGGACTGGGGCGGACGGTCGGGGGTGGTCACGGCTGCTACTCCTTTTGCGGTGGCGCTGTGGTCGGCGCGGTGGTGGGTGTGGGCCGAACGACACGCTGAGTTAGTTGTCACTTCGCGGCAGCTTCGGGAGAACAGGGCCTCATCGGTTGGTCCCGGTCGTGATGGGGAGGAAGTCGGCGAAGCGAGGCGCGCCGGGCTCGTGCGGCACGCGCGTGGCGCGCGCGGCGAAGCTGACGGCGTGGTACCACCCGCACAGCAGAAGCAGATCGAGCAGCTGGAGCTCATCGAGGACCGACACGAGCCGTGTCCACAGCGCGTCATCGATGTCGGAACGCTCGTGCAGCGCGTCGACGGCGAGGATGAGCAGCCGTTCCCGCTCGGACGTCCAGCACTCGTCAGCGGGGCCGCCGTGCACCAGGGATGCCGCCTGCTCGCGGGTGAGTCCGACCCGTTCGGCGAACGTCATCATGTGCACGCCCCACTCGTACTCGCAGCCGCACAGCGCGCATGTCCGTTCGATGGCGATCTCGCGTTCCCGCATGGTCAGGGTCAGCTGTCTGCCCAACTCGTAGCGACCCCACCCGTGCATGGCGTCGGCCATGGGGATGTTCCTGGCGAACATCCGGAACAGCCCGATCGGTGGGGCCTCCCCGGGCATCATGCGCGCGAGCAGCGCGCCGGCCCGGTCGGTGTACGGCGGGTCCAGCAGGGCTATCCGCGACATCGGCTCTCCCGTCGAGTTCGTTTCGAATCTCCCGTCGAGTTCGTTTCGAAATCAGAAACGCCAAGTGGATGCTAGTGTTTCGAATAACGAAACGCAAGAACTAGGAGAGGTATGTCGACACCGCGCCCAGGAACACCGGTTCGTGGATCGACGACCGGCCGTCCCCTCATGGCCGCGATGGACCTGTTCGGCCGTCGGTGGGCGCTGCGAATTCTCTGGGAACTGCGTGGGGGTCCGCTCGGCGCCCGCGCGCTGCTGGCACGGTGCGAAGGGCTGTCGTCCAGCGTCCTCTACCAGCGGCTCCGTGAACTCGCATCGAGCGGGATCATCTCCGCCTCGGCCGATGGCTACGAGCTCACTCGGGTGGGGACAGCACTCAGGCACGCCCTCGGTCCGCTCGACGAATGGGCGATCACCTGGGCGCAGGAGCAAGAACACAACGATCAGGAGCCCACGGAGACGTGAAGGTCACGCCCGACCAGGTGGAGCGGTGATCTGACGGCCGCCGACTCGGGACACGGGCTCACGCGGCCTGCGAAAACCCCTCGGTCGCTGGCTCGTCGCCGCGCAGAGGGGTGAAGTCGACGTCCAGCGTCGGGTCGTACGCGTCGGGCTGGATGCCGAGCTCGTGGGTGGAGTACTGGCCGAACCGGTTGATGTGCTCGGTCAGGTACGGCGAGATGTGGGCCAGGTCCTCCGGTTCGATCGTCCAGCCCTCTTCCAGCAGCTGCCGGACGACCTCCTCGATGTCCAGGACGTTGTGGAAGATCACCGCGTTCGTGAGCAGAGCGTGACGGGCCGAGGCGCTCAGGATCTCATGATCAACTCATTGCCCCTTCGGCGTCGGAGAGACCATGCCAGGGCTTGCGGGGTCTGTCCATCGACGTCCGCCGCACACCTCCGCCCCACAAGGGCCGCACCGCGGCCTGGGTCTCCTCGCTCGTCGACCTGGTCGCGGGCGAGCCGAGCACCACCCTCGCCTCGTACATCGCGCTCGTCGACACCGCCAACGGCATCGCCGTGCAGCAGGACCCCACCACGTGGATGTTCCCCACCCTCGACCTGACGATCCACCTGCACCGGCAGCCACACGGGCGTCCGTCTGCGTCGGGCGGACAAGCACTGCCGCACGCCTGGGGAAGGCACGCTGCTCAACGAGGGCAGGGCCGGCCCGCGCTCCTGGCTGTGGCAGCCGTGGTGATGATGGCGTCGAGCCGGTCCCGGGTTTTCACCAGGGTACTGACCTGCGCATCGATGCGGCCCCGCTCGGCCGACAGCCGGTCGAGCAGCTCGGGGGTCACGTCACCGGTCTCGACACACGGCAGCAGTTCCAGGATCGCCCTGCTCGACAGCCCTGCGGAGTACAGCTGCTGAATCAGCTGGACGCGGTCGACCGCGCTGTCCGGGTACTGCCGCTGGCCGCTGGGGCTGCGCACCGAGGCCAGCAGGTCCTGCTCTTCGTAGTAGCGCAGTGCCCGCACGCTCACGCCCACCCTTGAGGCCAGCTCACCGATGCGCATCAACGCCCCCTCCATGACCTGGATCACATTTCTTGCCTCTGACGTCAACGTCAGGTTTTAGCGTAGCCCGCGAACAGCCCGGACAGGAATCACCTCACCACTGCCAGGAGACTCCCCATGAAGATCACCGGTTCCGTCGCCCTCGTCACCGGCGCCAACCGCGGCATCGGCAGGCACTTCGCCCAACAGCTCCTGCACCGGGGCGCCACCAAGGTCTACGCGACCGCGCGCACCCCCCGCCTCGTCGACCTCCCCGGTGCGGAAGTACTGCGGCTCGACATCACCGATCCGGCTTCGGTCGCCGCCGCGGCGGGCGCGGCCTCGGACGTCACCCTCTTGGTCAACAATGCCGGCGTCTTCACCCAGCAGAACCTCGTCACCGGGGACCCCGAGAAGATCCGGCTGGAGATGGACACCAACTACTTCGGCACCCTCAACGTGGTCCGGGCGTTCACCCCCGTCCTGGCCGCCAACGGCGGCGGGGCCATCCTCAACGTCCTGTCGGCGATGTCCTGGCTCGCCTACGACGGGGCCAACGCCTACAGCGCGTCGAAGGCGGCGGCATGGAGCCTCACCAACGGCATCCGCCTCGAACTCGCGGGCCAGGGAACCGCGGTGACGGGCCTGCACCTGGCCAGCACCGACACCGACATGATGGCCGGGTGGGACGTGGAGAAGAACGACCCCGCCGATGTCGTGCGCGCCGCCCTCGACGGTATCGAGGCCGGGAAAATGGAGATCCTCGCCGACAACAACAGCATCCAGCTCAAGGCGGCCCTGTCCGCCGACCCGAGCGTGCTCTATCCGCAGGCGGTTCCCGCCGCCTGACCCTTCAGCAGCCGCCCGCCCGGCCAGGCTTCAGCCGACGTTCGAGGCTCTACGGATCAGCCGGGCGCGGCCATGCGTACTCGTCACGCTCCGCACGCGTGTCCGCCGCGCTACCGCTGGGACACCTACCCACCACCAGAAGACTCAAGTGACGCCTACCGCCGGGCTCTCAAGGTACGGGGTGGGCTGACGGACGGTGGCGAAGGCGCTGGAGTCGGTGTGGCCGGGGCCGCGCCACCGGAGACAAGCAGTCAGTTCGGCAAGATCGTCATCACCGTCGACCCGGGCGAAGACCGGTCGTGAAACCCGGCTTTCTCACGTGGTCATGCTGGCCGCCGCCCGTGACGGCTGCGGGTTGGAGGTACGGTCACGGCCGCGTTGCTGCATGCCTGTTGGAGGCGCGGCCGTGCGTACGTCTCAGTCCGGCCTTCAGCTGCCGACGGGTCCGCTGTAGGTGCCGGGATGCGTGGCGCCGTCCTGGAGCAGGACGCTGCCGCCGGGCCATGTCAGGGTGGCCGAGGTGGTCTCGTTCGGCGGGGTGACGACGACGGAGGTGGCCTTGAACTCGGTGCCGCTGCCCTGGGTCCACGGCAGGAAGCTGATGGTGAACGTCGTGCTGCCGCCGGCGGCCAGGGTGACCTGCTTGGGCGTGGCACCGCTGCGGGTCAGTGACCAGCTTCCCCCGGAGGACTTCAGGTCGACCCCGGGGAAGCCCTGGACAGTGCACGCGGCGGACGTCTTGTTCTTCAGCACCACGGCCAGGTGTTGCTGGTCGTCCGAGCTGCTGACCTTGCCGTCGCCTGAGCCGAACGAGAAGCCCAGACCGGCGGTGTGGCAACGGCCCGCACCGGTACCGTCACCGCTGCTGGTGCCCGTACCGCCGCCGGTGCTGCTGCCACTTCCACCGGTGCCGCTGCCCGCGGCCTCGGTGGCACCCGCGTTCTCGGCCTTGGCCGTGGCGCCGTCGGCCGCGGTGGCCGAGGACGCCGGTGCGGACGGCTGGTCGCCCGAGGCGTCGTCGCCACTGCCGTTTCCGCAGGCGGTGAGCGCCAGGGCGAGCGCGGACGTGGCGGCGAGTGCCGAGGCGGCGTGGAGCAGACGCATCGTGGTGATTCTCCGTTGGATAAGGGGCGCTGACGTTCGCCGTGTTGATCACCACAGTATGAGTGAATTCTCAACAGACCTGTAACCGCAGTGTTCTGACGTCGCGTCAGGCAAGGCTGCGGGCCTTGGACGAGGGTGAGGCGATCGCCTGACCTGGTGAGCCGAAGCTCGGTAGCTGTCACATATGCAGGCTTGTTGTCACCGCAGGTCAGCGGGCTCCGGCTTGCGGGATGGGCGTGTCGTCCAGTCAGGGCGTGGGCGAGGCGTCGGTGAGCGACATCCACCGGCGTACGGTCTCCTGGTGGGAACCGATCGCCGTGCTTGCGGCCACTGCCTCCGCATCTCCCTCGGAGCACAGCATCCCCGCGTGGGTCAACAGGGCGAGCGGCCACTCGGGGCCCGCTCCGCTCGGCGCTCCGTCGAAGGCGGTCCAGTCCCAGGGCCCCTTGAACTGCCAGGCTCGCCCTGCTGCGTCGGCGACCTCATCGCCGGGTGAGAGGGCCGCGTAGGGGCGCATCAGCAGCTCGAAGGCGTAGGGGATTCCGTTGCCGGGGTGGAGGGCGTAGCCCGTGCCGTCGAGATGGCTCCCGTCTGGGTAATCACGGTAGGACAGGCCGCGGCGCAGCACGGACACGGTGCGGTGGGGGCGCGGCAGCCAGCCCGTCTCCAGCGGCGGGTCGTGGTGATCGACAGCCGTCACGTGTACCACCGTCGGTGGTACTCCGACCTGGCAGAGGTCCCACACCGTCAGATGCCCGGGTGGCGGATCGGTTCGGAACAACTCCACCTCCACCTCAGGCGCGGCGCGCCCGCCGCTGTTCACGCCCAGGGCGACAATCCCGTTCCAGTGCACGAAATCGCTGTCCGCGTCGATGTCCCACCACGGCCATCGCACCGACACGTGATCCCACCGAACAGCCTGCTCGACTCTGGCCGGCGTGAAGGGGCAGGAAACCGACAGCACGTCACCGACCCGGAAATCGCCCGCATCCGTCATAGGGCCAGGCTAAGGGCTTGTAGGGAATCAAGGTGTTGCTTCCTGTCCTGAAGCTCGTTGGCATGGTATGCGCATCCCGGATGAGATCCGTGACCAACTCGCCGTGAAATTCGCGGTGTTGCTCCCACATCTGGGCGAGCGGCAGCGGCGGTTGTTAATGGCTGCGGAGTCGCGGAGCGCCCCGGCTTGCCTTCCCCGAACAGGTCCTGGCCACCGTGCTCCATCTGCGGGTCGCCCTGGCCGCGGAACCTCTCGCCGTGCTCTTCGGCAGCATCCGGACCGCGATGCACCGCACCCTCCTGAAGAACAGGAAACTGCTCAAAGCACACGGCATCGCCATCCCACCCGCGACGACGCCATCCGCCGCCCTCGCCGCCCTCCAGGCACGAGTCCTCGCCCAAACCGGCGAGCCCCACAACAAGATCAAGACGACGTGTTAATGATCTGCAAGCCCTTAGGGCCCGTAAAGAATCAACACGTTGCTTCCCGGTCTGCCTGTCGTTGGTGTGGTATGCCCATACCGAACGAGGTTCGTGACCAACTTGCCCTGAAACTTGGGGTGTTGTTACCTCATCTGAATGAACGGCAGCAGCGGTTGGCGCTGGCCGCCGAGGCCCGGCTGCTGGGCCACGGCGGGGTCCGGGCCGTCGCCCACGCCGCAGGGGTGAGCGAGACGACGGTGCGCAAGGGGGTCTTCGAGCTGGAGGGCGGTGAGGACCCATTGCCCGATGGCCGGGTGCGCCGGGCCGGCGGCGGTCGCAAGAGCGCCGAGGAGCTTGACCCGCTACTCGTTCCAGCTCTGCTGGCGCTGGTCGAGCCGGATGAGCGGGGCGATCCGATGTCGCCGCTGCGGTGGACGACCAGGTCGCTGCGGTCTCTGGCCGGGGAGCTGACAGGGCAGGGCCATGCCGCCTCGGCGCCGACCGTGGGCAGGCTGCTGCGGGAGAACGGTTTCAGTCTGCAGGCCAATGCCAAGACCCTTGAGGGCGCTCAACACCCCGACCGGGACGCGCAGTTCCGGTACATCAACGACCAGGCCAAAGACCATCAGGCAGACGGCGAGCCGGTGGTCAGTGTGGACACGAAAAAGAAGGAAGTCGTCGGGGAGTTCAAGAATACAGGACGCCAATGGAGGCCGGCCGGTGAACCCGTGCGGGTTGACGTCCATGACTTCCCCGGTGATGCATTGGGCAAGGCCCTGCCCTACGGCATCTACGACCTGGCGGCGAACACCGGCTGGGTGAACGTCGGTACGGATCACGACACCGCAGCCTTCGCCGTCGAATCGATCAACCGTTGGTGGAACGGGCAAGGACGCCTCGACTACCCGCAGGCCGGCCGGCTGCTGATCACTGCCGATGCCGGCGGCTCCAACGGCTACCGCACCCGGGCCTTCAAGACCGAGTTGGCTGCGTTCGCCGCCCGGACCGGCCTGACCATCACGGTCTGCCACATGCCGCCGGGCACATCAAAGTGGAACAAGGTGGAACACCGGCTGTTCTCCGCGATCACCATGAACTGGCGCGGCAGACCGCTGAACAGCCACGAGGTCGTCGTGCAGTCCATCGCCGCGACCACCACCCGCACCGGTCTCACCGTCCACGCCGAACTCGACACCGGCGCCTATCCCACCGGTATGAAGGTCAGCGATGCGGAGCTGAACGCAGTGCCGGTCACCGGACATGCCTTTCAGGGCAGCTGGAACTACACCGTGCACCCCCACCCCGCCAGCCCGGCAGGCCCCACCGGACCAACGCCCGGGCCGACGGCGGTCTTCGACCGCGGAGCTCTGTCACATCCCGCGCTGACCGGTATGACCTGCACCGCACTGACCGAGCTGACCGAGACCCTGACCATCGACTGGCGGACGCTGCAGAAACAGGACCCCGCCGCCCGACGCGACGGCGGCGAGCGACGCCGGGCTCCGGGCGGCGGCCGCAAAGCCAAACTCGACCTGGCCGACCGGGTCCTGGTCACCGTGTTGCAACAAAACCTCGCCCTGCCGCCTACCGTGCTGGCCCACCTCTTCGCCGTCAGCAAGGACACCATCCGCCACACCACCAGCGAGATCCGGCGGTTGATGGACCAGCACGCACACACACCCCGGCCCCCAGCAGCACACCTCAACACCGTGGCAGGACTCCTCGTCCACGCCACCGCACACGGCGTGACCCTCACGAGAGAGACCGCAGCAACGTGTTGATTCTTTACGGGCCCTTAGTGCGGCGTTCAGCGGCCCCACCTCGGGTCTTGCGGTGCCAGGGTGGCTGTGATCGTGGTCCGGCCCGCGTTACTCCAGGTTGTCGAGTTTCTCGTAGAAGGACAGGAGGCCGTCTGCGAGCCTGTTGGGGGCTTCCATCGCCGCGTAGTGGCCGATCCCGTCGAGGGAGAGGGCGCTGACGTCCTCGGCGACCTGGCGCAGGGTCGCCGGGGTGAACTCTCCCGATCTGCCGCCGACGGCGAGTACGGGCGTGGTGAGTTTCCGGGATGCCAGTTGGCGGATTTCGTCGCCTTCGCGGAGCATCGATCGATACAGTCCGGCCGCGCCGTTGAACGCGTCGGGTCGTGCGTAGGAGCGGACGAGTTCGTCGATGTCGTCGTCGGTGAACGCGTCAGGGTCCACGCAGAGCGACGGGATCGCGTACTGCGCGAGGAATGCCCGTTCTCGTCCGGCGAGCAGCATGTCGGGGATGCCCGGGGCGGCGAGCACACCGATGTGCCAGGCACCGCCGTGGGCGACGTCCGCGAGCCTTTCGGCACCGAACCCGGGCAGCCCGGTCTCGATCGCTGCATAGCTTCGCACGAGGTCGGGGCGTGTGGCGGTGACGCGGAACGTGGTGGGACCGCTGATGTCCTGGCCTGTGAGGTGGACGGGGCCCGCGTCGAGCCGCGTGATCAGTTCGCTCAGGTCCTGGGCCGCGGTCACACTGTCGTGCGCTGTGGTCGCGGTGGCGGAGTCGCCGAAGCCGCGAAGGTCGGGGACGAATACGCGGTGGTGCTCGCTGAGTAGGGGGATCAGTTTGCGGAAGACCCACCAGGTCTCGGGGAAGCCGTGGATCAGCATGACGGGAGAGCCGACGGTTCCGGCCGATATGTAGTGCAGTTCGGTCCCGTTCAGGCTGACCTGGTGGTGTTCGACTCCCGGGATGGTGGCGCCGCCGGTAATGGGGTGCATCGTTCTCCTGGATTCGATCGACAACATGGTTGTCAATCTACGGGTCGACAACATGGTTGTCGACCCTCGCTTCTCGTATGCTTCGCCGCATGGCACGTTCACCGGGCGCCGAACTCGCGCTGCTGCTTCTCGGCGGCTTCCAGTCGATGGTCGACGACGTGCACGACGAACTGGCGCACCGCGGACACCCGGGCGTACGTGCATCGCATGAGTTCGCCCTGCGCGCCATCGACGAGGGAGCGGACACGGCCTCGGCGCTCGGCCGTCGACTCTCGGTCTCTAAACAGGGCGCCGCCAGGACGATCGCCGCACTGGAGAGGCTCGGATACGTCGAACGGGAGCCCGACCCGAGCGACGGCCGCCTCAAACGGCTCCAGGTCACCGACCGCGGCCACGACATGATGACGCTCGGCGCCTCGCTCTTCGACGAGGTGCGCGAACGCTGGGCGGCGCATATGGGGCCCGAGCAACTCGAGGCTCTTGAAGCACACCTGGCCCGGCTTGTCGCGAGCCGGCCGTCGAGCGTCGAAGCCGCGGCACGGCTCCATGAGGATCTCGGCGAGGTCACCTGAGGACGCCCTCGCCCGTCACCACGTCCCCGCTTCCACCGTCCAAGTGGTCCCAGCTCAAATCGCCCTACGGTGCCACTTAGCGCCGCCTGATCTTCCCGAACGCCACTCCGGACGGAGGCGCGGCATGCATGACACATCGTCGCCACGAAGCCGCCTTCTCGGTACTCGCAGGCTGCCCGGTACGCCGAAGACCAGTGCGAACGCGGTAATACCGGTGCCGGTCACGGTCGTGTGGTGGCCGTGGAGATCGAGGGTCCGAGGCGCAGTCCGATCACCTGCCGACCGGCTCGGAGTGTCCACGTGTCAGCGGTCATGCAATTCGGCTCTGGCGATGATCACGTGATGGGTCAGGGTGTCAGGAGTATCCGGAGTCTGAGGAGGTCGAAGTTGGCCCTCCCGTAGCACTGGCGTTTGAGGGCCTTGGCTCGTGTGACTGCTCCCTCCACGGCGCCGGAGTTGTGTTCCAGGCTCAGGCCGTTGGTGACTGCGGCCAGGTCGCGCCGTAGTCCGGTGGCGAAGGTGTGGAGTGCGGGCAGGTCGTCAGCCTCGACGCGCTCGATCCAGTCGGTGATTTCGGTGCCGCGTCTGCCGGTCATGATGGCGGCGAAGGAGCGCGCGTGGCCGTCCAGGCGGTGCAGATGCTCGCACCGTGTGAGGAGGTCTTTGATCGCCTGGGTCTCGTCGTGATCCAGGTGGTCGGGGTGGCTGAGGATCCAGCGGCTGATCTTCCGGGGCTTGGGAATCATCGGACCTGACGGGGCCGCCCGCCTTCGGACCGGATCGGGACGGCTGCGACTGGTTCCGGGTATTCGGAATGCGCGCAGGTAGCGGCGCACGATCTGCACGCTGCCGGTGAACCCCAGCGGCCTGATCCGCTCGGTGATCACCGCGGCATCGGTGACGCCGGCGTTCCACAACGCGTGGACCTGCTCGCGGTAGCTGTCGAGCTTCGTCACGCGGTTCTCGCACTTCACCAGCAGTTCCGCCAGCGTGGTGGCGTCGGCGAACCGGCGGACGGTCTGCTGGTCCAGGTTCAGCTCACGGCCTACTGCCGCCCGTGACATGCCAGCCGCCAAGCGGCTCTGCACCGCCTCGAAGCGCTCGCGGGTGCGGATAGCCAGTCGCCGCTCCGGGCGCGGTGGCAGCGCGGGCTCCGGCGCGAGGACCGCCGCCGGCACGGGTTCCGGGGTCGGCTCCGGTGTGGCCCGCTCGGCCTGGACGCGGAGGCAGTGGTAGTGGTAGTTCACGGTCTTCCCGACCGCTTCGCACAGGTTCTGCCATAAAGTACTGGTGGGCCGTCGGCGAGGTGCCTGCTGAGCAGGTCCTTTTCCAACGGCCCCCAGCCCAAACGACGCATGCGACTTTCACCGCACGTCGCTTTCCAGTGACTACTCCGTGAGTGCCGGGACGGGCTTCTTGCCGTGGATGTCCGCGTGACAACTTCCGCAGACCACAAGGGTTTTGCGGTGTCGTGCGGCCATGAGATCTGCCCACGGTGGCCGGGTTCCTGATCGTCCGAGGTCAGCGAGTTTGGCGACGTGGTGGACTTCCACCTCGTCGATCCGCCCGCAGGACTCGCACCGTCCGGCGAGGAGCCGGGTGACCAGCTCCTTGCGTTTGGTGTTGACCGGGGCCAGCCGACGATCATTGATGACCGTCTTCTTGTCCCGTCGCAGCGGGATCCCGCCGAACCGTCCGACCAGTGGCTTCCTGCCGGTGCGTTCGACGCGGGCCTCGAAGCACTTGCGCGGCCCGTGCGGTGTCTCGATGGTGGCCGCGTACATGCGGGCCATCTTCGACACCGACGAGCGGTGCTTGTTGGCGAGCGTCATCAGCATCGAGGTCTCCATGACCCATTGCAGCCGGGCGAGTCGAAAGACGTCGCCGGCCAGCAGGTAGTACTGGACGATGCCGCGGTACTCCGACCCGAAGGTGCTGAGGATGACGTGGTCGTCCTGGTTCAGCAGTTCGGGCCGACGCGCGGGTTTGCCGCGCTCCATGTACTGGGCTTGCTTGGCAGATACCACCGAACGAGGGACACGCAATCTGATGACCCCATTGACGGAACGCCGTCCGCCGGTGATCTTGCGGTCGTTGTGGTGCACGGTGATCTCGTAGCCGAGGAACCTCGCCGCCTGGGTGCGGGCGTGCGTGATGAGGGTCTTTTCCGGCGACAGTTCCAACTTGAGTTCGTCACGCAGGAATTGCGCCAGTCGCTCTTTGATTTCCTCGGCCTCTGCTTTCGGTCCGGCGAACCCGAGCAGGGTGTCATCGCAATAGCGCACATACCGCAGCCGCCGGTAGCCAGGATCCTGAGTATCCATGCTGGGCACACTGCGGAGTTGCTTGCGCAGCTCCCGCACCTTGGTGTGGTCGCCGCGCTTGCGTGCGCGTCCTACGGCCGCCCACACCCGATGAAAGGTGCGGTTCGGCTGCCTGACTCTTCCCCGGGTGCATTCCGGGATCAGAACTTTCTCGACGTACTCATCCATCTTATGCAGATAGATATTCGACAAGATCGGTGAAACAACCCCGCCTTGCGGACTTCCGCTGTGCGTGGCGTTCCAGATCCAGTCCTCCATGTATCCGGCTTTGAGCATGTTACGCATCAGCCGCAGGAATCGGTTGTCTTGGATTCTTTCACCCAGGATTCGGAGCGTGACCGAATGGTCAAGGCGGTCGAAGCACTGGGCGATGTCGCCCTCGACAAACCAGACTGTGCCCGTCCAGGTATTGGCCACATCACGTAATGCGGTGTGGCAGCCCCGGCGGGGACGGAAACCGTGTGAGGAGTTGGAAAACGTCGGCTCGTAATACGCCTCAAGTAGCAGGCGGATCACCTCGCCGACGAGTTTGTCACTCCAGGGAGGCAGGCCGAGCGGTCGCAGCTTGGTGCTGCCCTGTCCCTTTGGGATGTAGACCCTTCTGGCTGGGCTCCACCGGTAGCGCTCGTGGCGCAGCGCGTCGATGACGTGTTCGATCTTGCCCAGCGACATGCCGTCCACGGTCTCCCCGTTGACCCCGGGTGTCATTGCTCCCTTGTTGGAGTACAGACGCCCGTAGGCCAGCAGATACAACTGCGGATTGAAGAGCTGTCGATATATTTCATTGCACGGCAGGCCACGCCTGCCGCGTTCACGGAGGACACCCAGCACCGTTTCGGCGCTCTGCATTTCGCATACCTCCCGAGTCTGTGGTGTCCGATCACCTGGCCCCCTTCGCCCGATGCGGACGGCTTTCCCGTCCTCCTTGGCCGGTCGTGACTCCGGCGACTACTACGGGGCCTCCGTCACCATAGGAAGATCTCTTCCCTTAGGTGATCCCATGTTCGTCCTTGTCGTACGTTCTAGCGTGATGTAGGTGCCCCACTCATTCCCTTGAATGCCCTCGCTGGGCATCGCTCCGCACTCCGGAAGTTGCGTCGACCCTTCCATCATTTCGTCGCAGGGTGCGGCGTCGGTAACGGGCAGCTTCCCGACGGATTCGACCTTCAATCTCCTGAGAATTGGGGTTCAGGCAATGCAGCTTTCACCGTGTCACGCGGGTCCCTCGACGCGTCGCCTCTACTGCCTGAGAGTGACCGTCGATTTTCTGGCATGCTCTGGTCCCGTCACCGTTTCCGGATCGGGTAAGCCATCAGACCCAAGAATCTCCTTCCGAATTCATCCCGACTGAGTCGGGGATACGACAAGGCGCCTCATGGCGCACTGAAAGCGGTCTGCCACCTGGATGGCGTCCGGCGCGCCGGTGCGGGCACCCTCGGCATACGCACCTCCGCGATCACGGCATACGACCTCGACGCCCGGGTGCTCGACCAGCCAGGCAGCCAGCGTGGCGGCCTCTCGATCCGGCAGGACGTCGATCGGCCGGTGCGTGGCCATATCGATCAGGATGGTGTTGTAGGTGTGACGGCGGCGAATCGCGAAGTCGTCGACCCCCAGTACCTTCACCGCCGGGACCTCGGGTGCTGGCAGCGCGCGGATCATCTTGATGAGCAGGTCGCGGCCGCACGGCATGCCCAGCGTCGTGGCCAGTCGTGCGCCGGCCCGGCCGGCCAGCGCGAGCGCAATGGCTACCAGGGCCTCGGTCAGCACCGGGGTCCGCCGCGCGAACGGCGTTGTCAGGTGCGGGACTTGCTCGCTGAACGTTGACAGCGCGCACGCAGGATTGTCGCACTTGAAGCGGCGCACCGTCACCACTACCCTCGTCCTGCGCCCCGCCGACGGCGCATCCGCCAGCATCCGCTGGTAGCGCGCGTGAACGCGGGACGACTGCGCCCCGCACCCCGAACATCCCGCGACCTGCGCGGACGACCGCACAAAGAGCGTCACCGACAACCCATCGGACTCGACCCGGTCGACACTGACAGCTCTCAGATGGGGCAACAACAGGTCAATACTCGAAGATAGGCGCGCAGGTCATCCTCTCGGGCTCCACGGAGCCGATCGCGCCAGGGCGCGCTGAACAGCCAACTTCACGTGATCATCACCAGAGCCCGGAATTCCGTGAACACTGACATCAACTCCGTACCTGTCGCGTTTTCCGGGACAGGTACCGCAACCCCTGCTTCATGTAGACGCGGGGGTTCGTATCCAGGTGCCGCGCCCACTCCGGCGGCTGCTGTTCGCCGCGCGCGGCGGCGTAGACCGCCAGCGCGTACCCGTAGATCTCCTCGCTCAGGTAACCCAGCTGGGACCGCGACCACCCGCTGCTGTCCCGCGTGAAGTCGAACGACGCGTTGGCACTGAAGATCCCCAGCCCGAAGTGGACCGTCAGCAGGTCCGTCAGCTGCTCGTGGTCGGGCCGCTGGGCGGTGGTGATCCGCCCCTCGTCCAGCAGCAGCACGTGCCCCAGCTCGTGCGCGATGGTCGCCACCAGCGCCATCGGCTGCCGGGTCAGGTGCTGACTGATCGCCACCACCGGACGTCCGCCCTCGCGCCGGTAGTGCCCGACGGCTCCGCCGCTGCGGTACTGCAGGCCCATCTTCAACCAGGTCTGCCGCTCGGTGTCGTCGTACGGCTCCACCTCTACCAGCAGCCGTCCGTAGTCCACCCGCATCCGCTTGCACACCCGCTGCACGGTACGCCGGATGTCCTCGTCCGACCCGGCGTAGGCCCCGGGGAAGAACTCGGCCGTCGGCTCCATCATCCGCTCCGCCCGCACCTCCGGCTCGAACTGGTCAGCCAGCCAGGCCATGTTGTCCTCGACCCACGCCTCCTCGGCCGTTCCCACCGGACACCGCACCGATCCCAGCCACCTCATGGCCTCCCCCTCACCCTGATGTTCCGACCCCCATAATCCTCTTCACACCCACCCCTGACTTCCCCCACGGGCGCGAGACCGACGGCGAGCCGGTCGGGTCCCAGCCCCGCGCCCACACGGCTGCCGCCTCGGCCCGCGGCGACCACCTGCCCCCGCTCCGACCAGGCCGCGGTCACCGACGGCTGAGCCTGGAAGCCCCTCAAACGCCAGTGCTACGGGAGGGCCAACTTCGACCTCCTCAGACTCCGAATACTCCTGACACCCTGACCCATCACGTGATCATCGCCAGAGCCTGCAATGGCTCTGGCGATGATCTTGTGACGGCGTCGGATCAGGGCAGGGGCACGGCAAAGTCGTAATTCCGGAGCGGTTACGTCGCCGATGCGGGCGGTTCAATCAGTGAGGCGATGCACGCAGTGAGCAGGCGCCGCATCTGGTCTTGTTCGCTGGCATCCAGATTGGCCAGCATGTCTTGCTCGACGCGGCGAACCGCGGCGCTGGCCACCTTGAGCTGGTGACGCCCGCGGGCGGTCAGCTCGGTGGGCAGGACCCTGCCGACGGGTGCCTGTGCCGGGCGGACGACGAGTCCCTGGCGTTCGAGGGCCTGCAGAAGCACGTTCATCGACTGCCGGGTGACGAAGGTGCCGCGGGCAAGCTCGGAGTTGGACAGACCCGGTCGCTGGGCAAGCAGCTCCAGGCAGGAGTAGTGGGTGATCGTCATGCCCAACGGCCTCAGCACGGCCTCCAGGGCTGAGTGCAGGGCGCTCGCGGCCGCCTTCAGCATGTACCCCAGTGATGTGTCCAGCTCGATTCCGGGCTCGCCTTGACTCATGTCAGTAGTCTGACATACGTTCCGGCATGTCAGAAGACTGACATGTCTTGAGGAGGTAAGAATCGTGACCGTTACCGGACCCGACTTCATTTCACTGCAGGTGCGCGACCTGGAGCGCTCTGCCGTTTTTTACGAGCAGTACCTGGGGCTGAAGCGCTCTGACGCAGGACCGCCGCACGCTGTCGTGTTCGACACCAAGCCGATCGCGTTCGCCGTCCGCGACGTCGTCGCGGGCGTCAACCTGGACGCGATCACGCAGCCGGGCCAGGGAATGGCCCTGTGGCTGCACGCCCCCGACGCGCAGGACATCCACGACGCCCTCGCCGCCGCTGGCACGACGATCGTCTCAGCGCCCGTCGACGGGCCGTTCGGCCGCACTTTCACGTTCGCGGACCCCGACGGCTACCAGGTGACCCTCCACGACCGCGGCTGAGACTGGCGTCCTGGTCTTCGGCGCGGCAGGCGCCCTGAGCGGGCTTCTCACAACGGCAGTTATGACACCTGTCACGGCCTACTTCATGACTTTGCCGGGCCCCTGCGGGTCAGGGCGTGAGGAGTACGCGTTTGCGTAGGAAGTCGAGGTTGGCTCGTCCATACCCTTGTCTTTTGAGGAGTTTCGTCCTTGTAACCTGCCCTTCGACCTGGCCGGAGCTCCAGGGGGTGGAGAGCCCGGCGGTGACGGCGTCGATGTCGCGGCTCAGCCCGATGATCAGGGAGTGCAGGGCGGGCAGGTCATCGGCGAGGGCGCGCTCCATCCAGGCGGGCAGTTGATCGCCCCGCAGGTCACGCATCATGGCGGCGAAGTAGCGGACGTGGTGGGTGACGGCGTCGAGTTCGCGACAGCCGGTCCGGATCTCCTTGAGGTCGGCGGCATCATCGGCGGTCAGGTCTCCGGGGTCGGCCATGATCCAGCGGACGATGCGGCGGGGCTGTGGAGCCGAGCGGCGCGCGGGTGGCCCAACGGTGGCGGTCTTGAACGGGCGGAGGTAGCGGCGGACGGTCTGGAGGGCTTCCGGCGAAACCAAGGGCCACGATCTCCTGGTGGAGTTGGGCACTGCTGTGACAGCCCTCGATCCACCGCTGGTGCAGGTAGGGCTTGTACTCGTCCAGGATGGTGGAGCGGTTCGTCGCTTTGACCAACAGCTCGTCGATACTGGTGGCGCGGGCGAAGCGGCGCACGGTGGACCGGTCCAGCTGCAGTGTCCGGCAGATGTCCTCCAGCGTGCTGCCGTCGTCCAGGAGCTGTCGCACGGCTGTGTGGCGTTCCCTGGTCCGGGTCACCAGTCGGCGTTCCCGTCCGCAGACGTCGAGCAGCGCGGCAGCCGGCGGCGTCAGCCATATGTCGTCGCCGGCCGGCGGGGTGGCCGGGACGGTGTTCTCGAACGTGGTCCGGACGCAGGCGTGGTGGGCGGAGACGGTCTTTTCGACGGCCGCGCCGAGGTTGTGCCACAAATGCCAGGCGTCGGCGACCTGCACCGCTTGCGGGGCGCCGGTGCGGGCGCCCTCGGCGTAAGCCCCGGCCCGGTCCCGGCAGATGATCTCCACTTCCGGATGGCCCTTCAGCCATGCCGCGAGCGGTTCGGCGTCACGGCCGGGCAGCACGTCCACCGGGCGCCGTGTCTCCAGATCCACCAGGATCGTGGCGTACGAGTCCCCCTTGCGTAGCGCGAAATCGTCGACCCCGAGCACGCGGATCTGTCCGACGGGTTCTTCCGGCGTGGCGCGGACCAGGCGTAACAGGGTGTCCTTGGCGACGCGCAGGCCCAGCACCCCTGCCAGACGGGCTCCCGCCCGGCCGGCCAGCGCGAGAGCGATCGAGGTCAACTGCTCACGAACCAGTGGCGTGTAGCGGGCATGCGGGCTCGTTAGCCCCGCGATCTGCTCGGCGAACGTCACCGCCTGGCAGGCCAGGTTCGGGCACTTGAAGCGCCGCACCAGCAGCTCGATCACCACTCTGACGCCGCCGACCGCGGCATCCGCAAGCCGTCGCATATACCGGCCGTGTACCCGGTCTGACGCACTACCGCAGTGCGGACAGTCCGCACCCGCCGAGCGGGCCCGCGCATGCATCGTGACCACCCCGGCCGCAGCCTGCTCGACCAACTCCACCACGACACCGGCCAGATGAGGGAACAACGCCCCGAAACTCCGCGAAGAACACGCGAGCCATGATCACAGCCACCACTGACACCGACAGCGTCACAAGATCAGCGCCAGAGCCCGTAATTCCCCACCTGGGCTGGGGCCATGGCGGGCCGCCTGACGGCTGAGTGTGCGGCTGGTCCGGTCGGTCAAGGGCGCCTTCGGCGGCGCTACGCGCTGGCCTCTCGGCCACCCTGGACAGTCTGAACGAAGGTCTGGCTATCGGGCGGCCCGGGAACCTCTGGCACCCTGGGATCCCGACGCACGGTCACCGTCCCCCTGGCCCATTACGTGACGTTCCGGGTGGGGAATTGGCTGACCGTCGACACCACGGCGCTGAGCGCGGCGTTCGGTTGGTTCTGCCGGCGACGAACGGCCGCTGAGCGAACTCCTGTTGCCTGGGTGTGGTCCCGCCGGGGGGCGGCTGAGGGCCGTAATGTCGGCGGTACGGGATGGTCATCCCTCTCGGATGGCGTGCAGACCGGTCAGCGGCCCTCCGTCCACTTGCATGAGGCGCCCCATCACCAGCGGGCCGAGGTCGACGGGAGCGAATCCGAAGCCCTCGACAACGGAGCGGAAGACGCTCTTGGCGTCCTGGTCGTCGCCGGCGTAGAAGAGGATCCGGCGGCCGGCTTCGGTGACGGGGTCCGCTGCGACGAAGCGGCCGTACATGTTGTCGAAGGCCTTGATGACATGCGCCCCGGGGATCAGCGAGGCAACCAGTTCACTTCCACCGATGTCGAGGTGCTCTGCGACAAACGAGGGGGTGAGCTTGATCCACTGGTTCGTTGCGTCGATGACGATCCGCCCCTCCCTGGCCGGCAGGTGGCGCACCGCCTCGCGGACCTTTGACCAGGGGACCGCGAGGACGATGATGTCCGCGGCACCGGCCTCGGCCACACTGCCGGCCGAGGCGCGAGGACCAAAGGCGGCCACGACGTCACCCAGCGTCTCGGGGCCGCGGCTGTTGCTGAAAATCACGTCATGTCCGGCTTTCACGACGTGACCGGCGATGGCGCGGGACAGCGTTCCCGCACCGATCATCCCGATCTTCATCGGCGTGCTCCTTCACTGCTGTGCGCTCGCACGATCGGCCGCCCTCCGGGCGATGACCGCGGCGATGGTGCCTGCGCGTCAGGGGACGTACTGCGGTGCAGCCGACCAGTACCAGGGCCGGGCCGCCGACCAAGCCGTCGGCTGGGCGCGGCCCTCTCCGCTAAAGCGGTTGAGGACTCAACAATAACTCATGATTGAGTACTCAACCTCTAGCTAGAGTGGGCGCATGCCAACGGAACCGAAGTGGCTCGACGCCCGCGAGGACCGCGCCTGGCGGACCTTCGTGCACGCCCACCACCAGCTCCATGTCCGCTTGCAGCGGCGCCTCCTCCAGGACTCCACACTGAGTGAGGCCGACTACGCGATCCTGGCCGTACTGTCGGAGCATCCCGAGGAGCGCTTGCCCGCGCGTGAGCTGTGCGACCTGCTTCTCTGGGAGAAGAGCCGTCTCTCCCATCAGGTTCGGGGCATGCAGCAGCGCGGACTGGTCGCCCGCGAGGCCAACCCGGCCGACGCCCGCAGCACCCTCGTCCGCCTGCTGCCTGCCGGACGCCGGGCGATCGAGGAAGCGGCACCCCAGCACGTGGACAATGTGCGCCAGTACTTCATCGATCTGCTCGCCCCTGACGAGCTCGACACCCTTGCCGCCATCCACGAACGCATCCTCCGCCGGCTTGCCGACGAAGCCGCCCAAGATGACGGCACCGCCGAAGGCTGAGCGGCCGCCGGGCGACGCGATGGACACCCGCCATCCACCCCGCCCGCCAGGGCGGAGTCGAGGAACGGCCTCACCGTGTTCGCCACCGTCGCCCGCCAGGCGCCTGCGCCCCAGGCGGCAAGGATGAAGGACGGCCGAGCCTAGTACTCCAGTACGGTTTCGTGATTCGTGATTCGTGGCTGGAGGGTGCGGCAAGTCGTCACGGCGACGCGTCCTTGGAGCGGCAGATATTGTCGGGTGCTGCTCTCATCCACGCTTGCGTTGGCCTGCCGTTGATCGTGTGTCCCGGATTTCGGAGAACTCCCTGCATGACCGCGGGAGTTGGGGAATCTTGAGTGCCCGTGACCGAAAATACGAGCGAAACGGCTCCGGATAATGAGGTCAGGGCGCTCCTTCGGGTCTTGGCCGGGCAGCGCCGCCACGTTCTCGGCATCCTTGACGGACTCGACGCCGAGGTTCTGCGACGGCCGGTGCTGCCATCCGGATGGCACTGCCTGGGGCTGGTCCAGCACCTCGCGCTCGACGTTGAGCGTTTCTGGTTCCGTGCGGTTGTCGCCGGGGACGAGGAGATCATCCGCGGCCTGACGAGCGGCGACGAAGCATGGAACGTAGCGCCGCAAGCGCAGGCCGTCGACGTGCTCGACGGATACCGGCAGGAGACAGAGCTCTCCGACGCCATCATCGCCACCACCCCTGCTGACGCCGTCCTGGCCTGGTGGCCTCACGACCTGTTCGGCGAACCACACCTGCACACCCTGCGCGACGTCCTGTTGCACGTCATCACCGAGACCGCATGCCACGCCGGCCACCTCGATGCGGCACGCGAGCTCATCGACGGCCGGCGCTGGTTGGTCCTGACCTAGCACTGCGGTCCCGCTTCATGATCCCCCGTCAGGGTCGGCCGGGAACGAGTACGACCACCGCGTGATCATCGGGGATTGTGTGCACTCCTGAAGATCGTGCGGTGGCCGCGGGCCACGGCGTGGACCCTGCGCGTTGGCGGGCGATGTTCGACCAGGTCATGGCCCGGATCGCAGGCCGGTTCGGGCGGGTTGAGCCCCGGGCCGTGGCCCGCGCCTACTTGATGGGGCTTCTGTCCGGCGCCGATCGGAAGAACGGTTGGCAACTGGCCGAACGTGCGGGCCATGCCCGGCCCGGGCCGATGCAGCGCCTGCCGCGCTACGCCCGCTGGGACGCTACTTACGCGTCGGGGTGCTCCGGCAGGGCGAGCCAGTCCGACCAGGAGATCTCGCGGCCGAGGAAGCGCGGCTGCTCGAACGGCCAGTCGGCGGCGATCCACTGCGGTACCAGTGCGTCGAGGGCCTGCTCGACCTTGCTGCCCACCAGCTCGTCCACCACCCACCAGGAGATCTCGCCGTCCGCGTCGGCCCTCTCCGGTGGGTCGATGTAGACGCAGCCGAGCAGAGCTGTCTCCGCCGAGTCGAACAGGGCGTAGTTGAAAGACTGGTGTGCGGCGATCTCCTTCTCGTGCCGCAACAGGTCGGCCTGGTCGGCCTCGTAGGTCATGGTGGCCGCGGGCCAGCCCCAGGCCGGGCCGAAGATGGTCCACAGCCGCTCGCGCGAACCCATCACAGCCGGATAGTCGAGCGGGGTGTCCGCCTCCTGGATCGGTCGCAGGTGATGGCCACTGCCCGGCAGCGGTACCAGGACGGGATGGACGAAGCCATCGGGGAGCCAGCTCATAGCGCCCGACCGTAGCAGCGGGCGGCCGTCCGCTCCCCTGGATTTTCCCCGTATACCGCCAGGCCCTGCTCTCCTGCCGGGCAGTGCCCGCGATCACCCGAGCGAGACTCCCGTTCGATCGACGGACTCCATGATCGGTGTGGCAACGACTTCTCCCAACGGCGGACACCTGTCACACGCGAGGGGTGTACTGGTCCAGGATCGCGCGTAGCCGCTCAAGGTCCCCAGCCTCATACAGGCCCCGCTTGGGCAATACGTCGAGGCACATGCTGCTGGGATCCCGGCTGAGCAGGACAAAGTGACCTGCCGTTTCCCGGTACCCCTGGAAAACGGACCACTTCTGGATCAGTGTGCCGTGGTCGGTACGGCAGGTGATCCCGGCCGGAGACACGACGGCACGGTACTCGCCCTGCCATCCGACGAGCCGCTGCACCTGGGCGGCTTGCAGCCGCGGGTAACCCCACACCAGCAAGACGATCAACAGGAGCACAGCCGTCGAGAACACGTCGGCACTGCCGCGGACGACGGCGGAGACCAGCCAGTTTCCTACCGACAGGAAGAGGAGGACGCCCCGCAGTATTAGCCCGGTCCGCCTGATCCGCTCACGGACACGCAGGCCGACCAGGGTGTCGGCAGACTGGGGCCGGTACGCCAGTTCAATTACGGTCCGCCCGTCCACGACATTGTCAGAGGATTCCGCATTGTTGATGCCTTGGTCGCTGTGGCCTTCGGCCATGGTCCCTCCCCGGTACAAAACATACGGATCACAACGAACTGAAGTTCCCACTCAGCCCGGGTCGAAGACCCTCACTCGTCCATAAGAGACTGCAAGCGCCGGAGCGGGTGACCGCCGCCGCGCTTCGCGCAGTTCTGGTGACAGATGGCCCGCCGTTCCGGTGAAAGCCAGCGTGCTCAAGACACAACGCCAGCGGGGGCAGGTGGCGTGGCCGACCCGGAGGTCGACCACGCCGACAGCCGTTAGATCAGGGGCACAGACCACGGTCCGAGTTGTAGTAGATGTCGATCGAGCCGCTCCAGGTCATGCACAGGCCGGGCTTGGGGAGGTCCTTGTACACCGGGCCGGCGAAGGTCGTGTAGGAGCCGGCGTCCGTCGCCGGGGCGCTGCTGGTCGGCCAGGTGTCCAGGGTGACTTCCATGAACACGCGGGCACCGGGCTTGCTGCGCACCGTGACGGCGCACCACTGCTTGTCTGCGGAACTGTAGGCCACGTAGGTGGTGGCGGCCACAGTGGTCTGCGAGGACTTGATCGGAGTCGAGGTGAAGACCTCGTACCCCGTCCCGCAGGCCCCGTTGTAGGCGCCGGCAGTGGCGGCCGAGGCCGGCACGGTCGCGGCGAGCGTGCCGCCCAGGGCCAGGATGGCAAGGGCGCCAGCGGTGCCTGCCTTGTGGCGGATCGACTTCATGATGTTCCCCCTGTTGGTGTCTTGGCGGGACGGCCGGTCGTTGCTGTCCACGCAGAGTGAGACCGGACAGGCCCACTGACAGTTGTGGGCTTTCTTGTCGCAGTCCTGTCACCGCTGTCACAAGGGCTGTTACCGCCCACCCAAACCCAGGGCGCGGTTGGACCATCCACGGGCATCAAGCCGGGGTGATCCGGACTCGGCGCACCAGGCAAGGGGGGTTCTGGCAGTACCTGTATCACCAGGGTCTCCCGGACGTCCAAAACGCCTGTCAACCTGGTTGAGTCGAAAGCGCCGACAACACTCCATGGAAACGCGCTGCAGCTTTACCCTCATCAGTTCAATTCAGCTGCCCCGAATACGCGACCGTGTCGGCGCATTCTTTTGCGACAGAAGGGACGGAGACCAATGGCGGACAACCAGTTCACCACTCACACAGAACTTTTCGATCTGAGGGGAAAGTACGCCCTTGTCACTGGCGGCACCAGAGGCATTGGGATGATGATAGCGCGCGGCCTTCTCCAGGCGGGCGCCCGCGTCGTCATCAGCTCACGCAACGCAGACACGTGCGCGGAGGCACAGCGTCTACTGTCCGAATTCGGCGACGTTCGAGCAATTCCCGCCGACCTGTCCAGGCACGACGAGTGTCAGCGCCTCGCTGATCTTGTCCAGGCCGACTCGGAACGCCTGGACATCCTTGTCAACAACGCGGGAGCGATGTGGCGCGAGCCGCTGGAGACGTTCCCGGACGAGGCCTGGGATGCAGTGCTCGACCTCAACCTCAAGTCGCCGTTCTGGCTGGTGCAGGCACTGCTCCCGGCACTTCGTAAGGCGGGCACCGCCGATGATCCCGCACGGATCATCAACATCGGCAGCATCGCCGCCATCCACGTCGCCCCGTCGCCCAACTACTCGTACGCCAGCAGCAAAGCGGCACTCCATCAGCTCACCAGGGTGCTTGCCAGGGAGCTGGGCCCACAGCACATCACGGTGAACGCGGTAGCACCGGGAGTGTTCCCGTCCCAGATGATGGCGGCCACTCTCGATGCCATCGGCGACACGATCGCGGCGGCGGCCCCTCTGCGCCGGGTCGGCCGCGACGACGACATGGCGGGTGCCGCCGTGTTTCTCGCCAGCCGGGCCGGGTCCTACCTCACGGGCGCCATCATCCCGGTGGACGGCGGCACCGCAACGACCGCAACAAATATCCATTAGGCTGCGGGACGGGCTTACGGTGAGGAGATAACCGCGATGGATCTACGCACCGAGATCCGGGAGTTTCTCAGCTCACGTCGCGCCCGCATCGCACCCGAGCAGGCGGGCCTGCCCGCTTACGGCGGCAACCGCCGGGTCAAGGGTCTGCGCCGCGAGGAGGTAGCGCTCCTGGCGGGGGTATCCGTCGACTACTACGTGCGCATGGAGCGCGGCAGCCTCGCCGGTGCCTCCGACGGCGTGCTCGACGCGTTGGCCTCTGCCTTGCAACTCGACGAAGCCGAGCGCGACCACCTGTTCCACCTCGCGCGCCAATCCAGGGCGCCCCGCAGCCCACGCCGGCGCAGGCCTGCCGTGACGGTGCGCTCGACACTGCAGCAGGTGCTCGACGCCATCTCCGATGCGCCGGCCTGGATCGGTAACGGCCGTTATGACGTGCTCGCCATGAATCAACTCGCTCGCGCGCTGTATTCACCTGTGCTGGCCGACCCGCGACGGCCCGCGAACACAGCGCGGTTCGTCTATCTGAACCCCGAGGCGGCCAGAACTCTCTTTGTCGACTACGACCAGGTTGCCGGTGACGCGGCCGCGAAGCTGCGCATGGCAGCCGGCCGCAATCCGCACGACGAGGAACTGATCGCCCTGGTCGGCGAACTGTCAACGTGCAGTGAACTATTCCGGCAGCGGTGGGCATCTCAGGACGTGCGGCTGCACCGGTCCGGCCGCAAGCGGATGCACCACCCGATCGTGGGCCAGCTCGACTTGGACGTCGAGTCCATGGAACTGCCCGCCGAACCCGGCCTGCACCTCAACGTCTACACCGCACCCGCGGGCACACCGACCGCCGACAATTTGGCGCTCCTGGCGTCGTGGGCAGCCACCCAACAGGCACTGGCGACCGAGTTCGAACCACACAACGGATAGTCCAACCCCTTCAGCCGTACCAGGGTCCGTCTCCCCGACCAGCGCGGCCAGACCGCACCGCTCGGCCAGCCGCACCACCGGCTCCAGCCCGCGGTACGCGATCAGGTTCGGATCATCGAAGGCGGACGAGACCGCCGCCGCGGCATGGGGAGATTGCTTCTCGGAAGTGCCTTGTCGATCGTGCCTGATGTGGTCCTAGAAAAACCCCATCATCGCAGGTCGCAAGGCACTTCTTCGTTTCTGGGTGAACCACCCACCGGCATCAAGCCGGTGGATCCGGGCTGAACAGCCCTGAATCAGAGGCTTCTCCACGGTCACGTCCGCGGGAGTGGTGTATTGACGGCCACTCGGTGATCTCGTTTTGACGCTATGCGGTGAGTTTGGTGGGCAGGGCGGTCTCGTCGGTTTCTGACTCGATCGGGTGGAGACGGGTCCAGGCCAGCAGGTCGAGTCCCATGTAGCGGCGGGCCTCGGTCCATTCATCGTTCTGCTCGGCCAGGATCGCGCCGACCAGGCGGATCAGGGCAGCACGGTCGGGGAAGATGGCGACTACGTCGGCCGCCTACCGGTACTTGACGCCCCGGTGGTGTGAGCACGTCCCTCGGGCATGGGCACTGTAGGAGTACGAGCCGTCCTTGCACTGCGCGGTAGCGCCGCGCGGATGCGGCGAGTTCGCCTTGCAGACGCCCGTCGTGTGCCGCGCGCAGGACGCGGCTGCCGCATCGGTCGCCACGGGCGCCAGAAGCGCCCCCGTCATCACCGCCGCCGCAACCGCGCCCCGGACATTCATCAGCATGATTCCCCCTCTCGTGGTTCGGAGAGGCGAGCATGCATCCGCCGGCTTCGGCACCATGGCAGACCGGGCGAACCGTCACGGAGCAGTGACCGTGGTAGCAACGCCGTGGCACTGGGTTCGAAGCGCGCGAACACGTGGACGAGCCAGGGCGCTACCGACTCCGTGAAGGCGCCCCACACTCGGCATCAAGAACCGTGGATCAGTCTCTTGATCTCGGGCAGTTGCTTGTCGGAGTCGACGTTGACGAAGATGACGTCGTCGGACGACTGCTCCACAGCGATGGCGAGGCTGGGATCCACTCCCTTGATCTCGTAGGCGACCGTCGAGGTCGGCGCAGTTTGACCGTCGCTGTCGTCGTTCCGTGTGTCGTCGCAGGACGGAAGCGTGGCGGCACCCGTCTGGTCGTCGCGGTCAGCCGGTCCCTTGCCGGAGCACTGTGCATCGTGAAGCTGCTGGTCACAGGCTGGTATGGGCGTCGGGCCGAAGCCAGCAGGTGACGTCGACGGCCAGGACCAGCCAGCCATCGACAGCCCGCGGTAGCGGCATCTCGGCCAGAGCCCGCCGCAGCCGGTCTGCATCAATGCGGCCACGGGCCACCGCGGCGCAGAGCCCGCCATGGCCGCGGCGGTGTTCACCCACCAGCGACAGCTCGGCCAGAGACCTCACCGGCCCGTCGCCGCACAGAACGGCATCAGCCGGCTCGAACAGCGCGTCCGAACGGGCGGTCAGGCAGGAGCAGAACACGCCCCGGAAGCATGACACCTGTGCCAACGCCGGGTGCCGGGAAGGGGCTCTGCCGGTGCGCCGGTAGGGCTCCTTCACCTTTCCCGCGTCAGCGCCGACGCGGACCCGCGACGGGGCGCCACGCACCCAACGCTACGGTGGCGTCGCAAGCAACGGCGGTGGCTTCCGGTCGGCGACGGCCTCGCGGAGGCGGCGTTGTGCCGCAGCCGGGGCGCCCGCGGTCAGGAGCGCCTCCCTCAACGCGCCCGCGACCGGCGGCACATCCAGGACCCGGGGCCGGGCCAGCGGAGCTTCCGTGGCCAGGCAGCCGCTGATGTGGTCGCGCAGCAGGAACTGGTCGTTCTGCAGGGTGCCGCCGCCGAGTACCACCGGTGTCGGGGTGCGCAGGAGGCGGAGGCGGCGGAGCAGAGCGGTGACCATGACGACGATTTCGTCGCCGAGGCGTTCCACGATGCCCCGGGCCACGGTGTCGCCGCCGGCAGCCGTCGCGAAGACCAGCGGTGCCAGACCGTGCAGCGCGGTCATCGGCAGGTCGCCACTGCCGACGGCCAGCGCCACGGACTCCACGCTGCGCAGGCCGAAGTGGCCCGGCAGCTCCTGCCGCAGCCGGGTCGCCGGACCCCGTCCGTCACCTGCGCGGATGGCGGCTCCCAGGCCGGCCCTGGCCACGGCGAGCCCGCCGCCCCAGTCCCCGGTGATGTCCCCGAGGGAGAGAAAACGGGCAGAGCGGCCGCCCGGATGGATCGCTGCCGCGTTGATGCCGGCGCCGGAGACAACCGCCACCCCCCAGCCGTCGGGTGCGCCGGCCTGCAGGACGGCGAGTGTGTCGTTGCGTACGAGGATCCGGTCGGCCACGTCCAGTCGGGTCAACTGCCTCAGTGCCAGGCGTTCGTCGGTGCGCCGGTCCACGTTGGCGAGGAAGTACGAGCCGACCGAGACCGGGGTCGTGTCGGGCAGGCCGGCCGCTGTCAGCGCGTGTCGGCCCAGGCGGGCGAGTCGTTCGGTGGTGATCTCCATTCCCTCGGTGTGCGGACGGGTGCCTGCGCCGCGTACCCAGGACAGCAGCCGTCCTTCGGTGTCCGCGAGGACGAGGTCGGTCTTGGAGCTCCCTCCGTCGACGCCCACCACGAGGTCAGGCATCAGCGGCCTCTTTCGCGAAGTACCGGCGCAGATGGGGGCGGTTGGCCTCCAGCAGCGCGTTCAGCAGTGCGTCTGCCCGGGCCCATTCGCGGACGAGCGGGTTGGCCATGAGGGCGCGCCGGGCCACCGTACGGTCCCCCGTCAGGGCTGCCTCGACGGTGAGTGTCTCGTACGCGGTGACTGCCTGGACGAGCCCGAGCATCTCGGGTGGCAGGGGCGGTACGGGGACGGGGTGGGGCCCGGACGCGTCGACATGTGCCGGGATCTCGACCACCGCCTCGTCCGGCAGGCCGGCGAGGACTCCGTTGTTGCGTACGTTCACGTAGTGGTGGGCGCCGTCACCGGTGAGCAGGCTGGTGACCAGTGCCGCCGCGGCCTCGCTGTAGTGGGCGCCGCCACGCCGCTGAAGCAGTTCGGGTTGTCGGTCCAGCCCGGGATCGGCATAGAGGGTGAGCAACTCATTTTCGATGGCGATGACTTGGTCGGCACGGTGTGCTCCGGCCTGTTGGGCCCTCACCTCGTCGTCCGTGCAGTAGAAGTAGTGCAGGTAGTAGGAGGGGATGGCGCCCAGGTCGCGCAACGCCCCGGCGGGGACGCGGACTTGAGCCGCGAGGTCGTCGAGCGCGTCGCCGGTCAGGAGTTCCGGCAGGCGGTCCACTCCGTCGACGGTGACCGAGCGGATCCAGGACAGGTGGTTGAGGCCGGCATGGCCGAGGCGTACACGGTCGGGGTCGGTGCCGAACCGGGCGGCCAGTTGCCGCTGGAACTTGATCGCCACGTTGCACAGGCCGATCGCGCGATGGCCCGCGTCCAGCAGTGCGCGGGTGACGATGCCGACGGGGTTGGTGAAGTCGACGATCCAGGCGCCGGGTTCGGCCCGCCGGTGTACCTCGGCAGCGATGTCGAGGACCACCGGAACCGTACGCAGGGCCTTGGCGAAGCCGCCGGGGCCGGTGGTCTCCTGGCCCAGCAGGCCGAACCGGTTCGGCAGGGTCTCGTCGACCAGCCGGGCCGCCTGCCCTCCCACCCGGAGCTGGACGAGCACGGCGGCGGCTCCGTCCACCGCGGAGGCGAGGTCTGTGGTGGTGGTCAGGCGGCCGGGGAAGCCGTGCCGGGCGAGGATACGGCGGGACAGGGCGCCGATCACGGCGAGGCGTTCGGCGTCGATGTCGTGCAGGACGAGTTCGTCGACCGGCAACACCTGGGCGCGGCGGGCGAAGCCCTCGATCAGTTCGGGTGTGTAGGTGCTGCCACCGCCGACAACGGTGATTTTCACGAGAGTGCTCCTTGACCAACTGTGGTTGCGGCGACGGCTGTCAGCCCTTGACGCCGGTCAGTGCGATGCCCTCGACGAAGACCTTCTGGGCCAGGAAGAACAGCACCAGGACGGGCAGCAGGAACATCAGCGAGGCCGCCATCTGAAGTTGGTACGCGTTCTGGTGGCCGTTCTTGGCTAGCTGGCTGAGGGCCACCGCGAGGGTCTGGCCGGTGTCGCTGTTCCCCGTGTAGAGCAGGGGGTTGTAGAAGTCGTTCCACGCGTAGAGGAACGCGAACAGACCCACGGCGGCGATCGCCGGTTTGGCCATGGGGATCAACACCCGCCACAGGATGCGCAGTTCTCCCGCGCCGTCGACCCGGGCCGCCTCGGTGAACTCGTCGGGGATGGTGAGGAAGAACTGACGCAGCAGGAAGATGCTGAACGCGTCGCCGAAGAAGGACGGGACGATCAGCGGCTTCAGCGTGCCCACCCAGCCGATGTGCGCGTACATGACGTACAGGGGCAGGCTGGTGACCTGGGCCGGGATCATCATCGCGGCGAGGACGACCAGGAAGACACCCTCCCTGCCGCGCCAGCGCAGCCGGGCCAGCGCGTAGGCGACCGGTACCGAGGAGACGACGACGCCGATCGTGGACAGGCCGGCGTAGAGCATGGTGTTGAGGAGGTCGCGGCCGAACGGCATGGCCTTGAAGACCTCGTGGAAGTTGCCGAACTCCCAGGGCGAGGGCCACAACGAGCCGGTGCCCGCCTGGTGTTGGGTCATGAACGCGGTGAGTACGCCGATGGTGAGCGGCAGGAGGAAGCAGAGTGCGACCGCCACGGCCGGTGCGTGCTCGGCCAGCAGGTACAACAGGCGTCGCCCGGTGCGGGGGTGACGCCTCGTCAGTTCGAGGGTGCTCATCGGCCGCCTCCCGCGTGGTGCACGAAGCGGCGCGAGACGCGGATGAACACCACGGTCGCCGCGAAGATGACGAGGAACAGCAGCCAGGCCATGGCCGAGGCGTAGCCGGTCTTGAAGTAGGAGAAGCCCTGGCGGTACAGCTCGGTGGAGTAGAAGAGCAGCGAGTTGGCGGGGTAGCCGATGAGGTCGTTGCTGGAGGAGGTGGCGTTGGCCGAGCTGGAGGCGACGAACGCCTCGGTGAAGTACTGGAAGGTGTAGATCATCCCGGTGAGCAGGGCGAAGAAGATCACCGGAGAGATCGCCGGGAGGGTGATGCTGCGGAACTTCTGCAGGGGGCCGGCGCCGTCGAGTTCGGCGGCCTCGTACAGCTCGCGGGGTACGTCGAGCATGGCCGCGGAGAAGATCACCATCACGTTGCCGCTGGCCCACAGCGCCATGAGGACGAGGCTGGGCTTGGACCAGGCGGGGTCGGAGAACCAGCCGGGGCCGTCGACGCCCACCCAGCCGAGCAGCCGGTTCAGCGGGCCGACCGGGTTGAGCAGCACGATGAACGAGAGGGCCGAGGCCACCACGGGCACCATCGACGGCAGGAAGAACAGGGTGCGGTAGACGGCCCGGCCGCGTTTGACGCGGATGATCACCCAGGCGGTGAGCATGGCCCAGCCGGTGCGCAGCGGCACCATGACGACGACCATCCACAGCGTGTTGCGCACCGCCACCCAGAAGGTGTCGGACTGGGTGAACAGGGCGCGGTAGTTGCGCAGTCCGACGAACTGGACGGGCCGGTAGGAGCCGGCCTGGAAGTCGGTGAGCGAGTAGTAGAGCGTGGCCGCCACCGGGTAGAGCACGAAGACGGCGAACCCGATGACGAACGGGGACAGGAAGGCGAGGACGACCCACCAGCGGGCCCGGCTCGGGCTGCGCCGCCCGCCCCGGGCAGGGCGCGTGCGCGCCGTGCCCGGGGCCTCGCCGACGGGGGCGAGGACGGTCGTCATCTCTACTGCCCGCTTTCGGAGTTGAGGCTGTCGATCTTCTTGCCGACCGTGGCCAGTCCGCTCGCGGCGTCCTTCGTCTTGCCCTGCTCGTAGTCGAGCAGGAACGCGCGCCAGGTGTCCATGTCCTCGACGCCGGCCGGGGTGACCGCCTTGTAGGAGGAGTGCGTGTTCTCGAATATGTCGACGAACGGCTTCCAGTGCGGGTCGTCGCGCTTGTCCCAGGCCTTGAGCGCGGCGAACGTGGTGGGAATGTTGTAGACCGTGTCGGCGAGGGTGTTCAGGAACGTGGTGTCGGTGGTGAGTTGCTGGAGTGCGAAGAACGCCTCCTGCTTGTGCTTCGAGCCTGCCGACAGATAGGCGACGGTGCCGAGGGTGCTGCCCGCGCCGTAGGTGCCGGACGATCCGTCGAGGACGGGCATCGGTACGACGCCGTAGTCGAAGTCCTTCTTCTCCGTTGCGATCTCACCGACGTGCCACTCGCCGTCGTACTCCATGGCCGCGGCGCCGGAGAGCAGCGGGTTGCCCGCGTCGTCGGCGTGCGGCTGGTAGCGGCCCACGAACTTCTGCACGTTCGCCGTGCCGTAGTAGTCGATCAGGTCCTGGTCCCACGCCAGCAGTTGCCGCCACTTGGGGTCGGAGGCGAAGGTCGTCCTGCCGTCCTTGCCGTAGAACTCGGTGCCGCTGTGCGCACCGACGAAGACGTACCGGTTGACGTCGTAGTCGGAACGAGGGACGAAGCCGTAGGTCTTGATCGAGCCGTCCGCGTTCTTGACGGTCAACCTCTTGGCGTCGGCGGTGAGTTCGGCGAGGGTCGTGGGCGCCTTGGTGATGCCGGCCGCGGCGAACATCTTCTTGTTGTAGTAGAGGGCGAAGGCGTCGGTCAGCAGCGGCAGTGCGCACTGCTTGCTCTGGTAGCGGGTGTAGACGAGGGTCGCGGGCGGGAAGGTCTTGGCGGTGTCGATCTTCGCCGAGGACAGGTACGGGCTCAGGTCGCCGACCGTGCCGTTGTAGCAGAACTTCGCCACGTTGTCGGGTGTGGAGCTGATGAACACGTCCGGCGGATCGCCCGCGGCGACGGCCTTGGCGTAGGCGGCGTCGTCCTTGTTGGGCACGAACTTCACGGTCAGCCACGGGTACTTGGCGTGCAGTTGGCTGAGCGTGGCATTGAACGCGGCCACTTCGTTGGGGAGGTGGTTGAACGTCCACACCGTGACGGTGGTGGCCTTGTGCGAGGCGCCCGGCGATATCGCCGAGTCGGGTTGTGACGAGGTGGATCCGGTCGAAGTACAGCCGGCCAGCAGCAGTACGCCGGCGGCCGTGACGGCCGTAGCCCCGGTGATAGCTTTGAACACTGATCGTCCTTCCTCGGAGATGGCATTCCCTGGGTGACGGATCGGTCGGTCGATCGGGCACGGCAATGCCCGGTGACGTGTGCGGCGGCGCTGTCCGGCAAGACGGCGTCGCCGCGATGTTTCACACTGCGGTCAGGACAGAGACGACGGTGACTCTGTCTGCGGGACGGGAGTGGTGGCGGCGGCGAAGGCGGCCTCGCGGGCCAGCTCCGCCGACATGGTGGTCGCTCCGGTGAGCACGGCTTCTTGGCCGAGACCCGACGCGACGACAGGTGGCCGGAACGTACTGAAGTCGGCCAGGTGACGGGCGACCGGTTCGAGCAGCAGGTCGCCGTTGGCGCCGATGGCGCCGCCCAGCACGATGAGTGCCGGGTCGATGAGGGGTACGACGCAAGCCACCACGTACGCGACGCTGCGGGCCGTGTCGTCCACGATCTCCAGCGCGCCCGGGTCCCCGGTGCGGGCGAGTTCGAAGACGGTGCGCGGGCTGCCGTCGCCCGGCAGTCCGAGGCGCTGCGCCCGGTCGCTGATGTAGCGGGCGCCCAGATGTTCCTGCACGAGGTCACGGCGCTGTCCGGCCGGGGCGACCATGCGGTCGCTGGGCAGGTAACCGGCCTCTCCTGCGACGCCGGTGGCGCCGCGCCGGACCCGGCCGTCGACGACCAGACCGAGGCCGAGGCCGACTCCGAGGCTGACCAGGACGAAGTCGTCGGTGTCGGTGCCCAGGCCGTGGGTGCGCTCGGCCAGCGCCGCAAGGTTCACGTCGTTCTCCAGGACCAACGGCACCGGGATCGCCCGGCCGAGTGCGGCGCCGAGCCCTCGCCCTGCGTCGGGAAGTCCGGCGGCGTACGACAGATGCCGTCCGTCGGGGCCGACGGCGGCCGGCAGTCCCGCCACGACCTGGGTGATGTCGGCCAGCGGCCGGCCCACCTGCCCGGCCAGGTCCACGCACATGTCCAGGATCTGAGCGACGAGCGCGTCGGCACCGCGATGCCCCTGCTGCTCGGACTCGGCACGTCCACGCACGCGGCCGGTGACGTCCGCGACCGCCGCACGGATCTTGCGGTGGCCGACGTCCACGCCGATCGCGAAGGCGCAGTCGGCGTTGACCCGGTACTGGGCAGGTGCCGGGCCCTTGCGGCCGATCGCCGGGCCGACCTCGGTGATGACTCCGCGATCCAGCAGCAGCGCGACCGCGGCGGCGACGGTGGGCCGGGATAGGGTGATCCGCCCGGCCAGGTCGGTGGTCGTGACCGGGCCCGCCTCGTCGATCGCCTCCAGCACGGCACGGCCGTTGAGCGAGCGCAGCAACCGCTGCGGGCCTGCTGGATAACGGCGGGTCACGGGAGCCTCGTCTCGACATTCGAGCCTGTAAGAAAGAAAGTTGCTTATTTATACGCGGACGCATGGCCGGAATCAACCCTTCGACCACACCGCTCCACCCAGCCCTGCGCGAGCCTCCGATACCGGGGAGGGAATCCCCTGACGATCCGGCTCAAGTCCCCTGCCCCCGGCCGGGCGCCTTCGTCCTGTCCGGAAACTCCCCCCGTCCTCCCCCACCCCCCATCGACACCCATGCCATCCTCGCCGTCGCCACCGGCCTCGGCGTCGTCTACCACGCGGCCACCCACGGCCGTGGCATCTGCACGATCAAGGTGAGCGACTACCACTGACGCGGCGACATCCGATGGGGTGATCCCCGGGTTCCGGGGTCACCCCCGCGTCGTGTACGGCATCACGCTCAGGTCGAGTGTGAAGACGACTCGCGGCGCTCCCGCCAGGTCGGGCGCCTTCGCGGTTGCCGTGATCCTGGCGGTGCCACCCCGGGTGCCCGCGCAGCGAAGCCCGGACCGTGCCCTCGGCGCTCGTTTTCCATCCGGACACCACGGCGAAGGCCGGTGCGGAACTCCGCACAGCCCGCCACCTCTTGTCGTCGACACGGGGTTCAAGGACGAGGAGGGCGACGGCGCCCCTCCCGCCGACGTGCCGCACGCCACCAGGACAGCGGCTCCGACGGCCATCAACACCCCGGCACACCACCGCATCCCGGCACCTCCCGGCCTCTGCGCCCGCACACCCGCATGCCCCTTCGACGCGGACCGGGCGTCCCGGTTCACCTCCGGTTGCGGCTTCACCGCCGCGCACCGCGACGAGTGTGGACGTCGCTGCCCGGCCGCGCGGAGTACGTCACTTCGTCCGTGCCGTCCAGCTCAGCGCGGCGGCCCTGGCCAGGTGCAGGTGTACGCGCTCCTCAGGAAGCCCCGGCCCGCACATGCGGACGTGGTGGAGATGCAGCAGGTCCGACAACAAGTCCTGCGGGAGCAGCGTTTCCGCGCCGTCAAGCGCGGTGCGGTAGGCGGCCAGCGCGGCACGGCGGGCGGTCCAGCTCGCTGCGATGCGCGCATCCAGCGCAGGGGTACCGGGGGCCCGGGGCGTGAGGAGGGCTGTCGTCAGGGCGACGGTCTGGTCGTAGACCGTTCGGGGTGGAGCGCTCCTGTCCGTCCGGGTGTGCCCGATCAGCCAGCGCATCGCCTTCTCATCGTCCCCCAGCAGACCGACGGCGATGTCCACCATGCTCGCGGCGGTCACCGCACGGGCGTCGGGAGCGCCTTGACCGGCCTGCGCGGTCAGCTGGGCGAGGACGGCGACCGAGTCGGCGGCGAAGTACTCCTCGGCCGCTTCCGTCGCCGCGGGGCCGCCGTGGCGCGCGGTCTGCGGATGGTAGGTCTCCAGGCTCGCGTGAGTGATCAGGCCCGCGTGCCGTAGCCGCCGGGTCCACTCGCCGACCTGCTCGACAGCGGTGCCGAGCGAACCGGGCGCGCAGGTCAGCCGGAGACGGAGGTGTTCATCGGGGTCCCGGTGGCGGACGAACCACCAGGGAGGCTCGCCCAACTCCCCCAGGAAGGAGGGCAGATGACGGGTCAGGACCGCATCCTGCCGGTCGCGGTGTCCGTGCAAGCGGACGGAGAGCAGGTTGCCGCAGCCGGGGAGACGGCCGTGCTCCCGGCCGACGACGTGGTCCGTGCCACGGACCGGCGGGCGGGTCCGGTCCACCGCGACCAGGGGTATGCCGATCTCGTGGGCGCGGCCGCCGGTCCAGCCCAGATCCCCGGGCCTCGGTGCGGCACGGAGCAGCGCCTTGCCGTCGCGCTCCAGATGGGTACGGAGCAGGACACGGTGCGAGGGGTGTGCCAGGTCCAGGTTCATCCGCCGGTCTCCGTCGCCCAGGTACACGTGCTCGGGCAGGCGAACATCGCGTCTCCATGCGGCCAGCGCCTCATCCCACTGCGGCCATGGCGTCCGCGCGCCGGGGAGATCGTCGTGGCCGAGTGTCCATCGGGCCGGGGACAGTACGGTGCGCCCGTAGCGGAGTGCGGGGAGGAACGGCAGGCCGGACACGGCCGCTCCCCACGAGAACCCGGTGCACGGGACGCTCAGTGCCACCGGTGCCTCGATCAGGAACCGCGCGAGCGGATGGGTGTGCCGGGTCAGATCCACCGCGTTCAGCAGCATCGTGTGCACCGGTCGGCGGTGGGAGACCGAGACCAGATGCAGCTGCTCGGCATCGGCGGTCACCGCCAGGTCCGTCACGGGCAACTGGCCCGCGTGCGGGCCGTGGTGGTCGCCCAGAGGGATCACCCACTCCGCAATCCGCGGGGTGTGCGCGACGTTCGCCGAGCGGACGTACAGCGGAGTGGTACCGATCTGCGCGATCAGCGCGTCCTGTTGTACGCCGGGCAGGCCGGCGTAGACGTCGGTCATCCGGCGGCGGTCGTCGGCGTCGAAGAGGTGGAGGAAACGCCCGGTGGACGTTCCGGCGGCACGGGCCACCCCCACGACATGCAGCGTGAACTCCCCTTTCTCCAGGGCCGATTGACTCTCGGCGTGGATCCGCACGGTCACCTCGGTGCTGGGCTGCACGGGCCTGTCGGGATCCGCCACCTCCAGTTCGTCGATCGCGGCGTCGTCGAGTCGGACCTGGTGGCGGTGGCTCGTCGCGGCGCTGTACGCGAGCTTCAGCAGCCGGCTGTCGCGGGTGGTCAGTATCGGGCCCGTCGGCTCGGCTGCGGATCCGAGGTAGCCGGAGGGGTAGCCGAGATGCTCGACGGCGTCCAGGACGGGTACCGCCGCTCCCGGGCCGTAGCGCTCGAGGAAGCGGCCGTGCCAGGCGACCCACCCGGGACTCAGCGCTGCCCGTGGCGCCAGACGCGTGAGCACCGCGGCGGCCGACGCCGCCTCCTCGGCCACCGCGTCCGGGATCACCAGGTCCCAGTCCAACCGCAGGTCGAGGGCGAGCGCGGGTTTCGCAGCGGGACACAGCCGTGTCATGGCGGCCGTCACCTGTGCGCGTGCGGCGCGGGCGCCCTCAGGGGTGGCGGTCGCGTCGTCGTGCCGTGCCAGGGCCGCCGCGACCTCGCGCAGTCCGGTGACGTCGGCCGCGGGCAGGTGCTGTGCCTGACCGAGCAGGGTGGCGATCGGGTCGGAGGCCATCACCGCGGGACGCAGACCGGTGATCAGGAATCGCTGACGCAGGAGGTTGGCGAGCAGATTCTCGATTCCGGTGGGCGAGGCGTCCGGGAAGCCGGCGGAAAGCTTTTCGGCGAGAACCGCCCACAGAACCGGTGTCCGCGCGCCGTCCATGGCCATGCGGACCGGCCCGGTCGCGCGTATCCCCACGCACGCGGGGACACCGTCATCCGTGCTGCTGGAGCGGTACTCGATCATCAGGCGTCCGTCGCGCTCGAACGCGAGGCCGGACGCGAGCAGCGTCGCATGAGTCCGGAGCGCGCGGTGTTCCTCCAACCGGTCGACCAGAGCCGCGGTCCACACCGCGTCCGGCCGGGTGACCGTCCGGTGCCCGGTACCCGCTCGCAGCACGGGAGTTGCCCCTGTGCGGGCGGCCTGGACACCGGCCAACAGGCCGAACGGAGTGGCACGTGAGCGCGCCCGCAGCAGATAGCGCACCACCGAGAGCACCGCCCGCCGCACGGCTGGTTCCGGCACCGGCTCGCCGGCGCATATCTGCCGCACCCGTCTCGCCAGGTCCGGGCTGGAGAACTCGACCGCGACGGCGAAGTCGGCCCTCTGCCACACCTGTTGAAGCCACGCCCGCCACGACTCCTGGTGCGCGGACGGGCCGGTCAGGTCCGGCCAGACCATCCGGTGGTCGGGACGCAGGACCGCCGCCCGGACCACGGCCGCGTCGACATGGCGGTACAAACGGCCCTCCAGCAGCACAGCGGCGTTGTCCGCCATCCTTCCCAACCGCCCGATGGCGACGGCGATTATGAGCCATGGTCATGTGGACGGCTGCTGCGCCACCCCGGTGCCGGGGCGCGTTCATGAGCCGCTGACCTGGCTGAATGTCGTCCCACCCAAACGACGACGTATGGGCTGTTGATGTGCGCGCGGTGTGGCTAGCGTGAGCGCCTACACAGCAAGCAGCACATTCCCATCACCTTCGCGAAGGAGAGAAAATCATGACAGCTGCATCTCCTGAGAAACTCGTCGACGAGGAATTCGGGGAGCTCGAAGAACTCCAGGTGATCGACTCCAGCGAGCTGAAGCTCGGCGCGGCGTACCACACGTACACCTACATCGCGGCGGAGAGCACCGAGGACATCCCCGGCTAGGACGCGCGGGAGACAAGGCAACTCTCCGACGGACGGGCCCGGTGGGGCGAGGAGGTGGGTCGTGCCGTCCAGCAAGTCGGCGGACCGTACCCGCACCGACGTCCTGTTGATCTTCCCGCCGCAGACCGAGGCCAGGTTCTTCCCGTATCTGAGCCTGCCCTACCTGACCGGCCACTTGCGCCGCCGGGGTCGGCGGGTGCACCAGGCCGACTTGAACATCGCCGTGCTTCACGAGCTGCTGCGCCGTCCCGCTCTGCTGGACGACGCGGTCCGTGCCCAGGGCACGGGCGACGACGGTACGGCCGTGAGCGACTGGTACCGCCGAGCGGTGGCCGACGTGTTCGCCGCGCACATCGGCGACCTGCGTGCCCACGTCCTGCACAAGGAGCCGGCCGGCGAGCTGGGCCCCGACCGCGCGGTCCGGCTCGCCGGCCTGGCCCTCGAACTCCTGGTCCGCGACACCCTCTTGGTGCGGACGTGGGAGAACCTCGCCCAGCTCGACGATGCCGTACGCCGGGCCGCGGCCCGGCCGCCGGCCGCGTCCGACGTACCGGTCGCATCGCTGCACCGCCTGGTGACCGGGCTGCTCCGCAGCCATCGCCCCCGGGTGGTCGGCCTGTCCGTGGCGTTCTTCAGCCAGCTCGCGCCCGCGCTGCTGATCGCCGCCTGGATCCGGCGGCTGGCACCGGACACCCTGATCTGTCTGGGCGGTCAGCAGGTGATACTCCGCCACGACAGCCTCGCCCGGCTGCCCGGCGTCCTGGAAACGGTCGACGCCCTGTGCCCGACCGCGGGGGAAGAACCCCTCGAACGCTGGCTGGACGCGCTGGACGGAACGGTGCCGCTCACCGCCGTGCCCGGCATGACCTGGCTGGCACGCTCCGGGACCGCGTCACGCACGGGGCCCCCGGTGACCCTGCGCTTCCGTGACCTCGGACCACCCGACTTCACCGGACTGCCGTTCCGCTCCTACCTCAACGACGCCCTGGAGCTGGCGATCGTCTCGTGCGTCGGCTGCTACTGGGGGCGGTGCGCGTTCTGCTCGTACGGCAACAGGGCGCTCCCGCAAGGCGGTTACCAGCAGGGCACCGCGACCCAGATCGCCGACGCGGTGGAAACCGTGGTCCGCGCCACGGGCACCCGGTACGTGTCGGTCGCGGACGAGAACACCAACCTGCGGCTGATCCTGAAGGCGATGCGCGTGGCCCGCGAACGCGGCATCCGGGTCCGGTTCGGCGTACGCGGCCGGCTGGAGGCGATCCTGACCGACCCGGAGTTCTGCCTCGATCTCGCCGCGGTCGGCTGCGCGATGATCTCGGTCGGCTACGAGGGCACCTCGCAACGCCTGCTGGACCGCATGGACCGAGGTGTGCGCGCGGCCGACTACCAGCGGATCCTCGACAACCTCGACGCGGCGGGCATCACCGTCCGGTTCACCGTGATGGGCCAGGTCCTGGACGAGACGCCGGACGAGTTCGAGGCGTCCCTTCGCTTCCTCGTCGACAACGAGCGGCGGATCGGCATCGACGCGCTGGAGCTGATGGTGGCGGAGCCCGGCAGCAGACTCGTGGGCAGCCCGGAGGAGTACGGGCTCGCCCTCGACGCCACGGACCGCCTCGCGGGCAACCCCGAGCTGAGCTACCTGGCCGGCCGGGTCGGCCGCCCCCTGTCCGTCCGCGGCGGCCCGACACGCACCGAGGCACTGGACCGCCTGGTGCGGATCTTCCGCACCGTCAGACCGGGCCGTACGAAAGCCTCGGCATCGTCGCACCCCGCCCCGAACGGCCCTCGCGGGCCCGCCGTCGCGGCCCTGCGCCCGCACACGTGGGTACGCATCGTGCCCACGTCCGCCGACGACCGCACGGCAGACCGTGTCACCCTCGCCGACCTCGTCCGGGAGCGGTTCTACGCACTCCCCCGCGACGACGTCGAACAGCGCGCCGACGGCCTGCTCACGGCCCGCACCGACCGCGGCAGCCGGCTGCTGGCCCGCCTGGCCGACGCGGCGGCGGGCACCGTCGACCCGGAACGCTCAGCAAGCCCGGCCCCCTCAGCCAGGAGCTCGTCATGACGCAACCGCCGCGCACCACACCCGGCGGCGCGGGCACAGCCACCGCCACCGAAGCCCCGCGCCGGATGGGCCTGGGGGTCCTGATGGACATGCCGTGGGGCGGCGGACGCCTCGGCAGGCGCGGCATCGGATTCGTGGAGAGCGACGACGGCGGCGGAGACGTCACCGACCGGGTCCGCGCCTTCCTGCACCGCCACGGCGGCGACTTCGCCTACTCGGCCCTCGCGTTCCAGCCACGCTCACGCGCCCGCGTACGGCCGGCCGACTACGTGCGCGCGTACGACCGCTTCTTCGAGGCGGTGCCCGCCGGGTCGGCCCGCGCCTTCCACCAGACCGAGCTGAACATGGGCACGCCCGAGCGCTACGACCGCCGCCCTGCCGCCGAGTTCACCAACGAACTGGCCGCCCGCTACGGCTTCTCCTGGGTGGTCGAGGACCTGGGCATCTGGAGCCTGCGCGGCATACCGATGCCCTATCCGCTCCCGCCGCCGCTGACCGAACCGGGCCTGGAGATCGCCACCCGGAACGCGGCGGAGGCGGCCCGGCTGCTCGAACCGCCGCTGCACGTCGAGTTCCCCGGATTCACGGAGGGCGGCTCGTTCGTCCTCGGGCACATGGACGCCTTCGAGTACTTCGCCCGGCTGGCGGAGGACGCCGAGGTGCGGGTGACGCTCGACGTCGGCCATCTGCTCAGCTACCAGTGGCTGAGAGGACGTACCGGAAAGAGCATGTACGACGGGATCGAGGCCCTGCCCCTGTCCCGTTGCCGCGAACTGCACCTGTCCGGCTGCCAGATCGTGGGCGGCAAGTTCCGCGACCTGCACCACGGCGTGCTGCTGGACGAACAGTTGGAGCTCACCGAGTATCTGCTGCCGCGCTGCCCGAACCTCCTCGGGGTGTCCTACGAGGACCCGATGTACCGCGAGGACGGGCAGCTGGTCGAGAAGTCCCGGCGGAACTACGCACGGCTCCGGGACCTGGTCGCCGCCTGGCAGCGCGAGGAGGCCGAGTGACCACGCTGGAGCCGGGTGCGTCGCTGGACGGCGAGCGACTGACCGACCTGCTCATGCGGCTGCTGCTGGACGCGGACCTGCGGGCCCGGCTCGCCGACGAGGGCGCCGAGGCCGTGGCGGCGCATCCCGGTGAGCTGGAGTGTCTGGCCTCCGTCGACCTGGCCGAACTGGACACCACCGCACGCCGGTTGCGCACCCAGGTCTGGCGGCCCGGCAGCGGCGGCAGTCTCGCGACCACGTTCCCGCGCAGCCTGCGGGTGCTCCAGGGCACCGGCGCCACGGAGTCCGACCTGCTCACCGGCTTCCTCGGCTCACCGCACTTCGCCCGGTTCCGGCTGATCCCTTACACCGCGCCCGGGCTGTCGGCGGAGGAGGCGTTCGCGTCCTACCTGCTGGATGGCGTCGAGGAACGGGCGCTGCGCGACACCGTGACGCACGAACTGATGATCGCCCTGTTCACCGCGCTGACGTGTGAGCAGCCGCTGTCGTTCGTGATCGAGGCGGAGGGGATCGTCCCCACGGAACGGGGCCACGCAGCCGTGCGTACGTATACGGCGCCGTCCGTGGCCACGTGGGGAGCCAACACCGGTGGACGTCCCTCCGCGGAGGCCCAGGGCGCGGACGAAGCGCACTACGCGTACTTCACCACGCCCGCCGGACTGGCTCACGGCGTGGTGTCCGGGCGGGTGGCGGAGGCCTTCGAGGCCCAACCGTCGGACCGGCGCGAGACCGCGCGGCGGGCGCTGGCCCATCGCGGACTGTGGTGACGGGGAGAGGATGCGCCTTGCACATCGTGTTGGTGGACATGCCGTGGTCGTCGCTCGACGCGCCGTCCCTCGCCCTCGGCATTCTCAAACGCCGCATCCTCGACGTCTTCCCCGACGGCGCGGCGGACGTCGAAGTGGTGCACGCCAACCTCGACTTCGCCGACTGGGTGTCCGCTCGCACGGAATACGGCTTCGAGGAGTACGAGTTCTGCTCGACCTCGTACTTCTCCGGACACAGCGAGTGGATCTTCTCAGGCGCGCTCAACAACCAACCCCGTTGGCGGGTGGCCGAGTTCACGGAACACTTCGGCGAGAAGATGCCGGAGCACATGCTGGCCAAGGCGCGGGAACTGCACGAACTCGCGCCGCTGTTCGTCCGGGAGACCGCCGCCAAGATCGCCGCGACGGCACCGGACGTGGTCGGCTTCACCACCACGTTCGCGCAGAACGCGGCGGCTCTGGCCGCGGCCCGCGTGGTCAAGGAACTGGCGCCCGGCACCACCACCGTCTTCGGCGGCGCGAACTGCGACGGCCCGCAGGGCGCCGCGCTGCACCGCAACTTCGAGTACGTCGACTTCGTGGTGCGCGGCGAGGGCGAGATCGCGTTCCCCCGGCTGCTCGCCGCGCTCCGCGACGGTGACGCCGACGACCTGGCCGCCATCCCCGGCCTGTGCCGCCGCGATGTGCAGGGCCGGTCCGTGGCCCATCCCATGAACGCGGCGCCGCTGCCCCCGGGAGCACTGGTCACGCCCGACTACGGCGACTACTTCGAGCGACACGCGGAGTCCACCGCGGGCGGCTGGGTGGAGCCACGGCTGGTGGTGGAGGCGTCGCGCGGTTGCTGGTGGGGCGAGAAGCACCACTGCACCTTCTGCGGTCTCAACGGCTCGTTCATGGAGTTCCGCAGCAAGGACCCGCGGCGGTTCGTGGAGGAGATCCTCGGCCTGGTCGAGCGCCACCGCGTGCTCGACGTCTGGGTCACCGACAACATCCTCGACATGGCCTACCTCAACTCCATGGCCCCGCTTCTCCAGGAGTCCGGGTACGACCTGCGGCTGTGCTACGAGATCAAGTCGAACCTGCGGCGCGAGCAGCTGGCGACGCTGTACGCGGCGGGAGTCAGCTACGTGCAGCCCGGCGTGGAGAGCCTCAGCAGCCGGGTGCTGAAGCTGATGGACAAGGGAGTGACCGGCTGCCAGAACGTACGGCTGCTGCGGGACGCGGAGACCGTCGGCGTCAACCTCAGCTGGAACTACCTCTACGGCTTCCCCGGGGAGACCGAACAGGACTACGCCGAGATCGTCGACCAACTGCCCGCGCTGCACCACCTCGGATCGCCGGCCAACTCCACCCGCCTGAAGGTCGAACGGTTCAGCCCCTACTTCGACCGGCCGGAACTGGGCTTCGGCAACCTTCGCCCGGCCTCGCACTACCACCACATCTACGACCTGCCACAGGACGAACTCGCCGACCTGGTGTACATCTTCGACTCACCGAACCAGGGCATCGCCGGCGCCTGTCTGGACCGGCTGCGCACGGCCGTCGCCGACTGGACACGGGCCTACCCGCGCAGCCGCCTGACCCACTGCGACCTCGGCACGCACATCGTCCTCGTCGACACCCGGCCGGGCTTCTCCTGGCGGCTCCTCGACCTCACCGACCCGTTCGAAGTAACGGTGTTCCGGCTGCTCGACACGCCGCACAGCCTGCCGGCCCTGCTGCGCAAGACCGCTGCCCGCTGCGCGGACACGCGGGAGTCACCCGGAGAGGTGACGCAGGAGCGCGTCACCGACCTGCTGGCCCACTGGCTCGGCCTCGGCCTCGTCTTCGCCGAGGGCGGCCAGTACGTGCACGTCGCGCCCGTCGTGGCCAACCAGGACCTGCTGCGCCTCGACGGCGCCGGACTGCACGGGGAGGACACGTCGCTGGTCCCCGCCCTGGCAGCCGCAGCCGTAGCGGGAGACACCCGATGACCACGGAACTGACGCTGTGGAAGGACCGCGACCCAGCGGCCATGCGCCTTCCGGGCATCTACTACGGCGCCCTCGAAGGGCCGCCCGACAACCCGGTGCACGCCGTCGGACAACTCGCCTCCGAGGGCGTCCAGTTCGTCCGGGTTCCCGAACCCGTGGACCTCACCGATCCGGACGGCGCGTCCGCGGTCGCCGTCCTCCTCCTCGTCCGGGAACTCACCAGCCGCGGCATAGCGGTGGACTGGACACTGCGTATGGCCGACCCGGCCCAGTGGCAGGCGCTGAGCCATCTGCACCCTCCGGCAGCCGTCCTCCGCGGCTCCACGGGAGAGGAGAACGACGCGGGCGTGGTCACCGCGTGGCGCGGCTCGTTCCACATCGCGAAGTGCGGTTACCGCCGCGGTCCCGGTTTCCTGGAGATCCGCGACCATCGCTGGGGCTCCTTCCGACGCCTGGTCGTCAACGCCCCCCGCAGCACGGCCTTCCAGAGGCTGCTGGACGGCGTGCCGGCGGTGGCGTCGGCGTCGACGGAGCGGGTTCTGGAGCGTCACCTGCGCGAGAACCTGGTCCATCGCGCCGGGCGTTACCTGTGGTGGACGCCGTACCGGCTACGACGCTGGCCGCTCAGCACGACGATCCCGTAGGAACCTCTCGACCCACTGTTCCGTCAGCTCGTCGGCCTGACGCCTGATACCGGGAGCCGGCAGCGACGCGGACGCGCCGACGCCGAGGAAGTCCAGACAGCCGCGCAGTCCTGCTTCATAGTCGGCGACCAGGTCCTCGTAGACGACGGTGTGCGGGAGGACCCCGTGCCGGCCGAAGTAGTCCTCCCAGACCGCCGCGTCGCGGTCGAGCATCCGCAGATGCCGGCGGATCTCCTCATAGCCGTACCGGGGAGCGGCGCGCGTGCGCCCCTCCGGCAGAAAGGTCCCGTCCAGGATCCAGACACCGGTCTGCTCGGCCATCGTGTACGACACGGCCTGCCGTAACCGGTCCCTGCGCTGGATCCAGATGTACCGGGGTGCCTGGAGGATGTCGTACGGGTCGGCCTCCAGGCTCCCGAGGTGCCCCGCGTGGATCCGCAGACCGAAGACGCCGTTGGGGCTGGTCCTGCACGTCATCAACCGCCGCACATAGCCCGCCGCCAACTCCTGCGGATCGTCGGAGTCGAATCCCCACCGCTCGAAGAAGTCCAGCACGAAGGCGTCGGCGAAGTAGTCCTCGGCGAAGCCGGCCAGCCCGGTGTGCCACAGGGCACGGGCGAGCATGTTACTGCCGCACCGGGGCGTCGACGCGAGCACATAGCGGACCGGCGGCAGACCGGGGAAGTGAGGGAAGTCGAACTCCGGGCCATTGGTCCGATAGCGCAGCGCCATGAGAACACCTTCGCGCCAGGCACCGGTCGTTGTCATCGGCTCCGCAGCGGGATCCGGCCCGGCCAGGCCGCGAGCTTGCGCCTCCGGGCAGCGACGGCAGCGGCGCCCATCCCTGCCGGTACGTGCTCGTGCGGATCGACCGGCCGGCCGGTGTCATCGGAGAGCACACATGTGTCACCACGCCTCATGGGCCCCGGATGTGACGCGCTGTCCGCGCCCAGGAGGAACCCAGGACACTCGGCGCCGTGGGTCGATCCGGCTCTCAACAGTCCAACAGGTCCGGCCCCTCAACACCAGACTGAGGGGCCGGAATTAGTAGCGGGAGTCGGATTTGAACCAACGACCTCTGGGTTATGAGCCCAGCGAGCTACCGAGCTGCTCCACCCCGCGTCGCTGCGCCCACCGTATGCCATGTGGCCGCATCCGACAGGGAATTACGAGCGAGCGGAGATACAGAGCGCGGCGAGCGGGACCCATCCGGTCGCCACCGGTCTCGTGCCTCGTTCCGGACAATCAGCCCAGCTCGAAGACGCGGCCCGTTTCCGCTCCTTCGATCGAGCGGACGTAGGCCTTGACCACCCGCTCCAGGGGCACAGGTTCGAAACCGGAAAGAAGTCGGCGAACCAAGTCAGCTCCGCCGTGCAGGAGTTGCGGATCGACAACCCCGCGCAACCCACGCCGGTCACCGAACGCGCGCGGCCGCTCAGGCCGCCCACAGGGAGCAGCCCCAGGGCCCACGGCCTCACCGACTTGCCCCATTCCCCATCGCCTTGAATCGTTGTCGCCTCTATTGACCTCGGCTCGGAGGGCGAATTACGGTTCCGGCACTTGCAGTGATTGAAACGATTCAACAACTGCTCACCCGTGACAAGTTGGGGCTGAACCATGCACGAAACCCACCCGCAGCGTGGCGGTGCGACACGTCGGTCGGTACTGGCCGCCGGTCTGACGACGGGCGTTCTCGCGGCACTCGGTCCGGCAGCGAGCGCCGCCGCTGCCTCCTCCGGGACGGCTCGCTCCAACGAGGCTGCTCCTGCGGCGAGTTGGTTCGCCGGTCCTGCCAAGGCGGTCCGGCCCAGGTTCCGTTGGTGGTGGCCGGACGGGCTGGTGGACCCGGTGGAGATCGCGCGGGAGATCGACCAGATGGCCGACGCGGGATTCGGCGGCGCCGAGATCGCGGCCGTCCACCACAGCATCACCGACACCTCCGTCCTGGACACCGCCCGTCACGGTTGGGGCAGCCCGGCCTGGCGTGACGGTGTGAAGGCCGCTCTGCGGCAGGCCGCCCGCCGCGGGCTGACCATCGACCTGACGCTCGGGCCGAGTTGGCCCGTCGCCGTGCCCGGTGTGACACCCGACGACGACGCCGCGGTGAAAGAACTCGCCTACGGCAAGGCCACGTTGACCGGCGGCGCGGCCTACGACGGACCGGTGCCGGCCTCCGTCTACCCGGCCGCCTCCGGTGTGGCCGTGCAGAAGCTCTTCGCCGTCCAGGCCGCCCGCGTCAACACCGCCTACTCCAGCGGCAAGGCGACCGGCCTGGACGCCGACAGCGTCACCGACCTGACCGACCGGGTCAGTGGCGGCAACCTCAGCTGGACCCCGCCCGACCCGGCGACCTGGGTGATCCTGTCGTACTGGCAGCGCGGCTCGGGCCAGCAGCCCGAGGCGGGACCGCACTCCTCGCCCGCCGCGTACGTCGTCGACCACTTCAGCGCGACCGGCACGGCGGCCGTCACCCGCTACTGGGACTCCACGATCCTGGACTCCACGCTCCGCCAACTCCTCAGAACGGCGGGCAACACCTTCTTCGAGGATTCCGTGGAGCTGGAGACCAAGGGGCTCCAGTGGACGCCCGGCCTGCCCGCCGCTTTCCGCGAGCACACCGGACGCGACCTGCTGCCGTACCTGCCGGCCGTCGTCCTCGACAACGGCAACCAGATCTTCGCCTTCGAGGCGCGGCTCACCCAGGAGATCCGGCACGACTTCTGGGAGACCGTCTCCGGCCTGTTCAACGAGCACCACCTCGGGGCGCTCAAGTCCTGGGCGCACGGGCACGGCATGAAGCTGCGCTCGCAGCCGTACGGCCTCCAGACCGACGCGATCGCCTCGGCGGCCGTTCTCGACGTCCCCGAGGGCGAGTCGCTCGGGTTCAAGAACCTCGACGACTACCGCTGTCTCGCCGGCGGACGGGACATGGCGGGCCACCGCATCCTGTCCTGCGAGGCGGGCGCGTACGCGGGCGGCGCCTACAACACCACCTGGGACAAGTTCCTGCGCACCATGGGCGGCGCGTACGCGGCGGGCGTCAACCAGACCGTGATCCACGGCTTCTCCTATGCCACCGTGCCCGGCGTCAGCTGGCCCGGCTTCGCCGCGTTCAGCCCGTACAGCGGAGCACCCGGATACGGCGAGTCGTGGGGGCCGGGACAGCCCACCTGGCACCACGTCCCCGACATCACCGGCTATCTCGGCCGCGTGCACGAGGTGCTCCAATCGGGCACCGCCCACGCGGACATCGCCGTCTTCCGGCAGACCGGCTACACGGCGACCGGCATCGGGGCGTCCTGGCTCACCTCGACGGGCATCCCGCTCGGCTGGACCCACCAGTTCCTGAGCGGCCCCCTGCTCGACCTGCCCACGGCCAAGGTCTCCGGGAAACGCCTGGCACCCGACGGGCCCGCTTACAAGGCCCTGTTCCTGGAGGGCGACTTCTTCTACGGCTCCACTCCCACGCTCGCCGTCGCCGACGCCCGCAGACTCCTGACGTTCGTCCGCGCAGGCCTGCCCACCGTGCTCCTCGGCGCCTTCGACCAGCCACTCACACCGGGTCTCCCCGACGACGGGGAGCAGGATGAACTGCGGTCACTGACCGCCCAGTTGCTCGCGCTGCCGAACGTCCGCCGGATCACCGACAAGACTTTGGTCGGCGCGGCGTTCGCGGAACTCGGCGTGACCTCCGACGCCGTCTACTCCGTGTCCTCGACCCTGCTCAACGCCCACCGGGTCACCGACGACGCCGACTTCTACTACCTGTGCAACGGCAAGCACGCCGAGACCGTCAAGCCCGCCGTCGCTCTCATCGACCACGACGTCACGCTGCACGCGACCCGTCGCAAGGGCTCCGGCGCGGTCCCCTACCTGCTGGACCCGTGGAGCGGGCGGGTCAGCCGGCTCGCCCAATACACCCAGGACGGCGACGCGTTCACCTTCCGGGTCGCCCTCCAGCCGGGCGAGACCCTCGTCGTCGCGCTCGGCGGCCCGGGACTGTTCGGGGACCGCTGCGGCAGCCGTCCGCACGCGGTCGCCACCGACGCGGACAGCGTGCTCTTCGCGGACGGATCACTGGCGATCCGCGCCTTCACGGCCGGGACGCGCACCACCACCCTGTCGAACGGCCGCAAGGTCACCACGGAGATCCCCGAGGTGCCGGCCGCCCTCACCCTCGACCGCTGGACCCTTTCCGTCGACGACTGGCAGCCCGGCGCCACCGCGACCGCCACCACGATCGTCAAGCACAGCCTCGCCCTCGACGCCCTGCTGCCCTGGTCGCAGATCCCCGAACTGGCCGACGTGGGCGGCATCGGCCGCTACCGGACGACGGTCACGCTGCCCAGCACCTGGACCTCCGGCACGGGAGCCCTGCTGAAGCTGGGCAGCGTGACCGACACCTGCCGGGTCAGCGTCAACGGGACACGCCTCGACCCCGTCGGCCGGATCAATCCGGTCGTGGACCTCGGCGGTCGGCTGCGCCGCGGCGCCAACACCATCGAGGTCGAGGTGGCCACCCCGTTGTTCAACCGGCTGCGGATCAGCAACCCCGCGGTGTTCGGCACGTCCGCCAGGCAGAACTACGGCTTGGTCGGACCGGTCCAACTCACGCCGTACATACAGCAGCCGGTGGCCTAGTGCCGCATCAGGCAACGTTCGCCCTGGTGAGGAACCAAGCCAACACAGCCACGCCGATGGGCAACGCAACAAGGTAGCCGACGAGGCTACCGACGCCCGGATCAGCCAGCGCAGGAAAGGCCCAGTTCACTGCTGCAGCCACGAGCAGTCTCACCGTTGCCAGCGCAAGGAGAGCGGCGACAACAGCAAGCCGACGCGGCGGGCCCGCCCCGCGATACAACTCAGCCGCAGGCCCGATCGCGATCAGGCCCGTCACGAGGACGACGAGACCGGTGTCGGGCAGCCACCCGAACGGCCACCCCACCAGAGCGACCAACCCGGAGACAGCGAGGCCGACCAGTTCCAGCGCGACGGTGGACACCACCGGGTGGTCCCACGAGGGGCGTCGGATCGAGCCGCTCCCACTGTCCTCTTCATCGGCCACGTCGTCAGAGTAGCCATCGGCAGGGCGAACGTTGCCTGATGCGGCACTAGTGTGCTGCGCCAGAAATCCTGATGGTTAGTTACTACCCTGTTGGCATGTCGCATCCCGGGCCTTCTGCTGTGGAGATCACGCTGTCCGAGGCCGAGCGTGCCGAGTTGGTGCGCCGGACGGAATTGCCGCACCGGCGCTCGGCCGAGAAGGCCCGCATCATCCTGGCGTGCGCTGACGGCATGTCAAACGCGGGGGTGGCGCGGGTCGTCGGTGTCCAGGCCAAGACGGTGGGCAAGTGGCGGCGGGCTTTCGCCGCGGAGCGGATGGCCGGGCTTGAGGACGCCGGCTGGATCGGCCGGCCGAAGGCCGACCTGGTCCTGGACGAGGCTGAGCGCAGGCAGCTGACGCAGTGGGCGCGGCAGGCGAAGACCGCCCAGTTCCTCGCGCTGCGGGCCAAGATCGTGCTGCGCTGCGCGGAGGGCGGGACGAACCAGCAGGCCGCGGCCGACCTCGGCATCGACAGGTCGACCGTGGACCGCTGGCGGGCCCGGTTCGTTGCCGAACGCCTCGACGGTCTGCACGACGAGCCCCGCTCGGGCCGGCCGCCCTCGGTCCTCCTCGACCGGGTCGAGGAAGTCATCGTGGCCACCCTGGAGTCCACTCCGGGCAGGGACACGCACTGGTCACGGGCCTCGATGGCGCAGCGCACCGGCCTGTCGAAGTCGACCATCGGCCGGATCTGGAAGCGGTTCGACCTCAAGCCCCACCTGCAGGACTCCTTCAAGCTGTCCACCGATCCGCGGTTCGTCGCCAAGGTCGTCGACGTCGTGGGCCTGTACCACCACCCGCCAGAGAAGGCGGTGGTGCTCTGTGTGGACGAGAAGTCCCAGATCCAGGCACTGGACCGCTCGCAGCCGGTCCTGCCGATGATGCCGGGCATGCCCGAACGCCGGACCCACGACTATCTGCGGCACGGCATCACCAGCCTGTTCGCCGCCTTCAACATCACTGACGGCACCGTCATATCCCAACTCCACCGAGGTCATCGTGCGATTGAGTTCAAGAAGTTCCTGGTCCGGATCGACAAGGCGGTGCCCACCGGACTCGACGTCCACATCGTCTGCGACAACTACGCCACCCACAACACTGCCGAGATCAAGACGTGGCTGAGCAGACACCCGCGCTTCCACATCCACTTCACCCCCACCGGCTCCTCCTGGATGAACCAGGTCGAGCGGTGGTTCGGCCTGCTGACCGACAAGCTCATCCGCCGCGGCGTCCACACCTCCGTGAAGGCCCTGGAGAACGACATCACCGCATGGATCGACACCTGGAACGAGAACCCACGGCCCTTCACCTGGACCAAGACCGCCGACGAGATCCTCAACTCCCTCGCCGACTACCTCACCAAGGTCGGAACCGTCAGCCAGAAAATCGAGCAGAACTAACCATCAGGATTTCTGGCGCAGCACACTAGCTCCCGGCACCGATCCCGGCGGCCGTAGAGGTGAACGGCTGCCGGGATCCGCACGGTTGACTGCTCGTCGACCGCAACTGCCCACGCCGTCGATCCGGCTCCACGCCCGTTCCTGACCCGCGGTCATGGCGGGCCAGGCGAGCGCGGTGACGGATCGGTCGTCGCCGAGCTGGGCGCGCGCGGCTCGCCGAGCTGGACAAAAGCGAACGCACCCAGGCAACCAGAGGCCCGGCTCAGCCCGATGGAGCCGTGTCGCCCACCCCGGAAGGGCTCAACGGCACACATGATGCCACCCTTGCCACTAGAATTGGTGTCATGACTGCCATCACGCTGCGCATTCCCGACGCCATGGACAAACAACTCCGCGACGCCGCCGCCGGCTCCTCGTCCCTCAACGACTACATCGTGCGAGCCGTGCGACGTCAGATGACCCTCGACGCCGCGCGCAGACTCGCCTCCGTCGCCCCCCTCGACCTGGCGGGCGAAGGCGACGCCCTGTGACCGTCCGCAAGGGCGACGTCTGGGACGTCGACACCGGCAAAGGCACCCGTACCGTTCTTGTCGTCAGCCTCGACGGACTTGCCGACGCCTACGGCGCTGTCGTCGTCCTGGTCCTGCACGCCCCGGCCCAGCACCCCGACACGGCGATGAGCGTGCACCTGACCACCCCGGTCGACGCCTCCGCCGTCGCCGTCAATCTCCTCCAGCTCTCCACGCTTCGCTTCGAAACCGGCACACCGCACGGGAACATCGGCCCCGAACAGCAGGAACTCGTCGACAACGCCCTCCGCGCGGTCCTCGACCTGTGAGCCGGTGGCGTACGGCGCGGCGAAACCCGCATCGAGCAGGAACACTGGCCGGCCCATTCGCGCCTGGTCGGTAGGGGCGCGCCAAAGGCCAAGAGCGTTGATCCTGCTGTCGTCGGTCACGACGCCGACGTCGCGACCGACGACAGCAGGACGACTTCCCTCAGGCGCCGGGTCAGCCTTCGTCGCAGGGCCGTCAGCGCCGTCGACGCGCCCGCAAGACCACGTCATCGGTGTGGTGCGCACCGGCGCCGCCGTCAGGTGCCACTCGTGGCCGCTGCTCGTCCACCTCGACCGTCCAGTCGTCGTCGAGCAGGGCGGCCACCATGGAAGGCCAGACGTAGTCGGCCGGGTCGAACCCGCCGTCGTGTTCGTGCCGGGTGTCCATCCCCACGTGGTGCACGAGCAGCAGCACGCCACCGGGCGCGACGGTCGCGAGCAGCGCTCGCTCGGCCGGAGCGGTTAGATCTTCCGCTACCGCGCCCGTGAACTCGTGTCGCCGTACCAGGGAGACCTCTTGCCCGGCGACCCGCGAGTTCACCGAGCCCGCCCAGGCGTTGGGATGACTCGATGCCCTTGCGGGCGAGGCGGTGCCGGATGCCGCGGGAGGACAGCCAACGCCGCAGGCGACGGTAGTCGTACCCCTCGTCTCCGTGCAGTTTTCCGGGCCGCCGGCGTCGGGGGCCGCGGCGTGAGCGGATGGGTGGGATGCCGCGGACCATCGGGATGAGGGCCTGGCTGTCGTGGAGGAACGACGATCCGCACCGTTCTTCGCCACGCTGGACGCGGGGTCCGGTGGAATCCCCGCCAGCGTCGGCGTCTGCCCGATCTGCCGACCGCCGGTAACCATGGTGCGTTCCCGGTTGCCTCCTGTCGCGACCGGTTCCGCTCAGCGGACCGGTCACCGTTGGTGCAGCTCACCGCACATGGCGGTCCGGCAGGAGGACGGGGACGGTCGCAGGCTGGGCCCGGTGACGCGGCCGTGACGGTGTTGTGACGGTGGGCCCTTCACAGTCGGCGGCATGCGAAAGCACGGATGCAGGCAATGACCGCCCGGATCATCGAACCCATGGGCGACGCGGCCCAGTGGGCGGCAGTGGGGCCGGACGGCTCCGCGCCGTCCACCGAGGTCGTCATCGCCGACGAGACGGCCGGGGTCGGCTACGGCCCCGACCGGCACGGCACGAAGGTCTCCGCGACGCCACCGTCGATCCGCACAGCCTGGCCACCGCGAAGCTGTTCGGCCCCGGCACACAGCAGTGGGCCGCGGACATGCCGGGCGGCCGCGCCCACCACCGGATCCTGCTGCTGCGCTCCGAGCTCCTGCTCGGTGGCACCGGGGCTCCGGAATCGACCGGCGGCTACCGGTCCGTCATCGCCCACGACCCCGCTATCGGCACCTGGACCCCAGCCGCCCGCCTGAACGTCGGCCGGTCCGGCCTCGGCGTGGTCGAGCCGACCGACGATCGAATCCTGGTCGCCGACGGCGTCGCGGCCACCGGCACGGCGGCCGGAATACCCAACGCCGCCGCGCCAGCGCCAACCGGAGAGGTGCTCATACCGTGACCCAGCCACAGGACTTCCGGCTCATGATCGGCGAAGAGCCGTTCGACCCCATCGAGGTGCCGACGGCAGCCGAAGGCCTCGCGGCGACCAGGAAGCCGACGATCGTCCAGTTCGCGGCTCCCCTCAACGGGCCCGACGGCGACCGTCTGAAGGCCGCGTACGGCGTGAAGCTCGACCGCTTCATCCCGAATCTGGCGTTTATCGAGCGGCTCGACGACGCGACCGTCGCGAGGATTCGTGCCGATTTCCTGGTGCGTTCGGTCATCGCGCTCGACCCGGCGCTGAAACTCGCGTCCTGGCTCCCCTCCACCGGCACGCCGCTCGACCTGATCGCGACCCTGTTCGCCGACGCGGACCTGACCGCCGTCGGCGCGGCATTGAGTGCGCTGGGTGCACGCGATGTCGTACTCACCGACGGCCGGACGCTCGGCAGCGAGCAGTACGCCTCGTTTGCCCTCGACCGGGCCGCTCTGCCGCAGGTCGCGGCCATCGACGAGGTGGTGTTCGTCGAGCCGGAGCCAGAGCGCGACGTGACTGACGTCCCCTCGGCCGAGGTGTTCCAGTCGGGACGGACCGGCGGCCCGGCCGACGACACGATCTGGCGACCCGGGCTGCACGGCGAGGGCCAGATCCTCGGACTCATCGACAAGGGCCATCTCGACCTGAACCACTGCTTCTTCAATGATCCCAATGAGTCCAAGGCGAATGAAGACCACCGCAAGGTCCTCGGCATGTTCGACCAGAACGACGTCGGGGCGCACGACCACTTCATGTTCGTCGCCGGCATCGCGGTCGGCGACCAACGCAAACCCAGCGCCGACGGCAAGACGAGCACGAGCACCCTTCACGCGAACCGGGGTGGCGCGTACGAGGCCAGGATCGTCTGCAACAGCATGTTCGACCTGTTCTCACCGATAAAGCGCAAATATGTGGAGCTTCTCGACAGAGGGAAGAAGGCGGGGGCGTTCATCCACAGCAACAGCTGGTCCGCTCTGGTCACGACCTACAACGCCGACGCGGTCGACGCGGACAGTTTCAGCTTCAAGAACGAAGAACACCTGATTATCGCCGCCGCGTCGAACACGAACGACCGGGGCGCGGGCAACGGCGCGCCGGGAATCGCGAAAAACGTGCTGTGTGTCGCCGCCGCTCAGGCCTTTCCCGACCACATGACCTTCGGCAGCGGAAAGAACGGGCCGACCACGGACGGCCGGCGCAAACCCGATCTCATGGCGGTGGGCAACGGCATCCAGTCCGCCCTCCTGAACCCGCGGACCCCACCCAGCGTGTACTGCGACACCGGCCTCCCGAAGAAAGACCCCACACTTGCCGCCACGAGCTGGGCGACACCGAACGCCGCCGCCGCGGCCACGCTCGTGCGTCAGTACTTCACCGAGGGGTGGTATCCCAACGGGAAGAAGGAAACAGATCACAGATTCAATCCGTCCGGCGCCCTGATCAAGGCGGTGCTGCTCAACTCGACGGTCAACATGACGGGCATCGCCGGCTATCCGTCCAACACCGAAGGCTGGGGACTGATCCAGCTCGATCGCACGCTCTTCTTCCAGAAGGATCCGCCCTCCTCCCGCCGTCTGTTCGTGGCGGATGTACGGCACAGCGTCGGGCTGTTGCCTCAGACGAGCGCCACGTTCCGCTATGTCGTCGGCACCACCAAAGACGAGCAGCTCAAGATCACGCTCGTGTGGACGGATATTCCCGCGTTCGAGGGTTCCACACAGACGTGGCGGAACGTCATCAGACTCGAAGTCGAGGATGCGCTGGGTGTCAAGTATCTGGGGAATGACATCGATCCCGCCACAGGTGTTTCCAACGAGGGCGGAACCGGGCCCCAGGACTTCGTCAACAACGTCCAGATGGTCATCGTCGACAAGCCGGCCCCAGGCCCTTGGAAGATCACGCTGCGAGGAAGCTTCGTGTTCGAAAAACAAGGCTACGCACTGGTGGTGTCGGGAGGATGACATGAACGCATCCGGTACCACGCCGCAGTCACCGGACTTCCGCCTCATGATCGGCGACGAGCCGTTCGATCCCATCGAGATACCCGTACCGGACAGAGGGCTCGCGCCGGCGAAGAAGGCCACCGTCGTCCAGTTCACCGCCTTGCTGACCGAACCCGACGTCGCTCGGGTGAAAGCCGCGTACGGTCTGGTCCTCGATCGGTTCATCCCGAACCTGGCCTTCCTCGAGCGGCTCGACGACGCGACCGTCGGCAGGCTGCGTGCCGACTTCCTCGTGCGGTCGTGCGCCGCACTCGATCCGGCGCTGAAGCTCGCGCCGTGGATTCCCGCCACCGGCACACCGCTTCAGCTGATCGCGACCATGTTCGACGACGCGGACGCCGACACCGTGCGATCGGCACTGGGCGCGGCCGGCGCCCGGGACGTCCAGCTGATCGACGACCGCCCGGCCGGCAGTCACCTCTTCGCGGAGTTCGCTCTCGACGACCGTGCGGCTCTCCCCCTGATCGCGGCCATCGACGATGTCGTCTGGGCGGAGCCCGATCCGGATGCCGTGAATTTCAGCGTGGCGGCGGCGCAGACGATCCAGTCGGGCGCGCCCGGCGTGCACGGCGGCACGATCTGGGACAAGGGCCTGCACGGCGAGGACCAGGTGATCGGCATCATCGAGCAGGACGGGACGATCGACCTGAACCACTGCTTCTTCGCCGACGAGCCGAACGTACCCGGCCCCCGCCACCGCAAGATCCTCTCGCTCACCAAGAAGAACGACACCAAGGTGAACGAGCACGCCATGTTCGTCGCGGGCATCGCGGCCGGCGACGACCGAGCGAACCCGGGCACCCACCAACACCGGGGCGGGGCGTTCGCGGCGAAGCTCGTCGTCCGCACCCGCGACAACCACCTCCTGAAGATGCTCGAGGACGCGAAGGCCGCAGGCGCCACCATCCACAACACCAGCTGGGGACTCCCCGACATCACCAGCTACGACAAAACGGCGCGGGACGCGGACGAGTTCAGCTTCCGCAACGAGGACCACGTGGTCGTCGCCGCCGGCGCCGGGTTCCACAACAAGGACAACACACCACCCGGGATCGCCAAGAACGTGCTGTGCGTCGCGTCGGCCAAGGCCTTCCCCCTCCAGATGAACGACGGCGACGGGCTTCCCGGGCCGACGAGCCCCGACAAGCGCCGCAAGCCCGAGATCATGGCCGTCGGTGCCGGCATCAGCTCGGCGCTGGTGAACCCCGCGTCGCCGTCCGCACCCTATTGCCTGACCGGCGAGCCGCAGGTGTTCGCAGCGGACTCCACGAGCTGGGCCTCACCGAACGCCGCAGCCGCGGCCGCGCTCGTGCGCCAGTACTTCACGGAGGGGTGGTACCCCACCGGCGAGAAGCGGCCGGACCGCGGCCTGCGGCCGACCGGCGCGCTGATCCGGGCGATGCTGCTCAACTCGACCGTCGACATGACCGGTCGTCCCGGGAACCCGAGTCCCTTCGAGGGCTGGGGACTCATCCAGCTCGATCGCACGCTCTTCTTCGACGGCGCTCGCCGCCGGGTGGACGTGCACGACGTGCGGCACAGCGCCGGTCTGGAGCTCAGGCAGCGGCGCACGTACGAAATCGTCGTCACCAGCATCGCCGAACAGCTCAAGATCACGCTGGTGTGGACGGACGTCCCACCCGCCGAGACCCTGCACACCCTGCCGGCGCGGAATCTCCTCAGGCTGGAGGCCGAGGACCCTGGGGGAATCGCCTACGTCGGCAATGACATCGACTTTCCCACCGGATTTTCGAAGCCGGTCGGGTCCGGCCCGCCGGACCCACCGGATCTCCGCAACAACGTCCACATGGTCATCGTCGAGCATCCGCCGGTCGGCAAATGGAAGATCACGGTCGAGGGGACCCTCGTCTTCGGTCAGCAGGGTTACGCGCTCGTCACGTCCGGGGCTTTGAAGTGAACCACTCCGCTACGGGCCACCCCGACCCTCGAACCGGGAGCGAAAAATGGCACTGACCGTCGAATCGCTGATGCTCGAGATGGGGCGGGCGTTCGCGCCACTCGAACAACGCTTACGTGGCGGCGAGATTCCGCTGCTGTTCGCCGAAATCGGGCTGCCCGCACCCGACGTGGTCCTCGGCGCGCAAGCCGTGCAGACCGCGATCGGGGACACCGCGACCGCGCTGAGCGCGCTGCCGCGCGTGGTGACGGACCTGGCCGCGGCGATCGATTCCCGTGACACAGCCAGGATCGCGACGGCTGTGGCGGCCACGGCGCAGATCATCAAGGCCGTCACGACGGCGATCGATGTCGTGTCCACGGCGGTCAGGGCGGCGGCGCGGACGGCCGGACCACGGCAGGCCGAAGTCGAGGCGTTCGCCGCGGAGGTGGGGCAGCGGCTGCTCGGCTTCGCGCTGGCGACCTACCTCGAGGACCAGAAGCCGATGGCCGGGTATTCACTGGAACTGCTCGGTGTCCTTGAGTCGACTCCCCAAGCCGCGACGCCGGCGGCGCCCGCGCACGTGCGCCGCGTCCTGCGGTTCGACCGGCTGAACGCGCTGCTCCACGACCCGGTCGACGTCCTCTCACAGCTCTATCACTGGGGCACGCCCGAGTTCGACTGGGATCTGCTGCTGCGCCGGTTGGCGATCTTCCTCGGCGCGGTCACGAACTTCGCGTTCGTGCAAACCGGGCCACCGCCGTTCCTTCGCGTCGCCGCGGTCGACATCGGCGTCACCGACGACCCGGTGCCCGGCGTCCAGGCTCTGCTGCGTCTGGCGGCCGCCGAGGGACTGGACCTGGTTCTGCCGATCAGCGACACCGTGGCGCTCACCGCGACGTCCGACGCGGCCCTGGAGGAGAAGGCCACGCTCGAACTGCTGCCGCCCGCCGATCTCCGGGTCGTCCCGCCGTCGACCGAAGTCCGCGGCAGCGTGCGGTTCGGACTCCAGGCCCCGTACGCCGCCGGGGCTCCGCCGATCCTCGTGCTGGGCACGGCCGGCGGCTCACGGATCGAGGCGCGGCTGCTGCGCGCGACGGCGGGCGCCGACCTCGAATGGAACGCCGCCGAGGGACGCGCGGACGGCGAACTCGTGGTGGAAGCGGCCGTCGAGGGCGGCAAGGTCGTCCTGAACCTGGCCGACGCGGACGGATTCCTCAGCACGATCCTGCCCGCCCGCTCGATCGAGCTGGACGTCGACCTCGCGCTGCAGTGGTCGTCCGCCACCGGGCTGCGCTTCAAGGGGGCCGCCGGGGCGGAGGTCGACATTCCGGTCGATCTCGGCGTCGGCCCGGTGACCGTCACCAGCCTGCACCTCGCACTGTCGCTGGCCGGTGGGAACGTCACGCTCGAAGCGTCGGGGTCGGTCGAGGCCCGGCTCGGCCCGGTCTTCGTGGCGGTCGAACGGACCGGTGCCGTCCTGCGCATGTCGCAACCGGACAGCGGCGGCAGTCTGGGCCTCGCCGACTTCTCTCTCGGCTTCAAGCCGCCCTCCGGGGCGGGCCTGTCGATCGACGCGGGCGGGATCTCCGGGGGCGGGTTCCTGTCGTTCGACCCGCTCCGCGGGGAGTACGCGGGTGCGCTGGAGCTGGAGTTCGCGGATTTCCTGGCGCTGAAAGCGATCGGGCTGATCACGACGCGCCAGCCGGACGGGTCGGCCGGGTTCTCCCTACTGCTTCTCCTGACGGCGGAGTTCGGCAGTGGAATCCAGCTGGGGTACGGGTTCACGCTGTTGGCGGTCGGTGGTCTGCTCGGGCTGAACCGCGGCATGAACCTGGCCGCGCTCGTCGAGGGCGTGCGCACCGGAGCGATCGAGTCCGTGGCCTTCCCGAAGGACGTCATCGCCAACGCACCCCGGATCCTGTCCGACCTGGCCCGGTTCTTCCCACCCGAACAAGGCACGTTCCTCATCGGACCGATGGCCAAGATCGGCTGGGGCACCCCGACTCTGATCAGCATCTCCCTCGGCGTCATCATCGAGATCCCCGGCGACATCGCCGTCCTCGGCGTGCTGAAGGCCGCGCTGCCCACAGCGGACGATCCGCTCCTGGTCGTCCAGGCCCAGTTCGTCGGCGCCCTCGAACTCGACAAATCACGCCTGTGGTTCTTCGCGAAACTCTTCGACTCGCGGATCCTCAACATGACCATCGACGGCGGCATGGGCGTCCTCGTCACCTGGGGCGACAACCCCGACCTCGTCCTCACCGTCGGCGGATTCCACCCCGCCTACCGGCCACCACCCCTGCCCTTCCCCATCCCCGACCGGCTCTCGGTCGACCTGCTCAACCGCCGCAACCAGCTGATCCGGGTGTCCGGCTACTTCGCCGTCACCAGCAATACCGTTCAGTTCGGCGCAAAGGCCGAGGTCCGGCTCGGATTCAGCGGCTTCGGCGTCGAGGGCCACCTCGGCTTCGACGGACTGTTCCAGTTCTCCCCGTTCCGGTTCGCCGTCCACATCTCCGCCCATGTAACCCTCAAGGCCTTCGGCGTCGGCGCCTTCGGCATCGACCTCGACTTCCAGCTCGAAGGCCCCGCGCCCTGGCGCGCACACGGACGCGGCTCGATCGGCTTCCTGTTCTTCTCCATCTCCGCCAACTTCGACATCACCTGGGGCCAAGACCGCGACACCACACTCCCACCGGTCGCCGTGCTCCCCCTGCTGGCCGCCGAAATCGGCAAAACCGAAGGCTGGGAAACCCGACTGCCCTCCGGCGGCAACCGGGCACTGGTCAACCTGCGGGACCTGCCGGACACCGGCGAACTGGTCCTGCACCCGCTGGGCAGGCTGTTCGTCCGGCAGCGGGCCCTGCCGCTCAACGTGCGGGTGGACCGGATCGGCGGTCAACGCGCCGCGGACGGCAAGCGCTTCCGCGTCGCCCCGGTACCGAACAGCGGACTCACCAGTGCCGGCGACACCGCCGACCGGTTCGCGATGGGACAGTTCCAGAACCTCTCCGACGCCGCCAAGCTGTCCCGGCCCTCCTACGAGACACAGGACGCAGGGCTCGAACTCGTCGCCGACAAGGCCCTGGCCACCGCCAGGGTTGTCCGCCGCAGCGCACGCTACGAACTCCACATCATCGACAGCAGCACCACCCCGGCAGCGGAATTCGCCGCGACCGCGACACCGGTGAAGCGCTTCCACACCATCATCGGGCCGGTCTTCGACCAACTGCTCAACGGCAGCAGCACCAGCCGCGCCCCCCTCTCCGCCCGCCAAGCACAGCAAAAACAGCCGTTCGCCGCCGTCGACACCGTCCGTGTCACCGAGCAGCGGTTCGTCGTCGCCTACCTCAAGAGCAACCGGCAGGCGTTCCCGCCGAGCGTGCCGGGGCGCCCCTCCCACGGTGCGCCGACGACGTTCCGCAGCCGGACCACCGCCGAGGAGGCGCTCGCCGGCTTCGTCACCGACGACCAGAGCCTGGCCGGGCAGTTGCACGTCATTCCGGCGTCCGAAGCGGCCATCACCCCGGGCGTCCCCGGTACCTGGTCCGCCGCCGGTGTCCTGCCGGCGCCGGTGTCCGAAGTGGACCTGGTGCCGCTGGCCACCGGCCGGACCCTGCTGGCCGGCGGCACCGACGCGGCCGGCGCACCGGCCGCCGCGACCGCCCTGTTCGACCCCACCTCGGACTCGTGGGCAGCCGGTCCGCCGCTGCACACCGCCCGGGAGCGGCACACGACCACCGGCCTCACCGACGGCCGGGTGCTGGTCACCGGCGGCCGGGGCGCACTCGCCTCGGCGGAGGTCTTCGACCCGGCCGAGGGCGCCTGGACACGGGTGCCGGCCATGGGCACAGCCCGGCACGGACACACCGCGACCCGGCTGCGCGACGGCCGGGTGCTCGTCGCCGGCGGCTCGGGCGTCCGGCCCGGGCACGAGGACGGCGCGCTCGCGTCCGCCGAGCTGTACGACCCGCTCACGCGAACCTGGACCGCTGCGCCACCGATGACCGACGCCCGCACCGGGCACCAGGCCGTGCCGCTGCCCGACGGCCGGGTGCTGGTTGTCGGCGGCGCCCTGCCGACCGGTAACGGCCGGGCGAGCGCACTGGCGTACTGCGAGCTGTACCACCCGCTCACCGGCTGGTCCCCCACCGGCAGCCTCGCCGAGGCCCGCACAGGCCACCAGGCGACGCTGCTGCCGGACGGCAAGGTGCTGGTCACCGGCGGCGACCCGGTCGTCGCATCCGACGGGACCCTCGACCCGCACAGCCTCGCCTCCGCCGAGCTGTACAACCCGGTGACCGGGTTGTGGACGGCGGTGGCGGCCATGCCGGGCGGGGGCCGCAGCGGGCACCGGTGCTTGCTGCTGCGCTCCGGAGTCGTCCTCCTCACCGGCGGTTCAGGGGCCCCGGAGCTCACCACCGGCTACCGCTCCGCCCTCGTCTACCAGCCCGGCGACGACGTCTGGACCACCGTCGCCGGCCTCACCCTCGGCCGCTTCGGCCACGCCATGACCGAGCTGGCCGACGACCGCGTGCTCGTCGCCGCGGGTGCCGCCGGTCCGACCACCGATCCCGCCGGCACCGGCGAGGTGCTGATCCCGTGACCCGGTTCCTGGAGGAACGACACACCTTGACTTCCTCCCCCGCCTGAAGGAAGGGGATTCCTACGGCTCGCGCCGTAGGGGTTCCTGCTTCAACGCCGACTGCCCGCCAGGAGAACTCCCTTGAGGTCTTACACCAGCTCCACAGGCCGAGACGGCCAGCCCGGCCGCCTTGATGTTGCAGGCCGCGTTGATGTCGCGGTCATGCACAACGCCGCAGTCGCACGTCCACTCCTGGACGTTCAGCGGCATCCTCACCGCGACCATCCCGCAGGCCCCGCACAGCTTCGAGCTGGGGAACCAGCGGTCGATCACGACGAGTTCGCGCCCGTACCAGGCGCACTCGTACTCCAGCATCGACCGGAGTTCCGCCCACGACGCGTCCGAGATGGCGCGCGCCAACGTGTGATTCTTCAGCAGGCTGCGGACGGTGAGGTCCTCGATCACGACCGTTTGGTTCTCACGGACGAGACGAGTCGACAAGCGGTACTTGAACGCCCGCTTGACCTGCTCCGTCATGCCTCACGTTCTATCAGCTCCCGTGTGAATGGCGGGTGTCGGCCGGTAGACGGTGGACGCCGGTCCGCCCTGACAGCGAACCGGCATTCCCTGCCCTGCTTCGCAGGAGCTTCGTTTCCTCCCCCGGCCGAAGCCGAGGGTATCCACGAAGGAGAGCCCCGATGACCACATTCACCACGGCCACCGTCGGGACGTGGACGACCGACGCTCACGACCTGATCACCCCCGCCGCCTGGTACGGCCAGCACGACGGCCCCGTGCTGCTCCAGGGCGGCACCGTCCTCGTCGCCGGCGGCGCCGACGCCACGGCCTCCGCGATCCCCGACACGGCGGTCTTCACCCCCGCGACCGGGGCCGGCGAGTGGCGGGCCAAGGACCCCCTGCACACGCCCCGGCAGCTGCACACCCTCACCCTCCTCACCGACGGGAAGGTCCTCGCCGCCGGTGGGCTCAACGGCACTACCGGCCTGCGGACCGCCGAGGTCTACGACCCCGGCACGGGCAAGTGGACCGCGACCGGTCCGCTGGAAACGGCTCGCTGGGGCCACAGCGCCACGCTGCTGGCAGACGGGTCTGTCCTCGTGACCGGCGGCCGCGCGGCCCGCGCCGGCGGCGGTACCACCGCGTTGCGGTCGGCGGAGCGGTACGCCCCCGGCCACGGCGGTGAGTGGCACACCGTCGCCGCCATGACCGACGCGCGGACGGGGCACACCGCCGTCCTGCTGGCCGGCGGGGTCGTCCTGGTCGCCGGCGGGGTCGCCCCGACCGGGGCAGCCGATGACGCGGCCCTCGCGTTCTGCGAGCTGTACACCCCGGGCGAAGGCGACGCGCCGGGACAGTGGACGCCGACCGGGAACCTGCTGCACGCCCGCCACCACCACCGGGCCACCCCGCTCTCCGACAAGGCCGTGCTCGTCACCGGCGGCACCGCCCCCGGTTCGCCCGGCGCCGCGCCGTTCGACCCGTTCAGCCAGCGGACCGTCGAGCGGTACGACCTGGACACCGGCACGTGGACCGAGCGGGCCGAGATGCCCTCGGGCCGGGCGTTCCACCGCGCCGTCGCGTTCGGGCCGGGCCAGGTCCTGGTGGCCGGCGGGTCCGCGAGCGACCGGGACGAGGCCGGGTACCGCAGCGCGTTCGTCTACGACGTCGCAGGCAACGAGTGGTCGCCGGCGGCCGGGCTCACGACTGGGCGGTGGTCGTTCGCCGCCATCGCGCTGTCCGACGACCGGGTGCTCGTCGCCGGCGGTGTGGTCCGCTCCGGCCTGGCGGCCGCCGACCCGGCCGGCATCGAGCTCACCCCGACCACCGAACTGTTCGACGGGAGCACCCCGTGACCAACGCGTACTCCTTCCTGCCGTGGCTGCGCACCGGCATCAGCACCCGGATCACCGAGAACCCGGGGACCGCCGAACGGGCCGGCGTCGCGGTGCGGCTCCAGGTCCTCGGCGACGCGCTCGACGGCGGCACGATCACCCTTCCGCCCGTGACGAAGAACGTCCAGCTCTACGGACCCGGCGACGTCGTCGGGGTGGATCCGAGGGCGATCTCGCGAACCGAACCGCGCCCGGGCGTGACCACCGTCGAGCCGAACTTCCTGGCCCACATCGAGTTCTCGGAGGAGGACTTCGTCTGGCGGTACAGCCCGGCCGCCCCGGACGGGACCACCCAGCGGCTCGCGCCCTGGCTGGCGCTCGTCGTGCTGGCCACCGGCACGGAGTTCACGGAGGCGCCGGGATCTGGGCACCCACTGCCCGCCATCACCGTGGCCGACCCGGCCGGCACGCTGCCGCCGCCCGACCAGCTCGGCGCCTGGGCACACGTCCACGTCAACGGCTCCCTGGCCGATCCGGTCGCCACCGACGACACGGTCGCGGCGCTGGCCGCGCTCGCGGAAGTCTTGCGCACGAACGCGGACAGCGCCTGTTCGCGGCTGATCTGCCCGCGCCGCCTGCGGCCCGACACCGCGTACGAGGCGTTCTTGGTACCGGCGTTCGAAACCGGGCGCCTCGCAGGCCTCGGGCTCGACCCCGCGTCGTCGCCGGGCGCGCTGTACTCGAGCTGGGGCCCGTCCTACCCGAACCGGCCTGCCGAGGGTCGGCTGCCCTACTACCACCGGTGGGGTTTCAGCACCGGCACTGCGGGCGACTTCGAGTTCCTGGTCCGGCTGCTGCGGCCGCAGGCCCCCAACCCGCGGGTCGGCCGCCGGGGCATGGACGTGCACCGGTCACCGGGCCTTGGGCTGCGCGGGATCGAGACGCCGGTCGAGCTCGGCGGGGTGCTGCCCCTCGGCGGCGCCCTCAAGGTGCCCGTACGGCAGGACGCGCCGGTCGACCCGGCCGAGAACTGGGACAACTTCCTGGACACGCCACCCTCGGCGCCGCCCTATCCGCACCCGTTCGAGCGGGCGCTGGCCGATGTGCTCAACCTGGCCGACGACTACCAGCGGCACGCACCCGCGGCGGCGCACGCGGCCACTCCCCTGGCCGGGCCGGCCGCGGCCCTCGCCGCCGGACCGGACGGCGCGGGCCCCGACCCGATCATCACGCCCCCGCTGTACGGCCGCTGGCACGCGCTGACCACCCGGTTACTGAATGACGGGAACGGCACGGACGTGACGTCCGAGATCAGCCACAACTGGGTGCACCGGCTGAACCTGGATCCGCGGTTCCGGGTCGCGGCGAACCTCGGTACCCGTGTCGTCCAGCAGCGCCAGGAAGATCTGATGGCGGCCGCGTGGGCGCAGGTCGGCGATGTGCTGGTCGCCAACGGCCGGATCCGGGCCGCCCAGCTGGCCCGCGAGGTGGGGCACGTGCTGCAGGCCAAGCACGTCGACCCGCCGACCGGCGGCAGCGCGGCGGCACTCGCGGCGGCTCCTGCGCTGTCGGGCCGCTCCCTGACCCTCACCGCGCCGGCCCACTCCCGGGTCACGACCACCGCGAGTACCGGGACCGGCCTCGTCGCCGACACTGCGGACAAGGTCGCGGTCGGGTTCCGGGTGGCGACCAGCCAGGTCGCGGCGGCGCCGGTGTCGCCGGCGATGCGCCGCATCGTCCGGCCGGGCTCCCGGCTGATGCGGACCCTGCCGTTCGACGGCGCGCGAGCGGACGGCCTGCTGTCCCGGATGGACGCGCCCGTCGACCCCGTTACCGCGGCGCCGGTCAAGATCACGCCCGGGGCGCTGGTCACCCCGGCTGACCTGGCCGCCACGCTGCACCCGGACCGGCCACCGGCCGCGGACCCGGTCGACGTCCTGGCGCACAGCCCGGACTTCGTGCTCCGCGCCGTCGACGACCTGGTCCGGCCGCACCCCGGCACCACCGACAGCGAGGAGGCCCTCCGGTTCAAGGCCGCGCTGCGCGAGCTGCACCAGGGGTTCGACACGAGCGTCGCGGTGGGCAATACCCGCCGGCCACCCCAGCTGGACCTGCTCGGCACGACGACTTCGGTGCTCGCCGGCCTGCGTGCCGACGAGACCGTGCCCCGCGCGCTGCTCGAGGGGTCGGTCAGCCTGCCCGAGCGGCTGCGGCCGTTCGCGGCTGCATTCACCGAGGCGATGGCATACCCGGTCTTCGATCTGCCGGTGTACCAGACGCTGCTGGCGCTTTCGGTCGACTCGTTCGTCCCGAACCTGAACCTGGTGCCGCCGAACTCGATCACCCTGCTGGCGAACAACCGGGAGTTCATCGAGTCCTACCTCGTGGGACTCAACCACGAGATGGCCCGCGAGCTGCTCTGGCGGGAGTACCCGACCGACCAGCGCGGCACGCCGTTCCGGCAGTTCTGGGACCCGGTCGCCACGTTGCCCCGGCCGCGGGAGACCGCGGCCGAACGCCGCGAGCGGGGCTACGACATCCCGCCGATCCACGAATGGCCCCTGGCTACCCGCCTCGGCGACAACGAGAACCGCAAGACCGGCCGGCCCCAGGGCGACGACCTCGTCCTGGTCGTCCGCGGCGAGCTGCTGAAGAAGTACCCGACGGCGGCGATCTACGCGCAGAAGGCGGAATGGCCACCGGGTCACGACGGGCTGCCCGACCCGACCCTGCCCCGGCGGCTCGTCGACCTCCCGCCGACGGGACTGCCGTCGCCGGAATTGCTCCTGCTGCCGACGTATGAGGCGAAGGTCGATCCGGACATCTACCTGCTCGGCTTCGACCTGGACGCCGACCAGGCGCTGGGCCGCCCCGGCGTGGACGCCGGCTGGTTCTTCGTGATCAAGGAGCGTCCCGGCGACCCGCGCTTCGGCGTCGACGACGGGCCGCCCATCCACCTCGAGGTATGGAACGACCTCACCTGGGACGACGTCGATCCCGGCCGGCGCGGGTTCCTCGACCTGGACCCGGCTGTCACGGTGCCGCTGGCAGGCTTCGACGGGACGGACGACACGGAGAAGCAGGACCAGCGCGCCGAAGACGTCAACCTGCCGCTGTGGTCCGCGGGGCTCAGCTCCGCCGACCTGGCCTACATCCTCTTCCAAGTGCCGGTCCTGGTGGCCGTGCACGCACAGGAAATGTTGCCGCGATGACCGCACTGAGTGACGACTTCCCGGTGCTGCTGGCCCCGGTCCGGGTCGAGGCCCGCTTCACCCCCGCCGAGCTCCTGGTCCGGGTGTTCCCCGACGAATGGGCCGTGGACAAGTTCGAACCGAAGCCGACCGACGCCGAGATCGGCGCGCTCGACGCGTACTGGACCGCCCGGTGGGCCGCGGGCGGTCGGGCCGTCGAGCTCCAGACCGCCTGGCGGGAACTGGCCGGGCGGGTCTCCCCCGGACGGGCGTCCTGGCTCCTGCGGACCAGGACGCCCGCCAACCCCGCGGACGAACCGGCGGGGGTGCCCGACGGTGCCGTGGTCCTGGTCATCCGCAGCACGACCGCTCCCGCCCCGGCCGACCGCCAGCCGTCGATCACCTACTGGAGCGCGATCTGGCGGGCCCACGGTGACCCCGAAGCCGTGCGGCGGGCGGACGCCGCCCTGAACGCCGCCGTGCGAACCGATCGCGCCGACGCGATCCGCGCCCGCCGCCCGTTCGGAGTGGACGGTGCCGCGGTGAGCGCGATCGACGACGTCGTCGTCGCGTTCCTCGTGCTGCCGGCACCCGCGGCGGGCAGTGTGGCCACGGATTCCTGGACGGGCGCCGCGCAGGCCCGGTTGCTGCCGGACCGCTTCCGGGTGCTCGGGTTCGTCGACGGCGCCCAGGTGGTGTCGGTGACCGGCGCCCCGGTGCCGGCAACGCTGCCGGTGAGCCCGAACCCCACCGCCGCGGACCAGATCAGCGTGAACGAACAGACCGGGGTCCTGCACGTCCCGGACGAGCTCCGCTGGCTCACCGACTTCGACCGGGCGGTCGCGGTCGGCATGGGCGTGCGCATTCCCCTCACCGACCAGTTCCGCGGCGGGCTCGACCGGCTGGTCGTGCTCGGGCTCCGTGAGCAGTCCACACCGGCGAAGACCGCCCTCGACCTCGCCGACCTCGTCGCCCGGCAGCTGCGGGGTCCGGACGGGTTCAGCCTGCTGCCCCAAGGGACACCGACCAACAACTCCGAAGCGGCGTCCGCGGGCGTCGACGCGGACCAGGAGGCGGACGCCGCCCTGCGGGCCGGCACGACGGCGTTCGCGGCGGCACCTGCGGACTGGACCACCCGAACGGACGGACAGCAGCTCGTCGAGCTGCTGGGCCTCGACCCGGCCGTGCTGACCGGGATGCCGAACGCGGACGGCACCGACCACCGCGACGCCCGCGCCGCGAACACCGCGCTGTGGCCGGCGACCTGGGGCTACTTCCTCCAGACCGCCATGAACCCGCTCCTGGGCCCGGCCGCCGTCGCGGCGACCCGCGACTTCTTCCTGAAGTACGTCTCCGGCCGCGGTCCCCTGCCGACCGTGAAGATCGGGCGGCAGCCGTACGGGATCCTGCCGACGACCGCGTTCTCCCGGCTCGCCTACCCGCAGTCGGCGACGCACCGCATCGCGTTGCAGAAGGTGCTGAAAGCGGCTGCCGAGGACTGGGCGGCGGCGGCCACCCACGTGCCGCACCTGGGCCAGGACACCGACGACCCGCACCAGCTGCTGCTGGACCTCCTGGCCCTGCACCCGACCTCGGCCGAATACCACCAGCGGTACGCCCAAAGCGTCGACGACCTGTTCAACCGGGAGAACCTGGCCGGGCTGGGCGGAACCGTGCTGCCGGCCCTGGACGCGCTGCGCCAGCCGCAACCGGTGCGCGCGCTGCTGGAGCGGTTCGGTGCCGCGCCCGGCCCGGGCCCGGACCTGCTCCGCCGGCTGTTCACCGACTTCCAGCAGCCCTTCCTGGCCCCGCTGGTCGACGACCGCCCGCTGTCGGAAACCGAACCAATCCGGGCGTACACCACGGACCAGAAGAACTACGTGCGCTGGCTGGCCGACCTGGCCGGCGCCAAACCGACGCAGACCCACCTGGACACCATCCGGCTGGAGCTCGGCTTCACCAACGACGTCCGCCCGCCCACGCTGCTCTACCTGTTGCTGCGCCACGCCGTGCTGCTCGGCTGGGACGACACGGCGCGCGCCCTCGCGACCGCCGCGGGAATGCCCGTGCCGTCGCCGTCGGACGCAGCGTTCGTCCACATCCGGACCGGCGCCACGGAAAGCGAGAGCAGGTTCCGCCTGCTGTACTCCCCGGCTCCCGCCGTCACCGGGGACCCGGCCCGGCTGCTCGTCGACTTCATCCCGGACACGCTGTCCCAGCCGGGCCCCGCGGCCCCGCTCGCCGAGCAGGCCAAGGCCCTGGACGTACTGGCCGACCTGCCGACCGCCCGGCTGGAACGGGTACTCGCCGAGCACCTCGACCTGGCCACCCACCGGCTCGACGCCTGGCGCCTCGGCCTGGCCACCGAACGGCTGTCCGAGCTCCGGTTCGGTCCGGACGGCACCGCACCCGCCCGCACCGGACTGCACCTCGGTGCGTACGGCTGGCTGGAGGACCTCCGCCCGGACACCACCACCCTCGAACCGGTCACCCTGACCGGTCCGCTCGCGACGGTGTTCGCCGGCGGCAAGCCACTGCTGCACGACCCGCGCAACGAGGGGTTCGTGCACACGCCGTCACCCGGCCACGCCCGGACGGCGGCCGTACTGCGGGCCGGGTACGTGGCCAACCGCACGCCTGGCAACCCCAGCGCGTTCGCGGTGGACCTCAGCGCGGAACGCGTCCGCACCGCCCTGTCCATCCTGGCCGGCCTGCGGCAGGGGCAGTCGCTGGGCGCGCTGCTCGGCTACCGGTTCGAGCGCGGCCTGCACGACCGGCACGGCGACGCCGAGGTGGACGAGTTCATCGCGGCACTGCGGCTGCAGTTCCCCCTGCGGGCGGGGAAGATCGAACAGACGGTGGCCGGCACGGATCCCGGGCAGGTCGAGATCGGACAGGTCGAGGCCAGGAACGTCGTCGACGGTCTCGCCCTGGTCCGGCACCTGACCCGCAACGATGTGCCGCAGACATACAAGTTCGGCATCGACACGCTGCCGGACGCGAGCCCGGCCCAGGCCGCGGCCATCACCGCCGAGGCGGCCCGGCTGCTCGACATCAACGACGCGGTCGCCGACCTCGCCGTCGCCGAGTCCGCCCACCAGGCACTGGCCGGCAACGTCGAGCGCGCCGCCGCGACCCTCGACTCCTACGCCAAGGACGGACTGCCGCCCGAGCCCTTGGTGATCGAGACACCGCGCAGCGGGACCACGCTCACCCACCGGTTCGGTCTCCGGCTGAAGACCGGCCTGAATCCGGCCGGCCGGGACACGCCGAGGGCCCAGGCCGAGCCGGCGGTCAACGACTGGCTGCCGTCGCTGTTGCCGTCGCCAGGGACTGTCGCCGCGCTGGTCACGTGGACCGACGAGAAGGGCCACGCCCAGGACCACGAGGTCACCCAGGACGACATCGGACTGGCGCCGATCGACCTGCTGTGGGCCGTGCGGCCGGTCGGGGACGCCGCGATGACCGACCTCGACGACCGGATCATCGGCGCCGTGGTCGACGACGCGCACCCGCGGCCCGACCGCGAGCTGACCATCCGGTACACGCAGCGGATCCCCGGCAAGATCACCTTCTTCGAGCTCTCGCCGCTGATCATCGCCCTGCGGACGCTGCTGACCACCGGCCGCCCCCTGCGGCCGAGCGACCTGGTGCCGGCCGCCGGCCCCACCACCCCGGACCGGTCCCTCGACGACGGCGTCTCGGTGTCGCGGCGCCGGCCGGAAGAGGTCCGCGAGTCGCTCACCGATCTCGCCGGCGACGTGGCCGACTACATCGGCGACCTGGCGCGGCTCTACCCGACGGCGCCCGCCCCGCCACGGCGTGACGACGTACTGGACCGGATCGACGTGTTCCTCACCCGGTACGCCGCCCTGGCCGGGGCCTCGGCCGGCTTCGGCGTACTCCGCAGCGGTTGGGGCGAGTTGACCACGTGGCGGCGAGGTGCCTATGCGGAGGTGCTGGCCGCGGTGGCCACGATCGCCGACCGCCTGGCCCGCGCGCTGGCCGACGCCGACGCGCAGCTCGCCGCGTACGACAAGCTGCCGAAGTCCACCCCGGACCCCGAACGGCTGCGCCTGCTGCGCGCGATCGAGCGGCTGCTCACCACCACCCCGGCCGTGACCCCGGGCACGCCCCGCGACTTCCTCTCGGCGATCCGCCGTGCACGCAACATCTTCGCCGGCCGGGTGAACGACCTGAAGGCCCTCACCGGAACGGACGAGACGACGCTCGGCGGCCTGCTGGAGCGGGTCGACCGCCTGCAGCCGCTGACCGACATCGACCCCACCGGCCTCGACCTGACCGGCCTGAAGGACCGGGTGGTCGCGTTCGGCGCCGAACTGCTGGCGCGGGCTCGCGCCCTCGTCGTCGAGCTCCAGGACCGGGTGGCCGCGGGCGACCGGGCACTGGCCGTCGCGGACGAGCCCGGCGCGACAGCCGCGGACCACGCGTCGGCCTCGACCGAGGCACTGCGGGCGATGCTCGGCCCGGACGTCCTCGTCGTGCCCGAGTACGACATCTCGGGCGACTTCGCGGACGAGCAGCACGACGCATTCGGAGACAGCGGAAAGCTCGTCCGGCACCTGACCCAGGCGCCGTTCCGCCGCGACTTCCCCGTCGACGACTGGCTGCACGGCGTCGCCAGGGTGCGCGACGTACCCCGACTCTGGGAACGGGTCGTGCTGCTCAGCGACGCGCTGCGCGGGGACGACGGCCTGCTGTCCGGTCAACCGGACGACGAACCGGGACTGGTGCCGATCCAGCTGCCCTTCCGGGCGAACGACCACTGGCTCGGGATGGAATTCGCCGTGGGCGCCGACCTCGCCGAGGACCGTGTGCTGTTCACCGCGCACTACGCGGACGAACCGTCGCGCGGCGACGACACCGAGTGCGGGCTGTTGTTCGACGAGTGGACCGAGGTGCTCCCCGCCGACAAGGAGACGACCGGCATCGCGGTGCACGCCGACAGCCCGGATTCCGAGCCGCCGCAGAGCATGCTGCTCGTCGCCCCGCCGGTACGGACCGGTTCGTGGGACGTCGCCGACCTCGTCGCCGCGGTCACCGAGACCTTCGACCTGGCACGGACGCGGCTGGTCGAACCGGCGCAGCTGGACGGCACCGGGTACGCCCAACTGCTGCCGGCGACCGTACTGTCGGCGACCCAGCAGCCGATCACCATCAGCACCGACCTCGCGATCGCCAACGTGCGCTGGAAGGCAGACCATGACTGAGCCCCGCATCGCGGACCTCGCCGGCGCACTCCTCCGCCGCGAAAACCCGACAGTCGGCGTGTGGAACCGGCTGGAGGGCCGGCCCCGCACCACCGACTTCGCCCGGGCGCTGCGCGCCGAGATCCGCGACCCGCTGTGGCTGCTGGCCCGGCAGTGGCAGCTCGGCGAGTTCCACGGCACCGACGGTGGTTCGCCGGTGACCGCGACCTACTCCGTCGTCGCGAGCCCACCGACCCGGTTCCGGCCAGGCAGCGGCCAGGCCGAGCCGCTGCCCACCGACCGTCCGCTGGAGACGGTAGCGGAACGTCGGCCCCTGCCGTTCGCCTTCGGTGCCGAACCGATCTCGTTCGACCTGCGGCTCTCGCTCGGCCGCCGCTGGCTGAAGCTGGTCGCCGCGTCGTCGGTGCGAAACCGGCGCGACGTCGCCGAGGAGTACGTCCACGACTACCCGATCGCCCTGCCGGGGCCCGACGACACGCCGGCCGCGCATCCGGAGGTGTGGGCGACCCTGCAGACGGTGGCCGGCCGGCGCATGGACGGATACCCGCTCTACCAGCACGTCAAGGGCGGCGGCCACGCCTCCGACGGCATCTCCGGCCTGCGCCGTCAGGACCGCGACGCGCTGGACGCGCTCGGCCTCCGGCTGGTCGCCTGGTTCGACGAACTCATCGACCAGCCGGGCGCTGACGACGCGTGGGATCCGCGACGGCTGGAACACCGGTTCTCCGTCTCCGCCGCCGGTCCCGACGGGGAACAGGTACTGACGGCGCCCGAGTATCCCGGCGGTGAACTCGACTGGCACGCGTTCTCGGTCGAGGACGGCGGCTCGCTCGGCGACGCCGGCACGGCACCGCCCGCCCTGAACCGCACGGTCTTCCCCTCGCCCGTGCGGTTTTCGGGGATGCCGCTGCCACGCTGGTGGGCGGTCGAGGACGGGCGGACGAACTTCGCCGCCGTCACCCCGGACAGCACCGACCTGGCGCGCCTGATCTTCCTCGAGTTCGCGCTCGTGTTCAGCAACGACTGGTACCAACTGCCGTGCGACCTGCCGGCAGGCACGCTCGCCAAGATCCAGGGCCTGGCGGTGACCGACGTCTTCGGTGAGCGCCGCTGGATCACACCGGCCAACGAGGGCACGGACCGGCGCCGCTGGTCGATGTACTCCCTCGACGGCGACGCCGGGCTGCTCCTCCCACCCGGTACCCCGAAGGTCGCGACCGGCCCGGCGCTCGAAGAGGTCTCGCTGGTCCGCGACGAGAGCGCGAACTTGGTCTGGGGCATCGAGCAGACCGTGCGGATGGCGAGCGGCGAGGGCCGGGCCGGCAACGAGGTCGCGGCGGAGTCGCTCGCCTTCCGCCGCCGCCTGCACCAGCCCGGCTCTCCGGACACACCGCACGCGCCGATCTCCTACGAGATCATGGGTTCGGTACCGGAGAACTGGATCCCCTTCATCCCGGTGCACATCCCCGGCGACAACCGGAACGTGCAGCTGCAGCGAGCGTCGATGCCGAGCGAGGTCGACGCCACCACCCCGGTCCGGCCGAGGACGGCCCTGCTGCGGGAGGGCCTGGACGCCGGCCGGTCGTACTACATCAACGAGGAGGAGGTGCCGCGCTCCGGCACCCGCCTGACGGCGGCGTACAACCGGACCCGGACCCGAACCGGCCGAGTGGTCGTATGGCTGAGCATCCACCGCGACTCCGGCCGCGGCGAGCGTTCCAGCGGTCTGGGCTTCGACGAACTGATCCCTTCCCCAGGCGACGAGCAGACGGGCTGACATCGTGGTCCCTCAGCCGGCCGGGCTGCGGGCGGGCAACACCGCCGGCGGTCACCGTGTCGGCGACTGCGCTGACAGTCCAATTGGTGGAGGTCCGGTTCCCGGAGCCGGCCAAGGAAATACCCGGGGCGACGGTGGAGTACGTGACCCACCAGATGCCCTTGCCTGCCGAGGCATGAGCGGACTACGACCGGATCAAGCGTCATCGCAAGAAGAGTCGGGCGGCGTGCGGGTTCCGGGCGAACACCGAGGAGGACAAGGACCGGCTGGCCGCATGGCCGGCCACCGAGCTGTGCACGGTGGAACTGTCGCGTGACCGGCGCTCGGCTGCCACCGTGTCCCGGTGCCGCCATCAGGTGGCGATGGCCTGGAGCCTCGCGTCGCGAGCGTCGATCGCTTCCAGTGTGGAGGGCACGATGGGTTGGGCTGCCCGCCGGGCGCCGACCCGACCGGCCAGCGCGAGCCCCACTCGCTCCAGGGCATGGTCGAGCCGAGTGGTGAACTGTGCGTACGCGGCAGCCAGCCACGAGAACCGCTCAGCAAACGTCCGACGCGGACAGTCCGCCGCCCCACAGATGAAACGCCGGACCACGAAGCCCTGCTCAGCGAGTGGAAGATCCTTCAACCTGCGGCGATAGCGGTCATGCACTCGGTCCGAGAAGAGGCCGCAGTCCGGACACACCTCGCCGGCCACCCGACCGCGCGCCACCACCTCGACCGTACCGAACAAGGCGGTCACCGCCTCGACGTCCACGTCGTCGATCCCGTCGAACACGAGTGAGTCCCAGAACGATGCGTTGGTCTGCATGACCGGCACGATCACCGCCTACGGCAGAGACCATCAGGGAGTTGATGGAGCGTCACTTTCGCCTGTTGGGCAGCGGTCAGGGCAGGCGGCGGTGAGCGGAGAACAAGGTCAGGGTTCGTGGAGCGAGCGGTCCGCTACTCGCCGGTGGCGCCGTCGATGGCCTCGCGGAGGAGGTCCGCGTGGCCGACGTGGCGGGCGTACTCCTCGATCACATGCTCAAGGACGAACCGCACGTCGGTGTCGCCGAATTCCGGGTTCGGCATGATGCGCGCGAGGTCGGCGGTCACCTCCGCGAACACCTGCCGCGACTCCTCGCACGCCTTCAGGTAGTCCGCGTAGACGTCCCTGGCCGGCGTGGCGTCCGACTCGTCGTACCACTCGCCGCCGTCAGCGGTGACGTAGGTCCGATACGGGAAGAAGCAAGGCGTCGTGCCTGCCAACGTCCGCTGGAACCAAGCGCGTTCTACCCCCTGCAGATGGCGCATGAGGCCCAGCATGGTCAACGCCGAGGACTCCAGGGGGCGTTGCCGCAGCTGTGCCTCCGAGAGGCCCTCGCACTTCCACAGGAAGGTCGCCCGGTGGTAGTCGAGATTCGAGGCGATCACCTCCAACCACGGGCCCGATACGGCGCGTTCAGGCCTGACGATCTTCTGGACGACGAAGTCACTCACGCTGGGGTCTCCCTGCTGGGCATCGGGCTTGGCCGAGTTCTCATACCCGGCCAGCAGCGTCTGCCCCTCCCCGGTCTCGTAGTTGGGGGCGGTACCGACCCCGCCTTGGGTTATTCTCCGAAGGTTTCTCCAGGGCTGTGCAGGGCCCGCCATAGCTGGCTTCGCCCCAGGGCCAGGCAGCAACTCGCCGGGCGTACTCCCGTGTTCCCCTCCCCGTCCTCCGATCGTGCCCGACGGCCGTCCCGGATTCTCGAAGGAGCATAAATTGCGTGTGAATGTGCGTGTTCGACGGCGCCCGCACCTGACGGGGTTTCGCGCAGTAGCAACAGTTGCGGTGTCCGCGGCCCTCGTCGTGCCCCTCGCTGCGACCCCGTCGAGTGCGAACACGGTCCGCGAGAGTGCGGCCGTCGGCCCTCGGACGCTCGCGGCGGTCCGACAGGACGCCGCTGCGCAGACACGCGCTCACCTGCGGGAGTTGGCGCAGAAGTTGGTGGAAGAAGGAGTGCCTGGGGTGATCGTGCGGGTGGACGACGGTCACGGCAGGCCCATCGAGATCTCCGAGCAGGCCGCCTGGACGAAGAAGGACCATCAGCTCACGGCGGACGACGAGGTGCGAGAAGCGTCCAACACCAAGACGGTGATGGCCACCCTCGTCCTGCAACTGGTCGCTGAACACAGACTCGCCCTCACCGACCCGGTCGACAAGTGGCTGCCCGGCCAGGTGCGCAACGGCAGAGCGATCACCCTGCGCATGCTGCTCAACCACACCAGTGGGTTGTTCGACTACACCGACGACCCCGCCCTCGCACCGGCCCTCACCGGCCGGGACTCCCACGTATGGACGTCGACGGAAATCCTGAGCCTGGTGAGCAGACACCCGGCGCTGTTCGAGCCCGGCACCGAGTGGTCGTACAGCAACACCAACTACATCGCGATCGGCGCCGTCCTGGAGAAGGCCACCGGTAAGAACCTCGCGACGCTGGTGCGCGACCGGATCGCCCGGCCCCTGGGGCTCCGGCACACCTTCTACGCCACCGGCTCCGCCTGGCACGACCGGCACGCGCACGGCTACGAACCCGACGCCGCCCACATGCCACCGAACGTCCCCGACGACTTCAGGAACTACGCCGGACCGCAGCACGACGACCACGTGGACGTCACCGGCGACTACGTCACGGCCGACGGAGCGGATGCCGCGATCGTGTCCACCGCCGGTGACTGGTCCCGCTTCTACGGCGCGCTGATGTCGGGCCGCCTGCTGCCCGCCGCCCAACTGACCGAGATGCGCACCACCGTGCCCGAGGACGGGCCGGGAGACCCGGACGAACTCGGCTACGGGTTGGGCATCGAGACGGCGAAGACCGACTGCGGCACGGTCTGGGACCACGTCGGCATCGTCCCGGGCTACGCGACCTACAACGTCACCGACTCCACCGGCCATCGCACGGCCGCCTTCTTCTTTGCCACGTCCACTCTCACCCAACAGGCGCACCAGACCGGCGCGGCCCTGATGGACGCGGTCAACTGCGCCATCTTCGACTGACCAGCACGTTTCCGCGGGAGCCACCTCCGGATCACGATGTGCAACGCTTGACTGAGCGGATTTGACTTGGGTGATCGGGCGGCGAGTTGGCGTGCGGGTGGTGTCCGTGAACTGGTGAAGCTCCTGGGAGACGGGTTGTCGACCAAGGTCAACCTGTCCGTCTGGATGTGGTCACCAGCGGCGGACAGATCGTGCTGTCGTCTGCGGACCGGCGCGGTCTGGGGGTGTAGGGGGCCGATCTACTTCAGCAATCGAGCCCGTATCTCAGCAGTAGATGAGCAGTTGGCTGCGTAGTTCTCGCCGAAGAGCAAGGCTAAGCCGTGCGGCAGCCTGATCTGAGCGACCTATACGACGGGCAGATCCAGCAGTGGGCTAGCTTCGTCGTATACGCACGCGTGTAAGCGGGAGTGGCGGACGACGTCCGGCCCAGGAGAGGTTGGCAGCGGCCATGAAAATTCCCCGCACGGCCCATTCCGACCAGCCGTGGCGGATCCACGAGTTCACCGGCGACTTTCGGACCGAGGACGTGTGGTCCGTCCGCACCCCCGGGGCCGGACCGGACGACTTTCCCGTCATACGCGCCGCGATGCAGACAGCCGGCGGATTCGCCCAGCCGCCCCGTGCAGTCCGGTTCCTGTTCGTGGTGCGCTCGAAGCTAGGTGCCCTCCTCGGTTGGGACAAACCCAAGACGAGCCTCGGGACGCGGGTTCAACCACTGTATGACCGCCTGCCAGGCGATCTCCGTGAGACCGTCGACGTCTCCGACACCAGCGACGCCCCGTTCACCCCCGTGTACCTGCTCCACAACGAGTCCGTCCGCGAACTGGCGAACAAGACCTGCCACGCCGTCATGCACCTGGGGTGGGTGCCGACCGGAGGCGGCGAATACGAACTGCGGATGGCAATCCTGGTCAAGCCCAACGGCCCGTTCGGACGGGTGTACATGGCTCTCATCGCACCGTTCCGCTACCTGATCGTCTACCCCGCGATCACCCGGCAGTGGGAGCGAGCCTGGCGGAACCGCGAGCTTCCGCCCACCGCGAACGTCGGTCCTCGACCGTAGTCGCTGCGAGCGTCGACACCATTCGTGGCCTCGCAACGGAGAGTCCTGACCGCCAGCACCCCCGTCATGCGCGTGCTGCGCGAACACGACGAGCAGACAGCCACAGCCCCTCGGGAGCACGGCCTGACCTGGGGCTCAGTCCTTAGTGTTGCTCTTTCGGCGAGAACTACTGAGACCCCAACCCGGGAACCGTCAGCCTGAGCCGCTGCTCAAGTGCCGGTGCCGCAGAGCTGTCGGGGTGTGCTCAACTGCCGCAATGTCCCAGGTCGGAGTGCTCAAGTACCTCGGATTCCTACAGGGGCCCAGGTGTTTGAGGCTCTTTGCGTGATTGACCGTGAGCAAGGCGGCGCCGATGTCCTCGCGGCCGAGGGCATCGGGCTGTTGCCGCTGCTGACGGCCGGAAATGTGCGGGCTGCTGCAACCTGACCGGCGGGTGGTCAGTCCGGAGCGTGGGTTTCGGTGATGGCGAGGCGGGCTGCTGCTCGATCCGAGACAGGGTCGCTGCGGCATCGTTGGAGTCGGGCGCCGCCTTCCAGGATCCGACAGCGGCAACAGCAGCGACGATCGCTACGGCCAGAGCCAAGGCCGCGATCGTGTCGGTGGTGGTCGTGAAGCAGGACGGTCATCCGTACCCCGACCATGCAGCTGGCTGCTCGCGGCGCCAGCCGCCCGTCGGGCCCTGTTGTCGGCGTACACCCCTATCTCTGCCAGGGCCACTTCGACGTTTACGCCGACACCTGTGGCCGTTGCCGTCGCCTGCAGCGAAGAAGTGCCGTCGTGCACCCCGCAGAAGGCAGGCGCACTCTGTGGACGTGAGCGGAAACAGACCCGCAGGTCCGCCTCCGGGACCGACGTCGGATCACACGCCGTCCCCTGCCGTCCGTGCCTCATCCCTCCGCGGATGGATCACTCACACCGCGGTCGCTCTCGGTGGACTGCTGATGGGAGTCCTGATCGGCATCGTCGGGTCTGGAGGGGGCAAGGACTCTCCTTCCGCCACGGTGACCGTGACCGCCACCGCGACGGGCGCAGACGTACAGGCCGGTGCTGCTTCCCCCAGCGCCACTGCCGGGCCGCAGCAGGAGGCCGCGCCCAAGGGAGGGATTCCCGGCGACGGAACCTTCCTGGTGGGCAAAGACATCCAGGCCGGCACCTACCGCAGCGAGGGCAAGAACACGTACGGCTACTACTGGGCACGCTTGAGCGACACGACCGGCAAGGGCAGCGCCATCATCGCCAACGGCAACGCCCAGGGCCCGGCCATCGTCAAGATCGCCGCAGCTGACAAGGCGTTCCAGACCACCGACTGCAAGCCCTGGAAGAAGATCGGCTAACCACCAGCCAGCGAAGCTCCGACCGCCGCGGTCAGCGGCGGCCGGTGGCCAAGATGACGAGGAACTGGCCGCCGCCCGCCTCGATGTCGGCGGTCACCGACAGCCCCGGTACGAGTCGGGAGAACCGGTCGACGAGCCAATCCGCCGCCTCTTGGGCGTCCCGCCTGGTCGGACAACGGCCCACCATCTCGCGGCCCCCCTTACGCTCCAGCCTCCCCGCTACGGTGATCAGCGGCGCGGGTTCGACCACGTACAGGCGCTCCGGCCAGGCAATGACCACCTTGACCGCGCCCTTGCGGGTGTTGCACCCACGGTGCGCGAGCCGCTCGGCGACCTTGGCCTTCCGGTCGGCGGTCCGGCTGTCGACGCTGGGCCCGCGCGGGTCGTTCACCGACTCGTCGGGGTCGACCGCTTCGTCACACACCCAGCAGCGCCAGCCGTCACGCTCGGCCACATCATCAAGGAGACTCACCCGAGCAAACTAGCCTGCCCGGCCACCACCCGGCACACCAGGTGCTCAAGGAACGGGGCAACTGCCAGCACCCGGCACCGGCACCACCCCCCAGATCTCTCGGCAGCCCACTCCACGACGGTGGCACCCGGGCCAGGACACCACCGGACCGACGGCCCGGCCGCACGGGCCCGGCGAGCGCCGCCCGGCGGGCCTTCACGCCGTGAACGTGGCGGCACAGCAGGGCGGGCGGCAGCACCCGGGTCCAGGGGCGAAGTCGGCTTCACCGCTCAGATGCACCGGTCTGGACACGACTGCAGCCGACAGACCCCAAGGGCGTGATCCGATCACTGCGACCCAGCCCAGTACTTTCCTGGAGCCCATCCGACCCACGCCGTTCGCCTGCGACGCAGGCTTGCTGCGCCGCGCCGGACCGGCGTACCAGTTCCGTCATCGCGAAATCCAGCCTCGGTTCGCTGCCCGATCACCGCAACGGGGCGGGCTCGCCATCAACGCCAGCCACCTGCCTCAATTGGTGACCAGGTCAGGCGTCGCCCGCGCGCGGGCCTGACGGCCCTCACTGACGGGGCGGTCGATGTCCGACGGAGGCGGCGCCGACGGACCGGGCCGGTGAGCCAGCGGGTGTGTGTCGTACGCGGGACGGGCGGGGGGCCGCACCCGGCGGTCTCCGGGCCCACCGCCCGCGCGGCCAGGCCGAGTTGACGCACGGTCGACCCCGGAGGCCTTCGCAGTCGTCGCCGGCATCCGGCCGGCGCCTCTCGGCGGGCGGTCGGTGTGCGCCGTAATGTCAAGATCGTGTCCTCAGTGATGCCATCCCTTCTCAGGCGTGTCTCAGGAGTGTCATCGAGTGAGGGATCGTCCCAAGGGCCCCGTGATGGAGGGAGAACGGCCGCGGGGCAACCGCGGATCGGCAATCACGGGGAGAACGAGACACATGATGTTCAAGCGATTCGGGACCATCACCGCGACCGCGATCACCGGCACCCTGCTCCTGACCGCCTGCAACGGAGCGGACGGTGCGGCCGACGCCAACGTGTCGCATCCCGCGGCTGGTGCGACGCAGCACGGAGGCGCCACGCAGGCAGCGGGTGCCATCGGCCGCTACACCGAGAACGCGCCGGGGGCGACGTACTTCACCTCGATCCTCACCGGTGACAACGAGGTGCCCGTCAAGGGCAAGCCTGCGGTGGGTGACAAGAACGGCAGCGCGGTGGCCCTCATGCGCGTCCAGGGCGACGAGGTGTCCTTCGCGTTCGCGTGGACGGGTATCGGTACCCCGACCATGGCTCACCTCCACCAGGGTGCGCGGGGCACCAACGGTGACGTGAAAATCCCGTTCTTCATGGAGAAGCTCAAGAGCGGCACGCAATTCGTTTTCGGCACCGTGAAGGTCAAGGACACCGACCTACTGCGGAACATCAAGGCCCACCCCGACCAGTTCTACTTCAACCTGCACACCGCCGAGTTCCCCGGCGGCGCGGTCCGCGGACAGGCCGTCGCACTGCCGGGCGCGGTCTCGCTGCCCGCCGCCATCCGGCACTCGGCGCTTGCCGGCGTCGTCAAGGGGGCCCAGATCTACGCCTGCACCAAGCAGGACGACGGCTCCTACGCCTTCACGCAGGACAACGTCGACGCCACTCTTCAGGGCGGTATCCAGCACAGCTTCGCCAAGCACGGCCCCGCTGGCCCGCCGCAGTGGATCGCTCCCGACGGCTCCTCGGTGACCGGCACCGTCCTCAACAAGTTCGACAACGGCACGGGCAACATCCCCCAACTCCTGCTCCGCGCCAAGCAGACCGGCAAGAGTGAAGGACTCCTGTCCAAGACCACGTCGGTCCTGCGACTCAACACCGCCGGCGGCGTCGCCCCGGCCGGCACCTGCAACCCAGCCGCACAGCCCACCGTCCGCGTCCCCTACACCGCGGACTACCTCTTCCTCGCCACCAAGTGACACCTACCTAGCCGTCCGGCCCGAACCCCACCAGGCGATGCGAGTACCCCCGCGGACTCGCATCGCCGCGTGTCTCCGACAACCGACGCCGCACGCCCCGGTACGACACTTCCGTACCAGAACATCCACTCATGCCCCACGTCATACAACGTCCTCGATCTCGGGCTCGACACCCTCTTCCGAACTGACCAACGAGACGATCGCCGCGAAAAGGGCGACGATCCCTGGCAGGTTCACCCCTTTGTCCCGTGAAGCAGCGAAGTCCTCCGGGCTCCGCCAGGTCACGATGTCCAGCCACTCGTCCTCCGGGAGGCGGACCAGGCGGGCCTCAAGGAAACCAGCAGGATCGGACCGGAAGTCGGCGAGCATCGCAGACCTGCTGTCCGGCAGCTGGACAACTCGCGCTAGTTCGACACGGAATCGGGCGGTAAGTTCCGTGACACCGAGGGCGAATTCCCAGCCCCCCGCCCCGTGGCGTGCGAGGCCCATCGTGAGCAGACCGGCTCCTTCCAGCCAGTGCGCCATTTGCAGGCCACCGGCATCCATCGGGCGCACTCCGAGGCTCTTGACGAACGCCTCCACGCCCGCCCTGGCCTGCGCATTGTCGCTGGCGATGAAGATGTCGGGCCGACCGTTCTCCAGGACATGACGGAAGACGGTGTTGAATCCCTTCACCACGCCGGCAGCGGCCGGGCCAGCTTGGCGACTTCCTGCCCGATCGCGGTGACCTCGCGGTGGGCCAGACCGTCGAACGTGGAACTGAAGGGGTTGCTGACGTCGACGATGACCTTGCCCGCGAGGGCGTCACCGTACTCGGTGACGACCGGGACGACCGGTACGACACCGTCGTACAACAGGACCACGATGACGATGTCCCCGGCCGGGACGGTGCCCCACTCTCCCGTCGCACCGCCGCCGCCGAGAGCCTTGGCCAGGTCAGCGGACTTGGAGCGGTCGCGGCCCATGCCCTCGACGGTGTTGCCGCCAGACTTCGCACTCCTTCACGGGACGCCCACGCCCCGGAGGCCACGTTTCAGCAGGTCAGCGAATTCCGTCTGTTGGCCACTACGCGGGACAGTCCTCAGCCGTCTTGACCACACCGACGCGGACCGTGGCGGTCATGGCCTCACCCGGTGCCGGAGACTGGGTACATACCTTCCACTGAGCCGGCCACTGAACAGGACGCTGGGAGCCGCTCAGGTCCGTCATCTCAACGTTCGTCCCGGCATCGACGGACTGCAGAACCATCGCGGCGGACTGGCCCCGAAAATCGGGCGCAGGCGCCGAAGCAGCCTGCGCTTGCCCGGCCGTACCGAGAACGGACGCCACCAGCACAGCAACAGTCACGATCTTCTTCATAGCCGGTGAACGATCTTCCCCAAGCAATGGCCACCACCCACGCCAATAGATCACCCACCAGGGCGAACGGCGTCGGACTATCCAAAGGACGCACGCTTCCGGGAGGTCACCGACGGAAGGTCATGCCGCCGCTCACGCTACTGACGCTCCTCCCGACAGGATCTCCTTGACGCGCCTGGCCTTGAGGCACACGCCGCACCGCTGGTGCCTGCACTCGCCCGGTGGGCCGACTCACCGGGCCGACAGCAGCTACCAGCGGTGTGGCTGGTCATCCTTCCTGGGCTGCCGACTCTTGGTCGCGGTCGAGGAGCTGGGCGAGTCGCCGGCACACGAGCCTCCGGTACGGGAGATGCAGTCCGAGGATCAGTGTCGGCGGCAACGCCCCACGAGTCCCAAGGGCCGCCTGATCTCACATACGTCCCACAAAACGACTGACGCTACGTCAGGAAACCCGAAAACCACAGGTCAGACCAAGGGGGCCATGGATGCAGCAGGCCTTCTAAGCGCTTGGCCGCAGGTTCGAGTCCTGCCGGGGGCACTCCGGAAAAGACTCCTGACCTGCAGAAATACAGGTCAGGAGTTCTTGCGTTCACGTCAAAACGCACACGGTCTTTTGACCGTTTCTCTTTTCGAGTGACGCAACCGAGTCCACGTGCTACTTCTGGAGCGTTTCCGCAGTTCAAAGGCCATTCGTTGGTGGCTCGTTGGCCATACGTGCCGCCAAGTACCCATCGTGCGGCGCATCTCGGCCCCCACCGTCACGTTCGCTCGAAAACCCCATGCGACCTGCCTGAATGTGCCGAAGGCCACACAGAAGCGCACACGGTCTGGTGGGTCGTTGCCGCTTTCGCCTGAACGCCGGCTTCTCCGTTCCCGCTCCGGTCGTCATCACTGTGTGCATATAGCTGGTCTTCGAAGGGTGGAGAGCCGGTGTTGGGTCTGTCCGGCCTGGCGGCGGAGCCGGACGCCTCCCCTCCGCCCAAGGTAATGAACGACCGCCCGTTGCAGCGGAGTTGACGGACCGCCAGAATCGCTCTGCCAACTGCTCACAGGAGGCTCCTTGACTTCACCGCTTCATACGTGGACACAGCCGGACGGCTGTTCCGGGGCGATCTAAGCCCCGCCGCGTACCGCTGGAGACCACTTGACCCAGGTCAAGTGCGTCCGGATCCAGCGGAGATAGCGAACAAGTCAATGGAGGTACCGAGTGCCGGCCAACTCGACGCAGCAGCTCGCCTGTACGCATCCCGGGCGTGATGTCGCGATCGTCAGTCTGTGTGCTGTTGTGGTTTCTCTCGTCGCGGTCATCGTGGTGATGGCCTTCCACGGCAATCCCCTCGCGACTTTCGGTGCGAGTGGCAGCGCCTTCGCTGCGGCCTTCAGCGGAGGCATGGGCGTATTGTCCCACCTCAAGCGCACCGTGTAGTGACCCGGGAGGGGCGACCTGGACCGGCTGCCCCTCAGAGGTCGTCCCCGGTCGCCATTCCTCACGGCGGGTGCGAGAGTTCCGGTGCCTCCCGGAGGCCGGCCGAATGAGGGCCTGTCGCCATGCCTGCCGGGGGCATCGCTTGCTTTGGCAGGTGGTCAGGCGGCCTCCTGCAGCGTGATCACATAGCCCGCGCGGACTGTCCCTGCTTCCAGAACGGGTCGCGGGCGACCGCGCGCATGATGCCGGGATCCGGCGGCAGTTCGTCATGGCCGAGGGTGGGTATCACGCAGCGCGGCGTGGGCACCACGACGCGGAACAGGGCCTCCCCCACGCGCAGGCGTGAGCCCAGCCAGGCGTCCTCCGGGAATCCCGGCCCTGAGTCGGTGTCCACGACCAGGTTCGGGCGGAAGCGGCGCGCGTCGAAGTCTCCGGCGGGATACATGGTCCGCATGCGGGCCAAGGAGGCCGTGGTGACGAGGTGGACCTGGCCGAAGTCGAAGAAGGTTCCCGGGGCCACGCTGCCCGACGTGACGCTCGCCCCGGTGGCGTCGACGACCGCCGACTCCCGCACTGCCTCCGGGACACCGCCCTCGTACTCGGGCACGGCACGTTCGAGACGCGCCGCATGGTCCCGGCCTGTCGATCCGATGCTTCAGCTTCGAGCCGGTCACTGCGACTCCTAGGATGAAGCGTTGCTGGCTGCCCGCGCGGAGGATGCCGACCATGGGGGCCATGACCTCGCCCTCCCGTCCTGCAACCGCCGCCCGAACCGCCGGCGATTCCACCCGGCCGCCCGCCGGCCTGCCCAGGGCCGGCCTCGCCGTGCTGATCACCGCGGTCTTCCTGCCCCAGGTCGACTTCTTCATCGTCAATGTCGCGCTTCCCACGATCCAGTCGTCGCTGGGGGCGAGTGCCGGCGCGCTCGAACTCGTCGTCGCCGGCTACGGGACGGCCTATGCCGCAACACTGGTTCTCGGCGGGCGGCTGGGCGACATGATCGGCCGCCGGCGGATGCTGCTGACAGGGATGTCCGGCTTCGTGCTCACCTCGTTGGTCTGCGGGGCGGCTCCCGGGATCGTCGTCCTGCTCGCGGCGCGGATCCTGCAGGGGGCCGCGGCGGGTCTGGTCGTCCCCCAGGTGATCGGGACGCTCCACGCGACGCTGAGCGGGGAACGGCGGCACCGGGCCCTGGGGCTGTACAGCTCGGCCGCGGGCGCGGCGATCGTGGTCGGCCAGGTCGTCGGTGGCCTGCTGGTGACCGCCAACGTCGCGGGCACCGGATGGCGGCCGATCTTCCTGGTCAACGTGCCGATCGGTGCGGTGGCCCTGATCGCGGCCGGGCGCCTCGTCCCGGAGTCCCGCTCACCGCATCCGCTCGGGCTCGACCTGGTGGGGACGCTCCTGTTCGCCGGGACCCTGGTGGCCCTGCTGGTGCCGCTCGCGGAGGGACCGACGATCGGTTGGCCCCTGTGGAGCTGGGTCGCGCTGGCGCTGGTGCCGGTGCTCGCGGCGGCGACGGTGGTCGTCGAACGCCGAGCCGAGGCGGCCGGGCGGGTGCCGCTGCTGCCCCCCTCGCTGCTGCAGCTGCGGTCGATGAGGCGCGGCTTCGCGCTGCACCTCCCCTTCATGCTCAGCTACGGCGCCTTCATGTTCGTGTTCGCCCTCACCGTGCAGACGGGCCTGCACAGCGGGGTGCTCGGCGGGGGTCTGGCGGTCCTCCCGCTGGCGGTCGCCTACTTCGTCGCGTCCCTCGCCGCGCCGCGTGCCATCGCCCGGTTCGACGCCCGCCGTGTCGTCGCCGTGAGCGCGGTGGCCGTCGCCCTCGGCCTCCTGGTGCTCGTCCTGGTCACCGTGACGACGTGGCCGCGGACCGACTACTGGGCGTTCGCACCGGGACTCGTGCTGGCGGGGGCCGGCCAGGCGCTCGTCTTCGCCTGCCTCTTCCGGCTGATCCTGCTCGATGTCCCCGAGCACCTGGTGGGGGTGGGGGGCGGTGTGGTGACCACGGTGCAACAGTCCGGCCTGGCGCTCGGGGTGGCGACGCTAGGCACGTTGTTCGTCGGACTACTTGAGAAGACCGGCGTCGGTACCGCCTTCGTGGTGTCGCTCGCGGTCCAGGCGGCGATCATGCTCGCGATCGCTGCCGGCTCGCTCACCCTGCCCCACCTCCGCGCACGACCGGGGGAGACCGGGGTCGCGGTCGACGCGTGGCCGCCCGCGGACCGCAGGAGCGGCGTGCTCCACAACGGGTTGATCCGCCGCCGCGGCTGATCGTCGGACACCCGCCGCTGACCAGGAGCGAACGGCCGGACGGTGGCCCATGCCCCACTGGTCGGTCTGCCGCGCCGCGGGGCTGACCCGACGGCCGGGCCGACTGAGCGCGGGTCGGGCTCAGCCGGTGTCGGCGACCAGCCTGGTCAGCCGCTCGACGGTGTCGGGGTCCGCGGGGAGCAGCACCTGCAGCCGAGTCGTCGAGCCGGGCGCGACCCAGGTGTTGGAGACGGTGAAGGTCATCCGGCCGACCGCCGGGTTGTCGATCTGTCGCGGCACCCCGGCGTCGACACCGCGGACGGAGTGCCGGTCCCACAGTTCTGCGAACTCCGACGACTCCGCGCGAAGCCGCGAAACCAGCGCCTTCCATCGGCTGTCGTCGACATGCTCGGCCATGGCGACGCGCAGGTTCGCGACCTGGCGAGCCGCGGCCTGTTCCCAGTCGGCGACGCGTTCGCGCCAGCGAGGCTCGGTGAAGGTGAGCCAGACGCAGTTGCGCTGGGCGATCGGCACCTTGTCGAGGTCGGTGATCAGCAGGCGCATCGCGCTGTTGTAGGCGAGCAGGTCGAACTTGCCGTTCTGTACGCAGGCGGGGTACGGGTCGAGCTTGTCCAGCACGGCGTGCAACTCGGCGCTCACGGCGTTGCACTCCACGACCACCGCGTCGTCCGCGGCACCGGCGAGCCGGTAGAGGTGGTGGCGCTCGTCGTGGTCCAGGCGCAGCGTGCGGGCGAGCGCGTTGAGCACCTGCGGCGAGGGGCGTACATCGCGGGCCTGCTCCAGGGCCGTGTACCAGGTGACGCTCATCCCGGCGTGCTGAGCGACTTCCTCCCTGCGCAGACCGGGAGTGCGCCGCCGAGTGACCGCCACGACACCGAGCTCGCTCGGCGACATGCGCTCGCGCCGGCTGCGCAGGAAGACGGCGAGTTCTCGGCGCCGGACGGCCGCGGCGTCGGAGTCGCCGCGACTCCCGAGACCGATGGCATCACCGGAACCGGGCGACGGATCGACCGGCTCCTCGGGCCGCGGCACGGTGTACACAACCATCAGGATCCTCCGGGGGCCGGCCACCCTCCAGTCAGTCCGGAAGCTAGCATCAGCAGTGACTTGATACCACTTTTGGAACGGGAAACGATAGGGCCATCGGCCTTGTGCACCCTGCTCTGAAGGAGCCCTCCTACTGTGTCCGCCGTTACGCCCCCCTCGCCGCATCCCGCTGACGCACGCCACCTGCTCGTGATCGGTGCCGGCCCCGGCATCGGCGCCGCCACCGCCCGTCGCTTCGCCCGCGATGGCTACCGGGTGACCCTGGCCGCCCGGCACCGGGACAAGCTTGAGGAGCTCGCCGCCGACCTGGGCTCGACCGGGGCCGAGGTGGCCGTCGTGCGGGTCGACGCGGCCGACCCCGGGCAGCTGCGCGAGGCGTTGAGCTCGCTCTACGCCGCCCCGAACCCGCCCGGCGTCGTGCTGTACAACGTTGCCCGGCTGACGCCTGACGACCTTCTGTCGGTCGCGCCCGCGGACCTGCTGGGCGCCTACGCCGTCAACGTCGTCGGCGGGGTGGTGGCCGCCCAGGTCGCAATGCCGGCCATGCGGGCCGCCGGCGGCGGCACGTTGCTGTTCACCGGTGGCGGCCTGGCCGACCAGCCGCACCCGAGCCTCGCCACGTTGTCCCTGGGCAAGCTGGGGCTGCGCGGGGTCGCGAACCTGCTGGGCACCCAGCTCGCCGACGACGGCATTCGGGTCCTCACCCTCACCGTCAACGGGGCGGTCGAGCCGGGCACCCCGTTCGACCCCGACCACATCGCCGAGCGGTACCGGCGGGCGATCGACGACGCCAAGCCGGGTTTCGCCGACGAGCACTTCAACGGGGCCTGAGCCGACTCCATCCGGACCAGAGCGGCAGCAGGCGTTGGACAGCCTGCTGCCCACTTCCCCCGCTAGCTGAGCGCCTTGGCGATGGCGTGCATCGCTTCCGCGAAATCGGGCAAGGTGGAGCGCGGGACATGATCGAGAACGCGCTCCCGCACGCTCCGCAGGTGCACAGGGTAGGCCCGCTGCAATCGCTCCAACCCCTTCGCCGTGAGGATGACTTCGACACCCCGCGCGTCATCTGCGGAACGTCTCTTGACCACCAGGCCATCGGCAGCGAGGGCGTCGACCAGACGCGTCGTCCTGCTGCCTGACAGGTAGACACGGTTGGCGAGTTCAGCGACCCGCAGTACCTGATCGGGCGCTTCGGACAGGTGCGTCAGCGCACTGTAGGTACTGAGCGAGAGGTTCGCGCCGCGTTGCAAGTCGTCGTCGAGGTACCGCGGCGCCAGCACGAAGAAGCGGGCGAGATCTCGCCATGCCGGCTCCTCCATGGCGTCCAGTGGTTGAAGGTTCGTGGGTGGGCCATCCGTCATGGCTTCAGCATACTTGCAGCTGCAGGCAGCTATTGAGTTGCCGACGCCTCCACCTGCCCCAAGCTGCCACCACCCCGCTTCAGGTCGCACCAGTCGCGAGCGCTGCCGACGCCCCCTCACAGACACCACCTGACCGCGCCGTCCAGCCGGTTCGCGGGCATGACCATTCAGCTGACACTCCCCCACTCGTCACCACACATAACCCTTCCATCACGTACTGTTACTTGCCTGCGCAGGCAGCGATTGATAGATTGGCCATCGCCACAGACGGAACCGAGTGCCGTCCCATTGCTCGCGGCTGCCCTGACACGCCACTCAACGAAGGACCTCGATGCCATGTCTACTTCCGCAACCGCCCTCCCGGCGCCGCCGACCGGGCGCTACATCATCGACGGCTCGACATCGACCGTCACATTCATCACCAAGCACATGTTCGGCCTGGGCAAGGTTCGCGGCAGCTTCGCCGTGACGCGCGGCGTGATCATCGTTCCCGACCAGGTCGACGACTCCACCGTGGACGCCGAGATCTCCGCTTCGAGTTTCTCGACCCGGAACTTCATCAGGGACCCCCAGGTGAGGTCGTCCCTGTTCCTCCATGCGCGCCGCCACCCCACCATCTCCTTCCGGACCAACGGCATTCAGCGCCGGCCGGACAGTTGCACGGTGTCGGGAACCCTCACAGTGAAGGGGAAGTCGGCGCTCGTCGATCTCACTGTGACGGACATCGACATCACTGGCGCATCGGCTGTCTTCACCGCCCACGGGACGATCGACCGCTACGCGCTCGGAATCACCAAGATGCGCGGCATGGCGGCCCGCCACCTGTCCGTCGAAATCAGCGCCCGCGCCTACAAGGCATGAACAGCCCGGACCGAGCGGTCACCGTTCCGCGATCCCGGCCTTGAACTCCGGCGTGGACGAGCGGCGAGCCCGCGGCTTCTTCTTCCCCGCGCTCTCCAAGGTGGACATCCTTCCGGGACTCGACCTCTGATCTCGGATGTCCGCCGAAGCGGATCAAGCCGTGTCCTGCTGCGCTTGATCCCCGATCCCCGATCCCCAGAGGCACTTCGGCCCCGGCCGCACATATACCCACCGGTTGCCCACCGATCTGTCCGAGACCACGTTCCCGCCCATCCGGAAAAGAGACCATGACAAAGATCATTGTCACAGCGGGCCCTGTGCCGGGCCATGTCGTACCCCTCGCGGCGATAGCGGCCGACCTGACGAAGCGCGGACACGAGGTTGTCTTCTACACGGGCGCCCAGTTCGAAGCGCAGATCAGCACGACCGGGGCGCGGTTCGTCCCGCACCCCGCGGAGGTCGACGTTACTCTCGGCGCCCTGGACACCGCGCTCGCCGAACGCGAGAAACTCGCCCCGCTCGAACGTATCGTTTTCGACATCAAGCACCTCGCGGCCGACCAGGCGCCGATCCACGACAAGCGCCTTCAGGAGCTGCTCGCCGAGTTCCCCGCGACCGTGGTGATCAGCGAGCCGATGTCCTTCTGGACGCTGCCGACGGCCCTGCGCGCTCCCCGTGGCCGGCGCCCCCTCCTGGTGAACATCGGCATCGCGCCGCCCGCCTTCAGCAGCGCGGACACCGCGCCCTTCGGACCGGGACTGCTCCCGCCCACCACCGACGAGGAACGTGCCCGCTACGACGACATGCGCGTCCAGATGGGGGCGTTCTTCGCTGATCCGCAGCAGTACGTGGAAGGCGTCTTCACCGCGATGGGTGTCACACTGCCCGCACCCCTCTTCGATGCCATGGCCACGGTCCCCGACCACCTGCTTCAGCTGACCGTTCCCGCCTTCGAGTACCCGCGCAGCGACGCCCCGGAGGGCTTCCGCTTCATCGGTCCTCTCCCGGCCGCCACCGACAGCGCATTCGAACTCCCCGACTGGTGGGCGGAGTTGTCCACCGGCAGGCCGGTTGTCGTCGTCACGCAGGGCACCGTGGAGAACGGCGACTTCTCCCAGCTCCTCGTGCCCACGCTCCGTGCGCTGGCGGACGCGGACGTGACCGTCGTGGCCGCGACGGCACGCCCCGACGGCCCCGACATGGTGCGGGCAGCGCTAGGCGGTCAGGTTCCCGCCAACGCCCACCTCGCCGGGTTCGTGCCCTTCGAGCAGTTGCTGCCGCTCGCCGACGTCCTGGTCACCAACGCCGGATACGGCGGTGTCCAGACCGCGCTGCGGCACGGCGTCCCGCTCGTCGTCGGCGGCGAGACCGAGGACAAGCCCGAGGTCGCCGCCCGCGTCGAGTGGTCCGGCACCGGCGTCAATCTGCACACCGCCCGCCCCGGGACCACCGCCGTCCGTGCCGCCGTGGACGACGTACTGAACGACCCGCGATACCGCAAGCGCGCGAGCGAGATCCAGACCCAGTGCGCCGGGTACCGGCCCTTCGACGCCGTGGCCGAAATAGTCGAGCAGGCCACAGCAATGGTCGAGCAACCACGGCTCGGCCCGCGGCGGGAAGGGGACGAGCTGTGACGGTCACACCCTTCACTCTGATGCAACTCAGTTCCGGGCTGTTCGCGAGCAAGACACTCGCCGTCGCCGTTCAGTTGGACGTGTTCAGCATGGCCACGGGCGACGGGATCACCGTCGAGGAGTTCGCCGCCGCACGAGAGTTGCGGACACGTCCGGCGGGGATGCTGCTGACCGGATGCGCAGGTCTGGGGCTGCTGGAGAAGGTCGGTGACCGGTTTCTGGCGTCGCCGCTGGCGCGCGAGTACCTGGTACCCGGAACCCGTTACTACTTCGGCGACTTCGTCACCATGCTGGACGAACGGGTCTACGCGGGCTGGATGCGTCTCGCCGAGGCGGTGCACACCGACGCGCCGACCGTATGGGACTCGGCGCAGCGGGATTCGCTGTTCGACGATGCCGATCCCGTGACGGTGCGGACGTTCTGGCGGGGCATGCACTCGTTGTCGACGTACACGGCCCGGGCCGTCGCCGAGGCGTACGACTTCGGTTCGGTGCGGCGGTTGCTGGATGTCGGTGGTGGCGGTGCCGCGTTCACGATCGAGCTGTGCCGGGCCTACCCGACCCTGGAAGCGACGGTCTATGACCTGCCGTTCGTGTGCGAGCAGACCGCGGAGCGGATCGCCGAGGCTGGCCTCAGTGACCGGATCACCTGCGTGGCCGGCGACTTCTTCGCCGAAGAGAAGCTGCCCGGCGGGCACGACGCAGCTCTCCTGTCGTCGGTGTTGCACGACTGGAGTGCCGAGGAGAACCAGGTCATCCTCGACAAGGTCGCGGCGGCGCTCGCGGACGGCGGCCGGATCCTGGTCGCTGAACTGCTGATGGACGACGACGAGTCCGGACCCGCGCCCGCCGCGTTGTTCAACCTACTCATGCTCGTGGAGACTCGACGCGGCAGGAACTACACCGGCGCCGCGTACGAGCGGTGGCTGCGGAGGGCCGGATGCGCTGCGGTGGAACGCGTTCCGGTCGCCGGGGTGAGTGCGAACGCCCTCGTCGTGGGGACAGTCGCCCAGCCGTGACCGCCCTGCAACGGCCCGCCTCGGCGAACAGCTCCCAACGGGTCATACCGACCGGCGACGCTCGCGGAACAGAACGTTGAGGTTCAGCCGACGAGGCGGGAGCGGTCCGCCGTGGTGCGGGGCACGCCGAGATGTTCCAGCAGGAGTCCTTCCCGGGTGGACCAGGGGCAGATCTCGACGCTCTTGGCCCCGCAGGCTTCCAGCAGAGCCTGGGCGATCAGGGCTCCGGCCAGGGACTGTTCGGCGCGGTGCCGGGAGATGCCCGGCAGCTTGCCACGGCGGGACGGCTTCGCCCCGGCCAACAGGGCGACCGTGGCACGCAGTTGGGGCAGGGCCAATTGCCGTGCGGCTCGCGGCGCCTTGCCCCGGGCCGCGGCGAGCCGGGCGAGCTGCTCGAAGGTTTTGGAGCAGGCCAGCACCCGCCCGCCCGGTTCGGCCTGCGGCAGGTCGGGAACGGCTTCCAGGGACTGGCGCAGGTACTTCCGGATCTCGGTCAGGCGGCGTGGGGACGGTGCCGTGTTGCCGGGCAGCCAGTCCCGGGTGATCCTGCGCGCGCCCAGCGGCAGCGAGTGGACTGTGTGGGGCTGGTCTTCGGTGCCGGAGGCGATCTCCACGGTGCCGCCGCCGATGTCCAGCACGAGCAGGGAGCCGGCCGCGGGGCCGGCCCACTGGCGGGCGGCCACGTAGGCCAGCCGCGCCTCCTCCTCGCCGGTCAGGACACGCAGGTGGGTGCCCGTGGTGCGTGCCACGTGCGCGATGATCGCGTCCCGGTTGGGCGCGTCCCGGATGACGGAGGTGGCGAACGCGAACACCTCCGGGCCGCGCGGACGCGGGTTCGCGGCGACCGCCTCGGCCACTGCTCGCTCAACGCTCCGCACGCCGGCCCGGTCCAGCCGTCCCTTGTGGTCGAGGGTCTCGTGCAGTCTCAGCCGCACCTTGCGGGAGAACACCGGCTCCAGCACCACACCTGGGCGACGCCGCACAACCGTCAGCAGAGCACTGTGGCACCCGACATCGAGCACACCTGCCTGCCGCACCCCATTGCCTCCTCTGGCCCTGTGCTCGACGGGACCGGCTTCATCTCCCATCCTCCGACAGCCCGGACGACGGCGTGACGGGAGTTCCGGTCCACCGCGTGAGCCTATCGTCACCAGCCGTGCACCCTCCGACCCGTTCCCGAACAGCAGCCCTGGTCGCGGGCGGAGGGGGCAGCATGGCGGGGTGGTTGGGCGCCGGGCCGCCCGGTCCCGCCGTGCCCCTGCTTGGAGGGGCGGGAGCAGGCACGCGACCTCCTCCCTCGACTGTCAGGCGCCGGCCTGGAGATCCACTTGGTCGGTGTAGAAGGCAACGTGGCCGGCGATGTCCGCGACGGCGTCGTACGGCTCGGGGTAGAACCACACGGCGTCGGCCCGCACGCCGTCGGCGAGGGCAAGGCTGTAGTACGACGCGCCGCCCTTGCAGGGGCAGTACGTGTTGGTGGCGAGCTCGACCGCGGTCTGCTTGGCCTGCTTGCCGGCGCGGACCAGCGCGATGGCACGTGCCCGGAACTCCGGAGGATAAGGGCGAGGCATGACTGCCAGCCTCCCGTGAAGGACTGTCAGTTAGCCACCAGAACTGGAACCCAGGACCTGGGGCAGGTCACAGGGATCAGCACCTGACGACAACCCGAAGAGATCAGTAGTCGGCGTCGTTGGTGAAACAGCCGCGCCAGACTTCGAGGGAGCCGCCTGCGAGCGCGGTGGCGTAGTTGATGACGCGGGTATAGCCGTCGTCGAGGAGCATCGGTAGTGCGGGTCCGGCGGGCAGGCCGTTCGTGAGGGTTTTGTCGACCCAGTCCTGGACCCATGTCGACTCGTTCGTCCATTCGACCGTGGCGAACCCCGCGTCCTTGACGCGGGCGAGCAGTGTGTCGGCGGGGACGACGAAGCTGTCGGTGCTGTCGAGTGACCAGGGCATGGGCCAGGGCAGGTCGGCCTGGTGTGGTTGGCAGACTTCCCAGACGGCCAGGCGTGCGCCGGGGGCGAGGCGTTCGGCGATGTGACGGAACCAGGTGGTCTTGTCCCGCACGTTCATCTGGACGTGCATGGTCAGCGCGGCATCGAAGACCGGATCCGGCCGGAAGTCGGCGATGTCCTCCGCGTGGAACTGGACGAGGTCGCTGAGTCCGGCCCTGGCGGTGAGGTCGCGTGCGGCGTCGACGTAGGCCGGGGTGATGTCGATGCCGACGACGTGGTTGCCGGTGCGGCGGGCGATCTGGCGTGCGGGTCCGCCGAATCCGGAGCCGACGTCCAGGACGACGTCACCGTGTACAAGGGCGAGGGTGGGGATGAGCAGGTCGACGGCGGCGGCGCCGCCGATGTGGAACTGGTCGAGGTTGTCCAGGGCGCCGTCGGCCGAGGCGTCGAGATCGTGATGGTCGCTCAGGAGTCGGTCGATGGTCTGGTGGACGGCGGTTTCTCCGTAGGTCATGACACCGGGTCCTTTCGGTCGCTGGTGGCGTCGGCCAACTCGGCCGGCTGGTGTTCCGGTCCGGGCTGTTGCGCGGGTTGAGCGGGCAGGTAGACGCCGGCGAGCACCGCACCGGCGAGCGCGACGACTCCGGCCACGACGCACCCGACACTGAGACCGTGGTCGAAGGCGCCGGTCGCGGCCTGACGTACGACGTCGGCCGCGGCGGCCTGGCCGTGGGCGGCGAGCCGGTCGGAGACGCCGAACGCCGCCCCGACGGACTGATGGACGAGGTCCCTCAGCGCGGGCGGCAGTCCCGCCGGGAGCGCGGTGTTGAGCCGCGCGTCGTACAGCGAGGCGTACACGCTGCCGATGACCGCGACACCGAGGGTTCCGCCGAGCAGGCGGGTGGAGTCGTTGACAGCAGAGCCCACGCCGGCCTGGTCGGCGGGGACCGCGCCCATGATGGACTCGGTCGCGGGCGCGGAGGTCAGGCCCATGCCCAGGCCGTAGACGACCATCTGGACGGCGATGATCCCGTAGCTGAGTGTTGGGGAGATGTCGCTGGCGACCCAGAAGTAGAAGACCGCCTGGAGGGCCAGCCCGGCGGTGACGATCGCCTTGGTGCCGGCCCGGACCGCCAGCCGCGTCCCGAGGGTCGATCCGACGGCGACGGAGACCGCGACCGGCAGCAGGTGGACTCCGGTGGACAGGGGGCTGTACGTCCGGACGAACTGGAAGAACTGCGTCATCAGGAAGATGAATCCGAACAGCGTGAAGAACGCGATCGTGACCGAGGCGCTGGCGGCGCTGAAGCGCATGTCGCTGAAGAGCCGCACGTCGAGCATCGGCTCGTCGGCGCGGCGCTCGCCGACGATGAACGCGATCAGCAGAAGCACGGAACCCGCGAAGCCGGCGAGTGACGCCGCTGATGCCCAGCCGCGGCCTGGGGCCTCGATGATGGTGTAGACGAGCAGCCCCATGAATCCCCCGGACAGGACCAGGCCCAGGAAGTCCAGGCGGTGCGGGGCAGGGTTCCGCGACCTGGGGACGAACCATGCGACCAGGGCGATGACGGCCAGTGACACCGGGCCCAGGGTGTAGAAGATGCTCGACCAGCTGTAGTGCCCGAGCAGGAAGCCGCCCGCGATCGGCCCCAGCGCGATGGCCATACCGGCCGTCGCGCCCCACAGGCCGATGGACAGCGCCCGCTCCTTGCGGCTGGTGAAGACGCCGGTGAGCAGTGAGAGTGTGGCCGGGAACGTCATCGCGGCTCCCAGACCCATCACGGCCCGGGCCGCGATCAGCTCCGCCGGGGTGCCGGCGTACCCCCCGACGAAGCTGGCCACGCCGAACACCAGCAGACCGGCCATGAGCATGCCTTTGCGGCCGAAGCGGTCGGACAGGCTCCCCGAGGTCATCAGCAGGGCGGCGAACACGAGGTTGTAGGCATCCACCACCCATTGCAGCTGCGCGGTGGAGGTTCCCAGCTCACGCGTCAGCGTCGGCAGCGCCACGTTGACCACAGTGGTGTCGAGGTTGATCACGAACGAGGCCATCAGCAGGGCGACGAGCACAAGCGGTTTCGACGGTGTACGAGTCATGGTGGAAGATTAAGCACATGTGGTTTAGTTTTTCTACTGCATGATCTGGAAAATAAACCACCGGAGGGCTAGGCTCACGGCATGCGGAGCTATGGTCAGTACTGTTCGATCGCCCGGGCCCTCGATGTCGTGGGGGACCGCTGGGCACTGCTGGTGGTCCGGGAGCTTCTGCTGAAGGGCCCGTGCCGTTTCACGGACCTGAAGAACGGGCTGCCGGGCGTCGCGGCGAACCTGCTGTCGGGCCGCCTCAAGGAACTTGAGGTCGCCGGGCTGGTCACTCGCGAGGACGCGCCGCCGCCGGTCGCCACCGGCCTCTACTCCCTGAGCGAGACCGGTCTCGCGCTGGAGCCGGTACTGAAGGCGCTCGGGTTGTGGGGTCTGCGGTTCATGACCGTCGAACGGCCGGACGACGCATTCCAGGCACAGTGGCTGGCCTACGCCCCGGCGTGGTTCACCACCGACGCCGATCCCGACGGCCCACCCGCGGTCATCCAACTCGTCGCGTCCGACGAGTTGGCCGTCATCGAGCTGCGAGACGGCCAGATCCACACCCGGCTCGGCCGCGCGACCGACCCGGACCTCGTCCTGGACGGACCGCCCCGTGCCGTCCTCGGACTGCTCAGCGGCATGATCGATCTCGAACGCGCCGGCCAGATCGGCCTGTCCGTCCGCGGCAGACGCGACCTGCTCGCCCGTTTCCGCCCGGTCCCGCGGGACCCGGTCCGCTGCGAGGACGAGGTCCGCCCATGAGCAGCGACGCCGACCTGTCGGCCATGACCGCGCACGTCGATGTCCGGATCCGGCGCCACGTCCTACGGCATCGGCGTTTTACGGCTGCCTGAGTCATACGCCACGGCCGAGGGCACCCTGGGGTGCTTCCAGCAGATCCACCGCGTACGCCGACTCCTCGCTCGCCGGCGGATGACCGCCGGCCCAGTGACATGGCGTATGCAGCGGCAGCGGACCTGAAGGGACAAGATCGCGAGACGGAAGTGCCGTGTCCCTCACCTGAGACAGTCGGGAAAGCCCAGGCCGTCACGGTGGAACAGGACATTCCGAATACTGGCCTACAGAACGACCGCGACCTGACGCCGCCGGGACGCCGGAACCTGCCGGCGGAACGCCGCGCCGTCCGACTGGCCGCCCGCCGCCTGACCGACAAAGCCCCCGCGCTGGTCGCGGGCTCGGCGGGAGCACTTCGAGCCGGGCTGGCCGCCCGCGCGGCGAGCCTGCGCCGGGCCACGCTCACCGCCTGGCACGCCGGGATTCCGCCTCAAGTCATAGCCGCGGACGCCCGGCTGTCGCCGGGCACGGTACGACGGTGGATCGCAGCGGAGAGCCATGGCCACTCCTGAGTCAACTCCGGTGGCTTCGTAGGTGACGGTGGACTCCCCTTGTAGGTCAGTTCTGACTCCACCCGGTGCCTGGGGGCCCTGATTTTGTAGGTGCGAAATAACTCCACCTGGCGGCCCCGCTGTGGCGGGCTGAGCCCGTGCCGGGTCGGGGTGATGAGAACTCCTGGAAACGACCAGGGCTACTCCTCGCCTCACTTGAGCCGGTTCTCAATGGAGTGGGTGGGGAAGAGCGGCGAGCAGCACGTTGAGGATGTCCCAGGGCCGCGTGGCCGCGTGGCAGTTGCTCCAGATCACTGTGTGGCACCATCGTGGGGTGCCGCAGGCGGCGTGGTGGCGCGGAGAGAAGGTGCCTTGCCGGTGCGAGACGTTGCGTTCACCCAGTTGCTGCGGGAGCAGTGGGACGGCGGGCGGCTTGTCTGCGTCGGCTTGGATCCTGAGATGGCGATGGTGCGTCAGGCCGTTGCTGAGGACGACGTCGAGCGGGCGCTGTTCAAGTTCAACGCCGCAGTTGTCGATGCCACCGCGGATCTCGTGTGCGCGTACAAGCCCAACATCGCTTTCTACGAGCGGTGGGGCGCGCCCGGCCTCAGCGCCCTGCGGCAGACCGTCGCCCACATCAACGCGGTGGCGCCCGATGTCGCGGTGATCGTGGACGCGAAGCGCGGTGACATCGCTTCCACCAACGTGGCCTACCGGGACGCGGTGTTCGGATACCTCGGCGCCGATGCGGTGACCGTGCAGCCCTACCTCGGGGTGGACGCGCTGCGGCCGTTCTTGGAAACGCGCACCAAGTGCGTCATCGTGTTGTGCCGCACCTCCAACCCGGGCTCCGGCGAGCTGCAGGACCTGCAGAGCGGACCGGAGGCCCTGTACCAGCGGGTGGCCCGGCTGGCCGCGTACGACTGGAACGAGTTCGGCAACTGCGGCGTGCTGGTCGGCGGCACCTACCCCGAGCAGATCGCAGACGTGCGGCAGATCGCCCCGCAGGTGCCCATCCTCGTCGCCGGCGTCGGACGCCAGGGCGGCCGAGTCCGGGATGTGATCCAAGCCGGCCTGCACGAGGCCGGTGGACTGATCATCAGTTCGTCCCGGGCCATCACCGAGGCGGAACCAGGCCCCCACTTCGCACGGGCGGCTCGCGCCGCGACGTGCGCACTGGCTGACGAGATCCGCGAGGCCGTAACCATGCTGGGCTCGAAACCCTAGTCACAGCTCCTCTGCTGTGGTGCCCCGATGCTGGCCGATAGCGATATGACCGGGGAATCAAGCAGAGCAACTCTGAATCGGAGCCACCCAGGGCTAGCTGATGCACTCAGTGGGTGTTTGACGTCGATTCACATCGACCTTTTCAGTATAATTTGCCGTATTCATCACCAGTGTGCAGGTTGAGATCGACGATGCGGTCGAACTCGGCGTCGGAGTAGTCGACCAGCCGCCTGCGGACGTTCGTCGCCGGGGTGAAGACGAGCACGTCGATCTCACCCAGCGCGTCGGGAGCCGCCCGCACGGCCTCGCGGTCGAGGAGATCCAATCGATAGGGCTCGCCGCCGATCGCGGTGGCGGTGCTGGTGGCTGCGGCGAGGTCGGCGCAGACCACCGCGGCGCCATGTGCGGCAAGGGCCCGGGCGCCGGCGGCACCGATGCCACTGCCCGCGCCGATCACCACAGCCCGCCGGCCGTCGAGGCGGAAGAGGCGCGCAGGCCCCTGCGACGACTGCGCGTGTCCGCTCACTGTGCGCGCGGCGGGCCGGTCCGTGTACTCCGTCGTCATGGCTCTTTCCTCCCTGACATGTCGAGCATCGTCCCCTCGATCATGCGCAGGTCCGGAAGGCCGAGGAAGGCCGTGCCCTCCTCGGTACGCCACACCTGGGAACAGGTGTCCAGGAACCTCTCAGGGCGGGCCCAGCCGCCGCAGCCGATCAGGACACCGCCCACGCCATCGCCACGTTCGTCGCCCACGCCGGTGACGGCACAGCCGTCACGGCGCTCACCTGGGCCGGACCGCACCTGCTGATCGCCGCGTACCGGAACGGCCGCGTCCGAGCCTGCGGCGTCCCCTCCAAAGCCGCCCTGTGAACCCTCGTACGGTGGCGATCGGCGCCGCCCGGCAGTTGGCAGGTACCCACGATCGCGGCGATCTCCCGGGCTTGAGGCTAGGCGGCGGCGATCAGCGTTTCGGCGGCGGCCCGTGTGGCGGCGATCAGCCTGCTGCGCCGGCTGCTGCTGACAACGACACCGGCGCCGTGGAACAGCGTGTGCAGCTGGACGGCGAGCATCTCGGGATCCCGCACGTCTGCCCGGGTAGCCAGTTCTGCGAACAGCTCATGGACCGCGGCACGGTAGGCGTCGGTGGCCCGCTGGACCTGCACGCCCGCGGCGGGCTCGGCGCTGGCCCGTGCGAACGCGCAGCCACGATACGCACGGCGCCGCAGCCAGCGCGCCTGTGTGTCGAACACCGCGAGGATGCCATCACGAGGATCCGAGAGCCGCCCGGCGGCGGTGCGCAGTTCGGCCAGATTCCGCTCGTGCCGGGCGCCCAGGTACGCGGCGACCAGCTCTTCCTTGCTGCCGAACAGGCGGTACAGCGATGCCTTGGCCACCCCGGCGTGCTCGATCACGCGGTCGATGCCGACGGTGTGCACACCCTCGCTGTAGAAGAGCTCGTCGGCGGAGGCAAGCAGGCGTTCGCGGGGCGAGCGCGCCGCCGCTTCGCCGGTGCTGTGAGTGGTCACGAGTTCGTCCCTTCGTTGTCGCCGGTCAGGCGGAGGACACCGGCCGCCGTCGCGGCGAGCAGCGCGAGGACGGCGGTGTAGCCGAGCGTCGTCGCGGTCAGGTTTCCGGTGCTCTGCAGCACGATGCCCGCCACGATGGCCGGTCCGCCGAACCCGAGGTAGGAGGCGATGTAGAGCAGCGACAACGTGCCCGCGCGCTCGGACTCGTCGACGGCGGGCAGCACCAGGTCCATAGCGCCGCGGAAGCCGAAGCCGAATCCGGCGCCCGCCACCACCGCACTCGCGAGCAGGAGCCACATCTGGCCCAACAGCAGCGAAAACGCGGTGATCATGACCGCCATCAGCAGGCCCGCGATGCCGTACGCCAGCGATCTGCGACCGGCCAGCCCGGCGGTGGAGAACGCGACCACCGGGGCCACCGCCCCGACGATCGCGATGGGCAGGGCGCCGAGTATGGGGGATGACGACCCGGTGAGCAGGGCGGCGAGGTGCGGGCCGAACGCCCCGAACAGGCCTGATACGGCCCATACGGAGAACAGCACGGGCACGGCGGCGCCCAGTAGTGCCAGTACTCGCCGCGGTACGTGCAGCCTGGGCCGTAGGGAACGCACCGCTCCCGGGGTGCGCGGTGCGGTCTCCGGCAATCGGGACACCGCGAAGATCTGCAGCACCAGCACGAGAGCGAACACCAGGTACACCAGGCGGGTCGGCAGAGGCGCGAAGGTGACCAGCACGGCCGAGCCCAGAGCCCCGACCGCCGACCCGATCGGAGGCGCTGCGGAGTTCGCGATCCGGCCGCGCTCGGCGTCGGTGTCGAGCAGCGCCGCCCCCACCGCCGCGAGACCCGCGCCCGTGGACAGCCCCTGAAGCACGCGCCCCACGAGCAGCTCGCCGACGCCCCCAGCGGTGGCGAACACGAGCATCGCCACCAGCTGCACGAGGAGTGCGGGCCAGATGACCGTCCGACGTCCGATGTGGTCGGAGACCCGGCCGAGCACCAGCAGGGCCAGCAGCAACGCGAGGGCGTACGCGCCGAACACCACCGATGTCGCCGCCGCCGACAGACCCCACAGCTGGGCATACACGCCGTAGAGCGGAGTCGGGGCGCTTGAGGTGGCGAGGAACATCGCGCTGATCGAGGTCAGCAGCGCGATGTGCACCGTCACGCCGGGACGTGTTGACACTGCCCAACCTGGTCGAGCGTCCGTTGTTGCCATGTCCGCACCCTATCAAAAAGAGACAGACCTGTCTCTTCGAAAGAGACAGGTCTGTCTCAAGGTCGGTTCGCCTGCGTAGAAGCGCGCTCGCCGCACCCCCTCCAGGTGTGCGGACACATCCGTACGAGGTCGTCACACTCGCCGACACCGCCGCTACCCGTGATGGAGCGTCACCGGCGCACCGTGGCGCACCCCGCTTCACGAAGCTCTTGCCCGGGCCCCCTCTCTCCCGGTCGTGAACGCCTCAAGGCCCCCAGCCATCAAGCCACCTCGGTCTCACTCGACGTTGGCCTCGGCCCGTTCCCGGGGCTGGTAGCGGGCTGCGTCCACGACGAGGACGCAGGGCCGCACGTAGGTACCGAGCTTATTGAGAAGTCCTCTCTTGCGCGGCGTTCAGAGTTGGGTCTGGCCGCCGTTGACCTCGTAGACGGAGCCGGTGACGAAGGCGGCTTCGTCCGAGAGCAGGAAGCTCACCACTCCGGCAACCTCGTGGACCTGGCCCACCCGGCCCATCGCCGTTTTCGAGGCGATGGAGGCGCGGACCTCCGCCGGGAGCGCTCGTGCCGATGGCACGTCGATCGGGCCGGGTGCGACGGCGTTGATACGGATGCCGTGCTTGGCGTATTCGACGGCTGCCGAGCGGGTGAGTCCGACGATGCCGTGTTTGGAGGCCGCGTACGCTGCCCGCCCGGCGTGGGCCATGACCCCTGCGGTGGAGGCCATGTTGAGGATGGCCCCACCGCCGGCTTCGAGCATGTGGGAGATCTCGGCCTTCATGCTGTGGAAGACGCCGGTGAGGTTGATGCCGATGACGTCGTTCCAGTCGTCGAGGGCGATGTCATGGACCTGGGCCAGGCCGGGCGTGATGCCGGCGTTGTTGAAGGCGAGGTCGAGGGCGCCGTAGGTCGTGACGGCGAAGGCGACGAGCCGCTCGGTGTCGTCGTAGGAGCGGACGTCCGCGGCGAACGGGGAGACGAGGTGTCCGGCGGTGCGGAGTTCCGCGGCGACGCGTTCGGCGGCCCCTGCGTCGCGGTCGGCGACGACGATGCGCGCTCCGTCCTCGGCGAGCCGTCTGGCGGCTGCTTCGCCGAGGCCGGATCCGGCGCCGGTGACGAGCCCGACCTTGCCGCTCTTGTCGAGAGTGCTGGTGGTCATGCGAGGACTTCCTCGACGGTGAGCTGGACGAGTGTGAAGATGGCGCCTGCGGGGTCGAGGAAGACCGTGATCGTGCCGATCTCGACCGGTGTAGGCGGCATGAGTTGGGTGCCGCCGTGTTCGGTGGCGGTCTTCGCGGCGGCGTCGATGTCGTCGACGGCGAAGTAGACGTCCCAGTAGGCGGGGGTCCCGGCAGGCATGGCCGGCGGCCGTGGCAGGAGCCCGGCGAAGGATCTGCCGTGCGACCGCCACTCGCGGCGGCCCAGGGAGCCACGGGCCTCGGTGAGTTCCCACCCGAAGGCGTCGAGGTAGAACGCCGCGGATGTGCCGACGTCGTCGGTGATCAGTTCGCCCCACGCGAGGGTTCCGTGCGCGGGCCGCTCGCGGCGCCGCGTGGCGGGCGCACGGAGCGCGGACCGTGTTCCGTTGCGGTCGGTCACGATCGTGGTCTCGGCGGAGTCGCCGACGGCAGAGGGCACTACCGTGCCGCCGGCTCCGGATACGGCGGCGAGTGCGGCGTCGAGGTTGTCGACGTCGAAGTGGGCGAGCCATCCAGGGACCCCGTCAGCGGCGGTGATCTCGGCAACCGGTGTGCCTCCGGTGGATGCGGTCAGCCGGCCGTCGGTCTCCGTGATGGACCAGCCCAGCACGGTCCGGTAGAAGGAAGCAACGGTGTGCGGGTCGGCCGAGGCGAGGCTTGCCCAACTGGGCCCGACGGCGGTCTGGGACGCCTCGTCGGTCGTGGTCGTCGTCATGGTCGTGCTCCGTTCGGTGTACTGCGGACCACGCGAGGCTTTCGGCGTGGTCACTGGAGTGCGCCCCCGCTGATCAGGAGGCTCTGCCCGCTGACCCAGGCCGCGAGGCCACAGGCGAGGTACTCGGCGGCGTCCGCGACGTCGTCGACGGTTCCCATCCGGCGGCCGATGCGTCCGGGCTGGGCGACGAACTGCCGGACGGGGTGGTCGGGGTCCGGCCCGGTGAACACGCCCGCGCCGTCGGTCGCCGTAGGGAGGATCGTGTTGACGGTGATCCGGCGGTCGGCGAGCTCCTGCGCCAGGACTTGTACGGCGTAGCGCGGTGCCGTCTTGCTCGACCCGTACAACCCTTCGCCGCGAACCGGCACGGCCGTCGTGCTCGAACCGACGTAGATGATCCGGCCGCCGTCCACGACGTGTCGCGCTGCCGTCTGGAGGGTGAAGAAGGTGCCCTTGGTGTTGAGGGCGAAGAGACGGTCGAACTGCTCCTCGGTGATGTCGAGGAAACCGATGCCGATCAGCTCGACACCCGCGTTGGCGACGGCGATGTCGATCTGTCCGAAGCGTTCGGTGGCTGCGGTGAAGAGTCGCTGGATGTCGGGTACGACAGACATGTCGGCGCGTACGGCGATCGCCTGCGCGCCGAGACGTTCGATCTCCGCGACCGTGGCGTCGGCTTCGTTCGCGCTGGAGGCGTAGTTGACGACGATGTTCGCGCCGAGGCGGGCGTAGCGCAGGGCGATCGCCTTGCCGATGCCTCGGGCGGAGCCCGTGATCACGGCCGTCTTCCCGGTCAGGTCGCGCATCGGAGTCGTTGCCTCTGCTGTTGCGCCGTTCACAGGCTCTGTCCGCCGGAGATCTCGATGCGCTGCGCCGTGATCCACCGGTTCGCGTCCGAGAGAAGTGCCGTGACCGCGCCGGCGATGTCGTCGGGTTCGCCCACGCGTCCGAGCGCCACCTGCGAAGTGAGGTAGTTCCGAACCTGCTCGTTGTGCATCATGCCGCCGCCGAAGTCGGTCGCGGTCGCCCCGGGGGCGACGGTGTTCACGCGGATACCGCGGCTGCCGAGTTCCTTGGCCTGGTAGCGGGTGAGGACCTCGACCGCGCCCTTCACCGCGCCGTAGGCGGAGTGCCCAGGGACAGCGAAGCGGGTCAGACCGCTGGATACGTTCACGATGGCGCCGCCGTCGGCAAGCACCGGCAGCAGGGTCTGTGTCAGGAAGAAGACACCCTTGAGGTGCACGTTGACCAGGTCGTCGAAGTCCTTCTCGGTCGTCTCGGCGAACGGGGCGGTCAGGTCGGTGCCGGCGTTGTTGACGAGGAAGTCGAACGTCGTCCTGTCCCAGCGGGCCTGGAGCTCGGCGCCGAGCTGTTCGGCGAACTCCGTGAAGGTGTTCACGACGCTGGTGTCGAGCCGCAGCGCGACGGAGGAACGTCCCAGGTCGGTGATGGCGGACACGACTTCCTCTGCCTCGGCCCGGTTGCTTCGGTAGGTGGCGACGACGTCGACGCCTGCCCTGGCGAGGTGCAGCGCATAGGCGCGTCCGAGACCTCGGTTGGCTCCGGTGATGACGGCGATCTTCTGGGGGACGCTCACGATGACTCCTTGGTCGCTCAGCAAAGGGTTCGCGGTGATGTGTCGAACCCCGATGACCAGTTGACGCGCGATCCGAGAAGCCATCCAGTGCCCGCTTGTCCACTGTCCGGCGATCCCAGGCTGGAGGCTCAGCCTGGGACTGGCAGACAGTGGATAGCCGTATGCGGGTGAGGCACAGTGTCGGTATGGATCAGAGCGGCCTGGCGACCTTTCTCCGTCGGCGTCGAGAGGCGCTGCAACCCGACGACGTCGGCTTTCCTCCGGGACAGCGCCGACGGACTCCCGGGCTGCGACGCGAAGAAGTGGCCGCGCTGTGCGGCATGTCGACCGACTACTACAGCCGTCTCGAACGCGGCCGCGGACCACAGCCCTCGGAGCAGATGATCACCGCTATCGCTCGCGGATTCCGGCTCACTCTCGACGAACGCGACCACCTCTTCGTCCTCGCCGGGCACAACGCACCGGCCCGCGCCACACGCGACGATCACGTCAACGTCGGGATGATGCGCATCATCGACCGCCTCGGTGACACCCCCGCCCAGGTCGTCACCGGCACCGGCGAGACCATCGTCCAGACCCCGATGGCAGTGACCCTGCTCGGCGACGAGACCCGTTTCACCGGGCTCGCGCGAAGTCTCATCTACCGCTGGTTCACCGACCCGAACGAACGTACGATCTATGTGCCGGACGATCATCCGACGCACAGCCGCGTCTACGTCGCCCATCTCCGCGCGGTCGCCTCCCGCGAGGGCCGCGGCTCACACGCCGCCGCGCTCGCCGACCGTCTGTGCGCGGAGAGCTCCGAGTTCGCGGAACTGTGGACCCAGCACGAAGTCGGTGTCTCCCACACCGCCCGCAAGAGGATCCTGCACCCGCAGGTCGGAATGATCTCCCTGCACTGCCAGACGCTCGTCGACCCCGACCAGGGGCAATTGCTGCTGGTGTTCACGGCGATCCCGGGTACGGAAGACCACGACAAGCTACGGTTGCTCTCCGTCATCGGAAGCCAGCGGATCGACGTGCCTACCAGCGGATGAGCGACACTTCGAGCGTTCCGGACGAGGCGCGCCGATACATGGGACTCGGCCTGCTGGCCAGGTCCCGCCTTCACCCGACGAGGTCGCCCAGTGGCCGTCAAAACACCACTCCCAGGGACGTGACCTGTCGACCCGTCACTGTCCTGCGTCGTTCCGGTGATTCCTGGCGGGATCACCAGGGCAGTTCCGCGTCCGCGTCCGGGGCGCCGTCGCCCCAGAACCGCCCGCTCGGACCGTCGGCCGGCAGTGTAGCCAGTGCGACGCTCACCAAGTGGGACCGCGCGCATGGGCACAGACCCGGCGGACTCCGTGACCGACCCCTTCGGGCGGGTGCACGAGCATCCCGGCCTCTGGGTCACCGACGCGTCCCTGCACGTTACCAACGGCGGCGTGAACCCGGTACTGACCATCCTCGCGCTGGCCTACCGCTGCGCCGAGGAACTGGCGCTGGCCTGCTCGTAGGAAGTGTGTCGGAACGGCGCAGCCGGAAACGAAGGAGGACACGACCTTGCACGAGCAGACCCAGTTCGACTCCGACGAGACCGAGCCGATGATGCGGCATGCCCGCACACTCCGTCCAGGCCAGCGTGCGGAGCTGCATGTCCTGGATGTCGAAAGCGGTCACTCCCAGCTGGCACTGTGCTCCGAGGATCAGCTGTTCGAGGCCCCTAACTGGCACCCGGACGGACGCTGGATCGTCGTCAACGCCGACGGCGCCCTGTACCGGGTGGACAGCCGCGACCCCTTGACCCTCGAACCGATCCACGCCGCCGGGCTGCCCGAGGCGAACAACGATCACCTCGTGTCGCCGGACGGCCGTTGGCACTACGCATCGGCCAACGACGGCCACCTGTACCGGGTGCCGTGGGAGGGAGGACGCGCCGAGCGCATCACCGTGATCAAAGCCCCGGAGCGGAGATTCCGTCACTTTCTGCACGGCGTAACCCCAGATGGCAGCACCCTGCTCTATGTCGGCACGGAGGTCCTCGACGGAGACGACTGGGGTAGACGCGCACTGTGGTCTCTCAACCTCGTCAGCGGAGAGGAGCACCTCATCAGTGACGGGTACTCACCTGCCGACGGACCGGAATTCTCCCCCGACGGCGCGAGCGTCTTCTTCAACTCGGAGGTCGCCTCAAGCGAACCAGGCCACGCCCAGCTGTTTCGGCACGACCTCGCAGAGGGCGCCGCGCACCAACTCACCTTCGACGAGCGCGGGAACTGGTTCCCGCACCCCTCGCCCGACGGCCGCCGACTGGTCTACCTCAGCTACCCGCCGGGGACCGTCGGTCACCCCGCCGACCTGCCCGTCGTCCTGCGCCTGATCGACCTTCCGGAAGGTCCACCACGTGACCTGACCGCACCATCGCGGTGCGCTACTTCGACAACGCCGAGGTCACGTCCGCTGGAGTGGCTGATCTGCCTGCCTCCCGCGGCCAGTGACAGACGATCAACCTCGATGATCACGCCCCGCGAGCAGTCCACTCACCGCAGGCCGGCACCAGGGAACCCACTCCCACCTGCAGGTTCAGGATGGAAACTCCTCACTGGCTAAGGGCCCGTAAAGAATCAACACGTTGCTGCGGTCTCTCTCGTGAGGGTCACGCCGTGTGCGGTGGCGTGGACGAGGAGTCCTGCCACGGTGTTGAGGTGTGCTGCTGGGGGCCGGGGTGTGTGTGCGTGCTGGTCCATCAACCGCCGGATCTCGCTGGTGGTGTGGCGGATGGTGTCCTTGCTGACGGCGAAGAGGTGGGCCAGCACGGTAGGCGGCAGGGCGAGGTTTTGTTGCAACACGGTGACCAGGACCCGGTCGGCCAGGTCGAGTTTGGCTTTGCGGCCGCCGCCCGGAGCCCGGCGTCGCTCGCCGCCGTCGCGTCGGGCGGCGGGGTCCTGTTTCTGCAGCGTCCGCCAGTCGATGGTCAGGGTCTCGGTCAGCTCGGTCAGTGCGGTGCAGGTCATACCGGTCAGCGCGGGATGTGACAGAGCTCCGCGGTCGAAGACCGCCGTCGGCCCGGGCGTTGGTCCGGTGGGGCCTGCCGGGCTGGCGGGGTGGGGGTGCACGGTGTAGTTCCAGCTGCCCTGAAAGGCATGTCCGGTGACCGGCACTGCGTTCAGCTCCGCATCGCTGACCTTCATACCGGTGGGATAGGCGCCGGTGTCGAGTTCGGCGTGGACGGTGAGACCGGTGCGGGTGGTGGTCGCGGCGATGGACTGCACGACGACCTCGTGGCTGTTCAGCGGTCTGCCGCGCCAGTTCATGGTGATCGCGGAGAACAGCCGGTGTTCCACCTTGTTCCACTTTGATGTGCCCGGCGGCATGTGGCAGACCGTGATGGTCAGGCCGGTCCGGGCGGCGAACGCAGCCAACTCGGTCTTGAAGGCCCGGGTGCGGTAGCCGTTGGAGCCGCCGGCATCGGCAGTGATCAGCAGCCGGCCGGCCTGCGGGTAGTCGAGGCGTCCTTGCCCGTTCCACCAACGGTTGATCGATTCGACGGCGAAGGCTGCGGTGTCGTGATCCGTACCGACGTTCACCCAGCCGGTGTTCGCCGCCAGGTCGTAGATGCCGTAGGGCAGGGCCTTGCCCAATGCATCACCGGGGAAGTCATGGACGTCAACCCGCACGGGTTCACCGGCCGGCCTCCATTGGCGTCCTGTATTCTTGAACTCCCCGACGACTTCCTTCTTTTTCGTGTCCACACTGACCACCGGCTCGCCGTCTGCCTGATGGTCTTTGGCCTGGTCGTTGATGTACCGGAACTGCGCGTCCCGGTCGGGGTGTTGAGCGCCCTCAAGGGTCTTGGCATTGGCCTGCAGACTGAAACCGTTCTCCCGCAGCAGCCTGCCCACGGTCGGCGCCGAGGCGGCATGGCCCTGCCCTGTCAGCTCCCCGGCCAGAGACCGCAGCGACCTGGTCGTCCACCGCAGCGGCGACATCGGATCGCCCCGCTCATCCGGCTCGACCAGCGCCAGCAGAGCTGGAACGAGTAGCGGGTCAAGCTCCTCGGCGCTCTTGCGACCGCCGCCGGCCCGGCGCACCCGGCCATCGGGCAATGGGTCCTCACCGCCCTCCAGCTCGAAGACCCCCTTGCGCACCGTCGTCTCGCTCACCCCTGCGGCGTGGGCGACGGCCCGGACCCCGCCGTGGCCCAGCAGCCGGGCCTCGGCGGCCAGCGCCAACCGCTGCTGCCGTTCATTCAGATGAGGTAACAACACCCCAAGTTTCAGGGCAAGTTGGTCACGAACCTCGTTCGGTATGGGCATACCACACCAACGACAGGCAGACCGGGAAGCAACGTGTTGATTCTTTACGGGCCCTAAGGGCGTGCAGATCTTTAACTCGTGGCTTTCTGCTCGGTGATTCGTTGGTCCGGCATGAGCGGGTTGGAAGAGCAACGGGCCGTGCTGGCAGCCAAGTTCGAGGCGATTCTGCCGCACCTCGACGAGCGTCAGCGTCGCCTGCTGATAGGTGCGGAGGCCCAGTCTCTCGGCCGCGGCGGGATCAGAGCGGTCGCCCGCACCGCCGGTGTCCGTGAGGCCAGGGTGTCCGCCGGAATCCGTGAACTCGCCTCCGGAGAAGCCCCGCTGGGACGCATCCGACGGCCCGGCGCCGGCCGCAAACGCGTCGCCGACCTGAACCCGGCCGTCCGCACAGCGCTACTCACGCTGGTCGAGCCCGACGTCCGCGGGGATCCCATGCGTGAGGAGGGCTTCAGCCCGTAGAGCAACGCAAAGACCCTGCCGGTCAGCGGAAGGTGACCTTCGAGAACGGCCCGATCAACCTCATCGATCTGGACACCGTCGAGCAGCTCGGCGATCTGGTGACCCGTATGGAGCAGGACCCCGATCTGACCGTCGTGGTGTTCCAGAGTGCCAACCCCGACTTCTTCATGGCGCACTTCGACCTCCGGTCCGACATGCAGCGCTTTTACACCACGGCGCCTGGTCCTACCGGACTCCTCCCCTACCCGGACAGCCTTCTGCGCCTCAGTAAGGTCCCGGCTGTCACGATCTCGGCCATCAAGGGCCGTGCCCGAGGAGCGGGAAGTGAGTTCGTCCTGAACACGGACATCCGCTTCGCCGGCAGCAATGCCATTCTGGGGCAGCCCGAGGTGGGCTTCGGCGCCGTACCCGGCGGCAACCCGATGGGGCGACTGGCCGAGCTGGTGGGCCGGGGCCGGGCGATGGAGATCGTGGTGGGAGGAGACGACTTCCCGGCCCAGCTCGCCGCCGAATACGGCTACGTCAACCGCGTTCTTCCCGAGGATGAGCTGGACGGCTTCGTCGACACCTTTGCCCGCCGCATCGCCGGCTTCGACAAGGCTGCGGTCTCCGGCACGAAGGAGTTCGTCGACGCGGCCACCGCAATCCCGGCGGGGGACTTCGCAGCCGCTCTGGCCGCCATCAGGCGCACGGGGGGCGTCCGGAGAACGCGGATCACGTGCGCAGCCTCTTCGAACGCGGCTTGCAGCAGCCTCAGGGAATCGAACTCGATCTCGGCAAGCACGTCGCCGAAAGGCTGTGAGCCGCTCGGGCGTTTGTGCCGTCCCCTGCTCCATGTGGGCATGCGTGGACGGACGCCCGCGAAGCACAAGGCAGCGCGGACTCCGGTGCCGCGTCCGAACGGCCGCCGCTGCCTGGCCATGCTCATCCGCAAGTCATCGATAGCGGTGCACTGGGTGTCGAGATCACCTCTCCGACACCCAGCGCTGCCTTTGACGTGTCGGGCGATCCACGCCTGCTTGTGCTTCAAATTTAAAGCATCATGCCACTCGGGTATCACGCCCACCGCAGGGCGCACGCCGCGGCATGCACCTCGGCCCAGACGACAAGGCCCTCTCCCATGTTCTCGATCCATCCCCGACACTCCCCGGTCCGCTTCGGCGTGATCGGAGTGTCGGCAGCGTCGCTCGTCGCCGCCATCACCGGGGGTGCATCCGCTGCCACCGGCGGTGGCCCGGGCTTCACCCGCCACACGATCACCCAGAACGTCTCACTCACCGGCAGCGGACCGGCCGACCAGACACTGAGCGCCGTGCAGTACGAACCAGGCCGGGGTGAGGCCGGTGCGGTCGCGGAAGAAGCGGCCGAAGTTCGCGGGGTCGGTGAAGCCGAGATGGACGGCCACCGTACGGGCATCCCACCGGGCAGCTCCCAGCAGGCGCCGGGCTTCCAGGATGCGCCGCTCGTCGATGAGTTCACGCACCCCCTTGCCAGTGGCGTCCCGGGCGGCGCGGCTGAGTGTGCGGACCGAGCAGCCGAGCAGCTCGGCGTAGTCCGCGGCGTGGTGCAGCTCGCGAAAGTGCAGCTCCAGGGCGTCCAGGAAGCGCCCGTACCTGTCGGCACGGCCCCTGCCGGCCGCGGCCGTGCCATCGAGGGCGATGTCCGGGGAGTTGGCCAGACGCAACAGCAGCGATTCGAGCAGGCTGCGCCGCAGAGCGTGGTGGACGTCGAGGGGGCGGCGCCCCAGTGCGTGGTGTTCGTCCAGAAGCTGGAGTGCCGTCTGCTGGAGCCAGGCGGTGTCGTCGGGGTGCGGGCTGAGCACGGCGGGGGCCTCGTGCGCGGTGAGCGGGGCCAGGAGATGGGCGAGGTCGGGCCGCAGGACGTCCGGTTCGAACAGGATGAACGGGCCGCGGGCCGCGCCGGGCGGATGCCAGCACTGCGCGTGCCCGGGACGCACCCACAGCCACTGGCTGGGGGCGACGGTCCGCGTGACGTAGTCGACGTCGTGCCGCAACTCACCCTCGGTGACCAGGATCAGGTAGTGGAAGGTGGCACGGCCCGGACGGGGAGGATTTCACGGCCAGTCGTCGTGCTGGGCGAAGAAATCCTCGACGGTACTCACCTCAAGGCCGTAGGGAGTACCGACCGGGGGCTGGAAACCGTACAGCGGAACCGCAGTCGGTCCGGCCTGCCTGCTTGGCCCGGAGTGTCGCTTGTCGACCATCACGTGTCCGCAGCCTACCGCCCTCCTTGTCGGGTTCGAGGGAAGGATGGGACGTGCCGCCGCGACCACCCTCTTGAGGAAGGCACCGCCCCATGAACGGAACGGACCTGCACAAGACCGCCGTCGACTGCGCCGAAGGACTTCCCGGAGCAGCGCTGGAGCATCCCTTCGGCCCCGACTGGGAGGTCTTCAAGGTGCGCGGCAAGGTGTTCATGCTGATGACCGAGGTCCCGGGGCGTCCCGTCGTGATCCTCAAGGCGGACCCCGGTGAGGCCCACGCCCTGCGGGAGCAGTACAGCCACATCACCCCCGGTTACCACATGAACAAGAAGCACTGGATCACCCTGGAGGGCGGGGAGGGTGTCGACGAGGAGCTCGTCAGGGAGCTAGTCACCGACTCTTACCGGCTCGTGGTCGCCCTTCTGCCCAGGGCCGAGCGGCCCGTCGACCCGCACACCTACGGCAGCGGAAGGCGGGCGGCCAGGTGAGCGCGGTCGGTGACCGGGTCCAGGACACCGCCCGCCGGGCGGCCCTGGCCCTTCCCGACGTCAGCCACGGCTACCCCTTCACTCCCAGGCTCGACGTGTACAAGGTCGCGGGCAAGGTGTTCCTGATCGTCACCGACGACCCGGACGATCAGATCATCACGGTCAAGTGCGAACCCGAACACGCCCGCGCGCAAGAACGCGGCTACGCCTCGATCGCCCCGGGCCACTACCTCGACAAACGGCACTGGATCTCCCTCGGTCCTGGTCCCGGCATCACCGAGCGACTGGTCACCGACGCGGTCGAGAACTCCTACGACCTGGTCACCAAGCGGCTGCCGCGACGCGACCGCCCCGGTGCCCGATGAGCGCCGCGAGCTTCCCCGCGAGCGGCTGAGCCCCCGCCTGTCAGTGTCCCGTGCAAGGCTCGTCACATCCGCAGACGCCCGCCTCCCACCACCCGAGAGACCGATGGAACCGACCGAAGCGACCCTGCCGCTCTTCGGCGAGGAGCCCTCCCGGCCCCTCGCCGACCGCCTGCGCCCCACCCGGCTGGAAGATGTCGTCGGGCAGAACCACCTCCTTGCCCGGGACGCCCCGCTGGGCCGCATGGTCGCCCAGCAGCGCCTCGGCTCCGCCATCCTGTGGGGTCCGCCCGGCGTCGGGAAGACCACCATCGCCCGGCTCCTCGCGGACGCCGGCAACCTGGCCTTCGAGCCGGTGTCGGCCACCTTCTCCGGCGTGGCCGATCTGCGCAAGGTCTTCGCCACCGCACGAAGCCGACGCGGCATCGGCCAGGGCACCCTGCTGTTCGTCGACGAGATCCACCGCTTCAACCGCGCCCAGCAGGACAGCTTCCTGCCCTACGTCGAGGACGGCACGGTCACCCTGATCGGCGCCACCACGGAGAACCCGAGCTTCGAACTCAACGGCGCCCTCCTCTCCCGCACCCAGGTCCTCGTCCTCAAACGCCTCGACGAAGCCGCACTGTCCACGCTCCTCGCCCGCGCCGAGCAGCTCACCGGTCACCATCTGCCCCTGGACGACGACGCCCGCCGCGCACTGATCGCCATGGCCGACGGCGACGGCCGCTACCTCCTCAACATGGCCGAACAGCTCCAAGCCCTCCCGGACACCGAAACCACCCTGGACACCGCCGGACTCGCCCATCACATCCAGCAGCGCGCCCCGCTGTACGACAAGGCGCAGGAGGGCCACTACAACCTGATCTCCGCACTGCACAAGTCGATGCGCGGCTCCGACCCGGACGCGGCCCTGTACTGGCTCGCCCGCATGCTCGACGGCGGCGAAGACCCCCTGTTCGTAGCCCGCCGCCTGGCCCGCTTCGCGAACGAGGACATCGGCATGGCCGACCCGCACGCCATCCAGCAGGCCCTCGCCGCCTGGGACGTGTACGAGCGACTCGGCTCCCCCGAGGGCGAGTTGGCGATCGCCCAGGCCGTCGTCTACCTCGCCACCGCCCCCAAGTCGATCGCCGTCTACCGCGGCTTCAACGCCGCACACCGATCAGCCCGGCACACCGGCTCACTCATGCCACCCGCCCACATCCTCAACGCCCCGACCCGGCTGATGAAAGACCTCGGCTACGGCAAGGAGTACCAGTACGACCCGGACACAGCCGACGGCTTCTCCGGTGACGACTACTTCCCCGACGACATGGACCGCGAGACGTACTACCAGCCCACCCGCAACGGCTACGAAGCCCAGATCACCGAGCGCCTGCGCCACTGGGCCGCTCTGCGTGCCCGCCGGCAATGCGGCTGACCGGCCGACGCCCGCGACATCCTTTCCTAAGGAGAGAACAGATGGCGGGCCGGACAGCAGCAGACTTTTCTGTGCCTTGACCACCCGGCCCCCCGTTGGACCCGGAGCTCGCGCCCGTCGAGGAGGCGCTGGGTGCTGTTTTCCGACCCTCTCGGAAGAGACCCCTGCCAGACCGGCGACAGCTGGCCGACGGGTTCTCCGGGCGGGAACCGGACCCCAGGGCTGGCTGGAGATCGTCCAGCTCGCCCTGGACCTGCTCGCCTGTATGCCGATGCTCGCCCTGACCGGTAAGCCCTCCCTGTGGGAACCCCACCGGCTCCGCCTGCGGCTGTTCGCCACCGCCGCCCAGCTGATCACCACCGACCGTCGCCGCATCCTCCGCCTAGCCCACCACTGGCCATGGAGCACTGTGACCACCGAGGCCCTGGCCCGGCTCGAGGCTCTACCTAACCCGGCTGACCAGCACGTTCCCTTCCCTGCGAACAGCACCCCCCGCCGGAGCCATGGAACCCGGCGCCCACCCGACGCGGCAGCCGGACCCTCACGCTGCCCACCATCAACCCAACACGCAGAAACGGCCCGTCAGTTGCACTGACGAGCCGTCATGAAATGCCCAGGCCAGCAGTCACCTCTCGCTTATGATCACAGTTCTTTGCAGTCGGTGCCACGGTGTTCCAGCCGTGGCACCAACACCTGATCAGTCAGCCACAGCCACTTGCGAGCACCTTGCCCACGGTGTTGCTCTGCACCGCGCAGTGCGCACTCGCCGTCTTATCCAGCGGGAACCGGTGGAGTGGAAAACCAGCTTCCTCTCTGGACCTCTCGGCGGCTCAGGCGGCCGCCAGCTTCTGGATGCGCGGGTGGTTCTTCAGCGCCCACCGCACGGTCTTCGGCGGGCGTCCGAGCAGGCTTTGCAGCTGGTCGGTACCTCCGCGGTATCCGCCGCCGCCCATCAGCCGAGTCAGGGTCTTCAGGTGCTCCGCGGTGTGCGGGAGCGCCGCCAGGGCGGTGTCGACGTAGGTCTCGTTCCAGGTTTCGACGTCCTCGGCGACGTAGACGACCTCGCGCCCCAGCACGGCCGCGTAGTCCTCTGCGAACCCGTGCATGTCCTTCAGCTCCGGACCGTTGAGGTCGTAGGACTTCGAGATATGCGGCGCCGGGTCGGTCAGGATCCGCACGCAGAGTTCCGCCACGTCGTACCCCGCGATGGGCGCGAGCCGATGGTCACCGAAGGGCAGGCGCAGTTCACCCCTGCTCAGCGGCTCCAGCGCCAGCCAGGTCATCAGGGGGTTCTCGACGAACATGGCCCCCCGCACGTTGACGGTCGGGACGCCGGACCACTCCAGCACCTGCTCGGCGACCCAGTGGGCCCGCTGCTGCGGCGACCAGTCGGCGACGAGTCCGCCGAGCCACGCACGCCGTTCTTCCTCCGGCGCGGTCATCCTCTCGAACGTCATGAACGACTGCTCGTACTCGGAGATGTTGACGAACACCTCGATGTCGCCCTGGGCCCGCGCCGCCGCGGCCATCAGGCTGACGGCGTCGGTGTAGTACGGCGACAGGCTCATGCTGAAGTAGATGCGCCGGACGCCCTTCAGCGCGGCGGTCACATCGGCGATGGTGAGCAGGTCACCGGCGAAGATCTCGGCCCCGGCCTGGCGGAGCGCGTGTGCGCGTTCGTCGTCCTGGCGTACGAACGCGCGCACCGGGTGCCCTTGTTCGAGCAGCATCTCGACCATCGTTCGGCTCACACCACCGACTTCGCCGGCGGCGCCGGTGATCAGGATGGGGTTGCGCTCTGGCATCAATGTGTCCTCTGTCTGGTGGGTGGAATCAGCTGTTCAGAAGGCCACGAGGCGGATGCCGCGTGGCGTCATCGGGACGCGGAGCCGTCGATGTGGTTGAGGAAGTCGAGGAGTGCGGCGTTGACCTCGGCGGGACGCTCCTACTGTGTCCAGTGGCCGCGAACCGGCAGCGTCACCGGGCCGTGCAGCTGAGACGCGACAGCGCTCAGCGAGTTGTCCGACCCGCCCCGGCCACGGCAAATCTCGCTCAGCGAGCTGCCCCCGTCCGGGGATGCAACCAGGTGATCGTGTCGCGGTCTCCCGCCACACTCAGTGCAGGAACGTCGATCCCGAGACCCCGGAAGGGTGCGAGCAGTTCGTTGTTGCGTTCGATGTTCCGGTACCAGCCGAAGGCCCCGGTGACCGCCCGCGCACCGTGCAGGACGAAGTCCTCTGCGTACGCCAGGATGTCCTCCCCCGTCAGCCAGGCCGGGAGGGTGGGCGACTCCGGCATGGCGTCCAGGAGGCCCAGACCGTCGGGTACGACCAACGGGCAGGGCTACCTGCCGAGTGATTGTCGCCCGAGGCGCCGACCAGGAGGCCGCGCAACGAGTCCTGGATGTCGTTGACGAACTCCACGTCGGCGACTCCCCGCTGCTAGAAGCAGACCTGGTAGATGCCCTCGCCGTACTCGGTGCGGGTGATCGAGGGCGGCACCATGCCGCCGGGCAGAATGGGCGGAATATTGAGCCCGGCCACCGCACGGAACCTTGTCCGGGCGCAGCATGGCCGTTGTCCAGGCAACGGGTGCACCCCAGTCGTGGCCCACGACGACCGCCCGCTCCTCCCCGAGTTCTTCGATCAGGGTGATCACGTAGCCGACGAGGTGGAGCAGGGTGTACGACGTGACGTCCGGTGACCGCTCGCTGCGGGCGTACCGCGCCGGTCGGGAGCGGCGACCCGGTACCCGGCGCCGCCAGCGCCCCGAACTGGTGACGCCACGAGCACCAGCTCTGCGGCCGTCCGTGCAGCAGCAGGACCAGCGACCCTGCCCCTGTTCGTCACTTCTTCAGCTGGGCGTACATGGCTTCCAGGTCGGAGGACAGCTGGGACTTGACCCAGCGGGTGGTGTCGTCGGCCAGCACCTCGTGCGCTCCCGCCTCGATGCCGTCGAGCGCGGCCACGGCGATGTCGCGGGGGTCGGCCTTGGGCGCGTCGACACCCGACGTCATGTCGGTGTCCACATAGGCCATGTGGAGCCCGGTCACCGCGATGCCGCGCGGCTGCAGCTCCAGGCGCAGGGAGTTGGTCTGCGACCACAGAGCGGCCTTGGAGGCGCCGTAGGGCGTACCGTCGGCCAGCCAGGACAGGACGGAGTGGGCGTTGAGGATGTGGCCCCCGCCGTTGCGCTCGATGATCGGCGCGAAGGCCCGGGTGACCAGCAGCGGCCCGTAGAAGTTGGTCTCCAGATCCCGACGTACGTCCTCCATCGGGGAGTTGAGGTACGAAGCGCGAACGGATGCACCAGCGTTGTTGATCAGGATGGTGACGTCCTGAGCCTGCTCGGCCGCGGCTGCCACGGATGCCGGGTCAGTGGCCTCAAGCGCCAGCGGAACGGCATCGGGGTGGGTCACCGTGCGCGGGTCACGGGCCGTGGCATAGACCTTGCCGGCTCCGCGGGCATAGAGCTCCTCGACCAGCATCCTGCCGATGCCACGGCTGCCTCCGGTGACGAAGACGTTGGCGCCCTTGATTGCTGTCATGACTGCCTCCACGAAGATGAAAACCGATCGGTTTCCACCACCGTAAACCGATCGGTTTCGACATGCAAGTCGGGTTGAGCACCGGATGACGCCAGCAAGCCGGACGGCTCGGTGTCGCCGACGCCCCCGGCCGGCCCGGGGCCGGCGACCAAGGGCGGGCGACTGCCGGCGGCGCAAGGACCGCTCAAATACGGCAGGTGAGCCGGCGAGGCGCGTGACAAGAAGGAAGGCGGGCTCGACGGCGCCGACGACCTTTGTGGCGACGCGGCCTTGCGGACGCGAGGCCCAGTCCGCAGGGGACCGACGCACGGCCCCGTACAGACGGGTCACGCACCCTGCATGAGCTGGAGTCCACGTAGCAGAGTCACGGGATGATCCGGCTCCTTGTGTCGCCTCCGTCGCCGACGCGACACCGCGCGGGGCGCCGGGCGCCTCGACGCCCAACGCAAAGGAGACCCGGTCGCCGGTGCCTTGGGAGGGAACGGGTGAGGCCGGCGGGTGACGATCAATCCCACGACTGTGGCGGCTCGACGGACGTAGCGCCGAGGATCACCCCTGCGAGATGGAGTCACCCATGTCCGCCGTGTGGATCTCCGGTGCTTCTCATGGGACCGGAACCACCGGCAGGACCATGCGGGCCGGCCGGGCGGGGTCGTGGAAGATCTGCTGCCGGGCCACTCGGGCCGTGGTCACGCTCTCCTCGGGTTCGCCCGTGTTGAGGTTGCGGTCCCGGCGGGGGAAGTTGCTGGAGGTGACCTGGACCCGTATCCGGTGCCCCGCCCGGAAGACGGTGCTGGTCGACCACAGGTCCACGACGTGCTCGGCCGCCTCGCCCGGTGTCGGCGCGCGCACCCGGACGATGCCGTCGGCCACTTTGCGGGAGACGCCGTTCTCGTCGACGTCGGTCGCACAAGCGCGCCACCCAGTCGGTCGAGAGTCCGTCCGTGGCGGCGAAGAGCACCGCCCGGACCCGGCCGGTCACTTCGACGTCCTCAGTGAGCGGGTCGGTGGTGATGACCGCCGGCTCAGCAGCACCGGCCACGGCCCCGTACCGCCGGGCCGCTGGACATCCGCCCGCAGCACCGTGCCGTCACGCATCTCCGCCGGAACGTCGAACTCGATCTGGATCTCCGTCATGAGCCGCCCCATTGCGTCGCTTGTCCCGCGGGGTGTGTGAGTGCGGGCAGGCGTCAGCCGGCCAGCTGGTTCATCTTGCGGATCTGCCGGTCGAAGGCCCAGGCGGGAACGAAGCGGAGCAGGCGTGCCCGTCCGGCCGTGGGGCCGGCGGCGTAGCGCAGTTTCGGCTTCGCGTCGGTGGCTGCCGCGACGACCGCCCGGGCGACCACGGCGGGGTCGTCGCCGTCCCTGATCGCCTCTGCCATCACGCGGTCGACGGTCCGCCGCTGCTTCTCGTAGGCATGCAGGGGCGTGTCGGGCCGCGCGCTGTTGGTCTCGAATCCGGTGTTGGTGTAGGCGGGTTCCACGAGAAGCGCCCGGATGCCGTGGTCACGGACCTCGTGGTCCAGGGACTCGGTGTAGCCCTCGACCGCGTGCTTGGAGGCGGCGTAGACGGCCATGTAGGGCTGGGGCACGAATCCGACCACGGAGGAGAGGTTGATGATGCGCCCGCGCCCCTGGCCGCGCATGTACGGCAGGACCTCGTTCACCATGCGCATGACCCCGAAGACATTGGTGTCGAAGACGCCCTGGGCCTGTTCGAGGGAGGTTTCCTCGGCCGCACCCAGTGAGCCGATTCCGGCGTTGTTGACCAGGACATCGATCCGCCCGAACCGCTCGCGCACCTCCTGGACCGCTGTGGCGACCGAGGCGTCACTGGCGACGTCGAGGTCGAGGAACGTCACACCGTCGAGCGGGGCGACGCGCGAGGTGTCGCGGCCGGTGCCGACCACGTTGAATCCGGCTGCGACCAGGGCGAGCGCGGTTTCCTTCCCGATGCCGGATGACGCACCCGTCACGAGTGCCACCGGCCGGTTCGTCGTCATCATGGATTCCTGACTCGCTAGAAACTGATCGGTTTCCGCCCACGGTAAACCGATCGGTTTCCGTGCGCAAGTCCAAACGCCACCCCGATCCTGGCCGTGCCACCGTCTGCACGCCGAGATCGATCGGGCTGCGCGGCGGCTGCGGAGTCTCGTCCAAGGCGGAGCGGTGTGCCGCTTGTGACGCTCGGCAGACGGGAGCCCGTCTCATGGCCGTCGCCTCTCATGGCGGTCGGCCGCCACAAGGGGCCTGCGGACCCTGCGCCCGGTCAGGCGCCTTGCCGGCTGACGCAAACCGACCGGCGCCTGCCACAATGGCGGCATGGCCAGGGTCAGCGCGCAAGAGAGACGCGAAAGCGTCGTCCGCGCAGCGATCGCCGAGTTCGCACTCAAGGGCTACTACGGGACCTCCACCGAGGCGATCGCCAAACGCGTCGGCGTCACGCAGCCGTACCTCTTCCGGCTCTTCCCGGGCAAGAAGGCGATCTTCGTCGCCGCGTTGGTGCGGAGTATGGAAGACACCCGCCTGGCTTTCGAGCAGGCGGGCGACGGGGCGGAGGGCGGAGAGCAGACCCGGCGTGCCATGACGGACGCGTACGCGCGGCTGATCTCGGCGCGCCCCGAGACGCTCCTGATGCAGATGCAGGGATACGCCGTCGTCGCGGCCGCCGCGGCAGAGGGCGACGACCAGACGGGCGAGCTCATCCGGGCCGGCTGGATGCGACTGTGGGAAACCGTGCACCTGTCGCTGGGTGCCGACGTCCACGAGACCACAAGCTTCCTTGCCTGCGGCATGCTCGGCAACACGCTTACGGCCATCGGGCTTTCCTCCGATCACCGGGAGGCAGGGGCCTGAGGCCGTGGGCGTTGCTCCGGCTGCCGGAGACCGGCATCAACCCGAAAGGGAGCCTCGGTCGCCGAGTCTTCTCGAACCCGAGGCGCGTCAGCGCATCTCTGCCGCGTCGAGCAGGGTGACCACGGTGGGTGCGACGAGCCCCGTCAGGTTGTCGGCCTGGATTCCGGCGCGGGCGCTGGCGCCGTCGAAGACCAGGATGAGCTGCCGGGCCAGCAGGTCGGGGTTGCTCGCCCCGCCCTGTTCGGCCTCGGAACGGAAAAAGGCTGTCAGGTTCGCTTTGATCTGGTGGGCCACCCGGCTCGCGGGGTGGGTCTGGTCCTTGAGCTCGATCTGCACAGCCAGGTACCGGCAGCCTTGGAAGTCGGGCGCACCCGCCTGCGACTCCACCCGCTCGAAGACGTACAGGATCCGCTCGCGGGGGGAACGGCTATCATCCGCCGGGGGCAGGAGGCTCGCCCCGAAGGCAGCGGCACGCTCCTCCAAGCTCGCCGCCAGCAGTTCATCCTTGCTCTCGAACAGCTGGTACATGGAGCGCTTCGACACCCCCGCCGCCTTGCACAGCGCCTCGACGCCGATGCCGACGCCGTCGCGGTAGGTGAGCGTGGCCGCTGCCTCCAGCAGCCGCTCCCGGGGGCTTTGCTTCACTTTGGTGGTCATACCGCGAGGTTAACTCGAATCGGACGAAAAAGAAACCGATCGGTTTCCGTGGGGTGTCGGGAAGACCCCCGCCGCCGCGCATCCGCCTGAAGGCCGCTCAGAGGCTCGGCGACGATCTCGGGGGAAAGACCGTCGCCGAGCCCTGATGGTGCACGCGCCTCTCGTTCCCACGGGGGCGCCGCGCACCGGGGCCACTCCGAGTAATGGCCCCGTCTTGGGTGAGCCGCCTTCCGCTACACCGGGGCAGCGGTCTGCTCAGGCTCCGTTCCGGCGGGGATGCGGTGCAGCCCCTTGCGGTCGTACCAGCCCGTCACGCCGAAGCCGAAGAGGGCGGCTGCCGCGAGGCCGACGGCCATCATGACCCAGCCCCGGGTCAGGCCGGCGTCGGCCTGGGCGTCGTAATAGAGGATCGAGCGGATGCCGCCGGTGATCTGGCGCAGCGGTTCGAACTCCGCCAGGAACCGGTAGAAGCCGGGCAGCGCCTGAAGCGGTGTGGTGGCGTTGGCCGTCGGCACCGCCATCCCGATGAAGACCAGCGTGACCACCAGCATGCCGGGCGTACCGAAGACGGCCAGCAGGGTCAGCGCACCGATCCCGGAGACAGCGATGGCGCACACCGAGTACAGCCACAGCAGCGGCAGATGGGCGGCGTGCATTCCCATGAGGCCGACCGCGCCCGCCATTACCAGGCTCCCCATCAGCAGGGACAGCCCGGCCATGAGGGTGGCGGCAATGGCAAGGGTCTGCACCCGGGTCGCCCGGACGAGCGGGCGGTGCAGGCGCAGCGGGCCCATGTCGTTGTGGGTGTAGCCGAGGGCGTGATCCACCTGGCCGCTGATGACGTTGGCGGAGAGCATGCCGCAGACCACCAGGACGAGGGCGTAGTAGAACGCCGTCAGGCCCAGGCCGCTGTGCGAGTCGAGGGGATGGCCGTCCTCGACGGTGACGGCCGCCGGGTCGGCGAGCAGGACGCGGGCCGCGGCGGGCAGCTTCGCCTCCCCCGTTTCGCCCTGGGACGTGAGCTCCTTGCCCACCTGGAGCGAGGCGCCTTCGGCCGCCTGCGTCGTCGCCGTCCGGGCCAGACTGGAGCCCACGCTGCCGGCGGACTGGTTGGTCAGCACCGTCAGCGTCGGGCGGGCCGGGGTCCCGGTGGTCGCCGTGCCGGTCAGCGCGGTGGTGGCGGAGGTGAAGTCGGCGGGGACGACGAGCGCGCCGTACAGCTTGCCCTTGCCGAGTTCCTTCTTCATCTCCTTCTCGTCCATCACCTTCCAGTCGATCTTGTCCCCGCTCGCAGTGGACCTCTTGATCGACTCGGTTATCCCGGCCCCGAGGTTGACCTGCTTGCCGCCGACAGCAGCCCCCTTGTCGGCGTTGACCAGGCCGACGGGCAGATTCTTCATGTGATCGACGGGATCGATGTTGGCCCCGACGTAGAACACGGTGAACAGCAGCGCGAGAACGCCCGTGATGACGCCATTGGCGATCCACAGGGGTTTGGCACGCAGGACGCGGAACGGGTGAATCCCACTCATGACTTACTCCGGTCTCGGACAACACACTCATATCCGGAGAGGGGCGGACAGCTTCATTGCGGTCCGGCAACCCTCGGAACGTTCAATCTCGGCACGCTCGGCCGTCGACGCGGAACCGGAGATGCAGCACCCCGCCGGGACTCCGACTGATGAAACCGGTCGGTTTCAGGCTCATCGTAAACCGATCGGTTTACAAATTCCAAGTCGAGGCGCTGGCCCCTGCCCCAGCAGCGCGAGGAAGCCGCGTGCAGGCGCCATCCCTGTCACCGGGTCGCTGCGAGCCGCGAGCGGAATGGCTCGCTTCAGGTCACGCAAGTCCTCCAGGCGCGTCTCGCCGAACACGGGCATCGGGGCCGCCCCGTCCAGCAGTCGCCGTTACCGGCTCCCGGTGACCTGCCGCTCCAGATGGTGGCCTCGATCTGCCTGGGTCCGGATGAAGCCGATACGGTGCACTACCCGCTCAATCGACGCCGACAAGCAGGAGCAGTTGATCGAGCCGTTCCTGCCGATGGCCGACGCTCTACCGGGAGGCGGGGACTGGAAACTGAGCGGCGGCCACCGCGCAAGCGCCTGCCCCGGCTCAGGAGGGTGTGCGCGTTCGCGCCAGCTCGGCTGTTACGGCGTCGGCTACGGCATCCCTCACCTGCGCCTCCGTGGGCGTGGGCCGGCCGAGTTCGGCGGCGAGTTGAGCCAACGAGGTCATCCGGACACCGGGCAGGGCGCAGGCCGTGAACGTGGTGTAGACGTCGAGGTCCGGGTCTATGTTGAGCGCGAATCCGTGGCTGGTGACGCCGCCGCTGATGCGCATGCCGATGGAGGCGATTTTGCGGTGGCCGGGGGTCCACACGCCGACCAGGCTCTCGGCGCCCCGGGGGGTGTCCCGGCGTATCGCCTCGAACCCGAGTGATCCCAGCGCACGGATCAGGGCGTGTTCGATCCGGCGTATCAAGCCGCGCGGTCCCAGCTCGCGCACGTTCAGCACGAGATACCCGATCAGCTGCCCTGGCCCGTGATAGGCGGCGTGACCTCCCCGGTCGACTTCGACCAGGCTGATCGGCGAAGCCGGTTCTGGCAGTTGGTCGGCCGGTGTCCGCGCCGTGTAGGTGATCACGGGAGGGTGGGTGAGCAGAAACAGCCGATCCCCAGTACGCCCCTGCTTCCGCTCGGCCACCCAACCGGCCATGTCGGCCTGCGCCACCTCATACGGCACCTCACCCAGATCGACGCGCTCCATCTCCCCTGGCTCCATTGCCACTCCCTTGTCTTCGAGGCGACGTCGCCTCGAACTGCACCTTCGAACTCCTGGTCTGGTGTCGCCGATGAACAAACTGTGCATCGCAGGGGCTCGGCATGCCGTCACTCAGGTGTCGTCACCCATGACCACGACCAACCGCAGCCGCCTGATGCTGGCTTCAGCGTGGCGTTCCGTACCCGTGGATCCCCGGGATCGCGAGTTTTCCGCCTGTCTGTCCGGCCTGGTCAATGTCGGCGTCGTCCAGGCCGAGTTGGAGCTTGAGGTCGAGCTTCCCGACCGTGTCGTAGAGCCACTCCGGAATGGTGTCCGGGGTGAGGTGCAGGCGGAGGACGGGCGGCACGGGAACGCCTTCGACGCCGGAGAGGGTGCCTGTCAGGCTTTCGACGTACATGGTGATGCCGTCGCCTCGCAGCGTGGACGTCGAGCCGGGCGCCCCGTCGATGTGCTGGATCTGCGGGCCGACGGGCACCGCCATCTTCAGGTCACGGATCGTGACGCTCCCCGCGGAGAACTTGAGCACCCGCTTGGGCCCGGCGGCCGTGTCCACGGTCACCACACCGCCGAAGACGAGGTCGTGCAGTTCGAGGCGGCTCCCCTTCATGTTCCATGCCTCGGCGGAGAATCGGCCGGCCTCATGCTCCTCGGGGGCCTTGAGATCACTGATGTCGCAGGTTCGGGAGGTTCCCCCGGTGGCCTCCGGTCGGGGCGGCGGCTCGACGGTCCGGCGGCTGGGAGCAGGTGGCGCCGGCGTAGTGGACAGCCGTGGCCCGGGCGGTGCTCCGGGCGCTGGCCTCGAAGTTGCCGAGCTTGGTGAAGGGCTCGCGTGGAATGAGGGGCTCGCGTCGGGTGACGGGCTTTGCTGCTCGGCGTCGTCACGGAAGAGGGGATCGAGGATGTCCGCGAGGCTCGTTGCGGCGGAGGTCGCGCTGGGCGAGGGGGTGGGAGTGGCGGTCGGTGCCGGGGCCGGGCCCGCTCCGTCGTCGCCCACGTGCGACGGCGGCTTGACGGGCTTCCCGCTCGGGTGAGCGCCGGCCGTGCGGGGATCAGCGGACGGGGTGGGGTGTGCGGGAGCGTTCGTCGCAGAGGGTGAGGTGGCGTCGGGACGGGCGCAGTCGACACCGCTGGTTCCAGGCGCGCCTGACCCCTCTTCGGAAACGGAGAGTGCCGCGGTGGCGCTCGTGTCCGCTGACTCGGGCAGGCGTTGACTCCCCAGGATGAGGGCGGTCGGCAGCGCGGTGAGCGCGAGAGCCCTCCCGACCGGCAGACGCAGGCGTGTCAGCGCGGACGTACGCGGGATGGCGTGCCGGCCTCTCGGCGGCCGGGCGAAGCGGGGTTCTGCGGTCTCGCCCTGATTGTCGGGCGACTGGTCACTCACTCCCCTGTCCTCCCGCCCGGACGACTGCGGCTGACGGCTCTTCAGTGCCGTCGGGTATGTCCTCCGGATGCCCGTCCCCGTCCACCGGGCCCCATGCCAGAGCCAGGAGTCCGCCCGCCGCCGCGAGCAGCGTGCCGACGAAGAAGCCGCCGAAGTTGGAGATGGGAAGCGACAGCACGCCGAGGAACACCGCGACGCAGCCGGCGAAGAACCTGATGATCGGCTGGAACCAGAGGAGTCCGCCAAGGACGATCAGAGTCAGGCCGATGACCAGGGATCCGGCCCCCGCGGTGGTGGACATCGCCACGGACAGGGCGCCCAGGGAGAGGTTGAAATACGGGAAGTAGATGATGGGCGCAGCGGCAAGGAGCACCAGCAGGCCCGCCCAGAAGGGGCGTGTGCGCCGCCAGGTCCGGAAGTCCCGGCGAGCGCGGGTGAAGCCGCTGTCACTGTGGGGGTGCGCGGGTGCACCGGCACTCGTCATGTGGCAACTCCCAAGTCGTGAGTGGGTGAGGGTGTCCGCGAGGACGGTGGAACGCTGCCGCCCCCTGGACAGTCGCCGGTCGCTTTCGCGCGCGGGAGGCGAGGGGGCGGGAGCGAGGTCAGAAGCAGTCGTGGCGGCCGGCCGCGATGTTCATGTGCAGGCCCGCCAGTTCGAACGTTCCCGCAGTCGTGGCCCAGACCGTCTGGTGGGCATCGATGATCTCGACCGCGTCCGCCTCCTGGGCGTAGCCGTCGGGATCGACGTGGTCCTTCGGGTTGACCTGACCCTTGGTCATGGAACCGGTGGCGACGCCGATGTCGACGTTGGTGAAGGTGCCCTTCTTGGCCTGGAGGTCGGTCATGTCGATGTACAGGTCCTTGGCCTTGACCGGCGTACCCGACCCGCCGGCCTTGAGCGACATCGTGTAGGTCCCGAGGACGGGGATGTCCACCGGGACGGACTGGCACATGTCGGTGACCGTCGCGTTCTTGATGGACGAGACGGAGACGGGCACGTGCTTGCCGTTCTTGGCGACGTCCACCGTGGCGTAGTTGGCGAATCCGGTGCCGCTCAACTTGCCGGCCGAGACCTGGAAGGCGGAACCGGAGATGCTGAACGAAGCGGCCAGGGCGCCCTGGGCCATGGAAATGGCGACGGCAGCCGTGGCGGCCACGGTCGGCACCGCACCGATGGCGAAACGCTTCCAGTGGGTCTTGCCGATTCGCTGGGACATGGTGTGGTCTCCGTTGTCGATGCGTACGAGACGACCGGACCCGGAGCTGACGGCCCCGGGCCCGGGGTGGGGAGAGAACTGCGGCTGGGTGTGGCCGTGGCGGTGCAGGCGGCTTCCGCGGGCGCGTGTCGTCCACGCGCACGGAGAAGTGGGCACACCGAAGAAGCACTCGATAGTGTTACTACCGAGTACCCGATAGTGGCACTATCGATCCCGTCGGGGCAACCCCCGGTAACGCGATACTGGTGGGACAGTTGAGCGTGAGGGAGCGCATGAGGATTTCAGAGCTCAGCCGACGGTCCGGGGTGCCGATGGCGACCATCAAGTACTACCGACGGGAAGGGCTGCTTCCCGAGGGACGCGCGCTGAACGCGACGGCGGTCGAGTACGGCGAGGAGCACATCCAGCGGCTCCGTCTGATCCGTTCGCTCATCCAGCTCGGCGGGCTGTCCGTCGCCCGTACCCGTGAGGTGCTCGATGCGGTGGACCGTCCACTGGACGGGTTCGAGACCCTGGGCGTCGTCCACCACGCACTGCCCGTGCCCTCCGCAGAGACGAACGGGAAGAGCGGCGCGGACAACGAGAGCGGCCCCGGAGCGGAGAGCACCGCCGACAGGGCTGTACCGGGCGGAGCCGCCACGAGGGTCGAGGCTCTCATCGAGAACATGGGCTGGCGGATCTCCGACGCGTCACCGCACCGTCCGGCACTCGCCGAAAGTCTCGCCGCGCTGAGCCGCCTCGGCACCGACTACACGGTCGACGACCTCGTCCCCTACGCACAACTCGCCACCTCCACCGCCGATTTGGACTTCGCGCAGTTCGAGGGGATCGAGGACCGCATCGCCCTCGCCGAGCGGGCGGTGGTCCTCACCGTGCTGTTCGAGCCGGTCGTCCGGCTGCTACGGCGCCTGGCCCAGGAGGACGCGAACCACCGGCGCCATGATCGCCGTGCATGCGAGCGGAGCGAGCAGCCGGAGGAGTGAGTCCCCAGCAGTGCACCGCCGGCACCCCCGTTCACGACGGCAGCGAGGACCGAAGTGCCCCGGTGAAGACACTTCGGCCTCTCGGGAGGATTCAGCCCGTGGGGACGGGGACCCGCTCGTCGGTGTCCTCCGGCACGTCCGTCTCCTTGATGCCGAACCGGTCGTAGAAGCGGGCGAGCGGGCCCGGAGCCCACCAGGCCGCCCTGCCCAGCAGTCTCATGACGGCCGTTCCCAGCAGGATGCGCACCACCAGCACGTCCACCAGGACCGCGAACACCATGCCGACGCCGAACAGCTTGATGGTCAGCACATCGCTCATCCCGATCGCCGCGAGCGGCACGCACATCAGCACCGCCGCGCTCACGACCAGGCGGCCGATGGACCGCAGCCCCATCGCCACGGCTTCCGTGCTGTCGCCCTGCTTGTCGTACTGCTCCCGCATCCGGGACACCAGGAACACCTCGTAGTCCATGGAGAGCCCGAAGATCAGCGCGAACAGCATGATCGGCATGTTGGGCTCGATGTTGCCCGTCGGATCGAAGCCGAGCAGGTTGTGCAGATGGCCGTCCTGGAAGATCCAGACCAGGACGCCGAAGGTCGCGGACAGCGACAGCATGTTCATCGCGATCGCCTTCAACGGCAGCAGCACCGAGCCGAACGCGAGGAACAGCAGGATGTACGTCATCACCGCGATGTAGAGCAGCATCCACGGCAGGGTCTCGCCGAGCGCGTCCAGGGTGTCGTCGTAGATCGCCGACTCGCCGCCGATGTAGGCCCGGGCGCCGGGCGGTGCCGGTACCTCCTTGATCCGGTTCACAAGGTCCCGCGCGTGGGTCGAGATGGGGTTGCCGTCATAGGTGACCGACACCCGGGCCGTGGTGCCCTCCACGCCGCTGATCCGGGCGCTCGTGGCGCCCTCCGTGGCACCGAGCCGCTCGGCGTACGCCTTCAGCGCCGCGCCCTGCTCCTTCGAGGTCCCGTCGGACTTCAGCACGAGCAGCGAGTCGATGGACTTCACCGCGTCGCCGTCGAAGTCGTGCTCCATGGCGTTGAAGACCTGGCGGCCCTCGGAGGTGCTCGGCAGTTGCTGCGCGTTGATGGAACCGAACTCGATCTTGGAGAACGGCAGGGCGAGCGTCAGCAGCAGGCCCACCGCGCCCACCACCACGACCCACCGCCGCCGCATCAGGCCGTGCCCGAACCGGTACCAGGCACCCTCGCCCGCCGCCGTCGGCCGCCCTGCCTTCTTGCGGCGCAGCGGGAAGGCATTGACCTTCGGTCCCATCACGGCGAGCAGCGCGGGCAGCGCGACCAGCGAGAAGAGCACCGCCAGCAGGACCGCTGCCACGCCGCCGTACGACATCGACTTCAGGAACGTCGACGGGAAGAGGGTCAGGCCGGCCAGCGCCGCCGCGACCGTGGTGCCGGAGACCATCACGGTACGCCCGGCCGTGGCAATGGTGCGCCCGATCGCCGCTTCGCCGGTGTAGCCGGCCGCCAGTTCCTCGCGGTAGCGGCTCACGATCAGCAGGCCGTAGTCGATGGCGACCGCGAGACCCAGGATCGTGACCAGGCTCATGGAGAACACCGACACGTCGGTGATGTTCGCGATGGTCCGCAGGACCGCCATCGAACCGAGGATGGAGAGCACGCCGACGAGCAGCGGGAGGAAGGCCGCGGTCAGACCGCCGAACACGACCAGCAGGAGCAGGAAGAGCACGGGGGCCGAGATGATTTCCGCGGTTCTCAGGTCATGTTCGATCTTCTCACTCGCCTGGTGGCCGGTGGGTACCGTGCCGCCCTGCAACGTCTGAAGGCCGGGTGCCGGGATCTTGTCCTTGACGGCCTTGTACGCGTCCTCCTTGGCCTTCTCGCTGCTGCCGTGCAGGTTCAGGGCGACGTAGGTGGCGTGCCGGTCGTGGCTGACCTGCGCCGGCATCCTGGTCGTCCAGAAGTCCAGGTAGCCGGTCACCTCCGACTTCGGCAGGGACTCCAGCCGCTTGACGACCGCCTGCTGGAAGGACGGGTCGTCGACGGTGCGGTCCTTGTCGCGGTAGACGATCACCGCGTCGGGTGTCCGCTGCGGGAACGCCTTCTCGGCGATGTGGGCCGCGCGCACGCTGTCCGAGCCGGGGTCCTGGAAGCCGAGCGGTGTCAGGGAGCCGAAGACTCCGGCACCGTAGGTCCCGGACAGGACGGCGAACAGCATGGTCAGTATCAGCACCGGCTTTCGCCTGCGGTACAGCAGCCGCCCGAACCCCTCAAACATGACTTCTCCTAGATCGTTGGCCAGCGCCGGACAGGACCGTCCCAAGGTCGGCACCGAACGAACCGTAACAGTGTTTTTATTGCTCGATGCAACGCTGTTGCGTAGCTCTCATTCGGAGAGTGGGCGCGTCTCTCTGCCCTGACCTGCCGGTATGCGAGAGGAGCTCGTTCGGAGGCGGCGGATCCTGGTGCGGGGCGGGGCGGACGACAACAAGTCAAAGCGGTGCCGATAGGCATTCATAACGGCGTTGCAATACGATGACGCCATGGCCAGGCTCAAGACACATGACGAAGCACTCCGGCTCCGGCTCCTGCACCGCGCGGCCGCCACGGTCTTCGACCGCGGCACCGCCGCGCTGAGCCTGCGACAGCTCGCCGCGGACGTGAAGACCTCGACCACGGCGGTCTACTCGCTGTTCGGCAACAAGGCGGGTCTGCTCAGGAGCCTGTACGAGGAGGCCGCGCGGCTCTTCGTCGCACGCCTGGCAGCCATCCGTCCGACGGACGACCCGGCCGGCGACGTGATCCGGCTTGGGCTCGTCTATCGCGAGTACGCCATCGCCAACCCGCATCTCTACGCGATCCTCTTCGCCGACCGCAGCGTCCAGTGCCCGTCCGAGCCGGAGTCGGAGAGGCCGCGTGAGGCCATCGAGACCTACCGGCCCCTCGTCGACGCCGTGCGGCGCGGACAGCAGGCAGGGCAGTTCAGTTCGGAGTCCGACCCGGAGGTCATCGCGCTGTCGGTCTGGGGAACGGCCCATGGCCTGGTGTCCCTGGTGCTGTCGGGGAACGAGCCGCCCGGGCTCGCGGTCGCCGACTGCTACGAGCGGGCCTTGGGGGTATTGGTAGCGGGCTGGCGAGTGAGCGAGGGGAAGGTTCAGGCGTTCGCGGACGTGCCGTGAGCCCGGAGCCGGTACCGCTCCGGGCCTGAACGTACGGTTCAGCGCTTTGAGGGCGCGGAGTTGTACGGAGACTGTCGAGTTGTACGGAGACCATGGCCTGCCCGAAATCGACCGCAGCGCCGCGCACTGCACCGGCAAGACCTGCCCCGCCCGGGTCCGCGCCCAGGTCGAGGGCGCCCGCTGTACGACCGGGGTGCACACTGCTCCCCCGCCCAGGCGGCCGCCCGACGCGGGCCGGCGAAGTCACACGAGCCTGACCGGTCCCGCGTCGATCGGCAGGCGGACCAGGAGGTAGGGCTTGCGGCGCAGGTCGTGGCCCTCGTGGAAGGGCGCCAGCCGGTCGAGCTGGTTGGCGGTGGCGTACAGGTGCCGGTCCGAGGCGATGGACAGGGTGTCGATCCAGTTCAGGTCGCTCCCCTGGGCGAGGGTCCGGTAGGTGCCGTTCGGGCTCCTGCGCCAGATCGCGTTGTGTTCCAGGTCGCCGCCGTAGAGCCGCCCCTTGTCGTCGCTCTCCAGGCCGTCGGCCATCGGCTTGAACCCGAGGTTCTCGACCGTCGCCGCCACCTCGGCGTCCGTGGCGTCCGGGTCGGCGAGGGCGTCGGTGGACACGCTGTGCAGTCGACGGCTGGAGAGCGGGCAGTAGTAGAGGCGCGTGCCGTCGGCGCTGAGAGCGATGCCGTCGGAGCCGGTCTCGTAAGAGGTGGGCTCGCCGCCCGCGGGGCGGACCATGAAGGGCTGGCCATCGATGATCGGAACGAAGTCCGGGTCCGGGAGTGCCGAGGGGTGCCCGGTCAGTCGCCGCCAGGAGCGGCCCGTGGCGAGGTCGACCACGATGATGCCGTTGGAGCCGCCCGAGTCGGTGATGAAGGCCATGCCCTCGGCGCCGCGCCGCAGGTCGAAGCGCACGTCGTTGGGGTAGCTGTTCGCCGGCACCACCTCGGGCGGGAAGAGGATCTTCCGTACGATCCGGTCGGTGCGCAGGTCGACCGCCACGAGCTTGGGGCCGCCGTAGGAGGACCCGGCGAACAGCGGGCTTCCGGTGTCGAGGATCCACAGCCGGTCGGCCCCGTCGACGACGACGCTCTGCACCGACTGCAAGTGCCCGGCCAGGTCTGCGGCGTCCTGACGGTTCACCTCGGCGTCGGGGTAGGCAACCGGCTTCCCGCTGCGCAGTTCGGCGACGGTGAACGGGACGTCGTCGCCCCAGCGGGGAAAGTTGACGAAGATGCGGCCGCGGCGCGAGACGGTGACACCCGTCGGCATCGCGCCCCAGAAGCGGGCAACGACCTCGTAGTGACTGGCTGTTGAACCGGAGGGGGAGGCGGAGGCGTAGACGGGTCCGGCGAGTTGGGTGGCGGCCAGCGACACGGTGGTTGCCGTAAGGAACGTACGTCGCTTCATGGGAGCGTCTCCTACTGGGTCAAGTTGCTGGAAGGCGCGGCGAGTTGCCGCATCACCTCGGTGCACGGGGGGGGATTGGCCGGACGTTGCCGTGGCCGGTGAGGGACGGTGCCTCCAGCAACCGCCCTCGGGAGTCGGCTTCGCCCGTGCGGTCAGGGCGCGCCGGAGCCCACCTGGACGGCAGATACCTCGTGCGTTCCTGCGAACTGAAGCTGTCCGCCGGGGACATCGCCTGCGGCTGTCGCCAACTCCTGGAAGGGGAACGGGGCCAAACGGCCAGTGGGCCTGGTGCTCTCAGGTCTACCGGGCTGTCGGCCGGGTCTTCGCGACCATGCCGCTGTCCCCCGAAGAGACCATCGCGTGAATGGGTACAGTGCTGACGCTCATGAGCGTCGCAAGGCCCCGGCGGCCCTGCTGGCGGGCGAGCGCCGGACCCATGAGGTGCATCAGGGCGGTGAGGGCAGGCATCGGACGCCCGAAGAGCGTGATCTCCGTAATGCGTGCTTGGTCGTCGAGCCGCAGCAACTGCACCTCCTCGAACGACTGGGAACCCACCCGCGCCCGGTAGACCAGCGCGTACGTGTCGCCCTCGCCGGTCTGGGTGTGGTAGCGGACGTCCTTGACCACCGCGAACGCCACGGTCAGGAAGTCACGCAGCTGGTCGGATCCCTCAAAGCGGAACTGGTCGGAGAGCGGCGAGCTGAGCACGACGTCCGGGCTCAGACACGCGACCGCGGCGTCGACGTCACCGTGTTCCTCGGCGGAGCGCCAGCGCGCCACGGTGGCGGCGGAAGAGGGCAGGGGCTCGGACACAGGTCTCTCCCGGTATCAACGGCGCGAACGGGTTTGTGGGTGGACGGGGTTTGCGGGTGGTGGGGTGTCAGCCGGCCAGCTTGTTCATCGTGCGGATCTGCTTGTCCAGGACCCAGGCGGGAACGAAGCGGAGCAGGCGTGCGCGTCCGGCCGTGGGGCCGGCGGCGTAGCGCAGTTTCGGCTTCTTGTCAGTGGCGGCCGTGACGATCGCCTTGGCGACCACGGCGGGGTCGTCACCGCTCTTGATCGCCTCCGCCATCAGGCGGTCGAAGACGTGCCGCTGGTCGGCGTAGGTCTGCAGGGGGCTGTCGGGCTTGGCGCTGTTGGCCTCGAACCCGGTGTTGGTGTAAGCGGGTTCGACCAGGAGCGAGCGGACACCGTACTGCCGGACCTCGTGGTCCAGGGACTGGGAGTAGCCCTCGATGGCGTGCTTGGACGCGCCGTAGACCGCCATGTAGGGAGCGGGGATGAAGCCCTGCACGGACGAGAGGTTGATGATGCGTCCGCGCCCCCGGGCGCGCATGTGCGGCAGGACCTCCTTCACCATGCGTATGACCCCGAAGACGTTGATGTCGAAGACGCCCTGGGCCTGCGCGAGGGAGGTCTCCTCGGCCGCGCCGATCGAGCCGATGCCGGCGTTGTTGACCAGGACGTCGATCCGCCCGAACCGGTCGATCACCTGCTGGACCACCGCGGTGACCGACTTGTCACTGACCACGTCGAGGTCGAAGAACGTCACGCCCTGGAGCGGGGTGACGCGTGAGGTGTCGCGGCCCGTGCCGGCCACCTCGAAACCCGCCGCGACCAGCGCGAGCGCGGTCTGTTTGCCGATGCCGGAGGAGGCACCCGTCACGAGGGCCACCGGTCGATTTGTCGTCATCATGCACTCCCGAACTCCTGGAGGAAACCGATCGGTTTCGCCTTGCCTCACTGTAAACCGCTCGGTTTCCAGTGCGCAAGCTCTCAAGCAGGGAACCGATCCCGGGCCACGTCACAGGCCGGCTTCAGGTCGAGCTGACCGGCGCCCGCCGGCATGGCGGCACGCACCGGATGAGCAGGCAGGAGAGATGTGGGAGCGCCATCCCCGCGCCGCGATCGCGAGTTCGCGCTCAAGGCTTCCGTGCTCCGCGTCAAGGTGATCGTCACCGCCGCCTTGACGCGGAGCACGGAAGGGGCCCGCCCGGCGTTCGAGAGCGTGGCCAAGAGGATGAGGGGCAGCTCTGCCGAGGCGATTGCCAGGCGTGTCTCGGCCCACCCCGAAACGCCTCAGATGCAGATGCAGGGATACGCCGTCGCGGCAGCCACCGACGCGCGGGCAATGACCAGATCGGCTAGCGTCCGGGCCGACCGGATGAGGCTCCGGGAAACGGTGACCATGCCCTGCCGCCGGGCGCCGATGCCGCCAAGACCACAGCCTCCCCCGTGCCCGGCTGCCCATCAATTCCCTTATGATCATCTGGCTTTAGGATCATCGGGCTTTGCCCCGAATGCCGGGGAGCAAGGGCATCAAGTCACGCGGGCCGTGAGCGCGATGAGCCCGGCCTCGGCGGGAAAAAGGCCGTCAGCCCTCCCTATCCGGTGTGTCACCTGGCTCGCAGGGCAGGGCGCTCAGCGGGCCTGGGCATGTGCAGGCGTCCAGCGACAACGGCAGGGCCAGGTCCGTCGCGGGCCAGGACCCGGGGGGCGCGCCGGCAGGCTCAGGCGGCAGCTGATCAGCGATCGTTCAGCAGCTCCCGCGACGCGACGGGCCCGCCTTGGTTCGCGGCCGCTCAGCCCGATCGAGCTGCGTCGCTTCCGGATGGATGACGGGTACGAGACCCGTCCGACAGTGGAAAACCAGCCGGTGCGCCGCACCTGCGTTCATCGTGCAACGGCTCTCGCCGGCCATGCCTGATCGAAACAGGGGCGCCGAGCGTGCCGAGCCGTTGACCAGGAGCCATGGGCTGCCGTCCGATACAGAGAGCCCCTGAAGGAATCCGGGCCTGCGTGATCAGGACTGATCGCTGATGGCTCGGTAGGCCGCGATGAACAGGGTGTAGGACAGGTCGATCAGTTCTTCGACGGCTGCCTTCTGGTGACCGAGCGTCCAGTCCACGAGGAGTTCGTTGACTCCGCCGACCAGGCTCATCGCGGTCATGGTGAGCCGGCTGGAGGGGGCTTCCGGGGCGGGGAGCGGTCCGACGACGGCGGCGACCATCGCGGCGAATTCGTGCAGGACCTCACGGCGACGCACTTCGAGGCGGGGGCTGGCGCCCACGACCTCGATGAGCACCAGGCGGGCCATGCGGGCGTCGCCGGCCAGTGTGCGGATGAACACCTCAAGGCCGGCGCGCAGTTGGGCGTCGACATCGGGTGCGGCGGCGGCGGCCTGCGCGGTTTCGGCTTGGATCGTAGCGATCAGGTCGTTGTAGACCCCGGCGAGAAGGTCTTCGCGGTCGCTGAACGACTCGTAGAAGTAGCGCTGGGTCAGTCCGGCATGCGAGCACACCTGCTTGACGGAGACCGAGGCGTATCCGGACGTGCCGAACAGGTCGAGGCCCGCCTGGATGAGGCGGGTGCGGCGCTCCTGCTGTCGTTGCGCCGCTTCACGTCCGCCGTAGCGCCGCCCGGCGGTCTGTGTGCCGGTCATTTCTCCCCTTCGCAGAGGTGTTGACACCGGTGTGCTCCGAACTGACACTCTAGCTTGTCAGTTCATCTGACACGCCAACGTGTCAGAAGCGTGTGGGGGCCGCTTGCCGCTCAGCGGTCCGTTCGCGCTCAGGGCAAGGAAGGGGCTCGACCGTGGCAGCACCGCCCAAATTCCCGTACACACTCAGCCGGAGAAACCGCGAGGGGCTCCCCCGCACACAACCGCTGACCGGCCGAGTGATCGCGGTCACCGGGGCGGGCCGCGGTATCGGGCGTGCCGTCGCAGCCCGGCTCGCCGCGGCCGGAGCCGCCGTGGCGATCGGCGATCTCGACGCGGAGCTTGCCAGGCAGACGGCCGGCGCCATCGGCGCGCGTCCCGGTGGCCGACTGCTCGGGCTGTCTCTCGACGTCACCGACACACCTTCCTTCGATGACTTCCTGCGCACCGTCGAGACCGAGCTGGGGCCGATCGACGTACTGATCAACAACGCCGGAATCATGTGGGTGGGCCCCTTCGAGGAGGAACCGGAGGAAGCCGCCCTGCGCCAGTTCGACGTCAACGTCCACGGCGTACTGCGGGGGATGAAACTCGTGATCCCGGTGATGCGGAAACGCGGGCGCGGCCACGTGGTGAACATCGCCTCCGCCGCCAGCAAGGTCGCCCCGGCAGGCGAGGCGACCTACGCGGCGACGAAGCACGCCCTCCACGGCTACAGCACAGCCGTCCGCGCCGAACTGCGCGGCACCGGAGTGCACGTGTCCCTGGTGATGCCCGGCGTCGTGGACACCGAGCTGGCCGTGGGCACCGCGACCGGCCCCACCCGGCGCCTGACGACGGATCAGGTTGCCGACGCTGTGCTCGACGTCGTGCTGCGCCCGCGGTTCGAGGTCTTCGTTCCACGCCAGATTGCCGCTCTGACCCGGTTGGCCGCGCTGCTGCCGGACCGCGCCCGCGACGTTCTGCATCACCTCCTTGTCCCCGACCAGCTCGCCGCCCTGTCCGACCGGTCGGTCCGCGCGGCCTACGAGCAGCGCACCCGGACCGCCCGCCTGCCCGAAGGATGAGCCCGTGACCACCACGCCCAAGCCGGCGCCCAGCACGAAGAAGGCCCAGGACCCCGCCGCTCCGCGTCCCATCCCCGAATTCGAGGGCGTCCACGACGTATGGCCCCGCGGTGACCGGCTGCGCGCCGTGCGCAGCGCCGCGGCCACCTACCGTGAGCGGTTCGTCCAGCAGGGCCGCATCCACGCCGTCCGCAGTTTCGACATCGCCGCCGCCCCGTACCCGACCCGGTTCGGCTTCCACGGCGCCGCGCTCGCCGTCAACCCGTTCGTGAGCATCGTCAACCGGATGCTCGTCGTGCAGTTCGACGGCTTCGACGGTGAGCCGAAAACACTGGTGTGGGAGCCGACCGTCGCCGCCGGAACGGCTCAAGCGCCGTTCTACGCCCAGCTCAAGCGGCTGGCGGGGGACTTTCTCACCGAGCATGTCTTCGCCCGCTTCTACCAGGATCCGAACACCGTCCTGCCCTCCTGCGGTCTGCGACCCGAGGATGTGGACTTCGTCAGCTTCGACCACCTGCACGTCCAGGACGTGCGCATGATCATGGGAAGTACCAGCACGATTCCCGGTGAACGGGCGCCCCGCGAAGCGCTGTTCCCGCGCGCCAGGCTGCTGGTGCACCGCAGGGAGCTGGGCACCTTCGAATCGGTGCATCCGATGCAGTGGGCCTGGTACGTCGACGGAGGCATGGACGGGGTACCGGCCGAGCGCGTCACCGCATTCGACGGCGATGTCGAACTCGGCGTCGGCGTCAGCCTGTTGTGGACCCCCGGCCATACGGACGGCAACCACTCCCTGGTACTGAACACCCCCGACGGGGTGTGGGTCTCCTCCGAGAACGGCATCTCGGCCGACAACTGGCAGCCCGAGCTCTCCCGCATCCCCGGGGTGCGCCGCCACGCCGCGTTCTACGGCCATGCGGTGGTGCCCAACGCCAACACCCTGGAGGACTCTCTCGACCAGTACGACTCCATGGTCAAGGAGAAGACCCTCGCCGACCCCAGCCGGCGCGATCCGCGCTGGCTGCAGATCCTGCCCTCCTCGGAGCTGGCCCCCTTCAAGCGGCACTGGCCGGTGCTGCCCAGCTTCTTCCACGGCGGTCTGAACTACGGCGAACTGACCCCTGCCGGTGGTGGCCGATGACCGGCCCGGCCGCCCGCCGGATCGCCGCGGACGGCGTGGAGTTGGCCGCCTACCAATGGGGAGCGTCCACGGCTCCTGCGGTGGTGCTGGTCCACGGCTATCCGGACACCAGCGCCGTGTGGCGCCCGGTCGCCGAGCGCCTGGCCGACCGCTTCCACGTCACCGCCTTCGACGTGCGGGGAGCCGGTGCCTCCCACCGGCCCAGGGGTCTGCGCGCCTACCGGATGTCCCGCCTGGAAGCCGACCTGGAGGCGGTTCTCGACGCCGTGAGCCCCGACCGCACAGTGCACCTGGTCGGGCACGACTGGGGATCGATCCATTCCTGGGAGTCGGTCACCGGCACCCGCCTGGCCGGGCGGATCGCCTCGTTCACCTCCATCTCCGGACCCTGTCTGGACCACGTCGGCCACCTGATCCGTGCCCGCCTTCGGCCGCGGCATCCGGATCTGCCGAAGATGCTGCGGCAGGCCGCACGGTCCTGGTACATCGCCTACTTCCATTTCCCGCTCCTGCCCGCCCTGACCTGGAGAGCACTGGGACACCGCTGGCGCGCCTTCCTCACCGGCTCCCAAGGCGTGCCCGGGGACACTCCCTACCCCGCGCCGACGCTGGCCCGCGACGCCGTATCCGGCACCGCGCTGTACCGCGCCAACATGCTGCCCCGCCTGCTGCGTCCCCGGGACCGGCCGACCACCGTCCCGGTTCAGCTCATCATCCCCACCCGCGACTTCTGCGTCACCCCGGTGCTGTCGTACGGAGTGGAGCACTGGACGGGCCGGATACAACGGCGCCCGATCGACGCCGGGCACTGGGTACAGCTCAGCCACCCCGAGGAGATCGCGTCCCGGATCGCGGAATTCGCCCACCGCATCGAAGACGGCACACGCCGCAATACGGACCACACCGCGCACCCGATCTGACGAACCAGCAGTACTGGACGACTGCCTGACCACCCCTCCCCCACACCCATCGCCGATGGAGGAACCTGTCATGTTCCGAGCCGCACATGCCCACCCGCACCGTCCGTCCGAGCCCATCGACCACCACGACCTGGTGCTGCAACCCCGGGACGTCACCTTCGACTGGGGCACCACCCCGCTGCACTGGCTGCCGGGCGAGCCCTTCGCAACCCACACCTTCGACGTGCTCCACCTCATGCTCCCCGAACTCGAACGCTGGTTCGTGCGCACCTTCGAGCAGGCACTGCCACTGATCACCGACGACCGGCTGCGCGAGGACGTACGCGGCTTCATCGGCCAGGAAGCGATGCACGCCGAGGCGCACCAGGAGGTCCTGGAGCACCTGCTCGCCAAGGGGCTGGACCCGGCTCCGTACACCCTGCAGTCCGAATGGATCTTCCGCAGGGTGCTCGGAGACCGGCCGGAGCTGACGCCGGCCACCGCACACGCGCACCTCTTCCAACGGCTCGCCCTCATAGCGGCCTTCGAGCACTTCACCGCGTACATGGGTCACTGGATTCTCAGCAACGGGCACCTGGACCAGGCCGGCGCGGACGCCGCGATGCTCGATCTGTTCCGCTGGCACGGCGCGGAGGAGGTCGAACACCGCTCGGTCGCGTTCGACCTGCTGGTGCACCTCGATCCCCACTACCGGCACCGCGTTGTCGGCATGCTCGTCACCGCTCCGGTGCTGACCCGGCTGTGGATCCGCGGAGTCCGCTTCCTGATGAGCGCCGACCCCGAACTCGACGACGGGGTCAAGGTCCGCTTCCGCGACTACCTGGCCGCGGCCCGCAAGGACCTGTTGCCCCCGCCGGTCTCGTTCGCCCGCTCGGTGCTGCGCTACTTCCGCCCCGGTTACCACCCGACGCAAGAGGGCTCGACCCAGCTGGCGATCGGCTACCTGGCGGCGTCCCCCGCCGCCCGAGCGGCTGCCCAGTGACCCGGCAACCAGCAAGGCATCCCATGAACACCAGCACATCCGTCACCCGGCCACCGGACCTGTACGGCAGGCCGCGCAGCGACTCGTTCATGCAGAAGCTGGCGGCTTTCAGCGACCACGCGGTCACGCGCCTCGCGCGGCGCAGCACTCCTCGCACTCCTCCCAGGCGCCCGCCGGCCACCGAGATGCCCGTGATCCGGGAACTGGTGGTCGCCGCCAAACACCAAGAGGCCGAGGACGTCGTCTCCCTGCGGCTGGCAGCACCCGACGGAGCAATACTCCCGCCCTGGCAGCCCGGCGCCCACATCGAACTGCACCTGCCCTCCGGCCGCAAGCGGCAGTACTCCCTGTGCGACGACCCCGCCGACCGGTACCGGTACCGCATCGCGGTGCGCCGCATCGCCAACGGGGCAGGCGGTTCGGCCGAGGTACACGACACCCTCGGAGAGGGCATGAGGGTCGCCATCTCCGGGCCCCGCAACGCCTTCCCCTTCGCCGCCGAGGCATCCATCCTGCTCATCGCGGGCGGCATTGGCATCACCCCCATCCTGCCGATGGCCCGGGAAGCCGCCCGCCGCGGGCTGGACTGGCGGCTCGTGCACACCGGCCGCAGCCGCGGCTCGATGCCCTTCGCGGCAGAACTGGCCGAACTCGCGGCAGCAGCCCCTGGCCGGGTCTCCATCCGTCCTGACGACGAGTCCGGCGCGCCCGAAACAGCCGATCTGTTGAACTTGAGCCCGGCGGCGGGTGCGGTGTACTGCTGCGGGCCCGCGCCCATGATCGACGGCGTTCGGCGCGCGTTCGGTGACAGCCGCGCGTCCGCCCTGCACTTCGAGCGTTTCGCCCCGGCCCCGATCAAGGACGGCCGTCCCTTCGAACTCCAACTGGGCGACACCGGACGGGTTCTGCCAGTGCCGTACGACCGCTCCGCCCTGGATGTTCTCCAGGAGGCCCTGCCGGACCTGCCCTTCTCCTGCCGCCAGGGGTTCTGCGGCACCTGCCGGGTACGGGTGGCCCAGGGCCATGTCGATCACCGTGACCGGCAGCTCACCGCCACCGAACGCGCGGCCGGCGCCATGCTGCCCTGCGTCTCACGTGCACCGGAAGGAGAGCGGTTGGTGCTGGAGGTGTGAGCGATGGCCGAGCGCCCGTCGAGGAAGTCTTGCATGACGCCCTCCGGCCCTCTTGCCAAGGCTGTCAGAGGGGTCTGCACGGTGAGCGGTGTAACTCTTGAGCTGGAAGCGGCAGTTGATGACTGACGTGACGAGTGACACCGAGGCCGGGAAGGCTGCTGTGAGGAGGGGCGAGCGCCGTGGATGACGGTTGGTCGCCGAGCTGGTTGCGCGGGCTCAGGCCGGTGGCGTGAAGCTCACCGGGGAGGGTGGCCTCCCGCAACAGCTGGCCAAGCGGGTGCTGGAGTCCGCGCTGGAGGGCGAGCTCACTGATCATCTGGGGCACGAGCCCGGTGAGCGGGCCGAGGGTGGCCGGGGAACTACCGCAACAGGCACCGGACCCAGCCGGTGTCGTCAAGGTATGAGTACCCCGTCGTCGCCGAGCTTCTCGGCGACGTATGTCTGCGGGTCGTCGCGGATGTCGTCGGCACTCCAGGTGGCTCCGTCGAGCAGCCGCTACAGGCCATCGAGGGTGCGATGGCCGGCGTATTCGGCCAGTTGCCAGCCGTTCTTGGGGCCGACCGGGCCGAGCAGGGCACGGACGTAGTCCCGCATTCGGCGTCGCAGGTCCTCGCGGCCGAAACGGTGGCCGATGCGGAGGAAGAGGTCTTCGAGTTCACGGTCCCAGGTCGTGTCCGCAAGGTCGTCGATCACGTTGGGAGACTGCCCGGATCGCACCGCGGCCAGTTCTGGTATCGACTCCTTGGAGGGGCGGTCCGCCAGGACCGCCCCTGACACGCCATAAGCCAACTACGCTCCGGGCGATACCTCTCGGCCAGGCCAGAAAGCGAAACACACTCCGTAGCAATGCGGGTTTTAAGGCTTGAGCACCGCCAGTACATCGTCGAGCGAAACGTTGGCGGGGTCACTCATATCGAGACCATCGAACGTCTGCCAGACATAGGACGCCGTCCCGTTCTCCCGCAGCGGATGGAAGTCGGCCAAGTCCGGAGCGTCCCGGAACCTGTTGAACGCCTCTTCGGACTCCCATTCGACGACAAACAGAACCTGCCGTGGCGCGAGGTCACCGGCTACGTTGTCCCGGAAACGACCAAACGCCACCATTCGGCCACCATATTGCGGAGCCACTTCAGGCAAACGGCGGAAGTACGCGAGGTACTTCTCCAAGTCGGCCACGTCAAACATATTCAGGGCGTAGAACTTCTTCTGCGAATTCGCACTCATTACAAATACCCTCTCCGGTACCAGGAAACTGGCGTTCGCCGCTCTAGGCGGGCGCGGGGCACCGGCAGCAGAACGCATGCACTGTTGATGATGATGTTGACGCCGGTCGCGACTTGCGCCGTCTCGGAGACCCCCGCCGCCACTATCAACGGAGTACTAGGACGGTTGCCCTTTGCGTCGCACGGGGAAGCCATCCGTACTCCTAAGTAATGGGGTTCGGAACTCACCCGCCTCCACAACGAGAAACCGATCGGTTCCCTCATCGTAAACCGATCGGTTTCCGCGCGCAAGTCCGAGCATGGGGCGCTGTTCGGTGTGCCCCGATGTCCGCGCGAACTGGCTGCTCGTGGCTGGTTCACGGTTGGACGGTCCGGCGGCGCCCGGCCGCGGCGCCATCTCCCTGTCCTGGTTACCTGCGGCAAACCTCGGGGAACCGCAGCTCTGGGCGTCCCCGGTCGCTCACGCCGTCGTCGCGTCTTGGCGCTGCACGAGCCCCCGCAGCGTCAACGGCGCCAAGGGCACGCTGGGGCGATCCCTCGCCCGCATTGCGAAGCAACCCCACTCCGGCCCGCCGACAGACGCCGCCCGAACTACCGCTGCGTCGCCCACCAAGATCCGGACCATACGCGGGCCGGAGCCTGCCACCTCCCCTACCGACGGCGCATTTATACAGGTCAGCGACTCAGCGCACCTTCGGTGCGCGCCGGGGGCGTGGTAAATCCCGTGGCGCGCGCCGGAGATGCTTCTGTCTGCCCTGACGTGGGCCGATGTCGGTCCGGGACGCTGGAGGGGTTCGTTCCGGCCGAAACCGGTGCTTCTGTGATGCCGGTGAGCTCGCAGGTCAGCGTGGTACTGGGGGCCGTCCACGGGAACCGTGGAGTGTTGCTGTGAGCACGTGCGTCAGAATTCCTGATTCACCTTGGCCCTCCCGGAACGGCATACGGGTCCGTCCGGCGAGGGAGGGAGCAAGACCGTGGACGTGCTGCACGAACGCTGCGCCGGCCTCGACATCAGCAAGAAGGACGCCAAGGTCTGCATCCGCACCCCGAGTCCGAAGCGGCGGGGGTCCTTCACGACCGAGACCACGACGTGGGGATCGACGACGAACGCGGTCCTGGATCTGCGGGACCATCTGCTCGCCGCACGGGTGACGCTGGTGGTGATCGAGGCGACCTCGGACTACTGGAAGCCGTTCCACTACGTGCTGTCCGAGGGCCTGAACGTGATCCTGGTCAACGCCCGGCAGGTCAAGAACCTGCCAGGCCGCAAGACGGACGTCTCGGACGCGGCCTGGCTGGCCCAGCTCGGCGCCCACGGACTGGTCAGGCCCTCCTTCGTCCCGCCTCAGCCGGTGCGCGAGTTGCGGGACCTGACCCGGGCCCGGACCACCGCCACCCGTGAACGAAGCCGTGTGGTCCAGCGGCTGGAGAAACTGCTGGAGGACACCGGCATCAAACTGTCCGCGGTCGCCTCCGACATCATGGGCGTCTCCGGCCGGGCCATGCTCGAAGCCCTCATCCGCGGCGAAGGCGACCCCCAGACCCTCGCGGACCTGGCCAAACGCAGGCTCCGCAACAAGATCCCTGAACTCACCGAGGCCCTGACCGGACGCTTCCGCGAACACCACGCGTTCCTGACCCGCCTCCACCTGGACCAGTACGACCAGCTCACCACGATGATCGACCAGCTCAGCGAACGCATCGAAGAGGCGATGGCCCCCTTTCGCGGCGCCCTCGACCTGCTCGACACCATCCCCGGCATCAACCAGGCCGTCGCCGAAGTGATCATCGCGGAGACCGGCGGCGACATGAGCCGGTTCGCCTCCGCCAAACACCTCGCTTCCTGGGCCGGGGTCTGCCCCGGCCACCACGAGTCGGCCGGCCGCACCAAGAACACGAAGGTCCGCCCCGGAAATCCATATCTCAAAGGCGCTCTCGGCCTCGCCGCGTTCGGCGCGGTGAGAACCAAGGAAACCTACCTCGCCGCCCGTTACAAGCGGCTGACCGCACGCCGCGGCCCGCTCAGGGCACTGGTCGCCGTCGAGCACTCGATCATCACCGCGATCTGGCACATGCTGAGCGATCACGTCGGCTACCAGGAACTCGGCGGCACCTACTTCACCCAACGTGATCCCGAACGGGCCACCCGCCGCGCGATCACCGCACTCAACCAGCTCGGATACACCGTCACCCTCAACCCGCGGGAGACCGCAGTCTGACCGGCAGTCCCGGACACCCAGCGACCTTTTACGGCCACCGGGCACCCAGCCCTGCCCACACCCACCCTGACCTGCTGCTATTTACGCGTCAGACGCATGCAACGGCTGTACCACCAGCAGACCAAGAACCTCCTGGTGTCGTACTCGCCGAAGATGCTGGGCTTCTTCCAAGCACAGGAAATGGGCGCCTGACCGGGGAAGATGCCCGGCAGGCGCCCCACACAACAACAGCCTCACTCGCTCGCCCGCAGGTGGTGCCGCACGCGCCGGGGCATCGCCCGGACGATCCTCAGCAGGTCCCGCAGATCCCGGTGGGCGAACTCCTCCTTGCACGTCTCCCGTCACCGGGGCGGCTCGTGCGACCAACTCATGGGACCCGAACCCTGGCTGACCGCGGAGGCAGGGGCGGCGCCGGAACCGCTTCTCGGGCCGGACCAGGTGCACATGGCGCGTGAACTCGCCTGGGACAGGCCGACTTTCCCGCGAGAGGTCACCGGTCGCGCGGCGCTCGATACGGCGGAGACCGCAGCAGGTCGAGCAGTTCGGTGCGGTCGGCGAGGGTGAGTCACCCTGCCGTGGGCAGCAGAGCGCGTTCGTCCAGGAGGCCGTAGCCGAGCAGGTCGATCCAGAGCTCCGGTGGAACGGGGGCGGCGAACGCGGCGATGTTGCGCCGTACCTCCTGTTCGTTACGCATGCCGACCGCGATGCAGGCGACCGCGGGGTGGAGCAGAGGGAAGGCCATGGCAGCCTGTGGGACCGTCACTCCATGCGCCTCGCAGATGTCGGCGATCCGGTGGACCCGCTCCAGCAGTTCGGGGCCGGCGGGGCCGTAGTCGTACCGGGCCCCCGCCACCGGGCGGTCGGTGGCCAGGAGGCCGGAGTTGAAGACGGAGGCGGCCACCACCGACACCCCGTGCTCGACGCAGGCCGGCAGCAGTTCGTCCAGGGCGCTGTGGTCCAGCAGGGTGTGGCGGCCGGAGAGCATCACCACGTCGGGGTCGGCCTCATGCACCAGGCGGGTGAGCTTGCCGGGGTGGTACATGCCCGCGCCGATCGCTCCGACCACGCCCTCGGCGCGCAGTTCGGCGAGGGCGGGGTAGCCGTGCCGCAGCGCCTCTTCGAAGTGCTGTTCGGCGTCGTGCAGATAGAGGATGTCGATCCGGTCGAGACCGAGGCGGTCGAGGGAGTCCTCGACGCTGCGGCGGATGCCGTCGCGGGTGAAGTCCCATACGCGGCGGTGGGTGGCCGGGACGGCGAAGGACTCGTCCGTCCGTCCCCGCGGGTCCTGCGGTACGAGCAGTCGGCCGACCTTGGTGGACAGGGTGAACTCGGCCCGGGGCTTGCCGCGCAGCAGGTCTCCGATGCGGCGTTCGGAGTGGCCGATGCCGTAGTGCGGTGAGGTGTCGAAGTAGCGGATGCCCGATTCCCAGGCGGCGTCGAGGGCCCGGGCTGCGGTGGCGTCGTCCAGTGGTTCGAACAGGCCGCCCAACGGGCCGCCGCCGAAGCCCAGTTGAGTGACCTCGACCTCGGTGCGGCCGAGCCGGTGCGTGTCCATGTGTGTCTCCTTCATGTGCGGGCCACGTGGCGTGGTGGCCTCGGCCGGACAGCGGTCAGAAGGCGGGAAAGGCCCAGCCCGAGGGGTGGAACGGTGCGCGTTCGCCGCGGAAGGCGAGTGAGGCTGCGGTGACCGCACCCCGCCGCAGTTCCTCGACGCGGCCCGCCGCTGCCAGCGACGACAGGGTGGTGCCGCCCAGATAGGCCGCGCCCAGTTCCGTGGAGGTCACTCTCAAGTCGGCCCGGGCCCTCGTGGGTTCACACGTGACGGAGTCGCCGGCGGCCGACAGGTGGTGGCGTCCGGCGTTCCACGGGCAGAACGTGTCCTGGACCTCCAGGACCAGATCCAGCGGAGTCGAGTAGCGGCGTGCGGTCAGCGCCCGGTCGATGTCCACCAGGCGGACCCAGAGGTTGTCGGTCACGGTGGTGCGGGCCGCGCGCGGGTCGGTCAGCAGCTGCAGCAATGGTTCGTCGACGGCGCCGTCGTAGGTGAGGCCGGCGTGGGCGTCGAGGTCGATGAGGAAGCGCCACAGGGCGGCGTACGACGGTCGGGAGCCGGCCGCGACCTCGATGACCTGTACCGAACCCGGCTTGGAGCGATAGACGGCGTAGCCGGTGGCCGCTCCGCCTGGCTCCAGATGGACGGCGAAGCGCAGCGCCGTACCGCCGTCGCGTGCGCGCTCGTGGTCGGCCAGCCGCGCCTCCCAGAACTTCTCCGTCCGGTCGACCCATCCGACGGCGGTGCCGCGCACGGTCTCGTAGACCTTCTCCAGGAGTGGCCGGGCCTCCTCGCGGCCGAGCAGGCGGACCGTCCCGTCGCCGAGGTCGGTACCGGGGCGCAGGGCCATGAACCGCTTGTCTCCCCGGAGTTCGGCCACGTGGCTGGCGATGCCGTACCCGAAGCGGCCGTAGATCGTGGCTTCGGCGGCGTTGAGCGCGGCGACCGGTTCGCCGCCCGTGTCGTGCAGGTCGGTGAGCTGCTTGCGCATCATCGCGGTGAGGATGCCGCGACGCCGGTGGGTGGGCAGGACCGCGACCAGCGTGATGCCGGCGACGGGCGTGGCCCCGCCGGGGACCGTCATGACACGGCCGTAGATCGATGCGCCGGCGACGATCTCCTGGCCGTCGTAGGCGGCGATCGTGCGGTCGGGTTCGAGTGAGGAGGCGGCGTTCCGGAGGCCGCCCTCCTGCCAGTCCTGGCCATAGGTCGTGGTGACCATCCGAGCCCATGAGTCGAGCTCGTTGGCGGCGATGGTCCGTATCGGGTGGGTCGTCGTCATGCTTCGAGCGTGGCCGGGTAAACAGCCACGGCACATCGAGCGATCTCCCTATTTATATGCTGGCGTCGTGGTGGCGCAGCGCGTGGTCAGTCCGGTGTTCGTCGGCCGGAGCGAGGAGTTGGCACAGCTTGCGGCGGCTTTGGACACGGCTGTCGAGGAGGGGCCGGCCGTGGCGCTGGTGGCCGGGGAGGCCGGGATCGGCAAGTCTCGGCTGCTCGCCGAGTTCGCACGGTCGCTGGACCCGGGGGTACGGGTGGTCGGGGGCGTCTGCGCGGAACTGGGCCGTGACTCCCTGCCGTACGCGCCGTTCGTGACCGTCCTGCGCTCACTGATCCGGGTCGAGGGCGTCACGCCGGGTCCCTACCGCTGGCTGGCCCGCTGGTTCCCCGAACTGGGCGAGACGGACGACGACACCGAGGGCGGCAAGCACCGGCTGTACGAGGAGGCGCTGACGCTGATCGAACGGGTGGCCGCCGGCCGGCCGCTCGTCGTCTCGATCGAGGACCTGCACTGGGCGGACTCCGCCACCTGCGAACTGCTCGGCTTCCTGGCCAGGAACCTGACCCAGCCCGGGGTGCTCCTCGTGCTCACCTACCGGCCGCCCGAGGCCGGGCCCCTGCTGTCGGAGCTCGCACGCCGTCCGGGCACCGCCCGGCTGCACCTCGACCACCTCGACGAACGCGACGTGGGCCGCCAGTTGGCCGCCATCCTCGGCGCCGAACCGGACCGGGCCACCGTGGGCCGCGTCCATGAACGCAGCGACGGCAACCCGCTGTTCGTCGAGGCCCTTGCCCGCGTCGGCGAGCGGACCCCGGACGGCGCGCGCGAACTGCTGTTGGACGGCCCTCGGTCGCTGCGCAGCCCGGCTCGCGAACTGCTACGCATCGCCTCCGTCGCGGGCGGGCGGGTCGACCACCGCCTGCTGGCCGAGGTGGCCGGGCAGGACGGGGCCGAGCTGGATGCCCTGCTGCGTGAGCTCGTCGACCGCAGCCTGCTCGTCACGGCCGGCGACGGCTACGCGTTTCGCCACGCCCTGATCCGGGACGCGGTGTACGAGGATCTGCTGCCCGGCGAGCGGGCGCGCCTGCACTCCCGCTACGCCGAGGCGCTGCGCGACCGCGGTGCCCCGGCGGAGCTGGCCGCGCACGCCCACGCCGCCGGGGACCACGGCCTCGCGCTGTCGGCCGCCCACCTGGCCGCCGGTCAGGCACGCAGGTCCTACGCCTACGCCGAGCAGGTCCGTCTGCTCGGCATGGTCCTCGACCTGTGGGATCCGGACGTCCGGCTGGGCACCGACCTGGTCGGTGTGCTGACCGACGCCGCCGAGGCATGCATGCTCAGCGGCGACTACGCCCGCGGCATCGAGCACGCCACCGCCGGGCTGGCGGCGGTGGACGAGCGGCGCGAGCCCGAGCGGGCCGCCTTGCTCCTTGAACACCGGGGCAGGTTGCGGCACCGGCTGGACACCACCGGTGTCTCCGACTGGGAACACGCCCTGGACCTGCTTCCTGCCGGCAGTTCCCAGCGGGGTCGGCTGCTCGGCGTGCTGGCGATGGGCCTTCTGCCCGAGGTGGACCGGGCCCACGCGCCGTTCCAGGAGGCGCTTGCCATCGGCCGGGCCACCGGTGACGCCACGGTCACCATTCGCGGGCTACTGGGCGTCGGATCGATGACCGGCGACTTCGGAATGCTGACCGAGGCCCGCGCGCTCGCCGAACGGCTCGACAGCAGCGACCTGTTGATGACCGTGCCCATGTACGAGGCCGTGCTGCACACCAGAGCGGGCGACCACCAGCGCACCGTCGAGGTCGCCGGCGACGGGGTCCGCCTCGCCCGCCGGTACGGTCTCGGCCGCAGCCGTGGGGCCGAACTCGCCCGCTACGCGGGAAGCGGCCTGATCCTGGCCGGGCGGTGGGACGAGGCGACCGCCGTGCTGGAAGAGGGCCTCCGAGCGGGCGCGCCACCGCAGTCGCGGCGGGGTCTGCGTACCCTCGTCGGCCATCTGTCGCTGCTGCGCGGTGACTTGGCGGCGGCGGCCGAGGCCGCGGCCGCTGAGAACTCCGACAGCGGAAACCTCTTCGCCCGCCATCAGTTGCTGTGCCTGCTCGCCGTCGCACAGGGCGACCCGGAGCGGGCCGATCTGCTCCTGGACCGGGCGCTGACCGACCCGGCGCTCACCCGGATCTACAGCAGCGACGCCCGGCCGGTCCTGGTCGCCGGCGCCCTGGTGCAGCAGGCCCGGCTGTCCGCACGCGCCGACCGGGAACTGCGGGAAAGGGTCGCTGCCCGGCAGGCCCAACTCGCCGCGGCCGACGCCGCGCTGGGCGTCGACGGGGTACTCGACCGGGCCTGGCGGACCATGCTCCGGGCACTGATCGAGAACGACGGCTGGGACCACGCGGTGGACTCCTGGCGCCGGCTGCGGCAGCCGTACGAGCTGGCGCTGTGCTTGTTCCACAGCGCGCACACCCTGCTGGCCGCAGGCGACCGGCCCGGCGCGACGGCCCGCCTCAGAGAGGCCGCCCGGTTGGCCGAAGAGCTGCGCGCCGCACCGCTGGCCCGGCAGATAACGCAGCTCCTACGGCCGCGGCCCGCCCAGCACGGGCTGACGGAACGTGAGCTTGAGGTGCTCCGGTTGATCGCCGAAGGGCTGAGCAACCGACAGATCGCCGCCCGGCTGCACATCTCGCCGAGCACAGCGGGCGTACATGTCTCCCACATCCTGACGAAGCTGGGCGCGGCGACGCGCACCGAGGCCGCGGCCGTCGCCTTCCGTACGGGGCTGGCCGGGTCCCGCCCCAACGAGAGCTGACGAAGGGGCAGGTCTCCCATCACGGCTCCGTGGCCGCGGGCCAGTCCCGCGGCCAGCGTTGCCGCACCGTAATCGCGGGCCGAGCCTGTCCCCCCAGGTCGGAGGGCAGCCTCGGCGTGGCGGACATGAAGGACACGACTCGGCGGGTCAGTCGCTGTCGTCGTTGGCGAAGTCGAGCAGGTCGGTGAAGAGCAGCGCCTCGGCACCGTTGTCGAGAAGCTGCTGCATCTCATGGGAGCGGGGCAGCATCGTCTTCTCGTAGGCGTGGACGGCGTCGTCGATGCTGTGGTGGTTCGCGATGGCGAGGGCGAGTTCGCAGGCGTCGAGCATGGCGAGGTTGATCTGCCGCAGTTTCTGGAGCTGCTGGAGCAATCCCTGAAACGGTTCGTGGCCAACGGCGAGCCGGGATACCTGTAGGTGCGGTTCCCGGCTCGACTATGTGTTAGCCGTTGTAAGACTTCTGGGGCGCATGTCCGTCCGGTGTGGGAGGGCCCACCAGCATCTTGCCGAGGACTTCGTACGCCGCCTGAAGGCACTGCACGAGGCGGGCACCCTCCCGGACCCCCGGGATGCCCAGATCGCCCGTCCGAAAGCCGAGATCGACGCTCTGCGGGAACGTGCGGCTCGTCAGAGCGAGGCGATCGAGAAACTGAGCGAGTTCAAGATCCTCGCGCTGTTCCGCATCGCCGCCCAGCACGAAGAGATCATCCGCCAGCGGAGTCCTCAGGCCGCTACCGGCACGCCAACTGGGGCCCGCCTCGCTGCTGTTCCCCGTGGCGGCCAGACCATCGGCTCCTGCAGCTGACGTACCGGCGAGGCGTCACTGCACGGGAAGGAGATCGGCGAGCAGAGTGCGGACGCGCGCCTCGATCTCGTCCCGGATCGAGCAGACCGCCTCGACGCCCTGACCAGCCGGATCCGTCGAGCTTCCAGTCCCGATACCGCTTGCCCGGGAAGACCGGGCAGGCATCCCCCCACCCCATCGTGATCACCAAGTCGGACGCCTGGACCGCTTCGATGGTCAGCACCTCGGGCACCTCGGCGGACAGATCGATCCCGGCCTCGGCCGTCGCCTCGCTGACCGCCGGGTTCACGGTCTCGGCCGGGGCGGACCCGGCCGAACGGACCTCCACCCGGCCAGCGGACTGGTGCGTGAGGAAGGCGGCGGCCATCTGGGAGCGTCCGGCGTTGTGCACGCACACGAACAGCACGGACGGCTTGCCGGAGACGGTTTCACACACGAGCGGTGCCTTCTTCGAGGGCAGCCGACTGACCGGTCACCGGAGCGGGTTGAGAACCCATCTTCAAACCGGTGAGAGGTCTGACCGAGATACGGGTCAAAGGGCCAACGGGATGGATAGCCGCCGTGGGGACGAGGTTTGTGATGGTTCTTTTGAGCCCTCGTCGTATTTCAGGGGGATACCCGCGCTGCTCTGCCAGCGGCAGAACGGCGGCCGGACCGGGCTCGACGATCACTACAGTCCCGTCTCATGACGACGATTACGACGCGTACGGTCGAGTACCCGGCCGACGGTCTGACGATGATCGGGCACCTCGCGCTCCCGGCCGGTGTCGACCGCCGACCCGCAGTGCTGCTCGGGCCAGAGGGCATGGGGCTCAGCGACGTCGAGCGCCGCCGGGCCGATGCTCTGGCCGAGCTGGGATACATAGCGCTGGCCTTCGACCTCCACGGCGGGCGCTATTTGAGCGACCCCGAGGAGATGCTGGCCCGTTGCCTGCCACTGCTCGCCGATCCCGGCCGGATGCGGAGCATCGGCCATGCGGCGCTCGACGTGTTGTGCACCGAACCGCGGACCGATTCCGACCGGATCGCCGTCGTCGGCTACGGCACCGGGGGCGCCGTCGGGCTGGAACTCGGGCGCGACGGCGTCAACCTGCGCGCGATCGGGACAGTCAACGCACTGATCACGGGCCGACCGGGCGAGGCAGCGCGTATTCGCTGCCCGGTGTGGGCCGGGGTCGGTTCGGAAGACCCGATCATGCCGCCCGCGCAACGCAACGCGTTCACCGCTGAGATGCAGGCCGCGGGCGTCGACTGGCGCCTCGCGGTCTACGGCGGCGCCTTGCACGCCTTCCACCATCCGCCGGTCGACCACCCCACGGTCCCCGGCGTCGGCTACCACCCGCGGCACGCGCAGCGAGCCTGGCGCGACGTCGTCGACCTGCTCGCCGAGTGCCTGCCCGTGACGGAGGATCTGGGGACATGACTCAGGCGAACATGCCGGCACCAGGCTTGGTCGGCGTCATGCCTGGGACGCCTCAAGCAGCGTGGACGGGTTCGGCACATCGGGGCATGGATGCGTTGGGCGGGACGGCGGGCCGGGTAAGCCCGCGGGTCATGAGCGTGATCGAGGCGAGGGTCAGCACCGCCTCGGAGTGCTCAGGCCGGGTCTCGTAGTCGCGCACGTTCCGACGCGCATGCGACAACCAGGCCAGTGACCTCTCTGCCGCCCAACGCCTGGGCAGGATCACGAAGCCCTTGGCGCCCTTGTGCCTGCTCACGGTCTTGATCGTCAGGTGGAGGAAGGACTTGGCCCAGGCCACGAGGGTGCCCGCGTAGGTCAAGTCGGCCCAGACGATGGTGATTTCGAGGTGCATCAGCCGGAGCCGGAAGAAGGCCTCACGGGCGGCGACGCCGTCGTGCATGTCGGCCGGAGTGACCATCACGAACAGCGGGAGCCCTTCGAGGTCCACGATTATGTGCCTCTTCCGGCCCGGCGTCTTGTCCGGCGTCGTATCCGGACGTGGAGCGCGGGACGGTGGCCGCGACCTTGACGGACGGGGAGTCGATCACTGCCGCCACCGGGTTCGGTGACGTGCCCTGCTCGTCCTCACGAACCTCGCACTCGACCGCCGACAGACGATCAAGACCGAAGACAGCCGCCCGCGCTCAGCGCGAGCACCCACGAGCCCCGCCACACCAGCAGCCGCACCGGCGAAAACCAAGATGGTGGATCTTCAGCGAAGATCCGGCTGGACCTCGGTCAGTCGATGCCTTCGACGATGCGGAAGTCGCGCTCGACGCCGTCAGCAAGTGCGGCCAGCGCCTCCTGGTAGGCCGCACTCTCGTGTGCCGCGACGGCCTGCTCGAAGCTGTCGAACTCGATCAGGACGGTGCGCTCGGCGATTCCGGCGTCATGCGCCACGGCCCGACCGCCACGGACGAGGACCCGGCCGCCCCCGGCCTTGACGGCCGCAGCGGCCAGCTTGTTGTAGGCAGCCAGCTTCTCAGGGTCTGAAATGGTGCGGTAGGCGCTGACCCAGTAGCCCTTGGGCATGGAACCTCCAGTGTTGGGATGAGTGCATCTGACTTACGGGTTGGTCTCGGATAAGCGTCGGCGGGCGAGAGCGAGGCTTGTCAGCGTCGTGATCGCCATGGCGCCGATGCCGACCAGCGCCGCAGTGGTGTAGGCGCTGTCGTCGGGGAAGAGGTGGCCGGGGCCGGTGCCCGCGGCGAGGATCAGGCCACCGATGGCGCTGCCCAGGGAGTACCCGACGCTGCGGACGACGTAGTTGAAACTCATGGCGCTCGACGTCTCGCTCTTGGGGGTGACGGCCAGGATGACGCCGGGCATCGCGGCCGAGAAGCCGCCGACGCCGAGCACGCCCATCGCCGCGAACAGTTCGGCCAGGTCCGACCGGGCCGCCGCGAACAGGGCGAACCCGCCACCGACCACGACGGCGCTGCTGGCCAGGAGCAAGGGGTCGGCGATCCGCGTCCGGACCCGCGGCGTGAGCTTGCCGGCGACGAACCCCAGCACCGAGAACGGGATGAGGACCAGCCCGGCGACGAAGGTCGTCAGCCCGAAGTCGTAGCCGGCGCCGTGCGGCGTCTGCGCGTACCGGGTGATGAGCGTGAGCAGGAGGTACATGCCGATCCCGCCGACGAACATGGCGAGGTTCGCCCCGGCGACCGCCGGGTGCCGCACCGCCCGCACATCGACCAGGGGCGTCGTGCTGCGCAGCTCGATGACGGCCCAGACGCGGAGCAGCACCACCGCGACGACGGCGAGGCCCGCCGCCACGGCAAGGTGCCGGCTCCACAGATTCCGTTCGCCGGCGAGGAACAGCACCAGGAGCAGCGCAGCGGCCAGGACGACCGCGCCTGCCACGTCCACGTGGGCGGAGCGGCCTTCGGGGGCTTCGGGCATGGAGCGCCACGCGGTCAGGAGGGCGGCGGCGGTGACGACCAGGCCGAGGCCGTAGGCGGCCCGTACCCCGCCGAGTTCGGCGAGCAGTGCGGCCAGCGGGTAGCCGACGCCGGCCCCGATGATAGAGACCACCGAGATCTGGGCGATCACGGCCGCGCTGCGCTCCTCGGGGAGGTGGTCCCGGGCCACGCCCATCATCAGCGCCGTCAGCCCGAGCCCGACGCCCTGGGCCGCCCTGCCGGCCAGCAGCCACGCGAACGGCAGCGGCAGCGGCAGCGGCAGCGGCAGCACGGTGAGCGCGCTGCCGGCGACAACGACCGTCAGCGTGGCGAGGATCGTGGCCCGCCGGTGCGGGCCGGCTCCGAGCCGGCCCAGGACCGGCGTGGCGACGGCGCCGCTGAGCAGCGCGACGGTCAGCGTCCACTGCGCGCTGCCGAGGGAGACGTGGAACGAGGTCGCCACGCTGGTGATGAGCGGCGTCCCGAGGCTGGCGACCGCTGCCACGACCAGAGCGATGAACGTCAGGGCGGGGACCAGCAGCCGCGCCTCGGAACGCGCCACCGGCAACGCCTTCACCGCGACCCCGCCGACCGGCTGCCCGGTCGCTGCCTGGGCCCTTCGCGGTCCTGGCTTTCGAGCTCTGCCAGATGCTTCAGCGCCGGAAGGGCCGCCACCAGCGCCTCGACCTCGTCGCCGGCGAGCTCGCCGATCAACCGCTCGAACGCGTGGACACCCGCCTGGCGCCACGTCCGGACATAGGAGGCCCCGGCCTCGGTCAGGCACACCAGCGTGACCCGCTTGTCGGACACCTCGCCCCGCCGCTCGACCAGGCCGGACTCCTCCAACACCCGGACCAGGGCGGTCATCGCGGGCTGGGTAACGCCCTCGACCCCGGCCAGATCGGTGATACGCCGCGGACCGGTCCGGTCCAGGGTGGCCAGGGTGGCGGCGGACGTCAGGCTCATGTCCCGGGGCAGGCGTCTCGCGGCCCTGGTGGCCAGGCCGTAGAGGGCTGCCCCGATGGCGGCGGACGCTCCAGGAGCGGTGTCTTGACGACTCACGCTCGAAGCATAGCCTTTTTATATTCATGGTTTATGGAAATGGTCGACTGGCGCGGGCAGCACCGCCTCTTGCAGCCCCGAAGCCATCGAGATCGACGACAACTTCGGCTCCACCCCGTACACCGAAGACGAGCGCGACACCCTGCCCGCTGAGGCCCTCGCCGCCTCCCTCGGCTGCGGCAACCCGACCGCGGCGGCCGACCTCCACGAGGGCGAACGCGTCCTGGACCCCGGCTCCGGCGGCGGCATCGACGTACTGCTTTCCGCTCGCCGCGTCGGCCCCACCGGCAAGGCGTACGGGCTCGACATGACCGAGGAGATGCTCGCCCTCGCGCTCAAGAATCAGCAAAAGGCCGGCGCTACCCACGTCGAGTTCCTCAAGGGCACCGTCGAGGCCATCCCGCCGCCCGCGAACACCATCGACGTCGTCATCTCCAACTGCGTCATCAACCTGTCCACCGACAAGCCCGCCGTCTTCGCCGAGATGATCCCGGTCCTCAAGCCCGGCGGCCGGATCGGAATCTCGGGTGTCGTCGCCGACGACACCCTCACCCCCGATCAGCGGCCGAGCGCGGCGACTACGTCGGCTGTAACGCCGGAGCCCCCTCCTTCGCCGAGTACCGCCAGAGCTTCGAAGCCGCCGGGTTCACCAACATCGAACTCAGCCCCACCCACGCGGTCGCCGACGGCATGCACTCCGCCATCGTCCGCGCCACGAAGCCCACCAGCAACAAGGCTGAGGCGAGCACAAACAGCGACACCGGCTGCAACTGCGGCTGACAGCACGCCGGTTCGACACCTCACCTCAGGGTGGCCTCCCGCAGCCGCTGAGAGCGACACGAACGCCCTCCTCAACGGGACATCGGATCCCGTGCCGATCCAACTCGAAGAGACGCGACCGGCGCGGGACACACCCACCGCGCGAACAAGCAGGGAGTCGAGGGTGTCGTCGTCAATTCCCGGTTGAATCAGCGTGCTGAAGCTGATGCAACGGGGATGGTTCTGTGCCGGGTTGGCGTACGTACTGGGGGCTCGGGTGGGCGGGGTTCGGTGGGGCGTGGGGTCAGCCGAGCGGGTTGACGGTGTCGCGCAGGGTGGTCAGGGCGGGGGCGTACATGCGGGACTTGATGGTGCCGAGCGTGTCGCCGGCCTTGGCCACCTGCGCCTGGGCGATCTCGATGGCGGTGGAGCGCACGGCGTCCTCGGCGACCGACTGGTCGACGATGCCGGCCGCTACGGCGTCGGAGCCGCCGTAGCGGCGGGCGGTGAGCATGGCCTCGTGGGCGGTCTGCGGCGCCAGCCTGGACTGGATGAGGGCGGCCATGCCGGGGGTGAAGGGGATGTTGATGTCCGCTTCGGGCAGGCACCAGTAGCCGCGGTCGGCGCGCATCACGCGGAAGTCGTGGGCGAGGGAGAACATCGCGCCGGCGGCGAAGGTGTGCCCCTGCAGCGCGGCCACCGTGATGACCGGCAGCGACAGCATCCGCGCGAGCAGCTCATGGACCGAGACGACATAGTCGTGGTGCTGGTCGCCGTGGGCGAACAGCCAGTCCAGGTCGAGCCCGTTGGAGTAGAACTTGCCGGTCGCGGCAGTGACCAGGGCACGGGGGCCTTCCGCCTTCTCCACCTCGTCGAGCGCGGCACCGACGGCAGTGAGCCAGTCGGGGTGGAAACGGTTCTCTCCATCTCCGAGGTCGAGGACGAAGACATTGTCGTGGCGGTCGAGTGAGGGCATGGCGTTCCCTTCGAGCTGAGTTGACTGGGTGATGTGGCTGCGGGCTATGGCCGGGGCCATGATTCGGCGGTCCTGGGGCGGTCGCGCAGGGTGTGGAGGAGCAGGTCGTGGATCTCGGCGGCGGCTGCCTCGATAGGGGCGGTGCTCTGCTCGGCCCGGCACATGATCACCGCGCCTTCGACCGCGGCGATGACGAAGGCGCCCAGCCGGCGGCTGCGTTCCTCGGTCAGGCCGTGCCGGACGAACAGGACCGCGAGGGCCTCCTGCCAGCGGGCGAAGACAGCGGCTGCCGAGAGAGCGAGCTGGGGTGCATCGTCGTTGGTCTCGACGGCCACCGCCACGATCGGGCAGCCGGCCCGGAACCCGCTCTCCACGAGCCGGTCGCGCCACAGCGCGAAGAACGCGTCGACGGCCTCCACCGGATCCTCCGCCTGCATGGCAGCGTCGATCAGGCCCGCGATGAAGTCCCCCGCCAGTGCCACCGCCTCGTCGATGAGCTGAGTCCGCCCGCCGGGGAAATGGTGATACACCGAGCCCCGAGGAGCTCCGCTGTGTGCGAGCACCCGGTCGATGCTGGTCGCGCTAGCCCCGTACTCACGCAGCAGAGCGGCAGCACTGAGGATCATCCGGTCACGGCTGTCACTCTTGCGCGGACTCACCCGCCCACCACCTCTCGACGACAGGGCGGCCCATCGAGCAGGCTACCTGTCGGTAACTTATGGGGTATGCCATAGAACATGCAAGGGGGCTGTAGCGGTCATCCATCCAGTACCGATACACACCGCTCTGGCATGGCCGCGCGCCGCCATCAGGACACCCCTGGGCAAGCTCAGCTCAACACGCTGGACTTGGCAGAGAACTTCAAGAGGCTGGGCGACGCCCACCGGCCCTCGGTCAGGGGCTGGCAGAAGTACAAGGTCCGCGAGACGAGGGAGACGATCGTCAGCGCAGTCACCGGTTCCCCGGCAGTTCCCCGCACGCTGCTGCTCGGCGCCAACGGTCTGTGGACCCCATCCGGAAACCTGTACTACGGCTCCAGCCAGTTCCGTTCGCCCTCCGAGACAAGGGAACTGCCGCTCGTCCCGAGACGGGTGGTCAACCAGCTCGGCCACCACGGTGGCTGTGCCGAGATCGGTTGCATCACCCAAGCCCTCAACTCGGGTGAACTCATCCGTAGGAGCCGCAGTCTCGCTATGGTCCACAAACCGTTCGACAACCCTGCCAACAGGCGGCTGGCCCCAGGACGCCCCGCATGCCAGCAGCTCATGAATCGTTTGAACATCACGAACACCTGAAGCGCTCAGGGATCGGTGGAGGCTCTATGCGTTGGCTCCAGCTGCCGGTTGGGGCTGGTGACACCCGCGCGTTCCGGGACCCTGCCCGGCTACACCACTTCTCCGGACGCAGCCTCGCAGCCCCGTATTCGCGCACCGATCAGCCTTCTGACACTTCGCGGACTGCGAAGCCCCGCGCCTTGCCACGTGCCGGGCCTTCCACTGCTCCGCCAGATCCTCAGGGTCGACCGCTCGGCATCTGCCCACCTGACCAGCGTGGGCCGCGCCGCGTGATCTGGTCACGCCCAGCTCTGGGACAGACTTGAGTGAACTCCTTCGACACATAGTGCGCCGAGGGGTTGTGGCAAGAATGCGCCGACGTCCACGCGTTGTCGTGCTGTCGGGCGGATCCGCTATGGCGGGGCGTCGGGCGCGGGCGGCCACAGGTCACCCGGGCCCCTGCCTGGCGTTCTCGGCTTTCGATGTCCTCGGGCGAAGGCCGCGGTGGTGACGGCGCGGAGTGACCCGATGCGCGGACGGCGGGCCTGGGCGCCGCCGCAACATCCCTGCCCACCGAGGTCACGGCCACCCGGCCGTGTTCCCGGCTCGCCCGGTCAACTCGGCCGGATCAAGCCGGTGCAGGGTCACAACCCTGTCTGGCCGGCACGTGTCTGACCTGTCAGGAGCAAGCCACTCCTAAGACCATAAGGGGGAAATATGATATTCAATCATTCCATTCTCGCCGGTACCGCGATGGCGGCCCTGGCAGTCGGCGCGACGACCGTTCTGGCCGGCCCCGCCTCCGCAGCACCGAACACCACCGCACAGAAGGTCTGTGGAAGCAGCTACAAGACCGTCAACTCCGCGCCCGTCGGCACGCAGGGCACCGTCTACCTGACCTACAACGCTTCCAACGGCAAGAACTGCGTAGCGACCATCCGCACCAACCCTGGCACCGCGCGCGACATGGGGGCGTGGATCTACGTCTCCGACACCGACGAGTACGCCCAGGACGAGGGCGCGTACACGTCGTACGCCGGACCGGCCTATGTCCAAGGCAAGGCCCACTGCGTCGACTGGGGCGGCCACATCGACAACGTGTACGTCTACGTGACGGGCTCCAACTGCGCCGCGCTGAAGGAGCACCGGGTCACCACGGTCCGCTGACCCGCGGAGCGCTGCTGCGGTCCGGCCCACTCCCGTCATCCGGGGTGGGCCGGATCCCGTCGCCGGCCCGGATGCCCGTCGTCGCCGCGCCAGCGAGGGTAGCCCCGGCCGGAAGCGGCGGAACCGCGCCTGTGACGCGGGGCTCCCTGGCCAGTTCCGGTAATGCTGGACGTCTACGTCGACTGGTGCGGGCCCGGCAAGAACCTCAAGCCGATCGTGGGAGAAGTCTCCGCTGAACTCGGCGACAGGTTGCGCGCACTGGAACTCGACTACGACCAGGCCGAGCAGGCCCGTAGAAAGTACGCCCTCGACGCCGTCCCGACGCTTCTTGCGACCGTTGGCGGTGTGCCGGTTGCGAGGATCCTCGGCGCCATGGAGAAGGACGAACTGCTCCCGCAGCTCCACCCGCTGCTCAGTGTGCGCTCAGTCAGGTGAGGGCACACCGGCGAGTCCTCGGGGACCTGAGGTCGTCGACACGACGCCTCAAGGCTGGACCCCCGCCCCCACGCCTCCTCACCTTCCCCGACACGCTGTCGGGCCGCATCGGTGTGTTTCCGAGCCGGACCCCCGACGAGAAACCGGCGGGCCCCGCGCACGGCACCGTGGAGGTGCCCGCCGATCGGATCGTCTGGCCATTCGTCAACCAGACCGGGGCAGATCCCATGGACCTGCAGTTCCTGCGGCAGCTGTCGGCCGACGGCATAGACAGGCTGACGGTCCGGGCCTCGGCCGCCACCGGGTCCGGGCCGGCCGACCTCGCGCATCTGACCAGTCTGAGCAGACTCTCCATCCATGCGGAACGGCTGGCCCAACCCTCCTCCTACTCAGACCAGTTGGACGAGCTCAGGCTGGACGTGCCGGAAGCCGACGGCAGGATGGTCACCGACGTGGTGAGCATGCCCCGGCCGCGCGAGCTGTACCTCCGCTCGAAGGCCGTCACCGATGCCGGACACTCCCCTCCTGCTCTCTGCGGACACCGAACTCGGGCACCTCATCGAGGACCGAGAACAGGTGGACGGCGTGGGCACCGCGGACGGTTCGAGGGGCCGGCCCGGCTCAGGCCGCGCGATGGTGCGACTGAGATCCACCAGCGACCGGCCGAACAGGACATGCAGCCGAACGACCCAACTCGTCATCCTATGAATTTCCCCAACTCCTCCCTCTGTCCGCACCGTTGACAGCGTCTCAGCTCTCCTCAATCATCAGACATCCGATGAATTGGAGCCGCTCATGGGTACGTATCCGAGACGTCAGGTCCTGGGCACCGCAGCCGGAGTCGCCGTAGCAGCAGCCCTTCCCCTCACCTCAGCCACCGTCGCACACGCCGGCGAACCACTTACCGAGCACGCCGGGCCATGGGTTCCCGTCCCCGAGCCGGTCCCTGTCCCGCTCGACGGCCTCTACGACAATGACGGCATCGACACCGCCTCCGCGCGCGGCGGTGACTTCGACGGCTCGGGCTACACCTTCCCGGGCGAGGAACTCCCCACCGGCCGCGTGGAGGTCGACGGCATCCCCTTCCTCTTCCCCTCCTCGGCCGCGGGCGCCAAGAACAACGTCGTCGCGATGGGCCAGCGCGTCGAACTGCCGCAGGGCCGCTACCTGTCGGCCGTCTTCCTCACCTCGGCCAGCTACGGCAACGCCTCCGGCAACGCCACCGTCCACTACGCCGACGGCTCCACCAGCACTGCCGGCCTCGGCGGCGCCGACTGGTACGCGGCCGGCGGCTCGCTCTCCGCTCCGTACCGCTACCGGCCGGACGGCACCGAGGACCAGCACAGCGTCGGCATCGGCACCTCGGAGGTCTGGCTCGACCCGCAGCGCGAGGCGGTCGCTCTCACCCTCCCGGTCACCAACCCGGCCGAGGCGGGCCGGACTTCCCTGCACGTCTTCGCGCTCTCCCTCCAACCCGCCGCCCAGGGAAGGGCGTTGGCCCTGCGCGACGCCCACTCCACCAACTCGCTGCTGGAATCGTCCGGCGCGCAGAGTGTCGAGGCGACGGTCGTGAACGCCGGTACGGTCGCGATCCTCGCGGGCGACGCAGTGTCCGTACGCGTCGACGCCGAGGGTGCCCGTACGGTCGAGGCCGCCCGCGTCCAGCGCCTGGACCCCGGTGAGCAGGCCCGGGTCCGCGTCGGCATCCGCAGCGGTGTCACGCCCGGCACCGTACGGGACGGCACGGTCACCGTGACCGGACGCGGATCCCAAGTCGCCGTGGCCCGCAAGCAGTTGACCCTCGGCGTCTCCGACTACGGACCCACCGAGACCTCCCTGGCCGGCCACCAGGCACCGTACTGGTTCCAGGGCGCCAAGTTCGGCATCTTCATCCACTGGGGCGTCTACTCGGTGCCCGCCTGGGCGCCCGTCGGCAAGCAGTACGCCGAGTGGTACTGGGACCAGATACAGGACCCGAACAACCCGACGTACGCCTACCACCGGGACACCTACGGCGAGGACTTCGCGTACGACGACTTCATCCCGCGCTTCACCGCCGAGAAGTTCGATCCGCGCGCCTGGGTGGAACTGTTCCGGGACGCGGGCGCCCAGTACCACGTGCTCACCTCGAAGCACCACGAGGGCTTCGCGCTGTGGGACACCAAGGTCTCCGACCGCAACGCGGTCAAGATGGGCCCGAAGAGGGACCTGGTCAAAGAACTCTTCGACGCCTCACGCCGCCACACTCCCGAACTCCACCGGGGGCTCTACTTCTCGATGCCGGAATGGTTCAACCCCGACAACCCGTGGATGGGCCACGCCCCGCGCAATCCCTACACCCTTCAGCCGGTGCCGTACACCGGATACACCGCGGGCAAGGACTATGTGACGCAGTATCAGGCCCCGCAGATGCTGGAACTGATCCAGGGCTACGACCCCGAGCTCATCTGGTGCGACATCGGCGGCGCCAACGACAGTCTCCATGTGCTGGCGGAGTACTTCAACCACGCCAAGAACCGCCGCCGTCCGATCGACGTGACCGTCAACGACCGTTCGGGGATCGCCTTCCACGACTTCACCACGCCCGAGTACACGACGTACGAGAACACGGTCGTCGCCAAGTGGGAGTCCAGCCGCGGCCTCGACCCGTTCAGCTACGGCTACAACCGGGCGACCCCCGACGACGGCTACATGACGGCCGAGGAGGTCGTGCACAACCTCGTCGACATCGTGTCGAAGAACGGCAACTTCCTTCTCGACATCGGCCCCCGGGCCGACGGCACGATCCCCGAGATCATGCAGACCCGGCTGCGCGAGACGGGCCGCTGGCTGCGCGTCAACGGCGAGGCGATCTACGACACGACGTACTGGTCGCGGATGGCGCAGCTCGGCGACGACCTGAGGTTCACGGTCCGCCCGGACGAAGCCTTCTACATCCACTCCCTGGCCAAGCCGAGCGCCAAACTCACGGTCGAAGCGCCGATCCCGATCCGCAGTGGCGACAAGGTGACGATGCTCGGCCACGGCCGCCCCCTGACATGGACCCTCAGCAACGGGGCACTGGTGATCGACGTCCCCGAAGCCGCACGCAAGGCGGGGCAGTACGCGTGGGTGTTCAAAGTGCATTGGCGTGCCTGAGAGGTCGTTTTCTCCTTTTGTTTCATCCGCATATGCGGCTTTGGTGTGCTGGCGCCGGGTCTCGCCAGGAGATGGTGTTCTCTCCGGTGAGGCCGCGGGCCTTCAGGTCGGTCATGGCCCGTTGGATCATGGCTTCGGAGCGGTCCGGGTGGGTTTCGTAGTCGCGGGCCAGGCGGCATTGCGGCATCAGCCAGCCGTAGGTCCGCTCCACCGCCCACCGTTTCGGGGTCGGGGTGAATCCCCTGGATCCAGAGGGAGTATCTGCCGCCGGAGTTGGTCTTCGGCTCGGGTACGGCGTGCTGGCGCCGGTTGCGAAACGGGAACGAGGTCCGCGTGTGGCAGTGGTTGCACGAGATCCTGCTGGCCGAGCTGAACGCGGCCTCGCGCCCGGACTGGTCGCGGTGCGTGGTCGGCTCTTCCCACGTTCAGGCGTTAAAAAGGGAGCAGCACACGGGGCCGTCGCCGGTCGACCGGCGACGGCCCGGCTCGCAACACCATCTACTGGTGACTCACGGGGTCGGTGAAGCCTGAAGCACCACCGGGTCTGGAACCCTCTGATCAGACGGGTTCACCAGCCCCGCCCTTGCGGTGATGACGCCAGTGATCACGCGATCCAGCCGATGATGTTCGTGGTCCCAGCCCCTCGCGGAAAACACCTCTCAGCTCACCGTGAGCTTCCGAGCCCTTGTAAAGACCGAGGACCTTACGGGCAGCTGGGGTCACGAACGGCTGATCGGATGATGGGCCATCAGAGCCCTTGCGCGGTGTCGGTGTCGGCTGGATCGGTGACGCCGACGACGTGCGGGGGCAGACACAGTGTCTCCGCGACGTGTCGGCGGGAGCCGATGTCTTCAAGGCTCCGTCTGCCGAGTTCGAGGAGCGAGACGTACGTCTTGTCGTAGCCGAGGAGCCGCCCGAGTTCGGTCTGGTTCATGCCGTGCACGGCACGGTGAAAGCGCAGGATCGCCCCGATACCGCGGGAGGCGAGAACTGCCTCGGCCTGCGGGGTTGCCCAGTGCCACAAGGTGTGTTGAGGGCGTCGTGCCGTCATCATGCCGTCCACCGCCGGTCACATCCGTGCGTACCAGGCGGCGATGGACTGCTTGTATCCGTCCGGCATGGTCAGGCTGGGCACTTCGTCAGCGGTGAACATGCCGAGCTGCTTGTGCTCGTGACTCATCACGGGGGTCTTGTCCGGGGCGAGGACCGTGCAGCCGTAGGTGACGATCACGACTCGTCGGTCCGGCATGGCCACGGGCAGAGGCTGATAGATCCACACGTCCAGCAGAGGACCGGCCTTGACCGCCCAGCCGGTCTCCTCCTGGATCTCCCTCTCCACTGCCAACTCAGGCGTGCCATCGGAGGGTTCGAGTCGCCCGCCGGGCAGCTCCCACTCCTCGCGTTCGTTCTTCAGCAGCAGTACGCGTCGGTGGCTATCAACAGCGACGCCCTTGACGGAGACGGGCCAGGTGGGGGGCGTGTACGCCATCGCTCTCCTCAGATTGCGCGTACGGCCGGGGGTGGTCGGAACGTAGCACGCAGCGCGTGGCCCGAGTTGGGCGTGGGCGAATTGCCCGAATCGACAATCTGTCGCTTTACCCCCGGTCCAGCGGCGCCGAACAGTAGGACCAATCCACCGCAGCCAAGGAGATCCGTGATGCGCCGAGTTCAGCAGCTGTACACCGATGCCTTCGTGCGCAACCGTGTCGACCTGGCTGTGCCGGGAGCCGGGGAGAAGATCGCGGGACGGCTGCGGGACACGGGCCTGGTCACGGTCGACGGTCTTGTTTCGCGTACTGCCGTGCTCGCATGCGCGACTCAAGAACGGAACGGCATCCTCGTCGAACGCCCCGAGGCTCACGCAGCCTGAACAACCTCAACCGACCCACAGGTATTGACAGTTACCCGGCCGGTGCGAGAGGGGGGTCACTTCGAGTCGATCCTTCCCAGCGGGTCGCTGGTCACGGTCATGGTTCGACGGGCGGCAGGCCACGCGTCGTTGTCGAGGCCCAGCGCGGTACGCAGATACGCGAGGGTGGCGTGCTGGATGACCGCGACGCGCTCGGGGCTTTCGTCGGTGGTGCGCGTGTCGTTGGAGCCCTGAATGCCTCCGAGTCCGTGTTCCGAGCCGAACAGGGTCAGCAGATCGGTGGCACCGGAGCTGAGGTGATAGCCGTCGGTGAACCAGTCCGGACCGCGCACCGTCAGCGGGGACCGGTCGTGGTCGCCGGCGACTATGAGGCTCGGCGTCTTCAGTTCGTTGAAATCAGGGCTCATGAACGGGAAGTACTGGGCGGCAAGCGGGCTGAGGTCGGCGCCGCCGGTTCCGGGCAGGCAGAGCAGTACCGCCGCCGTCACGCGCGAGTCGCTCATGCTCTCACCGGGAGTGCCGTCGGCGTCGACGACCCGTGCGCCTGCGAGGGTGCTGGCGGTCTGTGCGCCCCACGAGTGTCCGGCGACCGCGATGCGGTCGTGGTCGATGCGGCCGGCCAGCCCGGGCACGCCGGCTTCGATGGTGTCGAGCTGGTCGAGGACCCTGGTCAGGTCGCCAGTGCGGATGCGCCAGATGAGCGGGGTGCGCGGGTCGTCAGGGAGGAGGCCCAGCGAGTCGAGATGAGTGGGCTGGATGACAACGAAGCCGCGGGCTGCCCAGAAGTCGACCAGCGGTGCGTAGTCGTCCATGGTCAGGGTCATGCCGTGCGAGAAGACAACGACGGGCAGGTTGTGGCCGGTCGTCGGCGCTGTGACCCGTACCTGCAGGTCCTGGCCGCGGTCCGGGGCGGCCAGTGCGACCGGCCTGACAGAGATGACCGGGGTGATGGAGTCGTTGCCGCCGTCGACGGACGTGGTGTCGCTCATGAGGTGAACGCCTTTCCCGGAGGGGCCCGCTGGCCCGTGCTGCGCGGCGTCTGACATCATTGGAATATGGAGCACCGCTCCGCATTACGATACGGAGCACTGCTCCGCTTTGCAAGATGGGAGGTGCTCACGATGTCCACGCCCAACACGCCGCCACCCCCTGCCAGCCGCAAGCGATCCGACGTCCGCCGAAACGAGCAGAGACTGCTGGACGCCGCGGCGGCCGTGTTCGTCCGTGCGGGAGTCGACGCTCCCGTGCGGGAGATCGCCGCCGAATCGGGCCTCGGCATGGGCACCATCTACCGCCACTTCCCCACCCGGGCGGAACTGGTGGTCGCCGTCTTCAGACACCAGGTCGACGCGCTCTCCGCTACCGCGCACACGGCTCCCGCCGCCGATACGCCGTACGACGCCTTGCGGCTGTGGGTTCACCAATTCGCCGATTTCCTGGTCACCAAGCACGGCCTCGCCGAGGCACTGCACTCGGACCAAGCCGGATTCGAGAGCCTGCACAACGAGTTCGTCGAACGCCTGCTGCCTGTGCTCGACCAGCTGCTGAAGGCGTCCGCCGCCGCCGGCTCCACACACCCGGACATCCGCGCCTACGACTTCATGCTCGCCATCGGCAACCTGTGCATCGGAGTCGAAACCTTCCCCGACTACCAGGCCCGCCGCATGATCGACCTGCTCCTCGCCGGCCTGGCACAGACCGCTCCCGCACCCGCAGACAGCGAACCGAAATAGCACCAGCGCTCTCGCCGACGCAGTGGCGCGTCGGAGAGGTAACGCAGCAGCTGCACGGTACGGATCACGCAGCCGACCTCGCGGAAGGCGGCGTGCGTGCGCGTTGACCAGGTCGCAGATCGCCTTGTTCAGCAGCACGATCGAGAAGTGCCGGTTCGCGACGTACGACAGCTCGTGCCCGCTCACGCCGGGAATGTGCCGGGTACCTTCGTAGGGGCCCATGTTGGTGCCCTTGACGAACATGACGATCACGTACCGGCCAAGGGGTCGGTGAGCTTGGGCTCGTTTCCGGAGGGCGGGCCGGCCCCCGGCTCTGCGCGGCCATCGCGGACCGTCTCACCTTCGGCAGCAACATCATCGAAACCGGAACCGATCCCTACCGCCTCGCCCAGACCCGCGTGCAGCAGGGCGCGACCAGCTGACAGCTCAACTCCGCAGACCGCTGATGAGCAGGAACGGCGGCAGCCCGGCCCGCAGCGACTGCTCGGCGATCACCCGCGCGTCGGGAGCCGGCTCCGCGAGCCTGTCGATGACGAACCCGTGCTCAACCAGGCTGGTCACATAGGTGGAGACCATGCGGTGCTGGTTGCCTGCCCGACGGGCGCCGTCGGGGTTGGCCGAGCGCCAGAAGCCCTCCGCAAGGTAGTTCCCCACCACACGGCCGGCGGCTCGTCTGCGCCACCGTTCCACCGCGCATGCAGCGCTTCGAAGCACGGGTGCGGAACGGTGGAGACCAGATGCCCTCCGGGCACCAGGACCCGCCGCACGGCACTGACCGCAGCAGTCAGGTCAGGCACGTTGTTCAAGGACAGCCCAGCGGTCACCCACTCCACACTGCCCGTCGCGACAGTGGCCAGCGAGCCCCGACGTCCACGGAATAGCGAGCGCCACTCGGGGTGGCCTCCTCGGCGGCACGGGCATGGCCGATCATGTGAGGGGACGGGTCGATGCCGACAACGGACCCGCCTCGTATGGCCAGGGCGCGTGTGATGAGCCCTTCCCCACACCCGAGATCCAGGATGCGTTGACCACGAAGGTCAGCAGGAAGCCCGTCGAGGAGAGTGTCGCGGGCGAATTCGTGCATCGCCGGGCCGGTCCGCACCCGCTCGGCATGCCACTCAGCGATCGTGTCCCAGGTCTCCGTCGTCAAGACCTTCACGCTGCTGACCAATCACCCCACGAACCACCGGATTGAAGAAGAGCCACCGAACTGCTCCGGGCGGGGCCGATCCACTCGGTCAGATCATGGTCTGGTGATCGCCGAATGGGGTCACCCCACTCGGTCAACTGAGGCCGCTGCACTCAGGCGAAGCCACTCGGGGCAAGGCACCGACAGCGACCCCTGCGTGACGACCGGTTCCCGTGCTCTTGGCCGGGCCGACAGCTACGGCCAGAGGCCGCCCCATCGGCAACCGGCCGGCCGGGACAGATCCTGGACGTCAGGAGACGCCTGTGTCCGCCAGTTTTTCGAAGAAGAACTCATGCTTGAGGAACGACACGTCGTACTCGTGCCCCGGATACGGAGGAATCAGCTGAGCTGCCTGGAACAGTCGCCAGCCGTCCTCCAAGGCATGGACGCCCGAGGTGTACGGGGGCTTGTCACTGTCACCCGCCGTCGGTGTCGTGAGGCCCGTGCCGTCGTAAAGAGACCAGCCCACCACATCCGCGTCCAGTGCGGAGGTGGCCAGGTAGAGCACCAGGACCTGCTGACGCATGCTCATACAGCCTGCCTCTCGGGACGGTTGGAGACACGGGACACCCAGTGGTCCAGGTCGAAGGAGTCGTCACCCGTGAGCGACCGCCACAGCAGGACGCGGTTGTAGATCTCCAGACGTCCGGTGGCCTGCTCGTACCACGGGAACGTCGTCGACAGCTCCGCGGCGACGCGAGGATCTCCCAGGTCCGACGTGTCCCACAACCGGAGTTGACGCACAGTGGGATTGAAGCGGATCTTGAACATGTACCGGACGGCATCGCTGTCGTTGCGCCGACCTCCGTGCCACAGACCATGGTGCAGAAACACCACGGTGCCTGCGGGACAGACAAGCCGACTCTGCCCTCTCAGGTTCTGGTAGCGACCGGTGTCCGACTCGTTCGTACGCCGCAGATGGCTGCCCGGCACGCTGAGGGTGCCGCCCATGTCGAGCGTCACATCCTGCGGGTAATACATCAGCTGTACATCGAACGCGTCGGTGCGCACGTCGATGATCGCGTCCCCGTGCAGCGGCTGCGCCTGCCCCTCACGGGGCTCCCGGATGTGGACGGCATGGTGGTCGACGCTGGGTTCGGGCCCGACGAGGCTGCGCAACGCCCCTGCCACTTCAGGGATTTCGAGCAGGAGACGGGAGAAGGACCCCTCAGGGTAGGCGTCCGGCACACTGCTGCCGTAGGGAACGCCCGGGACTCCCTCGCGCAGTGTCTCGATCCCCACGACGTTCAGCTCGGGCGGCACCACGGCGTCCAGCCGCAGTGAGCCGCGTGACACGAAGTGCGCCATCTGCACCGAACTCAGGAGCTTGGTGTTGGTCATGCGCTCCAACGTAGGACCAGCGTCGCAGCCGGGGCGTTGGCTCCGCTCACCACTGCTGGTCATTTTTCACCGTGCGTGAAACACAGATCCACCTCGGCGAACCACCCGTCGTGGTGAACATCGGAGTCGGTGTGCACGAAGTCGCCAACCGGACAGATGCCTTCAGGCTCCCTGAGTTGTGGCAACTTCACCTCTACAGATTTGACTTCCTCCCCCTTCTGAAGGAGGGGGATTCCTACGGCTCGCGCCGTAGGGGTTCCTGTTTCAACGCCGACTGCCCGCCGGGAGTGCTCCCTTGAGGTCTGACACCAGCTCCACAGGCCGAGACGGCCAGCCCGGCCGCCTTGATGTTGCGGGCCGCGTTGATGTCGCGGTCATGTACGGCGCCGCAGTCGCACGTCCACTCCCGGACGTTCAGCGGCATCCTCGCCGCGACCGTGCCGCAGGCCCCGCACAGCTTGCTGCTGGGGAACCAGCGGTCGATCACGACGAGTTCCCGCCCGTACCAGGCGCACTTGTACTCCAGCATCGAGCGCAGTTCCGCCCACGACGCGTCCGAGATGGCGCGCGCCAACGTGCCGTTCTTCAGCAGGTTACGGACGGTGAGGTCCTCGATCACGACCGTTTGGTTCTCACGGACGAGACGAGTCGACAGCTTGTGCAGGAAGTCGCGGCGCCGGTCGGCGATCCGCGCATGCACGCGGGCGACCCTGCGGCGGGCCTTCTCCCGGTTCGCGGAGCCCTTGGCCTTGCGGGACAGTTCCCGCTGCGCCTTCGCGAGACGAGTGCTGCCTCTGCTCTATCTGCACGGCCTGTCGTCGGGCGATTTCGTGCCCGCGCTCGAGCAGTTCCTCGGCTCCTCGGCCGGTCTGTCCCCGGCGACGGTGACCCGGCTGACTACCCAATGGCAGGCCGACCACAAGGCGTTCTGCGAACGCGCCCTGTCGGCCACGGACTACGTCTATGTCTGGGCCGACGGCATCCACCTGCGCATACGTCTGGAGGAGGCGAAAGTCGCGGTCCTGGTCGTTATGGGGGTGCGCGCGGACGGCACCAAGGAGCTGATCGCGATGGCGGACGGCTACCGTGAATCGTCCCAGTCCTGGGCGAGCCTGCTGCGGGACTGCCAGCGGCGCGGCATGCACGCTCCCGTCCTCGCTGTTGGCGAAGGCGCACTCGGCTTCTGGAACGCGATCAACGAGGTCTTCCCCGAGACCCGTCATCAAAGGTGCTGGGTTCACAAAACGGCCAACTGCCTCGACAGCCTCCCGAAGTCGGCCCAGCCCGCGGCGAAGAGTGCCATCCAGGACATCTACAACACCGAGGACCGCGAGCACGCGGCCAAGGCCGTCGCCGCGTTCGCCAAGCAGTACAGCGCGAAGTTCCCCAAAGCGGTCAAGAAGATCGTCGATGACGAGGCCGAGCTGCTGGCGTTTTACGACTTCCCGGCCGAACACTGGATCCATCTGCGGACCACGAACCCGATTGAGTCGACCTTCGCGACCGTGCGGCTGCGGACGAAGGTGACCACGGGAGCGGGCAGCCGGGCCGCCGCTCTCGCAATGGTCTTCAAGCTCGTGGAGTCCGCCCAGGCTCGCTGGCGGGCCGTGAACGCGCCCCATCTCGTCGCCCTCGTCCGTGCCGGAGCCCGCTTCGAACGCGGCGAGCTCGTCGAACGTCCCGAAGCCCACGCCGCCTAGCTGTTGCGGGTCAGGACGTTGGTGACGTGGTTTGTCGGCAGATGAGTTGGTGAGCAAGTTGTGCCGTCGCGAGCAGGTCCTCGCGAGCCGTGTCGACGTTGGACCGCACTGACAACCCGTGCCAGACGGATTGGATGAGCCCGGTCAGGACCGCTGCGTTGGTGCCCGCAGCTAGTTCCTCGTCCTGGATCGCTCGTTCGATGCGCACGAGCAGTGCCTGCTCGTTCGAGCTGTGCAGTTCGGCGACATAGGCGCTGGTATCGAGCGTGCTCGTGCTGTCGGTCATCACGGCGCTGCTGATGAGGCATCCGGGATGCGTGTCGCTTGGCTGGGTGAACTCGTGGACCGAGTCAGTGAGGATGCGCTCGATGACCGTCTGGATGTTCTTCTCGGCGACACCCTGCTGGTAGATCTCGCGGTAACGCTCGGCGTAGGTCCGCACCGCTTCCTCGAAGAGTCCGGCCTTGCTGCCGAAGGCGGCGTAGAGGCTGGAGGTGGAGAGCCCGAGGACCGCGGTCAGGGTGCGGGTCGAGGTGCCGGAGTAGCCGCGTCGCCAGAAGAGGCGAGCGGCTTCGAGGACCGCACGGTCGCGGTCGAAGGCTCGGGGGCGTCCACGGTTGTGTTCGGTCACGCTTGCATTGTAGATCGTTCGCTCCATAATAGATTTATGGAGCGAACGATTCAGAAGAAGCTTGCAGTCGACGGGGACAGCTGGGTCACGGTCGATGTGTACGGGGAGCCGGACGCTCCGGGCCTCGTCGTCGTCCCGGGCGTGATGAGCGATGCGCATACGTGGCGCCGTGTTGCGGGCGCCATCGATGCCTGGCCCTCAGTGGTAGTCGTAAACCGTCGGGGACGTGCTTCCTCGGGGCCGTTGACCAACTCTTACTCACTACGGACAGAGGTTGAGGACCTCGGTGTGGTCCTTGACGAGTTCGACAGCACGAGGGCCGTCTTCGGCTGGAGCTACGGCGGCTTGATCACCTTGCTGGCCGCCAACGAACACCCGATTCCCCAGGTGATCGCCTACGAGCCGGTGATACAGCCGTTCGGACACCATGCACTGCCGGACCTGAAGAGCGCCACGGAGTCAGCGGACTGGGATCGCTGCGTCGAGATCGTCAATCGGCAGATCTCCGGCTTCTCCGCTGCGCACGTCGAGGATCTTCGGGCCGATCATTCCGCTTGGGCAATCTTGCGCCGCTTGAGCGGACCGCTATACGCCGAACTCGGCGCGCTCAACGCAGCGCCGCCTCCGGATGTGAGGGCGCGACAGGCAGGTCATGTCGACCTGATCATCGGCCAGTGCAACCGCGGAACAGCCCCCTACGGAACGTCGTTCGAAAACGTGCGGCAGCACATCGCTCACGCCGGAGTCCACGAACTCGCCGGGCAGGGCCATCTGGCCCACATTCAGGCGCCGGCAGAGCTTGGCCACCTGCTCAACAACCTCGCCGCCATCTGATGGGCACCCACGCCAACGCACCGCTCTCCATTGAGGGCCGCAGGCGACTCGCCGAGCGATCCACAGGTCTTGACAATGACTCCATCCACACGTCGCCATCCGTGATCCACGGCCGAGTCCTCACACTCTCCCGATCGGCCGAATCGTCACATCGGTCACCCCCCGGCCAGAACACCTCAGCAAGATCGCGTCACAAGCTCTTGTGAGAATGGGCCCCTGTCGCACCGTATGGATCTGGGACGTGACCGAAGCGGAGGGTGCGGGCTGGATTGTTGGCTCCAACCCTGCTAATCACCTTGTCATGACCATGAGTGCGATGGAACTGCACAGCATCAATCGTTGGGAGGCGTCCTTCCTCCGCGAGGAGGTGGGCGGCTACTTCGCCCACGGCATCGAGTGCACGCCGGGCGCGACGGTACTCGACGTGGGCGCCAACATCGGTGTGTTCTCGGCCGCCGTCTATGAACGGCTGGACGGAGACGTGCGGATCTACGCCTTCGAGCCGATGCCGCCACTCCACGCGACACTCGAACGCAATGCTCGCGAGTTCTTCAACGGACGCCTGACCGCGCTCCCCTACGGCTTGGCGTCCCGCGACGACGAGCTCGACTTCAGCTACATTCCGGCCGCCACGATCTTCTCGTCCTCCTCGCGAAATCAGGGGAACATCGAGGATGAGCGGCGCCGGGTCACCGCCAGCGTTGTCGAAATGATCCGCCAGGGCGGCCTCGGACCGGTCCTGCGCCGCATACCCACCCCCATCCTCACTCTTCTCATCAGCCGCAAGCTGCGAGTGCTGCGGCAGCTTGAGACACACCGAGTGAAGGTCAGGCCCCTGTCATCGGTGCTCGACGAGCAAGGCATCGACCACATCGACCTGCTCAAGGTCGATGTGGAAGGCGCCGAACTTGAGGTACTCAGAGGCATCGAGGAACGGCATTGGCCGCTGGTCCGCCAGGCCGTCGTCGAGGTGGAGCGCTGGCAGCACAACCGCGACACGGTCTGCGAGGTCCTCCTCACACACGGCTTCACAGTCAGCACCGAGCAGGACTCGGTGCAGCGGGCCGGCGACATCGGCATGGTGTTCGCGGTCAGGCCCTGACCACGCGCAGCACCCGGCGCTCAGGGCGGCATCAACGGCTGACACAAAGAGGGTGATCGGTCCTGATGCCCCTGTCTGGGGCGGGAGTTGGACGTTCGGCCCGATGCGGGAACGTCGCCGTGGATCGTGTCGGATGAGCTGTGGGACCGTCTGGAGCCGTTGCTGCCGCGGCGTGATTGCAGGTTTCGGTATCCGGGTCGCAAGGCGTTGCCGGACCGCGGGGTTCTGTGCGGGATCCTGTACGTGCTGCACACCGGGATCCAGCGGGAGTACCCGCCGCAGGAGTTGGGCTTCGGCACGGGTACGACGTGCTGGCGCCGGTTGCGGGACGGGAACGAGGCCGGTGACTGGCAGCGGCTGCACGAGTTCCTGCTGCCGAGTTGAGCGCGGCCTCACGCCTGAACTGGTCTCGCTGCGCGGTCGGCTCTTCCCACGCTCGGGCGTTAAAGAGGGGGCGGCACACGGGACCGTCGCCGGTCGGCCGGGGCCGGCCCAGCTCGAAACATCACTGAACCCGGAGCCCTTTGATCAGACGGGTTCACCAGCGTCGTGTCGCGGCGGCGGCACGGACGCGAACGAGCCTTCCCGCCTACCGCGACTCCGACGGTTCGGCCGGTCGATTCGGCAGAGCCTTGGCATTCTTGGCGGCGACTGCCGCGACGGTTGCCAGGTCTTCGCCCGAGAAGCCGGCGCGGCTCAGCACTGCCAGAGACTTGTTCGTCGCCAGCGTGCACAACGCCAGCTCTGCTGCCTCCTGATCATCGACACCCGCCGCCAGCAAGGCTTGCTCCAGCCTCGCCCGCAAACCGTCGATCATGGCGCGGACCATCGCCTGGCCTTCCGCGTCAAGCGTCGGGAACTGCGTTGCCGACACCGTGAGCAGGCAACCATCCGGGACCGTCGGGTCGGCGATGCGGTTCAGGGCGACCTGCAGGTAGGCGGCCACAACGGCGCTCGGGCTCGGGTGGGGGCCGGACAGTGCCTGCTCGTACAGCGGGTGGTAGGTCTGCGCGTACCGTTGGAGGCTTTTGCGGAAGAGTGCGCTCTTGTCGCCGAAGGTGCCGTAGAGCGAGCCCCGGCCCAGCCCCGTGCCCTCGGTCAGGCGGTCGATCGAGGCCTCCGAATAACCCCAGCGCCAGAAGACGTGCATCGCACGTCGTAGCGCCTCGTCCACGTCGAATTGCTTGCGGCCTGCCATGGTTCGCCAGTCTACACATCTTGTAACGATCGTTCAAAGATGGGTATGGTCGTCGTCATGACAAGCCTGCGTTCGCTGCGACTGCCCGACGGATTCCTCGACGTCTTCACCAGCCGGCTCGTGGAGGTGAACGGACTGCGGCTGCACGCGGTCACCGGCGGGGACGGCCCGGCACTGCTGCTGATCGGTGGATGGCCCCAGACCTGGTACGCCTGGCGGGAGGTGATGCCCGCGCTCGCCCGCCGGCACACCGTCGTCGCCGTCGACTCGCGCGGTGCGGGGCTCTCCGACAAGCCCGACGACGGGTACGACGCCGGCACGCTGGCCGCCGATCTGGTCGCGTTGATGACCGCGCTCGGGCACGACCGGTTCGACGTGGTCGGCCATGACATCGGTACGTGGACCGCGTACGCCCTCGCCGCCGATCACCCCGAGCGGGTGGGCCGGCTCGCCATCCTCGAAGCAGTGATCCCCGGCCTCACGCCGTCCCCGCCGTTCTTCGGCCCGGCCGCGGCCAACCTGAAGCTCTGGCAGTTCGGCTTCAACCGGCTCACCGACCTCAACGAGGACCTGGTCCGGGGACGGGAACGGCTCTTCTTCGGCTGGCAGTTCGCCACCAAGGCCGCCACGCCGACCGCGATCCCCGCGTACGCCGTCGACGTCTACGTCGACGCGATCGCCGCGGATCCTCGCGCACTGCGGGCGAGCTTCGCCTACTACCGGGCGCTGGACGAGACGATCGCCCAGAACGAGCAGCGCAGCAAGACCCGGTTGACGCTGCCGGTGCTCGCCCTCGGCGGCGCGCTGTGGAGCGGCGCGAGTGCCGCCCAGACGATGCAACTGGCGGCCGACGACGTCACGGGGGTCGTCCTCGACGACTGCGGCCATTACCCGGCCGAGGAGCAGCCGGCGCGGTTCGTCGAGATCCTGGAGGACTTCCTCGGGGCCAAACGGTAGCCGGCACGCCACACGGCTGAACTTCGCGAACGACAGGCGGAGCTTCACACACTCCGCTACACCGTCGAGCAGGCCCCCGCCCTCCCCCACCAGCTCAAACGCCTCCCCGTCCGATGGAAACGACGTCTGGCTCCTCCGGTTGAACTGCGCGTTCACCAGGGAGATTTACGTGATGGCCTGCCGGGACTCTGCCCAGCTACACCACTCCGCGGGACGTGATCTCCTCCTGCCGACCACGGTTCGCACTTCACTTCGGCGGCCCAAGGTCTCGTCCCGGCCGTGCCCTTCACGGCACCACTGCCAGAACGCGGAGACCGACGAGTCGGCCGAGACCGCTTAACGGCTTCGCCCCCGGGATGGGCTGATGCGCCCGCCCGGTCAGTTCTCGGGGTCGCGGAGGCCGGCAGGGGCCCACTGGCGTGTTTCCTCGGCCGCCCGCCTCAGGCCGTTGAGGAGCAGTCGGGTGCCGCCTCGGAGGTGGGCGAAGTCCTGCTCGCCGTCCGGGCCGGTCAACACGAGGTAGGTGTACTGCTCGATCCAGTCCAGACGGGTTCCGCCGTCCTGCGCGGCCAGCCGAACGGTCACCAGGGACACCCAGCGGCGCACGTCGTTCACGAATGCCTCGTAGACGTACACGAGGTGCTCCGCCGGCTCCAGGTCGACGAACCGCGAGCGGTATTCGATGCGCTCGTCCATGTCCTCGGACTGGACGCGGTTGCGCGCCCGTTCGCCGCCGCCGACACGGAAGTCCAGCTCGTGTTCGGCGGTACGGGACGGGCCGGGCAGTTTGAACCAGCGAGCGCGCAGCTCGGGCTCGGCGAAGGCCGCGAACACCCGCTCCGGCGGGGCTTCGATGTGCACCCGCAGCTCGAACGAACCGTGCCTGACCGGTGTGTTCTCGTCGGCCGGGGAGGTGTCCGCTGTGCCGTGATCGATGTTGCCCGCACTCATGTCGGCGACCTTAACACGCCCTCCGTGCGGTGCCCGGCAGCCGAACACCGCACGCATGAAAGGAAGTTGACGGAGTGTCAGATCCAACCGTCGAGTGACGCGAGGAAGCCCTCCAGGTCGTCGCGGTGGATGCAGTGGCCGGTGTCCGCCACGTAGCGGACCTCGAAGCCGACCGCCCGCAGCTGCCCGGCGAGGTCGTCCGGTACGAGGTGGTGGTCGCCGGCGCCCTGCACCAGTGAGGGGACGAGGGGCCGCTCGGGCACGTACTGGACGGCGCTGTCCAGCCAGTCCATGGCGCGGATGTCCCAGCGCGCGTACCCGGCGAGTTCTGCCTCGACGTCCTCGGGCAGCCAGCGTGGGAACATCTGCTGGATCATCTCGGCCGTGGTCGCCTTGGTGAACTGCGCGAACTCCTTGATCTCGGCCACCGATTTGTCGGTGAACCGCCACGCCGGGTCGCTGTAGACCACCCGGGAGGGGCCCAGGTCAGCCACCGCCAGGGAGAGTACCGACGCGCCGAAGGAGTGGCCGATCGCGAGATCGGCGCCGGCCGGCAGCGACTGCACCAGGTCGGCGGCGAAGAGCTCGGGCGTGTACTGCTCGGCGTGCGGACTGTCGCCATGACCGCGCAGGTCCGGCATGATCACCCGGTAGCCGCGCTCGGCGAGCCGTGGCGCCACCCGGCTCCAGGTGTCCGCCAGGCCATCGCGACCGGCCTCGACGCCGACGACACCGCGAAACTGCTGTACCGGGGCTGGCACCGCATCGAGCACACGGCCGGCAACCGTCAGGGATTGCACACAGCCACGGCCAGCGGGGAACCGCCCACCAGGCACACCGGGACGGAATGAAAGCATCAACTAGATGATCTCGTCGAGGGGTTCAGTGAACCGTAGGCGGTCAGTGAACACAGGACGGGCTGTCGGTTGTGGTCGTTGTACCGGATCGCGGAGGTCAGCGTGAGGATGCGTTGCATGACGCGGGCGATGACACCTTCGGGTGTGTGCCCTCGGTGCCGTTCGAGGTCAAGCTGCCCTTGAGGGGCTCGTTGATCTCGGACATCCTCGTTCTCGTCTCCGCAGGCTCCCCTTGGACCACACCACCAGGAGGAGCCAGTGTCATCCCCGCAACTGCTCGCCCCCGAGGAGAAGCTCGCCGCCGCGAAGAAGCTGTTGGGCCTCCCGCGAATCGTCGTGATCTGCGGCTCCACCCGCTTCATGACCAAGATGAAAGAGGCCGATCTGCGGGAGACCAAAGCCGGAAGGATTGTCGTCAAACCGGGCTGTGACATGAAGTCGCCGCACGAACTGTGGTCCGATCCTGTCGAGGCCGAGGCGCTGAAGGTTCGACTCGACGATCTGCACCGGGCGAAGATCCGGCTCACTGATGAGGTGCTCGTAGTCGGCGACTACATCGGAGACAGCACCCGAGCCGAAATCGCCTACGCCCGGTCGCTGGGCAGGCCCGTGCGGTTCACACACCCCGAAGTCGACCCCGACGCCTGACCGCCCGCCGCCTGACCGTCTCGCGGTGTCTTCGGCCGCCGCCCACCCCACCACCTCCGCAGGCACCCCTTGGAATTGACCATCTAGACCCGGATTTCGCACGTGCCTCGTTCGGTTGGAACGGGGCGTGTGCGGTGTCGGGTGGGTGGTGTGGTCGTTGATGTGATGTGTCGATGATTTCGCGTGCCAAGCGGCCACGGGTGCAGCGTCCACGGATGAACGTGGAGATCGCGCCTGTGGTGGAGAGGCGTCTGGGTGCTCTGCCCGCCTCTGCCGAGTTTCTGCGCCGGCTGGACGTGGCCGGGATCATCGACGGGCTGTGTCCGGTCCGGGAGGTCGCGCATCTCACTCATGGGCAGGTCATCGAGGTACTGGTCGCCAACCGGCTTTCCGCGCCCGCGCCGCTGGTGCGGGTCGGTGACTGGGCCCGCGAGTGGGCTGTTGAGGAAGTCTTCGGGATCGAGGCGGACCTGCTCAACGACGACCGTATCGGCCGTGCCCTGGACGCCATCGCGCCCGAGCTGGAGGCCATCGTCGGCAGTGTCGGGGCGAGCGCGATCGCCGGGTTCGGGATCGATGTCTCGCGCCTGCACTGGGACATGACCAGCATGTCCCTGCATGGCGCCCACGAGAGGCCGGAAGAGGGGTTCCCGCAGGTCAAGTACGGTCATCCCAAGGACCGCCGGGCGGATTTGAAGCAGATCCAGGCCGGGATCGCGATCTCCGCGGACGGCGGCATCCCCGTTTTCCATCGTGCTTACGACGGCGGGGCCGGCGAGGTCTCCCAGGTCGTCGGGGCGATGACGGCCCTGCGTGAACTGGCCGCGCCCCGCGACTTCCTGATGGTCGGCGACTCGAAGCTGATCTCCTACGGCAACCTGCTGGCCCTTCAGGAAGCCCAGGTGAAGTTCATCGCCCCGGCGCCCGCGGCCAAGATTCCCGATGGCCTGTTCGCCGGCCTCGACGCGGGCCGGGCCCGCCTGGTCGACTACACCGCCGGGCGGGACGCGGGCAAGCCACCCGCGCAGCGTGGCCGCTACCGCGTGCTGGAAGACACCCAGACGCTGGCCGGTCCACGCAAGCGGGACCCGCAGGTCACCGTGCGCCGGATCCTGGTCCACTCCAGCGCCAACGCCGCTGCCCAGCAGGCAGCCCGCACCCGGCGCCTGGACAAGGCCCGTGAGGAACTGGACAAACTCCAGTCCGCCTGCGGCGGCCGGCACTACGCCACCGCCCAGAAGGTCACCGCACGGATCGGTGTGATCACCAGCAAACGCCGTATCGGCTCCTGCCTGGTCACTTCCATCAGCACCGACGAGACCGGCCGACCCGCCCTGACCTGGCACTACGACCAGGAAGTCCTGGCCGCCCAAGCCGCCACGGACGGCTGGTACGCGCTGCTGACCACCCTCGATCCCGCAGTGGCCGACGCCGCCGAGGTCCTCATCCGCTACAAGGGCCAGCCGATGGTCGAGCGCCGCTACAGCGACTTCAAGGGCCCGCTCGCCGTGGCCCCGGTCTTCTTGCACCACAACCGGCGCATCGCCGCCCTGATCACCGTGATCTGCCTGGCCCTGCTCGTGTTCTGCCTCATCGAACGCCAGGTCCGCCAGGCCCTGGGCGACGACCAGAGCATGCGCGGCCTCTACCCCGACAACCGTGCCCTCCGGCCGACCGGACGCATGATCCTCTACCACCTCGCCGACCTCCGGATCCGTGTCGGAACAGCCACCGACCCACCAACCATTCTGATCACCCGCGCCGTTCAAGCCCACCTCCTCGAACTCCTCGGCATCGACGAAACCCGCCCCCGCTGGCTGGAGACCTCAAACCCCACGTGCGAAATCCGGGTCTAGACTTGCCGCCCTGATGCGGGAGGAGCGGGCAGTGAGCGCAGCACCCATACTGTTCGGCATCGTGGGAAGCGGCTGGCGGGCCGAGTTCTTCGTACGGCTGGCACGAGCGCTGCCCGAGCGACTCGCGGTCGCCGGCGTGGTGACCCGTTCCGCCGACCGAGCCGCCCGCGTGGCGGCGGAATGGGGCGTGCCGGCCTTCCGTACGGTCGACGAACTATGCGGCGCCGCACCGGAGTTCGTGATCCCCTCGGTGCCGTGGGAGGTCACGCCGCACATCGTGCAGGAACTCGTCGAGCACGGGACACCGGTGCTCGCCGAGACCCCGCCCGCACCCGACATACGGGGACTCGGCCGGCTGTGGGACGCCGTGGGCGCCGCGAAGCGCCCAGGGGGCGGCGCCCTCGTCCAGGTCGCGGAGCAGTACACCCTCATGCCGGGCCACGCCGCCCGGCTCGCCCTCGTACGGCGAGGAGTGATCGGCGAGGTCAGCTCCGTACAGGTGTCCTCGACGCACATGTACCACGCGATGTCGCTGATCCGGCACACGCTGGGCGTCGGTTTCGGACCCGCCACCGTCACCGCGCGGGCCTTCACCGCCCCTCTGGCCGACCCGCTGACGCCGGCCGGCTGGACGGACGACCTGACTCCGAAGGACGCCGTCACCACCCTCGCCCTGCTGGACTTCGGCGCGGCCCGTACGGCGCTCTACGACTTTACGGACAACCAGTGGTGGAACCCGCTGCGGGCCCGCCGGATCGTGGTGCGGGGGTCGCTCGGCGAGATCGTCGACGACGCGGTGGTGCGGATGGCCGACCCGCGTACTCCAGTGGAGTCCGCGCTGACGCGCCGCCGTACCGGCACCGACCTCAACCTGGAGGGGTCCGAGGTCCACCACATCTCCTTCGACGGCGACGTGGTGTGGCGCAACGAGTACGTGGGCGCGAGCCTGTCCGAGGACGACCTCGCCGTCGTGGATCTGCTGTGCCGGACGGGCGCGTGGGTACGGGACGCCGGGCCGGAACCGTACCCGCTGGCCGACGGCTGCCAGGATCACCTGCTGGCGCTGGCCTGCGAGGAATCGGCCCGCACCGGGACGCCCGTGACGACCACGGTGCAGCCGTGGGCGGGCAGTTGACCCCTGGAACGCAGGCCGGACTCTGCCGCCCGTCCGGCCGGGCCCGTTCCACCAGCATCGCGACCATCACCATCCGCCCGAACGAGACAGAGCGACAGTCGGCGGTCCGCTACGGGAAGCGGATGATCGAGAACACCACCGACCTCGAATGCCCCCTGATGAACTCGGAGTTCAACGGCCGCCCCGAGCGCGCCGCCGAGAGCGAGGCGGCGTTCTGGCGATCCTTGGAGGAACTCCGAGGAGAACACTCCCGCCGTCGACCTCCTCCGGGCTGCGCTACATCCTCAACCCGCCCGGCACCCCCGCCCGTATCCACCAGCACCTCGACATAGGGCAGGGCGAGCATGCTCGACCGGATCACCAAGGAACTGGCCAGGTGACCGAGTCGGTGACACCGGCCGACATTTCCGGTGCGTCGAAGCAGATCGGGAAGTACGCACAGTGGCTTACCTCAGCGCCTGACACGGCATGCCCTTGAACGACGTGGGAAGGGTCATCCGCGCAGGTCAGCATCCCCAGGTAGACAACTTCAAGAAGATCCCCTCGGCGACTGACGTACAGCACCGCGAGGTCGCCGACCTGTCACGAGCAGGTGTGCGACCGCGACCAGAGGCACCTCTCCTGATCACACAGTGCCATCCCGGAAGGGGGGTCGACCGGATTCACTCCAGTCGACCCCTTCATCGCGCGCTCACTCGCCTACGCGCACGGCTGTCCCTTCCGTTCGCCGGGTCGCCCTGGCCGGCTCAGCCCTGCGCCAGTTCTGCCACGGGCTGCCACTTCTCCCACACCGCGAGACGCTGCTCGTAGTCGGCCTTGGCGATGCCCAGCGGAGCCGAGCCGAAGAAGCAGCGCAGCGGCGGCTCGTCGGCGTCCACGATCTCCAGCACGGCAGCGGCGGACGCGGTCGGATCGCCCGGCGTGCCGACGCGCTTGCGGCGCTGCTCCTGCACTTCCTTGTGGAAGTCGGCGTACGCGGGCAACGGCTCGGAGGTGCTCGACGAGGAGCCCGCCCAGTCGGTGGCGAACCCACCGGGCTCGATCAGTGTGACCTTGATGCCGAACGGCGCCACTTCCTGGGCCAACGCCTGGCTCATGCCTTCGAGCGCCCACTTCGACGCGTGGTAGATCCCGACCAGCGGGAAGGCGCTGATGCCTCCGATGGATGAGACCTGGAGGATGTGTCCGCTGCCCTGCTCGCGCAGGAACGGCAGCGCCGCCTGCGTGATCCACAGGGCACCGAACAGGTTGGTCTCCAGTTGCGCACGCGCTTCGGACTCGGTGAGTTCCTCGACCATGCCGAAGTGGCCGTAACCAGCATTGTTGACCACCACATCGAGGCGCCCGAACCGCTCGTGCGCCTGCCGTACGGCGGCGAAGTCGGCGTCACGGTCCGTCACGTCGAGGCGCAAGGGCAGCAGCCGTTCTCCGTGCTCCGCGCGAAGGTCCTCCAGGGTGGAAAGGTCGCGCGCGGTCGCGGCAACCGAATCGCCGCGTTCGAGGGCGGCGACGGCCCACTCCCTGCCGAAGCCGCGTGAGGCACCGGTGATGAACCAGATCTTCTGCGTCATGGTGTGCTCCTCAAGGAAACTCGTCAGCCGTACCGTCAGTACATCGCGGTGTTCCATCCACCAGACAACACTCAGCCCGCAACGCACGCCACACCAACCGGGGGCGAATCAACTACGCCGCTCCCGGCAACCTCCAGAGTCAGCGGGCATCCGGCGCTACCACGCGGACTGCGCCGCAGCTCGCGGTGTTCGCGGGCCTTCTCGAAAGCATGAGACAACTCCAGCTCACGCCGCTTGAGACGCTCGGCGCCCATCTGGGTCAGCAGCGCGGCACGCAGGACACGGGCGCTGGTGGGCAGCCTCCGTTCAACGGCGGTTGGCCACCCTTCTCAAGGAAAGGTGGCCACAGCCGTTCCGGCGCCGAACGTCCTATCGTGTTCCACCGCCGCGATCACCTTGTTGGGAGTTACCGCCCTGAGAAGGTCGATCGGACCCAGCGCACGGGAGTTGGCGAAGTCGCCGCTGATCGAGATCGGCGACCTCTCCTCCTACGACGATCCGCACGACCCGACCGCGTTCGAGACGCGCAACGTTCTCTACGACTACGACTACGACTACGACCACGGCCCCGAGCGCCTCGTCAGCGCCAAGTACTGCGCGCTGGGGACGGGCACCCGGTTCCTCACGAACGGCGCCAACCACCGCATGGACGGCCCTTCCACCCTCCCCACCATGGGCGGCTCCTGGGCGGAGCACTTCGCCCTGATCACCGACCTGTCCGGCCGGGGCGACACAGTCGTCGGCAACGACGGGTGGCTCGGCCACAGCGTCACGGTCATGCCCGGAGTACGCATCGGCCGCGGCGCGATCATCGCCGTAGGCGCCGTGGTCACCGGAGATGTCCCCGACCACGGACTCGTCGGCGGCGCCCCCGCCCGGCTCATCCGCACCCGCTACGACGCGGCCGACATCGCCCGCCTCCTCGCCGTGGCGTGGTGAGACTGGCCGGTGCAGCACATCACCGAGCACGTACGGACGATCATGTCGGGGACCGTCGCGACCTGGAAGAGGCCACCGCACAGCTCGACCAGCCCTGACGGCGCCTCCTCGCCACACCCCCGCACGCGTCCCGCGCAAGACAACGAGAGATCGCCCATGTCCCGTCGCCGCGCCCGCATCGCGATGGTCGGCGTCCCCATCGTCAGCCATGTCCTGCCCAGCCTCGCGCTCATCCGTGAACTGGTGGCCCGCGGGCGCCGGGTCACCTACGCCAACGCCCCGAGCAGGATCACGCCGCCCACCTCGACCAGTACGGCCTCCTGGCGGCGAGCACCGCCGTGTTGATTCGCCGCGAGCCCTCAGGCGCCTGCCGAACGGCGGCTCATGATGGGTTCGGCCAGCAGTCTCGCCGTTCCGCAGAGGCTCTGGCCGTGCTGGGCGAAGAGTGCGTCACGTGAGTCGAAATGGCCCAGGTCTGTCAGGACGTGGGCCGAGAGGTCGCACGAGGGACCGGTGGCCGGGCAGACCGTCGTGCCGTCCCAGTCGATCGCCGTCCGGGACAGTGCCTCGAAGAGTGTCTCCGGGCCGGTGTTGGTGAAGCCGCCGCCGCTGGATTCGTTCAACTCGTCGAGGTCTCCGAAGAGTTCCGAGACCGTCAGCCACGGTGCGGTGGGACGGCCGTTCTGCGGCGGACCTTCGATGCGGAACTCCGGCCATGCGAGCACGACTTGGTGCGGGACCAGCCGATGGACCCGGGGGAAGCGCGGGTACCAGAAGCTGCCGTCGACCAACAGGCCGCGCACGCGCGTGGCCACTCCGGTTGCCCGCGCGACCGCCTCCAGCACCGCCAGCCGCTGACTGCACGAGCCTCGTCCGCGGCGCAGCACCTCCGAGGCGGGTCGCTCGTCCTGCACCGAGTACACCGGCCGCACGGCCGTGGCGATCCATCGGTGGGCCTGCCGCAGGGCCGCCGTTCGGCAGGCGTCCGAGGCGTCTTCCGTGTCCGTCGGCAGGTCGAGACGGCGCACCAGGGACGAGACGTTCGGATGCCGCCAGTCGAGAATCCGCGTCGGAGCCGCGCTGCCCGCCGCTCCTCCCATGTCGGCGCCACGTGTGCGGACACGGCCTCGCGGCATGAGAAGTGAGCTCGTCATGACGGTGATCCTCTCCCCCAGCATCCTCTGCGGATGGCGAGACCCATCATGGCAGTATTTTTGAACGCGTTCAACTAAGGGGTGAGGTGATCCGGGTATCGGGAGCTGCCTGCCGTCCGGATACCCGAGCGCCCGGACAACGGGCGATCACCGGGCAGAAGACCCACAGGTGAGGCGCACAGCTCTGCCGCCGACCGAGCCGTCCCGGTGTGCGGCCACCGCCAGGACGGCCGCGGCCGCGCCCGTTCCGAGGACGGCGCCGGCGACCACGTCGCCCGGGTAGTGCACCCCGGTGTGGACGCGCGAGTAGCCCACGGCACAGGCCAGCAGTCCGAGGGGGACCGTGACGGCCGGGAACGCGGGCCCGACCGCCGCGGCGAAGGCGACGGCGGACGCCGTGTGACCGGAGGGGAACGACGCGGACGCCGGCATGGGGACGTGCCGACCCGGGAACGGCGAGTCCTCGGCACGGTGCGGGCGTGGCCGCCGTACAAGACGCTTGCCCAGGAGGTTGGCCGTGGTGGACGCGACGCCGATCGCTGCCACGCCGAGCACCGCGGCGCGGCGGGAGCGGCCGGGGCGCAGGGCCAGGGTGGCGGCGATCAGAAGGGAGATCTTGGAGTGATCAGCCGCCGCGGACAGTCGGCGCAGTGCCGAGTCCAGTGCGGGTGTGCTGGTGACCGTCACGGCCTCGTAGAGGGCCTGGTCGAGGCTGGCGAGGTCGCGCAGCAAACCCTGGGGTACTCGTTGGTGGCGAGTCCGACGGTCAATCATCGCTCTGCTCCTGGTTCTTGTCGCGTGAGGGGGCTGCTCGGTCGTGGCTCTCGCGTGCGTGGGGCGACAGGTCGAAGGCGAGGCGTATCACGCGGTACCAGTCGACGGTCGGTGCGACGTACGGTGCCCCGGGACGTTCCCGTGGCACGCGGACCCGCAGCACGCCGGGCCGTATGGAGCACACGACGGGCGGAGGCAGGACGAGTGCCTCGCCGTCCACGGCCACCGGGATCGCCTCCTCGTCGGACTCCACGACGACGCTGCGGGACGTCAGAACCGTGATGCCGCTGGCCCGCTCCCCCAACAGCGCCAGTTCGGCGGCCTGTACGGCGCCCCCGACCTGGACCGCGATCACGCCGAGCTCGCCCGTGTCGAGCCGTTCCCGGCGGCCACCGGTCAGGGGGTCGGCCCGTGCGTAGGGGTTGTTGCTGACCAACACCGCCTGCGGGGCCTCCAACCGCTCCTCGTCGGTCCGGGCACTGAGTGCGGCGCCCGCCTCGCCCGCCAGCAGGTCCGGCAACTGGTCGAGCGCGGTGACCGCTTTGGCGTCGCGGTAGTCGGGGTTCTGCACGATGTGCGCGTACGTACCGAACGAGGCGGTGTTGACGAAAGGCCGGCCGGCGATGTCTCCGAGGTCGACGCGGAGTTCCGCACCGTCCGAGAGCGCGTCCAGGCTGCTCACCGGATCGTCCCGGTCCAGGCCGAGGTCCATGGCGAAGTGGTTGCGGGTGCCGGCCGTCACGACCATGAACGGCAGACCGTGTTCGGCGGCGACTCCCGCCACCAGGGCCTGGGTGCCGTCGCCGCCGGCCACACCGAGCAGGTCGGCTCCTTCGGCTACGGCCTGCCGGGCCAGTGCCACCGGATCCGGATCCGTGTCGAGGTCGAGAAGGATCACTCGCGCGCCCAGTGCCTCGGCCCGCTCCACGAGTCCGTACTGCACGACCTTCCCGCCGCCCGACTTCGGATTCATGATCAGCACGGCCCGGCGGGGCGGGCGCACCGTGCGGGTGTGCATGCCGTGCGGCTTACGCAGCCGGCGCAGGGCACTCCGCGCGCAGCCGAGCGCGGCCGTCCACGCCGCGAGGGCGACCACCGCGACCACCCACAGGCCCGACACGGCGTACACCACCAGGACGCCGACGGGTGCGGTGATCGCCAAAAGGGCACCGAGGAGCCGGGCGAATCCACGGTGCGCCAACGCCCACCACAAGCCCGCGCCGGTCAATCCGAGACCCGCCAGGCCCAGCAGCAGGATGAACCAATGGTTCGTGCCGGCCACCACTGCGGCCACTGCGCCCGCGATGCACAGCAGGGCGAGACGGGCCAGGGCTCGCGCCGAGCCGAGACCCTTGTCGGGTCCGTGGCGTTCCGTCGCACGCGTCGTTCTGGTCTCGTTCAATGTCGATTCCCCGTCATGGATGAGGCGGACGGCCGCGATCGCGCGGCGGGTGCTTCGTCTGTCCGTCACGCCGGCGATTCATGTCGGTGTCCATGAAACCTACGCGGTGTGCCCCGCCTCGTCCTCGACCGGACGCGATCGGCGGCTCGTGCGCAAACCGCTAAGCGGATCGCGGGGGCGTGCTGGCCCGCGACGGTCGGGCTGCCGATGTCCACGACGCGGCTCCCGCGCGACGCATCCGGAGTGCGGTCCTCGCCCTCTCAACGACGAGCCCTTCGAACTGCGGCCTCGTGTCCCTCGATACCGCGAGTCCGGCGTCTCCCGACCTCGTTGTCCCTGTCCGCCACCCCGTCTCCTCCCGCCCGTCGGTGATCAACCGAGCCTCGACGACATCCCAGGCAAAGTGGATCAAGAATACAGGCCAGGTCGCGCCGACCGTGTCAGACACCGGATCCGCCGACCCGCCCTGCCGCATGGAGCGGATTCGAGTTCTCCGTGCCCGACGACGCCATGAAGCCCGGGTTCAGCAACCCCACCGTCGTCTCCGGCTCCTGCACGTGCCGAACCCTGATCCGGCGGTTTCTGCTCTCGCCAAACGGTCCGGGTGTGGTCAGGCGAGGGAGAGAAGGATCTTGCCTCGGCCCGTGCCGGTCTCCAGCGGGTGGTGTGCCTTAGACGTCATCTCATGTGGCGAGTCTGCGGTAGCAAATGAGGGTGCAGGCGATGCTGGTGAAGGCCAGGAAGTGCACCGGCTGGCCCGCTGAGCCTCCTGTTCCCGCCTCATCGGCCGGGCCACGGGACGTTTGCGACACCAGATGGGATTCCAGCGACATGCTCATCGGCGTGGAGGACGATGAGCCGCAGACCGTGTGTCCCTGGACCGAGCGACAAGGTGGGCACATTCACCGCCGACGCCGACACCACCGGAACCGGCCGCAGAACGTGGGAGCCGCTAACCGACACCTGGAACGACCGCGTGGGAGACCTGTACTGCCAGAATTCACCGCTTCTACGGTCGACGGCTTCCAGGGAACCATGCGCTCGGTAAACCTGCAGGACACGGTCGTCAACGAACTCTGGGGCTCCTCATCCGTAAGCACCCAGGCGGTCGGTACGCACGAGCACGACCACATCAGGCTGTACATCGGGCTGTACGTCGGGCTGTACGTCGGGCTGTACGTCGGGCTGTACGTCGGGCTGCGAGGTGCGATGCCCATGCGGGACCCGCACGACCAGGGCGGTGACGCCCACATCTCGGCCGGCACCTACTTCATGCACCACGTCGTGATGGAGAACCACCTCCACACCGCCCCCGAGATCGGCAACCGCCTCTTCATCTTCCCCGGCGACGCCCTGCGGTCCCTGGTCGCCGGGAAACCACGCGCCGGTCGGGCCACCTCGCCCGCGGCGCAGGTCCTCCTGGCACACACCACCATGGTCCAGCGGACCGTGAGCGACCTCGGCCCAGGGGGCCGCCTACGCGTTCCGCAACGCCCTGCTCGAACCGGCCAAGGGACTGCTTCTCGACCACGTCGACGACCGCGAACCCACCTTCACCCCGGCGCTGGCCCAAGCGGCCAAGAACCTGGCCGACACCCGCCTCGCCGACGTCGACCTGTCGCCCGCCACCATCGCCGCGCACCTGTACGTCCGCAGCGGGCCTTCGCGAGTCTGGGCGAGTCGTTCAGCAACTACAGACGCCGGCGACAGCTGGAGGAAGCCGCCACGGCACTCACTGCCTCGAATCACGTCTCACCGTGTCCGAGGTTGCCGTGTGCCGGCACTTCACCGACAGCAGCCACTTCATCCGCGCCTTCAAGAAGCAACACCGAGCAATTCGCACGCCGGCCGACCTGACGACTCAGCCTGCTGTCCTCGTTACGGTGCACCGGCGACTGTCGCCGCCGGCCCGGCTTACCGCGTCCTGCTCCACCGTTGGAAAGGCACTGCGTCCGCAGACGACGCTTGTGCCCTTCTTGGTCGGTCAACCTGCGCACGCGGAGCAGTCTCAGCCACCACACCCCCAGCGGTCGGATCGGACTTCACCGGACGTGCAACCGCCGTGGCCGCCGCCTCGGCGAACCTATGTGGTGACAGCACTAGCCAGGGACAACTTGTCCGCGGTTAAAGCCGCCCTTCATCCGCTTCCGGGTTCGCGTCAAGATTGTCCTGTCGAACAGAGGAGGTCGGACGATGGACCGGGCGTTGCTGGCGGATTTTCTCCGAGCGCGTCGTGAGGCGTTGCAGCCGGAGGATGTCGGGCTTCCCCGCGGGCAGCGGCGCCGCACCGGCGGGCTGCGGCGCGAGGAGGTGGCGGCGCTGGCCGGGATGTCGGCCGACTACTACAGCCGAATCGAGCAGCAGCGAGGTCCGGCGCCGTCGGAGCGGATGCTCGTCGCGCTCGCCCGGGCGCTGCGTCTCAACGAGAGCGAGCGTGACCACGTCTTCATCCTGGGTGGGATCCCGGCGCCGCAGCGGGTTCTTCGGGACGATTACATCGGTCCCACGATGCTGCGGATCGTCGCCGGTCTCTCGGACGTGCCCGCGATCGTGCTGTCACGGCTCGGCGAGGCATTGCTGCAGACGCGCCCGGCGGTCGCTCTGCTCGGTGACTACACCCAGTACTCGGGCTTGTCCCGTTATCTGGTCTACCGCTGGTTCACCGGTGATCGGCGGGTCCGTGGCCTGTACCCCGTCGAGGACCATCCGATACGGGGCAGGGTCTTCGCCGCGGAGATCCGGGACGCGTACACGGCGGATCCCACCGGGAGGGCCGGCGAGATCGTCGCGGCGCTGCTGGAGGCCAGCTCCGAGTTCGCGAACATCTGGCGGTTGCACGAGGTGGGAGTGACTCATCATCACGACCTCAAGCGCTACCTGCACCCCGAGTTGGGGGAGCTGGAGCTGTACGCCGAGATGCTGTTGGATCCGGAGCAGCATCAGACGCTCCTGGTGTTCACCGCCGTGCCCGGTTCTCCGAGCCACGGCAAGCTTCAGCTCCTGAGAGCCGCATAGCGGCTGTCTTCCCTCACCCACCTGAAGGCACTGTCTCGATAGCCCAGGCGTGCCCAGGTTTCACAATGCTTCAAATTCGAAGCACACTCTCTGTCACGAAAGGTGGCATTTGTCATGAAAGCAGTGCGTTTCTATGAGTACGGTTCTCCGGACGTCTTGCGTTACGAGGACGTGGAAGAGCCGGTCCCCGCAGCCGGGGAGGTCCGGATCCGGGTGGCCGCGACATCGTTCAACCCGGTCGACGGCAACATCCGCGCGGGCTTCATGCGGGGCCCCATCCCGGTGGCCCTGCCGCACACCCCCGGCATCGACGTCGCGGGCACGGTCGACGCGCTGGGCGAGGGCGCGGACAGGGTCAGGGTGGGTGACCAGGTTGTCGGCTTCCTGCCGATGACCGGTGCCGGCGCTGCGGCGGAGTACGTGCTCGCCCCGGCCGGCCTGCTGACGGCGGCGCCCGCGAGCATCCCGCTGGCCGATGCGGGCGGACTGCCACTGGTCGGGCTCACCGCCTGGCAGGCCCTCTTCGACCACGCCAAGCTGACTGCCGGCCAGCGGGTGCTGATCAACGGTGCGGGCGGCGCGGTCGGCGGCTACGCCGTCCAGCTGGCCAAGCACGCCGGCGCACACGTGATCGCCACGGCCGGGCCGCGCAGCAGTGATCGCGTCAGGACGGCGGGTGCCGATGAGGTGTTCGGCCACGGGGTCCCCGAGCTGTCCGCGCTTGTCGACGTCGTGCTCAACCTCGCGCCGGTCGATCCGATGCAATTGGCCGCGCTGACCTCCGTGGTCCGCGACAGCGGCATCGTGGTCAACACGACGGTGTGGATGCCCGCGCCTTCCGACGAGGAACGCGGCGTGCGCGGCGTCAACCTCTTCGTCAACAGCGACGCCGCGCAGCTGGCGAGGCTGGTGACGCTGGTCGACTCCGGAGCGCTGCACGTCGACATCGCTCGACGGGTGCCGCTGGCCGAGCTGCCGGCGCTGCACGCGGAGGCCGCAGAAGGCGCGCTCTCCGGCAAGGTCCTCGTCGTTCCCTCCGCCGCCTCTCTCACCTAGGCGACCTTCTCCGGCACGGCGATCGCGTCGCGTCTCCCTACAAGCCGTCGAGCCATCGCCGAGGACTGCGCTCTGCCAGACCTGGCAGAGCGCAGCTCCAGCACATTCATGCCGGCCGCAGCCGAATCCTGGCCTGGGACTCCACCGCTCCTCCACATCACACCAGCTCAGACCCATGAGCCAACAAAAGATAGGACAGCCATGTCACTCGGTTTCGACCCCGAGTTCGCCCAGGTTTACGCCCCCATGGCCGAGGCCATGGCGCACGCCACACCCCCGGCGGTAGGCGACGTGCCCGCACGCCGCGCCATATGGGAGCCGATCATCGGTGCCGCCTCGGCGGCCCAGCCGATCCCGACCGACGTCACGACCGCCGAGCACCACGCAACCGCCGACGACGGCACACAGATCACCATGCGCTGGTACGCCAAGACCGGCGCCGCAGCGGGCCCGGCGGTGCTGTTCTTCCACGGCGGCGGCTACATCTTCGGCCACATCGACCTGTTCGACGGACCGGTCTCGCGCTACGTCTCCGCCAGCGGGGTGCCGATGCTGTCGGTCGAATACCGCCGGGCCCCCGAGCATCCGTTCCCCACGCCGGTCGAGGACGCCTACGCCGCCCTGCGCTGGCTGCACGAACACGCCGACGAACTAGGCGTCGACCGGGGCCGGATCGCAGTGATGGGCGACAGCGCCGGGGGCGGACTGGCCGCGGCTCTGTCGATCCTCACCCGGGAGCGCGGCGGTCCGGCAATCGCCCGGCAGATCCTGCTCATGCCGATGCTCGACGACCGCACCACCACGCCCGACCCGTACATCGAGCCGTACCTGCTGTGGTCCTACAACGACAGCCGCACCGCGTGGCCGGCGCTGCTCGGCGAGGCGGCGGGCAGGCCGGACGTGCCCGCCACGGCAGCTCCCGCCCGGCTCGAGGACGCGACCGGCCTGCCCCCGGCCTACATCGAGGTCGGCCAGCTCGATGCCTTCCGCGACGAGGACCTCTCCTACGCGACCAAGCTCAGCCGGGCCGGCGTCCCTGTGGAGTTCCACCTGCACCCCGGTGTCCCGCACGAATTCGACTCCATCGCCTTCACCACCGACGTTGCTCGCCGCGCCATCGCCGACCGCGTCCGCGTCCTCGCCTCCCTCTGACCCCTTACCGCTCCTCTGACAGCTCTGAACAGCAGAAAGCGACATCCCGTGACGCTTTGGACCCCCTTCACCATCGGGGCCATGGAACTGCCGCACCGGCTGGCCATGGCACCCATGACCCGCGACCGCTCCCTGACGGACGGTGCACCCAGCGAGCTCAACGTCGAGTACTACCGGCAGCGGGCCTCGATGGCCCTGATCATCACCGAAGGCACCCAGCCCTCCGACGACGGCCAGGGCTACCTGCTGACCCCGGGCATCTACACCGACGCACACATCGCCGGCTGGCGCAAGGTCACCGACGCCGTGCACGCCGAAGGCGGCCGCATCGTGGTCCAGCTCATGCACACCGGCCGTATCTCCCACCCGGACAACACTCCGCACCAGCGCACGCCCGTCGCCCCTTCGGCCATACAGCCCAAGGGCGTCATGTTCACCACCGGCGGCCCCCAGGAGATGCCCGTCCCGCGGGCCCTCACCGCCGACGAGATCACCGGTGTCGTCGACGAGTTCCGCTACGCGGCGGCGGCGGCCGTCGCCGCCGGGTTCGACGGCGTCGAGATCCACGGCGCCAACGGCTACCTCCTCCACCAGTTCCTCTCAGCCAATGCCAACCACCGCACCGACCAGTTCGGCGGCTCCGTCACCAACCGCATCCGCTTCACCGCCGAGGTGACATCTGCGGTCGCCTCCGAGATCGGCGCCAACCGGACCGGCCTGCGCATCTCCCCCGGCAACCCCTACAACGACATCACCGAGCACGACACCCACGACGTCTACCCGGCACTGCTCGACACCGTCGACCCGCTCGGCCTCGCCTACCTGCACGTCATCCAAGGGCCTGACGAAGAACTCCTCCAGCGGATGCGCCAGCAGTGGTCCACCGCACTGATCGTCAACCGCGCCGGCACCCCGCTCGACACTCGCTTCGCCGATCTCGACTCCGGTCTGGCCGACGTCGTCACGGTCGGCGCCACAGCACTGGCCAACCCCGACCTGCCCCACCGCATCCGCACGGGTGCGCCCCTCAACGAGCCCGACCCGGTCACCTTCTACGGCGGCGACCACCGCGGCTACACCGACTACCCGGCCCTCACCACCACCGCTGCGAGCTGAACCATGACCACTCTCCTCATCAAGCCCGACGACAAGACCGTCACCATCACCGTCCAGCAGCGAACTCTCACGGCGCCCCAGGACGCCTTCCGCATCCTGACCCCCATCGACCTTCCCGCCGTCTTCCGCCCGGTCTTCCCGTTTCCCGGGATCAGCGGTGTGAAGAACCAGACCGAGGCCTGGGACCACGCGGGCGCCCGAAGGAATCCGCAGTTCGACGACGGCTCCCAGGCCCATGAAGAACTCACCGAGTACACGCCCGGATCCAGCTTCGCCTACCAGCTGACCAACTTCACCAACATCCTCTCCCGCCTCGCGGCCGGAGCCCGGGGCGAGTTCAACGTCAACCCCGACGGCGACGGCACACTCATCCGCTGGACCTACGAGTTCAAGCCGCTGCCCGGCCGACGCTGGATCCTCGCCGGCCCCTTCACCCCGCTCTGGCGCCGCTACATGGCCGCCGCCCTCAACCGGTGCGTCCACGTCATCGAAACGGAGAAGAACAGCGAGCCGGTGCCGCCCCGGGCCGGCTGACGGCCCCGAAGCAGCACGACATCAGCATCCCGACCGGGTCGTGCGAACCGAGCTGAGCCCGTGCTGCAACCCGTAGGAGGCAGGTGTCCGGAAGCGGGTGGTGGAGGCCTTGACCTGGCGCCCGTGGGCTTGCTTGGAGTGGCTGAACTTCTCGGCCTGCTCGGCTGATAGTCATGGCGGTGACGCCGAAGAACTGGCCCAAGAAGGCCAGGATGGCGAGTTTGTGCAGGTGAGGCACGGTACCAGGATCCTTTCCGCCAGGGTGAGCTTGGACTTGACGCCGGTGCCGGCGCCCCCCGGGCGCTCGCGCTCACCAGCCTCTGCCGCCGACCGCTTGCCATAGGAATATCGATGATGCCGTGGCGCGAGCGGCGGCGGCTTTGTCGAGTCCTGCCTGTACTTGGGCGCTGTCCACGGTCAGGAGGTCTTCGGCCGGGTCGTCCGGGTCGGCGACCGCACGCAGGTCGAGTCCGACGTTGAGCACGTAAGCGTGTTCAGTAGTAATTCCTTGTCCGAGTTGGGTGGCATCAGCCCGGGATTACACCAGGCGACGTGGTGCTCATGCGGCGCGGTCTGGCCGGCGTCCGGTACCCAAGTCAGTCCCGGGGTTGGAGGCATTCCGCGGGCGGGTTGCGGGTGTTGGCGATCACGGTGTCGAGCCGGTCGCGCGCCGCTTGCAAGTCGGTGATGCGCTCGCTGATCCGCGCGCGCTCGGCCTCCGGGTGGTTCAAGAGCCCGGGCGCCACCGTGCCGGAGTACACACACGGCAGCACCTCGCGCACGGACCTGCTCGGCAGGCCCGCGGCGAAGAGCTGCTGCAACGCTTTTCCGCTGCGCTGTTTGCGGCGTCCACCTCGCCTACGCCGACGCCTCGTAGCTAGGAGGCGCCTGCTTGGGCAAGCCGGCGGTAGCAGATGAGGGTGCAGGCGATGCTGGTGAAGGCCAGGAAGTGGCTGGCCTTGCGTTCGTAGCGACGGTGGAGGCGTCGGCATCCGGCGAGCCAGGCCATGGTGCGTTCGACGGTCCAGCGGTGTCGGCCCAGCCGTTCGCTGGAGTCTTTTCCCTTGCGTGCGATCCGGGGTGTGATTCCGCGGCTGCGTAACCATCGCCGCAGGTGGTTGTAGTCGTAGCCCTTGTCGCCATGGAGCTTGCCGGGCCAGCGTCGCCGTCGGCCGCACCGGGACCTGATCGGCGGTATTCCCTGGACCAGCGGGATGAGGGCTTGGCTGTCGTGCGTGTTCGCGCCGGAGATGCCGACGGACAGGGGCAGACCGGTCCGCTCGGTGATCAAGTGGATCTTTGAGCCGTACTTGCCTCGGTCCACAGGATTCGGGCCTGTCAGGTCCCCCCTTTTCAGGGCTCGCATGTTCACGGAGTCGATTGCGCAGCGGGACCAGTCGAGCTCGCCGCAGGAGCCGAGCTCGTCGAGGACCAGGCGGTGGAGCTTCGCCCATACCCTGGCCCCCGACCACTCCGTGAAGCACCGGTGAGCCGTGGCTCCCGACGGCCCGAACGAGGCGGACGGCAACTGCTTCTAGGTGCAGCCTGACGTGGCTACGAACACGATCGCAGCCAGCACCTCCCGGTCACCATGCCGACGGCGACCTCCGCCCTGCGGTCGGGTCGGCGCCTCCGACACCACCCGCTGGAACAACTCCCCCAGCGCATCCGGCACCAGCCGCTCAATGATCCCCACCGCAGCAACCTAACGGGCATGCCAAATGAGACTGCCTGTTACTGATCGTTTCAGAATGCCTTCCGGAGTCGGCGAAGGCAGATGATTCCGCAGGCCAGCTCTAGCAGCCCCTGGTGGAGATCGGCACGGCGCTCGTAGCGGATCCGCAGCCGTTTGAACTGATGGAGCCAGGCGAATGTGCGCTCGACTACCCACCTGGTGCGCCCAAGGCCCGAGCCGTGTGCGACCCCGCGTCTGGCGATGACGGGCTTGATCCCGCGCGCCCACAACAGGCGGCGGTACTTGTCGAAGTCGTAGCCGCGGTCGGCGTACAGCCGTTTGGGCCGATTGCGGGGGCGACCGCGCAATCCCCGGATACGTGGGATCGCTTCCAGTAACGGGATCAGCTGCGTGACGTCGTACCGATTTCCCCCGGTCACGGAGACGGCCAGTGGAGTGCCGTGCTGGTCGACGATCACATGGTGCTTGGAGCCAGGACGCGCACGATCGACAGGTGAGGGACCGACATGGTCTCCCTCCTTCAGAGCGCGGACGTGAGAGCCGTCAATCGCGGTGTCGTCCATCGCGAGCAGTCCCCATGCTCTCAATTCACCGAGGAGAGCGTTGTGGAGGCGGGGCCAGACACCGGCCTCGGTCCAGTCCCGAAGCCGACGCCAACTTGTCACCCCTGAGCAGCCGACGACCTGAGCAGGAACATCCCGCCACGCGACGCCCTTCCGCAGCACGTAGACGATGCCGGCCAGAGCAACTCGGTCCGGTACCGGCAACCGCCCAGGATTGCGGTACCGCCGAGAACGCCGCGGCGGGAGCAACGGAACTATCCGCTCCCACAGGTCATCAGGAACAAGATCGGCAGACATTCGGCAGATCCTGCCCCGACGTACCTTCAGCCGGAAGTCGTCACATCGGCCGGTGCCTGAAACGACCGACTCTCCCCTCGGTTCCCGAAAGCCGGATACCCCGGCAGCGGGGCCACCTCCCAGCCTCCGGCGACCTCACGCAACAACAACCGCATCGTCTCCGCGAACGCCGGGAACTCCTCCAGCGTGCTCGCCACCTCCCAGCGATGCCTCAGCACCTGACGCCTCGTCGGGACCGGACGCCGAGTCCGGTGCAGCGGCTCGTCCTCCACGGCGCGAGGAAGCATCCTCACCGTCGCGTCCATCGTCCAGACCGCTATGGCCTGCCGCATGCCGGCCTGCCACACCTCGTCCTCGGCCAGCGCCGGGTACACACCGACGACCTCCGCGCGATACGCCTGCTCGATCTCCGCGGCGATCCCGGCCGGCAGGGTGAAGACGCACCAGCAGCTGGAGAACGGCATCCGGCAGTACGCGGCCGTCAGGAACACCGACTGGTAGCAGGCCGCCTCGAAGTCGATCAGCCGCAGCCCCTGTGAGGTGAGCAGGTTGTTGTCGGGACACGTGTCACCCGGGGTGAAGGCCGGATACTCCTCCCCACCCGCTGTCCCGATCCGGGCCAACTCCCCGGCAAGGCCCGGAGGAACTGCGATTCCGGCGCCGTCGAGCAGCGCGAGCAGATCGGTGGCCCTCTGCGCGATCCACGGCTCGTCCCCCCAGGACCGCATGCCCTTGTCGTACCGGGACCACAGCCGCGCGAGATCGGCACGCCGGTGCACCGACGCGGCGGCCAGTTGCCCAAGCCCGCGGGCCCAGGCCAGCAACCCGCTCTCCGCGACCGTCGGATCGCTCCCGAGCAGAACGTCCGCCAGGGTAGGCGCGTTCCCGAGATCCGCCATGACCAGCAGGGGAACCTCGGGGTCCACACCCAGCACCTCGGGACCGGCGATCCCGAGAGACAGCCCAGCGGCCTCAGCCGTGAAGCCACGCAGGGACTCCGGCTCGTTGCCGAACGCCTTGACGATCACACTGCCGCCACCGGCCGTTTCACAACGCAACACGGTGCTACGCGAGCTGCCACCCAGGTCGACCGGGCCGGACAACTCGACATCCAACAGTTCGCCGGCGGCGCGCAAGATCGACTCCACCCCGGCATTCTGCCACCACCACCTCGGACGCCGTAGGCCGCTATGTGAACACCAACCATTTTGAAACGATCAGTTAGACGCCTCGGCCAGCGGGAGGGTCTGTGTCACACCGGGCTGGATCCGCCCCGCCGCGAGCATCCGCAGAGCTTCGGCGAGATACTCACCAATCCACTCGGGAGCCCGCCGAGACCGGACCATGACGGTTCGCCCAGGCCAGCGATCGAACAAGCCCTAAATGCCCGTAGCTTCCCGAGCTGCTGGCCTAAAGATGTGAGTAAAGACCGCGTTGCCCACGGTCCCGCCTCGCTCACATCATTGACCGGTCGATCGCTCTGCCTCACGATGATCGGCGTGCTGTCCATCGCGGATCTTGCCGGCTCGGCTCCGGCAAGCGCTTCTCCCAGCACGGCCGGCGCCGTCTTCTTCAACTTGGTGGGGGTCGGCCTGCTGTGCGCAGGGACTGTCATCGCCACCGACTACAAAAGGGCGGCGTCCCGCTTCTACGCGAAGGCGATGAGTACGCAGCGGAACAGGTCACCCCATATCTACGGCAGTCCTCCGGCGGGGCCGCTGCTCCTCAGAGTGACAGGGCTCTTCCAGTTCCTCGGCGGCACTGGCGTGGCCGCCGTCGGCGTCTACTTCCTCAGCCGATAGTCCCTACGTGTCGCCCGTATGGCTTTTCGGCTTGGCCATCCCTGAACCCTCAGAAACCGCTCGGCAGGGGCCACGTCGGCGTGGGGCTACCGACGGAATTCGGTGACTTGCGGAAACGCGACCTCTGGCCCGTTGGGATCCCACGCTGGTCTGTGCAGACCCGGTGAACTTCTGGCCGTCGGCTGCCGCTGGTCCGGGTGCTCTGGAGGTTCCCAGGGCAGAACCCCTCCGTCAGCTGACGGACACCCGGGCGCAACCTTCCGGTGTTCTGGCGTGTCCACGTTGTGTGCTGACGATACGTAGAACATGGCGGACAGCGGCGGCCGCCGCTTTCGCGACCGCCGTTGTGGCGGTCGCGACCCCGGCCGCGCACGCCGCCCCAACGACGCTCGTCCTGGACGCCCAGGAGAACTACTACCTCCCCGCCGAGGGCGAGGGCCCGAACCTGAACCTCGGCATCACCGCCTCAGGCGGCGACGCCCATGACGTCTCGGTCGCGATCGACGCGTCGTCCCTCGCCGGGAAGGCGACGATGGTGGTCACGGGCGACTGCGTGAGCACCGGCACCCTGAAGGTGAGGTGCGACGTGGGCCCGCTGTCGGGCAAGGAGTCGATCGACCCGTTCTTCCTGAAGCCCACCACGGCCGCCAAGGCGGGGGACACCGGTGCCATCACCTACACCGCCACCGCCTCCGACGCGGCCACCGTGACAGGGAAGACGGACGTCCTGGTCGGCGGGCCCAAGCTCGTCCCCCGGCCCTACCCGGCGCTGAAGGGCATCGCGCCCGGCGCCGTCTTCGAGCGCACCCCGGCCTTCGCCGACACCGGCACAGCCCCCGCCGACAAGGGCGTCATGCTGCTGGTGCAGGACTCAGACGGCGTCTCTCTCGCCCGTGACCACTCCAACTGCCACTACTCGGATCAGTCCGACGTCGGCGCCTGGTGCCGGTTCGACACCCCGGTCGCACCCGGCGCGGCCTACGAGACGGACGCGCCGCTGCGCTACACCGCCGCCAAGGACACGATGTACGGCTACGACACCTACGTCGTGTGGCCGGTCGGCGGCACCGCGCCCGACTCCTTCGACCCGTCCGACTTCCCCGAGACCGGCACCGGCGCGCCGCTCGGCCTGAAGTCCGTCGCCTCCGGCTCCGGATTCACCGGCTCCGGGTACGGCACCTTCGCCACCACCCAGCACGCCGACTACCAGGCACTCGGTGACACGGTCGAGGGCAAGGTCGGCAAGACGGTCAGCATCACCGTGGGCGTGCAGAACAACGGCCCGGGCCGGATGGACTTCCGGTGGATGGACGCCGACAACTCCGGCACGTTCGTGGTGACCCCGCCCGCCGGCACCACCATCACCGGCGCCCCCGGCCCCGGCGAGCAGGGCGACCCCGGGCCGCTGTGGAACTGCACACCGGGCAAGGCCGGCGCGAAGAGCTACACCTGCGACATCGCCAGCACGGACTTCCGGCCGGGCGACTCCGTGACCCAGGAGTTCACGGTGCGGATCGACAAGGTCGTCCCGGGCGCGCAGGGCAGCGTACGGGCGGTGGAGAACCCCAAGTACCCCAATCGTGACGACGACGCGGCGAACGACACCGCGGCGATCGCGGTGAAGGCCACCGGCTCGGCGACATCCAGCCCCTCGCCCAGCGCCTCCGCGTCCCCCTCGGCCACGGCCACCGCGAGCCCGTCCGGCTCCGGGGCGGGAACCAGCAGCGGGACGACGACCGGCGGCGGGCTCGCCGCCACGGGCACGGACGGAGTCCTGCTGCGGGCGGGCACCGCCGTCCTGCTGGTGGCTGGCGGCGCGCTGGTGTTCCTGGCGGCGCGGAGGTCGCGGCTGTCCCGCGGCCGATGACTGTCCTTTGCCACTCAAGTTGGTCCGGAAGAAAGGTTCCGAGGTGGGCGGACTGGGTTGGGTGGCAAGGCGGCCGTCCTGATGGAGGTGTGGAGGTCGCTCCGGCCCGGGAGGTTGGGACTCAGCGTGGTGTGAGCCGGGCGACCGTTCCGATCTCCAGGGCCGTCCAGATGGTGCCGGCCGGTCCCAATGTGATGCCGTGTGGTTCGGAGGATGGGCTGGGGAGATCGTGTTCGTCGATTCGGCCGTCAGCCGTGATCCGGCCGATGCGGTTGGCTCCCCATTCGGTGAACCAGCAGTTTCCGTCGGCGTCGGCTGTGATGGCGTGCGGGCGTGACGCGGGGTCGGGCAGTGCGAATTCGTCGATCTTTCCGTCCGGCGCGATCCGTCCGATCTGACCGGCGCCGATCTCGACGAACCACATGGCGCCGTCGGGGCCGGCGGTGATGCCGACCGGGGCGCTGTCCGGTACGGAAAGCGGGTAGACGGTGACGTGACCGTCGAGTCCGATGGCACCGATCGCGTTCGCCTGGTTCATCGTGAACCACAGTCGGCCGTCCGGGCCGGTGGCGATGCCCGACGGGAAGGCTCCCGAGAGCGGGAGAGGGAACTCGGTGACGTCACCGTCGGGTGTGATGCGGCCGATGCGGTCGGCGCTTGCTTCGGTGAACCACAGTGCCTCGTCGGGGCCGGCAGTGATGCCGAACGGCCCGGCATCCGGCGTCGGCAGCGGGAACGAGGTGATGTCTCCGGTCGTAGTGACGCGTCCGATCCGGTGACTGCGGAATTCGGTGAACCACAGTGCGTCGTCGGGTCCTGTGGTGATGGTCGACGGTCCGCTGGAGGCGGGTTCGAGTTGGTAGGAGGTGACGTCGCCGTCGGTGGTGATCCGGCCGATCCGTCCGTGGTGGACCATGGTGAACCACAGTGCGCTGTCGGGGCCGCAGGTGATTCCGTAGGGGCCGGCGTCGCTGCCGGACACGGGGAATTCTGCGATCGGAGCGGTCGGAGGGCGCAGCATGGGGCGGGTTCCTTCGTCGGTGGGTGGTGGAGTTCAGCGACTGCGGATGCTATCCAGAGGGCTCCGTGACCGCCTCTGGTTAATGCTGCTGGGCGATGCGGTCTCGCCTCAGACAACAGGGGCCTCGGCCTGCGCTCGACCTGGGTGGACTTGATGGATAATCAGCTGGTTCTCTCAGGAACTGTCGGTCCTTGCCATGCTGGCGATCTTCGTAGGGCGCTCAGCGCCAATAGGCCGAACACCAGTGAGGAGGGCGTCCTCGGCAGGTGGGGATCAATCGTGTCCCGCAGCGTTCGCATCGCCAGCGGCGGTTCCGCGCGCCGCGTCTACAGGCAGCTGAACACCAGCGGATGGGGCGGTCGCACGTGACGCTATCGCCGTATTCCTCGCAGGCTCACCTACGCGGCCCCCGCCGTGCCACGCCCGGCGCACACCACCGCGTTGCGCCGACGCCGACGCCTGCAGACCCTGTCCGGCCGGCTGCAGTTTCCCCCGGTACTGATCCGGCCCGGGCCGGACGCCGGCGGCCCGCGTCGAGCTGCGCCGCCAGGCCCGCCCCCTGGGGCGGCGGTCGTGAACCCGCGCCCGGAGCACCTCACGGAGCGGGAGAAGCAGGTCCTGCGGTCGGTGCATACGGCGGTGGATCGCCGAGCATGGGAAGGGCCTGTCGGTCAGGCAGATCGCCGACGCCATCGGGCTCAGCAGCACATCGTCGGTCGCCCACCACCTCGGCAACCTCGAAACGCAGCGCGGCGCCCTGGTCCGCGACGGGCCACGGCTGGCGCACCTGTCGCCTGGTGCGGTGACGCCTGGGGTGCCCCTGCGAGGACATGCCCCCCTACAGGCGAGCAGACCAACATACGAAGCCCAGAACACCCACAGGCAGAGAGAGTTGCAGCACACGCAGGGCGTGAAAGAAGCACGGCCGAACGCAAGGAACGCACCCGCATCCGCATCCGCAGCGAGAAGGGCATCCGCTGGGGCGGACGGCCCGCAGCCACGGCCGCATGAGGATCTGGTCGCCGCGGCTCAGCCCTGGCTGCAGTGGGCAATGAGCTGTGCACCCTCCGCGGTGAGCAACTGTGGCATGAGCCGGCGCAGCGCAGCGGCATGCTGATGGACTCGCTTAAGCATGGCTCGCCGGGTCGGGGCCGAGCCGGGAACGTCTTGAGCGGGACCGCGTCTGCTCAGGACATACAACTCGTCCAGCCATACGCCCCTGGCCCTCACGCCGTCCGATGTGACCGGGGCGACGAGCGTCGTCACAACGGGCTCGTGCATGTTCAGGAACCAGACCTCCACGTCCAGGCCGGAGCTGTGGAAGAGAAGTCCGTTGTCGGTTTGCTCCGGGCCCGAAAAGCCGACGTCCTCGACCAGGAACGCGAACTCAACGCCCACCTCCGTCCGGAATGCCTCGGCCAGATCCCCCCGACTCCCCATTCTTCGATACTCCGAGATCGTCAGCGCCGGCGGAAGACCCAGACCCGGTGGACCTTGGCGGTCAGAGCACTAGTGTGCTGCGCCAGAAATCCTGATGGTTAGTTCTGCTCGATTTTCTGGCTGACGGTTCCGACCTTGGTGAGGTAGTCGGCGAGGGAGTTGAGGATCTCGTCGGCGGTCTTGGTCCAGGTGAAGGGCCGTGGGTTCTCGTTCCAGGTGTCGATCCATGCGGTGATGTCGTTCTCCAGGGCCTTCACGGAGGTGTGGACGCCGCGGCGGATGAGCTTGTCGGTCAGCAGGCCGAACCACCGCTCGACCTGGTTCATCCAGGAGGAGCCGGTGGGGGTGAAGTGGATGTGGAAGCGCGGGTGTCTGCTCAGCCACGTCTTGATCTCGGCAGTGTTGTGGGTGGCGTAGTTGTCGCAGACGATGTGGACGTCGAGTCCGGTGGGCACCGCCTTGTCGATCCGGACCAGGAACTTCTTGAACTCAATCGCACGATGACCTCGGTGGAGTTGGGATATGACGGTGCCGTCAGTGATGTTGAAGGCGGCGAACAGGCTGGTGATGCCGTGCCGCAGATAGTCGTGGGTCCGGCGTTCGGGCATGCCCGGCATCATCGGCAGGACCGGCTGCGAGCGGTCCAGTGCCTGGATCTGGGACTTCTCGTCCACACAGAGCACCACCGCCTTCTCTGGCGGGTGGTGGTACAGGCCCACGACGTCGACGACCTTGGCGACGAACCGCGGATCGGTGGACAGCTTGAAGGAGTCCTGCAGGTGGGGCTTGAGGTCGAACCGCTTCCAGATCCGGCCGATGGTCGACTTCGACAGGCCGGTGCGCTGCGCCATCGAGGCCCGTGACCAGTGCGTGTCCCTGCCCGGAGTGGACTCCAGGGTGGCCACGATGACTTCCTCGACCCGGTCGAGGAGGACCGAGGGCGGCCGGCCCGAGCGGGGCTCGTCGTGCAGACCGTCGAGGCGTTCGGCAACGAACCGGGCCCGCCAGCGGTCCACGGTCGACCTGTCGATGCCGAGGTCGGCCGCGGCCTGCTGGTTCGTCCCGCCCTCCGCGCAGCGCAGCACGATCTTGGCCCGCAGCGCGAGGAACTGGGCGGTCTTCGCCTGCCGCGCCCACTGCGTCAGCTGCCTGCGCTCAGCCTCGTCCAGGACCAGGTCGGCCTTCGGCCGGCCGATCCAGCCGGCGTCCTCAAGCCCGGCCATCCGCTCCGCGGCGAAAGCCCGCCGCCACTTGCCCACCGTCTTGGCCTGGACACCGACGACCCGCGCCACCCCCGCGTTTGACATGCCGTCAGCGCACGCCAGGATGATGCGGGCCTTCTCGGCCGAGCGCCGGTGCGGCAATTCCGTCCGGCGCACCAACTCGGCACGCTCGGCCTCGGACAGCGTGATCTCCACAGCAGAAGGCCCGGGATGCGACATGCCAACAGGGTAGTAACTAACCATCAGGATTTCTGGCGCAGCACACTAGAAGAGGTGCGCCGAGGTGCCCTGAATGAGGTTCTCGAGAATCGTGCGCAGCCACGGGCTGCGCACGGCCGGTAGCCGGACCAAGGTGTGCTGGAACGTTCCCCCGTCGGCCCGGAACAGGCAGTTGGGGAGCAGCGGGAGCGGGTCGTCGCGGAGGACGTCTTGGGGTATACGGCCCGAGGCGGGAACCGGCAAGTAGGGCTGGGGAGAGACCAGCCACAGCCACACTCCCAGCGGTAGGGGTACCAGGTATGCCGGCGCAGTCGGGTTGGCTGGGGTCCAGGCCTGCCCCGTCTGGGGATGGACCGGTACGAGGAGGATGTCGGCGCCCTCGTCCGGGGAGGGCTGTCCCGGTCCAGCCAGGACGGCGCGCCGCTTCGGGAGGCCTGGGGGCAACAGGGCGTCGAGCGCGCGTTGGAAGACGCCCGCGCTCAGACCGCCAGGGACCTTCACCGGCTGTCCTTGGGAGGCGACCAACAGGTGGGCGAGCGCTTGGCCGGCTGCCGCCTCCCACTGCGGACTCCACGACCAGTAATGGTTCCGCCCCAGCCGTCCTCCCCACGTGGCGATCGGCTCGAACGGGGGCGTCGTCTCCCCCTTCTCTGCCAACTCCGCCCAAGAGAGGGGCGCAGCGTGGATACCGTCAACAGGGACGCGGTGCACGGCGTCCGAGCTGAGCCGCACTGCCTGCCAGAGCGAGCAGTCGTCGACTCTGGTCGCCACCGGGAGGCCACATGCTGCGCAGGCCATGTTGGGCCCGTCGGCTCCGTCGAGACCGCAGCAGGCACCGCCGCGCTTCTCAGGAATCAGCCGGGTTCCACGGATATCACCGGGCGCAATGACACTCGCCCCGGTCATGCTGTCGGACAGGGCGTGGACCGGCGCGTAGATGCCGCGCGCCTCCGCCTCACCCGGATCGATCTCGTCCCACATCCGCCACGGCCCTCCCCAAGGGTCCGGGTCCACGGCAAACGTCCCTGACTGCATGAGCACCGGAAGCTGAGCACCGTTCCCGTACTTCTGACGGGCGTGGACCGGCAGCGAGACCTCGGACAGCGGGGTGGTCAACTCGGCACCGCATCCCGCACACACGAAAACGAACAAATATCCTCCGCCTGAGAAACAGACGCATCTTCGCAGCCCGCCGGCACCCGGCCAACATGTTTTCTCATCCGCTGCGGGAACGGCACCTGCCACCGGGCTCTACGAAAAAAGGTAATGCCGAAGCGACCTTCGGGTTCCAGTGGCGCAACGCCGACGACGATCCCCCAGTGAGTGCAGGGAACGAAGGGCTGAACTCCAGAGTGGCCCAAGGATCTGCCTTGGAAATGGACCACACTTCTGGGCTACTTCGCTCCTAGGGTCGGAGACATGACGACGAGCGCATAGCAGTCCGGCCGACACCGTCCAGATCGCCGGCCGCTTCCTGTCGGCCTCGCCGAGGTGATGTCGGACGGGCTTTCCATCCCTGCAGGATTTCCACCGAAGAGACAGATGATCGAGGAAGTGATTCCCATGAAAGCGATCGTGGTGACGGACCAGGCCGCGGGAACGGCCGGGATGACTCTGGTGGAGCGACCCGAGCCGCAGTCAGCGATCAACGATGTCGTCGTTCAGATTCACGCGTCGGGATTCGTCCCGACCGAGATGGAGTGGCCATCGACCTGGACCGATCGCGCCGGCCGTGACAGGACACCGTCGATCCCCGGCCACGAGCTGGCCGGAGTGGTCACCGCCCTCGGCTACGGCACGACGGGACTGTCGGTCGGGCAGCGGGTGTTCGGCCTCGCCGACTGGCACCGTGACGGCACCCTGGCGGAGTATGTGGCCATCGAAGCACGCAACCTCGCACCACTTCCCGGCGACGTCGACTTCACGGTAGGCGCGTCCCTGCCGATCTCAGGCCTGACCGCGTGGCAGGGGCTGTTCCAGCACGGCCGCCTTCAGGCCGGCCAGACCGTCCTCGCCCATGGCGCGGCCGGGGCAGTCGGGACGATGGTGACCCAGCTCGCACGTGAGGCCGGCGCCCATGTCATCGGCACCGGACGCGCCGCGGACCGTGAGAAGGCACTCGGCTTCGGCGCGCATGAGTTCGTCGACCTCGATCACGACGCGCTGGAAGACGTCGGCGGCGTCGATCTGGTCTTCGACGTCATCGGCGGCGACGTTCAGAAGCGGTCCGCCGACCTGATCAAGGCTGGAGGAACGCTGGTGTCGATCGTCGGCCCGGTCGAGGCGCGGCCCACTGCCGGCCTGGCGGTGGACTTCGTCGTCGAGGCCGATCGTGCCGAACTGGGTGAGATCGTGCAGCGGGTGCGGGACGGACGACTACGGACGAACATCGACAACGTCTCCACCCTCGACGATGCCGTCAGCGCCCTCAATCCGACCGAGCGACGCAAGGGAAAGACGATCATCCGCGTTCGACCGTGAGGGACGGCGAAGGGCCGACGGCCGACGACTGCCTCGAAGAACACGCATCCAAGTGAGTACAGGCCGAAGCAGTGGCCGACGGTGCCGGACAGCCCATTCGACGGGCGACTGATAAGTTCCGTCACTGAACCGACGCAGACAAGAACGGCTGCAACACCCGCATGGAGGTCCTCAAAGCCGAGCCGGCCACCGCCCCGACCCAGGGCCCCAACTGCGTCCTGAACAGCGGCAGTTGATACTCGCCGTACGACGACCAATACCTCGACAGCGCGACGAAGACGGAGTTCGGCGGACCGGGCCGCGTGGAAAACCCAGCAGTCGCCGTTCGTGATCGGTGCGCGGAGTTGGAGGACGACTTCGGCACCGTCAAGGCCCCAGCGGGCGCCGGTGATAGCGAGGCGGTCGGTGATCAGGTGTCGGCAGGCGCCTGCGACCGCAGGTGTGATGTCGGGCCGTTCCGAACGGGGTGGCGTGGGGCGTGCGAGGCGGCGGAGGCGGAGCCTTCGGTCGCCGCCTCCGATGTCGCGCCGGTGGGGGCGTTGTCTGCCGAAATGACGCTCGTGGCTCACTTCCTGATGAGTCGTCAGATGTGTCCTGGGGTCGGTTGTGCCGGCGAGGACTCTCCCCGGGGACGGCCTTCCCCGAGTTCAGGGAGAGGCTTTGCCTACGGTTGATCCTGGTGCGGGCGCTGCTGACGATCGGCGTGGGGCCGATGGGGAGGCAGGCCCTCCGGTCCGCTGAGTGGCACAGGGCGTGACAGGCGCCTCCTGGGAGCACCACGGTGGCCGCGGACAGCCCGACAGGACAGTCCCGACGCCAGGCGGGGGGCGGAGGGGAAGCGTGCCAGCCAACTGATGCTCACGGCCAAGCCCCGGCACGAGGAGCCGGAGCACGTCCGGAGGTACATCACGGCATGGACAGCAGACGTAGCGGTACCGGCTTCCTTCCGGCTGAGGCGATGTCCGCCACGGCCCCTGCCGCGGCCGGACTTCCCGCTCATGCGGCAGGAAGTCACGACTGGACGCATCACGGGGCTGATCGCTCGTGGGGTTCGGCCCTGATGGAGCGGGGGGTCGGCGGATGAGTGGGGGAACGGAGTCCGCTGCGGAGGGCGCGGTGATCTCGCTGCCGAAGGGTGGCGGCGCGGTCAGCGGCGTGGGAGAGAAGTTCGCTGCCGACCTTTTCACCGGTACGGGTAATTTCACGGTGCCGATCGCGGTTCCGGCCGGTCGGTCGGGGCTGGCACCCCAGTTGGCGTTGGGCTACAGCACCGGCAACGGGAACGGGCCGTTCGGGCTGGGCTGGCAGCTGAGTCTCCCGGGGGTGTCCCGCCGCACGTCCCGGGGGATTCCGCGGTATGCCGATGCCGTCGGGCCGGGGGCCGACCGGGCCGATGTGTTCGTCCTGTCAGGGGCGGAGGACCTGGTGCCGGTCCAGGGCGGTTACCCCGGGCGCGTGCGCTACCGGCCCCGTACCGAGGGCCTGTTCGCCCGGATCGAGCATGTCAAGGACGGCTCCGGGAACTACTGGGAGGTCCGCGGCAAGGACGGTCTGCTCACCCGTTACGGCACGCCCCGCCCGGCCGGTGCGGACGCCGGCTGGCGCGATCCGGCGGTGACGGCCGATCCGGCCGACCCGGGCCGGGTGTTCGGCTGGCGGGTCACCCTGACCCAGGACGCCCTGGGCAACCTGATCCGGTACGAGTACCTGCCCGACCGGGGCCAGGAGCTCGGCCACCGGTGGGACCATCCGCTGATCGCCCGGATCTCCTACGGCGACTACGGCGACCGCGCCGACCCTTCCTTCCTGATCGAGGTGGACTTCGGCTACGAGCCGAGGCCCGACCCCTTCTCCGACCACCGGGCCGGGTTCGAGCTGCGGACGTCGCTGCGCTGCCGGACCGTACGGGTCACCACGCACGCCGCCGACGGTATCGCCCGGGTGGCGAGGGAACAGCAATTCACGTACCGGCAGGCCGAGTTCAACGGGGTCTCACTGCTGACCCAGGTGGACGTGACCGGGGTCGACGACCAGGATCCGGCGTCCGGACAGGCCCCAGCGACGGAGGCTCTGCCACCGCTGACCTTCGGGTACTCGGGCTTCGACCCGGCCGGCCGCCGGTTCCGGGAGGTGACCGGGCCCGGTCTGCCGGCGGTCGCGCTCAGCGACCCGACGCTGGCCCTGGTCGACCTGCACGGCACCGGACTGCCCGATGTGGTCGAACTCGGCACCGCACGGCGGGTCTGGCGCAACATGGGCGAGGGCCGGTTCGAGCTTCCCCGCCGGATGACCGAGGCACCGCCGCTGTCCCTCGCCGACCCCGGTGTGCGGTTCATGGACGCCGACGGCGACGGCCGCCCCGACCTCGTCGTCTCCGCCACGGTCCCCGGCTCGAAGGCCTCGGGCGCGGTGACCGGCTACTACCCGATGACCTTCGCGTCGGGCTGGAGCCACCGCTCGTTCCAGGCCTACCGGCAGTCACCGGCGGTCGCTCTGGCCGATCCGAGCGTCAAGCTGGTCGACCTGGACGGTGACGGTCTCACCGACGTACTCCGTTCCGGCACCCGCCTGGAGTGCTGGTTCAACGATCCTGACCCGCGCAAGGCCTGGCAGCGCACCGCGGTCGTCGACGGCACCGGACCGCAGGTCGATCTGGCCGACCCGCGGGTACGGCTGGCGGACATGACCGGCGACGGCCTCCAGGACATCGTGCTGCTCCGCAACGGCAACATCGCCTACTGGCCGAACCTGGGCCACGGCCGATGGGGCGCCCGCGTCACCATGAGCCATGCGCCCCGGCTGCCCGACGGGTACGACCCGCGCCGGGTGCTGCTCGGTGACGTCGACGGCGACGGTGCGGCCGACCTGCTCTACGTCGACCGCGGTCGGGTACAGCTCTGGGGAAACCGGTCCGGCAACGCCTGGACCGAGCAGCCGGTCACCATCACCGGTACCCCGGCCGTGACCGACCGGGACTCCGTACAGCTCTCCGACCTGTACGGCACCGGAATGGCCGGGCTGCTGTTCAGCAGGGCCGCGGACGCGTCCGGGAGACCGCGGCTGCGGTTCCTCGACCTCACCGGCGGCGTCAAGCCGCACCTCCTCCACGAGATGGACAACCACCTCGGCGCCGTCACCCGGGTCACCTACACGACGTCCACCCAGGAGTACCTGCGCGACCAGCGCGATCCGGCGACCCGCTGGCGAACCACCCTGCCGTTCCCGGTCCAGGTCGTCTCGCACGTCGAGGTGACCGACGCGATCTCGGGCGGGCGGCTCAGCACCGGGCACCGCTACCACCACGGCTACTGGGACGGTGTGGAACGGGAGTTCCGCGGCTTCGCGATGGTCGAGACGCTCGACACCGAGACCTTCCAGGCGACCCCCACCACGGGGCCCGGCGCCGTCCCCGACGGGCACTACTCACCCCCGACGCTGACGAAGAGCTGGTTCCATCCGGGGCCGGTCGCCGCCGACGAGCCAGGCGACTGGACCGAACTCGACCTGCGGCACGAGTACTCCCCCGCCGACACCCCGATGCTGCCCCGCCCACCGGCCCAGAACATCTTCCTGGCGGCCCTGCCCGCCGGCGCCCGCCGGGCCGCCCTGCGGACCCTGCGCGGACAACTGCTCCGCACCGAGCTGTACGCCCTGGACGGCGCCGCCCGCGAGTACCTCCCCTACACGGTCACCGAGTCCGTGTCCGGAGTCCGCGAGGAGTCACCCCCTGCCACAGACCGGCCGGTGGACACCCGGGAACGGATCTTCTTCCCGTTCTCCCTCGGCAGCCGCACCACCCAGTACGAACGCGGCAACCAGCCGATGACCCAGTTCGCCTTCCCCGCCGGCTACGACGCGTACGGCCTGCCCACCGGACACCTGGCCGTCGCCGTCCCGCGAGGCCGCGACCCGATGACCACCACCGCCACCGCGCCGCCCCAGCCGTATCTGGCCACCTACGCCACCACCGAATACGCCGTCCGCGACGACCTCGACCGCTATCTGGCCGGCCGGGTCGTCCGGGCCACCAGCTACGAGGTGGTCAACGACGGCCGCCCGTCCGTGGCGGACCTCTGCGACGGACTCCTCGCGGGCCTGCCTGCCGCGGGCGTGTCGCTGCGCGTGATCGGGCACGTCCGCACCCACTACGACGGGGACGCCTTCGCCGGGCTGCCGCTCGGCACCCTCGGCGACCACGGGCTGCCGGTACGCACGGAGTCCCTGGCCTTCACCGACGGCTTCCTCGACGAACTCCACCCCGCCGGTGACCCCCTCGCGGTCGGCCCACGGCCCGTGTACCTCGCCCCCGGCGGGGTCACGGCCTGGCCCGCCGAGTATCCGCCCGAGTTCCGCGCCGCCCTCCCGGCCCTGGGCGGATACCTGCATTACACGGACACCGACGTGCCCGGATCGCCCGGCGGGTACTACGTGGCCACCGCGCGCCGACGCTACGACGTGCACGATCCCGCCCGGGTGGGGCGCGGGCTGCAGATCGCGTCGCTCGACCCGCTGGGCGCGGAGAGCCGTATCGACTACGACCGGCACGACCTGCTGCCGGTGCTGTCGGTCGATCCCGCCGGGCTGGAGACCGCCGCGGTGCACGACTACCGCGTGCTGCAGCCCCGCGAGACGACCGACGCCAACGGCAACACCAACCGCGTGACGTTCTCCCCGACCGGGCTCGTCACCGCCCACTACGTGAGCGGCAAGAACGGTGAGGGCGACCACGACGCGCCGAGTACGCGCCTGACCTACGACCTGCTGGCATTCGCTGAACGCGGCCGGCCCGCGTCCGTACGCACCGTCCGGCGGAAGCACCATGACACGGACACGGACGTCCCGGCCGCCCAGCGGGACGACGTGATCGTGTCGGTGCAGTATTCCGACGGGTTCGGCCGACTGCTGCAGACCCGATCGCAGGCGGAGGACACCCTGTTCGGCGATCCGACGTTCGGCGGTGGCGTCATCCCGGCCGAGGACCTCGCCCCGGTCGGTGACACCACCGGGCGCACCCGTGCCCCGTCGGACCCGGACAACGTGATCGTCTCCGGCTGGCAGATCTACGACAACAAGGGGCGGGTGGTGGAGAAGTACGAGCCGTTCTTCTCCACCGGATTCGACTACGCGCAGCCTCTCGACGCCCAGTCGGGACAGAGGACGACGATGTTCTACGACCCCCGGGGGCAGACGGTACGGACCCTGAACGCCGACGGCGGCGAACACCGCGTCGTCTTCGGAATCCCGGCGGACCTGAGCGTGCCCGAGGTGTTCACGCCGACACCGTGGGAGTCGTACGCGTACGACTCGAACGACAACGCGGGCCGCACCCACGGTGACGCGGCGGCACGGTACCGCAGCCACTGGAACACCCCGGCCAGCGTGGAGATCGACGCGCTGGGCCGCACGGTGCGGGCGGTCGCCCGCAACGGCGCGACGAGCGCCGACTGGTTCACCACGAGATCCGTCTACGACATCCAGGGGAACCTCGTCTCGATCACAGATCCGCTGGCCCGGGTGGCGTTCACCCACCGCTACGACCTGGGCAAGCGGCGCTGGCGGCTGGACAGCATCGACGCCGGGCGGCACGACATGGTGCCGGACGCTCTCGGCAACCCGATCGAGAGCCGTGACAGCAAGGGCGCCCTCAGGCTCGGGGCGTTCGACGTGCTGCACAGACCGATGAAGGTGTGGGCCCGGGACGACGTCAGTGGCACCGTGACGCTGCATCAGGTCGACGAGTACGGCGATGGCGGCACCGCCGGCCAGCCCGCGGCGGACCGGGCAGCCGCCCGTGCGCTGAACCTGCTCGGCATGCCGGTACGCAGACGCGACGAGGCCGGGCTGGTGACGGTCGCCGCGGTCGACTTCAAGGGAGGCGTCCTGGAGTCCACTCGCCGGGTGATCGCCGACGCCCCTGTCCTCGCCACCTACGCGGCGGCGAGGGCCAAGGGCTGGCAGGTGGTGCCGTTCCAGGTCGAGTGGACACCCGGAGCCGGACAGACCCAGGCGGCACGCGACGCGACACTGCTCGAACCCGCCGGCTATGTCACGACGACGAGCTACGACGCGCTCAACCGCATCGTCCGGCACCTCTTGCCGACCGACGTGACAGGTCATCGCGGCGAGCTGCGCCCGGTGTACAACAGGGCGGGCGCCCTTGAGGCGGTTGCGCTCGACGGCACGGTCCATGTGCGGCGGATCGCGTACGACGCCAAGGGCCAGCGGGTGCTCATCGCCTACGGCAACGGCGTGATGACCAGGTACGCGTACGACGTGCACACGTTCCGGCTCGCCAGGCTGCGGACCGAGCACTACACGTCGGCGGACGGTCCGGCCTACCGGCCGACCGGAGGCGCCCCGGTGCAGGATCTCGGCTACGACTACGACCTGGTCGGGAACGTCCTCGCCATCCGCGACCGCACGCCGGGCAGCGGCATCCTCAACAACCCCGACGCGCTGGCCGCCACGGACCCGCTGCTGCGCAAACTCCTCGGCAGCGGTGACGCCCTCGACCGGCGATTCGTCCACGACCCGTCCTACCGGCTGCTGTCCGCGACCGGACGGGAGTACCAGTCACCGCCCATCGGTGACCCGTGGATCGACCTGCCACGCGGCACCGACGCGACGAAGGCTCAGCCGTATGCCGAGTCGTACGCCTATGACGCGGTGGGGAACATGTTGGGCCTCCTCCACCGCGGCACCGGCGGATTCACCCGCGCGTTCACCGTCACGGCGGGCAGCAACCGACCGCAGCGCATGGACATCGGGAAGACGCCTTATTCCTATGCGTTCGACCCCAACGGCAACTTGGTCTCCGAGACGACGTCCCGGCATTACTCGTGGAATCACGCCGACCGGCTGAAGGCGTTCGCCACGCAGGTCACGGGCGCCGAGCCCTCGGTGCACGCCCAGTACCTGTACGACGCGGCCGGACGGCGCGTCAAGAAACTGGTCCGCCGCCAGGGCGGAGCCGTCGAGGTGACCCACTACCTCGACGAGATCTTCGAACACCACCGCTGGGCCGCCGCGGCGACCACCGAGGGGTCGGCCGCCGCGGCCGTCCCGGCGACGGAGAACAACCACATCCACGTGATGGACGACCGGCGCCGTGTGGCCCTGGTCCGCTCCGGCCCCGCCCACCCCGAAGACCGCGGCCCCGCCGTCGCCTTCCCGCTCACCGACCACCTCGGAAGCAGCACCGCCGTGCTGGACGGCGCCGGAACCCTCACGAACAGCGAGGAGTACACCCCCTACGGAGAGACCAGCTTCGGGAGCTACACCCGCAAGCGCTACCGCTTCACCGGGAAGGAACGTGACGAGGAGAGCGGGCTGACCTACCACGTCGCCCGGTACTGCTGCCCCTGGCTGGCCCGATGGATCAGCTGTGACCCGCTCGGCTCGGAGGCGGGACTCAATCTGTACCAGTACGTCCGCAGCTCCCCGCTGGGCGCCGTCGACCCCTCCGGTGAGCAGCCTCAGCAGCCCTCCAACCCCGACAACCTCGGCAACATAGCGCCCTACGACAAACAGCCGAAAGCCGGCCGGGACGCCTCGGGTGCCAGAACGACCGAAAGCGAGCACGTGGTCCACAGGGCCGGTTCGAAGGCGGTCACTCACGATGCGAATACCGGTACTTCGGACTACACGGACAGTCATTACCGCAAGGACACCACGGTGAGAATCGGCCGGGACACCGCGCTGGACAAGACCCACGCGAGTCGTGGCGGGGCCAATGCGGACAATGCCCGGGCCGCCGGCCTCAAAGCGAAAATCCAAGCGGGGCAACCGATCAACTACCGCGAGGATGTCTTCCTGCCGTCAGTCGACAACGCGCACAGGGCTGCGGCCGCCACGAATTCACCCGTGCCGGCTCATAAGATCAACGAGGCCGCTCTCGCCCAGGACGGAAACCTGTTCGCGATCCACACCGCGGAACAAGCGGGGCGCACCGTCGCGAGCCGTGGCTACGGAATCGCCGATCATCCCGACACGCTGGAGTTCGATCTCAACTCCGGGCCGTCGACTCCGGCACGACCGACCGCGGTTCCTCCGGCCGGGCCCGAGCTCACGGCCTTCCGGAAGTTCGTCTCACCCGAGAGCCTGGCCAAGGGGCTGGAGATCGGCGGCTACGCCGCGTTCTCCTACGAACTGGCCACCGCGAAGACGCCGACCCAGGTCATGAAAGCCACCACGAACTTCATGGGCGCGACGGTGGGCGGTTCTGTCGGCGCAGGCGTCGCGGGAGGCGTGGGCCTGGCCCTGTGCGGGCCGTGCGAGCCGGTGTTCCAGGCGGGAGGAGCGGCAGTCGGTACATATGTCGGCGGACACGCGACCGAAATCGCCGATGAAATCGACTGGAAAGAGACCGCATTCGTCGGCCTCATGGTACTTGCCTGTTTTCTGTGAGCCGTTTGCTGCGCAGATTCATTTCTTCAACTCGGGATGGGATTTCTCGTGACGACCAGAAAATCGCCGGCGCTCAACAACGGGCCGATCATGTCGATCTTCCAGCCGCCGGACGGCCCGCCACCGGAGGACCAACAGCCGTGGGTGAGCATCAGCGCGCCCACCGGACGGGTGGTGGCGGGCGTCGCCGCCTCGATGTCGATCAATGCCTTTCCCGGCGCGCGCTACAGCTGGGACGCGATCCACGGCTTCTACGCCTCGACGCCTCTCGTCACGTTCTCCCAGACTGCGGCCGGCGTCGACGGCGTGGAGAAGATCAGGGCGAACCAGAGTGGCGGACCACTGTCCCTGACGTTCCCGACCCCCGGTGCCCACACCTTCTACGCCGAGGCGAAGACCACCACCGGGCTGGTCTACCGGTCCGGCAACGTCGGGCTCGCGGTGGCGGCGGCCGTCCCGCCCGCCTTCACGGTGACGGCACCGGCCGAGAACGCGCAGGTCGACCTGGGTGTCAGCGGGGCGTCGGTCAACGTACAGGTCAACATCCCGGCCGACCAGTACTTCCCGGTCAAGATCACGCTGGCCTGGGACGGTCAGAGCGTCTCCACCGACAACGTCTCCAGCACCACCTTCCAGCAGCTCATCACCCTCGGATCCATGCCGCTGGGGTCGAGGCCGATCTCCGTAACCGTCGCCGACCGCGACCACTTCGCATCGACGAAGATCCGTACGGTCGTCGGCCGGGACGTCGGACTGCCGATCCTGACGGTCGATCAGCCGACCAACGCCATCGGCGACTCGGCCGGACGGGCGACGGCCCAAGTGACCGGAACCGTGCAGGACGCCCAGAGCGGAATGGTCGGCGGGAGCGCCGGCGTGGCCTGGGCCCTGAGCAAGGACGGGGTCAGGACACCGGCACAGCCGCTGTCGGGCAACGACTTCGGCAGCTGGCACGCCGGCGTGCCGCTGACCGGGTTCGGCGCCCACACGATCTACGTATGGGCGACGGACAAGGCGGGCAACACGACTCCGGACCCGCAGCAACGCGCGGTCACCGTCGTCAGCGACTACGTACCGAAGACGCTGGAGGAACGGCTCGACGAACGTGAGTACCTGACCGCACTGCTCTCCTTCGCCCAGGAACAGATAACGGTTCCCCTGCCGGGCGGAATGGAGACTCCACCGGACACCGACAGTGTGGCCGCGGTTCCCGCAGTGGTGCCGGGCACCCCGCTGGACACGGCCACCCTGGTCGGTGTTCTGGGCCAGCCCGTCGACCGGCTGAGCCAGGCGCAGTCTGCGGAGGCCAACCGCGGGACCGTCGAGATCAACCAGCTGCGGGTGCCCATCGAACTGCTCCGGGCACGCATCGCGGCCCGGCACGCACCGACCGGCCCCGGCGCGGCGGCGGAAGCCGTCTATCGCACAGCGGCGTACAACTCGCTCCTCGCGGCCGTGGGCACCTCCTACGCGGAGCTTCGGCTGGCCCGGGGCGCGGACCCCGAGGCCCGCCGGGCGCTGGCGGCCCGGCTCGGCATCCGGCTGTCGTCGACCGCTCCCGACGAGCTGGACCAGCTCACTCTCGACGACACACGGCTCAGCGAGACGGCGCTGGAGACGGTCTTCGGTCTCACCTCCACCACCGCCACCGACCCCTTGCGGACGCTGACCACCCCTCTCCTGCTCACCTGGCAACTGGCCGGTCTGGCGCTGTCCTGGGCCGACCAGGACCAGCACCCGATCACACCGAGGACATACGGAGCGCTCGCCGACCCGGACGTGATCGGCGCCGGCGACGTCATCGGCGGACCGAACGGCGACCCCATCCGCCTGCTGATCACCCAGCGGGCCAAAACGCTCGCCGACTACGGCCAACTCCTCAACGGCCTTCGTCCCCCCGCCGGCGGCACCGCCGCCCAGTGGCTCGCCGCCATGCTGGCCCAGGCACTGCCCGGCGCCGACCTCGCCGACTGGGAGAACCAGGAGAGCCACGGCACCGACATCGGCGGACTGCTCACCGCCGCCGGACTGACCCGGCCCGGATTCCTCGCCCTGCGCAACCTCAGCCGGCTCGCCGCCGCCGGAGCTCTCACGACGGCCGAGTGGAACGACGCCATCGCGGTTCTCACCGGCGCCCACAAACGATCGTCGCTGCTCCCGGCCTGGAAGGCCCAGGAGACCACCTTCGTCCTCTCTCCCGACTACTTCGTGCTGTCCGCCGACGGCCCGCAGGTCAACCCCTACCGGGTCGACGACGGCGCCCGTGACGACTGGCAGTCGGTGCTGCGCAGCCGGACCACCCAGCGCCAGGACCTGGTCGACGGAAACGCGCAGGCCGTCGCCACGGCCGAGCAGACCGCCCTGCCGATCCTGCGCGACGCTCTGCTCACCGACCTGGCACCCACACCCACCACCGACATCAGCGTCGTCGGCGAGGAGATGACGGCGCTGTTCTTCGTCGACGTCCTCGCCGGCGGAACCCTGCGCACCACCCGCATCAGGCAGGCGATCGAGAGCATCCAGACGCTCATGTCAGCCAAGCGGTCCGGCGAGATGCCGTCGACCCATCCCGCCGCAGGCTGGCAGCTCAACAGCCCCGACGCCTTCACCCGGGCATGGGTCTGGATGGGCGAGCTGGGCAGCTGGCAGGCAGCGACCACGGCCTTCCTGTTCCCCGAACGCAACCTCGACCCGACCCTGCTGGTGGCGGGCGGTTCGGCTCAACTGAGTGCCTTCTTCGACGCCATCCGCGGTTCGGGCACCTTCGGCGCGGACCGGGCCGAGACGGAAGCGGCCGCATACGTGAAATCGATTGGGAGAGGCTTCACCTATCTCGACCCCGCCAGGTCGGCGGCCCACCAGACCGAACTCGCGGCACTGCAGCAGGACAAGCCGCTGGATCCGTCGTACCGGGAGACCTTCTGGGCCGTGCCACTGCTGCTCGCCCAGCGCCTGCAGAGTGCGGGCGACTACCGCGCCGCACTGGACTGGTACTGGCTCGTGTACCCGTACGACGTCGCTCACCCCGTCTCCGCCTACAGCCGGATCACCGCCGAGATCGGCGGGACACCGGCACAGCCCGACCTCACTTTCCCGCCGCGGTGGACCGAGAAGCTGGATCCCTTCGGACTCGTGGAGACCGGACGGCCGACTCCCTTCACCCGCTACACGCTGCTGTCGGTGATCCGCTGTCACCTCGACTACGCGGACGCCGAATTCAGCCGCGAGACCGACGAGTCGGTCGCGAACGCCCGGAGCCTCTACCTGACCGCACGCCGGCTGCTCGGCACCGCCGCACTCAGCCCGATCGCACCGAAGAACCACGACGAACCCACGCTGCCGATCCCGGACCTGGAATCCCTCGCGGCCCGGGCGAACGTACAGCTCGACAAGCTCAGGCAGGGCCGGAACATCGCCGGAATGGCCCGTACCCAGAATGCCTTCGGCGCGATCACGGTCAGCCAGCCCACGCCTTTCCGCTTCAAGACGCTGCTGGAACGGGCCCGTCAACTCGTCGCCCAGGCCGTCCAGATGGAGGCGGGCTACCTCGCCGCGCTGGAGAAGTACGACCAGCGCAACCTCCAGGTCTTCGATGCCCTCAAGGGCATCGAACTGAGCAACGCCCAGATCACCCTCGCCGCGGACCGGGTGACGGAGGCGAACGACGCGGTCAAGGCCGCCGTGGCACAGCGCACCAAGGCCGACAACATGACCAGGACCTACGACCGGCAGATCAACCAGCAGCCGAACCAGTACGAGCGGGACCTCCTCGACCAGTACGGCGAGATGAGAAACGTCAGAAATGAGATCAACGCCGTGGACACGGCGGTGGGCATCCTGCAGCAGGCCTACAACGCGGCCGACCTCACCAGCGCGGTCTTCTCCGGAGGCGCCAGGCAGGGCATAGCGATGTCCATCATGGCTGGAATAGCCGGAAGAGGGATCCTCCAGGCGAACGAGAACACCCTCCAGGCACGGATGGACGCCAACCAGCTCAAGGCCGGTATCGAACAGCGCAAGGACGAGTGGCGGCTGGCGAAGGCCGCCTCCGAGCAGGACTCGCTGGTCGCCGCCGCCGAGGTGGTCACCGCCAACGACCAGGTGTCCATCGCGGGCCAGGAGGAGGCCATCGCCACCCTCCAGCGCGACCAGGCGACGGCGACGCTGAAGTTCCTCAACGACCAGTTCACCAACGCCGACCTGTATCTATGGATGAGCAACACGCTCGGCGGCGTCTACCGGTACTTCCTGCAGCAGGCGACCGCCACCGCACGGCTGGCGCAGGCGCAACTGGCCTTCGAACGGGCGGAGTCGGCGCAGACCCTGATCGCCGGCGACTACTGGCAGACGCCCGCCGAGCTGACCGCGGGCGCCGCCCAGGCCAACCGCCGGGGGCTGACCGGTGCGGAGCAGCTCAGCCAGGACCTGAGCGGGCTTGAGGAGTACGCCCTCCGGTCGGAGCGCAGGCGTCTCAACCTGTCCCAGACGTTCTCCCTCGCCCAGCTCATGCCGGTGGAGTTCCTGGAGTTCCGCCGCACCGGAAACCTGGCCTTCGCCACACCAATGGCCCTCTTCGACGTCGACTTCCCCGGCCACTACCTCCGCATGATCCGTCAGGTGCGCACCAGCATCGTCGCTCTCGTGCCTCCGGACCGGGGGATCCGCGCCACGCTGTCCTCCAACGGCATCTCCCGGGTGACCACCCGGCAGGACGCGGGCTTCAAGGACATCGTGGTACGTCACGACCCCGGCATGGTCGCGCTGACCTCACCGGTCAACGCCAGCGGCGTCTTCGAACTCGACGCCCAGTCGGACATGCTGCTGCCGTTCGAATCCAGCGGTGTGGACACCACTTGGGAACTCCGGCTGCCGCCCGCGGCGAATCCGCTGGACTTCTCCGCCATCGCCGATGTACTGCTCACGGTCGACTACACGGCCCTGCAGGACGACACCTACCGCAGCCAGCTGACGACCGTCCTCAACAGCAACCGGGAGCGCGGCTCCGACCGCGTCTTCAGCCTCGCGGCCGACTTTCCCGACCAGTGGTACGACCTCAACAACCCCGCCGACCCCACGGCCCGTTCGATCACCCTCAACCTGCGCGACGCCGACTTCCCGGTCGGCGTCACCGATCTCGTCACCTCCGCGCTCGCCGTCCGGCTCGACAGCGGTGAACCCGTGCCCAACACCGTGGTGTCGCTGACGCGCGGAACGGCCGGCGGCGAGGCCACCGCCACCGGCGGCACGGCCAGCACCCGGCGGGGCAACGCCGCGAGCTGGACCTCGCTGTACGGCACGAGCCCCGGCGGGGACTGGCAACTCGGCTTCGGCGAGGACGCGGCCGATCTGTTCGAGTCCGGCCGGTTGGACGACATCCAGCTCATCGTCAGCTGGACCGGAAAGGCCCCCCTGTGGACGTAAGTCGGATCCGCGGCTCTCGCAACGACCGACCGCGGCCATGACGATCACGAAAGCCCACACCAGACACGTCAAGTGATCGAAGAACAGGTCGAGTTGAGGTGAGGACCGCGGTCGGATCCTGAACGAAACACTGAGGCGGTGCTCGGCATCACCCTGGCCATCGGCCTCCCACTGCCCCGACGTCGACGAACTGCCGGACACTCGGCTTCAGTTGTTGACGTCGGGCAGGGGCAGGGCCGCAACCCAGACTTCCGCCGCGTATCCGGCACACTCGGCAGACCTTCGCCCAGTGTCGTAGCTCCCGCACGGCTCTCGGTCTGGTCGTCTTACTGACAGTCGGGTTCTTCGCCGCCCTGAGCCCCTCGCCCACCCGCGCCGACGACCCAACCCGCGGAACCTGCCGCTGGCAGGGTGCCGGATTCAGGGCACGTCGGGCGTGTGCGCGAGCTGGAGGCGTGGTGCCGGTGGCAGTGGCGTGAGCGCTCCCCTGTCCGGCGTAGCACGGAACGCCTCCATCACGTAGGCGGCATAGCGGCGGGAGGCTGCCAGCCGGGCGGCACGGGGTACGTGCTGGATCCCCTGGTGGGCCATGAGCATGAGGACCAGGTCGTCGACGACGAAGTCGGAGCGGAGCCGGCCGCTCTCCTGCGTGCGGCGGGCCAATTCGGCAACCGCGCGCAAGGTCCGCTCTCGGTCGGCGGCGAAGTCCATGGCCTCGGGAAAGGCCGCCATGAAGGCGTCCGCGAATCCCCGGCTGTGCGCGTGGAGTTCACAGATGCGCTCGACCAGGCCACGAAATCCGTGCCACGGATCCGGGTCCGCGAGGGCGTCGCGGACGGCGGCCCGGCAGCCCCGCCGCTGTTCGGCGAAGGTCTCCACGATCAGTGCGCGCTTGGTCGGGAAGTGGCGGTACAACGTCGCGGGGCCGACATCCGCCTGCCGGGCGACTTCACGCATGGGCGCGCTCAGGCCCTCCTCTGCGAACACGGCGCGGGCGGCGTCCAGGATGCGGGCCCGGTTGTCGCGGGCGTCGGAGCGCACAGGGTGAGGCAAACGGTCCGTCATGGTCTCTCACTTTAGCCAAGCGGACGGGGGCGTCCGTTACGTTCCCGATGTCGGTGGCACCGGCCCCGTCCCGGCACCGGCTACGACCCCCATGTCGACCGAACTTGAGGAGCACAGATGAAAGCCGTTGTGGTCAGGCAGTTCGGAAACCCTGACGGTCTGGAGGTCGTCGACCTGCCCGTGCCCGTACCCGGCCCAGGACAGGTACGGATCACCACGGAGGCGATCGGGGTCGGCGGGGTGGACGCCGTCGTCCGCAGGGGAACGCTCGCCGCGTACGGCTTCCGGGAAGGCCATCTCCTGGGCAGTGAGGTGGCGGGCAGCGTCAACGCGGTGGGAGAGGGCGTGGACGCCTCGTGGACGGGGCGCCGGGTGTGGGCGTTCACCGGTCTGGCCGGCGGGTACGCCGAGCAGGCCGTCGCCTCGGTCGACGACGTCCTTCCGCTGCCGGAGGGTCTGACCGGCGCGGACGCGGTGACGGTCGGCGGCTCCGGTGTGGTCGCCCACTTCGCCTTGGAACGCGCCCGTTTCGCGCCCGGCGAGACGGTGCTCGTACGCGGGGCGGCGGGCAGTATCGGGATCACGGCGGTCCAGCTCGCGGCCAGGAACGGTGCGGGCGCGGTGGCGGTCACCACCTCGTCCGCGCAACGTGGCGCGCGCCTACGGGACCTGGGCGCGACCCATGTCCTGGACCGCTCCGGAGTGGCCGACGCGGATGTGCCATCCGGCTTCGACGTGGTGATCGATGTCGTGGGCGGTTCCCAAGTCCCCGTCTTTCTCGACAGGTTGAACGACAACGGGCGGTACGTAGTTGTCGGCGTGGTCGGTGGACAGCCACCGGCGGACTTCGGCATGCGGCTGATGGGCGCCTTCCGCAGGTCTCTGTCGTTCGCCACCTTCAGCTCAGACACCGTGCCCGGCGCCGAGCGGCGGGCCGTGCGATCGTCCCAGTTCGACGACGCCGCGAAGGGAGAACTCCGCACGGTCGTTCACGAGGTGCTGCCGTTGCGTCAGGCGGCCCTGGCCCACCACGCGATGGACGCGGGCACGGTGTTCGGCAGGATCGTCCTGACACCATGAACCGGCAGGAACGGTGTTCGAGGCCCTTTACGCGTCGCTACCGGTCCGCGCTTGAGATGTCGTCGACAAAGGTTCCGACGAGGTCTGGGCCGGTGAGGAAGTGATCAGTGCGGAGCTGCCGGTATCGCGGTCCGTGAAGCCTGCGAGGAGGGCCAGGCCGAGGCCGGCTGCGGCGAGCGTCGCGCCGACCAGGGCCGGTGAGGCCCAGCCCCAGCCGGCGGAGATGGCCAGGCCGCCGAGCCAGGCGCCGCCGGCGTTGGCCAGGTTGAAGGCGGAGTGGTTGGAGGCCGCGGCCATCGTCGGGGCGTTCTTCGCCTTGGCCATGAGCAGCATCTGCACGGGGGTGGTGACCAGGGCGCCCATCGCGCCCATGAAGGCGAGGGTCACCAGGGCGGGGACGGTGCTGTGGACGGTGAAGTAGAACGCCACGAGCGTCGCGCCGAGCAGGAAGAGGCCGCCGTACAGCGTCGGGCGCAGGGCCCGGTCGGTGAGCGGGCCCGCGATCAGTGTGCCCAGGGTCATTCCGATGCCGTAGAGCGCGAGGACCCAGGTCGTGGAGGAGTCGGAGAGGCCGGTCAGGTGGGTCAGGATCGGCACCAGGTAGCTGTAGACGGCGAAGAAGCCGCCGAATCCCACGACGGCGGTGGCCAGGCCCAGGGCGACCTGCCGGTTGGCCATCGCCCGTAGTTCGTGCCGGATGCCGGCCTGGTCGCTGCGGGGCTGGTGGGGGACGAAGGCGGCCAGCGCGGCCAGCGCGACGAGGCCGATGACGGCGACGGCGCAGTAGGCGTACCGCCAGCCGAGATGCTGCCCGAGGGCGGTGCCGGCCGGGACGCCGACGATGTTGGCGACGGTGAGTCCGAGGAACATCCTCGACACGGCGCGCCCGGCTCGTTCGGGGGCGACCAGCCGGGAGGCCACTACGGCGCCCACGCCGAACAGTGCTCCGTGGGGCAGGCCCGCCAGGAACCGTGCGGCGAACAGCAGGCCGAAGTTCGGGGCGAGAGCGGAGGCGACGTTGCCGACCACGAACAGTGCGGACAGCAGGAGCAGGAGCCGTTTGTGGGCGATGCGCGCGCCGATGCCGGTCAGGACGGGCGCTCCGACGACGACACCGAGCGCGTAGGCGGAGACGAGGTTGCCGGCGTGCGGCACGGACACGCCGACGCCGTGGGCTATCTGGGGCAGCAGTCCCATGGTGGCGAACTCGGTCGTACCGATTCCGAACGCGACGAGGGCAAGGGCCAGCAGGGCCAGTGGCATGGAGCGCAAGTACCTTTCACGGGCGGCGGTTTGGGTGCGGATGCGGGGGAAGGGGGCAGGACCGTGATGCGTCCCGTTCGCCCTGTTTCTGTAGCCTGTCGCGCCGACCACCGTTGCCCGATGCGCCCCTCAGGGCAGAGAAAGTCTACGAGCGCTTCAGCCGCGGCACGCCCTCACGCATTCCACGATCGGACGACGAGAATCATGGCCTGCGTCACAGTCGGCCGGTCGGCGGACCGGTGTTCACGCGGCGGCGTTCCCGCTGTTCCGCTCGATCGGGATCCACAGCTGGGAGTGGGTCTCCTCGCCGGTCTCCACCAGGTGCGTCCGCAGGAGTTCCGGACCTGGCCGGCTCGTGTACGGGTTCGAGGGGAACCACTGGGTGAACACGTCCCGCCACAGTTCCTGGAGCGCGCTCGGATAGGGCCCGTCGTTGTCGAAGACCGCCCAGGTCCCGGCCGGCACGTCGAGGGCGTCGAGTTCCTCGACGGTCGTCTCCGGGCCGGTGGCCACACCGATCCAGTAGTCCGCCTCGGCGCCCTCCTCGCGGCTGTCGGTCAGGTACACCGCTGCCGACAGGATCCCCTCCGGTTCCCGGCCGGCCAGCTCCTTCATCCGTACGATCGCCCGCTCGTCCAGGTTTTCCACGTGCGCCGCGGCGGCCGCGTTGACCCCCTCGTGCACCAGCGGGACCCGGGCCTTCCTGCCGACGATCCTGAACGCCTCCTTATCCACGATCCGGTACCGCATCGTCGTACTGCCTTCGACGACGACGCGGAAGGACATGCGGGGCTGTGCCGTGAGCAGCGCACCCGTGCGCCGGGCCTCGCCCGGGCCGATGCCGTGCACCGACCGGAACGCCCTGGCGAAGGCCTCGCCCGAGCCGTAGCCGTAGCGCACCGCGACATCGAGCAGTGTGCGTTCACCGGCCAGCACCTCGGCCGCGGCGAGCGTCATCCTCCGGCGCCGCACGTAGACCGGGAGCGGCATCCCGGCGAGGGCGGAGAACAGCCGCCGGAAGTGGTACTCCGACACCGCGGCGATCCGGGCCGCCCCGGCCACGTCGACTTCCCGGTCGAGGCAGCCCTCCAGGTGGTCCAGCGCCTGGTTCAGCCGGTCCAGCACGTGTGTCCGTCCCTCTTCCTTGAGTCTCCCCCGCAGGAATGCGCACCCGGATGCGGCAGCTCCTGCGGCCGGGGGCCGTGTCGTGACAAACATGCCGGTCGAGTCGGCGGGCCGTCTTCAGGTGGGGAGGTGATTGTCGAGGTGATTCCTTCGCGCCCTGCCCGACAGAAGCCGTGCGGGAATTGTCGGGCGGGTGGCCTCGGCGTTGCCTGAGGCTTGCGCACATGACTGATATTAAGGGGCTGTGCGAGCCGCGGTTCGCCGCCGTCGAGGAGGCCCTCGCGGCTTCGCTCGGCAAGGACGACGTGGGTGCCTCGGTCGCCGTCCACCTCGACGGCGAGCCGGTGGTCGACATCTGGGGCGGGTACGCCGACGCGGACCGCACGGTCGACTGGGAGCGCGACACCCTCACGGGCGTGAACTCGACGACCAAGAACATGACCGCCCTGTGCGCGCTCGTCCTGGCCGACCGGGGCCTGCTCGATCTGTCCGCGCCGGTCGCCGCCTACTGGCCCGAGTTCGCCGCGGCGGGCAAGGAGCGTCTGCTGGTACGCCATGTGCTGTCCCATACCGCGGGGCTGCCGGACCTGTCCGGGCCGACGGCGGTCGAGGACCTCTACGGCTGGCAGAGCGTGACGGCGGGGCTGGCCGCGCAGGCCCCCGAATGGGAACCGGGCACGGCCGCCGGGTACCACGCGCTCACCTTCGGGTTCCTGATCGGTGAGATCGTCCGCCGCATCACCGGCTGCGGCCTCGGCGATTTCTTCGCCGAGGAAGTGGCCAAGCCACTGGGCGCGGACTTCCACATCGGGCTCTCCCCCGACGACGACCACCGCGTCGCACCGCTCATCCCGCCGCCGTCACTGACCGACGAGTTCGCCGCCGGCGCACCGCTCGGACCGGACGGCACACGTCGGGAGCACACCGGTGTCGCGGTCCGGGTCAGGGATGCCAACTCCGTGGCCTGGCGCCGTGCGCAGATCCCCGCGGTGAACGGCTTCGGCAACGCCCGGTCCGTCGCCCTCGTCCAGTCGGTCCTGGCGAACCGGGGTTCGGCCGGTGGCGTGCGGCTGCTGTCTCCCCAGGGCTGCGAGCCCGCGTGGCAGGAGGTGTTCCGCGGCGAGGACCGGGTGCTGCGGACGCCGATGTCCTGGACCGTGGGCTTCGGGAAGTTCGGCAACACCTTCGGTTGGGGCGGATGGGGCGGCTCGCTGGTCGTGAGCGACCCTGACGCACGGATGACGGTGGCCTACGTGATGAACCAGATGATCGACCGGGAGCGGCAGGAGGACAACCGCGGCATGGAGATCGTCATGGCCGCCTACAGCGGACTGCGGTGACAACCCGTGGGAGGGGTACGTCCGTGTGCGCTCACGCTCACGGAGCGACGGCCGCGAGCCCCCTCCCGCCCTTCAGCCGGGCGCGCCCGGGTGGTCGGTCAGGTCGAGGTGGGGTTCGAAGGCCCGCAGCAGGAGCGAACGCATGCGGTCCGGCCGCATGTCGGTCGAGCTGGCGAGGATCTGGATCGCCAGGCCGTCGACCATCGCGGTGAACCGGTCGGCGAGGGCTTCGATGTCCGCCTCCGGTGCGAGGCCCTCGGACCGGCACTCGTGCAGCACGTCCACCACGACCCGGTACCAGCCCGAGTAGATCCGCCGCTGCGCGGGCCGCAGGCGGGGTTCGAGCATCGCCTGGTTCCAGAACTGGATCCACACCGACCATTCGTCGATGTCCTCGGCGGTGAGCGGGAGTTGCACCTCGATGAGGCGGCGCAGTTTGTCACGGGCGGAGGTCGCCCGGCCGAACTCCTCGTCGAGCCGGGTGCGGAACCGCTGGGCGTAGTACTCAAGAGCGGCGTGCAGAGTGGCTTCCTTGCTGGGGAAGTGGTAGTGCACCGTCGCCGTGCTGGTCCCGCAGTAGCGGGCGATGTCCGAGACACGCACGTTGTGGTAGCCGCGGCGGGCGATGAGGACGGTCGCGGCCTCCAGGATCTGGTCCCGGCGTTCCTGTGCCGTCACCGGCTGCGCCCGGTCCCGTCCGGTCTCGGGCGGGAGCACAGGCTCGGGACCCGTTCCCTCGACCAGATAGGCCGTGGACACCCCGCAGGCCTTCGCGAGGGCGGCGATCTCCTCGTCGCGCAGCCGCCGGGTCCCGCGCAGTGCCTTGGACAGAGCGGTCGGGTCCATCCCGATCCGGTGGGCGACCTCGCGTTGGGAGACGGCGGCCGCCCGGATCGCCGTCCGGACGCGTTCCGGCAGAGTGTCGGCGGTCTCGGCCGGCCGCTCTTCGATGCTGGTCATAACCCGGTCAGTATGTCAGGCAAGGCGGTTCACCCCAGGTGCCCGACGGCCGCCAGGGCGCTGATCACCTCGGCCGCGGCACGCTCGCCCGACGAGATCGCCCCGTCGATGTAGCCGTTCCACACCGAGGCGGTCTCGGTCCCCGCCCAGTGGACGAGCCCGGACGGCTCGCGCCAGCCGTCCCTGCCGTGCCGGGTCCAGCCGCCCGGCGTCACGAAGCACTCGTAGCCTCCGACGGTCCAGCCGGTCCGCGGCCAGATCTTCTCGACGTAGTCGATGGGCTGTCCGGCCCGGGGTCCGGCGACCGCGGTCAGTGCGGCCAGCAGTCCGTGGCGGCGCTCGGTGTCGGTGCCGGCGGACCAGCGGTCGAGCCGGTCGCCGTAGACGAAGGCGACGAGTACGCCGTGCGAGGCGTCCTCGGGTGAGTTGTCGAAGACGACGCCGGCCAGGCTGTCGCCGTAGAGCGTGGCGATCCCGGAGCGTCCCGCCGCGCGCCAGAAGGGTTCCTCGTACACGGCGTGCACCTTGGCGACGCGTCCCATCGGGGAGCGGCGCACCCAGCCGCGCCGCGCGACGGGCAGCGCCGGTTCGAACGCGATGCGTTCGATCACCGCCGGGGGTACGGCGACCACGGCCCGCCGGGCGCGGACGACGGTGCGGCCGGTGTGCGCCTCCACCCCGTGTGCGGTCTGCCGCAGGGAGTGCACCGGCTCGCCCAGCCGGACCTTGTCGCCCAGCGACCTGGCGAGCGCGTGGGCCACCGCGTCGGCCCCGTCGGCGAACCGGGCGTCCTGGGCGCAGCCGCGGGTTTCCATCAGTTGCTCATAGCCGCCGGCCGAGGCCAGGTAGAACAGCACGTGGAAGAAGGAGATCTCGCGCGGTTCGGCGCACCAGACGCCCTGGATGGCGAGCGCCAGCCGTGCCAGAGCGTCCTCGTCGTCGGTCTGCGCGCGGAAGAAGTCCTCGGCCGACAGGGCGTCGAACTCGGCGAACCGCGGGGTGGACCACGGCTGTTCGAGGTCGACGCCGCGGGCGAGATCGTCCAGCAGGGCGGTGACGCGTTCGTACTCCTCAATGCCCGGTCCGGCGTCCGGTGCGCCGCCCGCGTAGTCCACGCGGGTGCCGTCGGCGCGGATCTCGATGTGCCGCCCGGTCTCCCAGGTCGGGAACGTCCGGCAGCCGAACCGGGCCGCCAGCGCGTGGAACCGTCGCTGGCTCGGCCCGATCCACTGTCCTCCGTGGTCGACGCGCACCCCGGACGGGATCACCTGGCTGAACACACGGCCGCCCACGCGGTCGGCGGCCTCCAGCACGACAACGGCGACGCCGGCGTCGGCCAGCCGCCACGCGGTGGTCAGTCCCGCGTATCCGGCGCCCACGACCACGACGTCGGTGTCCACGGCAGAAGTTTCGAGTGGTGTCACGCCGGTTACCGTGCCGCAACATTGACTCACCAGTCAAGAAGCTCTACAAAATTGCGATCGAAGTCTTGACAGCACCTCCAGCCCCAGCCAGTCTGACTCGCCAATCAGTCATTGCGTTTGCTTGTCGGTACCCGTAGACCACTAGATCGGGAGTGGCAATGACCTCAGATTCGCAACTCCAAGTGCGCGAGGCCCAGGCGGACAAGGGCCTGCGCTCCGGCGCGCTCTCCATGGCCACCAGCCTGATCCTCGCCGTGGCGTCCGCGGCGCCCGCCTACAGCCTCACCGCGACACTGGCCTTCGTCGTCGGATACGTCGGCTTCCAGGCCCCGGCCGTGGTGGTACTCGCCTTCGTCCCGATCCTGTTCGTCTCCTTCGGCTACGCCGCTCTCAACAAGCGTGATCCGGACTGCGGCACGATCTTCACCTGGGCCACCCGCGCACTGAACCCGAACCTCGGCTTCCTCGGCGGCTGGGCGATCATCGCCTCGTTCGTCCTCGTGATCGGCAGCCTCGCGCAGGTCGCCGGGCAGTACGTGTTCCTGCTGGCGGGCGCGGAGAACATCGGTTCCGATCCGGCCAACTGGCGGGTGCTCCTCGCCGGCCTCGGCTGGCTCGCGCTGATGACCCTCGTCTGCTACCGCGGTATCGAGATCGCGGCCGCGGTCCAACGCGCCCTGCTCTTCCTGGAGTTCGGCATGCTCGTGGCCCTGTCCGTCGTCGCACTCGTCAAGGCCTACGGCGACTCCGCGCCGACCGGGGCCCGGCGGCCGAGCCTGTCCTGGCTCAACCCGTTCGAGGGCGCGTCCCTGAGCGCGTTCGTCAGCGCGCTGGTGCTGATGCTGTTCATCTACTGGGGATGGGAGACGGCGCTCACCGTCAACGAGGAGACCACCGACCGGCACCGCGTCCCCGGCCGGGCCGCGACCTGGTCCACGGTGCTGCTGGTGGCGCTGTACCTCCTCGCCACGTTCGCCGCGATCTCCTTCGCCGGCATCGGCGACACGGGGATCGGCCTGAACAACCCGGACAACTCCGGGGACGTCCTGTACGGCTTCGGCACCGCGGTGTTCGGGTCGGGCGGTTTCGGTTCGGTGCTGTGGCACCTGCTGATCCTCATGGTCCTCACCTCGGCCGCCGCCTCGACGGAGACGACCGTGCTGACCCTGAGCCGCACGATGCTGTCGATGGGCGACCAGGGCGCGCTCCCCCGCGCACTGGCCCGGGTGCACCCGCGCTTCCGCATCCCGCACGTGGGCACGATCGCGGTCGGCGTCGTCGGCGCGGTGGTGTACGTCGCGCTGAACTTCCTCGGCCACGGTCTCGTCCTCGGCGACGCGGTGTCCGCCTGCGGGGTGCTGATCGCGTTCTACTACGGGCTCACCGGACTCACCTCCGCCTGGGTGCACCGCACCGGGCCGCGCGCCAGGGCGGCGGACCTCTGGCTGACCGTGGTCCTGCCCGCGATCGGCGGGGTCGTCCTGCTCGGCGCGGGCGGCTGGAGCCTGGTACAGGCGTGGGATCCCGTCAACAGCGGTACGAGCTGGACCCTCCCGTTCTCCTCGGGATCCCGCGTCGGCGGCACGTTCGTGATCGGCACCGGGACGGTCCTGCTCGGGCTGCTCGCCCTCCTGGTCTGCCGGCGCCTGTACCCCGCGTTCTTCGCCCGTCGACCGACCGTCGCGGCCCGCACCTGAGTCCGGGCCCGCTGCCCGAACTTCCGCCGTCCGCCCGGGATTTCCTCACCCGCGCCCCCGCATCCGGGAAATCGTCCGTGTCCTTTCCCCAGGCCTTCGTCGACCCCTCGTCCGTCGCCGTCGTCGGTGCCACCGAGGACCGCACCAAATGGGGCTACTGGCTCGCCACCGGCGCCCTCGCGGGTGCCGGCCGGCGACAGGTGTGGCTGGTCAACCACCGTGCCGCACAGGTCCTCGGCCAGTCCTGCCGTCCGACGGTGGACGACCTGCCGGAGCCCCCAGCACTCGTAGCCCTGTGCGTGCCGCCGCACCACGTCCTGCCCATCGTCCGGGACGCGCTCGCCAAGGGGTGCCGCGCATTCCTCTCGATCACCGCGGGACTCGGCGCCGACGAGGCCGAACTCGCCGCGCTGCTGCGCGAGTCGGGCGCGCGGTTGATTGGGCCGAACAGCCTCGGGTTGTTCAACGCCGCCGCGGAACTCCGGCTCGCCTGGGGGAACTTCACTCCCGGCAGGCTGGCGATCGTCTCGCAGAGCGGTCAGCTCGGTTCCGAGATCGCCGCTCTAGGCGCGCGGGCCGGGCTGGGTGTGTCGCGCTTCTACTCGGTCGGCAACCAGCTCGACGTGGGAGCCGTCGACGTACTCGAATCGCTCGTCTCCGACGAACACACCAGCACCGTGGCGCTCTATCTGGAGAGCTTCGCCGACGGAGCACGGATCGTCACCGCCCTCGAAGCCCTCCACCGCGCCGGCAAACACGCGCTGGTGCTCACCACCGGCGCCAGCGAGGGCAGCCGTCTCCTCGCACGGTCCCACACGGGTTCGATGACCTCGGCTCTCGACGTCGTCGACGCCGCGTGCCGCGCAGCCGGAGCCCTCCGGGTGGCGACGCCGCGCGAACTCGTCGACGCCGCACGGGTGTTGGACGCGACCGCTCCCCCGGGCGGACGCCGGGTCGCCATCATCAGCGACAGCGGCGGACAGGGCGGGATCGCCGCCGACCTCGCCGCCGACCGAGGTCTGCGCGCGCCGGTGTTCACCGACCGACTGCAGGCCGGCCTGCGTGATCTGCTCCCGGGCGCCGCGGCGGTGTCCAATCCGGTGGACCTCGCGGGCGCGGGAGAGGCGGACCTGCAGGTGTACGCGCGGGTCACCGAACTGGTGGCCGCCTCCGGCGAGGTCGACTCGATCGTGCTGTCGGGATATCTCGGCTGCTACGGCGAGGACTCGCCGAGCCTCGTGGACGCCGAGTCCGCGGTGATCGACCGCCTCGGCCGGTATCGGCGGACGGACGCGGCGCGCGTGCCCCTGATCGTGCACAGCATGAGCGCCGCCTCGCCCGCCGTCGCCCGGCTGCGGGAGCACCGCGTCCCGGTCTTCGACACCATCGACGCGGCCCTGGGCGCGCTCGGCCACGTGACCCGGCCTGGCGGGCGGCCCCGGCCCGCTCCGGCGGCCGAGCGGATCGAGGCGGCCGTTCCGGCGCCCGGCTACTGGGCGGCCCGGACGTTCCTCACGAACCTCGGCATCGCGATGCCCGAGGCGAGGCGGGTCACCGACGCGGCCGGGTTCGCGGAGGCCTGCGCGTCCCTGCGACCGCCGCTGGTCCTCAAGGCCGGCTGGATCGAGCACAAGAGCGAACACCGGGCCGTCAGCACCGGCCTGGGCCCGGACACCGCCGGCACGGTGTTCCACGAGATGTACGAACGGCTCGGCCCCGGCGAGTACGTCGTCGAGGAGCAGGACACCCGGCCGGGCGTCGTCGAGCTGCTGATCGGCGCCCGCCGGGACCGCGACTTCGGTCCGACCGTGACCGTGGGGCACGGCGGAGTCCTCACCGAACTCTGGCACGACGTGTCCGTGGAACTGGCACCGGTCGACCGGCGCACGGCGGCCGCGATGCTCGACCGCCTGCGCTCGCGCCGGCTGCTGGACGGCTGGCGGGGACAGCCCGCGGTCGACCGCGACGCGCTGATCGACGCCGTCGTCACCGTGTCCGAGGCGATCGCGGCCACCACCGGCGTGGCGGAGATCGAGGTCAACCCGATCCGGGTCGGGCCCGAGGGCGCCCTGGCCGTGGACGCGCTCGTCGTCCCGGGTGCCGAGGACGTCGTAGCGAAAGCCGCATGTGAAGCAACCGGGGTGCACCGCCACCGGGAAACCACCGAGGAGCAGGAGACATCACGTGAGCACGTCCACTGAACCCTGGCCGCTGACCGATGAGCAGCGGGCGATCGTCGAACTGTGCCGGGAGTTCGCCGCGAACGAGATCCGGCCGCGCGGGCGCGAGGTCGACGAGCGTGACATCGAGTCGCCGCTGGACATCTTCCGGGCGGCGGCCAAGGTCGGCATCACCGACTTCATGCTGCCCGAGGAGTACGGCGGGGGCGGGTTCACCGATGTCGTAACCCAGTGCCTGGTCCAGGAGCAGATGTGCTGGGGCGACCCGGGTATCGGCAACTTCGTCTGCTCCAACGGGTTCTTCGCCGACCCGCTGCTCGCGCTCGGCACCGCCGAGCAGAAGGCCGAGTGGCTGCGTCCGCTCGCCGGTCCGAACCCCCTCTACACCGCGCTGGCGACGACCGAACCGGAGGCGGGTTCCGACGCCGCGTCCATCGCCACCACCGCCGTCCGGGTCGAGGGCGGCTACGCGATCAGCGGGCAGAAGGTGTGGATCTCCAACGCGGGCCTCGCCGACCAGTACGTGGTCTTCGCCAAGACCGACCCCACCCGGGGTTCCTCGGGAGTCACGGCGTTCCTGCTGCGCAAGGGTGCCGAGGGGATGACGTTCGGCGAGCCCATGCGGAAGATGGGCCAGCGCGCGATCGTCTGCCGCGAGATCTTCTTCGACGAGGTCTTCGTGCCCGGGTCCAACCGTCTCGGGGACGAGGGGCAGGGCTTCCGCGGGCTGATGAGGACCTTCGACATCTCCCGGATCGTGCTGGCCGCCGCAGCGACCGGAGCGGCCCGCGCGGCCTACGAGTACGCGCTCACGTACGCCCGCGAGCGCAAGCAGTTCGGCAAGCCGATCGTCGAGCACCAGGCCGTCGCGTTCCGGCTGGCCGACATGGCGACCCGGATCGAGTCCGCGTGGCTGCTCACCCTGCACGCGGCACGCCGGATGGACGCCGGAGCGGATGCCACCAAGCTCGCCGCCATGGCCAAGCTCCAGGCCTCGGAGACCGCGATGGCGGTGACCTGGGGCGCCGTTCAGACGCTCGGCGGTTGGGGTTATTCGCGCGAGTTCCCGGTCGAGCAGTGGATGCGCGACGCCAAGCTGGAGGAGATCGAGGAGGGCACCTCGGACATCATGCGGCTGATCATCTCGCGGCGCCTGTGACGGCTCCGCTCCCCGTGACGTCTTCGACCGTGGCCCGGCAACAGGAGTGACATGACCTTTCGGAACGAGTTCACGGAGATGTTCGGGGTGGAACATCCCATCGTGTGCGGCGGAATGCTCGCGGTGGGTACCGCCGAGCTGATCTCGGCCGTCGCGAACGCCGGCGCGCTGGGGTTCCTCAGCGCGCTGACCCAGCCCACCCCGGAGGCGCTCGCACGGGAGATAGCGCGCTGCCGCGAACTGACCGACAGGCCGTTCGGCGTCAACCTCACCATCCTGCCCACCATCGAGCCGGTGCCGTACGACGACTATCGCGCCGTCATCATCGACTCGGGTGTGAAGGTCGTGGAGACGGCGGGCAGCAACCCCGCGCCGCACCTGCCGGCGTTCAAGGAGGCCGGGGTGAAGGTCGTGCACAAGGCCGTCGCCGTCCGGCACGCGCTCAAGGCGGAGGCGCTGGGCGTCGACGCCGTCAGCATCGATGGCTTCGAGTGTGCCGGGCACCCCGGTCAGGACGACGTCCCCGGCCTCGTCCTGATCCCGGCCGCCGCCCGCAGGCTGCGTATCCCGATCATCGCGTCCGGAGGCTTCGCCACCGGTGCCGGACTCGTCGCGGCCCTGGCGCTCGGGGCGTGCGCGATCAACATGGGGACCCGGTTCGAGGCGACCGAGGAAGCACCGATCCACCCGAACGTGAAAGCCCGGATCGTCGCGAACGACGAGCGCGACACCCAGATCGTCTTCCGGGAGTTCGGCAACACCGCCCGGGTGGCGCGCAATTCGGTCTCGCAGGACATCGCCCGCATCGGCGCGCGCCCCGGGGCCACCTTCTCCGACGTCGCCGAACTCGCCTCCGGGAAACGCGGCAGACAGCGGGTGCTGGGTGAGGGCGACGTCGAGGGCGGCATGTGGTGGGCCGGTCAGGCGCAGGGCCTCATCCACAGCGTGGAGAGCTGCGAGACGGTGGTCAGCACCATCGTGGCGGACGCCGAGAACATCATCCGCGACCGCTTCCGGCGGCAGCTCGTACCGTCGGCCGACATGACTCCGACGGTGGCGGGCTGACCGGTTCATACGGCACTGACACCGTCCGGTGCCGTCGCGGGTGGGCAACCCAGCGCACCTTCGGTGCACTGCCGGGAACGACCTGCCTCCTGGAGCTGATCCGAAGGGCCATCAGACAGGACCCGGGCCTGATCGAAGACCAGGTCGATGCCACCGCGACGGCTCCGCAGCCGGCCCCGTGTCGTCAAGCGCAAGATGTCCGGCCACCTGCTCAAATGCCCTCGGTCAGCGTTCCGTCAGCCGGTGCTCCATTTCTGGTTGTCCCCTCCGGTACAGCTCCACAGTTGCAGCTCCGCGCCGTTGCCGGTCCCCGCATCGGTGACGTCCACGCATTTGTCGGCCTGGACGTTGACCAGATCGTGCGCGGCATTGAGCCGGAACCGCTGGGCCCCGGTGCCGTTGCAGGCGACAAGCTTGATCCACGCGCCGTCCGTCCGCGAACCGCCGTCGACGTCCATGCATTTACCCAGGGCTCGCACTGTTCCGTCCGACGCGAACTGCCATTTCTGCCGGGCGGCGCTCGTGCAGTCCCAGATCCGCAGGCGGGTGTTGTCCGCCGAGCTGCCCCCGGTGACGTCGACACAGCGGCCGGAGCCATGACCCCGGATCAGTACGCCCTTGGCGGTGTCGTTGGAACCGGCGGCCGACGAGGAACTCCCGGACGGCGCCCCGCTGTTCTTCGCACCGCCCTTCGCGGTAGTTGTGGCCCCACCAGATGTCGGTAAACCGGCCTTCGGGGTCGGCTGCCTGCTGGGCTGCCGGGTGGAGTCGGCTTCGAGTGCGGAGGATTCACCCGACGGCGAGGCGGAATCGGACGAGTCGGTCACGTCCCCGGTCCGTCCGCTGCCCCGGACGGTGTCCGATCCGGCACCGGACGCCGAACGTCCCCTGCCGTCGTCGCCGTCCATGAGGAACAGGGAGCCGGTCAGCAGAACGCCGGCGGTAGCGGCGGCGGCGATCAGTATCCTGCGGCGCCGTGCGGGTCGGGGCGCGGACCGGCTCGGAACGGCCGTGATGTCGGCGCGATGGTCGGTCACGTCCCCAGCGCGGGCATCGGTACGCCCGCCCGATGTCCCGGTGTCCGGCGCACGCTCGGTGAGTGCCGCGAACTCGGCCGCCACCGCGGACATGGGCGGCGGGAGCACGGGCCCGGGGTCGGGTACAGCTTCGGACTCGGAGGCGGCAGCGGGCCCCAGCGCGGCGGCGGCCTCGGCGATCGACGAGGGCCCTTTCGGCCGGCGTGGCAGGGGCAGGGGCAGCGACGCGGCGGCGGGCTGGTCGGTCCGGGCCGTGGCGGCCTCCGTCGTCGGATCCTCGGAGGAGGCCGTCATGTCGTCCTTCCGGTACTGGGGTGGTGGATTCCTGCGCGGCCGGTACGGCGTCGAAGTGCCGAAGACATCGTGGTGGCCTGCGGTGGTCCGCGATGGCGTTGAGCGGGCGCCGACGATCACCGTCCTCGTGCCCGAGGGCGATTCTGTCGTGCCCACGACCACCTAGGCAAAGGGCGACACGCGGTGGCCGTCCAGCGCCGGGAGCACACGGCGTCGGCGTGACGCGAAGGGCATCAACGAACGTTTGGGCCACGGCTGTTCCGACCGCCGACACCTCCGGCTACATCGTCCGCGACCGCCTCCGGCGCCAACTCGCGCCCACGGAACCGAAATTGGTCTAGACGAATCTTTCCCGGATCCCTTGACGCCGGCCGACGCGGCCAGCCACGCTTCGCTACGCAGGCAGATGTAAGGAAAGTTTCCGATTAACTTCACGACTCGCCGTTCGACGGTTTCCCCCTGCCTCACCCCGCCCTGATCACGTCGCACGGCTCCTCCCCACCCGCACCTCTCCACCGTGCGACGGGCGTGCAGGGCACCGCAATCCGCGTACCGGCGCGACGCCGTGCGCGGCCTCGCCCCACGGAGGAGCATCCGCATGAGACATGCGTCGCTGCGCGCCGCACTGACCGCCGCACTGATGGTCGGCGGCATGGCCACGACCGCCGCCCCGGCCGCCCACGCGGCCGACAACACCGGTCTGATCGCCTCCTTCGGCATCACCTCCACCTGGGGTGCCGGCTTCGAGGGCGGCTACACGGTCACCAACAAGTCCACCCACACGGTCACTTCATGGACCATCACCTTCACCCTGCCCGCCACCGAGGCCGTCACCAGTTCGTGGAACGGCACGCTCACCCACAGCGGGACGCAGTACACCATCACCTCCCCCACCTGGGAGGCCCCGCTCGCCCCCGGTGACTCCGCGCCCGTCGTCGGCATGGACTTCAGCTACACCGGCTCGGTCGTCGCGCCGAGCGCCTGTCTGATCAACAACGGCCCCTGCGCCGGCGTCCCCGCCGACACCGTCGCGCCCTCGACCCCCTCCGGCCTCGCCGTCCGGGCCACCGGCCCCGGCAGCGCCACGCTGGGCTGGAACGCCTCGACCGACAACGTCGGCGTGGTCGGCTACCGGGTCTACGAGGGCAGCAACGTCGTCGCCACCACCTCCGGCACCGGCACCACCTTCACGGTGAGCGGCCTGCTCGCCGGCAGCAGTCACAGCTTCTCGGTGACCGCGCTCGACGACTCCAACAACGAGTCGGCGCACTCCGCGACGCTCACCGCGACCGCGGGCAGCGGCACAACTCCCGGCGTGGCGGCCCCCTTTGTCGACCTCGGTGCCTATCCGACGCCGAACCTCACGCAGATCGCCACGAACACGGGGTTGCGGCAGTTCTCGCTCGGCTTCATCACCGCCGGGTCGACCGGCTGCAGCGCGAGCTGGTTCAACTCCTTCGACCCGGGCGCGGCCTGGGACCGGGCGGACTTCGACTCGCTGCGCGCGATGGGCGGTGACGTCCGGCCGTCCTTCGGTGGCGCGTCGGGCACCGAACTGGCCCTCGCCTGCACCAGCACGACCGCACTCCAGGCTCAGTACCAGAAGGTCGTGGACGCCTACGCCCTGGACCGCGTGGACTTCGACATCGAGGGCGCCGCGGCGGTCGACCACGCCTCGATCGACCGGCGCTCGACGGCCGTCGCCGCCGTCCAGGCCGCGCAGCGCGCCAAGGGCCGCGACCTCAAGGTCACACTCACCCTCCCGGTCCTGCCCAGCGGCCTCACCGCGGACGGCGTCTACATCCTCAACTCCGCCAAGTCGCACAACCTGAACGTCGACACCGTCAACCTGATGGCCATGGACTACGGCGACGGCGCCGCGCCCAACCCGTCCGGAAAGATGGGCAGTTACGCCATCCAGGCCGCGACCTCGACCCGCGCCCAGATCGCCTCGGTGTGGCCGAACCTCACCACCGCCCAGACCTGGGCCATGGTCGGCCTCACCCCGATGCTCGGCCAGAACGACACCGCCAGCGAGGTGTTCACCGCCGCCGACGCACAGCAGGTGCTCACCTTCGCCCAGCAGAACCACCTGGGCGAACTGGGCTTCTGGGACGTCACCCGCGACGGGAACGCCTGCACCGGCGCCCTGAGCAAGTGCACGAACATCCCGCAGACCCCGTACCAGTTCTCCAAACTGTTCGCGACCTACACGGGCTGAGCCCACGAGGCCACCTGCGCCCCCGCAGAGCAGTTTGTGCGGGCCGAGACCCACCTCGGCCCGCACAAACTGGGGACACGTTCAGGGTGGATGGGAATCATGCGCATCGCGTACTGGATCGTCGCCGGACTGCGCGCCCTCTTCTGCCTCTACGCAGATGCGATGAAGGTCTTCCGCAGTCGCGATCGACTCCGCCCGATGATGGCCTGGGTCGATCGCATTCCCTTGCCCGCCGTCAGGGCGACATACTCGGCGCGGCCAGGCTGGTTCCGCCGCCCATGGCCGGCGAGGACCGGCGGATCGCACTCGACGTCGGGCTCATCTCGACTACGGCCGTAAGCATCTGAACGGCCACCATCCGGCTGTGGTCGAGGGCAGTTCCCGATCGGTGAAGATGCAGGGGTGTCACCGTGCCGCCTGCCCCTCTCCGCTCATCGCACCGGTCAGCGCGGTCCGTGCCAGATCTCGTAGCCAGATGTGCGCGGGGTCGGTGTCGTAGCGCTGATGCCACGACAGGTACACCGGGGCCGGTGGAAGGTCGAGCGGGAGCGGGAGCAGGACCATGCCGAGATCCGCGGCAGCCGAACGCGCTGTGGACTCGGGGGCGGTGACGACGAGGTCGGAGCTCCGCGCGAACTCGAACGCGGCGCTTTCCGTGGGCGCGGTGGCCACCACAGGTCGCGTGAGATCGAGGCGCGCCAGAGCGTCGTCGAGGATGTTTCCGAGCCTGCCGCGCCGCGAGACACTGATGTGCTCCGCCGCGGCGTACCGCGCGGCGGTGACGGTCCTGACGCGGGTGAGAGGGTGCCCCCGCCGTACGACGACGACCTGCTGGGTCTCGGCCACCCGGTCGGCGTGGATCTCGGGTGCGGTCGGGCGGTCGGCGTTCGCGGCGAGGTCGACCTCGCCGCGCCGCAACTCCGGTGTGTCGATGCTCGATTCCGCGATGAAGCGCAGCCGCACGCCGGGTGCCTGCTCGCGCACGGCGGCCAGCAGCGCGGGCCCGCTGAGGGCGACAAGCGCGTCGTGCCAGCGGAGCGTGAAGGTGCGTTCGAGTGTCGCGAGGTCGAGTTCACGGCTCGGCGCCAGCACACCCCGGACCTGCTGGAGCAGGTCGTGCACCTGTTCCCGCACGGCGATCGCGTACGGCGTCGGGGTCATCGTGCGTCCGGTGCGCACCAGGATCTGATCCCCCGTCGTACGCCGGATCCGGCCGAGGCTGCGGCTCATCGCGGGGGCAGTGACGTGCAGGCGGTCGGCGGCACCGGCGACGCTGCCTTCCTCCAGGAGAGCGTCGAGCGCGGCGAGCAGATTCAGATCCAGTTGCATGGGAGTCATGCTAGCCGTGCTTTACATGCACTTGATGTTAACGATGGCCTCTCCTACCTTCGAACTGAGGGCGCGAACGAACCAGGTTCCCGCCCGCTCGACCTCAATCCCCCTGCTCGGATGGGAGTACCGCCATGCCCGAATCGATGCGGAACACCAGTGCCTCCACAGCCGCCGGCCCCGCCGTCATCTCCGACGCCGACCTGCTCGCGCAGACCGAGATCGCCGTACACACGGCGGGTGCGGCTCTGCGGGACCGTTTCGGGGACGTGGTCCCCTACCGGACCTTCGAAGAGCTGATGCGCGCGCTCGCCGCCAACGACGACACGGTCCTCGACATCCTGCGCCCCCGCCTCACCGCCCTGCGCCCGGACGCCCGCTGGGTGGAGGAGGAGTTGGCGGGCGGCGCCCTCCCGGCCGGCGAATGGTGGGTGGTGGACCCGGCCGAAGGCAACGTCAACCACCTGCACGGCCTGCCGGAGTGGGCGGTGACCGCGACCCTCGTACGCGACAACCAGCCGGTGCTCACCGTGGTCCACCTGCCGATGACCGGCGAGACATACACCGCGCTCGTGGGCGCCGGCGCTCACCTCGACGGCCGGGCACTGCACGTGTCCCGGACCCCCGACCTCGGTCTGAGCATCGTGGCCACGAGCCAGGCCAGGCCGGACGAGGACGAAAAGGTCGTGCGGCGCGTCGGGGCCTCGATCACCGAGATGCTCGTCGACGCCCTCGTAGTGCGGACATCCGTGCCCGCCACCCTGCACCTGGTGAACGTGGCCGCCGGCCGGATCGAGGCCTTCTGGCAGTTCGCCGGAGCCCGCGCGGACCTGCTTCCCGGGGCCCTGCTCGTCACCGAGGCCGGCGGACGGATCTCCGACGTCGAGGGCCGCCCCTGGACTCCGGAGAGCGAGAGTTTCCTGGCCGCCGCACCCGACGTGCACGCCGACGCGGTCGCCACGCTCTCCCGCTGACCACTTGGCGCTGAGCACTTAGCCCTGAGCACTGAACGCTTTCGAGAAACAGCATGACCAGGAGGACCAGTTCAGCATGAGTGACATCACCGTTCTTGGCGGCGGCCGCGTCGGCGGCAGCCTGGCCACCGCCCTCACCCGGGCCGGACACCAGGTGACCGTGGCGACCCGCTCGCCGGACGCCACCGCGGACGCCGTACGAACAGCGCGCATCGTCATCAACGCCACACCGGGCGCCGGCTCGCTGGAGAGACTCACCGCACTACGCGCCGAGCTCCGGGGCAAGATCCTCGTGGACGTCTCCAACGCCACCGTCGACGGACCGGACGGACTGCCCGCCGACCTGCTGTACCCCGGATCGAGTCTCGCGGAGCAGCTCCAGGAGGCGCTGCCCGGGACGCTCGTCGTCAAGACGCTCAACACGATGCTCCACTCGGTGATGACCGCGCCCACCACGCTCGCTCAGACGCCCACCGCTTTTCTCTCCGGCACGGACCCGGAGGCCAAGCAGATCGTGCGCGGGCTTCTCCTGGACCTCGGCTGGCAGCAGGAGTGGATCACGGACCTCGGCGGGATCGAGACCGCCCGGGCTGTCGAGGCCGCGATCCTCTTCGTACCGCACGTGATCCGGTCCAGCGGATTCGCGCCCTTCGCGATCTCGATCGCCCGCTGATCCGCGCGGGGTGCCGCCCGCGATGTTCAGGCGTGCTCGCACTCGGCCCGCTGATCGGGCGTCATCTCGTAGGAGCCGTTCATCCGCAGGTACTTCTCCGGGACGCCGTCCACGGCATCCGGCTCCGCCCGACCGCCGATCAGCAGGATCCTGGGCGCATGCACCTCGGTGTCGATCGTCAGCGGGACCGTCGGGTTCTCCCGCAGAACCGGAAGCTTCGGGGCGTTCTTCGTCGTACACATGACGGAGTCGGGAGACACGGCCCCAGCGCAGAAACGGTCGGATACCGGGCGCTGCGAGCGTGCCGTGGGGATCTCGACAGGGGCGGCCGAATCGTGCGAGGCGATATCCCGGCGAACCGGGGTAGCCGCCAGACACACGGCGGTTGGACGCCCCCTTTCAAGGAGCAGCATGTTCGCACTCACGTCCCGACGTCTGCGCGGCACCGCCCGTCGGGTCTTCGGCTGGCAGCAGTTGCGTCCGGCCCAACTGAGCGCGATGAAGGCCGTGATGAAGGGGCGTGACGTACTCGCCGTCATGCCCACCGGCGCGGGCAAGTCCGCCGTGTACCAGGTGCCCGCGGTCCTGCTCGGCGGTCCGGTCGTGGTGGTCTCGCCGCTGATCGCGCTTCAGCGGGACCAGATGCAGAGTCTGCTCGGATCCGGCGCGCTGCGCACCGCCGCCATCAACTCCGCGCAGCGCCGAAGCGACAACGAGACGGCATGGGCCCGCATCAGCGCCTCCTCGGTCGACGTGGTCTTCCTCGCTCCTGAGCAGCTCGCCAAGCCGGACGTCACGGACCGGCTCGCCGCCGTCCGTCCCCGGCTGCTGGTGGTGGACGAGGCGCACTGCGTGTCGTCCTGGGGGCACGACTTCCGGCCGGACTATCTACGGCTGCGCCACGCGCGCGAACGGCTCGGCAACCCGCCGGTGCTCGCCCTGACCGCGAACGCGGCGGCCCCGGTACGGAGGGACATCGCCGAACGTCTCGGCATGAACGATCCGGTGGAGATAGTGGCCGGCTTCGACCGTCCCAACATCCACCTGGACGTGCCGGCCTTCCAGGACGCGGCCGCCAAAGAGCGGTTCGTCCTGGAGCGGACGGCCGTCGAGGAGAAGCCGGGAATCCTGTACGCGGGGACACGGAAGGCAGCGGACAGCTACGCCGAGCAGTTGAGCGACCTCGGACTGGCCGCCGCGAGCTACCACGCGGGCCTCTCCGCCGCCGAACGCCGCCAGGCCCAGGACCGGTTCAGCTCCGGTGAACTCGACGTGGTCGTGGCCACCTCGGCGTTCGGGATGGGCATCGACAAGGCCAACGTACGGTTCGTGCTGCACGCGTCCGTCCCCGGCTCGCTCGACGCCTACTACCAGGAGATCGGCCGGGCCGGCCGCGACGGCGCACCGGCCAGAGCGATCCTCGCCTACCGCCCGCAGGATCTGGGCCTGCAACGCTTCTTCGCCACCGGCGCTCCCGACGCCGACGCACTGCGCCGCGTCGCCGAACTCCTGCGCGGCGAGGCGTCCGCCGTGAGCGCGACCCGGCTCCGGGCCGAGTGCGAACTCGGCGCGACTGCACTGTCCGCCGTGCTGAACCTGCTGGAGGAGACCCGGGCCGTCCGTACCGGACGGGACGGCAGCCGTTTCGTCGGCGCGGTCGGCGCCGACGGCACCTCCGCGGACGACGAAGTCGACGCCGTGGTGCGGAGCGCCCTCGCCGTCCACGCCACACACCTCAAGCTCGAACAGTCCCGGGTCGACATGATGCGCGGGTACGCCGAGACGACCGACTGCCGGCGGCGCTTCCTCCTCGGATACTTCGGCGACTCCGTCCCCGTCCCGTGCGGGGCGTGCGACAACTGCACGGGTCCGGTGACCAAGCCAGAGAGCGGGCTGAGGCGCGAGCGGTCCGGGGACGCGGGACGGCCCGACAAGGCAACCGCACGGCAACGTTGGTGGACGCGGGCCGGTGCCCGCTCGGACACCACAGCGGGTGCCGTCCGGGCGGCGGAGACCGTTGCACGCCCCGCGACGGACGACCACGCCTACCTGCCGGGCGTCCGCGTCAGCCACGACCAGTGGGGCCGGGGCGAGGTCATGAGCGAGGGCGACGGCAAGATCACCATCCTGTTCGAGTCGGTCGGCTACCGCACCCTGTCCCTGGCCGTCGTGACGGACAAGCAGTTGCTCGTCGCCTTGCCCGATACACCGCGCTGACGCTGGATCCGCAAGTCCCGGGCGCTGGCCACCACCCTGCCCAGGATCGCCGGCTGGGGCTTCGACGCCGTGGAGCTGCCGCTGGAGAACGCCGGCGACTGGGACCCCTCCCGGACATCGGCGCTGCTGTCGGAACTGGGGCTGCGCTGTGTGGTTGGCGCGGTGTTCGGGCCCGGCCGCGAACTGGCGGCGGCCGACCCGGCGACGGTCGAGGCCACCAGGCGCTATGTCCGCGCCGCGGTGGACGCGGCGGCGGGGGTCGGCGCGGCGATGGTCATCGGTCCGATGTACACGTCGGTGGGCCGCACGTGGCGCATGTCCCCGCAGGAGCGTGCGGCGACCCTGGGGGAACTGCGCGACAGCCTCAGCGAATGCGCCGAGTACGCGGGGCGGCACGGCATCGCGCTGGCCGTGGAACCGCTCAACCGCTACGAGACGAGCCTGCTCAACACGGCCGCGCAGGTACGTGAGTTGATCGAGGACCTGCCCGGCAACGTCGGGCTCAACCTGGACACTTACCACATGAACATCGAGGAACGGGACCTGCGCGCGGCGTTCCGCGCGGCCGGCGACCAGTTGCTGCACCTACAGGTGTGCGGGAACGACCGGGGTGCGCCGGGCCATGATCTGCAGGACTGGCCGCTGATCCGGGACTGCCTCACCGAGATCGGCTACCGGGGCATGCTCGGCATCGAGTCGTTCACCGCGGACAACGCGTCGATCGCCACCGCCGCCTCGATCTGGCGCCCGCTGGCGGAATCCCAGGACGCGCTCGCCGTGGAGGGCCTGCGGTTCCTGCGCGAGTGGCGGGAGGGCCGGCCATGACCGCACATGTCCTGGGGATCGACTTCGGCACCCTGTCCGCCCGGGTGCTTGTGGTGCGCGCGGCCGACGGCGCCGAACTGGCCTGTGCGGAGCATCCGTACCGGCACGGGGTGATCGACCGCGCCCTGCCCGGCACGCGGTCCGAGCTGCCACCGCTGTGGGCGTTGCAGGATCCGCGCGACTGGCTGTCGGTCCTGCGCGAGGCCGTGCCTGCGGCGGTCGCGCGGGCCGGGATCGATCCGGCGAGCGTGGCCGGGGTGGGTACCGACTTCACCGCCAGCACACCGCTGCCCGTGCTCGCCGACGGAACACCTCTGTGCGTCCTGGACGGGTTCGCCGAACGCCCGCACGCCTGGCCGAAGTTGTGGAAGCACCACGCGGCCCAGGCACAGGCCGAGCGGATCACCGGCCTCGCGCACGCGTCGGGACAGCCGTGGCTCGCCCGGTACGGCGGCAGGATCTCCGCCGAGTGGCAGCTCGCGAAGGCGCTGCAGATCCTCGAAGAGGATCCCGAGGTGTGGGCGGCCACCGCGCGGTGGATCGAGGCGGCGGACTGGATCGTATGGCAGCTGACCGGCCGGGAGACCCGGAATCCGTGCACCGCCGGATACAAGGGCCTGTACCAGGACGGGAGTTACCCCGACGAGGACTACCTCGCCGCGCTGCACCCGCGGTTCGCCGACGTGTACCGCACGCGTGTCGCCCATCCGCTCACCGCGCTCGGCAGCAGCGCGGGCGGACTGAGTGCGAGGGCCGCCGCGTGGACCGGGCTGCCCGAGGGCACGCCGGTCGCGGTGGGCAACGTGGACGCACACGTCACCGCGGCGGCGGCCCAGACCTACGGGAACGGACAGCTGCTGGCCATCATGGGCACGTCCACCTGCCACATGATGAACGCCGACGTGCTGCGCGAGGTCCCCGGCGCCTGCGGGGTGGTCGACGGCGGCATCGTCGCCGGATCCTTCGGCTACGAGGCCGGGCGGAGCGGGGTCGGCGACATCTTCGCGTGGTGGGTCGACAACGCGGTCCCCGAGCGCTACCGCGAACCCGGCCGTGGCGTGCACGAGGTGCTGAGCGACCTCGCCGCGCGACAGCGGGTGGGCGAGCACGGGCTGCTCGCCCTGGACTGGATGGGCGGCAACCGGTCGGTGCTGGTCGACCACGAACTGTCCGGAGCACTGCTCGGCATGACGTTGTCGACCACGGCGGTGGACGTCTACCGGGCACTGCTGGAGTCCACCGCGTTCGGCACCCGCGTGATCGTGGACGCCTTTGGCGCCGCGGGCCTGCCCGTGACGGAGTTCGTCGCCGCCGGAGGCCTGGTCAAGAACCCGCTGCTGATGCAGATCTACGCGGACGTGACCGGGCTGCCGATCAGTGTGGTGGACTCCGCACAGGCGCCCGCGCTCGGTTCGGCCATCCACGCCGCGGTCGCCGCCGGGATCCATCCCGAGGTGCGGACCGCGTCCGCCGCCATGGGCCGCCGTAGCCGTGCCGCCTACCTGCCGATCCCGGAGCATCAGCAGGTCTATCAGCAGCTGTACCAGGAGTATGTACGGCTGCACGACCACTTCGGCCGCGGGGGCAACGACGTCCTGCACCGCCTGCACGCACTCAAGACGAGGACACGCTGATGCCCGACGCCATCGCCGAAGCGCGCGAGGAACTGCACGCCCTGCATCGGTCCCTTGTCGACAACGGGCTGGTCGCCTGGACATCCGGCAACATCTCGGCCCGGATCGCGCCGGACCTGATGCTCATCAAGCCGAGCGGCGTCCCCTACGACGAGTTTCGACCGGAGGACCTGGTGCTGTGCGACCTGTCCGGCGTCGCCGTGACGGGCACGCTACGTCCTTCCAGCGACGCCGCCTCGCACGGCTACGTCTACCGCGCCCTGCCCGAGGTCCGCGGAGTCGTCCACACCCACTCCACCTACGCGACCGCGTAGGCGGCCCGCGGTGAACCCGTCCCCTGCGTGCTCACCGCCATGGCCGACGAGTTCGGCGGCGAGATCCCCGTCGGCCCGCTGGCCCCGATCGGCGACGACGCCATCGGCCGCGGCATCGTGGAAACCCTGCGCGGTCACCGATCGCCCGCCGTCCTGATGCGCAGTCACGGGGTCTTCACCATCGGCGACAGCCCGCGTGCCGCGGTGAAGGCCGCCGTCATGTGCGAGGACGTGGCACGCACCGTCCATCTGGCCCGCCAACTCGGGGAGTCCGCGACCCTGATGGCACAGACGGTGGATGCCTTGCACGCCCGCTACCAGAACCAGTACGGCCAGGAGGACGCCTGACCGCCAGGTCGAGGCCCTGATCCTCTTGTCGCCGGCACGGGTGTCCGAGGCCGTCGACGGTGGTCTGAATTCCTCTGTGCCCAGAGGTACCGGACGGGTGAGGCGTGTACAAGCCCCCGGGCGGGCCTCGTCGCGTTCGGGTCCTGGCCTCTCGGAACTTTTTCCTGCACGACCCTTGCCGCCCTTCGAGGACCCTCCCTACAGTCTCGTCCCAGTCAGTCGATACGTATCGACACCGCGTATCGACAGCAAGGGAACCGAGGGAGGTGCTCGCATGGTGACAAGCCGGGACGTGGCCCGGTTGGCGGGCGTCTCCCAGAGCACCGTCTCCTATGTCATGAGCGGGCGCCGCTCGATATCCCCCGAGACCCGGCGTCGGGTCGAGGAGGCGATCGAGACGTTGGGGTTCCAACCCAACGCCGGCGCGCGGGCGTTGGCGAGTCAGCGCAGCCAAGTCATCGGCCTGGTCGTGCCGTTCGCGCCGGGGGCCGACATGACGGGGGTGCTGCCCTTCATCGAGACGATCACCAAGTGCGCCCGGGAAGAGGACCACAACGTCATCCTGGCCACCGAGGACGAGGGCGCCGAGGGCCTCACCCGGCTCAGCGACCAGTCCCTGTGCGACGCGATCGTGCTGATGGAGGTCGGGTCCAAGGACCCGCGCATCCCCGTGGCGGCCGGGCTCAGCGTGCCCGTCATCCTGATCGGCGTGCCGGACGACCCCGAGGGCCTGTACTGCGTCGACCTGGACTACACCCTGGCCGGGCGGATGGCGGTGGACGAGTTGGCCGCCTCCGCGCACGACCGCGTCGTCCTGCTCGGCTACCCCCGTGACGTGATGGCCCGCGACGTCAACTTCGTCCGACGCTTCCTGCGAGGAGCCGAGGACGCTGCCGCCGCGCACGGCATCGCCTACGCCGAGGTGAGCCCGCCGGACACCAGCCGAGCCGGGGCCGAGGCCGCCCTGGACGAGGCGCTTGCCGAACGAGGGCCCGGCGGCGGCAGGTTGGGGCTCGTCGTCCCCGATCCCCAGTTGATCCAGCCGACGTTGCAGAGCCTGCTGGACCGCGGGCTGGTTCCGGGCCGCGACCTGTCCGTCATCGGACTGTGCACGGACCGCACCGCCGAGACCTCCACGCCCCCCGTCAGCAACCTCTCGCTGGAACCCAGGGACGTCTCGCGCCGCGCGATGAGAATCCTGTTCCGGCTGCTCAACCGCGAGAGCGTGCCCACCACTTCGACCGTCGAACTGGTCACCCCACGTCTGACTCTGCGTCAGACCAGCCTGCCCGCCCGCTGATCCCCACTGTTCGCGCCAAGGAGGGGATGACGCGTCATTGCTGTCGATACGCATCGACACCCCGCGCGGTCCACCCGAGACGGCGCCGATCGAGGAGAGAACGAACATGGCTCAACGACGAGCGATCCTCAGCAGAACGACACCGACAGTGGCCCTCGCGCTCCTGGCAGCGATCTCCCTGAGCGCCTGTGGCTCGAACAGCGGATCGTCCGGCGGCGCCGACACCCTGCGCGTGATGGACTACTACGCCGATCAGCCCGACAAGGGGATCTACGCGAAGGTCCTGGACGCGTGCGGGCAGCAGAACGGCGTGAAGATCAAGCGGGAGGCCGTGGCCGGACCGTCCCTGATACCCAAGGTGCTGCAACAGGCCTCGTCGCGGACCCTGCCCGACGTCCTGATGCTCGACAACCCCGACCTGCAACAGATCGCCGCCAGCGGCGCCCTCGCCCCGCTCAGCGACTTCGGCCTGAAGGCGGACGGATACGCCAAGGGTGTAGTGGACGCCTCGACCTACCAGGGCAAGCTCTACGGCCTGCAACCGGTGACCAACACGCTCGGCCTGTTCTACAACAAGGACATGCTCGACAAGGCGGGGGTCAAGCCGCCCACCACCTGGGCCGAGCTCAAGTCGGCCGCCAAGAAGCTCACTTCGGGCAAGCGGTACGGCATCGCGTTCGCCGCACCGGCCACCTACGAGGGGACCTGGCAGTTCCTGCCCTTCATGTGGTCCAACGGCGGCGACGAGAAGGACATAGCAACTCCCCAGACCGCCCAGGCACTTCAGCTCTGGGTGGACCTGGTCAAGGACGGCTCGGCCTCGAAGTCCGTGGTCAGCTGGGCTCAGGCCGACGCCAACGACCAGTTCGCGGCGGGCAACGCGGCCATGATGATCAACGGCCCCTGGCAGTTCCCGATCCTCGACAAGAAGACGAGCCTGCACTACGACGTCGTACAGATCCCCGTGCCCAAGGCCGGCGGAACTCCCGTCGTCCCGCTGGGTGGTGAGACCTGGACCGTCCCGCAGACCGGCAACGCGCAGCGCCAGGCCAAGGCCGCCAAGGTCGTCGCGTGCCTCAACTCCGACAAGAACCAACTGTCGTTGGCCCAGCAGCGCCAGACCGTGCCGACGAAGACCGCGCTGATGGACAGGTTCGCCGCGCAGCAGCCCAGGATGAAGGCGTTCACCGACCAGGTGCGCAACGCCCGCGCCCGCACAGGTGAGTTGGGCAAGGACTGGCCGAAGGCGGCCACCAAGATCTACACCGCGATGCAGACCGCACTCACCCAGGGGACGACTCCGGCGAAGGCACTGAAGCAGGCCCAGGATGGCTGACGTACTGCGCCGCGCGGTGCGGGCCAAAGGGCGTGCGGTGCGGGCCACGGACAGCGCCCCGGCGGGCCGGAGGCTCGGGAAGCCCAGCCGGCGACGCCAGTCCCACGTGCTGTTCCTGCTGCCCGCCCTGGCCTACATGGTCGCCTTCTTCGGCTACCCGGTCGTGAAGAACGTCGTCATGGGGTTCCAGCACTACACGACGACCACCTTCTACACCGGCCAGGCGCCCTGGGTCGGCTTCGCCAACTACCGGGCCGTCATCTCGTCCTCCGTCTTCGACAAGGCACTCCTCAACACGGTGCTGTTCACGGTGGGTTCGATCGCGGGGCAGTTCCTCACCGGTCTGGCGATCGCCCTGTTCTTCCGTCGCCGGTTCCCGCTGAACGGCGTCATGCGCTCGCTGCTGCTGTTGCCGTGGCTGGTGCCGCTGATCGTCTCCAGCGCGGTGTGGCGCTGGATCCTCGACCAGGACAACGGCGTGCTCAACCGGTTCCTCGGCGCCCTGCACCTCGTACAGGACCGTCCCGGCTGGCTGACCAGCACCTCGCTGGCGCTGTTCGCGGTGATCGTGGTCAACATCTGGATCGGGATCCCATTCAACGTCGCGATCCTCTACGGCGGACTCCAGGACATCCCCGAGGAGTTGTACGAGGCTGCGGCCCTGGACGGTGCGACGGGCTGGCGGGCGTTCCGGCACGTGACCTGGCCCCTGCTGCGGCCCGTGGTCAGCGTGGTGCTCGTCCTCGGCGTCGTCTACACGGTGAAAGTGCTGGACGTCATCCTCGGGCTCACCAACGGCGGCCCGGCGAACGCGACACAGACCATCGCCAGTCAGTCCTACCAACTCTCCTTCCAGCAGTTCGACTTCGGACAGGGTGCCGCGCTCGGCAACATCCTCATCGTCATCTCGCTGGTCTTCGCCGTCCTCTACCTGCGCGCGAACCGCCGCGCCGTCGAGCAGTGAGGCCGTCATGGCAACCGTCACGCACACATCCGTCCAACCGGCCACGCACACACCCGTCCACCGCCGGCGCTCCCGGCGGCGGCCCTGGGGATACACCGCCATCGGCGCACTGATCCTGGCCGTGATGCTGTTCCCGGTCTACTGGATGGTCAACGTCTCCCTCCAGCCGGCCAACACCGCTGTCAGCACGCCCTGGTTCCCGACCCACCTGAACTTCGACGGCTACGCCACCGCGCTGAACCAGCAGGGGCCAAATCTCCTGACCAGCCTGATCGTTGCCGTGGGGAGCGTGGTGTTCAGCCTGATCATCGCGAGCCCGGCCGCGTACGCGCTCGCTCACGCCAACGCGCGCTGGGTCGGCCCGGTGCTGTTCGGGATCCTGATCAGCCAGATGGTCCCGGGCATCGTCGTGGCCAACGCCCTCTACAGCGCGTACAACGACGTCGGGCTGCTCAACTCGATCCCCGGCCTGATCCTGGCCGACTCCACCGCCGGCATCCCGTTCGCGATCCTGATCCTGCGGGCCTTCATGGGCAACATCCCGTCCTCGGTAATCGAGGCGGCCCGGGTGGACGGGGCGGGCAGGGTGCGGGCGTTCGTCTCGATCGTCCTGCCGATGAGCAGGAACGCCCTTATTACGGCAGGGCTGTTCACGTTCCTGTTCACCTGGAGCGACTTCCTCTTCGCGCTGACCCTGACGACGACCGAGGACGTCCGCCCCGTCACCCTCGGCCTCTACCAGTATCTCGGCGCCCACGTCAGCGACTGGAACGCGGTGATGGCCACCGCGACCCTCGCCTCGGTACCGGCTCTCGTACTGCTCCTGGTGGCACAGCGCTACATCGCCACCGGCGTGACCGGCGGAGCCGTCAAATGACCCGCCCCCAGAGCGACTTCGAAGAAAGGCAGAACACCCCTGTGACCACGTCTTCCGCACCGCCCCCGGCCCCGATCCACGTGACCGTGTGGGGCGAGAACCGCCACGAGAAGATCGAGGAGCACGTGGCCAAGATCTACCCGCAGGGCATGCACACCACGATCGCCGAGGGCATCAAGGAGAACCTCGGCGACAGCTGCACCGTACGCACCGCCACGCTGGACGACCCCGAACACGGCCTGACCGAGGAGGTGTTGGCCTCAACCGACGTCCTCACCTGGTGGGGCCACGCCGCCCACGCCGAGGTGTCCGACGAGGTCGTCGAACGCGTGCACCGGCACGTGCTGTCCGGCATGGGCCTCGTGGTCCTGCACTCCGGCCACTGGTCGAAGATCTTCGTCAAGCTCATGGGCACCAGCTGCACCCTGCGCTGGCGCAACGAACACGACCGCGAACTCGTGTGGACGGTCAACCCAACACACCCCATCGCCAAGGGAGTTCCGCATCCGCTCGTCGTCGAGGAGGACGAGATGTACGGGGAGTTCTTCGACATCCCCGTCCCGGACGAGCTGGTCTTCGTCAGCTCGTTCACGGGCGGCGAGGTGATCCGCAGCGGCTGCACGTTCCGCCGCGGCCACGGCCGGATCTTCTACTTCAGCCCCGGCGACCAAGACTACCCCGTCTACCACAACAAGGACATCCGCCGAGTGATCGCCAACGGCGTCCAATGGGCGCGCACGGACCGGCCCGAGCGCAGCCACCCGGTGCTGCTGCGCTACGACACCGACGACTTCTTCAACGGCGTCGACTACTCGGGGCCGCTCCGATGACCCACCGGACCATCCCCTGCGGGCCCGACAACCCCCTGCGCGTGATCGTGGTCGGCGCCGGCTCCATGGGACAGCAGTGGCTGACCACCGTAACCGCCGCACCCGAGACAGAACTTGCCGGCATCGTCGACCTCGACCTGGACACGGCCCGGCGGTCCGCGGCAGACCTGGGCCGACCGAACCTCCCGGTCGGCCCCGACGCGGTCGCCCTCGCGGCCGACACCGGCGCCCAAGCGATCATCAACGTGACGGTTCCGGTGGCCCACCACCCCGTCACCACCGCCGCGTTGTTCGCCGGGCTGCCCGTCCTCGGCGAGAAGCCGATCGCCGACACCCTGGCCCACGCCCTGTCCCTCGCCGCCGCGTCCGAGGTCAGCGGCGAGCTGTTCATGGTGAGCCAGTCACGGCGCTGGAACCCCCAACTCTTCGCCCTACGTGGGATGTTGGCGGAACTCGGCGCGATCGGCACACTGACGACCGAGTTCTTCAAGGCTCCGCACATGGGCGGTTTCCGCGAGGAGATGGCGTACCCGCTGCTGATCGACATGGCGATCCACGCCTTCGACTCGGCCCGCTTCCTGCTCGGCGCGGACCCGGTCTCCGCCTACTGCCAGGCGTACAACCCGCCGTGGAGCTGGTACGACGGCGACGCCGCCGCGAGCGCCGTCTTCGAGATGGAAAGCGGTGCGCGCTACGCGTACAACGGCAGTTGGTGCAGTCCGGGCGCCGAGACGTCCTGGAACGGAACATGGCGGGCGAGCGGCGAGAAGGGCTCGGCGCAGTGGGACGGCGACACCGAGCCCGTGCTCGTCGCCGACGTACAACCCGCCGAGCGGCCCCGCTCGCCGTACTCCGACATCGCCGGAGCGCTGCGGGTCTTCGTCGAGTCGCTGCGGACCGGCAGCACGCCCATGGGCGAGGTGCACGAGAACACCCTGAGCCTGGCGATGGTCGAGGCCGCGGTGGAGTCGGCCCGGACCGGACAGCGCGTACTCGTCGACGACGTCCTCGACCAGGCGTACGCGGCGGCCCTGCGCGACGAGAAACGCCCCGACGTACGTGCCGCCCTCGCCGGCTGGCCGTCGGTCCGCGGCGCCCTCGCCCCGCACCGGACACCGCCCGCCGCCGCTTCCGCCTGACGCCCGACCCATACGGAGACCCCGTGCCTCGCCCTTCGCCCGACCCCGTCTCCGGCCGCCCCCGCCTCGGGGGGCGATGATCGGCTACTCGTTCATCGGGGTTCTCCTTCGTGGATACTCCCGGCTTCAGCCGGGGGAGGAAACGAAGCTCCTGCGGAGCAGGGCGGGGAAAGCCGGTTCGCCGTCAGGGCGGACCGGTCTGCGCCCTCCACCGACCGATACCCGCCGCTCACACGGGGGTTGATACGGTGTGAGGTATGGCGCGGCAGGTCAAGCGGGCGTTCAAGTACCGCTTTTACCCCACGGGCGAGCAGGCGGCCGAGTTGTCGCGTACGTTCGGCTGTGTCCGTCTCGTCTACAACAAGGCGCTGGAGGAGCGCACCCGGGCCTGGTACGGAGAGCAGCGCCGCGTCTCCTACGTCCAGTCGTCGGCCGCGCTGACGGAGTGGAAGAAGACCGAGGAACTCGCCTTCCTGGCGGAGGTGTCCTCGGTCCCGCTCCAGCAGGCGTTGCGGCATCTTCAGACGGCGTTCGGGAACTTCTTCGCCCAGCGGGCGAAGTACCCGCGTTTCAAGTCCCGGAAGAAGTCGCGGGCGTCGGCCGAGTACACGCGGAGCGCCTTCACGTGGCGCGGGGGCCGTCTGACTCTGGCGAAGGTGGCCGGTTTTCTGGATATCCGCTGGTCGCGTCCGCTCCCGGAGGGCAGCGAGCCGACGACGGTGACTGTGTCCCGTGACAGTGCGGGCCGCTGGTTCGTGTCGCTGCTGTGCGACGACCGCATTACCCCGGCTCCCGCCACGACGAATGCGGTCGGCATCGATGCGGGCATCACGTCGCTCGTGACCCTGTCCACCGGGGAGAAGGTCACCAATCCCCGGCACGAGCGCCGTGACCGCGCCCGTCTTGCGAAGGCGCAGCGGGAACTGTCCCGCAAGGCCAAGGGCTCCGCGAACCGGGAGAAGGCCCGCCGCAGGGTCGCCCGCGTGCATGCGCGGATCGCCGACCGGCGCCGCGACTTCCTGCACAAGCTGTCGACTCGTCTCGTCCGTGAGAACCAAACGGTCGTGATCGAGGACCTCACCGTCCGCAACCTGCTGAAGAACCACACGCTCGCACGCGCCATCAGTGACGCGTCGTGGACGCAACTCCGGTCGATGCTGGAGTACAAGTGCGCCTGGTACGGGCGCGAACTCGTCGTGATCGACCGCTGGTTCCCCAGCAGCAAGCTGTGCGGAACCTGCGGCACGGTCGCGGCGAAGATGCCGCTCAACGTCCGCGCGTGGACGTGCGACTGCGGCGCCGTACATGACCGCGACATCAACGCGGCCCGCAACATCAAGGCGGCCGGGCTGGCCGTCTCGGCCTGTGGAGCTGGTGTCAGACCTCAAGGGAGTCCTCCTGGCGGGCAGTCGGCGTTGAAACAGGAACCCCTACAGCGCGAGCCGTAGGAATCCCCCTCCTTCAGAAGGGGGAGGAAGTCAAGGGAGCCGTGCACTCCCCCCGGAGACCGAGGCGGGATTCCGTCGGATCCTGGTCACCGAGCCCGGACACCCCTACCTGGGCGTCTGGTGGCCGCCCGGTCACGGTCTGGGCTACGAGCACGCGTTCGTCCACCAGGTCCACGACTTCCTGACCGCGGTGGCGGAGGACGGGAGCGACCCGCGGCCGTCGTTCGCCGATGGCCTCCAGGTCCAGCACGTCCTGCGGGCCGTCGAACGTAGCGCCGCGGACTCCTCTCGCTGAACGAGCATCGGCTGACCCCACGTCACCTCTCGGCGCCTTCACGGGCCTTGTCCGTATCCGCCGTTGAGGCAGCCGGAGCAGCCGCCGGGGACCGTTGACCTCATCGTCACCGGCGAGGCAACCATCACCACCACGCGCCCGCCCGCCGATTCGACGCGTCCAGGGCCCACAGGGCACTCCTATGGTGCTCCGTCACACGCTTCACACTCACAACATCCGAGGTCAGAGCGTCGTAGTGCTCCTCACCAGGGAGTTCGCCGGAAGTGCTGCGCGCGGTCCGCCACCCGCATAGCGTGCGATGACCCGGACCATTCCCCGCCTTCTCGCGGTCCGCACCTCTTGGGGCCCACGACCCACTAGGAGATCTTGGAATGTCTTCCGACAGCTCCGAGTTACGCCCGCTCCAGTACCGGCCCGGACGGCACGCCTCCTCCACCACGCCCACGTGGGCCTCGGCCCCGCAGGACGGCCGCCGGCCGACGGCCCTGCCCCGTTCGGCGACCGGACCGCACCGCGATCTGCGTCTCCTGCGCCGGGCCTGCCGCTGGCAGCGGCGTGTCGCCGCGTTAGCGGCGCTCGGCTACTTCGCCGTCTTCCTCACTCTCACCGTCGAATTCCCCTCGGTGATGGCCCGCCCCGCCCCGGGCGGCTTGCCCACCGGACTGTTCCTGGCCCTGGTGCAACTCCCTGTCACCTGGCTGGCCGTGCTCTTCTACGAGGGAATCGCGCGTCGGTACGTCGACCCCCTCGCCCGCCGGGTGCGCCGTCAGACCCGTCACGCCCGCGACGGGGAGGTACGGCCGTGACGGACTTCAAGGGCGCCGCGCAGTCCTGGTCGCTCGTGGCGTTCTTCAGTGTCGTGACCCTCACGCTGCTGCTGTGCGTGGTCACCGGTCCCGACCGTGACGACCTGGACGAGTTCTACACCGGCTACCGGTTGCTGTCGCCCCTGCGCAACGGCCTGGCCATCGCCGGTGACTACATCTCCGCGGCCACCGTCCTCACGGTCGGCGGCATCATCGCGTTATGCGGCTACGACGGTGTCGTGCTGGCCCTGAGCACCCTGCTCTCGCTGCTGCTCCTGATGTTCGTACTGGCGGAACCGCTCCACCACACCGGCCGCTTCACCATGGGCGACGTGCTGGCCCGTCGCATGCCCGGCCGTGCGGTTCGTATCACCGCGTGCGCGGTCACCCTCGCGGCGCTGGTCCCCATGATGGTCGTGCAACTCGCCGGTGTGGGGCAGTTGCTGGCATTCGTCCTCGGCTTCTCCGACAGCACGATGCGCACCGGCTGCGTCGTCGGGGCCGGAGCGCTGATGATCACGTACGCCGCCATCGGGGGCATGCGCGGCACCGCCCTGATCCAGATCCTCAAGACGGTGATCCTCCTCGGCTCCGGGCTCGTCGTCGCCGCGCTCATCCTGCACACCTTCGGCTGGAGCCCGCAGACCCTGTTCCAGTCCGCCGCACAGAACAGCGGCGCCGGTCCGAACTACCTGCGCTACGGCCTGCAGTTCGCGGGCGGAAAACACCCCGCCCTGGACATGGTGAGCACCCAGTGCGCCATCGTGCTGGGCGGCGCCTGCCTGCCGCACGTCACCATGCGCATGTACACCGCCGGCAGTACCCGTCAGGTGCGACGCGCGATGTCCTGGGCGGTCTCGGCGGTCGCCCTGTTCATCGCGGTGATCACCGTCGTCGCCGTCGGCGCAACCGCCCTCATCGGCGGCAAGACGATCGCCGCCGCGGACCCACACGGCAGCACCGCCTATCTGCTCGGCGCGCGCGCCGCGTTCGGACCGAACCTCTCCCGCGCGGAGAGCCTGCTGTTCACCACCGTCACCACGGCCATCTTCCTGACCCTGCTTGCTTCCGTGGCCAGCATGACGCTGGCCTGCGCCAACTCCCTGGCCCACGACGTCCTCGCCCGCACGAACACACCACCCCTGCGCGAGATGGCACTGGCCCGCTTTGCCGCCCTGGCCGTGGGCATCCCGGTGATCGCACTGGCCGTACTCGCCCAGCACCGCAGCCTCCAACCGCTGGCCATCGTCTCCTTCTGCCTGGGCGCCTCGGCCATCGCCCCCGCGCTCGTCCTCGGCCTCTTCTGGCGGCGCTACACCCGTGCCGGCCTCCTGTGCACCCTCATCGGCGGCACCCTAAGCGTCCTCGTCCTTATGACCGGCACCAACCTCGTCTCCGGCTCCCCTCAATCGGCCTTCCCCGAGGCCGACTTCAACTGGTTCCCCTTCACGACCACTGCTCTGGTCTCGGTCCCGGCGGGTTTCCTGTGCGGCCTGCTCGGCACTGTCCTGTCGGGCCGAAGGGCCACCGCACGCGAACGCCACCGCTACGAGGGAATCGAACCCGTGCTGCTGGCCGGGCCGTCGCATCCCAGAAGCGGATGACCGTGCGCCGCCGACCGGGCCTGGGCCCGCAGACCACACCGGAGGTTGCCGCTGACCTTGCCGGAATCGCGAGCGGTGTCAGCCGGCCTCGTAGCCCTCGGGAGCGAAGTGGCCGAGAAGCGCTGACGGCAGGCGCGCTGTGCGTGTCAGTTCCGCGCCGCAGTGGTCGAGCGGGCGTAGTCGGTCGGCGTCCGGCCGTGCGGCGAACCCCAGTTGCAGGCTGCGTAGGAAGACATTGAGTTCGCGGGCCAGCATCGTGCCGGAGAGTTCGGGGTCGGTCAGGTGGTTGTCCGCGAGGTCCTTCGCGGCCTGGGCCAGCGCCAGGGCCAGTTGGGGTTCCGCGTTGTCGACGCGGCGCCTGGCGACGGCCTTGGCCAGGTCGATGAGTGTGCTGTGCGCGGCCTGCACTTCGGCCGGCCCTAGGTTGGCGGCCGTTTCGTAGATCATGTCCGAGTGGGCCACCAGTAGGCGCACCTCGACGGAGTCCACCGGCCCGCTGACGCTCTGCCGCTCGCCGAGCAGTGGCCTGAGCGTGGCGGCGGACATCGTCTCGAAGTGCAGTGCAGGGGCCGTCCCATGCGGCGGATGAGCAACTGCCCTGCCGGCACGGTCCGTTCCGATGGCCGAATCGCCGTGGAGATCGGTGACAGCCACACGCCTGATCCGGCCTGACCGACCACCCAAGCCACGCCAACCGCGAGATCGCCAACTCGCCCTCCCCATAGCCGTCTTGTCGAACCTGCGACAGGGCCCGGCCGCAGGCAGCGGTCCAGCACCGCCGCGCTCCGCTCCGCATGGCGGCAAAGCCGAAGGCAACGACTCTCCCCTCACGCCGGGGCAGTACCCGAACCCAAACTCTCGTTATGAGAGTTAACTTGCACGAACGGATCGACTCGCCTACATTGGTGAGAGTAAACCCCAACGAACACAGTTCACTCTCTTATTCATCCTTGGAGGCTCAGATGTCAGACGTCTCAGTGGTCGGTCCGGACAACGGTGAGTCGATCCAGCTCGGCCCCACCCGGATGCGGATCCTGGAGGACGGCACCACGACCGATCACCGCCTCGGCATCGGGGAGATCACGCTCGCGCCGCACACCGACGGTCCGCCGCAGCACCGGCACGCCCGGCACGACGAGGGCTTCTACGTCGTGTCCGGCGCGGCCCGGTTCACCGTCGGCGAGACCGTGCACGACGCGCCCGCCGGAACGCTGGTCATGATCCCGCCCGGCGCCCCGCACACCTTCGCCAACCCGACCGACGGCACAACGGTCCTGCTCAACACGTTCACCCCGGACCTGTACGTCGACTACTTCCGGGAACTGCGCGACATGATCGCCGCCGGCCGGCCCCTGACACCCGAGGCGACGATCGATGCGATGAGCCGCTACGCCACCGAGCCGTCCACCGACTTCGCCTGAGCACCCGCACCCATAACCCGTTGGCCCGTCACCCCACCCAGCACCCGAACCAATCAAGGAGAAGTCCATGGGAACGACCACTCAATACACCGTCAGCCTCGACGGAGTCGGCCCGGTCGAGGTGTCCGTGGCCGGATACGGGGACGGTGACGGTGACGGACAGCCGTTCCTGCTACTGCACGGCGGAGCCGGCCCGCAGTCGGTGACGGGATTCGCCGAGAAGTTCGCCGCCGCTCACGACGTGCGCGTGCTGGTCCCGACCCACCCGGGCTTCGGCGGCACGGATCGCCCCGAGGCACTGACCACCGTCTCCGGCCTGGCCACGCTCTACAGCGCGCTCCTGGCCCAGCTGGCGCTCACCGACGTCACCGTCATCGGCAACTCGATCGGTGGCTGGATCACCGCCGAGATCGCGCTGCTGAAGTCGCCGCGCGTCAGCGGCATCATCCTGATCGACGCGGTCGGCATCGAGGTGCCCGGCCATCCGGTGGCCGACTTCTTCTCCCTGACCATGGATCAGGTCTTCGGGCTCACCTTCCACAACCCTGAGCCGTTCCGCATCGACCCCACGACCCTGCCCCCGGCGGCACAGGCGATCGCCGCGGGCAACCGGACCGCGATCGCCGTCTACGCGGGCTCCGCCATGGCCGACCCCACCCTCGTCGGGCGTCTCGGGTCCCTGGAGATCCCCACCCTCGTGCTCTGGGGCGAGAGCGACGGGATCGTCGACGTCGACTACGGACGCGCCTACGCCGCCGCGATCCCCCTGGCCCAGTTCCAACTGCTCCCCGAGACCGGCCACTCCCCCCAGCTGGAGACCCCCGACCAGGTCGTCCACGCGATATGGGACAGCGCCGACACGGACTTCACCGCCTTCGCCCACTGAACCCCGGCCACCCGCCCCACGCTCACCACTCCACGGAGCCCCGGCCATGCCCAAGACCGCGGTCACCCGCACGACCCGGACCCGCGCCCCATGATCGCCGTCCTGGACGCCAGGCCCGGCCAGGAAGACGCCTTCCGCGCGAGGATCATCGAACTCGTCCGCGAGGTACGCCGCGAGCCCGGCTGCGTCACCTTCACCGCCTACGAGGCGCGCGACGTTCCCGGCCGCTTCTACCTCTACGAGGTCTACACCGACGCCGCCGCGTTCGCCGCCCACCTCCGTACCGAGCACGTCCACCGCTTCATCTCCGCCATCCCCACGCTCAGTACCGGCGGCTCGAGCAGCCTCGTCCAGCTCGACGAACTCCCCATCGCTTAGCCGCAGTTGATCGACACGCTTCCAGACATTGCACCGCCACATCAGAAACCGGCAAAGACACACAGGCTCCGGCTCAGGCAACCCGCCCACCGCCACAGCGTCACCCCGCCGAAGTACGAGCGAGCGCCGGCCGGCCCGTTTCCCCGTGCCGCCTTCCGGCACCTTCCGCAGCCCGGTGACCACCACGAAGCCCCAACTCCCGTGCCACACCGCGCCGTTCGGGACTCCGGACCGCCGGACACGTCGTACGCCAGGACCGCGGAACGCACCACCCCTGACCGAGGAGAACGAACATGCCGTCGCCCACACCCCTCCCGAACGACGCCCGTCGGCGGGCAGGGCTCGTCCTCGCGGTGTGCTGCCTCAGCCTGCTGATCACCGCCCTGGACACCACCGCCGTGAACGTCGCCCTGCCCGCCGTAGGAGACGATCTGCACGCACCGGTGAGCGGGCTGCAGTGGACCGTCGACGGTTACACGCTCGCCGTCGCCGCCTTCATGATGCTCGCCGGATCCACCGCGGACCGGATCGGACGACGCCGGGTGTTCCAGGCCGGGCTGCTCCTCTTCACCGCCGGCTCGCTGGCCTGCTCCCTGGCTCCGAGCCTCGGCTGGTTGATCGCCTTCCGGGTGGCCCAGGGCCTGGGCGCCAGCATGCTCAACCCGGTCGCCCTGTCGATCATCACGCACGCCTTCCCAGACCCTCGCGAGCGCGCCCGCGCGATCGGGCTGTGGGGCACCACGGTCGGTCTGTCCCTAGCCGCCGGACCGGTGGTGGGCGGTCTGCTGGTCGCCTCGGCCGGCTGGCGCTCTATCTTCTGGATCAACATCCCGATCGGGGTGGCCGCCCTGGTGCTCGCCGCGGTGTTCGTCCCCGAATCCAGGGCTACTGCGCCGCGACGCCCGGACCCGGTCGGTCAGGTCCTCGTCGTCACGATCCTGACCTCGCTGATCTTCGCGATCATCGAGGGCTCCCACCAGGGTTACGGCAGCAGCCTCATCATCGCCCTGTTCACCCTGGCCGCGGCAGCTGCCGTAGCGCTGCCCGCCTACGAACGGCGTCGCCAACAGCCGCTGGTGGAGCCGGTGTTCTTCCGTTCGGTCCCGTTCACCGGCTCCTTCGTCGCCGCCGTCACGGCGTTCCTCGTGCTGTCCGGCTTCCTGTTCCTCAACACCCTCTACCTGCAGGACGTACGCGGCTGCAGCGCACTGCAGGCCGGCCTGCTGACCGTGCCGATGGCCGCCGGCACCGCGCTGGCCTCGCCGCTGTCCGGACGCCTCACCGCCGCGCGTGGCCCCCGCCCGCCACTGGTCGCCGCGGGCCTGCTGATCGCCGTCGCCGCACTGACGCTGACCGCACTCACCCCGACCACGCCGTGGGCGACCCTGCTCACCGCCTACGTACTCCTCGGCATCGGATTCGGCCTGGTCAACGCCCCGATCACCAGCACCGCCGTAGCCGGCATGCCGCGCGCCCAGGCCGGGGTGTCCGCCGCGATCACCACCACCGGCCGCCAGATCGGCAACAACCTCGGTGTCGCGGTCCTCGGCTCGATCGTCACCGCCCGCACGCGCGCCCCGGGCGGCCCCGGACTCGCCGCCGCCAGCCACCCGGGCTGGTGGATCCTCGCCACCGGCGGCCTGGTCATCGCCGTGATAGGCCTGGCGACCACCACAGCCCGCGCCACCGCCACCGCGACCCGGGTCGCCGCGCGTTTCCCGGCCGATCCGGTGGCAGCTCCGAGCACCGCGCCCGCAGTACACGGAGGCGCCCACACCTGATGCCACATCAGCGCTGCGCCACGGCGTCCAGGGCGCCGCGCGTCTGCCGGTCACGCCACCGCCGCAAGAGGCCCGAACACGCCTACCGCAGCGAGGAGTTCGGCACCAGGAAGTCCCCGCCGTCCCCCTTCCCGCCCACAACCCCGCCCGGCTGAACGGATGCGCACAGGAACCCTCAGCCGCAAGGGTTGACAACGATGTCGGCCAGGAGCAGATTCCACCGGGCGCGAACGGGAACCGGCACACCTCCACCACGGGCCCACGTGGCCCCAGTCCAGGACGGAGCTGCCCGTGAGAAGACGATCGGCGTCACGCACCACACGCACCCCGCGAAGACACGTCACGGTCCTCGCCCTCATCAGCACCCTCGCCGCCATGCTCGTGACCGGCACCGGAGCGGCCTCGGCGCACGTGGCGGCCAACCACCGTGCCACGTCGGTGACTTCGGGCAACGCACGCTTCCAGGTCCTGTCCCCGACCCTGATCCGCACGGAGTACGCGCAGGACGGGAAGTTCACCGACAGCGCGACGTTCAACGCGATCGGCCGCACCGCGTTCACGCCGCCCCCGTACGCATCGAGCACCTCCAACGGCTGGCTGACCATCACCACGAGCGCGCTCACTCTCAAGTACCAGGTGGATTCAGGGCCGTTCGACGCGCAGAACCTCTCCGTGCACCTGTCGGCCGGCGGGTCGGCGGTCGACGCCAGTCCGTGGCACCGGCTCATCTGCGGCCTGGGTGCCCTGTGCGAGGCCGAGCAACTTCCCCACAGCGGGGCCGGTGTCGCCTCGGACCACACCGGCTTCACCGGCTCCGGGTTCCTCGCCGGTTTCGAGGGGACGGGCGACTCCGTGTCGGCCGACGTCAATGTCGGCGCGGCGGGGACGTACGCGTTCGACGCGCGCTACGCCAACTCCGTCGGTGGGGACGGCCAGAACACCACCCGCACCCTGACGCTGTCGGTGGACGGTGGCGCGAGTCGCACGATGAGTCTGCCGACCACCGGCAACTGGGACACCTGGGGTCTCGCGAGCAGCGCGGTCCAACTCGGCGCCGGGCAGCACACGTTGACGCTGTCGAGGACCGCTACCGACTCCGGGGACGTCAACCTCGACAGCGTCGCCCTGGTGAACCAGGGCAGCAGCTTCCCGTCCACCTCCACGACCGCGATCACAAGTTGCGGATACGGCGTGACCTGCGAGGCAGAGGCCGACCGCGTCTCGGGTACGGCGATCACGGCCACCGATCACGCCGGTTACTCCGGCAGCGGTTTCCTCGCCGAACTGAACCAGGGCGCAAGCGCGTTGACCCACGTGGTCGGCGTACCGGCCGACGGCACCTACGCGTTGCAGGTGCGCTACGCCAACGCCACCGGCAGCGACGGGCTCTACCAGACCCGTACGGCGACGGTGTCGTCCGGCGGCACCACGCGGACCCTGTCGCTGCCCGTCACCGGCAACTGGGACACCTGGAGCACCACCTCCGTCCCCGTCACCCTCAAGGCCGGGGCGAACGACATCACCGTCGGCTGCCCGGATGCCGCGAGCTGCCATGTCAACCTCGACACGGTCTCCGTCACGGCGGCCAACTCACCTGCCCCGCAACCTCACTTGGCGCTCGGTGGCTACCGCCGCAGCCTCGACGGCGTCGACGGCAACAACGGGGCACCGGCCACCACACCCGGCCTGCTGTACAAGGACGGCTGGTACCTCCTCGACGACACCGCCTCGGCCCTGTACGACACCGGCACCCACCAGGTCACCCAGCGCCCCTCCCAGGGCGGGGCGCCGTACCAGGACGGTTATGTCTTCGGCTACGGACACGACTACCAGCGGGCGCTGACCGACCTGGCCACCCTGACCGGTCCGCCCGAACTGCTTCCCCAATGGGCGTACGGCGTCTGGTACTCGGAGTACATCGACCGCACCGCCGCCGACTACGAGAACAGGATCCTGCCCGCCTTCCGCGCCGAGGGCGTGCCGCTCGATGTCCTGGTTACCGACACGGACTTCAAGTCGCCCAACACGTGGAGCGGTTGGGAGATCGACCAGTCCAAGTTCCCTGATCCGAAGGGGTTCTTCGACTGGGCCGCGTCCCAGGGGCTGCACGACACGCTCAACATCCACCCGAGCATCCTGAGCAGCGACCCGCAGTTCGCGCAGGCCCAGGCGACCGCCAAGGGCAAGCTGCACAAGGGTGGTTGTGCGTCCGCCGCGAGCAGCGGTGCCGGTGACTGCTACACCTTCGACTGGGGCGACCCGGACCAGCTCAAGGCGTACATGGACCTGCATCAGACGATGGACCAGCAGGGCAATGACTTCTGGTGGTTGGACTGGTGCTGCGACGCCTCCCAGTCCTCGCTGCCGGGTATCACTCCCGACGCGTGGATCAACCAGCAGTACGCCACAGATGCCGACAAGACCATCGGCCGGGGCTTCGCCGTCTCCCGTGCCTACGGCTCGCTCCAGGCGGGCGGTTACAGCGGCCAGCAGGGGCTGCCCACCGGGCCGTGGGCCGACAAGCGCACCACCGTCCACTTCACCGGCGACACCTCCTCCACCTGGGGCACGCTGAAGGCCGAGGTCGGTTACACGCCCGGCGAGGCCGCCGCCACCGGCATGTCCGCGATCAGCCATGACATCGGTGGCCACAACGACACGACGAACCTGACCGGTTCGGAGACCTACACCGCCGACGGCACGACCCACACCACGCACAAACTCCCCGACGACATGTACGCCCGCTGGGTCCAGCTCGGCACCTTCCAGCCCATCGACCGTCTGCACAGCAATCACAGCGACCGGCTGCCCTGGCAGTACGGCACGGCGGCCCGCGCCTCGGCCGACAAGTTCCTCAACCTCCGCGAGAACCTGGTGCCTTACACCTACTCCCTCGCGCAGCAGGCGAACACGACCGGCGTCCCGGTCACCCGCCCGATGTACCTGCAGTACCCCAACGAGCCGCAGGCGTACGCCACTTCGGGCAGCGAGTACTTCTACGGCCCCGACATGCTCGTCGCCCCGGTCACTACGCCCGGCACGACCGCGACGACCTCCGTGTGGTTCCCGCCCGGCAGCCAGTGGACCGACTACTTCACCGGCCAGACCTACGCCGGCGGCACCACCCAGAACATCACCTCCGGCCTCGACACCATGCCGGTGTTCGTCCGGGCGGGCGCTGTCATCCCGACCCGCACGAACGACGTCACCAGCAACGACAAGGCCCCGCTGACCAAGGTCACGCTCACCGTCGCGGCGGGCGCCTCCGGAACCTCCACCCTCTACGAGGACGACGGGACCACCCACACCGGGCGCGGCCACAGTGCCGTCACGAAGATCCGGTACCGGGAGCACGGCACCCGGCACACGGTGACGATCGATCCTCCGGCCGGAAGCTTCCACGGCCAGATCAGAAACAGGCAGTGGACCGTCTCGCTCCTCGGTGTCACGGCTCCGGGCACGGTCCGAGTGGGAGGGGCCCAACTCCCCGCCCACGCCTACCACTTCGACAGCACGACCGGCACCCTGACCGTCACGCTCCCGGCGCGGAGCGTACGCACGCCGATCACCGTGACGTACGGCTGACCGGCCTCACCCCTGCGACGGAGATTTCGTCAGGCTCTCTCGCGCCGTACTCCCCGGCCCCGAATCCGAGGCCGGGGAGCCTGGGACGGGCAGCGGGCGGGGCAGGTCCCGGTCTCCGGTTCCGGCCGACGCGAGGCGCTTGAGCAGCGTCGGGGTCAGTCGTCGGTACGCGGCCGGGTCGACCGGTCCGAGCCAATGGGCGGCGCGGACAAGCCGGTTGACGTTGAGGTCCAGGTCGCTGAGCACCTCGTCGGCGTTGTGCATGGAGAACGGGATGATCTTGGTGCCGCGGCAGTGGTGGGTGTCGGTGGCGATGTCCATGAAGGCCAGTTGCTCGACGACCGCGTGCCGCATGGTCTCGGTGTCGGGTGTCGCCAGCGCGCCGGCGAGGTCGGCGGCGATCCACAGGGCGGCGATCTCGGCGTTGAGCGGGCTGAAGAAGGAGGAGTTGTAGCCGTTGAAGTACAGGCCGGGGATCCCGAGGGGCAGGATCTGGCGGTAGAGCATGAAGTTGCCGCGCTCGTCGAGGAGTTGCTCGCGCACCTCCTTGGTCAGGAACGGGACGCCCTGGGTGAAGCCGGTGGCGCAGACCACCAGGTCCGCGGGCAGCACGGTGCCGTCGGACAGGCGGGCGGAGGGCTTGCCGTCCACGACGAGGAGCTGCTCGATGGTGCGGTCGCGGCGGACGGTGATGTCGCCCGCGGTGACGGCTTCGAAGAAGCCCTCGGTCGCGAGGCCGATGGCGCCGCGCACGATGTCCTCCATCGTTCCCCGGGGCACCAGATCGAGCCGCTTGAGGCCGAGTTGGCGTATCGACACCGTACCGATGGAGTTGATCATCCGGCGGCGCAGGCCGTTGCCGGGGCCGTGCAGGAAGCGTTCGAAGCCTCGCGGGCGGATGTAGCGGAACAGTGCCTCGCCGAGGCGGGTGAGGAGCAGCATCTTGAAGTTCAGCCGGCCGCCGATCTTGCGCGGGACCTTCCACAGCAGTTGGCGCGCGATCACGTCGGTGCGGGCGGCGACGGCGCTGATCGGCACGGCCACGTCGCAGGCCGACTTGCCATAGCCGACGACGAGGACGTTGCGGCCGCGCGCCTGTTCGGCGTCGTGGAACTCGGTGCCCGCGCACACCTGGCCACCTGCCGCGGTGAACTCCGCCAGGCCGTCGAACTTCGGGACCGCCGGTTCGCAGAACACCCCATTGGCGACGACGAGTCGGTCGTAGGTCTCCGTGCTGTGTGTACCCGCGGAGTCGCGGTACTCGACGCTCCACGCGCCGTCGGCGGTCGGCCTCGCCGAGAGCACCTCGGTGCTCAGACGGAGGACGGGTTCGAGTCCGAAGTGGGCCGTGTAGTCGGCGAGGTAGGACTGGATCTGGGCGCCGTCAGGCCACTCGGGGAAGTCCGCGGGCATGGGGAAGTCGGAGAAGGAGTACTGCGCCTTCGGGCTCTGCGTGGTGACTCCCGGGTAGCGGCGCGCGCGGCTCCACACACCGCCGACGTCGGGGGTCTTCTCGAACACGTCCGTCCGGTGACCGGCCTGGGTGAGCACTTTCGCGGTGACCAGGCCCGCGACACCGGCACCGATGATGGCGATCCTCATGATCAGGCGACCTCGGGCGGCAGTTGGAGCTCGATGCCGAAGTCGGCCATGATCTTCTTCATCAGCCCGATGTCCTTCGGGCCGGGCGGCATGTCCGCGAGCGTCTGGTAGTACGCCTCCAGACCGGCCGGCGAGACGACGGAGATGACGCGCGACTCCTCCTGGTAGGGGTTGCGGAAGGCGTGGATCACGTCGCGCGGCAGGTAGAGGTAGTCGCCGTGTTCGAGGACGAAGTCCTTGCCGCCGAGGTGCACGTCGAGCCGTCCGGCCAGACAGATGAAGGACTCGTCCTCACGGGTGTGCAGGTGCGGCGGCGGTCCGTCGGTCTCCGGCGGGACCGTGTACTCGAACAGCGAGTACGCGTCGTGTGTCGCGGCACCGTCCGCCTTGAGGGTGATGCCCAGCCCGATCGCCGCGATCTTGTGTCCGTCGCGGGAGGGCAGCATGTAGCCACCGCCTAGAGTCACCGTCGTCTCCTTCCGGTCGCCACCGTGGCCGACCGGCCACGGCGCTGGTCTGCTGCGCCCAGCGTGGGTTCGGCGCGGTCGGTGCGCAATCAAACGTCCCACGGGCTGGGACGATTTCAGCGACGGGTGCTGTAGGCCCGGGAGGCGGCCGCGGCGGCGAGCCGTACAGCGGGCCCGGCCCGGTCGGCGCGGACCAGGGCGGTGGGCCCGGTGACGGACAGGGCCGCGGCGACGTCGCCGGACGGGCCGAAGATCGGGGCGGCGACGCAGCTCACCCCGATGTTGCCCTCCTCCCGCTCCACCGCCCAGCCCCTGGCCGGAACGGCGGTCAGCTCGCGGATCACGGCTTCCTTGCTGGTCAGCGTCCGCGGGTTGCGCGGCGGCGTGCCGGCGTCGAGTACGGCGTCGATGGTCTCGGTCTCGCTGTAGGCGAGGATGGCCCGGCCCAGCGCCGAGCAGTACGCCGGGATGATCCCGCCGACCTGGGAGAGCATCGGCATGGGGCGGTGGCCGGTGATCTTCTCCACTACCAGGATCTGCGCGCCCTCCAAGACGCCGAGCTGCACGGTGGTCCTGGTCGCGCTGTGCAGGTCCTGCAGGTAGGGCAGCACGGCCTCGCGCAGTTCGAGCCGGATCGGCGCCAAGCAAGCGATCTCGAAGAGCCGGTTGCCGATCCGGTAGTGGCCCTGCGGCTTGTCCAGCCAGCCGAGCCGGATCATCCGGTCCGCGGTGCGGTGAGTGGTCGACCGGGGCAGCCCGCACCGGGCCACGAGCGCGGAGAGCGTCAGCTCGCGGTGGGCCGCGTCGAAGGCGCCGAGGATCGCCGCCGCGCGCTCCAGGCCCGAAGCCTCGGCCTTGCCGTCCCGCGCAGTGGGACTCATCCCTTGTTCCCCGGGGGTCATGCCGGTCACGCTAAGGCTGTCCCCGCCTGGCGGACAAGGGGAAGGCTCGGCTGTCCCTGCCGACGGGCGTGGGGAGGACTCGGGAGGATGCCAACATCATGCGGACAGCATTGGTCGGCGGCGGTGCGAGCGGTATCGGGCACGCGGTCGCGGAGCGCCTGGCGGGTTCGGGCGACCGGGTGGTGATCACCGGCCGACGCGCCGAGACCCTCGAAGCCGCGGCCGCGCGGCTCAGCGGCACCGTGGGCGGCGGCGCGCCGCGCGAGGTGCACGCCCTGGTGAGCGACATGGCCGATCCCACCTCGGCCGTAGCGGTGATGGAAGAGGTCGACGACCGGTACGGCGGCCTCGACGTGCTCGTGCTCAACGCCGGTGGTCCGCCGCCCGGCGGGATCCTCGACCTCGACGACGCGCGGTGGCGAGAGGCGTCCGAGCTGTTGCTGCTCGGCCCGCTGCGGCTGGCACGCCTCGCGATGCCGGGCATGGCGAAGCGGGGCTTCGGACGGGTGGTGTTCGTGACGTCCACGGCGGTACGGCAGCCCCAGCCCGACCTCGCCGCGTCCGTCGTGCTGCGCTCGGCGGTCACGGCCGCGGCCAAGCTGCTCTCCCGCGAGTTCGCGGCCGAGGGCGTGACCGTCAACTGCGTTGCCCCCGGCGCCACTTCGACCGAACGGCGGACGCAGATCCTCACCAACCGGGCCCGCACCGCGCACCAGGGATTCGACGAGCTCGACGCGCAGGACCTCGCGCACATTCCGGCCGGGCGGGCCGCGCGACCGGCGGAGATCGCGGCCGCCGTGGCGTTCCTGGCCTCCGACGAGGCGGCGTACATCAACGGGACCGTGCTCACGGTCGACGGCGGAAGGACGGAGACGATCTGATGGCGGAATCAGGATCCGGCTTCACCATGGGTGATTTCCTCGGCTCGATCCAGGACACCGTACGGCCCGGAGCGGCGCGGCCGGCCGTCGTGCACGCCGACGAACTCGCGCCCCTGCCGGCCGACCAGGTGCACAATCCGACCGTGCTGGCGATCGCCGGGCTGCTGCCGACGGCCAGCTTCGAACTCTTCCGGCAGACCATCCCGGCGGGTCTCAGCTCGGACATGCAGCGCCACCATCACGAGACGGTGCACTTCGTCATCAGCGGGCACGGCCACAGCGAGATCGAGGACGACACCGCACCCTGGGCCACCGGCGACTTCATCTACACCCCGCCCTGGACCTGGCACCGCCACTACAACGACTCCCAGACCGAGCCCGTCGAGTTCCTCACCATCGAGAACTCCCGTCTGCTGAACCTGCTGGGCGTCGGCCGTCGGCAGAGCGCGGGCCTGGTCACGGTCGCCGAAGCCCGCGCACGATTCAAGGAGGAGCAGGCATGAGCCCGTTGCCCGCCCACATCGGCATCTGGGGCGAACTGTCCGACGTGGAGCACGAGTTGCGCTTCGTCGACGTCGCCGGCGTCCGTACCCGGGTCCTGCGTGCGGGGTCCGGCCCCGAGCTGGTCCTGCTGCACGGCACCGGCGGACACCTGGAGGCCTACGCCCGGGACATCGCCGGGCTCGCCGCCGACTTCCGTGTCACCGCCTACGACATGGTCGGCCACGGCTGGTCCGACCTCCCGGACCGGCCGTACACGATCGACGTGCTCTCCGATCATCTCCTCGGCCTAATGGACAAGTTGGGGATCGTCTCGGCGCACCTGTCCGGCGAGTCACTCGGCGGCTGGGTGACCGCGTGGACCGCGGCCTACCACCCCGACCGCGTCGAACGGCTCGTGCTCAACACCCCCGGGAACATCGCCAACAAGCCCGAGGTCATGGTCCGGATGCGCGAGAGCACCCTGGCCGCCGTCCGGGACCCGAGCGACGAAACCGTGCGCCGCCGGGTCGAGTTCCTCTTCCACGACACCTCGATGGTCACCGACGAGTTGGTCAACCTGCGCCGCGCGGTCTACGGCCGCCCCGGCTTCCTGCGCGCGATCGAGAACACCCTGGTGCTCCAAGACCCCGAGGTACGCAAGGAGTTCGCCTGGGACCCGGCCTGGGTCGGCCACATCACCGCGCCCACCCTGCTGTTGTGGACCGACCACGACCCGACCGGCGGACTCGACGAGGCGGCGATGCTCCAGAGCTGGCTGCCCGACGCCCGCCTGCACGTCATCGAGGACGCGGGCCACTGGCCCCAGTGGGAGAAGCCCGCCGAATTCCTGCGCGCCCACCGCGACTTCCTGCTGCTCGGCAAGGACCCGGCATGAGCGAGATCCTCGGCCTGGTCGCCATGTCCCACTCCCCGTTCGCCACCCTGCTGCCGCCCGACGGCCCCGAGCAGCCCGGCGGCCGGTTCCTCGCCGAGGCGGCCCGGCTCTCCCGGACGGTCTCCCGGCTCGCGCCCGACGCGGTCGTGGTCATCGGCCCCGACCACTTCCACGCGAACTTCTACGACGCGATGCCGCCGTTCCTCATCGGCGTCGAACACGCCCTCGGATTCGGCGACTTCGGCAGCCGGCCCGGCCCCCTGCCCGTCGCCGGCGAACTGGCCTGGTCCGTGCACGACGGCCTCACCCGCGCCGGCTTCGACCTGTCGCTCTCCTACTCACTCACCATCGACCACGGACTCGTGCAGAGCTACGAGATGGTGTGCGGCGGCACCGACATCCCGATGGTGCCGCTCGTCGTCAACACCGCCGCTCCCCCGCTGCCGACCATGGAACGCTGCATCGACTTCGGCCGGGCGCTCGGCAACACCCTGCGCGGCGACGGTGCCGCCGGCCGGGTCCTGCTCATCGCGAGCGGCGGACTCTCCCACTGGCTGCCCAGCAACGACCCGCGCGATCCGGCGATGGCCGAGGACCGCCGCCACTCGGTGATCCACGGCCGCGAGGACGCCCAGGCCTTCGCGGCCGCACGTGAACCCCGGGTCCGGGCCATGGGCGGCGACCCGCACGCGCACGTCAACAGCGCGTGGGACCGCTGGTTCCTCAAGCAGTTGGGGACGGGAGAGTCCGAGCCGATCGCGGCCCTCGGGGACGCGGGTCTTGAGGAGCAGGCGGGCAGCGGCGGGCACGAGATCCGTACGTGGCTGATCGGGCAGGCCGCGGTACGGGCGCCGTTGGTGTGGAGCGCGTACGAGCCGGTTCCGGAGTGGATCACCGGGATGGGTATCGGGGCAACCTTCGAGGTGCGCTGACATGCCCGAGGCGGTGACGGGCGTAGGGCAGGCCGAATTGAGCCTCCCCACCCACCCGGCACGAAGCTTCGTAGGAGCAGGGCCTCGTCCGTAACGACGTGGGGAGCGATTGAGGTCGGGGCGTGTCGGCCTGGCGGTCCGGCTGGTGGGTGATCAGCAGGAGGTGCGCCGGGCGAGCACCAGTTCAGTGCTCGGCTTGTGACGACTTGCCCTCCGGGCGGAGCGGTCGGAGACCAGTCCCGCAATCGCGAGGTGGGTCTCGGCGTAGGCCTCGCAGCGGCCTGTGAACCGCTGCAGCGGCCGCCACTGCTTGTACTCGGCGTTGGTGTGCTCCACGCAGATCCGCGCGGAGGACTGGCAGCGGCGCCGTTAGCGCCAGGCATTGTGCTCGCCGAGCGGCGCGTCGTCCATCGGCTTCTTCGGCGGCGCGCTGACCTGGCCGGGGAACTCGTTGGCCAGTCCCCGGTAGCCCTCGTCGACCTCAGCCTCCACCGTAGGGTGCTGATGGAACTGCTCGGCGATGCCCTCGGTGCGTACTGCGGTCTGGTCGTGCATCCGGCCCGGCCGCACGACTCCGCTGAACAGGGTGCGACCCTGGCCGTCGCTGAAGGTGGTGGTCTTGATGGTGTTCTGCTTCTTCTTGCCAGAGACGAACGCCTTGCGGCCGGGGCGCCCCGCGCGGGGGCGGCGGACCTGCACCTCGGTGCCGTCGATCCGCAGCTTGACACCCTCAGCGTCAGCGTAGGCGAACAGGTCCTCCAGCGAGCGCAACCGAACTCCGGGACGGTCCGGGACGGCGAAGCCGCGGGCCGCCAGCAGCGGGCGGACCTGGCGGATCGCCCCGGAGACAGTGGAGCGGTCCACCGAGTACAGCTCCGCCAGCGCCGCGTGCGGCAGCCCCAGCCGGAGGTGAACCAGGGTGACCAGCAGCCGGTCGGTGAACACCATGCGCTGCTTGGGACCCGCACCAGCGGCCCGGCGCCGGGCCCCGCCGCGTCGTTCGCGCAGCGCCGACTCCCGGCCGGCCTGCCACTTGGCGGCGAGTTCTTCGATCAACTCGCCGAGATGTGCGCGGGAGAGGCCCGTCAGGACAGGATGGGAACAGGCCGCACGGGCCCAGCCAGTCCTCTCAACCGGCTGAACCCGTGCGGCCGTTGCCCGGTTACGGTCACCGTTCCTCTTCCTCCCGGGGCTGCCCCCGGCCGGCGTCCTGCCACGGGAAGGGAGCGAGGTCGGGCTCGATCCAGCCTGTCTTCGCCTGCAAGGAGGCCAGCGTCGACGGACGGTAGAAACGGGCTGTCAGGAGTCGCTTGTCGAGCAGGGCGGAGTGGTGGTCGGCGAACGCGGTGAAGTCGTCTTCGCCGTGTTCGGCCGCGTGGTGACCGACCAACTCCACCCAGGCCCGGCTGACGGTCGCGTGGTACTTCTGGGGCGCCCCCGCATAGCGGGCGGTGCGCTGGATGCCGTCGCTGACCAGGCCGACCGCCGCGCGCACACCGACCCGCCGCACGGCCAGCCACGTCAGATGAACATGTTCCCGGTGGCCGAACCGCTCGGTGGTCGCCGTCACTTCGGCCATCAAAGCTTCGAAGTCGGGCGCGTTGGCAGCGTGCGGGGGATGAGCGGTCATGAGGGCACCTTCGTCATGGCTTGCAGGGCAGCGCGCAGGCCTGCAATCGCGTCCGTCGGCAGGCCGTCGAGCGCGCGATGCTCCAGGCCGGTGATGGCCTGTCGGATCGTGGTGGCGGTCAGTTGTCCGGAGGAGGTGAGTTGGATGAGCACCGCGCGGCGGTCTCCCGGGCTGGCGCCACGGGTGATGTGGCCGCGTCGTTCCAGGCGGTCCAGGACGCTGGTCAGCGTGGTGGGGCGGGTGCCCACGGCCGCGCCGAGTTCGGACACAGTCCGGCCTCGGCCGTCGGCCAGGTTGGCCAGTGCGTTGATCTCGGAAGCGGTCAGGTCCAGGTCGACGAGCTCTGCGGCGAGCACTTGCAGGGTGGCGTGGGTGGCCCGCTGCAGAGCAAGCAGGGCCGACCACTCAGATGGAACGGATTCGGACTTCACGATTTCGGACTATACGATTTCGTATTACCTGCCGCAAGCGGGACCGGAGCCGTGTCCGGCCTCAATCGCTCCCCACGTCGTAAGAACTGGACCAGCCTCTTCGTCCTCGTACCGGAACTGCCCGCCGGTCAGCGGAAGATGGAGGAATCACGCTCCGAAAATCCGTGCCCGCATCCGTACCTCTCAGCGACTGCCGAGCCGTTCCGCCACGCGCAACCGCCCGTTGCCCAAGGTCGCCGAGACCCCGCCGAATCGATACACCCGCCACAGCACTTCACTCCGTCGGCCACGGCACCCGTCCGATCGAATAGTTGCCAACTCCGATCACTTGTGACCGTTTTCAATGAGAGGGTTTAGCCCCTCGTCCGGGCCGTGCAGGATGGGACCGTGTTAGGCAACCTCCCAGTGATGACGACCAGCTTTGTCGGCCGCGACAGCGAACTCGACACAGTCAAAACGGCGTTGGCGCAGCGGCGATGCGTCACGCTCACCGGTGGTGGCGGTGTCGGGAAGAGCCGACTGGCGCTGCGCGTCGCGGAGCAGGTCCGGGGGCAGTACGCCGACGGGGTCTGGTGGATCGACCTGTCCAACCTCTACGACGACCGGTTGTTCACCGCGACGGTCTGCGACGCGGTCGATCTCCTGGACCACAATCCGCGCGCCCCGGTCGAGGCGCTGTGCGAGTGGCTGACCGGTCGGCAGATCCTGCTCGTCTTCGACTGCTGCGAACGCGTGTTGGCCTCCTGTCTGCTTCTGATGAGCGAACTCCTCGCCGCAGCACCGCAGTTGACCATCCTCGCCACCAGCAGACAGGCCATCGGGGTCCGGATCGAGCACCGCATCGAGGTGGCTCCGCTCTCCATGGACGACGGTGATGACGGCGGAAACGGCGACGCCGTACGGCTGTTCCGCGAGCGCTGTGCCACGGCCTCGCCCGCGCTGTCCCTGGACTCCCCCGGCTCGGCCGAAGCCGTCTCCGCCATCTGCCACCGCCTGGAGGGAATCCCGCTCGCGGTCGAACTCGCCTGCGCGCGCCTGCGGGAGAGCAGCCTCACGGAGATCGCCGAGCGTCTCGGCTCACGGCTCGACACGCTCGTGGACGAGACGGTGTGGCCCAGGCGGCACCGAGCGCTTCGTACGGCGATCGGCTGGAGCCATGAACTGTGCTCGCCGCTGGAGCGGTTGCTGTGGGCCAGGCTGTCCGTCTTCCGCGGTCCCCTGGACCTGACCAACGCGCAGTCCGTCTGCGCGGGTGGCCCGCTCAACGCCGACGACATCCCGTGGCTGATGGAACGCCTGGTCGACCAGTCGGTGCTCCAACAGGTGGGCGAGCGTTACCGGATGCTGGACACACTCCGCGAGTACGGCGCCATGTGGCTCGCGGAACTCGGTGAGGAGGACGCCCTCGCCCGGCTCCATGCCGCGCACTTCGCCGCCATGTTGGCCGAGGCCGAGGCCGGCTGGCTCAGTGACCAGCAGGTCGCCTGGTACGCGCGGATCTCGGCGACCCACGCCGACGTACGCGCCGCGCTCGACCACCTCATCGAGGCGGATCCCGACGCCGCCGTCGAAATGGCCGGCCGCACGGGCCTGTTCTGGCCCTGTTGCGGGCACCTCCACGAATCCCGCGACTATCTCGAACGCGTCCTGGCCCTCGACACCCCCAAGGGCCCGTCCCGCACCCGCGCGCTCTGGGCCCTGGGGATCACGCTCACCCTCCAGGGCGACCACCCGACCGCCCTGCGCATCGGGGAGGAGTGCACCGAGGCGGCGTGCGAGGACGGCACCCCGCAGTCCGAGCTCTTCGCCGCCCACACCCTCGGCCTCACCCACCTCATGGCCGGCCGTCCCGAAGCCGCGTACGACGTGTGCGACCAGGCGCTGATCAGCCACGGCACGTCACCGCCGTCGGGCGCGCCGCAGCTGTGCTGCATGGTGATCCGGACCTTCGCCCACTCCGCACTGGGCCGACTGGCCGAGGCCTACGAGGCGGCCATCGCCCTGCGCCGGCTCAGCGTCCGCTACGGCGAGCACTGGGCCCGGTCGTACGCGTTCCACCAACTCGCCTTCATAGACCTCCTCCAAGGCCGCGCGCACGACGCCGAACTCCATGCCCGGGCCATGCTCACCAGCAAGCACAACCTCAACGACAACCTCGGCATCGCCCTCGCGCTCGACCTCCTCACCGGGGCGAACGCGGTCCAGGGCAACGGCATCGCCGCCGCGCGCACCTCCGGTACCGGGAACACGTTCTGGCGCATGCTCGGCCACCCGAACCACGGCACCCCCGAACTGTCCGAGGTCCGCGACCAGTGGGAGTTGCAAGCCCGCAAGTCGGTCGGCGACGACGCCTACGACAAGGCCTTCACCAACGCCCTGAACGACGACGCGGAAGAGGGCCTCGCCCTGGTGATGCAGGGCCCGCTGCCCTCCTGACCGTTGTCCTGTGACAGTGGTCAGGGGGAGTTCTCAAGGGACCCGTCTGCCTGGCCCCCGGGCGGCACGGAGGAGGACCTGAAGGCCTCGGCGATCGCCGCATACTGGGCTGCGAGGTTGAGTTCGGACCCGCCAAGGGTGTCCGCTGCCTTGACCTGCGCCTCGTAGAGGAAGAACCTGGCTCGCTCCAGGCAGAAGGCGCGGACCTGCGCGTCACTCATGTTGAGGACGTCCGCGCCCTTGTAGCGGAACACACCGATGACGTCCTCGGTCTGGGGCAGATCAGCGGCCTCTTTCGGCTGTCGCGATCGCTCCCAAGGCCGTTTGTCCTGTGCCATGCGGACCCCCTTCCGCAGAACATGATGGCAGGGCTGAAACGGCCTCGGGAATTGCGGCCCCTGAATACGCGTCAGGCGTAGCAGCGCGAGCCGGTGTCGATGCGGATGCCGGTCACGTTGCCGTAGCCCCGGTGGTACAGGGAGGCCTGGCGTCCCGGTTCGGCGCAGCTGGTGTAGCCGCTGCTTTGAAGTGCTCTCCTCCCTTCGCAAGCTCAGGAAGGAGATTCCTGCCTACCTTGCGGTGGCGGGCTTGACGCCACGGGTGCGTCTGACGACTGCCCTCCCGGCAGCCGGGATCGCCACGAGGCCGATCCGGTACAGGTGCAAGATGTTCCGGGCCGCGTTCCAGTCGGCGTTGCCGGACCAGCCGCAGTCGGGGCTCTTGCATACGAACGTGGCCTGGTCTTCCCGGCTGCCGGGCGTGATGAAACCGCACGCGGAACAGCGCAGGGAGGTGTTCGGGGCGAGGACCTTGACCAGGGTTCCGCCGTGGCGGGCGGTCTTGTACGTCAGCATGGTCACGGTCCGGCCCCACGCCTCCTGGCTGATGGAACGGTTCAGGCCGGACTTCTGCGCGACGTTCTTCCCCGGGTTCTCGATGGTCCCCCTGGCGGACTTGACCATGCTCGTGATCTGCAACTGCTCCACCACGACCGTGCCGTACTCCTTGGCGATGGCGGTGGTGGTCTTGTGCTGCCAGTCAGTCGCTCGTCGCGTGGCTCTTGCGCGGAGCTGCTTGATCTGGTCGTAGGTGCGGTGCAGCCGGTTCGAGCCGCGCTCCTTCGGCTTGCGGAAGGACTTGCGGTGCGCGGCTTGCCGCTCCAGGCGGAGCAGCTTGGCCTTCTCATCCGGATTCAACCACTTGTCCCGGTCGGCGGTGCCGTCCGGGAGTCGGGGCGGCCGGCCGTGGTCCTGGTGATTGCCGTCGGACAGGGCAAGAGGAAGACTGACCCCGGCGTCGATGCCGGCCTCCGGCCCGGTGTGCGGCCCAGGCCTCGGCTCCAGAGTCTGGACGCGGAAGGCGATATGCCATCCGAGCCCGTCCTTGACCAGCCGTGCCCCGGTGATCCGGTTCTCCTTGCCGGCGAGCTTGCCGACCGGGAGATCCTTGGTCCACCGGAAGCCGACACGCCCTACCCTGGGAACGTTGACCATGCCCCACCGTCGGTGCACCCGCTTGATCTGCAAGTCCCGGCCCTGCGGGATGTCCACGGACATGACGGTGCGGAAACGGGCCTTGAAGCTCGGCTCGTCCGCCCGCCCGGCCCAGCAGTTCCGCCACGCCTGGAAGTACGTTTTCAGCACTGCCTGCGCGGCCTGCGCAGGCAGCTCCGCGTACCAGTCGATCTCTTTGCGGGCCTGCCGCAACGTCTGATCCATGCGCGTCAGAGAGCGCTGACACTTCGGCGTCATCTGCCACAGGTCGTGGAGCTGATTCCACATCGCCCGTGCGGCATGGGCCTGCCCATCCATGAGCCGCGCCTGTGCAGGCGTCAGCGCCAGCCGGGCACGATGCCCGAACTGCCGCTTCTCCCACACAAGTTCGCTCATGACGATCACTCTACTGAAGTTGGCTTATGTCACCACCGTGGAACCCTCATCCCGATGTGCGCACAGGACGTCACGTCGTCTACAACCTGCATGTCGACTTGGTTTTTGTCACCAAGTACCGGCGCAAGGCATTCACCGGTGCCATGCTGACGCGCACCGAGGAGATCATGCGCGAGGTCTGCATGGACTTCGAGGCCGACCTCAAGCAGTTCAACGGCGAGCAGGACCATGTACACCTCCTCGTGCACTACCCACCCAAGGTCCAGCTCTCCAAGCTGGTCAACTCCCTCAAGGGCGTCTCCTCCCGCAGGCTCCGCCAGGAATACAACAGCCACGTACGCCGGTACCTGTGGGGCGGGCACTTCTGGTCCGGCTCCTACTTCGCCGGATCCTGCGGCGGGGCACCGCTGACCGTCGTCAAGCAGTACATCGAGAACCAGCAGCGCCCCGTGGGCTGAGGACAACACCGCGGACCCGTGCGAACGATGCGAGTCAGAGCAGTTCTGAGATGGCCTCCACCCCCGCCGTAAACGGCGGAGCACAGCCCAAGATCAGAGGTAGAGGAAGTACGCGGCGCCATAGTGCCGGGCGTTGTAGACGTAGGTGACGTCGGAGCGACGGAAGGTCTGCCAGTAAGGCGTGACGTCTTTGTAGGCGCCCACCCTGACCTGGTGGGGCTCGTACACGCAGACGTACGGATTCCTGCATCCGCCGAGCGATGACGGCGAGGCGTGAGCTGCCGTACCGGCGGCCAGGGTCGACCCGATGAGCAGAGTGGCCGACGCGCACAGCACGGCGAGCCGTTGCACAAGACGATGACGCATGTTCTTCTCCCCCTTGTTGGACGAACGACGAGCACATCAGTGGCCGGTCGCCAACAGGAGGGCGTGCGGGGGTGGTTCGGAGGTGTGCGTGCGGGGTGCGGCCGCCCCTGCGCCTTTCTGCACGCCCGTGCCGTGCGGAAGGTGTTGACGGTTCGTCATGCGTGCGACTGGTCCGTCGCCAGCAGCAGGGCGAGAGCGCCGAGGGCGGATCCCGTGACGTACCGCTGTATCCGCAGCCAGGCGGGCCGCGCGGCGAGGAACTCCGACAGGGTGCCCGCGGCCATGACGATGACCAGGTTCGCGCACACGCTCACGGCGACCTGGATGCCTCCGAAGGCGAAGCCCTGGAGGAGGACGTGGCCCGCCCGGGTGTCCACGAACTGCGGGATCAGTGAGAGGTACAGCAGGGCGATCTTGGGGTTGAGGAGGTTCGTGACCAGCCCCATGGTGAAGAGGCGGCGGGTGGAGGTGTCCGCCACCTCGCGCGGGGCGAAGACGGACGCGCCGTCGGATCTGAAGGCCTGCCAGGCAAGCCAGCCCAGATAGGCTGCGCCCGCGATCTTGAAGGACGTGTACAGCGCGGGGACGGTTCTCAGCACGGCCATCAGGCCGAGGTTCGTCACCACCACGAAGACCAGGGCGCCGACCGCGACCCCGCCCAGCGACACCACCCCGGCGCGGCGGCCCTGGGCGATGCTCCGCGAGACCATGTACATCATGTTCGGCCCGGGAGTGACCACGACGCCGAGGGATATCGCGGCCACGCTGATCCCGTTGTTCAGGTTCACCGTCGGTGCTCCGCGCGGGCGTCGGAAGGCCGGGTTCCACCCCGGCGAACGGGCTTCCAGACGAGTTTCCCGGAGTCCTGCACCACCGCGTTGCCGGTGATGTGAGCGGCCGTCGAGGGAAAGTCCTCGCGGTGGTGCGCCCCGCGCGACTCCTCGCGGAGCAGCGCGGACTCGACGATCAGCCGGGAGGCCAGAAGGAGGTTCTCCAGGTCCAGACACGTCTGTACCTGGCCCGCGGCCCGAGGTCCGGAGGTGATGTCCAGCTTCTCCCGGCGCTCGTCCAGCGCCGCGATCGTCTCGGTCATGGCCAGGAGGTCGCGGGCCGTACGGATCGGGCCGGCCTTCAAGTACATCTCCCGCCGCAGGAGTTGGAGCAGGGCCTCGGGGCAGGCGCCGTCCGGGGAGACGTCCATGCGGTAGGGCCCGGTGACCCGGATGCGCTCTTCCTTCAGCCCCGTACCGGCGCCGAGGGCCGCCGCGTGCCGACCCGCGATGCGGCCGAAGACGAGGGCCTCCGACAGGCCGTTCCCGCCGAGGCGGTTGGCGCCGTGGGCGCCGCCCGCGGTCTCGCCGGCGGCGTACAGGCCGGGAATCGTGGTGCGGGCCGTGCTGTCGATCCGGAGTCCGCCCATCAGGAAATGAGCGGTGGGGCGCACGGCGAGTACCGACGCGTCCGCCGAACCGAATCCCGGCCTGATCAGACAGAGACGTTCGTACAGGGCCGGATAGCGCTCCGGTATCAGATGCGCGCAGGCACCGAGATCGAGCTGGACCGTGCCGTCCGGGAAACCGCGCCCCTCCATGATCTCGCGGTACGCACCGCGCGACACCTTGTCCCGGGTGGCCTGTTCGCCCAGCGGGTCGTACCTCAGCATGAACCGCTCGCCGTCACGGTTGAGCAGGGTCGCACCGTCGAACCGCACGGCTTCCTCGACCGGCATTCCGTCGTACGTCGGTACGTCCGACGCGAGCCCTGTGGGGTGGAACTGGACGTACTCCATGTCGATGGCCTCGGCACCGGCCCGCAGGCCGAGGGCGAGACCGTCGCAGGTCTTGTCCGTGGAGGCGGCGGACGGTGCGTACATCGAGGTGCCGCCGCCGTCCGCGAGGATCACGGAGTCCGCGGCGATCTCCAGGATTTCCAGGCTCTCGACGGACAGCACCTGGAGTCCTCGTGCGGTTCCGTCGGCGTCGAACAGGACATCCGTGGCCCGCAGTCCGGAATGGACCTCGACGTGGCCTTCCTGGACGAGTCGTGCCAGTCGTTCGCCGAGCACACGTTGAATGTGGAAGCCGAGCCGGTCTTCCAGGTGGACGGCACGGGGCGCGCCGTTTCCGCCGAACGGGCGGGTGGCGAATCGGCCGTCACCGCTCTTCTCGAATCGCAGCCCGAGGCCTTCCAGCCATTCCACCAGGCCCAACGCGCCCTCGCACAGCGTCCGTACGATGTCCTCGTCGCCGGCGTACGCGCCGCCCGCCAGGGTGTCCTCGATGTGGGCCGCGACGCTGTCGTCCGGCGCGACGGCCGCGTTGAAGGCGTGGGTCTTCCAGGTGCAGCCGCCGGCCGAGGCCCAGCGGTGCCGGGCGTGCTCGTAGAGGGCCTTCGTGACGAGGACGACGTGTGCGCCCTCGGCGGCGGCCTCGATGGCGGCGGCCAGGCCCGCGCCACCGGCGCCGACGACGATCACACGCGGGGTCCACGCTTCGGATACGGACGTCGTCCGAACCGTATTCACGGTCGTGTTCGCGGTCATGTTCCCTGCCTTCACCGGTGTCGTCGCCCTCTTGAGCCCGTCGCTCGTGTCAGAGCTGGGCGCAGATCTCGTCGAGCAGTCGTCGCTCGGCCGCCTCGTCGTCGTCGACTCCGCCGAGCATGTAGCCGCCGAACTTCATGTGTCCGCGCTCCCGGCCGAGGGCGATCACGCCCCGGCCGACGTCGGCGATCGCGGCTTCTACGTCCGCGAGTTCGACCTCGGTGTTCTCGTGGACGTACAGCTCGGTGAGGCGCCGGGCCGGAATGATCTCGCCGTGTGCGGCGCGTACTTCGGGGTGGGAGCGGAAGCTCTCCCAGTACATGCGTGAGCCCGGGATCACACCGGGGGCCGCGACCGACACGGTGGTGATGGTGTCGCGATAGGTCTCCGCGAGGGAGAGCCAGGAGTCGACCTCTTCGTGGAGTTGCTTCCGGGTGGTACCGGGCAGGCCGAGGATTCCCGAGGCGTAGATCTTGTAGTCCAGTTCCTGGGCCAGTTCGAGTGCCTCATAGACCCGGTCGGGTCCTTTGTTGATGCCCTTGGAGTCGCCCTTGAGGAGTTTGGGGTCGAAGGCTTCCAGGCCGACGTTCCACGTACGGACGAAGCCCTGGCACAGCTTGGCCGACTGGAGGAACTCGAAGACCAGGCCGTAGGCGAGGAGGAACCGGTGGTCCCGGAGCACCGGTGAGGCGGCGCAGCGTTCGGCGAGTTCGTCGAGGTAGCCGATGTCGCCGGACCACTGTGCGCGGGAGAACCCGAGGGTGGAGTCGCCGGCGGCGTAGACATTGGCGCCGAGGCCGCCGACCGCCTTTTCGAGTGCGGGAACGATCGTGTCCATCCGGGCGAATTTCGGAGTGAGCCCCTGGATCGAGCAGTGTTTGCACCGGCGTCCCGGGCGCGTTCCCCAGGTGCAGCCCGCGTCCAGGGGGAGGGTGACCATGCGTTTCAGGTCGTAGTGATGGGCGTACCAGACGTCGAACGCCTTGTCGTAGTACCGCTCCAGTTGGTCTTCGATGAGTGCGTAGTCGGGGAGCATGCGGCGGTCGAGTGGGTAGGTGGGAGCGGGCTGGTTCACGACCCCGAGGTGTTGGCGGTAGGCGAGGGAAGGGACGCGTTTCAGGTCGAGTTGCCCTCGTAACGCGTACAGGAGGCCGAGCATGGTGAAGGGTCCGTTGTTGCCGGTGCTGACGAAATCGACGAGCCGGTGGCCGTAGTGGCCGGTGAGTATTTCGCGATGGAGGATTCCCGCGTGGTCGTTGCCGAACACGACGACCGCTTCGGGGTTCACGCGCTTGATCTCCGCGGCGACGATGAAAGCCCACAGTGCGGTGGCGGTGTAGACGGTGAACGCCGCCACGTCCGGGGGGTCCGCGGCGATGGCGGCGCGTACGTCGTCCCACGGGACATGACTCAAGTCGAGGTATTTCCAGGAGAGTTCGGGGAGGTACCGCTCCTGGTAGGTGATCATCTCGACCAGGCCGGAGTGGGGGTAGACCGTCCCCTCGTTCCGGTACCGCTCCTGGCCGTCGACGCCGTCCACGAGGGCACCGCCGCCGGAGTGGCCGCCGCGGTGGGCTGAGGTGAGCGGCAGGGCGAAGTACCAGACGGACAGGGGCGCGGAGGCGGAACCCGGACCGGGGTCGGGGCCGGTACCGCCCGGCGGAGGGAACTCCCACTGGAACCGACCATCGATGCCGACGACTTCCTCCACCGGCTCCAAGCTCATCTCCACGACGTCTCCCACCAGTCGGCACCAGGAGCGCCCCAGCGTCATCGCCCCCTGGCGGCCCTGTCACCCGCGGTTCCGCTGAGCGGACCGGCCTTCGGGGGGGGGTTGCCCCGCCCGCGCATCGGGCCCGCCACCGGTACTTTCGACAGTGGGGAACGGCACCGTTCGTGAAAGCCCGAGGTCCACAACTCCCGCCGCAGAGCGTGCCCTTGTGGGTGGCCGGCCGGTGCGAGGTGTCGTGACGTCAGTTGTTCTCGCAGGCCTTGGCTTCGAACTCCGCTACGGGGACGGTGACAGCGGATTCGTCGCCGCTGTCCGAGACGTCGTCGTAGCGGACCGTTCCCGGCGTGAGCTGGTCCCGGTCGGTCAGAGTGAAGGAGACGCTGCTCGATGACCAGGAGCTGTCCTCGGTCCAGCCGTAGAGGACATAGGTGGTCTTGGCGGTGAGCGGTTCGAATGGTCTGGTCGCGGTCCAGCCGACGGAAGGGGAGTCGAGGGTCCAGGTGGCGAGACCGGCCGTGAGGGAGCGGTCGGCGGTCCATTTACCGACCGTCACCTCGCTGTCGACGTCGGCGCTGTCCACGTAGAGGGTCGCGCCGTCGATCCGATGGCCGCAGACCATCATGATGCCGAGCAGATGGCCGTCGCCGGTCACGGAGATACCGGCGACGGCATCGACGGGCACCGTGCATCCGGAGGTCGCGGCCAGGGCCACTCCGATCGCGAAGGCGCTGCCGAAGCGCCGGAACACCGGCCACGAAACGGTGCACCGCACAAGGCCCCCTCGGGTCTCCCCCACCGTCACAGCACAGGAAGGTCGCCAGGGCTGACCAGGCCGCTCCGGTAGGCGAGGACGACGAGTTGGGCGCGGTCGCGGGCGCCCAGCTTCATCATCGCCCGGTTGATGTGGGTCTTGGCGGTCAGCGGAGAGACGTACAACCGCTCCCCTATCTCGTCGTTGGAGAGCCCGGCGGCGACCAGGGCCATGATCTCGCGCTCCCGCTCGGTGAGTGCGTCGAGCTGGACCGGGCTGGGCAGCGGGCCCGGGTTCGGCTGGGAGAGGAAGCGGGCGATGAGGCCGCGGGTGGCCTTGGGCGACAGCAGGGCCTCCCCGCGGGCGACTACGCGCACGGCTTCCTGGAGGTCGGCCGGTTCGACGCTCTTGCTGAGGAATCCGCTGGCGCCGGCGTGCAGCGCGCGCAGGACGTTCTCGTCGAGTTCGAAGGTGGTGAGGATCAACACCCGTACCCCGGCGAGGTCTTCGTCGGCGGTGATCAGCCGGGTCGCCTCGATGCCGTCGAGGTCCGGCATCCGGATGTCCATGAGGATCACGTCGGCGCGGGTACTGCCGGCGAGTTCGACCGCCTCGCGGCCGGTCGTCGCCTCGCCGACCACCTCCAGGTCGGGGGCGCCGTCGACGAGGACCCGGAAGCCGGCCCGGATGAGTGTCTGGTCGTCGGCGAGCAGCACTCTGATCGTCACGTAGGGGTGTCCTGTCGGTCGAGTGCCGCGGGAAGGAAGGCGTCGACGGTGAACCGGCCGTCGTCGCGCCCGGTGCGTACGCGCCCGCCGACCGAACTGACCCGCTCGCGCAGGCCGATGAGGCCGTGGCCGCAGCCGTCGGCGTCCGGGACCGGGCGGCCGGCGGCGTTCTCGACCGTGATGCCGAGGCCGGCCGGGGTGTAGTCGAGCCGCAGCCGGGCCGCCGGTTCGCTGCCGTGCTTGTGGGCGTTGGTCAGGGATTCCTGGACGATGCGGTACGCGGCGAGGTCGACCGCGGAGGGCAGGGGGCGGGCCTCGCCCTCCTGCCGGTGCTCCACCCGCAGCCCCACCGCGGCCAGCGAGTCCAGCATCGCCGCGAGCCGGCTCAGCCCCGGCGGGGGCTCGGTCGTGGAGGCCGCGTTCTCGGCGTCGTGCTCCTCGGAGCGCAACACGTCCAGCACGGTGGAGAGTTCGGCGAGTACGGTGCGCGCGGCCTGCCGGACGTGGGCCAGCGCCTCCTCGGCGGCGTCGGGCTGCTCGCGCAGCAGATGGGCGGCGACGCCGACCTGCACGTTGATGACGGCGATGTGGTGGGCGACGACGTCGTGCAGGTCACGGGCGATGCGCAGCCGCTCCTCCACGACCCGGCGGCGGGCCTCCTCGTCGCGGCTGTGCTCGGCCTGCCGGGCCCGTACCTCGACGGCGTCCAGGTTGGCCAGGCGGATGCGGGTGGCGTCGCCGACGACGACGGCCAGGACGCCCCACACCACGATCGCGGCGTTCTGCGGATCGGTCCAGGTCCGGCCGGCGCCGATGACGACCGCGACGTACACGGTCACGATGGTGACGGCGCCCGTCACCGCGGCGGTCCTCCGGTCGGTCCGGGCGGCGACCGTGTACGTGCAGATCACGTTCGCGGCGAGCAACGGGCCGACGAGCGCGGCGTGCAGATTGAACGCCGCGCTCGCCGCGGTGACCGCCCCGAAGACCGGCAGCGGCCACCTGCGCCGGGCGGCGATCAGCGCGAACGCCAGCGCACCCGCCATCAGATCCTCCGCGCGCAGCAGGCGCCCGGCGCGGACCGCGAGCAGGATCACGGTGACGACCAGGAGGCCGAAGGCGACATCCACGGCCTGCGGGTGGGACGTGACGCGGCCCCGGATGCGGGACAACCGGTAGTCAGCCATGGGCCGCACGGTATCGGAGGGCCGGCCACGGCCACGTCGTCCAGACACGGTACAGGCCCCGGTGCCCGCATACCGCGTCCGCGGTACGGCGGATCCACCGCGTCCGGACGACGTGGACGACGGACCGTGTCACCCATCGTCTGCGCCATGACCGAACCACCTGGACCCGAGCGCCGACGCTTTCTCCGCACCATGGCCGCGCTCACCGGCGCCGTGGCACTGGGAACGACAGCAGGGTGCAAGTCGCCGGGATCGGACGCGGCCGCCGCCGACGCGACGGGCGCCGAATTCGGCGGCCGTACGCTCACCTCCGCCGCCGCGTTACCAAAACCGTTCACCGCGCCGCTGCCGGTCCCCCCGGTGAAACGGCCGTCGCGGAGCACCGCGGACACGGACTTCTACGACATCACCGCGCGAGAGGCGAACGTGGAGATCCTGCCCGGTCCGCGCACGACGATCATGGGCTACGACGGGATCTTCCCGGGGCCGACGATCGCGGCGCGCCGCGGCCGCAGGACCGTGCTGCGCTACCGCAACCAGCTCGCCGTACCGACCGTCGTCCACCTGCACGGCGGGCACACCCCGCCGGAGAGCGACGGTTTCCCGACCGATCTCGTGCTGCCCGCCACCGGCGGTGCGGCCTTCGCGGCGCAGGCCGTCGGCGGTACGGCCAGTACCGGTACCCGCGACTACACCTATCCGCTGGACCAGCGGGCCGCGACGCTCTGGTACCACGACCACCGGATGGGCTTCACCGGTCCCCAAGTCTGGCGCGGGCTGGCCGGGTTCGTGCTGCTGAGCGACGACGAGGAGGCAGCCCTGCCGCTGCCGCGCGGCGACCGTGACATCCCGTTGATGATCGCGGACCGCGCCTTCGACGCGGACGGCGCGTTCCTCTACCCCGCCATGGATCCGGACCTGAAGAGCATGCCCGGCGTCGACGCCGACCACATGGCGGGCGCGGCCGGTGACGTCATCCTCGTGAACGGGGCGCCCTGGCCGGAGTTGGAGGTCGACGCGGTCCGCTACCGCTTCCGCCTCCTCAACGCCTCCAATGCCCGCCGCTACGAACTCGCCCTCGACCCGGTACCCCCGGGCGGCGCATCCTTCACTCAAATAGGTTCGGACCAGGGGCTGTTGGCGGCACCGCTCCGGCACACCACCCTCCCGATCGCACCGGCCGAACGGTTCGACGTGATCGTCGACTTCTCGCGCTACCCCGTCGGCACCCGGGTGACGCTCACCAACAGGGCGGGCAGCGGCGGCACTTCACGGGTCATGCGGTTCGTGGTTGCGCGCAAGGCGACCGACGACAGCCGGATCCCGACGCAACTCTCCACCGTCGAGGCCCTGTCGACGACGTCCGCGACGACCCGGCCATGGATGTTCCGCAAGGGCAAGGTCACCAATATGGGCACGGACGCGGCGGGTTGGGTCGTCAACGGCCGCGCGTTCGACCCGCGCCGCATCGACGCGTCCCCCCGCCTCGGTGAGGTGGAGATCTGGCGCCTGGCAACCGACGCCTACCACCCCGTGCACATCCACCTCTCGCCCTTCCAGGTGCTCACCCGCAACGGCGGACCGCTCGGTCCCGGCGACCACGGATGGAAGGACACCATCGATCTCCGGCCCAAGCAGTACGCCGACGTCGCGATCCGCTTCGACGACCACGCCGGCCGCTACCTCCTGCACTGCCACAACCTCGAACACGAGGACATGGCGATGATGGCCACTTTCCAGACCACCCGCTGAACCCCCCACCGAGCGATCCGCCGACAGGAAACAAGAGGAGCAACTCGTGTCCACATGCGCGCACTTCGTCCTGCGCCACCGCTGGTGGGTGATCGCGTTCTGGCTGGTCGTCCTGTTGGCCGGCGGCACCGCGGCCGGCCATCTGCCGTCCCGGCTCTCGTCGGACTTCTCCCTGCCCGGCCAGGAGGGCTCCGAGACCCAGGCCCAACTCGCCCGCTCCTACGGCGTGTCCGCCGACCTGGGCTACCTGCCGGTGCTCACCGCACCCGCCGGACGCTCCATCGACCGCGCGGACGTCACCGCCGTGGCGAACCGCCTCCGGACGATCCCCGGCGTCCGCGTCCTCGACTACGGCACCACCGGCGACCCGGGCTTCCTCACCGAGGGCGGCCACAGCACCTTCCTGCTGGCCTACGGCCCTCAACCGGCCGGTTTCGCCGACCCGTTGGCAGCGACGGTGGACCGTACGGTCAAGGCGGCCGCACGACAGCAGGGCCTCACCGCCGAGATCACCGGCTACAACCAGCTCTCGGCCGGCAGTGACGCCGGGGACGACGGCGGGCTCAGTGTGCTGGGCGAGACGCTGATCGGCGCGCTGGGTGCGCTGCTCGTCCTCGCCTTCGTGTTCGCGTCGTTCCTCGCCCTGATGCCGCTGCTGATCGCGGGGGTCTCGATCCTGGCGACCTTCCTGGTCGTCCTCGGTCTGACCACGTTCACCGACGTCTCGTTCGTCGTGCAGTTCCTGATCGCGCTGGTCGGACTGGGCGTGGCGATCGACTACTCGCTGCTGGTGGTCTCCCGCTGGCGCGAGGAGCGGGCCCGCGGCCAGTCCAACGACGAAGCCGTGATCACCGCGGTGACGACCGCCGGCCACGCGGTGCTCGCCTCCGGGATCACCGTCGCGATCAGCCTGGTCGCGCTCGTCGTGGTCGACGTGCCGCTCATCCGCAGCATGGGATTCGGCGGCATGGTGATCCCGGTGATCAGCACTCTGGTCGTCCTCACCCTGCTTCCGGCCCTGTTGAGCCTGGTCGGTCCGCGGGTCGACCGGCCGAGGATCCACAAGGAGGCACACGTGTCCCGGGCCTGGTCGGCCTGGGCGCGCGGTGTCGTCCGCCACCGCTGGGCCGCCGCCGCTGCGGCCACGCGCTGGCCATCGTCCCGGTCTTCGGCCTGCAGATCGGCCAGGCCGGCTCCGACTCCGTGGCCCGCAGCGGCGTCGCCCACGACACGCTGGCCGCGCTCGGCGCCGGCGGGGTGGGCAGCGGGGTGCTGACTCCGATGCCGTTGCTGGTCCGGTCGGGTGCGGAGGCGGACATCGTGGCCGCTACGGAGCGGCGGGTACCGGGCATCCGGATGGCGGTCGTGGCCCCGTCCGGGCGGGACGGCGTCACGGAGGTCGTCGTCGTACCCACCCAGGAGACGGTGGACAACACCAGCGTGGCGGTGGTGAGTTCGGTCCGGGACGCGACGAAGGACCTGCCTGGATACGTCGGCGTGACCGGCCGGGGTGCCATCGTCCTCGACTACCAGCGGGCGGTCTTCGACGACTTCCTGCACGTCCTGGGTCTGATCGCGCTGGTCACCTTCGTGCTGCTGGTCCGCACGTTCCGCTCTCTGCTGCTGCCGCTCAAGGCGGTGCTGCTGAATCTGGTCAGCGTGGCCGCGGTGTTCGGGATGATCACCTGGTTCTGGCAGGACGGACACGGCTCGAACGCGGTGTTCGGGATCGCGGCGACCGGTGCGCTGACGTTCTGGCTGCCGGTCCTGATCTTCGCGTTTCTGTTCGGACTGTCCATGGACTACGAGGTGTTCATCCTGGCCCGGATGCGCGAGGAGTACGACCGCACCGGTTCCACCGCGTATGCCGTGGAGCACGGCCTGGGCCGCACCGGGCGGCTGGTCACGTCGGCCGCGCTGTTCCTGTTCTTCGCCTTCGCCGCGCTGGCGTCCGCCCCGGGCACCGACATCAAGGTCCTCGCCACCGCGCTCGGCGCCGGCATCCTGCTGGACGCCACCGTCGTACGGGCACTGCTGGTGCCGGCGATGGTCTCGCTGTTCGGCAAGTACAACTGGTGGCTGCCCGCCGGGATCGCCCGACTGCTGCGCGTCGAACCGTCGCCGCTGATCCCCGACGCCGTCCTTCCCGCCGGATACACGGCCGACCCGCACCCGCCGACCCAGCCCGCAGCCGACCGCGAACCTCTCCTCCCCGAGGTGCGTCCGTGACCCGAGCGCGGTGGTGCACACAACGCGCACGACCGGTCAGCCAAGAGACGCAAGGTACTCCTGAGCCCGCCCGAGCGGCCACACCTCGCCGATCTTGTGCTTGATGTCGAAGAGGTTCGCCGCGTGGATGTCCGGGTCCCGGTCGCCCACGGCGTCCTCGACCACGATCGGTACGAATCCGTACTGCATGGCGTCCATGGCGGTGGCTCGAACGCAGCCGCTGGTCGACAGTCCGCCGATGAGCAGGGTGTCGATGCCGCTGTCCGTGAGGTGGGCGGCCAGTTCGGTGCCGAAGAAGGCGCTCGGGCACTGCTTCGTCACGGTCAGCTCGTGCGGTGCCGGGGCCAGGCCGTCGATGAACTCGCCGAAGGGGTTGCCCTCTGCGAACACCCCCAGGACCGGCACCTTGCGTAGGAAGAGGCCGCCGTCGCTGCCGTCCGCCCGCAGCAGCACCCGCGTGACGATCACCGGGATACCGGCCCGGCGTGCGTCGGCCAGGAGGAGCCTCATCGCGTCGACCGCCGGTTCGACACCGGCGTAGAGCGGGCAGTCCGGGTCGACGTAGGCGCGGGCGGGGTCCACCAGGATCAGGGCCGGGGACGTGCCGGGGGTGAGTTGTCCGTCGAACCCGGCGCGTTCATAGTCCTCCTGTGCGGAAGCAGAACCGGTCATGGCGTTGTCCTTCGTGAAGTGGCGGACTCCGGCGGGGTGTTGACGGTAGCGGCGTCTGCGGTACGGGGTGCCCGCAGCGACGTAGGAAACGCCAGGCAGATCACTCCCCCGACCACGACGATGCCCGTGAGGGCGAACCCCGTGGCGCGGATGTTGGCGACGAACCGGTTCAACTCGCCCGACGCGAGCGCGTTCAGGGTGTTCAGTGTCCCGTCGTACGCGGCCTGGCGGGCCGGTTCGCTCAGCCCGGTCGTCGTGAACGCGAGCGCGAGGGCCGTACTGAGGAGGTAGCCCACGTTCTGTGTGGTCGACCGCAGGCCGTTGGCCATGCCGCGCCGGTCGGCCGGTACGGACAGCATCAGGGCACTTGTGCTCGGCGTCATGAACAGCCCGGTGCCGGCCCCGACGAGGAAGAGGAACGGGGCCACGGCCAGGAACGGCACGGCCGTCGTCGAGAGTGTCAGCGAGAAGCCCAGCAGCCCGCACGCCGTCACCACCATGCCGGTCGTGGTCAGCGTGCGCGGAGTGAAGCGGTCGAACAACGAACCCGCGGCGGCCGAGGTGATGAGCGTGCCGGCCGCGACCGGTGTCACCAGCACCCCCGCCTCCAGGGACGTGGCACCTCCGACCGCCTGCTCGTGCAGGGACGCGAGGAGGACGACGGCGTAGCTGCCGACCGCGTTGGCGAGCACGGCCGCGAGCACGAGGGCGATCGCGCGGGTGCGCAGCAGCGCCACGTCGACCAGGGGGTGCGACCGCCGCGTCTGGACGACGCCGAAGGCCGCGAACAGTACGAGGGTCGCGGCGCCGCAGGCCCACGGCAGCCAGTCGGCGACGATGGACGTGACGCCGGGTGTGAGGGTGAGGACCAGGGCGGTCAGCATCGCCGTGGACAGCAGCGCGCCCGGCAGGTCGAACGGTTCGCGGACCCGGCCGACCCGCTCTCCCGTCGCCGGGACGGCCAGGACCGACGTACCGATCGCGACCAGCCCGATCGGTACGCAGACGACGAACAGCCCACGCCAGCCGAGGAGTTGGGTCGCCGCGCCGCCGACGACCGGCCCGGCGACCTGGGCCGTGGCGGCCACGGTGACGTTCCAGCCGAGGGCCCGGCCCAATGTCCGTGCGGGGAACACATCGGTCAGCAAGGCGGTGTTGTTGGTGATCACGGCTGCGGCGCCGACACCCTGCACGAGCCGGGCCGCGATCAGGAACCCCGCCGACGGGGAGAGCGCCGCGAGCCCGGTCCCGGCGGTGAAGACGACGAGCCCGGCGAGATACAGGCTGCGGCGGCCGACGATGTCGGCGAGCCGGCCGAAGACGAGGATCAGGGCGGTGGTGACCAGCATGTAGCCGAGCAGGATCCAGTCGGCCTGCCCCGGGTCGGCCCTCAGCTCCCGGGTGATGGTGGGCAGCGCGACGGCGAGACCGCTCATGTTGAGGAACACGGCCACCACCCCGACGGCGGTGGCCGCGAACACCCGCCACGGACCTCGGGCGACGGTCACGACCGCATGCCCGGACCGTCCGGAGCGACGGTCACCCGGCCTGCGACCGTGACTTCATCAGCGGCTGGATGCGGGTGCCGAAGTTCTCCAGGCCCACGAGGAAGTCGTCGAAGACGAGCATGATCCCCTTGGTGCCCTCGACCTCGGCGACCTCGTCGAGCATCTTCGCGACGGTCTCGTACGACCCGACCAGCGTGCCCATGTTGAAGTTGACCGCGCCCTCGGGCAGCACGATGGTGCGGGCGGTGGAGGTGTCGTCGGCGGTGGTGTCCGTGGCCGATTCGCCTGCCATGTACGCCAGCGCGGCATGGTCGGCGTTGTCGTGGTAGTCCTGCCACGTCGCCCGGGCGGCCTCGTCGGTCTCGTCGGCGATGATCATGAAGAGGGAGAGCGCGCCGACGTCACGGCCGGTCCCCGCGGCCGCGTCCACGAGCGAGGCCGTGGTGTCCGACAGGCCGAGCGGGGTGTTGACCCCGCTGCCCAGGATGAAGTTGTACTCGGCGTGTTCGGCGGCGAACCGGATGCCCGTGGGGCTCTGCCCGGCCGCGACGATGTCGATGTGCCCGTCCGCCGGGCGCGGCGACAGCACGCAGTCGTCCATCTCGTAGAACTCGCCCTTGAAGTTGCTGACGCCCTCGCTCCACAGCTCCTTCATCACGGTGACGTACTCGGCGGCGCGGGCGTAGCGGTTGCCGAAGTGTTCGTCGCCGGGCCACAGGTCCATCTGGGAGTACTCGCCGGGTGCCCAGCCGGTGACGATGTTGATGCCGAAGCGGCCGGGGGCGATGGAGTCGATCGTCGTGGCCATGCGGGCGACGATCGCCGGGGGCAGGACGAGGATCGGGGTGGAGGCGTACAGCTTGATGCGGTCCGTCACGGCGGCCAGGCCCGCCATCAGCGTGAACGACTCCAGGTTGTGGTCCCAGAACTCGGTCTCGCCGCCGAATCCCTTGAGTTTGATCATCGACAGCGCGAAGTCGAGCCCGTGCTCCTCGGCCTTCTGCACGATGGCTTTGTTCAGCTCGAAGCTCGGCAGGTACTGGGGTGAACTCTTCGATATGAGCCAGCCGTTGTTGCCGATGGGGATGAATACGCCGATGTCCATGCCGCTCCTGTGTGACGGGTGGGCGGGGGTGAGCCTGACGGGGTGACAACGTCCGGACATGATCAAGGGGTTCCATACCCCGTTCACGACACCCCGTTCCCCCGGATGCCGAGTATTGTCACCCGAGCGAACACGGGTGGACCACCGGGGCAACTCGGTCTGGACCGCTGCCTGTTGAGAGCCGTGTGCGAGAGCGGGAGTCAAAGGTGGGAGTCCTGCGCAGCACCGCGTTATGTGAGGCGGGAACGGTAAAATTTACGGTATGAACGCACGTCTGGCTCTGCTCGGCACCGTGGACCCCGGCGTCACCGAGAGCGAGGTCTTCCGGCTGGCACTGCAGCACGCGGTGGGCGAGCTGGGCGCGCTCGGTGGGGCGATTCATCTGCGCGGGCCGATGTCCGCGCTGCGGCTGGTGTCGTCGACCGGTCTGCCGCCCGCCCTCACCCGCCCGTGGGAGATCATCGACCAGGAGGGCCCGACGGCCCCGGCCAAGGCCGTGCGCCAGGGCCGTGGTGTGTGGGTGCCCGTGTCGGCCACGCTCACGGGCCAGGAGCTCGCCTGGCCCGGCACCGGGCTGGCCGCCGTACCGGTGTCCGGCGGCGACCGCAGCATCGGCGCACTCACGGTCCTGATGGGCGAGCAGGGCGAGCCCACCCCCCGGCAGTGGGACTTCCTCCGGGATCTGGTCGCCTGGACCGAGGAGCGGATGAGGCAGGCGCCACCGCCCTCCAGGCCTTCCCAGAGCGAGCCGAGCGGCCACCGCGAGCGGCTCCGGCAGGCTCTGAAGGAGGTCAGCGTCGGCTCGTGGGACTGGGACATCCAGGGCGGCGAGCTGCTCTGGGACGAGGCGGCCCTGGAGCTCTACGGCACCAGACCCGAGGACTACACCGCCAGGGTCGAGAACTGGATGGCGTGCGTCCACCCCGACGACCTGGCGCCGACGCTGGACGCGGTGGACCGGGCGATCCGCGAGCACGGCGTGTTCGAGGCCGAGTACCGGGTACGGCGCCTGGACGGCACGTACGGCTGGACGCAGGCCCGCGGCCGGGCGACCTACGACGAGCAGGGCGAACCCCTCCGGATGATCGGCGTGGGCTGGGAGAGCAACGAGTCGCGGTCGGCCCGGGACGCGCTGAGCCGGGCCCTGCGCCACATGAGCGACGGGTTCCTCGCGGTGGACGAGGAGTGGCGGATCACCTTCGCCAACCTGGAGGCGGAGCGCACGCTGGGTCTGTCCGAGGAGGAGCTGTTCGGGCGCCTGCTGTGGGAGCTGCCCACGGTACGGAACGTCCCCGGCCTGGAGGACCGCTGCCGGAAGGCCGCGGCCGAGGAGACGCCGGTCGGCTTCGACGCCCAGCTGGAGGGCACCGGCCGCCGCCACCACCTGCGGCTGGTCCCGGGTCCCGACGGGGTCACCCTCTACCTCACCGACGTGACGGAGAAGCGGCAGCACGAGGAGGAGCGCCGGGCGTCCGAGCTGGCGGTGGCCCGACGCGCGGTCCGGATGGGCGAGCTGACGGCCGCTCTCGCCAAGGCGACGACCTCGCAGGACGTGGTGGCCGCGGTCGCCCGCCGGGTGCTGCCGCCGTTCGCCGCCGCCGGGCTCCTGGTGCAGGCCGTCGAGGGCGACCGGCTGCACACCGTGGGCGCGGACGGTTACCCGGACGACTTCCTGGCCACCGTCGACGGCCGCGTCCGGACGCCCGGTGAGCCGGGCTGGGACGTGATCGCGTCCGGTCTGCCGCTGTTCCTCTCCTCGACCGAGGAGTACGCGGCCCACTACCCCGAGCTGGCCGCCAGACCGGAACGGGCGGGGAAAGAGGCGTGGGCTTTCCTCCCGCTGACCGCGTCCGGCAACACCTTCGGCGTCTGCGTCGTCGCCTTCGACCGCGCCCGCCGCCTCACCGACGAGGAACGCACCCTGCTGACCACGATCAGCGCCCTCGTCGCCCAGGCCCTGGAACGAGCCCGGCTCTACGACGCCGAGCACACCCGGTCCCGCGAACTCCAGCGCAGTCTGCTCCCCCGGGCCCTGCCCGAGCTGCCGGCGTGCACCGCGGCCGCCCGCTACCTTCCCGCAGGCCAGGGCATGGACGTGGGCGGCGACTGGTACGACATCATCCCGCTCTCCGGCGGCCAGGTGGCCCTCGTGGTGGGCGACGTCATGGGCCACGGCCTCCCGGAGGCGGCCACGATGGGCCGCCTGCGCACCGCGCTGCACACCCTCGCCGACCTTGAGCTGCCGCCCGACGAGATCATGAGCCACCTCAACGAACTCGTCGCCGGGATGGGCGAGGAGTCGTACGTGACGTGTCTGTACGCGCTCTACGACTCGACGACCCAGATCTGTTCCATCGCCGGGGCCGGCCATCCGCCACCGGCCGTGGTCCACCCGGACGGCACCGTGCACTTCCCGGAGCTGGCGGCCGATCCGCCCCTCGGCGCGGCGGAACCGCCGTTCGAGACGGTCGAGTTGAAGGTGCCGGAGGGCAGCCTCCTCGTGCTCTACACCGACGGCCTGGTCGAGTCGTCGAAGCGCGAGATGGACGAGGGCATGGCGGACCTGGCCCGCATCCTGAGCACGGCGCACCGGACCGAGTCCGGCGCGGAGGCAGACCTGGAGGACCTCTGCGACACCCTCACCGCGGGCCTGCTCCCCGCCGAACACTCGACGACCGACGACGCCGCCCTCCTCATCGCCCGCCTCCACGCCCTGACCAACGACAAGATCGCCTCCTGGCCGCTCCCCCAGGACCCACGCGCGGCCGGCCAGGCCCGCCGTCACGTCCGTGAGCAGCTGCGCACCTGGGGCCTGGAGGACCTGACCCCGACCACGGAACTCCTGGCCAGCGAGCTGGTCGGCAACGTCGTACGCCACGCCAAGGGCCCGGTCAGCCTGCGCCTCCTGCACGGCGCCGAGCTGATCTGCGAGGTCTTCGACGGCAGCCTGACGATGCCCCGGATCCGCCGCGCCACGGACACGGACGAAGGCGGGCGCGGTCTGCAACTGATCACCGCCCTCTCCCAGCGCTGGGGCACCCGCTACACGCCGACGGGCAAGTGCATCTGGACCGAGCAGACCCTGGGCGCACCCGGCGCCCGGGAGGAACTGCCGGACGACGCCTTGGAGTTGATGTTCCCGACGGCGGTGGACTTCACCGGGGACCTCGACGCGCTGCCCTTCGGGGACGAGGACTGAGCGACCGCCTCAGGGCGTTCCGGCCTACTGGTCGGTGCTGTTCGGTACGGAGGGTGTTCGCCGACCGGGTGACGCCCTGGACGGCGAGTCCGGCGAGGTTCGAGCGGGTGACGACGGCGGTGGTCCCACCGTGCCGTCGGACGCTGGGCAGGTCACGCCGGACCTGGCGCGAGACGTGGCACACCTACGTGCCGGACGCCCCTTACCGGCGGGTGTGCCGAGCCTCTTGAGACAAAGGGTCACAGCGGACGCGGTCCGCGGTGACGTCCAGGCTGTCGGTGAGCTCGTCGTCGTGCTCCGGGCCGGGGAGCCGTAGGCCAGGCACGCAGTGACGAACCGGCCGGACCTCGCGTACACGCGCACAACGTTCCTGACCGTCAGCCGGCCTCCGGCGGAGAACGACGGAAACGCCTGTGTCTTTCCTGTGCATCACGGCAACCTCCTGCCCGTCGGCGACCACTCAGGGACTGCACCGGTTCGATCTTCCAGAACGGTTGACTTCCTCCCCCTCCCGAAGGAGGGGGATTCCTACGGCTCGCGCCGTGGGGGTTCCTGCTTCAACGCCGACTGCCCGCCAGGAGAACTCCCTTGAGGTCTTACACCAGCTCCACAGGCCGAGACGGCCAGCCCGGCCGCCAGGATGTTGCAGGCCGCGTTCACGTCGCGGTCGTGCACAGCGCCGCAGTCGCACGTCCACTCGCGGACGTTCAGCGGCATCTTCTCGGCGATCGTTCCGCAGGTCCCGCACAGCTTGCTGGACGGGAACCAGCGGTCAATCACGACGAGCTCGCGCCCATACCAGGCGCACTTGTACTCCAGCATCATCCGCAGGTCACGCCAGGCCGCGTCCGAGATGGCTCGGGCGAGACCGTGGTTCCTGACCATGTTGCGGACGGCGAGGTCCTCGATCACGACCGTTTGGTTCTCACGGACGAGACGAGTAGTGAGCTTGTGCAGGAAGTCGCGGCGTCGGTCGGCGATCCGCGCGTGGACCTTGGCGACACGCTTGCGGGCCTTCTCCCGGTTCGCGGAGCCCTTCGCCTTGCAGGACAACTCCCGCTGCGCCTTCGCCAGTCGGGCACGGTCGCGCCGCTCGTGACGCGGGTTGGTGACCTTCTCCCCGGTGGACAAAGTCACCAGCGAGGTGATGCCCGCGTCGATACCGGCCGCGTTTGCCGTGGCGGGCGCGGGGGCGATGCGGTCGTTGCACAACATCGACACGAACCAACGTCCAGCACTGTCGTGGGACACAGTCACCGTCGTCGGCTCCGCTCCCTGCGGGAAGGGGCGCGACCAGCGGATGTCCAGCGGCTCGGTCATCTTCGCCAGCGTCAGCTTCCCATCACGCCACGCGAAGGCGGAACGCGTGTACTCGGCCGATGCGCGGGACTTCTTCCGAGACTTGAAGCGCGGGTACTTGGCGCGCTGGGCGAAGAAGTTCCCGAACGCCGTCTGAAGATGCCGCAGCGACTGCTGAAGCGGAACGGAGGACACCTCCGTCAAAAAGGCGAGTTCCCCGGTCTTCTTCCACTCCGTCAGCGCGGCCGACGACTGGACGTAGGAGATGCGGCGCTGTTCTCCGTTCCAGGCCCGGGTGCGCTCCTCCAGCGCCTTGTTGTAGACGAGACGGACGCAGCCGAACGTGCGCGACAGCTCGGCCGCCTGCTCGCCGGTGGGGTAAAAGCGGTACTTGAACGCCCGCTTGACCTGCCGCGCCATGCCACACACCGTATCAACTTCCGTGTGAGTGGCGGGTGTCGGCCGGTAGACGGTGGACGCCGGTCCGCCCTGACAGCGAACCGGCATTCCCTGCCCTCCTTCGCAGGAGCTTCGATTCCTCCCCCGGCTGAAGCCGGGAGTATCCACGAAGGAGAATCCCGATGAAGACAGCACGACAGATCGCGCGGCAGCGAAGGCGCAGACACAGGCTGATGGTGGGCACTACGGTGTCGCTCGCCGTCGCAGGGGTCGTCATCGCCCTGTTCCTGGTACTGCTCCCCGACCGCGAGACCGACGGGACGTCGGTCTCGCTCGCGTCCGCCGCCGGTACCCCGGCAAGGGTCACGCTCCCGACGGACATCCCGAGTCGCCCGGGCACTCCGAGCGCGACGGGCTCCCGGACGCCGAAGGCGTCCGCGCACGCCCCCTCGAAACGGCCGTCGGCCACGACCACGCCGAAGGCCGCGCGGGCAGCGTCGACCACGGAACCGTCGGCGGGACGGATACGGCCCGGGACCACCTACAAGGGCGTCGCCACCGCCTACGAGGCCGGAGACGGAGACGGCGCCTGCCTGTTCGGCCCGAGCGACGACATGATGATCGCGGCGATGAACACCACCGACTACGAGACGTCCAGAGCATGCGGTGCGTACGTCCGCGTCCACGCGGCGAACGGCGCCTCCATCACGGTACGGATCACCAACGAGTGCCCTCTGCCCTGCGCACCCGGGCAACTCGACCTCAGCCGGCAGGCCTTCGCCGAACTCGCCGACCTCAAGGTCGGCCGGATCCCCATCAGCTGGAACCTGGTCAGCCCCAGCACGTCCCGGACGGTGTCCATCAGGTACAAGACCGGGTCCAACCCCTACTGGTGCGCCATCCAGGTGATCGGCCATCGCAATCCGGTGGCGCGACTGGACGTCCGCACCAGCGGCGGCTGGCGGCAGTTGCCCCGCACCGCTTACGACTACTTCGTATCCGCCGACGGCAGTGGGTGCGGCAGCACGATCAGAATCACCGACGTCTACGGAGAACAGCTCACTGTCAGTGGGATCGCCCTCCGGGCAAACGTCGTCCAACCGACCCGGGTCCAGTTCGCCCGGCACTGATCGCGCCCCTGCGGCGCATTCCGCCTGCGCCGCAGGTGCACATTGTCGAAGCGCATCGACGCTGCCGTCACTCCGAAAAGTGTGTCAATGGCCAGATCGAGAGAACGTTTCCTGGCGTAGAGCCCCTTGTTTCGTACGAAACTTCTCCGTTACCTTCCCAGTCAGGTGAAGCGCTTCGACAGTGCGGGAGGACGGGCGCCGTGCACGTACGAGGTCCCGCGCGGGGGCTCCGTGGTTCTGCTCGGACACTGACCGGAAAGGACCACCATGGCCACGGAACAGAGCACCTTGCGCTGGGGACAGCGGTGGCGACGTACAAGGCCATCCGTGCCGTCCTGGCCGCTCGGTCTGCCCTCCTGGGACGACCCCTGGATCGCCCTGGCCCTGCGCACTCCCGCCACCACCTGCGGGTCACCACTGCCCGAGTCGACCTGCTCCATCCGTCGGCCGTTCTGCCGCGCGTCACCCCCGCGGCTCCCGTCGCTTACTGAATCGCGCCGGCCGAGCGCCACGATTCGACGAAAGGACCCCGTCGGTGCCCCACCAGCAGCGGGCGGACGGCACGTTCGCCAACCCCGTTGTCCCCGGCTTCCACCCCGATCCCAGCATCTGCCGGGTCGGCGCGGACTACTACCTCGCCTGCTCCAGCTTCGAGTACTTCCCCGGCGTACCCCTCTTCCACAGCCGTGACCTGGTGCACTGGCGGCAGATAGGCAACGTCCTGGACCGGCCCGAGCAGGTGCGCCTGCCTGCCTCCATGCCGTCCTCGGGTGGCATCTACGCCCCCACCCTGCGCCATCACGACGGACGGTTCTGGCTGATCGTCACCAACTGCAGTGAGGGCGGCGGCAACCTGATCGTGACGGCGACCGACCCGGCCGGACCGTGGTCGGATCCGGTCCCGGCACCAGGCGTGCCCGGTATCGATCCCGACCTGGCCTGGGACGAGGACGGTACCTGCTGGTGCACCGTCGCCGGGGTGTCGCAGGTCCGTATCGACCCGTCCACCGGGCGGACGTACGGCACCCCGCACGCGCTCTGGTCCGGCGGGCCCGGCGCGAAGGCTCCGGAGGCACCGCACCTGTACCGGATCGGCGAGTACTGGTATCTGCTCATCGCCGAGGGTGGCACCGAGCGCGGCCACGGTGTGTCGATCGCCCGCGGCCCCTCCCCCCGCGGCCCCTTCGAGCCCTGCCCCGCGAACCCGATCCTCACCCACCGGGGCACCGATCACCCCGTCCAGAACACCGGTCACGCCGACCTCGTCCAAGCGCCCGACGACACCTGGTGGATGGTGTTCCTCGGGGTCCGGCCGGGCGGCGGCACCCCCGGCTGGCACGTCCTCGGCCGGGAGACCTTCCTCGCTCCCGTCACATGGAAGGACGGCTGGCCCGTCGTCGGTGAGGTAGCGCTGGAGGCATCCGCTCCCGGCTGGCCTCTGCACCCCGGTCCCGACGAGGAGTCACGCGACGATTTCGACCGCACCGGCCTACGGCCTGCCTGGATCTCCGTCCGCGACCGTCCCGCCGAGCACTACAGCACCGAAAAGCGCCCCGGCTGGCTCACACTCCGGGCCCGCGGTGGCTCACTGGACGAACCGGACGTCGTGTTCGCCGGTCGGCGCCAACAGGACCTGAGGTGCCGGGCGCGCACCCTCATCGACGCATCCCAGGGGCGCGGAGGCCTCGCCGTCCGTCTCGACGAGCGGCACCACTACGAGATCGAGGCCTCCGCCACCGACGTCCGGGTGATCGCCCGGGTCGGCTCCCTGAACACGGTCGTGGCTTCCCGGCCTCTGCCCGAAGGACCTGCCGTCCTACGCGTCGACATCACCGAACCACCAGCTCCGCACGACGCGCGTACGGGGCCCGACGCTCTCACTTTCGGCATCGAGGAGCCGGACGGCGCGTTCACCGCCCTCACCACGCTCGACGGCCGTTACCTGTCCACCGAAGTGGCCGGCGGGTTCACCGGCCGCGTCATCGGCCTGTTCGCAGCCGAAGGCACCGTCCACTTCGACTGGTTCGACCACGAACCGCTCACCTCCTGAACCGGATTCCGCTCCCTCCGGACGACCCACCGAAAGGCGCGACCGACACACACGGCCGAACGCGAGGACAGAACATGATCGGCACCCGGCACACCGCGCACCACCGCAGCCGCGGCCCCGGCCGCCCGACCGCTCTGCTGATGGCCCTCCTCGTCGTCCTGGGACTGTCCGCCGGCACCGGATTCGCCTCGCCGGAGGGCATGGCGAGGCAGGCACCGTCGAAGGTCGGCGTTCCGGCCCGGGCCATGGACGCCGTCGCCGCGATGCAGCCGAGCTGGAACTTGGGCAACACCCTGGACGCGGTCCCGGACGAGACGTCCTGGGGCAATCCCGCGGTCACCAAATCGCTGTTCGACACCCTTCGTGCGCAGGGCTTCCGCAGCGTCCGCATCCCGGTGACCTGGGCCGACCACCAGTCCGCCACCGCGCCCTACACCATCGACCCCACCTTCATGAGCCGTGTCGAGCAGGTGGTCGACTGGGCGCTGGCCGACGGTCTGTACGTCGTGCTCAACGTCCACCACGACTCGTGGGAGTGGATCTCGAAGATGCCCACCGACCACGACAACGTGCTCGCCCGTTTCAATGCCACCTGGACCCAGATCTCCTCGGCGTTCCGCGCCGAGCCTCGCACCCTGCTCTTCGAGAGCGTCAACGAACCGTCCTTCGACAATGCCACGGACGCGCAGAAGGCCGAGTTCCTGAACGAGCTGAACACCTCCTTCCACACGGTCGTCCGCTCCTCGGGCGGCGAGAACGCGAGCCGTCTGCTCGTGCTGCCCACGGTGGGCTGCACACCCTCCCAGGACTTCATGGACGCCCTGTCCACCACGATCGGCGCGCTGCACGACAGCAATCTCGTGGCCACCGTGCACTACTACAGCTGGTATCCGTTCAGCGTGAACATCGCGGGAGGCACCCTGTACGACGCGGCCGCCCAGAAGGACCTCAACGATGCCTTCGCCCGTATGCACGACACGTTCGTCGCCAAGAACATCCCGGTCTACCTCGGTGAGTACGGCCTGCTCAGCTATCCGGACCACAACCACCCCGACCGCGTGGAACGGGGTGAGGCGCTGAAGTACTTCGAGCACGTCGGCTACGCGGCGCGCGCCGCCGGTGTCACCACCGCCCTGTGGGACCCCGGAACCTTCGCCTACCTGAACCGCGAGACGCTGGCGTGGACCGACCCCGCCCTGTTCGCCTGGATCAAGTCGAGCTGGACCACTCGTTCGGGAACCGCGTCCTTCGACAAGGTCTTCGTGCCGAAGTCCGGCCCGATCACGGCCAGGACGCTCACTCTGAATCCCAACGGCACCCAGTTCCGCGGTCTGTGGCAGGGCAGCACCCAGCTCGCCCCGGGACAGGACTACACCGTCACCGACAACCAACTCACCCTCACGGCGCGCGCACTGACCCGGCTGGCCGGAGATCGTCGGTACGGGGTCAACGCGACGCTCCAGGCCCGGTTCTCCCGCGGGCTGCCGTGGACGATCGACGTGACCACGTCCGACACTCCGGTGCTGTCGAACGCCACGGGTACGACCGGCTCGTTCGCCCTGCCGACCCAGTACCGGGGTGACGTACTGGCGGCCATGGAAGCCAAGTACGCCGACGGCACCAACGCCGGCCAGGCCGACTGGACTTCGTACCAGGAGTTCAACCGGGCCTTCTCACCGGACTATCCGGGCGGCACGATCATCCTGACCCCGGACTTCCTGAACGCCCTGCGCGACAGTCAGCCGGTGACGCTGACCTTCCACTTCTACAGCGGCGCCACCGTCACCTACCACGTCACCAGGTCCGGAGGCTCGGTGACCGGCACGACATCCTGAACCACCGGCCCCTTCGCCCTGGTTGGCCCTTCCGGCAACCAGGGCACCGGCCTCTGCGGGCGGGTGCCTCACTCCTCCTTGGGCGGAGCCGTGCTCTCTCGGACGGTGAGGGTGGTCGCGATCTCCAGTCCCCGCTGCGGCACTTCCTCACCTCGGCCGAGCGCCAGAGCGAGCTCGGTGGCGGCCATCGCCATCTCGGCCAACGGCTGATGAACCGTGGTCAGAGGCGGATCCATCCAGGACACGGCCGGTACGTCGTCGAAACCCACCACGCTGAGATCATGCGGGATGCGCAGCCCCTGCTCGCGCGCGGCCTGGTAGACGCCGAGTGCCTGCATGTCGTTGGCGGTGAACACGGCGGTGGGGCGATCGGGGCGGGACAGCAGCTCCCGCGCGGCGGCGTACCTGTGCTCCCGTGTGAGCTGGGTCTTCACGACCAGGTCGGGTTCCATCGACAGGCCGGCCTCTGCGAGAGCCGACGAGTAACCGGACAGCCGGGCCTGGCAGAAGGGGTGATCCGGTCCGCTGATCATGGCGATGCGCCGGTGCTCCAGCCCGATCCAGATGCCGGGTCGCCGCCTGCCCGCCCCTCCAGTTCGTGGCACCCACGAACGGTACGTCGTCGGGCAGTTCGTCGATCGGGTCGACGACGACGAACGGGATGCCCTTCGCCGTCAGCTGTTCGCGTTCCGCTTCGGAGAGCTGCGCCACCGACAGGACGCACCGGGGCCGCCGACCGACGGTGTCGTCGATGGTCATGCCCGAGGCGTCATGGAGTCCGAACTCCGACACCAGCACACCGATCCGGTTCTTGCGGGCCACGCCTTCGACGCCGCGGATGATCTCCACGGCCCACATGCTTTCCAGTTCACGGAACACGAGCTCCACGAGATTGCTGCGGTTCTTAGGCGGCCTGCGGTAACCGTGCCGGTGGATCAGCTGCTCGACGCGGGCCCGGGTCTCGTCCGACACCCCGGACCAGCCGTTGAGCACCTTCGACACGGTGGGCACGGAGACACCCGCGGTGTTGAAGCCGCGGACGTCGTCGCCGTCGCCGTCGCGCAGGATGACTCCGCCGCACAGGGGCACCTTCGCTCGCGTCGGGGAACCTGGACCCGTTCAGGCCCGCAGCGGGGAGCCGTTGACGGCGACCCGGCGGCCCTCCCTGGTGTGCGGGAAGTAGTCCCAGACGGCGTGGTGCTGGACGCTGCGGTTGTCCCAGAGCACGAGGGTGCGCTCCTGCCAGCGGACCCGGCAGTGCAGCACCTGGGTGCGGGCGATGTGCGCGTACAGCATGTCGAGCAGCGCGTCGCTCTCGGTGCGGGACAGTTCGGTGATGTGCGAGGTGTAGGGGGCGTTGACGAACAGCAGTTTGCGGTCGTTCTCGGGGTGGCGGACGACGACCGGGTGTTCGGTGCGCGGCACCTCGTACTCGGGCGGCGGGGTCTGTCCGGCGGCGGTCCAGGGCAGGGATCCGTCGTGGAGCGCGGTGAGGCTTTCGAGGAAGGTGCGCATCGCCGGAGAGAGAAGTTCGTAGGCGAGGTGCATGTTGGCGAAGACGGTGTCGCCGCCGCTGCCGCCCTCGGGGACGGTGGTGATGTACAGCAGTGAGCCGAGGGAGGGTTCGGCGTCGGCGGTGCCGTCGGCGTGCCAGCCGTTGCCGGCCACGGCCTTGGATTCCTTGGTCGCCTTGATGTCCAGGATGTACGGGTCGGATCCCTCGGGCGCGAGGGCGACGGGGTGCAGTTCGCCGAAGACGCCCGCGAACCGCTTGTGTTCCTCGGGGGTGATGTCCTGGTCGCGGAAGACGAGGACGTGGTGGGTGTGGAAGGCGTGCTTGAGCTCCTTCTCCTGCTGGGGTGTCAGCTCCCGGGACAGGTCGAGGCCGGTGACCTCCGCGCCCAGCAGCGGGGTGATCGGGGCGACGGACAGGGTGTCGTAGGGCTCGGCGGGGCGGGTGGTGAGCCGCTCGACGGCCTTGAGTGCGTACTCCTCCATGGGGGACCTCCGTGGGATCGGTGGGGTGGGTGAGGGTGACCGGCCTACAAGGGCCTCGGTCGACGACGGGGCGTTCTGGCCGCTCGTGAACTTCTGCGTGCGCAGGTCGGTGCTGTCGAACGCGTCGGGTCCGGCAACGGCCGGACGCCAGAAGTACCGCTCGGCCTGGCCGGCGCAGGGATGCTGCACGCCGGCCTCCTCAGGACCGTCCGGCGGAGCGGGACAGGGCGGCACGCGTCTCGGGCGGGTCGGCTGCGAGTGCTGCGGCGATCGCCGATACGTGGGGTTCTGCCACGAGTTCGTAGTGGGTGGCGTCGACGTGGTGGAGGCGGTAGGGGCGGGGCAGATGGGCGTCCCACGCGTCCGACTCGGTCGGTTCGGGGGTCAACATCCCTTCCTCTACCGGGCGTTGGGCCAGCCACACCTCGGCGGGCGTCCGGTGCAGTCGGGGCAGTCGGTGCTCGGCCATGGCCGCGAGGTTGGTGCGGCAGCAGTGCGCGAGACGCTCGGCGTAGGCGCGGCCGGACTCCGGCAGCCGACCGCCGCCGTTGCCGCTCAACTCCCGGGCGAACACGGCGTCCACCTGCTCCTCGTCGTAGGCGGCGAGCCGCTGTCCGGCGCCGGGTGGCGGCGGATCGAGGAGGTGGACGGCGTCGACCGGTCGGCCGTCCGCCTCGGCAAGTGCCGCCATGGACAAGGCGGTCCAGGCACCGAACGACCAACCTGCCAGGCGCAGGCGGTAGTTGGGGTCCGGGAACGCGGCCCGCACGGCATCGAGGTAGTGTGCGGCGCGGTCGGCGATCGACCGGGCGGGTTGCGCCGGGTCGCGTAGTTTCGGGTCGGCGATGAGGCAGACGGTCAACTCGTCGGGCAGGGCCGCCACAAGAGGCCTGTAGGCCTGGATGTCGCCGCCCACCGGATGCACCAGGCACAGCACGTCGGGGCCCGGTCCGCGCTGCCACACCTCGACGTCTACTCCGGCGGCGGACGCGCGCGTGCCGGTGTCGAGGTGGCCGAGGATCTCGGTGAGGCTCACCCGGTGGCTGAGCCGGGACAGGTCGATGTCGGTGCCGTAGCGGCGTTTCACCTCGTCGATGAGTTCGAGCAGGGTGAGCGAGTCGGCGCCCAGGTCGTACAGCGGCGCCTGCGGGTCGATGGTGTCCATGCCAAGGAGGTCGAGCAGGATCTCGGTGAGGTCGGCCGTGGGGTCGGCGGGTGCGGGTCGCGCGGAGGGCACCGGCCTGGGGTCGGTGAGCGGCTCGTGTTCGTAGAAGTAGGGGGCCTCCGTCAAGGGGGTGGTGTTGACCAACAGGTGCGGCAACTGCAGGTGCAGGGCCCGCTCGAAGACCGCGGCGCCGTCCTCGGGGGTGAGTGCCGCCTTCAGGTGTTCCTGGTGTCGGACGTCGGTGGCCAGGGCGTCCTGTGCCATGCCGACGTCCCGCCAGGCGTCCCAGCCGATGCTCATACGGACGGTGGCGTCGTCACCGCCGGGAGGCGTGTGGTGGGCGTAGGCGTCCAGGCAGGCGTTGGCCGCCGCGTAGTCGAACTGCCCGACTCCTCCGAACCTGGCGGCCATTGACGAGCAGTAGGCCGCGTAGTCGGGGTCGTGCTCGGCGATGATCCGTTCGACGAGCAGGGCGCCGCGCAGTTTGGCGGCCGTGGCACGGCGGGCGGTGGCGGGGCCACGACGGGCGAGGAGCCCGCCGGCGGCCGTGCCCGCCGCGTGGACGATGCCGGCGAGCCCGTCGAGGTGCGGGGCCAGGCGGTCCACGATCGCGCTCAGGTCGTCCGTGGCGAGGTCGGCCCGGACCAGTGTGACGCGGTCCCGGTGTGCGAGCAGGGCGGCCGGGGTTTCCGTTCCCCGGGCGACGAGGACCACGCGGTTGCCGGGCTGCTCCAGGAGGCGTGCGGCCAGGGTGGCGCCGATGCCTCCCGTGCCGCCGAGCACCAAGTGGGTTCCAGGAGCGGCCGGTTGGTCCGCGGGCGCCGGGGTGTGCGGGACCGGAACCGGCTGGAGGGTGCGTTGCCACCAGAAGCCGTCGCGCAGGGCGGTCGCCGGTTCGGTGACGGTGTCGTCGAGGAGCAGGTCGGGCAGGTGTGCCGCCCAGTCGGCGGGCCGGGGTCCGGGCAGGTCGGTCCAGCGCAGGGTCACGCCCAGTTCCTGCCTCGGGACTTCGAGGGCGGCGGCGAGGAGGCCCGCCTCGGGAGTGCGGACGGGGCCGGTGACCGGCTGTGCCCCGTGGGACAGCAGCCGGACGCGGGGCCGTTCGGCGTCGGGGACGTCGGCCAGGGCGCGGGCGAGTGCCGCGACGGTGTCGAGGCAGGCCCACTGCGCCGCCTCCAGCGCGTGGTCGTCGAGGCTGCCGTCGAGGGCCAGTGGCAGCGCGTGCAGCCAGTCGACTCCGGGACCGAACTCCGCCAGCAGGGAGGCGAGTTGCCCGGAGTCGGCGGGGTCGGCGTCGTAGCGGTTCTCGTCGAGACGGGCGAAGCTCTCCCCGGCGCGGACGGTCACCACCCGGGCGTAGTGCCGTTCCAGGAACCGCCACGATCCGCCGCCCGCGTCCGGTGCGGTGACCACGACGGCGGTGCGTCGCGGTTCGTGGGCGCCGGTGCGGGCGCGGCGCAGACGTGTCCACACCGGCTGGTGCAGCCACTGGTCGGCGGGCAGTCGCCTCGGTCCGGTCGGCGGCGAGGGTGTGCGCGAGAAGTCGTACTCCGCCGTCTCGAAGGCGGGCGGTGGGAAGTCCCAGGGGGCGGACGCGGGACCTTCCGGCCATATGAGGGTGTGTCCGGCGGTCCAGGCCTCGGCGAGGGCGTACCCGTCCTGGTCCCGGGCCGACAGCCCGGCTCGCGGGTGCGGCGCGGTGACCTCCCCCATCGCGTCGAGCCATGCGGCGGCGGAGCCGGCGTCCGGGCAGACGGCCGCCGCCCGGTGGCCGAGCGTGGGCCGGCCGGCCTGGAGGTGGCGCAGGACCTGCGGATAGGTGTCGGGGCGCGCCCTCAGGTAGGCGGCGATACGACGGCCGTCCGCGCGGACGGCGGAGGCGGAGCCGCCCGACAGCACCAGGCATGGCATCGTCTCGGACGGAGCGGGTCCGTCCTCCCCCGACTGCGGTCGTTCCAGGAGCACATGGGCGTTGGTCCCGCCGATGCCGAAGCTGCTGACCGCGGCGACGCGCGGTACGTTCTGCGGCCAGGGTTCGGCCGTGACCGGTATACGGAACGGTCCGTCGTCGATCTCGGGGTTGAGCCGGTCGAAGTCCGCCGTGGGCGGGACGATCCCGTGGTGCACGGCGAGGACGGCCCGCACCAGGCCGACGACGCCCGCGGCGGCGCCCAGGTGCCCGATCTGGCTCTTCACGGAGGACAGCGCGACCCGTGCGTCGTCCGCCAGGCCGTACGCCTGGCGCAGGGCGGCCGCCTCCACCGGGTCGCCGAGGCGGGTGCCGGTGCCGTGGGCCTCCACATAGCCGAGGTCGGCGCCGCTGCGGCCGCTGCGGTGCAGGGCGGTGCGGATCGCGGCGCGTTGTCCGGCCAGGGCGGGGGCGCTGTAACTGAGCTTGTCCGAGCCGTCGTTGTTGATGCCGGAGCCGGTGATGACGGCGTAGACGGTGTCCCCGTCGCGGCGGGCGGCGGTGAGCGGCTTGAGGACGACCACGCCGGTGCCGCTGGCCCCGACGGTGCCGGCGGCGTCCGCGCTGAAGGGCCGGCAGTGGCCGTCCGGCGAGAAGATGTGCTGCGGCCGGTAGGTGTAGCCGTCGGTGAGGTCGGTGTCGACGAGGACACCGCCGACGAGCATCACGTCCGCGTCGCCCTGCCGGAGCAGCCCGGCGGCGACGTGTACGCCGACGAGCGAGCTGGAGCACGCCGACTGCACGGTGAAGGCGGGGCCGGTCAGGCCGAGGTGGTAGGCGGCCTTGGTGGCCAGGAAGTCCTTCTCGTGGTGCAGCGCGAGCCGGAAGGTGTCGGGCAGTTCGGCCGGGTCCGCCTCGCGCAGCATGCGTTGGAAGTAGGTGTTCTCCCCGCAGGCGGCGAGGAGTCCGACCCGGTGTGCGGCCGGGTCTCCGATGCCGGCGTGGGCGAGTGCCTCGACGCAGTTCATCAGGAGCTGCCGCTGCTGGGGGTCCATCAGCCGGGCCTCGTGCGGGCTGATCGCGAAGCGGCCCGGGTCGAAGGCGAGCATCCCCGCCAACTGGCTGCGGGCGCCCACCCGTTCGTCATCCGCCGGGAAGTGCTCGATGCCCCGGCGGCCGGAGACCACCAGGTCCCAGAAGGCTGCCAGGTCGGGGGCGCCGGGCAGTCGTACGGCCATCCCGATGACGGCGATGGGTTCGTCGGCCCGCTCCGCCGCCGGTCGCGGCGCGTCGAGGGCGAGCGGGGCGGTGGCCTCCGATGCCCGTTCCTCGATGAGGCGGGCCAGCGCGCGGAGGCTGACGTGCTCGAACAACTCCGGTACGGCGAAGGGGAGATCGCCCTCTCCCGCGCAGCGGAGCTGGAAGCGCATCAGGTCCAGGCTGGTGGCGCCGGCGTCGAAGAACCGCTGTTCCACGTCGATCGTCCTGCCGGTGACCGTCTCGAAGAGCGCGGCCAGCCGTCCTTCGAGAGGTGACCGGGTCGGGGTGGTCGCGCCCGCCGGGCGCAGTTCGCGGCCCTGGGCGGTGAGCGCCGCCGTACGGTCCGCCTTGCCGCTCGGTGTGCGCGGCAGTTCCGTCAGGCGGCGGAAGCGGCCGACGCGGACGTAGGCCGGCAGCAACCCGGCGAGATGGTCCGCGAGGTCCGCGGGGTCGGGATCGCCGCCCCGGCATTGGAGGCAGGCCACGAGCCGTCCGTCCGCCACCGTGGCGACCGCGTTGGTCACCCCGGGGTACTGGAGCAGCGCGGCCTCGACCTGACCCAACTCCAGCCGGTGGCCGCCGAGTTTGACCTGGCTGTCGGCGCGGCCCGAGTAGTGCAGGAGGCCCTTCGCGTCGAAGCGGGCGAGGTCGCCGGTGCGGTAGAAGGTCCCGAGGTCGGGGTCGTCGGTGAAGCGGTCGCGGTGCGGCGTGTCGTCGCCGAGGTAGCAGCGACCCGCCATGAGGCCGCCGATCAGCAACTCGCCGGTGCTGCCCGGGGGGACGGGGTGGCCGCCGCCGTCGACGACCCGCAGGACGGCGTTCGCCACCGGACGTCCGATCGCCGGGCGCAGCGGCCAGCCGGTGGGGTCGCCGTCGAGGCACAGGCCGCTGACGACGTGGGTCTCGGTGGGCCCGTAGTGATTGAACAGCCGGGCGTCCGGCAGACCGGTGAACCAGCGGCGGATCGCGTCGGTGCACACCAACTGCTCGCCAGCGGTGACGATTTCGCGCAGCCGGGACGGGAACTGCCGGGTCCGCACGCCGTGTTCGGCGAGCAGTTGCAGAGCGACGTACGGCAGGAAGATCCGCTCCGCTTCCCCGGTCTCCAACTCCCGCAGGAGGGAGGGGACATCGTGCCGCCAGGCGGGCTCCACCAGGCGCAGCCGTCCGCCGGAGCACAGGGTGGTGAAGATCTCCTGGAAGGAGACGTCGAAGGACAGCATGGAGAACTGCTGGGTGGTGGCGGGCCCGCGCAGACCGCCGTCGACGCGCTGCCAGGTCAGCAGGTTGCACAGCGTCCGGTCGGGGACCTGGACGCCTTTGGGGGTGCCGGTGGAGCCGGACGTGAACAGGGTGTAGAGCGGGCGCAGCCCCTGGTGCGTCTGCGGTCGGGGCCTTGTGGTGGGGGCCTCGGCGAGGGTGAGGAGGTGCCGGGGCAGGGACGGTGGCGCGATCGCGGCGAGGATGTCCTCGTCCTCGGGCGCCACGAGCACGCACAGGGGGTCGGCCTGGTCGAGCACGTGCCGCAGGAGGGGCGGCGGGTAGGCGGGATCGAGGGGTACGACGGTGAGGTTGAGCCGTGCCGACGCGAGCACCGCCACGATGTGTTCGGCGGAGGGCTGGAGGTAGAGCGCCACGGCGGCCGGGGCGGCGGGATCGGCCGGGAGACGGGTGCTCAGCACCGCCGCCAACTCCGCTGCCTGGGCGTCCAGTTCGGCATACGTGAGGGTCAGCTCGCCGGTGGTGACGGCCGGGGCGTGCGGGGTGCGGGCCACCTGTCGGGCGAAGCCTTCGGCGACGGTGGTGAAGTCCGGTGTCCGCGTGGGGCCTCGGCCGTGCTCGGGCAGGGAACGGCGGTGGGTGGCGACCAGTTCGTGCAGGGTGACGTCGGTGTCGTCGGTCAGATGGTCGAGGGCCTGGCGGAAGAGGAGGGCCGCGGCTTCGGCGCGTTCGGCGCCGATGTCGTCGCGGTACTCCCAGAGGCAGTCGAACCCGCCCTCGTGCTCCACCACCGACAGGGTGAGGGCGCACTTGGCACCCAGCGGCTCGGGCCACAGGGGGCGCACCTCGCAGCCGTCCAGGCGCAGCGCCGAGAAGTCGGTGTTCTCCAGGACGAAGAGATAGTCGAACAACGGGGTTCGCTCGCGGAAGGCGCGGTCCGCGAGGATGTCGGCGAGGGCGACCTCCTGGTCCTGTAACACGGTGTGAACGGCGTCGGAGTGGGCCGAGAGGTGGGCGTCCAGTGAGTGGTGCGGCTCCATCGGCAGGTCGAGGAGCACGGTGTTGGCGAACATGCCGACCGTGTCCGCGAATTCGGGCCGGGGCCGGTTCGCCACCGGCGTGGCGATCAGCGGACGGTCCTGCCCGGTCACGCCGTACAGGCTCGCGGCGAACGCGGACACCAGCAACTGGAAGCGGGTCAGGCCGAGTTGGGCGGCACGTCGGTCCAGTGCGCCGCGGCGGACGAGGTCGAGCGAGGTGCGCAGCAGGCGGGCACCCGGCGCGTCGGGGGCCGGCAGCGCGGGTGACGGTTCGCCGTCGCGGCCGTAGTGCGAGCGCAGTCGCGCGCGACGCGCCTCGTAGGCGGGGCTCGTGTGCCAGGCGCGCTGCCAGTGGGCGAAGTCCAGGGGTGTGTGGGCCGGGCCGTCGGCGGTGTGAGCGGCGGTGAGGTCGCGGAGCAGGAGGTTGAGCGACCAGCCGTCCACGGCGACGTGGTGCAGGTGCAGCAGGAGTAGTCCGCCGTCCGCCCGGGTCACCCAGGCCGCCCGCAGCATCCGGGCGTCGGCGAGGTCGAAGCGGTGGTCGAAGAACCGGTCGGCGGTGTCCTGCCACTCCTCGCCGGGGCCGGCTTCGAGGTGGTGCCAGGGGTCGTAGGGATCGCCGGTCTGCTGGAGGAGTCCGTCGGGGGTGGGGACCAGCCGGGTGCGCAGGGCCGCGTGCCGTTCGACCAGCGTACGCACCGCGCTGTGCAGGGCCGCCGTGTCGACGCGGCCCTGGACGCGGAAGGCCAACGGCACGTCGTAGGAGCGGTTTTCGGGCTCCCGCTGGTGCAGGAGCCAGAGGCGTTCCTGCTCGCTGGTGGCCGGCGCGGCCGCCTCGCCGGAGGGGGCGGGCACGGCGGGGTGTTCACCGGCGGCTCTCTCCGGAGCGTGGACGGCGTCCGCGAGGGCGGCGAAGTCCGCCCGCAGGACGAGGTCGTGCGGCAGGTCGACGGCGAAGCGGTCGAGGATCTCGAAGCGGAAGCGCAGCGCCTTCAGCGAGTCGCCGCCGCTGGCCGCCCAACGGTCGCCGGGACGCAGGCCGTTGACGGCGAGGATGTCCTCGGCGATCTCCAGCACCCGGCGTTGCTCGGCGCTGACGGGGGTGTCGCCTTCCGGCGTACCGCGCCACGGGCTGGGAGCGTCGCGCAGCAGGGCGGCGCGGTCGACCTTGCCGTTGGCGTTTCGCGGCAACTCGGTGACGAGGTAGGTGTGGTGGGGACGCATGTAGGAGGGCAGGGCGCCGGCGAGGTGACGGTCGTAGGCGTCGTAGGAGAGGTCGTCGCCCACGACGAGGAAGGCGAGCAGTTCGCTGCGGTCCGCGTCGTCGCGGCGGGTGCACACGTAGGCCTGCCGGACGGCGGGCTGGGCCAGGATCTGGCGCTCCGCCTCGCCCGGTTCGATCCGGAAGCCGCGCACCTTGACCTGACGGTCGGCCCGGCCGACGTAGGTGATCCGGCCCTCGGTGTCCTGGCTCACGAGGTCACCGGTGCGGTACCAGCGCCGGTCGCCGCCATGCGGCACTCGTACGAAGCTGCGGTCGGTCTGCTCCGGGAGGTTGCGGTAGCCGCGGGCCAACGCCGGTCCGGACAGCAGCAGTTCGGCCACCTCACCCGGTGCGGCGGTGCGGTCGTCCTCGGTGCGCAGCAGCACGCCGGTACCGGGCAGCGGGGTGCCGATGGGGATCGTGTCGCCGGCGAAGTCCCGTGGGATGGGGTGGCACAGGGCGAAGGTCGTCGCTTCCGTCGGCCCGTAGATGTTGTGCAGGACGGTGCGGGCGGCGGAGTTGGTCCGGTACCAGCGGCGGATGATCCGTGCGTTGAGCTGTTCGCCGCCGACGAGGATCTGTCCGATGGTGGCGAAGGAGTCGGGCACCTGCTCGACGACCGCGTTGAACAGCGCCGTGGTGATGAAGAGGATGTCCACGCGGCGCTCGCGGAGTACGGCGGCCAACCGCTCGGGTCGGTGCACCTGCGTGTCGTCGAGGACGACGCACACGCCACCGGTCAGGAGCGGGACCCACACCTCGAAACTGAGCGCGTCGAAGGCGGGGTTGGCCAGGCAGGCGAAGCGGGCGCCGGGCCGGAGGTCGAGGTAGCCGGGCCGGGCCAGTCGCAGAACTCCTTCGTCGGTGACCTCCACGCCCTTGGGGTGTCCCGTGCTGCCCGAGGTGTAGAAGACGAAGCCCGTGGCGGTGTCGGTGGGGTGTGCCGCGGAGACGGTGGGCAGGCCGGAACCGTCACCGCCCAGGAGCGAGTGGACGTCCAACACGGGGAGTTGTACGGGCAGTTGGCTCCCGCCGTTGTGCACTACGGCGACGGCGTCCGAGTCGTCGAGGATGTGCCGTTGTCTGTCGGGCGGGCTGAGGCGGTCGAGGGGGACGACGGTGGCGCCGGCGCGGCGGATGCCGAGCATGACGCAGACCAGTTGCCAGGAGCGGGGCAGGCTCACGGCGACCGCGTGTCCGGGGCGTACTCCGGCCGCGTGCAGGCGCGTTGCCACTCGGCCGCTGGCTCGTTCGAGTTCCGCGTAGTCGAGGACCCGGTTGCCGTCCTCGACGGCGATGGCGGTGGGGATGCGGCGAGCCCGGCCCAGCACGGCCTCCGCGAGGGAGACGGACCTCGTAGGGACCGGGGAGACTCTGTGGGCATGGCGGAGGTCCATCACGCCTCCCGTATCGGCAGAGTCAACTGGGCGCCGTGATGGGCCAGTTCGGTGGCGAGCAGGGTGCCGACCTGGGCGGCTCCGACGCCCTCCAGGATCTCCCAGTGGTCGCACTCCATCGTCTCGACGCGGTAGTCGCCCTCGGCGCGGCGGCGCCAGAAGTCGCGGACCTCGGCGTGGAAGGGGGTGTCGTCGCCGTCCGGTACGGCCTGGGCGAGGACGATGCGCGCCGGGGAGGTCGCCGGGAGGTGTTCGCGGGCGGTGAGCCGGTTGTGGTTGTAGAGGTGGAAGTAGCGGTCGACCTGGGCGTCGTCGATGCCGGGATACATCCCGTTGAACCTCACGAGTTTGTCGCGGAACTCGGCCGCGTCGACGGCGCCGATCTCCGCACGGGCGGACGCGTCGTCGGTGGCCTGGGTGTCGAGGAGGACGACACTGACCGCGCGGTGTCCGGCGCGGGCCAGGAGGCGTCCCATCTCGTGCGCGACGAGGCCGCCGTAGGACAGGCCGGTCAGGACCAGGGGTGCGTCGTCGAGCGGTTCCAGCAGGCGCAGGTATGTCTCGGCCATGGCCTCGACGCTCGGCAGGAGGGTCTCGTCCGGGTTCACTCCCGGCGACTGGATGCCGTAGAGCCCGACGGTCTCGGGCAGGAGGGCGGCCAGGGGCAGGTAGCAGAAGGCGGTGCCGCCGGCGGGGTGGACGCAGACCACGCGCGGGCCGGAGCCGGGGCGGAACTCGATGAGGCTGCCGGGCGCGCGGGCGGTGCCGTCCTCGCGCAGCAGCGCGGCCAGCGACTCGATGGTGGGGCGGGTCATCACCTCGCCGACCGGTAGCCGGCGGCCGAAGGTCTCGGTGACGGCGTGGGCCATCTTGATGGCCGAGAGCGAAGTGCCGCCGATCTCGAAGAAGTTGTCGCTGACGCCGATGTCGGGGTGGAGCAGGATCCGCTGCCATATGCGGTACAGGCCGTGTTCGATGTGGTCGCGCGGGCTGGCCGTGTTGACCTGGTCGGAGGTCGACTCCTGGGCCAGGCGCAGCAGTTGGGGCCGGTCGAGTTTGCCGCTGCGGTTGAGCGGCAGGGTGTCGAGGTCGAGGAAGACGGCGGGGATCATGTAGTCGGGCAGGCGGCGGCCGAGGGCCGTGCGCCAGTCGTGGGTGCTGCGGGCCGGTGCGGTGCCCCGGCCGATGCCGGCGAGCAGGCGGGGCTGGCCGGCCTGGTCGTGGTCGACGAGGACGGCGGCTTCGCGGACTCCGGGCAGGGCCATGAGCGCCGCTTCGACCTCCGCGGGTTCGATCCGGAATCCGCGGAGTTTGACCTGGTCGTCGGCGCGGCCCATGTAGTGCGCCTGGCCGTCGGGCAGGCGTCGGGCGAGGTCTCCGGTGCGGTAGATCCGTTCGCCGGGCACGAACGGGTCGGGCAGGAAGCGTTCCTTGGTGAGGTCGGGGCGGCCGAGATAGCCGCGGGCCAGCGACGCTCCGCCGAGGTACACCTCGCCCACCACACCGGGCGGGACGGGTTCCATGCGGCCGTCGAGGACGTACATACGGGTGCCGGGCAGCGGGCGGCCGATGGGGCACGGCCGTTCCAGCGGGCGGGGGTCGTAGTACGCGGTGCTGTAGAGGGTCGCTTCGGTGGGGCCGTAGCCGAAGCAGATCCGCAGGCCGGGGAGGTGCCGTGTCATGCGGTGCAGGGCGGCTTCGGTGAGCGACTCGACTCCCGTGAGCAGCGTGCGCAGTTGGAGCCCGCGCAGTCGTACGGCGGGGTCCTCGTCGATCCACTTGACGTAGGCGGGCGGCAGGAACGTCTGGGTCACCGCGTGTTCGCGCATCCATGCCAGCAGGGCCTCGGGGTCGCCGCGCAACTCCTCGGGGACGATGTGCAGTTCGCCGCCGGTGGTCAGGGGCAGCAGCAGTTCGTGGATGGAGGCGTCGAAGCCGATGCTGGACCAGGCCGAGCCGACCTCGCCGGGGGCGGTGCCCATGCGGGTGTGCCAGGTGGCGAACAGGTTGAGGATGCTGCTGTGTTCGACGGCGACGCCCTTGGGCCGTCCCGTGGACCCGGAGGTGAAGATCACGTAGGCCAGTCGGTCGGGTGTGTGGCCGATGTCCGCGAGCGGTCCCTGCCGGGTCGCGCCCTCGGCCTCAACCGCGCTCAAGTCGAGCCATTCGGGGGCGCGTTCGGCGCTGTCGTGGTCGCTCAGGACGACGGGGCAGGCCGCGTCCTCGACCATGTTCGCGAGGCGTTCGGCGGGCTGGCCCGGGTCGAGCGGGAGATAGGCGGCTCCTGCCTTGAGGATGCCCAGGATGCCCACGGCCAGGTCGCAGGACCGTTTCGCGTGGAGGCCCACGACGTCGCCGGGTCGGACGGACCGGGCGGCAAGGGCGTGCGCGAGGTGGTTGGCGCGGCGGTCGAGGGCCGCGTAGTCCAGCGAGTTGTCGCGGTCGACGACGGCGGTGCGCGTCGGGCGTTCGCGGACGTGGGTCTCGAAGAGTTCGACGAGTCCGGAGGCCGCGTGCGGAACGGACCCGGAGGTCTCCGACCACGCGGCGTCACCGTCGAGCAGCTCGCGTCGGCGTTCCTGAGGGTCCATCAACTCCAGCGCGTGGACGTCCCGTTCAGGGTGGCGGGTCATGTCGGTGAGCAGGCGCCGCAGATGGCCTGCCCAGCGCTCGGCGGTGGTGTGGTCGAGGAGGGCCGTCGCGTAGTCCAGGTACCCGGTGATCCGGCCGTCGGACTCGGTCGCCGAGACGGCCAGGTCGAACTTGGCCGGGGCGTGGGCGATCGGCAGCGGCTGGGCGTCGACCGCGGGCAGATGCAGCAGGTCCCGCCGTTCGGGCACCCAGGCCAGCATGGTCTGGAACAGCGGGGTGCGGGAGGCGCTGCGCGGCGGGTTGACCAGCTCGACGATCCGCTCGAACGGCAGGTCCTGGTGCGCGAGTGCCTCGCGTACGACGGCGCGGGTGCGGGCGAGGGCCTCGGACACGGTGAGGGAGCCGGACAGATCGATGCGCAACGGGAGGGAGTTGACGAGGAAGCCGATGAGACCGGCCGCGCCCGGGCCGCGCCGGTTGGCGAAGGGGCTGCCGACAACGATGTCCTCCTGCCCGGAAAGGCGCGACAGGAGAATCGCCCAGCCGGCCAGCACGGCCACGAAGGGGGTGGCACCGTGCTGTCTCGCGAGGCTGCGGAGCCCGGCGGTGACCTCGGCGTCGAGGCTGAACTCGGCCCGGCCGCCCTCGTATTGCTGTTCCGTCGGCCGTGGACGGTCGGTGGGCAGGTCCAGGACGGGCGGCGCGTCGTGCAGCGCGCGGCGCCAGTAGTCCTCCTGGGCGGCGAGCCCGCCGTCGAGGAGGGTTTGTTCCCGGGTGTGCGCGTGGTCGGCGAACTGCACCGCGAGCGGGGGCAGCGGGTTCGGGGCGCCTGCCGCGAACGCCTCGTAGAGTTGCCCGAGTTCGTTCATCATGACGTTCATCGAGACGCCGTCGTAGATGCTGTGATGGAACGTCAGCAGGAGTACGTGGCGGTCTGGTCCCAGGGCAAGTAGGCGTCCGCGCCCGAGGGGGCCGGTGTCGAGATCGAACGGCCGTTGCTCCTCGTCGAGTTGGCGGGCCGCGACGCGTGCCTCGGAGTCATCGGCCGCGGTGAGGTCCTCGAAGGTCAGGGCGAATCCCCCACCGGGCGGGTCGATGTGCTGGTACACGTCCCCTTGGGTGGCCACCAGCCTTGTCCGCAGCGTCTCATGACGGTCGGTCAGCTCGTCGAAGGATCGGGACAGCAGGTCGACGTCGAGCGGTCCGGTCAAGGAGAAGGCGATCGTCTCGTTGTACGCGGCGTTCGCGCCCGGCAGTTGGGCCAGGAACCACAGTCGCCGCTGGGCGAAGGAGGCGGGCCGGATGCGGGGCGCCGACTCGGCGTCGTCCGTGGCCGTTTCGGCTGACGCGTATGGAGTGGGGACAGGGTGGGGGGTGGTGTGCACCGGCGGTACCTGGCCTTCCCATCGGTGTGGGGCGGGATGACATCGGGCGCGACGCGCCGGGGTCACCGGACTGCCGTCGGTCCTGACTCGGCGTGCTCGCCGTCGAGCGGGCGTCGTGGTGGGGGCGGCGCCGACGGCCGGGATGCGCGGGGCGCCGTCACCGCGGAACCGTCACCGTGGGACGGGGCGGCAGTCGGGTGGTTGATAGGGGGCGAGTCCACGCGGCGAAGCGGCCCATAGCGGCCGGGCGATTCGATAATTCGATTCCCGAAATTACTGGCCAATTACCTGGTCACATCATTTTCTTGCACGCCCGGATTCCTTTCCGGAACTCCGTGACACAGCCGTAATCATCAATCACAGGCTCAGGACATGTCAATACTCGACATTCCGCAACACCTCACAGAACACCCACACCGAAAAAGAGTCCCATGAAACTCGCATATCGGAAGAAAGGTTCCACAACGTCACACATTTTCCGCCGGAGTGCGGTGAAACGCCGTTACGGGCAAAGAGGGTCTCATATTCCGGCGGACCTGACCGGGTCAAGAGGCGCCGGCCGGGAGCGGGAAAGGCGCGCTGCCGGCCAGGTCGGCCCTCGGCCTTACGAACTCGTCCGCTCTTCCTCCTGCGGTACGGCGTATCCGGGCACAGAAGGCCAGCGCAGAGTCAGTACCACGGACTCGTCCTCCGCGGTCCAGGAGTGATCCACTCCCTGGCCCCAGACGACATAGTCGCCTTGTTCTTCCAACAGCACGCTTCGACCGGGGAACTCCATACGGAAGCGACCTGAGATCAGGACCAGGAGAGCCGCGCGCACTTCGCCCTTCACCCACTGCGCCCGCTGTTCGCCACGCGGGTGGACGCCCCATTTGACCTCCACAGCGTCGCTGTGGCGAGGACTGCCTTCCTCCTTGAAGTGGCCGAGCAGCCACCCCCGGTCCAGTGCCGCGTCTTTGCCCGCATTACCCACGTACACGCCGTCTTCCATGCGCCGGAACGCTAGCAGCCGAGCACCGCGGCAGTAACAGGGTGCCGAGCACCTGCGCGCGCCTGCCGGAGTTCCAGCGGGATTCCCGCCGATCGGAACTCCTCGGCCGGGCCTGCCCCGCTCACCGGATGGCGTCGACCAGCAGGTTCGCGGCCACCGCCGCTCCATCGGTGCGGATCCTGCTGCCCAGAGCCTTGGCCCGAGCCCGTGTCTCAGGTGCCAGGGCCGTCTTGAACGCGACGCTCAGGGACTCGGTCGTCGGCGTCGGACTGTCAAGTGCCGCACCGAGGTCCAGGTCTGCCACCTGACCGGCCCAGTAGGGGTTGTCCGCCAACTGGAGAGGTACCACCACCTGCGGGGCACCCGCCCGGGCGGCCGTCAGCGTCGTGCCCGCACCGCCGTGGTGGACCACCGCGGCCACCCTCCCGAACAGACACTGATGGCTGACCTCGCCGATGGCGAGGCAGTCGTCCCGGTCGTCGCCCAGGTCCAGGTCCGCCCAGCCGCGGGAGACGAGTACGCGGTGATCCTGTGCGCGGATCACCTCGACGGCCCTGCGGGCGATGTCCGGGGACGGGCGCATGCTGCCGAAACCCACGTAGACCGGCGGCGCGCCCGCGTCCAGGAACGCCAACAGGTCGTCCGGGAGCGGGCGTTCGTCGGGCAGGGTCCACGCACCCGTCTGTGTCACGTCGAGGCCCGAGGTCTCCCGCCACGGTCCCAGGACCGGGTCCGCCGCCAGCCACGGCCGGTCGGTGAAGACGTGATCACGGACGTTGTCCACCGGCGGCAGACCGAGAACTGCCCGGTGGCCGTTGAGCTGCTCGGCGAACTGCGCGTTCACGCTGCGGGCGTCCAGCTCCCACAGTGTCAGATTGTCGTTCGCCTCCGGCTCCGGCCAGCCAGGCCGCGGTGGCGGCGCATGGTGGGGCGACGGCAGGTTGACCGCCGAATAGCTCGTGTACACGTAGCGGACGCCCGCGGCCTCGGCCACGGACCGCGCGGCGATCTGCGCCAGGCCCGCCGCCACCAGCGCGTCACATCCGTCGAGCGCCGCAGGGAAGATGTCGAACTGTGCGTCGAGCATCTCGGTCCGGTACCGGGACAGATCCGCCGCCGACGGCAGCGTCGCCCCGCTCATCAACGCCCGCACCGGTGGCCCGACCGGCACCAGTCGCACCCCGAGACCTGCCAGCCGCTGCGCGAACTCCTCGTCGGGCGGGGCACACATCCGCACCTCCACGCCGAGCTCCCGCAGCCGCACCGCGAGTGCCACCAGCGGTTCGACATCGCCCCGCGTCCCGTACGTGGACAACAGCACCCGCATTCGGCGTCCTCTTTCGTTCGGTCTTCCCGTACGTTTCGGCCCGTGCCCGCCCTGGCTCCGAACGGTCCTCGTCGACGGTGAGGGGTCGGCGGCAGCGGGTGCGCGGCAGCAGTGTACGTCGCGTGATCCTCAACGCGGCAGTAGTCCTCGAACACCGGGATGCTGTTGTCCGCGCGCGCCTCGCCCTCGCCCGGGTGCCCACACAAGTCAACGCTGTCGTACCGGACTTGGAAGCGTCCGACACCGACCAAGTGCCGGTTCGGGAACGCCGTACGGTGGTCGGTCCACTCCCTGGTGGCCGGGTTCGGAGACCGACGGCCGGCCTCGTCCCTCTCATGGGCCAACTCGGCTGTTTCGACGCCGACTTCTTCCTAAGTCGGTAGCGGCGAATACCCAGCGGACACCTTGGGGACAATCACGTCGATCAACGTTCGCTCCCTCTCACACGGAGCCGTCCTCGGTGACTACGGTGAGCGCCGGCGTTCCTTCCAGGCCGACGGTGTGCGTGGCGTCGATCTTGGGCCGTCCCTACCCGTACCCGGCGAAGTGCGCAAGGTTCCCGATCGTCCACACAATCTGAGAGCCACTCGATGCATAGTTCGTCCGTGCCCGTTCCTGACGTTTCGATCATCTTGCCCTGCGCCGGGTTCGCGACGCGCTTCGGGGCGCCCTACTCGAAGGAGCTGCACTGTCTGGCTCCCGGGGTCACTGTGCTGGACCGCAGCCTGGAGGCCGTTGTCGAGCTGGCCAAGAGCGGACTCAACGTGCGCCTGGTCGTCGTGTTCGGGGCACACAAGCTGGACACAGTGAGCTATCTCGCGCGGTACGCCGGGACCTTTCAAATGGTCTTCGTCTACCAGGACCATTCGCTCGAACCAGATCTTGACGGCGCGATCCGGTCCGCCCTGCCGATGACGCAGGGGCCGGTGGCCCTTGTCCTGCCCGACATCGTTGTCTCCGGCGCGGGTAGTGCCGGCAGTCTCCTCGCCGCATTGCGACAGACAGAGGTCGCGGGTTGGAGCGTCGTGGCCGCCGAGGAGCGGGACCCCGACACCCTCCGGCAGATGGGCGCGCTGGCCGTGGTCGAGGGGGACGGCATCACGACGGTCCGGGCGGCCACCGACAAGCCATCGGATCCGTCGGGCTTCAACGCGTTCTGGGGGATGGTGGCAGTCGCCGAGGAGGAGGCACACCGGTTGCCAGAGGTGGCGAGCAAAGGGGCGGACAGCCCACTGGCCGGTGCCGTCGCCCTCATCGTGGAGCGAATCGTCAACTACAACACCACCACGGGCTGATTCCCGGGCTACCGACGAACTCGTGCGCGGGCGGCGCTGCGCACGCTCGCCGGGATGATCGACCGTCTCGGTGTGGCAGGAGCCGAGCACTGGATTCGCCGGCCGATCGGTCCGACCCGGTCGCAACGGCGGCGACCCACTCTCTGGCGCGGGAGGGCCTGCCGTTCTCACCGGAGGTGACCGACGACGGGGCACTGTGAGACCTGGAGGCCCGAAGCATCGCCGCGCCGTTCGCCGTGGCGGGGGTTCCTGAACGCCGGCACATGACCGGTGCCCGTCGACTTCGGCACCATGCGCGCGCCGAAGGACGTCGCACGCGTGGCCGTAGAAATGATCCATGCTCAGGACCGCCGCGACTGGTTCTGCCAGAGGTGGACCGACTTGGGCTCGATCGGCGAGGGGGATGACCGTTTCATCGTGGGCGAGGTGAACCAGGAAGCACCGTTCGGTCGGGTGGCCGCTGTCGTGCGTCACGGCGGCGCGGGCGCTGCGACAACCGCCGTTGGCCGACCCGCACCAGATGGCGGACCAGCCGTACGGGGCCGGCCGGGCGGTCGAGTCGGGCACCGGTGGTGCAGACGAGTGCCCGCCTCCGACCTTCGCGTCCTTGTCGGCCTCGCACCCAACGGCCCCGAGACCCGCGCACCAGCCAGGTCGACGGCCGCCACAATCAGCACCGGGGGACGCCGATGCCGCTCGACCCGACTGGCCGGAGGAACCCGCCGTCCTCGGTGTGAATGACGCGGGTTCGTCCAGTCAGGCAGCGGGTCGTACCGCCACCCCGGTGCCTCAGCGCCGATAGGCCCGCGCGGAGCAATCGGACCCCCGGCCAGACCAGCCTGACCAAGCCCACCACCGCGCTCGGCGATCACCAGAGTTCTGTGCCACGGCCACAGCGATCCGTCACGCCCTGAGGTCGTCCCGGACGACCCGCTCGTCCGGAATCACCGCAACCCCCAGGATCTCGATCATCGCCTCCGCCTGCCACAGCGCGGTCGTGCCGATCCCCGCCATCGCGGGATAGACCGGCCCCGCGAGCTCGCGCCAGACCTTCCCGATCTCCTTGCCGTGCGCCTGGTAGTCGGGAATGTCGGTGAGGTAGATGGTCAGGCTCACCAGGTCCTCGGGGACACCGCCCGCCGCCTGCAACGTGGTGAGCACGTTGCCGAAGGCCTGTCGGAACTGCTCGACGATGCCGCCGGGGACGATCCGCATGTCCGCGTCCAGGGCCGTCTGTCCGCCCAGGTAGAGCGTGTTGCCGCTCAGGGTGCCGTGCGAGTAGCCGCTCGGGGTGGGGAGCGAGGGCGGGTTCACCGGGATCGGAGTCATTGCTGGTTGCTCCTCGGATGAGTCGGACGGACCGGACGAGCCGGATGGACCGGACGGGCTGACACAGGCAGCCTAACTCATCTATTGACTGTTTTCGACGGTCGTGAAAATCTCGCTATAACGCAGCCCGGCCACCCCGGTAGCTCCGGCCGCCACCACCCCAAGGGAGTACGCCCATGAAGCTCGCCACCGTGGCCCACGGAGGCCGCACCACGGCCGCCGTGCTCGACGGCGACCGCTGGCGGGCGCTGCCGGCCGACGACCTCTCCGTGCTCCTGGCGACCACGGCAACCGACCGCATCGCGAGTCTCGCCGGGGCCGAACTGCCCGGCGCCACCCCCGTGTTGCCGCTGCCGTCGCCGCGCAAGGTCGTCTGCTGCGGTCTCAATTACGCCGACCACATCACCGAGATGGGCCGCGACCTGCCCGCCCACCCCACGCTCTTCGCCAAGTACGCCGACACGCTGATCGGCCCCGAGGACGACCTGGTCCTGCCGCCCGGGCTCGACGTGGACTGGGAGGCGGAGCTCGCCGTCGTCGTGGGAGCGGAGCTCAACCGCGCGGACCGGGACACGGCCGGACGCGCGATCGCCGGATACACGGTCGCCAACGACATCAGCGTGCGGGACTGGCAGAAGCGCACGCTCCAGTGGTTCCAGGGCAAGGCATGGGACCGCACCACCCCGCTGGGACCAGTGGTCGTCACGCCCGACGAGCTCGACCCGGTCGCGGGCGTCGAGGTGATCTGCCGGGTCAACGGCGTCGAGCGGCAGCGCGGAAACACGAGCACGCTGGTGTTCGACGCCGCCGAATTGCTCGCCTACATCTCCACCTTCACGGTCCTGCGCCCCGGCGACATCGTGCTCACCGGTACCCCCGGTGGCGTGGGCTCGGGCATGAACCCGCCGGTCTTCCTCGCCGACAGCGACCTCGTCGAGACCGAGATCCCCGGTATCGGCACCCTGCGCAACCGCTTCCGCCTCACCGACTCCCGCCTCACCGACTCCAGGAGCTGATCATGGAACCCGATTTCTCCAAGTACGTCCTAGAGGGCGACAACTCGTTGTACGCCAACGAGTCCGGCCTGGTCGTACCGGTCGTGACGCGCGGTGGTCTGGAGGTCGGCGCGACCGGCCAGTCCGACGGCGCGACCCGGATCTCCGGTGTCTCCGTGCAGCACACGCCGGCCACCAAGCTGTGGTTCGGGAAGGTGAGCAACGAGTCGGGCTATCGCTCGGTGCCCCACCACCACGGCGAGGCCGAGACCGGCGGCTACGTCCTCTCCGGTCGGGCCCGGATCTACTTCGGGGAACGCTTCGAGGACTACATCGACCTCGGGGAGGGCGACTGGGTCTTCGTCCCGCCGTTCATGCCGCACGTCGAGTGCAACCTCGACCGCAACAACCCGCTCACCTGGATGACGACCCGCACCCCGGAGAACATCGTGGTCAACCTGGAACAGGTGGCCGACGCCGACCTGCGCGACTGGATGGACCGGCCGTGAACGACATCCAGAGCACCAGCGCCGACTCCCGGACCACCGACACCGACGTCCGCGCGGACGTCCGCTCCGTCCCGACCTCGGCGGCCTTCACCGCCGCGATCGCCCTCACTCCCGTCGAGCCCGAGCACTTCGACCTCGCCTTCACCGCGACCACCCAGCCCTGCCCGTGGCCGAAGGCGTACGGCGGTGACATGGTCGCCCAGGCCACGGCCGCCGCGATGCGCTCGGTCGAGGGCAAGACGCTGCACTCGATGCACTCCTACTTCCTGCGGCCGGTCGACATCGGCGCCGAAGTCCGTTACGAGGTCGAGCTGTTGCGCGACGGCCGCGGCTACGCCACCCGCCAGGTCCGCGGCTTCCAGAACGGCAAGCCCGTCTACACCTGCCTCGCCAACTTCGCCGCGGGCGAGCCGGGCGCCACCTTCGCCGCCGAACCCCCTGCCGGCATACCGGACCCCACCGAACTCCCCAGCTCCGCCTCGTACTTGAGCGACACCGCCGCGCCCCGGGGCACGATGACCGACACCTCCGAGGAGTACTGGAGCGGCGGCCGCAGCTTCGACATGCGGCACGTGCCCGGACCCGTCTACCTCACGGTCGAGGGCGAGCGGGTACCCCAACAGGCCGTGTGGGTAAGGCCGTTCGACACGCTGCGTCCCGTCGACGGCCTCACCGACGAGCAGCGCGACCTCGCCGCGCTCGCCTACGTCTGCGACTACACGATCCTCGAACCCGTCCTGCGCGTACTGGACCTGCCGTGGGCCCTGCCGGGACTCATCACCGCGAGCCTCGACCACGCGATGTGGTTCCACCGGCCCGGCCCCATGGACGGCTGGCTCCTCTACGCCCAGGAAGCCGTCGCCGCCGACGCCGGTCGCGGCCTCGCCGTCGGCCGCTTCTTCACCCCCTCCGGTACCCACCTGGCCACCGTCGTCCAGGAAGGCCTGATCCGCAGCTCTTGATTCCCACACAGCTCCTGATCCCTGCACGGCCCGCCCCCGGCCTGCGGAAAGGACCCTCCCGATGGACCAGTTGGACCAGATGGGCCTCTCGCCCTCCGCCTATCCGGACACGTTCGCCCGCGACCATCTCCCGCCGCGCGCCCAGTGGCCGGTCCTGGAGTTCACCACCGACGAACTCCAGTACCCGCAGCGCCTCAACGCGGGAACCGAACTCATCGACGTACCCACCGCCCGCTTCGGCCCCGACCGCCCAGCCCTGCGCAGACCCGAGGGCGAGGTGTGGACCTACGGCGAACTGCTGCTCCGCGCCAACCAGATCGCCCACGTCCTCACCGACGACCTCGGCTTGGTCCCCGGCAACCGGGTACTCCTGCGCTCCCCCAACAACCCCTGGACCGTGGCCTGTTGGCTCGGCACCCTCAAGGCCGGCGGCATCGTCGTCACCACCATGGCCGCCCTGCGGGCCCGCGAACTCACCCCGGTCGTCGAGAAGACCCGCCCGGCCGTCGCCCTGGTCGACCACCGCTTCACCGCGGACGTCGAGGCCGTACGCGACACCGTCCTGCCGGACCTCACGATCGTGGCCTACGGCGGCGACGCGGCCGACGACCTGACGCGCCAAGTGGCGTCGAAACCGGCGGAGTTCACCGCGGTCGACACGGCCGCCGACGACGTCGCCCTCTTCGGACCCACCTCGGGCAGCACCGGCGTACCGAAGATCACCACCCACTTCCACCGCGACATCCTCTCGATCGACAACACCTTCGGCCGCCACACACTGCGGCTACGGCCCGACGATCTCGTGTCGTGCACCGCCCCGCTCGCGTTCACCTTCGGGCTCGGCATCCTGGTCGTCTGTGCTCTGCGGGCCGGCGCGTGCGCGCTGCTGACGGAGGCCGTCGCGCCGGAGCCGCTGGCCGAGCTGGTCGCCGAGGCGGGGGTCACTGTGCTGGCGACCGCGCCCACGGCGTACCGGCAGATCCTGAAGGCCGGGAAGGCGGACCGGCTGCACGGTCTGCGCGGTGCGGTCAGCGCCGGGGAGCACATACCGGAAGAGGTGTGGCAGCAGCTGCACGAGGAGACCGGGATCAAGGTCATCGACGGTATCGGTGCCACGGAGATGATCCACATCTTCATCTCCGCCGCCGGTGACGACATCCGGCCCGGCTCGACGGGACGGCCGGTCCCCGGTTACCGCGCCACGGTCCTCGACCTGGCCGGCGAGGAAGTCGGCCCCGGTGTCGAGGGGCGGCTGGCCGTGATCGGTCCGGTCGGCTGCCGTTACCTCGACGACCGGCGCCAGGAGAACTACGTCGTGAACGGCTGGAACGTCACGGGCGACACCTTCGTGCGCGACGAGGACGGCTATTTCTACTACCGCACCCGCACGGACAACATGATCGTCTCCTCCGGCTACAACATCGGCGGTCCCGAGGTGGAGTCGGCGATCAACACCCACCCGGACGTCCTCGAGTCCGCGGTGGTCGCCAAGCCCGACCCCGAACGAGGCTCCGTGGTCTGCGCGTTCGTCGTCCTGGTCGAGGGGGTCGTCGGCGACGAGGCCAAGGTCAAGGACATCCAGGATCACGTCAAGACGCACCTGGCGCCGTACAAGTACCCCCGGGCGGTGCGCTTCTGCGACGCGCTGCCCCGCAACACCAGCGGAAAGCTTCAGCACTTCCTGCTGCGCCGGATCGTCGAGAAGGAGAACCAGGCTTGACTTCCTCCCCCCTCCTGAAGGAGGGGAATTCCTACGGCTCGCGCCGTAGGGGTTCCTGCTTCAACGCCGACTGCCCGCCAGGAGAACTCCCTTGAGGTCTTACACCAGCTCCACAGGCCGAGACGGCCAGCCCGGCCGCCTTGATGTTGCGGGCCGCGTTGATGTCGCGGTCATGCACGGCGCCGCAGTCGCACGTCCACGCGCGGACGTTCAGCGGCATCTTCGCCGCGACCGTGCCGCAGGCCCCGCACAGCTTCGAGCTGGGGAACCAGCGGTCGATCACAACGAGTTCGCGCCCGTACCAGGCGCACTTGTACTCCAGCATGGACCGGAGTTGCGTCCACGACGCGTCCGAGATGGCGCGCGCCAACGTGCCATTCTTCAGCAGGTTGCGGACGGTGAGGTCCTCGATCACGACCGTTTGGTTCTCACGGACGAGACGAGTCGACAGCTTGTGCAGGAAGTCGCGGCGCCGGTCGGCGATCCGCGCATGCACGCGGGCGACCTTGCGGCGGGCTTTCTCGCGGTTCGCCGAACCCTTGGCCTTGCGGGACAGTTCCCGCTGCGCCCTGGCGAGACGGGCGCGGTCACGGCGCTCGTGCCGGGGGTTGGTGACCTTCTCGCCGGTGGACAGGGTCACCAGGGAAGTGACGCCGGCGTCGATACCGACCGCATTCGTCGTGGCGGGAGCCGGGATAATGCGGTCGTCGCACAGCAGCGACACGAACCAGCGGCCCGCACTGTCACGGGACACGGTCACCGTCGTCGGTACCGAACCCTCCGGGAGGGGACGCGACCAGCAGATGTCCAGCGGACCGGCCATCTTGGCCAGCGTCAGCTGTCCCTCGCGCCATGTGAAGGCGGAGCGGGTGTACTCGGCCGACGAACGGGATTTCTTCCGGGACTTGAAGCGCGGGTACTTCGCGCGCTTGGCGAAGAAGTTCCCGAACGCCGTCTGAAGATGGCGCAGCGCCTGCTGGAGCGGGACCGAGGACACCTCCGCCAGGAAGGCCAGCTCCTCGGTCTTCTTCCACTCCGTCAGCGCGGCCGACGACTGGACGTAGGAGATGCGGCGCTGCTCTCCGTACCAGGCCCGGGTGCGCTCCTCCAGCGCCTTGTTGTAGACGAGACGGACGCAGCCGAACGTGCGCGACAGCTCGGCCGCCTGCACACCCGTGGGGTAAAAGCGGTACTTGAACGCCCGCTTGACCTGCCGCGCCATACCTCACACCGTATCAACCCCTGTGTGAGCGGCGGGTGTCGGCCGCTAGACGGCGCACACCGGTCCGCCCTGACGGCGGACCGACTTTCCCTGCCCTGCTGCGCAGGAGCTTCGTTTCCTCCCCCGGCTGAAGCCGGGCGCATCCACGAAGGAGAGCCCCGATGAGGATCGCGATCGTGGGCGGCGGGCCTGGTGGGCTGTACCTCGCCGCGCTGATGAAGCAGCTCGACCCCGGTCATGAGATCACCGTGTGGGAGCGCAACGCCCCCGACGACACCTTCGGCTTCGGCGTGGTCTTCTCCGACGAGACCCTCGGCGGCATCGAGAACGCGGACACCGTCGTCCACGACGCGATGGAGAGCCGGTTCGCCCGCTGGACCGACATCGACATCGAGTTCGACGGCCACCCCTTCACGGTCGGCGGCCAGGGCTTCGCGGCGATGGCCCGCAAGGACCTGCTGCACATCCTCCAGGAGCGGGCCGCCGAACTCGGCGTCACCGTCCACTACCGCACCCTCGCGCCGGAAGTGGACGAACTGCGCGGCTCCTACGACCTGGTGGTCGCGGCGGACGGCATCAACTCGGCCGTGCGCACCAAGTACGCCGACGCCTTCGTCCCCTCGCTGGACCAGCGGGCGAACAAGTACATGTGGCTGGGCACCGACCGGGTCTTCGAGGCGTTCCAATTCCTCGTCAAGCAGACCGAGTTCGGGACCATGCAGATCCACGGCTATCCCTTCTCCGACTCCGGCTCGACGTTCATCGTCGAGATGGCGGAGGACGTGTGGCGCAAGGCCGGCCTCGACGCGACGGAGGGCACGCAGTTCCCGCCCGGGGTGAGCGACGAGCGGTCGGTCGCCAGGATCCGCGAGATCTTCGCCGGGGAACTCGCCGGGCACAACCTCCTTACCAACAACTCCCGTTGGCTCAACTTCACGACGGTCCGCAACGAGCGCTGGCACCACCACAACGTGGTCCTGCTCGGCGACGCCGCCCACACCGCGCACTTCTCGATCGGTTCCGGCACCAAGCTGGCCATGGAGGACGCCCTCGCGCTCGCCGCGTGTCTGCACGAACACCCCACCGTGGACGAGGCGTTGAAGGCGTACGAGACCGAGCGCCGCCCGGTGGTGGAGTCCACCCAGCGCGCCGCCCAGGCCTCGCTTGAGTGGTTCGAGAACATCGGCCGGTACGCCGACCAGGACCCCGCGCAGTTCTGCTTCAACCTGCTCACGCGTTCCCGCCGGATCACCTTCGACAACCTCAAGGACCGCGACCCCGGCTTCGCCGACCTCATCGAGCGCGGCTTCGCGGAAGCGCAGGTCCGCACCGAGTCGGTCCCGGCGATGTTCCAGCCGTTCACCATCGGCGGCCTGGAGCTGAAGAACCGGATCATCGTCTCGCCGATGGACATGTACTCCGCCGTCGACGGCGTGCCGGACGACTTCCACGTCGTCCACCTGGGATCCAAGGCGCTCGGCGGCGCCGGCCTGGTGATGACCGAGATGGTCTGCGTCTCCCCCGAGGCCCGCATCACCCCGGGCTGCACGGGCCTGTGGAACGACACGCAGCGCGATGCGTGGACCCGGGTCACCGACTTCGTGCACGGCCGCAGCACCGCGAAGATCGGTCTCCAGCTGGGCCATTCGGGCCGCAAGGGCTCAACTCGCCTCATGTGGGAGGGCATTGACGAGCCCCTCACCGAGGGCAACTGGGAGGTCATGGGCCCGTCCCCGCTGCCCTACGGCACGGGCTGCCACACACCGCGCGAGATGACGCGATCCGACATGGACGCGGTCGTCGCCGACTTCGTGGCCGCCGCCCGCCGGGGCGCCGGGGCGGGCTTCGACCTGCTCGAAGTGCACGCCGCCCACGGCTACTTGCTCTCCTCCTTCCTCTCCCCCATCGCCAACCACCGCACCGACGAGTACGGCGGCGACCTCACGAACCGGCTGCGCTTCCCCCTGGAGGTGTTCGACGCCGTACGGTCCGCGTTCCCCGCCGACCGCCCGGTGACGGTCCGGATCTCCGCCACCGACTGGACCCCCGACGGCAACACCGAGCACGACGCGGTGGAGATCGCGAGGGCGTTCGTCGCGCACGGCGCGGCGGCCGTCGACGTGTCGTCCGGCCAGGTCACCAAGGACGAGAAGCCGGCGTACGGCCGCTCGTACCAGACCCCGTTCGCCGACCGCATCCGGCACGAGGTCGCCGCTCCGGCGGGCGCGGCCGTGATCGCCGTAGGAGCGATCTCGTCGTACGACGACGTCAACTCGATCCTGCTCGCCGGGCGTGCCGACCTGTGTGCGCTCGGTCGTACCCATCTCTACAACCCTCAGTGGACCCTGCAGGCGGCTGCCGAGCAGGAGTACCGCGGCGCGGGTGCCGACTGGCCGGCGCAGTTCGCGGCCGGCCGCCGCAAGCCGCCCACCTCGCGCACCGACGCGGTCCGCCCGCGTCTCGCGCTGCTCCGCGAGACCCCGCGGGACGCGGTGCACCTGCGGTGGACCCCGGGCAGGGCGGCGGAATGAGCGGCCCCTACGGCGTTCATCGTGCCCGGGTGGAGTGGATCGACACCGACGCGGCCGGGATCTACCACAACACCACCGTCGTCCGGTTCGCCGAGGCGGCGGAGGCCGAGCTGATGCGTACGTACGACATCCCGGGCTACTTCCCGGTGGCCCCGAGGGTGCGCTACGAGGTGGAGTTCGAGGCGTCGATCCGGTTCGGCGAGGAGGTCGAGACGCGGGTCGAGCTGATCCGCCTCGGCCGGTCCTCGATGACCTTCGGCTTCGAGGTGTGGCGGACCACCGAGGACGGCAGGCCGAACTGCCGCGCCGCCCGGGGCAGTTACGTCACCGTGCACGTCCCCGACAAGGCGACCGGCGGCAGCGCGCCCTGGCCGGCCGCCTGGCGTGCCGCGCTGGGCGGCCGGGCGGAATCCGACGCCGTACGGGCGCACTGAAATACTACGATCGTGACGGCAAGCGATCTCGAAGACGACAGCCCGGGCCAGCCCGCACCGCCGCGATCCCTGATCGTGACGGTGTACGGCCTCTACGCGCGCGAGGTCGGCGGCTGGATCGGCGTGAGCACCCTGATCCGCCTGCTCGCCGAACTCGACGTCGACGCCCAGGCGGTCCGCTCGTCGATCTCCCGGCTCAAGCGCCGCGAGATCCTGGTGGCCGAGCGACGGGACGGCCGTGCGGGCTACGCGCTCTCGCCGTACGCCCGTTCCGTCCTGGAGACCGGTGACCGCCGTATCTTCGAACGGCACGCCGTCACCGACGACGGCTGGGTCATCGCCGTCTTCTCGGTGCCGGAGAGCGAGCGCCAGCACCGGCACCAACTCCGGTCACGGCTGGCCTGGTTGGGCTTCGGCACGGTCTCGTCCGGGATCTGGATCGCCCCGGCCCACGCGCTCGACGACACCCGCGACCACCTGCTCCGCCACGGCCTCGACCAGTACGTCGACCTCTTCCGCGGCGACTACGTGGCCTTCGGTGATCCCGCCGAACAGGTGGGCCGCTGGTGGGACTTGGAGGCGCTCCAGAAGCTCTACGACGATTTCGTCGCCGAGTTCACGCCGATGGCCGGGCGTTGGGCCGGGCCCGGCAGGGACGGGCTGTCGGACCAGGACGCGTTCATCGACTATGTCCATGTCCTCACGGCCTGGCGCCGGTTGCCCTATCTCGACCCGGGCCTGCCCAGCACCCTCCTCCCCGCCACGTGGTCCGGCGCGACGGCGGCGGACCTCTTCGCCGCGCTCCGGCACACGTTGGCGGACCCGGCGCACGAGTTCGCCCGGAGCCTGCTGGACGACCCCTCGTGAGCGGGCGGGGTCACTTCCCGAACGCCTGGCGGAACTCGGCGATGTCCTTGGGCGAGGCCTCGATCGCGGCGCACATCGGGACGAAGCCGTCCTTGGCGCCCACGATGTAGTGCCCGCCTTCCGTATACGTCAGCGTCTCCGGGATCCTGGTGTCGCTGGTGAGGACGACCGTCTCCGCGTCGCCGCCCTTGAACCACTGGTCCACACGGAAAGTGGCCGTCGAGCCCTCGACGGAAATGGCCGTTCCCAGGAAGAGGGTCGGGTACTTGCCCAGGGTGTCGACGCCGGGCGGCATGCACTTGCCGGAGCCGCCCTCGGCGGTGAGCCGCAGCGCGCCGGTCGGGGCCGCGCTCTTGGCCGTAGCCGAGTGACCGTTGCCGTTACCGCTGTTGGCCATGATTCCTCCGGCGACGCCGCCGCCCACTACCAGTAGTCCGGCCGCCGCGAGTCCGAAGAGACGACGGCGTCCCCACCCCGCGGTCGCGATGCCGGCGGCGGTGGTCGCGGACTGGAGCGCGGTGTCGGTGTTCAAGGTGTCCTCCACAAGGCGGTCGATGTCGGGTGGCGGAGCAATTCCGGTCAGTGCCGGGTCCGCGGACTTCAGCCGGGCCAGCAACTCGTCGTCGTTCACTGACTGCTCCTTCCTTCATCCCTCTTGTGTCCGGGCCGTCCGGCATCCTTTCGCCCCAGCCGGTCGGCGAGTCTCGCCTTCGCCCGGTGGAGCCGAATGCTCACCGCGTTGGACGTCAGCCCGGTCGCCTCCGCGATCTGCCGCGGCGCCAGCCCCTCCCACGCCCACAGCCGTACCACCTCGCGGTCCAACACCCCGAGGTCATCGAGCGCGGCATGCAGCTCGCTGTGATCGGCGGCCCCCGCCGGAGTCTCCTCCTGCGTCCGGATCAACCGCTCCACGAGCCGGAGCCTGCGCCCGTCGGCCCGGCGGGCGTTCGCCAGGCACCCCCGGGCCACCCCGTAGCACCACGGCAGCACGTCACCCGGATCGGGCTCGGCCCCCTCCCCCAGCCCGGGGACGTCGTCGAGCCGGCGCCACAGCACGAGCATCGTCTCCGACAGGACGTCCTCGACCATGTCGGCGCTCGTCCTTCGCAGCAGATACCGGTGCAGCGGTTCCACCACCAGATGCGCCAGTCCTTCGAAGCGCGCCCGCCGCATCCGGCGCGCCTCCTGTTCCGTCATGGATTCCACAACCCGTACTGTCCGGCAGCCGCCGGTTCCTTTCACCACGCACCACCACGCATCACCCCGCGCATCTTGTTTCAAGCTACACGTAAGTGCATAATGTCGTTATGCATAAGCGGGTTATGGATCCAGCGGTCCCCGAGGCCTCACCCGAGGACCTGATCGTCGCCGTCGAGCGGATGGTCCGCTACGTCCGTCAGAGCGCCGTCACCGGCGGTCTGAGCATGGCCGCCTCCGCCGTACTCGGACGCCTGGGCCGCGAGGGCCCGTGCCGGCTGACCGATCTGGCCCGGGCCGAGGGCGCCTCCCAGCCGAACATGACGCAGCTCGTCACCCGGCTGGAGCGCGCGGACCTGGTACGGCGCACCGCGGACCGCAGCGACGGCCGGGGCGTACTGGTGGAGGTGACCGACACGGGTCTGGAGGTCTCCCGACAGCGGCGCGCCGAACGCGCCCACGCCCTCGACCTGCTCATCGCGGAGTTGAGCGGTCCGGAACAGCAGGCGGTGCGGGTCGCCCTCCCGGCCCTGGCCCGCGCGATCCAGGACCGCCAGTCCCCCTCCTGACAGAGCCCTCTCGCACCCTTCAACTCCCTGGAGGTCAAGGACACATGAGCGCACCACACGGAAATGCCGCCAGCCCGTTCCGGCAGCCCAGGGCCGTCTGGGCCGTCGCGTTCGCCTGCGTCATCTCCTTCATGGGCATCGGCCTCGTCGACCCGATCCTGCCCGCGCTGGCCGACAGCCTGCATGCCACGCCGAGCCAGGTCTCCCTGCTGTTCAGCAGCTACCTGATCGTGACGGCGGTGGCGATGCTGTTCGTGGGCTGGTTCTCCAGCCGCTTCGGCGCCAAGCGCACCCTCGTCATAGGCCTGGCGGTCATCGTGGTCTTCGCCGCGCTGGCCGGCACCTCCGGTTCCATCAACGGCATCGTCGGTTTCCGCGCGGGCTGGGGGCTGGGCAACGCCCTGTTCATCGCCACGTCCCTGGCCGTCATCGTGGCCTCGGCCAGCGGCGGGTTCGGCGGCGCGATCATCCTGTACGAGACGGCACTGGGCCTCGGTATCGCCGTAGGGCCGCTGCTCGGGGGCGAGTTGGGCGGCATCAGCTGGCGCGGCCCGTTCTTCGGCGTGGCCGTCCTGATGGCCGTCGCACTTGTCGCCACGGCCGTGTTCGTACCGGACCTGCCCAAGCCGGAGCGGGTCACCTCGCCCCTCGCGCCGTTGAGGGCGCTGCGTCACCGCGGTCTGCTGACGATGGGCATCATGGCGCTGCTCTACAACTGGGGCTTCTTCACCATGCTGGGCTACGCGCCCTATCCCATGGAACTCAGCGCCCACCAGCTCGGTCTCGTGTTCACCGCCTGGGGCCTGCTCGTGGCCGCGTTCAGCGTCTTCTTCGCCCCACGCCTGCAGGCGCGCTACGGCACAGCGCCCGTCCTGTACGTCAATCTGGCCGGGCTCTCCGTGGTGATGGCCGTGATCGCCGCAGGGGTCGCCACGCCGACCGTGGTCATCGTGGCGGTCATCGTCAGCGGCGCCTTCATCGGCATCAACAACACCCTGACCACCCAGGCCGTCATGCTGGTCTCGCCGGTGGAACGGCCCGTCGCCTCGTCCGCGTACGGCTTCCTGCGCTTCATCGGCGGCGGATTGGCCCCGTACGTGGCGGGCAAGCTCGCCGACGCCACCGATCTGAGCGTCCCGTTCTATCTGGGCGCCGCGACCTTCCTGCTGGCGATTCCGGTTCTGGCCAGCGGCCACAACCTGCTCCGAGAGGCCGAACAGCACGCCGACGAGGGCGAGTCGGTCGCCCCGGCCCTCACCCCTGTCGGCAAGCCCGCGAGCGGGAGCGCGCCTCGGATCGTCGTCGCTGTCGCCGCCCATGACCAGGCCCCCGCCATCGTCGACGCGGCGGCCCGGCTCGCCCGCGACACGCACAGCCCGTTGGAGGTCGTACACGTCCAACTGACCGCCTTGGTCGAGGAATTGGCCGCCGACACGGAGACACCGGAGCAGGCCCGCGCCGCCGTGACCGCCCACCTCGACCGCCTCGCCGAGCAGGGCGTCCCGGCGACCGGCCAGATCCTCACCTCCGTCGGCGACCACTCCGCGGCCGGCCGTGTACTGGCCCGGCACGCCGCCGACACGGGCGCCCGTGCCATCGCCGTCGGCCGCTCGCCGCACGGCCCTCTCACCCAGTTCGCGGAAGGCAGTTTCACGACCGCCCTCACCCACGCGGCCACCTGCACCGTCGTCCTCGTCGAACCCGACAACGCGCCACGGCAACTGACCTCGGCCACCCTGCCGGCCCTGCGCGACGGGGCCGCCTGACCGCCACCGCACACCGACAACCACAACGACACGTGGCGGGCCCGATGACCGACGGGCCCGCCACAGACGTATGCGGATCCTCGTGACAGGCGCCCGAGAGCGATCGGTACGCGAAGCCGAGGTCAGGTCGCCAGTGCGCGGTTTCCCTGACGGTTCGTCATGAAATAACCGTGTTAACTCGGCGCGCGAACCCTTGCCAAGCAGAGATAGTACGTGCTCGGATTATCTCTGTCGGGCGGTACCCCACCATCCCGAATCCGCTGCTCAACCATGCACCGCGGGGCCTGTTCGCCCTGCCTGCGCGCCCCGTCTCCCCCCCCTCGTCCCCTCCCCTCTCCCTCTCTTCGCTCCCCCTTCCGTCACCGCGCCCGGAGCGTGTCCGCGGCATGCCCGCAGCCCGCCGAAGAACGCGACCGGTACCCCTCGGCGATACCTGGAGAAGCCCGTGTTCGATCTTTCGTCCGTCGACCTGCTCGACGCCTTCACCCGCGAGCTGAAGCTCTGCAAGCTGCGCAGCGACGAGCACGTCGTGGTGCTGTCCGAGCCCGGCAGCCGAGGTGACTACGTCGCCGCCGCCTTCGGCGCTGCCAAAGCGTGCGGAGCGCACGTCATCTCCGCGACCGTGCCGGGCGGCAGCCCCGCGCCGATGCCGAGCACCCACACCGGTGCGGGTCCCGGCCTGGTCTCCGTCCTCAACGACAGCACCGCGCAAGACCTGTTGAAGTCCGCCGACCTCGTCGTCGACCTGACCCGCGAGGGATTCATCCACGCGCCGGTCCAGCAGGAGATCCTGCGCGCCGGCACCCGCATCATCTTCGTCTGCGACGCCCCCGACGTGCTGATCCGCAACCTCCCCAACGAGGGCGACAAAGCAGAGGTGTTGGAGGGCGTCGGCCTGCTGAAGCGGTCGTCCGTCATGCACGTCACCTCGGACGCGGGAACCGACCTCACCGTCCAACTCGCCGGTTCCAAGCCGGAGTTCCAGTGCGGCTTCGCCGACGACCCGGGCCGCTGGGACCACTGGCCCAGCACGATGGTGCTGTGCTGGCCGGAGATCTCCGACGGCCAGATCGTGCTCGCCGAGGGCGACATCCTGCTGCCCTTCAAGGAGTACGTCCGCTCCCCCGTCACCCTCCAGATCGCGGGCGGACACATCGAGAAGGTGTCCGGCGGCGCCGAGGCCGAACTGCTGTCGACGTTCTTCGAGGACGCCCGGGACCAGTGGGCGCGCAGCCTCTCCCACATGGGCTGGGGCCTGATGCGCACGGCCGACTGGTTCGCCACGGCGATGTACGGCAAGGACGACCTGATGGGCATGGACGCCCGCGCCTTCGCCGGCAACTTCCTCTGGTCGACCGGCCCGCACCCGGTCCTCGGCCGTGAGTCGTACGCCCATCTCGACATCGCGATGCGCGGCTGCACCGTCACGGTCGACGACGTCGAGGTCGTCACCGCCGGGAAGCTCACCGCCGACTGAGCACGTCGGTCCGCTCCCCCGAACCACCCGTACCCGCACGCGAGTTGGAGGAAGTGTGGCGCCCAGCCAGTCGTACGAAGTCACCGTCGTCGGAGGAGGTCTCGGCGGGCTCACCACCGCGTTGGCACTGCGGCAGCGCGGTCTGCGGGTCACCGTCCTGGAGCAGGCGTCCGAGCTCGGCGAGGCCGGCGCGGGCATCCAGACGGCGCCCAACGCGAGCCGGGTGTTGATGGGGCTCGGGCTGCGGCCGCAGATGGAGGCCATCCACACCGAGCCGCTCGACCAGGTGCGGCGGCGGTGGAAGGACGGCCGGATCGTCGGGCTCACCTCACTGGGGCAGCGCTGCAAGGACCAGTTCAACGCCCCCTACTGGCACTACCACCGGGCCGACCTCCACCGCGTCCTGCTGGACGCGTGCGTCGACCCCGCAGGCCCCGGCCCCGTCGTGGACGTACACACCGCGAGCAAGGTCGTCGAGCTGGACCGCACCGACCCCGAACGTCCCGTGGCGATCACCGAGGACGGGCGCCGTTACGCCGGTGACGTACTCGTCGGCGCCGACGGCATCCGCTCGCGGACCCGCGACCTCATGGGCGCCCCCGACACCATGCTGTTCTCCGGCGAGATGGCCTACCGGGCTCTGATCCCAGGGGAGTTGATCGCCGCCGACCCGGCGACACGCTGGCTCGTGGACCGCTTCCAGAGCACCATCTGGTACGGCCCCGACCGGCACCTCGTGCACTACATGATCCGCGGCGGGGAGTACCTCAACGTCGTGGCCTGCGTGCCCTGCACGGACGAGGTCGCCGAGAAGTGGAGCGTGTCCGCGACCGCGCAGGACCTGGTCGACGCGTTCCCCGGCTGGGACGACCGCGTGCCGGCCATGCTGTCCAAGGCGAAGGAGGACGTCTCCGCCTTCGCGCTCCACCACCGGCGCCGCGACCCGGTGTGGACGGACGGGCGGGTCGCCCTCCTCGGCGACGCCTGCCACGCGATGCTCCCCTACCAGGCACAGGGCGCCTCACAGGCCATGGAGGACGCCGCCGTACTGGCCGAGGAACTCGGCGCGGTCACGGCCGCCGGAGTCGAGGGAGCGCTGCGCCGCTACGTGGACCGGCGCGCCAAGCACGCCGGCATGGTCCAGGACGCGTCCCTGCGCAACAAGACCTTCTACCACCTGCCCGACGGCCCCGAACAACGGGCCAGGGACGAGAAGTTGAGGAACTTCGACGGGGAGTCCGACCTCTCCTACGACTGGCTGTGGTCGGGCACACCGCTCAACGACCCGGATCTCGGCGCGTTCTCATACCAGTTCGCCCGCTGAGCCCCCCTCCTAGAACTGCCACCCAGAACCGCCACCCCCCGCACGCACCATCCGGTCCGCACGCCGGAGCCCCGCGAAAAAGCGCGCCCGCAACCGTGCGGCACGTACCAGACACGCAACACCGTGGAGCGAACGTGAAAACAGGCGATCAGATAGTTCAGGAACTTCCCTGGAAATGGCCCGTCCAGGGAAAGATCTTCATCATCGGCGGCCTCGGCTACCTCTTCGACGCCTACGACATCGCCCTGAACGGCTTCCTCATGCCGCTGGTGGGTGAGCACTTCGACCTCTCGCTGAGCGATCGCGGGTACGTCGCCACCGCCAACCTCGTCGGCATGGCCGTGGGCGCCGTCGTCTGGGGCTCGGTCGCGGACCGCATCGGCCGGAAGAAGGCCTTCAGCGTCACGTTGCTGATCTTCGCCGTGTTCTCCGTCCTCGGCGCGCTCTCCCCCACCTACCCCGTCTTCCTCGCGCTGCGCTTCCTCGCGGGCATCGGCCTCGGCGGCTGCATCCCCGTGGACTACGCACTGGTCAGCGAGTTCTCGCCGCGCAAGTACCGGGGCCGGGTGCTGACCGGGCTCGATGTGTGGTGGCCGGTGGGCGTCACGCTGTGCGGGTTCGTGTCGACGGCGCTGCTGTCCGTCGACGGGAACTGGCGGTGGATGCTGACGACGATGGTCCTGCCCGCGCTGCTGCTGTTCTGGGCCCGCCGCGGCATCCCGGAGTCGCCGATCTACCTGGCGAAGAAGGGCCGCGAGACGGAGGCAAGGCAGGTCATCGACGACCTGGTCGCCCGCACCGGCGCACCCACCGTGCTGTATTCGATCCCGGAACCCGTCGCCGAGACAGGTCCGCGTGGAGTGGCCGCCGCGGCCGAACAGCTGCGCCGCGTATGGCAGTTCAGCCCGCGCATCACCTCCGCCGCCTGGTTGCTGTTCGCCACGATCATGCTGGTCTACTACGCGGCCCTGAGCTGGATGCCGACCATCCTCAAGGACGAGGGCCTCGGTGACACCGCGGCCTTCATGAAGACCACCCTGATGAGCGGGGTCGGCATCATCGGTGTGCTGGTGTCCACGGCCCTCGTCGACATCGTCGGCCGCAAGTGGCTCATCGGGATCTCGGCGCCGGTCGCCTCCGCCGCGCTGGTCGTGTTCGCGCTGGTGATGAAGATGCCGACCGGATCCGTCGTGGCGATCGGCGTCTTCGGCTTCCTGATCCAGCTCACCATCCCCGCCCTGTACGCGTACGCCTCCGAGCTGTACCCCACCGAACTGCGGGCCAGCGGCTTCGGCTGGGCCTCGTCGGTCAGCCGGGCGCTCACCGGTTTCGCCCCGATGCTGTTCGGCTCGCTGATGTGGCCCGCGCTGGGGCTGGCAACGACCTTCGCCGTACTGGGAGTTGCGGTTCTGCTGGCCGTCGTATGGATGGCGTTCGCGGCACCGGAGACGAAGGGCCGGGTCCTGGACGCCGACGAGGAGGGGCCGTCGCCCCTTCCACGACTGAGCGTCGCCGAACAGCCGGCTCTCTGAGGCACAGCCTTCCCAGGCCGCCTGACAACTTACGGAGGACCATGAAGCCCGCCCCCTTCCAGTACCACCGGGCCCGCGACGTCGACGGCGCCACGCTGCTGCTGGCCGAACTCGGCGACGACGCCAAGGTCATCGCCGGCGGCCAGAGCCTCGTCGCGATGATGAACTACCGGCTGGCCCGCCCGCGCCACCTCGTCGACATAGGCGGCCTGCGCGAACTGGACCGGATGCACCGGGACACCGACGGCGGACTGCACATCGGGGCGCTCACCACCCACCACACGGTGGAGACCGACCCGGCCGGGGTGCTGGGGGCGGGCTTCGGGGTCCTGCGGAGGGCCATGACCTGGATCGGACACCTCCCGATCCGCACCCGTGGAACCGTCGGCGGCAGCATGGCGCACGGCGACGCCACCGCCGAGTGGTGCCTGCTCGCGGTGACACTCGGCGCGGAGTTCGTGGCACGCGGACCACAGGGTGAACGGACCATCCCGGCCGGGGACTTCTTCCACGGCTACTACACGACCGCCCTCGACCCGGACGAGATCCTCGTCGAGATCGTCTTCCCGCGTCCCGCACCGCACGCCGCCCTCACCGAATTCGCCGAGCGGCGTGGGGACTTCGCCCTCGTGGCCGCCGCCGTCGATCTGGATGTGGAGGACGGCGAGGTGCGCGGGGGCCGGGTGGCGCTCGGCGGGGTGGCGTCCGCCGCCGTCCGAGTGCCGGAGGCGGAGGCGGTGTTGGCGGGCGGCGGCTCCTTCGGGGCGTGCGCGTCGGCCGCGGCGGAGGCCGTGGAACCGCCCGCCGACGCGTCGGGCAGTACGCACTACCGCAAGGAACTCGTACGGACCCTGGTCCGGCGCGCCTGCGAGGAGGCGGTGTCCCGATGAGCAACGCCTCTTTGAACGCGGGGAAGTTGGTGGGCAAGGCGGTTCGCCGTCGAGAGGATCCGCGTCTGCTCGCCGGGCGCGGCCGCTTCGTCGACGACATCGCGCTCCCCGGCATGCTGCACGCCCAGTTCGTCCGCAGCACGGTCGCCCACGCGGAGCTGGCCTCGGTGGACGTGTCGGCGGTGCGCGAAGTCCCGGGCGTCGTCGCGGTGTTCACGGCCGAGGACCTGGAACTGGGTGACATCGTGGCCCAGCTAGGTCGCCCGCTCTCGGAGTTCGTCCCGACTGCGATGCCGGTCCTGGCTCGTGACAAGGTCCGCTACGTCGGTGAGCCGATCGCGATCGTCGTGGCCCGGGACGCGTACGCGGCGGAGGACGGCCTGGAGGCGGCGAAGGTCTCGTACGCCACGCTGCCCCCGGTGATGTCCGAGGAGGCGGCGTTCGCGGACGGCGCCCCGCTCGTCCACGCCGAGGCCGCGCGCAACACCTTGGTGGACGTCTCGCTGTTCGCGACGGAGGGCATCGACCGCATCTTCGCGTCCGCGCCCTGTGTCGTCGAGGTCGACACGAGGACCGGTCGCCAGAACGCGCTGCCGCTGGAGACGCGGGGCGCCGTGGCGCACTGGGACGACCGCGAGGAACAGCTCGTCGTGCACACGTGCACCCAAATCCCGCACCAGGTAAGGACGGTGGCGTCCCGCTGTCTGCGCCTCGACGAGCGCGCGGTGCGGGTCGTGGTGCCCGACATGGGCGGCGGGTTCGGCCAGAAGTGCGTCGTGGGCCGCGAGGAGATCGCCGCAGCGGCAGCGGCCCTACGGCTACGGCGGCCGGTGAAGTGGATCGAGGACCGCAAGGACGCCCTGTCCGCGTCGTTCCTCGCCCGCGAGCAGCACTACCGGGCGCGCGCGGCCTTCGACTCCGAGGGCAGGATCCTCGCGCTCGACGCGGACGTGGTCTGCGACATGGGCGCCTACTCCTGCTACCCCTTCACGGCCGGCATCGAGCCGCTGATGGCGTCCGCCGAGATGCCCGGCGTCTACAAGGTGCCCGCGTACCGGGTGCGAGGCCGGGCGATCACCACCAACAAGGCGCCCACCGGGCCGTATCGCGGGGTGAGCCGGCCGCAGTACGTCATGGTCATGGAGCGGCTCTTCGAGCGCGCCGCGCGCCAACTCGCCCTGGATCCGGTCGAGATCCGCCGCCGCAACGTCATCACCGAGTTCCCGTACAAGGGCGTCAACAGCATCACCTACGACCCGGGCTCCTACCTGGAGTCGCTCGACCTCTGCGAGCGGCTCGTCCGGGAGGAGGGCTGGCACGAGAAGCAGGAAGCGGCGGCGGCCGAGGGTCGGCGCCTCGGCATCGGCTACTCGTGCTTCAGCGAGCGCACCGGTTACGGCTCGGCGGCCTTCGCGCAGCGCAAGATGCAGGTGGTGCCCGGCTTCGACATCTCCGAGGTACGGATGGACACCAGCGGCGCGGTCACCTTCACCACCGGCACGATGAACCACGGCCAGAGCCACGAGACGACGATGGCGCAGATCGTCGCCGACGAACTCGCCCTGGACATAAGCAAGGTGAGGCTCCATCAGGGCGACACCGACCGCATCACCTACGGCTTCGGCACCTTCGCCAGCCGTTCCATCACCATCGGCGGCAGCGCCGTACGCCTGGCGGCGGCGAAGCTCGGCGACAAGCTGTGTGCAATCGCCGCCTCCCGCTGGGGAGTTGCTCCGGACGAGGTGGAGTTGGCGGACGGCGCCGCCCACCGCCGTAGCACCCAAGACGTCCTCACCTACGAGGAGATCGCCGATATCGCCTATCTCCGGGCCCACTTGCTGCCGAAGGACATCGAGCCGGGACTGTCCGTCACCGCCACGTTCGACGTCTTCAACGACGGCACCTTCTCCAACGCCACCCACGCCTGCGTGGTCGAACTCCACGCCGGTACAGGGCAGGTGGAGATCCTGCGGTACGTGTGCGTCGAGGACTGCGGGGTCGCCATCAACCCGCAGGTCGTGGAGGGGCAGTGCCGGGGCGGTATCGCGCAGGGCATCGCGGGCGCGCTGTTCGAGCAGGTGACGTACGACGCCCAGGGCGAGCCGTCGGCGACCGGCTTCATGGACTACAAGGTGCCGACCGCGCACGAGATCCCGGACGTGCTGATCCACCACCTGGAAACGCCCTGCGCGTTCACCGAGACCGGCGCGAAGGGCGCCGGCGAGGGCGGCACGATCGGGGCGCCCGCCGCCGTGCTCAACGCAGTCAACGACGCCCTGCGCCCGACCGGCGTCGAACTCGACCACACCCCGATCACCCCCGAGACCGTGCACCGCGCGCTGAACGGCGCCCCGAGCCTGGAGTCGTCCTCATGAACACCGACCCCGTGGTGACCCACCCGGACCTCCAGCTCATCACCCTCGACGTCAACGGCGAGCGGCACGACGTGATCACCGAACCCCGCCGCACCCTCGTCGACGTCCTCCGGCACGAACTGCGCCTGACCGGAACGCACGTCGGATGCGAGCACGGCATCTGCGGCGCCTGCACGGTCCTGGTCGACGAACGGCCCGTCCGCGCCTGCCTGATGTTCGCGGCGCAGGCCGAGGGGGCGCGGATCCGCACGGTCGAGTCGCTGGCAGAGCCCGGCGGCGGTGAACTCAACGATCTGCAACGGGCGTTCAGCGAACACCACGCGCTGCAGTGCGGGTTCTGCACGCCCGGGTTCCTGATGCTCGCCGAGGGGTTCCTCGCCGAGCGGCCGGACGCGACGAAGGAGGAGATCCGCGAGGTGGTCGCCTCGAACCTGTGCCGGTGCACCGGCTACCAGACCATCGTCGAGGCGATCGACGCCTGCGCGACGACCCGGCGCGGAGCATGCGCCAACCCCTGCAACAGCCCTGCCGGCAAGGAGCACTGACGCATGCAGCTCACCAACTCCGTGCCGATCAAGGCCTCCCCCGACGACGTCTTCACCTTGATGAACGACGTCGAACGGGTCGCGTCCTGCATGCCGGGCGCCGCGCTCGACGGCCAGGACGGCGACACCTGGCGGGGCCGGGTGAAGATCCGGGTGGGTCCCATCAGCGCCTCCTACGCCGGTACCGTCCGTTTCCTGGAGATCGACGCCGAGAAGCGGCGACTGCGGGTGCACGCGCGCGGTACGGACACCCACGGCAGCGGGGACGCGGAGGCCGAGGTCACTCTCGACATCCTCGCGGCGCCCGAGGGAGCGCTGCTCCAGCTCTCCACGGACCTGGTGATCCGCGGCAAGATCGTCCAGTTCGGCAAGGGCGCGATCGTCACGGTGTCGGACCGGATCATCCAGCAGTTCGCGCGGAACCTGGGGAGCCTGCTGGACCAGGACCGGGCCGTAGAAACCACACCGGCCGCGTCCCCGAACACTCCTACGGCGTCCCCGATCACTCCCGTCGCGACGCGACCGGCCGTCGCACCGGACTCCGATCTCGACGGCCTGGCCCTGCTGTTGGGCCCGCGAGCCGCCAAGTACGGCCTGGTGGCAGGGGCGTTCGCCGTCGGCGTCCTGGAGGGCTGGCTGCTCGGTCGACTCGGCGCCCAGGCACGGGAGTTGCGCACCCTTCGGAGGACGTCATGAGCGACGCTCACTACGGTCAGGAGACGGAACAGACCTACCGGCGGGCCGGGTTCGGCGCACCCGTGCGCCGCGGCAGCCGCCCCGCGATCGTCGTGGTCGACCTCACCCGCGGCTTCACCGAACCAGGCTTCCCCTCAGGGGCCGACCTCACCGAAGTCGTCGCGGCCACCGGCGAGTTGATCGCGGCCGCGCGACCGGCCGCCGTACCGGTGGTGTTCACCGCGATCGCCTACACACCGGCCGAGGCGACGGGCGACGCCGTCACCTGGCTGCAGAAGGCACAGGGCATGCGGAGCCTGGTCGAGGGCAGCGAGGAGGTCGCGCTCGACCCGCGACTGCCTCGCTCGCCGCAGGACCATCTGATCGTCAAGAAAGGTGCGTCCGCGTTCTTCGGGACGTCCCTGGCCGCCCTGTTGACCGGCCTCGGCTGCGACACGGTACTCGTGTGCGGCGCGACGACCAGCGGTTGCGTACGGGCCACCGCCGTGGACGCCGTGCAGTCCGGTTTCCCGGTGCTGGTGCCGAGGGAGTGCGTCGGCGACCGCGCGCCCGGTCCGCACGAGGCGAACCTCTTCGACATCCAGGCCAAGTACGGCGACGTGACCGACCTCAAGGACGCCGTCGGCTATCTCGACGGACTGCCCAGGACAGCGCCGTAACCCCGTCTGCCGCTCTGCGTAATTGGAGAACCCCATGCCCCCACCCACCCGCCTACTGGCCCAGTCCGCGCTCGCCGATCTCGCGGACGTCCCCGCCACCAGCCGCTGGGTCCGCTCCGGCGGCACACGCCTGCACGTCCTGGACTACGGCGGTGACGGCGTCCCGCTGGTCGTGCTGCCCGGCATCACCAGCCCGGCCGTCGCGCTGGACTTCGTGGCCCGTGAACTGACGCCCCTTGTACGGCCGTTGGTGGTCGACGTCCGTGGGCGCGGGCTGTCCGACGGCGGCGGTTCGTACGGGCTGGAGGAGTACGCCGAGGACACCGAGGCGGTCGTCGCGGGACTCGGGCTGCACCGGCCGGTGCTCTTCGGGCACTCCATGGGTGCGCGGATCGCGGCCGCGACCGCTGTCCGGGCCAAGGTGGCACTGCGGGGCACCGTGCTCGGCGATCCGCCGATGAGCGGCCCCGGACGCGGGCCGTACCCCACGCCCCTGGACGTCTTCCTCGACCAGTTGACGCAGGCCCGGCGCGGTACCGACGCGGACGAGGTGGCCCGGTCCTGGCCGCGCTGGCCGCGCCGTGAGCAGGAACTGCGGGCCCGCTGGCTGGCGAGTTGCGACACGGAGGCCGTCACGGCCACACACCACGGCTTCGAGAGCGAGGACTTCTTCGACTGGTGGCGTTCCGTTCCCGGCCCCACGGCACTCCTCTACGGCGCGGACAGTCCGGTCGTCACCGCGGAGGGTGCGGCGGAGGCGGCCCGGCTGCTGCCGTCGGCCGTCATGGCCGAGATCCCGGACGCCGGTCACATGCTGTTCTGGGACAACCCGTCCGCCGCGCTCGCGGCCCTGCGCCAGGTGCTGCGGCCGATGCTGGTGTGACGCCGACGCGTGGGTTCCCGAAGATCGCAGGTCCGGCTGCCGACTCGGTCAAGTGCCGTGCTTAAGTGGGCTCCATGGGTGACGAAACCGCAACCCCGACGTCCGCGCCCGCCGGGCCTCCCCCGGCGCTCACCGCCGCGCCCGGCTACCAGGTCCGCCGCCTTTACCAGGCGTATCTCGCGGCCTGGATCCGTGCCGTCGACCCGACACTCACCGGGCCCCAGTTCGCGGTGCTCCAGGCTGTGGAAGCGGCGCCCGGCAGCGACCAGCGGTCCATGGCGGCCGCGGTCTCCCTGGACACGTCCACGATGGCGGACGTCGCCCGGCGGCTGGAGAACCGGGGTCTGATCGTGCGCAGGACGGCCGCGGACGACGGCCGGCGCAAGCTGCTCCACCTGACGGAGGAGGGCGAGCGGACCCTCCACGAAGCGAACCTCCGCGCCCGCCGGCTCGACGAGCGCCTTCTCGCGCCCTTCGGACCGGAGCGGCGCGAGGACATCATGCATCTCTTCACGTCCCTCGCCGATCACTGGGAGGGACTGGCCGAGGACTCCTGACCGCGAGGCGGCGGTCGGCGGATCCCCGGTCACCGACAACCGTACGTAGCCTCGTAGGCAGGACACCCGGAGGATCCCGTGACCGATCACCACATCGGCATGATCGTGCCCAGCTCGAATCTGACCATGGAGACGGAGCTGCCGCGCATGATGCGGCAGCGCGAGTCCCTGGTTCCGGAGGACCGGTTCGTCTTCCACAGCAGCCGTATGCGCATGCGGCACGTGACACCCGAGCAGCTCCGCGCCATGAACGCGCAGACCGGGCGCGCGGCACTCGAACTCGCCGACGCCCGGCCCGACGTGGTCGTCACCGCCTGCCTCGTGGCGATCATGGCGCAGGGGCCGGGATACCACTGCACCGCCGAGGACGAGATCACCGCCGTGCTGCGCGCCGAGGGCTCCCAGGCCCCCGTGGCATCGAGCGCCGGCGCCCTCCTCGACGGCATCAAGGCCCTGGGTGCCCGGCGGGTCGCGATCGTCACGCCGTACATGAAACCGCTCACGCGGCTGGTGGCGGACTACATCGAGGACGCGGGCGTCGAGGTGGTGGACGCGCTGAGTCTGGAGGTGGCGGACAACCTGGCCGTCGCCCGCCTCGACCCGGCCGACCTGCGCGAGCACTGGCGGCGCCTGGACCTGTCACGGGCCGACGCGCTCGTCCTGTCCGCCTGTGTCCAGATGCCCTCGCTGCCGTCGATCCAGGCGGTGGAGGAGGCAGCGGGGCTGCCCGTGCTCTCGGCGGCAACCGCGACGGCGTACCGCATCCTCGTCGAGCTGGGCCTGCCCACGGTCGTTCCCGACGCGGGCAGCCTGCTCAGCGGCCGGATCGGGGCCTGAGGGCGGAACGGGGAAGATCCGGGGCTGCCGCGAGGGACGACGGGACGTCGGTGAACTGCTCGCACATCTCCCGGACTTCAGCCTCGTTGAGTTGCCTCGGCTGATGGCGCACCACCATCGTGTAGGGCGATCCGGGGTAGATCATGGGGCAGGGACTGGCCCGCCAAAACGATATCCGCAACCACCAGCATTGATGACTATCAGGATGTCAGCGAATCTACGATGGACTTGGCTGTCCGTCGTACCGCGCGGCCTTAATGATCGCACGAACGAGTAGCACAGCAATAACAATCGGAGCGAAGGTCACCGTATAGCTCAGCACGCGTCCAACGTCTCGCGCCCGGATAGCATGATCAATTCGAAAGCTTGGCCTCCCCTACTAGCGCCAGGCCTGCGGCATCGCCCATAGTGGAACGCATGGCGTGGGAGGAAGGAACCGAAAATGAGGTTGACGGCACGAATGAGGTAATTGACGAAGATTTCGACACTCGGCACCGCCTTAGTCTTCCGCACTTTATCGTGCACACCCCGGCAGGTGCGGGCCAGGTGGTAAAGCGTATGACCCGAGCAATCGGCCTGAAACCCTGTGCCGCATGCGAGCAACGTGCAGCCCGATTGGATCACTGGATGCGGATCGAGCCGCGCCACTGAAGGGTCCGATGATTGGTCCGTAAAGGAGGAAGTGTGGTCGATGAAATAGTTCATGACAATGGCGAGAAAAACGATCCGCTGGGCAGTGGTACCGCCGTGGTCGACCGGAGCACCGCGGACCTGTCCGGGTCCGTCGGCTGCCAGACCTGCGGCGGGACGAATCCGGTGCCGAGCACACCGAGTAGCGCCGTGTATGCGGTAGGCGTGCTAAGCCCGCAGATCCCCACCATCGGTGTCGCTGCAGGGTTCGCTCAACTGACGGGACGACCGCACTATGACGATCGAGTTGATGCCGAGTTGCTGCAGAGCGTTCTGCGTAACCCGGACACCGCCTATCTCGGTCGTTATCTGTGCTGGAACTTCTCCACCGGTGGGCTGGAAGCCTTCACCGTGATACCGCAGAACGACGCCGAGGTGGCGCGACTGGCTGAGGTGCTGCCGCCGGCGGTCGGTGATGTGGTGCATGTCGTCGTGGGTAAGACGGTCCCGTTCCCCATCGACGGGCGGCACGTCACTCCTGGGTTGCCCGTCGTGCAGGCTGATCGGGTACTGGCGTTTACACTCGCGGAGCTTGCCGCAGCCATGCCCGAAGGCGAGCCGTCCGTTGATGAGCAACCAGGCACGGACAACGACCGGAGCGATCGGGGCGGTTTCGAATCGGTGGTTCGAGACGTATTCTTGCGGCTGACCCGCCGAGCAGGAAACCGCGGTCTTTCACCCGAGGACATCGCCTGCAACCACATCGCGGTTGAATATCCTGCATTTCACCGTATGGTGTGGCAACAGCGACGTGACGGCAAGCTCCTGATGGCCATCGACGCCCACCACGCCAATTCCACCGATCGAATGGTCGTGGCGGTACGCGCTACTTTCCGCGATCCGCATACACACATCACCGAGCGGCTGCAAGTGTTGGATGACGTCACCGAGCCCTCGTTTCCCTTTCTCCTCGCCGGAATCGAGCGCGTTTACTGACAAGTGGAGCGGTAATGCTAACCGTGCTTCCCGGATGGGCTCAAGCGGGCGCAGCCGTGCAAATGCCACGCTTCTCTTACCCGACGGCGGCGACCGGCCCATGGCCGGCATTGAACGTCGCTGCCAGCCGGGCTACTCAGACCACGTCGCTCGCGGGGCATCCCTGCGGCAGCTGTGGCCCATGTCTGCCGGACGAGACCTCACCGACCGGCTGTTCCAAGACCTGTTGGACACGACGCGGGCCTGAAGGCGATTGCGATCAATATGACATGGAGTGTCGAGGCCCTGGCTGCAACCCCACGTGCGCACCCGGCGAGCGGCTGTGCGGCACGACATGTGTTGACACGAGCAGCGATCCAAACCACTGCGGTGGTTGCGGAACCACTTGTCCACCGGGCAGCGCCTGCTGCAATGGCACCTGTTGCCCACCGGGCAGCACATGCTGCGGTAACGGATGTTGCCCAGCTGGCAGCACCTGTTGCGGCGACAGATGCGGCGGCACAACATGCCCGGACGGCACACACTGCTGTGGTCCGGGCGAAGGATTCTGCAGCGTGGACAACATGTGCTGCTGCCCCTTCCCAGGCATGAGATGCGTATCGATCCGCATCTTCAACATCACCAGGAACATATGTCTACCTACTTGACCGCGCTTCGCGCAGTCCGTTTAGCCTCGATCATTCATGAGTCCCCATCAGCTTGCTGAAGGGGACTTTGTGTCTGTGCGGTGGGGCCTTTTCGGGGCTGGGGCAGGCTGAGGGTCCGGCTCGCGCGTCGGGTGGGCGCCGGGTTCCACTTCGCCGGTGCGGTGGTGGGGGTTGTCGAGATGGCGGAAGTGGCTGGTCAGACGGAGTTCGGAAGGATGTGGAGCCTGGCGATCGCGTGAGTGATGACGTCGGTCCAGGGCCATCGGGCCGTGAAGCGCAGCCAGTGCCGGCGGCCGGTGTGCACCAGCTGAGCGGCTGCGGAGAACAGCCGCAGGCGAAGCCGTTCGGGTTCCCAGCGGCGGGTCTTGCCGGTCAGGGCGAGCATCGGCATCCAGGCGAGGAGGTCGAGTGCAAGCGAGACGATCTCCAGCCAGATCCGGTTCTGGGCCGTGTCGTGCAGGGGCAGATTGCGCAGACCGGTGTAGCGGGCGCCTCGGATGCGGTCCTCGCAGCGGGCCCGTCGGCGGTGATGCATCGACAGGCACGGTCTTCCACACAGGTTACGGGGCGTAGAACTCCATGGTCTTAGAAGCCCGTGCCTGTCACGTTCCCGGAACCCACCGAACTGACACTTCATCGCGAACCGGACGTCGGGCGACTACGCCGAAGCCCTGGGCGGTGGCGCCCTACGTTCTCGGCGGGTTGCGCGGCTTGCGCGGTCTGCCCCAGTTGCCGTGTGGCCTGTTCCGGAGCTGGGCCGACGCCGCCGCGTCGAACTGGGCCTTGTCGGTCACTGCTCGCGGTTCAGGTACGAGCACGGTCGCAGTCGATGCCCATGGCACCGCCGAGGCCCAGCCGACCAGAGGCATGGTCTCGTCGTAGTGCGGAGCGAACTGCGCGACGGTGATGGTGGGCATCCGATAGTCCAGGCCGCGGACGTGCTCGACGAACGCCTCGGGCAGCGAGACGTGGTGTGTCTCCAGGTAGTGCGGGAAGTCCTGGCGCCACAGCCACACCCCGTCGGTCACCAGGGAGGAGCATCCCGGGGAGTTCCGGTGGGCGTCGCCGGTGATGACGTCTGGCGCGGCTTCCATGACGTCGATCAGGACGTGTCCGGCGTCCAGGTAGGCCACCAGATCCGCCTCGTCCGGCTCGCCGACGGGCCGGACGGCATCGTGTATCGATCCGTTCGGACAACCGGAGCGGCCGTCGAACTCGTCGTAGAAGCCCAGCAATCCCAGCACTGCAACCCCTTCGGCGAGTCTTCGCGTCCTGTCGGCACTCGTGGATGCGGCCGCTCTTGATCATCGGTGCACGAGGGCAGGCAATCACGCGATGATCGCAGGTCACAGCGTAGACAGAATCCAGCCCTACAAGGTCCGGTCCAACTCCGGTACGGCGATGGCCAGTTCGAGAAGCCGGACCGGCGGACGTTCGGAGGGCAAGCTCAGAGGGGTGCCATCTCCAGCTCCCCGATGACCCGCAGGCCAACCTGTGCCGCCAGCCAAGGAGCCCGTTCGGCCTCCACCTGCTTCACGTGGACGTACAGCGTGTGGTCCGGTGCCGGCTCCTCAAGGTCGAGGTCGCGGGCGTTCACGCACACCGTCACGTACGCGCCTCTGGAGCCCCCGCAACCGAGGCCCACCTGCGGAGCCTCGGGCCAACCCCTGAAGTCCCAGCGGACCATGGCCGGGACGTTCCCCACCGCGGCCACGAACTCCTGCACCGCCTCCGGGGCCATGCACCATCTGCGCAAGTGGATCGGAAGGCACTCCGCCGGAGCGTCGCCATCCTCTGACGAGGCGTGTCGGTCGGTTCCGTAGGACCACCACTGGGCGTCCGGCATCACGCCGCTCAACCGGTCCAGGTCTCCGGGCGTGGAGACCCGTGCCTCGAAGTCGACTTCGAGTTCCGTGGTGTCGGCGAGATCGAGCAGTCGCCCGGCGACTCGCAGTGCCTCGGCAAGATCCGTCGTTCTCAGTACTGCCTGCGCGTACGAGTTGGCCATGACGAGCAGTCTGCCAAGTCAGGCACCCTGCCTGCCGACCATTAATCGCCGGACACCGACGTCCGAGAGGCAACGCCAGAGCAACGCCAACCTGTGCGCGACATGAGAATTTGTGTGATCCGGGCGGGCGTGGGCAGACGCCGCCGTTATGAGCACCCTCCATCGGAGCACGGTAGACGAGGCCACGGAACAGAGCCCTGATGTGCGGGCGGCGCCGCCGCTCGTGCCCGCCTCGGCGGAACGGGGCAGAGGTGGCGGGCGGAGCTTTTCATCGGCGCTGCGTGGTGGTGGGCGGGTCGCGGGGCTGGACGGACTGCGGACGGTCGCGGTGGTGCTGGTGATCGTCTACCACGTGGAGCCGGACCTGGTGCCGGGCGGCTCGGTGGGTGTGGACGTGTTCTTCACGATCAGCGGTTTCGTCATCACGCGGCTGCTGGTCGGCGAGTACGCCCGTACCGGTGGCATCGGGCTGTGGTCGTTCTACCGGCGCCGGTGGCTGCGCCTGATGCCGGCCCTGCTGGTGATGTGCGCGGTCACCGCCCTGCTGTCCGTGACGTTCGCGCTGCCGCTCTTCCGCGGGGCGTGGGTGGCCGCCGCCCTGGCCGCGGGGTCGGTGGTCAATCTCGTACGGGCCGGGGACTCCGGGACGTACTCGGATCTCACCGCACCCCTCAGCCACACCTGGTCCCTGGGTGTGGAGGAGCAGTTCTATCTCGCCTGGCCGCTGCTCCTGCTCGTCCTGCTGCGGCACGCGACGGCCCGTGCGGTGCTGGCCTGCGTCGCGGTGCTGTGCGTGCTGCCGGTGCTCTGGCGGACGGTTCTCTGGGACCCGACAGCCGCGCACCGTATCTACAACGGCCCCGACACCCGCGCCGACCAGCTCCTCATCGGCGCCCTGCTCGCCCTCGTCCTGGCCCGGCTGCGCGCCGACGACCCGCGCCTGGCGTCGCTGCGCCGCTGGGCCGGCCGGCTCTGTCTGCCCGCACTCGCGGTGCTCGGGCTGATCGTCTGGCAGATCCCGATCACCGAGGTGAGCGGCTGGAATCCCGTCTGGTACACGGCCGGTTTCCTGGCCGCCGCCCTGCTGACGGCCTGCGTGGTCGCCGCGCTGGACCTGTGCCCCCGGTCGTGGCCCACCCGCCTGCTGTCGCTGTCGGCGATGGTCTGGATCGGCCGCAACCTCAGCTACGGGATGTACCTGTGGCACTACCCCGTCATCCGGCTGCTCTCCGACCTCGGCGTGCACGGTGACGCCCTGCTCCCCGCCGGCCTCGCGGCCACGCTCGCCGCGGCCCTCGCGTCGTACGCCCTCGTCGAACGGCCTCTGCTACGACGCGACCGGCCCCGCGCGCGCCGGCTGGAGCCGGTTGTCGCCACGGGACCACGTTCACCAATCCTGTGACCGCCCGGCCGACCCACGCGCCGTAGAAGACGAACCGCCTCCGGAGTTACACCGGGTCCGCCGCAGCAGGACTAGGCGCCTGCGTCCCCGCACCGCCGAACCGGATCCCCTTGGCCTCCTTGCCTACAGCGCTCAGCACAATCACCAGGAACAGGGCGGGAGTTACGGTCCACGCCATCGCCGTCGGATAGCCGTGCCGTTCGGCGATGGCCTCCTGGATCGGCAGGTTGAGGGCGGCGATCAGGTTGCCCAGTTGATAGGTGACGCCGGGGTAGAAGCCCCGGATCGTGTCCGGGCTCATCTCGGTCAGGTGCGCGGGGATGACGCCCCAGGCTCCCTGTACGCACAGTTGCATCAGGAAGGAGGACAGCATCAGCCAGCCCACCGTGCTGGACAGGACGAAGAAGGGCACCACGACCAGGCCCGCGGCCGCCGCGATCATGATCGTGCGACGGCGCCCCAGCCGCTCGGAGTACGCCCCGAGCACCATGCCGCCGATGATGGCGCCGATGTTGTAGACGACGGCGATGGCGATCGAGGTGTCCGGGGACAGGCCCAGGCCCTTCTTGACGAAGGTCGGGTAGATGTCCTGGGTGCCGTGCGACATCCAGTTGAAGGCGGTCATCAGCGCGACCAGGTACACGAACCGCCGTAGCACCGCAGGGTTCTTGAACACCTGGTAGGCGGGGGTGCGGTTGAGTTTGACGCTCTTCTCCCACACCTCGCTCTCCTCCACCCGGGCGCGCACCCACAGCGAGACCAGGGCGGGCACCAGGCTGAAGGCGAACAACCCCCGCCAGCCGAAGGCGGGTTCGATGACGAAGAACGCCACCGCGGCGAGCAGATAGCCGAGCGAGTAGCCGCTCTGCAGCAGGCCCGACCAGAAACCGCGTCGCTCGGCCGGGATCTTCTCCGTGACTCCTCCGCTCCGTAAACGGGGTGGCTTCTCGCTATGCCTGGTTGGCGTGGCGACGGACCAGCCCGGCCCGTAAAACGTTGATTGCTCCGACGACGTCGGCGTGTGCCCTGTGGCCGCACGAGCGGCAGTGGAACTTTTCCTGGGTGGGCCGGTTCTCCTTGGCGGTGTGCCCGCATTCGGGGCACGTGCGGGAGGTGTTGCGGGGGTCCACGGCCAACACTTCCCGCCCGGCGCTTTCAGCCTTTGCGTTCAGGATCGCGAGGAACACCCCCCAACCGGCGTCAGCGATCGAACGGTTCAGCCCGGCCTTGCTCGCGGCGCCGTTCGGCAGGAAGCTGCCCGGCTGCCCGGGGTCGGGCTTCGCCGCGGGAGCCTTGATCATGTTGCGGATCTTGAGGTCTTCGTGCGCGATGAAGTCGTGCTCACGGACCAGGCTGAGCGCGGTCTTGTGCGCGTGGTCGAGCCGCTGGCGGCGTACCTTGCCGTAGAGTTGGGCGACTTTGTCCACAGCGCGCCGGTGGTTGCGGGTGCGGTCCTTGGCCTTGCGGCGCGGGAAGCGGCTCAGTGCCTGCTGCGCGACTTCAAGCGTCGCGGCGGCCTTGCGTGCATGGCGCGGGTTGGCGACGTGTACGCCGTTTGAGTCGGTGAGGAACGAGGCAATACCGAGGTCGATGCCGACTGCTGAGCCGGTCGCGGGCAGCGGCTCGGGCCGAGGCTGCTCGGCGGTCAGCACGATGAACCACTTACGGCCCTCGCGCTTGACCGACACGGTCTTGACCTTGCCGATCACCGCGCGGTGCTGGTTGACCTTGACGTGCCCAACACCCTGGAAGCGGACCCGGGTCACGGGGTCTTGTGGGGTGGAGTCCCACCGGCAGCCGTCCCCGTCCTTGGGGAATTCCACCGTGTCGAACCAGGTCACCCCACGAAAGCGCGGGTAGCCGGGCTTGTCCCCGGCTTTGATCCGCCGGAAGAACGCGGCGAACGCCTTGTCCAGACGGCGCAACGTCGCCTGCTGCGAGGAGAAGGACCAGCGGCCCTGCCGCGCGGGGTCGAAAGCCCGGATGTCCGTGAGCTGTCCGGACTGCTGCCCGTACGTCACGCTCGTCTTCGAGGCGTGCTGGTAGGCGTCGCGACGTTCTTGCAGGGCCCCGTTGTAGAGGGAGCAGTGATCGCGCAGCATCTCGCCCAGCACGGCTTGCTGGCCCATGGTGGGCCGCATGAGGAACTTGTACGCACGGATCACCCAGCCCACCCCCTCCCTGTCGGGCTCCTTGATCCTACGACGCTTGGTTCATGTCACCATGTTGGGAACCAAACACCGATATCCGCCGGGGCCGTCACGTCGTCTACAACCTGCACGCGCACTTGGTGTTAGTAACGAAGTACCGGCGAGGAGTCTCCAACGACGACATGTTGACACGCTGCGAAGAGATAATGCGGAACGTCCGCACCGACTTCGGCGCGGACCTGATCGAGTTCAAGGGCGAAGAGGATCACGTGCACCTGTTGGTGCACTACCCGCCGAAGGCAGCCCTGTCGGCCCTGGTGAACTCGCTCAAGAGCGTGTCCTCCCGCTACCTGCAGCAGGAGTTCACCGGCCGCGTCAACCACTCCATCATGCACGGCCGGTTCTGGTCGGGTTCCTACTTCGCCGGGCCCTGCGGTGGTCGGCCGCTGGCTATCGTCAAGCAATACATCGAGCAGCAATAACGTCCGCTCTAGCCTGCAGGTCAGAGCAGTTCCGAGATCGGATTCCCTCCCCGCCTGAACGCGGGGATTCCCTCCGAAGAGAGGGATGTAAGTCGTCGGCGATCTCGCTGTAGACGAGTACGACGAGGAAGTAGTCGAAGGCGTCCATCGCCCAGCCCAAGTAGGCGGCGACGAAGGCGTTGCGCTGATCCTTGGTGAGTCCCGCTGCCTGTTCCCGGACGGTCTTCAGCATGCTGGCCCTCCCTTGGTCCGCAGGTCAGGCTAGGTGGGCTCAGCGGCCCGGGCAACGCAAGGACCGGCAAAACACCCGCCACAATTAGCCAAAGCGAACGCCCGGTTCACCCGGTTCACAGTGAACCGCCCCGAACCAGACGCAGGTTGGTCTGTCCCGGAGCGGTTCATCGCGACGCCGTACGCCAACGAGGCTCCCCGATAGGGTCAGTTGCCGCGCAGTTCGCTCACGAAACTGTGGTCGCCCGCACCGAGGCCCGCGACCGTGACCGTGCCGTCGGCCACGGTCACGTCACGGCTCGACGCCCGCCGCCCGTCCCACAGCGTCCGCCGACCGACGCTCACCCGCAGACCGCGCGCGTCACCGGGGAGGACGACCGAGCCCTGGGTGTGCCGGGGCACGTGGACGGTGAGACGGAAGACGCGACTGCTGTTCTCCCACTCGACTCCCAACGGGCCGTGCGGTGTGGGCAGTTGACCCGTCGCCCAATCGACGTCGCCGGGTTGCGGGCGTACCTCCCAGGTGGCGTACCCGGGTGAAGTCGGCCGGGCGCCCAGCAAGTTGTGGGTCAGGGCCGGCAGGACACCGGTCGACCATCCGTGGGCCATGCTGGTGTAGGCGTCCTCGTACAGCGAACCGTTCGGGCCGATGCCCTCCCAGTGGGTGATGCCGGGGTCGTTCTTGTCCATCCAGCCGTACATACGGCGGATCTGGTCCAGCGCGGACCCGGCCTGACCGCTGAGGAAGCGGGCCTCGATCTCCGGGTAGGAGGTGAAGGCGTAGACCCGCTGCGACGCCTGGTCGAAGAGCGTGTCGTTGTCCATGAAAGCGTTCCCGTACGGCCGTTGCGTCGTCGCGTCGAGATGCGCGAGGGCCGAGGTGGCGCGGGCCGCGTCGGCGATGCCGGTGACGACCGCGAGGGAGTTGCCGTCCTGAGCGTGCCGTACCGCGCCGGTCGAGGAGTCCAGGTAGGCACCCGCATCGGCGTCCCACAGCAGGGAGTTGACGGCCTGGGCAACGTTGTCGGCCCGCGTGCTCCAGCGCGTTGCGTCGGCCTTCTGGCCGAGCAGGCGGGCCAACTGGGCGGCGTTCTGGAGGGCTTGGACGTAGAGGGCGTTGTAGTAGGTGACGCGGCCCGTGCGGCCCAGGAAGGCGTAGTCGCCGTATCCACCGGTGCCGTTGAGGCCCTTGCTCAGCAGGCCCGCGTCGTCCGTGACGCTCGGGTACCAGGTGTCCAGGACCTTCAGCAGGGTGGGGTAGTAGCGCGTCGCGTACTGGCGGTCGCCGGTGTAGAGGACGTAGTCCCAGCTGCACGTGACCCAGTACAGCGGGTAGTCGAAGAGCGGGAGGGTGTAGTTGCCGATGGAGGCGGGCGGGATCCAGCCGTCGGCGCGCTGGTGGTCGGCGAGGTCGGCCAGGACGTTGCGGGCCGCCGCGGCGGCGTCGTCGTGGGTCAGGTAGAGGGTGCGCGCGGAGACGGCGAGGTCGCCGACGTACGGGTCGCGGTCGCGCTTGGCGCCGTCCTGGAGGACCAACTTCCCTTCCAGCGTGGCGCTCCACGCGTTGCGGGGGTCCACGTCGTCCTGACGGAAGGTGTCGGTGACGAGTTCGTTGGTGTACGCGGCGCCGTACCAGTAACGATTCAACTCGTCGTCGGAGCACAGGAACCAGCCGCGGTAGGTGCTCGGTGTGCCCACGTACGCGGTGAACTGCAGTGCTACGGAGTCGATTTCTACCGTGCCCCAGGGCTGCGCGGCGGGGCTGTCCGTGGCGAGCGCGTCGAGGCTGATCTTGAGGTAGCGGAATCCGTGCAGGCCGTCCGCGAACACCTTGTCGCCGGCCTGGAAGCCTTTGTGGTCAACCCAGTTGGCGCCCTTCGCGGGGACGGCGAACTGGTCCGTGCCCCCTCCGGCGCCGCCCGCCTGGTCGGCGCGGGTGAAGTCCGAGCGGTCGGTGAGGAATTGGCGGGTCTCGGAGAACGCCACCCGTACGCCCGGGGAGTTGGTGGAGGCGGAGGTGAACTTGATCTGCGGATATCCGACCACGACCTTGCCGAAGTCCACGGTGACGGTCGGTATCGGGATCGGCTCGACCGGAGCGGGCCAGACCTCGTTGATCCGGGTGAAGTTGCCGTGCGAGGTGTCCTGGGCGTGGGTCACCGTGATGCGGACGCGGTCGGTGCTGACCTTCTCCGTGAACGGAACGGCCTTCTGCACCGCGTCGTTGCCGGTGACCGTGGCGGCTGTGTGCCAGTCGCCGCCGGTCCACACGTCGACGGTGTAGTCGGTCGGGACGCCGTCGCTGTTGGAGATCACCGTGATGCCCTGCAGGGACGTGACCTGCGGCGCGGTGATGGTGAGGACGTCGGGGAAGACGCCCAGGGTGTCGTCGTTCCAGAACGTGTCCGGGTTTCCGTCGATCGCGTTGGTGGCGTCGTAGGTGCGCGGCTGGCCGTCGTTGCCGTTGTTGCCCGCGTGGGCCGAGGACGCCTCGGCCGTGGTGCCGGTGGACCAGGTGGGAGCCGCCGCGGGCTGCGGGCGCCGCAGGACGGATCTGGCTCCGCCGGGCTTGAGCAGGGCGCCGGGGTTCTGCACGTCTCCGGTCGGCGTGGTGATCCGCACCGGGCGGACCGTGCGCGAGGACGGGCCCTGGACGTAGCGGTGCCAACCACCGGAGCGGCGGGACGGGTTGCCGGTGAGAGAAGCGGAGGCTTCCTCGGCGGGCTGCGCTTCGGCCGTGGGGAGTCCGGTGGAGAGGGACACCGCGGTGAGTCCGGCGGTACCGGCTGCTGCGAGGGCCACGCGACGGGAAATGCCTTTGTCCGGTGTGCTGTTCGACGCCATGCTGTCCCCTTGAGCGCAATGGATTGAATCGTTTCACTCGGCAGCTGCGTGGTGACGCTATCTCGAACAGCGGATGCCCGTACAGCGTTGGGACAGAAGTAATTGGCGATGCGCACCGCCCAGAACGAGGCGCCGTGCAACGGGTGGGCCACCAGACAGGACGCTGATCGGTCGCTGACAGGATCTTCATACGGGGACGGCACGTTGACGGCATGTCCTCCTCCCTCCCTTCCCTCTACCGCGGCGTCACCGCTCCCCTGCTGACCGTCGTCGCCTCGGGTGCGACCCTCGTGCTGCTCGCCGCCTGCGGTGGTGGCGGGGGCGGCACCCGTGACGAAGGTGTGGCCTCCATCGCCACCCCCTCCGCGCATGCCGCGACCACGGCCGACCCGGACTCCGGACACGTACGGATCCGTCTCGACGACAGCCAGGAAGACGTCAACAGGCTCTGGGACGCCTGGAGTCACTGTCTTGAGGAACACGGCGTGCCGTCCGGCAGGAAGGCCCCGGCCAACAGCCCCGCGCTCAAGGCCTGCGACTCGAAATACCCACTCCAGCCGGTCGAGATGGACCCGGCGAAGAACCCCCGCTACAGCGACGGCGTACGCGCCATGGTGCGCTGCATGAACAGCCACGGCATCAAGAGCGTTGTCTCCGACGGGAATTGGGCCATGGTCAGCGGAGACAGCATGAATCTGCCCGACTTCGACAAGTACAGGGTCCAGTGCCAGGTCAAGTCCTTCAAGAACGGCGGCTGACGCGAACAGTGCACGGGCGCGCCCGCGTGAGACGCGGGCCGTACGACTTTGGTCGTTCGTGGATGCGACGAACGGATGCTGTGCGCGCGGGCGTTGCTGCATACCGTTGGCGCGTGAATGCGAAGACGATGGCCCTCGATGTCCGGAGCCGGCTGGGCGCGGCAGGCATGTGGTCCCGGCGGCAGATCGTCGGCGAGACGGTGCTGGCCGTCGTCCTGGCCCTGTGCATGGCCGTGACCCAGACGAGCGACGGCGCTCTGCGGATGGTCGCCGTCGGGGCCGTCGCCGCGGCGATCTCTCTGCTGCGGCGGGCGTTCCCCGTCGGCGCCCTGCTCATCACGGGTGCGGTCGCCGGTGCGCTCGGTGGTTTCGGGTTCGTGCTGATCGTGGTGAGCTGGTCGGCGGGCGCGCGGATCGAGGCACCGCGCCGGGCGCTCGCGTTCTTCACGGCCACCTACGTCCTCTACGTCGGGCTGTCCGTCCCCAGCCCGTCGCAGCCGCTGTCCGCCGTACAGACGCTGGTGTTCACCACGCTCGCGTTCCTGGCGACGGGAGTCGTGCCCGGCCTGGCCAGTCGCAACCGTGCCCAACGCCGCACGCTGATGCGCGCGTTGCACGAGCACAACGCCCAACTCCTGCGCGAGCGCGAGATGATCGCGTCCCACTCACGTCTGCGCGAACGGCAGCGCATAGCGCAGGACATGCACGACAGCCTCGGCCACCAACTGGCCCTGATCGCCGTCCACACGGGCGCGTTGGAGGTCGACCGCGAGCTGACGGGCGGGCAGCGCGAGGTGGTCGGCGTGCTGCGGGAGGCGTCCGTGTCCGCGATGCACGAACTGCGGGAGGCGGTCGGCATCCTGCGTGACGGCACCCCCGATCAACTGCGGGACAACGAGAGCGAGTTGGAGCCCCAGGCCCGGGGCGTGGCGGGGATCGGAGGCCTGGTGGACGCGTCGCGGGGCGCCGGGACGGCCGTAGCGCTACGGCGTACGGGTCAGGCGCGTCCGCTGGCTCCCGCGGCTGACCACGCGGCGTTCCGGATCGTGCAGGAGGCGCTGACCAACGCCCTGAAGCACGCGCAGGGCGCCGCGATCGCCGTCGAACTCCGTTACGAGCCGGACTCCTTGGTCGTCGAGGTGGCCAACGGGCCGGTGCCCGCGCTGACTTCGGCCGTACGACGGACCGTGGTGAGCGGCGGGCAGGGGCTGACGGGGCTGCAGGAACGGGCCCGGCTGGTCGGCGGCATGGTGCACGCGGGGCCCGCAACGGACGGCGGGTTCCGTATCGCGGGCGTGCTGCCCTACGGTCCCGGGTCGCCGCGCGCGTCGGAGAGCGGCCGGTGGCCGGCGGACCCGGGGCCGGACGGAGCGACCTTCGTCGATGCGGCGAACGACTTCCGGGGGCAGAGCGAGGGGGCGGTGCCCGGCGACGGTGGTGCGGACATCGACTGGTCCGGTGCGCCGGACAGGCAGAAGGAGTTCGACATCGCCATGGGACGCAAGAAGAAGGGCGTCGTGATCGGATGCGGCGCCGCAGTGCTGACCTTCCTGGTTCTCGGGGTGGTTGCCGTCGTGCTGATCGTCAACCTGGTGGGGAAGGAGGGCGACAAGCTCATGCTCGATCCGAAGGTCTACGAGTCGGTGAAGGTCGGGGACTCCGAGACGGCCGTACGGGACAGGCTGCCGCACGGAAAGTCGTTCCTGGCCGGGACCTTGGGTGACGAGGCGCCCGCCGAGCCGGCGGGGGCGAGCTGCTCGTCGTATCTCTCCACGAAGAACTGGCCGACCGGGGGAGGGAAGATGCCCGCCTTCCGCTTCTGCTTCAAGGACGGCAAACTGATCGAGAAGCGGGCCTTCGCGACCAAGTCGTAGTCTTGGGCCGCCCGTCGCCCCCGTCGCACGTCCAGCAGGAGAATCGTGATCAGAGTCCTCGTCGCGGATGACGAACCCCTCATCCGGGCGGGCATCAGGATGATCCTCACCTCCGCCGACGACATCGATGTCGTGGCGGAGGCGGCCAACGGCCGTGAGGCGGTCGAGCTGGTCCGCGCCCACGCCGTCGACGTGGCCCTGCTCGACATCCAGATGCCCGTGCTGGACGGCCTGTCCGCACTGGCCGAACTGCGGCGGGTGGCACCGTCCGTACGTCCGCTGATCCTGACGACGTTCGGCGAGCGGGAGAACGTCCTGCGTGCGCTGAGCCAGGGCGGCGCCGGGTTCCTGCTGAAGGACTCGGCGCCGGCCGAACTGATCCAGGCGGTACGGGCGGCCGCGGCCGGGGACGCGTATCTGTCACCGGCCGCGACGCGTCACGTGGTCGACCAGCTCGCCTCGGGCCAGGCGGTGGCGCGTGGCGAGGAGGCGCGTCGGCGTCTGGAGTCGCTCAGTACCCGGGAACTCGAAGTGCTCGCGCTGCTCGGCGAGGGCCTGTCGAACGCCGACGCGGGCGAGCGCATCCATGTGAGCGAGGCGACGGTGAAGACGTACGTCAGCCGGATCCTGACGAAGCTGCGGTGCGAGAACCGGGTCCAGGCGGCCCTGTTGGCGCGGGACGCGGGGCTGGGACCGGGCTGATCCGCGGATCGTCAGCCGCCGGGCCCGGCTCCCAACTGCTCCATGGGGGGAGAGGTCATGGGGCTCTCCTTGTCGTGGGGGGGGGCAGGGAGATGAGGGGCGGTGAGGGGTGGGATTGTGAGCGCCGACCGCACGCTGCCGGAACGCCGACTACCGCTTGCCGACGGTGTACGTCAGGTGGGTCACCCGGGACGACGGTTCCGTGCGGGTCTGGTTCAGCGTGAGGCGGTCGGGGTCCACGTGGTCGAACAGGCGGATGCCGGTGCCGAGCAGCACGGGTGCGAGCGTGATCGAGAACTCGTCGATCAGGCCGCTGTCCAGGTACTGCTGGATCGTGGCGGCGCCGCCGGCGATGCGCACGTCGCGGTCTCCGGCGGCCTCGCGGGCCTGGTCAAGGGCGCTCTCGATGCCGTCGTCGACGAAGTGGAAGGTGGTGCCGCCCGGCCGTTCCCACCGGTCGCGCCGGGTGTGGGTGAGGACGAACACCGGGGTGTGGAACGGCGCTTCCTCCGGCCATGACAGCTCGCCGCCGTCGAACATGCGCCTGCCCATGACGCTCGCGCCGGTGCGCTCGGACGTCTCCCGCGCGATGTCGTTGTCGCGGCCCTCCTCGCCGCCCTCGCCCAGCTTCAGGTTCTCCCGGAAGAACCGCAGCGGGAACACCCACGCCTGCAGCTCCGACCACTTCGCCATCCAGCGGTGGACCCTCGGGTCGTTCCGGCCTTCGGGCGAGAAGACGTACTCGACGGGCACGTCCTCGGGCGCCATGAAGCCGTCGAGCGACATCGTCACGCTGAAGAACACCTTTCCGGCCATCAGCTCTCCGCTCCCTTCAAGTCGGTCTCGTTCCGGGTGAGTTCGGCGACGTAGGCCGCCAGGTTGCCGAGCGTCTGCTCGCCGCCCTCGATCGCGTGGTACTTCTCCACGGCCTCGTCGCGGAGTTCCTTGGTGGGGAAGACCGTGCGCATCACGATCCGGGTCTCGTCGCCGGCCGGTTCGAAGGCCAGGACCGACTCGAAGGCGTTGGGGTCGTCGCGGGACTCGCCGTGCAGCAGCGAGATCCGCTCGGGCGGGACGATCTCCCGCCAGGTGATCCACTCCTGGTAGTCGGTCCCGTCCGGCCCGTGCATCACGAAGTCCCAGGCCCCGCCGACGCGGAACTCGAAGGACCGCGTCGTAGTGGTGAAGCCCTCCGGTCCCCACCACCGCGACAGGTGCCGGACGCGTGTGAACGCCTCGAACACGAGCTCCCGCGGGGCGCCGATCACCCGGGAGATCACGACCTCGCGATCCGCGGTCGCCTGTGCGGCCTCGCCGCCACTACTGGTCGTCGCCACCATCCGGTCCCTCCTGCCTTGTCTGTTTCAGCTCCTGCACGTACTCGTCCAGCCGGTCGAAGCTCTCGCTCCAGAACCGCTCGAAGCCGCCCACCCACTCGTGGACCGGCCGCAGCCCGCGGGCGTCCAGGTCGTACAGCCGCTGCTTGCCCGCCCCGCGGACCCGCACCAGCCCGACCTCCCGGAGCACCCGCAGGTGCTTGGACGCCTGCGGCTGGGTCATCCCCAGGTCCCGCGCCAGGTCGTTCACCGGCCGCTCGCCGCCCCGCAGGAGCAGCAGGATCTCCCGCCGCTGTGGTTCGGCTATCGCGTTGAACGCGTCCGAGGTCGTCGCCGCTCGTGCCATGGCGCCATCATATGCCCATATCGGAATGTGTCAACGCCCCGACGGACGGCCAACCCAACCCCGGCCGCGCGCCCCTGATGGCGGCCGCGGTGCGCCTCGTGTCCGAGCGCGGCACGACGGACCTCCCGGTCACCGATCTCGCCGAGGCGGCGGACGTCAGCCGGCGCCTCGTCTACCTGCAGTTCGGGGACCACGACACCCTCCTGACGGAAGCCGCGATCGACCTGGTGAGACGCGAGCTGCTCCCCCGGGCCGGAGACGGCGGCGACACCTCCGAGGGAGTGGCCGCGCTGGCGCGGCACTTCGCGGAACACCGCTCCTTCTACCGCCCGATGCTGACCGGCTCCTGCGCCTTCGCCATGACCAGCACACTCAACAAACTCCTCGGCTCCCTCAACAGGCCCGCCGTCCACAAGCTGTTCGGCGACCTGGACCAGCAGACGGCGGACGACCTCTCGGAGTTCATCGCGGGCGGAGCCGCCACGCTCGTCAACAACTGGGAGATCGACGGCACGGCCCCCCTCGCCCCCGAGGAACTCACGAACCGTCTGCTCCGCCTCGCGTCCACCCTCACCTTCAGCCGCCAAGTGCCAGCAGCCGGAGGCGACCCCCGATGAACCTCGGCAGCCATCTCGCCCAGCGCCTCCTGCACCTGCCCCCGCCCTCGACCCGAGACCTCACCGTCGAGCACGACCTGCGGGTCCCGATGCGCGACGGAGCCGTCCTCCTGGCCGACCGCTGGACCCCGAGATCCGGCCCCGCCGGCCTCCCGACCGCGCTCATCCGCATCCCGTACGGCAGGACGGGCATGATCGCCGCGCAGCTGGCCAGGCCGCTGGCCGAACGAGGATTCCAGGTGCTGATCCAGAGCATCCGCGGCACCTTCGGCTCCGGCGGCGACTTCGACCCCCTGCGCCGCGAACGCGAGGACGGCCTCGACACGGTGCGGTGGCTCGTCGAGCAACCCTGGTGCGGCGAGGCGGTCGTGCTCTACGGCGGCAGCTACCTGGGGTTCGCCCAGTGGTCGATGGCAGGCCAACTGCCGCCGCAGGTCAAGGCGTTGATCCCCTCGGTCTCCGAATCCGCCTTCACGCTGGAGTTCCTCCGCAAGGAGTCGTTCTCCCTGGAGGCGACCTTCGGCTGGGGCCTCCAGGTCGCGGGCCAGGAACGCCGGGGAGCGATGCTCCGCCAAGCGCTACGGCTCCGGAAGGAACGACGCGCCTGGTACACGTTGCCGCTGAACGAGGCCGACACCGCCGCCGTCGGCCGCCGTTCCGACTACTTCCAGAACACCCTCGACCACGACGCCGACTCAGCGTTCTGGTCCGTGCTCGACCACAGTTCCCGGGTCGCCGACCTCACTGTGCCGGTCAGCACGGTAGGCGGTTGGTACGACATCTTCCTGCCCGGCCAACTCCGCGACTTCCAGGCATTGCAGAGCGCGGGACGGGAGGCCCGGCTCACCGTCGGACCGTGGGCGCACATCTCCATGGGCGTCGGCGTGACGGCGACCTCCGAGGCCCTCGACTTCGGTCTGGCCCACGCCCGCGGCGAGAAGCCGTTCGACCGGGCCCCGGTGCGCCTGTTCGTGATGGGCGTGGACACCTGGCGCGACTTCCCGTCCTGGCCCCCGCCGGGCTACGCCCCGCAGCGCCTCCACCTCCACCCCGCCGGTGCCCTCGCCGCCGACCCACCGGACGAGTCCGCCCCGGACAGCTACCGCTACGACCCGGCCGACCCCACGCCCGCGGTCGGCGGCGTCCGCATGCCCGTCGGGGTCAGGTCGGGCCGCGTCGACAACACCGATCTGGAAGCCCGGCCGGACGTCCTCACCTACACAACTCCCGCCCTGGACAAGGACGTCGAGGTCGTCGGCGAGGTGAGTGCCGAGATCTGGTTCCGCTCCAGCCTGCCGTACGCCGACGTGTTCGTCCGCCTCTGTGACGTGGACGAGAAGGGCCGCTCCACGAACGTCAGCGACGGCCTCATCAGCCTCACCGACGCCGACGAGACGACGTGCGCGACGGTCCGACTCTGGCCGACGGCCTACCGTTTCAAGCACGGCCACCGCATCCGCGCCCAGATCTCCAGCGGCGCATTCCCCCGCTACAACCGCAACCTCGGCTCCGGCGAACCCCGAGCGACCGCCACCACGCTCCGGGCCGCCGACCAACAGGTGCTCCACACCCCGGCCCACCCTTCTGCGGTGATCCTGCCGATCGGGGCACCGAACTGACCAGACCTGGTGGGCCGTTGACGCACTAGCGGACATCCCGTAGAACCATTCCGGGAATTGCGGGCATCCCTTACGACCTCAGGCCGATGTGGCTCAAGGGGCCGGCGGGCTTCAATGGCCCACATGCCCAGCGAAGTCGAATGCCCGCAGTGCCATCACACCTTCGATTCCGGCGAGGTCCGCCCGGTCGATCCCGGCGTGGTGCGCTGGTTGACCGAGGAGTTGACCTGGTCGGGCCAGGAACCCAGCGAGCGCATGTACTCGGACTATCTCTACTCGGCCGGTGACACTCCCGTTTCCCGTCAGCGCTTCGTCCAGGACCTCGCCCACCTGGGCGTGCCGGAGATACGGGACCCGGACGGCACCTGCTTCCTCGTCAGAAAGTGACCAACTCCCCGAACAGGTCAGGCACATGCCCGAACTACAGCCACTCCACACCGACCACGCCCCGGCGGTTCTGGCCTTCGAGCTGGCGAACCGCTCCTACTTCGCCACCTCGATCTCCGACCGCGGCGACGCCTTCTTCGACGAGTTCGCCGCCGGTTTCGACGCCCGGCTGGCCGAACAAGAGGCCGGCATCTGCGCCTTCTACGTGCTCGTAGCCGAGGACGGCTCGGTCCTCGGCAGGTTCAACCTGGTCGACATCACCGAGGAACACACGGCGACACTCGGCTACCGGGTGGCGCAGCACGTCACCGGCCGGGGCGTGGCGACGGCAACTGTCAAGGAACTGTGCCGACTGGCCGCCTCACAACACGCCCTGCGCACGATCAGAGCGGCCACCTCCCACGGGAACATCGCATCCCAAAAGGTACTGACCAAGGCCGGCTTCGTCCCGGTCGGCCCCGCCCACCCGTCCAACCTCGGCGGAAAGCAAGGCACTTGGTACCAGCGCGACGTCTAGGTCCAGCACCCATCCAGAAACACTCACTCCAACAGGGCAAGCAGCTCCGCCGCGGGCAAGGGATACCGCGTATGCCCACCCGGCCCCGTGACCCGAGCAGCGGTCAACAGCGCATTGAGAACCGCCTCCTCCACGGCGTCCAGCACGGCGCCGAACAGAAGATCCAGCCCGGCATCGGGCACCACGGCGGGCCCGGCCGGTGTGCCCAGAGGACGGGTACCCAGGGCAAGGCCGTAGTCGCCACTGCCATTGCTGTAACCGGCGCCGACCCGTGCCAGCGCGTAGACGGAGCGACGGGCGAGCCGCGTCAACTGGCGGGAGTCCAGGGGCGCGTCGGTGGCGGTCACGATCATGCAGGAGCCGGTCTCCGGACCGGGACCGGACTCGTCCGCGGGAACGCCCACGTCGGCGGGAGTGACCGTACGGCCCAACACCCGTAGCGTTCCACCGAAGTTGGCCTGCACCAGTACACCGAGCGTCGCTTCTTGCCCCGCGACCGGCACACGCCGCGACGAGGTGCCGATGCCCGCCTTGAAGCCGAGCGCGGTCATCCCGGTGCCCGCACCCACCGACCCCTCGGCGACCGGACCTGCCGACGCCGACTCAAGTGCGGCGCGGACGTGTTCCTCCCGGACCGGACGCGACCGGATGTCGGAGAGGAGCCCGTCATTGCACTCCCCGACCACCGGATTCAGGCTCCGGGCGTCGGCGCCCTCGGGCCGTTCCAGGATCCACCCCACCAGGGCGTCCGCGACCCGGAAGGCGGACAGGGTCGAGGTGAGCAGCACGGGGGTTTCCAGCGCGCCGAGTTCGGCGATCTGCGTGGTGCCGAGGAACTTGCCGTAGCCGTTGCCCGCGAACACCCCGGCGGGCAAGGGGCTTCCGGGGCCCACACCTTCAGGCACGATCGCGGTCACGCCGCTGTGCACGCGCGGCGGGTGGATCAGTGTCGTGTGCCCGACGCAGATGCCGGGCACGTCCGTGATCGCGTTGTGCGTTCCGGTGGGCAAGTCGCCGATGCCGAGCCCGAGTTGACGGGCTCGGCGGGGCGCACTGGGCACTTGGGGGCTTGGCGGCACAGGCATGGCGAGACACTACGACACCGCCGGTCCCCCGGCCCTGACGATCAACGCAGCTACGCGGACCGTCAGCCCGCGGCGAGGAGTTCGAGCGTGTCGATCACACGGTTGGAGAAACCCCACTCGTTGTCGTACCAGGCGACGACCTTCACATGGCGGCCGTCGACGCGGGTGAGGGCGGAGTCGAAGATCGACGAGGCCGGGTTGCCAGTGATGTCGGAGGAGACGAGCGCGTCGTCGGAGTATTCGAGGACGCCCGCGAGGGGGCCCTCGGCCGCGGTGCGGTAGGCGGCGAGCACGTCCTCGCGGGTCACGTCGCGGGAGACGGTGGTGTTGAGTTCGACGATCGATCCCACCGGTACGGGCACGCGGATCGAGTCGCCCGACAACTTGCCCTCCAGGTTGGGCAGTACATGCCCGATCGCCTTCGCGGCGCCCGTCGTGGTCGGCACGATGTTGACGGCGGCGGCGCGGGCACGGCGGGCATCGCGGTGCGGGCCGTCCTGCAGGTTCTGCTCCTGCGTGTAGGCGTGCACCGTGGTCATGAATCCGTGCTCGATACCGGCGAGTTGGTCGAGCACCGCGGCGAGGGGTGCCAGCGCGTTGGTCGTGCAGGAGGCGTTCGAGACGATCGTGTGCGTGGCCGGGTCGTACGCGTCGTTGTTGACCCCGAACGCGAGCGTGACGTCGGCGCCGTCCGAGGGCGCGCTGACAAGTACCTTCCGCGCGCCCGCGTCGAGGTGGGCACGGGCGGCCTTGGCGGAGGTGAAACGGCCCGTGGCCTCCAGCACGAGGTCCACTTCGAGCTCGGCCCAGGGCAGGTCCGCCGGTTCGCGCTCGGCAAGGACCTTGATGCGCCGGCCGTCGACGACAAGGGTGTCCCCGTCGACGGTCACGGGGCGGCCGAGCCGGCCGGACGTCGTGTCGAAGGCGAGCAGCCGCGCCAGAGTGGCGGGCTCCGTAAGGTCGTTGACGGCGACGACCTCCAGCTCGCTGTCGCGTTCGAGCAGGGCGCGCAGCACATTGCGTCCGATGCGGCCGAATCCGTTGATGGCAATGCGAGTCATGAGTTGTGTCCCTTCGGTTCCCCACCAGGCTCGCGCGCGGCAGCCGACGCGGACAGTGGCGCGATCGCCACGGTTCAAAAGGATCTCGCCACACCGTCGACAGGGCGGGCTACTCCCCCTGCGCGAAGGTCCGCCGGTACTCGCTCGGCGTCGTACCGAGAAGACGGTGGAAGTGCAGCCGGAGGTTCGCGCCGGTGCCGAGACCCACGTCGGCGGCGATCTGCTCGACACTGCGCTCGGAGCGTTCGAGCAGCTCGCGGGCCATGTCGATGCGGGCGCGCATGACCCACTGCATCGGCGTGTAACCGGTCTCGTCGACGAAGCGCCGCGAGAAGGTGCGCGGCGAGACCGCGGCCTGCCGGGCTAGCGTCTCCAGGGTGAGGGGCTCGCCGAGCCGGTGCAGCGCCCACTCACGGGTGGCGGCGAACCGTTCACCGAGCGGCTCGGGCACACTGCGCGGCACGTACTGCGCCTGCCCGCCGCTGCGGTAGGGAGCCGCGACCAGCCGCCGGGCCGCGTGGTTGGACGCGGCCACCCCGAGGTCGCCGCGCAGGATGTGCAGGCACAGGTCGATACCCGAGGCGGCGCCCGCCGAGGTGAGCACGCTGCCCTCGTCGACGAACAGGACGTTCTCGTCGACCTGGACGAGCGGGTACTTCGTCGCGAGCGCCCGCGTGTAGTGCCAGTGCGTCGTGGCGCGCTTGCCGTCGAGCAGCCCCGTGGCGGCGAGCGCGAAGGCCCCGGTCGAGATCGCGGCGAGCCGCGCGCCCCGGTCGTGCGCGGCGATCAGCGCGTCCAGGACACCCTGCGGCGGGTCCTCGCGGTCCGGGAACCGATACCCGGGCAGGAACACGATGTCGGCCCAGGCCAGCGCGTCGAGCCCGTCGGCGACGTGGTACGACAGCCCGTCGCCCCCGGTCACCAGCCCGGGCGCCGCACCGCACAACCGCACCTCGTACGGCATGCTCGCCCGTGTCGTGAACACCTGCGCGGGGATCCCGACGTCGAGCGGCTTGGCGCCTTCGAGGACAAGGACGGCGACTCGACGCAGGCGGGCGGTGGACACGGGAACAGCCTACGCAGGCCTACGGCCGACCGTTCACGGAGCCGTACCGGTCCGCCGCAGGTCAGACCTTCCAGGAGCGCAGCTGGTCGGCGACGGCGAGGACCCCGACACGCGTGTCCCGGATCTTGCGGACGAGGTCGGAGAGGGCGCCGTAGGGCGGGTCGATGCCTTCGCCGGACTGGCCCATGTACTGGGCGGCGACGAACGCGGCGTAGAGGCTGTTGCGGTGCGGCAGCGGCTCCAGGCGCACGATGGTGTGCATGAGCGCGGCCGCCCGCCAGGCGGCGTCCGGGTCGGCAGCGGCGAGGGTCGGCAGCTTGGTCTTGTGCCGGGATACGGCGGCCACGAGCGCGGAGTAGTCGGAGACCGACATGTCCTCGTGGCCGAGGGCGGCTTCCTGGACGTCGAGCAGCCACGAGACGTCGATGTACAGGTGCATCAGGCGGCCGCGGCCCCGTCACGCTCCGAAGGCGGCACCTCGTCGGGGAAGGCGTCGTCGAACTCCCCGCGCAGCCGCTCGGCCCACACGGAAGCACCGGCGACGAACTGACCGCGCTGCATCTCACGCACGCCGAGGTCGTGCAGATACTGCTTGAGGCTCTTCCCCTCGGCCGCGGCGGCCGCGCGCACTCCCTCAAGTTCCTCTTCGGTGAAGGACACATTCAGTGATGGCATGCTGCGATGGTACCTAGTTGGTGCCACCGGTGCGAGGGCCCCGCCCCGCATAGCGGTCGCGCATGGCGTCCCCGGCCGCGGGTCCGGCCGTGAAGACATACGTGTCACTGTCGTCGAGCCGGCGGCCGGTCCCGGCATCGACCACGACGGGCTCGACCTCCTCGCCGCTCCGCGCGTCGACCAGGATCATGCTGCGATCCTCCGGTGCCAGGCGGGAGTTGCCCCACGCGGCGAGGGCGACGATCACCGGCCGGAGGGAGTGTCCGAGCTCGGTCAGCACGTACTCGTGGCGGACGGGGTTGGTCTGGTAGGGCCTGCGTTCCAGCAGCCCGTCCTCGACGAGGGTCCTCAGCCGGGTGGTGAGCATGCTGGAGGAGATGCCCAGGCTCTCCTGGAACTGGTCGAAGCGGCGGTAGCCGTCGAAGGCGTCGTGGAGGATCAGCAGCGTCCACCACTCGCCGACATGCTGCACCGTCGTGGACAGCGGACACTCCCGGTCCTCCAGCCTGATCCGGCTTGCCACGGCGACCATCCCCTCAGTTACTGCTAAAGTCGAAGTCACTAGCTTCTATTTTAGCAGTAACACCTGGGCCGACCCCACCGTCCGAACCCGCCACCACCGTAGGGACCGTCATGCACGACAACCGACTCCAGGACATCGCCCCGAGCGCCCTGCCCCCGGCGATCACCCGCTACCTGAACGCACACCGCGCCCACGACACCGCCTCCGCCGTCACCGCGTTCACCCACGACGCCGTGGTGATCGACGACGGGAACACCTACGAGGGCATCGCCGCGATCGAGCGGTGGCTGGGTCGGGCCGCGTCCGAATTCACGTACACCGTCCGTCTCACCGGCGCCCAGCGGGCCGACGCCACCCACTACGTCGCCACACACCACCTCGAAGGCAACTTCCCCGGTGGCACCGTCGATCTGCGCTACCGGTTCACACTCCGCGACGACCTCGTCGAACGCCTCGTCATCGAACCCTGAGCACGGCCGGAACAACGGGGTCGCCGATCGAGGAGCCGCCTCCTAAGCTGCCGGAATGATCTCTGGCGACTACCTCTCCGAACTCTTCTCGCTGGACGGCCGAGTCGCCGTCGTGACAGGCGGCAGTTCCGGCATCGGCCGGGCCGCCGCCGGAGCGCTCGCGCGAGCGGGGGCCGAGGTGGTCGTGGTGGCGCGCAAGGAACAGGAACTGACCGCCACGGTCGACGAGCTGACGGCGGAGGGATGCCGGGCGGCGTGGGTGAGCGGCGATCTGGGCACTCGGGACGGCGTCCGGGCGGCGGCGGAAGCGGCAGCCGAGGTGTTCGGCGAGCCGGACATCCTCGTGAACAGCGCCGGGATCAACCTGCGCCCGCCGATGGGTGAGTTGAGCGAGGACGTGTGGGACACCACGATGGCCCTGAACCTGGAGGCGCCGCACCTCCTGGGCCGGCGCTTCGGTCCGGGCATGGCCGAACGGGGCTTCGGCCGGATCATCCACATCACCTCCCAGCAGGCGCACCGCGCGTTCGCCCAGAGCGGCGCCTACGGCGTCTCCAAGGGCGCGCTGGAGTCCCTGGCCCGCTCCCAGGCCGAGGCCTGGTCCCCGCACGGCGTCACCTGCAACACCCTGGTCCCCGGTTTCGTGATGACCCCGCTCAACGAACGGCTGTCGTCCGACCCGGAGATGGTGGCGGCCCTGGCCGCGCGCACCCTGATCGGCCGCAACGGCCTCGCGGAGGACTTCGCGGGCGCGGTGGTGTTCCTGGCGAGCCGCGCCTCCGCCTACGTCACCGGGCAGTCGGTCTTCGTGGACGGCGGATTCTCCGTCCACTAGCCCAACACCGGCTGCACCTCAGCCGGTTGGGAAGCCGTCCACCACTACGACGCCCCGCTCCCCCGCCGCAGAAAACGGATCACGGGATGCCCGGGGTCGTGGCCGACCTCGGCGCGGACGCCGTAGACGTCCTTGATGAGGGCCGGGGTGAGGACCTCGGTCGGGGTGCCCTCGGCCACCGTGCGGCCGGTGTCGAGGACGAGCAGGCGGTCGCAGTACATCGCGGCGAGGTTGAGGTCGTGCAGAGCGATCACGGTGGTGACCGGGAGGTCGGCGATCAGGTCGAGGAGGTCCAGCTGGTGCTGGATGTCGAGGTGGTTGGTCGGTTCGTCGAGGAGGAGTTCGCGGGGTTCCTGGGCCAACGCGCGGGCGATCTGGGCGCGTTGGCGTTCGCCGCCGGAGAGGGTGTGCCAGGACTGGGCGGCGCGGTCGGTGAGGCCGGTGCGTTCCAGGGCCTCGGTGACGGCGCGGGCGTCGGCGGCCGACGCCGGTGACCAGGCGCGGCGGTGCGGGATGCGACCCAGGGCGACGACCTCGCAGACGGTCAACTCGGTCTGGGTGTGGGTGTGTTGCTCGACGGTGGCGATACGGCGGGCGGTCGCGCGGCGCCCGACCTCGGGGAGCGGGCGCCCGTCCAGCGTGACGACTCCGGCGGAGGCGGGGAGGACCCCAGCCAGGAGACGCAACAGCGTTGATTTTCCTGACCCGTTGGGGCCGAGCAGGCCGACGGTCTCCCCAGGTCGCAGGGCGAGCGTGACGCCGTCGACGATGAGTTGGCCGTCGGTGCGGCGGGCGACCCGGTCCGCGTGCAGGCCGGTGTCCGGAGCGGGGGTGCTCATGTCTTCCTCCGGCCCCGGTGCAGGACAATCACGAACGCGGGTACGCCGATCAGTGACGTCACCACCCCCACCGGCACCTCCTGGGGATCGACGACGGTACGGGCGAGGGTGTCCACCCACACCAGGAAGACGGCTCCGGTCAGCGCGGTGATCGGCAGCAGTCGTACATGCCCGGAACCGGTCAACGCGCGGGTGACGTGCGGCAGGACCAGGCCGACGAAGCCGATCGCCCCGGCGCAGCTGACCAGGACGGCGGTGAGCAGCGCCGTGGCGCAGAGCAGGATCAGCCGGGCGCGGGCGACGTTCACGCCCAGGCCTGCGGCTGCCTCCTCGCCGAAGGCGAACGCGTCCAGCGTGGTGGCATGGCCCAGGCAGACGACCAGCACGAGCGCCAACGCGCCCGCGCAGAGCAGCACTTGGCCCCAGTCCGCGCCGGAGAGCGAGCCGAGCAGCCAGAAGAGCACGCCCTTGGTGGTCTCGGCGTCCGCCGACGTCAGCACCGTGAACGACGTGAGTGCGGAGAAGAGTTGCATGGCGGCCACGCCGGACAGCACCACCCGGTCCATGCTCGCGCCGAGGCTGTGGCTGAGCAGCATGACCAGCCCGAAGGAGAGCAGCGCACCGACGAACGCGCCCGCCGACAGCGACACGGCCCCGCCGCCCACCCCGAGCACGACCACAGCGACCGCCCCCGTGGACGCCCCGGACGAGACGCCGAGCACGAACGGGTCCGCCAGCGGATTGCGCAGCAGGGACTGCATGACCGCGCCGCACAGCGCGAGCCCTGCGCCGCAGACGGCGGCGAGCAGCGTGCGGGGCATGCGCAGGTCCCAGACGATGCCGTCCCGCAGCGGAGCAAGGGTGCTTTCGCCGCCGCCGAGGTGGGACGCGACCGACGCCCACACGTCGGCCGTGGAGATGTCGGCAGGTCCGATGGTCACCGCGAAGGCCACGGAGACCAGCAGCGCGACCAGCCCGCCACCCGTCAACAGCAGGGTACGGACGGTCACTTGGCGAGTCCGAAGTCGCGCAGGCCGGCGGCGACCTGCTCGATCCCTTCGACGGTGCGGATGGAGGGGTTCATCGCCTGGCCGCTGAGCAGGATGTACCGCTTCTTCTTGACGGCGGTGAGGTTGCGGGTGGCGGCGTTGGTCTCCAGGAAGTGGATCTTCGCCTCGGCGGTCTCGGCGGTCTGCGACTTGCGGGTCAGATCGCCGAGGACGATGACGTCGGGGTCGCGGTCGGCGACGGTCTCCCAGTTGATCTGGGGCCACTCGTCGTGGGTGTCGGAGAAGGCGTTCTTCGCACCGACGGCACGGGTGATGGCGCCGGGAGCGCCGCAGCAGCCGGCCAGGTAGGGCGACTGAGAGTTGGCGAACCAGTACATGAGGGAGGTGTCCGAGGCGTCGAGACCGGTGGTCGCCTTGGTCACCCGCGCCTTCAGCTGGGCCACGAGCTGGTCGCCGCGCGCCTTCACGCCCATCGCACGGGACAGGTCGCGTATCTCGCCGTAGACGCTGTCGAGGGTGAGCTGTGTGCTGCGCGAACCGTCGCCGCCGCTGTCGTTGTCCTTGCCCGCGCAGTCGGACGGCGAGACGTACGTCGGCACGCCCAGCTTCTCGAACTGTTCGCGGGTCGCGACCCCGCCCTTGCCGAGCGTCGAGACGAAGGACGCGGTGACGAAGTCGGGTTCGGCGTCGAGGACCTTCTCGAAGGAGGGCGCGTTGTCGGCGAGGCGCGGCACGGTCGCGTTCGCCTTCGCCAGGCCCTTGAGCACCGGGTCGGTCCAGGTGGCGGTACCGGCGATGCGGTCGGCGAGGCCGAGCGAGAGCAGGATCTCGGTGGTGCCCTGGTTGAGGGAGACGACCCGCTCGGGGGCCGACCTCAACGTGACCTTGTGCCCGCAGTCGGTGAGGGTGAGCGGGAAGCCCGCGGCGGACTTCTCCGTCTCGCCGTCGGCACTGTCGCCGTCGGATCCGCCGCACGCGGTGAGCAACAGGGCGGGCGCGACGAGGAGTGCCGCGGTACGGCGGCGCAGCGGGACGGGGGCGGTACGGAGCACGGGCATGCCTTGCCTGTCGGGGCTCGAACGCGGAGCCTGGCCTACGAACTCCCCCTCGCCGAGGGCGAGAAGGCGCCAGCAGGTCTTCGGACTCGGGTTCGTCCGGACGGGGCGCCTTCCCGGCGCGTCGCACACCGGCTCCTTCGGCCGGCCCGCGTCGCCCCAGTGGCGTCGATTGCCCCGCCCGTCCCCCTCACCGCTGCGCGTCAGTTCCGGATTCCCACCGGATTCCCTGGCCTCGGTTGTGGCACGACTGGCCCGCACAACGTATCAAGATCGCCCGACGACTCCGGCCACGGGGTGCGGTGCCGTGCTGGCCTCATGGCACAGTGCCCGCCCCGCGGACTTTCCTCCGGTTCCGTCCAACCCCTGTGCGGCACGCCCCGCGCGGCGGATCGTGGAGGCCCCGACCCGCTCGCACGGAGGTCCAACGGCCATGCCCCAACTGATCGTTGTCGGTGTCGACGGATCCACGGACAGCCGCATCGCGGCCGACTGGGCAGCAACGGAAGCCGAGTTGCGCGGCCTCCCCCTGCGGGTCGCACACGTCTCGACACTCCCCGACGAGCAACTCCTCACCACCTGGCCCTACTTCCGCGAGCCCTCTCCCGACGCCCTCGTCACGTCACTCGCGAAGGACCACCCCGAACTCCGGGTCGAGGTGGTCGCCCTCACCGGAGAGGCCGTACCGGCGCTGCTCCCCCTGGCCGCCGAGGCCGACTGCACGGTCCTCGGCCTGCGCGGTACGGGCGGTTTCGCGGGCCTGGCCCTCGGTTCCGTGGCTCACGGGGTCGCCGAGCGCTCCGCGGGGCCGGTGGTGCTGGTGCCGAGCGGGTTCGTCCGCAGTCACCGCGGGCGGTCACCGTACGGCGTGACGCTGGGCGTCGACGGCGGCGAACTGCCCGGCGCCGTCGTCGACTTCGCCTTCGACGCCGCCTGCCGTCGCGGCACCGGCCTGCACGTCGTACACGCCTGGCGACTGCCCTCGCCCGCCGAACACTGGATGCCGTACGCACCGCCCGAGAAGGACCGGGGTCGTTGGGAGGACCAGGAGACACAACGCCTCTCGGACACGTTGCGGCCCTGGCGGGAGAAGTATCCGCACGTGGGTGTCTACGAGGATCTCCGCCTCCAGAGCCCGGCGGCCGCCCTGGTCCAGGCGTCGGTCTCCGCCTCGGCCGAACTGCTGGTGATCGGCCGCGCGGGCCGGACCCTCGGCCCCACCCCGCACGCCGTACTGGAACACACCGCCTGCCCGGTGGCCGTAGTCCCGCACCACCCATGAGAACAGCTCTGCCCGCTACGCTTCGATCCGGTGGCCTGGGACCGCGTCGTCGAGGTCTACCGCAAGGGCGGCACACCCCGAGCGCGGTGATCGCATCGATCACCGCGCTCGCCGTAGAAGTGGAAAAGGTGGAAGAAGCCGTTACGCCGGGACGGGGTCCGACTCCTGCGAGGGCGTACTGGCGTCCGGGCGGGCCGGGTTGAGGAGGCGTTCGGCGAGGGGGGCGAAGATCAGGCCGAGGGCCGTCCAGAGGATGAGCTGCGCGGCGACCGAGTAGAAGCGGAAGTTGAAGAGCACGTCGGCGGGGAAGCCCGGGTAGACGATGGTGCCCTTGTCGTCCTTCAGCGGCAGTGGTGTCTCGGTGGCCTGGTTGCCGAAGTTGGCCTTGTTGTACGAGAGATGGCCCAGCTGCGGCAGGAGCAGCATGACGATCCCGATCGCGACGACGAACGCGGCGCCGGCGAGGAGGGTCGCGTTCCAGTTGCCGAAGCGTGCCTGGAGGTGCTTGCCGAGGTAGACGGCTCCCGCGAGGAAGGCGACGGAGCACACGACCATGATCAGGTACAGGGCGCTGCGCTGCTGGATGGTCTCTTCGTGACCGATCGCGGGCGGGTTGGCCGGGTACTTCAGGAACGGCACCAGGTACATGCCGAGGAACCCGCCGCCGGCGACGAGGAGCGCCAGGTTGCGTGCCCGCAGCCCGCCGGTGCGGCCCAGGCAGACGGCGTAGGCGACGGCGAACAGGGCGCCCATCGCCATGCCGAAGAAGATCATGCCGACGCCGATACCGACGTTGGCCTGGATGGTGCGGCTGAACAGGTCGGGGTCGGCGGCCTCGACGGGCAGGCCGGCCGCCTTGTCCAGGGCGTTCTGGGCGGCGTCACGGCCGCTCTCGTAGTCGATGGCCTTGGCGATCTGCGGCTCGGCGAAGATGCGCGCGAACACGAAGGCGAGCAGGCCCGCGACTGCGCCGGCGAGTATGCCGCGCAGTATGAGCTTCTTTTCCATGTCGAGTTGTCCGTACGTCCGGGTGCCGGCGGAGGGTCAGTGGCAGGGGAAGCCGAGGAAGTGGCGGGCGTCGTGGACGAACTCGTGGACGTGCATGTCGTTGCCGAACACCGACACGGCGCCCTGGTCGACACCGACGAAGTAGTAGACGGCCAGCGCGATCAGCGCGGTGCCGACCAGCCAGACGATCGACTTCGAGACCGGCAGGACAACCGGCGTGGACACCGGACGGGTGGTGGAAATGCTGCTGCTCAAGGTGAGCCCTCCTTCGGGATCGTGCGTCCCTTGCGTGTACGGGCGAGTGAAGGTTCAGTGTCTGACTCGCCCTCCACCTTCCGGCGGCGGGCTCACAGTGGCGCGACCGTGCTGGAATTCCACCAGCTTCCTTATGCCATCACTACAGGGGGAGAGTACGGCGCGTCTCTCCAGGGCGTCAATCAGGCCCGTTCCGCGTACGGCTCCTGACAGAACCGTGTGTGCGCTGGGAGTTGTCTGCCGGCGCCCCTCCCGTCACCGCTTCGACGTGAGCCTCAGGTCGACCTCCTGTTCCTGGTCTCCCGAGGCCGTGCCCCGCTCGTCCACCGCGAACGCGACGCTCAGCGCCTCACGCAGCTGGCCGACGGCGACGTAGCCGCCCTGGAGCGTGGCGGAGACCGAGCCCTCCAGGGGGATGGGGTCGGTCGGGATCCATTCCTGCGTCGGCTCGAACTCGGCGGTCCACACGGCGGTGCGGTCACCCGGTTGTTCCTGGGGCACGTCGTCGGCGGGCCGGTCGGTGGGGAACGCCGTCCGCAGGACGCCGAAGACGGTGCTGGCGTCCTCCTTGGACGCTCCGGTGAGGGACACGGTGGCCATCGGGGTCACTCTCCTTGGGGTCATCGAGTGGGGCGACGGTCGGCCGGATTCAGTGGCCGAGGGCCTTCGCCAGTTGCTGCTTGTTCATCGACGAACGGCCGTCGACACCGCGCTCCTTGTTCACGGTGCGCGCTGCGATCTCCTTCGCCCGGCCCGTTTTCCGGCGATTTCCCAGGTACCCGCCGTCCGGCGCTTCTCACGCGGCCCCCGGAACACGCTGATCCCATCTGATGTGCGGCCCGTGCGCGGTGCGAGCAGACGGCCACCGAACGGATGAGCGTGTGGGCCCCCGTGACCGGCCCGGGCGGCGGGCCGGGGTCACACGGGTGGCGTACTCGCGTGGCGTGGTGGCGGGCGGCCGCCTAGTAATGGACTGGATCAGCTTGTTCATCGCGCTTCGGGGGGCGATAGCAGCATCACCCTCTTCATGGAGCCGAGCATGACCATCCGCTCTTTCTCGCCCAGCCCGGACCAACCCGACATACCTCACGGCACTCCGGCCCACGCGTTCGCGCCCTCCGACGGAGGGCCGGCCGACGGAACGCCGCCGACGTCACGTCCGACGCAAGAGGGTTCCGCCCAGCCCGGCCCCGAGGGCGAGAACGTCGATCCGATGCACCGCCTGGTGCACGCCGCCGTCGCAGACCGGCCGCTCGACGAGGTCCTCCAGCTCATCACCTTGCTGGAGCAGTCACCGAAGTACGCGCAGGCCACCGTCGACGCCCTGCGGGCGGTCGGTGTCGACCGGTCCGTAGAGGACGTCACACGACTTGTGGCCCTGCTGACCCAGCCACCGCGCGATCCCGAGTCCGCCGACGAGGCGATCCGCGCCGCCGCCGAGAACCGGCCCGTGGAGGACGTCACCCGGCTGATGGCCCTGCTGCAGCGGGCTCAGGTGGAGCCGCACTGCGGCGAGGAGATGGTACGGGCCGCGGCCGGCCGGCCCGTCGAGGAACTCGTCCAGTTGATCGGCCGCCTGGCCGAGGAACAGGACGCCTCCACCCGGGCCCCGGGATCGGCGACAGAGAGGTCCACGGCTCCGCTGCACGAAGCGCCCGGACGGACCCCCGCGGACACTCACGAGCCGGAACCCGCAGATGACCGCCCGGCCGCTCGTCAGCGCCGCGCACGACGTCCGCGTACGACGACCCGCCGCACCGCTCCCCCGGTCTGGCCGAGGCTGATCGCGTCGGCGGTGCTCATCCTGTGCGGGCTGTCGTACTTCCCGCTGCACCGGGACGGAGCCTCCGCTACCGCCTACGGGTTCGCGCTCGGTGTCTCGATCCTGTGCGTCCTGCTGGCACCGGCGCTGGTCCTCCAGGGCGGCCTGTTCGTGCTGGCCGTGTCCGTGGTGGTGCCGGCCGCGCTGGCCGCCCTCCAGCTGTTCGACGGGCGGTTCCACTCCTCACGCCTCTCCCAGGCGTTGCGGATCACCGCCGCGCCGCCCTGGTTCGCCGGGCTGATCGCCGTACTCGCCGCACTGGCGGCGCTCACGGCGCTGCTCGCGCTGCTGGCCTCGCGGCGGTTCGGCCGGCAGCTGGACCTTCCCGGCCATCCCGATCACCGGGCGCTGGCCGACGCGAACCAGACGCCTCAGTAGGGGCGGTCCCGCTCAACGGGCGGTGGCGCCAGAGCTGTTCACGGCGTCACCGCTCGCTGACGGCACGCTCGACGCCGAGGCCGCGGGGCTGGAGGCGGCGCTGTGGCTCGGTTCGGCACGGGAGCTGGAGCTGTTCTCCGGCTCCGCGCTCGCGGACGGTGAGGCGGTGCCGTCCGAATGCGACCCCGCGCTGCTGGACGTGAGCGGCGTGGGTGTCGGGCTGTGTGCGGGAGCGTTCTTTCCGGCCGAACCGCCGCCCAACGACGTTCCGTTGCCGGATTCGTTCCTGACCGCGGCCGCTATCGGCTTGCCCATGATGAGTTCGCCCGCGGTCAGGGTGACCATCGCCAGGGCGAACACCAGGCCTGTCGCCAGCGCGTACTTCTTCCAGCCGATGGACCTCCAGAAGGACCCGGACGTGCTCCGGTAGGTGGTCACCGACTCGTCGTCGGAGGAGGCGTCGGCGGGATCGTCGGAAGGCGCGTCGGACGGTGGCGCAGCACCGGCCGAGGTGCCGTCCCGTAACGCGAACGCCGCCCGGGCGTCCGCGCGTTGCATGGCCCGCTCCTCACTCGGCGTCAGCGCCATCGCCACCGACGGCACCCTTCTGCGGATGCCCTCGCCCGTCCGTCGGAAGGCGTGCTGGAAGACCGCCGCGCCGGTGGTGGCGCTGGCACTGACCACGGCGGCGCCGATGATCGTCCCGGCCACCCCCAACAGGGACGCCAGCACCGCGCCCACCACGGTGGCAAGCGCACTCGCCACCACCTGCACAGCGGTCAGATCGAGCACCTTGCGCTTCGGCTCCTGCTTCTTCTCATCCTTTTTGTGACTCTCCATCAACGTCCTTCAACATCCCTTTGACAGTTCCCGGAGCACGACAGCCATCGAAGAGGCATGTGCAAGGTGTCGACTGCCCTGTTGGCGGTGTTTCACCTCAACTCGAACCAACAGGGCTGGACTTCACCGGTGCCGTCAGTCCGACGACTGCCCCGTGAGCGCCTCGGTGAACGGCGTGACAGGGCGCTCCACGATCTCGCCGTCCACGAAGATGTCGACCGCCTCGTTGTAGAAAGCGAGCAGATCCTTTACGGCGCCCACCGCGGGCAGCGGTTCCGGATAGCTCCAGACGATGTTCGCCAGGACATCGGAAACGCCGGCCTCGCCGCGCCACGACCAGTACGTGGCGGTGCCTTTGTAGGGGCACCCGGTGCTGAGGCCGGTCGGCTCGAACAGGTCCAGGCGGACGTCTTCGCGCGGGATGTAGTACCGGGTCGGGAGACCGGTCTCGAAGAGCAGGACCGGGCGGTGGGTGTCGGCGACGACCGTGCCGTCGATCTCGACCCGGACCTGGCGGCTGCTGGGGATGGCGTCGACTCGCTTGTGCGGGTCACGGGGGTGGATGAAGATCTCTTCCTCCTCCTCGTACCAGTGGTCCAGGCCCCGCCCGACCCGCCGGAACCACTCGAAGGCGATGTACCCGGCCAGGTCGTCGGCCGGGTAGGTCCAGGCCGCGTTCTCCACCAACTCGCCGCCGATTTCGAGGTCGTAGAAGACGCGTGATCCGGTGTGCGTGCCGGTCGGCGGGTTCTTCGCCGGGCGGAGCAGGTCCTCGCGGACCTCGTCGTGGGGGAAGGCGTAGGTCGGTACCGGTACGGCCGGCTCCCATACGAGGACGGGGTGCCTGCTGTCCACGACGGTGGTGTCGCCCTTGCGGCCGCGTACCCAGCGGGGGCTCGGCTCCCAGAGGAGGCCTTCGGGGGTGGTCCTGACGTCTCGTGCGGTGGGGAAGGTGCTCATGATCATTGCTCCGTGATCCGTAGGTGGTACGGCGGGCCGGGAGGCCGGTGCGGCTGACCGTTGCTTGCCAGTTTGCGGTGGTGGAGGGTTCACTGGTCGGGTGCCGACCTTCGCCACCACGCTGACGGGCTTCTGGCCCTCGCGTCGTGTCCACGTCTTCGACGTGTTCTGTTGCCGTGCGCCGTCCCCGACTCCCGCACAGCACCTCTGAGAACACACGAGACGAGAACCGAGGTCCACCATGTCCGTGACCGATGAACTGCTGGCCAACAACGCCCGTTACGCCGAGACCTTCGACGGCCCGCTCCCCCTTCCGCCCGCCAGGCACCTCGCCGTCGTGGCCTGCATGGACGCCCGGCTCAACGTGTACGCGATCCTCGGCCTGAACGAGGGCGAGGCCCACGTCATCCGCAACGCGGGCGGTGTCATCACGCAGGACGAGATCCGCTCGCTCGCGATCAGCCAACGGCTCCTGGGCACCGAGGAGATCATCCTCATCCACCACACGGACTGCGGCATGCTGACCTTCACCGACGACGGCTTCAAGGCCGCGGTCGAGGAGGACACCGGCATCCGCCCGTCCTGGGCGGCGGAGGCCTTCACCGATCTGGACGCCGACGTACGGCAGTCGATCGCCCGCATCAAGGCCAACCCCTTCGTCGTGCACAAGGACCGGATCAGGGGCTTCGTCTTCGACGTGGCCACCGGGAAGCTCAACGAAGTCGGCTGAGAACCATCCGGCCGGGCTGATCGAAAATGACCGAAGAGGATATAAGACGCCCCTGCGGTCGCCGAATTGGATCGATCCGCGACGGAATTGGACGTCCTCTGACCGCGATGTTTAGTGCGCAAAAATGACTTTGCATGGAGGGCGGGGACAGCTCAACCGCCCCGCCCTGCGCGGTAGTTTCCTTTCGGGTACACGGAGGAGGAAACAACCAAATGGACGAGCCGATTCGTCGAGGGCGCCTGCGGCTGCCCTCCGGGCACATTCACGGGAGCAGCCTCAATGCAGGGTAACCGGGTCGAGAATTCCGGGTCCTATGGCCTCGCGCTCCTGCCCAGCGCGTGGCCCCTTCCCTTGCCGCACCCGAACGCGCGGCATTGTGCACCGGGATCGACTCCCCGTCATCGGCGATTGATCCGGTGATCGCGGACCTCGGTTTCGCGGCCTTCGCCGAACGGAACCGCCCGCGCTACACGCTCTACGCCAGGGCTCGGCTGTCCGCGGTCGCACGTTCCACGGCTGTCGTGGAAGCCACGCTGGTGTCCGCCCACGAGCGGTGGGAGTGGCTGATGAGTCAGCCCTGCCCCGCGGCCGAGGTCTGGGAGGAACTCCGCCGTCAGGTCGAGCGGCGGGGCGAGCGTGCCGCGTCGCAGGACCCGGTCCTGGCCGCGCTGTACCAGCGGCTCCCCAACGCGTGCGCGGACAGCGTGGTGTTGTGCCGGCGGCTGGGGTTTCCCCTCGCCGAGGCGGCCGAGTTGATGGGGGTCGAACCGTCCGCGGTCGAAGCGGGTCTCGCCGCCGCGCGTCGGACCTTCCCTCAACTCATCGGTGTGGAGGCGCCCTTGAGGCACCTCTGACCGCTCCAGCGCCCCTTCTACTTCCTCCCGGCGTACGCGGTCTCCTCGCAAACGCTCCGATCCGCCACCTTTCGCCGACCTGCGCCACGGTTCACCCGAACCAGCGGTGGTGCGGCCCCGTGCCGCCCTCCTAGGATGGGCAACTCCACTTCGGATGGGGCGGATTCGGCGAGGGGACGGGCCGTTGGTGGAGCACAATCATGTCGATCTGTCGTTGCCCAGCGCGGCGCGGATGTACGACTGGCTGCTGGGTGGCAGCAACAACTTCGAAGCAGACCGGAATGCCTGCGAGTTGTTGCTGGAGGTGGCACCCACCTCGCGTGAGATCGCGCTGAACAACCGGTGGTTCCTTCAGCGCGTGGTCAGAGTGCTGGCCGAGGAGCACGGAATTAGGCAGTTCATCGATTTCGGCTCGGGCCTTCCGACACAGCGCAACGTGCACCAGATCGCGCAGGAGGTCGACCCCGAATCCCACGTCGTCTATATCGACAACGATCCCGTCGTCCTGTCGCTGGGCCAGTCCCTTCTCAACGAGAACGACAACACGGCGATCCTGTCGGTCGACATGACGGACACCGCCACCATCTTCGGTCACCCGGCCTTCACCCGGCTCATCGACTTCACCGAGCCTGCGGCCGCCCTGTTCATCTCCGTACTGCACTGCCTGCCGGACAGCGCCGGGCCAAAGGCCTTTGTTCAGCGGGTCGTTGACAAGCTCGTCCCGGGCAGCTTCGTCGTCGTGTGCCAGCTCGTGAGCGACGATCCCAAGGTCCGCGACGACGTCACCGAACTCATGCGGGTCCAGACCGGGGGCAATTGGGGCAGGGTCCGGGAGAAAGCGGACGTGGACGAGATCTTCGACAAGGTCGTTGTGGAGGACCCGGGACTCGTCGACGTGACCGACTGGCGGCCCGACTCCGAGCTCCAGCAGCGCCAACGCAGCATCGAATGGACGGAGTACGGCGGGCTCGGGAGAGTGCCGCCCCGGCAATAGGCCCGGCCCCCGGCCCCGGTTCAGCGACAGCGACAGCGACAGCGACAGCGACAGCGACAGCGACAGCGACTAGGAATACCGCTCGACGGCCTCGTCCAGCATGCGCCGGCTTTCCATGGGTGAGGCACACGCCTCGCCCTGGATGCGCAGCAGGAGCTGGAGGTGCCGCTCGAAGTCGTTCTCCTTCGTCGGCCAGGGCTTCGCCCGCTCCTCGGCGCTCAGGGCGGGCTTGTTGTAGTAGTCGGCCTTGCGGTAGCCCTCGACGTAGACGAGGTCGGGCAGGCCGCCGCGGCCGAACTGGAGGTGGGCCATGCCGCCCGCCATCGACGCCTCGTTGCCCGCGATCATCCGGTCGAGGAGCACGAACCGGATGATGATGTGCGGGAGTCGGGCCATCTCCGCGAGGTGGAGCATCTGGTCGCGCATCACCTGGTCCGAGCCGGCCCGCCGCAGCAGGACGGACTCGTCCATGAGGAACACGCAGCGCGGCGGCTCGGCCTGGCCGAACACCCGCTCCTGCCGCTCCCGGCGCATGGCGACCCGTAGCTCCATCTCGGGGCTGTCCCACTCCGTGAGGTGCAGGCCCGTGCGGAGGATGCAGCTCGCGTACTCGGGAGTCTGCAGCAGACCCGACACCAGACGTACGTCGTACGTGGTGAGCCCGATGGCGACCGATTCCAGGCCGAGGAGCCGTCGCAGGTAGTCGGGGGTGCAGTCGTCGAACCTGTTCTGGAACCATTCCGGTTCCTGGGCGCGGGAGAACAACATCGACAACTTGTTCCGTGCCGGACCGTCGAGTTTCAGATAGGCCATCACCGCTTCGACCGTGCGCCCCTCGGGCGTGGAATCGGCATTCTCCAGGCGGCTGATGGTGGAGTTCGAAACGTGGGTGGCCTTCGCCAGTTCTTTCTGCGTCAGACCGGCCTCGTCACGCAATTCCTTGACGGCGAGACCGAGCATGATGGTGGCCGCGGTCTTTGTCGTGTCCGGCCCGGCGGTATGCCGGGCCAGACGATTGATCGGAATCGGATCCGGGGACACGCCTTCTCCTCACAACGGGCAGTCACCTTCACATGATGACACGCCCGGGCCGGAGGCGTTGCCCGAACTTATGTACTCCGACGCCTAGTGTCTCGTGATCCCGTCAGCGTTACGTGATCTTGCATGTCTCGTTGCTGTTGGTATGGAGCTTTCCGTGGAACAGGCCGCCGAGTTACGGGAGTTGGCGAACAGTCGGGATGTGCCTGCGGATTTGGCGACGCGGGCGCGGATCGTGCTGTGGTCGGGTGAGGGGCGGCGACGCAAGGACATTGCCGAGTTGCTGGGGGTGTCGCTGCCGACTGTGGACCGGTGGAAGACCCGTTATTCCCAGCACGGGGTGGCCGGGCTGGAAGGCGATCGCCCCGGCGGGGCCCGGGACCAGGTACCGGTACGGGTACGGGCGCGGGTGATTGCGCTGACGCGTATGACACCGCCGGCTGGCACCGGGCTTTCGCACTGGTCGACGCGCGAGCTGGCGAAGTACCTGAAGCGGACCGAGAACGTCACCGTGTCCTGGCACTACATCGCGCGGATCTGGCGCGAGGAGCAGCTCAAGCCGCACCGTAACGGCACCTTCAAGATCTCGAAAGACCCGGCGTTCGCGGAGAAGGTCGCCGATGTCGTCGGTTTGTACCTGGCCCCGCCCGGTGGCGCCGTGGTGCTGTCGGTCGACGAGAAGACGCAGGTGCAGGCCCTGGACCGAACCCAGCCGGTACTGCCGGTGGCCTTCGCGGCCGCCGAGAAGCGCACCCACGACTATGTGCGGAACGGCACCACGAACCTGTTCGCCGCGCTGAATGTCACGACCGGTGAGGTATTCGGCGAGTGCAAGGCGAACCGGAACGGCGCGAACTTCCTGGCGTTCCTGAAGAAAGCCGTTAAGCCGCATGCGGGGAAGGAGATCCATATCGTCCTGGACAACCTGTCCACGCACACCACACCGGAGGTCAAGGAGTGGCTGGCGAAGAACCCGCATGTCCACTTCCATTTCACCCCTGTCGGGTCCTCGTGGTTGAACCAGATCGAAATCTGGTTCGGGATCATCACCCGGCAGTCCATCCGCCGCGGCACGTTCGCAAGCGTCAACGTCCTGGTCAAACAGATCCGCGACTACATCAACTCCTGGAACGAGAACCCGACACCCTTCACCTGGACCGCCACCGCCGACGAGATCCTCGCCAAGGTCCGACTCGTCCAGACCAGCGTGAAGAAACTCGTCAATAACAACTCGAAGTAACGCAATCAGGATCACGAGACACTAGTTGGGAGTACCGAGGGCGTCGAACTCCCCCCTTTTCGCACCGTCGAGGAATGCGCCCATCTCCTCGGCGGTAAAGATCAGTGCGGGTCCGCCGGGGTCGGTCGAGTTTCGTACGGCCACACCGCCTCGGGGCAGCGCGGCGAGCTCGACACACATGCCGTTCGCTTCGGACATGCGGCTCTTCACCCACGTTCCCGGGATGAGACCGGCAGCCATTCCGTTCGTGAAGTCCTGCATCAGAGGCGAACCCTCTCCGTTCGACAAACCCACTTTTCCGACCCTTTTCGTCGCGGCCTCGAAACCGCACAGGTGGAAGCCCCATGAAATCCCGTCATGCAATTTCATGGCTCGACGTGATGGAAATGCTAGCGGCTCGAAATCGAACAATGCCGTCCCACGTACGGGTGGATGGTGTCCTGCCGGGTGGTGCGGGTAGCGCGGGAGCGCGCAATGGTCCGCTCCTGGTCCGGCCTGACATGAAGCTGTCACACACGGACCGGAATCCCCCGCCGGGCCGCCGGGGTTGGCACTGGTACGACCCCGCTTCGAGGCCGGACCTCGCACGACGAAGGAGCGACCACCATGACCGTTGACCTGACCACGACCGACCTCCAGGCCTTCACCCAGGACTGGCTGGAGTGGTATCGCGGGCAGGAGGAACGCCTCGCCGCTCCGCACGGGTTCCTGGCGATCACCGGGCTGCACTGGCTCGACGACCGCCCTCAGCGCTTCCCGGACGCGCCGGGTGCCTGGTGGACCGACGCCGACGGGGTCGCCGTAACCCTCGACGAAGGGGAGGAACTCGTCGTGGAGGGGACGCCGGTGCGGGGTGAGCACCGCTTCGGTGTGCTGCCCGAGCGGGGCGGGGTGAACGCGGTCTGGGGTGATGCCGTGATCGAGGTGGCGAAGCGCGGCGGGAACGACATCGTGCGGCCCCGGCACCCGGACGCGCCGCTGCGCACCGACTTCGCCGGTACGCCCGCCTATGCGCCGGATCCCCGCTGGGTGGTCCGGGGTCGGTACACGGCCTTCGAGACACCGCGTCCTACGACCGTGGGCGCGGCGGTCGAGGGGCTGGAGCATGTCTACGACGCGCCGGGCCGGGTCGAGTTCGAGCTGGACGGGCAGTCGCTGGCCCTGACCGCGTTCCCCGGACGGGGGCCGGGCGGACTGCTGCTGCTCTTCACCGACGCCACCTCCGGGGTGACCACGTACGCCGCGAACCGGGCTCTCGCGCTCGCCCCGCCGGACGCCGACGGCACGGTCGTCCTGGACTTCAACCGTGCGACGAACCTGCCGTGCGCCTACACCGACCTGGCCACGTGCCCGTTGCCGCCGGCGGAGAACCGGCTGCACGTATCCATCGAGGCCGGGCAGAAGACACCCCGTGAGCGGGGAGGACAGGTCTGATCGTCGCCCCGGCCGCGGCCACGGCACCCCGGGCCGCGGCCGGGCTCGTCGAACCCGGTCAATCGCCGAGACGCGGTATGGCCATCCGTTTCTCCCTTCGACAACCATGCGCACCCCTCAGTCGTCCCCATTGATGACGCGCTGGTTCTCGCGCGGCCGTACCCCCACCGACACTGCGCACGGACGACGCGCAGGAAAGAGGCCGTATGCTCCGTATCCACTTCACCTCGCAGGACCTGCAGAGCATCCGGGTGGCCCGTCAGCCCCACGCTCTCTGGGAACTCGTGTGCGGTGTCTGCCGGTTGGACGCGCGGCAAGGGGCGCTGGAGTTCGGGCACTGGCGCCGGTCGGTGCGCGAGGGGCTGGCGAAGGATCCGCGGGCCCGGCGGGCTCTGTCGCCCTTGCAGACGCTGATTCCTCCGGTGGGTTACATCCCCGACTTCCTCACGCCGTCGGTCACGGGTGGCGGTCTGGCCGTCGGGCTCGACCAGGTGCGGAGCACCTCCCGCGCCCGGCTGACCCGTGAGCTGTCCCGGCTCGCCGAGGCGCGGTCGCTGCCGTCCTGGGTGTCCACCCTCAACAGACCGGGCGCCAAAGCCCTGGGGACGTTGACGCGAGCCCTGGAACTGTCCTGCAAGACGCTGCTCGAACCGTACTGGCCCCGCATCCAGACGGCCGTCGGCAACGACGTCGAACTGCGGTCACGCGCGCTTCTCGACGGCGGCACTTCCGCGCTCCTCAACGCGCTGCGCCCGCACGCTCGTTGGCACGCTCCGGTCCTTGAGGTGGACTATCCCGTCGACCGCGAGCTGCACCTGGAAGGGCGCGGCCTGCTGCTCGTCCCGTCGTACTTCTGCTGGCGCAGGCCCACCGCCCTCGCGGACCCCACGCTCGGGCCGGTGCTCGTCTACCCGGTCGCCAAACAGCCCCTGGAGATCGTCCGGGCGAGCAGGGACGGGCTGGAGCGGCTGCTGGGCCGTACCCGGACGGTCGTCCTGGCGGATCTTGCCAGCCATGGGGCGCGTACGACGTCCGAGGTGGCCACGGCAGCCAACATCGCGCTGCCCAGCGCCAGTTACCAGCTCGGCGTGCTGCGCGACGGAGGCCTGATCGCCAGCCACCGGGAGGGCCAGTTCGTGCGGCACTCGGCAACTCCCTTGGGCCTGCGCCTCCTTCACGAGCGGTGACCGGGCAAACCTCGCCGGTGCCGATTAGAAGGGTTTCGAATTCATTGCCGCCATGTGCCCTGTACCGCCATCGTTTGTGACGGTCGCCGTGTGCGTCACGGCGGCGCCGGGCCGGGGCGACCCGGGCGCGGTGGCCACCGGACACAGGGGGACGGTGGGCACCGCGTCCGCGGAGTCGGGGAGTCAGCCCGTGGAGGTGCGGTGGGTGAGGGGTTCGCGCAGGTTCAGGTGGTCGCGGAGGGTCGTACCGGTGTAGGCGGTGCGGTAGACGCCACGTTCCTGGAGTGCGGGGACGAGGTGGTCGACGATGTCGTCGAGGCCGTCGGGGATCAGGTACGGCGTGATGTTGAAGCCGTCGACGGCGCCGTGCCGGACGAAGTGGGCGAACTTGTCGGCCAGGCCCTCCGGTGTGCCGACGTGACCGCGCTGAGGGCCGAGCGCGATGACGGTCTCGCGCAGCGACCAGCGGTTGGCGTCGGCCTTCTCCCGCCATTCGGCGACCACTTGGCGGGGATCGGCGATGCGCCGTGCGCCGAAGGAACCGTCGTTCTCGGCGACGACCGGGTCCTCCTTGGGCAACGGCCCGTCGGCGTCGCGGCCTGAGAGGTCGATGCCCCACAGGAGTCCGGCGATGCCCAACGCGGTTGCGGGGGTGACCTGTTGGAGGCGGATCCAGCGCTTCTTCTCCAGGGCCTCCTCCTCCGTGGCGCCAATGATGATCTCGGTGCCCGGGAGGATGCGCAGGTCGTCCTCGGGGCGGCCGACGGCCCGCAGCCGGCGCCGTAGGTCGTCGGCGAAGGCGAGCGCGTCGTCGAAGTCGTTGCCGTGCGCGGAGAAGATGACGTCGGCGTTGCGGGCGGCGAAGTCCCGGCCCTCGCCGGAGTCCCCGGCCTGGAAGATCACCGGGTGTCCCTGCGTGCTGCGCGGCAGGGTGGGTGCGAGGTCGACGTCGAACTGCGGTCCCTGGTGGCGGACTTGGCGTACGGCGCCGGGTGCCGCCCAGGCCGGGGCAGCCGCCGAGCCGGACACGGCCGCGTCCTCCCAGCCGTCCCAGATCGCGCGGGCGACGGTGAGGAACTCCTCGGCGCGGCGGTAGCGGTCGGCGTGGTCTAGGTAACCGCCGCGGCGGAAGTTGGCGCCGGTCCAGGCGTTGTCGGTGGTCACCACGTTCCAGCCGGCCCGGCCCTCGGAGAGCAGGTCGAGGCCGGACAGGCGGCGGGCGAGGTCTGCGGCTTCGTTGAAGGTGGTGTTGGACGTGCTGACCAGACCGATCCGGTCCGTCACGGCTGCCAGCGCGGCGAGTTGGGTGATGGCGTCGGGCCGTCCGGCGACGTCGAGGTCGTGGATCTGGCCGTCGACCTCCCGCAGCCGCAGCCCCTCCCCCAGGAAGAACGCGTCGAACAGGCCCCGTTCGGCGGTCTGGGCGACGCGCCGGAAGTTGGCGGGGTCGATCTGCGAACCGCTGGCCGGATCCGACCAGACCGTCCAGTGGTTGACGCCCTGGAAGAAGACACCGAAGTGGAGTTGGGCGTCGGGGCGGGGGACGTCGAGGGGGTCGGTGCGGGTCATCGGGCATCCTCCTGGGCGGCCGCGGCGGCGTAGCGGTTGGCGGGCCGGTCGAGGCCCAGGTGGGTGCGCAGGGACGCGCCGGGCAACGGGCGTACGGCGTAACGGCGTTCGAAGAGAGGGGGCAGGACGAGCCGGGACAGTTCCGGGAGATCCTCGTCCAACACCAGTGGGTGCAGGCGCACTCCGTCCACTACGCCTCTCAACTCCCCGAGCAGCGCGGCGAGTCCGGCGGCGGAACCGATGTGGCGCAGGCGTCCCCGGTCGCTCCAGGGCGCGTGCCGTTCGAGGTCGGCGACGCGTTCCTCGGCCGTGGCGTCGGCGGTGTCGAGGGCGACTTCGACCTCGGCGAAAGTACGCGGTGTTCCGGCGGCGGACGCGTTCGCGGTGACGGCGGCGAGGTCGATGCCCGCGACGAGGGCGACGTCGAGTTGATCGCCAGGCACTCGGTCGGGGCTGCCGAGCACGACGAGTTGGCCCTGCGGCGGACGCGGCACGATCGCCGGGCCCTTCACCGTGTAGGTGTCGCCGGTGAAGTCGACGTAGTGCAGCCGGTCGCGATCGAGGTAGCGGCTGGTGGCCACGGAGCGGATGACCGCGTCGTCCTCCCAGGAGTCCCATAGATCACGGACGACCTCGACACCGTCACGCGACTCGCGGGCGCGGGCCGCGGCCCCGTCGACGAGCGGGCGCCCCCAGACGGAGGCCGCCTCGGGCCGTGCCTCCTCGCTCACCACCCACCCGGCGCGACCGACCGAGATGTGGTCCAGGGACGCCAACTGGCTTGATACGTGGAAGGGTTCGGCGTAGGTGAGCGGCACGACCGGCGCGATGCCGACGACACTCGTCGACGCGGCGATGAACGCGGCCCGCTCCACCGCGCCGATCCGGCCGACCAGGTCGGGGCCGGCGCCGGGCAGCAGGACGCCGTCGTCCAGGGTGAGCAGGGTGAACCCGGCGTTCTCCGCGGCGGCGGCGACGCTGGCCACCCGGCGCGGGCTCAGCAACTGGTCAGGAGAGTGGGCGGCGCGGCGCCAGGCCGCGGGATGGGCGCCGTCGCCGTCGATTTCGAGGGCGAGCCGCAGGGCGGGGCCGGACATGGGGTTCCTTCCGAGAACACGTCGAGACGGCCGGCCCGAGCGGGCCGACACGGGTCAGGGGCGTGCGGAAGGACAGACGGCGGAGGCGGTGCGGCAGTAGTCGACATGCCGCCGGATGATCAGCCGCGCGCCCGGGACGGCACCATGGGGTGCGGCGTCGCGTACGCGCATCGGGGCCTCCACCCGTCCGGGAACGATCGCCTCAACCTTGGTCGTCGGCCCGGGAAGATGTCAAGAACATTAGATGTACGCGCATGCAGCGGTGCCGAGGCGGAAAAGGGTTGGCCGCGACGACGACCGGGCTGGTAACTTGCCGTTGGCCGTGACACCGCATGAGGAGGTGAGACCCATGAACGCAGTATCCAGGTGGGTGCTCCCCCTCTTTTCCACGGTTGGGCCAGCGGCATAGGTGTCGCCGGGAGCGCCTCACACCAAGGCGATCCCGAAAGGCAACACCATGGAACTCTCCCGACATTCACTGCACTTCACCGCTGAGACATCGTCGAACGGTGTCCTCGTCCGCGACTTCGCTGTAGGCGAGGTCACTGGCGCGCTCTGGTCCCCCGCAGCCGCCGCCTCCGAACGCGCCCCCCTGGTCCTGATGGGCCACGGCGGCGGCAACCACAGCAAGGCACCGGCCATGGCGGGCCGTGCGGAGCGCCTCGTGAACGGCGCCGGTTTCCACGTCGCCACCATCGACGCACCCGGCCACGGCGACCGACCGCGCACACCGCACGACGAACGCGAAATCGCCCTGATGCAACGGAAGATGGCGGCGGGCGAACCGGTCGGCGAGATCGTCGTCCGCTACAACGCCCACCTCGCCGAGCGTGCCGTACCGGAGTGGCTGGCGACCCTGGACGCCCTCCAGGAACTCCCGGAGATCGGTGCCGAAGGCCCCGTCGGCTACTACGGCCTCAACATGGGCACCGCGATCGGCGTACCGCTGACAGCGGCCGAACCCCGCATCACCGCCGCGGTGTTGGGCCTCTTCTGGTACGACGACTCGCTCGCCGAGACGGCACGGCGGATCACCGTTCCGATCGAGTTCGCGCTCCAGTGGGACGACGAGCACATCCCGCGCCCGTCCGGTCTCGCGCTGTTCGACGCCTTCGCCTCGAAGGAGAAGTCACTGCACATCAACTCGGGCAGCCACAAGGAACTGCCCAGGTTCGAGGCGGACAGCGCGGTCCGCTTCTTCGCCCGGCACCTGACCGTCAACGGACTTACGGCGTAACACCTCAACGCGGCTGCCGCCCGGCGCCTTCTCCGAAATCCATGCCCGTCATGAGTTCGGAGAAGGCGCCGGCCGCGGCAGCGGACGTGAAGAGCCGGTCGAGCCGGGCGCGGGCCAAACTGCGGTGAAATGGACCGGAGTTGGTGGCGTCACCGGCGTCGTGGAGCATGCGGGTCATCCAGTGCGAGAACTCCTGGTCGCTCCAGACGCGGCGCAGACACCGCTCCGAGTAGGTGCGCAGGGCCGTGTCGTCGTGGTCGTGGACGGCGTCCTGTACGGCTCGGGCGAAGAGATCGGCGTCGTAGAGAGCGAGGTTCATCCCCTTGCCGCCCATCGGCGAGACGATGTGCGCCGCGTCGCCGACGAGGAAGAGACGGCCGTACTGCATCGGGTCGTGGACCAGGCTGCGGAGCCGGAAGGTCTCGCGGTCGGTGATCGGGCCGGAGAGGAGGGCCGGGTCGCCGAGCCGGGTGCGCAGCGCGTCCCAGACGCGGGCGTCGGGCCACGCGTCGGGGTGGTCGTCCGGCGGGCACTGGAGGTAGTAGCGGCTGGCGTACGGGCCGCGCGGGAAGTGCGCGGCGAAGCCCTGCGGGCTGACGGCCAGGAGCGGGTGGGCGGGCGGCGGCGCGTCGGCCATGACCGTCAGCCATCCGATCCCGTGATCGAAGGCGTACGGCGTGAGGGCCCCGTCGGGGACGGCGCTGCGGCTGATGCCGTGGTCGCCGTCACAGCCCGCGACGTAGGAGCAGGTGATCGTACGGAGGCCACCGTCCTCGGTGCGGTAGCGGACGGTGGGGTGGTCGCCGGTCAGGTCGTCCAGGGAGACGTCCGCGGCCTCGAAACGCAGGTCGCCGCCGTCCTCCAAGTACGCGGCGGTGAGCTTCTGGACCAGCATCTGCTGGGGGCAGAGCCGAGCCGTAGGGCCCTCGGAGCCGTCGTAGTCGTTCACCAGATGCGTCTCGCCGTCGACCCGGAGCTCCAGGATGCCGTCGTGCGGGACGCCGCCCAGTACGCGGTCGGCCAGCCCCCAGGAGTCGAACATCCGGACGGCGCGGGTCTCAACGATGCCGGCGCGCTGGCGCTGTGCCACGTACTCGCGGGTCTGCCGTTCCAGGACGACACAGTCGATCCCGCTGCGCCGCAACAGGTTCGCGACGGTGAGCCCGGCCGGGCCCGCGCCGATCACCACCACGGTCGTGGATTCCGGAGACTCGCTCAACTCCCGTGTGCTGTCAGCCACTTGGCCACCTCCGGAATCACCCTACCGACCACCGGGGCCCGGCCGACCGGTGGATGGTCACTTCACCTCGATCGTCACCTTCCAGGTCTCGACGAGCAGGGGGCAGAGGTTGCCGGGGTCGGGGACGCAGTGGCGTTGCGCGGAGATGGTGGCGGCGCCGGCGGATGCGGAGTGGAAGACGGCCGTGGCGTCTCCGGACGGGTACGTGGCGTCGGAAGCGTGGGCGAGCACCGCGGAGTTACCGGATTCCGGAGCGGTCCAGGTGTAGGTGAGTCCGCGCTCGCGGGAGTGGGTGAGCCGGATCTCCACATCGCCACCCGAACTCGCGGGCACCGTCCGGCCGTTGTCCGTGTTCGTGAGGACGACGCGTCCCGCCAGGTGCGCGTGCGGCGTCCGACCCTGAGCGGTCGCCGATGCCGCGACGGCCACGAGGACCAGCCCCGCGGCTCCAAAAGCCGTGGACCACTTCGTTGCTCCCATGATTTCCTCTCCTCGCACCCGCCGGACCGGCGGTCTCCGAAAGCGGCGAGCGTGCCGCCCAGCGGCACAACGTGGTGGAGGAGGACGGGTCACAGACAACCACCCGTTCGTGCGGACCTGTGCCGAGACAATGCGTGTGCTATGAATCTTCACGCGTGACCGATATGACAAGACGATAGACAACCGTTCGACCGGCCCCACGGGTGAGGACCGGTCGGGGTCGCCGATGCCGGGGTCCGCTCCCCGGGCTGCGGTGATCTTCCTTCCCAGGAGGACCTCCCGCATGTTTCGACGTATAGGCACCGGGGTCGTCAGACATCCCGTCTGGACCATCGTGGCCTGGCTGATCGCTGCCGTGGCGATTGTCGCCACCGCGCCCGGCCTGCCCTCCAACAGTGACGAGAGCAGTTTCCTGCCCAAGAGTTACGAGTCCATCAAAGCCGCGGATCTGCAGGTGAAGGCGTTCCCCAGCGCCTTCACGCCGTCCGCGATCGCGCTGTACCAGCGCACCGACGGCGGCAAACTGACCGCCGCCGACAAGAAGGATGTCGCCCGGATCACGACCGAGCTGGGCAAGAAGCACATCGACCAGGTGCAGAAGGTGGTCCCCGGCCCGCCGTCCAAGGACGGCAGGTACACCATGACCCTGGTCCAGATGGACAGCAAGAACGCCGGTCAGCCGGTGCAGGCGGACGCCGCGAAGGTGTTGCGCGACGACGTCAAGCAGCTGGCCAAGGGCACGGACCTCGACGTGAAGCTCGGCGGTTCCGCCGCGCAGGCCCTCGACCAGCAGGATTCCTCGAAGCGCGGCGAGGCGCTGATCGGCATCGGGACCTTCCTCATCATCCTGGTGACCCTGCTGATCATCTTCCGGGCGCCGATCCTCGCCTTCCTTCCCCTGGTCCTGATCGGGGTGGTGGCGTCCATCGCCAACGGGCTGATCGCGTACGCCACGAAGCTGTTCGGTCTCCAGGCCAACAGTTCCGTCTCGTCGATCCTGATCGTCGTGCTGTTCGGCGTGGGCACGGACTACTTCCTGTTCCTGATGTTCCGGTACCGAGAACGGCTGCGGGCGGGTGACGAGCCGAAGCAGGCCATGGTGAACGCGGTCGCCCGGGTCGGCGAGGCCATCGCCTCGGCCGCCGGCGCGGTCATCATCGCGTTCCTCGCGCTGGTGCTGTCCACGCTGGGCTTCCTCAAGCAGATGGGTCCGGCGCTGGCCATCTCGGTCACCGTCACCCTGATCGCGGGCCTGACCCTGATCCCGGCCGTGGTGTCGCTGATCGGGCCGAAGGTCTTCTGGCCCTCCAAGTCCTGGCAACAGGAGCCGCAGAACGCCCGGTTCGCCGCCCTCGGCCGCGGTGTGCAGCGCCGGCCCGCGCTGACGGCCGCGCTCTCCGGGCTCGTCCTCGTCGCGCTGTCGCTGGGCACCCTCGGCTACAAGGCCACCTTCGACCTGGCCTCGGGTTCCATGCCCAAGACCAAGGAGTCGATGGTCGTCCAGGACGAGATGCAGAAGGCGTACTCGGCGGGCGCAGCCGCCCCCACCGACGTCTACCTCTCCAGCACCGACGGCAGGCCGCTCGACAAGTCCGCCTTCACCGCCTACGCCGAGAAGCTCGGGGCCGTCGACGGTGTGGCGAACGCCCGTATGAGCCAGGTCAACAAGGACGGCACCACGGCGGACTTCACCGTCACGCTGAAGTACGAGGCGTCCACGGAGAAGGCGATCGACGCCGTGGGCCGGGTGCGGGACGTCGCGCACTCCTCCGCGCCCGACGGCACCGAGGCCCTGGTCGGCGGCATGTCCTCGATCTACAAGGACATCAACAGCGCGGTCAACCACGACTACCGGACCGTGTTCCCCGTCGCCGCCCTGCTGATCATGCTGATCCTGGGACTGCTCCTGCGCAGTGTGGTCGCGCCGTGGTACCTCATCGCCTCGGTGGGTCTCGGCTTCGGCGCCACCCTCGGCGCGACCGTCTGGATCTTCCAGGACGCGCAGGGACACCCGGGGCTGATGTTCATGCTCCCGGTGATCATGTATCTCTTCGTGGTCGCCATCGGCACGGACTACAACATCCTCATGATCGCCCGGCTCCGCGAGGAGGCCCGCGAGGGCCGCGATCCGCGCGAGGCGGCGAGCATGGCGCTACGGCACGCGGGACCGACCGTGGCCGCGGCCGGTTTCATCCTCGCGGCGACCTTCGCCACGATGATGCTGGCCGGCAACGCGCTGCTCACGGAGATGGGGTTCGCGGTCTCCTTCGGCATCGCCGTCGCCGCCTTCGTGATGGCGATGTTCTTCACGCCGAGCCTCACCGCCCTGATCGGCCACGCCGCGTGGTGGCCGGGGCACGCCGACCGCGCCCAGGAAACCCCGGGCGGCACGGGCACCGGTTCCGACACCTCCGGTCCGGCCTCCGCCACAGGGGACCAGGACTCGGTCAGCCACGGTCCGGCGGGCCGTCGCAACTAGCAACTAGCAACTAGCAACTAGCAACAATGCGGGGCCTGTTCGCCGATCCGTACGACCGGCGAACAGGCCCCGCACCCACATCAGCGGTCGGCGGGCCTGGGTGAGCAGCAACCCACCCTGGACGGCGGCGAGCAACGCGAGGGCGAGGCGGGCGGGCTCGTGGTGCTGGCCGACGACGAAGGGACCATCGTCGCCGCGGAGTTGGTGTACCGACCGGACGACTGCCTGGCAGTGCGTCTGGTGTTGCTCGGGCCCGACGGCATGGAGGCCACCTGGACCTTCGCCTGGGAACTGCTCGCGCTGGGCCTGAGGTTCTCGGCAGGCGACGGGGACATCACCGTACGGCCCGCGCCGGGGCCGATCGCGGGCGTCGAGGTGGCCCTCGTGCCACCGTCCGTCGCACGCGTGTGGCTGCCCGCAGAGAAGGCCGCGGGCTTTGTGCGGAAGGTGCGGAAGGTGCGGAAAGGAGTCGGCCGCGACCTCAGCGGTATCACCCCGGCGCTCGACCTCGAACTGGCCGCGATCGCGAGCGGTGCGTAGGAGACAGCCCGCGTCGGCACGTCCTACGCGCTCGGGTCCCAGGCCAGGAGCAGGTCGAAGAGACGTGGGTCGCCGTCCACCTTCAGGGAGTTCACCGGGATGCGGGCGTACAGGGCCAGGACCAGCTCGCCGGCCGTGCCCCGGAGGGTGGCGCCGGCCGCGTCCTCACCGGTGCCGGTGGCGGGCGCCGGGAGTTCGGTGACCCGGGCGCCGTCGGCGGAGAGCGCGAGGTGCCAGGAACGGCCCTCCGTGGCGTGGTACTCGACGGCGGCGGGCTCGTGCGGCCAGGGGTCCGTCCCGGCGCAGCAGGTGGACAGGAACTCGTCGACGCCGTCGAGTGCCGCCTCGTCCGACAGCGGCTCCGGGGCACCGAAAGTGATCTGGGCGTCGTAGGCGTGCACCGTGGCCTCCTGGACCTGGTGCCGGGCCACGGCGCCGGAGGTCTGCGGAGACTGCGATCCGCCCCACCATGTCCAGCAGCCGCGATCCGGGCCGAACTCCCGCAGCGCGCCGAGCAGTTGCTCCGTGGACTCGGCCGACCAGGCCAGCAGCGCGGCGCGCTCCTGCGGCCCTTCCGGGACAGTCACGTCGCGGCGGGCGTCGGCGGGCCCCGCGGCGACGGTTCCGGCCCAGCGGCGCTGCACCCCGCCCAGGTGCTGCACGAGGTCCCGCAGCGTCCACTCCGGACAGGTCGGCACCTGTGCGTCGAGGCTCGGCGCGGAGGCGACCGCGGCCCGGAACGCGACCGACCGCTCGTCGATCAGCCGCAGCAGGACCGGGAACTCCAAGATCTCTGTCACGCGGACTGTCTATCACCGTGCCTCGACGACCCGACAGCGAATTTCACGGCCGCTCGACGACCGACTCTCCAACGGTCAGCTGTCGAGGGCCTGTTGGACCGTCGGATGGCACTCGATGAATCCGTCGATGCCGACGAGCTGGATGATGCGCAGCACGGGTGGGGCGGCCCCGGCCAGCCGCAGCCGGCCGCCCGCTTCGGCGAGAGCTGTCTGCACGGCGATGAGAATGTTGATGCCGCTGGAGTCCATGAAGGTGACGTGGCGCAGGTCGATGACAACGCGCGGTGCGGCGCCCTCCGGCAGCTCCAGCGCCTTCCTCAGTGAGCCGCCTGTCTCCTGGTCGATCTCTCCGGCGACAGTCACCACCAAGGTGCCGTCGACGACGTCGGTCCTGACCGACAACCGCCCCGGCCGGCCCGCGTGTTCGGTGTCCACCATCTGTCCTCATACACAAGTCGGTGAGCGCTACGGATCAGGACTTTCATCCGAAGTGCTGCCCCGCATCGTACGGTTGATGCTTGTGTCCGGTGGAGCTGTCCGACGGAGCCGGCGGAGATTGACGGAGTGCGCGTTGCTTCACGGGGTATGCGCCGGGCACGCGGAAGGCGGTGAGACGATCCGGATGGAACAGGATTCACCGGAGGACGACGACACAGCGCCGCAGGCCCGGGCCCTGCGGTCCACCGTGGCGCTGGACGGGGACGGCTCGTGCATCGCCGAGGCCCGCCGGCTGGCCGCGACGTTCCTCGCCCGGGCCCAGGCCGAATACGGACTGCCGGTGTCGGACCGTGCCATGGATCTCACGCAGCTGGTCGTCAGCGAGTTGGTCACCAACGCCCGTAAGTACGCGCCCGGCCCGGTGCTGATGGATCTACGGATCGTCGATGCCCTGGTCGAGGTGGAGGTGTGGGACTCCGACCCGGTGCTCCCGGTCGCCCGTGCCGCCGACGCCCAACGGGTGGGGCAGCACGGCCTGGAGATCGTACGGGCGGTGGCACGGGGCTTCGAGGCGCAGCGCGAACCCGTCGGCAAACGCATCACCGCCCGCATCCCTCTGACGGATGCCCCGGACGGCGAGGCGGGTGGGACACAGGTGCCGTAAGTGCCGTATCGCACCGCCGAGTTGAGGCGGTTATGGTGTCGGCGGCACGCGGTAGACGGAGACGTGATCGTGCGACTCGGCGGTGAACTCGGCGCCGGACCAGTCCCCGTGCCTGCTCTCCAGCTCGAACCCGGCCAGCTGGGCCATGAGGTCGAGTTCGGCCGGCCAGATGTAGCGGTGGGGGCTGCGGGACAGCCGCGCCTGCTCGGTCTCGTCGATTCGGAAGTGGTGCGATACGACGTGCTGGCGCAGGGTGTCGTACGTGTCCAGGCCGATGTAGTCGGAGTCGGTCCGCCAGACGGTCGCCGTCTGCCCCGGCGGAAGTCTGCGCAACTCCGGTACCCAGAGCTCGATCACGAACCGTCCACCAGGCGTGAGATGCCGGGCGGCGTTGCGGAAACACTCGACCTGCTCGGCCTGGGTGAGCAGGTTCGAGATCGTGTTGTAGACGAGATAGACCAGGCTGTACGTCCCGGGCGCGGCAGTGGTCGCCATGTCCCCGATGATCACCGGGATCGTCGCTTCGTCGGCCTTGGTGCGCAGTTGCTCCACCATCGGCTCCGACAACTCGACACCGGTGACAGGGACTCCGCGCTCGGCGAGCGGCACGGCGACCCGCCCGGTCCCGATGGCGAACTCCAACGCGGCGCCGTCCCCGGCGAGATGCGCGAGGCGGTCCACGGTCGGCACCAGAGTGCCGGGGTCGAACATGCCGGTGCCGGGGGTGTCGTACCGCTGGGCAACATCAGCGCCCCAAAGCGTCTCCTGTCGCATTCCGTCAACGCTGGCTGTTCGACGATGTGTTGTCCAACGGATTTCCCCGCCGCAGGCCAACTCCGGTGTCTGGGTGGCACATCACTCCTCCCCTCCGCTCTTTACCTGAGGGCGCCCCGAAGCCGGCACGACGACGTGATCGCCATCGGCAGAGGGTGTTCGAGGCGATCGGGGTCCTGGACGACCCGTGTGCCGTACGGCGTTGGACAACTCGTGCGACCGGGGCGCGTGTCACGGTCCATGTCCGTAACTACCTTGTCTGTCCAGCCAGTTGAAGGGCGGCCCGGTCGGCGACCGCGGTGATGCCGCATTGCATACTGACGCCCATGCGAACGACGGAGCACACACTCAGACGCGCATGGCACACCGTAGCGGCGGGCTCCGACCTGCTCGACGACGCCATGTTCCCGCCCATCGGCACATCGCGGGACCAGTACAAGGAGCGTGTGGGCAATCCCGGTGGCCTCTTCCTCGTCCTGGACGAAGACGGCACCGTGCGCGGTTACGGCAATGCCCACTCGGAGGTCTTCGCCACCCAGGACCTCGATCAGGTGCTGTACTTCGTCGCGGAGCATGCGGTCCATGATCTCGCCGAGCACATCGTGGCCCACTCCCCCGGCGACGGGCCCGCCGTCAATCTGGTCAGCGGGCAGGCCGAGTTGCTGGACCGGATCAACCCCGCGTGGGGAAGCAGATTTCGCGACGGCGGTATGAGCGACATGGACGGTACGCGGACGGCGCTGCCGTGTGGAGGTGACCCGCTGGAGCGCTTCGCCTGGGTCGCCCGTGAATGGCGCGACCAGGACCCCTACACCTGCCTCGCCTTCTTCCGGGGCGAGGACGTCAGCGCCGAACAGATCGCCCTGCTCCACGGAGCCGACCCGGAACAGGTCACCACCGGGACACGCCTGTCGGATCTGCGCGACAGGGACGAACTCGGTCGCGACCACTGGGAGACGGCCTGGGAGACCTTCTCCTTCGGGGAGGCGGGCGGTTGGGCGTTTCTGATGTACAACGACACACCGTCCGGCATCCGGGCCGACAGCGCCGCTCTCGCCCGACTCGGAGTCACGGAGACCGTGGAGTTGACCGCCACCTCCGCGAAGGCCATCTACAGCATCGACTACACGCGTGACGGCCGCCGCGTCGACGACGGCTGGGGCATGCTGGAGTTGATCTGGTACAAGCGGGGCCGAGCCCCCTACTACCGGGGCGGCCAACTCGACTTCCTCAACCGGGCGTTGCGCCACGCCGAAATGGACCACCCAGAGCTGCTCCACGACTTCGAGTTGTACTTCCACGCTCTGGAGGTCTCACTCGGCCTGCAACTCCCCCGGCAGGACATCCGGGAGGGAACCGTCCGAGCCGCGCAGTGGGCACGCGGCGACGCGGGCCGGGGGTAGGACCTGTGCCGGCGCTCAGGTTGTCACCGTCTCGACGTGGTGGATGAACTCGCTGATGTGGTTGGCGAGTTCGGGCCACAGCTCCTGCGGAAGGCCGTGGCCCATTCCCCCCAGGATCAGCAGTTCGGCGCCCGGGACGGCCGCGGCCGTGGCGCGACCGCCGCTCACGTCGCACACGATGTCGTCGGCGCCGTGCACCACCAGTGTGGGCACCCGCAGAGACCGCAGCCGTTCGGTACGGTCGCCCGTGGCCACCACCGCGAGCCCTTGGCGCTGGATGCCGAGGGCGTCGTAGCCCCGGTCGAAGACGCGTCCGGCCCGCTCGGCCGCGGCGGTCGCGTCGAACGGAAAGCCCGGCGACGCGGCGAGCCGCAGGGCGCGCACCTGCCACTCGACGAAGGCCTCCCGGTCCTGCGGCGGTGCTCCCAGTCCGGCGAACACGGAGAAGTCGGCCTCCCCGACGCCGGGCTCGCCGGTCGTGGACATCATCGAGACGAGCGAGCGGACCCGCTCCGGGTACTCGATCGCGATCATCTGGGCGATCATCCCGCCCATCGAGGAGCCGACGAGGTGGACGCCGGCGAGGCCGAGCGCGTCGAGCAGGCCCACGGTGTCGGCCGCCAGGTCGGAGAGTGTGTAGGACGCCGTGGAGAGGTCGCCGGCCAGGGCCGCCGGGAAGTCCGGGACGGGTGCGTCGGGGAAGTGGGTCGAGCGCCCGGCGTCGCGGGTGTCGAACCGGATCACGTGCAGCCCCCGGTCGACCAGCGCCTGGCAGAATCCCTCCGGCCAATTGATCATCTGGGCGCCCGCTCCCATGATCAGCAGGACCGGCGGTGCCCCGGGGTCACCGAAACGTTCGTAGGCGATCTCGATTCCGGACGGGCCGACGTTCCGTGCTGTCAGTTCTGGCATGGCCGAAACGGTAGCCATCGCACGGGCGCGAGAGATCGAACCACGGTCTGACGTTTTTCGCCCGACCCCCGGGTTACGGTGGAAGCGGCCGGGGAATTCGCTCGACACGCGGAAGTGTCCGGCCTCCCCTAGAGTGTTGTGGTCGACGTTCTCATTCCGGTCGCCTCTCGCCGCTGACCCTTTGCCGTCGATTCTCCGTGTGACGTACTCAAACAGTTCGATCATTTCGGGAGGAACACGCCATGCCCTTCGCCACCAGCACGGACGGCACGCAGATCTTCTACAAGGACTGGGGATCGGGTCAGCCGGTCGTCTTCTCCCACGGCTGGCCGCTGACCGCCGACGCGTGGGATCCCCAGCTGAAGGTGATGGCCGACAACGGCTTCCGTGCCGTGGCCCACGACCGGCGTGGCGGCGGGCGTTCCGGTCAGCCCTGGGACGGCAACAATCTCGACACGTACGCCGACGATCTGGCGTCGGTCATCGAAGCCCTGGATCTCCGTGACGTGATCCTGGTCGGGCACTCGACCGGCGGCGGTGAGGTCACCCGCTACATCGGCCGGCACGGCACCGGCCGGGTCGCCAAGGCCGTCCTGGTCGGGGCGATCCCGCCGCTCATGCTCAAGACGGACGCTAATCCGGAAGGCCTGCCGATCGAGGTCTTCGACGAGATCCGCAACGGCGTGGAGACAGACCGTTCGCAGTTCTACAAAGATCTCAGTGCCCCGTTCTACGGCGCCAACCGGGACGACTCGACCGTCACCCAGGGAACCCGTGACGAGTTCTGGCTCTGGAGCATGACCGTGGGAATCAAGGGCGCTTATGACTGCGTCAAGGCATTCTCCGAGACCGATCTCACCGAAGACCTCAAGAAGATCGACGTCCCGACGTTGATCGTGCACGGCGACGACGACCAGATCGTTCCCATCGTGGCTTCCGGCGACAAATCGTCGAAGCTCGTCAAGGACGCGATCTACAAGGTCTATCCGGGCGCTCCGCACGGCCTGGCGATGGTGCCGAAATTCGCCGGGCGGTTCAACGCCGATCTCCTCGAATTCGCCCGCAGTTGATCGCACGGTCCTGGTGTCGAGTCCACCCGGCGGAGTTTGAGTCCGTGCCCGGCGGGGACCCGAACGGTTGGCTCAAGGGACCGCACATTCCACACAGAGAGAGAAGTTGAAGCGCTGTGACCGCGCGCACCGTCAAGAAGGAAGACCTGCGTCTGCCGCCCGAGACCGGTTGGGCGAAGGCCCGTCGCCGTAGCGGCAAGGCCGTACGCACCTGCGTCCCACCCGTCGACGACAACAGCGTGACACCGCCTCCGCAGACACTCACCGAGGGCAACATCGTCAGAGGCGACGACTGACGAGTCGGAGGGACAGGGACCGGACAACGGGCCGGGGGCCGAAGGCTTCCGGCCCTCGGCATGTCGTCGGGGCGACTTCCGGGGTACCCGAAGGTCCGTACCGATCCGGGGCACCCGTAGCCCGTACCGGACGAACACCCCCACCGGAAGGACCCCGCCCATGTCCACCAAGGTCTCCGACCACCTCCTCCAGCGCTTGCGCGAGTGGGACGTCACGCACGTCTTCGCCTACCCGGGCGACGGCATCAACGGACTGCTCGCCGCCTGGGGCCGCGCGGACGACACCCCCCGCTTCGTCCAGGCACGGCACGAGGAGATGGCCGCGTTCGAGGCCGTCGGCTACGCCAAGTTCTCCGGCAAGGTCGGTGTCTGCGTCGCCACTTCGGGGCCCGGCGCCATCCATCTCCTCAACGGCCTCTACGACGCGAAGCTCGACCACGTGCCCGTCGTCGCGATCGTCGGGCAGACCAACCGCAGTGCCATGGGCGGCAGTTACCAGCAGGAGGTCGATCTGCTGAGCCTCTACAAGGACGTCGCCTCCGACTTCTGCGAGATGGTCACCGTCCCGGAGCAGTTGCCGAACGTCCTCGACCGGGCGCTGCGCACCGCCATGGCGCGCCGCACGGTGACCGCCGTGATCATCCCGGCCGACGTCCAGGACCTCCCCTACGCCCCGCCCGAGCACGCCTTCAAGATGGTGCCGTCCAGTCTGGGCATGCCGCACTCCACGGTGGTGCCGGACGACGACGATCTGCGGCGGGCCGCCGATGTCCTCAACTCCGGTGGAAAGACGGCCGTGTTGATCGGGCAGGGCGCTCGGGGTGCCCGTGCGGAGGTCAAGGCGGTCGCCGACCGGCTCGGTGCCGGGGTCGCCAAAGCCCTGCTCGGCAAGGACGCGTTGGACGACGATCTGCCCTATGTCACGGGCGCGATCGGCCTGTTGGGCACACAGCCGTCGTACGAGATGATGCGGGAGTGCGACTCGCTGCTGGTGATCGGGTCGTCGTTCCCCTACGCGCAGTTCCTGCCGAAGTTCGGGAAGGCGCGGGGTGTGCAGATCGACATCGATCCGCACATGGTGGGGCTGCGCTATCCCTTCGAGGTCAATCTCGTCGGTGACGCCGCCGCGACACTGCGCCGGCTGCTCCCGTTGCTGGAGCAGATGGAGGATCCGGCGTGGCGGGTCAAGATCGAGGCCAATGTGGCCCGCTGGTGGGAGGTCATGGAGCGGCGGGCCGCCGTCGAGGCCGATCCGGTCAACCCGGAGCACGTCGTGCACGCGCTCAACGGGCTGCTGCCGGACGACGTGATCCTGTCCGCCGACTCCGGTTCGGCCGCCAACTGGTACGCCCGGCACCTGAAGTTGAGCGGTGCGATGCGCGGCTCGCTGTCGGGGACGCTCGCCACGATGGGTGCGGGGGTGCCGTATGCCATCGGTGCGAAGTTCGCGCACGGTGACCGGCCGGCCATCGCGCTCGTCGGGGACGGGGCGATGCAGATGAACGGCATGGCCGAGCTGATCACCGTCGCCAAGTACTGGCAGGAATGGGCTGATCCGCGGCTGATCGTCGCCGTGCTGAACAACCGGGATCTGAATCAGGTGACTTGGGAGATGCGGGCCATGGAAGGCGCCCCGCAGTTCCTGCCCTCGCAGTCGATCCCGGACGTCGCCTACGCCGACTTCGCCCGCTCCCTGGGCCTGACCGGCATCCGGGTGGAGAAGCCGGAGGAGGTGACCGGCGCCTGGGAGAGCGCGCTCGCGGCCGACCGGCCGTGCGTGCTGGACTTCGTGACCGACCCCGCCGTACCGCCGATCCCGCCGCACTCCACCCTGGAGCAGATCGAGGCCGCCGCGTCCTCCGTCCTCAAGGGCGACAGTGATCGCGCCGCCGTGCTCAGGCAGGGGTTCAAGGCGAAGATCCAGGATCTCCTGCCCGGTGGAGGGCACCGGGGCCATTCGTGACGTATCGCTCAGGGACGGGATGCCTGACCGCGCTGCTCACGGGCACCCGTGAGCAGGTAAGGAACCGCACGCCCTACCGAATGACCTGAGGTGAACCATGACCAGGGAGATCAAGGACCTGACCCCGAAGTACACCGTTCCCGGTGTCCAGCGCGAGGCCGCCGGCCGGCTGATCGGTGTGCTGCGGCTGCGGCTCCACTCGCTGAACGATCTCCACCTGACGTTGAAGCACGTGCACTGGAACGTCGTCGGGCCGCACTTCATCGCCGTGCACGAGATGATCGACCCGCAGGTCGACCGGGTGCGCGAGATGGCCGACGACGTGGCCGAGCGCATCGCCGCACTCGGCGGAGTCGCACCGGGCTCCCCGGGCGCGCTGGTCGCCGAGCGCACCTGGGACGACTACTCCATCGGCCGGGCCGACGCCATCGCCCACCTCGGCGCGCTCGACCTCGTCTACACGGGGTTGATCGAGGACGTCCGGGCCGGGATCAAGGAGGCGGGCGAGATCGACCCCGCCACCGAGGACCTGCTGATCGAGCAGCTGCGCGACCTGGAGCAGTTCCAGTGGTTCGTGCGGGCACACCTGGAGAGCGCGGGCGGCACGCTCGCCACCGGTGACGCGCGCTCCGAGGAAGAGGCGGCGGCCAAGGGCGCCGAACTCGGCTGAGGACGAGGACACCCGCAGACACTTGCCGTTTGACAACTATGGCCATGAGGCAAGAAAGTAGCGGGTGTCGTCGCAGCAGGGGGAAGGATCTGGGATGTCCCGGTCGGCGGAGGCCACTCCGTGCACCGGGCGGCCCGGTCAGGCGGTGCGGCTGCCGGAGGAGTCGCCGTGGTCGTGTATCTGCGCCTCGGCAACCGCGCAGAACGCCTCAAGGCCGGTGAGGAGCGCGCTACGCCCGGCGGCCGGCATCTGTTCCAGCACCGCCCCGAGTGCCTCCTCGCGCCGGGCCCGCAGGTCCGACAGGAAGGACCGCCCCAGGCTGCTGAGGTACAGGCGCACCTCGCGCCGGTCCGTGGGGCTCACCTCGCGGTCGACGAAGCCGGCGGCCTGCAGACGGTCGCACAGCCGGCTGGTCGACGGCGGGGTCGACGCGAGGTGGTCGGCGAGGGTGCGCAGGTTGATGCCCTCGTGGTGTTCCAGGATGAACAGGACCCGCAGCTGCGAGGCGGAAGCGGGCGCCGTCGAGGCGCGCCCCCACAGGACCTCCAGCAGTTCCGCGGCCGTAGAGGTGACGCGCGCGACCTCGTCGGGTTCGGGGCGGGGGTGGAAGGACGTCACGGTCACACTCTCGCAGGCACAGGGACGGGCCCCAGCCTACTAGGCACGCGCAACGAACACGGATGGACGGGACGACACGCGACGCCGGGGCCGTACGGCCCACCGTAGGGGGGCGACGCGTACCTCGGGCGAGAGATTGGCATACCTACGATCGTGAACAGATTCATGGCTGTCGAGCGGGCGCTGCGCACGGCGGCTCCCCACGAACTGCCCGATGTCGTCGGGGAGTTGCTGGGTCGGCACTACGCGGCGGACTCCGTGGACCTGCTCATGGCCGACTACGGCCTGACCGTGCTGCAGCCCGTGACCGAGCTCCCGCACACCCTGCCACCGGTCTCCGTGCACAACACCCCGGCGGGCCGGGCCTTCGGCGCCCAGGAACCGTTCGTGGAGGGCAACCTCGGCGACGGCAGCGTGCGCGTGCATCTTCCGATCAGCGTGCGCGGGGACCGTCTCGGCGTGCTCTCGGTGACGCTGCCCGGCGGTGACCACGCGCGCGAGTGCCTGCCCGAACTGACCGAGCTGGCCGAGGTGTTGGGGCACGAGGTGCTGGTCGCCGAGCGCGACACCGACCTGTACCTGCGGGCCCGGCGCAAGGACCGGCTCACGCTGGCGGCGGAGATGCAGTGGCAGCTGCTGCCCGGCCGCTCGTGCTCCCGCTCCGAGTTCGATCTGGGCGCGCAGCTGGAACCCGCGTACGCGATCCACGGCGACAACTTCGACTGGTCCGCCACGGCCGACCACCTCACGCTCTACGTCTCGAACGGCATGGGCGAGGGCATAGAGGCATCCCTCCTGACGAACCTGGCGGTCAACGCCCTGCGCAACGCACGCCGGGCCGGCATCCCCCTCGCCGACCAGGCGGCCCTCGCGGACCAGGCCGTGTACGCCCACTACCAGGGCCGTAGCCACATGTCCGTATTGATGTTCGACTTCGAACTCACCACCGGGCGGGCCCGGGTGGTGGACGCCGGATCGCCGCAGACGCTGCGGCTGCGCGAGGGGGTGGTGGAGCGGATCGCCTTCGACGCGCAGTTGCCGCTGGGCATGTTCGAGGAGACCGACTACGTCGAGCAGGACTTCCGGATCGAGCCCGGGGACCGGCTCCTCTTCGTCAGCGACGGGGTGTACGCCGTCGCCTCGCCCAAGGGTGAGGCGTACGGGGACGCGGCGCTGGCGCGGGCGATCCAGCACACGAGGCTGCTGCCCGCCGCCGAGGTGCCGCGGGCCGTGCTGCGCGAGCTGACCGGCCATCGCGGTACGCCCACTCCGGACGACGACGCCTTGGTGGTGTGCCTGGACTGGCGGGGGCGGTGACCGGCGTACCCCCCTACTCGCGGGCGTGACGCTAGTGTGAAGACACTGAGCCGGAAGGGTGAACGCCGTGAGCACCTCTGAGTCGCTCCCCTCTGTGGAGAGCGAGTTGCGGCTGGCCCCGCCCAACGCTCTGGTGGAGACGGCCCGCCGCCTGCTCGGTGACCGGGCCGGAGCCCGGGACGTCACCCTCCTCCTCGCCGACTACGGCCTGCGCGTGCTGCGTCCGGTCGCCCCGCTGCCGGGCACCGGCGAACCGCTCTCCGCCTACGACGGCCCGGCGGGACGGGCGTTCACCGTGCAGACGCCCGTCGTCGAACCGGCCGAGGACGCGACGGCCGCCGTGTACGTGCCGGTCACCGTGCGCGGCGACCGGCTCGGGGTTCTCTCCGCCCGCCTGCCCGCCCTTGGTGCCGACACCGCCGGGGTGCGCGGGCTCGCCGAGTTCGCGACCGCGCTGGGCCACGAGATCGCCACGGCGGAGCGCGACACCGACCTGTACCTCCTGGCCCGCCGCACCCGGCGCCTCACACTGGCCGCCGAGATGCAGTGGCAGCTTCTTCCGGGGCGCGGCTGCGGGCGCCCGGAGTTCGTGATCGGCGCCCATCTGGAGCCCGCGTACACCGTCGGCGGCGACAACTTCGACTGGAGCACCGACGGCAGCCGACTCACCGTGACGGTCACCGACGGCATGGGCCGCGGCATCGACGCCTCCCTGCTCACCAGCGTGACGGTGGGCGCCCTGCGCAACGCCCGCCGGGCCGGCGTGAGCCTCTCCGACCAGGCGCGCCTTGCCGACCAGGCCGTCTACGCCCAGTTCGGCGGCAAGGTGTACGCCTCGACCCTGCTGCTCCGCTTCGACCTCGCGACGGGCACCGTCCAGGCCGTCGACGCGGGCTCGCCCCGGCTCTACCGCCGCCGCGGCGACGCGGTGAAGCAGATCGAACTGGAGGCACAGCTCCCCCTCGGCATGTTCGAGGAGACGGCCTACGAGGAGCAGATCTTCTCCGTTCGGCCCGGTGACCGGCTCGTGGCGGTGAGCACCGGCGTCCACGGGGCCCGTTCCCCGGAGGGCACCCCGTTCGGCGAGGACGCGCTGCGCCGGGCCCTGGACGCGGCGCCGACGCAGGCTCCGCAGGAGGTCGCGCGCTCGGTGGTGGCGAGCCTGGTCGAGCACTTCGGCAGCACGGACCTGACCGCCGACGCGGCCGTGGTCTGCCTGGACTGGAACGGGCGCGGCGCCGCGACGCCGTGATCATCCGCCCGCACCGGGCGCCCGAACCCGTTGCGCCTCGACGAACGCCCGCAGTCCGTGCTCCAGGGCCGCGCGGTCGTCCGGTTCCATGCCTCGTACGACTTCGGACAGCGCCCGGGACCTGAGGTCGGCCACCTCGGCGAGCACGTCGCGGCCGTGTGCGGTGAGCCGCAGTTGTATTTCCCTGCGGTTGTGCGGTGCGGCCTCCCTGAGCAGCAGTCCGGCCGCCTCCAGCCGGTCGCACAGTCTGCTCACCGTGGGCAGGCCGGCGTCGAGCCGTTCCGCCAGCATGGTCAGGTTGGCGCCCGGTGTGGCCTCCAGGGCGTGCAGGGCGCGCAGTTGATGCGGGGAGAGCCGTACGGACGCCTCGGCGGCGGCCGTGGTCCACAGTTCGGCCAGGCCGTCCACGGCATCGGCGATCCGGCCCGCGAGGACGTCCGTGTCGTCCGCCTGCGCCGGTTTCCGGTCCGCCTCCCCGTGCGCTGCCACGAGTTCGACCCCTCAGAGAAGTCGGCAGTGTGGTGATTCGCCGCTCATGGGGTTGGCCTACCCGAGATTCCGGCACCCAAGCGGTCCCGTCTCCGGGAGCGGGGACGACCGCTCAGTCGCGGTCGGGGTAGAGCACGGACGAGATCCGCTGGTGCAGGTCGTGCTGGGGTCGGCCGGGTGCCGTGGGCGCGGCCTCGCGCACGGACTGTGCCAGCGTGCGGAGTTTGACGTTGGCGTACTGGGAGTGGCGGCGCAGGACGCGCATCGCGATGTCCGCGTCGATGCCGTAGAGCGCCATGAGCACACCCCGCGCGAGGTCGATGTCCTCCTGCGAGACGCGGGCCCGCTCGATGTCGGAGTCGGCGGTGCGCCGTGCCTCCTGCCGTACGGACTTCGTGACGTCGACGGCGAACCCGCGCAGCACGACCACCTCGCCGTCGTCGCCGGTGCGGCCGTCGCCGACCAGGACGACGCCGCGTTCCTCGTCCGGTGTGCCGACCACGCGGAGGTAGCAGCTGAAGGGGAGGCCGGTGGTCCTGCCGTGTTCCAGGGCGCTGTCGAGCCCGGCCTGGTCCTCGCTGTGAACGTGGCCGCGCAGCAGCTTGGCGGTGGGCGTGACGGCGTCGGCCTCGTAGCCGAGCAGCCGGAACATCTCGTCCGACCACCACCAGGTGTCCTCCGGCAGCCGGTGCAGGAACACCCCGGTGATCTCGTCGGCCCGGTCGTCCTCCGACACCATGGCCCTCACCAACTCGACGCCCGTTTCATCACCTCGTACCAAAGACCCTAGTCCCTCAGCCGAAGCGGTGGGGCAGCCGGACGACCTGCACGAAGAAGTCGTCGATCTGCCGGACCGCGGCGATGAACTGGTCGAGGTCGACCGGCTTGGTGACATAGGCGTTGGCGTGCAGTTTGTAGCTGCGCAGGATGTCCTCCTCGGCCGACGACGTGGTCAGGACGACGACGGGGATGTGCGCCAGCTCCGGGTCGGACTTGATCTTCTCCAGGACCTGGCGGCCGTCGTACTTCGGCAGGTTGAGGTCGAGGAGGATCAGGTCGGGCCGCGGGGCGTCGGTGTGCTCGCCGCGCTTGTAGAGGAAGTCGAGTGCCTCCTCGCCGTCCCGGACCACGTGCAGGGTGTTGCCGATCTTGTTGTCCTCGAAGGCTTCCCGGGTCATCAGTTCGTCGCCCGGATCGTCCTCCACGAGGAGGACGTCGATCGGAGTCGCGTCAGGGAGGGTCATGTGAGGGCCTTCTCGTCGTCAGTTGCTTCAGGGGTTTCGATGGTGTCAGCGGTTTCCTCGGCGGACGGGAGCGTGAAGCAGAAGCGGGTGCCCTCGCCGACCCTGGATTCGATCCAGATCCGGCCGCCGTGGTGCTCGACGATCTTCTTGCAGAGGGCGAGTCCGATGCCGGTGCCGCCGTAGGCGTCGCGGCTGTGCAGCCGCTGGAAGATGACGAAGACCTTGTCGGTGAACTCCTCGGGGATGCCGATGCCGTTGTCGGCGACGCACAGGCGCCACATGCCGGGGTTCTCGGGGTCGGGATCGCAGGTGACGGTCACGTGCGGGGCGCGGTCCGCGTGGCGGAACTTCAGGGCGTTGCCCAGGAGGTTCTGCCAGAGCATCGTCAGCAGCGTCGGGTCGCCGACGATATCGGGCAGGGTCTCCGGCCGGTCGATCCGGGCCTCCGACTCCTCCACGGCCGCCGCGAGATTCCGCAACCCCTTGTCCAGCGTCTGGTCGAGGCCGACCAGCTCCCGGGTGTCGTCGAGGCGCCCGACGCGGGAGAAGGTGAGCAGGTCGTTGATGAGGACCTGCATACGTTTGGCACCGTCGACGGCGAAGTCGATGTACTGCAGGCCGCGGTCGTCGAGCTTGTCCCCGTACCGTTTCTCCAGGAGCTGGCAGAACGAGGCGACCTTGCGCAGCGGCTCCTGGAGATCGTGCGAGGCGACATACGCGAACTGCTCCAACTCGGCGTTGGACCGGCGCAGTTCGACGGCCTGGGCGTCCAGCTCGGCGGCCTGACGGCCCAGTGCCTCCTCCTGGTCGCGGGAGGCGTCGAGTTCGGCCACGATCCGTCTGCGCATGCCCTCGACGGCTCCGGCCACCGCCGTGAGGTCGGCCGGGCCGTCCCCGGTGATGCGGTGCGCGAAGTCGCCGCCCGCGACCTGTTCCGACGCCTTGCTCAGCGCCTCAAGGGGACGCGTCACCAGCAGTCGTACGAGTACGGCGAGGGCGGCGCCGGTCAGCAGGAAGGCGGCGACCATGCCGCTCAGGACGGTGTCGCGGACCGTCCGCTGGTGGGCGAGGTGGGCACGGCCCTCCTTCACGGCCTTCGCGAGGTCGGCGTTCTGCTTCGCCCAGAGAGTGCGCAGGTGGTCGAACTCGTGCTTGCCGCTGTCCACGGTGGTCTGGTCGACGGCGTGCGGCCGGCCGGGGGTGACGGCGGCGGCGAGGGGCTCGGCGTAGTCCTTCCGCCAGGCGGCCGCACCGCGCTCCACCGCACGGAGATCGGCGAGGAGTTCGGGCCGGTCACGGAGTTGCGCGCGCAGCCGGGCGGCCGAACGGGCCTCGTCCTGCTTGCCGCTGCTGTACGGGGTGAGGAACTGCCGGTCGGCGGCGATCGCGTAGCCGCGGATACCGGTCTCCTGGTTGACCAGGGCGGCCTGCAGTCGGTAGGCCTCGGTCTGGGAGGGCTGGACCCGTTGCAGCAGATCGTCGGTGACCCGGGCCGTCTGGCTCAGCAGGTTGGCGCCGATCGCGGTGCCGATCACCACCAGCAACACCATGAGCGACAGCGCCAGGAAGAACCATCCCTGCACCGTCAGCCGGCGCCCGATCCCTGTTCGGCCCGTCATGTCCCTCACCGTTCGTCTCTCCTGGTCCCGACATCCTCTCGTCCCACCTGCTCGTTTCCGGCGCGGTGAATCACGTCCAGTGCAGGTGCATCACGGCCACGTCGTCGGCCAGGCCGCCCTGTGCCTCGGCCAGGCTCTCGGCGCAGGCGATGAGTTCGTCGACGAACGGCTCCGGTGCCAAGGCGGCCCTCTCCCGTGCGAGCCGTAGCAGCCCGTCCTCCCCCAGCCGCTCCGAGCCTCGCCCGACATGCCCCTCGAACAGCCCGTCAGTGAACAGGACCACGGCGGCGTCCGTCGGGACGGCCAGTTCCTCGACCGGCCAGTCCGCGAGGCCCGGGAGAACGCCCAGCGCCGGGCCACCGGCGACCTCCACCCACTCCACCCGGCCGCCGTCCCGCATCAGCAGCCCGTGGTGACCGGCCCGCACCACGCGGGCCGTACGCTCGCCGGGTGCGGCGGCGAGGCTGACGAGGGTGGCGAAGACCTCGCTCCGGGCGCGCTCGGCGACCAGGAGTTCCTCCAGGCAGGCCACCTGTTCGGCGCCCGTGACACCGCTGAGGACCAGCGTGCGCCAGGCGATGCGCAGGGCCACACCGAGTGCGGCCTCGTCGGGCCCGTGCCCGGACACGTCACCGACGACCGCGTGGACCGTGCCGTCGACGCTCTGCACGATGTCGTAGAAGTCGCCTCCGAGCAGCGCCTGCGCGCGCCCGGGACGGTAGCGGGCCACCGCTTCGACGCCCTCGCCGCGCAGCAGGGGGCGGGGCAGCAGTCCTCGTTCCAGGCGGGCGTTCTCCTGGGCCTGCATGCGGCTGGCCTGCAGGGCGACGGCCGCCCGCTCGGCCTGCTTGCGCTGGATCGCGTAGCGCACGGCCCGGCCGAAAAGGCCCGGCTCGACCCGGCCCTTGACCAGGTAGTCCTGCGCGCCGGCGGCGACGGCGGCCAGTCCGGTCTCCTCCTCGGCGAGGCCGGTGAGGACCACGACAGCCGCCCGCTCAGCGGCTGCCCGGACCCGGGAGAGCGCCTCAAGTCCCTGGGCGTCCGGCAGGTGCAGGTCGAGCAGAACACAGTCCGGCACGTCGGCCGCGAGCACCTCGGCGGCCTCGGCCATCGACCGCACCCACTGCAGACGTATCTTCAGCGCGCTGTCGGCGACCAGTTCCTCCACCAACAGCGCGTCGCCGGCGTCGTCCTCGACCAGCAGGACGGCGGGCTGCCAGGCCACCCAGGTGTCCGGGCCGACCCCTGCGCCACCCACCGACAGCAGGTCGTCGGCCCGCGGCTGTGGCACCACCATGGCCCTGCCCTCCCCACCGAACGGTCTCCGGCGACCATAGTTGCCGTCAGACAACAGTCGAGAGCATACCGGTACGCCGGGACGCCCCGTACGCACTCGCCCCGACGGCAAGCGGAATGGCTCAACAGGCCCTGCGTTCCGCGTTGTTGAGGGTACGACGGCCACCTGGGAGGCGGCGAGGAACCCCCTCCCTCACCGGCCTGTGTCCACGCGAACACAGAGGGCGGTCGTTGTTTGAACCGGCCCCAGCCCGGTAGTCCGAAGAGGGCGGCAGGCTGCCCAACCGCTCCCGGGAGGGTTCGGCAGTGAGCCCGCCACCGGCCGCCCCGGGAGCGATCCCGCGGGGCGGCCGGCCTCCCCTTCCCGGCGCGGCTAGGAAGCGTCGGCCAATACGCGTTCGCGCACCGTGGCACAGGAGTTGGTGATCAGCCGGGAGACGTGCATCTGGGAGACGCCGAGCTGTTCCGCTATGCGGCTCTGGGTCATGCCGCGGAAGAAACGGAGGTAGAGGATGGTGCGTTCGCGTTCGGGGAGTGTCCGCAGGGCGGGCTTGACCGCCTCGCGGTCGACGGCCAGGTCGAATCCGGCGTCCCACTCCCCCAGCAGGCCGACGAGCGTCATCCCCGCGTCCTCGCCCGGCGTCTCGGCGTCCAGCGAGAGCGCGGTGAAGCTGTCCAGCGCCTCCAGACCGGCCTGTACGTCCTCCTCGCTCAGCTGCGCGTACTCGGCGATCTCGGCGACACTCGGACGCCGGTCCGGTCCCGTCGCGGACAGGTCCCGCAGGGCGACGCGCACCTTGTTGCGGAGTTCCTGGACGCGCCGGGGCACGTGCAGGGCCCACATATGGTCGCGGAAGTGACGCTTGATCTCGCCGGTGACGGTCGGCACGGCGTAACTCTCGAAGGCGTGGCCGCGGTCGGGGTCGTAGCCGTCGACGGCCTTGACGAGACCGAGTGCCGCGACCTGGCGCAGGTCCTCGTAGGGCTCGCCCTTTCCCCGATAGCGGCCGGCGATGCGTTCGGACATCGGGAGCCAGACCCGGACGAGTTCGTCGCGCAGGGCGACCCGTTCAGGTCCGGCGGGCAGGTGCGAGAGGCGGGCGAAGGCGGCGGCGGTGCGGGGAGCGTCGTCGTGCGGATGACGCTTCCGAGTGACGGTGACTGTGTCCATGGTGGTGCTCACAACTCCCTCAAGGGGTTGCCGAAGGTCGGTCCCCATGGGAGCGGGCACGCACCGAACAGGCGGAACACACCCGCGATCCGGCATACGCCGGCTCCCACGGACGTGCCTCCTGTCCGAAGCACTCACCGTGCGCCTTCCCCCGCAAAAACCCCTGAAACAATTGCCCGAAGGCAATGACTCCCGGCCGCAAAACCGTGGCGAAAGGTGATCAATCACATGGGCGGATGAGGGGACGTGTCGGCCCCATCCGCACCGAGGAGTGGAACGACCCGGCGCAGGAACTGGCGGAGGCAGTGATGGAGGGCGAGTCGACCGGCCGGAGCGGCGCATGAGCGACGTATAGACGCGTGGGCGGCGTACGGTCCGACGGGCCACCGCCCCTGTCGCGTCACGGCAGTTGAGGTGTCCGATCGAGCGAGGACGGGAATCGGACGCCGTTCGACCGTCCTGACTCCCCCGACATACAGCACCCAACACCCAACACCCTCATGGTTCACGGTGATTGACGGACCGTCACAGGTTCGTCGATCACCGGCTACTACGCACCCCCCGCCCCAACTCGGCGAGTCACTCGGCGTGTTCGGAGTCCCGCTCGTCGGCCGGTGCCGTGGACGAGTGCTCGCGCCGATCGTCGTGCTGGGCGAGGGTGGAGAGCAGCGCCTCGACGGTCATCCCGGCCTCGGCCGGATGCCGGAGGATGGTTCCCGGCTGGATGCGGTACGCGTTGGTCCGTCCCTCCCGCGTGTGGGTGAGATAACCGTCCTGCTCCAGATCGGAAATGATCTTCTGTACGGCTCTCTCGGTGAGCCTGCATCGCACGGCGATGTCACGGATTCGGGTGCGGTGGTCCTCGGCGATCGCGGCCAGCACTCGGGCATGGCTGGTGAGGAACGTCCATCCTGTGTGCGTCTCGGATACTCCGTCCATGCCCCCAGCATAGGGCCCTGCATTCACGTATCCCGAGACACGAAACAGATTTCGTGTATATCTTGACGCGCTAAATGCGGCGGGCAAGACTTGACCGGGCAGAGAACAGGGCGGATGCCTCGGGAGCGGCTGCCATGCGAGAACACGAACGTAGCGCTCCTCTCCGGAGCGGGGTCCGGACGATATGTGCGGTGTCCCCCATGCCGACGGTGGATCCCCCGTCCTCCGCGGCGGATCCACCGTCGGTCTCCGCCTCCCTGAAGATCGTGACGCGGCCGGCCGGTGTCCGGACTGTCGTCGTGGTCTCCGGGGAGATCGACATCGACACGGAACAAGTGGTGCGGAGCGCCCTGCGGCTGGCACTCGCCCGGTCGTCCGGAGGGCTGGACCTCGATCTGGCCGGAGTCGGATTCTGCGACTGTGCCGGGCTCAACGTCCTGCTGTCCGTCCGCGGGATCGCCCTGACGGACGGCAAGACACTCGGCGTCCGGGCCCTCAGCGCCGGGGTCGAGCGGCTGTTCGCGCTCACCGACACGTCGTCCCTGTTCAGCCCCGTGCCAGGGCCCACGGCCGCCGACGGGGTGGTCGACACCCGGCGTGAACATTCCCCCACGACGCACGACCTGATGGAGGAGAACGGCGTGTCCGACGAGGCCGAGGAACTGCGCGTCGAGGTCGGGCAGCTCAAGCGCGCGATGCAGACCCGGCCGGTCATCGACCTGGCCCGCGGAGTCCTGATGGCTTCCTTCGGCCTCAGCCGCGAGGACGCCTGGAGCGTCCTGGTCGACGTCTCCCAGCGGTCGAACACCAAACTCCATCAACTGGCCGAAGAACTCGTCGACTCGGTCAACGGAGCGCCGCTGCCCGAGCCTCTGCAACAGCGGATCTCGACGGCGGTCGCCGAGATCTCACGCCCGGCGTAGGCCGGCGCGGCGCGGACGAAGACCACCCGCCGATGCGTGTCGGTCGACATTCGCTACCCGCCGGCGGGTCTCGGCTTCGGCACCGGTGCGATCCGCAGGGCGACCGCTCCTGCCGCTTCGGTGTCGTCGCTGCGCCGCGTCATCTCCGTCCACCAGGCCCCGCCGTCCTCGATGTACCGCAGCAGGATTCCTTCGCGGATTCCCCAGGGGCAGACGGTGACGGTCTTGATGCCGGTGAGCTTCATGACCGTGTGCCCGACCACGGCTCCGGCCAGGCTCTGCGCGGCCCGCGGTGCCGAGACGCCGGGGAGCAGGGCCCGGTCGGGGGCGGCGAGGGCGGCCAGCCGGTCGAGGCCCACGCGCAGGTCCGCCCGCGCCAACCGCCGTTCCACAAAGGGACCTTGGCGTCCGGGAGCGGCGCCGCAGAGCCGGGCCAGCTGTTGGAAGGTGCGGGATGTCACGACGGTGGTGCGGGGACCTTCCCAGCGGATCCGTGCGGCCACGTCCCGCAGTTGGTGCCGTACCTCGCGACGCAGCGCCTTCACCGCGCGCTCGGGCGGCGGGTCCTGGCCGTAGAGGAAGTCCCGGGTCAGCCGGCCCGCGCCGAGCGGCAGGGACGCGACGAAGTCGGGCAACCTGCCGCGGCCGAAGGCGACTTCGAAGGAACCGCCGCCGATGTCGAAGAGCGCGAGCGGACCGGCGCGCCAGCCCATCCAGCGGCGGGCGCCGAGGAAGGTCAGCTCGCCCTCGACCTCTCCCGGCAGCGTGCACAGCCGTACGCCGGTCTCGGTGCGCACCGCGCGGAGCACGTCGGGCCGGTTCGGCGCGCCGCGAACCACCGCTGTGGCAAAGGCGAGTGGGCCTGCGGCGCCCCAACTGCGGGCGGTTTCCGCGGCGGCCGACACCGCCTTCACGAGGTGGCGTACGGAGTCCTCGGGGATCTCCCCGTACGGCTGGCCGACGCGCTCGGAGAGCCGTAGCTTCCACTTGGCCGTGTGCACGGGCAGGGGTACGCCGTCCTCCAGGTCCGCCACCACAAGCCGCACCGTGTTCGACCCCACGTCCACCACACTCATTCGCATGAACCGGTGAGTACCCCGAGGCCGATCCGTCAGTCGTCCTGATTGATCTTCGTTTCGAGGCGTTGGTCACTCAGCCGCGCAGGTCGTCCAGTCGCCGCCCGGCCGGGGCGAGGGAACGTCCCCGACTCGCCAGTCCCGCCCAGGGGCGGGCGTCCCCGCAGATGCGGCAGCATCAAGGGGGCGATCGCCCGGTAGTACGCGACGAGGTCGCCCTTCGTGTACTCCTTGCCGTTCCCGTCGGCGGGGAACAGCACCTTGTCGGGCCGGTGGATGTCGAGGCTGCGGCGGCCCGCCCGCACGGTCCGGATGCCGGCCGCGCTCCGGGTGCCGGCCATCAGGAACCGCCGGGCCCCTCGTTCCAGCGCGGACGCTCCTGGTTCTCGCTGCGCCGGCTTCCGGAGTGGTGGAGGTCGTGCGGCAGGAGCCGCTCGCCGTCGGGGGTGCGCGGCATTTCGTCGGGCTCCCGCTGTTCCCGGATCTCCCGGACGGCACCGGATTCCGGCAGTCGGGGCTGCTCGTCCGGCCGCGGCGGCGCCGGTTCCCGCTGCCGTACGTCGATGCCCAATCGGACGGCCCATACCAGCAGCGCGACGATGACGAGTCCACCGGCGAAGGCCACCACCAGGCCCATGGCGGCGCCGGATGCGGCGAGGTCCATGTGTTCGTTCTCGGCGATCATCATGGCGGCCGGGTACCCCCGCGCGAAGGGGCCAAGCACAGTGGCCGACCGGAGCCCCCGGTCCCGGTGTCACATCCGCGGGCCGGCCGGTGTCTTCATGTCGAACAGCCACCCAGGCACACGTGCACCACATACAAGGAGAACACCGTGACGCTTCGCGTTCCCAAGGCCGAGCTTCCCGCCGAGCTGCGCGAGAACATGATCAAGCAACTCGGGACCGTGCCCGAGCCCGTCGAAGTTCTGTGGAACCAGCCCCAACTCGCCGCGGCCAACCAGGAGTTCGCAGCGAAGGTGGGTGCGTGGGACGCGGCCGACCCGAGCCTCAAGACGTTCGCGCACATGGCTGTCGCTGCCCAGGTCGGCTGCAGCTGGTGCCTCGACGTCAACTACTTCCACGCGCTGAACCAGAACCTCGACCTGGCCAAGGCGAGCCAGGTGCCGCGCTGGCGGCAGTCGGAGGTGTTCACACCGCTGGAGCGTGACGTGCTCGCGTACGCGGAGGCCATGACGAACACACCGCCGACCGTCACCGACGAGCTGTCCAAGAGCCTGCTCGACCGGCTCGGCCCGGCCGCGCTCGTCGAACTCACCGTGTTCATCGGCTTCGCCAACATGGCGGCCAGGTGCAACACCGCGCACGGGATCACCTCGCAGGGCTACTCGGACTCGTGCGAGATTCCGCTGGCTTCCCGGACGGGGCACGCCGCCGCCGACGTAGCGTCGACGGCATGACTGCCGACGACGTGACCGAGGACCCGTTCGTCGCCCACCGGGGCCTCCTGTTCACGGTCGCCTACGAGATGCTCGGGTCGGCCGCCGACGCGGAGGACGTGCTGCAGGAGTCCTGGCTGCGGTGGGCCGACGTCGACCGGTCACAGGTGCGGGACCCGCGGTCGTACCTGATCCGGCTTGTCACCCGGCAGGCGCTCAACCGGCTGCGCACGGTGTCGCGCCGACGTGAGGAGTACGTGGGCGAGTGGCTGCCGGAACCCTTGTTGACCAGTCCCGATGTCGCCGAGGACGTCGAGCTCGCGGAGAACGTCTCGATCGCGATGCTGACCGTGCTGGAGACGCTCGGGCCCACCGAGCGGGCGGTGTTCGTGCTGCGCGAGGTCTTCGAGCTGCCGTACGGCGAGATCGCCGAGGTCATCGGGAAGTCCGCAGCCACGGTGAGGCAGGTCGCGCGGCGGGCCCGGGAGCACGTGGCGGCCCGACGGCCCCGGGTGCGGGTGAGCCGGTCGGAGCAACAGGCCGTCGTGGAACGGTTCTTGCTCGCCCTGCGGACCGGGCAGTTGCAGGAACTGATGGAGGTGATGGCACCGGACGTGGTGCTGGTGACCGACGGTGGCGGGGTCGTTCCCGCCGCGCTCGCTCCCATCCACGGCGTCGAGTCGGTGGCGCCGATCCTCGCCCGCGCGCACGAGTTGGTGGCCGCGCTCGACACCACGGTCGTGTGGCTCAACGGCGAGCCGGCGGGCCGGATCGAGTTCGACGGCGAACCGTCCGCGATCAGTGTCGTGGTGGAGGACGGCCGGGTCACCCGGATCTACGTGGTGCGCAATCCGCGGAAGCTGACGCAGTTGGACGAACCGACCGAACTCGTCAGGTGAATCTGCCGCCGCTCCGAACTGCCCTCTGCACAGGGTGAGTTGAGGCGCCCGGGCACTACGCTCGACTCGTCTGTACGCATCCTGTGCGCAGCCGGAAACAGCCGCGGCGGGCGGGGAACCGTCCTGTGACCGTGCGCATCGGTACTGGCATGGGGTCGGCCGCACGGCAGGCCGTGGAGGGGGCGACGTCGTGGCGTATGCCAGAGCACTGCGTGTCGGCGGGGTGGCGGCGGTCTGCGGAGCCCTGGTGGTGGGGTGCACTGGGGGTGGCGGCGGTTCCGCGTCGCCGCCGACGACATCGCCCGGGACGGCCCGGAGCAGTACGGCCGACTCGCGGCCCACGGCGTCGGCCACCCCTGGGACGGATCCGAGCAGGGAACCGATGACCGCGGCGCAGGCTCGGGCGCTGATCCAACAGGTCATCTCCGGCCCGGAGTTGTTCGGGACCGGGGTGGTGCGGGCCACGCCGTACGAGAGTGATCCGGGGCAGTGGGCGGTGTTGGGTGACGACTGTCTGTGGCGGCTGCGCCCGTTACCCGGCGACGCGTTGGCCACGCTGACCCGGCACTTCGAGGTGCCCGCGTCCAGTGCGAAGGGGGCCGTCCGGCTGTCGGCCACGGTCACCGTGCACCGCACGGCGTTGGACGCGTCGTGGGAGCAGGCCAGGATGCTGGAGGAGGACCTCGACTGCGCCGAACAGACCCAGCGGCCCGGTGAACGCCTTACCGGGCTGCAGTCGTTGTCGTTCGCGCGCGGCGAGGGCGGCAACACCAGCGGCGACGATCTGCTGCTGGAGACGGGACAGTGCATCAGCGACACGCACGGGGGTCCGTACCCGTACTGGTGGCAACAGGCCGTGCTGGGTTCGGTGGTGAGCGGTACGTCCGTGTGCGGTGGGCGCGGCCGTAGCGAGGAAGAGCTCAACTCCCTTGTGGCGGAGGTGCTTCCGAGGATGCTGCTGAGGGTGGAACAGGAGATCGGACGCTCCGGCGGGTCGGCGTCCGGTGAGCCGAGTCCATCCGGGTCGGGCACGAAGGGCGGGTCGTGATGGAGCGGCTGCTTCCCACCGATCCGTCGCGGCTCGGCGGATACCGGCTGTTGGGGCGTCTGGGCGCGGGCGGCATGGGCGTGGTCTACCTGGCGCGCGGTGAGGCCGGGGAACTCGCCGCGGTGAAGGTGATCCAGCCCGAGTTCGCCCAACAGGCGGAGTTCCGGGCCCGGTTCCGGCGTGAGGCGGACTCCGCGCGCGGGGTGGACAGCCCGTGGGTGGTGCCGGTGCTGGGCACGGACACGGAGGGCCCGGCGCCCTGGCTGGCGACCGCGTTCGTGCCGGGGCCGTCGCTGGCCGAGGCCGTGGCGGAGTGCGGACCGCTGCCGGCGCGGGTGGTGCGACGATGAGGAGGCTCGTGGAACGCTTCAGCGTCTGAGGACACCAGAGAGTTCCTGGGCCGAGATGGGACCGATGAATGGAGCAGTCGCACCCGCCCGCCGAAGTCGGCGAAGTCCCTTTGTCCGGAGGCCGCATCACCCCCGGCGTCGTACGCGTCGGCGACACGGTCCGCCGCCCCACCACGCGAGCCTCGCCCTTCGTCGCGCGACTCCTCGGTCACCTCGAACAGCACGGCTTCACTGGAGCGCCCCGCCACCTCGGCCTCGACGAAGCCGGACGCGACACGTTCAGCTACCTGCCCGGCAATGTGCCTCGGCGCTTCCAGTACTGGACCGACGCACAGGTCGCCGCGGCCGGGGCCCTGCTCCGCTCTCTCCACGACGCCACCCGCGGCAGCGCGCTCGCCGAGCCGTGCACCGTCGTCTGTCATCACGACCCCGGGCCGAACAACACCGTGTTCCGCGACGGCCTGCCCTACGCCTTCATCGACTTCGACACCGCCGCTCCCGGCGATCCTCTCGAAGACGTCGGTTACGCAGCCTGGACCTGGTGCGTCTCCTCCCGGGCCACTGCTCAGCCCGCGGCGGTGCAGGCAGCCCAGGTGCGGGTCCTCGCCGATGCCTACGGCCTCGACGCGTCCGATCGCGCCAAACTCGTCAACGCAATGCTCAACCGGCAGATCCTGAACGCGAGTTGGTGGCGGGCACGGCTCAGCGGACCCGAACGCCGTTCAGTCGAGGACGAGTTGATCGGCGCCCGCGTCGCCTGGTCCGAGCGGGAGTACGCCCACACCTCCGCCCATCGGCCCGCGTTCGAGAGCGCACTGCAAGCGCCCTCCCCCGCCCACCGGAAGAATCCGGACTCCACCACCCCGTGGCCGTAAAACCCGATAAACCCCCGCCCCCGACCGCACCGGCCATCTACTGTACGAACACGCGGAGTTACCCACCGCAGTCACCCGAGGAGGATTCCTGTGTCATCGCCCTGCGACCCCTCGCACGCTCCTGTCGGTGATGTCGGTGCGGCGATCATGATGATCGACTCCCGGCTGAAGACCGTTCATGACGGGAAGAGTGCGACCGATCCCGAACAGCGGGCGTTGATGGACCAGTTCATCGCGACGCTGGGGGCCAAGGGGCTCAATGACATGCTGGACGGCACGTGCACGCTGATCTACATGTTCATGACGTGGCTGCGGAAGGCTCACGAGGAGCACGAGAAGGACGTCATCGAGTACGTGGTGCCCAGCCTCGTGGCCACGATGCAGATGATGCCCAGGAGTGTGCGCCCAGAGGCCATCCCGATGATGGCCGGGCTGGCCATCGCCGCGGGCACCGGGCTGAGCCCGAACCTGTGGCGTGCGCAGTACGGGGACTGGACCAAGGAGGAGATGACTCCGCTGGAGGCCACGGCCTTTCTGCTCGCGGAGCACATCAACCGCATCACCGACGACCAGGATTTCGCCACCCGCCTGATCACCGATGCCCTGTCCGTCGCGGACGGGGACCAAGAGGGCTGACGGGCCGCAGTCTTCGTCCTCAACTCGGGGCGTCGCGCCCCGACATGGCGTGGGCCAGGCCCCGATCCGGCTCCGGACAGGTCGCGCGCAGAGCGTCCAGCTTCTCCGCGTCGGCCGTCCCGACCGCCGCCGTGTACGTGACGATCCTGAGGTCGGTGCCCGCGGCCATCACGACGTCGAGGTCGAGGTCGATGTTCCCCACCCGGGGATGCTCGACGGTCTTGCGGTCGCCGACATTGGTGCGGGCGGTGCCGTTGGACCAGAGGCGGGCGAAGCGCCCGCTGTCGTGCAGCATGCGGTCGATGAAGGCGGCGAGCCGCGCGTCATGGGTATGGGCGGCCGCCGTCAACCGCAGGTCGGCGACCAGGTCCTCCTCCTCGACCGCGTCGCCCGCCCAGGACCGCACCGGCCAGGCCGCGATCGGCTCCCGCCGTCGTCCACCGCTGGACCGGAACATGCCGGCCACGAGGTTGAGTTCGCTCCAGCCGTACGTCCGGGGGTCACCGACCGCCTCGTTCCACATCCCGTTCCAGCTGATGAGGGTCCAGTCGGCGGCGAACACGGCGGTGGGGTTGCCGGACAGCTGGCCCACCAGCCGGTGCACCCTCGCGGGGACGTGCCGGGACACGTTCCCTGCCGGGGGCGGTGCGAGGTGGGCACAGCGGAACAGGTGGTCGCGCTCGGACGGTTCGAGCCGTAGCGCTCTGGCCAGCGCGGTGACGACCTGGGCCGAGGGATTCCGGGCGCGCCCCTGTTCCAGCCGGACCACGTAGTCGACCGACAGGCCGGCCAGCCGGGCCAGTTCCTCCCGGCGCAGCCCGGGGATGCGCCGGTCCCCGCCCGCCTCCAGCCCGCTGTCCTGCGGCGACACGCGCTCGCGCCACCCTCGCAGAGCGATGCCAAAGTGGTTCGTCGTAGCCATGGAACACATTGTTGTTCAACTGGCGCGCCGCACAGGGACGTTCAACCTCCGGACGGCGGAGTCTTTACTCTCCGCCGGTCCGTGCCGTCGTCCCTCGTCCACCTACGACGAGGCCCCGGCCGCCGGCAATGCCTCGTCCGGCTTGTCGGTGTCGGAGTCCTCGGCCCACCGGGCCCGGATGAAGGCTCCGGCAGCGTCGAGCGCGGCGGCGCCCTCGTCGAGCATCGCCGCGAACGCCTGGAAAACGTGCGGGACTTCGGGCCAGACCTGGAGTTCTACGTGGACGTCGTACTCGGCGGCGCGCGCGGCCAGCCGTACAGCGTCGTCCAGGAGGATCTCGTACGAGCCGACCTGGATGAACAGGGGCGCCAGGCCGGTCAGATCGGCGAAGACGGGGCTGACGTGCGGGGTGGTCGGGTCCGTGGTGCCGAGGTAGTCGCGGGCGCGGGTGCGCAGGCCTTCCGGGGTCAGTGAGGCGTCGACCGCCGCCTTGCTCACCGCGCTGTCGCCGGACACGCTCAGGTCGGCCCACGGGGAGAAGACCGCGGCCGAGGAGGGCTGGGGCAGGCCCGCGTCCTTGACGGCGACCAGTGTCGCGGCGACGAGACCGCCGCCCGCGGACTCCCCGACGAAGGCGATGGCCGTACTGGGAGTTCCGTCGTCGAGCAGGGCCCGGTACACGGCCAGGGCGTCGTCGATCGCCGCGGGGAAGGGGTGTTCGGGGGCCAGCCGGTAGTCGACGCAGACGGCGCGGGCACCGGTGCGCCGGGAGACCTCGGCGGCCAGACCCGCGGCGTCGGCCGCCGAGCCGATGACGTACGCGCCGCCGTGCAGATACAGCAGGACGCTCGCCGGGTCGTTCCCCGGCGTCTCGACGGTGACGACCGGTACACCGCCCAGTTCTCCCTCGGTGGTCGAGACGTCGGGCGGCAACGGGATGGACGTCATCATGTCGTGGAAGAGGGCGCGCTGTTGGGCCACGTCCCCTCCGAGGTCGAGCGGGCCGTGCCGCAGCATCTCGTCGAGGGCCTGGCGCTGTTGCCGGGACATGGCTGTGCCTTTCGTGGTTCCGGTCGGTGCGGTGGAGCTGTGGGTCAGCGCGGCGGGCCGACGATGATCTGGCCGTACATGTCGGCGGCCTCGGCCATGATGTCCCGCGAGATCTCGAAGCCCTCGGGGCGCGGGGTCGTGAGGTCACGTCCCGCGTGCCGGAACATGCCCTCGATGCCACCGGGCGTGCAGATCATCAGCAGGTCGGCCGTGTCGGAGGTGATCCGGTAGCCGTGCGGCACGTTCCGCGGCAGGAAGACGATGCCGCCCTCCGACAGCTCCATCTCCTCGTCGTCGCACCACAGCAGCGCACTCCCCTTGATGAGCATGAAGACCTCGTCCTCACGGGTGTGCTTGTGGTACGGCGGTGCCTCGCCCTTGGCGACGGAGAACCGTCCCACCGTCAACTGTCCGCCGGTGGCCGCGGCATCGAGGAGTACGGCGAACTCGCCGCCGTCGAGCCATTCGAGTCTCTGCTGCTGCTCGGGCTGTGCGAGGTAGGCCATGGTCATGCGGCTGTCCGTTCTGCGCGATCAGCTGTCTGAGGTGTCTCCGGTCGGGGCCGTGCCCTGTCCGTCCGATGATCCTCTTCTCCGCGCGGCGGTCGCCAGCCGTGTGGGTAGGACCAGCAGTACCACTCCCCTGGCCCGGCGCTCGGTGCCGGGCGCGTCCGGGACGCCCTCCGGCTTGTGGCATTCTCTGCTGCCATGGATGTCTCGACTGATCAAGAACTGCCGTCCGAGGACGAGGACATGGAGGCCCGGGCGGTCTCCGGCGAGCGGCTCACGTTCTTCGGGGACGCGGTGGTCGCCATCGCGCTCACGCTGCTGGCTCTGGAACTTCCGGTACCGGAGGGCTCGACCAACTCCGAGCTGTGGCACTCGGCCACGTCACACCGCGAGAGCTATCTGGCGTTCATGATCAGTTTCGTGGTGATCGCCGCGCACTGGCGCTCCCACCACCGGGTGTTCCGCTACGTCACGGCGACCAACAGCCGGTTGACGGCCCTCACCATGTACTGGCTGCTCATGCTGGTCGTCACCCCGTTCGCGACCGATGTGATCGGCGGCCACGGAGCGTTCCAGGCGCGGTTCGTCTTCTACGCCGTCGTGCAGTTCCTGGCCTGTCTCCTGTTCATACTGATGGTCCGCGAGGTCCCCCGCGACGGCCTCCAGCGCCCCGGCACCCCGCCCGAGCTCTTCACCCGGGCCATCCGCCGCCTCGGCATGGTGGCACTGGGCTTCCTGGTGTCGATCCCGGTCTCGCTCTTCACCCACTGGGCCTACCTCTGCTGGATCGTGGTCCCGGTCGCCGACTCGGTCGTCGACGCACGCAGAAGCCGTAACGGGCAGCAGGCTTCGGAGGATTGAGCCGGGGGCTCGCCGACGACAACGACGCCAGTGGTCGGGTGAGAGGTCGTCGCCGGGTTCCTACGACACCGGCTTTCCGGTAGCACTGTCCGCCCTGTCCAGCCGCGCGGACAGGAACTCTCCGGCCCGGTCCAGCGCTACGGCCGCTTCGTCGAGGAGCGGCTGATAGGCCTGGAAGACGTGCGGGACCCGAGGCGTGACCTCCAGCGTGACCTCTACGTCCGCGGCGGCAGCCTGCTGGGCGAGGCGTACGGCGTCGTCGAGGAGGACCTCGTGGCTGCCGACCTGGATGATCAGGGGCGGCAGCCCGGACAGGTCCGCGAAGACGGGGCTGATCAGGCCGAGAGCGGCATCCTGTCCCGCCGTGTAGTCGGTGACCCGGGGTTCGAGAAGCTCCCGGCTGAGCAGCGGGTCGGCCTCACGCTTGGTCTCGATGCTCGCCCCGGCCAAAGTGAGGTCGACGTACGGCGACATGACGTAGGCCGCGGCGGGCAGGGGCAGTCCGCGGTCGCGGGCGTTGACCAGGGTGGCGACGACGAGTCCGCCGCCCGCGGACTCCCCGGCGAGGACGATGTCCGAGGGGGCGATGCCGTCCTTCAGGAGGGCTTCGTAGGTCGCCAGGGCGTCGTCCACCGCCGCCGGATACGGGTATTCGGGGGCGAGCCGGTAGTCGACGGAGTAGACCTTGGCGCTGGTCCGCCGGCCCACCTGCGAGGCCAGGCCTGCGGCGCTCGCGGCGTCGCCCAGAACGTAGACGCCGCCGTGGAAGTACAGGACGACGTGCCGGGGTTCGACTCCGTCGACCGTGATCGTGGCGACGGGGACACCGCCCAGCGTGGTCGACGTCATGGTCACGTCGGGGGGCAGGGGCTGCGCCGACGTCAACTCACGGAGCAGGCGCCGCTGTTCGCCGACGTCACTGCCGACGGGAAGGGCCGACTGACGCAGGATCGCGTCGAGAGTGTTCTGCTGCTCGGTGCTCACGGAACGTTCTCCCTTCGGTGGAGGCTGGTCCGGTCGCACGATCGGCCGGACCGAGAGGTCTTGCGGGGGCCGGACTCTGCGTACTTCGAGGAGGTCGAGGCCGAGTGCCTCGACCTCGGCGAGGACGCCGTAGAGCGCCGAGGCGTCCGGCAGCAGCCCGGTGAGCACGGTCTCGGTGCCCTGCTGCTCGGGCGCGAACGCCGGGAACGCCATCAGCAGGGTGGGACCGAGGTGGCCGCAGACCCGGATCTGGTACAGGAGGGGGTCATCACCCATGGCCCCATCGTCGTGGGCGGACAGGTGAGTCCGCGTCGCCGGAATCCGGTGATCGTACGGTCCTCAGCCGCGGCCGTTCGACAGGAGCCGCAGCTCACGACCGCGCTGCACCGCCGCGGACCGGTCGCCGGCGCCGAGCTTGGCGTAGATCCGCCGGATGTGGGTGTTGACGGTGTTCAGCGAGACCGAGAGTTCGCCGGCGATCTCGGGGCGGGTGAGGTTCGTCGGCAGGTAGCGCAGGACGCGCAGTTCGCTCGGGCTGAGGTTCTCGGTGGGTACCGGAGACGGCCGGTCCGGTCCGCCGCCGGCGGTGCCGCGGACGACGTCCAGGATGTCGGAGACCAGCGCGGCGTGCGACGTCCGCAGCGGCAGGGCCTCCAGCAGCTCCCAGGCGCCGGTCATCGCGAAGGGCAGGATCATCCGGTCCGCTTCGGCGAGGTTCAGCGCCTGCTCCACGGCCGTTACCGCCGCTCGCTCGTCGCCGAGGTCGCGGCAGGCGAGCGCGTCCAGGAGGTGGGCCTCGATCGGGGTGAGGAGGGAGTTGACGGAGGCGGTGCCGTCGAGGACCGGCCGGAGTTCGCGGCGGGCGCCGGCGGGGTCCTGCTCGGCGAGGCGGATCACCGCGGCCGCGGTGCGGATCTCGCCGGTGGCGGCCCGCCGTTCGTCGAGGGCGGCGAGGGTGGCCCGGGCCTGGTCGAGCATGCCGAGGCGGGCCTGGGTGGCCGCCGTCCAGCCGATCACCCGGGACCAGAGCCCGTGCTCGCCCCTCATGTGTGACTGCACCTGCTCAGCGGCGGTCAACTCGGCCAAGGTCTCCTGGAGTTGACCCCGCGCCGCCGGAAGCATCGCGGAGACCAGATGCACCAGCAGCCGGACACCGGGCTCGCCCTCGGACTGCGTGGCGCGCCGGGCGCGGTCGAGCCACTGCTGCCCCTGCTCGAACTCGCCCGCGCAGATCAGCGTCCCGGCGAAGGACACCTGCGCGGGCACGATGACCGGCTCGGCGCCCCAGCCGTACCGGTCGGCCAGCGCCAGCGCTTCCTCGCAGCGGCGCCGGACCAGGGTGAAGGAGCGGTTGCCGGAAGCGAATCCGAGGTGGGCGAGGCAGGCCACCTCCAGATAGGGGCGGCCGATGTCGTGGGCGAGCGCGGCGCCCTCCAGAAGGTGCCGCTCGCTGTCGTCGAGCCGGAGCGACCAGGCCTCGGTGACGCCCAGGTTCAGCAGGGCGAGCGCTCGTAGGTCGCCGGCGAGCGCGACCTCGGTGGTGGACTGGCCGGTGGTCGGGGACGGCAGGGCGTCGGCCTGCTCGAACACGGCGTCGAAGTGCCCGCGCAGCCGGGCCAGCAGCAGGTCCAGGGACGCGATCGCCATCCGCAGCCGAGGCCTGCGGTCGGGCGCCGTCGTCCCGGCGTACGACCGGGCGATGTCGAGGTGCGCCTGGGCCTCGTCCAGGCGGTGCTGGTGCAGGTCGGCGTTGGCGTGCACGAGGGCCAGCTCAGGGCGTTCCTCGCCGGTGCCGGCGGGGAAGGCGTGCAGCAGCGCGACGACAGTTCCGGCCTGTCCGTCCAGGGTGAGGCTGACAGTGTGATCGGCGAGCAGGTGAGCTGCCTCGGCCCACTCTCCGGCGGCCTGCAGATGCCGGACGGCGTCGCCGGCCTGGGCGTGTCCGGCGAACCACCGCGCGGCCAGCCGGTGCAGCTCCGGGATGTTCCCGGGGAGCGTCCGGCGCAGTTCCAGCCGGAGCAGATCGCCGAACATGTGGTGGTAGCGGAACCAGGTCCGGCCGGGATCGAGCGCCACGACGAACGCGTTGGCGTCCTCCAGATCCAGCAGGATGCGCTCCGACCCGGTCGCGTCCGTGAGCAGATCGGCCAGCTCGCCGTTGACGCGGTCGAGCAGGGAGGTACGCAGCAACAGCCGCTGCACGTGCGGTGGTTGGCGCTCCAGCATCTCGGCCAGCAGGTACTCGGCGACCGTACGGTGGCTGCCGGAGAACTCGGCGACGAACCGCTCGGGATCCGGGTGCCCGGCCAGCGAGAGCACGGCGAGCCGCAGCCCGGCAGCCCAGCCCTCGGTCCGCTGATGCAGCTTGTCTGCCACCGAGTCGGGCAGCACGATCTTGGTGGCGGCCAGGAGTTCGCGGGTCTCGGCCTCGGTGAAGCGGAGCTGCGCGGCGCGGATCTCGGCGAGTTCGCCGGCCAGCCGCAGCTTGTGCAGGCGCAGCGACGGGTCACGGCGGGTGGCCACGATCGCGTGGACGCCCTGGGGAAGGCTCGTCAGCAGTGTCCCCAACTGCTCGACGGCCGCGGCGGATCCGAGCTCGTGGAGGTCGTCGATGACGAGGAAGAAGGGTTTCCGGGATGCCGTGATCTCGGCCAGCACCTTGTCCCTGACCGCACCGCCGTCGGAGCCGGGCGTCACGGCCGACGGCTCCCCCACATCTTCGGTACCGGCCGCGGCGCGGACCGCCTCCAGCAGAGCGAGCCAGAACAACTGCCCGTCCCGCTGCCCCGGCCGCACGGACACGAACGCGATACGACGATCCTGGTCAGGCCGGTCCGCCCATGTGCGCAGCAACGACGTCTTCCCGCTGCCGGCGGGCGCGGAGACGAGTGTCACCTGCTTCTCGGCGGCACGGTCGAGGGCGGCGACGAGGTCGCGGCGGTCGATGAGCCCGGGTCGGCCTCGACCTGCTGAGCGGCCCGAACCCGCTGTGGCCCGCAGGTAGGGGGTCGCGCGATGTCCGTCAGCCACGCGGTCAGAGTAGCCGATGCGCATCACGTCATCCCGGCGGCGAACTGTCGCCTGCACGGCGGTGATCCTGGGCATGCGCTGGGGCCGTATCCAGTAGAAGATCAAGGGCTTCGACTGCCGGCAACTGGTGGCAGCACGCAAACGCGTTCGCATAGCCTCGCGGACATGTCAGATGTGTTTGCGGGCGTCCGTCTGCTCGGCCCGCCGGAGACCGACGGCGAGTACATCGCGCTGGGCGAGCACGAGTTGCTGCACCTGCACGAGTACACACGGATCTACGCCGTGCCCGGCCTCTACGAGCATGTCGTCCAGGAGCTGCTCCAGTGCCGGTCACCACAGGTCGCGGCGGCGGGCTTCCTGCGCGCGGCCGAGCGCCTCGGGTTGGAGCCGGGCTCGCTGACGGTCCTCGACGTCGGCTCCGGCACGGGCTTGGTCGGCGAACTCGTGCGTGGCGGGGGCGTAGCTCAGGTTGTCGGGGTCGACGCGCTGCCGGCGGCGCGCGAGGCGAGTCTGCGCGACCGGCCGGGCGTCTACGCCGACTACGTGGTCGGCGACTTCCTGCACCCCGACGCACTCCGCGAGGCTCTATGGCCGTACGCGCTAGGGGGGTTGGTGTCAGCAGGGGCGTTCGGCGGCACGCACGCCACACCGCGGGCGCTTGAAAACGCACTCGCGGTTCTGCCACCCGGCGCTCCTGTGTCCTTCACGATCGACGAGCGGTGGATGGACGCATCGGATCCGGACGGGTTCGGTGCCGCGGTCGAGCGGCTGATGGCCGACGGGCGTCTCACGGTGCTGGAACGGACTCGGTTCCAGCACCGCGTGACGACGACCGGCGAGCCGATCTTCTACGAGCTCGTCGTGGGCCGGACAGGGTGAACAGGGTGAGGTGAACGGCCGTACCGGACCGGCGAGTTGTCGGTCACCAGACCTTCATGCCGCCGTCGACGACGAGGTCGACGCCGGTCACGTAGGCGCTCTCGTCGGATGCGAAGAACAGGGCCGCGTTCGCCACGTCCTCGGGTCGGCCCACTCGGCCCAGGAGGGTTCGGCCGAGCATCTGGCGGGAGAAGTCGTCGTTCTCCAACTGCTCGCGGGTGGCCCGGCTTTCGATCAGACCGGGTGAGATCGAGTTGACGCGGATGCCGAACTCGGCTCCCTCCATGGCCAGTTGGCGGGTCATACCGATGATCGCGGCCTTGTTCGTCGTATGGGACAGGGACGGGAGGCCCTTGAAGCCGAGGGAACCGTTCAGGGAGGCCATGTTCACCACCACGCCCTGGCTCGCCTTGAGTTGGGGCCATGCGGCCCGGGTGAGGTAGAGGACCAGGTCGACCTCGTCCCGGCGCGCATCGTCCCAGTCCTTGTCGGAGACGTCTTCGAGCCAGCCGAAGTGGGCCCTGGCGGCAAGGTTGAACAGGACGTCGATCCGGCCGAATCGATCCACCGCGAAGTCGACGAGCCTGACGGATTCGGCGGGATCGTCGAGACGGCACGGCTGCAGCGACACCATCTCGCCGCCCTCGGCGCGCACCAACGCGACGGTCTCTTCCGCCACTTCGACCGTGACGTCGCACCCGACGACCCGGGCACCCTCCCGGGCGAACGCCAGGGCGGTGGCACGCCCCATGCTCCCGCCCGTGCCGGTGACGACGCAGACTTTCCCGGCCAGTCGGCCCGGCATCTCAGTGCCCCTTCTGGTGTGTGGCGCGGTGTTCAGGCTGGTGTGTTGGGCTGTGCTCAGGCATGGACCTGCGAGCCCTGGCCGAGGTCGAGGCGGAGCGATTCGAGGATGATGAACGTCGTGCTGGCCGTGTAGACGTCGGCGGCGGCGAGGACACCGGTGTACTTCTTGATCACCGGGTCGGCGGCGTAGGCGACTTGAGCGGCCTGGTACTCCTTGACCGCGGCCCAGGCGTTGTCCCCGTACCTGGCGAAGTACGGCGTGGGGTCGACCGCCGTCAGCGCCTTCTTGACGTTGTCGACGATGTCGTTCACGTACTGCTGGTAGACGACCATGTCCTGGCGGGTGCCGAGCCGTCCCATGTGACCGCCGATGTAGTGCTTCCACGGGTACGTCATGGCCTTCGCCGGGGCGGCTATCGAGGCGGGGACGTCCTCGTTCAGGTTGAAGCTGTCGAAGGGGACCCAGCCGGGCAGGTTGACGTCGACCAGCATGAGCGTGTCGTGGTCCGGCAGATGGATGTAGATGTTGTCGGGCGAGTGGTTGGTGCCGTGCCAGGCCAGGTTGATGCGCTCGCCGCCCACGCGCAGCGTGTACCGGTTCTCGAACGTCACGTCCGGCAGCGGCCGCGTCGGGTCGTTGTCGCGGGCCAGCAGCCGCCTGTTCTCGGCGTGCCCGATCCGCACCACGTGCCGGCCGAACAACGACGAGGCGCCGAGGTGGTCGGCGTGGTGGTGGGAGTAGATCAGGTGGGTCACTCTGTTCGAGACGCCGTTGGCGGCGGCGATCTCGTCGATGGCCCGCTGGAGGTTGTGCCCGATGGTGGGAGGCGCGTCGAACAGCACGACGCCCTCACGGGTCGTCAGGAACGCCGCCTGGTACGTGCCGTCGGTCACCCAGTACAGATTCCGCTCCACCCGACCGACGTAGTAGCCCTGCGAGTTGACGGCGGGGCCGAGTGCGGACGGCGGGATCGGCGCGTAGTCGGGCAGCGTGGGAGTGGCGGCGGACGCCTGGCCGGCGAATGTGCCGTCGGCGAACGCGGCGACCGTGGGTACGGCCGCCAGGACCGCGCTGCGGGCGAGGAACGATCGGCGGTTCGTCGAGGACATGGTGGTTCCCTTCGAGTGGGGGTGATGTGCATGGGATGGAAATGGACGCGTACGGGGGCGGGGGCGTACAGGGTGTGTTACCTGTCCGGGTTACGCGCCGTAGGCCGGCACGATCGCTCCGCTGATGTCCGCAGCCAGGTCGCCGGCGAGGAAGGCGATGACGTTCGCGATCGCCTCCGGCGGGACGGCGTGGGCCAGCGCCTCCGGAGGGAGCAGCGCCCGGTTCCTGGCCGTGTCGAGGAGTTGCGGCGCCACGGCGTTCACGCGGATGCCGTCCGGGCGCAGTTCCAGGTCGAGGATGCGGACGAGGTGGTTGAGCGCCGCCTTGCCGAGGCTGTAGGCGGCCATACCGGCGGTCGGCTCGCTCGCCGGCCGGGCCGACACGTGCACGATGGCGCCCCCGCCGCGTCGGCGCATGTACGGCGCCACGGCCTGGCTCAGCCACAGCGCGGCGCCGAGGTTGACGTCCAGCATGACCCGCAGGTCCTCGGGGGTCGCGGCGAGCGCGTCTCCCGGGCGGAAGGCGCCGAGGGTGTTCACCAGTACCTCGGGAGGTCCGGATTCGGTGGCGATACGGTCGATGACGTTCCGGGCCACGGCCGGGTCAGTGGTGTCGCCCACCTCGCGCCGGATGCCGTCGGGCAGTTGCTCCAGCGCCTTCTCCGTACGGTCGACCGCCGTCACGCCGAACCCGGCGTCCGCGAGTACCAGCGCGGTGGCGAGACCCAGGCCACCGCCCGCACCGACCACCACCGCCACACGCTCACTCATGAGACCGCCTCCTTGCCTGGCGTTGCCGAAGTCCCTGCACCCCAGGTTTGTCGTAGGGCAGGTGAGCGGTCCTCACCGGATTCCGGTGATCTGTTGGAGGCGAGGGCAGGGCACGCCGGCGGAGGGGCGTGGAGAGAGGGTGCGATGACGGGCGCGGTCCGGCCGGGCTGATCGGCTGCTGCTGCGCCTTGAACTCGCACAGCTCTCACAGAGCGAACTCGCGCCGACGGTAAGGGTGTTGAGCGGTTGGCCGTGCACTTCGGGAGCAGCATCGCCTCAGTCAGGCAACGCCCGGTCGGATTGCGCGCTCCTTCAATTCACACTCGGCGCAGGCCACCCCCGAGTAGCCGCCAACAACTTCCTCGCCCCTTCCAGGCACTTCACGGGATCCACCGGCGCCGCCTGCAATCCCGGCAGCAGCATCATCCACAGGTCGCTCACCGCTTCCTCGATGTTGCGGCGGTCGTCCAGTGCGTCGGAGACGGTGTGCACCCCGAAGAAGCTGGAGACGAGGACGCGTGCGGCGCGCTCGGCGTCGACGCCGGGGGCGAGTTCCCCCGCCTGCGCGGCGGCGGTCAACATGTGGGCGGCCGCGTCGATCCACCCCACGAAGGGCCGGGGCAGGGAAACGGGGATGGTTCTGCGCTCGCTCCAGAGCCTGTTGCCGGCGCGGACGATCACGTTGTCACGGAATTCCCGGGCCACGGCGAAGCTCAGGCCCACCAACCGGTCGAGTACCGGACCCTCCTGTGATTCCCAACGCTCCACATATCGAGGCCATTCGGCGAAATGGGCTTCCAGGACACCCCGGGCCAGCCCTTCCTTGCTGCCGAAATGGAAATAGATCGCCCCGCTGGTGTACCCGCTCGTACGCGCCACGTCGCTGATGCTCGCACCGACGTACCCATGCTGTTCGAACAGCACCGCGGCCGTCGCCAGAACAGCCCGTCGGGTGGCTTCCGCACGTTCCTGCATATTCTCGGTCGTCCCTGTCCTGCGTGCCGGATCGTCTTTTCCGGTGAATCTAGCCGACAGGCAGCCGTTTCCCGCACCGATGCCAGGGAACCATAGCTTCTATTATTTTATGACTGAATCACCATCTCTCGCGCGTCCCGATGCCGACCCGGAAGAGCTGGCGCTGAGCTGGGACAGCTGCGTGTCCAGGACCCTCGTACACCGGAACGCGGTCGCCGAAGTCCTGCTCACCGACGCCCGAGCGCTGCCCGACGGCCGTTACCTCCTCGCCGCGCAGTGGCCGCGCTCGTATGCCTCATCCGCCGCGTCCGGTATCGGCTCCGGTTCTTGTTCCGGCGAACGGCACGATCCGATGCTGGCCGCCGAGACCATCCGCCAGGTCGGCCTGTACATCTGCCAGCGCTTCCTCGGCGCCCCGAGCACGAGCAGGCCCGTCATCAGAAGCGTCGGCTTCCAGCTGGACAACAGCGCTGAGCCAGTTGTCGGTTACGGCGCCACCGACGTCCTGTGCCGGGCCGAGGTGCACGACGTACGCCACGTCGACGACGTCCCCTGGCCGGTCGCGCTGAACGTGCGGATCCAATTCTCCGCCGCCGGGCGGGAGTTCGGCTCGGCCTTCGGACGCGTCCGTGTCCTGTCGGAGGAGGAGTACGAGATGGTCCGCGGCCCGAACGCCGCCGCCGACCCCATTCGGGACAACGTGCACGCGCGCCCCTCGCCCATCGAGGTGTCGGTCCCTTCCCCCGGCGACGTGATGCTGGTCCGCGCCCCCTCCGGAACCTTGCTGGTGGCACCGGCCGACCTGCGCCACCCCCGGTTCTTCGACCACCCGAGCGACCACGTACCCGGCATGGTCCTCCTGGAGGCGGCCCGCCAGGCGGCCTGCCTGGCAGGAGCCTCCCCAGGCCGACTGAACGGCTGCCACATGCAAGCCCTGCGCTTCACCGAGTGGAACGCACCCGTCCATGTCGAGTGCGCGCCGGCCGAGGACGGCTGGGCCTTCCAGATCACACAGAACGGCGATACGACCGCGTCCGGCACGCTGTCGTTCGCGACGAAGGGGTAACTCACCCTCAGGGTCGCGACTTGACGTTCACTCTGTCCAACAGACCTGCGCTTCCTCACCCGTTGACAACCTGCGATGGACGCCCGTTCGTTCGAAGGACGGGCGCCCGTAGCGAACAGCACGCTGCGACGCAGCTCCCGCCGACGAGGCGCTCTGGAACCCGTCGAACGGTGCCGGGCGCCTCTTCCTACGGCAGCTCGACGTCCTTGAGGCAGAGCCGGCACCCACCCCTCGTCGGCCGAGACCAACCGGGACGGCGCGTTCGCCGACACCGTCGCCTCGACCGTGGCCGCGACGGCGGTGCTGCTCGGCTCGGTCCTCCTTCTGCTGCGCATCTCCGTCGGGCCCATTACGCCCGGCGCCGGTTCAACAGCCGCGCAGTTCAAGGACGTTACATCGGGGACTGGTCCAACGTCCGCGCATCCCAAGACCAGTGAGCCAGTCGCCGATCCGACACCCCCAAGCCCCGGATTGACTACACCGAACACCGATCCGACTCCGGCACACCCCAACACCCCTAGGGCCTGTGTGATGTCGTGATCAAGCGGTTGCTTGCAGCAGGTCGTTGATCCAGATCATCGAGGCGCGGAGGTGGAGGCCGGCGAGATAGCTCTCGGGCGTCTTGTCGTATCGAGTCGCGATGCCCCGCCAGGCCTTCAGCTTGTTGATCAGGCGCTCGACGGTGTTCCGTTCCTTGTAGAGATCGGCGTCGTGACCTGTGGGCCGGCCGCCCCGGCTGCCTTTCCTCTTCCGGTTGGCGGCCTGGTCCTTCTTCTCCGGGATGACGGCCTTGATGCTGCGTTTGCGCAGGTAGGAGCGGTTGGCGCGGGATGAGTAGGCCTTGTCCGCGGCGACAGCCCCGGGCCGGGTTCGGGGACGGCCGACCGGCAGACGGACCCGCACCTTCTGCAGCACGGGGGCGAATTGCGGGCTGTCAGCAGCCTGTCCCGCGGTCAGGACGAACGACAAGGGACGGCACTTGCGGTCCGCAGCGAGATGAATCTTGCTCGTCAGCCCGCCTCGGGACCTGCCGAGCAGGGCTTCCTTCAGACGGAGCTTGCGCCGTCGCCTGAGGTGCCGCAGTTCTTCCCGGCCGGGGGCGTCGCGTCCGTCCTGTCCGTTCTGTTCCGGCGGGCCGCCCCCTTTTGCCGGGCCCGTTCCTGGTCGGCGGCGGCTTCCTCGAGGGCGTCCATGACTTCCTTGCCGATGCGCATCCCGGCGGCGTCGTGGTGGGCACGGACGGTGGTGGAGTCCACGCTGACCAGGGACAAGTCGGCCTGCTCCTGGCGGGCGGCCTCAGCGATCATGCCTTCCAGTAATGCGGTGAAGACGCCGGCGTCCCTCCAGACGCGGAAGCGGCCGTAGACCGTCGGCCATGGGCCGAACTCGCCCGGCATCTCCCGCCACTGGCTGCTGGTGCGGAACCGCCAGATCACCCCCTCGAACTGCTTACGCAGCCGCTCAGGGTACGGACCGTAATCGCCTATCGGCAGGAACGGTTCGATCAACTGCCACTGCTCGTCGCTGAGTTGCCTGCGCGTCACGAACGCCTTCCTACCGGATCCGCGTTCCAGACGGATCCAGATCGGCACGATTGATCACGACATCACACAGGCCCTAGGACCACGGCAAGATGACCGCCGCACCCGCCACCCATCAGCCCCTCACCCCGGCGCCAGCACTGCCGGTGGCTCATGCTGTGGGCCGCCGTCGCCGCCCTCGGGATCGACAGCGCCCTCGCGCTCGCCGGGCCGACGGCCATCGGCCGTATCACCCAGGCCGGTGCCGTGACCGGTTGGTGCGCGGCCGTACTGTCGGCCCGTCTAGTGCAGCCCGTCGCCGCCAGGCTGCGCGAGGACGCCGTCACGGCCGCGCTCGCCCTGCCCGTGGACGTCGACGAGGCGGGCGGCACCAGCGATCTGGTCCCCGGGTCTCCGGTGACGTGGACCGGGGTCCCAGGTGGTGTCCGGAGCGCTGGGCGACTTCGTCGCGGCGGCGCCGGCGGTCGCCGCGCCCCTCGTCGGACTGGCCGCCCTGGACTGGCGGTTCGCGCTCGCAGCACTCCTCGCGGTGCCACTCCAGGCGTACGCCCTGCGCTGGTATCTGCGCACCTCGCAACCGCACTAAGCAACGGGCCGCACCGCCGACGGACGCCGCGCTGCCCCCGCTGCGGGCGCTGCGCCTCGGCCCGAGCCGGCACGCCCGGGTGGAAGCGGCCTCGGCGGAGGCGATGACGTACGAACTGCGGGCCACGCACGCGGCGACGAGGTTCTACGGCCGGCTCAACGACGCCGAACTCCTCGGCCTGAGCGCGGTGTTGGTAGCGGCGTACGCCCTGGTGCACGCGGGGCCAACCGACGTGGGCGCCGCGACCACGGCCGCGCTGTTCCCCGTGGGCTTTTCGACCCCGTCAACATGATGCTCGGCAGCTTCGACAGTGTGCAGCAGGCGGCCAGCCTCGCCAGGATCGTCGGCGTCACGCTCGGCGGGCCCGCACCGGCCGAACGCTCGCAGGGCCCAATCGGCCGTCCAGGAACGGCACTTGTGGTGCACGACGTCCACCACCGCTACGGGACCGGCCACGACGTGCTGCACGGCGTCCAGCTCGAACTACCCGCCGGGAAGCGGCTAGGCGGTCGTCGGCGCCACGGGGTCGGGCAAGTCCACGTTGGCGAGCCTCGTCGCGGGCCTGCGCCTCCCGTCCTCGGGACGGGTCACCCTCGGCGGAGCCGGATCATGCTGGTGACCCAGGAACACCACCGGTGCCCCGGGACCATCGCGGACAACCTCCGCCTCGCCCGCCGTGACGCCTCGGTGTCGGACCTGGCCGCCGCGCTCGCCGCCGTAGGCGCATCGGGGTGGACACCCTGGTCGGCACCGGAAGCGTCGATCTCACTCCGCGCCAAATACAGCAATTCACCCAGGCCCTCGACCGGGCGGCCCTCGCCGCGGCCGAGGGCCGTACCGCGGTCGTCGTCGCCCACCGTCTGTCCCAGGCGGCCACCGCCGACGTCGTGGTGGTGATGGACGACGGCAGCGTCGTCGAGCGGGGCACCCGACGAGCTGCGGTCGGTGGGCGGGGGGCTACGCCCGTCTGTGGGCCGCCTGGTCACGCGGCACCGGGTGACCGCGCACCATCGCCCGTCCCGCCCGGCTCCGCAGGCCCCCTACGACCCCGCACTGACCGATGCGATCTTGGAGCCGCATATACTCCATGACCACGACATCAGCCGACCCTGACCTCACCTCCCTGCCTGCCCGTCCCGCGCACCCGAGTGCTGGGGACATGGACAAGGCGGAAACGGTTGTGGGTGGAGGCGGCGGGCGGCAGTAAACGGCCCAAAGTCTCCTCGCCGGGTCGGGGAGACGGGCGGTTCGGCCACGGCAGAGACCGTATCGCCCGTGCCGCCCCGTAGGCTTCGTGGTGTCTACGGCGTCACATAGCGGGCGCCAAACCACTGGAGGCAACACCGCATGCTGATCGCTCAGCGCCCCTCGTTGACCGAAGAGGTCGTCGACGAGTTCCGCTCCCGGTTCGTGATCGAGCCGCTGGAGCCGGGCTTCGGCTACACCCTTGGCAACTCCCTGCGCCGTACGCTCCTCTCCTCGATCCCGGGTGCGGCGGTCACGTCCATCCGTATCGACGGAGTGCTGCACGAGTTCACCACCGTGCCGGGCGTCAAGGAGGACGTCACCGACCTGATCCTCAACATCAAGCAGCTCGTCGTCAGCAGTGAGCAGGACGAGCCTGTCGTGATGTACCTGCGCAAGCAGGGCCCGGGTCTGGTCACCGCCGCCGACATCGCGCCCCCGGCCGGTGTCGAGGTGCACAACCCCGACCTCGTCCTCGCCACGCTCAACGGCAAGGGCAAGCTGGAGATGGAGCTGACCGTCGAGCGCGGTCGCGGCTACGTCTCCGCCGTCCAGAACAAGCAGGTCGGTCAGGAGATCGGGCGCATCCCGGTCGACTCGATCTACTCGCCCGTGCTCAAGGTCACGTACAAGGTCGAGGCGACCCGTGTCGAGCAGCGCACCGACTTCGACAAGCTGATCGTCGACGTCGAGACCAAGCAGGCCATGCGTCCCCGTGACGCCATGGCGTCCGCCGGCAAGACCCTGGTGGAGCTGTTCGGTCTGGCGCGTGAGCTCAACATCGACGCCGAGGGCATCGACATGGGCCCGTCCCCGACGGACGCCGCCCTTGCCGCCGACCTCGCCCTGCCGATCGAGGAGCTGGAGCTCACCGTTCGGTCGTACAACTGCCTCAAGCGCGAAGGCGTCCACTCGGTGGGTGAGCTGCTGGCGCGTTCCGAGGCCGACCTGATGGACATCCGCAACTTCGGTGCGAAGTCCATCGACGAGGTCAAGGAGAAGCTGGCCGGCATGGGCCTCGGCCTCAAGGACAGCCCGCCCGGACTGAACCTGTCCGCCGCTGCCGACACCTACGGTGCCGACGACGACGTGGACGCCGGTTTCGTGGAGACCGAGCAGTACTGATGCCGCGCTGCGCCGGCCTTGGTGACACTTCGCGGACGGGGACAGGAAACCTCCACACTGTTCCCGGCCCGGAGGGAAACCTCGGCCGGCTCCGCGCCGGCGCACAGACCCTGGCGAGACTTTCGAAAGTCCCGCTCAGGGCTCGGGGGTCCATTCCACGGGCGGTGGCGTACGGCTGTAGCGGGCTCCCCTGGTGCCGTAGTGAGCGAGATGGAGCGTCTCACCGTCGACCTGGAGTTCCGCCGGCGGAGGGTTGGGAACGGACATCCGCGGATGGGCGTAGGGGTGACCCTCGATGAAGAGGGGCTCCCGGTTGCTGTTGCAGCCGTCCGCCCAGCTCTGGGCCCGCTCGGGCGTCCACGGGTCCTGCAGGGTCCGCGGGGCGGCCGGGTCGTGCCGGTAGCCGTTGAGGCTGCGGACGAGGGCCTCGCTGTAGACACCCTTGACCCGGAAGTTCTCCAGGTCGTCCGCGCGCACGACCATGTTGACGTATCGGCGGCCGTTCCCGCGGTGCCGGCCCACCGCGGGCCAGCGACCCCAGCCGGGGTCCCACGGAACGGGTGGGATCCACAGCAGGGCACCTGTGCGGAAGTGCTTCGTGCCGTGCTGGATGTCGAGGCCGCCCTCGCCGTGCGCGGTCTCCCGCGCCACGTTGGCCACCAGGCACCAGCCCAACAGGCCGTCCGGTGTCTCTTCTTCGCTGCTTCCCCTGTCCGCCACGCCGAGAATTTTCCGGCACGGGACGGGGCACGGGCAAAGCCTTTGTCAGCTGGGCCCCCGAACTGCCAAGAGGCCCTGCCGTTGTGCCGCGGCTGCCGACAGGCTCTTCAGCGACGGCCTAACTCACGGTCCACACCTGGGCCGCTGCCGGGTGTGCGTCGTCACAACTCCATTGCATGAGCTGGCTTCCGGTACTGCTGACCGTGTCGAGGCACAGACTGGTGCCCACATGCCTGAATTTCGCGCCGACCTTCTGGTCGACGATCGCGGCGGTTTCGACCCACTGTTCCGACGCCAGTCCGTCGCAGAGGTATTGGTCGACGGCCTCTCCTGGAACGCTGGTGCCGTTGTTGACTTCGGCGCAGTACCCACTCGCCTGGTTCACCAGGTAGTAGGTGTCCGCCGCGCCGGTCGACACGAACGCCCAGTTCTGGGTGCTGGAGCCGTTGCAGTTGGCCAGCTGGAGTCTGACGTTGAGTACCCCGCCGGGCGCGTCCACGCATTGGGCGTAGGCCATGTTCTTGATCGTGTGATAGCTGCTCGCAGCCGCTGCGGCCGTAACGCGGGCGGATATGCCCGCCGTGGAGTCCGCGGTCGGCGTGGCGGCACTTGCCCCCGTCGCCAACGTGACCATGCCCGCGCAACTCACGAACGTCGCTGCCAGGACCGTGATCCTGTTTCGGATCTTCATCGTCGTGACTCCTCTGACTCGTCGACCGGAAACCCGATGTCGCCTTGTTCGTGGACAGCGTGTTCCGCCGAAAGGGCGCCGTCGCCCTCTGTTCCGCTCAGCGGACCGGCCAAGAGCTGTGCGGCGCTGCCAGACCCACGTGCCCCGGCGTTCGCGGCGCACCGGCTGAACCTCCGGCGCGGGCGTTGCGTATCCATTCCGCGAGGGACAGCCCCGGTCCCCGCCACGGGACGGAAGGAACGCACCGTGCCCACACCGCCCGCCTCCGGCTCACCGGACGACCGCACCGCGCTGGAGCCCATCCTCGTGGTGCGCCCGCGCAGCACCGACGCGCTGGCCCAACTCCTCGACGAGATACGCCAGGACAAGGACTACCGCACCCACACAACCGAGGCCGTACCCGTCCCGCACACCCCGACCGGCGGCGATACAGAGGAACTCCCGCCCGTCCCCGGCGGCATGGCGGAGAAGCTCCCCGCGCCCGGCGGCGACGTCCGGCCGGCGCGCCCCGCAGACCGCCCGCGACTGGGGCCCGGACACCGGCGGGCGGCCTTGGTGATCGCGGTCGCCGCCGCGGCCGTCGCCGGCTTCGGCTGCTCCCTTCTGATCCCCAGCCCTACCGAGGCCACTCCTGCCGCACCCCCGGCAAGCCCCTCCGTCGCCCCAACTTCGGCCGCCCCGAGCGCCGTCGGGGCATCCGACGTCCTGACCAACCCTGGCTTCGAGTCGGGCGGCGTCTCGCCGTGGAACTGCGCCGGCAACCCGGGTTCGGTCGTCGCCGCCCCCGTCCACACGGGCTCCAAAGCCCTTCAGGGCAGGGTGAGTTCGCGCGACACCGCACAGTGCGACCAGACCGTCGTGGTACGGCCGGACACCACCTACTCACTCAGCGGCTGGGTCCGCGGCTCCTACGTCTACCTGGGCGTGAACGGCGGCACCTCCACGTGGACCAATTCGCCCGCCGCCTACAGCCCACTGACCGTCTCCTTCACCACAGGCGCGTCCCAGACCAGCGCGACCATCTACGTGCACGGCTGGTACGCACAGGGCACGTACTACGCCGACGACATCACCCTGAAGGGGCCGGATGGCGGCAGTCACACCTGAAGCGTGGTGCAGAAGACCGTGAACTGGGCGGGCCGGAGCGGGTAGGTGGCGTCGTGCATTCATGAGGCGAGGGCGAGGTTGTACAGACAGCGAAGGTGCCCAGGATGTAGATGCCGGCGCAGGCGAGGGTGCCGTAGACGGTGGCGCGCGGGACGCTGCGGCCCGGCTCGCGGACTCGTCCGGCGACCACCGAGGCGGCCTCCAGGCCGATGTGGCTGAACAGCGCGATCGGCGCGGCGGCCGGGATCGCGCCCATCGCCGACTGGCCACTGGCGTTGAACGGACCGAAGTTGTGCGGGTCGATGAACAGCAGACCGATGGTGGCCATGAAGAGCAGCGGGATGAACTTCCGTACGGTGGTGAACACCTGGAAGGCGCCCATGTTCCGTACGCCGGTGAGGTTGATCGCGGCGGGTACTCAGAGCCCGATCAGCGCGATGCCGATCGAAATCGCCGTCTTGTGACCGGTGTTGACGAACACCTCGACACAGCCGACCCAGGCCAGCACGATCGCGGCGTTCCCCGCCCCGGCGGTGATCCAGTACGACCAGGCGTTGAGGAGTCCGGCGAACTCGCCGAATGCCTCGCGGGCGTAGACGTCCGGTCCGCCGCTCGCCGGCACGCGCTTCGAGAGCGCTCCGAAGGTCACCGCCGGCGCGAGTGCGCCGAGGGAAGTGCGAACACTCCGGTACCGATGATGGTGCCGACCACGAGCGCGGTCGCGCCGGACAGGCCGGGTGCCGCCCTGGGAACCGCCCCTTCACCGCTTCTTGGGGTCCTGGGCACGGTGGTGCTCCTTGTGCGCGTGGCTACGGGGCATCGATCTGTACCTGATCCTTCTCGGCGGCGGTGATCGTGGTCAGTGGCCGAATATCCCCATCCGGGACCATTGGTCCCGGCCGTCAGGTCCCGAACGGCCCCCCGGCGTGACTCGTGGACGGGCCTGCGGGGACGTCCGGTTCGATGTCCACGGGGCCTTGGGGACGGGCAGCGTCGAAACCGGCACCGGACCGGAGAACCGGTGTGGCGCTCGCGCCGGACCAGGCGTCACCTTCCGTACCGGTCAGGCCAGTTGTGGACCATCAACAGGTCCCGTCGTGGCGTTGTTCGGTCGTCGCAGATCAGTCCCGAAGAGACTCTCCTGCGGTGAGAGCCACGTGCGTACGGTCCCGGCACCGGGGCGGATCGGCACCGGTCCGCCGTAGCCGACGGAACACAAGGGGAGGCGCAGTGGCGAATGTGGAAGTGTCGCTGAAGGAAATGACGGCCGGGATCGAGGGGGCGTTGGGGGCCGCGGTCGTCGATTACACCAGCGGGATGGCGCTCGGCACGCTGGGCGGCAGCAAGAGCCTGGACCTGACGGTCGCCGCCGCCGGGAACACGGATGTGATCCGGTCCAAGGTGCGCACCATGGAGCAGTTGGGCCTCAAGGGCCAGATCGAGGACATCCTGATCACGCTGGACAGCCAGTACCACCTGATCCGCCTGGTCACCGGCCGCAACGGCAACGGCCTGTTCCTGTACCTGGTGCTCGACAAGGCCCGCTCGAACCTGGCGATGGCCCGCCACCAACTCAAGCGCGTGGAGGAGGCGATCGAGATCTAGCCCCGTCCCGACGTGCGGGGACTACGCCTGCCCTTGATGTGAAGACTTCTTCAACTCATCACATCAGCATGGTCACAAGGTGCGCTCGTGCAGGGCCAGGGGCGTGAAGGATCGGTTTCCGAGGGCGGGCTTCGGTGTGACGCCGCCCTCGGAAGCCGCCACGTACCGCGAGCCGCACTCCCACCCACCCGGCAAGGAGCGAGCATCCATGCAGGTCCCCCTCTACCAGGTCAAGGCGGACTTCTTCCGCATGCTCGGGCACCCCGTACGCATCAGGGTGCTGGAACTCCTCCAGCACGGGCCGGTGTCCGTACGGGACCTGCTCGCCGACATCGAGATCGAGCCGTCCAGCCTGTCGCAGCAGTTGGCCGTCCTACGCCGCTCCGGCATCGTCGTGTCCATGCGGGAGGGTTCCACGGTCCGCTACGCGCTCGCCGGCGGAGACGTCGCCGAACTCCTGCGCGCCGCGCGCCGTATCCTCACCGAACTCCTCACCGGCCAGAACCAGATCCTCGCCGAACTCCAGCAGGCGGACACCCCGGAGCAGCCGCTGCCCACGGCCCGGTGACGTCCGGGACGCCGTTCGCGACGTCAGCGCGCGCAAGACCGCGGGGAAGGGTTCCGCGCGGCCTTCAGCCGGGATGCCGAACGCCGATCGGCTTTACGAACCCGTTGCGAGCCCGAAAGGTTCCACGGGACCCCGCATCCGTACTCCTGTACGTGCGGTTTCCGAACCGGACAGGAGACATGGTGCTCGTTTCACGCAAAGCGGCGGGAACTCTCTTCGTGGGCGGTGCGCTCAGCCTCACCCTCGGGTCGCTCCTCTACCCCGCCATGCTCGGAATCCAGAAGGTCAGCGGCGCGTCCGAGCGGGTCATCGCCACCCCGGCGACCGGACCGCTGACGGAAGCCGACCGGGATTTCGTGGTCGAGGTGCGCTCCGCCGGACTGTGGGAGTACTCCGTCGGTCAGATGGCGTTGAGGAAGGGCACGACGAAAGCCGTCAGGATCGCAGGGGAGCACCTGATCGACGGGCGTGCCTCGCTGGACGCCTCCTGTCGCAGCGTCGCCGTCCGGTTGGACATCACCCTCCCCAATCGGCCGTCGCCACAACAGCAGGGCTTCGTGGCCACGTTGAACGCGGACAGCGGCAAGCGGTTCGACGCCGACATGGCCACCCTCCTGCGCGCGGCGGACGGCCAGGTCCTCCCCACGATCGCGAGCGTCCGCACCACCACGAGGAACTCACTGGTCCGTGCCCTGGCCGACCAGGCCAACGGCACGGACCTGGACGACCTCACGGACCTGGAGAAGACCGGCGTGGTCGACTTCGGCCAGGTCCTCGTCCAGGAGACCACCGCGCCCGGGCTCCCGGCCCAGGACATGACCCCGCCGCCCCCGGTCGCGACACAGCCGCAGGTCGTTCTCACTCCGCCGGCGAACAGCACCCTCTCGCCGAGTCCGTCGGCCGGCTGACTCCGTCCATCAGGAGTGATCCACAGGTACGGAGCACTACTCGGACCGGCGCACGCCTGGGCGAGGTGGTCACAGTCGGGGCCGGAGCACCCGCCACCCGGCCAGGGGCGATCGGCAGGTGAGCGGGGACCTTCGACCCCTCCCTGCCCCCGAGTTGGCTTGGTGACGTGGCCGCCAGGCTCGCCCCGAGCAGCCCGGCGCCACCCCGCGCCCCACACCGCACAGCCACACCCGGTGTGCGGCGCGCACGGCCCTGAACGCTGTCGGCCGTCGGAACAACCCGGGCGGCAGAACGGAGGGACGTCATGGCAGACGCTCCGCGCTCATCCCCCGCCCACCTCGTCGGCGGCGGCATCGCCTCACTCGCGGCCGCCGCCTTCCTCGTCCGCGACGCGGAATTCCCCGTCGAGCGGATCCACGTCCTGGAGGAACTCCCCGTCGCCGACGGCTCGATGGACGGCAGTGGCGAGCCCGCCGGATATGTCACCCGTGGCGGACGGATGCTGGAGGAGGAGGCCTACACCTGCCTGTGGAACCTCCTGGAGACGATCCCCACCCTGACGGACAAGGCGGTCTCGGTACGCGAGGAGATCACCCAGTGCAACGCCAAGTGGCCCACCGACGCCAAGGCCCGCCTCATCGGCCGCGGCACCGCGATCCTGGACGCCTCCGACTACGGCCTCGACACCCGCGACCGCCTGGAGCCGACCTGCCTGCTGGTGCTCCCCGAAGCCGTCATCGGCGCACGGCGCATCGAGGACTTCTTCTCCCCGCACTTCTTCGCCACCGACTTCTGGACGATGTGGCGCACCACGTTCGCCTTCCAGAACCGCCACAGCGCCATCGAGCTCAAGCGCTGTCTCCTGCGCTTCATGCAGGAGTTCCCCCGCATGCACACCCTCGCCGGCGTGCGCCGCACCCGCCTCAACCAGTTCGACTCGATCATCCGGCCGCTGCGCATCTGGCTGGAGGCCCGTGGCGTGGTCTTCGAGTACGGCGTACGGGTCACCGACGTCGTTCGAGCGGATGAACCGGGTGCTGGAGATCGACACCGACAACCACGTCGCCGTCGTCCAGCCCGGTGTCACCCTGGCCGAACTCGACGGTCGGACCGCCGAGTTCGGGCTGTGCTACCCGGTGCGCCCGGGTGAGCGGAGCACGTCGGTCGGCGGCACGATCGGCACCAACGTACGACTTGACGCACTTGATCGTCGGCTCCGAGGGCACCCTGGCTCTCGTCACCGAGGCGGTCCTGCGGCTGAAGCCCGGTGCCGGACACGGCGCGACGGTGCCGGCGCCCTTCGCAGGGGCCGAGGAGGTCGCGCGGGCCGTCCGGCGCCTGCCGGCCGGAGGACTGGACCCGCTGGCCCTGGAGTACGTCGACATGCTCACGATGGCCGCGATGACCACTCAGCAGTACCTCGGGCTCGGCATCCCCGCCAAGATCCGCGACACGGCCCTCGGCTGTCTGGTCGTGGTCCTCGAAGCCGATGTGGAAACTCTGGGCGCGCAGTTGCTCGACCTGGGTGCGGCCGACGTCCATGGGCTGCCGTCAGCGGTGGCACGCCAGTTGATCGAGGCGCGGGAACGGGCCTTCTGGGCCGCTCGGTCGGCCGGTGCCGACGAGGTCGTGGACATCGTCGTACCCCGTGCGTCCCTCCCCCGACTGCTCGCCGATGCGGGACGGCAACGTGCACCTCGCTGTCTTCCAGCCGGACGCGAAGCGGCGGGACGAGGTCCTACAGTGGCTGTTCCGCGCGGGAGCGGACGACGGCTCACTCCGGAGAACCGCAGCCGCAGGTTCCCCGGGGACATCTCCTCGTAGAGTCCCGGCAGTTGGTCGTGGTCGCCCGCCACGACGGGACGGACGCACACGGTGGCGCCGTACCGCGAGCAGGGCATGGACGGTGGGTCGGTTGAGCACGTCGTCCGTCGTCACGGGTCTCCTCCAAGGTTCTTCGACACTTCGAGCGTCCCGCGGAACGGAGAGAGGCCCCATGGGCTGCCTGGGGGCGGACCATGGGGCCTCTCTCGGTCGCGCTCAGTCGTCGGCGACCAGCGCCGTCAGGTCGAGGAGTCGGTTGGTGTAGCCCCACTCGTTGTCGTACCAGCCGAAGACCTTGGCCAGGGTGCCGTGTGCCTGGGTCAGGGCCGGGTCGAAGATGCACGAGGAGGGGTCGCCGATGACGTCTCGGGAGACGATCGGGGCCTTCGAGACGCGGAGGATGCCGTTGAGCAGGCCCTCGGCGGCCTCGTCGAAGGCCGCGTTGATCTCCTCGGACGTCACCTCTCGACGCAGCACCACCGCGAGGTCGGTGAGCGAGCCGTCCTCGACGGGCACGCGCACCGCGATGCCGTCCAGGGCGCCGGCCAGCTCCGGCAGCACCAGGCCGACGGCACGCGCCGCTCCGGTGCTGGTCGGGATGATGCTCAGCGCCGCCGAGCGGGCCCGGCGCAGGTCCTTGTGCGGACCGTCGAGCAGGGACTGGTCGTTGGTGTAGCCGTGGATGGTGGTCATCATGCCGCGCTCGATGCCGAAGGCGTCGTTCAGCACCTTGACCATCGGCGCGACGCAGTTGGTGGTGCAGGAGGCGGCCGAGACGATCCGGTCCTGCCAGCGGTCGTACGTCGAGTCGTTGACGCCCATCACGATGGTGGCGTCCGCGTTCTTGCCGGGCGCGGACAGCAGCACGGTGTGGGCGCCCGCCTTCAGGTGCAGGGCGGCGGAGTCGCGGTCGCGGAAGCGGCCGGTGGACTCGACGACGACGTCGGCGCCGTAGTCGGACCAGTGCAGGGCGGCCGGGTCGCGTTCGGCGCTGACGGCGATGCGCGTACCGTCGACGGTGATCGAGCTGTCGTCGTGGCCGACCTCGCGTCCGATGCGCCCGAACGTCGAGTCGTACTCCAGGAGATGGGCGAGGGTGGCGGGCGAGGTGATGTCGTTGATCGCGACCACCTCGACGTCCTGGGTGCCCGCCTCGGCGCGGTCGAGTGCCGCGCGCAGATAGGTGCGGCCTATCCGGCCGAAGCCGTTGATGCCGACGCGTATGGTCATGGCGGTGAACTCCTTTGCAGGGTAAGGGGTTTCAGGCGTCCCAGGTCCAGTCGGCGACCTCCGGCAGGTCGGTGCCGTGCTCGCGGATCCAGGCCTGGTGGCGGGTCCGGGCGTCGGCCATGGTCTGGCGTACGGCGGCGGCGCGCACGGCGAGGCCGGGGACGCGGTCGATAACGTCCATGACGAGGCGGTAGCGGTCGAGGTCGTTGCGGACGACCATGTCGAAGGGTGTGGTCGTGGTGCCGGACTCCTTGTAGCCCCGCACGTGCAGGTTGGCGTGGCCGGTGCGGCGGTAGGCGAGGCGGTGGATGAGCCACGGGTAGCCGTGGTAGGCGAAGATGACCGGCTTGTCCTTCGTGAACAGGCCGTCGTACTCGAAGTCGCTCATCCCGTGCGGGTGTTCGTCGCGGGGCATGAGCCTCGTCATGTCGACGACGTTGACGACGCGGACGGCGAGGTCTGGCAGGTACCGGCGCAGCAACTGGGCTGCGGCCAGGATCTCCAGGGTCGGAACGTCTCCGGCGCAGGCGAGGACGACGTCGGGTTCGCCGCCGTTCTCGGTGCCGGCCCACTCCCAGATCCCGGCGCCACGTGCGCAGTGGGCGCGGGCCTGGTCCATGGACAGCCAGTCGAAGCAGGGCTGCTTGCCGGCGACGACCACGTTGACGTAGTCGCGGCTGCGCAGGACGTGATCGGCCACGGAGAGAAGGGTGTTGGCGTCCGGCGGGAGGTAGACCCGTACGACTTCGGGGCTCTTGTTGAGGACGTGGTCGACGAAGCCGGGGTCCTGATGCGAGAAGCCGTTGTGGTCCTGGCGCCAGACATGGGAAGTCAGAAGGTAGTTGAGGGAGGCGATGGGTGCCCGCCACGCCAACTCCCTCGACGTCTTCAGCCACTTGATGTGCTGGTTGACCATCGAGTCGACGATGTGCACGAACGCCTCGTAGCAGGAGAACAGCCCGTGCCGGCCGGTGAGCAGATAGCCCTCCAGCCAGCCCTGGCAGGTGTGTTCGGACAGGATCTCCATCACGCGGCCGTGCCGGTCCAGGTGTTCGTCGACCGGCAGAAACCCGGCCTGCCAGGCCTTGCCGCTGGCGTTGAAGACGGCCTGCAGCCGGTTGGAGGCGGTCTCGTCCGGGCCGACGACCCGGAAGTCGCGGCTCGCCGAGGTGTCGTGCATGACCCTTTCCAGGAGGTCGCCCAGGATGCGGGTGGGCTCGTGCAGGGTGGTTCCGGGCTTGTCGACGGGGACCGCGAACTGATCGAGCGACGGGACCGGCAGATCGCGTACCAGGAGACCGCCGTTGGCGTACGGGCTGGAGCCGAGGCGCTTGGTGCCCTCGGGCAGGCAGGCGAGGACGTCCGCGACGGGCCGACCCTCGGCACCGAACAGCTCCTCCGGGTGGTAGGAGCGCAGCCATGCCTCCAACTGCCGTAGGTGCTCCGGGTTTTCGCGCACCTCGGACAGCGGGACCTGGTGTGCGCGCCAGGTGCCCTCGACGGGGACGCCGTCGACCTCGGCCGGACCGGTCCAGCCCTTGGGTGTGCGCAGCACGATCATGGGCCAGTGCACCCGCTCGGTGACGTCGTCCTCGCGGGCGGTCCGCTGCATCACGGCGATGCGGTCCAGCGCGTCGTCGAACGCGGCGGCCATCGCGCGGTGCACCTTGAGCGGGTCGTCGCCGGTGACGTGGATCGGCTCGTGGCCGTATCCCCGTAGCAGCTCGTCGAGTTCGGACTCGGGGAGGCGGGACAGTACGGTCGGGTTGGCGATCTTGTAGCCGTTGAGGTGCAGGATCGGCAGGACGGCGCCGTCGTGGACGGGGTCGAGGAACTTGTTGGAGTGCCAGGCGGCGGCGAGCGGGCCGGTCTCCGCCTCGCCGTCACCGATGACGCAGGCGACCAGCAGGTCCGGGTTGTCGAAGGCGGCGCCGTAGGCGTGCGCGAGCGAGTAGCCGAGCTCGCCGCCCTCGTGGATCGAACCGGGCGTCTCGGGTGCCACGTGGCTCGGTACGCCGCCGGGGAAGGAGAACTGCTTGAAGAGCCGGTCCATGCCCGCCCCGTCGCGCGAGACGTTCGGATAGGTCTCGCTGTAGCTGCCCTCCAGCCAGGAGTTGGCGAGCACCGACGGGCCGCCGTGTCCCGGTCCCCACACGCACAGCGCGTCCAGGTCACGTGCCTTGATCACCCTGTTGAGGTGGGTGTAGACGAGGTTGAGGCCCGGCGAAGTCCCCCAGTGACCGAGCAGTCGCGGCTTGATGTGCTCGGGCCGGAGGGGCTCGGTGAGCAGCGCGTTCGCCATCAGGTAGATCTGGCCCGCCGCAAGGTAGTTGGCGGCCCGCCAGTGGGCGTCCAGGGTGCGCAGTTCGTCGTCGGAAAGTCCGGTCGCGTCCGGGTGTTCGGCCTTGTTCATCAGGGGCTCCGGGAGTCATCGGCGTGGGCAAGGGCGGGAGAAACGGCATGGCAGGCAAAAGACTGCGAGGCTGCCGCGCCGGCCGTACGTGGGACAACTGCGTTGCTTGCGAGTGGAGTTGGTGACCCGCCGCGGCGCTGAGAGCATCGGTGGTCCGCCGCGCGATCCGCGGACCTGCGTCCCCGGTCGCGCGGCGGGTCTCCGAGCGGCCGGTCACCGCGTTCATGTGTGCTCGGGCACGATGACCACCGGGCAGGCGGAGTGGTGCAGCACTCCGTGTGCCACCCGGCCCAGTTGGAGCCCGTAGTGCCCGGAACGGCGCTTGGCTCCGACGACCAGGAGGTCGGCGCCCTGGGACGCGTCCACGAGGACGGGCCGGGTGTGGCCCTCGACCGTGCGGCGGCGTGAGGCGACATCGGTGGGAGCGTCCCGGAGCGCCGCGTCCAGCGCCTCCACCGCCTGCTGCTCGTGCAGTCGGGCGGGTTCTCCGGACATCAGCGGATGGTCGGTGGTCTCGTGCGCGGGCCAGCGCCAGGCCCGTACAGCGTCCACCCGCACCCCACGTCGTCGCGCCTCCTCGAAGGCGAAGCGCACCGCCGCCGAGCCCGCCGGCTTCTCTCCGACGCCCACGACGATGCGGCCGTGCGTACCGGCCTGGGCCTGGTTGTCGTGGTTGCCGCGCACGACGACCATCGGGCACTGCGCGTGCCCGGCCACGATCAGACTCACGGAACCCAGCAGCGCCTCGGCGATGCCGCTGCGGCCGCGGGTGCCCGTCACCAGCATCGAGGCGCTGCGGCTCTCCCGGACCAGCGCGTACTCGGGTTCCTCCGCCAACACCTCGACACGCACGTCGAGTTCCGGATGACGGCGACGCGCCCGGCGTGCGGCGGTGTCGACGACGTCCTCGGCCGCCACCTGCTCGTCTGGCTTGGCGAGGTCCTCGGCGATCGAGGTGCCCTCGTAGCGCTCCCACAGCGAGGCGTACACCACCCGCAGCGGGACCCCGCGCAGCGCGGCCTCGTCGGACGCCCAGTCGACGGCGCGCAGACTCGGCTCGGAGCCGTCCACGCCCACGACCATGGGGAGTGTCATCGTGGTCACCGCCCCGACGTGAGGTCGAAGACGATCCGGGCCCTGACCTCGCCGCGCAGCACGTCGGCGATGGACTCGTTCACGGTGTCCAGCGACCGGGTCTCGTAGATGACCTTCGTGCGGCCCGCCGCGTGCAGCCGGAAGACCTCGTCGAGGTCCTGGCGGGTACCGACGATCGAACCGATCACCGAGGTGCCACCCAGGACGGTGTCGAAGATCGGGACCTGGATGGTGCCGTGCGCGGGCAGGGCGACCATGACGAGCTTGCCGCCGCGCCGCAGACCGGAGTTGACGGCCGCGAACGCGCCCTCGTTCACGGCCAGCGCGATCGCGGCGTGGGCTCCGCCGTGCCGCTTGAGGACCTCTCCCACGTCGTCCTTGCGGGCGTCGATGACGAGGTCGGCGCCGAGCTCCGCGGCCAGTTCGAGCTTCTCGTCGGTGACATCGATCGCGGCGACGGTGGCCCCGGCGATCTTCGCGTACTGCACCGCCAGGTGCCCGAGCCCGCCGACACCGGAGATCGCGACGAGTTGCGCGGGGCGAACGCCGGCGACCTTGAGGGCCTTGTACGTCGTGACGCCCGCACAGGTCAGCGGAGCGGCCTCGACCGCGCTCACGCCGTCGGGCACCGGCTGGGCGAAGTCGGCCCAGGCCAGCATCTTCTCGGCATACCCGCCGTCGCAGCCGTAACCCGTGTTGACCTGCTGCTCGCACAGCGTCTCCCAGCCGGACAGGCAGTGCTCGCACCGTCCGCAGGCCTTGCCGAGCCACGGCACGGCGACCCGCTGCCCGATGCCCAGGTGGGTCACGCCGTCGCCGAGCTTCTCGACGAGGCCGACGCCCTCGTGACCCGGCACGAACGGCGGGCTGGGCTTGACCGGCCAGTCGCCGTGCGCGGCATGGATGTCCGTGTGGCACAGCCCCGACGCCACCACACGGACGCGGACCTGACCGGGGCCGGGCTCGGGATCCGGCCGGTCCTCAATGACGAGGGGCTCGCCGAACGCTCGTACAACCGCTGCCTTCATGACTACTGCTCCTCAGGGGACGGGGATGGATCAGTCGTGTGCGACGACGGCCACGGGGGCGGTGGAGTGGTGCAGGACGCCGTGCGCGACCGGGCCGATGTGGGCGCCGAGCGCGTTGCGGCGGATACGGCGGCCGATGACGACGAGGGAGGCCTCGCGGGCGGCGTCCACCAGGTGGCCGGCGGCGCTGCCGACGCGGGGCTCCAGGGCGACCTCGGTGCCGGGGTGCTTCTGGCGCCACGGGCGCAGGGCCTCGGTGAGGGAGTCGGTCTCCTCGCGGGAGAGTTCGTCGTTGAGGCCCGCGTCCATGGCGAGGCCGTAGGCGTAGTACGGCGGCAGGTTCCAGCCGTAGACGACCCGCAGGCCGGTGCCGCGCAGGGCGGCCTCGGCGAACGCGAACTCGATCACCGTGTCGGCCGGGGCGCCGGCGTCGAGGCCGAGCACCACGGGCCGGGGCGGAGTGGCGGATGCCGGGTCGATCTCGTCCTCGTCGGCGGACTTTCCGTCGGCGCGGACCAGGACCACGGGCAGTTCGGCGTGGGCGACGACGGCGAGCCCGACGGAACCGACGAGGAAGCCGCCGACCCCGCTCAGCCCACGCGAGCCGAGAACCAGCAGTTCGGCGTCCTTCGACGCGTCGACCAGCGCGTCCGAGGGCGTGCCGGTGACCTGCTCCTCGGTCACGTCCAGGCCGGGGTGACGCAGCCTCAGCCCCTCGCCGGCCTCGCGCGGAATCCGCTCGCTCCACTGCTGCTGCGTCTCCACGCCCATCAGCGGCGCCTGGGCCAACGGGTCCGGGGCGGGCACCCAGACATGGACGATCTTCAGCGGCAGACCGCGCAGTTCCGCCTCGCGGGCCGCCCATTCGGCAGCGGCACTGCTCTCGGGGGAACCGTCGAGACCTGCGACAACCGTGCGGACCATGGTTCTTCCTCCTCAACGGGATGTGATTCCAGCTTCGTGGCGTAGGGGTTCCCGCAGCAGGGGCCGCAGGTCCCCGACAGGGGCCGATCGGCCCAATGGACAGCCGGAGGGTGGGCCCCCTCGCGAGGGGCCACCGTTTCTCCTGCGGTCAGCGCAGCCAGGTGTGGTCGCGGACGATGGGCAGCGTGGCCCAGAGCTTGCCGAGACCCCAGGTGACACCGGCACCCGCCGCCGCGAGGGCGATCAGGACCACCGCGTAGATCAGGTGGTAGTCGACGAACGGGTTCGACGACATGCTCAGCGTGCCGTCCGACAGGTGCTTCGCCGGCGGCCACTCGGCCAGCCACATCAACGCCATCATCGCCGTACCGGCGACAGCGGCCGGCCGCAGTGCGACACCGGCAACCAACGCGACACCGACGCCCAGCAGACCGAGTATGAACAGCCAGTTCGCCCAGCCCGCACCCGCCCAGTCATGGAACGTCGACTCCATCGGACCCGCCGCCACCGAACCCAGGAAGCCCTTCGTCGGCGAACCGCCGTCGATCCAGCCCTTGCCCGACGGAGTCGCGTAACCGAAGCCGAACGTCTTGTCGAGGAAGGCCCACAGGAAGACGAACCCGGTCAGCAGGCGAAGGGAGGCGAAGGCGTAGACACGCGTCGCAGTCGTCGTCGTGGCGGCTGCCGTCACGGCGCCGTCCGCCGCCGAGCCGTTCCTGCGGGACGTGGGCAGGTGGAAGCCGGAAGTGCGGTGCGGGTGCTCGTGCACGGCCATGATCGTGGTCCTTTCGAGGTGTCGGTCGTTCGTCGCACCCCTGACTCTTGTGCGCCGGGCCGTCCGCCACCTGATGCCGTTGGTCCGTCGGCCCCGGGCTGAACGACCCCTTCCGCAGGGCCGGTTGGGCGTCCCCCGGAACGGTGTGCGCCGCTCGCTCTCCCGCAAGCAGGCCGGACCAGGGCCATGGCCGGACGTCATCACACTCGCGTGGACCGGCGGGGCAAGCGCGGTGACGAACTGGACGGTGTTCGCCCGCTCATCGTCCGCATGGACCGCCCGCCCGGGTACAGGAGGGCATGACCGGCGAGGGCGACAACGATGCGCGTGGGTGGGCAACCGACGGAAACGGGCGCGGTCCCTCCTACGCGGAGGCTCCCGCGGCCAACTGCCTGGACTTCCTCCGGCCGCGGTAAACGGCCACCGGCACCTTGGCGAACAAGCCCGCGACAGCGAGCGGGATCAGTGGGGAGAGCGCGCGGCCCAGCCGGTTCCAGTCACCCTGATCCACCGGCACCCAGGACCCCCAGGGCTCCTTGGCCACCTTCACCGGCGCTCCGAAGACGGGCTCGGAGGAGAAGCCGGTCGCCGTGATCCAGCGTGTCCCGCCACCCGAGTCCTGCGCCGGATCCACGAACCCCTTGCAATCGAGGTCGGGATGACTGCCACCCCGGGATGTCGTGGCCGGCGCGGACGCCTCGCAGTCCGTGACCCGCATCGTCAGCTCGTTCCCCACCAACCCCAGGCGCCCGACGGCCGAGACGGCCATGTAGACGGCGACACCGAAGAGGGAAAGGGCGATCACTCCACAGAGGACAGTCCCGAAGACCTGCTTCCGCCCCGTGCGCACCGTGGTCTGCTTGATCACTGTCCGATCGTACGAACCCACTGCCGGGAGGCTGACGGCACCCCTGCTTGCGGGGGTCGCCTCTCCATGCACGGTGCGTCAGTGGTGGACGGGAGCCCCCCGAGCCGGCCGGTGCGTGCGGACCACCGGTGTGACCGGCCGCCGTTGCTGCGTCCGGCGGGCGCGCATCCGCAGCACCGGCGCGTCGAGTACGGCGGTGGCCACGGTCGCGATCACGAGCAGGACTCGGTCGGCCCCGTCGGCGGGCCGGGTGGCCCATGGCCCGCCAGGACGCAGGGGCGGACGCTGGAGGTGGTAGATCCGTACGCTTTCCGGAGGTACCTCATGAACACTTCACCGACCATGAGCATGCCGCGGGCCCTGCCCCCGGAGGACCGCGAACAGCTGATGAAGCTCGCCCGCGAGGTGTCCATCCCGCAGGGCACCCGGCTCTTCCAGGAAGGCGCCCGTGCCGACCGGTTCTGGATCATCCGCACCGGCACGATCGCCCTCGACATGCACGTGCCCGGCCGTCAGGCTGCCGTCATCGAGTCGCTGGGTCACAACGAACTCGTCGGCTGGTCCTGGCTGTTCGGCCCGCACACCTGGCACATGGGTGCCGAGGCCACGACGCCGGTCCGGGCCTGGGAGTTCGACGCCACGGCCGTACGCGCGCTGTGCAAGGACGATCCCGCGCTCGGCGTGAACGTCTTCCAGTGGGTGGGCGACATCGTGGCCCACCGGCTCCGCTCGGCCCGCACCCGGCTGCTGGACCTGTACGCCCCGTACGGCAGCGGTGGCATGCGGTGACCGCGCCGACGGGTCGTGACGAGGGAGGAGTGACCATGCATGGATCGCCGCACATCGTGAGCGACGTGATGACCCGTACCGTCGCCACCGTCGTGCGAGGGGCCGCCTTCAAGGACATCGTGCGCACGATGCAGGAGCGGAAGGTCAGCGCCCTGCCCGTGCTCGACGCGGCGGATCGGGTGGTCGGGATCGTCTCCGAGGCGGATCTGCTGCCCAAAGAGGAGTTCCGCGACAGCGACCCCGACCGGCATACCCAGTTGCGCCGGCTGTCCGACCTCGCGAAGGCCGGTTCGGTGACGGCGGGCGAGCTGATGACGTCCCCCGCCCTGACCGTGGGCTCGGGCGCGACCCTCGCACAGGCCGCGCGGGCCATGGCCCGGGCCAAGGTCAAGCGGCTGCCCGTCGTCGACCACGCGGGCCGGCTGGAGGGCGTCGTCAGCCGGGCCGACCTGCTGAAGGTGTTCCTCCGGGACGACGAGGAGATCGCGGAGGAGGTGCGCCGCGAAGTGGTGGCGTACCTGTTCCCCGGTCCGGCGTCGGACGTGCGGGTCGAGGTCCAGGACGGTGTCGTACGGCTCGGCGGCCGGGTGCGGGACACGTCCCTGGTGCCCGTGGCCGCACGGTTGGTGCGAGCCGTCGAAGGGGTCGTGGACGTGCGGTTCGGACTCGACGCGCCCGTCCGCACCGCGTAACGAGAAGCGCGCTGAGCCCGCAAGCCGTTGCCCCGCCGGCCACCGACTGCCGACGAGGCAACGGCGTCTCAGCCGGTCCTGCGCCCGCACCGCGCCGCGGCCTGCTCCCAGTCCTCGCCCCACTGCTCGGTGGCCCGCCGCTCCACCCTCGGCCGGATCGGACGACCGCCGGCGAGCACGAGCAGTCCGCCGACCGGCCCGGCCCCCGTTCCGGCCATCACCACGTGTGCCGTCTCCACGACCGGGCTCGCGGGCTCGTCCACCAGGTGGCCGTGTCCGTCCGTCCACACCGGTACCGCGCTGCCGACGGCGGTTCCGGCCTTCACGTCCGCCATGGCGGTACGGACGGTGCCCTGCGCGTCGGTCCAACGCACGTTCGCCCGCGCGCGGTTGTAGTCGGCCGCGACGCGCGCACCGCGCGGCACGGTGCTGAGCAGCACTGCGGTGGCCGGCCGATGCTTGGCACCGTCCCTCGCCCGGGCGTTCGCGACGATCCATGGCTCGACCGCGTCGCTGTGCCGGCGCAGTTCGTCGGGCCGCCGGCGCCACCCCAGGACCTTCACGCGCTTGGTCTTCCGCATCGGTCACACCCCCTCACGGGACTGATGGAGACGAGAACAACAGGAAGGTCCCACCGGCCGACCGCCGCCGGGAGGGGCCGCCGGACCGTCGCACGGGGGCCGGTCGGGACACAGCAAGAGGGCTGGTTGGGCCGGTCGGCCCTAGTGCTTCGGGGCCGGGCGCGTGATGATCGAGGTCATGGACGGCCCGCAGTCCGTTCACACTCCGGGGAACGAGGCGTCGAGATGGCCGAGGCACACATCTTCACCGCGCAGGACCCGATCCGCGTCTTCCTGCTGGACGACCACGAGGTCGTCCGTCGCGGCCTGTCCGACCTCCTGGACGCCGAGGAGGACATCTCGGTGGTCGGCGACGCGGAGAACGTCGAACACGCCCTGGTACGAGCCCCCGCGGTGCGCCCGCACGTCGCCGTCCTGGACGTACGCCTCCCCGACGGAAACGGCATCACCGTCTGCCGCGAACTCCGCGACCAGATGCCGGAGTTGGCCGTACTGATGCTCACCTCGTTCGACGACGAGGACGCCCTGCTCGACGCCATCATGGCCGGAGCGTCCGGGTACGTCCTCAAGCAGATCAAGGGAACCGACCTGGTCTCGGCGGTACGCACCGTCGCCTCCGGGCAGTCGATGCTCGACCCCGCGACGACGGCCCGCCTGATGCGCTCGCTACGTGCCGAGCCGGTCCAGGCCCCGGAGATGGCACCCGAGTTGGCGAGCCTGTCGCCGCGCGAGCGGGAGATCCTCGCGCTGATCGGGGACGGACTCACCAACCGCGAGATCGGCAAGAGGCTCTACCTGTCGGAGAAGACCGTCAAGAACCACATCTCCCGGCTGCTCGCCAAGCTGGGCGTCCAGCGCCGGGTGCAGGCCGCGGTCCTCGCCTCGCACCTGGAACAGTCCGAGTCCGGCGACCGTTCGGGCGGCTGACCCGCGCGCCGGGCCGTCCGGCGCGATCCGAGGCCGTACGGCCCCTCCCTCCGGCCCTCCCCGCACCACCACGCTGGACAGGAACAGCGAACAGCCCTGGCGCTTCCGGCTCGACCCGGACACGGTGACGCTGGAGATCCGCGCCGTCGCGGAACGCGGCCTGCACGTCTCGGTCGGCTGCGCGCTGTTCAACCTGCGCGTCGCGGTCGCCCACTGCGGCTGGGAGCCCGTGACCCGGCGACTCCCCCGGTCCGACGAACCGGACCTGCTGGCCACCGTACGGCTCGCCGGAACCGCACGACCGCCCACGGCCCCGCATCTCTACAACGCCCTGTGCCGCCGGCGCGGCAGCCGCTTCCCGTTCGCCGACCGGCCGGCGCCGGCCTCTGTGCTGACCGAACTGACCGAGGCCGCCCACGCGGAAGGCGCCGTACTGGACCTCCCAGGCCCGCGGAGACCAACCAGCTGCTGCGGCTGACGCGAGAGGCGGAACAGCACAACACCGCTGGCACAAGCCGGGCGACGGAGAGCCGCCGATGGGTCCACCCGCCCCATGGCGAATCCCTCGGCATACCTCCGGAGGCGATCGGTCGGCAGGACTTCCGGGAGCAGATACCCGTCCGGGACTTCGGCGCCCACCAACACCCGACGACGCTCGCCGCCCGTCCTTTCGAGAAGCGGCCCTCCAGCGCCGCACTGGCCACCCTCCACGACCGCCGTACGGACTGGCTACGCGCCCGTGAAGCACTCGAACGACTCCTGCTGGTGGCCACCACCCACGGCGTGCGGGTATCCCTCCTGCATCAGGCACTGGAGTGGCCCGACCTGCGCGAGCAACGCGTGGACGGCCGACGGGATCACGCACGGATGATGCTCCGCCTGGGCTACGGCACACAGGGGCCCGCCTCACCGCGCCGGTCGGCGGGCCAGGCGTTGGAGCCAGGCACCCTGCCGGCCGCCGGGTCGGATGTGCCTGCTCATTGAAGCGGCCGTCGTCCAAAGCGAAGGTCGTGGGCCCGATCGTCAGCCGCACCTGCAAGTGGCCGGTGGAACTAGCAGCGGACGAGAGCGACAGGGCAGTCGGCCTCGCGCAGGGCCGTCCGGCCGACCGGGTCCAGCAGGCCGCCTCCGAACCGGGACCGGCCACGTACCCCGACAACCAGGAGCTGGCTGTCACCGCTGGCCTCGACGAGGGCCCGGCGAGACCGGGCCTGTGGCCGACGGCAGCGCAGGGTGACGTCCGGGTACCGCTTGCGCAGCTCGGACAAGGTCTCGGCGAGCGCGAAGTCCTCGTCGTCCTCCGCCGCGGCGGCACCGGACTCGCCGTACGGCCTTGTCGCGACGACGTGCCGCAGCTGCACAGCCACCAGGTCGGTTCCCCGCAACGAGGCTTCGGCGAAGGCGAATTCGGCGGCTCCACGGAGTGTTGACGTGCCGTGGACGGCGAGCAGTACGGGGCCGGCCGGGTTCGGCCTGCCACGCACCACCAGCAACGGACCGGACATCCGGGCGGACAGGTGTCCGGCGAACGAGTCGTCGCGCTGGGTGCCGTGTCCTGCGGTGCCGTTCCTTCCGACGACGGTCAGGGACGCGCGGCGGGACTCTGCCGCGAGCACGTTCCCGGGTTCGCCGACAAGGACCTCGCGCGCGATCCTCACACCCGGTGCGGCGCTGTGCGCACGTCGCTCGGCCTCGGCCAGTGCACCGGTGCTGCCCGCAGCCCACGAGGGAACGCCGGCCGGTGTACCTCCGGACGGCCAGCCGATGACCTCCATCAGCTCCAAGCCGACCCCGAGCCGCTCGGCCTGCTGCGCGGCGACTTCCACCACCGTCAGACTCGACCGCGAACCATCCACTCCCACGACCACCGGTCCACTCATCACGGTCCACCCCTCTCCAGGCACCCTCCCTGGACGGAAGAGGCGCTCCACTGGACTCCAGACTCGTGCGGCCCCCGGCGCTCCCACAGGGGCCGGACGGACCCATCGACACACCAACCGGTCCCCGCCCGCGGACCCGTTGGGCCCGACGAGTCCCCGGGCGGTCGGGAGCCGCTGCGGACGCCGGGGTGGGGCGAGGATGTTCGAACGCCGAGTGGCTCAGGTTGCGGATGAGCAGAACGGCGGCGGTCAGGAGCAGGGCGCACAGCAGGACCGAGCCGGCTGACATCGCGAACCAGTCCCAGCCGCTCATGTCGTGGTGGTTCCTCTACATCATCACGGGGTCACTCCCCGGACATGCGGGACCGATGCTGATGGCAGCCGGAGTCGTCGGGCTCATCATGTGCACGAGCACCCGGGGCGCTGTCTTGGTCACCGGCCACTGCCGGGCGCTCGCTGTTCGACTTCAACACCGGTGCGCTGCACCGGAGTTGGCGGGTGGCGTACTACGCGTACGGCGCCCTGCCCCTCGGACGGCCTCATCGCGCTGCTCGCTGTGGTCGCCGGGGTCTCACTGGCCGCCACCGGACGCTCCCCGCGCGGCCCGTCCGACCTGGTGATCGTGCTCAACCGGTGGGTACTGCGCGTGGTCGCCCACGCGGCACTCCTCACCGCCGTACACCTTCTGTTCCGGCTCGACCAGGGAGATGACGAAGGTGACGGACCCACAGCCGCGTCCTGAGCCCGGGCCTTCAGGACTGCCGGCAAGGGCCTGTTGGGCCTGTACCCGGCCCCCGTCGGCCCACGGCCATGGCGCTGGGTCCGGGCCACCGTGGTGACAAGAGACCGACCAGGGAGGCTGTCATGACCGAACACACCTACGGCAACGGCATCGTGGTGGGCGTCGACGGCTCCGAGCCGTCCATGGCGGCCCTGCGCTGGGCGGCCGAGCAGGCAGCGGTCCTGCACACGGACCTGGTCGCCGTGCACGCCTGGGAACCGGCCGCGAACGGACACGCGCCCTACGCCCCGGCGCCCGCCGGCCCGACGGCCGCCCAACAGCGTGAACAGGCCGCCCAGGTCCTCGCCACCACCGTGCGCAAGGCCCTGGGAGCCCGGACCGGCGATGCCGTTCTGCGCATCGTGGTGGAGGGACCTCCCGCCCACGTACTGCTCCAACAGGCCCGCGGCGCCCTGCTGTTGGCCCTGGGCCGCAAGGCGCGCGGGAATTTCGGACTGCCCTCGGTCGGCCCGGTGGGCCGTGAGTGCCTGCGGCACACCAGGGTCCCCGTGGTGACCGTGCCGATCTCGGACCGGTCACAGGAGTCGGCGGAAGCCGTCGGCTCGCCTTCGCTGGCCGGGAGTCGGGCCTCCTAGCGCCGTCGGCGGCCGGAGGGCCGACCGGAAGGCTGCTGCCGCAGACCCTGTTGGGCTTCCCTCCCTCAGGGCAGCCGGCCAGAGGCATGGAGCATGTCGAACACCATCCGGTCCACTGCCGAGACCCGCGCACGATCGCCGTGGCCGAACCAGTCCACTTCTGCGATTTCCCCTGAGGCAACCAGCGGGCCGGTGCAGTCGGCGGTGTAACAGATCATCCGGAACTCGGTGCACCTGCCGGAATCCCTGCGCGTCTCGAAGGTGCCGACGTGCACCATCGTGGCCGTGTCGACCCGGGAGCGGAGTTCTTCGGCGATCTCGCGCGCCAGGGTCTGGGCATCGGACTCGCCACTTTCTCCGGAACGACCTCGTTCTTCCCCATTCCCGGACCCTACCCACCCTCGCCAGCTGCGAGGGGGGTGCGGAGCGGGCGCCTATTTCACCGTCACCGGTACCTTCCACACGAGGGTGGTGCCGCCGCCCTGCGGAGCGGTCCACTCCAGCTCGCCGCCCAGTTGCCGGGCCCGCTCCTCCATGTTCCGCAGCCCGCTGCGTCGGCCTTCGGCCGGAATGCCCACGCCGTTGTCGGTCACGGTCAGACGCACCTCACGGCCGTCGGTCACCAGGGCGATGTCGGCGCGGTCGGCCCGAGCGTGCCGGGCGATGTTGGTCAGCGCCTCGGACAGCACGGCGATCACATGGTCGGCGATCTCCCGCGGCACGTCGGTGTCGACCAGGCCCTCCATCCGCACGCTGGGTGCGAAGCCGAGCACCGGGGCGGCTTCACCGGCCGCGCGCACGACACGAGCCCGCAGCCGCGTCCCGGCGCCGCCGTCACGCGCCCGCAGGCCGAAGATCGTAGACCTGATGATCTTGATGGTCTCGTCGAGGTCGTCCACCGCGCGCACGACACGCTCGGCGGCCTCGGGGTGCTCGATGAAGCGGCCCGCGCTCTGCAGGGTCATGCCGGTGGCGAAGAGTCGTTGGATGGCGAGGTCGTGCAGGTCGCGGGCGATGCGGTCGCGGTCCTGGAGAACCGCGATCTGCTCGGCGTCCCGACGGCGTTCCGCCAGTTCCATCGCGACGGCGGCCTGCGCGGCGAAGGCCTGCAAGGTCTCGGTCTCCGTCGCCGAGAAGGGCAGCCGCCCGACTTCTCGCGCGAGCAGCACCACGCCGCGCACACCTGTCTCGCCCGTGCCGATGGGCACCGCCACGGCGGGGCCGAGTCCCCCGAAGCGCGGGGGCTCCAGGGAGATGCGCTCATCGTGGCTCACGTCCGCGCTGGTGACGGGGGCGGCCCTGGAGAAGGCCAGTCCCATCAGGCTGCGGTCCAAGGACAGCACGAGCCCCTGGTGAGCTTCGGCGTCCATGCCGACGGCGATCTCCACGGCGAGCGACCCGGTGTCCTCCATCGGCAGCGCGACCGCCGTCAGTGCGGACCCCGTGATCTCACCGGCCCGCTCGGCGATCAGGCCGAGGACCTGGGTGCGGGAGTCGCCGGACATCAGGTTGTGGGTGATCTCCGCGTTCGCCCGCAGCCAGCGTTCCCGCAGCCGGGACTCCTCGTACAGGCGGGCGTTGTCGATCGCGACGCCCGCCGCCACGGCCAGGGTGGACAGGACCGACTCGTCCTCGTCGTCGAACTGCGCCCCACCGCGCTTCTCGGTCAGATACAGGTTGCCGAAGACGTGCTCGCGCACCCGGATGGGGACGCCGAGGAAGGTGTTCATCGGCGGGTGGTTGGACGGGAAACCGTACGACGCGGAGTGCTGGGAGATCTTCGCGAGCCGCAGGGGTTCGGGGTGCCGGATCAGCTCGCCCAGGATGCCGTGGCCCTCCGGGTAGGGGCCGATCGCGGCGATCTGCTCCTCGGTGACGCCGATCGTGTGGAAGGCCGACAGCGCCTTGCCGTCAGGAGTGATCACACCGAGCGCGGCGTACTCCGCGTCGACCAGGACCGCCGCCGCCTCGACGATGCTGTGCAGGGCCTGCTCCAGTTCCAGTTCCCTGCCGACCGAGAGCACGGCTTCCAGCAGGCTGTGCACCCGGTCCCGGGTGCCGCGAGCCGCGTCCAGACGAGCCTGCAGTTCCTCCAGCAGCTCGTCCAGTTTCAGCTGCGGCAGCCGTATACGCGCGTCCCGGGATTCCTCAACGCCTGCCACCGGTGATCCTCCAGAACCCCTCGCCACACCGCGGGTCGACCACGCCGGTCACGTGCCACGGTATCGGTCGGAGGCCGGTACGGACATGAGATCAGGCCCAGATCATGGGCCTCGCGCGCCTCACGCAAGGGGTGAAGGAGGCAGGCGCTGTTCGGGGCAACAGGCCGGTCGGCCACGGGTGAGGGCCGAACGGCCCTACCGGACTCGGGCCCCGGCACCGTTCCATGAGCATGATCGAGCCCTCGCCCGCCGACCGTCACCCTGTCGCCCCGGTGGACCGTCGGCCGGAGACACGAAGCGGTGAACGACGAACCCGTACGGAGGCTGCTCACGACCACGAACCATGACCAGCCGACCGCGGCAGTGCCGCACCACCGGAGCATCGAGCTCGACAGTGCGGAGGCACTGCGGCTGCTCGGCAGCGTGTCCCTGGGGCGCATCGCCTTCACGCGGCAGGCGCTGCCGACCATCCGCCCGGTCAACCACGTCGTCGACGGCGGGGTCATCGTCATCCGGACCCACGAGGGTGCGGCCCTGACCTCACGTACTCTCCAGGCCGACGGTCCCGGAGTCGTCGTGGCCTACGAAGCCGACTCCATCGACCCCGACACCCACCTCGGCTGGAGCGTGGTCGTCACGGGCTACGTCCACCTGGTCACCGACGCCGACGAACTGGCCCGATACCAGGGCCTGTTGCGGCCTTGGGTGCAGCAGACGACGGACTACACGGTCCGCATCCGTCCGGATCTGGTCACCGGGCTCCTGCTCGTCCCGGTCGACCAGCCGGCCGAAGCCTGACACTCGGCCTTCCCGTGCCGGTCCGTCTCTCGCACGGACGGGCACGGGTCATGTGCGGCAGCCGCTTGCCGCCCCGACGACGTACGCGTCAGTCGTGGGGCACCACAGCCACGGGCGCTACGGCGTCGCGCAGCACCGCGTGGGTCGCCACGCGCAACGCCGGCCAGGTGTGAACCGGCCTGACCGACCACAGCCTCTTCGATCACCTCGGCACCGGGGAACCTGTCCCGCCGCGCCCTCGGTACGTCGGTCAGCGGCTCCCGCGCGGCAAGGCTTCCGAGCGAGCCGGCCAGGCCGACGGTGACGGCACACGAACGACCGGGGTGCCACCGCCAGTTGGCGGCGACACCCCGGTCCCGACGGGTAACCGGCTGTCTACTTCAGCCAGTTGTGGTCGTGGACGATGGGCAGCTTCGCCCAGACCTTGCCGAGACCCCACGTGGCACCGGCGCCCGCCGCCGCCAGGGCGATGATGACGACGGCGTAGACGAGGTGGTAGTCGACGAACGGGTTGGACGACATGCTCAGCGTGCCGTCGGAGAGGTGCTTCGCAGGCGGCCACTCGGCGATCCACATCAGCGCCATCATCGCCGTACCCGCCACAGCGGCGAGCCGCAGCGCGACACCGGCAACCAACGCGACGCCGACGCCCAGCAGACCCAGCATGAACAGCCAGTTCGCCCAGCCCGCACCCGCCCAGTCATGGAACGTCGACTCCATCGGACCCGCCGCCACCGAGCTCAGGAACCCCTTCGTCGGCGAACCGCCATCGATCCAACCCTTGCCCGACGGAGTCGCGTAACCGAACCCGAACGTCTTGTCCAGGAACGCCCACAGGAAGACGAACCCGGTCAGCAGGCGCAGGGACGCAAAGGCATAGGCACGCGTCGCGGTCGTCACCGCCGTCGTGTCGGTGGCGGCCTGTGCCGTTCCGGTCCGGTGGAGGGACGGGAAGCGGAATCGCGGGTGGTGTTGGGGGTGGTTCTGGACTGCCATGATGCTCATCCCTTTCGAGGGAACGATGCTTGGGATTCGACGACTCTCGTTACGCCCTCAATGTCTCGCGGCGGGCGCCGGCGGCAGAGGGGCTGCAGGTCCCCGATCGAGGGCCCGAACGGCCCTGTCTGCCGGGTCACTTGGCGATGGGCACCACTACGACGGGGCAGTGGGAGCGGTGCAGCAGGGTGTGCGCCACCGGGCCCAGCGGCGGGCCGAACCGGTGGGTGCGACGGTGCGCGCCGACGACCACGACGGCGCAGTCGCGCGTGGCGTCCAGCAGGGCGTGCGCCGGGCCGGTACGGACCGTACGGCTCTCGACCTGGATGCCGGGGTGCCGCGCGCTCAGCCGGGCCAGGCTGAAGCGCGGTACTGAGCCCTCCGCCCTTCCCTTCTGGGCGAGTTGCTCCTGGCCCGGGCTCGTCGCCGGGACCAGTGAGGGCAGTTCGGAGGTGATGTGCCGGTGGGTCCAGGAGTGCAGGACGCGTAGCGGAACACCGCGCCGCTCGGCCTCCTGGAAGGCGTAGAGCGCCGTGTCCTCGTCGCTGTCGCCCTCCAGGCCGAGCAGCACGGGCCGTCGGTCGTCGCACGGATGGTCGCCGCGGACGACCAGCAACGGGCTGTGCACCTGCGCGGCCAGCCGCAGGCTCACCGAGCCGAACAGCAGGCCGGCGAGACCGCCCATGCCCCGGGTCCCTACGACTGTGAGGTCCGCTCCCTCGCTCTCACGCACGAGCGTGCGCACCGGACCGCCGACAGCGTCCTTGGTCACCACCGGCAGTTCGGGGTGACGTGCGCGGACGCGCGTGATCGCGGATGCCAGTACCGGTCCGGCCTCGTCGCTGTCGGGTACGGCGTACACGACACCCAGTTCGACGCCTCGGCGCGCGGCTTCGGCCGCGGCCCAGTCCAATGCCCGGACCGAGATCAGCGAACCGTCCACTCCGACGACCACATGATGGAGAGTCATGTCCCGTTTCCCTTCTGGCTGTTGCGTGCTCACGCTGTTCGGCGGGAAGGGGCCGCCCATGCTCACGACGGCTCCGATGGCGATGCTCGTCCTGTACGGAGGACCCGGTCAGGGGCCACGGGAACCTGCCGACACGCCGTACGGCCCCTTCTTGTGGGGCCGTACGGTCCCGGTGTTCAGCGGTTGAGGTCCACCCCGTCCATCGAACGCCCGCCGACGAGTTCGCGGCCGGTCACCCACTCGGGCTCGACGCGCACGAAGACCTCCTGGGGCGAGGGGACCCAGGAGGACGGGCCGGTTCGGGTCAGGCGTTCGTGCTCGGCCGCGTCGGTCACCACGGTGGCCGACCCGGTGACGACGACGCTCCAGCCCGAGTGTGCGACGGCGTCGACCTCGTCGGCCTCGAAGGCGACCACCGAGCCGTCGATCGCGCGCACCAGCTCCGAGGCGGCGGAGGTGCGGAGCAGTACCGCCCCGTCGTGGTCCAGGGAGAAGTTCACGGGCAGTACGGCGGGCAGGGCCTGGCGGGTGTGGACGATGCGGCCGACGAATGCCTGGCCCAGCCAGCGCAGGCACTCGTGTCGTTCCAGTTCGCGGAATCCGTCGTTGGAATACATCAGCCAGTCCGTCTCTCGCCCTGTGCGCGGGTCTGCGGGTCTGTGGGTGTCACTCCATGGTTCGCCCCGCAGGGTCGGCGGGTGAGGGGCCATCGGTCCCGCCCGCTTCGGAGAACGTCCCCCGTCGCGTGGTGATCCGACGTCCGGTCAGGCTCAGCGCGTCGATACGGATCCACTCCTCGCGTGAGCCGCCGGCCCACGGCGTGCTGAGCGCGTGTTCCGTCAGACTCCGTATGTCGTCCGCGTCGGTCACGGTCCGCGCCCGGCCGAGCGCCAGCACACTCCAGCCCTCACCGAACGCGTCGTCGATACGGTCGATCTCGAAGGTCACCTGGCAGCCCGCCGCCCGCGACGGCGTCGTACCGGGAGCGGTCCGGTAGACGATCGCGCCGTCGACCACGCTGTAGTTGACGGGGACGATGACGGGTCCCGAGACGGTGGGCACCGCGACCCTGCCCACCCCGTGCGTCGACAGCAACTCGCGGCACTCCTGGACGGTCAGTTCGGTGAACGTCGGGTCGGAGCCGGCCCGCCCGGGGCCGGGCGTCTGGTCGCTGCCGCCCCCGGCGAGTTCGGTCACGGTGGTGTCCAGGGCCGCGGCGAGGCTGAGGAGAACGCTCCGGCCGGGAGCGGCACCGGGAAACTCCTCCAGGTACTGGAGGTAGCTCGCCGCCACCCCCGCGCGGTCGGCCGTCTCCTCCCGGGAGAGGTCAAGTGCGGTGCGCCGTACGGAGATCCGGCGTCCGAGGTCACCCACGGGTGAACCCTCTGTCACGTTCAGCGGGAACGGGTCAGGCATGGCTCGTCACGTCCTTCTGTCCTGCCGCCTGGACGGCGACTTCCTCGTGCCGGGTCCCGCCGAGCACCACCTTGGGGGCGCCGGTGTCGGCCGCCTTGGCGAAGACGTCGTACGCCTTCTCCATGTGGTCCAGCGGGAAGATGTGGGTGCCCAGCGCGCCGGTGGGCAGCCGGCCGGGCGGTGGCGATCGCGGCCAGTCCGACCGGACCTGCTCCGACGACGGCGACGGTGTCGCCGGGGCGCACCTGTCCGTTGAGCACGCCCACCTCGTACCCGGTGGGGAAGATGTCCGCGGGCAGGACGGCGTCCTTGGCGTGCTGGGCAGCGGGTGGACGGAGAGGTCGGCGTGCGGGACGCGCACGTACTCGGGCTGGGTGCCGTCGACGAGGTGGCCGAGGATCCAGCCTCCGCCGGCGCGGCACTGGCCGTACATGGCCTTGCGGCAGTAGGCGCAGCGCCCGCAGGCGGTGATGCGGGAGACCAGGACCCGGTCCCCGGGCCGTACGGTCCGGACGTCGGAGCCCGCTTCCACGACCTCGCCGACCGCCTCGTGGCCGAGGACGGTGCCGGGGCGCACCTCGGGCACGTCGCCCTTGAGGATGTGCAGATCGGTTCCGCAGATGGTGACGGCGTCGACGCGCACGATCACGTCGGTGGCGTCCTCGATGCCGGGATCCGGGACGGTGTCCCAGGAGGACTGTCCCGGCCCGTGGAAGACGAGGCCCTTCATGACGTTCCTTCCCCGTTCGGTCGACTGCCCCCGTCTGTCCAGCGTGTCCCGGGCCGTCGGTCCTGGCTTGGGCCGGTCGGCCCTCATCGCCCGGCCGGACGGGCTCGTTGCGGCCGGGCGGCCGCGGGGTGGGCCGAACGGCCCATCTCGAACAGCTGGGCGGGTCCGGTCGGCCCTTCCGCGCGGGACCATCTGGCCGGTTGGCTCGCACCATGACCGAGATCCACACCACCGCCGCCCTGCGCTCCTCGGAACGTGTGATCGCCGGGACGACCCTCGTGGCGCTAAGCGGCGAGATCGACCTCCTCACGGCGCAGCCGCTGTCGGCACGCCTGGACATGCTGACCGCCGGCCCCCGCCCCGATCTCGTACTGGACCTGCGCGCCCTGTCGTTCATCGACTGTGCCGGGCTGGGTGTGCTGTGCCGGGCACAGAACCGGACGGCGACCCGGGGCGGACGGCTCCGAATCGTCACCGGCAAGACGGGCTTCCTGCGGATCCTGCGCCACGCCCAGCTCGGCGGCGTCTTCGAGATCCACGCACGGCTGTCGAACGCCCTGGCCGCCGGGCCGGAGTCCGGCGAGGCCTCCGCCACAGCGGGCTGAACGGCCCGTCCGGGCCCGGGACTCAGTGCCGATGGGGCACCCGACAGCCCCTGTTCGGCCCAAGCGACGTCATGTTCCCGACTGGCACCTTCGGGATGGCGACCACGACGAGGAGGTGCGGACCCATGGGCAGGAACGGGCGTATGAGGAAGCGGCTGTGGCGGTTGCGGAGCAACCCGTTGCGCAGGCACGACGACATCGTCGAGGCCTGGATCGTCCTGGTCGTGGGGGCGGTGATCCTGGTGGGCGGCACCCTCGCCGGCTTCGTGACGTCCCACGCCGCCGACGAGGAGTTCAGCGCGCAGCGCACCGAGCGGCACTCCGTGCGGGCGGTACTCCTCACGGACACCCCGTCCCCCACCGCGGGAGTCGGATCCCGCGACCTGATCAAGGCGAAGGTCCGCTGGACGACCGCCGACGGCACCGGCCGTACGGTCAGCGCCCTGGTGGACACGGGGCAGAAGGCCGGATCCAAGGTCGTGGTCTGGCTGGACTCCGCAGGCAACTCCACCATCGAACCGCCGAGTTCGAAGGAGACGACTCTCGAATCCGCCGTCCTGGGCCTCACCGCCGCACTCGCCTTCGCCGGTCTGGCGTTCGGCACAGGGGCCGCCGCACGGTACCGGCTGGACCGGCGTCGTATCGACTCCTGGGGTACGGAGTGGGACCTGGTGGGGCCGAGTTGGGGTCGAAAGACCGGCTGACGCCCTGCACGCGGCACAGTAGGACCATGCCTCTCCGGCAGCGACTCTCTCCTCCTCGGCTACCGTGCGCCGAGTACGAGGAGGAGTGAGCGATGAACGCGGACAGAGCCCCGGGAGGCACGGGTGGGATGAAGCGGCGTCTGGACGTGTCCGACGCCGTGGTGATCGGTCTGGGGTCGATGATCGGAGCCGGGATCTTCGCGGCCCTCGGCCCGGCGGCCGACGCCGCCGGTTCCGGGCTGCTGCTCGCTCTGGCCCTGGCCGCCGTCGTGGCCTACTGCAACGCGACGTCCTCGGCACGGCTGGCCGCCCTCTATCCACGGTCCGGCGGCACCTACGTCTACGGCCGCGAACGCCTGGGCGACTTCTGGGGCTACCTGGCCGGCTGGGCGTTCGTCGTCGGCAAGACGGCCTCCTGCGCGGCCATGGCCCTCACCGTCGGCGTCTATCTCTGGCCCGGCCAGAGCCACGCGGTGGCCGTGGCCGCCGTAGTGGCGCTGACCGCGGTGAACTACACCGGGGTGCAGAAGTCCGTCCTGCTCACCCGCGCCATCGTCGCGTTCGTCCTGGCCGTGCTCGCCGCCGTCGTCGTCACGGCGCTGACCTCCGCCCATGCGGACACCGCACGGCTGGACATCGGCCAGGACACCACCTTCACGGGGCTGCTCCAGGCAGCGGGCCTGCTCTTCTTCGCCTTCGCCGGCTATGCCCGCATCGCCACCCTCGGCGAGGAAGTCCGCGATCCCGCCCGTACGATCCCGCGCGCCATCCCGATCGCGCTCGGGATCACCCTCGCCGTCTACGCCCTCGTCGCCGTCGCCACCCTGACACTGCTCGGCCCGCGCGGGCTGGCGGACGCCACCGCCCCGCTGTCGGACGCCGCACGCGCCGCGGGCGCCGACTGGCTGGTGCCGGCCGTCCGTGTCGGCGGCGCCGTCGCCGCGCTCGGCTCACTGCTCGCGCTGATCCTCGGGGTCTCCCGCACCACCCTCGCGATGGCCCGGGACCGGCACCTGCCGCACGCCCTGGCCGCCGTCCACCCCCGCTTCGGTGTTCCCCACCGCGCCGAACTCGCGGTCGGCGCGGTGGTCACCGTCCTCGCCGCGACCACGGACGTGCGCGGCACCATCGGCTTCTCCTCCTTCGGCGTCCTGGCCTACTACGCCATCGCCAACGCCTCCGCCCGGACCCTCACCGAGGAAGAAGGCCGACCGAACCGCCTGATCCCTCTCACCGGCCTGGCCGGCTGCGCGGCCCTCGCCTTCGCCCTGCCCGCGAGCACCGTCGTCTCCGGCGCCGCGGTTCTCCTCGTCGGGGCTGCGCTCTATGGTCTACGACGGGTCAGGAACGGCAACGACACCGGCCGCTGAGCCGGACTGCACGCGGTCAGGACCGGTGACCGAGCTGATGGGTGCGGCTCCAGGACGGCGCCGGTGCCAACGGCGTATTTCGTCGGCTCCCCAGACGATGAAGGGGAACGGCGCGACGAGGGCCCATTGCCCGGCGGACAGTGTTTCGGTGCCCAGCACGGTGTGCACGACGGGGACGTACACCCCGGCGAGGGCGGCCAGGAGCGGCTTGTTGGTGAACAGACCGACGCCGCGCAGAGAGGCGTGTTCGGTGCGCACCGCCATGGCCGTGCCGATCTGGCAGGCGACGATCCCGACCCAGGTGACGGTGGTGGCCTGCCGGTAGGCGTGGTGGAGGGGGCTGCCCGCGCCGACGTCGTCGCCGGGGTGCCAGCCCGCGCGCAGGAGGACGACGAGGAGAGCCGTCATGACCAGCAGCGCGGAGATCAGTCCGAGGAAGCCCCGGGCGCGGGCGAGCATCGACCGGGTTACGTCGGCCGGCCTCGATGTCCGAGACGATGGTGGTGAAGTCGTCGTCGGTGAGCACCATCGTGGAGACTTCCCGCGCGACATCGGTGCCGGAGCGGCCCATGGCGATCCCGATGTCGGCCCGGCGCAACGCGGGGGCGTCGTTGACTCCGTCACCGGTCATGCGAAGACCACTTCGCCTGCCGAGGCCGGGAGTTGATCCAGTTCCGGTTCGGAGAGCCGGTCGAGTTCGGTGCCGGTGACGACGTGCACGCGGATGCCGGCCTGATGGGCGCGGGCGATCGCTGCCGCCACCCGAAGGCGGGGAGGGTCGCTCATGGCAACCAGGCCGAGCAGGTACAGGTCGAGTTCGGCTGGCCTCGCGCTGGGCGGGCACCGGTGCGCCGGTGGGGAGTTGGCGGACGGCGACGGCCAAGACGCACAGTCCGGCGTCCGCGTAGTCGTTCATGGCCGAGGTCACTGACGGCGGGCCCGCAGTACGCAGTCCGCTCAAGGGCCAGCGTGGCTCACGCGCCGCCGTCTCATCCCCGGGACTTCACGCGACAACGAACTGCTCCTCATCCGAAGGGCAGAACACGGAGGTTCTGCCCTTCTCTCTGATCACCGTCGATCGTCGTCGCAGCTCTTGCCGCCCTGGCACTCGCGGTGCCGGTCCGGAGGCGCCCGGCCCCCACGGCGGCCCTCGTCCTGTCAGCCGCCGTTCTGCGTGGCCGTCTTGGAGTAGTTGTCCTGCCAGGCGGCCTTGGCGCCCGAGTCACCGATCCGGTAGACGTCCACCACTGCGCCGACCGCGACAGCGAGCGAAAGAACCACGACCACGCCCCGAACCAGTACCGAGGGCGACCACGAAGCACTCACCATGCCGTCCTCGGCCGGTGCCGGGCGGCGGGCCGTCCACCAGACGACGGCCGAGAACACGAAGAGGCCGAGAGCCCACGGCAGCAGGCCGTCGCCGAGTTCGGCATGCTTGCGCACCAACGGGTCGCTGCCGACGTGCTGTTCCAGCCACTCCCCCGCGTGGGTGGCCACCGGCACGCTGGCCAACGTCACGAGCGCGAGGATCGGCAGCAGCAGTCCGAGCCGCCGGGCACCTGCGGGCCAGGCCGCGCACACCACGAGTGCCAGGGCGCTCAGGGGTACGAGCACGATGACGAAGTGCACGAACAGAACATGCGCGGGCAGTCCGTTGACGACAGTGAGGCTCATGAGGACTTTCTCCATGGGGGGGTTGGCCGGACGGTGGACGCTGCGAAAGCCTCGGCACTTTTTCACAGGGACTTCTCAGTTACCTCTGAGCCTCATCCGAATCACGGCCCCCCGTGGCCCCCACAGGGGGGCTCACGGAGCGCGTGAGAAGTAGCTCTCCGCCTGGCTGAAGTGCGGGCGGAGAACGGAATGGAACCCGCACAAACAGGCACGCCAAGCTGTACCGACCGATACGACGAGGTCGAGTCAGCCTGGCGCGAACACCAGATCACGCCGGCGCGCACCGGCCTGACGCTGTTCCACCACCGCTCCGCGCATCGGACGGGCCGGCCGGAACGGAGGAACCCTCTGTGACGCCGCCAAACTGCTTGATCCTGTCGGGACACTTGGAGTTGCCGAGGTCAACTGCCCACGGTTCGACAGGACTTCGGCCGGGGTGTCTCGCGCTCGTCGAGGTGGTTCCGGAAGGCAGTCGGCCCGCGAGACGCGGGGGCTTCCCCGGTCGACGGCAGTCCGCTGAGGCGCTCGATGTCGACGGCGATGGGCGTCAGGACGTGCTGGATGTGGGCCTTCCCCTGTCCTGGGCAGCGGCAGCGTCGCATGCCGTGTCCGTGGGCGAACTCGTTGACCGTGCCCTCCTCTCCGGAGCGGACCGCGTAGTGGTCTTCCACTCGGGCGTCTACTGCTCGGTACGGACGCGGAGTTGCAGGTCGCGGAGGTCTCCTGGGGGAAGGCCCATCCCGTAGGCATCCCGGGAGGCGAGGTGCAGCACGGTGATCTCGTGGGCCAGGGCGTCGTCGGTGGCTTTCCCCGAGCACGTCTTGTCACCGGTCGGCCATGCGTAGAAGGAGGAGCGGGGCCACCCCCACCCGTCGGCTGCGAGCGTAATGAGCACGACGAACAAGGTCACGGTCGCGCTTGCCGCAGCGCCGGTCCGCCACCTTCCACGGTGACGCGAGGCCGGTTCGCGCACGGCCTGGCCGGTCGTTGCGGAGTCGGACGGGGTGACGTACTGGCTGTCGTGGGTACTGGTGCGAGGGAGACGCTTCTCCACGTGCGCGGGTGCCGGGGCGAGAGGGGTGGCCGACTCGACCGCGCCACGCCGGTTCCAGGAGGATTCGGCGAGTTCCCACAGCGCACGCAGGCGCGGTTCCGGCTCGTTCACCAGCTGGCACAGCCTGCGGACCGCCGGCCACGGCGCCAGTGCGTGGCCGGTGAAATACCGCTGCCAGGACGACTTGCTGAACGCCGACTCGGCAGCGAGTGCGGACAGAGTCAGCTTGCGACGGTCGCGGAGCACACGCAGTTCAGCGGCGAGGCGGGCCAGCTCCCGTGGTATTTCCGTCACTTTCGCAGTGCCGCCCAGGTCCGCGGTCCGACCTGGCCGTCGACGCCGAGGTGGTACGTCTTCTGCGCCTGGATCACGGCGGACTCGGTGAGCGGCCCGAAATTGCCGTCGACACCGCCCGGCGAGATCCCCGCACGCCGCAGCAGGCACTGCAGCTCGGCCACCTCCGGTCCGGACATGTCGACTTCAAGGCGATCATTGCGCGTGGTGCTGTCACCGGCGTACCACATCCCGCCCTTGCGGACGTAGTCACAGGTGTACGAAGTGGGCCGCGCGACCGCAGCCGGACGGGTGGCGGTTCCCGCGAGCTGAGGGTGTTCCAACTCCACACCCAGTAAAGCGATCGCGGCACCCGCCGCGGCCGAGACGCCGACGGTCAGGAGCAGCCGGAGTCGTGCCCTGAGCGGCGCAGCGCCGAGAGGGCCACGTGCCAGGAAACCTCCACGGGCACGCCTACCGCCCGCACCTTCCTGCATGCCTGGTGCGCTGTCCCGCTCCACCGCACCGGGCCCGCTGTCCTCCTCGGCAGAAGCAGGTGTGTCGGGGTTCCGGTCACGGGACCAGGCCTCCTGTGCCATCTCGTGCCGCGCCAGCAACCGGGTCGAGTCCGCCCCCACCGTCGCGGCCAGGGCTTCCACTGCCTCACGCGGAGGCAAGGACCGACCACCGAGGTAGCGGTTCCACGACGATGCGCTGTAGCCGGTGCGGGCGGCCAGCTCCCGCAGACTCAGCCCACTCGCGTCCTTTAACCGGCGCAGCTGCGCCACGAACCCCACGACTGCGGGGTCAAGCCCCGCAGGCAGCGCTTTCCAGCGCGCCATGTCCCGCCCCCGTTTCTCCCCCGCAGCACACCCCCCGAGTGCCTCGGCCCGATCGTAACGGCTCACCCGTCCCCGCTTCCACGGGCACGAGCGTGTCGCGGCGACCCGCGCCGCGGCCGCCACACGGTCCCGGATTACTGCAGGTAAGAGCTGGTGGCAGTCCGTCCCGTCGGCACATTGCGTTCGTCCATCGACACGGACTTCAGGCCGGCGGTGAACCATCGGCAGCGCAGGAGGCACCACCACGCGGCGGGAACAGCAGCTCGCCGTGGTCGAGGAGGCCGCTCGCCGGCCGGCGGCCTGCGCGGACCGCGTCCGTGCGGCGCACGCGAACGGCACGGCGACACGCGAAGGCGTCGAGTTCGCCGAGTTCTTCGCCGCCGGGGCCGCCACCGCGGCCGACGACCGGCGCCGGCTGCGGCAGGAGCAACCCGAAGGCCGGCAGCGGACTTTCGAACCGTCGTGCCGCCTGGGCGCGCGCCGAGATCGGGGCCCGTGCGGCTGCCGGCCTGGAAGCCGAAGGGTGGATGCCGCCCGAGCGCTACGCCCGCCGCGTCCTCGCCGACTACGCCGCGCCCTGGCCACCGCTGTGGTTCTTCCGTCCGGCCCCCGGCGCCCTGCGGCACACGCAGGACGACGGGCACCTTGTGGCCAGGGCCAAGCCGCTCGACCCGACACCGAGCATGACGTCGCGTCAGCAAGCCGCGTCAGTGCACCGCTCGACTTTGAAGACCTCGGAAGGCGGGCCTGTCTCCGCCGCGGCGAGCGAGCGCGGGGCGAACGGACCGTCGTGGTCACTCCGCCCCGCACACTCGCCGCCGGGAGGGGCTCGGCGGTCAGCTGCCGACGAGCATCTGCCAGGTCTGCGGTCCGACCTGGCCGTCCACACCCAGGCTGTGCGCGGACTGGAAAGCCCGGGCTGCGGTGGCGGTGCCGGAGCCGAAACTGCCGTCGACAGCAAGGCCGTAGCCGAACTTGTTCAGCTCGACCTGGGCGGCACGGACGTCGTCACCACTGGAGCCCGACTGGACCTGGACGATCAGCGCCGACCACGTCTGCGGTCCGATCTGACCGTCCACACCCAGACCGTGCGCGGACTGGAAGCTCTTGGTCGCGGCGAGAGTGGCCGACCCGAACTCGCCGTCGGCGGTGATCGAGGCACCGTGGTAGCGCAGCAGGTACTGCGCGGCCAGCACATTGTTCCCGGTGTCGCCGTCGATGACGTTCGGCCAGGGCGGCGCGACGGTGCCACCGCCCGTGGCGCCGTTCCCGGTGCCGACGAGCATCTGCCAGGTCTGCGGTCCGACCTGGCCGTCCACACCCAGGCTGTGCGCGGACTGGAAGGCCCGGGCTGCGGTGGCGGTGCCGGAGCCGAAGTTGCCGTCGACGGTGAGGCCGTAGCCGAACCGGTTCAGCTCCACCTGGGCGGCACGGACGTCGTCACCACTGGAGCCCGACTGGACCTGGACGATCAGCGCCGACCACGTCTGCGGTCCGATCTGACCGTCCACACCCAGACCGTGCGCGGACTGGAAGCTCTTGGTCGCGGCGAGAGTGGCCGACCCGAACTCGCCATCAGCGGTGATCGAGGCACCGTGGTAGCGCAGCAGGTACTGCGCCGCCTGCACGCTGGGCCCCGTCATGCCGTCGGTGATGTTCGGCCAGGACGGCAGGATCACACCGGTACCACCGCCGCCGGTGCCGCCCCACTGCCCGAAGTCGGCGGCCATCGCCTGGTCGAGGTCCGCGTCGTGCCCGGCGACCGCGATACCGTTCTGGACCTGTCTCAACTGCGCGCGGCTGTCCCAGTTCCCGCCGGACCACGCGTACGTCTGCCAGCCCCAAGCTATCTTCCCGTTGTCGAAGAGTTCTCCGATCACGTGGTAGCCGCCGTACGCACCGGTCCGGGACCGGCCGATCACCGAGGCGACGCCGTCGAAGTAGGAGTTGAGCGCGGAATACATCGAGGGCTGAAGGTCGAAGTCGACGCTGAAGTAGATCGGCCGCGACGACGGCATCCCGTTGGCCAGCGCTTGCCGTTGCGCCTCAGTGGCATGCCCGGCCCCCTGGGAGTAGGGGTCGGAGGGGACTCCGCTCTGCCAGTCCTGCAGCCCGTCGGACTCCCAGTTGGAGACGATGCCCAGATCCGCGGCGGTCAGGGCCTGAGCCTCGGACAGGGTGAGGACCTTCGGGTTCGGCAGCCAGCTGAGGTAACGGCACACGAAGCCGTAGCCCGCCGCGGCGACCGAACCGGCGGTGAGCGACGCGTCGGAGTAGTCGATCCCGTAGCCGGTCGCCGCGGACGCCGACGGGGCAAATGCGATACCGGTCGCGGTGGCCACCGCGGCGCCGCCGGCGAGGGTCAGCAACCTGCGTCGGGACAATTGACGGCTATGGCCGAACAGGCTCATGACATGTTCCAATCCTTGACGTCTGGTGGCGGGTGAGCAACGCAGGATCCGCTGGGCGAACGGCATGCGAGTCCTGCCGGCGCCAGCTGTCCGGCGCTTGGGCGGTGCCAGTCGGAAGCAGCGCTGCAGGTGATCTTTCGGCCCCGGTCCGGCCCGTGTCCACGGCGAGTCGGGATCTGGCGGGATCGCGGGACGGCACCGGCACTGACCTGCCGGGATCCGCAGCGGCGTGACGATCGAGCGGGACAGTTTCGGTGCGGCCGCCGAGCAGGGCGGCTGTGTGGGTGCCGGCCCAGGTCTCGGTCGGGTTGGGCGCTGGTGCTGTGGAAGCAGCGCGAAGCCGCCCAGAGCTTTCCGGAGTCTTCACAGGTGAGCGGTGCGCTGGTTCGGCTTGCTGACGCGACGTCACGCTCGGCGCCGGGTCCAGTGGCTCGGCCCTCGACCCAGGGTGCCCGTCGACCTGCGTGATCATTTCTGTTCTCCACCCAGAACGATCACGCGGGAGCCACGGGCCTGCTCAACGATACGACGTTGCCGCTCGGCCTCGACAGGGTGTCCGTCGACCGGGTCGCGCGGCTGGCGGACGGGACACGCCGGGTCCACCTGGCCACGGCCGATGAGAGGGCCCGGGCGTGCCCGGTCCACAGGGTGTTCGCCACCGGAGTGAAGGGCTCGGCGGTGACCCGGCCCCGCGATCTGCCGTACGGCGAGAGCGGGTTGAAGTCAGGCCGGCACAATCGCCGCTGGTGGTGCCAGGAGCCCGGCCGCCCGCGCAGGTCCTACTGACGACCGTCGTCCAGCTCATTACGGCCGCCGAACGCGCCCGCGCCCAGGTCCACACCGGCCTCGCGCAGCTGCGCCAGGACGCCACCGCGAAGGGCCTGCCGCCGATCACCCGGGACAGGACATGGGGCTACCGGATGCCGGACGGCGCACGGGAGGCCCGGACGGGCTACGAGAGGGCGCTCATCGAATCGGTGCACCACCGGGTCGCCCACTTCGCCGCCGGGATCCTGCTGCCGCCCCGGAAGAAGACACCCGACGCCCCCTGCAGCCGCACGGTCATGCCACCGATGGGCGCGATCGAGCCCACCCGGACCTCCTCGCCGGCCTGGAGCGATCCACCCGAGGAAAGCAACGGGCTGCGACCGCCTCGCAGTTGGCTCTCTGTCAGGTCGCGACCCGGCACCCCGTCACGACCCTGCCCCTGCCCCTGCCCCGCCGCCCCTACGACACCAGTGACCTCGAATGGCTCCTCCTGGAACGGCTCCTGCCCGTCCCCGCCTGCCAGACCTCCAAGGGCGGGGGCCCGGAGAAATGGCCCCGCCGGCACGTCGTCGACGCCATCCGCCACATCACCGCCAACGGCGCGACAGGGCGGGCACTGCCCGCCGACTTCGGCATCCCCTGACGCACTGTGCTCGGCTACTTCGCCCGCCGGGCGAAGGCCGGCGTCCTGCGCCACATCCAGCGGATGACGATCCTCGCCGGGGCCGCGCCCGGTATGCAGCTCACCTGGCAGGCGGCCCGCCGCGGCCGGCTCTGGACGGCCGCCGCCGGTGCCTCACCCGGCGCCGATCGGGCCGCACATCAGGTTGCCGGGTTCGGCAGGGTCGTCGCTGGTCCAGAACTGGGTCCACAACGCGGCGAACTCAGAGCGGCTGAGGTAGCCGTCGGCGTCCTGGTCGAGCCGGTCGAAGGCACCGCCGGTCGCCACGGGCCGCCCATGCCAGGTGTCGACGAGACGCTGGTGCTCGCCGCGCGAGATGCGCCCGTCGGCGTTCTCGTCGACCGCGTCGAAGATGGTGTCGGCAGTGGCGGTGACGGCCTCGGGGATGGTCCGCAGCAGGTCCACCATGGCGAGGAGGTCGTCCATGTCGATCCGGCCGTCCCGGTCCGTGTCCACGGTGTCCGACAGCTGCTGCCACCAGCCCTTGAGCACACCGTCCACGCGCGCCGCCAGTTCCGCTCCCTCTCGCACTCGCGGCAGCCGGCCCCAGCGGTCCGCCAGGGCCACGAAGTCCGCCTCCTCCAGATAGCCGTTGCCGTCCGCGTCGAACGCCTCGAACATGGCCCGGAGCTTGGTCCGCTGGAACTCGCTGGACATCACACGTCTCCTCGCTCGCAGTACTTCAGTACTTCACTACTGGAGGACATGCTTTCCGCAGCCGGCCGCCCCGCAACGGCGCTCGCGCTCACCGCGGCGGACACCCGCACGCCCACGCGCCCGCCTGATGCGCCGGGCGCCGGTTTGCCCGCGCAGGATGGAGGACCGTTCCCCCGCAACCGCCCACGCCCGCCGAGAGCCGCCGCCGATTCCGTACCCTGGCGGCATGCGCATGCGCCCCACTCTGAGCTGGACCCCCGCGGCGGCGGCGGACCTGCTGCCGGGCACCACCGACCTGGAGCCGGTCGTCGACGTGCTGAGCGCCGGCGGTGTGCTGGTGCTCAGCGGGGCCGGCATCTCCACGGAGTCGGGCATCCCCGACTACCGGGGCGAGGGCGGGAGCCTGAGCCGGCACACCCCGATGACCTACCAGGACTTCACCGCGAGCGCGAACGCGCGGCGTCGGTACTGGGCGCGCAGCCACCTCGGCTGGCGCACCTTCGGGCGGGCCCGCCCCAACGCGGGACACCTTGCGGTGGCCGCCTTCGCCCGGGACTCCCACGTCTCGGGCGTCATCACCCAGAACGTCGACGGCCTGCACCAGGCCGCCGGCAGCGAGGGCGTCGTGGAGCTCCACGGCAGCCTGGACCGGGTCGTGTGCCTCTCCTGCCGCGCCATCAGCCCGCGCCGCGAACTCGCCCGGCGTCTGGAGGCCGAGAACCCCGGCTTCGCCCCGGTCGCCGCCGGGATCAACCCGGACGGCGACGCGGACCTCACCGACGCGCAGGTCGGGAACTTCCGCGTCGTGCCGTGCGCCGACTGCGGGGGCGTCCTCAAACCGGACGTGGTGTTCTTCGGCGAGGCGGTTCCGCCGCAGCGCGTCGAGCACTGCCGGCGGCTGGTCCGCGAGTCGACCGCGCTGCTGGTCCTCGGCTCGTCGCTGACGGTGATGTCCGGGCTGCGGTTCGTCCGTCAGGCGTCGCAGGAGGGCAAGCCGGTGCTGATCGTCAACCGTGACCCCACCCGGGGCGACCCGCACGCCCGCACCCGGGTTGCCCTGCCGCTGGGAACGGCCCTGACGACCGTCGCCGACCGGCTCGGCATCCCGGTCGGCGGGCCGACGGGCTGACGTCATCCGCTTTCCGAACGTGATCGGTCGGTTCGGGGCAGGCGGGCATGAACTCCGGTCGGTGGACGGAGAGACGGGCGTGATGCCTCCGCTCGTCCGGCTCGTGGAGGTGGCTGGTGGCGTCGGTGCCCGGTCCGCCGGCGGCCAGGGAGAAGAGGGTCCGGGAGGAGAGCGCACGGTTGCGGGAGGAGGCCCAGCAGGTGCAGCCCGCGCTCGGTGCGGCCGAACGCGGGCTTCACGGTCGGTGGATGCCCGGGTGACAGTGACCGAGGTGCCGACCGGGCCGCCTTCCCTCCACGACCGGGCGGCCCGTTCCGGTGTCGCCGATCGGGTTCACGCGTACGGCGCGCACCCGCGCCCCCGGCCGGCCTCACACCGAGAACTCGCGTATCACCGTGTTCCGGAACACCGCGCTGCCACCGATCGTGAACAGGGCGAGCCGGGTGTCCAGCAGGTACGGGAACACCTGGCTGGTGTGCACGTAGCGGCCGTCGTCGACGAACATCTCCACCGACGTGCGGTCCACCAGGATGCGCAGCTTCACCGTGCCGGCGGACGGGTCGAACGGGGTGTGGCTCTCCTGCCACGTGCCGGACGTGTCGGCGTTCACCGTGCCTCGTCGGTTGAGGAAGGCGTAGTCGGCGTAGATGCCGGCGTCGATGTGCCGACCGCCGCCGGGTGAGCGCCTCAGCTGAAGGCCCGCGCCGGTGAGTTGGGACCAGGTGATCTCGGTCGTCACCTCGTAGGAGATACCGGTGTAGTCGAGCACCTTCGTGCCGTCCACGGCCACGTCGCCCAGGTTCACGGTGCGGGAGACATGCGCGTCGAGGCCGGCGACGGGCTGGGAGGCGAGGTAGTAGGTGCCGTCGGATGCCTTCTTCAGGGCGATCTCGCGGACGACGGAGTCGGTGCCGTTGAAGCCGTCGCAGTCGATGGTGGGGGTGGTGTCGGCGTAGTCCCAGTTGTTCACCCATCCGATCGCGTACCGGGCGGCCGTGTCCACCGCGCCGCTCGCGTCCCGCTTCTCGAAGGTGACGGCGGCGTACCAGTCCCAGCCGTGGTCGAGCCACTGCGGGTCACCCGCATCGGCGGTGAACGCACTGCCGTCGAAGGAACCCGTCCAGTAGGCGTACGTGTTGGGCAGCCCCGAGCTCTTCCCGTTGGCGCTCACGCCGAGCACCCATTTCACGGTGCCGTCGGCGGCGGTGACGCGGAACAGGTCGGGGCACTCCAGGACGCCGATGCCGTCGTGGACGAAACCGTCCACGTACGTCCAGGACTTGAGATCGTCGGAGTGGTAGAAACCGATCTTGTCGTTCTCGGCGAGGGCCATCACCCAGCGGCCCCGGTCCTCGTCGCGGATCACCTTGGGGTCGCGGAAGTCGGCGACGCCGGGGTTGGGCAGGACGGGGTCGGTCCCGTAGTTGGTGAAGGTGAGACCGCCGTCGGTCGAGTAGTACAGGAACTGCTCCTGGTGGTCGGTGCCGCCGCCGGGGGACATCGTGACGATGACGACGACCGCGCCCGCACCGAACCCGGCCGTGTTGCCGGTGTCGACCACCACCGAACCCGACCAGAGATCGCCGTTGACCGTGGTGTCCTTGGGCACGGCGACCCCGCGGTCGGTGAAGGAGACCAGGTCCGTGGTGGTGGCCAGGCGCCACGCGGTGCCGACGACGCCGGTGAAGTAGTCGGCGTTGTAGAGGTAGTAGTAGCGGTACTCGCCGTCGATCCAGACGGGCCGCTGCGGGTCGTTCTTCCACTGGTCGGGCACCGTGAAGTGGTACGCGGCGCGGTAACTCGCCCCACTCACCGCGGAGTTGGCGCCGCTCTCGGCCGTAGCTCCGGGCTTCGGGGCAGCCGTGGCCGTCCCGGTGGGCAGCAGCGCGGCGGCTGTGCCGGCCGCCGATCCCGCGAACAGTGATCTCCTGGAAATCCCCGATATCCCCGACGTCGCCGATATTCCGGGCATGACAGATCGTTCCTCTCGTGGCGGCCCATGAGGGCTTGTGGCGGCTCGTCACACACGCGAGTGCGGCTCACAGTGCGGAGGGCGTGAAAAATCAGCTCCTGCGAACGAGGACTGTAGACCTAACTCGTTAAAGGTCAAGCGTTCCCGACCCTTGACAGGCCTGCCGCCCGGTTCCCATCATCTGGGGCATCACCCCTGAACTAACACGAGTTAGGCCCGTTGATGACTGACTCGCACCTCCCCCGCCGCACACTGCTGCGGTACGGCGCGTACGGGGCCGGAGCAGCCGCCCTGGCCGGGACCGCCGCGAGCTGGGACCGGCTCACGGGAGCCGACATCCCCGGCCGTGACGACGGCTCCCTCGTCGTCGCCACCCTCGGCTCCGCCTTCGACCCGGCCACCGTCGACGCCCTCACCAAGGGCTTCCACCGGCTGCACCCCGACATCCCGCTGCGGGTGAACCCGGTGCAGGCCGTCGACTGGTCGGACTTCTTCGCGAAGATCCTCACCCAGATCGCCGCGGGCACCGCCCCCGACCTGGTGTATGTGGCCACCGAGGGCGTGCAGTTGTTCGCCCAGCGGCTTGGCGTGTCCCTGGACCGCTGGGTGCGGCGGGATGCGGCGGAGCTGCGTGAGTACTTCGCCGACGTCCACCCCTCGCTGGTGGAGTCGATGATGTACGAGGGGCACCTCTACCAGCTGCCCATGGAGTTCAACGCCGCCGACATGTACCTCAACAAGCAGGTGCTGAAGCGGGCGGGCGCGGGTTTCCCGGCGGCCGACTGGAGCCGCGACGACTTCACCGCGCTGCTGCGGGAGATGAAGCGAACCGGCGGTTCGCACTTCACGCCGTACTTCTGGACCAACCGGCTGTGGGGCGGCGTGGTGCCCTGGCTCTTCGCGAACGGCACGAACCTGCTGAAGGAGTCGAAGGCGCCCGGCGGCTCCTGGCTGTGGGACACCTTCTACCCGGCCGCCGACCGGCGGGGGCGCGGCGGAGGCTTCCGCTGGACGACCCCGCAGGCCACCGCCGACCGGGTCGAGGAGGCGTACGACTATCTCGCCTCCCTCGTGCAGGAGGACCTGTGCACCCGGCCCGAGGGCGGCAACGGCAGCAACCTGGTCGGCGTGTTCTCCACCGGCCACGTCGGCGTCACACCGGCGGGCGGCTTCTGGGCGGGCGGCCTGCAACAGGCCGGCATGCGGGCCGACGGCTACGACGTGCAGTACTTCCCGCGCTGGCGCACCCAGCGCCACCAGTTCGGCGCGGCGGGCTACGCGCTGCTGCGCACTTCGAAGAAGCAGGAAGCCGCCTGGGAGTTCATCAAGTACGCGGCCCGCAAGGACACCATGACCCGGCTGTTCAAGAGCAACCAGACCACCCCGGCCCGGCGTTCGATGCTGAACGCGGCCCGCTATGCCGCGAGCGGCCCGGCGCACTGGCGGGTCTTCTACGACACCCTCGACCGGTTTCCCGACACCGGCCCGATCCCCGCGCCGCCGCAGGTCGCCGAGGTGACCGACGTGCTGCTCAAGTACACCGGCACGGCGCTGGCCTCGCCGCGTGCGGTGGGTCCCGCGCTGCGCCGGATGCAGGGCGACCTGGAGCAGGCCATGGAGCGTGAGGTATGACGAACACCCAGGTCCCGAACACTCAGGACCCGAACGCTCAGGTCCCGGCCGTACGTTCGCGGCCCGCCGTGCCACCCGCCGTCGCCGTGCGGCCGTCCGTCCGCGACCGCGGCGCCCGGCTGCTGGCGGCGCTGTTCCTGGCGCCCACGGTCGTCGGCATCGTCGTCTTCACGGTCGTGCCGATCATCGGGTCCGTCGTGCTGAGCCTGTTCCACTGGAACGTGATCGACCCGCCCCGTTTCGCCGGCGGCGCCAACTACCGTACGACCTTCACGGATTCGACCGTCCTGGTCTCCTTCCGCAACACGCTCCTCTTCATGGTCCTCGCGGTCACGCTGCAACTGCTGATCGCGCTGTCGCTGGCGCTCGCGCTGAACGGGCGGATGCCGGGGTGGCTGCGGTCGGTGTTCCGTTCGGCGTTCTTCTTCCCCCTGGTGCTGTCCGCCGCGTCTATCTCGGTGGTGATGAAGTACCTGTTCAACCAGGACTTCGGGGTGGTGAACTGGCTGATCGGCCTGGTCGGCGTCGCGCCCGTGCCCTGGCTGACCTCGGAGCACGCGGCGATGGCCACGGTGGTCCTGGTCTACGTCTGGCAGCAGTTCGGATTCTCGTTCCTGCTGTTCGTCGGCGGTCTGAACAACATCCCCAAGGAGATCCACGAGGCCGCCGCCCTCGACGGCGCGACCGGCCTGCGCAAGCACCTCGGCATCACGCTGCCGCTGCTGTCGCCGACGCTCCTCGTCGCGTCGGTGGTCGGCATCATCAACGCCCTGCAGGTCTTCGAACAGCCCTACGTCCTCACCGACGGCGGACCCGGCGACGCCACCCGCACCGTGGTGATGGTCATCTACGAAAGGGCCTTCGAGCAGCTCGACTTCGGCGAGGCGTCCGCGGTGGGCGTGCTGCTCTTCGCGCTGATCATGGCGGTCACCGCCGTCCAGTTCCGGCTCAGCCGGCGTTTCGTCCACTACCAGTGAGCCGGTGAGCCGCATGAGCCAAGCAACCCCGACCCTGAGCCGCGTACGTCACTCACTCACCCCGTGGGCCCGGATCGCCGGACTGACCGTGTGCGCCCTGGTGACGCTGGGCCCGGTCATCTGGACCGTCGCCACCTCGCTGCGCACTCCGGCCCAGTCCTTCGACCTGCCCCCGCAGATCATCCCGACGCATCCGACGACCGCGGCCTACCGCGGGGTCTTCCAGCAGATCGACGTGTGGCTGCTCGCCCTGAACTCCACGCTGGTGACGGCACTGGTCGCCGTCGGCCAGATGATCACGGCGGGCCTGGCCGGATACGCCTTCGCGCGCCTGGAGTTCCGGTTCAAGAAGCCGCTCTTCGGCCTGGTCCTGGCGACCATGATGGTGCCGTTGCAGGTCACCATCGTGCCGGTGTTCCTGGTGCTGAAGTCGATGGGCCTCACCGACACGCTCCTCGGCCTGATCATCCCGGCCTTCCCGACGGCCTTCGGCACGTTCCTGATGCGCCAGTACTTCCTCGGTATGCCGAAGGACCTGGGCGAGGCGGCCATGCTGGACGGCGCGGGGACCTGGCGGATCTTCCGTTCGGTGTACGCGCCGCTGGCCACACCCGGCCTGGCGATCGTCGGCGTGCTGGCCTTCAACTACCACTGGAACGAGTTCTTCCGCCCGCTGATCCTGGAGACCTCCAGCCAGAACTACACGCTTCCGCTGGGTCTGGTCTCCCTCCAGGGCAACCTCGGCACCGGGTCCATCTCGGTCGTCCTGGCCGGGGTCGTGCTCTCGATGCTCCCCGCCGTCGCCGTGTTCGCCGTCGGCCAGCGCCCTCTCCGCGAGGGCATCACGTCCGCAGGAGTCAACCGTTGAGCAATGACCCCAACGCGCCGCGTTTCAGGGTCCGTCCACCCGCCGGCTGGATCAACGACCCCAATGGGCCGTTCCGTTGGCGGGACCGCTACCACCTCTTCTACCAGTACAACCCCGACGCACCGGTGCACGCGAACGTCCACTGGGGTCACGCCTCCAGCACCGACCTCGCGCACTGGGAGCACCACCCGATCGCGCTCACCCCGACGCCGGGCGGCCCCGACGAGGCCGGCTGCTGGTCGGGCTGCGTGACCGACGATGCCGGCACACCGACCGCCGTGTACACGGGAGTTGACCATGCCCACACCGGACTCGGCACCATCTGCCTGGCGCGGGCGGCGGACCCGGACGACGAGCTGCTGACCGAATGGAAGCCGCTGCCGACACCGGTGGTGGCGGGGCCGCCGCCGGGACTGGACGTGGTGATGTTCCGCGACCCGTTCGTCTTCCGCCACGCGGAACGGCGCTGGGCCCTCGTCGGGGCCGGGCATGCCGACGGCACGCCGTCGGTCCTGCTCTACGACTGCGACGACCTGGCCGACTGGCGGTTCGCCGGTGTGCTGCTGGACGGCAACGACCCGGTGGCCGCAGGCGTGTTCGGCGACAAGTCGGTGGGCTGGGAGTGCCCGCACCTCTACCGGACAGCAGGCGGCGACCACGTACTTCTGGTGTCCCTCTGGGACGGAGACCCCTGCTCCACCGGTTACCTGACGGGCCGTCTGGAGGCGGACGGCAAGGGCAAGTTGAGATTCGCGCCGCGCACGGGCGGTCGACTCGACCAGGGGCGGGACTTCTACGCCCCCGCCGTGCTCCAGGAGCCGGACCGCGCACTGCTGTGGGGCTGGTCGTGGGAGGCCCGCCCGCAGGAGGAGATAGACCGCGCCGGATGGGCAGGCGTACTCACGGCACCCCGGGTGGTCGACATCCACCCCGACGGTTCACTGCGGGTGAGTCCGGCCCCGGAACTCGAACTGCTGCGCCCAGCCGAGCCGTTCGTCACCGCGCCGGGCCGGGTTCCGCTTCCCCCCACGTACGACCTGACGCTCACCGCATACGAACCGACCACGGTGACCCTGCTCCGGGACGCGGCGGGCCGGGAGCTGACCGTCCGGGCGGACCCCGCCTCGGGGACCGTCGTCCTCGACCGCGGCGCCTGGCCCCGGACCGGCAGGGAGGGCTCCGCCCCGATCACCGTGCAGGTGCCGAAGGCGCCGGAACTCACCCTCCGGCTTCTCGTCGACGGCTCCCTCCTCGAACTCTTCGTCGCGGACCGAGCCATGGTCACCGAGCGCGTCTACCGCCGCCCCGGCGACACCGCCGAGCTGGTCGTCGACGGGCCGGGTGCCCGGGTCACCGGGTGGGCGCCGGACCCACGGAGTCGCGGCTGACCACAGGGCAGGCCAGGCGTCGGACGGTCGCGGGCGGCGCCTGGCCCGCTTCGATGGCGTCCAGGAGCAGCCGGGTCGCCGCCTCGCCCATCGCCCGGTGCGGCAGCGCGACCGAGGTGAGCGGCGGGGTGAGGAACGCGGCCATGTGCTCCTGGTCGTCGTAGCCGACCACCGACAGATCGGCGGGTACGTCGATCCCGAGCCGGGTCGCGGCGTGCAGGACGCCCGCCGCGACCCGGTCGTTGTAGCACAGGACGCCGGTGGGGCGGCGGCCCGGCTCGACCCCGTCGAGCAGGCGCAGCGCCCCCGCGTATCCGGCGGAGATCTCCCCGCCGCCGCGCACGATCCACTCCGCGGGCAGGGTGACGCCCTCGGCACGCAGCGCGTCCCGGATGCCGCGGGTGCGTTCCGCCGAGGCAATGTCGTCCAGACCGCCGATCACGGCGAGCCGGCGGTGGCCCGCAGCGAGCAGCAGGCGGGCGGCGGTACGGCCACCGGCGCGCTCGGCGGGGACCACGGCGGGCAGGGAGTCGTCCTCGGGCAGGCAGTTGGCCAGCACGGAGTGGGTGCGGTGCAGGCCCTCGGGGACGCGGACCCGGCGCAGTGACATGGCCGCGTAGATGATGCCGTCCACGCGCCGGTCGAGCAGTTCCGCGACGGCCGCGTCCTCCTTGACCGGGTCACCGCCGGAGTCGACGGTGAGGACGAGATGGTCCCTGTCCCAGGCGGTCTCCATGGCGCCGCGCAACAGTCGGCCGGCGAACGGCGAGGACGCGATCTCGTCGGTGACCAGCCCGATCACGGCCGTACGGCGACGGCGCAGACCGCGGGCCACCGGGTCGGGGCGGTAACCCAGCTGGGCCGCGGCCTGCTGGATGCGTTCCTGGGTGGCGGCCGAGAGGTTGCCGTCCGCTCGGCCGTTGAACACGAAGGACACCGCGGTGTGCGACACGCCGGCGAGCCGGGCGACGTCCCGTGACGTCGGGCGCCCGGTGCCCGTGTTCCCGCTCTCCTCGGCACCGCCCACGCCGTCCGCCGTCCTCGCCCAGCCCGTCCCTGTCGATCACCGTCCACCCTATCCGCGGGGAGTGCCGCGGCACACAGGAGAGCCTCAGGACGCCGAGGCGTGGGCGTCCGATGTGATCAGAAGGGGGAAGCCCCCGGACACAAGTCCAGCCCTGCAAAAAGTAATGCCCAGTATGTACAAGGGAAAATCCAGTTCATCAGTCCGCAAATCGATCACTGGATCGGTGTAATCGGCACCTACGCCGCACCGCTCAGCGATCTAGCGTCGGAGTGCACGGGGCCGCACGGACCAGAAAGGCATCCAGACACTCATGCCCATCCCGCATACCGACGTCATGCCCGAAGCCGAGTTCGACACCCTGACCGTCTCCCGCGGCGGCGGTCTCCCGCCGGCCGGCGACCTCCTCCAGCCCGTCGACGAGCTGCCCGAGTTCACGTCGGAGCCCGACCTGGTCTGCCGCCGGGTACGCGACGAGCTGATGCTCGACGGCAACGCGCGTCTCAACCTCGCCACCTTCGTGACGACCTGGATGGAGCCGCAGGCAAGGGAGTTGATGGCGGAGACCGCCGAGAAGAACCTCGCCGACCGCGCCGAGTACCCGCAGATCACGGCGATGGAGGAGCGCTGCGTACGGATGCTCGCCCGGCTCTGGCACGCGCCGCACGCGGAGCAGGTCCGCGGCTGCTCGACCACCGGCTCCAGCGAGGCCGCGATGCTCGGCGGGCTCGCGCTCAAGCGCCGCTGGCAGGAGCGCCGCCGCGCCCAGGGCAAGGACACCTCTCGCCCGAACATCGTGATGGGCGCGAACGTCCAGGTGTGCTGGAAGAAGTTCGCCAACTACTTCGAGGTGGAGCCGCGTTACGTCCCGATGGAGCCGGGCCGCTACCACCTCACGGCCGACACCCTCACCGCCTACTGCGACGACAACACCATCGGCGTGGTGACGATCCTCGGGTCCACGTTCGACGGTTCCTACGAGCCCGTCGCGGACATCTGCATGGCCCTGGACGGCTACCAGGCCGCCACCGGCACCGACATCCCCGTCCATGTCGACGGCGCGTCCGGCGCGATGGTCGCCCCGTTCCTCGACCCGGGCCTCATGTGGGACTTCCAGCTCGAACGCGTCGCCTCCATCAACACCTCGGGGCACAAGTACGGCCACGTCTTCCCGGGCCTGGGCTGGGCGTTGTGGCGCAACGCCGAAGCCCTCCCCGACGACCTGGTGTTCGAGGTCGACTACCTCGGCGGCAGCTCCCCCAGCTTCACCCTCAACTTCTCCCGCCCGGGCGCGCATGTCGTCGCGCAGTACTACAGCTTCCTCCGCTACGGCGTCGAAGGGCTGCGCGGTCTGGCGTCCCAGAGCCGCTCCACGGCCCGCGCACTCGCCGCGCGCATCGAGACCATCGCGCCCTACGAGTTGGTCACGGACGGCTCCGAACTCCCGGCGTTCGCCTTCCGGTTGACGCCCGGCACGCGGGGCTTCACGGTGTTCGACATCTCCCACGCGATGCGCGCCCGCGGCTGGCACCTGCCCGCCTACAGCTTCCCCGCGCCCTGCCAGGACGTCTCCGTCCTACGTCTCGTGGTGCGCACCGGGTTCACCGCCGAACTCGCGGGCATGTTCATCGCCGACCTGACCGAGGTCACCAGGAACCTCCACGAGACCCGCCCGACGCTCGCGCCCCCGCACCAGCCGCTCGTCACCGCCTGACGAGACACCCCTCTCCCCCTGCACCTCCGTGGCCACCAACTCACCTTTCCCTGCGCCGAGTTGAGCACCCTCCGATACGCGGTCCGCAGCGACACCTGTCAGTGGGTGTGGCGGCGGACCGCGTCCAGCATTTGGTCGATGTCGTCGGCACTGTGCGAGAAGGCGGTGACGAAGCGGACGATGCCCGGCTCCCACCGGTCGTGGTAGAAGGCGTAGCCCTCGGCGAGGAGGCCTTCGGTGACCTGCTGAGGCAGGCGGCAGAAGAGGATGTTGGCCTGCGGGGTGGCCAGCAGGCCTGCCCCGGCGATGGACTTGAGGCCGTCGCCGAGGCGGGTGGCCATCGCGTTGGCCTGGCGGGCGTTGCGCAGCCAGAGACCGTCGGTGAGATACGCGTCGATCTGGGCCGTGTTGAAGCGCATCTTGGAGGCGAGTTGCCCGGCGCGCTTGGCGCGGAAGGCGAGTTCACCGGCGAGCGCGGGGTCGAAGGAGACGATGGCATCGGCGGTCATCGCACCGTTCTTGGTGGCGCCGAAGGACAGCACGTCGATGCCCGCCTTCCACGTCATCTCGGCCGGGGTGACGCCGAGTTGGACCAGCGCGTTGGCGAAGCGCGCCCCGTCCATGTGGACGCGCAGGCCCGCGTCCTTGGCGATGGCGGACAGTTCGCGGATCTCCTCCAGGGTGTAGACGCTGCCGCTCTCGGTGGCCTGGCTGATGCTCACCGCGGACGGCTGCACACTGTGCACGTCACCGGCCCGCCGACGCACCGCCGCCAGCAGCGCCCCGGGGTCGATCTTGCTGTCGGCGCCCGGCACACCGACGAGCTTGGCCCCGTTGGTGAAGAACTCCGGCGCGCCGCATTCGTCGGTGTTGATGTGGCTGTCCGGGTGGGAGAGCACGCTCCCCCACGGCGGGGTGAGGGCGGCCAGGCTCAGTCCGTTGGCCGCGGACCCGGTGGAGACGGGGAAGACATCGACGTCCCGCTCGAAGATCTCGCCGAGCCTGCGGCGGGCGCTGTCGGTGAAGGGGTCGTTGCCGTACGGCAGGACCTGCCCGGCGGCCGCGTCGGCGACAGCGCGGGCTATCTCCGGGGACGCTCCGGCCATGTTGTCGCTGATGAAGGCACGGCTGGAGGGCGTGGTGGCGATGGCGGAGGTGCTCATGAGCGGGGGTTCCTCGGTCTCAAGTACTGCTGAGGTCTTGGCTGTTGATGAGGTCTTGGTCTCTGCTGACGGTGACTCAGGTGCTGATGGGGGAGGCGAAGACGACGGTGATGTCGACCTCCTCGGCGCCGGTCCGGTAGAAGTGCGGGGCGTCTCCGGCGAAGGCGAGCATGTCGCCGGGGCCCAGGTCCTGCGGGGCGTCGACGGGGCCGGCGGTGACGTGCCCGGTGGCGATGAGCAGGTGCTCGATGGTGCCGGTGGCGTGCGGTACGCCGGCCAGCTCCGTCTCCGGCGGGATGCGCAGCCGCCAGATCTCCAGGCTGTTGCCGCTGCTGATCCGGCGTAGCAACTCCCTTGAGACTTCGCCGGGTTCGATGTCCGTGCCCGGCCGGAAGACCGGTCCGGTGTCGGCGTCGCGCGCCAGCAGGTCGGCGATCGGGATACGCAGAGCGATCGCGATCGCATCCAGGGTGTCGATCGTGGGATTGCCGTTCCCGGCCTCCAACTGCGACAGGGTGGCCTTGCTCAGCCCGGCCCGTCGGGCCATCTCCGCGGCGCTCATCCCGCGCTGCTGACGGCGCAGCCGGATCTTCGCGCCGACCGCGGCCGCGGTACTGCTCACCGGCCGGCGGCCGGACGGCGGGGGTGTCATCAACGGCTCCGGTGGGTCGCGGTGTAGGACACGCGGACACGGCCCTTCTTGACCTTCAGCGTCGGCAGCACCACAGTGGCCAGGTCCCCGAGGCTGCGCACATGCGTGCCGCCGCATGGCGCGGAGTGGAGCGCGTCGAGATGCACCACGCGCCGCCCGTCGGGAAGGTACCGCGCGGAGACCGGCAGATCGTCGGCGACCGCGGCCGCCACGGCGGCGCGCAGCTCGGCGGTCACTTCCTCCCGCCCGTCCGGATCGGCCAGCCGCGCGTCCGCGTGCGGCGCCTGGAACTCGATCCGAGCCTGACCGGGAAAGTGAATGCTCCCGGCCATCTCCCACCCCTGCGTCCGCCCGACCGCCTCGACGAGGTGCCCGGCCGTGTGCAGCGCCGCATGCAGCATCCGTTCCCGCAGATCGATCCGGGCCCGCACCCCCTCCCCCACGGCGAGGTCAGGAAGCCCCCCGCCCTCAGCCGCCGTAGCCACGATCAGGCCAGACGCCCGCTCCCGGACCGGAACGACCTCCGCATCCCCCAACCACCCGCGGTCGGCAGGCTGCCCCCCGCCCTGCGGATGAAACAGACAGCGCTCTACGGCCGCCCAGGGCGCCCCGTCCGTCTCGCCGACCGCGATCACCCGCGTGTCGACCTGCTCCAGGTATGTGTCGTCGAGGTACGCGCTGATCTGTGCGCCGACCCGAGAAGCCGCGATCGAATGAACCATTCGTTCACTATACCGAACCATGAGGGGAGTAGTGAACACATCGTTCGTTTTAATCAACGCATCCGTCCGTGAGGCCAGAAATCGACGAATGCCCGAGAACACCCGGGCCACGGGAACCACTCCGGCATCCGACGCATCAGGAATCACGCCAATGTCGGCACCCGATGCCTCACATCAGGTGGGCGCACCAACGCCCCCGCGAGCCCCGAACGCCCACCCCATGCAGTGCACGTACGCGACCCAGGCCGCCACTTCACACACTCGCCGCACCACCGTCACACCAGAAACGCATTCAGCCGATCCACGACCCGGGCCCTCCCCGCAGGGCTGACGGCCCGCGCGGGGCGCGCCTAGCCTCCCGGCCCATGCGATCACCACGTATGAGACGCCTGGGTCTCGCCACTGTCCTCGGTTTCCTCCTCGCCGTCTTCGGCCTGGCCCCGAGTGCGAGCGCGGCGGACGCCGACCTGACCTTTGCCACCGACACCGCCACCACGACGCCCGGCGGCGCGGTGAAACTCTCGATGACGCTGACCAACAACAAGACCTACGACGTCCTGTTCGTCTACCAGACGATCGAGCCCACCTGGCTGACCACCCAGCGGCCCGACCTCAAGTACAGCTTCACCGACTGCGCCCTGACCACGGACACCGGCAGCACCCCGTGCACCGGCGTCGGGCCCACCGACCTCGGCCCGGACTACGGCGCCACCATCCCGCCCGGGCAGAGCCGGACCGTGACGCTGACCCTCCAGGTCGCCACCGACTCGGGCTGCAACGGCAACATCGGCTTCTACTCGTACTACTACTCCGAGTTCAGCGACTCGACGAACGTCAGCGGCGGCCCGGTCTACACACCGGAGACGCGCGTCCTCTGCGCCTGACCTCCGACCGGCCCGTGGCCGTCGTCCTCAAGTCCGCTCCCTCGCCCCGCCGGTCGCCCGACCGCCGGGGCGAAGCGCTTCCCTCATTTGCGAAGCGGAAAGACTCGAACCACACCAATAACGCGAACACCACGCGGGTTACGATCGATTGGTACGTAGGCACTCTTGAGTGCGTTGCAGTCCTGACGGGAGAACCAGATGGCCACCAAGGCGAAGCAGGCGCGTCAGATCGAGCCCGGCACGTACGAGGCGTACATGCACGACTGCCCCGCGGTGGCCCTGCTCTCGACGATCAGCAACCGGTGGGTCAGCCTGACGATGTGCACCCTCGGGTCCTACGGCGAGCCGATGCGCTACAGCCACATCAGCCGCGAGATCCCGGGCGTCAGCCAGAAAATGCTGACCCAGACGCTGCGCATGCTCGAACGCGACGGAATGGTGGACCGGACGGTCACGCCGACCGTGCCGGTACGCGTCGACTACGAGCTGACCCCGCTCGGGCAGGGCCTCTACGGCCTGCTGTCCCAGGTGCGCGACTGGGCGGCCGAGAAAACGGACGAGGTCGACGAGGCGCGAGGACGCTACGACGCCCGGCAGACCGACCAGTGACGACAGGCGACAGACACCAGCCCTCCCACCTCGCGGGCTGTAACGCACTTTAAAGTGCCTTCTTACTAATCGATCGTAACCTGCCTAGCGTTTGTGGCGTTCGGATACGCAAACAGAATGGCGGACATCATGCGCGCTGCAGTCGTCAGGAAGATCGGTGGACCCGAGGCCGTCGAGGTCCTGGAGGTTCCCCTCCCGGAACCGGGCCCCTTCGAGATCCGCGTCAAGGTCGCGGCCGCCGCGCTGAATCCCGCCGACGCCGCCGTGTGGGGCGGGTTCTTCGGACCGTTGGACGAGGTCGAATGCACGGGTCTCGGTCTCGACGCCGCCGGGACGATCGACGCGGTCGGAACGGGTGTCCTCCTCAAGGTCGGAACGCCGGTCATCGTGTTCCACTCCCCCGTACAGCGCCCCACCAAGGCCCAGGCCGAGTACCTGGTGACCGACCTCAACTCCATCGCCCCCGCCCCTGAGGGCATGGACCTGACGCTCGCGGCGACGATCCCCCTCAACGCGATGACCGCCTCGATGGCCCTGGACCACCTCCCGCTGCGCCCTCGCGACACTCTGCTCATCACGGGCGCCGCCGGGGCCGTGGGCGGCTACGCCGTCGAGTTGGCGCGGATGCGGGGCGTGCGGATCGTCGCGCAGGGACGACCCGAGGACGAGGAGTTCCTCCGCGAGCGCGGCGCCACCTGGTTCGTCTCGCGCGACGAGCAACTGAGCGATGCGGTACGCCGGTTCGTGCCGGAAGGCGTGGACGGCGTCCTCGACGCGGCGGCGCTGGGCGCACCCGCGCTGGCTGCCGTCCGCGACGGCGGCATCTTCGTGAGCGTGCGGGTCGACGTGCTGCCGACGCCGGAGCGGGGGGTGGTCGTACGCCACACCTCCGCCGGCCCCGAACCCACCCGTCTCGCCTACCTCTCCGCCCTCGCGGAGGTCGGCGTCCTCACGCCACGCGTGGCGCAGACGTACCCCCTGTCCCAGGCACCCGAAGCCCACGCCCAGCTCGCCCGGGGCGGGCGGCGCGGCCGGATCGTACTGGTCCCGTAAACCCCGAGACCGACGGCTTCCTCCGCGGAAGTGGAGGAAGCCTCTCCACGTTCATTGACGTTTTTTTACGACGGTGACAAGATCGCTACATGGAACCTGAGATCCCGTCCGTTCCCAAGCTCCCCGTGCCCATAGCCAGCACCATCGCGCCACCGGACCTCGCCGACAGCACCTTGCTGAACGTCAGCCCGAATCCGCAGATGACCCTTGGCGCGGTAGAGATCGAGAGCCGTCCTGACATCGCCTTCAGCACGGTGCATCTGCCCAACGGACAGTCGCGCGATCTGAAAGCCGACATTCTTCGGCCCGCGACGGCAGACCGGCTTCCGCTGGTCGTCTTCCTTCCCGGCGGCGCGTTCCTCCGCTGCAACAAGGCAATGGCGTTCGACCTGCGTCGACACGTCGCCGAATCGGGCTTTGTCGTCGCCAGTGTCGAATACCGCGTCGCACCCGACGGTGGTACCTACGTGGATTCCGTCCACGATGTGCGGGCCGCCCTCACCCATCTGCGGCAGCATGCGGATGACTTCGGCATCGACCCGCGTGCGGTTGCCCTCTGGGGAGAGTCGGCCGGCGGCCATGTGGCGGCACTGACGGGCGTCACGAATGGCCTACCCGAGTTTTCCGGAGACTCGGACCCCGCCTCAACAGGTGCCGTGCAGGCGGTGGTTGACGCCTTCGGCACCTCCCTGCTCTCGGCGATCGCCGACGACTTCGACGAGGAGGCGCGGCTCCACTACCAGCGCACGGCCAGGCATTTCTCGGCCTATGCCGGCAAGGCAGGCGCGCTGTTCTCGGAGATTCCCGAGGCGGTCGGTGCCGCGGATCCCGCAACCTACGTGACGGCTTCGGCGCCGCCGTTCCTTCTCCTCCACGGCAGCGACGACATGCTCGTCTCCTCCTCCCAGACGCAGCACGTGCACAAGGCTCTTCTCAGCGCCGGCGTGGACAGCACTCGCTATGTCGTGGCCGGGGCCAATCACGGCGATTTCGGAGTCCTCGCGGATTCGGATGCCGCCCTCGCCTGGTCGTCCGCGACCGTCATGGACGTCATCACCGCATTCCTGCACCGCCATCTCGACGGCGCCGACCTGCCGAAGTGAGCGAGTTCTCCGCCCCTGGGACCGCGGGGCGAGTGGCTCAGTGGGTCTGCTCGTTTCCCGTGAACATGTCGAGCAGGCTCTGCGGCGCGTTGTCGCCGAAGAGCACCTCGTTCAGGTCGGCGCCGTCGGCTGCGGCCGCGGCGCTGCGGGGGAAGAGGGACTGTTCGTATGCGGTGAGGGCGGCTTCGGGGTCGTCGGGGTGGGCGGCGAGGGCCTTGCCGAGTTCGGCGCCGTCGTACATGGCCAGGTTGGCGCCTTCGCCGTTGGGGGCCGAGAGGTGGGCGGCGTCGCCGAGCAGGGTTGTGCCGGGCACGCGGTCCCACCGGTGCTCGACGGGGAGCGCGTAGAGGGGGCGTAGGACCAGCGGGGTGTCGCTGTCGGTGATCAGGGCGGTGAGTTCGGGGGCCCAGCCGTCGAATTCCCGCGCTATCCACTGGGCCGCCGTTGCGGAATCGGTGAAGTCGATGCCGGCGAACCAGTCCTCCGACCTGGACAGCGCCACGTAGGTGTGGAGGGTACCGCCGTTCTCCCGGTGTGCCTGGATGCCCTTGCCCGGTGCGAGCGCGAACAAGGACCCACCGCCGACTGCTTTCGCGACGGCGGGGTGGCGGGCGTCGGCGTCGTACAGGTAGGTCTCGACGTACGACCTTCCGGTGTATTCGGGTGCCGCGCCGGACAGCAGCGGTCGGACCCGTGACCATGCGCCGTCCGCGCCGACCAGGAGGCTCGTCGTGACGGTGGTGCCGTCGGCGAAGGTCACCTCGTGGCGACCCTCGCCGAGGGTATGGACGCCGCTGACCTTGTGCCCCCACCGGACGGTGCCGGGCGGGAGCGAGTCGAGCAGGATCCGTCGCAATTCGCCACGCAGCACTTCGGGGCGGCCGCGCGTGCTGTCGTCGTCGAAGAGGACGTTCCCGTCCGGGGCGAGGACCCGTGTCGCCTCACGGCCCTCCAGGACGAGGCCGCGGAACTCCTCGGTCAGGCCCGCCGCAGCGAGGGCCGGCTGGCCGTTGTCCTCGTGGATGTCGAGCATCCCGCCCTGCGGACGCGCGGTCGGCGCGGGCTCCGCCTCGTAGACGGTGGCCGGGATGCCGTGGACGTGCAGGACGCGGGCGAGAGTGAGGCCGCCGAGTCCGGCGCCGATGATCGTGATGTGCGTGTTCATGGTGACTCCTCAGGGATCCGGGTCGCCCGGTTGACTCCGGCCGACCTCTCTGGAATGCCATTCCATTGTTGGAACGGCGCTCCAGATATGTCAAGATGACCGCATGGCAACGCGGACTGGCAGGTCGAAGCGGCGTACCGAGGCGCTCTCCCGCAAGCGCATCGTCGAGGCCGCCGTCGAGCTGCTCGACTCCGTCGGCGAGGACGGGCTGACGTTCCGGACACTGACCGAGCGACTGGCCACCGGGCCCGGGGCGATCTACTGGCACGTGGCGAACAAGGGCGAGCTGCTCGCCGCCGCCACCGACGCCGTCGTGGCCGCCGCCCTGACCGTCGAGCCCGCCGACTCTCCGGACACGCCGCAGGACGGGATCCGCGTCGTCGCGCTCGGTCTGTTCGACGCGATCGAGGAACACCCGTGGCTCGCCACCCAGCTCGCGACGCAGATCTCCCACAGCCCCTGGGGGCCGGTGGCGCCGCGGATCTTCGAGAACATCGGCCGACAGATCCGCGCGCTGGGTGTGCCCGAGGCCGGCTGGTTCACCGCGACCTCGGCGTTGATGCACTACATCCTCGGCGCCGCAGGGCAGAACGCCGCGAACACCGAGAGCGCCGGCACTCTCGGGCCCGACACGGACCGCGCCCAGTTCCTGGACGCCGTATCGACGGCCTGGGAAGAACTCGACCCCGACGACTACCCGTTCACCCGGGCCGTCGCGAACCAGGTGCGCGGGCACGACGACCGCGAGCAGTTCCTCGCCGGGATCGACCTCGTCCTCGCGGGCGTCACCACTCTCCACCCGATGAACGGTTAGGGCTGCCGACAGCCTCGGCCATCACTGCCCAGGGCAGGATCGTCGCGTCGCTCGTCGCATGACCGAGGGCCCCTCCTCGGCAGACCTGATCTCATCACAGGCGCCCAACACACCGCTCTTGGCGCCGAGTTGCTCCAGTACGACACCGCGACGACCGCACCCCGCCCGGGCACCGCCCGCCGAAGTGTCGCCCTGAAAAAAGCCCACGTTCATCCGGTTGTTCCCGAACCCCACCGGCACCCCTGCCTATCGTGCGCCGGAACGAAGCGTTCCGCCCCCGAACCAGAATGCCCGGAGCAATCACCATGCCCGTCCGGACCCTCGGCCGTTCCCTCGCCGCCTCGCCTCAGCCCACGCGACTCCCCAAGTCCACCCGGAGCGCCGCCGCGCTGCTGTGTGCCGCCACCCTCACCATGGCCGCCTCCGCCTGCTCCTCGTCGTCCTCGTCCACATCCGTCGGTGGAGCCGCCGCACATCACCTCACCGCCTACGTCAGCGGTGACACGAACATCCAGAAGCTGTGGGAGGACATCGTTGTCCCGGCCTTCGAGAAGGCCAACCCCGGTTACCAGGTCAAGGTCGTCTTCTCCGCGCACGGCACCGCCGACGCGACCACGCTCGCCAAGCTCCAGGCCGCGGCGAAGACCGGCCGCGACCCCGGCTACGACCTCATGGAGTCGTCCGTCACCCTCAACGCGGCCACCGCCGGTCTGCTCACCAAGGTGTCGGCGAAGAACGTGCCGGGTCTCAAGGACGTCGACTCCGCCCTGCTCGGCCCGGTCGCCAACTCGGCCGTGCCGTACCGCGGTTCATCGGTCGTGCTGGCCTACGACGCGACGAAGGTGAAGACGCCGCCGAAGACGTACGACAGCCTGATCTCCTGGATCAAGGCCAACCCGGGCAAGTTCGCGTACAACAGCCCGGCCACCGGTGGCTCCGGCGGCTCATTCGTCGAGACGACGCTCGACCGGCACCTCGACGCGAAGACGCTGAAGACCTTCCAGAACGGCTACGACGCCTCCCTCGAAGCCAAGTGGGACCCGGGGTTCAAGGAGTTGAAGGCCCTGAACAAGGACGTCTACGGCAAGGGCGTCTACCCGAACGGCAACCAGGCCGTGCTCGACCTGCTCGCCAAGGGCCAGATCGAGCTGGCCCCGGTCTGGTCGGACCAGTACCTGTCGGGCGTCCAGAACCACACCCTGAACTCCGGCATCAAGTTCACCCAGATATCGGACCCGACGTTCACCGGCGGCGCCTCCTACCTCGGCATCCTCAAGTCGAGCAAGAAGCAGACCGCGGCCCTGAAGCTCGCCGACTTCTTCCTCCAGGCGCAGCAACAGGACGCGATCGTCAAGCAGTTGGGCGCCTACCCGGTGATCCCGGCGAGCAAGCTGCCCGCGGCGACGGCGGCCCGGTTCAACGGTGTCGACGTCGGCAACCTGCGTGCCGGTTACTCCGGTCAGACCAGCAGCGACATGAACAACCTGTGGCAGCAGAAGGTGCCCGGTCAGTGAGGACGACGAGTACTACGGGTACTACGGGTACTACGGGTACTACGGCGGGGGCGGCGGACGGTGCGCGTGCGCGCCGCCGCCGTTCCCCGGCCGGGGCCGGAGCCGTCGGCACGCTCATGGTGCTGCCGCCGCTCCTGGTGGTCGCCCTCTTCGTCGGCATCCCGGTGGTGTCCGGCGTGCTGTACACCCTCGGCCACTTCGGCGGTCTGAACTCTGTCATCGCCTCCATAGGCCTGCACCAGCACCCGGCCGACCACTGGTGGGGCACCCTGGCCGCCTACCGCGAGGTCCTCACCAGCGACACCTTCCTGCGCAGCCTGACCGTCACCGTCGAGGTGACGCTGGTGAGTGTCGTGGCCGTCTTCGCGCTCGGGCTCGCCGTCGCGCTGTACGCCCGCCTGTCCGGCGGCCGAACTGCCCGACTGGTCACCGCACTTGCTGTCACTCCCCTGTTCCTGCCGGCAGTCATCGGCTCGTACGCGATCCTGACCTTCTACGCCGGCGACGGCGCCCTCACCACCATGGCGCACGCGGTGGGCTGGTCCTCCGCGCCCCGGCTGAGCTACACGACATGGGGCGTGATCGTCGGCCAGGTGTGGACCAACCTCCCTTTCGCCGTTCTGGTGTTGACCTCGGGACTGGCCGCCGTGCCGGACGCGCTGATCGAGGCCGCCCGTGACGCCGGGGCGCGCCCCGCGCAGGTCGTGCTCCGTGTTCTGCTGCCGATGACTAGCGTGCCCGCGGTCATCACGGCCACGTTCACCACCATCGCGGTGCTCGGCAGTTTCACCGTGCCCTATCTGGTCGGGCCGACCGCGCCGACCATGCTCGGCGTCCAACTCGCCAACGCCTTCCAGTCGTTCAACCAGCCGCAGCAGTCCCTGGTGACGGCCGTCGTCGTCTTCGCGCTCGCCTCGGTGGTGGGGGTGGCGTACGTCCGGTCCAACGTCCGCGAGGCCCGGCGCGCCGCGTCGGTACCGCGGTGAAGGGGCAGCCCATGTCCGTCGTGACCGTGGCACGTCGCGCGGGCGGTGCCGCACTGGCCGCGCTGCTCGCCCTGTTCATCCTCGGCCCGCTGCTGTGGCTGCTCCCCCACGCCTTCGCCGACACCTGGCGCTACCCCGATCTGCTCCCGCAGGGCTGGACCCTCCGCTGGTGGACGACGGTCGCGGACAATCCGGACCTGGTGGCGGCGGTGCGCTGGAGCTTCGTGTTCGCGCCGGTGGTGACGCTGCTCTCGGCGGTGATCTGCCTGCCCGCCGCGTACGCGTTCGCCCGCCGCGACTTCCCCGGACGCCGGTTCTTCCTGGTGGCGCTGTTCTCCGTCAACGCGTTCCCGAAGATCGGTCTGTACGCGGCGATGGCCTCCCTCTTCTACACGTTGAACCTGATGACGACCTTCTGGGGCGTGGTCGTCGTGCAGTTGCTGGGCACGGTCGTCTTCATGACCTGGTTGCCGGCGGCGGCGTTCGCCGCGGTGCCGCGCAGCCTGGAGGAAGCCGCCCGGGACGCGGGCGCGGGCCCGCTGACCGTCTTCTGGCGGGTCACCCTGCCGCTCGCCCGCCCCGGCATCCTGGTGGCGCTGATCATGTCGTTCCTGGCCGCGTTCGACGAGGCCCAGGGCACCCTGCTGGTCGGCGCGCCCACGTACACCACCATGCCCACCGCGATGTACAGCATGGTCACCAACTACCCCGAGGGCGTCGCCGCGGTCTTCTCCCTCCTGCTGTCCGTGCCGTCCGTCCTGCTGATGCTCGGCGTACGGCGGCACATCATGGGCGGCCATCTCGCGGAAGGGTTCCAACTGCGGTGACCAGCACCACTGTTCACACGGCCACCGCCGGACTCGTGCTGTCCGGCCTCACGAAGACCCTCGGCGGCAGGGAGGTCGTCTCCGGCCTGGACCTGCATGTCGAACCGGGCGAGATGGTCTGCCTGTTGGGCCCCTCGGGCTGCGGCAAGACCACGACCCTGCGGATGGCGGCCGGTTTCCTGACCCCGGACTCCGGCCGGGTCGAGATCGGCGGCACGGACTACGCCGCCGTGCCGCCCGAACGCCGCCCCACCGCGATGGTGTTCCAGAACTACGCCCTGTGGCCGCACATGACGGTACGTCAGAACATCGGCTTCGGCCTGAAGATGCACAAGGTGCCGCGCGCCGAGGCCGACCGCCGTGTCGCCGAGGCGCTGGAACTGGTCGGCCTCGCCCACCACGCCGACAGCCGCCCGGCGCACATCTCGGGCGGCGAACAGCAACGCACCGCGCTGGCACGGGCGTTGGCCCTGCGCCCCCAACTCCTCCTCCTGGACGAGCCGTTGTCCAACCTGGACGCCAAGCTCCGCGAACGGGTCCGCGAGGAGATCAGGGACATCCAGCAACGCCTCGGCATCACCACCCTGTTCGTCACCCACGACCAGGACGAGGCGCTCAGCATCGCCGACCGCATCGCGGTCATGAACGCCGGCCGCATCGAGCAGTACGCGTCCCCGGACGAGCTGTACCGCACCCCGGCCACCCTGTTCACCGCCGAGTTCGTCGGCAGCCTCAACCGTCTCGACGACGCGTTCGCCGCGCCGGGCACGGTACGGCTCGGCCAAGTCACCCTGCCGTGCGCGGAGTTGACCGGCCCGACGGGATCGGGCCTGACGGTCGGCATCCGCCCGGAGGAGGTACGCCTGGACGGCACATCCGAAGGAGCCCCCGCCCGGGTCGAGAAGGTCCTCCCGCGCGGCCACTTCACCGAGGTGGTCGTGGAGTTGGAGGGCGGCCCGCGTCTGCGGTCGTACGTCTCCGGCGCTACGGCACCCGCGCGCGGCGAGGTCGTACGGGTGAGGGTCGGGCAGGCCCTGTCGTACGCGGTCACCCCTGTCGTAGAAGCAGAAGAAGCGGAGGCGGCGTGAGGACGCGGCGGGCGTTGGCCGTGGCGCACCGGGGTGATCCGTGGGCCGCGGTGGAGAACACCCTGGAGGCCGTGCGGCTGGCGGCGGACGCGGGGGCCGACGCGATCGAGGTGGATCTCCGGTGCACGGCGGACGGTGTCGTCGTCCTGCATCATGACGACGACCTGCGGCGTCTGTGGGGGCGTCCGGAGTCGGTCGCGGCCCTGACGTCGGCCGAGTTGCGGGAGTTCGCGCCGGCGGTGCCGACCCTGCGGGAGGCGCTGGAAGCCGCCGGCGGGGTGCCGTTGCTGTTGGACACCGGGGATCCGGTGATTGCGACGGCGGCGCACGCGGAGCTCGGTCGGCTGGGGGCCGTGGCCATGTTCTGCGGCGCGGCGGAGGCGATGGCGGCGGTGCGGGCGCGCGACGAGCGGATCACCCTGTTCCTCAGTTGGTACGGCGAACTGCCGCCGCCCGAGGGCGTGTTGGGGGCCGTACGTCCGCAGTATTTCAATCCGGAGCACCGGTTCCTGGACGAGGAGTCGGTGGCTTACTGGCATGCGCGGGATGTGCTCGTGAGTTGCTGGACGGTGGACGACGCGGACCGGCGCGGCGAACTGCTCGCCTGGGGCGTGGACGCGATCATTGGTAACGACCTGAACGGGGTGGTGAAGAGCTGTGCCGAACGGACATGACCTGGACGGTGCTCTGCGGGTGGCCGTGGAGTTGGCCGAGTGGGCGGCGGAGGCGATCCGTGGCGGGAACCGAGGAGGTGCGGGTCCGGTCCGGCAGAAGGACAGCCCGGCCGACATCGTCACCGACACGGACGAGGCGGTTGAGCGGCACGTACGCGCGGTGCTGCGGCGGGAGTTCCCCGACTGGGGCATCGACGGCGAGGAGTACGGCGCCGAGGCAGGCACCTCGGACGACGCACCGCACTGGGTGATCGACCCCGTCGACGGAACGACCAACTACGCCCACGGGCTTGGCTGGTGCTCCTTCTCCCTGGGCCTGGCGGAGCCGGACGGCTCCCCGCTGCTGGGTCTGGTGGCGGACCCGTGGCGGGGCGAGGTCTTCACGGCGGTGCGGGGCAAGGGCGCGCACCTGAACGGGACTTCGATCCACGCGGCGGACCACACCACGCTCACGGGCCATGTGTTCCTCACTGAGTGGGCGGCCCACGCCCACTGGCCCGGCCTCGACGCGCTGCTCGCGCAACTGGCCGACCGGCACTGCACGGCACGCGTCATGGGTTCGACCGCGCTGTCCTTGGTCCAGGTCGCTGCGGGCCGGGCGACGGCCGCCGCGATCGGCGAGTTCCACCCGGTGGACGGCCTGCCCGCCCTGCTCATCGCGACCGAGGCGGGCGCGGTGGCCATGCCGCAACTCCCCTCGTACGGTGAGCCGTTGCTGCTCGTGGCACCGGAAGCGGCGGCGGAGGCCGGGGAGTTGTGGCGCTCGACGGTCGGGGCGCGGCGACTCTGACGGCGTCCACCGAGTCGGCGGCCGTCGGTGTCCTTACGACAGGGGCATCACCTTGCGGTAGGTGACCACCGCAGCCGCCGCGACCGTCACGTGCATCAGGAGCAGCGCCCCGACGCCGGTCGCGCCGCCGTCGCCGTAGAGCAGGAAATCAGGGACGAAGGACACCACGACGAGGGTGGGCACGAGCCACCGCACCAGCGTCTGGGGGTCCTTCGACACCTTGCGCACGATGGCCCAGCCGATGGCGCCCGCGACTATGCCGAGCGTCGTCAGGAAGATGTACGACGGTGCCTTCAGGGGCTGGAAGTCGTCGGGTGCGCCTGCGGCCAGGGCGAGTTGGGCGAGCACGGTGTCCGCCGCGGAGGCCACCACGATCGCGGCGAGAACACCTCCCGCGACGGCGAGCGGGCCACGGCGGACGGCGACTGCATCGGAGACAAGTGACATGACAACTCCAGGGAGGAAGATTTCGGGCAGAACCCAAAGAGCTCCGAGATCCCCTGAGACGGATCATTTGAACTCTCAAACGAGAGTCTGACCGACTCCGTTTGAAACTTCAAGCGCGACGAAGTGCGGACGAGCGAGAACGTGCGGCCTGAGCGTAGGACCTGGCCTCACCGGACAGGTCACGGGTACCGGATCGCGGTCGGTGGCCAGGCCGGGGCGGTGTAGGGGCGTCGGAAGGTGTGGCGTCCCGAGCCGACCTCGAACGGGGCGCTGCCGTCCGGTAGTTGAACCTCGGCGTGCGTGTTCACGGGGACCAGCGCCTCTACGACGATGACGTCTCCCTCGATGTGCCAGCCCGCCTCGGCCCTGCCGTACGGGGTGTCGTGGGCCGTCTTCGCCCAGGTCAGGTCGCCGCCCGGGACCGGCGCGATGCGCAGCCGCCGCCAGCCGGGTCCGGCGGCGGCGAGACCCGCGACCGTGCGGTGCAGCCAGTCGGCGACGGCGCCGAGGGCGTAGTGGTTGAAGGAGGTCATCTCGCCGGGGTTGACGGTGCCGTCGGGCAGCATCGAGTCCCAGCGCTCCCAGACGGTGGTGGCGCCCATGGTCACCGGGTAGAGCCAGGACGGGCAGTCCTTCTCCAGGAGCATGCGGTAGGCGAGTTGGGGCTCGCCCGCCGCGCACAAGGCGTCGCAGATCAGGTGCGTGCCCGTGAAACCGGTGGCGATACGGAAGGACGCGCGGCGCACGATCTGCGCCAACCGCTCGGCAGCGCCCCGCCGTTGACGTTCCGTCGGCAGGAGCGAGAAGGCGATGGCCAGGGCGTACGCGGTCTGCGTGTCCGAGGACAGCCGGCCGTCAGGTGTGACGAACTGGTCGGCGAACCGCTCGCGTACGGCCTGCGCGTGCGCGTGGAAACGGGCGGCGTCCTCCTTGCCGTCCAAGTGCCCTGCGTCGTCCAGGAGTTGGGCGACCTCGGCGAGCACCTCCGCGGAGCGGATGACGTACGCGTTGGCCACCAGGTCGCCGTCGGTCCGCGCCTCTCCCGGACGGTCCGGCGGGGCCTGCGGGTCGAGCCAGTCCCCGAGTTGGAAGTCCTGGCGCCACAGTCCGCCGCCCTTGGCGGTGAGCCGGATCGTGGCCTCGCCCCAGGCCCGCATGCTCGGGTACTGGGTGCGCAGCACCTCCAGGTCCCCGAATCGCTGGTACAGGGTCCACGGCAGAAGCACCGCGACATCGGCCCACACCGCCTGGGCACCCGCGTCCTGGAAGGCGGCCGGGAGTACATCGGGGACGACGAGGGGCGGCACTCCGTCCGCTCGCGCCAACTGCTCCGCGGACAGGTCGCACAGCCAGCCGGTCAGCATGCCGGAGCAGTCGTGAAGGAAGGACGCAGTGGGCGCGAAGACCTGGATGTCGCCGGTCCAGCCCATGCGTTCGTCGCGCTGCGGGCAGTCGGTGGGGATGTCGAGGAAGTTGCCGCGCATGCCCTGCACGACGTTCTCGTGCAGTCGGTTCACGAGGAGGTCGGAGCTCTCGAACCAGCCGGTGCGGGCCATGTCCGTGTGGAGTACGACCGCTTCGACGTCGGCGGGGTCGAGCGGTCCGGGCCAGTTCCCGATCTCGGCGTATCTGAAGCCGTGGAAGGTGAAGAGGGGTTCGTAGGCCTCAACCCGCTCGTCTTCATCTCCCTCTCCCTCCACTTCATCTCCCTCCACGCCTTCGCCGCGCAGAACGTACGTATCCGTCGCGGCGGCCAACCGCAAGGGGCGCGTGCTCAGTTCGCCGTGCTCCAGCACCTCCGCGTGGCGCAGAGTGACCTCGTGGCCGGCGGGGCCCTTGACGCGGATGCGCAGTCGGCCGACCAGGTTCTGTCCGAAGTCCAGGACGGTCTTTCCCGACGGTGTCGTAATGACCTCGACCGGGGCGACGGCCTGGGTGCGTCGCACGGGCGGCCCCGTCGGTGCCACCAACTCCGCGCGCGGGGCGGGCAGTTCGCGGACACCGGTCATGCCGGACACCTCGTGTCCCGGCGTGGACCAGCCCTGCCGCTCCCGCCGCGCGTCGTACGCCTCGCCGTCGTAGATCTCCGAACGCAGCACGGGGCCGGTCGTCGTACGCCAGTGTTCGTCGGTGCGGACGGTCCGGGTCGTGCCGTCGGCGTAGGCGATCTCCAACTGGGCGAGGAGCGCGCGGTGTTCACCGTAGATGTCGCGGCGGCCGCCGTGGAAGCCGAGGCGTCCGGTGTACCAACCCTCACCGAGCAGGGCCCCGATGACGTTCTCACCGGTTCGCAGCAACGACGTGACGTCGAACGTCTGGTAGCGGAGCCGGTGTTGATACGAGGTCCAGCCGGGGGCCATGACCTGGTCGCCCACGTGCTCGCCGTTGATCTCGGCCGCGTAGACGCCGTACGCGGTGATGTACAGCCGGGCGGAGGCGACGGGACCGGCAACGGTGAAGTCGCGGCGGAGCAGCGCTGCGGGGAGCGGTTCCTCGGTGGGGGCGTCGAGATCCGGGGTGATGGGGCGGGCCGTCCAATCGGTCGGCTCCAGGAGTCCGGTCTCCGCGTACGCGTGCTCCGACCAGGGCGATGGCGCCTCCTCCCCCTCACCCCAGACACGTACGCGTACACCGACGCGTTCCCGGGAGCCGAGGTGCGGCCCAGGCCAGGGGACGAGGACGGACTCGGCGGTCTCCACGCGTCCGGTGTCGGCGAGGACCGTGCCGTCGGCGGCGGTGATCTCCACCTGGTGAGCGGCCTGGTGCCAGTCCCCGGTGTCGGTGACCGTCTGCCAGCTGAGGCGGGGAGCGGATTCGCCGATGCCGAGGGGTTCGCGGTGGTGCTCGAAGATAGGCGGGGTGACATGCACGGGGATCAACTCCGGCTCGGGTCATGGCAGATGTACACCCGTGGGGCTCCGCCCTCGTCGGGTACGGGATCCGCGGCCGTGGCGCGCACGCCCTCGCGGACGGTCTCGCCGGTGCGGGGATCGACCACCCGGTACGGGAGCGGGACGTTCTCCGGGTCGGTGATGAACAGTGGGCCGCCCTCCTCGGCGTAGCAGAGGTACAGCACGCCGGGGACGGACAGGCCCCGGGGCGCCAGGGCGGAACGCCAGTCCGGTCGCATGTCCGTCAGGGGAAGGCCGTCGAGGATGCGGGAGATCAGCCCGACGTGCCGCGAGCCCTCGAAGTGCAGTGCCTCGCGCCAGCCGGCGTCCTCGGCGAGGAAGAACTCCTCGTGGCCGGGTTCGGCGGCGTGCAACCGCCACTGCCACAGGCTCGCCGCACCGTAGACCACGCCCATCGTGCCGCCGGCGCAGACGTTGCTCCAGGCCTCGTGTCCCTGCCACCAGCCCGCGGCGCGGCCGGGGCGGCCGGTGTTCTCGTACGTCGGTTCGGCGTTGGCGACCGCCTTGGCGGGGGTGTTGCGCCACATGTCGGCGACCCGTTCCTGGACGTGCCCGCCCATGTGGCCGGTCTGGCACCACTGGAAGTGCAGCCAACTCTCGCTCTGGTGGGCGGAGTTGTCGGCGTGCGGCCGGTAGTGGATGCCGCAGGGCTGACCGTAGGCGTCCCAGCGGCCGACCTCCGCGCCGCCCGCCGCGATCTGCGGTTCGTGGCCCTCGCCGTCGGCGCCGACCAGGTAGACGACGGGGGCGGCGCCGTAACGGGCCACCAGATAGCGGCAGTAGCGCGCGTACTCCTGCGGCGGCACCACCGGACCCGCCACCCGCAGGCCCTTCCAGCCGAACCCGTGGAAGAGCGGCTGGAGTACGGGGACGATTCCGTGGTCGCGCAGGATGCCGATCAGCCGGTCCAAGTACTGGAAATAGGCCGGGTTGAGCACAGTGACGTGCCCGGTGGGCAGGTCCTCGAAGCCGACGTCGAACCCTTCGTCCACGGTGCGGTCGCGCGGTCCACGCGCGTCCATGTCGGGCTGGACGCTCATCAGCAGGGCCGCGTTGAAGCCCTTGGCCCGCCGATCGGCGGCGTACTCCGTGACCTGCTCCTCGGTGGCCCGCCAGGGCAGGGCCCAGGCGGTGTCGCCGACCAGCAGCGCGGGCGTCCCGTCCGCGTGCACCAGGCTGCGTGCGCCGGGCGACATCCGCCAAAAGCCGTACCGGTGAAAGGAGTTGGCGTCGTCCGCGACGGGGCGTACGACGAGCGTTCCGCCCTGCCCGGACAGTCCTTCGTCGGCGACTGAACTGCCGCTGAGCCAGGTCCAGCGGCCATCCGTCTCTGGGGAGGCGAACCGGACCTTCCAGACCCGGCCGCCGTCCCAGAAGGCGGGGCGGCGCAGGACGGTGCCGGATTCGTGGGTGAACTCGGCCCATACGTCGATGTCGGTGTACGGATTGGCGTAGTCGCGGGTCCCGGTGAGGGTGATCTCGGTCTGTCGCCAGGGCGCGACCACCGGGTCCGCTTCCGGCCGTGTATCACTCATGAGGTGCCGACGGCGATGTCGGCGGCCAGCGGCAGGGTCGTCGAGGACGGGCCCGCTTGCAGGGTGAAGATCCCCAACTCGACTGCCCAGCCACCCACTTCGGTGTCCCAGTGCTCGAACGCCCGCGCGTCCACGGTGACCGTCGCGACGGTCTCTTCGCCGGGTGCCGCCTCGACTACCGCGAACCCGGCGAGCCAGCGGAGCGGGCGCTCGACGGCACCGCCCGGGCGGCCGGCGTAGACCTGCACGACCTCCTTGCCGTGCCGGGTGCCGCTGTTGCGTAGGCGCACTTCCACGGTGAGACCGGCACCGGACGGCACCTCGCTGGGGGCCTCGATCGAGACGTAGTCCCAGGTGGTGTAGCCAAGTCCGTGGCCGAAGGCGTAGCGGGGCGGCTGGGAGCCGGTGCGGCCGTCGCCCCGGTAGCCGATGAACAGCCCTTCGTCGTAGGTGAGTACGCCGTCGATCGGTTCGGTGGCGGGTAGTCCCTGTTCGGACGCGGGCCAGACGGTCGGCAGCCGGCCGCCCGGCTCCGCGACGCCCAGCAGGACGTCGGCGAGCGCGTTGCCGAACTCCTGGCCGGGGAACCAGGCGAGCAGCACCGCCGCCACCTCCTCGGACCACGGAAGCAGCACCGGAGCACCGGAGTTGACCACCACGACGGTACGGGGGTTGGCCTCGGCGACCCGGCGGACGAGTTCGTCCTGCCGGCCGGGCAGTGCCAGGCGGTCGCGGTCGAAGCCCTCGCTCTCGACCTCTTCCGTGGTGCCGACCACGACCACGGCGACGTCGGCCTCGCGGGCGAGTGCCACGGCCCGCTCGATCTCCTCGTCGTCGCTGCCGTGCGGCGGCTGGAGGTTGAGCTGGAACATGGTGATCGCGTCGCCGAGGGCCTCGTCCGACGAGTGGACGTCGTAGGTGACCATGTCGTGGGTGACTGTGTCGTGGGTGAGGACGACTTCCGTCTCCTCGCCCTCCGCCAGAACGACGGTGTGCAGACGTTGCGGCGGAGTCATCAGCCCCTCCACCAGGTCGGCACCAGGCGGGAGTTGGAGGCGTACGTCGAACACCTCGGACCCCGCGACGGACAACCGGAAGCGCCCGATGCCCGACCCGCCGATCGCGTACCGGCCCGCGTCGGTCGCGCGGATCACGGTGCGTATCTCCACCCGGGCGACCTGACCGGTGGGCACGCCGGGGCCGTAGGACCCCATCCAGGTGTAGGCGCCCCCGGCGCGACGCTCGGACCCGAGCGGGGTTCCGTCCTCGGAGAGGAAGTTCACCTGCACGCCCTCGCCGGAGCCGTCGGGGTGACGGAGGTAGGCAAGTGCCGCCGCGGGTACGCGGGTTTGCGGGGTGACACCGACGCCGTGGGTGACCTCGACGTCGTCGCCCAGAGCGGCTCGGATGCCGTCGAGGGGCGAGACGGTGTAGGGCGGGAAGACGGTGGCGCTGCCTCCGCCGAGAGTTCGGGCCACGGCGGCGTTGGGGCCGAGGACGGCGACCCGGTTCAACTTGGCACGGTCCAGCGGGAGTTGGGCGTTCTCGTTGCGGGCCAGTACGAATCCGGCGGCGGCGGTCTCGCGCAGTTGGGCCGCCACGGACGCGGCGTCGTAGTGGGGCGGGCGGGCGGTGGCGGGTATGCCGCTCAGCGCGCCGACCCGAGCGGCGAGGCGCAGTAGTCGTAGCACCTTGTCGTCGACGAGCGACTCGTCGACCTTGCCCTTGCGTACGGCGGCGACCAGCGCGTCGCCCCACGGACCGATCGGGCCGGGCATCACCAGGTCGAGGGCGGCGCGAGCGGCCGGTTCGGTGGTGCGGGCCGCGAACCAGTCCGACATCACCAGGCCGTCGAAGTCCCAGTCGTCGTGCAGTACTTGGCGCAGCAGCGGGCTCTCGGTCATCGGGTGCCCGTTGACGCCGTTATAGGCGGCCATGACCGCCCAGACCCGGCCCTCGCCGACGATCCGCTCGAACGGCGCCAAGTACAGCTCACGCAGGGCGCGTTCGCCGATCCGCGCGTCGAGCGTCATGCGCTGGGTCTCCGAGTCGTTGCCGACGAAGTGCTTGGCCGTGGCCGCGACACCGCCGCCCTGGACGCCTCGGACGTAGGCGACGCCGATGCGGGCGGTGAGCAGGGGGTCCTCGCTGAAGCACTCGAAGTGCCGTCCGCCGTAGGGGGTTCGGTGCAGGTTCACGGTGGGGGCGAGGAGGACGTCGACACCCTTGGCGCGTGCCTCGTGGGCGAGGAGCCCGCCGAGTCGTTCGATCAGCGACTCGTCCCAGGTGGCGGCCAGTGCGGTGGGCGAGGGCACATTGGCGGAGGGGCTGCGTTCGTCCCACAGCTCGCCACGGACTCCGGCGGGTCCGTCCGAGACGACCAACCGGCGTAGGCCGACGGCGGGTTCGGGGTGGAGGGACCAGAAGTCGGCGCCGGTCAGCAGCCTCACCCTCTGCTCCAGGGTGAGCGCACCGAGGCGCCTGGCGAGCTCGGCTTCGTCGACGGCGGAAGGGGTGGAGGGGGCGTCGGTGGTGGGCTGCCGGGTCACGGCGTCCTCCTCGGTGAAGGTGAAAGTGAGGGTGCAGACGAAGGTGAAGGTGAAGTGGGGTCGCCGTCGCGTTCGATGAGCAACCGGACGTCCCAGGGGCCGAGTTCGAGCGCGGTTCCGGCGGCGAGGGGCTCACCGGTGAACAGGTCGCGGACGTCCACCGGCAGGCGGTAACCGACCGGATCCCAGGCCCAGTTGTGGATGAAGCGCAGGACGGCGCCGTCGGCGGTGGTGGCCGATGTACAAGTGACGGACGCGGGCCGGTCCTCGCGCCAGGCGTCGGAGGGGAGCGAGACCGCGGTGACCCACTCGGCGAGGCTGCGCGAGAGTTCGCGGTCCGGGACGGTGCCGACGTACGTAACGCGCCCGTCGCCGTACTCGTGCGTGGTGACGGCGGCGAACTGACCCAGGTGCCGATGGTCGTACCCGGCGAGGACGGTGGCGCCCTCCGCGATCAATCCATCGGCCCAGGCGGTGGCGTGCCCGTGCAGAGCTGGGCCGTTCGTGTCCCCCTGGGTGATCGTGACCGGGGTCAGCACATTGGTGAACTCCTGGTAGGACGCGCCCGTCGCGGGCCGCAGCACTCCGGGCATGACCGTGTGCCGGGCGACAGCCTCCTCGTCCGCGTAACCGGTGCGCGGAGTGAGGACGAGATGGCCGCCGGCTTCGGCGTACCGGCGCAGCAGATCAAGCGTCGCGTCGTCCGCGATGTACAGCGCCGGGACGACAAGCACCGGCCACCGGTCCACCAACTCCTCCGGGCTGGAGGGAAGTTGCTCCGGGGAAACGATGTCGACGGACAACCCGACATCGAACAGCCCCCGGTAGAACGCGGCGACGATACGGTCGTAGGACTGCGGATCACCGAACCAGGCTGGGGTGTTGCCCCTGAGCGGCGCCATGAACTCCATGGCCCAGCGGCTGTCGGCGGACAGCAGCATCGCGACGTCGCTGCGGGGCCGTAGGCCCTCGATCGCGGTGCCGGCCTGCTTGAACTCCCCCGCGATTGCCGAGAGTTCGTCGTACGTCCGGCCGGGTTCCAGGCTGTGGCCGAGGATGCCGCCCCAGTAGGTCTCGGCGCCGTAGTGCAGGGAGTGCCAGTGCCAGTACTCGATCATCCTGGCGCCGCGCGCGACCATGCTCCACACGGCCTGGCGGGCCTGGCCGCGGTAGAGGGGGAAGTTGTCGGCGGAGCCGCCGATCGAGGTGGCGTTGGTCTCCATGACGAGGAAGGGTTCCTGGCGGATGCCGCGTGCCATGTCGTTCTGGAGGTAGAGCCAGGCGGGTCCTGACCAGGCGACGAAGAACGGATACAGGCCGCCGTCCGGCTCGTCGGGCCCCGGAAGGGCCAGCCCGTCTTGCGTGGCGTAATAGATGTTCGCCCCGGCGATGTCGAGGGGCCGGCCGATCGTCGAGATGTCCAGGCCCTGCTGGCCGAGGGCGACGCAGGTGGTGACGAACTGGTGCTCCGGTACGAGGCCGCGGACCAGCTCGGCGTGCCAGGTGATGTATTCCTGCGTCAGCTGCGATTGATAGCGGCGCCAGGCGAGGTCGTACGACGGGGTGGAGTTGCCGTCGGGGGTCCATAGGTCCGCCCAGTCCTGCAGGCGGTGGGACCAATAGGTCAGCCCCCAGCGGCGGTTGAGGGTCTCGACGTCGCCGTAGCGTTCGCGGAGGTGGTCGAGGAAGCCCTGGAACACAGAGTCGTTGTGGAAGAGCCGCAGTCCGGGTTCGTTGTCGACCTGCCAGCCGATGACCGCCGGGTGGTCGGCGTAACGCCCCACGATCCTGCGGACCAGCCGCTCGGCGAGATGCCGGAAGGCGGGGTGCGAGTAGTCCGCGTCCTGCCGCATGCCGTACGGGATGGGCTGCCCGGTGCCGGAACGGGCCGCCGTCTCCGGGTACTTGCGGCGCAGCCAGGGCGGGACGGCGTAGGTCGGGGTGCCCACGATCGCCTTGATGCCCCGGTCTTGGGCGGCGTCGAGCACCGGTTGCAGCCAGTCGAGTTCGAACTGGCCCTCGCGGGGTTCCCAGGTCGACCAGACCGACTCGCCGACCCGGATGACGCTGAACCCGGCCTCGGCCATGAGATCGAGGTCCTGCGCGAGCCGCTCGTAAGGCTGGTACTCGGTGTAGTACGCGGCTCCGAAGAGCATGTGTGGGGAGGAAGTGCCCATACGGTGCTGGTGACTTTCTCTCAGGTGCCGGTCGGCTGTCGTTGACGGGGCGAAGGCGTCAGTCCTCGCCCCGGTACCTGAACTGGTCGAAGGCGACGGTCCCTTCGGCGGCGTACATGCCGACGACTCGGCCCGTGAAGGACGCGGCGGTCTCCGCGGAGACGTAGCGGCCGTCGAGCGCGGCGAGTTCGACTGGTCCGCTGTCGGTGTCGGTGTCGGTCTCGACGGACAGGCGGACCATGTCGGGGCCCAGGGCGTCGAGGCCCATGCCCCTCACCGGCTCGGTCTCGATCCGTACGGTCACCGGTCCCGGCCCCGTGGGAATCGGCTGCTCCCAGGTCTGGCACATCCCGCCCACCCGAGCGCGGGCGCGGGCGATACCGGCGCCCACCTCGATGTCGTAGTGATGGCGTTCGTCGATCCGCAGGCTCAGGCCGCCGACTCCCCCGGTGCTGTCCACCCGGACCGAGAAGGCGGCCGACTGGTGCTGCTGGCGCCGGCCGACGAACCGTGGCCGCGGGTCGTCCATGGTGGAGCCGTCGGCGTGTACGACGAGGTGGCCCGGTCGTTCGGTGAGTGAGGACCAGTCGGCGGCCGGTGTCCGTATGGAGAGCCATTCCGGGCCGAGTTGGGAGCCGGTGAAGTCGTCGTGGTGCTCAACTGGTTCGGTGGGCGGGGTCAGTTGGACCGGCTGTACCACCGGCCAGCCGTCAACCCATTCCAGCGAGGCGCTGAACGTCTCGCGGCCCATGGGAGAGAACGCCCTCGTCAGACCGCCGGGCCGCATCCCCAGCAGGAAGAGTGCCCAGCCGCCGTCCGGAGTGCGTACGAGGTCGGCGTGACCGGTGTTCTGGACCGGACGCGCGGTGCTACGGGCGCTGAGTACAGGGTTGGCCGGGCAGCCCTCGAAGGGGCCGTCGGGACGGGTGCCGCGGGCGATGCTCACGGAGTGGCCGCGTTCGGTGCCGCCCTCGGCGATCAGGAGGTACCAGGTGCCGTCGATCTCGTAGAGGTGCGGCGCTTCGGGGAACATCAGGCCCGTGCCCGACCACAACGAGCGGGGTTCTTCGAGGGGTTGGCCGGTTTCGAGGTCCATCCGGACCTGTTGGATTCCCAGGTGCTCGCCGGCGCGGTCGCCGTCGAGTTGGAGACCCGAGTACGTGACGAAACAGGTACCGTCGGCGTCCCACGCGAGGTCCGGGTCGATGCCCGGCACGCCCTGCATGACGATGCCGTCGGACCAGGGGCCCTCGGCCCGTTCGGCGGTGAAGATGAGACTGCCGCGGCCCATCGCGTCGGTGACGACCAGCCAGAAGCGGCCGTCGTGGAACCGGATGGTGGGCGCCCAGGCGCCGCCGAGTGTGGGGACCTTCTCGACCGCCAACTGCCCAGGCCGGGTAACGACGTTGCCGATCTGCTCCCACCGCACCAGGTCGCGGCTGTGGAACAGCGGTACGCCGGGGAGGTACTCGAAGCTGGAGCAGGCGAGGTAGTAGTCGGCGCCGACGCGGGTGATGCTGGGGTCCGGGTGGAAGCCGGGGAGGACGGGGTTGGGCAGGGTCATGCTCGGTCTCCCGACGTCGAGGCGGTCGTGGATACGGCTGTGGAAGCATCCAGGGACGCAGCTGTGGCCTCGGCCAGCCGTCGGCGCTCGGCCCGGCGTTCCGCCTGCCGCTGCGGGTCCGGCACCGGCGCGGCGAGCAACAGGCGCTGGGTGTACGGGTGTTGGGGTTCAGCGGTGACGGTGGCCGCGTCGCCGGTCTCGATGATTTCTCCGCCGCGCATGACCGCCACCCGGTGGCTGATGTGCCGGACGACGGACAGGTCGTGGGTGACGAAGAGGTAGGCGACGCCGGTGCGTTCCTGGATCTCGACGAACAGGTCCAGTACCCGGGCCTGGGTCGACAGGTCCAGCGCGCTGACCGGCTCGTCGCAGACGATGACGCGCGGGTCCCGGGACAACGCCCGTGCGATGGCGATGCGTTGGCGCTGTCCGCCGGAGAACTCCCTCGGCAGCCGCTCCCCCGCGTCGACGGGCAACCGTACGTGGTCGAGCAGGTCCCTTACCCGCTTCTCGGCCTCCGTCCGAGGGGTTCCCGCGACGCGCAGCGGTTCGCTGAGGATGTCGTTCACGGTCATCGCCGGGTTGAGGGAGGTGTACGGGTCCTGGAACACCACCTGGATGTCGCTGCTCAGCGCCCGGCGTTCCTTCGCACCCAGGCCGGAGATGACCTTGCCGTCGTAGCGGACGGTGCCGGAGGCGATCGGGGCCAGTCCGAGGACGGCCCGGCCCAGCGTGGTCTTGCCCGATCCGGACTCACCGACCAGTCCGAGGGTCTCGCCCGCGCCGATGGTGATCGACACGCCTTTCAGCACCCGGAACGGCGGCTTGCGCCAGCCTTTCGCCGGGTACTCCACGACCAAGTCGTCGGCGACCAGCAGGGGTTCGACCTGGAGTGCCTTGTTCGGTGTCCCGTTCATGGCCCCGTTCAATGTCCCGGTCATGCCGGACCCTCCTGACGTCCGGTGTTCGTGACCCCTGCGGCGCTCGCCGACACGGTGCGGCTCAGGCTCAGCGCGGACCGCGGTTCGGCGTCCTCCAACGTGGAGGACAGGAGCATGCGCGTGTACGGATGCTGCGGAGCGGCGAACAACTCCGCGACGGGTGCGGACTCCACGACGGTGCCGGTCTGCATCACCGTCACGCGGTCGCAGATGTCGGCCACCACGCCGAAGTCGTGGGTCACCAGGATCATGCCCATGTTCCGTTCGCGCTGAAGGGACCGCATCAGGTCGAGCACCTCGGCCTGCACGGTCACGTCGAGGGCGGTGGTCGGCTCGTCGGCGATCAGCAGGTCCGGTTCGCAGGACACAGCGCCGGCGATGAGGACGCGTTGCGCCATACCGCCGGAGATCTGGTGCGGATAGGAGCGGAAAACCCGTTCGGGGTCGGAGATGCCGACCCGTTCCAGCAGGCCGAGCGTCTTCGCCCTCGCCTCGGCCGCCGACAGCCCGAGGTGTCGGCGTACCGGTTCGACGAGTTGGGCGCCGATACGGAAGGAGGGGTCGAGGTTGGACATCGGTTCCTGCGGGACGTAGGCGATCCGGTGGCCGCGGTAGCGGTTCATCGTGGCGCGGCCGAGCCGCCCCAGCTCCGTGCCGTCGAACTCCAGCCGGGTGGTGGTGACTTGGGCCTCCCGGGGCAGCAACCCGAGGACGGCGAAGGCGGTTTGACTCTTGCCCGAGCCCGACTCCCCGACGAGTCCGAGGACTTCGCCCCGGTGCACTGTCAGGGAGACGCCATCGACGACGGTCTTCTCGCCCTGGGCCGTCGGGTAGGCGACGGTCAGGCCTTCGAGGACGAGCAGGGCGTCGCCCGTCTCCCCCGCCTCAGCTGTGACGGGCGGTGCCTTCTTGTCAGCGGCCGGCCTACGGGTCGTAGCGCCACGCGACTTCTTCCGCCCGCCGGTCGCGCTCCCGTCGAGCGCGTCCCGCAGGGCGTTGCCCAGCAGGCCGAAGGCGGCGACGGTCACGGCGAGCGCCACGCCGGGCCAGACCATCAGGACCGGCTTCGTGTAGATGTTGCCGAAGGCGTCGTTGAGCATGGAGCCCCAGCTCGCCTGGGTCGCCGAGCCCAGGCCGAGGAACTCCAGCCCGGACTGGATGATGACGCCGAGGCCGAGCATCTGGGCGGCCTGGATGATGGTCGGCGCCTGCACTACGGGCAGGATGTGCCGGCGGATGATCCGGGCGTCCGTCAGGCCGGACACCCGTGCCGCGTCGACGTACAGCTCCTCGCGTACGGAGATCACCGAGGCGCGGATCAGCCGGAAGACGCCCGGTGACATCAGCACGCCGAAGACCGCCATGGCGAGGTAGGTGTTCTGGCCCACCGCGGACATCACGACGAGGAGCACGATGATCGCCGGTACGGCCATCAGCAGGTTGGACACCCAACTGCTCACCGCGTCGAACCACTTGCGGTAGTACCCGGCCACCAGACCGGCGGGAACACCGATCACCACGGCGACGGTCACCGCGAGCAGGGCGCCGAGCAGGCTGGTGCGGCCGCCGTAGAGGAGGCGGGCCAGGACGTCGCGGCCGACGCCGTCGCCGCCCAGCGGGTGCTTGCCGCTGATCGGGGCGAGGCTGTCGGTCAGTGAGGTGTGTGCCGGGTCCTGGCTGGTGAGGAGCGGTGCGAACAGGCTGGCCAGGGAGATGAGGGCGAGGAGCACCAGGCAGGTCACGGCCACCGGGTCGCGCAGCAGTCGGCGCAGGAGTCCGGCCCGTCCCTGTGCGGCGACAGCGGGGGCCACCGCTTCTTCGGACTGGGGAAGCGTCATCCGACACGCACCTTCGGGTTGAGCCAGCCGTATGCGAGGTCCATCAGGATGTTGACCACCACGACGAGGGCGACCATGACCACGACGACGCCCATGACCACCGGGGTGTCGCCCTGAGAACCGGCGGTGGTCGCCTGGCTGCCGATCCCGTTGAGGCCGAAGACCTTCTCGACGACCACCGCGCCGCCGACCAGGCCGATGAACTGCAGGGCCAGCACGGTCAGCGCGGCCGGGGCGGCATTGCGCAGGGCGTGCCGGAACAGCAGGCTGCGCTCGCTGATGCCACGGCTGCGGAGGGTGCGTACGTAGTCCGCGCGCAGGACGTCGACCATGGAGCCGCGCACCTGTTGGGCGGTGGCGGCGATCGCTCCGACGGAGAGCGACAGCGCGGGCAGGGTGATCGACCGGAGCCAGCCGCCCGCCGAGTCGGCCAGCGGCACGTAGCCGGTCGCGGGCAGCCAGCCCAGGTCGACGCCGATCACGACGGCGAACACCAGGGCGACCAGGAAGCTGGGTACGGCGAACCCCAACACCGCGAGCAGTTGCACCACTTGGTCCAGGGCGCCCCGGCGGACCGCGGCGGCCACGCCCAGCACCGTGCTCAGTACGGCCGACACCAGGAGCGCGGCCAGCACGATCGACAGGGTGACCGGCAGTTTGTTCTCAAGTGAGCTCGTCACGGACTCGCCGCTGAACCACGAGCTGCCGAGGTTGCCGTGCACCGCGTCCGCGAGCCAGTGGCCGTAGCGGACCACGAAGGGCTGGTCGAGCCCGAGTTCGGCGGACTTGGCGGTCACCTGCTGCTGGGTGGCGGTCTGCCCGACGATCTGGCGGACCGGGTCGGAGCCGGTGAGGCCCATCAGCGCGAAGGTCGTGGTCGCGATGACCAGGACCAGGACCAGCCCGGCGACGATGCGCCGGACCAAGAAAACGATCATCAGTCTCTCCACCTTGCCTCTCCCTGACCGGAGTTCATCGGCGGCCGGGCGGAAGCCATGTCACTGCTCCCGCCCGGTCCGACTCCCGGTCAGCCAGCGGGCTTGAAGTTGTAGATCGGCGGGACGGCGGCGAACGTCTGCGGTGTGAAGGTGACGTTCTTGGTCGTGGCGTAGGTGTTCTCCACGGAGTCCCAGGGCGCGTTCCACGCCTGGTCGACCAGGTAGGTGTTGAGCTGCTTGAACAGCGCGTCCTGGGCGGCACCCGTCGCGGACTGCGCCTTGGTGATGAGGTCGGTGACCTTCGGGTCAGAGCTGTGCAGCGGGTTCCACAGCGCGCTCTTGCCCACCTCGATCTGGATGGTGTCCCAGGGGCGGAAGGAGGCCAACGTCATGTACGACAGCGGGTACTTGCCCGCGAGGAGGGCGCTGATGAACTGGGTGACGGGGATCTTGTCGACCTTGACCTTGATCCCGATGTCCTCCAACTGCTGCACCATGGCGGCCTGTTGGTCCGGGAACACCGACGACACGTCCGGGACGGTGACCGAGAAGCCGTTCGGGTAGCCGGCCTCGGCCAGCAACTGCTTGGCCTTCGCGGGGTCGTAGGAGTACGTGGAGTCGAGTGAGCTGTCAAAGGCCGAGCCACCCGGGTTGAAGATCTGGGTCGTCGCCTTGCCCAGTCCCTGCTTCGCCGTCTTGACGATGGTGGAGCGGTCGAAGGCGTAGTTCAGGGCCTGGCGGACCCGGACGTCGCCGAGCGCCTTGACGATCTTTCCTTCGCGGTCCCAGATGTACACGCCCTCGACGTCACCGGAGGTGTACTTGGTGACGCTCAGCCCGCTGCTCTTGGCCGGCGCGACGTTCTTGGCGCTGGCCAGCAGCGCGCCGTTGACCTGCCCGGAGCGCAGCGCGTTGAGCACGGCCGTCGGGTCGGTCAGCGGCTTGAGGACGATCTTGTCGAAGAGGAAGGCGGCCTTGTTCCAGTAGCCCTGGTTGCGCACGAAGGTGTACGTACTGCCGTCCGTGGTCGCGGACTTGTCGAGGGTGTACGGCCCCGAGCCGACCGGGGTGGTCTTGATCGTCCCCGCGGCGATGGCCTTGGGGCTGGCGATCATTCCGGCCACGTTGCCGAGGTTCGGCACCAACGACGGGTCGGGGGCGGAGAGTTTGATCGCGACGGTGGTGGCGTTGACGACGTCGACGCCGGTGATGCCCTTGAGCTGGCCCGCGGCCTCGCTGGTGCCCTTCTCGGTGTGCAGCAGGTTGGTCTTGACCGCCGTCGCGTCGAGGGCGGTGCCGTCGGTGAACTTGACGCCGGTGCGCAGGGTCATCGTGAGGACCGTGCGGGCCGCGTTGTACGACCACTTGGTCGCCAGGTTGGGCTTGACGTCGGCCGTCGGGGACAGCCGGAGCAGCGAGTCGTATACGGGCTGGTAGTACTGCGTGTTGTTGCCGAGACCGGCGTCGGCCAGATCCCACGGCTGGGCCGCGACCAGGGGGGCCAGGGTGAGGGTGCCGCCGGTGGCCGCCTTGCCCGAACCGGATCCCGATCCCGAGCCGCAGGCTGCCGCGGACAACATCAGGACAGCCGATACGGCGGTCAGCGCGATTCTTCGCATGGGTGCTCCGCTGGTGAGTGGTTGACCGGACGACATCGCGCGGCGAGCCGCCCTCAAGGGCCTCGGAGGGAGTGGGAAACAAACCAGGTCCTGACGCGGCCTGGACCGTTCTTGGCGGTCAGCCGTTCCTGGCGGAAGGGGCTATATGTCCACCGTTTTTCGGTGGGTCCGAAATCAGCCACTGATACGTACAAGTGAAACGTATGCGTAACGTAGCCCCGCGCTTGGTGGACCACAAGAGCCGTGCAACAGCTTTTTGGAAAGGGGGGAATCCGGACGAACGGCGACGGACGGTGGAGCCGTGGCGTACGGGGAGCCGGGGCGATGGCGCGCGGAGAGCCGGCGCTGTGGCGCGCCGGAAGCCGGGCCTACCCGGAGTCAGTCGAAGGCACCCTGGTCAGACGGGCCCGGGTCAGGCGGACTCGCGGACGACCAGCGTCAGCGGGGTCACCTGGGGTGCCGGTGGCTGGGATTGGCCGTTCACGCCGTTGACGATCATGCGGGCGATGCGGCCCACGGCGACGTCGAGGTTGTTGTCGATCGTCGTCAGCGGCGGTACCGCGAACGGCGCCAGTTTGTCGTTGTCGACGCCGATCACGGCCAGGTCGTCAGGGGCGGCGAGGCCCACCCTGCGCATCCCCGCGAGGAGGGCGAAGGCCGTCTCGTCGTTGTAGGCGCACACCCCCGTGACGGCGGGCGCGGCCGCGTGCCACTGCTCGGCCGCGGCGGCGGCCGCCGAGATGTCGAGGGGCACGTCCAGCACGACCGGCGGTTCGAGGCCTTGCTCCTTGCAGGCGGTACGGGCGCCGTCGAGTCGCAGGTCCAGGAAGTCCCGGAGCCGGGGGTCCCCGGGAGCGGCGTAGCCGATGCGCGTGTGTCCCGTCGCCGCGAGCCGCTCGACCTGCATCGTGCCGATCAGGGTCTGGGGAACGGTCAGGACGCCGGGGGCGACCGCGGGGCCCATCCCGGCGCTGACCACGTGGATGCCGGCCGCGCGCATGCTGGCCACGTCGTCGGCGCCGACATCGAAGGCTGTCATCACGGCCGCCGGCATCAGCTCACGCCACAGCGACTTCAGCGGGGCGTGCCGCTCGCGCCGTGTGACGAGGTTCAGGCCGTGCCGTTCCAGTTCGTCGCCGAGCAGTTCGACCAGGGCGGTCAGGGTGCCGCCGACGGGAACGTCCGGAAGGAACAGCAGCACGAGATCGCTGCGGCCCAGGCGCAGGGCGCGGGCGGCGGCCGACGGCTCGTAGCCCAGCTTCACGACCGCGTCGAGCACTTTGCGCCGGGTCTGGTCGGAGATCTTCTGGTGCGACACGTCGTTCAGCACATAGCTGACCGTGGTCTGCGAGACCCCCGCCTCCTTGGCGACGTCGGTCGCCGTCACACGGCCGGTCCTGCGCGCCATGGGAGTCTCCTGTGGAAGGTCTCGGGCAGTCCTGATTGCGGAGCGATTGCGGGGCGTCGACTGAGCGGCGGGCTCTACTGAATCGTAACAGTGAGCCTGCGGGATGTCCGATACCCCGGACAGCACGGACCGTGAGAGTCCAGTGCGCACCACCTTCCGACCGACGTCGGCCTCATGTGCTGTTGTCGATGCTCCAGGCCCACAACTTCCCCGTGGCGATGCGCTTGAGGAGGGTGTTGAAGTCGGCCTTGACGGCTTCCGGGGTCTTCTCCGGCGGGAACAGGGGCTTGACGGTCTGGCGCTCCAGGGGCAGGTCCTGGGAGAGGCGGGCCTTGTAGGCGTTGTACACCGCCGCGATGTCCTTGCGGATCGTCTCGCCCTCGCCGTTGCCCAGGATCGGCATGCCGCGCACACGGTTGTCGTTCGTCGCGGCGATCGACGCCACGTCCATGAGGAAGCAGTCGATCAGGTCGGTGACGTCCTGCTCCCGGGCGCCGTCCTCCTTGTTGTGCACGTCCCGCAGCAGCAGGTCCGCCATCTCCAGGGTGACGTCGCGGTAGACGGTGTACCGCGGACTTCCGGGGATGACGCCGAGCACGTGGTCGGCCTGCTGGGCGGTGTCGGAGTTCATCGACGCGAATCCTTCGGGAACGTCCTTCCCCTCAAGACCCGGCACCGGGTACGGCATGCCCCGGAAGGTCTCCTCTTCCTCGTTCATGTTGGGGGTGGCCTGCGCCATCGGATGCATGCCGAACTCATGGCACAGCATGCCCACGATGTAGCCGATGTCGTAGTTCTCCAGGTAGTAGGAGGCCAGCGTGACGAAGACGCCCTCGGCCCCCTTGTCGACCACGTCCGCCGGCGTCTCCGTCGTCCGCTTCTCCAGCGTGATCCGACAACTCCGGTCGCCGAGAAAGGACTTGACCTTGCTGTTGGAGGCCAGGAGTTCCAGAATCCGCGTGGCCTTCCCCTGCGATTCCGGGTACTTGAGCGACACATTGGTGAACGAGATGTTCCCGTGCGACAACTTGCTCCGCTGAACCACCGCCCGCTGCACGGCCGGAGCGGGCTCGCCCGCCCGCCCGGCCCAGGAGTGACCCCCTTCGCCGAGCATCCGCACGACCCCGGCATTGCCCGCCCTGCCCTGGAGCGACAGCAACTCGTGTGAAGGCGTAGCGGTGTTGACGGTATTGACTGCGGGGCCGCTCACCGAGGTACGCCGAACTGCGGCATCCTTCGGGTGGACTTCGTCTCGGGCGTGCACGTGCTCACTTCCTGGCCGGCCTGACATCGCGATCATCGCTGTCTAACCGCAGGCCGGACACCCCCACCAGGTCCTTCGGGGCAATGATTCCCGCCGAAGACCCCTCCAACTGCCCGTAGGGGCACGAAGGTTCAGGACGTACGCCGCGCGAACCTCGCACGAGCGTCGTCATGCGCGCCCCGCAACAACTCCACGACCAACTCCCCCGTCTTCTCACCGGGATTGACGACGCAGATCCAGCCGAGCGTCCCGTACACCGGGTGCGGCAGCACGGTGTCGATGGCCGTGAAGTCGTGGGACGGGTTGATGGTGTGCGGCTCCTGCTCCCCCGTGAGTTCGCGGAACGCCGTACGACCGACGTGGATGTTGACGCGCCAACGCCCCGGAGGGTCAAGGTCGGACGCGGTGTCGTCGGGGTAGTTCTTGGTGACGACGGTGCCGTACGGCTGGACGTTCTGCGGCAGTTGACCGTCGGGGGCGTAGTAGAAGAAGGCGTCTCCCCAGGCGAGTTCGGGAAAGTCGCCGCCCGGTTCCGGTACCAGCACGAGGGCGCCGGTGAAGTCTCGTACGGTCGCGATGATCTGTTCCATACTCATGGTTCAAGCATGGCCTTCAAGTGCTTATGTGGGGTTGGGCGATGAGTGAGCCGACGAGCGGTCCGCAACAGGAGACGCTCAGGACCGCCGAGGTCGCGCGGGAGTCGGGGTACTCGGTGCAACAGGTGCGCGACCTGGAACGGCTGGGAGTCATCCCTCCGGCAGTTCGGTCGAGCAACGGCTACCGTTCCTACGCACCGCTGCACGTCAACGCCCTCCGCGCATATCGAGGGATCGCGGGTGCTGTAGGACCAGTCGCAGCACGGCAGTTGCTCGCCGAGCTGCGCACGAAGACGATCGCTGAGGCGGCCTCGGCGATCAACGAGGTGCATGTGCGGCTCGCGCAGGAACGCGAGGAGGCCCTGCGCGCCCGACAGGCGTTGGACGCGATCCAGACCGAGGCGGACACACCGGAGTTCGAGCGGGACGTCGAGCAGGACAGCGACGCGATGACGATCACCGAACTCTCCAGAGCACTAGGCGTACGCCCTTCGACCCTGCGCTTCTGGGAACAGGAGGGACTCGTCACCCCCGAGCGGGTGACCTCCCTCCAGGCCCGCCGCTACGACCTCTCCGCCATCAGGACGGCCCGCGTCGTCGCGGCCCTCCGCAGCACCAGTTACGGCATTCCGGCGGTGCGCGAGATCGTGGGGTCCCTGCATCGACTCGACGGCGCGGAAGAGGCCCAGCGTGTCCTGGCTGCACGTCTCGACCAGATCGCGCAACGGACCGTAGGACTGCTCCGGGCGGGGACGGACCTGGCAGCCGTCGTCACCGATCCTCGCCGCGCCCGAACCTGACGTAGGCGAAGAGTCCGAGGACGTTCCCGTAGGCGCAGATCGCGAGCCGGATCTGGGGCGGGAACCGCTGGGTGCGTGGGTGGTGTGCGATGTCGAGCATGCAGAGACCACGGGGAGGATCGCGATGAGCGGCACGATCGCGACGCGGGCCTTCGTGTCGCCGGCCCTGGGGTTCAGCGGGATGTCGACGACCGCGTGGTCGCCGATGCGGCGCCCGAACGGCTCGCCTTCGCCGTAGCTAGCCCTCGAACTCCCCGACGAGTCCGGTGACCGTAGCCAGGCCGTCGCCTCGAACCTTGTCGGTGAAGGCCTCCAGCGTCTGCGCGTTGAAGGACTCAACTACAGCTCGACCACAACTACAGCTCGACGTCACAGACGGCGTCACCACGGCATCACCCACAATCCACCGGACAGCCCCGCCCCCGGACACCCCTCACCGAATTCCCGCACCGGCCCGGTCAGTTCACGGTCAAGAGCCTTGACAGGGGATTGGTCTAGTCCAAATATGGTCGCTGTTCGTCCCGGTCAGGGGCGACTTCTCTCCTCTCAGCATGGGAGCGTCAATGAGACGATCTGGGCCTCTTCGCGCGTCGCTGTCCTGCGCAGCCGTAACCGCCTTGTCCGCAGGGCTTGTTGCCGTCGGCGGGGGTGCCGCGGATGCCTCGCACCGCGCTCGGCCCATGCCGGACCATGTGGCGGCGCCGTACTTCGAGGCGTGGACCGGTGAGAGCCCGGCGGCGCTCGCCGCCGCGTCCGGGAACAAGTACCTGACGATGGCCTTCCTGCAGACCGAGGCGGCCGGTTCGTGCTCGGCGTACTGGAACGGTCTGCCCGCCCAGCCGATCGCGAAGTCCACCTTCGGCAAGGACATCGCCACGATCCAGGCACGCGGAGGCAACGTCATCCCGTCCTTCGGCGGCTACGCGGCGGACACCACCAACACCGAACTGGCCGACAGCTGCACCGATGTCGACGCCATCGCGAAGGTCTACGAGAGCCTGGTCACGACCTACGGCGTGAGCCGGATCGACCTCGACATCGAGGCCGACTCCATCAACAACACGGCCGGTATCGACCGCCGCAACAAGGCGATCGCCAAGGTGCAGCGCTGGGCCCAACGCATCGGCCGCAGCGTGGAGTTCTCCTATACGCTGCCGACCACCACCACCGGTCTCGCGCCCAACGGCGTCGCCCTGCTGCAGAACGCCGTCGACAACGGCGCGCGCGTGGACGTCGTCAACATCATGACGTTCGACTACTACGACGGCGCAACCCACGACATGGCGGAGGACACCAAGACCGCCGCAACCGGCCTGCACTCCCAACTCGCCGCGCTCTACCCGAAGAAGAACCCGGCGAAGCTGTGGAAGATGATCGGCGTCACCGAGATGCCCGGCATCGACGACTTCGGCCCGGCGGAGACCTTCACCACGCAGAACGCGGTCACGGTGAAGAAGTGGGCCGTCGCCCGGGGCATCAACACGCTCTCGTTCTGGGCACTTCAGCGCGACAACGGGAATTGTGTGGGCACCGGCGGCGCCAACAACTGCTCCGGGATCGCCCAGGACACCTGGTACTTCAGCCACACCTTCAAGTCGTTCACGCGCGACTTCGGCTACGACCACTAGCGGCTCGGCGGACCGCGTGTCGCCGCCTCCCCCAAGGCGGCGTCGCGTCAGTCCTGCATCATCTCGCGCACCAGCGGCGCGACCTTCGTGCCGTACAGCTCGATGTTGGTCATGAGGGCGTCGTGGGGCATTCCGGTGATGCCGTACTTCAGGTTGAAGCGGGTCGCGTCGAGGGTCTTGAGGGTGTCCGTGATCTTGCGGGCCACGGTCTCGGGAGATCCGACGTGCAGGGCGCCGCCGGGGCCGACGTCCCGCATGAGGCTCTCGCGGGTCGGGGTGCGGAAGCCGCGTTCCCGCGCCACGCTCGCGATCAGCTGCTGGAAGGCCGGCACGAATTCCTCCACCGCCTGTTCGTCGGTGGCGGCGACAGGGCCGGGCGCGTGCACGCCGATGGGCCGTGCGGGGTGGCCGAACTCCGCCAGCGCCCGCCGGAACAGCTCGGAGAACGGGGCGAAGCGGGCCACGTCCCCGCCGATGATCGCCAGCATCAGGGAGAACCCGTACTGGGCGGTGCGGATCACCGACTGGGGACTGCCTCCGACGCCGATCCAGGTGGGGATCGAACCCGTCTCGCTGTGCGGGTACACGGAGACACCGTCGAGGGCGGCACGGGTGGTGCCGGACCAGGTGACGGGCTTCTCCTTGAGCAGTTCGGCGAAGAGGGCGACCTTCTCCTCGAAGAGCTCCTCGTAGTCGTTGAGCTCGTAGCCGAAGAGCGGGAAGGACTCGGTGCTCGACCCTCTGCCAAGGATGACTTCGGCGCGGCCCGCGGACACGGCGTCGAGAGTGGCGTAGCGCTGGAAGACGCGGACCGGGTCGTCCGAACTGATCACCGTCACGGCCGAGTTGAGGCGGATATGCTCGGTGCGCGCGGCGATGGCCGCGAGGACGACGTCGGCGGCCGACAGAGGCATCGACTCAGTGTGGTGCTCGCCGATGCCGAAGTGGTCGACGCCCACCTGGTCGGCGAGGACGCCTTCCTCGACGAGGCGGCGGATCGCCTGGCCGTGGGTCAGCGGGGTGCCCTCGGCGTCGTTCGTGACGTCACCGAAGGTGTCCAGGCCGAGCGTGATGTCGAAGGGGGTGGTCGGGGTGGTCATCTCATGCTCCTCGGGTCTGCTCGGTGGGTCAGGTGGCGATACGGCGCATCACGCCGAGGAGCCGGGTCAGGTCGGCGGCGTCGACGTGGTCGAGGACATGGCGCCGGACGCTGGACAGGTGGGCGGGCCATGCCTCCTGGAGGCGGGCGAGGCCCTGGTCGGTGAGGACGGCGTTCCAGCCGCGGGCGTCCTCGGCGCACCGCTCCCGTCCGACCAGTCCCTGCGTCTCCAGGCGGGTGACGATGCGGGTCATGCCGCTCAGCGAGAGGTTGCAGACGGACGCGAGCTCGCTCATGCGCATGCGCCGGTCCGTGGCCTCGGAGAGGTGCATGAGGGTCGTGTACTCGGACAGCGGCAGGCGCTGCTCGCGCATCATGTCGGCGTCGACGGCCCGGGGCAGCACGAGCATCACCCGCGCGAGTTCGCGCACCAGCTCCTCCTCGTGCGGACTCATGGGGCGCAGTGGCTGCTCGGGCGTGGTCATGCCACCAGTTTACTTGATTGACGAAACAAGCAAGTCGGGTGAACTGTGCGGCGGGGCGGACCTGCGGCGCTCAGCGGCCGGGAGGGATCTCTTCGGTCGTGGTCGCGTGGCCGTGATAGCGCAGCAGGAGCATCGCGGCGTCGTCGTGGAGCGGTCCGGCCGTGTGGCGGACCAGGTCCTCGCGCAGGGAGTCGAGCGCGCTCTGCGCGTCGGGTTCCTTCAGCAGGTGCGCCCGCTCGCCCAGCGGATAGAACGTGCCGTGGTCGTCGCGGGCCTCAGTGACGCCGTCGGTGTACAGCAGCAGTTGCTCGCCCGGCGCGAAGCGCACGGAGAACGGCTTCGGGCTCTCGCTGCCCTGGGCGCCGCCCAGGCCGAGCGGCGGGGCGTAGGAGGGCGGTACCGGGAAGTCGGCGGTGCCGTTGCGGCGGACGACCATCGGGGGCGGGTGGCCGTAGTTGAGGAAGAGCACCTCGTGGTCCGTGCCGATCTCGGCGAGGACGGCGGTCACGAACTTCTCGTCGGACAGCACGCGGGAGACGCTGCGTTCCAGGCGTTCGCCGAGTCCGACGAGGTCGGGTTCGTCGTGCGCGGCCTCGCGGAACGCGCCGAGCACCACGGCGGCCGTCTCGACGGCGGCGAGACCCTTGCCCTGTACGTCGCCGACGATCACCCGCACGCCGTGCGGCGAGGCGACCACCTCGTACAGGTCGCCGCCGATACGGGCCTCCGCGACGGCCGAGGTGTACGACACCGCCGCCTGGAGGGGTCCCGCGGTCAGCGGCACGGGTCGTAGAAGAACTCGCTGCGCGACCTCCGCGATGGAGCGCACGCTGGCGAGTTCGGCCTCGCGGCGGCCACGCATCACGGCGGCGGCGATGCCCGCACCGGTCACGCCCACCACCGACACCATCGCCAGGAAGCCCCGGCGTTCCTGGAACAGGCCGTCGTAGAGGCCGAGTCCGACGCACAGGGCGAGCGCGGCCGCGCCGAACCACGCGGTACGGCGCCAGCCGCCGACCAGTCCGGCGAAGGCCGGGCCGAGGGAGGCCAGCGGGAGGAAGCCGAGGCCCGGCCCCGTGACGATGTCCCCGACCGCCACCACCGCCATCACCGCAGCGGGCAGCCAGGTCAGCACGGAAAGACTGCGCTGCGGCTTCGCTGCGGCCATGGTCCACTCCAAGGGCGTCGCGGCTTTCGGGGGCCGCCTTCCGCAGGGGCCCCTCCCCCACCTTTGGACATCCCAAGGCTGCCAGGCAATCCCCTCGGCGTGCCCGGCGCTTTACCCAATTGAGTCCGAGAGCGGACATTTCCTGATCGACGACAACCAGTCGACAACCATCTGCCGCCGCCTGGTTGCCGATCACGGACTCAGGGCAAGTGAAGTGTGTAGGACCGGCCGCGCAAGGTCTGCGGCGGCCCCGGTGCGGTGACGCCGCGGGGATACCGGGTTGTCCTAGGAGGGGAAGTGATTCGCCATGCGTACGCATCGGCGTACCCATAGGCGTTCTGTACGCGTGGAGTACCTGCTGCCCGACGAGGCCGCGTCGGCGGGTCAGGCACGGAGGCTGACCTCGGAGTTCCTCGCGCGGTCCCGCCATCAGTTGGCGCGGGTGGACGCGGAGCAGATCGACGACGCGACGCTGATCGTGTCCGAACTCGTCGCCAACGCGACCGAGCACGGCCGCGGCGAGTGCCGGCTGCGCCTCCAACTGTCCGACGAGCGCGTCACGGTCGAGGTCTACGACGACAACCCGGCCCCGCCGCGCGTGCGGCCGATGACGGTCGAGACCGAGAGCGGCCGCGGCCTGGCCATGGTCCGCTGCCTGGCCCACCGCCTCGACGTCACGCCGCTCACCGGGGGCGGCAAGCGGGTGCGGGCGATCCTGGCGATCTGACCCCGGCGGACGGTCGGTTCAGCCGACGCGCAGCGGCGGTACGACGGGCACCTCCGGCGCGGCTTCGATGTCGGCCTGCGTCATCCGGAACTCGACGGGGTACGCCTCGCGCCGGGTGCGGCGGTCGGGTTCGGTGGTGCGCCACATGTAGAGGCAGCGGACGCATTGGAGTACGTCCCACACTCCGGGGACCGGCGAGGTGGTCACGGTGTCGACCGTGTCGTGGGCGCAGCGGGGGCAGATCATGACGGGTGACTCCTGAGGTCGGGTCGGTGCACTGGGCGTCCAGTGGGCTTTCAGCGGGCGGCGATGAGGGCGCGCAGCCGGTCGGCCCACTCGGGGGTCTCGGGCAGGTCCCGTACCGGGGTGTCGAAGTGGCCCCGGTTGTCCGGTGCGACCGGGGTCGTGGCGTCGATGATCATCTTGCTGGTGATTCCCGGGGTGTTGGCGGCCGGTGCCAGTGCCATGACCGACAGGTTGGGGACGATGATCACGTCGTCCTGGGGGTTCACCTTCGCGGACATCGCCCACATCACCTGGGGCAGGTCGAAGGGGTCGACGTCCTCGTCCACCACGATGACCTGCGTGACGTAGCCGAGGCCGTGCGGTGTCGTCATCGCGCGCATGCCGACCGCCTTGGCGAAACCGCCGTAGCGCTTCTTCGTCGAGACGATCACCGCGAGGCCGTGGGTGTACATGGCGTTGACTGCCTGCACCTCCGGGAATTCGGCGCGGAGTTGCTTGAGGAGGGGGACGCAGGTGTTGGGGCCGACGAGGTAGTCGACCTCGGTCCACGGCATGCCGAGGTAGAGGGACTCGAAGACCGGGTTCGTGCGGTAGGAGACGCGGTCGACGCGGATCGTCGGCATGCGTCGGCCGCCGGAGTAGTGGCCGGTGAACTCGCCGAAGGGGCCCTCTATTTGACGCTTGCGGCTCTCGACCACGCCCTCGATGACGACCTCGGAGCCCCAGGGGACGTCGAAGCCGGTGAGGGGTGCGGTGGCGATGGGGGCGGGGGCGCCGCGCAGTGCGCCGGCCATCTCGTACTCGGACTGGTCGTAGCCCATCGGCATGCCGGCGACGATCGTGATGACGGGGTCGTTGCCGAGGGTGATCGCGATGGGCAGGTCCTCGCCCGACTCCTCGGCGGCGTGCAGGTGTTGGGCCACGTCGTGCATGGGGACCGGCTGGAAGGCGAGGCGGTCGCGGCCGATGACCTCGATGCGGTACGTGCCGACGTTCTGCTTGCCGAAGTGGTCCGGGTCGCGCGGGTCGCGGGAGACCACGGCGGCCTTGTCGAGGTAGAAACCGCCGTCGCCGTCGTTGAGCCGGAACAGCGGGAGGACCTTGAACAGGTCGATGTCGGCGCCCTGTTGGGTGTTCTCCCGCCAGGGCGCGTCCTCGCGGCGCTCCGGTACGACCGGGAAGGCGTCCCAGCGGCGGGCGAACTCCTCGACCTGCTCGCGCACGGAGGTGTCCGGGGGCAGTCCGAGGGCGAGGGCGTGGTTGCGCCACGAGCCGTGGACGTTCATCGCGATCCGGGCGTCCGTGAAGCCCTTCACGTTGTCGAAGTAGAGGGCGGGGGCGCCCTCGCCGATGCGTCCGGCCGCGTTGGCGGCGGCGGCCAAGTCCGGTTCGGGGAGGACCTGTTCGGTGATCCGCAGCAGTTGGTCGTGCTTGTCCAGGGTGTCCAGGAAGCTGCGGAGGTCGTCGTAGGGCATGGGGGCTCCGTACGTGAAGGGGTGGCGTCTCAGGCGGCGGGGTGGATGCGGGCGTCGCGGGCGGGGCGCATGCCTTCCCAGCGCCTGGCGGCGGGGGCGGGCAGGTCGAGCTGGTCGAGGACGCGGGAGGTGATGTGGGTGACGATGTCGTCGACCGAGGCGGGGTGGTTGTAGAAGGCGGGCATCGGCGGCACGATGCGGACGCCCTTGCGCGCGAGGTCGAGCATGTTCTCCAGGTGGATCTCGCTCAGGGGTGTCTCGCGCGGTACGAGGACCAGCGGGCGGCGTTCCTTGAGGATCACGTCGGCGGCCCGGCCGATCAGTCCTTCGGCGTAGCCGGTGCGGATGCCGGCCAGGGTCTTCATGGAGCAGGGCACGATCACCATGCCGTCGGTGCGGAACGACCCGGAGGCGATGGTGGCCCCCTGGTCCTCGGGGCTGTGGACCACGTCCGCCAGCTCGGCGACCTCTCGGGCGGTGCGTCCCGTCTCCAGCTCCACGGTGGTCCGGGCCCAGCGGCTGAGGACGAGATGGGTCTCCACCTCGGGCAGCTCGGCGAGCTGCTCCAGCAGCCGGACACCGAGGACGGCTCCGGTCGCCCCGGTCATGCCCACGATCAGTCGCACGTCGCCCAGCTCCTTGCCCAGTTCGGTCTCTGCGCTTTCGACCGTAGGAGCAGTTCGGTGGCCGACAAGGGTAGGCTCGGGACTCACCATGGGAAAAAACGGTCAGCATCGGTCCGAGATCACGGACGTGGCGTACCGTCCGTCACTCAGCGCGCCCATCGGTATGGACATCGTGGGATTCACCGAGCTGCTGGCGCGCGGTGCGCGTCGTGGCATCGACCTGTCGGCACCGCAGCGGCCGGACTTCCACCACCTGATCCATGTCACCGAGGGCACACTGCGCCACCGGGTGGACTTCACGGACTGCACGGTGGAGGAGGGCGGCTGGCTGTGGGTGAGCTCGGGACAGGTGCACCAGTACGTCCCCGCCGACCTGATGACGACCCGCGGCACGATCGTCATCTGGCAGCCCGGCTTCGTCCTGGCCGATCCCCCCTTCGACCAGTCACCCCTGCTCCCGACGGGCCCCCACGCCCGAGCGGCACGCCTGACACTCCGTCACCTCACTCACGAATACGCCGACTTGGCCTCGCTCCCGCTCGACGCCCACCTCCAGACGCTCCGCATGCTCCTCTCCGTCCTGCTGCTCCGCCTCTCCCACGTGCGCCCGGACCCGGTGTCGTCCGCACCGCCCGACGACACGTTCCGCCGCTACAGCGCCGCCCTGGAACGCGACTTCCGCACCAGCCACCAAGTAGCCGACTACGCGGCCGCCTTGGGCTACAGCCCGCGCACCCTCACCCGCGCGACCCTCGCGGCGACCGGCACCACCGCCAAGCAGTACCTCGACGCCCGCATCCTCCTGGAGGCCAAGCGCCTCCTCGTCCACACCGACGCGACGGCGGCGGACGTCTCCCGCACGCTCGGCTTCGGCGAGCCGACCGACTTCGCGAAGTTCTTCCGCAAGCGGGAGGGTCGTACGCCCCTTGAGTTCCGGGCGGTGGCACGCGGGCAGACATGAGGGAGCCCGACCAACCGGAGGTGGATATGCGGGAGTTCCAGCCGGGTGAGACCGCCGTACGGCGTGATGTGTTCCGGCGGAAGGTGTGGAGTGCCCATGCGTTACGGGTCGTCGAGGACACCACCGAGGCGCTGGTTCTGGGGTGCCGGCCGGGCGCGGAGTCGTTGGCGCCGACGACCTGGATCGAATCGCTCCTCACCGGTGACGAGACCGCCCGACTGCGCGCCCTGTCGAACCTGGCCGACGGCAACTGGCAGCTCGGCCACTGGACTTGGCGGGACACAGTCCATCTCCAATGGGTGCCGCCCGACAGTTGGTTCAGCGTCAACGCGTTCTTCGACACCGCGGGACACGGTCAACTCACGTACTGGTACGTCAACTTCCAGCATCCGATGCGCCGCACACCCATCGGCTTCGACACCTTCGACCTGCTGCTGGACCTGGTGGTCGTGCCCGACCTGTCGCGGTGGGACTGGAAGGACGAGGACGAGTACGCCCACGGCCGCCGGTTGGGGGTGGTGAGCGAGGCCGATCACCGGGCGGTGGAGAAGGCTCGCGAGGAGGTGATCGCGATGATCGAGGGTGGTGTCGGGCCGTTCGCCGCGGAACGGGGGTTGGGGAAGTGGCGCTACGAACCCCACTGGCCCGACCCTCAACTGCCCACCGGTGTCCTGGACTTGGGCTAGTCAGTACCGCCCGGATCTCCTGAGGGGCGGATACGCACCGGCAGTTCACTCAAGCCCCGCAGTAGCGTGCTCGTTCGCCATGTCAGTGTCGCGGGGTCGGTGGCGAGGGCGAGGTCCGGGCAGTGGTGCAGGAGGAGGCGTGCGGCGATGGCGGCCTCGGTGCGGGCCAGGGGTGCTCCCAGGCAGTGGTGGAGGCCGTGCCCGAAGGCGAGGTGGCCGGGGCCCCGGCGCCCTAGGTCGAAGCGGTCGGGTTCGGGGAAGTGGAGGGGATCACGGGAGGCCGCGGCCAGAGAGATCTGTACCGCGTCCCCCGCCGGGATGCGGGTACCCGCGAGGTCCAGGGACTCGGCCGCGAAACGGAACGCGGTGGCGTGCACGGGCGAGTAGTGGCGCAGCGCCTCCTCCACGGCGGCACCGGCCAAGTCCGGTTCGGCACGCAGCAGTTCGAGCTGGTCGGGGTGGGTGAGCAGGGCATGGACGGTCGCGGAGATCAGATTGACGGTCGTCTCGTGGCCGGCGACCAGGAGGAGGAAAGCCATCCCGAGGAGTTCCTCGGAGGTGAGCGGCGACTCGGCGGCGGGCTCACGAGCCACGCCGACCAGATCACTGAGCAGGTCGGCCTCTTGCGTGCCGCGCTTCCGGTGGATCGACTCGAACAGGTAACCGCCCAGAGCGGCGGCGGCCGAGGCGCCCGCCTCGGGCGAGGCGGGCATGACGAGCTCGTTCGACCAGGCGTGGAACACCGTACGGTCAGCGACGGGCACCCCGAACAGATCGCAGATCACCGTGACGGGCAGCGGCAGGGCGTACCAGCTGACCAGGTCCACGGTCCCCCGCCCCGGCAGCTCGCCGAGCAGATCGACGGCGATCTCCACGATGCGCGGCCGGAGGGCGGCGATCCGCGCGGACGTGAAGTGGCCCGCGACCAGCCGCCGTAGGCGCGTGTGGTCCGGCGGATCGGTCTGCAGCATGTTCCGGCCGAGGGCGTGGCCGCCGTCGTCCTGCCAGGTCGAGGAGTACCGGATGTCGTTGCGCAGGCGCGGATCGGTCAGCGCGGCCCGGGCCGCGTCCCGGGTGACGACCAGCCAGGCCTCACCACTGCCCGGCACCAGCACCCGATGCACGGGCCCGCGCTCACGCAGGGCCGCGTAGACGAGGTGGGGATCGGCGGCCAGGTCGAGGCCGTCGGGGGTCAGGTCCTGCAGAGTGGGTGCCGTCACGGCACTCCTTTCGATGGTCACCGGGGATGTGCGGGCATGATTGGTCGCTACGACACCTGCCCCAGCCCGCGTGACGACCGGCCCACCGGAACGCAGGGCCTTGCCGTCACCCGCCGCCGCGCCACACGGCATACACCGCGTACGCGAGAGCCATCGCCTGGGCGTGGCCGACTCGGGCGACGGGAGAGGGAGTTCAAGGCGCGGCCCACCGCATGCCCAGCTGCGCGATCGGGGGTCCGGCACGGCACTCCTTTCGATCGATACGGGCCGCTCGGGGCCGGGCCGGTCAGCCACCGCCGCGCCACACTGCATGCACCGCGCGCGAGAGCCGTCGCCTGGGCGTGGCCGGCTCGGGCGGCTGCCGGGCGGCGGGCGTCGGCGGTCAGGTCGCGGCCCATCGCGTGTCGGGCCTCGCGATCGGGGGTCAGGAGGGTGATCTCGGCTCCCTGGGCGGCGAGTTGGGCCGCCTGCTGCTGGGCGCTGGGGTGCGGGCCGACCGCCGTGGGGATCGGCGCGGCGGCCAGGACGTGGCGGTGGTCGGCGGCCAGGTACAGGTTGGCGGTCGTGCGGCTGCCGCCGTCCATCCAGCGGCGGCCCGCGGCCGTGACGGGCGGCGAGACGAGGGGGACGGCGCAGTTCGCGGCGACCGCTTCCAGGAGGGTGACCTTCGAGTCGGCGTCGAATGTCTCCAGGGCCCCGGACGCGGCGTCGACGGCTGCGATCCGCAGGGCGCGGTCGGGCCAGTCCCGTGCACCGCGCAGCAACGTGCCGACCGCGTCGAGGAGTTCGGACTCGGGTCCGCTGCGCGCGCCGAGGGCGGCACGGCCGAGCCGTTGTACGGAGCGCTGTGGATCTCGGGATCCCAGCGCCGCCCACAGGAAGCGCATCGTCTGGGCCGCGGTGACCCGCAGCTCCACCTTGTCGGCGCGGGTCACTTGACGTTCGTACGACTCCTGCGGTGTCTCGCCGGCCGCGAGCCGGGCGCCGAAGATCGCGCCCACGGAGGTGCCGATGATCACGTCGGCTCGGCCGAGGTCGACCCCGGACTCCGCGAGACCCGCGAGCACGCCTGTCATCCACGCCCCGCCGACCGGCCCACCACCCCCCAGGACCAGTGCCGTGCCCTGCATGACGCCCCCCCGCCGTCGAAGTGGGGACTACTCCCCACTTGATGGATCGACGATAGCATCACTACCGGGGAGCACTCCCCACCAGCTCGGAGGACGATGATGACGGGCCCGAACGACGCGACGGCACCTGCGCGACGCCGCGATGCGCGGCGCAATCGGGAGTTGCTGATCGAGGCCGCCCACGCCGTCTTCACCGAGCAGGGGCTGCACGCACCGATCGACGTGATCGCCCGCCGCGCGGGCATCGGCAACGCCACGCTGTACCGGCACTTCCCCACCCGTGCCGCGTTGGTGGACGCGGTCTTTCGCGACCTGCTCGCCGACACGATGAGCATGGGCGAGCAGGCGCGCGCGGCCGAGGATGCGTGGGCCGGGCTGACCGGCTATCTGGAGACCGTCTTCGCCGGTCTGACCGCCGACCGTGGCACCAACGACCTGATGACCACCCACCTCGACGGCGTCGAATCGCTCCAGGCCGTGCACGCCCACAACCGCCGCACCGTGGAACTGCTGCTGAGCCGGGGCCGCGACCAGGGCACGGTCCGTGCGGATGTCACCCCGGAGGACGTCCTGTTCGCCCTCGCCGCCCTGGGCCGCACCGTCCCGTCCCTCACGGCGGCCGCCGGCCCCGACGCCTGGCGCCGCCCCCTCGCACTCCTTCTCGACGGCCTGCGCGCCACCCCCGCGACGACCCCGCTCCCCTCCCCCGCCCTCACCGCGACCCAGCTCAACGACGCACTGCAGGGTCTCGGGCCGCGCAACTGAGCGGATTTCGGCGCGAGTTCACCGCCGCAGACCGGTCTACGGCCGTGCGCCGACCGCAGTTGGCCCCCAGCCCCGTCCAGGACCGGCACCCCACATCCGGCCGGCTCACCGCAAGGGCCGCTGCCCACCCGGGAGTTGACGACCGCGCAGCACGCTGCCCGGCGCAGAAGACCGATCCCTCGATCCTCCGGCGCCGGGCAGCACACCCCCGTACGTTCAGCCCACCGAGGTCAGGACTCGACCCCCGCCTCCTCCAGCGCGCCGACCGGCTCGGGCTTCTCCTGGCTCGGTGCGGCCTGCCGTACCGCCGGGATCGCCGCCGCGACCAGGGCCGCCAGCAGCGCGACGCCGCCGCCGATGATCAGGCCCGTGCGGAAGCCGCCCTCGGAGGTGAAGGTGTAGCCGCCTGCCGTGGTGGTCATCTGGGAGAGGACCACGCCGATCACCGCGGCGCCGATGGACGTGCCGAGGGCGCGCATGAGGGAGTTGAAGCCGTTGGCGGCGGCGGTCTCGGAGAGCGGGACCGAGCTCATGATGAGGGCGGGCATCGCGCCGTAGGCGAGGCCGACGCCGCTGTTGATGACGAGGCAGACGAGCATGAGGCCCCACGCGGAGCCCATCAGGCCCATCGACAGGGCGTAGCCGGCGGTGATGACGAGGACACCGCTGATCAGGGTGAACTTCGGGCCGCGGGCGTTGGTGAGCTTTCCGCCTAGCGGGGAGACGATCATCATCATGATGCCGCCGGGCGCCATCCACAGGCCGGCCGCGAGCATCGACTGGCCCAGGCCGTATCCGGTGGCCGCGGGGAACTGGAGCAGCTGCGGCACGACCAGCATGCTGGAGTACATGCCGACGCCGACGAAGACCGAGGCGATGTTGGTGATCAGGACCCGGGGTCGGGCCGTGGTCCGCAGGTCGATCAGCGGGTCGCCGGTGCGCAGCTCCCACACGCCCCAGGCCAGGAAGGCCACGACGGCGACGGCGAACAGGCCGAGGACGGTGCCCGAACCCCAGCCCCAGTCCGCACCCTTGGAGATGCCGAGCAGCAGGCAGACCAGGCCGACGGCCAGCCCGAGGGCGCCGGGCACGTCGAAGCGCTGACCCTTGGCGGCGGCCGGTACGTCCGGGATCAGGAACCAGATCAGCGCGGCGACGCCCGCGGCGAGGGCGGCCGAACCCCAGAACAGGGCACGCCAGTTGGCGTACTGGGCGACGGCCGCGGCGATCGGCAGACCGAGCCCACCGCCGATGCCCATGGAGGCGCTGACCAGTGCGATGGAGGGGCTCAGCCGCTCCTGCGGTACGACGTCCCGCAGCAGGGCGATGCCCAGCGGGATCATGCCCATGCCGATGCCCTGGAGACCGCGTCCGACGATCATCGGGACGATCGAGGAGGACAGCGCGCACACCACCGAGCCCACGATCAGCGGGACGGAGCAGGCGAGCAGCATGCGGCGCTTGCCCAGCAGGTCGCCGAGGCGGCCGACGACCGGCACACAGACCGCGGCCACCAGCAGTGTGGCGGTGATCACCCACGCGGCGTTCGAGGACGAGGTGTGCAGCATCGTCGGCAGGTCGGCGATGAGTGGCGTGACCAGCGTCTGCATGATCGCCGCGGTGGTGCCGGCGAAGGCCAGCGTGGCGACCACGCCGCCTGCGCGGGCTGAAGGCTGGGGGGCGTCCATGACGGGACTCCTCGGCATGTCTGTTCAGTCGGGATGTGAAGGAATATGCATCGTACACATCATATGTATCGACCATGTGATGGGGATGATGCATACCGTCGTGCGAGGATGGGCCGGGCCGCCCCTAAGCGCAGGACACGGCGGCGGCATCGGCAGGAAGCAGGAGGCAGCGGACCGATGGACAGGCGCACGCGCGAGATCGAGTACGAGCAGATGCTTCTCAGCCGGCACGGGCTGCTCGCGCAGAAGGGCGGGCGCCGCAAGGACGGCGTGCTGGAGCGCAGCGCCTACATCCTGTTGAGCCGGATCCGCATCCAAGGGCCCATGTCCATCGGCGAGTTGAGCGACGCCTTCGGTCTCGACACGTCCACCCTCAACCGGCAGACGGCGGCCGCCATGCGGTCCGGCCTGGTGGAGCGCATCCCCGATCCGCAGGGCGGCATGGCCCGCAAGTTCCGCATCACGGACCAGGGCGCGCGGATGCTCGACGACGAACGCGAGGGTCTCGTCCAGGCCCTGGACCAGATCATGGACGGCTGGTCGGACGAGGACATCGACACCTTCGCGGCTTTTCTACGACGCTTCAACACCGACATCGAGCGGCTCGGCGGGCGTCCCTGGCCACGGCCGTGAGCCCCGCCCCGTGACAACTCACGGGACGGGGCGGTCAGTTCACGCCGGGCGTGGCTGTGTCAGGAGGAGCGGCGGGCGCGGCCGGCCGCGTAGACCCCGCCGGCACCCAGGGCGATCACCAGGGCCGCACCGCCCGCTATGAGGCCGACCGGCGCGTTGGAACCGGTCTCCGCCAGCGGCTGGTTGCCACCGTTCGGCGTCGCCTTCGGAGTGGGCGAGGGCGACGACTTCAGCGGCGGGACGTGCGCGGAGGTGGGAGGCGTCGTCGACGGCTTGGGGCTGGCCGGCGGGGTCGACTCCTCGGCGGGAGGCGTGCTGTCGGCCGGGGTCGACGGCGTCGCGGGCGGCGCCGAGGCGGGCTGCGTCGGCGTCGGGGTAGGCGAGTCCGGCGTGCTCGGGGTGCACTCCTTGTCACCGCCGTTCCAGGCCGCGATGAGGTGGTAAGGCGTCATGATGTTGTCGGGTTGGTACGGCAGGGGGCCGTGGCCCTCGCCCGTACCGCCGTCGTAGGTGACGTCGTCGCCGTACAGGTCGATCTGGCCGTAGCAGTCAGGTGACTTGACCTTCAGCTGCTGCCAGGTGTGCTGGGCGTCGCTCGCGCCGGCGACGTCCTTGGCGGTGAGGTAGACCGTGGCCTTGTCGACCATGGTCTGGTGGCCGGAGTTGTACCAGTTGGGGCCCTCGGCGGTGTACTCGGCGAGGGAGACGGGGTACTTGCAGCTGTCCCCGACGCTCTGGTCGGGAGCCAGCCGGACCTCGACGGTGCCGGGGATGGTGTCCCATTGGAGGAACCCGCCCTGCGAGGTCCAGTCGGCGCCGACAACGTTTCCATCGGCGCCGACGATGCGGTACTGCACGGTGGCGGACTGGCACGCGTCGGCGTCGGTGGCGCTCGCCGGGCCGGCCGCGAGCACGGGCGCGGCGGCGGCGATGAACGCGGTGGCCGCGAGGGCGGACAGGGATTGGAGGTGGTGCGAACGTGACAAAGTGAGCCTCGACGATGGTAAAAGGTGTGGGAGGTGGCAGAGCGAGCGGCGGGCGCACGAAAGGAAACGATCGAGGCGTGCGCGACCGGACCGCTCGCATGTGCTCCGCTCAGCGTAGGCACAGCGAAGCAAGCTGAATTCTTGTCACCTTTCACAACTCCCGTCAATCCTTCACCAGTTGGCCACAGGTCAAGATCGGGGCATCACCGCGAGTAGATGCCGGCGCAGGCCCTCCAACTCGACGTAGAGACCGGGGTCGACCAGTTCGTCGCCGTCCCGGTCGTAGGTCAAGTCGCCGAGGAGTTCCGTGAGTTGGCGGGAGCCGCCGCGCAGGTCGGGCCACGGGAGGCGGACCCGGCCCTGGGCCGGCTGTTCGGAGAGGTTCACGACGACGAGGTGGCGGCTGGATTCCGTTGTCCAGGACCAGGCGATCAGGTTCTCGTGGGTGGGGTTGTCCGGCCAGCCCGTGCAGTCGAGCAGCTGCCACTCCCCTCCCGTGCGCATGCCGGAGGAGGCGACGGCCGCGAGCAACTGGTGGTGGAACGCGAGGAGTTCCTTGTCGACGGGCTCCTCCGGCCGACGGGAGAGGAAGACCGGCGGGCGTACCCGTCGCCCCTCGAACTGCCCCTCGTGCCAGAGCGTCGCGCCGGGCAGGGTCGCGATGGTGACGGCCGCCGCCCGTTCCCGCTCGGGCGACAGGGTGGCGGCGGCCCGGGGTTCGTCGTGGTTCTCCAGGAAGCGGACCAGGCCGCGCTGGTAGCGGACGTCGGCCTGAAGATGGCCGCGCACCGACTCGGCGCCCTCGTGCAGCAGCCGGTCGTAGAGGCGCTTGTCGTAGCAGTGGTCGAACCCCTGTTGCTGCAGGGCCCATTCGAGGTCCCAGTACGCCTCGGCGACGAAGAGGAAGTCGGGGTGCCGCTCACGGACCCTGGGGATCGTGTACGGCCAGAAGTCCTCGGCCGGTGCCGTGCCGGCCCGTTCGCCCCAGGTCTTCGCGAAGACGTCGGTCATCAGCAGCATGGCCATGTCGCAGCGCACGCCGTCGGCCTGGTCGGCGATCGAGGCGAGGGTGTCGACGGCCGCCGTGCGCAACTCGTCGCTGAAGGCGTTGAGTTGGACGACGTCGGGCCAGGGCGCGAAGTACGGGTCGCGGCCACGGGCGAAGACCTTGCCGCCCGCTTCCAGGAAGGCGGCGGGGACGCGCGCCAGGTCGTCCCGGGTGCCCTGGACGAGGCAGCCGGGGCGTTCGGTCAGCCAGGGATGGTCGGGAGCCACGTGGTTGGGGACGTAGTCGAGGATCAACCGGACTCCACGGGAGGCCAGTTGGGCGCGGGCCGCCGCCAGCCCCTCCGGGCCGCCGAGGGACGCGTCCACGACGTAGTTCCGGACGCAGTACGGCGATCCGGCGACGTCCTCCGGGCGGAGGTCGGGCAGTGCCGCCCGGAACGACGCCTGGAGCGAGGCGTCGCGCAGCGCGATCTCCAGTCCGGCCGGGCTGCGTTCCCACACGCCCATGAGCCAGACGGCGTCGACGCCCGGGAGGGCGACCTCGTCCCAGTCGGGCGCGGGCACCTCGCCGAGGGTGACGGTACGGCCGTAGCGGCTGCTCAACTCCCCCAGCCAGATCAGGGTGTTGATCTCGTAGATCACGGGGTGCTCGGGCCAGGCGGTCATGACAGGGGCTCCTCTCGGTCGCCGGTCGGGCGGAGACTCTCGCGGCCCCGGGCCGACCATTCGCCGTCGCCCAGGGTGTGGAAGAGGGTGGCGGTGACCGCGGACAGGCCGGTCCAGCCGGTCTGGTGGGAGGCGCCGAGACCGGCCCCGTTGTCGCCGTGGAAGTACTCGTAGAAGAGGATCAGGTCCTTCCAGTGCGGGTCCTTGGCGAACTTGGCCTGGGCGCCGTGCACCGGCCGGTGTCCGTCGGCGTCGCTGAGGAAGGTCGCGGTGAGGCGGTCGGCGATCTCGCGGGCGACCTCGTAGAGCGTGAGTTGTCGGCCCGATCCGGTGGGGCACTCGACGGTGAACTCGGCGCCGTGGAAGGCGTGCAGGTTGAGCAGCGCGCGGATCAGCAGCAGGTTGACCGGGAACCACACGGGGCCGCGCCAGTTGGAGTTGCCGCCGAACATCCCGGAGTCGGACTCGGCCGGCAGATAGCCGACGCCGTACGACTCCCCGTGCACCTCGAAGGTGTACGGGTGGTCGGCGTGGTACCGGGAGAGGGAGCGGATGCCGTGCGGGCCGAGGAACTCGCCCTCGTCGAGCATCCGGGACAGGATGCGCCGCAGCCGGTCCTCACCGAACAGGGCGAAGAGGTAGCGGCCGTCGGCGTTCGGGCCCAGCGCCTCGTGCGAGGAGATGGTGGCCTCGACGGCCGGATGGCGTTCGATGAACTCCCTTGCCCCTGCGACCAGTTCAGGGAAGCGCTGGTCCGCCCAGCCGCCGACCAGGCTGGTGGCCGCGAGCGGGATAAGTCCGACGAGCGAGCGGACCTTGAGCCGGGTCGCCGTGCCGTCGGGCAGCCGCAGCACGTCGTAGAAGAAACCGTCCTCCTCGTCCCACAGGCTCGCGTTGTCGGCGCCGATGCGGTTCATGGCGACGGCGATCCACGCGAAGTGCTCGAACAGGGACTGCGCCTGCTCGATGTAGACGGGGTTGTCGACGGCCAGCTCTATGGCGATCTCAAGGAGGTTCTGGCAGTACAGCGCCATCCACGCCGTGCCGTCGGCCTGGTCGAGATGGCCGCCGGTGGGGAGCGGGGCGCTGCGGTCGAAGACGCCGATGTTGTCGAGGCCGAGGAAGCCGCCCTGGAAGACGTTGTTGCCGTCGGTGTCCTTGCGGTTGAGCCACCAGCTGAAGTTCTTCATCAGCTTCTGGAAGGCGTTCTCAAGGAAGGCGCGGTCGGCCTTGCCGGTGCGGTGCTTCTCCAGCTCGTAGAGGAACAGGGTGGCCCAGGCGTGCACGGGCGGGTTGACGTCGCCGAAGTTCCATTCGTACGCCGGGATCTGGCCGTTGGGATGGAGGTAGAGGCGGCGCAGCAGCAGGTCCAACTGGCCCTTGGCGAAGGTGAGATCGACCATCGACAGGGCGACGGTGTGGAAGGCGAGGTCCCAGGCCGCGAACCACGGGTACTCCCAGGTGTCCGGCATCGACATGATCTCGTCGTTGACCATGTGGTACCAGTTGCTGTTCCGCACCCGGGGGTCGGAGGCGAGCGGGTCGACGCCGTGCTCGGAGAGCCAGCGCTCGACGTCGAGGTAGTAGTACTGCTTGCTCCACAGCATCCCGGCCAACGCCTGCCGCACCAGCCGCCGTTCGTCGACCGACGCGTCGGCGGAGGTGATGCCGTCGTAGAACTCGTCCGCCTCCGCGCGCCGTTGGGTCATGACGGTGTCGAAGTCGCCGGTCCAGTCGGGCAGTTCGGAGGCACTGAGGCGCAGGCGGACGGTGGCGCTCTGGCCGCCCGGGATGGTCAGCACGTGGTGGACGGCGGCCTTCGTGCCGGTCCGGTCGGGGTTGACAGCGCCGGTCTCGCCTCCGACGACATGCCGGTCGATGCCGTCCTTGACGTACGGGGACGAGTTCGAACTGCCGAAGATCTTCTCGTTGTTGGTGTCGTTCTCGGTGAAGAGGGTCTCCGCGTCCGCGTCGCAGTACAGCCAGCGCGGGCCCAGCTCCTCGTGGTCGGCGCGGAGCGGGCCGCCGGGTTCCTGGTGGATGGACGGTACGGCGGTGCCGCCGGCCCAGGACCAGGTGTGCCGGAACCAGAGGGTCGGCAGCAGGTGCAGGGGTGCCTCGTCGGGGCCGCGGTTGTGCGCGGTGATCTCGATCAGCAGGTCGTCGGGGCCGGCCTTGGCGTACTCGACGAACACGTCGAAGTAGCGGTCCTCGTCGAAGATGCCGGTGTCGAGGAGCTCGTACTCGAAGTCGCCACGCCCCCGTGCCTGATTGGTGGCCTTGAGGTCCTCGTACGGGAACTCCGACTGCGGGTATTTGTAGAGGTACTTCATGTACGAGTGCGTGGGCGTGCTGTCGAGGTAGAAGTAGTACTCCTTGACGTCCTCGCCGTGGTTTCCCTCGGAGTTGGTGAGGCCGAACATCCGCTCCTTGAGGATCGGGTCGCGGCCGTTCCACAGCGCGAGCGCGAAACACAACCGCTGCTTGTCGTCGCTGACGCCCGCGATGCCGTCCTCGCCCCAGCGGTAGGCGCGGGAGCGTGCCTGGTCGTGGGTGAAGTACGACCAGGCGTCACCGCTGTGGCTGTAGTCCTCCCGTACGGTCCCCCACTGCCGCTCGCTCAGATAGGGACCCCAACGGCGCCAGGGCACCCCGGACTCGTCCGCCTCGGCCAGCCGTCGCCGCTCGGCGTCCGGCGTGTCACCGCTCGTCCCCATCGTGTGTCCTCCTCGTAGCCCGGCACCTTCCCCAAGACTCCGGTGTCTGGCGCGCGACGGCAACGGATACAGGGCCGACCATGCGGATGGCTGCTTCTCGTTCATCTCCGGGTTCGGGCGGAGTGTGTGAGAACCACCGTGACTGCCAGCAGAAACGCCATTACCGCCGCGATCGGCGCCACCAGGAACGCCCCGGCGCTGCCGTGGCCGTCGGCCAGATATCCGGCCAGCGCCTGCCCTGTCGCGGTGCCGAGCGGGCCGCCCGCGCACAGGATCGTCAGGGCGACGGTCGCCCGGTCGGCGGGTGCGAGGCGTTCGGTGAGGGCGTAGAGGCTGATCAGGTACGGGGCGACCGTCACTCCGGCGACGGCCATGGCTGCGGGAAGCGCGTGTCCCCTCTCCCCGGCCAGCAGGGTGAGCGCGCCCAGCAGCAGCGTCGCGGCGAAGGTCACATACCGCTGACGGAGGGTGAAGCGTGCGGGGAGCCAGGCGCAGGCGGCTCCTGCCAGGGCGCTGCCGATGCCGAAGACGGCGTAGAGGAGACCTGCGCTGCCCGGGTGACCGCTCTCGTTCGAGTACGCGGTGACGCCGGTCTGAACGGCGCCGAAGATCGTGCCCATCGCGGCCATGGCGAGGAACATCGCGGCAAGTGGCAGGCGGGGCAAGGGAGTTCGCGCCGTGTGCGTGCTCTGCCGGAGTTCGGTGCTCCCCCGGGTCAGGGACAGGGCGAAGGGCAGGGTGGCCAGGACGAGGAGGGCGATGGCGGCCAGGGTCGGCGCTGTCGGGCCGAGGGCGGTGAGCAGTCCTACGAGCGCGGGTCCGGCGACGAAACTGATCTCGTCGGCAGTCGCCTCGTACGAGAAGGCGGTCGGTATGAGGTCGGGCCGGGCGCGGGCGTGCAGCAGGCGGGACCAGTGGACCCGTACCAGGGGGCCGACCGGGGGTTGGGCGAGCCCGGACAGGGCGGCGGCTGTCAGCATGCTCGCGCGGCCGGTGTGGCTCGCCGCGACGAGGGCGGTCAGGGCGGCCGCGTTGGCGAGTGCGGTGACCGCCCCGACGAGGCGGTGGCCGTGGCGGTCGGCCAGGGTTCCGGCGATCGGGGCGCCGATCGCGTTGGCGATGCCCTGGGCCGCCGCGGCGAGTCCGGCGAAGGCGTAACTGCCGGAGGCGGCCTGGACGAGGACGAGCGTCGCGAGCGACGAGGTGGCATAGGGCAGGCGGGCCAGAAAGCCCAGCGGGAAGAAGGCCGCGCCGGGCACACGCAGCAGGGATCGGTACGCCATCGGCGTCTCCCGTGAACACGTCGAAGAGACGCGCCACCCCAGCCACCAACGCGTAGACGATCCCTGTTCTGCCGCGCAGCCTAGCGAGCGAACGGGCCTGTCACCAGAGCGTTTCAGTCCCTTCCGTGATCACCGAAAGCGGTGACGGACAGGAAGCGGACGGGGAGTTCGAGCAGCTCCTGGGGGCCGTGTGCGCCCTCGCCGTCGAGTTGGAGGGCGTCGCCGGGTCGCATCGTGTAGGCCGCCTCTCCATGGCCGTAGACCATGACGCCTTCGAGCATGAACAGCAGCTCGGTGCCGGGGTGTTGGAAAAGGGGGAAGACCTCGCTGGACTCGGTGAGGGTGACCAGGACGGCTTCCATGCGTTTGTGGGGGCCGCGCAGGGCGCCGAGGAGTTCGTAGAGGTGGCCGACCCGGCTGCCGCGGCGGATGATCTGGGCGCCGTGGCCGGCGGGAACGTAGACGGCCTCGCGTTCGGTGTCTACGCCGCGGAAGAGGGCCGTGACCGGGACGTTCAGGCCGGTGGCGAGACGGCCGAGAGTGGTGAGGCTGCACGACGTGTTCGCGTTCTCGATCTTCGAGAGCATCGCTTTCGAGATGCCGACCCGGGCCGCCATCTCCGCCACCGACAGACCGGCCGCGATCCGGTAACGGCGCACCTGCCGGGCGATCGCGGTCTCCAAGTCCACCGGCCCGTCAGCCTGTTCGGGGGTGATCTCCCGGTCGGGCAGCGCGGCTGCCCGGTCGTCGTGGTCGGTGCCCATGGCGGTCATTCTGCCTGATGGGCGTGTGTTTGCCGGGAGTTGCGGGTCGGGGGTCATCGGCCGAGCGCGAAGCGTGGGTGGGGCTCGGCACGGCCCAGGGCGAGGTCGGCGGCCATCCTGCCGACGAGTGGCGTGAACTTGGCTCCGTGGCCCGAGCACGGGGAGACGACCACGAAGGGGCCGCTCCGGTCGAGCACGAAGTCCTCGTCGGGGGTGGTGGTGTAGAGGCAGCTCGCCTCGGCGACGGGTGTGGGGTCCAGGCCCGGGAGCGTACGTTCCACCCACGCGGTGACCTTGTCGCGCGAGGCCGGATCGACAATGCCGGTGCGGGTGTCCGCAGTTGTGGGGGTGCCCTCGTCGTGCTGGGCGACCTTCAACGCCGGGAGCGGTCCGCCGTCGCTGCCGGAGGGGAGGCCGTAGAGGTTCAGTTCGTCCTTGTGGACGAAGACAGGCCAGTTCACTGACGGGTCGCGGCGGCGGAAGTGGAACACCTGCTGTTGGGTCACCCGGAGGGGCGGCAGGGGCTCGGGAATGCCTAGTGGGGCGGCGAGTTGGGGCAGCCAGGCGCCGGACGCGATCACGACCGTGCCGGCGACGACAGTGGGGCCGTCCGAACTCAGGGCAACACGACCGTCGTTGCGGACCTCCGCACCGGTGACACGGACGCCGGTGAGGACGCGGGCACCCAGTTCGGCGGCCCGTCGTACGGCGGCGGCCACCGTCGCGTCGGCGTCGACCGTGCCCGCGTCCGGGTGGTGGAGCACAGGACCGTCGAAGCGGAACTGCGGCCAACGGTCCGTCGCTTCGGCCGCGGTCAGCAGTTCGTGCGGTACGGCGGCTGCCGCCAGGATGTCGGCGATGCCTTCCGGGTCGCGGCCCGCGCCGAAGTCCAAGCCACCGGTGAGGCGCAGCAGTTGGGTGCCTGTGTCGCGCTCCAGCTCCTGCCAGAGTTCGCGGGCCTCGCCGGTCAGGCGGACGTAGAGGGGGTCGGCGTAGGCGCGGCGGTAGATGCGTGAACTGCCGTGGGAGCTGCCGGACTTGTGGCCGGTCTCGTTGGCCTCGATGAGGGTGACCTCGTGGCCTTGCCGGGCGAGTTGCCAGGCCGTGGCCGCGCCCATGAGGCCCGCTCCTACGACGGCGATCACAGGGCGGCTCCGGAGGTGCCGGGGATCCAGTCGGTGCCGGCGAGGGGGACGCGGGCCATGGCGGCGGACTCGATGGTGAGGGCGACCAGGTCCTCGGGCTCCAGGTGGTGGAGGTGCGCCTTGCCGCAGGCGCGGGCGAGGGTCTGGGCCTCCATGGTGAGGACGCGGAGGTAGTTGGCGAGTCTGCGTCCGCCTTCGACCGGGTCGAGGCGGGCGGCGAGTTCCTCGTCCTGGGTGGAGATGCCGGCCGGGTCGCGGCCGTCCTGGAAGTCGTCGAAGTAGCCGGCCGCTGAGCCGAGTCGGCGGTACTCGGCGTCGTGGCGGGGGTGGTTGTCGCCGAGGGCGATCAGGGCGGCGGTCCCGATGGCGACCGCGTCCGCGCCGAGCGCGATGGCCTTGGCGACGTCGGCGCCGGTGCGGATGCCGCCGGAGACGATGAGTTGGACCTCGCGGTGGACGCCGAGTTCCCGAAGTGCCTGCACCGCCTGGGGAATCGCGGCGAGGGTCGGGATGCCTACGTGCTCGATGAACACGTCCTGGGTGGCGGCTGTGCCGCCCTGCATGCCGTCGACGACCACGACGTCGGCGCCCGCGTGGACGGCGAGCTTCACGTCGTAATAGGTGCGTGTCGCGCCGACCTTGACGTAGATCGGCTTCTCCCAGTCGGTGATCTCACGGAGTTCGCCGATCTTGATGGTGAGGTCGTCCGGACCGGTCCAGTCGGGGTGGCGGCAGGCGCTGCGCTGGTCGACGCCGACGGGCAGGGTGCGCATCCCGGCCACCCGGTCGGTGATCTTCTGACCGAGCAGCATGCCACCGCCGCCGGGCTTGGCACCCTGGCCGAGGACCACTTCGATGGCGTCGGCCTTGCGGAGGTCGTCGGGGTTCATGCCGTAGCGGGACGGCAGGTACTGGTAGACGAGGTGTTTGGACTGCCCGCGTTCCTCAGGGGTCATGCCGCCGTCGCCGGTGGTGGTGGAGGTGCCGGCCGCGCTCGCCCCGCGCCCGAGCGCCTCCTTGGCGTTCGCGGACAGCGCGCCGAAGCTCATGCCGGCGATGGTGACCGGGATGTCCAGGTGCAGCGGGTACTTGGCGTTGCGCGCGCCGAGGACGACGTCGGTGTCGCAGCGCTCGCGGTAACCCTCCAGCGGGTAGCGGGACATGCTGGCGCCGAGGAAGAGCAGGTCGTCGAAGTGCGGGAGGGGTCGCTTCGCGCCCCAGCCCCGGATGTCGTAGACGCCGGTCGCGGCGGCCCGTTGGATGGCGTGGATGGTGGCGCGGTCGAAGGTGGCCGACTCGCGCAGGCCGTGGGACGCGAAGTCCATGAACGATGCAACTCCCTCAGTACGCCGTCGAGTTGTCGACCGTGAAGTGATACAGCTGCCGGGCCGAGCCGTAGCGGCGGAAGTCGGCCGGGTCCTCGTCGGACTCCGCCGCCTTCAGCAACTCGGCCAGTTCCGCGAGGTGTTCGTCCCGCATCTCCTTCTCCACGCAGTCCGCGCCGAGGGACTTGACCACGCCCTTGACGTAGATGCGGGCCTCGTAGAGGGAGTCACCGAGGGCATCACCCGCGTCGCCGCAGACCACCAGCCGTCCCGCCTGTCCCATGAACGCGCTCATGTGTCCGACGTTCCCGCCGACGACGATGTCCACGCCCTTCATCGAAATCCCGCACCGGGCCGCCGCGTTGCCCTCGATCACCAACAGCCCGCCGTGTGCGGTGGCCCCGGCGGACTGGGAGGCGTCGCCGCACACCCGGACCGTGCCGGACATCATGTTCTCGGCGACCCCGACTCCGGCGTTGCCGTGCACGGTGACCGTGGCGTGCTGGTTCATGCCGGCGCAGTAGTAGCCGACGTGGCCCTCGACGTCGACGGTCACCTCGTCCTTGAGACCGCAGGCGACGCTGTGGGCGCCTCGGGAGTTCAACACCCGCCAGGCCGGGGCCGGTTGGGGGGCGTGGAGCGCCTGGTTGAGATCGCGGACGGTGGAGGACGCGAGGTCGGCGACCTCCACCCCGGTCAGCGCTGCCATACGTACACCTCTTCCGGCTCGGGTTCGAAGATGCGGGCGTTCTCGATGCCCGGCAGGACGTCCAGGGCGCGGTACTCGGAGGCCATCGCCACCCAGGTGTCGGTCTCGGCGACCAGCGCGGGCTTGCAGGCGATGGCGTCGCGGACCACCGCGAAGGAGTCGGTGGTGGAGACCAGCAGCGTGTAGAAACCGTCGAACCGTTCGCACAGCAGCCGCAGCGCCTTCTCCAGGTCGGCGCCACGGGCGAGGTGGTGGGCGACGAAGCGGGCGCCGACCTCGGAGTCGTTCTCGCTGTCGAACTCCACGCCCTGGGCCCGGAGTTCACGTCGGATGGTGGCGTGGTTGGCGAACGACCCGTTGTGGACCAGGCATTGACCGGGGCCGACGGAGAAGGGGTGTGCGCCCTCGGGGGTGACGGCCGACTCCGTGGCCATCCGGGTGTGGCCTACGCCCTGGTAGCCGGTCACTCCGGCGAGCCCGAACGACTCGGCCAACTGGACGGGATTTCCGGTGCCCTTGAGGACGGCGAACCCCTCCCCCGAGCCGATGACGGTGGCGTGCGGCAGCGCGGTGGCGATGGTGGCGAGCAACTCGGCGACCGGCGAGTCCGCGTGGACGACTGTCGTGGCGTCGGCGGCGACAACCCCCGCACCCGGCAAGGCCGTTGAAACCTCCTCCGGAGTCACCCCCAGCAGCGAGACGACGGCACGCCCGGGCGGCGACAGGCGCGGGTCGCCGTAGACCGCTACGCCCGCCGAGTCCGGGCCGCGTTCTACGACTTGGCCCAGCATCGCGGTGAGCAGTTCACCGAGCCGGGGTTCGAGGGAGGGCTCACGCAGATGGAGCCCGACGATTCCGCACATGCGGCTCTCCTCATGACCAGATGCGACACGAGATGGGACAGATGGGTCAGAAAGCGGTGAGGTAGCGGTCCAACTCCCAGGCGCCCACCGTGCCGTGCCAGTCGAAGAACTCCTGGCGTTTGACCTCGCCGAAGTACTCGCTGACTCCCGGGCCCGCCGCGTCGAGAGCCCCGCCGATCACCGGGTCGGCGGCCAGTGCTTCCACGGCGTGCAGCAGGGTCGGCGGCAGTTCGGGGCGGGCCGCCGTGGCCGCCGCGTCTCCCGGTTCGCCGGGGTCGAGGCCGCGCTCGATGCCGTCGAGTCCGGCGGCCAGCGCTGCGGCTGCCGCGAGGTAGGGGTTGGCGGAGCCGTCGCCGCCGCGCAGTTCGACGCGGTTGCCGTCGGGGACGCGGACGAAGTGGGTGCGGTCGTTGCCGCCGTAGCCGGCCTTGCGAGGTGACCAGGTGGCGCCCGAGCGGGTCGAGACCGCGCCGGTGCGCTTGTACGAGTTGACGGTGGGCGCGATGACGGCCTGGAGGGCACGGGCGTGGTCGAGGATGCCGCCGACGAAGGAGTAGGCGAGCGGGGACAGGCCGAGGCCTCGGGTGTCAGAGGCGTCGGGGAAGGCGGGGTCGCTCCCCCGCCACAGCGACAGGTGCATGTGCATCCCGGAGCCGGTGCGGTCGGTGAACGGCTTCGGCATGAACGTGGCTGTCATGCCCCGCTGTTCGGCCAGCACCGACACCAGGTACCGCATGGTGATGACCCGGTCGGCGGTGGTGAGGGCGTCGGCGTAGGCGAAGTTCTGCTCGAACTGGCCGTTGCCGTCCTCGTGGTCGTTGGCGTAGTTGCCCCAGCCGAGGGAGTTCATCGCCTTGGAGACGGCGGTGAGGTGGTCGTACATCCGGGTCAACCCGCGGGCGTCGTAACAGGGTTGGGCGGCGGTGTCGCGGCTGTCGGCGACGGAGAGCGTGCCGTGTTCGTCGCGGTTCACGAGGAAGTACTCGATCTCCGCGCCGACCGCGAGGGACAGCCCGAGCTCGGCGGCTCGCGCCAGTACGGCGCGCAGGATGATCCGGGGTGCGTACGGCCAGGGCTCGCCCTCGACGTGCGGGTCGCAGTGCACGAGGGCAAGTCCCGGGCGTACAAAGGGCAGCGGGGTGTACGAGGTGACGTCCGGGAGTGCGATGACGTCCGGGTCGCTGGGCTGCTGGCCGAGGGCGCCTGCCGCGTAGCCCGCGAATCCGACGCCGTCGGACTGGAGTTCCTCGACCGCCTCGACGGGGACGAGTTTGGCGCAGGGTTTGCCCGCGAGGTCGACGAAGACGGCCAGGACGAACTCGATGCCGTCGGCGCGGACTTGGGCGGCGAGGTCGGGTGCGGGGTCAGTCGTCCGTGCCGGGTCGGTGATCGTGGGCGGTGCGGCTGCGGTGTCCATCGCCATGGGAGGCTCCCAGCATCCGGGGTTTCCTGATGTGAATCTCGATTTCTCCCGAGGAAACCGCGCGGGCATTTCCGAGCCGTTTCCCGCACGGAAGCAGCCTGTTGCCAACTTCCGGGCGGGGCCGCCCGCGACGTAAGGCCGATCTCCTGTGATGATTATGGCGTTCTCAATTATCGAGAGGTAGCCTCTCGCTTGTTCGTCACAGCTCACGCCGTCTCGTCAACGTCTCGCCGGGGAGGCCGTCATGGCAGGCACGATGCAGGGCAAGGTCGCCGTGATCAGCGGAGGTTCGACCGGTGTCGGGCGGGCCGTCGGGGCGCAGCTCGCCGAGAACGGGGCACAGGTGGTGCTGCTCGCGCGGCGCGCCGACCGGCTGGAGGCTGCCGCGCGGGAGATGCCGGGCTCGGTGCTGACGATCCCGACCGACGTCAGCAGCGGCGACAGCGTCCGCACGGCGTTCGCTCAGGTCGAGGAGCGGTTCGGGCGGATGGACATCCTGGTGAACAGCGCCGGCGTCGCCCGTATCCGCGCCATCGAGGACATCGCTGACGAGGACATCCACAGCTGCATCGGCACCAACCTCCTGGGCCCGATCCACACGATCCGCTCGGCGGTGCCGCTGCTGCGGGCGGCGGGAGGTGGTGACATTCTCAACATCTCCTCCGAGATCACGCTGGACCACATGCCGCTGATGGCGATGTACGCGGCGAGCAAGCACGGCCTGAACGGCTTCACCGCCGCGATGCACAAGGAGCTGCGGGGCGACGGAATCCGGGTCGCCCTGGTGATCCTTGGCTCGATCTCGGACAGCGCCTTCATCGAGAACTTCCCCGGCGAGGACCGGCAGCGCGCGGCCCCGATATGGGAGGCGGACGGCTATCTGACCAGGGTGGGAGCCATGAAGCCGCTCCCCTCGGCGACGGTCGCCCGGGTCATGTTCCAGTTGCTCAGCACGCCGCCCGAGGTGGTCCAGGACGTGGTGCACATCCGCCCGGCGGGCTGAGAAAACCCCCGTCCATTCCATACACCGGCCGAACGTCACCCTTGGGCGCCTCATAAACCGGCCTTATGAGGTCATAGACCGGACCCGCATACCGACTTAGGCATGCCTTAGTTTAGGCTTCCCGTCGAGTCGCTTGTTTTCGCTCGAAGGGAACCTGATCATGCCGCGCCCCCTGCGGGTAGCCATCGTCGGAGCCGGCCCCGCCGGGATCTACGCCGCCGACGCCCTGCTCAAGTCCGAGGTGGCCGCCGAACCCGGCGTGTCCATCGACCTCTTCGAGCGGATGCCCGCGCCCTTCGGCCTGATCCGGTACGGCGTCGCCCCCGACCACCCGCGCATCAAGGGCATCATCAACGCCCTGCACCAGGTCCTCGACAAGCCGCAGATCCGCCTCTTCGGCAACGTCGACTACCCGACCGACATCAGCCTGGACGACCTGCGCAGCTTCTACGACGCGGTGGTCTTCTCCACCGGCGCGACGGCCGACCGCGACATGTCGATACCGGGCATCGAGCTCGACGGTTCCTACGGCGCCGCCGACTTCGTCTCCTGGTACGACGGCCACCCGGACGTCCCGCGCACCTGGCCCCTGGAGGCCGAGAAGGTCGCCGTCCTCGGCGTCGGCAACGTGGCTCTCGACGTGGCCCGCATCCTCGCCAAGACCGGCGACGAGCTGCTGCCGACCGAGATCCCACCGAACGTCCACGAGGGCCTCAAGGCCAACAAGGCCCTGGAGGTCCACGTCTTCGGCCGCCGCGGCCCGGCGCAGGCGAAGTTCTCCCCGATGGAGCTGCGGGAGCTGGACCACTCGCCGAACATCGAGGTCATCGTCGACCCCGAGGACATCGACTACGACGAGGGCTCGATCACCACCCGGCGCGGCAACAAGCAGGCCGACATGGTCGCCAAGACCCTGGAGAACTGGGCGATCCGCGATGTCGGCGACCGCCCGCACAAGCTGTTCCTGCACTTCTTCGAGTCCCCGTCCGAGATCCTCGGCGAGGACGGCAAGGTCATCGGCCTGCGCACCGAGCGCACCGCGCTGGACGGCACCGGCAACGTCAAGGGCACCGGCGAGTTCAAGGACTGGGACGTCACCGCGATCTACCGCGCGGTCGGCTACCTCTCCGACAAACTCCCCAAGCTCCCCTGGGACATCGACTCCGGCACCGTCCCCGACGAGGGCGGCCGGGTCATCCAGGAGACCGGCGAGCACCTCCAGTCGACGTACGTCACCGGCTGGATCCGGCGCGGCCCGGTCGGCCTGATCGGCCACACCAAGGGCGACGCCAACGAGACGGTCGCCAACCTGCTCGACGACCACGCCAACGGTCGTCTGCACACGCCTGTTTCGCCCGACCCGGAGGCCGTGGAGGCGTTCTTCGCCGAGCGCGACGTCCGCTTCACCACCTGGGACGGCTGGTACCAACTCGACGCCGCCGAGAAGGCGTTGGGCGAGCCGCAGGGCCGCGAGCGCGTGAAGATCGTCGAGCGTGAGGACATGCTCCGGGCGAGCGGCGCGTAAGCCTCACTCCCGCGCAGCTGACACCGAGGGGCCCGGCGGCCGTACCGCCGGGCCCCTCGCGCATGTCAGCGCGGCGCCCTCCCGTACCGTGCGAACACGGTGTGGGCCGTCTTCTCGATCTCCTGGCACTCCAGGTGGAGGGGCGGACCGCCCGCCGGGAAGAGCCGTTCGCCGGTGCCGAGGACCGTGGGGAAGGTGATCAGCCGGTACTCGTCGACCAGGTCCTCCGCCATCAGCGTGCGGACGACGGGCAGGCTGCCGATGACGATCACATCCCGCTCCTCGCGCTTCACGGCGTCGACAAGGTCGCCGTCGAGGACGCTCGAATTCGTCCACGCCGACACATCGGTCAGGGTGCGGGACGCGACCAGCTTCGCCCCGGCGTTCATGCGCGCGGAGAACTCGTCGTCGCGGCCCGGCCACAGCCGCGAGAACGCCTCCCAGGTCCTGCGGCCGAGCAGCATGACCCCGCCGTCGAGGGCGCTGCCAAGCCGGAACTTGTCGCCGTCGATCTCCTCACGGCCGTAGCGGAAGATCCAGCCGCCGTCCGGGGTGCCGTCGGACCCGTCGGGGTCGGAGACGATCCCGTCCAGGGTGTTGAACTGGATGACGATGACGCTCATGATGGGTGTCCTTTCGGTCGGTGCTCACCGGTACGTACCGGTGGCGTCGGCCGAACTCATCGCCGCGAGCGGGGTCAGTTCGAGGGAATCCGTCGTGGCAGGTCGAAGGTGTCCAGTACCTGCGGATCGGTGAAGACGACATTGCGGGTGATGCGGTCGCCGGTGACCGCGAAGACCTGGAGGCTGTGCAGACGGTGATCGCCTGCGGGGTCCTGTGCGTACGCGGCCAGCGCGGGCTGGCCGTTGGCGACCAGACGCCTCAACGCCCAGTCCGTTCCCCGGAGTTCGAAGACCCGGTGCATGAACGCGCCATAGTGCTCGGTGCCTCGGAACCAGAGCGGGACCGGCGGCATCTCCAGGACCACGGCGTCGGCCAACAGCCGTACCAGGGCGGGGACATCGGCCGCCTCGAACGCCCGCAGGTAGCGGTCGACGACCTCGCGGGCCTCGGGGTCGTCCGGTTCGGCGATCGCGTCGCCGTCACCCACGTCCGTGAGGGCGGCGCGGGCACGCTGGAGTGTGCTGTTGACGGCCGGGACGGTGGTGTCGAGCTGGTCGGCGACCTCGGCGGCGTTGAACTGGAGCACCTCGCGCAGCACGAGTACGGCCCGCTGGCGCGCGGGCAGCCGTTGCAGGGCGACGACGAGGGCCAGCCGCATGTCGGCGCGGGCCTCCATGTCGTAGCGCGCGTCGGGGAAGGGCTGCAGCCAGGGGATGTCGGTCGCGGGCGTGAGCGGTGTTCCGGGGTCCTCGCCCGGTGCGCCGAGGCCGGACGGCAGGGGGCGGCGCGCCCGTCCTTCGAGCGCGGTGAGGCAGACGTTGGTGGCGATGCGGTAGAGCCAGGTGCGCACGGACGCGCGGGCGGGGTCGTACCGGTCGCGGGCCTTCCACGCGCGCAGCATCGTCTCCTGCACCAGGTCTTCGGCCTCGTGGAACGAGGCCAGCATCCGATAGCAGTACGCCACCAGTTCGCCCCGGTACGGTTCGAAGTCCACCCGCCCATCATGGCGTACGGGCCTGCTAACGTCCCCCGGTGTTCTCCCTCCTCGAACCCCCGTTCCTCAGCCGTCTGCGCGACGCCCGCCGGATCCTCGTCGCCGGTGCGGGCGGCGGCTTCGACGTCTACGCCGGGCTGCCGCTGGCCCTCGCGCTGCGCTCGGCCGGCAAGGAGGTGCACCTCGCGAACCTGTCCTTCGCCGATCTGTACGGCCTCGACCAGGACGTGTGGGTGGACCGGGACGTCGCCGCCGTACGCCCGGACACGGAGGCCCGGGGCGACTACTTCCCCGAGCGGTCCCTCGCCCGCTGGCTCGACCTGCACGACCTGCCGTCGACCGTGTACGCGTTCCCCCTGACCGGTGTGGGGCCGCTGCGGGACGCGTACCGCACGCTGATCAGGCATCTCGGCGGTGTCGACGCCGTCGTGCTGGTGGACGGCGGCACCGACATCCTGATGCGGGGCGACGAGCACGGGTTGGGCACCCCGGAGGAGGACATGGTCAGCCTCGCGGCGGTGAACGGGCTGGACGAGGTGCCGGTGCGGCTGGTGGCGTGCCTCGGGTTCGGTGTGGACGCGTATCACGGCGTCAACCACTCGCTGGTGCTGGAGAATCTGGCCGCGCTCGATCGCGAGGGTGCCTATCTCGGCGCGTTCTCTCTCCCGCGTGAGAGCCGCGAGGGGCAGCTGTATCTCGATGCGGTGGCGCACGCCCAGGAGTCCACTCCGGACCATCCGAGCATCGTCAACGGTTCCGTGGCGGCGGCCGTGCGCGGGGACTTCGGCGACGTCCGTTTCACCGAACGCACGCGCGGCGGCGAGCTGTTCATCAATCCGCTGATGGCGCTGTACTTCTGCGTGGACGCACCGGGCCTCGCGCGCCGGAACCTCTACCTCGACCGGCTGGAGCGGACCGCGCTCATCCGCCAAGTCAGTTCACTCATCGAGGAGTTCCGCGACGAACTGCCCCGGCAGCGGCCACCACGCGCCTATCCCCACTGACCGAACCGAGCAGCGGACGCCCACTCGCACCCGCGAGAAGCAGGCCGGTCAGCATGCAGACGAGGCCGAGGGCCGGTCCGGACGCCCAGTCCACGCTCGATGCCCGGAAGGCCGGCACTACAGCCGGCCCGTTCGTCATGGGCGGCCCTGCGCAACCGGCGTGGCCAGGCGGGACGTTGGGGCCGAGGCGGCGAGGGCGGTCCGCTTCAGCAGTTCACGGCCGTACATCACGCGCAGGCTCACGACCGTCGTCGCGGCGAAGGCGAGCATGCCGCAGCCGATGGCGACACCGGCGGACAGGGCCGTCAACCGGTCGAGGCCGAGGGCGTGTTGGAAGACCGGGGCCGCGCCGATCGACAGCACCGGGGCCAGGCTCAGGGCCGTCAGGTGCAGCCGCCACTCCTCCCGCGCCCAGAACCGCCCCTGCCGTCCGGCCCGGCGGGCATTGACGGCCATCACGGCGTAACTGACCGCGTAGGGAAGGAGATAGGCCCACAGCAGTCGCCGTCCGGTCGCGCCGAAGTCGAGATACGAGCGCGCGATCCACAACAGGGCGGCCGCACCGGCGAGTTGCGCGACGGCGAGCACGGGCAGCGGCGCCCAGGAACCCGACACGCCCTCCACCGTCGTACGGCGGTCCCGTACGCGCGAGGCGATCAGCGCGCCGAACACGACCACCGAGCCCAGGTGCATGATCGCGACCTGGTTGATCTGTTCCATGGTCAGGCCGGGCAACAGCCGGGGCAGGAAGCCCCATTCGAGGCGCAGCAGCGGTGCGGTGAGGAGGAATCCGTAGCAGAGGAGCATCCAGCGCTGGTGCAGGTCGGGGTGTCCGCCGACCGCGGCGAGGATGCCGAAGGTCACGCTCATGACGGTGCCGACCAGGAGGGTGGCGAGCACGATCCAGAACGCGGGGCCGCTGAACGCGTCCTTGGGGGCCGTGCGCGCCAGGTAGATACCGGCGCCGGCCATCGAGACGTACACCGTGACCGCGAAGACCACGCCCAGCGTGCGGTGCAGGCGGGTGCGTCGGCGTGCGGCGGTGAGGAGTTGGGCGGGGCCGAGGAGCATCAGGGCGCCGCCGAGGACCGAGTGCACGATCATCGGGACGAGGCTGTGGCGGTAGGGGGCGACGCGGCCCGCGAGGGCGTCGGTGACGTAGCGCGGGGGGACGACGCGGCCCATGACCCACTCGCCGAGGGCGGGGGCGCCGGGGCGGGCGTACGGCCACAGTTCGGTCATCGCGATCGGCGCGTAGGCCAGGCACACGACCGTCACCGCGATCATCGTGGCGCGGCGCCAGGTGCTGTTCGTCGGACGGCGCACGGCGGCCCCCTTGCTGGGTCAGGGCCTCGGTCCGGCCCTCAATAGTCTCGTTTGGACTATCGAGACGGTAGGGCCGACCGTCGTCGGGGTCAACGGTCCTGCGCGCGTTCGTCGCGGTGCCGTACCCACTGCCAGAAGTCGACCATCATCCGCTCGTACCGGATGCCGAACTCCAGCGCCTCACGCTGCCCCGGGGTCAGTAACTCGCCCACACCCTCGGCGAGTTCCTCGTAGCCCCGCAGGGTCTTCTCGTGCTCGCCGAGCTGGACCGGCGCGAGGACGTCGGGCCGGCCGCCGAACCACAGCTTCAGAATGCCGCGCTCCCTGGCCTCGACCGGCACGAACTCCGGGTCGTCCAGCCAGCCCCTGAGGACGGACCGGCCCTGGCCGGTGAGGGTCAACACCCGGCGGTTTCGGCCGCTTTCCTGCCGTACCTGGGACAGCAGGCCCGCCTCCAGCAGCCGGTCGCACTGGGCGTACACCTGCGCGTGCGGCACCGACCAGAACGGCGCGACCGTGCGCGCGGCCTCCGTCTTCACGTCGTACGGGCTCGCCTCGCCGAGTCTGTCGATGATGCCGAGGACGAGGAAGGAGGAGGTGGTCAGCCGCGCGTCAGACATGCGTCGACCGTATCGCGGTGTCGAACGAATACTTGGGGTCCGCAAATGATGTGAACTGCCCCACGACGGGTAGTTCTTAACTCAGCTAGCCCTTAACTCAGCGCCTCTTCCGCGTGAACACCTCCACTCAAAGGAACTGTGGTCTTGGCTCTCGCGTACCCTGACGCCCCGTCAGCCCGTCGACCCGGGCGTACCTGGACTATTCGCATCACAGGTCACCGCGACCGTACCGCCTCGGTCAGCTGCTCCTCCGGGTGCGGCATGCCCGCCCGGTCGCGCGACATCACGGCCCTGCGCCGCTTCGCCGAAGCCCATGCGGCGGCCCACGTCAGAGCGGCGACCGTACGCCCCGACGCGGCCTGCGGCTGCCGTCGTCAGCGGTGCGCGGCGCACGAGGGGACCCGGGTCGACTGCTCGGGCTCGGTGCTGCTCGTGCTGCGCCACGATCCCGCGGTCGGCCAGGTGTGGACCCTGGCCGAGGTCTGCGCGGCCTGTGCCTCGCGGATGACGCACACCCGCGTCGTCGGCAAGCCGCTGCCGCGCACCCGGCCGCCGCGCGAGGAGACGGTCGTACCCCTGCAGGCGCCGTCCCCGACGAGCGCCCGTTCGGTACCGGCCGGGTTCAGCGCGCCCCCGCCCGAACCGGGCGCCCCGTCCCGGCCGGGCGCCACGGACAGGCGTCGGAACCGGTGAGACCGGGTGGCACACGGAAGGGACCCGCCCCGAGCGGATGGTGGGCGGGTCCCGTCCGCCACACCATTCTGCGGACAGGTCCACGTCAGAGGCACGCGTGAAACCCGGCCGCCCGGAGTGAACCGATCACACCCCGCGCGTAAGCTCACGCGGTATCCCAGGAAAATCGGGGCATACGAGACTCTACGACCCCTGCTCGACCCCCCGCTTGACCCGCCAAGATCTCCGACGGTGATACTGGTGGGTCAGCACCGCCCCCGCCCGCAGATTGGCCTATGTCGAACTCCTCCACAGCTCCGCCCACGATCCCCCACACGGTGTGGCTGGCTCGCGGCCGCCACGTCGGGTCCGCCGACGCCGCGGATGTCGTACGGCGACAGCTGCAACGGCTCAAGGACCGCGAGGTCATCGACGACCACCTGGAACCCGACGAGGACCAGGATCAGCAGCACGACCCCGGTCAGGGCCAGGTCCGTGATCCGCTCGACCGGGTCTTCGAGGCGCGGTGGCGTGTCGAGGGAACGGTGACCGTACGGGCACGGCTGACGCTTCCGCACATCCCGGAGCCCGGCTCCGGTTCTGCCGCTGCCGCCTCCGTCTCGGCGGAGGGGCAGGAGTGGCTCCTGGTCGCGGAGGCCGAGCGGGTCTGGGATCCCCGGTGGCCCTCCCCCGCGACCATGTTCTGGCCCGAGGACCCTGAGAGTGCAGACGCCGGCTGGGACCAGGTGACGGTCCCCGGGCTGCGCTTCGGGCAGGTCAATCCGCTGCCTTCCGACGAGAAGGAGCTGCGGCGCCTGTTCCGCAGCTGTGCGCAGGACGGCTGGAGCATCCACGTCGTCGTGCACGAGGCCATGACCCCGGACGCGCACGGCCGAGAGCCCCTGGCCCGGCTGCTGCCCGCGAGTCTCCGGCACTGCGTGGTGGAGCACCGGGCCACACCCGATCAACTACGGTCCGTCAACTGGGCGTTGCTCCGCGAGTTCGACTTCCAGGTGCCGCGCGGCGGTGCCGTGGTGCTGCCGACCAGTCCGGTGGCTCCCTCCTACGACGTGCGTGAGTTCTCGGTGCGCAGCGTCTTCCTCGACGGCTCCGAGCCCACCGAACTCGTGGACGTCCTCTGCCGCTACGCCGCCTCCGCGCGCCCCCTGCCGGACGGAGGCCAGGAAGCCGTCACGGCGCTGCGCGAGCAGTGGAAGCTGATGACACTGGAGGAGGAACTGGCCCGCGAGCGCAGGCTCGTGGCCATGTACGCCGAGGCGCTCGAAGCGATGACGAAGTCCCGCGACCTGTACCGGGAGTCCGCGGACCGTGCCAACGAGGCACTGGCCGCACTGCGCGACTCCGCCGGAGCCTCCGTGCCCGGGGCCCCGTCCCAGCCGGGCGGGTCCTCGTTCCAGCGGACGTTCGGCCGGCTGAGGGACGCGACGAAGGCACTGCGCCCCGCACCACCGACCGACAGCGACCGCGCTGATCCGCCGAGTGACGGTGACCGCCCGGCCGAGGAGCGGTAGGCAGTCGGCCTCGGAGCCATGGCAAACGTCGTCACGCAGATGACGCCCTGGCCCCTCGGCCGCGCCGAGGGCCTACGCAGTGCAACACCGATGGTGAGAATCGACCACCAGTGGTGATCACCGCCCACGCGCCCTCTGCGCACACCGTCCTAGCTTGGCGACATGCCGATGCAACCCTGGTTCCGCGATGCCAAGTTGGGCATCTTCGTCCACTACGGGATCTACGCCGTCGACGGCGTGCCGGAGTCCTGGTCCTTCTACTCGGGCCAGGTCCCGCACGACCAGTACATGCGGCAGCTCGACGGGTTCACCGCCGCACGCTACGAACCGCGGGCCTGGGCACGGCTGTTCGCGCGGGCGGGAGCCAAGTACGCGGTGCTGACCGCACGTCACCACGACGGCGTGGCCCTGTGGGACTCGGCCCACGGTGACCTGGACGTGGTCCGCCGCACCCCGGCGGGCCGCGATCTGATCGGGCCGTACGCGGAGGCGCTGCGCGAGGAGGGTCTCAACGTCGGCCTGTACTACTCCCATTCGGACTGGAACCACCCCGACTACGCCAGCACGATGCATCCTCAGCCGCCCGACGAGGAGATCCGCACCAACCCGTATGCCTCCGCACGGCCCGGCCACGAGGACCCGGCCGCCTGGGCCCGCTACCTCGCCTACCGCAACGGCCAGGTCGGCGAGCTGGTCGACCGCTTCCGGCCCGATCTGTTGTGGTTCGACGGCGAGTGGGAGCGCAGCGAAGAGCAGTGGGGCATGCGGGAGTTGGCGGAGCTGATCCTCGCCGGGAACCCCGACACCGTCCTCAACGCCCGCATGCTCAGCTACGGCGACTACGCGACGCCCGAGCAGGGGGTGCCGCTGCAAGCGCCGGACGGGCCGTGGGAGTTGTGCCTGACGGTCAACGACTCATGGGGTTTCCAGCACGGGGACGAGCATCACAAGTCGGTGCGGCAGCTGGTGCGTTACTTCACGGAGACGATCGGGATGGGCGGCAATCTGCTGCTCGACGTGGGCCCGAGGGAGGACGGGACGATAACGCCCGCGCAGACGGAGCGACTTGAGGGGCTCGGCGCGTGGATCGCCCGGCACTCCGAGGCCGTGTACGGGACGGTCGCCGGTCTGCCCGCCGGGCACCACTACGGCCCCAGCACCCTCTCCGCCGACCGCCGCACGCTGTATTTGGTGTGCTTCGATCCGCCCCGCGAGTCGGTGTCGGTGCGCGGCCTGCGTACGCCGGTCAAGCGGGTCACGGTCCTCGGCACCGGCGCCGAGCTCGGCCACGACGTCATCGGCGGGCTCGGTGACGTGCCGGGCGTGACGTGGATCGACGCCCCGGGTACAGCCGACGTGGACGAGTCGGCGACGGTCCTGGCGGTCGAGCTGGACGGGGATTTGGAGGTGTACCGGGGAGCGGGTCGGGACTGAGACATTCGGCAGCCACGACACCGGGCCGCACACCCGACCCTCAGCTCCCGCCCACCCGTGCCCGAACCGCCCTGGGTGAAGCCCCCAGTTCGCGTCGGCACGCCTTGTTGAAGGCCTGCAGATCGCCGATGCCGACGGCGGCCGCGATCGCCGGGATGGACAGGGTCGACTCGCGCAGCAGGTGCCGGGCGCGTTCCATGCGGCGGTGCCGGAGGTAGGCGACGACCGTAATGCCGGTCTCGGCGCGGAACAGGCGGATGAGGTGGTTGTGCGAGATGCCGGCCGCGTGTGCCACGTCGGGGACGGTCAGTTGGGCCGCCAGGTTCGACTCGATGTGGGCCACCGCGAGGGCGAATGCCGGGTGGGGACCGGTGGTTCCGCCCGCGGCCGGGGTCGCCAGGTCCGCCACGCGCCACAGGACGGTCCACAACTCGGCTGCCGCACGGGCGGAGTTGCGCGGCGCCGCCGCGACGGCCCGTTGCATCAGGTCGGTCAGCACGGGCGTCTGGGTACCGGCGTCCTGCATCACGGGAAAGGTCAACCGCTCACCGGTCGACGGGAGTTCCAGGTGGGCGAAGAGGTGCTCGGAACGGCCCCGGTAGTGGTACCGCACCAGCGCGCCGGGCGGCACCAGGCTCACATGGCCGGGCCTGATCTCGTGCGCCACGCCGTCGACGGTCAACTCGGCCTCGTAGCGGTACAAGTGGAGCTGCCAGAGGTCGGGCAGCCGGAACACGTCACGCAGGCTGACCGTGCCGTGCACGCCGACTCCGAGGCTGGCCACGCGTGGCGGGGCGTCGAGGCCGATCCGCACATGGGTTCCGGGGCCGTTGGTCGCGTTCACGGTGAAAACGTACCAGTGCCTGACATGGGGTCAACGGCTGTCAAGGCTCTTCGAAGCGTTCGGGTGTGATGTTCCCCTCCTCGGCCATACCGGGGCCGTAACCGGGCATCCGGATAGGGCACATGCCGTGCGGCCGGACCGGGAAAAGGGGCGCCAGTGGACTCGACCACAACCGTGATCGTCATCGTCGCGGTGCTCGCGGTGATGCTGCTCGCCGTGGCCGTCGGAGTGCTGGTGCGGCTCGTCCGCATGCGGCGTTCCATGCGGCGCGCAGGGCTTCCGACCGGCCCCAAATGGGTTTTCTGGGGTGCCGTCCTCTACTTCGTACTGCCGACCGATCTGATGCCCGATCCCGTGTATCTGGACGACATCGCCGTACTTCTCCTCGCTCTTCGCACGATGCGCAACTCCCTCGGCGAGCAGGAGAAGGGGCTGCCGGGCGAGCTCGACTGACCGCGGTGTGCGCGGCGCGCTCCTTACTCTGACTACGCAGAGTAAGGAAACCATTCACTCGTTCGATTCGTATAAGTCTCTGGAAGCAGACGGAAGTCAGCGGGCCAAGCGACCTCGCAGGGTGGCCACCGCTTGCACGAGGCAGTACCGACGAGGGAGAGACGATGCAACCGTTCGCGCTCAACTACGCTCGCCCGGCAGCACAGTTGGAGCTCACCGCTCCGTACAGCTACGACTCCGGACTGCAGTTGAACGTGCTCGCCGACGGACGGGTCGCCGCCCATGATCTCGCTCTGCTGAGAGAACTGGGGACCACGACGTCCACCGCGGGATCGAAGACTCACTTCGACGACTGAACACGGAACGACGAAAATGACCGTCCTGGTCCTTACCTGCGAAGAGGACGTCACGGCGGACATGGTGGTGGTCCACCTGCACGCGTCCGGCGTCCCCGTGGTCCGGATCGATCCCGCCGACCTCACCGGCGGGGTCGCGCTGTCCGGTGAGTACGTGCACGGAGCCTTCCGCGGCCATCTGTCCGCCGGGGGGCGGCTGGTGAGCGTGAGCGGACTGCGCTCCATCTGGGTGCGCCGACCGGGCACCCCGGCGACCCGCGCACCGCAGCCCTCCGCATGGCTGACCGAGGAGGCCTCCCAGGCGCTCTACGGCATGCTCCGCGGCTCCGGCGCCCGCTGGATGAACCACCCCGACGCGTCCCGACGCGCCCGGCACAAGCCCTGGCAGCTGCGTCTCGCGCAGCGCAGCGGGCTGCCCGTGCCGGCCACCCTGATCACCACGTTCCCGCAGGCCGCCCGCGAGTTCTCGCAGCGCTTCCCGGACCTGGTGGTCAAGCCGGTCTCCGGCGCCCATCCGCAGGATCCGCCCCGGGCGGTGCCGACGAGCCGGGTCGCGCCGGACACCGACTTCGCCGCCGTCGCGTTCGGCCCGACGCTGCTGCAACGCCGCGTCGCCAAGCGCGCGGACATCCGGCTCACCGTCGTCGGCGACCGGATGCTCGCCGCCCGTACGGCGACCGCCCCGGACGCCGACCCCACCGAGGTCGACGTCCGTTTCGCCACCTCCACGCAGCCCTGGTGCCCCGCCGAGGTCCCGCCGCGCATCGCCGAGGCCGTCCTGACGTACATGCGGGACGCCGAACTGGCCTACGGCGCCTTCGACTTCGCCGAGGACGGCGACGGGACCTGGTGGTTCCTGGAGTGCAACCAGTCGGGCCAGTTCGGCTTCGTCGAGGCGGAGACCGGCCAGCCGATCGCCCGGACCATCGCGGAGTGGCTGGCCCTGCCCGCCGCCTCGGAACGGGAGGGCCTCGTCAACGGGTCGGACAGCGTGGCCGGTTGAGCAGTAACGGTTCGCCTGAGGCGGACGGGGTGAGCGCCCCGGGTCAGGAGTGGCGCTCTGCCCCGTATGTCCCCAACAGGCCGCACACCGCGTCCTCCTCGACCGCGCGCACCTTGGCCAGGAGTTCCGGGTTCCCCGCCTGGTTCACCTGAGTTGTCAATGAGAAAGTGAGCGAGCGTCGGCCGTCGGGGGTCGCCGCGATCAACTGTGTGTAACCGAGGGTGTTTCCGGTATGTCCGAGTACGACGCCACATCGGGTGTCGTAACGGAAGAGGGCGAGTCCGGCGCTGTTGCGGCCGGGGCCGGCCGGTTCGGAGGCGCCGGGGATCCAGTGCCGCTGTTCCCGCACGACCGCCTTCGAGGTGAGGGCCCCGGCGGCGTATCCACTGATGAACGCGGTCAGGTCGCGGGGTGACGAGGTGATCCCACCCGACGCCCACACGCCCGACATGCCGATCGTCTCGCTGACGTCCTCCGGTCCGGTGGCTCCGCCGACCGCGTATCCGTGCATGTACGGCTCCGGCATCCGGTACCCCTGCGGCAGGCTCGTGTCGTGCAGCCCCAGCGGCTTGTAGACGTCGTGGCGCAGCAGGTCCTCGTAGCGCGTGCCGGTCGCCGCCTCGGCCATCAGGGCTACGGCGATGTTGTCGGAGTTGGAGTAGCGGTACTGCGAGCCCGGGGTGAAGCGCAGCGGCTCGCCCGCCACGAAGTCGAGCAGGCGCCGCGAGTCGAAGTGCCGGTGCGGGTCGGCCTGGATGAGGCTGCGGAAGCGGGTGCTCTCGCTGAAGTCCGGGAGTCCGCTGGTGTGTTGGAGGAGCTGGCGCAGGGTCACCTTCCGCCAGGCCCGGGGCTGGTGGGGCAGCCGGGTGCCGATCGTGTCGTCGAGGGCGAGCCGGTGCCGTTGTACGAGATGCAGGGCCACCGCTCCGCTGAACGCCTTGCTGGTGCTCGCGGTCCGGGTGTGGTCGTTCGGTTCGAGCGGGCGGCCGGTGGTGATGTCGGCGGTTCCGGCGCTCAGGACGCGCTGGTGGTCGCCGTCGCGCAGGACGACGATCACGCCGGGCGGGCCGTCGGGGGCGGCGACCAGGTCGTCGAGGCCGCGCTGGAGGGAGTGGTCGTCGGCCGCGGCGGTCGACGCGGGCACGAGGGCGCCCACGCAGGTGGCGACCAGCAGGGAGACGAGGCGGAGCGGCAGGGGCATGGAGTGTCCTGGGGGCTGTGGGGTCGGGGCACGACCAGAATCCGGGGGTCCGTGGGCGTCCGCGCGGGAGCGTGCTCCATACGGCCCCCTTCCCCTGTTCACCTCGCGCGCTGTTGCCCCGCGGGGCGTGCTGTGCCGTAATCGGATGACCCGTGGTTCGGATCTTGGCGGTGCCGTGCCGCGCCGGAAGGAGCGGCTGGGATGGACGCTTACGGTGCCGGGGACGGTGTCTCGGCCGCCCCGGGCGGGCTGCTGGACCTGTTGCGGGTCGCGGCGGTGGTCCTGGACGCGGGCGGGTACATCGGGCTGTGGAGTCCCGAGGCGGAGCAGTTGCTCGGCTACTCCCCCGAGGAGGCGCTGACCCAGCGCGCGGACCGGCTGCTCGTGTCGCCCGACGACCGGGTCAGGGCGCGTGAACTGTTCGCCCAGGTCGGTACGGGCGCCTGCTGGGCGGGGGTGTTCCCGCTGCTGCACCGGGACGGCACGGAGCGGCCGGTGGAGTTCCGCACGATGCGGCTGCGCGACAGCCACGGTCAGGCGCATCTGCTGGGCCTTGCGGCGGACGCCACGACCGTACGGGGTGTGGAGCGGGACCTGGCCCTGTCCCACAGCCTGGTGCGGCAGACGCCGGTGGGCATCGCAGTGTTCGACACCGATCTGCGGTGGGTCGGGGGCAACCCGGCCCTGGAGCGCATCAACGGCGTGCCGGAGGAGGAGGTCGTCGGGCGCCGGGTGGGCGAGGTGCTGCCCGGTCTGGACGTCGCGGCCATCGAGTCACGGATGCGGCATGTGCTGATCACCGGCAAGCCGCTGCTCGACCAGCAGACCGTGGGCCGGACGGCGGCCGACGTCGTGGACCGGGCGTACTCGGAGTCGTACCACCGCATCGAGGACGCGCAGGGCCGGGTGCTGGGGCTGGCGATGGCCGTCCTGGACGTGACCGAGCGGGAGCAGGCGGCGGAGGAGGTCGCGCAGGCGCGCCAGCACCTGTCGGTCGTCGCGGAGGCCGGGGTGAGGATCGGGACGACGCTGGACCTCCAGCAGACCGCCCGTGAACTGGCCGACGTCGCGGTCCCGCATGTGGCCGACCTGGCCGCCGTCGACGTCCTGGAATCGGTCGTCACGGACGGCACGATCACCCCGGTGACCGAGGACGCGCAGGTCGAGTTCCGCGCGCTGGCGGTCGCCGCCGGATACCTGACCGACGCGATCCACGCGGCGGACCCGGTGGGCGAGTTGGCCACCTACGGCCCGAACCGCATCATCACCCAGTGCGTCCGCGAGGCCGGCCCGATCCTCGTCGAGCGGGTCGACCCGCCGATGATGCGCCGCATCGCCCGGGACGGGCGCGCCGCCCAGACCCTGCGCACGGCGGGCGTCCACTCGTACCTGGCCGTCCCGTTGATGGCCCGCGGCGAGGTCCTGGGCACGCTGAGCCTCTACCGCACCGTCAACGACCGCCCCTTCGACGAACAGGACCGCGTCCTCGCCACGGAACTCGCCGCGCGCGCCGCGATCTGCATCGACAACGCCCGCCTCTACGGCCGCGAGCGCACCACCGCGCTGACCCTCCAACGCAGCCTGCTGCCACCGGCCCCGGCCCGGCAGGAGGGCCTCGACATCGCGGCCCGCTACCTGCCGGCGCTGAGCGAGGTCGGCGGCGACTGGTACGACGTGCTGCCACTGGGGCCGGGCCGCACCGGGCTCGTCGTGGGCGACGTGATGGGCAAGGGCGTCCAGGCCGCCGCCATCATGGGCCAGTTGAGCACCGCGACCCGCGCACTGGCCCGGCTCGACCTCCCGCCCGCCGAGTTGCTGCACCACCTCGACGACCTCACCGGTTCCCTCGGCGACGCGATCGCCACCTGCGCGTACGGCGTCGTCGACCTCGGCCGGGGCACCTGCGAACTGTCCAGCGCCGGGCATCTGCCACCCGTCCTGATCCACCCCGACGGCACCGCGGAACTCCTCGACATCCCCGGCGGAGTGCCGCTCGGCGTCGGCGGCGTGGACTTCGGTACCGCCGAAGTCGACTTCACCACGGGCGCGTTGCTCGCCCTCTACTCCGACGGACTGGTGGAGAACCGCGGCGAGAACATCGACGTGGGACTGCATGCGCTGACACGGCTGTTGCAGAGTTCCCGCCGCCCCCTGGAGCAGACGAGCGACATGCTCCTCAACGCGCTGCGCCCCGAACCGGACGACGACGTGGCGCTCCTCCTGGTCCGCGTCACCGGCTGACCGGTCAGGCGCCCGTGGTCGAACCAGGGCGGATGATCATGAGGACGGTGACGGTCGCCCACAGCAGGTTGAAGATGCCGGTGAACATGGCGAGTTGAACGGTCCCGGAACGTTCCACGGGCCGCTGTGCGCCGAGTTGCTCCAGGAGTTCGTCCTGGCGGGGCAGCACGAAGGCGATCAGGATGCCGGCCGCCACCGCGGTGAGCGTGATGGAGGCGATGAGCCAGCCGCTGCCGAGGACGCCCATCGCGGAAGCGGTCGCGAAGCCGAAGAGGGGCACCGCCAGCCCGACCGCGCCGTAGACACGGCAGATGCGATGCAGCAGTCGTACGGTCGTCACCCCCGCGTCGGGTCCGTCCGCGCCCGTGAGAGCGCGGCGGGCCGCCGGTGGGAACATGCTGGCGGCGACGGTGACGGGGCCGACCGCGACGATGGCGGCCAGGACGTGCAGAGTGAGAAGGATCTTGGTCACCGGCCCAGATTAGGGACGGCCGACGCGGCAGCACAGGGGCTGAAACGACAGCTTGCAACGGATTCTCGCCAAGCCCTCTCAGCAGGCAGCTATGCCAGAAGACCATGTGGGATGGCTGGCGGGAATCCATCTATCGTGGTGTTCATGCACACCGTCGCGATCCTGGTTCTCGATCATGTGGTGCCGTTCGACATGGCGACACCGATGGAGGTGTTCGGCCGTACCCGGCTGCCGGACGGGCGGAACGCCTACCGGGTGCGGGTGTGCGGCGAGACGCCGGAGGTGCGGACGGACGGGTTCGCGCTGCGGGTCGACCACGGGCTCGAAGCGCTGGTGGACGCCGACACCGTCATCGTCCCGGGCCGCTCGGAGCAGGCCGCGCCGCCCTCCGCCCGGGTGCTGGCGGCACTGCGGGAGGCGGCAGCGGCGGGTACCCGGATCGTGTCCATCTGCGTGGGCGCCTTCGTGCTGGCCGAGGCCGGGCTGCTGGACGGGCTGCGCGCCACCACGCACTGGGTGGCCGCCGACGCGTTGGCCCGGTCCTATCCCCTGGTCGAGGTGCAGCCGGACGTGCTGTACGTCGACAACGGGCAGATCCTCACCTCGGCCGGGGCCGCCGCCGGCCTTGACCTGTGTCTGCACCTCATCCGGCGGGACTACGGCTCGGCGGTCGCCGCGGACGCGGCCCGGCTGTCGGTCATGCCGCTCGAACGCGAGGGCGGGCAGGCGCAGTTCATCGTCCACCAGCACCCGCCGGTCCCGCAGGGGTCGACCCTCGAACCGCTGCTCCAGTGGATCGAGGACAACCTCTCCCACGAGGTCACCCTGGGCGCGCTGGCCTCGCGATCGGGCATGAGCGAGCGGACGTTCAGCCGCCGTTTCCGCGAACAGACGGGCAGCACACCGCTTCAGTGGCTGCTGCGGGCCCGCGTACGACGCGCCCAGTACCTGCTGGAGAACAGCGACCACACCATCGAACGCATCGCCCAGCAGGCCGGGTTCGGCTCCCCCACCGCGTTCCGCGAGCGCTTCCGCCGAGTGGTCGGCACCAGCCCGCAGGCGTACCGCTCGGCGTTCCACGGCAGGAAGGTTCCCGAAGTCGCCTTCTCCTGACGGATCTACGCAACGGCGCGGCCGTCCGCGACCACACTGCCCGGTGCGCTGCGCGCCGCCGCCAACAAAGCGTCCGCCTTGACGATGGCCTCCCGGATGCCGGTGGTGCCCATCATCACGCAGAGCGTGTAGACGACGTCGTTCAACTCGTCGGCCGCCTCAGGCCGGTGGCGCTCCGCCTGGGAGATGCGCAGCACCGCGTACCGGGTGAGCAGTTTTCTGACGGCCTTCGGGTCCGGCACCAGCACGAAACGCCCCTCTCTCGCTTTTCGCTCCGTGTGCCCAGCCCGCGCCGGTCCAACCAAACGACCGCGAGATCCGGTCAGGCGACCTGCCCGCTGTGCAGCGCCGTGTACGCACCGCCCCGGCGCAGGAGTTCGTCGTGCGTGCCGACCTCCAGGATCTCCCCGTCGCCCATCACGACGATCCGGTCGGCGCCCCGGACGGTGGACAGCCGGTGCGCGACCACGAAGGTCGTACGGCCGCGCAGCAGCCGGGCGAGGGCCTGTTGGACGAGGGCTTCCGAGCGGGTGTCCAGGGCCGAGGTCGCCTCGTCCAGGACGAGCACCTTGGGGTCGCGGATCAACGCCCGTGCGATGGCGAGGCGTTGGCGCTGACCGCCGGACAGCCGGGCCCCGCGCTCGCCGACCAGGGTCTCCAGGCCCTGCGGCAACTTGTCCACGAACTCAAGGGCGTTGGCGTCCCGCAGGGCCGCGCGCACCGAGTCCTCGTCGGCGTCGTCCATGCCGTAGGCCACGTTGTCGCGGATCGTGCCGTCGAAGAGGATCGACTCCTGCGGGACGACCGAGACGAAGCGGCGGTAGGTGCGCAGGTCGAGGGTGTTCATGTCGGTGCCGTCGAGGAGCAGTTGGCCGGTGGTGGGGCGGATGAAGCCGATGACGAGGTTGAGCACGGTGGATTTTCCGGCGCCGGACGCGCCGACGAGGGCGACGGTCTCGCCGGGTGCGACGGTGAGGGTGAAGTCGTGCACGGCGGGCCGGTGTTGGTCGTTGTCGTAGGCGTGGCCGACGTGTCGGAAGGTGACGGCTCCGCGTACCTCGGTGACCTCCGCCTTGCCCTCGTTGTCCTCCAACTCGGGTGCCTGGAGCACTTCGCCGACCGAACGGACCGATTCCAGGCCCTTGGTGATGACCGGGGCCAGGGTCGTGAGGGACGTGGTGGAGTTGGTGAGCGTGGTCAGGAAGGCGCTCAGCATGACGACGTCGCCGGCGGTGACTCCCCAGACGCCGTAGTACGACACCAGGGCCGCGCCGGCCAGGACCAGGACGCCGACGACGTTGAGGACGACCCAAGCCAGCGAGCCGAAGCGGCCGTTGAGGAGGTCGAGGCGGTTTCCGGAGGTGAGGAGTCGGCGCAGGGTGCCGTCCATGCGACGCAGGGCCTTGCCCTCCAGGCCGTGGGCGCGGGTGACCGGGATGAGGCGGGTCATCTCCGTGACGCGTGAGGACAGGGTCTCCACCTCGTGGCGGAAGTGCTCGTTGTGGGTGCGCAGGCGTGACCGCAGCCGGGACACGAGGAGCGCGGCGACCGGTACGACGACGATGAAGACGGGCACGAACTCCGGTGTGCGGAAGCCGATGATGACCAGGCCGCCGGTGAGCACGGTGATCGCGCCGAGCCCGGTCTCCGCGGTCTGCTGGACCATCTGCTCGACGGTCTCCACGTCCCGCACGACCTTGGCCTGGAGCACTCCGGCGCTGACCCGGGAGTGGTAGCCGATGGAGAGCTGCTGCATGCGGGTGCACAGGGCCGAGCGCAGATCGGTGCCCATGCGGCGGACGCTGCCGTAGAGGAGGCGGACGTAGAGCACGTGCAGGGGGTAGTTGATCAGCAGGATGAACAGGATGATGCCGGTGCTCGTCCAGAGCCTGCTGACCGGCTGGTGCTGGACGACCGTGTCGATGATGGACGCGGTGATCAGCGGGAGCAGCCAGATGGGGCTGTGCTTGACCGTGAACACGGCGACGGCCAGGGCCAGTTGTCTTCGGTCGGCACGGAAGAGGTAGGCGAGGGTGCGGATCGGGTGTTCGTCGCGGTAGCGGTGGTCGAGCGGTTTCTCCGTGGTCGACGCCATCGGTGGTGGTCCTCCCCCTGTGACCGGTCGGCCCCCTGGGGCCAGTTGGCGGGCAAGCGCTTTCTGCCCTTGCCCGCCCCTACTACACCTCAGACATCAGGGTCTTCTCAAACGGCGTCCAGCTCCGCGATCTCCTCGGCGGAGAGGGTGAGTTCGGGTGCGGCGGCCGAGTCGCGGATCGTCTCCGGGCGGCTGGCGCCCGGGATCGGTACGACGACCGGGGACTTGGCGAGCATCCAGGCCAGGCAGACGCGCTGCGGGCTGACGCTGTGCTTCTCGGCGATGCGGGCGAACGGCGCGTAGGCGGAGCCGAGTTCACCGGCGCGGGCGATACCGCCGAGGGGGCTCCAGGGCAGGAACGCGATGCCGAGTTCGTCGCAGAGGTCCAGCTCCGGTTCGCTGGAGCGGAAGGCCGGGGAGAACTGGTTCTGCACGGAGACCAGCCGGCCGTCGAGGATCTCGTTCGCGAGCCGGATCTGCTCCGGGTCCGCGTTGGAGATGCCGGCCAGGCGGATCTTGCCCTCGTCGAGCAACTCCCGTACCGCACCCACCGATTCGGCGTACGGGACCTTCGGGTCGGGGCGGTGGAACTGGTAGAGCCCGATGGCCTCCACGCCGAGCCGGCGCAGGGAGGCCTCGCAGGCCTCCTTCAGGTACGCGGGGCTGCCGTTCAGGGTCCAACTGCCGTCCCCGGGGCGGAGATGACCGCCCTTGGTGGCGACGAGGACGTCCGCGCCCCGGTCGTGGGAGGCGAGGGCCTTGGCGATCAGGGACTCGTTGTGCCCGACATCGTCGGCGTGCAGGTGGTAGGCGTCCGCGGTGTCGATCAGCGTCACGCCCGCGTCGAGGGCGGCGTGGATGGTCGCGAGGGAGCGTGCCTCGTCCGGCCGTCCTTCGATCGACATGGGCATACCGCCCAGGCCGATCGCACTGACCTCGACGTCACCGATACGGCGGGTGTCCATGCTGGTGCTCCTCTTCCGGTCTTCCGGCTGTCGCGCAGAACCGTGCCGTCCGGCACCGCCTGAGCCGGAGCCGGGTCTCGGACCGGGGTCACGACGGGCAGGACGCATCGCCCAGCCTCTCCGGCCCGGGTCCGCAGGTCCAATAGAAGAAATCGAACGGATCCAGCAGCGGGACTGCTCAATCGGGATCGCCCAGTCGGAATCGCTCAGTCGGGACTGCTCAACGAGCGGCGACCTTGGCGATGAACGCCGTGACGTTGGTGACGGTCCGCTGGATCTTCTCCTCCAGGGTGAGTGATTCGGGCATCCGTGCACCGACGCCCGCGTCCTTCTTGCCGCGCACGTACAGCGGGCAGGCGAGGTCGCTGCATATGTACGCGCCCACGGAGTTGCCCTGCTGCCCGGCCTTGCCCGCCCTCGCTGCGGTCATCAGCGAGACGCCTCCGGTGTGCATGGTCATGCACACCGAGCACATGCTGCGCCGCGTCTGCCAGGAGGCGACGCCGGGAGAGCGCAGGGCGACGGCCGTCGGGCGGCCGTCCAGCTCGATCGCGAGGTAGGCGCGGTCCGGGGCCTGGGGGTCCCGCCAGCCGAGGAAGTCCAGGTCGTCCCACGGCCGTTCGGCCAGGTCCCGGGGCACGGACAGGCGCTTGGCCTCGCCCTTGGTGCAGTTCACGAAGGCGGCGCGGATCTCCCGCTCGGTCAGTGGTCTCATGAACGGCACGCTAGTTTGCCTAAAACCTTTAGGCAAATACATAATGGCCATCGTCGAATGGGAGGAAGGTTATGGCCAGAGCAGGACTGACGCCGGAGCGGCTGACCCTGGCGGGGGCGGAGCTGGCCGACGAGGTCGGCTTCGACCAGGTGACCCTCTCGGCACTCGCGCGACGGTTTGACGTCAAGGTCGCGAGCTTGTACTCGCACCTGAAGAACTCCCAGGAACTCAAGACCAGGATCGCCCTGTTCGCGCTGGAGGAAGTCGCCGACCGGGTCTCCGACGCGGTGGCCGGGCGGGCCGGCAAGGACGCCCTGGCCGCCTTCGCGGACGCCTACCGGGACTACGCCCGGGAGCACCCCGGCCGGTACGCGGCGGCGCGGCTCCGGCTCGACCCCGAGACGGCGGCCGCCAGCGCCGGGGTGCGGCACTCGCAGATGACCCGGGCGATCCTGCGCGGCTACGACCTGGCGGAGCCGGACCAGACGCACGCGGTCCGGATGCTGGGCGGCGTCTTCCACGGCTACGTCAGCCTGGAGCTGGCCGGGGGCTTCGACCACAGCGCGCCCGACGCGCGGGAGTCCTGGGCCTGGATCGTGGATTCGCTCGACGCGCTGCTGCGGAACCGGGCCGCGCCCCACAACTGACCGTCCCGGAAACCCCGATCGACAGGCTGAGGCGATGAGCACCGAACACGACACGATCACCACACCCGTCACCACCGACATGCTGCGCGGCTTCCTCGACGTGGAGACGACCGCGCACGGTCTGCTGCCGCACCGGCTGCCCGCCCGGGCGCGCCGCCAGATCCCCGACGACCAACTGGCCGTGGCCGAGGCGCAGCCCTCCGGTGTACGGCTGGTCTTCCGCACCCGGGCCACCACGATCGAGCTGGACACGCTGCCCACCAAGCGCGTCTACCGGGGGTTCCCGGCCCCGGCGGACGGCGTGTACGACCTGCTGGTCGACGGCCGCCTCACGGCCCAGGCCACGGTGGTCGGCGGCAACGTGCGCACGATCACCGACATGATGACCCAGTCCTCCGAGTTCACGGAGGGGCAGCCCGGCACCGCCCGGTTCACCGGTCTGCCGGCGGGCGACAAGGACATCGAGATCTGGCTCCCGCACACGGAGACCGCCGAGCTGATCGCCCTGCGCACCGACGCCCCCGTCGAGAAGGCGCCGGACAACGGGCGCAAGGTGTGGCTGCACCACGGCAGTTCGATCAGCCACGGCTCGAACGCCACGCATCCGACGGCGATCTGGCCGGCTCTGGCTGCCGCCGAGGGGCAGGTGGAGCTCGTCAACCTCGGGTTCAGCGGCAACGCGCTGCTCGACCCGTTCACCGCCCGCGCGATGCGGGACACCCCGGCGGACCTGATCAGCGTCAAGATCGGCATCAACATCGTCAACGCCGACGCGATGCGTCTGCGCGCCTTCACCCCGGCGGTGCACGGCTTCCTCGACACCATCCGCGAGGGGCATCCGACCACACCACTGCTGGTCGTCTCCGCCATCCTCTGCCCGGTCCAGGAGGACACTCCCGGCCCCCTCATGCCCGACTCCGACGGCGGCACCCTGCGGTTCAGGGCGACGGGCGACCCGGCGGAACGCGCCCTCGGGCGCCTGACACTCACCGTCATCCGCGACGCACTCGCCCGCGTCGTCGAGCAGCGAGCGGCCGACGACCCGAACCTGCACTACCTCGACGGCCGTTCCCTCTACGGCGAGGATGACTACGCCGAACTGCCGCTCCCCGACGAGGTCCATCCCGATCCGGCGGGACATCGGCGTATCGCGGAGAACTTCGGGCGGTTGGTGTTCGGCGAGGGCGGCGCTTTCACGACCGGGACCGGACCCCGGACCGGCTGAGGTCGGCTGAGCAGGATCGCGGTTGCGCTGCGGCTCAACTGGGCGGACGTGAGCGGGACTTCGAGGCGGGTCCGCAGCATCAGCGGCATTCCTCGGCGCCCAACTGCCGTGCCTGGGCCGGGAACCATGCGGTGCGGGCGGCGAGTGCTCCGCCACCCGCAGCGGCCTTGCCGTCATGCGGGGCCGACTGACTGAGCTCGGCGCATCGATCGGCAGCCGGCAGCCCCGGTAGCGGTAAGGGCTTGCGCACCCGCCCCGTTCATATGGCACGCTCACCGGCGACCGGCCGGTCGGATCGGCTCCGGTCTCGTCACCAGGTTCGACCGTGGAAAGGCAGCGTTATGCGTATCGGACTGCTCGGCACCGGCCCTTGGGCGCAGATGGCTCACGCCCCCGCCCTCAGCGGGCACGACGCGTGGGACTTCGCGGGCGTGTGGGGGCGCCGCCCCGACGCCGCCAAGGAACTGGCCGACCAGCACGGCGTAGCGGCCTACGACGATGTCGACGCCCTGCTCGCGGACGTGGACGCCGTCGCCGTGGCCCTGCCGCCGTCGATCCAGGCCGAGTTGGCGGTGCGGGCCGCGCGGGCGGGTCGGCATCTGCTGCTGGACAAGCCCATCGCGCCGACGGTGGAGCAGGGGCGGGCCGTGGTCGACGCGGTGCGGGAGGCCGGGGTCGCGTCGGTCGTGTTCTTCACCACCCGCTTCCAACCGGAGACCGACGCCTGGATCACCGAACAGGCCGCCTCGGAGGGCTGGTTCACGGCTCGGGCCGAGTGGCTCGGGTCGGTGTTCACCAGCGACAGCCCGTTCGCGGCCTCGCCCTGGCGGCAGGAGAAGGGCGCGCTGTGGGACGTGGGCCCGCACGCCCTGTCCGTGTTGCTGCCGGTCCTCGGTGATGCACGACGGGTGGCCGCCGCCGTACGAGGTCCCGGCGACACCGTCGTGCTGGTCCTGGACCACGTCGGCGGCGCGTCCAGCACGCTGACGCTGAGTCTCACCGCGCCGACCGCCGCGGCGGGAGTCACGGTCGAGCTGCGCGGCGCGGCCGGGGTGACCAGCCTCCCGGACAGCTCGGGCGACGCGGTGTCCGCCCTGGTGCGGGCCGCCGACGCGCTGAGCGAGGCCGTACGCACGGGCCGGCCGCACGCGTGCGACGCGGTTTTCGGGCTTCGGGTCACCGAGATCCTGGCCGAGGCCGAGGCGATGGTGGACAGCGAGCCTGCCTGATCAGTCGCCCTGGTCGGTCGACGGGTCACTCGCCGCCGGGTGGCTCCTCGTCCTCGTCGAACGGCTCGTCGCTCCACCGGAACCAGGCCCGCTCCCCCTCGATGTGCAGCAGGAACTCGGGCACGGGACCGTCCGGCGAGGTCAGCGTCACCTGTCGGCTGATCTCGTCGTAGGCCTCTTCCCACCGGATCCAGTGCCCGTCGTCGTCCGCTTTCGAAAGGGCCAGTTCCCGCGCGAACAACTCCTCCACGTCACCGAACGCCGGACCGGCGGTGAACTTGCCCGACAGCCAAGGGAAGTCGGCGTCGTCGATCAGGATCTCCCCCACCGACTCCTCGCCCGTGCGCACCTGCCAGACCTCGCCGACGAACCCCATGCCCGCCTCCATCCCGCCGTAGATCGACCTGCCGCCAGCATGGCACCCGGCACTGACAGTCGGCCCGGAACTGATGACAGCCCGGGCCGACCGCCCTATGGGTCTACGGGTCTACGGGTCTACGAATCGACGCGCATACTCGGCTACTCGGCTACTCGGCTACTCGACGCAATTGAAGCTGGCCCGCTCCCGGATGACCGGATAGCCGACCTTCGCGAAGTGCGCGGCCATCGGGAAGTTGCCCTGGTCCGTGGCCGCGGCGATGAACTCGGCGCCCCGCTCGACGAGGTAGTGGGTGCACTCGGCGAGCAGGTCGCGGGCGTAGCCGTGGCCGCGCTGTTCCGGTACGACTCCGATGAAGCCGATGCAGGGGCCCGACGGGTTGTGGGCCGGGATGTGGATGCCCGCGAGGTCTCCTTCCGGGGTGCGTGCGATCTGCCACCACTCGCGCGGGGACGGGCACCAGCGGAAGAAGTCGATCTCCTCCTGTGCGGCCTTCTCGACTCCCCCTTGTTGGATGGCCCGTTGGGCGTGGGCGTCGAGGGTGACGGAGTGGATGCGGCGCAGCGCGTCGAAGAACACGGCGTCGTCCGGTTCGGGGGCGAAGACGAGGCGGCCGGGGCGTTCGGGCAGGCCGCACTCCGGGGTCCACCGGTAGATGAACCGCTCGACCAGGAGGTCGTAACCGGCCGCGCGCAGGGCGGTGAAGCGTGCCTCGGCGGCGGCGCGGGTCTCGGGGTTGTCGCGCCAGCCGGCGGGGAGGTTCAGTTCCACGTCGACGCGCCAGGGTGCGCTGCGCAGGAGTTCGGCCCCGACTTCCTCCTCGCCCTCGATCAGGTCGAAGCAGTCGACGGCGAGGGGTTCGGTGTCGTTCGGGCCGCCCCACCAGGCGGCGCGTGCGACGACCGTGCCGTCACGCAGGGCCACCCGCTGCCAGTCGGGCCGCCAGGTTGTCCGGCGGTGTTCGGCTCGGGCGCCGAGGGCGTCGGGAAGGGTGTCGAAAAGGTGGGCGTCGCTCTCGTCGAGCGCGCGAATGACCAGATCGGTCATGGGTTTCCTCCGGGAGGGGTACTGCGTGGAGCGCTCCCGGTCAGGTCACATGTGGCACGCCGGGTCAACGGGGAGGGAGCGCTGGGGTGTTGTGAACCTCATGGCACTCGCCTCCTTCCGCTGGTCTCAGGGCGTGCACGCACACGCTAGGGGGTGATCTCCCGCCCGTCCAACGTATTTTCGGGCCGGCCCGGCGGAGCGGCACTCCGCCGGGCCGGTGCGCATCACCTGGTGTGCGTCACCGGATGCGCGTCACTTCGGCAGTTGTCCCGGGTCGGTCGCCCAGCTCGTGTTCGGGTCGGTGGCGAGCCGGAAGTCCAGCCTGCCGCCCTTGAGCGTCAGGCCCGCGCCGGTCCACGCGCGCGTGAGGGTGCGGCCGTCAAGGTGTACGGCGTCGACGTACTGGTGGGTGTCGTCGGCGTCGGGGGCGGTGATGACGATGTCCGTGCGGCCGGGCCGGTCGACGACCGCCTTCGGGAAGAGGGGTGCGCCGAGCAGCAGGTCGGCGCTGCCCGGGGTGCGCGGATAGATGCCGAGGGCGGAGAGGACGTACCAGGCGGACATGGTGCCGAGGTCGTCGTTACCGGGCAGGCCCTTGGGGCCGGTGCCGTAGGCCGTGTCGAGGATCTGGCGGACCGTCGCCTGGGTCTTCCAGGGCTGGCCGAGGGAGTTGTAGAGCCAGGGCGCGTGGATGTCGGGCTCGTTGGTCGGGTCGTAGCGCAGCGCGTCGCCGCCCCGGACCGACCAGGCGCCGTCGGCGGTGTGGAAGAAGCCGTCGAGCCGGGTCGCCGCTGCCTCACGGCCGCCCATCGCCTCGGCCAGTCCCTGTACGTCCTGCGGGACCATCCAGACGTACGCGGCGGCCGAGCCCTGCGCGAAGCCGAGATCGCTCGCCGGGTTGAACGGGCCCACCCAGGAGCCGTCGAGGTTGCGGGCCTGGACGTAGCCGGTGGCGGGGTTGAAGATGTTGCGCCAGTAGGCGCCGCGTTCGGTGAAGGTCTTCGCCTCGGCGTCACGGCCCAGCAGTTTCGCCCACTGGCCGAGGGCGGAGTCGGCTACGGCGTCCTCCAGGGTCTCGGCTGCGCCGCCCCAGCAGTGGCAGGCGTCCTGAGCGGCGTAGTGGGAGGTCATGTACTGGGCGAGGTTGGGGCGTTGGCCCACGCACTGGCCGGGGCAGCCGGCGTCCGAGAGTTCGTCCGGGTTGGGGACGGTGGCCTGGTGGACGAGGGAGTCGAAGGCGCCCTCGTAGTCGAAGTTGCGGACACCCATGGCGTAGAAGGTGGCCAGGGTCGCGGCGGTCGGGTCGCCGGTCATGACGTGGGTGGCGCCGCTGATGTGCACCCAGCGGTCCCAGATTCCGCCGTTCTGTTTCGAGAAGTTGTAGAGCGACTGGGCGAAGTCGCCCGCGACGGTGGGCTTGAGGAGGGCGAGGAGCTGGATCTGGGCGCGGTACTGGTCCCAGCCGGAGAAGTTGCTGTACTGCGCCCGCTGTCCGCGCGCCAACCGGTGCACGGCTTGATCCATGCCCCAGTAGCGGCCGTCCTCGTCGCTGATCAGGTTGGGCTGCATCAGGGCGTGATAGAGCGCCGTGTAGAAGGTCTGGCGGCGTGCGGGGGTGCCGCCGTCGACGCGTACGGTGCTCAGTTCGCGGTCCCAGGCGCGGGCGCCCGCCTCGGCGACGTCGGCCACGCGCGCGTGCGGGGCGATCTCCTGGCGCAGGTTGGACTCGGCTCCCCCGAGGCTGACGTAGGAGATGCCGATCCGCATGCGGACATCGTTGTCAGAGGCGGTGTCGAAGCCGACCCAGCCGCCGGAACCGCGTCCCGCGCGGTCGGCGCCGGTGGCGTATCCCTCGCCTCCGGAGGAGGTCGTCGACCCGGGTGACACGGTGCTGTCGTGCCAGGTGCCGACGGAGGAGAAGGCGCGGTCGAAGGAGGCGCTGAAGTAGAGCTTGTAGTAGCTCTTGCGGTTGTTGACGCCGCCGTTGGCGCGGCGCCCGCAGAAGGCTCCCGTGTACACCCAGCCGGTCACCTTGTGGTGGGCGGTGTCGATGTCGACGTGCGCGTCCTGGCTGCCGTTGAGGGAGTTGGAGACGCGGAAGAGCAGGCTCGCCGGGCGGTCGGCGGGGAAGGTGAAGTCGGCGACTCCGGCACGCTTGCTGACGGCGAGGTCGGCGGTGGCGCCGGAGGCGAGGCCGAGGGTGTAGCGGCCGGGGGTGGCCTTCTCGTCGGCGTGCGAGAAGTTGGACGCGTACACGGCGTCCTTGGTGTCCGCCGAGGGTGACGAGGTGACGTCGCCGACGAACGGCATGATCGGTACGTCACCCGCCGCGCCGGGGTTGCAGCCCGCGCCGTTGACATGGGTGAGGCTCAGGCCGCGGATGCGGGTGGCGCCGTACTCGTACCCGTTGGCGGCGCCCGTGCTGGTCTGGTCGCCGGTGGTGCTGGTCGGGGACCAGGCGATCATGCCGTACGGGAGGGTGGCGCCGGGGTAGGTGTTGCCGCCGTTGCTGGAACCGATCAGCGGGTCCACGAGCGAGGACGGCCGGACGGACGGGACGGTCGCCGCGACGGCGGGGAGCGGGGCGGACGCGGCGAGCGCGGTCGTGACCGCCACGGCCGCGACTCTGACGCCGAACCGTCTTGCCGTGCCGAGGAGTTGGTGACGCATGCGTCAAGTCGCCTTTCGAGGAAGGGACATGGAGTCGGAAAAAAGACAGGGGGCGTCGCGAGGCTAGGAGGCCGTGCGATGGGAGGGAAGAGGCGCCCGGATACGGGTGATGAAGCACGGGTGAACGCTTCGTCGGGCGCTTAAGCAGCCCTTAAGTGGGGGTTAAGCCACCCATCTCACCACGTCCGTGCAGGTCAGCGCGGTGACGACTTCCCGCAGAACCGTTGGCTCAGCCCGTGGTCGTGCGTAACATCGGGCCTCGGCGGCGGTGTCGACGCTCGCTGTGAGAGCGCTCTCAATGCGTCGGCACCGTCCGCTTCGAACAGCCCGACTCGCCCGGAGGTCCCCCCACATGACTCCCCGTCACCAGCGCACGCTCGGCCGCCGCAAGCTCCTCTTCGCCCTCGGTGGCGCGGCGGTGGCCGCTCCCGCCGTCGCGGCGCTCGCACCACACGCCCTCGCGGACACCAAGTCCATGGAGACCAGCGCCGATCAGGCGGGCGCCCTGCCGCTGACGCTGGTCAACAACAGCGGGTCGTTCGACAACGCGAACGTGCACATCTACGTCGTAGGAAACGTGGACGGCAAGCAGGTGCGGGTCACTCCCGACGGGACGATCGCGCCGATCGCGCTCTCCGACAACGGCGCCGACGGTTTCACCGACTACGCGATCAGCCTCAACTCCGGTGCGGAGACGACGATTTCGCTCCCGTACCTGTCGGGCCGCATCTACGTGTCGCTCGGTGCGAAGCTCAAGTTCAAGGCCGTGGCGGACGGCAACGGCAGCCCCGCACTTCAGTACCCGGCCGGCTGGGTGACCTCCGACCCCAACTACGGAGTGCTGCACGACTGTGCCGAGTTCACGCACAACGCGTCCGGGATGTTCTGCAACACGACGATGGTCGACATGTTCAGCGTGCCGCTGAGCATCCGGCTGACCGGCGCGCAGGACCAGACGACGGGCACCCTGCGCGACGGCGGCCGGGCATCGGTGTTCGACGCCGTACGGAAGGTCGAGGCATTCGCCCCGCTGATCGTGGGCGACACGCGGGTGATCGCGCCGGGGCACGGGTTGGACGCGGGCCTGTTCTCCGCGGACTACTTCGCGCCGTACATCGACGAGGTGTGGAGCACGTACACCGGCAAGGACCTCACCGTCACCACGAACGCGGGTGCCTTCACCGGGCGGGTGCGCGCCGGCCAGTTCACCTTCACCGGACCGGCCTCGGTCTCGTTCGCGAAGCCGTCGACGCGGGACGTGCTGTTCTGCGACGGCAACCTGGCCGCCCCGAACGACGGCACCACGGGCCCGGTCGCGGCGGTCCTCGGCGCCGGGTTCAACCGCTCGACGCTCCTGTCGAACCCCGCCCAGCCGACCACCGACGCGTCGGGTTTCTACGCCACCGACCTCACGAACCACTACGCGAAGGCGATCCACGCGGCGACCGCCGACGGCAAGGCGTACGGCTTCGCCTTCGACGACGTGGCGGACTTCGCGTCGTACGTCCAGGACACGGCGCCGACAGGGATACGGCTGACGCTCACGCCGTTCTAGGCGCTCGGCGTGCGGGGCCGGTCCCGCCGTAGGAGCGTGGTGGTGTGGGAAAGGCGCGCGTTCCGCCGTTCCGCCGGGTCCGGGAGCCGGCCCGGCGGGGGTGGCTTCGGGGCGCGCCGGCGCCGCGGTGGGTGCGGGTGCTGCCGGGGGCGCTGGTGGTGGGGGTGTGCGTGGCGACGCTGGTCAGCCCGCACGCGCTCGACATCGGCTTCCTGCTGGGCGCCATCCCGCCGCTGGCCGGGCTGTCGTACGGGCCTGTCGCGACCGCGCTGCTGGGCGGCGCCACGGTCGCCCTGCTGACCGTGCCGGCGTTCCATCTCAACGATCCCGGCCAGACCGATCTGCTCACGATCCTGTTCGTCGCGGTGCTGAGCGTGTTCGTGTCCTTCGTCCGCAGTCGCCGTGATGCCCAGCTGGACCTGGAGCGCACGGTCGCCGAGGCGGCGCAGCGGGCCGTCGTGCCGCCGCTGCCGGAGCGGGTGGGGCCGGTGGGGTGCGTGGGGCTGTACCGGGCGGCGCAGCGCGGGACGCTGGTCGGCGGGGACTTCTTCGACGTGCGGGACGGGCCGTACGGCGTGCGGGCGGTCATGGGCGATGTGCAGGGGCACGGGCTGTCGGCCGTCGCGACGGTGGCCTCGCTGCTGGGGGCCTTCCGGGAGGCGGTGCTCGATCTGCCGGACCTGGAGGCGGTCGCGGCGCGGCTGGACCGGCGGCTGGTGGTGGACTCGGCGCGGTCGGCACACGCGGAGCTGTTCGCCACGGCGGTGCTGCTGGAGTTCACGGCGGACGCGGGCGCGGTGCGGATCGTGGCCTGCGGGCACCCCGCTCCCGTGCTGCTGCGCGGGGGCCGGGTCACGGAGATCGACGTCGAGGCGTGGACGCCGCTCGGTCTCGGGCTGTCCGACGCCGGTCCGCTGAGCGGGGTGAGCGTCCAACTGCGGCCCGGGGACCGGCTGTTCCTCGCCTCCGACGGGGTGTGGGAGGCGAGGGACACGGACGGTTCCTTCTATCCCTTCGCCGAGCGGCTGGTCCAACTCGCCGACGACGAACCGGCCTTGATGGCGGAGCGGGTGTGGGCCGACCTGCTGCGGCACTCCCCGGAGATCCGGGACGATGTGACGATGCTCGTGCTCACACCCCGGACACGACCGGTCGGCAGTTGAGACGCACGCCCCGGGCGCCGTACGGGAGTTGAGGCTCACGGCTGCTGCTCGTGGTCGCCCTCCGCGTCGATGTGCGGCAGGATCCGGTCCAGGAACCGGGGTGTCCACCAGGCGTGCCGGCCCAGCAGGGTCATGACCGCGGGCACCATCAGCAGGCGTACGACGGTCGCGTCGATCAGCACGCTGACCGCCAGGCCGAGGCCGAGCATCTTGACCACGATGTTGTCGCTGACGACGAAGGCCGCGAAGACGCTGACCATGATCAGGGCGGCGCAGGTGATGACGCGCGCGGTGATCTCCAGGGCGTGGGCGACCGACGCCTCCGCGTCGCCGGTGCGCAGCCAGGCCTCGTGGACGCGGGAGAGCAGGAAGATCTCGTAGTCCATGCTCAGGCCGAAGATGATCGCGAACATCATCATCGGGACGTAGCTCTCGATGGGGACCTTGCCGGAGACGCCCAGCGCGGGGCCGCCCCAGCCCCACTGGAAGACGGCGACGACGACGCCGTAGGAGGCCGCGATGGAGAGCACGTTGAGGACGGCGGCCTTGAGGGCGACGAGGAGGCCGCGGAACACGGCGAGGATGATCAGGAAGGCCAGCGCGACCACCACGCCGATGATCAGGGGCAGCCGGCTCGACACGATGTCGCGGAAGTCGACCTGGGCCGCGGTGGTGCCGGTGACGTAGCCCTTGGCGGAGGTGCCGGAGACCGCGTCCGGGAGGGTGTCGTGGACGAGCCGGTTGGTGAGGTCGGTGGTGTCGGCGCTCTGCGGGGACTGCTTGGAGTAGACGGTGCCGACGAGGACGTCACCGTCCTTGGTGGTCGTCAGCGGGGTGACCTTGGCGGCGCCCTGCACCCCGTCGAGGGTCTTCTGGGCCTGGCTGGAGAGGTCTGAGCGCTGGGAGGTCGGGACGCCCGTCTGGTCGATGACGATGGTGAGCGGGCCGTTGGAGCCGGGGCCGAAGGCGTCGGTCATCAGGTCGAAGGCGCGTCGGTCCGTGAACGAGGTGGGGTCGGCGCCGTCGCCGATGTGGCCCAGTTGGAGGGAGAAGACGGGGATCGCGAGGACGACCACGGCCGCGACACCCGCCGCGAGGAACGTCCACGGCCGGTGTTCCACGCGCTGCGCGTACCGGTGCCAGGTGCCCGTGGGTTCGGTGCCCGGCGCGGCGTCGGTCTCGGCGACCGGGCGGCGCACCCGGTAACGGTCGATCCGCTTGCCGAGGAGCCCGAGCAGGGCGGGCACCAGGGTGAGCGCGCCGATGACCGCCGACACGACCGTCACGGCGGCCGCGAGCCCGAGTTTGCCGATGAAGGGCACGCCGGACACGAACAGTCCGGCGAGCGCGATGATCACGGTGCAGCCCGAGACGAGCACGGCACGGCCGCTGGTCGCCGTGGCCTGTCCGGCGGCGCGCACGGGATCGGAACCGTTCATGAGGTTCTGCCGGTGACGGGTGATCAGGAACAGGGCGTAGTCGATGCCGACGCCTATGCCGATCATCGTCGCGAGGGTCGGTGACACCGTCGCGAACGTGAACGCCGCCGCCAGCAGCCCCAGGCACGCGAGTCCCCCGATGACGCTGATCAGCGCGGTCACCAGAGGCATCGCGGCGGCGACCACGCTGCCGAAGCCGATCAGCAGGACGACGATCGCCACGGCGAACCCGATGAGTTCGCTGATCCGGTCGTCGGCGGCGGGCCGGGCGAGTTCGCCGAGCGGTCCGCCGTACTCGACCTGGGCGCCGGCGGCACGCAGCGGCTTCACCGAGGTGTCGACGCCGTGGAGATAGCCGTCGCCGAGGGTCGACGGCTGCACGTCGAAGCGGATGGTGATGTACGCGGTCTTCGCGTCGGAGGAGAGAGGGCCGACGTTCGGGCTGGACGACGCCGGTGGCTGCGTTCCGGGCTGTGGCAGCGGGTTCTGCACCGACAGGACGTGCGGGAGTTTCTGCAGGTCGCCGACCGTCTCGGACATCTGCGAGTTCAGTGAGGTGAGCTGCTTGTCCTTGTCGTGCAGGACGATCTGGCTGCTGTAGCCCCCGGCCGCCGGATCGTGCTCCTTGAGGACCTGCAACCCGTGCTGGGACTGAACGCCGGACAGCGAGAAGTCGTCCGAATAGTCGCCCCCGAAGGACCTGTTGAGGACCTGGAGCGCGGCCAGCGCGACGAGCCAGGCGACGATGACGATCACGAAGTGCCGGGCACACCACTCCCCCAGCCTCCGCAGCACGCCCTTCGCGGCGGTTCCGCTGCCCCCTGCACTGGATTCCGTGGGCGCCATGGCCTCGGCCTTTTCCGCCAGGGGACACATCCGACATCCCCATTAGACGCCCCATGGATCACACCGGCATCTCGGGCATATCGATGTTTTGGACAGGGGTCAGCCGACGTCCCACAGGAACCGGTGGGTGTGGATGCCGAAGTACGGGAACGACTGGACGCTCCGCACTCCTTCGACCGGCCGCACCACGTCGTTGACGAAGTCGAGCAGGTCCCGTGGCCCCGGGGTGACCACCTCGGCGAACAGGTCGAAGCCGCCGGAGGTGAGCACGGAGTACACCACCTCGTCACGCAGGGCCAGTTGGTCGGCTACGGCACGCGGGTCGCCGTCCACCTCGATGCCGAGCATCGCCATGGCCTGGCCGCCCATGGCCATCGGATCGGTCACGCCGACGACCTGAACCGCCTTGGAATCCAACAGGCGTTGGAGCCGCTGGCGGGCGGCCGACGCGGACAGGCCGACCTTCGGTCCGAGGTCGGCGTACGCGATACGTCCGTCGGTCTGCAGCTCGCGCAGGATGGACCGGTCGATGTCGTCCACGTGCTTGCCTCCAACTCCCTGTGTCAGTGCGCCAGTTCGGCGAGCGCGTCGGCGAAGACCCGGGTGTGGGTGTCCACGTCCTGCCTGGTGGTGTCGGGGCACATCAGCGCCATGCTGTGGAACGGGGTGAGCAGGATGCCCCGGTTGGCGAGGTAGAGGTGGAGGAAGTCCTCCAACTCCGGGTCACCGGCGGCCTCGGACTCGGTGCCGGTGCGCGGCGCCGGCGAGGCGAAGCGGTACTCACTGCGGGCGCCGAGGCGGCTCACCGTCCAGGGCAGCGCATGGGCGTCGATGCCCTGCTGCACACCGGCGGCGAAGCGCTCGGACAGCTTCGCCATGTGGGCGAACGCCTCGTCGGTCAGGACGTGTTCGAGCGTGGCGCGCATCGCGGCGACGGAGAGCGCGTTGCCCGCGAGGGTGCCGCCGACGCCGCCCATGTCGACCAGGTCCAGGTCGGCGCGGCCGAGCAACCGGTCGGCGAGTTCGACGGAGAGGCCGTAGGCACCGGCCGGGATACCGCCGCCGATCGCCTTTCCGATGGTGAGCAGGTCGGGTTCGAGATCCCAGGCGGCGGTGCAGCCGCCCGGGCCCGCGGAGAACGTGTGGGTCTCGTCGTTGATGAGCAACGTGCCGTGTTTCCTGGTCAGTTCGCGTATGGCGGCCAGGTAGCCGGGCTCGGGCAGCACGATGCCGATGTTGGTGAGCGCGGGTTCCATGAGGACGGCGGCGACGTCACCGTGCGCCAACTCCCGTTCCAGCTGGGCCGGATCGTTGAACTCGGCGACACGGCTGGTGAGCGTGACGTCGCAGGGGGCGCCGACGTTGCCGGGGCGGGCGGTACCGTGGCCGTCCGGTCCTACGACGATGAGCGACTCGTCGACGCTGCCGTGGTAGCTGTAGCTGTTCACCAGGATCTTGGGGCGGTCGGTGACGGCGCGGGCGAGCCGGATCGCCCAGCGGTTGGCGTCGGTCGCGGTCAGCGCGAAGCTCCAGCGGGCGAGCCCGAAGCGGCGGGTGAGTTCCGCGCCGACCCACTCGGCGTCCTCCGTCGGGAGCATCGCCGTGGCGCCGCCCTGTTCGGCGAACCGCCGCTGCACCGCCTCCGCGACGACGGCGGGCGAATGGCCGGCCATCGCTCCGGTGTCGCCGAGGCTGAAGTCGATGTACTCGTGACCGTCGATGTCGGTGACGCGGGCGCCCCGGGCGGTGTCGAGGTAGCGGGGGAAGGCTCCGGCGGTCTTGTTCATCCAGGTCATCGGCACCCGCCCGAAGAGATGCTCGGCGCGCTCGTAGGCGGCCTTCGAGCGCGGGTTGAGCCGCTCGGCCTCGGCGCTCTCGCGGGCGAGGAGGTCCTGCAGGCGGGTGCGGTCCATGGGATTCCTCGGTGGCGTCGGCGACGGAATGTCCGGACCATATGACCGAAAGAGGCGAGCAGGCAAGGCATGGCCGCTGAATCGATCGCGGCGACGATCGATTCACGCTCACGTCCTGTCCACACGCGGACACGCGCTGGACGAGGCTCCCCTCCCGCACCGGCAGCTGCGCGCCAGGAAGATCAACGGCCGTGCGGTGATCCAACCGAACAGCTCACGCCCGCCGGCAAGTGCAGCAAGTCCCGCCCGATCGCCGGGAGTTCCGGCACGCCCGTCAGGCGCATCGTCTCGACGAGTTCCGCCGTCAGCTCCCCGAGCAGGCGGGTCACGCCCGCCGCACCGGCCAGGGAGAGTGCCCACAGGGCGGGGCGGCCGACGAACACCGCGCGGGCCCCGAGGGCGAGCGCGGCGAAGATGTGGGTGCCTCGGCGCAGTCCGCCGTCCACGTACACCTCGGTGCCCGTCCCGGCGACGGCGTCGACCACCTCCGGCAGCGCCCAGGCCGTCGGGATCAGCCCGTCGAGCTGGCGGCCGCCGTGGTTGGAGACGATCAGTCCGGCGGCGCCCGCGTCCACGAAGGCGCGGGCGTCGTCGCCGCGCAGGACGCCCTTGACGACAACCGGGAGCCCGGTCAGGTCACGCAGCCGGCCGATGACGTCCGGCGTGAGGTCGGGCGCGTGTTCGGCGGCCTCCCGGTCGGGGGTGCCGGTGACGTTGCCGTACAGGTCCTCCGGGCCCACGAAGTCGGCGACATGCGCGCCGGGTCTGCCGTGCGAGCCGATGACGGGGGTGTCGGCGGTCAGTACGACCGCCCGGGCGCCGGCCGCCACGGCTCGCCGGAGGGTCTCCTCGGTCAGGGACCGGTCGCGGGCCACGTACACCTGCACCCACCACGGCGCGCCCGAGGGTTCGAGGGCCGAGAACGGGACCGCCGTGTTCGAGGTCACCGCGAGCAGCGACCCGGCACCGGCCGCGCCGAGCGCGGTGGCCGCCTCGCCGTCGGGATGGGCACGGCGCTGCAAGGTGCTCGGGGCGATGAGGACCGGCGTGTCGACTGCCGTGCCCAGCACGGTCGTCGAGGTGTCGCACCGGGACACGTCCCGCAGGATGTGCGGTCGCAGGCGGAATCCGTCCCAGGCGGGGGCGGCTTCGGCAACGCTGAGGCCCTGGCCCGCGCCTCTGCGGAAGTAGGCGTGGATCTCCGGTGGAAGGACACCGGCCGCCTGTTCCTCGATGCCGTCCAGCCAGCGCGCCACACCTGTCACACCGCTCCCCCTTCATGCATGATGCACCGACCCTAGCGACTCAACTCTCTTTCCCCACAGGCCATTTCAGACACTTGCCACAGAAGCGAACAGAGGCCGGTCAGTTTCGGAGGGAACTCCTGTTACACCGTGCGAGAGCGGTCGATGACGGTGTGTACTGTGCTCCGGGCACCCCGCCCGAGGGGCCCGGACTAAGCCTCAAGGGCCCCGACTCAGCCCTGCCCGACTTCGCTTGGACTCGATTCGATGACCGAATTACCGGACCTGGTGGCCGGTGCGCTCGCCGCCGGCACGCTGTCCGCGCTGGCGCTCGGTGCCGGGCTGCTGCGGTCGCGGCGTCAACGTGCCCTGCAGCGTACGGAGATCGCCGAGCTGCGGGACCGACTGGACGGTGTTCAGGCGGCGTTGGCGGCGGAGGTCGAGCATCTCGCGGTGCAGCGGATTCCGGCCGCCGCCCGGCACCTCACGCATCCGCGGGTCACCGTGCCGGGGCCCGGCCAGCCGCAGTTCATCGGCTCGCCTCTCGGCATCGCCCTCGAAAGCGTGCTGAGCGCGGTGCGTTCGGAACTCGCCGCGCAGCGCACCCGCATCGACGCCGCCGCTCAGGCCGGGATGCGCGGGGCCACCCGTGAGATCCAGGCCGCGCTGTACCGCCTCCAGGACGCCCTGCGCTCGCTCCAACAGCGGTACGACGACCCCGAGTTGGCGCAGACCCTGTTCATGCTGGACCACGAGAACGAGCAGTCGCTGCGCCGTGCGCAGGTCGCGGCCGTCGTGTGCGGTGCCTGGGTCGGGCTGGCGCGGGAGGAGTCGCACCTCGTCGAGGCGGTCACCGGCGGCCAGGCCCGGCTCGCCGGGTACCACCGAGTGCGGGTGCACAACCATCTGGAAGCCGGTACCGCGCTCGTCTCGCACGCCGTCGAGCCGGTCGCGATCATCGTCGCCGAACTCCTCGACAACGCGCTGCGGCACTCCGCCCCGGACACCGAGGTCGTGGTCAACCTGGAGCACGTGCACCACGGTGCCTGCGTCACCGTCGACGACGCGGGTCTCGGCATGACCCAGGACGAACGCGACCACGCCGGGCGGATGGTGGCCGGTACCGACCCGATCCTGCTCACCGACCTGGGCGACCCGCCGCGCATGGGCTTCGCCGCGATCGGCCGTCTGACCCGGCAGTTCGACCTGAGCGTCGACGTGTCCTCGCCCTCCCCGTACGGCGGCGTCCGCGCGGTCCTGCGCATCGACAGCCATCTCCTCAGCCGCATCGACCCCGAGCGGCAGCCACCCGCGGCCGGCGCCCCGCGCTCGACCCGCCGCGCCCCCGCACCCACCCGCACGCCCGCCCCCGCACCGGCCCACTCCTACGGCTCCGAGCGCGACGAGCGGGCCGTGGCCGATGCGTCCGGGCATCAGGCCGTACCCGATGCGGGCGGCCTGCCGCGACGCCGTCGCCGCACCCCGGCCGCCGCACCGGCAGGACCGGTCGCGCCCGAGACACGCCGGCCCGAGCGCCGCCCGGAGCAGGCCGCCGCCGCACTCGGTGCCCTCCAGTCCGGCACCGCCGCCGCGCGCGCCGCGACGGACGACGCCGAGACCGCCGTAGCGGAGCGGGCACCCGAAGCAGTGACAGCGCACGAGACGCGTCAGACCGACTACGAAGGGGGAGCGGCTAGATGATCAGCCGCGATGGGGGCGACACGGCGTGGGTGCTCGATCCGATCCTGGAGGTGCCGCATGTGGTGGCGGCGGTGCTGTTGACCCGGGACGGGCTGGTGCGGGGGTACACCGACGCGCTGTCCCAGGCCTCGGGCGAGCGGGTCGCCGCGATCACCAGCACGGTGCAGGGGGCGTGCCGTACCGCGGCGGCGGCCTTCGCCGACCGGGAACGGGCCGAGATACGGCAGGTGGTCATCGAGTCGGACCACGGCTATGTGCTCATCGTCCCCACGGATCACGGGACGTGTGTCGCGGCCTACGGCGACACCGAGGTGCGGCTGGATCTGCTGGCGCACCGGGTGCACTCGCAGGTGGCGCGGCTGGGTGAGAAGGCGATGGCCGCCGCTCCGCGGGGAGTTGACGGCGGCGCGCCGGCATGACGGGCCGCCGCGGCGGCCGTCCTCTCGTTCCCGCGTATCTGTCGACCGGCGGTGTGGCCCGGCCCAGCCGCCCGCATCTGGAACGGCTGACGGTGCTCAGCGGGAGCGGCGAGCCCGCCCCGGCCGACCTGCCCGCGGCTCAACTCGCCCTGCTGGACGCCCTGTACAGCGGTTCGCTGACGGTGCTGGAGGCGGCGGCCCTGCTGGAGCTGCCCGTGTCCGCGGTGCGGGTCCTGGCCGCCGGTCTTCTCGACCGGAGCCTGGTGCTCGCCCGTGCCCCGATCCCGCCCGCCGAACGCTTCGACCCCGACCTGCTGAAGAGAGTCGCAGATGGCCTACGCGCCCTCAAGCACCACTAGCGGCAGCACGACCGGCGGCGTCCATCTGCCGGACACCGCCCGCGAGTTGGTCAAGATCCTGATCGCGGGTCCCTTCGGGGTGGGCAAGACGACCCTCATCGACTCCGTGTCGGAGATCCGGCCGCTGCACACCGAGGAGCGGCTGAGCGAGGCGTCCGTCCCCGTGGACGATCTCGACGGGGTGCGGGAGAAGTCGACGACGACCGTCGCGATCGACTTCGGGCGGATCAGCCTGCCGGGCGGGATCGTGCTGTACCTGTTCGGCACGCCCGGGCAGGAGCGGTTCCGGGCGCTGTGGGAGGACATCGCGTACGGCGCGCTCGGGGCGCTCGTCCTGGTCGACAGCCGCCGGATCGACGCCTCGTTCGACGTGCTCGCACTGGTCGAGGAGAGCGGGCTGCCGTACGCCGTCGCCCTCAACACCTTCCCGGACGCGCCCCGGCACCACACCGAGCAACAGCTGCGCGCCGCCCTCGACTTGGAGCCCGGCACACCCCTGGTGACCTGTGACGCCCGGGACACGGACTCGTCCCTCGACGCGCTGCTCGCCCTGGTCCAGCACCTGATCGACCGCGACCCTCCGGAGCACCGGTGACCATTTCTTCCCCCGCCCGACCCGTCCGGCTGTGGGAGGACGGCTTCGCACTGGATCCCTACGGCTACTACGCCGCCCTGCGCGCGCAGGGTCCGGTCGGCTGGGCCGAACTCGCCCCGGGCGTACCGGCGTTCGTCGTCACCGAGCGGCGGGCCGCGCTGGAGCTGCTGCGCGACACCGACACGTTCTCGCACGATCCCCGGCCGTGGGAGACGACGGTCGCCGAGGACTCGCCGGTCCTCGGGATGATGCGCTGGCGGCCCAACTCCCTGTTCGCGGACGGCACCGCGCACGCCCGCTACCGTGCCTCGCTGATCGACACCTTCGAGCGGATCGAGCCGCACGACCTGCGCGCCCGGGTGCACCGGGCGGTGCATGTGCTGGTGAGCCGGATCGGGCCGCGCGGAGAGGCCGATCTGGTGGGCGAGTTCGCCAGGCCGCTCATGGCGCTGGTGTTCAACAGCCTGTTCGGGCTGCCCGACAGCCAGAGCGAGCGGCTGGACCGGGCGCTGGGCAAGATGATGGAGGGCGGCGCCCAAGCGGCTGAGGGCGAGGCCGAGTTCGGCGGTTACGTCCTCGAACTCATCGCCGCCAAGGCGCAGGCGCGCGGCGACGACCTCCCGAGCTGGCTCCTCGACCATCCGGCCGGACTCACCCCGGAGGAAGTCACCTGGCAGGTGTTCCTCACCCTGGGCGCCGGCCACGAGCCGACCGCGAACCTGGTGTCCAACGCCCTGTCCCGCATCCTCGGCACCTCGGTCTACTACTCCACGCTGACCAGTGGCGCCCGACCGGTCATGGACGCCGTGGTGGAGGTCCTGCACCACGAGACCCCGCTCGCCAACTACGGCATCCACTACGCCCGTTCACCCGTGACGTTCCACGGCGCGTGGATCCGGCCCGCGATCCCGGTCGTCGTCTCGTACGGCGCGCTCGCGCACTTCGCCGAGCAGGAGATCGTCACCGGCCGCCATCCCCAGGACGCCTCGCACCTGTCGTGGTCGGCGGGCCCGCACGCCTGCCCGGTCAAACAGCACACGCTGCTCATCGCGACGGAGGCGATCGAGCGGCTCACCCTGTGGCTGCCGGACCTCGAACCCGTCGTACCGCGCGCGGAGTTGACCTGGCGTCCCGGCCCCTTCCACCGCTCGCTCACGTCCCTGCCCGTGCGGTTCAGCCCCCGCTCCCCCGACCAGCCAGGAGACCTGTCGTGACCGTGTCCGACCGCATCGCCCTCGACCCGTTCGGCGCCGACATGGCCGCCGAGAGCGCCAAGTTGCGTGCCCTCGGCCCGATCGTGCCCGTGGAACTGCCCGGCGGCATCCCCGCCTGGGCCCCCACCGGCTACGACACCCTGAAGGAACTGATCCTCGACCCGCAGGTCAGCAAGGACCCCCGGCTGCACTGGAACCTGTGGTCCGAGATCGGCGAACACCCGTCCTGGGGCTGGGTGTTGGGCTGGGTCGGCGTCATCAACATGCTCTCCACCTACGGCACCGACCACGCCCGCCTGCGCAAACTCGTCGCGCCCAGCTTCACCCACCGGCGCACCGAGGCGATGCGCGCCCGGGTCGAGACGATCACCGGAGAACTGCTCGACGCGATGGCGGCCGACGACGCCGAGGTGGTCGACGTCAGGGCGGCGTTCGCCCGTCCGCTGCCGATGCGGATCATCTGTGAACTGTTCGGTGTGCCCGACGAGTTGGTGGACGACACGGGTCGGCTGATCGCGGCCATCATGGACACCTCGGACCCGTCCCCGGAGCACGCGGCGTCCGTGCAGCGGCAGATCGGCACGGTGCTGCCCGCGCTGATCGCCCACCGCAGCGAGCACCCCGGCGACGACCTCACCACCGAACTGATCCGGGTGCGCGACGAGGACGGCGACCGGCTCAGCGACGAGGAACTGCTGTACACCCTGCTGCTGGTGATCGGCGCGGGCTTCGAGACGACGGTCAACCTCATAGGCAACGCGATCGTCGCGCTGCTCAAGCGCCCCGAGCAGCTGGCGGACGTGCGCGCCGGGAAGATCAGCTGGGACGCGGTCGTCGAGGAGACCCTGCGCGTCCACCCGTCCATCGCCTCCCTGCCGCTGCGGTTCGCGGTGAGTGACCTCATCGTCGGCGAGGTCACTGTCCCGGCCGGGGACGCCATCATCACCACGTTCGCCGCGGCCGGGCTCGACCCCGCACACTACGGCCCCGACGCGGACGTCTTCGACGCGGCCCGCGGTGCCGACGACCACCTGTCGTTCGGCATCGGCGTGCACCGCTGCATCGGGGCGCCGCTCGCCCGCGTGGAGGCCCTGACCGCGCTGCCCGCGTTCTTCGACCGCTTCCCGGACGTCCGGCTCGCCGTAACGGCGGACGAGCTGCGCCAGGTGCCGTCGTTCATCGCCTTCGGCTGGCAGGAGGTGCCGGTACGGCTGCACGGCTGAGCCTCGCGCCCCCGCACCCGCCCCTGTACCCGACGGCGGTGGAACCGCCCCGCCGCGGCCACGGGGGATGGGCCGCGGGCGGAGCCGGTCCTGCCCGGGTTCGGGGGAGAGACCCGGGCGCTCCCGTCGGCTTCCCCTGATTTCCCGGGGTACACATCCGCCGGACCGGCCGGCCGCAGCGGGCCCGCGCGGCGACCCGCGCGGGCACGGCATAAGCTCGGCGGGTGGCCAAGTACTTCGACGTGCATCCGGACAATCCGCAGCCCCGCACCATCTCCCAGGTCGCGGACAGTGTGCGCTCGGGTGCGCTGATCGCGTACCCGACCGACTCCTGCTACGCGCTGGGCTGCCAGCTGGGCAACCGTGAGGGCATGGAGCGGATCAAGACGATCCGGCATCTGAACGACCGGCACCACTTCACGCTGGTGTGCCAGAACTTCGCCCAGCTGGGCCAGTTCGTGCACATCGACAACGACGTGTTCCGCGCCATCAAGGCGTCCACGCCCGGGAGTTACACGTTCATCCTGCCGGCGACGAAGGAGGTGCCGCGCCAGTTGCTGCACGCCAAGAAGAAGACCGTGGGCGTGCGCATCCCCGACCACGTCGTCACCCAGGCGCTGCTGGCCGAGCTGGGCGAGCCGCTGCTGTCCAGCACGCTGCTCCTGCCCGACGAGGAGGAGCCGATGACCCAGGGCTGGGAGATCAAGGACCGGCTCGACCACGTGGTGGACGCGGTGGTCGACTCCGGGGACTGCGGTACGGAACCGACGACCGTCATCGACTTCTCGAACGGCGAGGCCGAGATCGTCCGCAAGGGCGCAGGGGACGTCTCCCGCTTCGAGTGAGCCCGGTTCCGCTTCGAGTGACCCCGGCGGAGGGGCCGTAGGCAGGCGTGCCACGATGATCGGAACACGCCGCGCCGGGCCGGCTGTCGGCCCGGCGCCCATCCGCAGGGAGGCACCCCCACCATGACCGCCGTACAGGGCACAGCCGTGGACATCCCCACCGAGGACGGCATCGCGGACGCCTATCTGGTGCATCCCGGTGACGAGCGCCCCCGTCCGGCCGTGCTGCTCTACCAGGACGCCTTCGGACTGCGCCCGCACCTGAAGTCGATGGCCGACCGGCTGGCCGAGGCCGGTTACACGGTCCTGGTGCCGAACGTGTTCTACCGGCAGGGTCGCGCGCCGGTGGTGGAGCTGCCCGAGTTCATCGATCACGACGGACGTCCGGAGATCTTCGAGAAGGTCGGCCCGCTGATCATGGGGCTGGCCCGGCATCCCGAGCTGATCGAGCGGGACGCCGGGGCCTATCTGCGCTGGCTGGCCGACTCCCCGCTGGTCGTCGACGGGCCGATCGCGATCACCGGGTACTGCATGGGCGCCCGCCTCGCGCTGTACACCGCCGGTGCCTACCCGGACCGGGTGGCGGCCGCCGCCGGTTTCCACGGTGGGCGGCTGGCCACCGACGACCCGGGCAGCCCGCACCTGGCCGCCGAACACATCACCGCCGAGCTGTACTTCGGCCACGCCGACCAGGATCCCTCGCTGCCCGAGGACCAGATCAAGCGGTTCGAGAACGCGCTCACCGCGGCCGGTGTCCGGCACCGCTGCGAGGTCTACCCGGGCGCGCGGCACGGCTACACGCAGGCCGACACCTCGGCGTACGACGCGGAGGCCGACGAGCGGCACTGGGTCGCGCTGCTCGACCTGCTGGACCGTACGTTCTGATCGGCAGACCGCTTTCACTCATTCAATCCAGGTGCCCACGGCGCGAGTTGCCGTGGGCACCTTTCGTTCAACTCATTGACATGCCCGCGGCTCGGCGCGACGCTGAGAGCGCTCTCACACAGGTACGGACCAATTCTTCGTACACCCCCCACACGGAGGTGAGTAGTGCTCGCCAGACTCATGCGTCGACTGGGCGCCGCGACCGCGGTGGCCACGATGATCGCGCTGGCCACACCGGTGACGGCGGACGCCGCGGTGCCGGCCACGATCCCGCTGAAGATCACCAACAACTCGGGCCGCGGTGACGCGGTCTACATCTACGACCTGGGCACCAACCTGACCACCGGCCAACAGGGTTGGGCCGACGCGAACGGCACGTTCCACGCCTGGCCGGCCGGGGGCAACCCGCCCACCCCGGCGCCGGACGCGTCGATCGCGGGCCCGGCGGCCGGACAGTCCACCACCATCCGGCTCCCCAAGTTCTCGGGCCGCATCTACTTCTCGTACGGCCAGAAGCTGGTGTTCAAGCTGACCACCGGCGGTCTGGTGCAGCCGGCCGTGCAGAACCCGACGGACCCGAACCGCAACATCCTCTTCAACTGGTCCGAGTACACGCTGAACGACTCCGGGCTGTGGATCAACAGCACCCAGGTGGACATGTTCTCCGCGCCGTACGCGGTCGGGGTGCAGCGGTCCGACGGGAGCACGGCCTCCACCGGGCACCTCAAGTCGGGTGGGTACACCGGGTTCTTCAACGCGCTGCGCGGGCAGCCGGGCGGCTGGGCCAACCTGATCCAGACCCGGTCCGACGGCACGGTTCTGCGAGCGCTCTCACCGACGTACGGGATCGAGACGGGTGCCCTGCCGAGCACCGTGATGGACGACTACATCAACCGTGTCTGGTCGAAGTACTCGTCGTCGACGCTGACCGTGACGCCGTTCGCCGACCAGCCGAACACGAAGTACTACGGCCGGGTGTCGGGCAACGTCATGAACTTCACCAACAGCTCCGGGGCGGTGGTCACGACCTTCCAGAAGCCGGACGCGGCCAGCATCTTCGGCTGCTACAAGTACCTCGACGCCCCCAACGACCTGGTGCGCGGGCCGATTTCACGCACGCTGTGCGCGGGCTTCAACCGGTCCACGCTCCTGGTCAACCCCAACCAGCCGGACACCACCACGGCGAACTTCTACGTGGACACGGTGACCAACCAGTACGCGCGCAAGATCCACGCGCAGATGGCCGACGGCAAGGCGTACGCGTTCGCGTTCGACGACGTCGGCGCCCAGGAGTCCCTGGTGAACGACGGGAACCCGCAGCAGGCCTATCTGACGCTGGACCCGCTGAGCTGAGAGAAACCGGAACACCCCGCACGCCTGGGGGCGCGTGCGGGGTGCCGGACTCACGGATCGATCAGCTGGTCGTGACGGCGGTGTCGTCGATGACGAAGCTGGTCTGGAGCGAGGAGTCCTCGACCCCGCTGAACTTCAGGGCGACCGTGGTGCCCGCGAAGGCCGACAGGCTGAAGGACTTCGCGACGTACCCGGTGGCCGCGTTGAGGTTGGAGTACGTGCCCAGGGTGGTCGATCCGGCGGTGACCGTCAGCTTGTCGTACGCGGTGCTGGTGGTGGTCTCAGCCGTGTCGATGTGGATGTAGAAGGTGAACGTCGTCCCCGTGCAGCCGCTCGGGATCGTCACCGACTGGGACAGCGTGTCGGTGTGGGTCGAGCCGTAGCCGTCGAGCCAGGCCTTGTACGAACCGGTGCGGGCCGCCTCGTCGGTGTCGCTGGTGATGACCCCGCTGGTCGCGGTCCAGGTGGTGGCACCCGACTCGAAGCCCGCGTTGCCCAGCAGCTGTGTCGAGGTGCAGGTGCCTCCCCCGCCGCTGGAGCTCACGGTCCAGGTGAAGGCCGCGGTGCCGGTCGCCCCGGTGCTGTCGGTGACGGTCACCGTGGTGCTGTAGGTGCCCGAGGTCGTCGGGGTGCCGGTGATGGCGCCCGTGGAGCTGCTGATCGACAGGCCGGTCGGCAGTCCGGTCGCGGCGTACGTCAGGGTGCCGCTGTTGGTGCTGCTGGCCGTGATCGCCAGGCTCACCGCCGTACCGACGGTCGAGGACTGGCTGCCCGGGTTGGTGACCGTGACGCCGGTGGTCGGCACCGTGATGTGGCTGCCGACGTTGATACCGGCGAAGGCGTTGCCGACTCCGGCGTACTGGGCGGACGTTGTGCCGTACAGCGCGCCGGCGGCACTGAGTGCGGCGGTGCGGGCCTGGGCGTACGTGGTGCTGGACGTCATGTACGTCGTCAGCGCCTTGTACCAGATCTGCAGGGCCGCGGCCCGGCCGATACCGGCGACGGCGACGCCGTCGGAGGTCGGGCTGTTGTAGGTGACGCCGTTGATGGTCTTGGTGCCGCTGCCCTCGGAGAGCAGGTAGAACATGTGGTTCGCCGGGCCCGAGGAGTAGTGGACGTCCAGGTTGCCGACGCCGGAGTACCAGCTGTCGGCGGAGCCGCCGTCCTTGTCGGGCTCGTCCATGTAACGCAGCGGCGTGCCGTCGCCGTTGATGTCGATCTTCTCGCCGATGAGGTAGTCACCGACGTCGGTGGAGTTCGCCGCGTAGAACTCCACGCCCGTGCCGAAGATGTCCGAGGTCGCCTCGTTCAGACCACCGGACTCACCGCTGTACTCAAGGCCCGCGGTGTTGGAGGTGACGCCGTGGCTCATCTCGTGACCGGCCACGTCCAGCGAGGTCAGCGCGTGGGTGCTGCTGGTGCCGTCGCCGTACGTCATGCAGAAGCAGTCGTCGTCCCAGAAGGCGTTGACGTACGCCGTGCTGTAGTGGACGCGCGAGTAGGCGGCGACGCCGTCGTTCTTGATGCCGCTGCGGCCGAACGTGTTCTTGTAGAAGTCCCACGTCATCTGCGCGCCGTAGGCCGCGTCCGCGCCGGCGGTCTGGGTGTTGGAGCCGGCGCCCGTACCCCATACGTCGTCGGAGTCGGTCATCAGCGTGCCGGTGCCGGACGTGCCGTTGTTGAGGCTGTACGTCTTGTGGCCGCCGCGCGTGGTGTCGTAGAGCTGGTAAGTGGAGCCGGACAGCGTGGTGTTGAGCGTCACCGTGCCGCTGTACTGGGTGTTGCCGGTGCCCGTCTTGATGCCCTGGTAGCGGTAGAGCTCCTTGCCGCTGGAGGCGTCGGTGATGACGTGCAGCTGGCTCGGCGTGCCGTCGTCCTGGAAGCCGCCGATCACGGTCTCCCAGGCGAGCTTCGGGGTGCCGCTGCCGGCCCAGATGACCTTGCGGGCGCTGTCGGTGGCGGGGCTCTTGGCGTCGAGGGTCCTGGCGGTGGTGAGCGCCTTGGTCTCGGCGGCCGTCTTGGAGAGGGACGCGGTGGTGGAGGGGACCGTGACGGTGTGCTTGTTGTTGAACGTGGCACTCACGGTGCCCGTCGCCACGCTGGCCGGCGGGGTGTGCACGACGAGGTCGCCGCCGAGGACCGGGAGGCCCGCGTAGGTGCGCTCGTAACGGGTGTGGACCGTGCCGTCGTTGTCCTTGACGACGTCCCGGACGACCAGCTTCTCCTTGGCGCCGAGGCCGAGGGTGCGGGCGGTCTTCGTGCTGTTCTGCGTGGCACTCGTCACCAGGGCGGAGCGCTGCGCCGGGGTGAGCTTCGCCTCCAGGCTGCCGGTGAGCAGCGGGCTCGGGTGGGGGGATGCGGGCTTCGCGGTCGCCGGCACCGTCTGGATGCCTACGGCCAGGAAGGCGGCGGTGGAGACCAGGGCTCCTACCGCCATCCGCTTGCGGGGGATGCGTCTCACTCTTAACTCCTACTGCGACGACCGCGGACGCGGCCGGTGACAGACCGGGCAGCCGGGTCTGCTGTCCGGGAAGAGCCGAGCTGTGCGGGACCGGTACGAACTTTGACCAATCCGTGGAGGATCCGTGGGGGTGGCTGGGTGGAGGATGACAGTCTTGACCCGTCCATGTCACCCAGGTCAGGGGCACTCAAGGGTTTTCCCTCTGTCAGGGATTTCGCTACAAGTTCCGAAATTATTCGTGACGGCTGAGCCACGCCGGCGAAACAGACCCTTCCTAACGTCGCAGTCAGCCACAGAGGTCCCATCAGCCGCATTACGGCCGTCGGACCGATAACGCTGCTTTCCCCGAAAATCCCGGAACCCGAAAAGGGCGGGGCTCCGGAATTCCCTTCACTGTCCTCAGCGCCCCATGAGACAGGAGCCCCCGAGTGTCCGATCCCTCCCGCCGCGGCGTCCTCAGACTGTCCGCCGGCACCGCTCTGCTCGGCACCCTCGCCCTCGCGGGCTGCGGGCGCGGCGACACCGCGACCGCCACCGCGAAGGCCACGGCCAAGTCGATCGACGACAAACCGGCCACCGGCACCGTGAACGTCTGGGCCGCGCAGGGCGACGCCGATGTCCTCGACAAGGTGATCAAGCCCTTCAAGGCCGCGAACCCCGACGTCACCGTGAAGTTCACGCTGATACCGAACTCCGAGTACTACACGAAGCTCCAGGCGGCGATCGCGGCGGGCAAGGGCCCCGATGTGGCCCAGTTCTTCCCCGAGTCGCAGGCGCAGTTCCTCGACCCGTCGATCCTCCGGCCCGTACCGGACGGACTCGTCGACTCCGGCGCCTTCTTCAAAAGCCTCTGGGATGCGGGCCTGGTCAAGGACGTCGCCTACACGGTGCCTTGGTACGCGTACACGTACGCCCTCGTCTACCGAGCCGACCTCGCCAGGAAGGCGGGCGTCGAAGCACCCACCACCTGGGCCGAAATGGTGCCGTTCTTCAAGGCGTTGAAGGGCGCCGGAGCCGTGCACGGGCTCGGGGCGGACAACGGCTGGGACATCTTCAACGGCCAGGACGTCGCTATGTACGCCTGGCAGGCGGGCGGCAACCTCCTCTCGTCCAGCGGCAGTTGGACCCTCGACACACCCGAGATGGTCGACGCGCTCAAGTACAACGCGTCGTTCTTCACCTCGAGTTCGGCCGACACCGCGACCCCCACCTTCCTCGACGCGCAGCCGTACTTCGTGTCCGGGAAGACGGCCACGATGATCACCGGTCCGTGGGTGCTCGGACAACTGGACACCGCCGCGAAGAAGACCGGCTGGACGGCGGCCCATGTCGCCACGGCTCCCCTGCCGGCCGGTGCCTCGGGCAGCATCTCCTTCTCCGCCGGGGGGACTTGGGGCGTCCTCGCGGACAGCGGGAACACGGACGCGTCGTGGAAGTTCGTCCGCCACGTCGCGAAGCCGAGCACGCAGGTCGCGCAGTACTCGGCGTACGGCTCACTGCCCGCGGTGATTTCCGCCTGGGACGCTCCGGCCGTCAAGAAGCAGCCGCTCCTCGACGCCTTCCTCACCCAGCTGAAGAACACCAAGGCCCTTCCCCAAGTGGGTACTTGGCAGCAGGTCGCCACCCGGCTGGGCAAGGAGATGGAGACCGTGGCGAAGGGCACGCAGACCGCGGAGAAGGCCGCCGCGAGCATCCAGGCGTACGCCAAGAGTCTCGGCACGGGCGCGGAGTGAGCCGCGGATGACCACCACGCTCGTCCCGGGAGCGCGGCACCGGGCACGCAACTCCCGTCGCACGGCGGTCGCTTGGCTGTTCCTCGCGCCGTTCGCCGTCGTGTTCCTGATCTACACCGCGATCCCCACGGTGGCCGCGCTCGGCTTCAGCCTGACCGATCTGCGCGGCTCGGACCTGCGGCATCCCCTCGCGGTCGACTTCACCGGCCTGGACAACTACCTGCGTCTGTTCCAGGATCCGACCTTCCTGCGGGACATCCTGAACACCGGTGTCTTCGTCGCCGTCGGGGTCCCGCTGACCATGGCGATCGGCTTCGGGCTGGCCGTCGCGCTGAACTCCGGGATCCGGCGGCTGCGTGGCGTGTTCCGTACGGTCTTCTTCGCACCGGTCGTCACCAACGTCGTCGCGGTCGCGCTGATCTGGCAGTACGCCTTCAACGCGGGCGGCACCGTCAACAAGGCACTGGGCTACGTCGGTCTCGCCGGACCGAACTGGCTGGACGATCCGCACCTCGCGATGCCCGTGGTGATCCTGCTCGGCGTCTGGCGCAACTTCGGCACCGCGATGGTGCTGTTCCTCGCCGGACTACAAGCCATACCGGAGGACGTGTACGAGGCCGCCGCGCTCGACGGGGCGGGCCGCTGGCGGCAGTTGAGGCATATCACCCTGCCGCTGCTGCTCCCGACCACTCTCATGGTGTCGGTACTGCTGACCGTCTTCTACCTCCAGGTCTTCGACGAGCCCTATCTCCTCACCGACGGCGGCCCGTTGGGGGCCACCGAGTCCGTCTCGCTGTACACCTACCACCAGTTCGGCTCCGGCCAGCTGGGCATGTCCTCGGCCGCGTCGTTCGTGATGCTGCTGCTCGTGCTGCTGGTGAGTGTCGTCCAGTTCCGACTGCTGAGGCCCCGCACATGACCGCCGTAGCCGCGTCGTTGACCGACGCAGACGCCGACCTGATCGCCGCCGCCTCCGAAAACCGGATCGCCGTACGCACACGGTCCGTTGGCCGCCCCGTCCTGTACGGCGCGTTGGTGCTGTGCGCGCTGCTCACGCTGCTGCCCTTCTTCTGGGTGGTCAGCGGTTCGCTGCGCGGACTCGACGAGATCCGCTCGGACCCGGGCGCGTGGCTGCCGCGGCACGTCACGCTCGACAACTTCGTGCGGCTGTTCCGGACCGAGGGCTTCGGGCGCTTCCTCACCAACAGTGTCCTGGTCGCCCTCATGGTGGTGATCGGCAACATCGTGGCGGCCTCGGCGGCCGGATACGCCCTGGCCAAGCTGGAGTTCGCGGGCAGGCGGCTCGCGTTCGGGGCGGTGATGGCGGCGATGATGGTGCCGTTCACGACGGTGTTCGTCACCCAGTTCGTGATCACCGTCGACATGGGCCTCGCCGACACCCTCACCGGCATCGCGCTGCCCGGTGTGGCGCTGCCGCTGTCGGTGTTCATCATGCGGCAGTACGCACAGTCGGTCCCCGACGAGTTGCTGGAGGCGGCGCGCATCGACGGGGCGGGCGAGTTCCGGATCTTCTTCCGGGTCTTCCTTCCGCTGACCGGTCCGGCGGTCGCGACGATCACGATCATGTCGTTCCTGAACTCGTGGAACAACTTCATCTGGCCGCTCATAGTCGCCCAGAGCACGGCGAGTTACACCCTCCCGGTAGGCCTCGCCGCCACCAGCCAGGCGGCCCAGCACGTCACCGACTACGGCCTGGTCCTCGCCGGCGCGATCGTCGTGATGCTGCCGGTCCTCGTGCTCTTCCTGTTCCTGCAGCGGTACTTCGTGCAGGGCATCGCCGGATCGGGGATGCGGTGACGCAGGTGACCGGGACCTGTGGGTTCGCGTCCGTCGCACGGGGCAAGTCCGAGGTGGCGGAGGGGTGTTGATGTCGGGGATGAACCAGAGCGCCGTGCGGCGCGTCAACACCTCGGTCGTCCTGCGCGCGCTCGCGGTCTCCGCGGGGCCCACGACACTGACCGCGCTCGCCGAACGGGCCGGGCTGTCTCGCCGTACCATCGAGCTGATCCTGGACTCGCTCGTCGAGGCGGGCTGGGTCGCCGAGTTGGAGCGGATACCGGTCAGCGGCTCTGCCGGGCGACCGGCCCGGCGGTACGAACTGCGCGCGGAACACGCCCTGTTGGCGGCCGTCTACATCAACACCGCTGACGCCTCGGCCGTGATCGCCGACGTACGCGGCCGTATCGTCGGCCGGGCGCACCGCCCGCTGCGCGCCTACCAGGACCCTCAGGTCACGCTCGACGACGCGGCGGCCCTGGTGCGGGAGGCGCTCGACGACGCGGGCGGATCACCGGAACGGCTGCGCGCCGGTGCGGTGGCGGCCGGTGGCGCCATCGACGACGAGGGGGTCGTACGACGCCTGGTGCACACCACGCGCTGGGAGGGCGTGCATCTGCCGAAGGAGCTCGAACAGCGCATCCGGATGCCCTGGTTCGCGGACAACGACTCCAACCTCGGTGCGCTGGCGGAGCGTTGGCGGGGTGTGGCCGGTGATCACGACAACGTGGTGTGGGCGATCCTGGGCAACCGGACCGGTCTCGGCATCCTGATCCGAGGGGCCGTGCACCGGGGTCTGGACGGCGCGGCGGGCGAGATCGTCGAGGCGCGGTCGATCCCGACCGGCACGGTCCAGGACCGCCCGGTGGCGTTGCTGAGTTCACCGGAGGCCGCCCAACGGAAGGTGGCGCTGGCCCACTTCGAGGCCGCCCGGGCCGGTGACGCCGAAGCGCTCGCCGAGGTAGACGAGTTCGTCGAGAACATCACCTCCATCCTCACCACCCTGTCGTGGACGGTCGCGCCCTCGCTCATCGTGCTGGGCGGCGGTCTGGAGGACGCGGCCGATGTGCTGCTCCCCCGGGTGCGCGAGGCGATGCGCGCGGCCCGTACCCCCGCGATCGAGTTGCGCGCCACCGGCCTGGGCCGCGACGCCGCGCTGATCGGCGCCGTGAAGCTGGCACTCGACCGCATGGACACCGAGTTGTTCGGCCCGCTCGTCCTCAGTCCCTAACTCCCCCCACAGCAACCGATTTTGGAGTCTTCCTGTGACCGACACCCCGCACACCGACGTCCTCATCGTAGGCAGCGGCATCATGGGTTCCGTGGTGGCCCGGCTGCTGCGGGAGAGCGATCCGGGGCTGGGCATCACGATGGTCGACGGCGGCAGCGCGATCGGTGAGGCGCCCGGGCTGCATCTGCACGACGTCGCCGATCCGGACGTCTGGTCTCAGTACAACGAGCGGGTCGAATCCGGTATCCAGGGCATGTACACGGGTGCCGAGGTGGTGCGCGAGGCCGCGGACAGCCTCGCCGGACTGACGCCCGGCATGTTCCACGCGCTGGCCTTCGGCGAGGACGCCGAGGCGATGCCCGCGACGGCGCTGGCGTGGAACGCGGGCGGCATGGGCGTCCACTGGACCGCCGCGACCCCGTGGCCGGCCGGAGACGAGGTCTTCGACTTCGGCGACCCGGCCCGCTGGGCGGCCGACCTGGACACCGCGCGCCGCCTGCTCGCCGTCTCCCCGTCCCCCATCGGCCCGACCGCGGTCGGCCGGACCGTCCTCGACGTCCTGCGCCGCCGCTACGACGACACCGCGCCCGCCGACCGGCACCCGCAGCCGATGCCGATGGCGGTCACGGCGACGGACTCGGGCCCCATGCCGCGCACGGCGCCGGGGACGGTCTTCCCGGCGATCGCGGCGGGCGGCGACCCGGCGTTCACCCTGCTGACGGGGACCCTTGCGACCCGGCTGCTCGTCTCGGACGGCCGGGCCACCGGCGCCCGACTGCGCCGCCTCGCCGACGGCACGGAGTCCGTACTCCACGCGGACACCGTGATCGTGTGCGCCGACGCGCTGCGCACCCCGCAGCTGTTGTTCGCCTCGGGCATCCGCCCCGACGCGCTGGGCCGCTACCTCAACGAGCACGCGTTCATCACCGCCCAAGTGCTCCTGGATCTCGACCGGTTCGGGATCGCCCTGGACGATCTGCCGCTCCCGCGCACCGGCGAGTTCAGCACGGACTCGCTGTGGCTGCCGCAGAACGGGGCGGCTCAGCCGTTCCACGGTCAGATCATGAACCGGACGTACGTCGACGAGGACGGGCGTCCCCTCGCACACGCCGTGGGTCTGTCGCTGCTCGTCCCGGTCGAGTCGCGCCCCGAACACCGGCTCGTCTTCTCGGAGTCGGAGACGGACCTCGCCGGACTGCCGCGTATCGGCGTCGAGTTCGCCTACACGGACACCGACCAGGCGCTGATCGAGCGGGGACTCGCCGAAGTCCGTTCACTGGCCGAGGAGTTCGGCCCCTTCGACCCCGCGACCGAACTCGCCCTGCTCCCGCCCGGCTCGTCCCTGCACCTGACCGGTACCGTCCGCTCGGGCACCGCCGACGACGGGACCAGCGTCTGCGATCCGGACGGCCGGGTGTGGGGCTTCGACAACCTGTACGTCGCCGGCACCGGCGTGATCCCCACGCCGATGGCCGCCAACGTGACGCTGACCGGCGCGGTGACGGCCGTACGGGCCGCCCGTGCCGTGACCACCCGCACCGCGCCGCTCACCGCGCACTGAGAGGAAGCCCAACCGTGAAGGACGCCCGGACGTGATCGACATCGTGAAGGAATACCGCGTGGCGCTGCCGGCGTGGATCGACGACGAGGTGGCCGACGTGCCCGCCGTCGTCCCCGGCCGCGAGGACCGGATGCGCCTCGTGCACCGGCTCGCGGACCGCAACTGGCGGGAGGGAAACGGCGGTCCGTTCGCAGCACTCGTCGCCGAGCGCGACACCGGCCGGATCGTCTCCGTGGGCGTGAACGTCGTTCTCGCCTCCGGAGTCTCCAGCGCACACGCCGAGGTCATGGCTCTCGGCCTGGCCCAAGTGGCCACCGGCGGCTGGGACTTGGGCGCCTCCGGCCTCCCGACGCACGAGCTGGTCGTCAACTGGCGCCCCTGCGTGCAGTGTTACGGCGCCACCTTGTGGTCCGGGGTGCGCGGTCTGGTGGTCGCGGGCGAGGGCCCGGAGCTGGAGGAGATCACCACGTTCGACGAGGGCCCGCTCGGCGCGGACTGGGCCCAGCAGTTCGAGGCGCGGGGCATCGAGGTCGTAGGAGATGTGCTCCGGGACGAGGCGCTGGCCGTGTTCCGGAACTACCGCAAGGCCGTCGACGAGTCGGACGGTGTCGTCGTCTACAACGCGCGCGGAGGTGCCGAGTGACCCCGCGTTTCGCGACCGATGTCGTCACCTTCTACCACCCGGACTTCTGGGATCTCCCCTCCGCGGACGCCGTTCGCGCGTGGGCGCTGGCGCACCCCGAGCGTTTCTGGGAGCGGGTGATGGACGCGCTGGACGAGGCCGGCGTCACGGGCATCGAACTCACCTTCGCGCCGGGCGACATCGAGTCGGCGCTGCGGGCCTTCGGCAGTGCGCAGGGCTTCCGCCGCGAGCTGGTGTCCCGTGGGCTGGCCGTGGTGAGCGCGTTCGTCGCCGGGGAGGACAGCCCCGACTGGCGGGACGCCGAGAACCTGCCCGCGATCGTCGCCGACGCCGAACGGCGTGCTGCCTTCCTCGTCGACGTGGGGGCCGAACTCCTCGTCGCGGGGCTCCCCATGCGCACGACGTTCGGGACGCGCCCGCCCCTCTTCGTCGACGCCCCGTACATGACGCGCATGGCCGACATCGCGCACGCGGTGGGCGAGGCCGTCTCCCGGCAGGGTGTGCGGCTCGCCTTCCACACGGAGTCCAACAGCACGCTCTGGTACGAGCGCGACATCGACCTGTTCATGGCCTTCACCGATCCTCGCTACGTCTGGCTGTGCCCCGACTCCTGCCACATCGCGCTCGGCGGAGGTGATCCGGTGGCCGTGGCACGCCGTCACGCTCAGCGCGTCGCGCTGGCGCACTGGAAGGACGCGGTCAGGCCCATCGACGTGGAACTCACCATCGACGAGACGGTCTTCGCCCAACAGCAGCCCTACATGGCCGAGTTGGGCTCGGGCATCGTCGACTGGAAGGGCTGGGCCGACGTAATGTCCCGTACGCCCGGCGCGGACACGGTGCTCATCGAACTCGACGAGGCGGCCGATCCGGTCGCCGCGTTGCTGGCGGGGAGGGCGGTGGCGTCGTCGGTGCTGCCGTGACCGGTGGCACAACTGCCGTGGCAGAAGGGTCACTTGATACGATCCGATCATGCCGCGCCTGGTGGACGTTCCTGGGTACGTACGCTTCTGGACCGCCTCCGCGATCTCGTCGTTCGGCTCGCAGATCACCGGGCTGGCACTGCAGATCCTCACCGCCGTCACGTTGAGCGCCTCCGCCACGGAGGTGGGTCTGGTCAACGCGGCCCGCTGGGCGCCCTACTTGCTCTTCGGGCTCGTGGCCGGAGTGCTGGTGGACCGCTCCCGGCGCAAGCCGGTCATGGTGGCCATGGATCTCGGCAGGGCCGTCCTCCTCGGCGCCATCCCGCTCCTGTACGCCCTGGACCGGCTCAGCGTCGCCACGCTGTGCGCGTGTGTCTTCGCCTTCGGGGTGCTCTGTCTGTTCTTCGACGCGGCCAACCACTCCTACGTCCCGCAGCTGGTCCCCAAGGAACTCCTCAACGCGGGCTATGCCCGGGTGGGGCAGGCCGACGCGGCGGCCGGGTCGACCGGGCCGCTGATCGCCGGAGTGCTGATCAGGCTGGTCGGCGCGCCGCTCGCCGTGCTCGTGGACGCCGTCAGCTATCTGGTGTCCGGCCTGCTGCTCACCACGGTGCGGGCCCACGACCCCGTTCCCGATCGCGGCGCGCGGCGCAGTCTCCTCAGCGAACTGCGCGAGGGGACGGCCTGGGTCTACCGCCACCGGACCCTGGCGTCCATCGCGCTGACCTCGCACCTGATGCTCCTCTTCAACACCGTCGTCAGTACGGTCTTCGTGGTCTTCGCACTGCGTGACCTCAAGATCGGGGACTTCGGCCTGGGCGTGACGTACGCCTGCGCGGGCCTCGGCGGAGTGCTCGGCGGCGCGTTCTCCGCACGCGCGGCGCGGAAATTCGACGTCGGCGCCGTCCTGATCGCGGGCCGTCTCGTCGCCGCCGTCGGCTGGCTGCCGCTGGTCCTCGCCCAGCGGGGACCGTGGGCCCTGATCTCGGTGTCGCTGGCCTTCTTCGTGGTCTCCGGCGCCATCTCGCTCGAAAGCCCGGTCGAGATGAGCTACCGCCAGGCGGTCACGCCCGAGCGCCTCCGGGGACGGATGAACGCCACGATCCGCTCGTTCAACTGGGGCATGGTCGCGATCGCCGCACCCCTGGGCGGCCTCCTCGCCGACCGGGTGAGCTACCGGTTCGCCCTGTGGGTGGGTCTGTCCGGAGCGGTCCTCCAGGCACTCCTGCTCGCCGGGTCCCGCACCCGGGAGGCCCGCGACACCGACGGGGTCGAGCCTCTCGTACGCGCCTGAGCCGAGGGATCGCCATGCCTTTCCGAGGTGGTCAGGAACGGCGACGTCAGAGGTGCGGCTCACGATCACCCACGACGGACAGGAGCTGGAGCTTCTGGTGGCTCTCGGTGCCGGGTGTGGCGGTGTAGACGAGGAGTGCCTGTGCCTGGTCGGCGTCGTAGAGGACCTGGCACTGGAGGTCGAGGATGCCGAGATCGGGGTGGCTGATGCGTTTGCGGTCGTCGGGTCGGCGGACCGAGATCTCGTGGTCGCTCCACAGTCCGGCGAACTCCTCGCTCTCCGCCAGGAGCGCCTCGACGATCTCGCCCACCCGGGTGTCGGCGCCGTTGCGGGAGTAGACGGCGCGCATTTCGGAGGTGAAGACGCGGCTGTTCAGCGCGTGGTCGGCCTCGGGATAGATCCGTCGGGCCAGCGGGTCGGTGAACCAGCGGTAGCCCAGACTGCGGCTGAGGCCGGTGAACTCGGTCTCGTTGCCGATCAGCGCGACCGCGAGGCGGGTCTGGATCAGGGTCTCGCCGAGGCCGTTGACGACCTGGGCGGGCGTGTCCGCGAGGCGGTCCAGGATGCGCATGATGCCCGGGTTGACATGGTCGGTGCCGAGACCGCGACTGGGTGTGTTGTGGCCGGCCATCCGGAACAGGTGATCGCGTTCGTCCAGGGAGAGATGCAGGCCACGGGCGATGGCGGCGAGCATCGCCTCGGACGGCATCGGCCCGCGCTGCTGCTCGATGCGTGCGTAGTAGTCGGTGGAGATACCGCAGAGCAGGGCGATCTCCTCGCGCCGCAGGCCCCGGGTACGTCGGCGCGGGCCGCGGGGCAGACCGACGTCCTCGGGCTGCAGTGCCTCGCGCCGGGTCCGCAGGAAGTCGGACAGCTGTGCTCGGTCCATGACGTGATTCTTTCTCAGGCGGGGAAGCGGACACCGGTCAGTTCCTCGGACAGCTCCCAGATCCGCCGGGCGTCGGCTTCGCTGCGGGCGTTCTTGTAGACGGCTTGTTCGACGGGGGCGCCGCTCAGGTGCAGGAAGCCTCCGGGGCCGTAGAACGCGCCGCCCCGCGCAGCCGGGTCCGTCGCCGCGTACAGCGCCGGCAGCGGTCCCGCGTCGAGGGGCTGGACGAGGAGACCGGCGCTCGCGAAACGGCGGATGATCCTCACCGACGCGGTGTCCTTGGACCGGCCCATGTGCGGCTGCGCCGCGAGCAGGTTGGTGGGGGTGACACCGGGGTGGGCGACGTTGCTGGTGATCCCCCAGCCGAGCCGGGCGCTACGGCGGTCGAGTTCCAGAGCGAAGAGCATCAGCGCGATCTTGGAGTGGCTGTAGGCGCGGGAGGGCTTGTACGTAGCGCGCCACTGGGGGTCGGCCCAGTTGATGCCGCCCATGTTCGCGGAGACGCTCGACTGCGCGGTGACCCGGCCGCCCGCCGCACGCAGCAGGGGCAACAGCCGTGCCGTGAGCGCGAAGTGGCCGAGATGGTTCGTACCGAACTGCAGCTCGAAGCCGTCCTTGGTCTCCGCACGCGCGGGCGGTTCCATGATGCCCGCGTTGTTCACCAGGAGGTGGACGGGCCGCCCTTCGTCGACCAGGGTCGCGGCGAGGGCCTCGACGGAGTCCAGTGAGGACAGGTCGAGCGGGCGGGTCGAGACCTGTGCGCCCGGGTGGGCTGCCTTGATACGGCCGACGGCGTCCCCGCCCTTGGCCTGGTTGCGCACGGGCAGGATCACCTCGGCTCCGGCGGCGGCGAGACGGCCGGCGAGACCGAGCCCGATCCCGTCGCTGCCACCGGTGACCACGGCGAGCTTTCCGGTCAGGTCGGGCACGGCCGGTTCGGGAATGTCCATGATGGTTCGGCTCCTGGGTCGGGGCTGGCTGGCTGGTGGCCAGGTGTGACGGTGCAGGGCGGTGAACCCGCCACCACCCACGATTCCGGCGCCGCCCCCGCGGATGAAGGCACAACGCATCCAGGGACAACCGATCCCTGCCTGACGCCCCGCCCGGCACCGAAATGCGGCCCGCCGGAAGCAGGGGGATGCTGGGAGGGCCAACGCACGTCCGAAGGAGGACAGCCATGTCGATCATGGACAAGGTCAAGGGAATGCTGGGCCAGCACTCGGACAAGGCCAAGGAAGGCGTGGACCGGGCGGGAGACATGGTCGACGAGCGCACGGGCGGCAAGCACGCCAAGCAGGTCGACATGGCGCAGGACAAGGCCAAGGACTTCATCGACCGCGAGAAGCCGCAACAGCCCTGACCGCTTCTGTCCCCGTATCACCCCCGATGCGCCCCAAGTGATGTCCCGGAAGCAGAGAGTTAACCGACCACTGGTGTGAAAAGGTTGCGCAGCCGGGGCCCGATCCATACATACTCCCCCCACAGGAAGCCACAACTCTGGGGGGAGTTGGCTCATGCAAGGCACGATCGACGGGTTCCGCTACGGTGCGGTGACCCCGGTGGCGGCCTATCTGATGGCCAGCCTGGGCGGGGCTCTGGGACTGCGCTGCGTAGTGCGGTCCCTGCACAACAAGCAGTCGTGGAAAGCGGGTTGGCTCGCGCTCGGCGCGACGTCGATCGGCAGCGGCATCTGGACGATGCACTTCATCGCGATGATGGGCTTCCAGGTCGAGGAGACCCGGATCGGCTACGACATCGGCCTCACGGTGCTGAGTCTGGCCGTGGCGATCGTCGTGGTCGGCATCGGTGTGTTCGCCGTGGGCTACCGCGGCGCGACCGCCGGCACGCTCTCCGCGGCCGGCGTCATCACCGGGTTAGGAGTCGCCGCCATGCACTATCTGGGCATGGCGGCCCTGAAGTTGAACGGCGACATCGAGTACCGGACCAGTACGGTCGCCTTGTCCGTGGCGATCGCGATCGTCGCCGCGACCGCGGCCCTGTGGGCGGCCGTCTCCATCCGCGGCTTCCTGGCGAGCCTGGGCGCCAGCCTGGTGATGGGCGTGGCCGTCTCCGGGATGCACTACACGGGCATGGCCGCCGTGAGCGTCCACCTGCACGGCACCGGCGGCGCGTGGACGGGCGACTCCGCCAACTCCATTCTGCTTCCCATGCTGTTGGGACCGGTGATCTTCCTGCTGCTGGCCGGGGTCGTCGTGATGTTCGACCCGCTGCTGGTGATGGGCGAGGGCGAATGGGACCGCTCCTTCGCCCGCCACCCGGTCGGCCCGGACACCGGAGGCAAGCAGCCCGCCCAGCGCCCCGACTCCCTCTTCGACACGGCGGGCCGCCCGGCAGTCGGCCGACCGGGCGGGTACGAGAGCCCACCCGCCCCACCGGGCAGCCGCCGGAGCCGAAGCCGGTACAGCCGCAGAAACCCCGCCACCCCGACGCCGAACCGACAGGCCTCGTACGGCAGCCCCGCCATCCCCTCGCCGCCGAATCCCCGCGGCGCCCACAACACCCCGACCGCTCCCGCACGCGGCCGCCCGGATCCGTACGGCACCCCGCAGCGCCCCGGCGAGTGGTGACCAACACCGCGCACCACGGCCCGACTTGAGCCCCCGCTCGCCGTAGCCGTCAAGTAGCCCTACGGCGGGCTCAGTTGGGCGCGCCCGGCGGCACCCGGGGCAGCGGATCGACCCGCACCGACCCGGCGTCGGCGAAAAACGCCCGGATCGACTCGCCCGCCTCACGCGCCTGTTCGTCGCCCTGGCACCGCAACTCCATCCCGAGCCGTCGCACGGCACCGCGCAGCGACATGCGTACCGGCGCGTGGAGAGCCGTGTCGTCGAGCAGGCTCAGCAGGTGGTTCAGGAGGGTCCAGTCCGCCGCGTGTTGTACGGCGGCCCCGCCGGGCAGTTCGGCGGGCACCGAGTCGGTACGGCGCCAGGTGGCGGCGAGGAGCGCGTCAACGATGTCGGTGACACCGGGCGCCGCGGGGTCGGCGGCATGCTGCCAGGCCACCCGGTTGAGCCGCGCCGGGTCCAGCAGTTGCTCCGTCACCAGTGCGGTCGCGACCCGTACGGCCTCGAAGGGGTCGAAGATCCGCCCGGCACCCGTGTCGAGGTACTGCCCCGTCCGGCCGTAGCGGATCGCGGGCGGGGTGAGGGCGTCCAACACCGTTCCGGGCAGGGCGAGTTGCTCGGCGCGCAGCAGTTCGGCGAGTCGGGCCAGCGCCGTGTGCTGGGTGGCCGCGTCGACGGCCTGTGCGCCCCGGCCGTCATCGCCCGCGAACCCGTACCCGTAGCGCACCCCGCCCACCAGCCGGGCCACGGCCGTCACCTCGTGCCGGTGCAGGAGGTGCAACAGGACGGCCCGTTCCTCCAGTTCACCGGTCTGCCGGTCGGGCGGCAGCACCCCGCGGGAGAAGCCGTCCAGTGCGATACGGCGGACCCGCAGCATCGTCTCCAGCGCCTCGAAGGCGTCCGGCCCGGTCACCCACGTCACGGCGTCAGCGTGCGCGGCGTTCGGGCCCTGGGCGTCCTCGTCGGAGAGGTAGATCAGGCCCGACTCGGCGGCCTCGCGGCGCAGTTGGGCGAGCGCGGTCTCCTCCACGCCGTCATCGAACCGGCCGTAGCCATGCGCGACCAGGAAGTGGTCCCACGGCCCGAGTCCCTTGCCGTACGCGGCGGACAGGTCCAGGTCGCCCTCCTCCGTGACCTGGATGCGCGCATGCGGATAGTCCATGACGGACGGCTCGGGGTGCTGCGTACTGGCGAAGTTGTGCATGAAGCCGAGCGCGTGGCCGATCTCGTGCGCGGCGAGCTGACGCAGCCGGGCGAGCACCAACTCCTCGACGGCGGCGAGCCGTTCGACCTCGTCCGGGCGGCCGTAGGGGGCGAGGAGGGACTCGCCGAGCGCGCGGACCTGTTCGACGCGCTGGGAGCCGAGCCGTACCCGGGCATGCAGGATCTCGCCGGTGCGGGGGTCGGTCAGTCCCTGGCCGAGGGACCAGCCGCGGCCCGCCCGGTGCACCCAGACCACACCGTTGACGTCGGAGTCGTACGGGTCGAAGCCGTCGCCGCCGGGCTCGACCCGGTAGGCGTCGGGGAGTCCGATCCGGGCAAAGGCCTGCTGCCACCAGTTGCCGCCCTCGACGACCGCCGAGCGGAAGGGCTCGGGGACGGCCGGGTCGATCTGGAAGACGATCGGGGCGCCGCCGGGCTCCGCGCGGAAGCGGGGCTGGAGCTTGACCTGCGTGTTCGCCCGGCCGACCAGGCCGTGGTCGGCGTACCCGATGGCGTAACCGCCCGAGGCGGGGTGGTAGCGCCGGACAGGAAGCGGGGACGCGGGCAGCCGCAGCAGGTTCAGCTGCTGGACGACGGTGAGGGCGCGCGGGTCGGCGGCGACGGCCCGGACCGCTGATCCGCGGCCGGGGCCCCGGAAGGTGAGCAGCGCGGGCAGCCGGACGGCGGTGGGTCCGGTGCGGCTGTCGGGGACCAGCGGGAGGCTGGTGGACGCGTCGATCGTGTAGTCGCCCTGCTCGCGGGAGTGGAGATGCTCGGCGATCCCGTCGTGGTCGGCGACGACGAGCCCGGTGGCGTCCACGACGGCCGCGCCGTTCTCCTCGCGCAGCACGGGCCCGCTCCACAGCACGGACAGCGCGAACGACTCGTCCCCCGCTCGTACGGCGGCCGCGTCGCCGGAGGTCAGGAAGTGCTTGTTGCGGACGGCGAACAGGACCCGGTCGCCGACCCGGCGGAACTCGGCGAGCCAGGTCCGGCCCGCCTTCCCCCGGTCCAGCCACAGGTCGCTGGAACCCAGGCCCTGGGAGAGCGAGACGGAGAGGAGGAAGGGTTCGTCGAAGTGGCGGATGCCCAACAGCAGCCGGTCCGAACGGAGTTCGGGGTCGGGGATCAGGTCGATGAAGTCGGCTTCGCCGGGCATGCGGGGGCCTTTCGGTTGAGCATCGTCGAGTTGATGTTGTCAGGCCCCTGCCTCTCGTACCGCGTTGGCTCGTTGTTACGGTGCACCGGTGTCTGAATCTTCACGCGATACTCTCGAAGGCGCCGGTTGGGGCACCGCGGAGCGCGGTGCGTATCAGCAGCTCATGCCGTCCCATGTCGAGAAGGTCTCGTGGCTCAGCCCGAAGACTCTGTGGGCCGCGCGCAACGGCGTGTTGGCCACTTGGTTCGGGGATCCGACCGGCGACACCCGCAGCCGTTGGGTGGCCCAGCGCACGGACGCCGGCGCAGCAGCCGACAAGGTGATCCGGCGCGACGATCCAGACACCTTCTCCTTCATGGTCATCGGCGACACCGGCGAGGGTGACGATCCCCAATACGCCGTCGTGCCGGGCTTTCTGAAGGCCGGTCAGGACACGGCGTTCGCGGTCGTCGCCAGTGACGTCATCTATCCCGTCGGCACCGCGGACGACTACGAGACGAAGTTCTTCCGCCCGTACCAGGCCTATCCGGCGCCCATCTACGCAATACCCGGCAACCACGACTGGTACGAGGGCCTCGGCGGTTTCATGCGCGTCTTCTGCGACGACGCGCCCGCGCTGCCCGCACCGAAGGCGCCACGCCCGCTGACGCGTGCCTGGTGGCGCGCGCTGCTGTGGCACCACCCCAGCCCGTCCGACGGCGAACGCCTGGACAAAGCACGGGAGTTGCGTTCCTCGCCGGTCCAACAGGCCGTGCAGCCGGGCCCGTACTGGGCGATCGACGCGGGTCCGGTGCGCATCATCGGTATCGACACGGGCCTGTTGGGCACGATCGACGCCGAACAGGGCGCCTGGCTGCGCGAGGTGGCGAAGGGGCCCACGCCGAAGATCCTCATCACCGGTTCGCCCCTGTACGTCGACGGCGAGCACCACCCCTGCGCCATCGAGGGCGGCGGCACGGTCGACGACATCGTGAGCGATCCGGCCCACCGCTTCGTCGCCGCGATCGGCGGCGACATCCACAACTACCAACGCTATCCAGTCCAGTTGGCGGACGGCCGCACGCTCCAGTACGTGGTCTCGGGCGGCGGCGGCGCGTTCATGCACGCGACCCACACCGTGCCGCGCGTCGACATCGCGAACGTCACCGAGCAGGACTTCCGGTGCTACCCGCTGCGCGGCGACTCCCTCGCCTTCTACAGCAGGCTGTACGGGCGCCGCCTGCACCTGCGCCGCTTCTTCACCCTGACCGAGGCCGAGGCATCGGCCGTGATCTGCGAGCGCCTCGGCATCCCGCCGACGCGGACTCCGGGCCCGCCCGTCCGGATCACCCGCCGCGTCCGCCTGGTGGCGAGCCTGCTGGGCGCCGGGAGCCGTCCCGGCCGCCGCTCGCGCTTCCGCCTCCCGGTGCGCAAGATCTACACGCAGCTCTTCTCGCCCAGCTCGGTGACGTACAGCCCGCCGTTCTTCAAGTGCTTCCTACGGCTGGACGTCACCCCGGACGCGGTCCGGCTGCGCTGTTTCGCGGCCACCGGCAACCGCGCCCAGGAGATGGACCCGCCGGTCGAGGACGAGATCACCATCCCGCTGAACTGATCACACGCGCGCAATGTTCGCCTGTCACAATCAGGACAGAACAGAACTGACGTACGACCGCCGGAGGAGCCCGTGCCGCCCACCTCACGCCCGCTGCGAAAGCTGGGCTTCCTCACGATCGGCCTCTTCGACGAGGCCGATCCGCGCCGGGGCCACGAGTCGACGCTGGAGATCATCGAACTGGGCGAACGCCTGGGCTTCGACAGCGCGTGGCTGCGCCACCGCCATCTCCAGTACGGCATCTCCTCCCCCGTCGCGGTCATGGCGGCGGCCTCGCAGCGCACCAGCCGTATCGAACTCGGCACGGCGGTGATCCCGCTCGGCTGGGAGAACCCGCTGCGGCTGGCGGAGGACCTGGCGACCGTCGACATCCTGTCCGGGGGCCGCATCAACCCGGGCGTCAGCGTCGGCCCGCCGATGCACTTCGACCAGCTCAAGGAGGCGCTGTACCCCGACACGGCCGACGTCGAGGACTTCAGCTACGAGCGGGTGCGCCGCCTCCTGGACTTCGTGCGCGGCAAACCGGCGACCGACTTCAGCGGGGTCGAGGGCTTCGAGGTGTTCTCGGACCGGGTCCAGCCGCACTCCCCTGGCCTGGGACGTCGCCTCTGGTACGGCGGCGGCAGCGCGGGCTCTGCGAAGTGGGCCGGCGAGCACGGGATGAACTTCCTGACGAGCAGCGTCGTCAAGGCCGAAGGGCCGGACGAGTCAAGGGACTTCGCGGAGATCCAGCTCTCCCACGTCCGCACGTTCCGCGCCCACCACCCCGATGGCGACGACGCCCGCGTCTCCCAGGGGCTGGTGGTCATCCCGACCGACTCCGCGTCGCCCGAACAGCGCGCGAAGTACGAGGAGTTCGCCCGCAAGCGCACTCCCCGGACGACGTCACCGCAGGGCCCGGCCCGGCTGATGTTCGCGCCGGACATCGTCGGCACCTCCGCCGAGATCGCCGAACTCCTGCACGCACACGCCGCGTTCAGGGAGATCGACGAGGTGGCGTTCGCGCTGCCGTTCACCTTCGAGCACGAGGACTACGCGCAGATCCTGACGGACATGGCGACAAAGCTGGGACCGGCGCTCGGGTGGCAGCCCGCCGCCTGACATTTCGGTGGCAGGCCGCCGCCCGACCTCAACCTCACCAGCGGCCGGGCTCGGTGCCGACGATCGGCTCGGACGGCTTGCCGTTGACGCCGACCGGTATGTCGCCGGTGAGCATCACACGGTGCATGGTGCGCGGGAAGCCGAGGTGGGCGTTGTCGCTGGGGGCGAGGTGGATGGTGGCCCGGTTGTCCCAGAAGGCCACGCTGCCCGGCTCCCAGCGGAACCGGACCGTGTACTCGGGCCGAGTCGCCTGCGCGAGCAGCATCTCCAAGATCGCGGCGCTCTCCGCGCGGGAGACGTCGGTGATCTGCTCCATGTAGTAGCCGTTGACGAACAGCACCCGCTCCCCCGTCTCGGGGTGCACCCGCACCAGCGGGTGCACCGAGGCGACCTGGTGGTCCAGGAGGTGACGGACGTACGCGTCGTCGCCGGACCGCGGCTGATAGCCGACGCCGAGCCGGTGCTCGGCCCGCAGTCCGTCCACGAACTCCCTTACCGGCTGCGACAGTCCGGCGTACGCGGCCGCCAGATTCGACCAGGTGGTGTCGCCGCCGTACGGCGGGACGGTCTCCGCGCGGAGGATCGTCGCGGCGGGCGGGTCGACGCGGGCGCCGTGGTCGCAGTGCCAGCCGCGCAGGAGCGTGTGCCTGCGTCGCTCCAGCCACTCCTCGTGCTCCATGCCGAACCGGCCGCCCAACTCCAGCCGGTCGGCGGTCGTTTCGATCTCCGGGAAGCCTTCCGGTGACGCGCTGCCGCGCCGCCCGAGCACGACCGGTTCCCCGAAGCGGCGCGCGAACGCCACATGCCCGGTGTGGTCGAGCCGTTGCCCGCGGAAGAACACGACCTTCCAGCGCAGCACCGCCGCCCGGATCGCTGCGACCACGGCGTCGTCGAGTTCACCGGCCAGGTCGACACCGGTGATCTCGGCCCCGATGTGCCCGGCGGCGGGCCGCACCTCCATGCCGTCCACCCGCACCGTCTCGTCCGTCGTCGTACCGCTGCTGTCCGTCGTCATGCCCGCTCCGTCGTCGTACGTGCCCGGCCGGTCGTCCGTACCAGGTCCTCCCTACCGGGTCGTACCCAGGTCGTACGGCTTCCAAGGAAGATCGTGTCAGCGATCCCCGCGCAGGGCGACAGGGGTTCCGGTCGCCCATACTGGCTGTACCGCACAGTCAAGGGAAGGTCGACCGTGATCAGCATCCCGACGCACACGCTCAACGACGGCACGAAGATCCCCGCCATCGGCCTGGGCACCTGGCCGATGGACGACGCGACGGCCGAGGAGGCCGTCGCCGGTGCGTTGCGCATGGGCTATCGCCTGGTGGACACGGCGACGAACTACCGCAACGAGACCGGCGTCGGTCGCGGCATCGCCCGCAGCGGCGTACCGCGCGAGGAGATCCTCGTGACGACGAAGCTGCCGGGCCGCCATCACGGCTACGAGGAGACCCTCGCGTCCTTCGAGGAGTCCCGGGCGCGGCTCGGCGTGGAGTACGTGGACCTGTATCTCATCCACTGGCCGCTGCCGCGCGTCGGCAAGTTCGTCGATTCCTGGAAGGCGATGATCAAGCTCCGCGAGGAGGGTCTCGTCCGGTCGATCGGTGTCTCGAACTTCACCCCCGGACACATCGAGCAGTTGGAGAAGGAGACCGGCGTCCTGCCCTCCGTCAACCAGATCGAGCTGCACCCGCTGTTCCCGCAGGACGAACTGCGCGCTTTCGACACCGAGAAGGGTGTTCTCACGGAGAGCTGGAGTCCTCTCGGGCGCGGTTCCGAGCTGTTGAACGACCCCGCTGTGGTGACGGTCGCCGAGGCCTTCGGTGTGACACCGGCGCAGGTGGTGCTGCGCTGGCACACCCAGCTCGGGGCCATCCCGATCCCCAAGTCGGCGGATCCCGACCGGCAGCGCGCGAACCTCGACATATTCGGCTTCGAACTCGGCCCGGCCCAACTGGCCGCCATCGCCGACCACACGCCGCAGCGGCTGGGCGGGGACCCGGAGACGCACGAGGAGTTCTGAGAGTCCTGGGAGCTCTGGAAGTCCTGGGAGCTCTGGTACTTCCGGAAGTCTGCGAGTTCAGGGGGTGGAAGTCGGCGTTTCTGCCCCCAACTCGCGTTCCCTGCCTCTATGTTCACGGCGGATGCTCAGGATCTCATCGGAAGGTTCTCGTATGCGCACCGCGTTCCGTACCGCCGTGACCGGGTCGGTGGCCGCCGCCGCTCTCCTGATCGGCGGCACCGCCCAGGCGACCCCGGCGGGGCCCGGAGTCACCGCCCGGCTGATCAGCCAGACCACGATCGGCGACACCGACTACACCCTGCGCGAGATCACCATTCCGCCCGGCCAGGCCACCGGCTGGCACTATCACGACGGCCCCCTGTACGGCGTCGTCAAGCAGGGCACGCTGAGCCACTTCGACTCCAGCTGCGCCTCCGACGGCGTGTACCGGGCGGGCAGCCCCATTCAGGAACCGGCCGGTTCGGGCAACGTGCACATCGGCCGCAATCTGGGGAACGTCCCTCTCGTCCTCGACGTGCTGTACGTCCTCCCGCACGGATCACCGTTCTCGGAGGACGCGCCGAACCCCGGATGCCCCTTCGAGTGAGCGGTCCGGTAGGCGAGTTGTCCGGGTCAGTCCGCCGGCGGCAGCGGCTGTTCGGCCCAGATGGTCTTGCCGCTGCCGGTCTGCCGGCTGCCCCAGCGCTGGGTGAGCTGGGCGACGAGGAGGAGGCCGCGCCCGCCCTCGTCGTAGGCGTGGGCGCGGCGCAGGTGCGGTGAGGTCGAACTCCCGTCGGAGACCTCGCAGATGAGGGCGCTGTCGCGGATCAGGCGGAGCTGGATGGGCGGTTCGCCGTACCGGATGGCGTTGGTGACGAGTTCACTGACGACGAGTTCGGTGACGAAGGACTCCTCGTCCAGCCCCCACGCGGTGAGTTGCTCGGTGGCGGCCTGCCGGGCCCCGGCCACGTGCGCGGGGTCGGGTTCGATGTCCCAGGTGGCGACCCGGTCGGCGCCCAGCGCCCGGGTGCGCACCAGCAGCAGGGCCACGTCGTCGCTGGGATCCTCCGGCATCACGGCCTTCAGCACCGAGTCGCACAGCGCGTCCAGCGACTCGGCGGACGCGGTGAGCGCGCGGCACAGTTCGGCGGTGGCGTGGTCGACGTCGCGGTCGCGGTCCTCGATCAGGCCGTCCGTGTACAGGGCGACGGTAGCTCCCTCGGGCAGCTCCAACTCCACTGCCTCGAAAGGGAGTCCGCCGACGCCGAGCGGTGGTCCCGCGGTCATGGGGACGAGGCTCGCGGTCCCGTCGGGCAGGACGACGGCCGGCGGTGGATGTCCGGCGGCGGCCATGGTGAGGCGGCGCGAGACCGGGTCGTAGACGGCGTAGAGGCAGGTGGCGCCCAGTTCCGCGACCTCGTCGCCGGTGTCGTCCGTCGCGAGGTGGGTGACCAAGTCGTCGAGGTGGGTGAGGAGTTCGTCGGGCGGCAGGTCCACGTCGGCGAGGGTGCGGACGGCCGTACAGAGGCGGCCCATGGTCGCCGAGGACGGGATGCCGTGGCCGACGACATCGCCGACCACCAGGGCAACACGGCTGCCGGACAGCGGGATCACGTCGAACCAGTCGCCGCCGATACCCGCGAGCGACCCGGAGGGCAGATAGCGGTGGGCCACCTCGACCGCCGCCTGCCCGGGCAAGTCCCTGGGCAGCAGGCTGTGTTGGAGTGCAAGTGCGGTCGAGCGCTCGCGGGCGAAGCGGCGCGCGTTGTCGATGCAGACGGCGGCCCGGCTGGCCAACTCCTCGGCGAGTACGGCGTCGTCGGCCGCGTAGTCGTCCGGGTGGGCCATGCGGACGCCGACCGCGACACCGAGCGTGGTGCCCCGCGCCCGCAACGGCACCGCGATCATCGAGTGGACGCCCTTGCGGTGCGAAATCCCTTCGGGAGAACGGGCGTTGCGGTCCGCGACCCACCGCACGAATTCGGGCTCGCCCGCCTGACTGCGCACCGCCCGTCCCTCGCGCAGAGCACGCACAGGTGGCGAGGACGGCTCGTAGACGTCCGTCTGTCCCAGGCGTACGGCGGCACCCGGCGTGCCCTCGTCGACAGAGCCGTGGGCGACGCGCCGCAGCACGATCTCGCCGTCCGACGCCGGCGGTGGTTCGTCCGCGCCGAGCACCCACGGGAGGAGGTCCACGCTGGCGAAGTCGGCGTAGCGCGGCACGAGGATCTCCACCAGTTCCTCGGCGGTGCGGACCACGTCGAGGGTGGTGCCGATGCCGGCCGCCGCCTCGTTCAGCAGGGCCAGCCGCTGCCGGGCGAGGTACTGCTCGGTGCTGTCGAACGCCGCGAGGGCGACCCCGGTCACCTCGCCGGAGTCCTCCTTGAGGGGCCACATCTCGATGCTCCAGGCGTGCTCCCTGTTCAGGGCGGGAGCGCCCGCCCAGCTGTTGTAGCGGACCGGTCTGCCCGTCTCGGCGACCAGGCGCAGGTTGGTCAGGAAGCTCCGGCTGTGGTCGGCGTCCTCGACGCTCTCCGGGAAGAACCGGCCGATCAGGACATCCTCCGGGACTCCCATCACCCGGCAGGCGACGTCGTTGAGGCGGAGGTAGCGCTGCTCGGTGTCGAAGACGGAGAACGACATCGACGCCTGCTGGAAAGCCTGCTCCGCCAAGGTGGGCCCGGGTGCGGGTGCCGGTTCGGCGAGAGGCTCGGCGGTGAGGACGTATCCGTCCGGTGCGCCGTCCGCGCCGAGCACCGGGCAGGCCCGCACGGTGAGCGGGAGCGGGGTTCCGTCCCGGTGCCGTAGGACCAAGGTGCCCGTGAGCGCGGCCAGGGCCGTGGTGGAGGGAGGTTCGGCGAGCAGTGCCGCCACCGGCCGGCCCACGGCCTCCTCGGCCGGGTATCCCGTCAGTGTCCGGGCACCGTCGCTCCACCCCGTCACGATGCCTCGGGCATTGATGACCGCCGCGGCGGAGGCCTGCTCCATATCGTCCAGGATGGTCCCTATACCGCGCCGCAACAACCGCGCTACGGCATTTGTGGCCTCTGTGTCACTTCCGGTGGGCGCGGAGGGCGGCAAGGGCGCGGTCGGCGTGGGTGTTCATCCGCAGTTCGCTGGAGACGACCTCCAGGATCGTGCGGTCCTCGCCGATGACGAAGGTGGCCCGCTTGGTGGGTGCGAGGGAGAACCCGCGCTTCACCCCGAACCGCTCCCGGATGGTGCCGTCGGTGTCCGAGAGGAGCGGCATGCCGAGGGTGTGCTTCCCGGCGAACTCCTGCTGCTTGTCGACGGAGTCGCCGCTGATGCCCACGGGCCGCGCGCCGACGGCCGCGAACTCGGCGGCCAGGTCCCGGAAGTGGCAGGCCTCGGCGGTGCAGCCGGCGGACAGGGCTGCCGGATAGAAGAACAGCACCACCGGCCCCTCGGCGAGCAGTTCGGTGAGGCTGCGCTCGGCACCGGTCTCGTCCGGCAGCGTGAAGTCCTCGACCTTGTCACCGACGTTCAGGCGTCCCGTCATGACCGTCCCTCCCCATTCTTCGCGACACTACGGGCCCACAGTACGAGAGGTACCTGCAGCGGCAGACGCCCGATGGCCGCCGCTTTCTGCGGGGTCGGCCGGTCCCGCCAGTCCAGCGCCATCTTCACGTTGGCGGGGAACACGCCCACGAAGAACCCCGCCGCGGCCAGCGCGGCCGTACGCCGGGTACGCGGCACCGCGATCCCCGCGGCCAGCGCCAGTTCGACGACACCGCTCGCGTACGTCCAGGCCCGGGGCGACCCCGGCAGGGAGCGCGGGATCGTCGCGTCGAACTGTCGCGGCGAGGCGAAGTGGGCGACCCCCGCGGTCGCCAACAGACCGGCGAGCAGCAGCGACGAGCGTTCGGACCGTGGCACGGTTCCTCCTCTGATGGCCTGCCGCGCGATGTTACTCCACGGTAGACGGGCGGTGGCGGTCGGCCTTGTCCAGCAGTGACGGTTGACCTTGTCCAAAGGTGAGGCCCGACGGTCGTGCGGAGACGAACGAGAGGAACCCGCATGAACGCGCGCTGTCTGATCCTCGACATCGGCGGTGTCCTGGAGCTCACGCCCCGGACCGGCTGGCTCACCCGCTGGGACGAGCACCTCGGCCTCCCGCCGGGCACGGCGGACCAACGGCTGACCGACGTATGGGACGCCGGAGAGATCGGGACCGTCACCGAGAACGAGGTGCGCGAGCAGGTCGCCGCCCGGCTGGGACTCGGACCGGTGGACACCGAGTCATTCCTGGCCGACCTGTGGGACGAGTACCTGGGTACCCCCAACACCGAACTCATCGACTACGTGGCGGGGCTGCGCCCGCACTGCCGGCTGGGCATCCTCAGCAACAGTTTCGTGGGCGCCCGCGAGCTGGAGACGGCGGCGTACGGCTTCGACCGGCTGGTCGACGAGATCGTCTACTCGCACGAGATCGGCGTCCGCAAACCCGATCCCCGGGCCTTCGCCATCACCTGCACCCGACTCCAAGTACGGCCCGGCGACTGCCTGTTCGTCGACGACTTCGCTCCCAACGTCGAGGCCGCCCGCGTCGCGGGGATGCAGGCGCACCTGTTCGAGGAGAACGCCGGGACGGTCGCACGGATCACCGCACATCTGGACCCTACTGCTTCGGTCTGACCTTTGATATGTTTCGCAATCGGAACCGGAGAAGGGTCCACATTCCATGGACTTTGAGCTGACCGAGGACCAGGAAACGATCCGCAAGTCCGTCGCCGGACTGCTGCGTGACTTCGACGACCAGTACTGGATGGAGAAGGACCAGGCGCACGAGTTCCCGACGGAGTTCTACGAGACCGTCGCGGGCGGCGGCTGGCTCGGGATCACGATCCCGGAGGCCTACGGCGGCCACGGCCTCGGCATCACCGAGGCCAGCCTGCTGCTGGAGGAGGTGGCACGCTCGGGCGGCGGCATGAACGCGGCCAGCGCGATCCACCTGTCCATCTTCGGCATGCATCCGGTGGTCGTGCACGGCTCCGAGGAGCTGAAGCGCCGCACACTCCCGCGCATCGCCAACGGCGACCTGCACGTCTGTTTCGGCGTCACCGAACCCGGCGCGGGACTCGACACCACGAGCATCACGACGTACGCCCGACGGGACGGCGACCACTACGTCGTCAACGGCCGCAAGGTGTGGATCTCCAAGGCCATGGAGTCCGAGAAGATCCTGCTGCTGACCCGCACCAGCAAGGCCGACGAGGTCGCCAAGAAGACCGACGGGATGACCCTGTTCCTGACGGACATCGACCGCGACCGGATCGACGTCCGCCCGATCCCGAAGATGGGCCGCAACGCCGTCACCTCGAACGAACTCTTCATCGACGACCTGCGCATCCCGGTCGAGGACCGCGTCGGCGAGGAGGGCCAGGGCTTCCGCTACCTCCTCGACGGCCTCAACCCCGAGCGCATGCTGATCGCCGCGGAGGCCCTCGGCATCGGCCGGGCCTCGCTCGACAAGGCCGTCCAGTACGGCAAGGAGCGCGTCGTCTTCGGCCGCCCGATCGGCATGAACCAGGCCATCCAGTTCCCCCTCGCGGACTCCCTGGCCCACCTCGACGCGGCGGAACTCGTGCTGCGCAAAGCGACGTGGCTGTACGACAACGGGAGGCCCTGCGGGCGGGAGGCGAACACCGCCAAGTACCTGTGCGCCGACGCCGGGTTCACGGCCGCCGACCGGGCCCTGCAGACCCACGGCGGCATGGGCTACTCCGAGGAGTACGGCGTGGCCCGCTACTTCCGCGAGGCCCGCCTCATGCGCATCGCACCGATCAGTCAGGAAATGATCCTCAACTACCTGGGATCACACACGCTGGGACTCCCGAGGAGCTACTGAATGACCGACAGCACAGGGCTGTTCGACCTCACGGGCCGGTCGGCGCTGGTCACCGGCGCCGGGGGCGGCATCGGTTCCGCGGTCGCCGAGGCACTGGCGCGCGCGGGTGCCGCGGTGCTGGTGACCGACGTCGACGAGTCGGCCGCCGCGGCCGTCGCGGGGAAGATCGACGCCGCGGGCCTGACGGCGGACAGCGCCGCACTCGACGTACGGGACCGGTCCGCCGCCGACGCGGCGGTGGCCCGCGCGGCGGCGCTCGCGGACGGGACGCTGCACATCCTCGTGAACAACGCCGGGGTCATCGCCCCGGCCATGTTCGACAAGCTGGAGGAGGCGGCGTTCCGGCGCGTCCTCGACATCCATGTGATGGGCACGTTCCACTGCGCGCAGGCCGCGCTGCCGTTCCTGCCGGACGACGGCACGGGGCGGATCATCAACGTCACGTCGTCGGCGGGCCTGGTCGGCACGCTCGGCCAGGTCAACTACTCGGCCGCGAAAGCCGGGATCATCGGCCTGACGAAGTCCCTGGCCCGCGAACTGGCGCGCCGGCGCGTGCTGGTCAACGCCCTCGCGCCGCTGGCCGCTACGCCCATGACGGAGACCATCCGCACCAACGAGAAGTTCTCGGCCCAGATGCTCGCCCGCATCCCGCTGGGCCGGTGGGCCGAGCCGGCGGAGATCGCGGGCAGTTTCGTGTTCCTCGCCTCGGATGCCGCGTCGTTCATCACCGGGCAGGTACTGCCGGTGGACGGCGGCATGGTCATTTGAAACCTCCCCCACCTAATGGGCGGGGATTCCTGGCTCACGTTGGCTGTGGACCGGCGGTCCGGCAGCTCTTACACGATCAGCACCAGCCGGGTTGAGACCAGCCCGGACGAGCATCACGCGGGCGGAGTTCTTGTCCCTGGGAGACACGGTTCCGCACACGGTGCAGGTGTAGGTACGTTCCGAGAGAGGCAGTGCGTGCTTGGTTCTCGCTCCGCACTGTGCGCAGTCCATGGTGGTGTGCGCGGGGTGTACGAGGTGAAGTTCGCGTCTGTATTTGGAGGCCATACGGATCAAGGCCTGCTTGGTCACGCCGATCGCCGCGTCAGCGGCCTTGCGGGCCATGGTGGACTTGGCGAGGAACTTCGGGCGGAAATCCTCGACCGCAAGGCGGTCGTGGTCACGGACCACGTGCTTGGCCCACTTGCGGCCGGTGTCCTCGCGTTGCCGCGCGATCTTCTTGTGGAGTTTCGCGGTCTGCCGCTTCGCTTCGCGGTAGCCCTTCGATCCGGCCTGTCCACGCTTGGGTTTCCGACGGGCCATCCTCTTCTGGTAACAGGCCAGGCGCTGCGCGGCGGTCTTGCCATGCTGGGGATGTGGGAGGTCGTGGGCGTCGCTGGTGGTGGTCGCGGTTTCCTTCACTCCCCAGTCGATGCCGATCGCCCGGCCGGTGGCGGGCAGGGTCTCGGTGGTGGTCACCACGACGAACGAGGCATACCAGTGGCCGAGACTGTCGCGGTAGACGCGGACGGACGATGGCGGCTTGGGCAAGCCCCGCGACCACACCACACTCAGCACGATCCCGCCCGCGAGGTGCAGGCGGCCATCTTTGAGTCGGAACCCGCGCTGCGTGTAGTTCAGCGTCGGGTCGGCCGCATGCTTCTTCTTATACTTCGGCATCCCGGCCCGCCGATGCTGCGGCAGCCGGGCCTTGATGTCTTTCAGGGCCTTCGTGCGGGACTTGGCGAAGTCGCGGATGGTCTGCTGCTGCGGCACCGAACTTCCCTCGCGCAACCACGCGTTCTCGGTGCGGGCCTCGGTCAGCATCTTGTCGAGGCGGGCCGGGCCGCACTTCTCCTCGTCGGCATGCGCCTTCTTGGAGCGGGCGCAGCACTCGTTCCAGATCCACCGGCAGCGCGTCCACTCCGCCTCCAGCGCGGTGCGGGCGGTCGACGACACACGGAGCCGATAGGTGTACCGGGCATGTCCGGCGCCTTCGACTTCCCTCAGGGTCATCATGCCGCCATTCTGCCACTACTGTAGGGGCATGAATGAAGAAACAAAGATTACGCTCAGGCTCCCCACGGAACTGCACCGGTGGCTCACGGCTCAGGCCAAGTCCGCCCGCAGGTCTCTCAACTCCGAGATCGTCTACCGGCTGGAGGGTGAGCGGGACGCCGCTGTTGCGGACGCCGAATCGCCCTGACGGCGATCCTGAAGGCCTAGGCATCCTCGGAGGTACCCTGTGGCAGCCGACGCGGATGCTGTGTTCAATGGTTCAGCCAAAGAGGCCGAAGAGCGCGGCTTCCGACGAGAGGCCTGAACCTGTGCAGAGCGCCGAGCACCCTTCCCGCACCCTTCGGGGACGCGCTACGGCCGGTGAGCCCCGGCCGCGCTTCGACACGCTCACCGTCCCGAAGGCGTCGGACGTGCTGGCGGCGGAGGTGCGCGAACGGATCCTCTCCGGGGAGTTCACGGAGGGCACGGCGCTGCCTCCTGAACGGCAACTGGTCGAGCAGACCGGGCTGAGCCGGGCGACCGTGCGCGAGGCGCTGCGCATCCTGGAGGTCGAACGGCTGCTGGAGATCAGGCCGGGGCGCGGGGGCGGTGCCTTCGTGCACCGGCCGGGCCGCGAATCCCTTGCGAACACTGTGCGGCTGGTGATCCGGGGGCAGCGGATCCGGCTGGAGGACCTGCACGAGACCCGGGAGGCGATCGAGCCCGTGTGCGCGGCACTGGCGGCCAGGCGCCGTACGGATGCCGATCTCGCGGAGCTGGACGACGCCCACGCCGACCTCGTCGCGGCGGGCGAGGACATCCAGCGCTTCCTGCGCGCCAACATCCAATGGCACAACGCCGTGGCGAGGGCCGGCGAGAACGAGCTTCTCATCGGGTTCATGAGCGCTCTCTCGCAGTCGATCCACGCGGCCACCGACATCGAGCAGTTCATGGACGCGGACATCCGCAAGCTCACCGCCCGCGCGCACGCCCGGATCACCGAGGCGATCCGGGAGCGCGACAGCGAGGCGGCGATGCGCCGGATGACGCGCCATGTGTGCGGCTTCGCCCGGGCCGCCGCCGAGGTGGACCGCCGGGACGGCGTGGAGCTCGTCGATCCGGAGAACTGACCCGATCGGAGAACTGGCTCAGCCGAAGGCGAGAATGTGATTCTCTTCTTCGTGCAACACCATTGACAGTATCGGTCTGACCTTTAATACCATCCCGGTATGAGCAAGGTGACTCCCGTGCTGACCGTGGCCGCCGACGGAGACGTCCGCATCGTCACCCTGAACCGCCCCGACCGGCTGAACGGCGTGTCCGAGGAACTCCACCGCCGCCTGTCGGAGGTGTGGCGCGAACTCGCGGACGACACCGAGGCCCGGGCCGTCGTCCTCACGGGCGCGGGGCGGGCGTTCAGCGCCGGTGGCGACTTCGACCATCTCCTACGGCACCACACCGACCCGGAGCTGCGGGAGCGGTCGATCCGTCTCGACCGCACCATCCAGACCGAGATGATCCGCTTCCCCCTGCCGGTGATCGCGGCCGTCAACGGCCCTGCGGTGGGCCTGGGTTGCAGCCTCGCCCTGGCCTGCGACCTGGTGCTGATCTCCGAGGACGCCTACTTCGCGGACCCGCACATCTCGGTGGGCCTGGTAGCCGGCGACGGCGGAGTCACCCTGTGGCCGATGCTCACCAGCCTGCTGCGCGTGAAGGAGTACCTCTTCACCGGGGACCGTATCCCCGCACCCAAGGCGGTCGAACTCGGCCTCGCCAACCGCACGGTCCCGCCCGACGACCTGATGCGCGAGGCTCTCGCCCTGGCCCACCGGCTCGCGGCCCAGCCCGCCGAGGCACTCCGCGCCACCAAGCTGGCCCTCGCGGCGGTCGCCGAGCAGGTGTCACGCGGCGGCATGGAAGCCGCGCTGATGGCCGAGCGGGCCACGATGACCAGCCCGGACCACATCCGCATCATCACCGAACTCGCGGCCCGCGCCGAACGGCGCGCCAACCTCCCTGAGGGGAACTGAGCGTGGACCACGAGGAGTTCGTCCTGGTCCGCGACATGGTGCGCTCACTCGCGACCCGCTTCGGCGTCACATCGGCGGACGAGGTGAAACCGTCGACCCGGACGGCCGCCCAACAGGCCCTGGACGAACTGGGTTTGGCGGATCTACGGCGCACCTCTCCCCCGGCGGCGACCGCCCAGGAGTGCGCGCTGCTCGCCGAGGAACACGGCCGCCACCCGCTCACGACGTCCCTGCTCGGCACGGTCCTACTGGCCCCCGAGCTGCTCCGCCTGCTCGGCGACGACAACCCGAGGTCGACGCCCACCATCGCGCTCACCCGCGAACTCCGCTTCCCCGGACGGACACCGACGGATCTCGTCGCCTGGGACAGCGAGGGAGCCGACAGCGCGCTCTGCGTCACCACCGAAGGGGCGGTCACACGGGTCGAGTTGGGCCCGGCGGCACCGAGCACGGACCTCGTGCGCTCGGTGCGGGCGGTGCCGTCAGGTGCCCCCGTGCAGGTCATCGGTCATCTCGACCCACCGGACCTACTCCGTTGGCAGGCCTACGCACTTGTAGTCGTGTCCGCCGAACTCGTGGGCACGGCGGGCTCGTTCGTGAAGCAGGCGGTCGAATACGCCCGCGTCCGGCACCAGTACGGGCAGGCGATCGGTTCCTTCCAGGCCGTACAGCATCTCCTCGCGGACGCGACAGTCCTCGTGGAGGCGTGCACCAGCGTCACGCGGTACGCGGCCTGGTGTCTCGACAACGAACCGCCCGAGCGCGCCCTGGCTGCGGCACGTGCCGCCAAGGCAGAGGTCAACTCCTCGGCGCTGGAAGCGGTTTACGCGGGGATGCAGGTCTTCGGCGGTATCGCGCAGACCTGGGAGCACATCGCGCACCTGTATCTGCGCAAGGTGCGCCTGGGCGCGACGCTCCTCGCCACGACGGACGAACTGCTCGCCGCGCTGGCCGTACCGGAGGTGACGCGATGACCGACACCCCGCTGGACTTCGGCGACCCGGCCGATCTGGACCGCCTGCGGCGGGAGTTCCGTGCCTGGCTGGCCGAACACCCGCTCCCCGAGCGGCAGTCGGGCGAACCGGTACCGGTCTTCCTGCGCCGCTGGCACCGGCTGCTGCACTCGGGCGGGTGGGTCGGCCTCGACGTCCCGGAGCGCTACGGCGGCCGGGGTCTGACCGCGCTGCACCAGGTGGCGATCAGTGACGAACTCGGCGCCTGCCGGGCCCCGGGCGTCCCGAGGATCGGCTATCTCGCCCACGCGCTCCTGGAGTTCGGCTCGGAGGAGCAGCGACTCCGGTTCCTGCCACGGATGTTGGCCGGTGACGAGGTGTGGTGTCAGGGCTTCAGCGAGCCGGGTGCCGGTTCGGACCTGGCCGGCATGAGCACCTTCGCCGAACGGCACGACGACCACTACATTGTGCGCGGGCAGAAACTGTGGACGAGCTACGCCCAGTACTCCGGCCTGTGCCTGCTGCTGGCCCGCACGGACCGTGCAGCACCGGCCCACAAGTCGATCTCGGCGTTCGTCCTGCCTCTGGACCGACCCGGCGTGACGGTCCGACCGCTGCGCGCAGCCAACGGCGACGACGAGTTCTGCGAGCTGTTCCTCGACGACGTCCGCATCGAGGAGCCCGAGCGCATCGGCGCCGAGGGCATCGGCTGGGCACTGGCGATGACGACGGTGTCGTACGAGCGCAACGCCCTCGACACCGGGCACATCTCGAAGTACGGGCTGCTCGTCGAACGGCTGCGGCGCCACGCCGCCGAGCACCGACACAGCCTGCCCGACGGGCTGTTGTCCCGGATCGGCCGGTGTGTCGTCGACTACGAGGTCCTGGTGGCGCACGCCCGCCGCCGTACCGCCGAACGTCTCGCCGGGCAGAACGCCGGCCCGGAGTCGTCCGTGGACAAACTGCTGATGACGAGGACCGAACAGCGGCTCTACGACACGGCACTTGAGGTGTTCCCGGCCGAACTCTCCGGAGAGGGCGGCGAGTTGTTCGGCGACTACCTGTACTCCCGCGCTGCCTCCGTCTACGGCGGCACCTCCCAGATCCAGCGGAACATCATCGCCAAGCGGATCCTGCATCTCCCCTCGAACGGCTAGCCCTGGAGCCAACTGATGCGCTACGACGACGAATTCCTCAGCATCCCGAACGTCATCAGGCTGGCGGCCAGGCGTTTCGGGGACGCCACGGCGCTCATCGACGGTGACCGCCGGTGGACGTTCCGGGAGCTGGAGGAGCAGATGGTCGACTCGGTCCGCGCCACGATGGCGCTCGGTATCAAGCCGGGCGACCGGGTCGGGCTGTGCGCCCCCAACTCGGCGGAGTGGATCTTCACCGCGCTGGGCATCCACGGCGCCGGAGCCATCCTCGTTCCGCTCAACACACGGTTCAAGGCGCAGGAGATCTCGTACATCCTGCGGAAGTCGGAGGCGGCGGCCGTGTTCGCCTCGCCCTTCCTCGGCAACGACTACATCGGCGAACTCCGGAAGGCCGACCCGGGACTGCCGGCCCTGCAGAAGACGGTGTCCGTTCTCGGCCCGCAGGGGGCGGCCGAGCTGGCCTGGAACGACTTTCTCGGCGCTGGAGAAGGCGTTTCCACGGCTGCGGCCCATGAGTCGGTCGACCGGTTGACGCCGGACGACGTGTCCGACGTGATGTTCACGTCCGGCACGACCGGCCACCCCAAGGGCGTGATGCTCACCCACGGCCAGTCCCTGCGCGCCTACGGGTGGATGGCGAAGGAGTACACCTTCGATGCCTCCGACACCTTTCTGGTGATCCCGCCGTTCTTCCACTGCTTCGGATACAAGGCAGGCTGGCTGGCCTCGCTCATGCACGGCGTGACCGTCATCCCCATGCCCGTCTTCGACGCCGGTCGGGCCCTGGACCTCATCGCGCGGGAGGGGGTGAGCATCCTCCTCGGACCGCCGACCATCTTCCACGACCTGGTCAACCACCCGGACCGTGCCACGCACGACCTGTCGTCGCTGCGGGTCTCCATGACGGGCGGTACGACGATCCCGGAATCGCTGATCCACGCCATGAAAACGGAGTTGTCGTTCGACATCGTGATGAGCGCCTACGGCCTGACCGAGTCGACGGCGCTGGTGACCACGACCCGTGTCGGCGACTCCGAGGAGACGGTGGCTCACACCACGGGAAGTGCCATTCCCGGTGTCCAGGTCCGGATCGTCGCCGCCGACGGTCTCGACGTCCCGATCGGCCTCGACGGCGAGATCCTCGTCCGCGGCTACAACGTCACCCGCGGTTACTGGGACGACCCCGACGCCACCGCCGCGACGATCGACGCCGAGGGCTGGCTGCACACCGGGGACATCGGCCGGCTCGACGACGACGGCGACCTCGCCATCGTCGACCGCAAGAAGGAGCTGTACATCGTCGGCGGCTTCAACGCCTATCCGGCGGAGATAGAGAAGCTGCTTCTCGGCTGCGAGAACGTCCAGCAGGTCGCCGTGATCGGCGTTCCCGACGAACGGCTCGGCGAGGTCGGCTGCGCCTTCGTGGTCCCGCCACCGGAGCGGACGCCGACCGAGACCGAGGTCATCGCCTGGGCCCGCGAGCACATGGCCAACTTCAAGGTACCCCGCCATGTCCGCTTCGTCGGCCAACTGCCGCGCAACGCGAGCCAGAAGGTGCTGAAGGACGAACTGCGGGCACAGTTCACGACCGCGATCCGAGACGCGACGATCTGAGATGACGACAACAACAGGGCCGCTGGCCGGAATCACCGTGGTCGCGCTGGAGCAGGCGATCTCGGCTCCCATGTGCACCCGCACGCTCGGCGACTTCGGTGCCCGTGTGATCAAGGTGGAGAACCCCAAGGGCGGCGACTTCGCCCGCCACTACGACGATGTGGTCAAGGGCCTGGGGGCGCACTTCGTCTGGGTCAACCGGGGCAAGGAGTCGCTGGCTCTGGACCTGAAGACACCCGGCGGCATGGGCGTCCTGCACCGCCTACTGGAACGCGCCGATGTCCTCGTCTCCAACCTCACACCCGGCACCACGGCCAAACTCGGCGTCTCTCCCGACGACTTGAAGACCCTGCACCCCAACCTCATCGCCGTCGAGATCGACGGATACGGCCCCGGCGGCCCCCTCTCCCACAAGCGCGCCTACGACCTCCTCGTGCAGGCCGAGTCGGGCGCCTGCGCGGTGACGGGCCACCCCGGGGCACCGGCCAAACCGGGGCCGCCGATGGCCGACGTGTGCAGCGGCCTGTACGCCGCCCTGTCGATCATCGCGTTGCTGTGCGGCAGGGAACGCGGAGTGGGGCCCGGGCCCGCGGCCTCGTCCGTCGCGGTGAGTCTGTTCGACACGATGACGGAGCTGATGGGCTATCCCCTCACCTACACCCGTCACTCCGGCATCGACCAACAGCCGCTCGGCATGAGCTCCCCCGCCGTCGCACCGTACGGCGCCCACCGGACCGCCGACGGTCACACGGTGATCCTCGGCACGACGAACGACCGTGAATGGCAGCGCCTGGCACGGGAGTTGATCGACCGGCCGGACTTGGCGGACGACCCGCGCTTCGCGAGCAACGCCGGACGGGTGGAACACCGCGCCGTGCTGGAGCCGGAGATCTCCGCCTGGTGCGCGCGGCACGACCTCGCCCACGTGCAGGACCGTGCCGACGCGGCCGGGATCGGCAACTCCCGCTACAACACGCCCAGCGACGTCATCGCCCACCCCCATCTGCGGGCCCGCGACCGATGGCGCGAGATCGACACACCGTCGGGCCCGGTCCCGGCGCTGCTGCCGCCCCCGGTCATCGCCGGGTACGACCCGCCGATGGGCGCGATACCCGCTCTCGGCCAGCACACAGACGCCGTACTCGCCGAACTCGGGCTGACGGACGAGGAGATCGCGGTTCTCCGGGCGCAGGGGGCGGTGCGATGAGTGCACGGCCGGTCCTGCTGACGAGCGACGCCGAGGGAGTACGCACACTCACCCTGAACCGACCCCACCGCAAGAACGCGATCGACGCCGAGCTGTGGGACGCCCTGAGAACGGCACTCTCCGCAGCGGGCAGCGACCGTACGGTGCGTGCGCTGGTCCTGACCGGTGCCGACGGCGCGTTCTGCTCCGGGGCCGACATCCGCAAGGGCGTCAGCGGCGAGCACCCCTTGTACCGGATGCGGACCCTGAGCGAGGTCACGCTGCTGCTGCACGAGCTGCCGATCCCCACCATCGCCAAGGTCAACGGCGTGGCGGTCGGGGCGGGTTGGAACCTCGCCCTGGGCTGCGACTTCGTCGTCGCGACTCCGGACAGCACGTTCTCGCAGATCTTCGCGCGCCGCGCCCTGTCCCTGGACTGCGGCGGATCGTGGCTGCTGCCGAAGCTGGTGGGGTTGCAGCAGGCGAAGCGGCTCGTGCTGCTGGCCGAGACGATCGCCGCCGAGGCGGCCCGGGCCCTGAACCTGGTGACGTGGGTCGTGGACGCCGACAAGATCGACGCTTTCGCGGACGACCTCGCCGCCCGGCTGGTGGCCGGAGCGCCGGTCGCCCTCGCGCAGAACAAGGCGCTCCTCAACGAGAACGCCGATCGCACCCTGCGCGAGGCCCTTGCCGGCGAGGCGCGGGCGCAGGCCATGAACTTCGCCACGGCAGACGTCCCGGAGGCGTACGCCGCCTTCGTGGAGAAGCGCCCGCCTCGCTACACGGGGCGCTGGGCGGTGCCGGGAACAGCGGAGCCAGGATCGGCCGTGCCGACAGCTACGGAGGACTCGTGATGCGTGAGGCAGTGGTGGTGGAGGCGGTCCGCACCGCCGTCGGCAAACGGAACGGCGGGCTGGCCGGTGTGCACGCGGCCGACCTCTCCGCCGTCGTCCTTCAGGCCCTTGTCGACCGCACGGGTCTTGACCCCGAGGTCGTCGACGACGTGGTGTGGGGCTGTGTCGGCCAGTTGGGCGACCAGTCGAGCAACATCGGCCGCTACGCGGTGCTGGCCGCGGGCTGGCCCGAGAGCATCCCGGGGACCACGGTCAACCGGGCCTGCGGATCGAGCCAGCAGGCGCTGGACTTCGCCGCCCAGGCGGTCATGTCCGGCCAGCAGGACGTCGTGGTGGCGGGCGGCGTCGAGGTGATGAGCCAGATACCGCTCGGCGCCTCACGGGCCGGCGGGATGCCGTACGGCCCTCAAGTCCTCGCCCGTTACGAGGACTTCTCCTTCAACCAGGGCGTCTCCGCCGAGAAGATCGCGCAGAAGTGGGGACTGGGACGGGGTGTCCTCGACGAGTTCTCCGCGCTGTCGCACGAGCGGGCGGCGGCCGCGCAGGACGGCGGGGCTTTCGACGCGCAGATCGTGCCGGTGACCGGCGGCACGAACACGGTGACCGCGGACGAGGGCATACGGCGCGGTACCAGCGTCGACACTCTCGCGCGGCTGAAACCGTCCTTCCAGGAGGACGGGGTGATCCACGCGGGCAACTCCTCCCAGATCTCCGACGGAGCCGCCGCCCTGCTGGTCACCACCCCTGAAAAAGCACGCGAGTTGGGGCTGACGCCGATCGTCCGCTACCGCGCGGGCGTCGTCACCGGTTCCGACCCGGTCCTCATGCTGACCGGACCGATCCCGGCGACCGAGAGGGTGCTCCGCAAGGCCGGCGTCCGCCTGTCGGAGGTGGGCGTCTTCGAGGTCAACGAGGCCTTCGCACCGATCCCGCTCGCCTGGCTGGCCGAGACCGGCGCGGACCCGGCGCTGCTCAACCCGCTCGGCGGCGCCATCGCGCTCGGACACCCGCTCGGCGCGTCGGGCGCCGTCCTGATGACCCGCATGATCCACCACATGCGGGACCACGGGATCCGCTACGGCCTGCAGACCATGTGCGAGGGCGGCGGCACCGCCAACGCCACCGTCGTCGAACTCGCCACCTGACAGGGGATGTTGTGCGCCGACACGTCTTCACCGACGACCACGAGGCCTTCCGCCGGCTCGCGCGGGACTTCATCGGCAAGGAGGTGGTCCCCCACTACGCCGAGTGGGAGGAGGCCGGCCGACTCCCCCGCGCACTCTTCGAACAGCTGGGCTCACTGGGCCTGTTGGGCACGGCCGTCCCCGAGGAATACGGCGGAGCGGGCCTCGCCGACTACCGCTACAACGTCGTCCTCCAGGAGGAATCGGCCCGCGCCCTGGTGACGTTGGGCACCGTGCGCACCCAACTCGACGTCGTGCTGCCGTACTTCCTCTCCTACGCGGACCGGGAGCAGCGCGAGCGTTGGTTCCCTGGCATGGCGTCCGGGAAGTTGCTGACGGCCATCGCGATGACCGAGCCGGGCACGGGCTCCGATCTCGCGGGGATCCGTACGACGGCCGTGCGCGACGGGGATTCGTACGTTCTCAACGGGGCGAAGACGTTCATCACCGGCGGGCTCCTCGCCGACCTGGTGATCGTCGTGGCGCGCACGTCGACCGACCCGGACAACCGCCGCGCCGGTCTCACCCTGCTCGTCGTCGAGGACGGCATGTCCGGCTTCACGCGCGGCCGGGTGCTGCACAAGTTGGGCATCAAGGTGCAGGACACAGTGGAGTTGGCCTTCGACGACGTACGGGTCCCGGTCGCCAACCGGCTCGGCGAGGAGGGTGCCGCGTTCGGCTATCTGGGCAACAACCTGCCGCAGGAGCGGATGACGGTGGCGGTCGGCTCGGTCGCCCAGGCACGAACAGCTTTGGACACGACGATCTCGTACGTCAAGGAACGCAAGGCGTTCGGAAAGACGGTCGCCTCCTTCCAGAACACCAAGTTCGAACTCGCCGCCGTGGCAGCCGAGATCGAGGCGGCGCAGGCGATGCTGGACCGGGCGGTGCTCGAACTCGTCGCCGGTGAACTGAGCGGACCCGACGCCGCCAAGGTCAAGCTGTTCTGCACCGAGATGCAGGCCCGCGCGGTCGACCGCTGCCTGCAACTGTTCGGCGGCTACGGCTACATGCTGGAATACCCCATCGCCCGGCTCTACGCGGACGCACGCATCACCCGCATCTACGCCGGGACCAGCGAGGTCATGAAGGTCATCATCGCCAAGTCCCTCGGATTGTGAGGCGGTTACGGTGCCGGACTTCTCCAGCAGACCAGGTGTCGCGTTCGTCGCGGGCGGCTCGGGCGGGATCGGGGCGGCGGTCGTCCGTCTCCTCGCTGAGCGCGGCAGCGAGATCGTGTTCACCTACCGCGCCAACCAGGAGGCGGCGGACGCGGTGGCCGCCGAGGTCACGAAGCTGGGCCGTCAAGTCCGGTCGCTGCGAATCGACTTGACCGACGAGTCCGCCACAGCCGAGGCCGTGTCGGAAGTGAGCGGCGGCATCCACACCCTCGTGTACGCGGCGGGCCCGCACGTACCCATGCGGCACCTGAGCAAGGTGACGCCGAGCGAGTACCGCGCCCAACTCGAAGGCGACGCGGTGGCGTTCTTCAACCTGGTGCATCCCGCGCTGCCGTTGCTGCGCGAGAGCCGGGGCAACATCGTCGCCGTCACGACCGTCGCCACCCGCCGCTTCCCGGTACGGGACGGACTGTCGTCGGGCGCGAAGGGCGCGGTCGAGGCGGTCGCCCGGGCACTCGCCGCCGAGGAGGGCCGCTACGGCGTCCGCGTGAACTGCGTGGCACCCGGCATGCTCAACGACGGCATCGCCGGCCGTCTGATCAGCTCCGGCGAACTGGACGAGGCCGCCCTCGCCGTCACCCGGCGCAACATCCCGCTGCGCCGTTTCGGCGATGCGACCGACATCGCGGAGGCGGTCGCGTTCCTCGCCTCCGACCGGGCCGGGTTCATCACCGGGCAGGCGTTGGGAGTTGACGGCGGGTACAGCGTGTAGGTCATGAGGGGCTGATACATCGGCCGGCGTGTCCGCGCCGGGTGTTGGGGCTCACCGGTGAACAGCCGTAGCGGGGCCGGAAAATGGGGCTGGGTCACGACCGTCGCCCCGAGCCGCCGCAGCCAGGGAATCGTCTCGGCCGGGATCACCGACCCGTGCTCGATCCGGTCACCGTCGGCCGGTCCCGCCTCGTCCAGGGCGAGCAGTGTCACCAGCAACTGCACCCGGGTCACACAGCGCACGGCGACCGACCGGGGCCTGGTCTCCCCTATGGTGCGGCCGAGTTGGGCGGGAGCGGGGAGCGTCGGATCGTCGAGCATCAGCTTCACGGGCTCGTCGACGCCCATCACCAGGAGCCGTTGCGGGAGAACGGACAGCATCTGTGTGAACCCGCTCGCGGGGTGCGGGTCGGCGTTGGTGAACCCGGTGACGCCGAGCGCCGCGGCCCGCCGCCCGATCCCCTCCAGATCCAGCCGTACAAGCGGCACAAGACCGCGCAGCCGCTCGTCCTCACCGGAGTCGAGTTACTACTTCCCCATCCACACCGGGCTACGGCGTTCGGCGAAGGCCCTTGCCCCCTCCACCGCGTCGGCGCTTCTGAACACGGAGTCGACCTCTTCCGGTTCGGCCCAACGGCGTTCTCGCATCAGCTTCTTGGTCATCGCGACGCCGAGAGGGCCGTTCTCGGCGATGCGGCCGGCCAGGGTGAGCGCCGTCTCCCGCACCTCCCCGGCCGGGACGGCGCGATTGACCAGGCCGAACTGCTTGGCGTCCGTCGCGGTGACGAGGTCTCCGGTCAGCCCCATCTCCATGGCCACGGCCAGCGGGACCCGGTCGGCGAGGGTCGTACCGCCTCCGGCCGCGAACAGGCCCCGTTTCACCTCCGCGATCCCCAGCTTGGCGTCCTCCGCGGCGACCACCAGGTCGCAGGCCAGGGCGAGTTCGAAGCCGCCAGCGAGTGCCGAGCCGTTGAGGGCGGCGATCACCGGAGTGGTGATGCCCTCGCGGAAGAACCACACCAGGCCGTCGAACCTGCCGCCGCCCTTCGCGAACGCCTTGAGGTCCATGCCGGAGCAGAAGACCGTTCCGGCGCCCGTGAGGACGATCGCCCGTACCGCAGGGTCGGTGTCCGCCTCCCGGAGCACGACTGACAGTTCGTCGATCAGCTCCGGGTTGAGGGCGTTTCGGGCCTCCGGGCGGTTCAGGGTCGCCACGAGGACGGCGCCGATCCGTTCCGTCAGGACCAGGTCGCTCATCGGGCCGCCGCCACGGCCGCCCGGGCCTTGGTGCGGAATGCCTCCAACTTCTCGGCGGGCTCGATGAGTTGGTGGCTGCGGGAGCGGGTGCTGACGTCGTGGCCCTCGGCCGCCTTGCGCAGCGCGCCCACGGTGGCCTGTTCGCGCGGGATGTGCGCGAAGGGGTCGAAGGAGTACCAGCGCATCGCGTTCTCGTAGGTGATCTTCCTGGCCTCGTCGTCGGGGACGTCGCAGCTCGACAGCACGTCGTGCAGCTGCTCGGGGGCGTCCGGCCACAGGGAGTCGCTGTGCGGATAGTCGCCCTCCCAGCAGATGTTGTCGATGCCGATGTCGTGCCGAAGTCGCACGCCCAGCTTGTCGGTGATGAAGCAGGTCAGGAAGTGCTCGCGGAAGACCTCGGAGGGCAGCTTGCCGCCGAAGTCCTGGAGGGTCCAGGTGGAGTGCATCTCGAAGGTGCGGTCGAGGCGCTCCAGGAAGTACGGGATCCAGCCCGTTCCGCCTTCCGAGAGGGCGATTTTCAGGTTCGGGAACTGCTTGATCGGGGGCGACCAGAGCAGGTCCGCCGCGGCGGAGACGATGTTCATCGGCTGGAGCGTGATCATCACGTCGGGCGGCGAGTCGGCGGCCGGGACGGCGAGCCTGCCGGAGGAACCGATGTGCACCGACATGACGGTGTCGGTGTCGGACAGCGCGCGCCACAGCGGGTTCCAGTACGGGTCGTGGAAGCTCGGGTAGCCGAGGACGGCGGGGTTCTCGGTGAAGGTGAGCGAGTGAACGCCCTTCTCGGCGACCCGGCGCACCTCCGCCGCGCACAGCTCCGCGTCCCAGATGGCGGGCAGCGCCATCGGGATGAAGCGGCCCGGGTAGGCGGCGCACCACTCGTCGATGTGCCAGTCGTTGTACGCCCGCACGAGCGCGAGGGAGAAGTCCACGTCCTTGGTGGCGAACAGGCGGGCCGAGAAGCCGGGGAAGGACGGGAAGTTCATCTGGGCGAGGATGCCGCCCGCGTTCATGTCCTTGATCCGCTCGTGCACGTCGTAACAGCCGGGGCGGATCTCGTCGAGGCCCTGCGGTTCGACGCCGTACTCCTCCTTGGGTCGGCCGGCCACCGCGTTGAGCGCCGAGTTGGTGATGGTCGCGCCGCCGAACTGCCACACGTCGGTGCCGTCGTCCCGGTGCACCAGTTGGGGCGCTTCTTTCTTGTAGCGCTCGGGGAGGTGGTTCACGAACATGTCGGGGGGTTCGATGATGTGGTCGTCGACGCTGATGAGGATGAGGTCGTCGCGGTCCATGACGGCTCCTTACGGGGGTGGGTCGGTCAGTCGGAGGCGGGCAGCGGCTTGGCCGCCTTCAGGGTCATGGGGGCGCCGTCACAGGTGAGTTCGCCCGCGCCGGAGGCGGTGCAGAGCAGTTCGAGCGTCCCGGTGGTGTCGACGTACCGCTTGCCGATGAGGGTGGTGGTGCCGGCCGGTCCGGGCTTCGCCGGGGGTGCGTCGGCCGCGGGGACCAACGGGCTGCCGCCGCAGGCCAGTTGGGGCTGTACGTCGGCGGGTGCGCGGATGACGACCACGCGGGTGCCGCAGACGGCGCTGGCGAGTTGGTCACCGGGGCGCGGCGTCGGTGCCGGTGGGGTCATGGCGGAGTTCCCTTTCGAGCAGGCGGTCGGCGAGGAGTTCCACGTCGTAGGACTGACGGGCCATCCAGTACCGCAGGAAGCCGGTGAGCGAGTACCGCAGGAAGAGTGCGGAACCGACGACGCTCCCGGCGACCGCGGCCAGGCCAAGAGTGAGAGCGTCGTTCTGCACCAGCGGATCGCTGGTGTCGTGCGAGATGAAGTAGGCGCACACGCCGAGGACGACGCCGATCGTCATCAGGGCGGCGCCCGCGCGCAGCCAGAGAACGGCCCTCCCGGCGGCCGGATCCGGGATTTTCAGGACGGTGAGTTCGCGGACGAAGCGGTCCGCTCGCGTCTCGGTGGACGTCATGTGGAACTCCCCAGGTAGAGAGCGGACAGTTCGGCACGCAACCCGCCGTCGGGGTGGCCCTGCCGTTCGACCCGGCCGCGTACGAGGACGGCGGCGTGGTCGCAGATGTCGAGGACGGCGGCGGCGAACTGCTCGACGACGAGCACGGCGACGCCCTGCCGGGCGATCTCGCCGACCTGTTCGTAGAGCCGGCCGACGACCAACGGGGCGAGCCCCATGGAGAGTTCGTCGAGCAGCAGGACGGCGGGGTCGGTGGCGAGGCCGCGGGCGAGGGCGAGCATCTGCTGTTCGCCGCCGGAGAGGGTGCCCGCCGCTTGTCCGGCACACCGGGCGAGGACGGGGAAGCGGGCGAACGCGATCTCCTCGATCTCCTCGCGGCTGCGGCCGGTGAAGGTCATCATGAGGAGGTTGTCGCGCACGGACAGGTTCGGGAAGACGCCTCGTCCTTCGGGGATGAGGCAGACTCCGGCGCGGGCCAGGTCGCGAGGGTCGGCGCCGGTCATGTCCCGTCCGCCGAGGACGAGTTGGCCCGATTCGACGGGGTGGACTCCGGCGGCGACGCGCAGGGTGGTGGTCTTTCCGGCGCCGTTCGGGCCGAGGAGTGCGACCACCTGTCCGGCGGCGACGTCGAGGTCGACGCCGTGCAGGACGGTGATGCGTTCGTGGGCGGCGCGGATGCCGCGCAGTTCGAGAAGTGCGCTCACGCGTCCCCCAGGTAGGCGGCGAGTACCGTTTCGTCGCTGCGGATCACCTCGGGCGGGCCGACGGCGATGATCTTGCCGAGGTCGAGGACGTACACCTCGTCGCAGACGGCCATCACGAGGCTCATGTCGTGCTCGACGACGACGACGGCGGTTCCGTCGTCGGTGAGGGCGCGCAGGAGTTCCGCGAAGCGTTCGGTCTCCTCCGCGTCCTGTCCGGCGGCGGGTTCGTCGAGGAGAAGCACCTTCGGGCGGATCGCGAGGGCCCTTCCCACCTCGACGAGACGGCCGACTCCGGTGGGGAGGGCGTCGGGTGAGGTGTCGGCGAGGCCGGTGAGTCCGAGGCGGTGCAGGATCTCGGTGACGACCTGGTCCGCGCGGCGGCGTTCGGGGCCGAGTTCGGCGGCGACGAGGAGGTTGTCGCGCACGCTGAGCCGGCCGAACAGTTCCAGACGTTGGAAGGTGCGGGCGAGTCCGTGCCGGGCGCGGGCGGAGGGCCGGGCCCGGGTGACGTCCCGGCCGTCCAGCCGGACCTGCCCGGAGGAGGGCCTGCGGAGTCCGGAGGCGACGTCGAACAGGGTACTTTTCCCTGCCCCGTTGGGTCCGATGAGTCCGGTGACGCGGCCTGCCTCGGCGGTCAGGGCGACTCCGTCGAGAGCGCGGTTTCCGCCGAAGGAGACGGTCACTCCACTAACCTGCAGCGATGCCACGGGCCAGCACCTCCTCGTCCTCGGGGCGCCAGTCACGCCGTATGCCCCACCACTCGACGGGGATCTGCGGCTCGGCCGGAGCGGTCTGCCGGGCGGTTGCCCAGGTGCGGAGGGCGACGGCGAGGACGAGTGAACCGCCGTAGTACGTCCAGTCGTTGATCACGTCGGTGAAGCGCAGGGCCCAGGCCGGGGCGAGGGCGCAGAGCAGGATGGACAGGGCGATGCGGTCGCGGGCGAGGGGCTCCCACTGGCGGCGGAAGCGGGGGACGATGCCGTCCGGGTTGTGGCCGAGGCCGACACCGGCGAGGCCGGGGAGAAGGGCGACCAGGTTCGCGGTGCCGGGCGCGATGGCGATCAGGGCGTTCGTCGGGCCGGCGAACGCGGTGCCGGCGAAGAGCCCGTTGCCGACCGCGCCGAGTCCGCCGACCACGGCGACGAGGAAGATGGGCAGGCCTGCGATGAGGCTGAACTGGCCCGCGGTGACGGTGCGTTGCTGCATTCCGTAGAGCGCACCGCCGAGTCCGGCGATGCCGGAGGCGAGGGCGAACACGGCGACCTTGGCGACCAGCAGGTTGCCGCCGAGGGTGGCGTAGGCGGCCTCGCTGTCGCGCAGGGCGATCAGCCGCCGGCCGAAGCGGCTGCGGCGCAGGGCCGCCACGCCGATCGAGGCGAGCGCGAGACAGACGGCGGCGAACACCATCAACTCCCGTCCGCTGTCGAGCCGGAGGCCGAACAGGTCGGGACCGGTGGCGTCGACCGAACCCTGGTCGAACAGGGCGATCCGCAGGCCGAGGACGTGGAAGGCCGGCAGGGTGAAGATCCACCGGTCGAGGATCACGGCGAACGCGGCGGTGCCCAGGGCGAGATACACGCCGGAGAGCCGCAGCGCGGGCAGTGCGACCAGCGCGCCGGCCACCGCGGAGACGAGGACCGTCGCGCCGAGCGCCCACAGTTCGCCGTGGGCGCCGAGGTGTGCCCAGACGACCGCGCCGATGCCGGCCATGCTCAGCTGGCACAGGGAGACCTGTCCGGCGTACCCGGCGAGCGGGACGTACGAGAGCGCCACCACGCCCAGCGAGAAGATCGCTCCGTAGGTGATGAGGTCGGCTTCTCCGAGGAGAGAGGCCAGTACCGCGCCGAAGGCGACGACGACCGCGGCGAACACGAGCGTGCCGCGCGCGCTCGGCACCGGCACGCGGGCCAGCCGCCGTTCACGGCCGCGCAGGCGTCGGTGCGGGAAGACCAGCAGGGCGAGGAAGAGCAGCAGGGCGGGGGCGGCGAGCCGTAGACCGGGAAGGTAGTCGTTCTGCGGGAGGTAGCCGGTCAGATAGCTCTCCATACAGCCGACGACGACCGCGCCGAGGAAGGTGAGCGGCAGGCTGCGCAGCCTGCCGAAGACAGCGGCGGTGTAGGCGCTGACGATCAGCAGGGAGAGCTGGGCGGCGTCGAGGGTGACGGTCGGGGCGATCAAGATGCCGCCGATCGCGGCCAGTTGGGTGCCGAGGATCCAGGAGACCCGGCCCGCCCGGACCGGGTCGGCGCCGGTGAGGCCGACGAGTGCCCGGTCGTCGACGGCCGCGCGCATCTCGGCTCCGGCGCGGGTGCGGTAGAGCAGGATGCGCAGGCCGGCCGCGACGGCGACGGCCACCGCCATGGTGATCGCCTGGTGCCAGGTGATGACGGCCGGGCCGAGGTGGATGGGCTTGCGGGCGGCGAAGAACATCGGCAGGGGCCGCGCCACGTTGGGGTCCCAGATCCAGCGCGCGGCCGCGATGAGGCCACTGAGCAGCGCGACCGTCATGACGAGCCGTTCTGCTTCGCCGAGTGCCTGGACGGGCCGCAGCACGAACCGCTCGACGAGCAGCCCGAAGCCCGGGGCGAGCACGAGCAGCACCACGACCAGGGCGACCGGAACGGGCCAGCCCCAGCCGACGGTCAGCTGCCAGTACATGAACGCGGACAGCATGCCGGCCGCGCCGTGCGCGAAGTTGAACACGCCGGTGGTGGTGTAGGTGAGCACGAGCCCACTGCCGATGACGGCATAGATCGCGGCCGTGCTCAGGCCGACGATCCCGAAGGTGAGGAACTGGTCCATCGCGTCGGATCTCCCCTCTCCATCGCTGGAAACTAGCTTCTCATCTACGGAGAATCAACCATTCAGACAGAGACTGTTGACGTCGCCTCACCCGCCGTGGAAATCTGCCACTCATCTGAGAGAATGCAATTCTCACTCATGGTGAAGGGTGGAAAGTCCTTGTCCTCCTTGCCCGTTCCGGCTCCTCCCCCTGGTCCGACCGACGACCTGATGGAGATCCAGCAGCTCCTCGCCCGCTACGCGGTGTGCATCACCCGCGGTGACCTGGACGGGGTGCTGGGGGTCTTCACACCCGACGGCACGTACAGCGCCTTCGGGGACTCCTACGGCCTCGACGAGTTCCCGAAGCTCGTGGCCGCCGCGCCCAAGGGGCTGTTCCTCACGGGCACGCCGGCCGTCGACCTGTCCGGCGGCACAGCGACCGGCACCCAGCCGCTCTGCTTCGTCGACCACGCCACACACGACCTGCGGATCGGCTACTACAACGACACCTACGTCCGCACGGACGAGGGCTGGCGACTGCGCACACGGGCGATGACGTTCATCCGCCGCAGCGGAGCCCACGACTCGGGCCGCCCGCACGCCTATCAGCGCCCAGGTACATGAACGTCGCCTCGGCGCCCGGGAACATGGACGTCGCCGACTTCCGCACGGGCCTGCGCACTTGGCTGGACGAGCACGACCTGTCCCCCGGCCCCGACCACACCCTCGACACCCAAGTCGCTCAACTGGCCCGGGTCCGCCAGGCGTTGTACGACGCGGACTGGATGCGGTACGGCTGGCCCGCCGAGGTGAGGGGGCTCGGCGGGCCCGCGGTGCTGAGGGCGGTGCTCGGCGAGGAGGTCGCCACAAGGGAGTTGGCCGAGCCGGGGATCTACTCGATGATCGAGGTTCTCGCCCCGACGATGATCTCGTACGCCCCTCCCGCGCTGGCCGCCGAGATGGTCCCGCGGTTGCTGAGCGGGCGTGAGCAGTGGTGCCAGGGCTTCTCCGAACCCGGCTCCGGCAGCGACCTCGCCTCCCTCACCACGCGGGCGGTTCCGCGCGGCGACCACTGGGAGATCAGCGGCCAGAAGGTGTGGACGAGCCTGGCTCAATTCGCCGCCCGCTGCGTCCTGTTGACCCGCACCGCGCCGGGCCACAACGGGATCACCGCGTTCTTCGTCGACATGGACACCCCCGGCATCACCGTCCGGCCGCTGCGCACGATGCACGGCGTGGACGAGTTCGCCGAGGTGTTCTTCGACGATGTGACGGTGCCCGCCGACCGGATGCTCGGCCGCCCCGGCGACGGCTGGCGCCTGGCGATGGACCTGCTCCCGCACGAGCGTTCCACCTGCTTCTGGCACCGGATCGCCCATCTCTACACGCGACTTGACCGCCTGCTGGCCGAGACGAGCGTCCCGGACGACGCCGAACTCGGCGCGGCCTACCTGGCGTTGCACACCGTCCGCTGCCGCTCCCACGCCACCCAGCGCCGCCTGGCCGCGGGTGAGCGGCTGGGCGCGGAGACGTCGGTCGACAAGGTCTTGCTGGCCACGGCCGAGCAACAGCTCTTCGAGACAGTGCGCGATCTGCTACCCGGCGTACTGGAGTTGACGGACACTCCGTGGCGCTCGGAGTACCTCTACGCGAAGGCGGCCACCATCTACGGCGGCACGGCCGAGATCCAGCGGAACATCATCGCGCGCCGACTGCTCGACCTCGGGAGGGAGTAGCCGTGGACGCCGCCGAAGAGCACCTGCTCGCCGAGACGCTCCGCAAGACGATGACGGCGGCCTCGGGACAGGCGCTGGACGCCGCCCTGACCGACCTCGGCTGGGCCGAACTCCTCGCGGAACAACCGGACATGGCCGTACCGCTCACGTTCCGTCTGCTGGGCGAGACGGGCGCGCACGCGCCGCTCCTGAACGACGTCCTGCTGAACGCGGCGGCCCGTCCGGTCGGCGGCACGCTGCCGCTGCCGTTCACGGGCGGCACGTGGGTCGTCTGGGACCGCGACGACGCGGCCGCCGGGACGGCCCTGGACGCCGAACTTCCCCTGCGCTCCGTGCCCGTCGGACCTTCTGTCCCCCTCGCCACCGGCCGGGTCGCGCTCGGCTGGTGGCTGCTCGGGACCGGCCGCGCCATGCTCACGCTGGCCCGCCAACACGCCGTGGACCGCGTGCAGTTCGGCCGTCCGTTGGCCTCTTTCCAGGCCGTACGGCACCGGCTCGCCGAGTCCCTCGTGGCGCTGGACGGCGCCGAGGCGACCCTGGTCGCCGCCAACGACGAGTTGGGCGCGTCGCTGGCCAAGGCGGCGGCCGGGAAGGCCGCGCTGACGGCGTCCCGGCACTGCCAGCAGGTCCTCGGCGGGATCGGTTTCACCGCCGAGCACGATCTGCACCGGCATGTCCGACGGGCCGTGGTACTGGACGGACTGCTGGGCAGCGCACGGCAGTTGACGCGCGAGGCGGGGGCACTGCTGCGGGCCGGCGGGTCCGCGCCACGGCTCGTCCACCTGTGATCGACCGAGGAGTGATATCAGTGACCGATCTGTGGAGCGACCTGCTCTCCTGCCTTGACCTCGGCACCCGGCCCGGCTCCGTGTTCGAGGGTCGCAACCAACAACTCGGCTACCACCGCATCTTCGGCGGGCAGTTGCTCGCTCAGAGCGTCCGCGCCGCCCAACTGGCCTGCCCTGAGAAGGCAGTCAAGAGCCTTCACGTGCAGTTCGCCCGCGCGGGGCGGCCACAGGAGCCAGTGCGGTACGAGGTGACGCGTCATCATGAGGGCGGCTCCTTCGCCACGTTGACGGTCGTGGCGCAGCAGACGCAGGGCGTCGCGGCCGTGGCGGCCGTATCGCTGCACTCCCATGAGGACGGTCCAGACCAGCAGATCGCGTTCCCGATGCCCCCGGTGCCGGGGGCCGAGCACGACGTGGATCTGTCGCTGCTTCCCTGGGACACCCGGGCCACCGTCGACATGGACTCGCCGAAGTCGGAGCCGCCCGAGTACGACCTGTGGATGCGCACACCGACCGTCGCGCCGGAGCTGGCCCCGGCGTTGGCGGCGTACGCGAGCGATCTGGGTCTGATCGGTACGGCGCTTCGGCCGCTCGAAGGGGTCACCCAGCACGATTCGGGAACGGCGTTCTCGTCCGCCGTCACCGCGCACACGGTGTGGTTCCACCGCCCTTTCACGACCGACGGCTGGCTTCTGCTGCGCCACCAGAGCCCGCTTCTCGCCCACGGCCGCTGCTACGGCCGCGGCGATGTGCTCACGACCCAGGGGTCCCTGGTCGCCTCGTTCGCGCAGGAGGCGTTGTTGCGCTTCCGTACGATCGCGTAGCTGCCCGTCCCCCACGCAGCGTTCAGCGCATCACCGTGCCGCCGTCGACGTTGATGACCTGGCCGTTGATCCAGGCTCCGTCGGCGGACATGAGGTGGGCCACCATGCCGGCGACGTCGTCGGCACGCCCGTGGCGGGTGCTGCGGGTGCGGGCGAGCAACGCCTCCAGCAGGTCGGGGGCCGCGCCCTCCTGGATGGCCTGCGTCAGGATCAGTCCCGGTGCGACCGCGTTGGCGCGGATGCCCTCACGGCCCCAGCGGGAGGCGACATGGCGGGCGAGGGCGTTGATGCCCGCCTTGGTCGCCGAGTACGCGGGGCGCGCGGCCTCGCCGGTGAAGGCCGCGATGGACGAGGTGTAGACGATCGCGCCGCCGCCCCGGGCCAGGAGTTCGGGAACGGCGTACCGGGTGACGAGCATGTGGCCCCGCAGATTGACGGCGAAGGTCCGGTCCCACACCGCGAGGTCCATGTCGACGACGTCCGTGTCCTGGGAGACCGCGCTCATGTCGCCCGCGTTGACGTGCACGGCGTCCAGACCGCCGTACGTCCGCACGGCGGTCCGCACGAGTTCGGCGACCGAGGCCTCGTCGGCCATGTCGAAGCCCACCGCGACCGCCTGGCCACCGGCGTCGCCAATGGCCGTGGCGGTCCGCCGGGCTCCGTCCAGGTCGAGGTCGCCGACGACGACCCTGGCGCCCTCGTCCGCGAGCCGTCGGGCAGAGGCGGCCCCCAGCCCGGTGGCCGCGCCCGCGACGAGAACGGCCTTCTCCTTCAAGCCCTCCACGTTGTTCCCTTCACGTCGTCGACGTTCTCCACCACCGGAACCGACTGCTGACGGACTATGGCGCGGGTACCTCGATGACCGTGGCCGAGCCCATGCCGCCGCCCGCGCACATCGCGGCGACGCCGATGCCGCCGCCACGGCGCCGCAGTTCGTGCACGAGCGTGACGAGCATCCGGGCGCCGGTCGCGGCGACCGGGTGGCCGAGGGAGCACCCGCTGCCGTTGACGTTCACACGGTCGGGGTCGAGGCCGAGCAGCTTCACCGCGGCGACGGGCACGGCGGCGAAGGCCTCGTTGATCTCGAAGAGGTCGACGTCGGCGGTCGAAAGTCCGGCGCGGGCAAGGGCTTTGGGGATCACCTTCACCGGGGTGAGGCCCGTCTCGGCGGGGTCGGCGCCGACCGAGGCCCACGAGCGGACGACGGCGAGGGCGGGCAGGCCAAGCCGGTCGCTGGCCACCACCAGGGCGGCGGCACCGTCGTTGGCGCCGCCCGCGTTGCCCGCCGTGATGGAGAAGCCTTCGATCTCCGGGTGGAGCGGCTTGAGCGAGGCGAGTTTCTCCAGGCTCGTGGTGCGGCGGGGGTGTTCGTCGACGGAGAACAGTCCGTGCGGTGTGCCGATGGGCGCCACCTCGGCGTCGAAACGCCCTTCGTCGATGGCGCGAATGGCGTTCTGGTGGGAGCGCAGAGCCCATGCGTCCATGTCCGCGCGGCTGAGGCCGGCCCGTACGGCGGTGTTCCAGCCGACCGTGATCGACATGTCCAGGTTGGGGGCGTCGGGCCGGTCGGGGTGTGTGGGCGGGCTCCATGGTTCGACCCACTCCCCGTCGACGCGGAAACGCTGTTTCGGGGACGTGGAAGCCGAGTTGACGCCGCCCGCGATGACGAGTTCGTCCATGCCCGCGCGGATGCTCGCCGCCGCACTCTGTACGGCGGCGAGTCCGGCGGCGCAGTGGCGGTTGTGGGCCAGGCCCGGTACAGAGGTGAGGCCGACGGTCAGTGCCGCGTGCCGGGCCACGACCCCGCCGCCGTACAGGCCCTCGCCGAGGATCACGTCGTCGATCGCGTCCGGGTCGAGGTCCTCCGTGGCGGCCGCCGCGGCGACGATGTGGTGGGCCAGGTCGAACGCGGTGGTGTCGCGCAGGGTGCCCTTGACGGCGGTGCCGACGGGCGTGCGCAGGGCGGACACGAGGACTGCTTCAGGCATGGGTGGTCTCCAACTCGGCCAGCAGGGTGCGGCGCAGCAGCTTTCCGGTCTCGGTCTTGGGGAGTTCGGCGCGGAACACGATCGCGTCGGGGGTCTTGGAGGAGCGCAGCCGGTCCTTGACCCACTGGCGGACCTCGGCCGGGTCGCCCTCGCCGACCACGACGGCCACGATCCGCTGCCCCCACTCGGGGTCGGGCACGCCGATCACGGCCGCCTCCACGATCCCGGGGTGGGCGACGAGAACGTCCTCTATCTCGGCGGGAGCGATGTTCTCGCCGCCGCGAATGATGGTGTCGTCGGCGCGTCCCTCGATGAACAGATAGCCGTCGGCGTCGAGTCGGCCGCGGTCCCGGGTGGGGAACCAGCCTTCCGCGTCGAGCGCGCTGCGTCCGCCGTACTCGCCGGAGATCTGCTCCCCGCGCACGAACACGAGCCCAGTCTCCCCGGCACGGGCCGGCTTTCCGTCGTCGTCACGGATCTCGATCTCGACTCCGGGCAACGGCCGTCCCACGGAACCGAGTCGGTCCCGTACACCCGGGTCGGATGCCGCAAGCGCCTCGCGGTGGTCGTCGGGTCCGAGGACCGCGACCGAGGAGGCCGTCTCCGTCAGGCCGTACGCGTTGACGAACCCGGTCCCGGGAAAGATCTGCAACGCCCGTTCCACCACGGGCCGCGGGGTCCTGGCGCCGCCGTAGGCGAGGCTCCGGAGCGTGGGCGTGCCGGCGTCGTCGGTCGGGACCTCCGCGACGATGCGGGCCAGCATGGTGGGGACGACGAGTGCGTGGGTGACCTGTTCGCGGCGCGCGGTCTCCAGCCACTCCCCCGCGTCGAAGGCGGACAGGTACACGAGGCGGCGGCCGGAGTAGAGGTTCGTGAGCAGGTTCATCAACCCGGCCACGTGGTACGGCGGTACGGCCACGAGTGCCGCGTCGCCCTCCTCGGCGGAGGCGAACTCCTGGGTGTTGAGGACGTAGGCCAGCAGGTGCCGGTGCCTGAGCAGGGCCGCCTTGGGTTCGGCGGTCGTGCCGCTCGTGTAGAGGACCACCGCGACGGCGTCCTGGCCCCGGGTCAACTCCGGTGCGTCGGTGCCCCCTTCGGCGTCCTTCTCGGCGCTCAGCAGGGCGTCGAGGTCGGCGGGGCGCAGGACGAGGGCGCCGGGGTGGCGGGCCAGGAGGCGGGCCAACTGGCGTTCGCCGAGGCGGTAGTTGAGCGGGATGAAGGGGATGCCCGCCAGGGCGGCGCCGAACAGGGCCACCGGGTAAGCGAGGTGACTGGGGCTCAGATAGAGCACGGCCGGGTGGCCCCGGAAGCGGTGCGCGGCGGCGTGGGCGCGGGCGAGCAGGTCCGAGGCGGTCAGGGAGCGGCCGTTCGCCGTGACCACCGGTCGGTCGCCGCCCGAGGCCACCATCTCCAGAATCATGGTTATATTCATGAGAATGCTATTCTCGTCTCACTAGAGCGCTGTTCGCAAGAGAGGAAATCCTTGATGCAGATCAGTGGGAGCTCCGCGGTGGTCGTCGGCGGGGCGGGGGGCCTGGGCGAGGCCACCGTCCGTCGGCTGCACGCAGCGGGAGCGAAGGTCGTCGTCGCCGATCTGGCCGACGAGAAGGGCAAGGCCCTGGAGCAGGAGCTGGGGGTGCGCTACGTGCGCACCGACGCGACCTCCGAGGACGACGTCCAAGCGGCCCTGGCCGAGGCGGAGTCGGCGGGACCGCTCCGCATCTCGGTGGACGCGCACGGCGGTCCGGCGAGCGGTGGCCGGCTCGTCGGCAAGGACGGCTCGCCCCTCGACCTCGCGGGTTTCCGCACGACGATCGACGTGTATCTCACCGGCGTGTTCAACGTGATGCGGCTGGCCGCGGCCGCCATCGCCCGCCAGGAGTCCGCCGAGGGCGGCCGAGGTGTCATCGTCAGCACGGCCTCGATCGCCGCGTACGAGGGCCAGATCGGCCAACTCCCTTACGCGGCAGCGAAGGGCGGGGTCGTCAGCATGACCCTGGTCGCCGCCCGCGACCTCTCCCCGCTCGGCATCCGGGTCGTCACGATCGCGCCGGGCACCTTCAACACTCCGGCCTACGGCAAGGCGGGCGACCAGTTGGAGGCCTACTGGGGGCCGCAGATCCCATACCCGAAGCGGATGGGGCTGCCGGTCGAGTACGCGGGTCTCGTGCAGCACATCGTCGAGAACGACTATCTCAACGGCGAGGTCGTCCGTCTCGACGGCGCCCTCCGGTTCCCGCCGAAGTAACCGGCATGAGTCAAGTGACGGGCATGAGCGGGCAGTTGAAGGGCAAGGTCGCGTTCGTCGCGGGCGCCAGCCGCGGCATCGGCCGTACGGTCGCGGTGGCGCTCGCGGAGGCGGGCGCCTCGGTCGCCGTGGCCGCGCGTTCCGAGCGGGAAGGCCGACTGCCCGGGACGATCCACTCGGTCGCGGACCGGATCACCGCGGCGGGCGGACGCGCGCTGCCGGTGCCCTGTGACGTGAGCGACGAGGCGTCGGTCGACGCGGCTGTCGCCGCCACCGTCGCGGAGTTCGGCGGAATCGACATTCTTGTCGCCAACGCCGGGGTGCTGTGGCTCGGCCCGGTCGAGTCGACGCCGCTCAAACGCTGGCAGTTGTCGCTGGACGTCAATCTGACCGGGGTGTTCCTGGTGACCCGCGCGGTGATTCCGCATGTACGGGCGCGTGGCGGTGGCTCGTTGGTGGCCGTGACGACCGGCGGGGTGGGCATGACGGACCGGGGCGCCAACGCGTACTGGGTGTCCAAGGCGGCGGTCGAGCGCCTCTACCTGGGCCTCGCCACCGACCTGCGGAAGGACAACATCGCCGTCAACTGCCTTGCCCCGTCACGGGTGGTGCTCACGGAGGGCTGGCAGGCGGGTGGCGGGGGCCGGGAGATCCCGCCGGAGATGGTGGAGCCTCCGGAGGCGATGGCGCGGGCCGCGGTCCTCCTCGCGGGCCAGGACGCGACCGGCCTCACGGGAACCGTCCAGCGCTCGGAATCCCTTGCCTGAAAGGCAGTTGGCCTGCGCGCGACGCGGGATGCGCATGACTGTTCGGCATCTTCCGGGGCACTCGGGAGACAACGGCGCAGCCACCGGGATCACCGGTGGCTCGCCGTCTATCCGTAGGGGTTAACAGATGCTTGCATTCGTGGCGGCCGCACTCTTCTTCATCGCCTTCATCATCCGTGTCACCGAGACGTCGACCCAGATCGTCTTCAGTTCGACGAGCCTCATGCTTCTCGGGCTCGCCTTCCTCGCCGCGCACTCGGCCGGCGTGGGGTCCGGCTGGTCCGCCCGGCGGAGCAGCGGCCGTCGGCGCTGAGGAAGCGGCGCGCTCCCTCGACAGCGCGCCTCCTCGGACAGCCGTCGACCGGTCACCGCCCGGCGCGTTCTCGCACCGCCGCACAGACCCCACCGTCGACGAGAACGTCGATTCCGGAAACGAAAGCGGCCTCGTCCGACAGCAGGAACGCCACCGCAGCCGCGACGTCCTCGGCCCGGCCCACCCGCCCGAGCGGCGTCTGCTCCACCAGAGCGGCCATGGCGGGCTGGGCCGAGGCCTCCTGTTGTCCCTGAGGAGTGTCGATGACACCCGGCGACACGGAACACACCCGGGCGCCGTACGGCCCGAGCCGCACCGCCTCCCGCCGTACGAACCGGTGCACCCCGTACTTGGCCCACGCGTACGCGAGACCGGTGTTCTCCACGGCAGGCCCGAGGGCCCCGCGCAGCCGGTCGAGAAAGTCGTCCCGGAGCGGATCGTCGAGGACCGCCGCCACGTCGGGATCGGCCTCCAGGTTGCCGAGGAGCGGGGCCATCGAGGCGAAGCACACCATCGCGGTCCCCTCGGTGGCGAGCGGGCGGAGTGCCTCGGCCAGGCGTGCGGTGCCGACGAGGTCGACCTCGAAGATGCGCCGCCAGTCGGCCATGGTGGGCGAGATTCCGGCCGCGTGGGAAACTGCCCTCAGCGAGCCCAACTCGGCTACGCAGGCGGCGAGTCGGGACAGTCCAGCCTTGTCGGTGATGTCGAGGACGAAGGGTTCGACCTCGATCTCCCCGTCCGCAGCGGCCAGTTCCTTCGCCGCGGCGGTCACGGCCAGCTCGTCCCGGTCCACCAGCAGCAGTGTGTCCACCAGTTCGGTGAGCCGCCGCGCGCAGGCCAGTCCCATGCCGCGCCCGGCCCCGGTCGCGATGCCTACGGTCGTCATGCGTCCTCTCCTCCGTGACCCCAGAGCTTCTCCAGTCCCGGTCGCGCCACCCGGTCCACGAGTTCCACGAGCAGTCCGCTCGGGCCGCGCAGAAAGGCGAAGGGCGCACCGCCGGAGCCGGACCGGCTCGCCTCGGTCACGAAGCCCTGTCGGGTGAGTTCGGCCGCATCCGCGGCGACGTCGTCGGACCAGTAGCCGACGTGGTGCACACCGCCACCCGCCACCGGTTCCCACAGCGTTCCCGGGATACGGCGGACGATCTCCAGTCGGGGCACCGTCCGGGAGTAGGCACAGCTGATGTCGAGAACGGCGTTTCCAGTCGGCAGAATCAGCGGAACCGACCCGCCGATCTCGGCGCACCACTCGTACCCGAACGCGGCCGAGAACTCGGCCAGCGCCCCGTCGAAGTCCTCGACCACAAGCCCGAGATGGAACTGGTCCTCCGCCCTCACGACTCCCCCACCACCCCGGAAGCGTCATGCTCACCCAGGCGGGGCGGCGGCCCGTACTCCGGCTCGTACCCCTCGACCCGCACAGAACTGCGCACCAGCCGGAAGTCCCCCGCCGTCACCACGGCCTCCGGCGTCGCCGCCAGCGCCTGCGGCAACGTTCGTACGGCGGCGGCCGGCACCCCGAGCGGACGCAGCCGCGCCTCCCAGGCTGCGGCGGTTTCGCCCGCCAGGGCATCCGTCACGGCGGCGAGCACCTCCTCGCGGCGCTCCGCGCGTTCGGCCATGGTGGGGAATCCCTGGACGCCGGCCTCGGCGGCGAAGGACTTCCAGAAGCCGTCGTGGGTGATGAAGAGCGCCAAGTAGCCCTCGGCGGTGGGAAAGAGCTGGGCCGGAACGTAGTAGGAGTGCGCGCCGAGCGGCAGTCGGCGCGGTTCGACGCCCTCGTTGAGATAGGCGGAGGCGCGGTAGTTGAGCTGAGAGAGCATCACATCCCGTAAGGACACCTCCACTTGGCCGCCGCGCCCGGAGACGATCTGGGCGAGGAGCCCCAACGCGGCTGTCAGGCCTGAGGAGTTGTCGGCTGAGGAGTAGCCGGGCAGGGTCGGCGGCGCGTCCGGGTCGCCGGTCAGCGCGGCGACACCCGTGGCCGCCTGGACCACATAGTCAAAGGCGGGCTCGTCGCCCGCCTCCAGCCCGTATCCGGTGAGCGCGACGCACACGATCCGGTCGTTCCACTTGCGCAGCACGTCGTAGGTCAGGCCCAGTCGGTGGATGGCCGACGGTTTGAGGTTGACGAGCAACGCGTGGGCGTCTACGACGAGTTCACCTAGCCGGGCCTGTCCGTCGTCGGTCGTGAGGTCGAGGCGGATGCTGCGTTTGCCGCGGTTGAGGCTGGCGAAGTAGGCGTCGCTCACCTGGCGGGAGATGTCCCCGCCGGGCGGTTCGATCTTGGTGACCTCGGCGCCGAGGTCGGCGAGCATCATCGTGGCGTAGGGGCCGGCCAGCATGTGGCCGACCTCCAGGATGCGGATGCCGTCGAGCGGTCCGGCGGTCATCGCAGGTCCGCGGCGAGGGCGGCGAGCATGTCGCGGGTGCGGTACTTGGAGGCGACCAGTTCGTCGCGGTTCTCGCCGATGGGCAGCAGCCGTACGGAGAGATCGGTGACCCCGGCGTCCGCGAACCGCTTGAAACGGGCGGCAATGGCGTTCTCGTCGCCCGCCGCGCACAGGTCGCCGACGTCGCGGGCGTCGCCGTACTCAAGGACCCGTTGGTAGTTGGGCGAGATCTCGGCCTCGCCGAGGATGCGGTTGGCGCGCTCGCGGGCCTCGTCGACGCGGTCGGGGCCGCACAGGCAGACCGGGATGCCCGCGACGATCCGCGGTGCCGGGCGTCCGGCGCTCTCGGCGGCCTTGGTGATGCGGGGGACGACGTGTTCGGCGACGGCACGTTCGTCGGCCATCCACAGCACGGTCCCGTCGGCGCGTTCCCCGGCGAGGTTGAGCATGACCGGGCCGAGGGCCGCGATCAGGACCGGCAGCGGGGAGACGGGGGCGAGCGTGAGCGGGTTGTGGACGGTGAAAGTGTCGTTCTCGACATCGACCATGTCCGTTCCGCCGAACGCGGCGTCCAGGACGTCGAGGTAGTCGCGGGTGAAGGCGGCCGGTTTCTCGTACGGCAGTCCCAGCATGTCCCGGATGATCCAGTGGTGGGACGGTCCGAGGCCCAGTGCAAGCCGTCCTCCTGCCGCTGCCTGGGCCGAAATCGCCTGCCGGGCAAGGGCGATGGGGTGCTGGGTCTGCAACGGGACGACAGCGGTGCCGAGTTCGATCCGCTCGGTGCGCGCGCCCATCAGCGCGATCGCGGTGAGCGCGTCGAAGTCGGTAGGGATCTGCGGCACCCACACGGTGTCGAAACCGGCCTTCTCGGCCCATGTCACGTCGTCGATCATCCGCGTGACCTTGCGGACCGAGTCCCCGCGGTCGGGCCCGATCATCACTCCGATACGCACGCTGCCTCCAGGTTTTCGGGTCGCCGCCGGGTCATGGCGAGGTGACGGATGTCAGAGCGCGCATCTGGGCCACGAGGGCGTCGAGCGGCGTGCCGGTGGGGAAGACCGCGGCGGCTCCCGCGGTGAGCAGTTTCGGTACGTCGGCCGGCGGGATGGTGCCGCCCACCACGACGGCGATGTCCTCGGACCCCGTGGCGCGCAGTGCCTCGATCACTCGGGTGGTGAGAGCGAGGTGTGCGCCGGAGAGAATGCTGAGGCCGACGACGGCCACGTCCTCCTGGACGGCGACGGCCACGATGTCGTCGACGCGCTGCCGGATCCCGGTGAAGATGACCTCGAAGCCCGCGTCGCGCAGGGTCCGCGCGACGATCTTGGCACCGCGGTCGTGTCCGTCGAGCCCTGGTTTGGCGACCAGTACGCGGGCTTTCATCAGAACACCACCGGTTGCTGGAACTCGCCCCAGACCGCCTTGAGCGCGGCGACCATCTCGCCGACCGTGCAGTAGGCGTTGGCGCAGTCGACCAGGATGGGCATGAGGTTCTCGGTGCCTTCCGCGGCGCGGGTCAGTTCGGCGAGGCGTTGCCGTACGACGGATGCGTCGCGGGTGGCCTTGACGTCGGCGAGCCGTTTCAGCTGCCGGTCGCGGCCTTCGGCGTCGAGTTCGTACGTGGCGAGGTCGGGCGGGGGTTCCTCGGAGACGAAGCGGTTGACGCCGACGACCGGCCGGGTGCCGGCCTCGACCTCGCGGTGCAACTGGTAGGCCTCGTCGGCGATGAGGGTCTGCAGATAGCCGTCCTCGATGGCGCGGACCATGCCGCCGTAGCGCTCCAGGTCGTCCATGATCTCGACGATGCGGGCCTCGGTGGCGTCGGTGAGCGCCTCGACGAAGTACGAGCCGCCGAGCGGGTCCGCGACCCTGGTAACGCCCGTCTCATGAGCGAGAATCTGCTGTGTGCGCAGCGCGAGTGTCGCCGACTCCTCGCTGGGCAGGGCGAACGGCTCGTCCCAGGCGGCCGTGAACATCGACTGGACCCCGCCGAGGACCGAGGCGAGCGCCTCGTAGGCCACGCGGACGGTGTTGTTCTGCGCCTGGGGCGCGTACAGCGAGGCGCCTCCGGCCACGCAGCCGAAGCGGAACATGGCCGCCTTGTCGCTGTCCGCCCCGTACCGCTCGCGCACGATGGTCGCCCAACGCCTGCGTCCGGCACGGTACTTGGCGACCTCCTCGAAGAAGTCGCCGTGTGTGTAGAAGAAGAAGGAGACCTGCGGGGCGAACTGATCGATCGTCATACGGCCGCGGGCCAGCACCGTGTCGCAGTAGGTGACCCCGTCCGCGAGCGTGAAGGCCATCTCCTGCACGGCGTTGGCGCCGGCGTCGCGGAAGTGCGAGCCGGCGACCGAGATCGCGTTGAAGCGCGGTACTTCGGCCGCGCAGAACTCGATGGTGTCGGCGATGAGTCGGAGGGACGGTTCGGCGGGCCAGATCCAAGTGCCCCTGGAGGCGTACTCCTTGAGGATGTCGTTCTGGATCGTCCCGGTGAGTTTCGCCCGTGGCACGCCCGCCCGTTCGGCCGCCGCGACGTAGAAGGCGAGCAGGATCGCGGCCGTTCCGTTGATGGTGAAGCTGGTGCTGATCTTGTCGAGCGGGATGCCTTCGAAGAGGACCTCGGCGTCGGCGAGTGTGTCCACGGCGACGCCCACCCGGCCCACCTCCTCGGCCACTTCGGGGTCGTCGGAGTCGTAGCCGCACTGGGTGGGCAGGTCGAGCGCCACGGAGAGTCCGGTGCCGCCCTGTCGGAGGAGGTAGTGGTAGCGGAGGTTGGAGGATTCGGCGGTGCCGAAGCCGGAGTACTGGCGCAGCGTCCACAGCCGTCCCCGGTAGCCGGTGGCGTAATTGCCGCGTGTGAAGGGGAAGTTGCCCGGCGCGGGCGGCGGGGTGTCGACGTCGTCGGGGCCGTAGACCGGTTTGAGGGGCAGGCCGGACGCGGTCCGGACGAGGTCGTCGCCCTGGGGCGGTGTGGGAGGCGTCATCGCAGGAGGTCCTTCATCACTTTTCCGGTGGCGTTCAGCGGCAGTTCCGTGCGGAACTCCACGGTCCGGGGCACCTTGAACCCGGCCATGCGGAGCCGGCTCCACTCGATCAACTCGTCGGCGGTCAGCGGCTGTCGGAGGACGACGAATGCCCTGCCGACCTGTCCCATCCGCTCGTCGGGGACGCCGATCACTGCGGCCTGGGCGACCGCCGGGTGTGCCATCAGGAAGCCCTCGATCTCGGCCGGGTAGGCGTTGAAGCCGCCGACGATGAACATGTCCTTCTTGCGGCCTACGATCCTCAAATAACCGCGCTCGTCGAGCGTGCCGAGGTCCCCGGTGTGCAGCCAGCCGTCCTCGTCGATGGCCTCGGCGGTCGCGTCGGGGTCGTTGAAGTAGCCGCGCATCACGCTGTAGCCCCGGACCAACACCTCGCCGTCGTCGGCGACTTGGACCTCGACGCCGTCGCAGGGAGTGCCGACGGTGGTGGCGATGTCCTCGAAGGAGTCGCCGGGCCGGGTGGCGGTGGCGGTGCCCGCCTCGGTCAGGCCGTAGCCCGTCATGATCGAGGTGAAGGGCAGTTCGGTCATCACGCGGCGGATCAGCTCGACGGGGATGTCGGCGGCCCCGGTCACCGCAACTCGCAGTGAGGACAGGTCTCTTGTGCCACGGTCGGTGAGCAGCGAGTGGTAGAGCGTGGGCGGGCCGGGCAGGACCGTCACCTTCTCGCGCTCGACCAGGTCGAGGACGGTGTCCACGTCGAAGACGGGCACGGGCAGGATGGTCATGCCGCGGATGAGCGACGCGACCATGCCCGCCTTGAAGCCGAAGATGTGGAAGAACGGGTTGACGATCAGATAGCGGTCGCCCTCCCTGACCCCGGCCAGGTCGCACCACTCCGCGTACAGCCGGAGCGTCTGGGCGTGGGTCATCAGGACGCCCTTGGGCCGGCCGGTGGTGCCCGAGGTGAAGACGATGTCACTGACCTGGTCGCCGGTCACCTTCCGCTCGAAGGGTGAACCGCTCGCCAGGAAGCCGGACTTGAGGTCGATGACCGGCACACCGGGCGGTGCCGTGAAGTCCAGGCCGAGGAAGCCCTCCTGGACGAGAACGGCCTTCGCACCGCTGCGCACGATGATGTCGTGCGCCTCGTCCGCCTTGAAGCGGGTGTTCACCGGCACCACCACACCGCCCGCGGTCATGAGACCGAAGGCGGCGACGATCCACTCGGCGGAGTTGGGCGCCCAGATCGCGACCCGGTCGCCCTGCTCCACCCCGGCCGACGCGAACGCACCCGCAGCCACACGCACCCGCTCGACCAGCTCGGTGAACGTGAGGCGGAGCGGGCCGTCCACCACGGCTTCGGCATCACCGAAGCGGTCGGCCGCGCTCAGCACCATCTGCGGGATGCTCTCCCAGGTCATACGCCGATCAACCGGGCGAGGTTGCCGCCCATGATCTTGGCCTGGTCGGCCTCCTTCATGCCCTGGAGCGCGTCGATGTAGGAGACCGGGTCGGCCAGCCCCTCGGGGTGCGGGTAGTCGGACCCGAACAGGACGCGCTCGACCCCGACAACCTCGGAGAGCGCGGCCATGTCCTCCTCCCAGAACGGGCTGATGTGGATGCGCTTCCTGACCTCCTCGACCGGGTCGCCCAGGAAGCCCTTCGGCTGCTTCTTGTAGGTGCTGCCCAGTTGGTCGAGCAGCGGCAGCAGCCAGGAAGAGCCGTTCTCGATGACCGAGACCTTCAGTTCCGGGAATCGGAACAGGGCTCCGTGGCAGACCCAGGACGCGACCGCGTCGGTGACCGGGCGCCATTCGGACATCATCCGGAAGACCTGCGCCTGGAACGGCGTCATCTCCTGGCTCTTGCCCTCCCAGTCGCTGGAGTAGCGCGAGTAGCCGCTGTCGGAGGAGTGCATGGCCACCAGCACGCCCGCCTCCTCGACCCGCTTCCAGAACGGGTCGAACTCCGGCAGCGCGAAGGACCGCGACCCGCCGTAGCCGGGGACCGGGGCGGGCCGGATGAGAATGACCCTCGCGCCGCGCTCCAGGCACCACTCCAGTTCGGCGATCGCCTTGTCCAGGATCGGCAGACTGATCACCGGGGTGGTGAAAATGCGGTTCTTGTAGTTGAACTGCCAGGTCTCGTGCAGCCATTGGTTGAGGGCGTGCACGACGACATGGATCAACTCCGGGTCGTCCCGCATCCGCTCCTCGACCAGGCTGGCGAGGGTCGGGAACATCAGGGTCTGCTGGATGCCCAGGTCGTCCATGAGCGCCAGGCGGGGCCCGGGCTCGCGGAACGCGGGGATCGACCGCATCGGCTCGCCGAACAGCTCCCGGTGGGACTTGCCCTCCGGGTTCCCCTCGCGGAAGTAGTCCTCCCACGCACCGGGCCTGGCTACAACCTCGAACGTCGGGTTGGGGATGTAGTCGCTGATCTGACCACGGATGGCGATCTTCGTACGGCCCTTCACCTGCACGTACTGGATGGCGCTCGCGTACTGCTTGGGCAGGTACCGGGTGAGCGCATCCTCCGTCTCGTACAGGTGGTTGTCCGCGTCGAACAGTGGATACGGCGGCACGCGCGATGGCATGAGATCCTCCTTCGCATATTGCGAGAATCCTATTCTCACTCTTGATGGGCGGCAATATCCTTGCGGAGAACGAACTTCCGGACCTTGCCGCTGGCGGTCCGCGGGAAGTCCTCGACGATGTGCAGTTCCTCCGGCCACTTCTGACGGGCCAGGCCCGCCGCGGCGAAGTGGGCGCGCAGGTCGTCGAGGGTGGGTTCGGGGTGGCCGGACCGCAGTCGTACGACGGCTGCCGCGCGCTCTCCGAGGCGGGCGTCCGGGGCGGCCACGACCGCGGCCTCGGCGACGGCCGGCAGGGCGAGGAGAACCTCCTCCACCTCCAGCGCGCCGATGTTCTCGCCGCCGCGGATGATGATGTCCGCCTTGCGGTCGGTGATGGTCAGGTAGCCGTCCTCGTCGAACTCACCGATGTCGCCGGTGCGGTACCAGCCGTCCTCGTCGAAGGCCTGCCCGGTGAGGGCCGGGTCGGTGTAGCCGAGGCACAGGTCCGGGCCGCGGCTGAGGATCTCGCCGTCCTCGGCGAGCCGGATCTCCACTCCGGCCAGCGCGTCGCCGTCGGTGTAGAGCCGCTTGCCCTCGGGCGCGGTGTGGGCCGAGGCGGTGATCGAGGGGTGCTCGGTGCTGCCGTAGGCGCGGAAGACCGTGATGCCGAGGTCGGCGAGGCGTCTGGTCACCGCGTTCGGTACGGCCGCGCCGCCGAGGCCCGCGTACTTCATGCGCGTGAGGTGGCCGGGCGTGAAGTCGGGGTGGTCGAGGAGGCTCGTCATGTAGTACGCGGCGCCGCCTCCGACGGTGAGGCCGTCGCGGGCCATCAACTCCAGGGCGAGGCCCGGGTCCCAGGTGTCGGCGAGGTTCACCGGGCTGCCGTCGAGGACGGGGATCAGGAAGGCGTTCACCATGCCGATGAAGTGGCCGACGGGCGCGGAGGTGAGTTGGTCGCCCCGGTCGGGCGGGTAACGGCCGGCGAGTTGGCGGGTCTCGAAGCCCAGGGTGCGGTGGCTGTGCACAACTCCCTTGGGGTCGCGGGTCGTTCCCGAGGTGAAGGCGATCAGCGCGGGTCCTGACGGGTCCGTCGGTACGACGCCGACGAGCGGTTCGTCGGCGAGCAGCTCGTCGAAGTCCCGCCCCACGACGCCGACCACGGGGATCTTCGCGCTCAGCTCGGGGTCGTGGCGCAGGTGCCCGAAGCGTTCGGCGGTGACGAAGACCTTGGGCTGGACCGTGTCCAGGATGTAGCCGACTTCCTTGCGGCCGTAGAAGTGGACGACCGGCACCACGACCGCGCCGAGGAACGCCGAGGCCCAGAAGACCGCCGCCGCCTCCATCCAGTTGGGCAGTTGGAGGGCCACGACGTCACCGGGGCCGATGCCCCGCTCGCGCAGTCCGGCGGCCAGTCGGCGGGCGGTCGACTCGACCTCGGCGAAGGTCCCTTCCCAGGGGCGCACCGCCGAGTGCACGCGGAACACGGCCCCCGGGGCGGCCGCCAGTCCCCGCGTCAGCAGGTCACCGATCGTCTCACTGGTCCACCAGCCCTCCGCCTCATAGCGGTTGACGAGTTCAGCGGGGATCGTTCGCACGACAGGAACTTCCTCTCGTCATTGAGAATTGCACTCTCTCAGAGCGAGAAGGTAAATTCCATACATGGGACGAGACCACGGGTTCCACCCGGTGCGGATCACACGGATCATCCAGGAGACGCCCGACACACGGACGTACGTACTCGACGCGCCCTTCCCGTACCGGGCGGGCCAGTTCGTGACGATCAAGGCCTGTGGCACGCTGCGCAGTTACTCCATGTCCAGTTCGCCGGAGACGGACACCGAGTTGATGACGACGGTGAAGCGGGTTCCGGGGGGTCTGGTGTCCAACTGGATGCACGACCATCTCGCGCCCGGCGACGTCGTCGAAACCACCCTTCCAGCAGGCGTGTTCTGTCTGCGGGAGGGCGACGAGGTGGGCGGCGCGCGGGAGTTGGCCGCACCGGTCGTGGCGTTCTGCGGGGGCAGCGGGATCACGCCGATCCTGTCGCTCGCCAAGTCGGCGCTGGCCGGCACCGGGCGCCCGGTGCGGGTGCTGGCCGCCGACCGGGACGCCGGTTCCGTCATCTTCGCCGCCGCGCTGGGCGAGCTGACCGAGCGGTACCCGGACCGGTTCGAGGTCCGGCACCACCTCGACGACCGGCAGGGCTTCGCCACCGCGGACCAGGTACGGGAGTTCGCGGGCGGCGACCCGGACGCGGACTTCTACCTCTGCGGGCCCGCGCCCTTCATGGAGCTGGTGGAGAACGCGCTTTTCGCCCACGGTGTCGCCCCGGAGCGGATCTTCGTCGAGCGGTTCGCGCAGGCCGCCACCGATCGCCCGCTCCACGAGAACTCCGAGCAGGAACCCGAGGAACCGACCGAACAGGACGGCACCCTCACGCTCGTGATCTCCGGCAAGCGGCACACGCTCGCGCAGCGCTCCGGCGAGACGTTCCTGGAGAGCGCGCGTCGGGCCGGTCTGGCCCCGCCGTTCTCCTGCGAGGCGGGCAACTGCGCCACCTGCATCGCCCAGGTCACCGAGGGCGAGGCCAGGATGCGCGTCAACAACGCGCTCGACGAGGACGAGATCGCCGAGGGCTGGGTCCTGACCTGCCAGGGCGAGCCGACCACACCGCACGTCACTGTCGAATACGAGGACTGAGGCCATGGACGTAGATCTCGAACTCGACGAGGGCCTGGCGGTCGTCACCATCGACCGGCCGCACGCCCGCAACGCCATCGCCCCGACCACGATGGACGAACTGGACAAGGCGCTCGACGCGGCCGCGGGCGCCAAGGCCCTGGTCATCACGGGCGCCGGCGACCGGGCGTTCGTCTCCGGCGGGGACCTGAAACAGCTGAGTGCGATCCGGACCGAGGAGGACGCGATGGCCATGGCCCTGCGGATGAGGGGGATCTGCGATCGCATCGCGGCCTTCCCCGGACCGGTGATCGCGGCGTTGAACGGGCACGCGTTCGGCGGCGGCGCCGAGGTCGCGGTGGCCGCCGACATCCGGGTCGCCGCCGACGACATCAGGATCGGCTTCAACCAGGTGGCCCTGGCCATCATGCCCGCGTGGGGCGGTGCCGAGCGCCTCGCCCAACTCGTCGGCAAGGGACGGGCGTTGATGCTCGCCGGTGCCGGGACGGTTCTCGACGCGGCCGAGGCACAACGCGTCGGACTGCTCGAACTGGTGCTGCCCCGCGCCGAGTTCGCCGAGGGCTGGCGCACGCTGGCCAGATCCCTCGCGACCAATCCGGCGCGGGAGATCAAACGCGTGATGAGCGGAGCCGTCCCGGAGGAGGAGGCGGCCCGCGCCTTCGCCCGCCTCTGGGTGTCCGACGAGCACTGGCAGGCAGCGGAGAGGGTGATGTCCCGTGGGTGACACACGAGTTGGGGCGGCCGGAGCGAACGCCGACCTGACCGGCACCGACCTGACCGACGTACGGGCGGACACGGACCGTGCGGCGGCGGCCGGCGACGGGCGGGTGCGGGTCGAGTCGAGCCCGGTGGGGCCGATCGTACGGCCGCCGGACGCGAGCGATCTCGTCGTCCTGTATCTGCACGGGGACCGGCAGTTGTCGGGTTCGCCGGAGTCGGTGGTGGACCTGGCCGAGCGACTCGCCCTGCGGACAGGGGCAGTTGTGGTGTGCCCGCGTTACCGGTCGTCGTTCCCGGGGGCGTTGGACGACGTGCACGCCGTATACAGCTCGTGCCAGGCCCGTGGGCCGGTGGCGCTGGCCGGTGAGCGGTTGGGGGCCGGGCTCGCGGCCTCGCTGCTGGTACGACTGCGGGACATGGGGGCGCCGGAGCCGGAGTGTGCGGTGCTGATCTCGGCGCTGCTCGATCTGACGTTGGACGCGCCGAGTCTGCTGTTCAACGCGGCCGCCGATCCGGGCTTCGACATCGACGAACTCCGGTTGCACGCGGCCCGGTTCGCGGGCGACGCCGACCGGACCAACCCGCTGCTGAGCCCGCTGCACGCCAACCTGCACGGGCTGCCGCCGATCCAGCTCCTGGTCGCCGGTACCGATCCGCTGCTGGACGACTCCCTGTCGTTCGCCGCCCGCGCGGCCCGCTCCGGTGTCACGGTGGATCTCCGGGTACGGCCGGACGCGGTGAGTCTGCACCCCGAGAGCGTCACGGCGATGGCCGATTTCATACAGGCGTGGGCCCGAGCAGCACGCCCATGACATCGCGGATGATCTCGGGGTAGTCGGTCTGCTCCTCGTCGAGCATCCACTGCTGCTGGACCCCTTCGAGCATCGCCACCACGGCGGTGGCGGCGGCTCGGGGGGACAGGCCGCTGGGGACCCGGTCGCCGTAGAGCGCGGTGAGGTGCTCGACGGTCTGGTCCTGGATCGACCGGTAGTAGTCGTGGCAGAACCGCTGTGCCTCGTCGCTGCCGGTGACGCCCTCGGCCACGAGAACGCTGTGTATCTGAGCGAGACCGGGATTCTTGTGGTCGTAGGTGATGACCTCGGCGAGCAGCCCGGGCAGGTCCTTGCCGGCGTCCGCGTGGAGCGCGGCCAGGTGTTCGCGGGCGAGGTCCTCGCGGAGCTGGACGAGGGCGAGGAGAAGCCGCTTCTTGCTGGGGAAGTAGTGCAGTACGCCCTGTCGGGTCAGGCCGGCGCGCTCGGCCACCGCGTCGATGGATGCCTTCTTGTAGCCCCGCTCGGCGAACACCCCCAGCGCGGCGGCAAGAATCTCCTCGTGTCGGGCCGTCGTCATTGAGCACCCCTTCCACCCCGGCAACACCCATGTGACATTACGGTTGCCGTCGCGATCGGGCGACCCTTCCGGCCATAGCGGACCCATTGACCGTACGACGGCGCCGGAGCCGGTCGTCGCGGTCGGGAGGATGTCGGGAGGGTGGGCGTACGCGGACCGGGCCGCCGGCCGGCAGCCGGGGCCCGGTCGTGGCCCACAGGGCAGTGCCCTCTCATGCACCCCGGGACGGCGGCTCGAAGCCCGCGATGATCACGGCGTTCGTGTCGGCCGCGGCCTGCCGCAGGGGCTTCGCCCGCTCGTACGCCTCCGACTCGTACCACGCACGCGCGGCTTCGGCGCTCTCAAATTCGAGAACGACGGTCCGGTCGCCGGGCCACTCGCCTTCGAGGAGCTGCGGACTGCCGTCGACCGCGAGGACGGACGCGCCGCCCTCGGCCATGGACGGACCGGCCGCCCGGCTGTAGGCGTCCATCCCGGCCGCGTCGTTGATGGACTCGGTCAGGATGACGTACCCCTTGGGCATCCGGTTCTCCTCAGCTCACTGGCTCACTGTGATCGCGCGCTCGGGGCAGCTGCCGATGGCCGTGCGGACCTGTTCCTCGTACTCGGCGGGGACCTCGGGGGTCAGCACCTCGGCGTAGCCGTCGTCGGTCAGGTCGAACACCTCGGGGCAGATCGACCAGCAGATCCCGTGCCCCCGGCAACGGTCCGCGTCGACGACGGCTTTCATCGGGCGGCCCCCTCAGGCCCCTCAGAGCCCACGGACTTCTCGGACTCCTCGGCGAGCGTGAACTCCAGGTTGAGATGGGTGAGTCCGCGCAGGATGTACGTCGGCAGGTAACGGAAGTTCCGCGCGTCGGCAGGGCCGTGCACGCTCTCCGAGATCCTGATGTCCGTCGTACGGTCGAGCATGCGCTCGATGCCCACCCTGCCCTCGGCGCGGGCCAGCGGGGCGCCGGGGCAGGTGTGGGGACCGCGGCCGAAGGCGAGGTGGTGGCGGGCGTTGGCGCGGGCCGGGTCGAAGATCTCGGGGTCCTCGAAGTGGCGCGGGTCGCGGTTCGCGGCGCCGTTGAGGACCATGAGGGTGGTGCCGGCCGGGATGTCGACGCCGCCGACCGTGGAGGGGACGCGGGACAGCCGGAAGTCGCCCTTGATGGGGCTCTCCGTGCGCAGCACCTCTTCGACGAAGTTGGGGATGCGGTCGCGCTCGGTGCGCAACAGGTGCTGCAGATCGGGGTCTTCGGCGATCATCTTGAGCGCGTTGCTCAGCAGCCGGACGGTGGTCTCCTGGCCGGCTGCGAAGAGGTTGGTGGCGACACGGGCCACGTCGGCGACGTCGGGGGTCGAGCCGTCGGGGAACTTCGCGGTGGCGAGACCCGTGATCACGTCCTCGCGGGGTTCGCGTCGGCGCTCCTCGACATAGGCCGAGAACTGCCCGTACAGGTACTCCAGCGGCGAGTGCGCCACCTCGCCGTCCGTGCTCCCGATGCCGCCCCGCGGCTGGTGCTCAAGGCCCTCCACGAACGTGTTGCGGTCCTCGTCGGGCACACCGAGCAGATCGGCGATGACCCGCAGGGTGAAGGGACCGGCGAACCCGCTGATGAAGTCGCCCTCGCCGGCGGCGAGATACGCGTCCAGCTGGGCGTCGGCGAGGTGCCACATCGACGCCTCGTTCTCCTTGAGGCGGCGCGGGGTGATCAGCCGCATCAGCAGTCCGCGGTGGTCTGTGTGCATGGGCGCGTCGAGCGTCGGCAACTGGTCGCTCATCGGGAGCTGGTCGCGGTACCGCTCGATCAGCGCGCTCACGTCGTCGCCCACGAGCGGGACCGGGAACCCCGGGAAGGGGCCGGTCACCGAGATGCAGGACGAGAAGGTGTCGGAGTCGTTGAGGACCTGGATCGCCTCGTCGTACCCGGTCACCATCGTCACGTCGTGGTGGCTCTCGCGTTGCACCGGGCACTTCCCGCGCAGGGCCGCCAAGTAGGGATAGGGGTCCGCGACGACTTCGTCGTCCTGGAAGAAGTCGATCGCCTCGAAGTCCTTCACGGTGTGCACGGTTCCCTTCCGTCACCAGTCTGACGACGAGCGACGATATCAATGTTCTCCGATGGCGAGAAGCTCGTTTTCGGTTTCATGGAGCGGGAGTTGCGGGTGCCGTCAGACGTCCCTGGCCCATGTGATCGAGGGCCGCGTCGGCCGCCGTCAGCACGGTGCCCGTCGGAGCGCCGGCCGAGTCGGCGAGGTCGGCCAACAGCCTCACGTCCTTGCGGAGCAGCGGTCCGGCACGTTCAGCGAGACGGTCGAGCGTGCCGCCCGCGGCCCGCACCCGATCGAGTGCGAAGCTCGATCCACTGCCGTGGAGGACGACTTCGGCGAGGGCACCGCGGTCGATGCCGAGCCCCGGTGCCAGGGCCAGCGTGTCGGCCGCAGTCGCCAAGTTGGCGGTGAACAACAGGTTGTTGAGGAGTTTGGCGATCTGTCCCGAGCCGAGCGGGCCCATGTGGACGACCGGATCGCCGAACGTCTCGAACACCTTGCGGCAGTAGGCGACCGTGCCGGACTCGCCGCCGGCCATCACCAGCAGCCGGCCCTCGGCGGCCGCCTTTCCGCCGCCGCTGACGGGTGCGTCGACCACGGAGACGCCGTGCACCTTGGCGCGCTCGGCGAGCCGCCGACAGGTGTCGGGGTGGACCGTGCTGTGTACGGCGATCACCCCGCCCCGGCGCAGACCTCTCAGCACGCCCTGCTCGCCCGTGACGACCTGCTCGGCGTCTGCGTCGTCGACGACGCAGACGCACACCAGGTCGCTGGCGGCGGCCAGTTCGACGGGGGACGTGGCCCGCTGCGCCGCCGTGTCCGCGAACGCGGTGAGCGTGGCCGGGCGCCGCGCCCAGAGCGTCGTGGCGAAACCCGCCTCGACGATCCGGCGCGCCATGGGAGCGCCCTGGCTGCCCAGCCCGATGAATCCGACGCGCATCAGCGGGCCTCCTGCTCGACCGAATCGGGGGTGTTCTCGGACTCCGGCTCCGCGACGGGGCTCTGAGGCTCGGCGCCCCCATTGGACTCGGCGTCGGCTTCGGGCTCTGCGTCGGCCTTCGGCTCCGGTCGCCAGAACGTGCCCAGCAGTCCCCCGGTCGCCACGACAGCCGCGCCCAGCGCGATTCCGCCGCCGGTCCAACCGGTCAGGTCGACGCCAGCCGCGTGGTCGACGGACCAGCGGCCGGGGCCCAGCACCGCGAGGGCCAGGGCGACGACGGCGAGCGTGAGGACGTACTCGTAGCCGTCCTTGAAGACGAAGAACCCGTTGGGCCGGTGGGCGAGCAGCCCCGCGACCAGCATCACGGAGATCACGGCGGCGCAGGCCAGCGGGGTGAGCAGGCCGAGGATCAGCAGGACGCCCGCGCCGACCTCGGTGAGCACGCTCGCCCAGGCCTGCAACACGCCCTGTCTCAGGCCGAGTCCGGTGAACCAGCGGGCGGTGCCCTTGATGCGGCCGCCGCCGCGCCAGTGGTTGAGTCCGTGCATGATCATGATCAGTCCTACGACCACGCGTACGAGCAGCAGTACCGCGACGTCGGCGTCACTCATCCGGCCCTCCTCGGCAGACGGTCGATCCCGTCGTTGTCGTATCCACCGTTCTCGGATGCGAGAACGCACTCCTCGACGAACGAGAGGATCTTCAGGTGGTATCCGGTCGCGGTGTGCCCGATGCTCAAGTTGTGGCCGCTGTCGGCCTGTTCGTCGGTGACGACCCTTGGGGAGTGGGTGAACAGGCTGGCGATGTCGGCCATGGCCTCGGGCCCGGAGCTCCACACGCGTTCGTGGTCGCCGAGCGTGTAGTGGACGGGAATCCGTACACGGGCGGCGACTTCGGCGAACTCCCGTGGCCAGCGGCGGGCGACGGTGGATTCGTACGGCGGGCCCGGTGACTGGATCCGGGGCGCGCCGACCACCTCGTCCGGGTACAGGCGCGAGGGCTCCCACAGCAGGTCGCGCAGCCCGGGTCCGGAGCGTCGCGGTACGGCCGGGTCACGCCGTCGGAAGTCGAGGATCTCGACGGCGCCGGGCGCGTGGTGGCGTCCGGTACCGGCGATCTCCAGACCGAGAAGGTCGTTCCGGCGTTCGTCGCCTGCCATGTGCACACCCAGGGCGCAGCCGATCGAGTGCGCCCAGAGGAACAGTCCCGCTCCGCGCGGACGCGAGGCGAGCAGCCGCTCCACCGCTCCGTAGGCGAGGTCGACGCGCCGAGCGGGCGAAGCCATGGTCTCGCTGTGCGGAGCCGAACTGCCGTATCCGGGGCGGTCGATGGCGACGACGGTGAAGTCCAGTGCCGTCGCGGTGCGCAGGAGGGACAGCCGGGGCTGGTCCGGGTAGTCGAAGTAGCCCGACGTCACCGCTCCCCCGTGCAGGGCGACGACGACCGCGCGCGGGTTGCGGACCTCGCACAGCAGCCCCGACATGGGGATGCCGTCGACGTCGACGACGCGCGAAACGACCTCCGTGGTACGGGAGTTCATCCGTCCGCCCGGAAGAGGATCACGCCGCTCGGGGTGAGTCCGCCGCTGCTCGCCACCGCGACCCGCGCGCCGGGTATCTGGCGTGCCCCGGCCGCGCCGCGCAGTTGGGTGATGGCCTCGTGGACCAGTCCCATGCCGTGGGTGCGGCCGTGGGAGAGCTGTCCGCCGTGGGTGTTGAGGGGCAGTACGCCGTCCCGTGCGATGTTCTTGCCTCCGTCCAGGAAGTCCTTGGCCTCGCCGATGCCGCAGAACCCCAACCCCTCCAGCCAGGAGAGGCAGTTGAAGGTGAAGCCGTCGTACAGCTCGGCCACGTCGACGTCTTGGGGGCGCAGCGCGGTGCGTGACCACAAGTGGGCGGACTGGCCGAGGACTTGGGGTTCATGGGTGAGTGTGCTCTGGTCCCATTCGAGCCGTTCCAGGATCTGGGTGCCGACTGCCTCGACGAATATGGGCGGTTGGGCGAGGTCCCGGGCCGCGTCCACGGCCGACACGATCACGGCGACCGCTCCGTCACAGGGCACGTCACAGTCGTAGAGGCCGAACGGGGTGGTGATCGGGCGGGCGTTGAGGTAGTCGTCCATCGTCATCGGGTCGCGGTAGATCGCCGTGGGGTTGAGTGCGGCGTTGGCCCGCTGGTTGAGGGCGATCCAGCCGAGCGTCTCGCGGGTGGTGCCGTAGCGGTGGAAGTGGCGTTGGGCGTTCTGCGCGAGGGTGTGGGCGGCCGAGATCGCTCCGAACGGCTTCATCCAGCCGTCCAGTTGGCGCGGTGGGTCCTGCGCGATCCGGCCGCGGCGCACGAGTTCGCCGTACGACGCCTCCCAGACCGTACGGAAGCACAGCACATGGCGGGCCAGGCCGCCCGCGACGGCGAGCATCGCGGAGATGAGTGAGCCGCAGGGGCCGAAGGTCTCGCTGCCGCCGTTGTACCAGGTCGGTTCCAGACCGAGGGCCGACTCCAGGGCGGTCACGCCTCCTTCGCCGAAGCCGCCGTACGCGGCACCGGCGCCCGGGTAGGTGGCCAGGCCGTCGATGTCGTCGACGGTCAACCCGGCGTCGGCGATGGCACGTTGGCAGGCCTGGACGGTCAGGGACACCGGTGGGACCAGGAGGCGGCGGCCGATCTCGGACATGCCGATGCCGGTGATCGCGACCTTGTCCTCGAACTTCTCGGTCGACGCCATCGGCCTTACGCGGCGGGCGAGTTGACGGGTGTCGACCTCGGCGAGCGGCAGGGGGTCCGTCGCCGGGTGGTCGCGGGCCGGGCGGAACAGCGGCAGCCAGGCGTCCTCGACCTGTTCGAAGACGACCTCCATCCGCATGCCCAACTCCAGCTCGTCCGGGGCGCATTGGACGGCGTTGGTGGTGAGCCGGACCCGGGGGTCCTCCTCGACGGCGACCTGGGCCACGACGTAGGGCGCGGGCAGGCCGGGCAGGGCGAAGCGGTGGTTGACGGTGAAGCCGATCAGCGTGGCACGGCCGGAGACGGCCCGGACGCCCATGTCGTGCCCGTGGCAGTACCGGCAGACCGGCTGCGGCGGGTGGATGAGGGCCGCGCACGACCCGCACTCCGCCAGCCGCAGCCGGCTGTCCGCGCCGGAGGCCCAGAAGAACGCGTTCTCCTCCGTGACCAACGGCCCCGGGCGGGTTGGGGAGTTCATGTGCCGATCCGTGCCTTCGCCGTACGGACGGTGACCGGTTCGGCGAGGCGCTGTTCGTCGCAGGCCTTCTGGAGTTCGGCGAGGGTCTCGTCGAGTCCGGCGCCGAGCCGCTTGCCCGGCGTGAAGGTCGCGGGGAGGTGGCGCATGCCCTGGATGACGCCGATGGTCTCGTAGTGCACGGCGCCTTCGGGGTCGCACGCGTAGTCGGGCATCCGGTCGAGGACGGCCGTCATCATCCGCTTGAACACCGTGCGGGCCACGTTGGAGCCGATGCAGCGGTGGATGCCGAGGCCGAAGCTGCTGTGCCGGTTGCCCTTGCGTTCCATGTCGATCATGTCGGGATCGGGGAAGACCGACGGGTCGCGGTTGGCCATCGCCCAGGAGAGCCAGAGGCGTTCGCCCTCCTTGAACGCGGTGCCGGCGATCTCGCAGTCGGCGGAGAAGGTACGTCCGTCGCCGGGGGCCGGGGTGTAGAAGCGCAGGAACTCCTCGGTCGCGGAGTCCAGCAGGGTCTTCCGGTCGCGGCTGAGCCGGGCGCGTTCCCCGGGGTTCTGCGAGAGCCATTCGAGGGCGTGGGCGGTGAGGGCGGTGGTGGTGTCGAAGCCGCCGCCGATCAACAGGGCGAGTACACCGAGGAGTTCGCCGTCGTCCGGGGTGCGGCCGTTGAGGTCGGCGCGGACCAGGGCGTCCACCAGACCCGGTCGGGGCGCCTTGCGGATCTCCATGAGCTGGCCCATGAGGTCCATGCCCATTTTGCGGCTGAGGTCCAACACCCTTTCCCGGTCGGGGGAGTTGGGGGGTGTGTAGACGGAGGCGTGGGCGGGTTCGTTGTAGATGGTCCAGCGCTCGACCGGGATGCCCATCATCGCCAGGGTGAGCACGGCCGGGACGATGTTGGCGAGGTCGTCGACGAAGTCGATGTGCCCGGACTCGATCTTCTCGTCGATGCTGGCGCGTACGACCTCGTCGACGAACGGGATCCAGCGCTGGATGGCCGCCGGCGACAGATACGGGTTGAGGGTCTGCCGGTAGTAGCGCTGGTCCGGCGGGTCCATCTCCAGGAAGCCGCCCTGGGCCTCCCGGGCGCGGGGCGGCGGGGGGATGGAGATGCCCTTGTAGCCGCGCCGTTCCCCTTTCACGTCATGGTCGTTGGAGAGGAACTCGGCGGACCTCGCGAGTTCGAAGACCTCGCGGTTGCCGCTGGCGACCCAGTGGCCGCCGTGGGTCTCCGTCCAGGCGATCGGGCACTGTCCGTGCAGCTCGTGGGTGATGTCCTCGAACCGGTCACGGTAGTCGGGTGTGTGCCGGTCGAAGTGCACCTGCGGGTGCTTGCGGCCGGCGTCGTCGTCGACGGCCGCGTCTTCCGTGGTCATGCGGAGTCCTCTCCTGCTCGGTGGATGAGGTGGGGGGGGTCAGGAGATGAGGGAGATCGCCCGTTCCGGACAGGACAGGACCGCCTCGCGGACGGCCGCCTCCTGGTCGGCGGGGACTTCTTCCTGGACGACCGAGGAGTGCCCGTCGATCTCGCTGAGTTCGAAGGTGTCCGGAGCGCGCATCGCGCAGAGCGTGTGGCCCTGGCAGCGCTCCGGGTCGACTCGTACCTTCACGGTCCTTCCTTCCTGCCGTGGTGAACGCCGTGGTGAACGGGTGGCGTGGCGTGGCTACTTGAGGTCGGCCATCGACTTTCCGACGTCGGCCAGGGTCGGCGGCTTGCCGTAGTTGCCCTTGAACTTGTAGGCGGGCGCGTCGCAGCGGTAGGCGCCGTCGGTGGGCTTGAAGTCGGCGGGCACCCAGCCGCTGGTGGTGGCCTTCTCGACGTTGAAGCACTTCAGGGGCTCGTCGGGCGCTGACAGGTTCACCGAGGCCTGGAGCCCTCCCCCGGTCCACTCGGTCTGCTTCTTGGCGTTCGCCAGGACACAACTGCGGGTCAGCTCCGCGCAGTCGCGGGCCGAGGTGGCGAACAGCAGCCAGGAGGAGAATGCCTGCATGGCAGGCAGGGTGATCTGGGCGTCGGGCGCGTACTTCTTGAACAGGGCGACCATCTCCTTCGTCGCCGGGTTTCCGTCGGCCTTCTCCAGCGGGTAAGCGCCGTTGATGGAGGCGAAGTTGGTCTGTGTGCCGAGCGCGGGGCCGGCCAGCTTGAGGAAGGCGGGGCCATACGCGTTGCTGTTGGCGTCGATCCAGTCGAGCTTGTAGTCGATGTTGGTGAGCGCCTGCTCCAGCTTCGCCAACTGGGTGAAGTCGCCCAGGAAGACGAGTCCCTTGACCTTCTTCGTCTTGATGGACTGGGCGTACGGCGTCCAGTCGGAGACACCCTGGGCCGGGTAGAGGTCGGAGTAGGTGACCTTGCCGCCCATCGCGGTGAGGACTTCCTTGTCCTGCCCGGCGATGGCCTTGGTGATGGGCACGTCACCGGTGATGATGCCGACGCCGCTCGCCGACGAGGGGTAGGCCTCCTTCAACAGCCAGGAGTAGTAGCCGGCGTAGGGCGAATATCCGGTCGAGGCGCCCGTGGTCATCACCTGGAGGTCCGCGCCGATCTCGGTGGTGACCTGTGCCGGGAACTCGGGAAGCAGGCACTTCAACCGGGTCTTGACGCCCAGGCCGTCGAGGGCGGCGCCGCCGCCGACCTCGAAGAAGTCGGTGCGGCAGGCCGAGATCATCTGCTGGTTGACCTGCATGAGCTGGGAGTCGTGCGTCACAGGCGTGATCTTGCGCCCGTTGATGCCGCCTGCGGCGTTGCACCAGGAGGTGAAGACCTTCGCCGCGTTCTCGAACTCCGGGTTCTTGGTGAACCCGACGTCGGTGAAGACGCCGACCTTGATGTCGGAGCTGGTGACGCCCTGACTGGTGACGGACTTGGCCGTCCCCTTCCCGCACACGGACTTCAGCGTGCCGAAGTCCGCGGTGGCGGTGTCGGCGGCTCCGGTGGTGGAAGGGCTGCTGGTGTCCGCGGACTTGGTGCGGCCGGAGCATCCGGCCGCGGCCGCGAGGGCCAGGACGAGCGCGGGGATGAGCAAGCGTCTCATCGGTTCTCCTCGTTGAGAATGTGAGTCCCGCTGTCGGGTGGTCAGGTGACGGCGCCCGCCGCCTTGAGCGCGATGATGCGGTCCCAGTCCAGGCCCAGTTCGAGGAGGATCTCCTCGGTCTGGGCGGCGAACCCGGGTGCGGGCCCGAGTTGTGGGGCGTGCACGTCGAACTGCACGGGGCTGGCGACCAGTTCGAGCTCTCCTGCGCGCAGGAGGTACTCGTTCGCTCTGATCTGCGGGTCGTCGCCCACTTGCAGGGAGTCCTGCACCGGGGCCCACGGCCCGGCGAGGGTGGTGAAGCGCCTGCTCCACTCCGCGAGGGTGCGGGTGGCGATGACCTCGCGCAGGATCTTGACGGCCTCGGCCGTGTGGGAAACGAGGTTCTCGGCCGTGTCGAAGCGGGGGTCGTCGGCGAGTTCGGGGCGGTCGATGTGCCGGCACACGTCGGCCCAGAACTTGCCGGGCTGCATCATGACGAACGCCAGATGGTGGCCGTCGGACGTCTCGTACAGCCCGGACAGGGGGTTGGTGACGGAGCCGTGGGTGCCGACGGGCGGCGGGATCCAGGGCTTGCCGAGGTGCAGGGAGAGCGCGGTGGCGTGACCCATCGCCCACAGTCCGCTGCCGAGCAGGGAGACGTCCACGACCGACGGCTCGCCGGTGCGCTCGCGTTTCAGGAGCGCGGCCGCGATGCCGCCGGCGAGGTTGGTGCCGGAGATGGTGTCGCCGTAGGCCGGTGCGGGCGGGTTGATGATGCCGTCGGTGCCTTCGGGGGTGATGCTCGCGGCGGTGCCGGCGCGGGCCCAGAACGCCGTCATGTCGTAGCCACCCTTCCCCGCCTCCGCTCCGCGCGGGCCGAAGGCGCTGCCCCGGGCGTAGATGATTCGGGGATTGACGCTACGGATGTCGTCGACGTCGATGCCGAACCGCTCCCGGTGACCGGGAAGGAAGCTGGTCAGGAACACGTCCGAGCGCCGGGCGAGGTCGTGGAGAACGTCCTTTCCCTCGGGGCGGGAGATGTCGAGGCCGAGGCTGCGTTTGCCGCGGTTGGCGTGCTCGACGTTGGGGTTGGGGTCGCCCTCGACGCGCATCGTGCCGGTCTGGCGCAGACCGCGCTGCGGGTCGCCGGTAACGGCGTGCTCGACCTTGATGACGTCCGCTCCCCAGTCGGAGAGGACGGCTCCCGCCGAGGGCACGAAGCCGTACATGGCGACTTCGAGGACGCGGATGCCTTCGAGCGGCATCATGACCGGACCACGACCGCGAACGCCTTGTACTCCAGGAACTCCTCAAGACCGGCCACGCCGCTCTCGCGGCCGATGCCCGACTGCTTGTAGCCGCCGAACGGCACGTCGGCGGCGAAGTAGTTGCCGCCGTTGATGCTGAAGGTGCCGGTGCGGATGCGGCGGGCCAGCGCGATGGCCCGCTCGTCGTCGGCGCTCTGGATGCCGCCGGAGAGGCCGAAGACGGAGTTGTTGGCGATGCGGACGGCGTCGTCATCGTCGTCGTACGGGATCACCACGAGCACCGGGCCGAAGACCTCGTCCTGGGCGATCTCGCTGTCCGGATCGACGTTGCTGAGCAGGGTCGGCTTGTAGAAGAAGCCGGGATCGATCTTCTCGCCTCCGGTAACGAGGTTCGCACCTGCGGCTACGGCCCTCTCGACCATGCCGTCGACCTTCTCGCGCTGGCGCTCGCTGATGAGCGGGCCCGCGAAGGTCTTGGGGTCGGCCGGGTCGCCGAGCGGGATGCGGCCGAGGCCCGCCGCCACCATGGCGACGATCTCGTCGTGGTGCTCCCTGGGCACGAGCAGCCGTGAGGTGAGCGCGCAACCCTGCCCGGAGTGGGAGCAGATGGTGCCGGCCGCGAACATGGCGGCGGTGGCGAGGTCGGCGTCGTCGAGGACGATCATGGCGGACTTGCCGCCGAGTTCCAGGAAGACCTTCTTCACCGTGCGGCTCGCAGCCTCCATGACCCGGCGGCCGGTCGCGGTGGACCCGGTGAACGTGATCATGTCGACGTCGGGGTGCGTGGTGAGCGTCTCGCCGACGTCGGCACCGGACGACGTGAGGACGTTGACCACGCCGGGCGGTATGTCCGTGTGCTCGGCGATGAGTTGGCCGAGGAACAGGGTCGTCAGCGGGGTGTCCGGGGCACCCTTGAGGACGACCGTGCAGCCGGCCGCGAGCGCTGGGGCGAGCTTGGCCAGGGCGAGTTGGTTCGGGTAGTTGTAGGCGATGATCGCCGCTACGACCCCCGCGGCCTCCTTCTCCACCCAGCGCCGGTGACGCTGGCCGCGGCTCTCGGACTCGCCGAGTTCCTCGGTCAGCGGGTACTTGCGCAGCAGGTCCGCGTAGTAGCGCACCAGCTTGACGGGGTCGTCGAGTTGGGGGCCGTAGGTGAGCATGCGGGGCGCGCCGACCTCGGCGATCGTCAGCTCGCGCAGCTCCTCGACGTGGTCGGTGAGCGCCTGATGCAGCTGGTCCAGACAGCGGATGCGCAGCTGTACGTCGGTGGACCAGGCGGTGGTGTCGAAGGCGGTGCGCGCGGCGGCTACGGCTGCCTCGGCCTGGGCGGTGGTGGCGTCGGGCGCGTGGCCGTAGACCTCGCCGGTCGCGGGGTTGAGGGAGGGGAACGTCCGCTCCCCGTCGACGAGTTGGCCGTCGATGAGCAGGCGGGTCACAGCCGCACCACCTGTCCACCGTCGACGCTGATGGTCTGGCCGGTGAGCCAGCCCGCGTCGTCGGAGAGCAGGAACAGGACGGTGGGGGTCAGGTCGCCGGGCGTGCCCATCCGTTTGATGGCCAGGGCCTGGGTCATCCGCTCCTGGAACTCGACCGGTACGACCGTGGCCGTGGCCTCGGTGTCGGTGGGGCCGGGGGCGATGCCGTTGACGCGGATGCCCCGCCCACCGAGTTCGGCGGCGAGGGATGCGGTCAGGTGGTTGATGCCGATCTTGGCCAGGCCGTAGTAGCCGCTGGCCATGTAGGCGGCGGCGGACGACTGGTTGACGATCGCGGCGCCCTCGGCCAGATGCGGGACGACGGCCCGGGTGACGTACAGGGCGCCCATCAGGTTCACCTGGATGAAGCGGTTGAGGTAGTCGAGGTCGACGGTGGTCAGGCCCTCGCGCCGCATGCTGTGGTAGATCGCGGCGTTGTTGATCAGGTAGTCGATGCGGCCGAACTCGGCGACGGTGGCGGCGGCCAGCGCGTCGGCCGAGGCGGGGTCTCCGACGTCGACCCTGACGAAGAGCGCGGAGTCCAGTTCCTTGGCGACCCGCTGTCCCTGCTCCTCGTTGATGTCGGCGACCACGACCCGTGCTCCCTCGGCGGCCAGCGCCCGGGCGTAGTCCTCGCCGATTCCCTGTCCCGCTCCGGTGACGATCGCCACCTTGTCCTGGAACCGCATCCTGTTCTCCTCGCATGGATGGGCGGCTTGCTCCAATGAAGCGGAAACTACATTCTCCTTATACGCGAATCAACCATCCGGCAGCGAGAATGTCATCCTGACGACTTGCTGACAGACCCACGGGGCGCGGCGAACAGCCCCCGCCTGCGCGGGACTTCCGGAAGCACCGGAGACGAGAATACGCTTCTCGTATCCGGAAGGGAGATTTTCATGATCGAGACGAAGGGGGTTCCGGCATGAGGACAGCGCTCGTCACGGGCGGCGGCTCCGGCATCGGACAAGCCATCGCACAGCGCCTGGAGGCCGACGGTCTCCAGGTCGCCACCCTCGACCTCAACCCGTCCGACAGGGGCTTCTCCCGGAAGGCCGACGTCTCCGACCGGGCCCAGGTGGACGAGGCACTGACCGAGATCCGCGAGCAGCTCGGCCCGGTCACGGTCCTGGTCAACGCGGCCGGGATGGAGGGCTACAAGCGCTTCGCCAACCTCACCTTCGAGGCCTGGCAGCGGGTCATCGACGTCAACCTCCACGGCGTCTTCCACTGCGTCCAGGCGGTGTTGCCGGACATGGTGGAGGCCGGCTGGGGCCGCATCGTCAACATCTCCTCGTCCAGCGCGCAGTCCGGCCAGCAGTTCATGACGCACTACGTGGCCGCCAAGGCCGCGGTCAACGGGCTGACCAAGTCGCTGGCCCTGGAGCTGGGTCCGCAGGGCATCACCGTCAACGCGGTCCCGCCCGGCTTCATCGACACGCCCATGCTGCGCCGCTCGGAGGAGCGCCAACTGCTCGGCGGGACGGTCGAGGAGCACATCGGGCGCACTCCGGTACGGCGGGTCGGGCGCCCGGAGGACATCGCCGCGGCCTGTGCCTTCCTCGCCTCCGAGGAGGCCGGTTACATCACGGGCCAGATCCTCGGCGTGAACGGCGGGCGGAACACGTGAGCGAGCACAGCGAGCATGGCCAGCACGGCGAACACGGCAGGACCGCCACCGAGCGCAGCGGGCACGGAGAACGCGGCCTGCACGACAACTCCGCCGCCGAGAACGCCGTTCGCATCCCCCCGGTGCCGTATGACGACTGGGACCACGAGGTGTTCTCGGTCATCAACCCGAACCGGAAGCTGCCGCAGGCCAACGTCCTGGGGATCTTCCAGCGGCATCCGGCCCTGGCCCGGGCGTTCCTGACGTTCAACATGCACCTCAACACCACGGCCCTGCCGGTGCGCGTCCGCGAGCTGGCCGTCCTGCGCGTGGCCTGGCGGCGGGGCAGCAAGTACGAGTGGGCGAGTCATGTCCTGATCGGCCGGAAGGCCGGGGTGACCGAGGCCGAGATCGACGAAGTCCGCACGGGCGCCGACACGTTGCTCAACCGGGCGGTGGACGAACTGGATGCCGACTCGGGCCTGTCGGACGCGACCTACGCCGCGCTCGCCGCCGACCTGGACGAACACCAGCTGATGGACCTGGTGTTCACCATCGGCGCCTACACGATGCTCACGATGGCCCTCAACACCTTCGGCGTGGAACTCGACCCCGCGATCTCGGAAGAGAACTTCAGTTTCCCGAAACGAGAATGGTATTCTCACAAACGAGAGGGGTGATCCCATGCCACACTTCACCAAGCCCGAGGCCGGGAGCTGGACCGAGAACTACCCCGAGCTGGGCACCAGCCCGGTGAACTACGAGGACTCCATCGACCCCGCGTACTACGAGGCCGAGAAGGAAGCGATCTTCAAGAAGACCTGGCTGAACGTCGGCCGGGTCGAGCAACTGCCCAAGGTCGGCAGCTACTTCACGAAGGAGCTCGCCGTCGCCGACACCTCACTGGTGATCGTGCGGGGCAAGGACAAGGAGATCCGCGCCTTCCACAACGTCTGCCGCCACCGCGGCAACAAGCTCGTGTGGAACGACTTCCCGGGCGAGGAGGTCAAGGGCACCTGCCGCCAGTTCACCTGCAAGTACCACGCCTGGCGCTACAGCCTCGACGGCGATCTGACCTTCGTCCAGCAGGAGAAGGAGTTCTTCGACCTGGACAAGGCGGACTACGGCCTCAAGCTGGTCCGCTGCGAGGTCTGGGAGGGCTTCGTCTTCGTCAACCTCGACCCCGACGCGCAGCCGCTCAAGGAGTACTTGGGGGAGTTCGCGAAAGGCCTGGAGGGCTACCCCTTCCACGAGATGACCGAGGTCTTCACGTACAAGGCGGAGATCGGCAGCAACTGGAAGCTGTTCATCGACGCGTTCGCGGAGTTCTACCACGCGCCCGTCCTGCACATGAAGCAGGCCGTCAAGGACGAGGCCGACAAGCTCTTCAACGTGGGGTACGAGGCGCTGCACTACGAGATCCACTCCCCGCACTCGATGATCTCGTCCTGGGGAGGCATGTCCCCGCCCAAGGACCTGACCATCGTCAAGCCGATCGAACGCGTCCTGCGCAGCGGCCTGTTCGGGCCGTGGGAGGCACCCGACATCGAGGGCCTGGACAATCTGCCGACGGGCCTCAACCCGGGCCGGCACCGCGCGTGGGGCAACGACTCCTTCGAGTTCTTCCCCAACATGACCCTGCTGATCTGGAAGCCCGGCTGGTACCTGACGTACCACTACTGGCCGACGGCGGTGGACAGGCACCTCTTCGAGGCCAACCTGTACTTCGTGCCCGCCAAGACGGCGCGCGAGCGGCTGAAGCAGGAGCTTGCGGCGGTGACGTTCAAGGAGTACGCCCTCCAGGACGGCAACACCCTCGAAGCCACCCAGACGATGCTCAAGAGCCGGGTCGTCACCGAATTCCCGCTCTGCGACCAGGAGTTGCTGCTCCGCCATCTGCACAAGACAGTCGCCGACCACGTCAAGGAGCACACCGATGCTGCCCAGTGAGTTCGCGGCACTTGAGCCGTTCAGCGAGTGGGTCCTGGAGTCCGAGCGCGACCGGTACAGCAAGCGCCTGGCCAGCTCCATGGAGGAGATGCAGGCCTTCTACGACGCCGCGTTCCCGCTGCTGGAACAGGCCTCCGACCACCTCGACAAGTTCCCGCTCGCCGAACTCCCGGAGCAGGAACGCAACTTGCTGCTCCTGATGTTCTCCCTGGTGAACGTGTCGTTCCCGGTCGAGGTCTGGAAGCAGGCCCGGGTGCCGGACAGCGGGGCCGCCTATATGGACCTCGTCGTCGAGCCGAAGGTCTGACCGGTCGTGCTCACGCTCAGAGCGGCGCGTGTACTGCATGTGGAGACGGGCGAGTTCGAGTCGCCGGGCCTGATCACGGTCGAGGGCGACCGCATCACGCACACCGGCGTCGGCACCGGCGAGGGTGAGGGTGCCCGTGAGAACGAGGTTCTCGATCTCGGCGACGTGACTCTCCTGCCCGGTCTCATGGACATGGAGGTCAACCTCCTGATGGGCGGCCGCGGAGAGACGCTCGCGTTCTCCCCCGTCCAGGACGATCCTCCGCTGCGGATGCTCCGCGCGGTGGGCAACGCCCGGCGGACCCTGCGCGCGGGGTTCACCACGGTCCGCAACCTCGGCCTGTTCGTGAAGACGGGCGGCTATCTGCTGGACGTCGCGCTGGCCAAGGCCATCGACGCCGGCTGGATCGACGGCCCGCGCATCGTGCCCGCCGGACACGCCATCACATCCACCGGCGGCCATCTCGACCCCACGATGTTCGCCGCGTACGCCCCCGGAATCATGCCTCTCTCCCTGGAAGAGGGCATTGCCAACGGCGTCGACGAGGTGCGCAAGGCCGTCCGCTACCAGATCAAGCACGGGGCTCGGCTCATCAAGGTCTGCGCGTCCGGGGGCGTCATGTCCCACACCGGCACCCCCGGCGCGCAGCATTACTCCGACGAGGAACTGCGCGCCATCGTCGACGAGGCCCACCGGCGCGGACTGAAGGTGGCGGCCCACACCCATGGGGCCGACGCCGTCCGGTCAGCGGTGGAGGCGGGCATCGACTGCATCGAGCACGGTTTCCTGCTCGACGACGACACCATCGCGCTGATGGCGGAGCGCGGCACTTTCCTGGTGCCCACCACCGCTCTCATCGACGGGATGGACATGTCCCATGCCGCGCCCGAGCTGAAGGAGAAGGCCGCCGAGATCTTCCCCCGGGCGAAGACGGTGGTGGCCAGGGCCGGCAAGGCGGGTGTCCGGATGGCGCTGGGCACGGACGCGCCGGCGATTCCGCACGGCCGCGGCGCCCAGGAGCTGATCGCCCTGGTCGACCGCGGGATGACTCCCCTGGAGGCGCTCCGGGCGGCGACGGTCAACGCGGCGGAGCTGATCGACGCCGACGACAGGGGCCGTATCGCGGAGGGCCTCCTCGCCGATCTGATCGCGGTGCCGGGCAATCCGCTGGAGGACGTCTCCGTGATGGCGGACGTCCGGTTCGTGATGAAGGGCGGGAAGGTGTTCCGGGACGAGCGCCGCTGATATCAACTCCCAGGCCAGTGGCGGGAGTTGATCAGGCCGGCCCGTCGAGGGGTCGTAGCATCCGCAGGATCATGTCGACCGTGCGCTCGACGGGGCGGTTGCGGGCCGTGACCGTGGACAGGAGGGTGCGGGTCAGGACAGCGCCTAGGAGCATGTCGAAGACGTCGTCCGGGTCCACGGCGGGGTCGACGGTCCCGGTCGGCGCGGCGCGCAGGATGTCCTGGAACTGGGGCCGCGCCGACACGCGCAGCAGCATCTCCGGCGGCCGGGGCGCGTTCGACGTCTGGGAGTGCGCGAAGAGACCGGCCGCGGCGGCACGGGCCGCGGGCGCGCCGAAGGCCGCCAAGTAGGCGCGGACGAACCGACGTAGATCGCGGCGCAGGTCCCCTGTCGGGCGGACGCTCAACGGGCTGAGCCCGGGGAACGTGGCCTCCTCGATCAGCTCGATCCGGGACGGCCAGCGGCGGTAGATGGCGGAGGCGTGCACGCCCGAGTGTTCTGCCACCGCCTGGATCGTCGTCGCGTCGAAGCCGCGCTGGACGAGGAGTTCGCGCGTTGCCGCGAGGGCCCGTTCGTTGATGCTCGTGTCCCGTGGACGGCCCGGGGCACGGCGCGGTTCTGCCATGCCGTGATTGTAATGACCGGGCGGGGTCCCGGTGTTGCCGTGTTCTCTCAATTATAGGAGACCGTCTTCTGTAATTTCCTCTGTGTGGCTACAGTCCGAAGGGGACGGACTTCGGAGTGCGGAGGAGAGTCTGATGCGTGCTGCTGTGCTGCGGGGCGGGAGCGTCGAGGCGCGGACCATCGACGATCCGGTCCCCGGACCGGGCCAACTCCTCGTCCGCTCGCTGGCGTGCGGGATCTGCGCCTCGGATCTGCACTTCATGGACCATCCGGAGGCGGGCGCCGACGACGACAGCGGGATGTCGACGTACGACCAGGACGTCGACATCGTGATGGGTCACGAGTACTGCGCCGAGGTCGTGGACTACGGCCCCGGCACCGAGCGGCGGATCCCGGTCGGGACACGGGTGAGTTCGCTGCCCGTACTGAGCACTCCCGCCGGCCGCAGGATCATCGGCCAGAACCCCGAATCACCCGGCGGATTCGGGGAGTTGTTCCTGCTGACCGAGGCCGTCACCCGGGTCGTGGTGTCGGACCTGCCGAGCGAGGTCGTGTGTGTCGCCGACGCGATCTCGGTCGGCTGGTCGACCGCGTCCCGCGCCCGACTGACCGCGAGCGAGGCGCCGTTGGTCATCGGCTGCGGCGCCATCGCCCTCTCGGCGATCGGTCGGCTCAAGAACCTCGGCGTCGGTCCGATCGTGGCGGCCGATCTCGTCGCGTCGCGTCGCGCGACCGCGCTGGCCATGGGCGCCGACGTGGTCGTCGACCCCGCCGAGGTCTCGCCGTACGAGGCGTGGCGCAACACGGCCGGGAACCGGTCGAGTTGTGTCGTGTTCGAGTGCGTCGGCGTTCCCGGCGTTCTCGACTCGATCATCAAGGGCTGCGAACGCGGTACCCGGATCTTCTCCGTCGGCGGTCCGCCGGAGGGCGACCATCTGCACACCCTGACCGCGAAGCGGAAGGGTCTCAACATCCAGTTCGGGGGCGGCCCGTCGATGGACCACTGGGACGAGGCGTTCCGGGCGGTCTGTTCCGGCGGCCTCGATGTCGGGCCGATGCTCGGCCACACCGTCGGGCTCGACGGAGTGCCGGCCGCGCTCGACGCCGCGCGGGACGCCGACGGGCCGGCCCGCATCATCGTCGTACCAGGGAGCTGAACGCCCATGAGCGAGACCGCCGAACTTGCCCAGCTGCGCGCCACCGTCGCGTCGTTGGCGACGAAGGTGCGCGCCTTGGAGGACCAGGTCGAGATCGCGCAACTCGTCACCCAGTACGGGCCCGCAGTCGACAGCGGTTCAGGTCAGGCTGCTGCCGCCCTCTGGACCGAGGACGGTGTTTTCGACGCGATCCCCCACCTGCGGATGGAGGGCCGGGACGGCATCGTCGGCATGGTCCATGGCGCCGGACACCAGAGTGTGATCCACAACGGCTGCGGTCACGTGCTGACCGCGCCGCATGTCGTCGTCGACGGCGACCACGCCACCGGCCGCAACCACGCGCTGCACCTCCGCTGGGACGCCGAGGCCGGCCGGTTCTGGGTGTTCCAGGTCTCCGCCAACACCTGGCGCTGGGTGCGTACTTCGGAGGGCTGGCGCATCGCCGAGCGGGTCAACGCCAACCTCGACGGCACCGAGGGGCCACGCGCGATGCTGGCGCCGTCGTCGAACTCACTCCACCTGGAGGAGAGTTGAGGATCGGGTTCATCGGGTCGGGCCGCATGGGGCAGCCGATCGTCGAGCGCCTGGTCGCCGCCGGGCATGACCTCACCGTCCACTCGCGCCACCCGGAGACGCGCGCCACCGCCCACGCGGACGGGCCGAGTTGGGCCGGGACGGTCGAGGAGTCCGTGCGCGACGCCGACGTGGTGTTCGTCGTCGTACTGACGGACGAGCAGGTGCGGTCGGTGTGCCTCGGCCCTCACGGTGCCATCGCGGCCATGGCGGCGGGCGCGACGCTCGTCCAGCACACCACCTCCGCCCCCGGGACCGCCCGCCTGCTCGCCGAAGCGGGTGCGGAGCGCGGTGTCCGGGTGTTGGACGCCGCGCTCTCGGGCGGCCCGCACGACATCGCCGCGAGCCGACTCACCCTGTGGGTGGGCGGGGACGAGGCACAACTGGAGGAGATGCGCCCGCTGTTGGAGACGTACGCCTCGCCGGTCATGTTCGTGGGACCGGTCGGCAACGGTCAGCGGGTCAAGCTCGTCAACAACGCCCTGTTCGTGGCGCAGGTCGGTCTCGCCGTCGACGTGGTGCGGGTGGCGGGGTCGCTGGGCATCGACGAGAAGGTGATTCTCGCGGCGCTGCAGCACGGCAGCGGTGCCAGTCGGGCGCTCGGTGTCGTCGCCAGCGGGGGGTCGGTCGACTCGGTCGCGGTGCGGCTGGCGGACCTGATGAGCAAGGACGTCGCCGTGGTGCGCGAGGTGGCGCGCAGCACCGGCGCGGACCTCGGGATCATCGGGACGGTGCTGTCGTCGGACGCGGTCGAGAAGAAGGTTCTCCGTTCGTCCCGGACGATCTGACTGATCTTGACTGAGGAGTACGAAGTGACCGAAACACTCACTGCCAAGTACGGGCCGTGGGGTGTCATCGCCGGCGGGTCGGACGGGGTGGGTGCCGCGTTCGCCCACCGGCTGGCGGCCCAGGGGATGAACGTCGTACTCGTGGCCCGGCGCCTGCCCGTGCTGGAGGCGTCCGCCGACGAGATCCGCGCGCGCCACGGCGTCGAGGTCCGCACCGTCGCGCTCGACCTCAGCTCCCCAAGTGCCCTGGCGGAGTTGGAGCATGCGACCGTCGGCCTGGAGGTCGGCCTGTTCGTGTACAACGCGGGCAGCGACGACGGCAGCGTGCCGTTCCTCGACAAGGACCTCGACACCCACCTCGGGCTGGTGCGGCGCAACTGCACGGCCGTACTCGAAGCGGCCTACCGCTTCGGTGGCCCGATGGTGGCGCGCAAGCGGGGAGCGGTGGTCCTGGTGACCTCGGGGGCCGCGTGGGCGGGTGGCGCCACGCTCGCCGCCTACGGCGCGTCGAAGGCCTTCGACCTCATCCTCGCGGAGAGCCTGTGGGCGGAGTGGCGGGGCAGCGGGGTCGACGTCCTGGGACTGGTCCTCGGCAGGACCGACACCCCGTCCCTGCGCCGGACCGAAGGCGTCCAAGGGAGTTCCTGTGGCGGCGACTTGGCCGATCCCGACGACGTGGCCGCCAGGGCGCTCGCCCACCTCTCCGACGGTCCGACCTGGATCTGCGGCAGCCCCACCCCGACCGGCGGTTCACCGTTCGGGGCGTTGAGCCGCCGCGACGCGGTCCTGGCGATGAGCCGGGGCGCGACCGCGCACAAGGAGCGGTGACGGTCGCGGTCCGGTCCATCAACCCGGCGGCCTGGCCTACTGGCCCTTGATGCGTTCCTTCATGGCGTCGAGCTGCGTGAGAATGGGATATCCGCTCACGCTCAGCGCGTTCCCGTGTCCTGTCTCGTGGATGTCGAACACGGACTGGATGGCGGCGTAGAAGCCCTGGACGTCGAGACTCTGGTTGACGGCCCGCTTCGCCTGACGGAGGCCGAAGGACGGCATCCGGGCGATCTGGTGGGCTAACTCCAAGGCCTCGGTGACCAGTTGGTCGAGCGGGACGACCTTGTTCACCATGCCGACCTTCGCCGCCTCCTCGGCGGTGACGGCGCGTCCGGTGAAGAGGATCTCCTTCGCCTTGCGCGGGCCCAACTCCCAGGTGTGGCCGTGGTATTCGACTCCCCCGATGCCCATGTGCACGACGGGGTCGGAGAACTCGGCGTTCTCGGCGGCCACGATCAGGTCGCAGGGCCAGCACAGCATCAGTCCGCCCGCGATGCACTTGCCCTGCACGGCGGCGATCGTCGGCTTGGGCAGGTTGCGCCAGCGCAGGGTGTACTCCAGGTACCGGCGGGTCTCGGCGCTGTAGATCCACTCCAGGGTGATCTCCTTCGGCGCCGGCCAGCGGTCCTTCAGGTCGTGTCCTGACGAGAAGTGCTTGCCGTTGGCCTTCAGGAGAATGACCTTCACGTCCTCGTCGGCCGCGGCCCGGCTCCAGGCCGCGTCCAGGGCGTCGAGGAGCTCACTGTTCTGCGCGTTGGCGACCTCGGGCCGGTTGAGGGTGATGATCCCCACCCGGCCGTCGACCTCGTACAGGATCTCGTCCATGCGTCTCGTCCTCTGTCGGCACTGCGTATGACGGCTCTGGCGGAATTCGGCTCTGGCGTAGGACAGTTGTGGCGCACGGCGGCTTCAGCGCGGCAGGCCGAGGATGCGCTCGGCGATGATGTTGCGCTGGATCTCGGAGGTGCCGCCGGCGATCGTCCCGCCGAAGCTGCGCGCGTACCGCTCGAACCAACTGGCGTTGAACGTCTCCAAGTTCATATGGGTGTACGGCCCTGTCCGCACGGGATGCAACAGCGCCTCGGTGCCGTGCTGTTCGAGGGCGTGCAGTTCGGCGCTCTGCGCGGCCTCGGAGCCGAGCAGCTTGAGGACCGAGATCTCCACCGGGTTCCGGTCGGGTCCGAGGAGCCGGTAGCCGAGCAACCGCAGTGCCTGGACGTCCATTTGGAGGGTGGCGTACCACTCCTCGTCGCAGGCCGCGTCCTGGATCAGGGCGTCCATCCGCTCGGCGTAGTGCACCCACAGCAGGGTCCGTTCGTGGCCGAGCGAGCCGTTGGCCACGCGCCAGCCCTCGTTGAGGGGGCCGACGAGGTTCTCCTTCGGGACATGGACGTCGGTGAAGAACACCTCGTTGAAGTCGAGGTCGTCCGGTGCGGCGATCGACCCGAACGGCCGCCGGACCAGGCCCTCGGAGCCGGTGGGGATGAGCAGGACGCTGATCCCCTTGTGCTTGGGCGCCTCGGGGTCGGTGCGGACGAAGGTGAGCAGGACGTCGGCGTCGTGCGCGCCCGAGGTCCACACCTTCTGTCCGTTGACCACGAAGTGGTCACCCTCAAGGGCCGCGCGAGTGCGCAGTCCGGCGAGGTCGGAGCCTGCTCCGGGCTCGCTCATGCCGAGCGAGGCGGTGATCTCGGCGCGCAGCAGGGGTACGGCCCAGTCACGTTTCTGTTGCTCGGTGCCGAAGGTCAGCAGTGAGGCCGCGATGATGTTGAGGCCCTGCGGGTTGAAGCTGTGGTAGATCCGGCGCCGGGACAACTCCTCAAGGTGGGCGACCACTTGGGGCAGCGTGGCGTTGCGGCCGCCGTACTCGGGCGGTTGGGCGGGCAGCAGCCAGCCCGCGTCGAAGAGCTTGCGCTGCCAGCGCCGGGCCCAATCGGGTATGTCCGCGCTGGACTTGGAGCGGACCGTGGCCTCTTCGGGGGTGGGCAGGTGGGCGTCGAGGAAGTCGCTGAAATCGGCGCGGAACTTCTCGACCTCGGGGTCGGGGGCCAGCCTCATACCAGCAGCGCCTTCCTGTGCTCGGACGCCGTACCGAGGAGCAGGTCCCCGGCCTTGGCCCGCTTGAGATGGATCTGCAGCTCGTTCTCCCACGTGTAGCCCATGGCCCCGAACAGCTGGAACCCGTTCTGGAAACAGACCCGTTGGCAGTCACCGGCGGCGGCCTTGGCCATCGCGGCGGCCCGGCCGCGGCGCGGGTCGTCCTCGGCGATGGTGAGTGCGGAGAAGTAGGCGAGCACCTTGGCGCGTTCGATGGCGACGTACATGTCGGCGGCCTTGTGCTTGACGGCCTGGAACGAGCCGATGGGGACGCCGAATTGGTGCCGTTGCTTCACATGGGCGACGACCAGGTCGAGGATGCGCCGGCAACTGCCGACCGTGCTCACCGCAAGTCCCATCAGGGCCAGGTCCGGTACGCCGGCGACCAGGTCCGGCGCGTCCACCCGGGCGATGTGCAGGGTCGGGTCGAACACGGACAGCCGCTCGGCCGCCAGGTCCGTTCCGTCCCGTACGACCACGCCCTCGGAGGTGAGAATCGCGATCTCGTCCGCGCGGTCGGCGTCGAGGACGAACTTCCCCTCCCCGTCGAAGACACCGGTGCCCGAGCCGTTGGGCAGCCGTCCGGCCAGCGGCGCGAACCAGGTCGCCGTGGCGAGGAAGGGCGTCGGATCGGCGGCGTACCCCAACTCCTCCAGGACGATGGCCAGTTCCACCGGCGGGGCTTCGAGCCAGCCCAACTCCAGGTAGGTGTCCCAGAGTTGCTTCTCGGGCAGTGACCGTGACTTGGTGACCGTTTCGCGGACCACTCGCTGGAGCAGCCGCTGTTCGTCGTCGAACTCAAACTCCATGCGCGACCTCCAGAAGGACCTTGCCGATGGCACGGCGCCCCAGGCCGAGGGCCTCGGCGACGTCGGCGAGCGGATACACGGCGTGGATGCGGGGCCGGATCTTCCCGGCGGCGAACAGTCCGTGGAGTTCGGTGCGGGCGGCGACCAGGTCGTCCCGCCGGTGCCGCGCCCAGCCGCCGAGGTCGAAGCCGTGCAGGCTGACACCTTTGAGCATCGGGAGGTTGAGCGGGATACGCGGGATCTCCCCGCTCGCGAACCCCACGCTCACGAACCGCCCGCCCCAGCGCATCGCCCGCAACACCTCCTCCGCGTACGGCCCGCCGACGGGGTCGATCACGACATCGGCACCGCCCGCGTCCCGCAGCCCCCGCTTCAGATCGTCGTACGGCAGAGTCAGCCGCGCGCCCTGCTCGGCGCACACCGCCCGTTTCTCCTCCGTCGAGGCGACGGCGACGATCTCCGCGCCGAGCAGCGCGCCGAGTTCGACGGTCGCGAGGCCGACTCCACCGGCCGCGCCGAGGACGGCGACCCGTTCGCCCGGCCGCACGTCGGCTACCAGGCGCAGCGCGTCGAAGGCGGTGGCGTGGCTGACGCCGAAGGCCGCCGCGCGCTCGGTGGGAATTCCGTCGGGGATACGGCTCAGTCCGGCGGGGCGTGCGGTGACGCGTTCGGCGAAGGCGCCGACGAACATCGAACCGAAGACCCGCTCACCCTTCTCGAATCCGTTCGCGGACGCGGCGACCACGCCGGCGAACTCGCTGCCGGGGGTGAAGGGCGGCACCGCCTTCACCTGGTACGCGCCGTCGATCACGAGGAGATCGGCGAAGTTGACGGCGGCGTAGTGCACGTCGACCGGGATGCCGCCCTCCGACCCGGCCAACTCCCCCTCAGGCACGACCTGTTCGGGGATGTCCTCGACGACCACCGGGCCGCCGACGGCGTTGCAGCGGGCGGCTCTCATAGCCGGGTCGTCGCGGCGAGTTCGGCCGCCTGGGCGGCCATCTGCAGGACGACGTCGCCGTAGTGGGCCATCTTCGGGTTGCCGCCCTCGCCCTTCACATGGCGGGCGTAGCCGCCTTCGAGGACGATGGCCATCTTGAAGCGGGCGAGGATCACGTAGTAGTCGATCTCGCTGACGTCGCGGCCGCTGACCTTGGCGTAGTGCTCCAGCAGGTCGGCCCGGTCGGGCATGCCGGTGTAGTCGACGTAGCCCTTCTGGGTGCGGTCCTCGTCGGCGTCTGGCCAGCCCATGATGACCCAGCCGAGGTCGAGCAACGGGTCCCCGACGGTGGCCATTTCGAAGTCGACCAGGGCGGCGAGCCGGGCGGGCGCGCCGTGCTGGAACATGACGTTGGCGAACTGGTAGTCGCCGTGGATGATGCCGGGTTCCCAGTGGGCGGGACGGTGTTCCCGCAGCCAGGCAGCGGCGTTCTCCAGGCCGGGTATCTCGCGGAACTTGAACTTGGCGAGGTGGGCGAGCCAGCGGTCGACCTGCCGGTCGTGGAAGCCGTCGGGGCGGCCGAAGCCTTCAAGCCCCTGGGCCCGCCAGTCCACGTTGCCCAACTTGGCGATGCCCTCGACGAGTTGGTACGCGAGGCCGGGACGCAGGGACAGGTTGCTGAGGAACGGCTCGGGCCAGCCGTCGGAGTTCATCGGCGACCAGCCATCGACGTGTGCCATGAGGTAGAAGCAGGAGCCGAGCACGCTCGTGTCGTCGCACACGGCGATCGCCTCGGGGTGCGGGACGTCCGTGCCGTTGAGGGCGTTGAGGACGCGGTATTCCCGGAGCATGGTCTCGTTGCGCCCCGGCGGAACCTTCTCCGGCGGTTTGCGCAGCACCATGCTGCGGTCGCCGCGCCGGATGCCGTAGATGTCGTTGGAGGTGCCGCCGGAGATGTACGACGTCTCGACGGGTTCGCCGGGGGCGATGCCCTGGTCGTCCAGCCAGCGGGCGAGTGATTCCGTGTTCGCGAGCGTCACAGCAGGTCCTCCAACTGCTTCCGGGCCCATTCGCGGCGGGTGGGCAGGTGCTGGGTGGGCCAGAGGCCGGGGGCGGCTTCGTAGCCGCGCAGGACGTCACGGGCGACGGTGATCTTGTGGACCTCGGTGGGGCCGTCGACAACCGCCATGACGGCAGCGCCGTTCCACATGTCCGCGAACGGCATTTCGTTCGACACACCGAGGGCGCCGTGCAGGTGCATCGAGCGGTACACGACGTCGTGCAGCACCTTCGGGGTGAGGAACTTGATGGCGGCGATGTCCTTACGGACCCGCTTGTAGTCCTGGTACTTGTCGATCTGCCAGGCGGTGTAGAGCACGAAGAGGCGGAACTGGGCGAGTTGGGCGTAGGAGTCGGCGAGGTCGGCGCGGACGAGCTGCTTGTCCGCGAGCCGCTCGCCCTGGGTCTCGCGGGACAGGGCCCGCTCGGCCATCATGTCGAGCGCCTTCTGGCTCTGGCCCACGACGCGCATCGCGTGGTGGACGCGGCCGCCGCCGAGCCGGGTCTGGGCGATCGCGAAGGCCTGGCCCTCGCCGCCGAGCAGCGCGTCGGTGGGGACGCGGACGCCGTCGTAGGCGATGAGTGCGTGCATGCCCTCGTCGGTGGCCTCGCCCATGATGCCGAGATGGCGCTCGATGCGGACACCGGGGGTGTCGCTGGGGACGAGGAACATCGACATGCTCTTGTAGGGGCTGACGTCGGGGTTCGTCACGGCCATCACGATGACGAACTTCGAGGTGCGGGCGTTGGAGGAGAAGAACTTGCGGCCGGTGATGACCCAGTCGTCGCCGTCGCGTTCGGCGCGGGTGGTGAACATCGTGGGGTCGGCGCCGGCCTGCGGCTCGGTCATGGAGAAGCAGGAGAAGCACTCACCTTCCAGCAGTGGTTGGAGGTAGCGCTCCTTCTGCTCGGCGGTGCCGTAGCGGGCGATGATCTCGGCGTTGCCGGTGTCGGGTGCGGCCGTGCCGAAGATGACGGGGGCCCAACTCGACTGGCCCAGGATCTCGTTGATGAGCGCCAGCTTGACCTGGCCGAAGCCGCGCCCGCCGAGTTCAGGGCCGAGGTGTGGTGCCCACAGGCCCTCGTCGCGGACCTGTTGCTTCAACGCCCGCACGATCGGGCCGAGTTGGTCGTCGAGCGGGTGGTACGCCCGGTCCGGATGGAGCAGGTCCAGCGGCTCCACTCGCTCGGAGCGGAATCGCCGGATCCACTCCAGTTTCTCCTCGAACTCCGGCTCGGTGGAAAAGTCCCATGCCATGTCAGACGAACCTCCTGCCAACCCGGACGGATGGCGGTGAGAATATCATTCTCATCTCACGCAAGTAAGGGTCTCGAAACTTGCCGTGCGTCCTTCGGTAGGGGAAGCCGGGGTGTTACCGCTGAAGTGGAGTATCGTTCTTCAAGTGACAGCTGTCCCCGAAGAACAACCAGCCTGGCGCCAGCGCGCCGTTGAGCGTTCCACCCGTGCCGCCAAGCTCCGCGCCGAACAACGTGTGCAGCGCTTCCTGGACGCGGCGCAGGAACTCATCGCGGAGAAGCGGACGACGGACTTCACGGTCCAGGAGGTCGTGGACCGCTCCAAACAGTCACTGCGCAGCTTCTACCAGCACTTCGACGGCAAACACGAGCTGCTGCTCGCCCTGTTCGAGGACGCGCTGTCCAAGTCGGCGGCGGAGATCCGCGAGACGGCCGGTTCCCAGTCGGATCCGCTCCAGGCGCTGCGGCTCGGCGTGACGATGCTGTTCGAGCAGTCGCTGTCCAACCCCGGTGTGGAGCGCCCCCTGTTCAGCGACTTCGCACTCCAACTCCTCGTGAAGCATCCCGCGCAGGTGGCGACCGCCCATCTCCCCCTGCACCAGGTGTTCACGGAGTTGGTCGAGCAGGCCGAGGACGCCGGCGTCCTCCCCGCCGGGAAGCCCCGCCGCCAGGCCTCGATCCTGATGCAGACGGTCATGTTCGTCGCGCAGGGCAACGGAGTTCCGGCCGGCAGCCACGCGGCCCCGGTCACCGCCGAGGAGGTCTGGCAGTTCTGTCTCGGCGGCCTCTCGGGCGTCCCCGTGCACAACTGACGGACGGCTGACGGGTATCCAACGGACGCTCGTCGATGTAATTGACGCTCTCCACAGCCGAGAGTACGGTTCTCGCCCACCGGAACAAGGGGTGGTCGATGACCGAGCCGCTACGGCATGGAGTGCAGCGCTACCGAGTCGTGCAGTGGGCCACCGGGAACATCGGCGCCCGCACTATGCGTGCCGTACTGGAGCATCCGAACCTGATCCTGGCCGGGGTGTATGTCCACACCCCGGCCAAAGCAGGCCTGGATGCGGGTGAGTTGAGCGGCCGCGGGCCCGGCACGACCGGGATCGTCGCGACGCACGACATCGACGAGATCCTGGCGCTCGGTGCCGACTGCGTCCTCTACACCCCGCGCACCTGCGACTTCGACGACGTGTGCGCACTGCTCTCGTCAGGCGTCAACGTCGTGTCGACGCGTGGCGAGTTCCATCACGCGCCCAGCCTCGACCCGGTCACACGAAAACGGATCGAGGACGCGTGCGAGCGGGGCGGGACCTCGGTGCACAGCACGGGCAGCAGTCCCGGATTCATCACGGAGGCCCTGCCGCTCGCACTCACCTCGATCCAGCGGCGGCTCGACGCGCTGACGATCGACGAGTTCGCGGATCTCTCCCAACGGGACTCCCCCGGGCTGCTGTTCGAGGTGATGGGCTTCGGCCGGCCCCCTGCCGCATTCGGCGAACAGCGCCTGGCCGGACTGCGCGACAGCTTCGGCCCGTCGTTGCAGCTGCTCGCCGAGGCGCTCTCGACACCGCTCGACTCGGTGGAGGCGGTCGGCGAGGTCGCAACTGCCCGCCGCACCACCCGAATCGCCGCGGGCACGCTGCCGGTCGGCACGGTGGCCGCGCAGCGGATCACCGTGTCCGGCCTGTGCAAAGACCGACCCCTGCTGCGGTTCCGCGCCAACTGGTACTGCACCACTGACCTCGACCCCGCCTGGGATCTCCGCGCGACCGGCTGGCACGTCTCGGTCGAGGGAGACGCGCCGCTCGACGTCGACCTGAGGTTCCCCGTGCCCCTCGACCGCATGGCGGCGATGTCCCCGTCCTACACCGCGAACCGTGCGGTGAACGCCGTGCCGTTCGTCTGTGCGGCAGCCCCCGGAATCCGCACCACGGCCGACCTCGGGTGACGTCAGCGCGCCCCGGGGGCCGGAACCCCGACGGTCCGCACGGAACCCAGACGGCCCGCACCCGGCACCGGGACGTCCCGCGCCTGGAACTCAGACGGTGCCGGCCGGGGCCACGACCTCGGTCTCGCCGTCCTCGTCGATCGAGTACTTCAGGAAGTCGTCGACCATGCGGTGGAACAGCGTTGCCAGTTGCTGCAGTTCATCCGTCGACCAATCCGAGAGGGCCATTTGCATGCCGCGCGCACCGGCGTCCCGGACACTGCTCACGGCCTTCCGGCCGGCCTCGGTCAGCTCGATCCGCTGGGCCCGGCGGTCGTCGGGGTCGGGCACGCGGGTGACGTAGCCGGACTTCTGGAGCTGCTGCACCGTCCGCGTCACATGCGAGGCCTCGACACCGAGGCGATGGGCCAGCTCCCCCGGACGCAGCGGGTCGGAGTCCGCGACCTGCCGCAGCAACGCCACCGCCGCGCGGTCCAGAGGCACACCGGCGAGGGCCATCAGCCGTTCGTGCTGGCGGGCGCGGGTGCTCAGGTAGGTGATCCGAGTGAGGGCTCGCTCGATCTCGGTCACCTCCGGGGAGGCGGGGGCTTCGGGGATCGGTGGTGTGGACATGGGACCCACTTTACCATATTGTTGCGTAACTCAAGTAATTTACTGCGTTCGTTTGGCGCGCGTACTGCGGAGAGAGTACTTGCCGGGTGTTCCGCCGCTCCGCCGCCCCCGCTCCCCGCCCCGTTCCCGCCTCACCGAAGCTTCACCAGGGCTTCTGGCTCGCGAAGAACCGCTCGAAGAAGTCCACCTTGGCCGCGTCCGCGAGGGCGAGCGGGCCGAACCGGTCGCCGCGACGCGCACGCCGGTCCAGGATGTCGCCCGCTGCGGCGGACGCCAGCGGTTGGCGCCCGCCGTGGTCGCCGCGTACGGCAGTCCCTTGAAGACGGTGACGCCGGAGACGAGGGAGGCCACGCCGGACACGCGGCCGGTGTCGATCCGGAGCGGGCCGGCGAGCGGGATTCCGGAGGCCGTGCGGTCCGCCGCGCCGACGCTCGTTCCCGCACCGACGAGTGCGGCCGTCGCGGCGACGGTCAGCGACCCGTTGAGGAAGGTCCGGACGGTTCATGGCGTTCGAAAGCATGGGGGCTCCCTAGTCCAGGTACTTGCGAACGCAAATTCCGCCGACCAGGAGTGCCAACATTATTGTCAACTTCAGAGCGGATCCACAGCATGCTCCCGCAGCGGGCCCACGGACAGGCCCCGCAGCGCGCAGGTGTCGAGGATGCGGGGCACGGCGCCGAGGGTTGCGCGCCAACTGCCGGGTGTCGAGGTGCAGTCGGAGTCGTGCAGCAGAACGGTGCCGCCGCCGCGGAGGTCCTCGGTGACCGTCCGGTGGACCGACTCGGGTGTGGCGCGCGCCCTCCAGTCCTCGCCCCAGGCCGTCCACAGCACCGGCGTGAGGTCCAGGCGGCGGGCTGCGAGGTGGGCGCCGGTCGACATCACGCCGTAGGGCGGGCGGAAGAGCCGTGGCACGCGCCCGGTGAGGTCGCCGACCGTGTCGCGGGCGCGGGCGAGGTCGTCGTGGGTGGCGCGGGGACCGCGCAGGACCAGCGGGCGGTGCAGCCAGCCGTGAACGGCGATCTCGTGTCCGGCGGCGGCGATCTCGCGGACCAGACCGGGGGCGCGTACCGCTTGGTTACCGAGGAGGAAGAAGGTGGCGTGCACCCGGCGCTCGTCGAGCAGCCGTAGGAACAGCGGGGTGGAGAGGGGATCCGGCCCGTCGTCGAAGGTGAGCGCCACATGGTCCGGCCGACCGCGGCCGGAAAGACGGGGCATCACGCGGTTGCGCAGCGGCCCGTAGGTGGAGAGGACGGGGGCGGCGTATGCGACGGCAAGGATCGGGAGTGCGGGGAGCGCGACGCGGGCGGTCGCGCGGAGAAGACGGGTGGCTGTCATGGACGGCGGCCCTTCGTGGAGCTCACGGCGGACGCGGTGCGGGCGGAGCAGGCGGCGTCGCGGACGCGCGGCGCGGCACAGCCGGCCGTAAGAAGAAGGCCTACGGTCGTCATACGCGGCGCCTCCTCGCGCCACCCACAGTCGAAGCGGCGCACGGCAACGAAGTTGCGCGGTGCGGCGCAGGCTGCCTAGGAAGAAGGCCTACGTCGCTCATGCGTGGTGCTCCTTCACGTGGCCCGCGTGGCCCCCGTGGGGCGCATGTTCCGCGTGGTGTGCGTGGCTCAGGTCGTCGAGGTCGAGGCCCTGGCCTATCGCGTGCATCAGGCCCGGGCCGCTCTCGGTCGTGGCGACCGCCGTGCCGACCGCGCCTGCCCAGACCGCGCAGGCCAGGGCGGTGGTGGTCGCGAGCCGCCGGGCGGTCGGGCGGGTGGTCCGGCGAGTGGTGGGCGGGATCGCGGGCCCCGTGGTGAGGGGCGCGGCGGGAACGATGCCCGCCCGGCAGATCCTGGCCGTCTCGGCGGCCGGGCCGCCGTCCGAACCGTCCGCGAACAGGGCGAGGCCCGCCTCCCGTTGCAGCAGTCCGCGCGGGCCGTCGATCAACTCGCCCAGTACGTGCTTGAGTTGGGCCGGGTCCCGGATCCACGCGGCGACGCCCGCCTCGTCCAGGGCGGCCGCGTTGGTCAGTCCGTGGCCGGGTATGCAGCCGTAGCTGGCGACGGGCAGGCCCGCGGCGAAGGCCTCCAGGGAGGTCAGGCCGCCGGCGTTCTGGACCAGGACGTCGGCTGCGTGCATCAGGCCGGGCATGTCGTCGACCCAGCCGTGGACGTGCTCGATGCCGTCCGCGCGGAGCTGCTCGGCCAGCATCTCGTTGCGGCCGCAGACCACGAGCGGTACGGCCGCGCCGCAGTCGCGCAGATCACGGGCGACCTCCCGGACCGGTCCCACGCCCCAGGAACCGGCAACCAGCAGGGCCAGTGGGGCAGTTGGAGGCAGGCCGAAGCGGGCGCGGGCCGCGGCGCGTTCCGGTGCGCCCACGGGGTGAAAGCGCGGGTCGGCGACCGGGCCGCACACGCGGACGTCGCGCGCGCCGGCGGCCCGGGCCTGCGTGGCGGGCACGGCGTGCAGTGCGAGGTGGACGTCGACGCCGTCGGCCACCCACAGCGGGTGCACCGAGAAGTCGGTGAGGTAGGTGAGGACGGGCACGGTCAGCCGCCCGTCGAGACGGAGGTTGCCCAGGACCCGGCTCGCACCCGGGTAGGTCGACACGACGGCGCCCGTGTCGGCGGGCAGGGCGCGCAGCAGCCGTTCCTCGGCGGAGCGCAGCAGCGCTCGCGCTACGGGGCCGCCGCCTCCGGCGCGCTCGGTGCTGCTGTAGATCCGCTGGTAGGCCCAGGGTGCCCGGACGAGCATGCGGTGGTAGCCGTCCCGCACGAGCCGGCCGAGCCGGGCGGGCAGCACGTCGAGCAGGTCGAACCGGTCGACCGTGAGACCGGCCGCCACCAGCCGCCGCTCCAGTTCGGCGGCGGCGCCGTCGTGACCGGCTCCGACACTCGCCGAGACGATCACGACACGCTCGGCCGGCAACGGACGGCGCACCGTGTTTCCGAGGTGGGGCATGGGCTTTTTCCTCCGCAGGTGGAGTGGAGCGGCGAAACTCTACAACATGTAGTAGATAAGCTCGTACAACATGTAGTAGATCGCGGTCGCAAAGCCCTTGACCGACCCCCTGGCCGATCTCTCCGACCCTTCGGTCCATCCCTTCGAGCCCTTGGCGCACTTCCTACAGGCCGTAGTAGGTACGCGGGTAGGCTGGGACGCCGAGCGGTGAAAGGCGGTGGGGTGAACAGTGCACGACCGGAAGAACGACGAGCCCGGCGCGACGTCCGGCAGGCGGGCGCGCGGTGAGCTGGAGAGCGGGGTTCTCGCCGCCCTCTACGGGGCCGACGCGCCGCAGACCGCTCGCCAGGTCAAGGACCGGCTCCCCGGGGACCTCGCGTACACGACCGTTCTGACGATCCTGTCGCGCCTGCACGACAAGGGGATGCTCGTCCGCCACCGCGCGGGCCGCGGGTACGCGTACGCGCCGGCCCGCGACGAGGCGACCCACACCGCGGAGCGGATGCGCTCGCTGCTGGAGCACGGCACCGACCGCGAGGCGGTGCTCACCCGCTTCGTCTCCGAACTCTCCGCCCAGGACGAGCAGTTGCTGCAGCGACTGCTCTCCGGACACGACGGACCCCACCCCGCCGGTCACACCGACGAAGGACCGTGAGCCGGTGCTGATCAGCGTGTACGTCCCCCTTCTGATCACCATGGTCATCGCGGTGTTCGCACCTCGCGCCGCTCCCCGACTGGCGCCGCGCCCGGCCGCCTGGTCGCTGGCCTCCGCCGCGCTGGTGGCGTCGCTGGGCTGGCTGGGGTCACTGGCGTTGCTGGCGTTCGCCGGGCTGGTGCAGATCCCCGAGGTCGCCGAGGAGGGCCGCTGGTCGGTCGCGGCCGTACGCGCCTCCGACCCGGTCTATCTGACGGTCGCCGGGGCCGCCGCCCTCGCCCTCCTCGCGTCCGTCACGGCCCTCGCCATCGCCGCAACCCGTCAGCTACGGCATCTGCGCTGGGCCCGCCGCGAGTGCCGACTCCTGCCCGGCGACACGGAGTTGGCCGTCCTGGACATCGAGTCACCGGAGGCGTTCGCGCTGCCGGGGGCGCCCGGGCGGATCGTCGTGTCGAGCGCGATGCTGCGCTGCCTCGGCGACCGCGAACGCGAGGCACTGCTCGCCCACGAGCGGGCCCATCTGCGCGGCCGCCACCACCTCTTCCAGACCCTCTGGCGCCTCTCCGCCGCCGTGAATCCGCTCCTACGACCGCTGTCCAACGCGGGCGGCTTCGTCCTGGAGCGCTGGGCCGACGAGGAGGCCGCGGTGCGCGTCGGCGATCGTACGGTCGTCGCCCATGCCGTGGGCCGGGCCGCTCTCGCCACCTCGGCGAACCGCTCCCGCCCGGCACTCGCCGCGACCGGCGGAGCGGTACCGCAGCGGGTCCGGGCGCTGCTCGCACCTCCTCCCCCGCGCCGGGCCCTGCCGTTCGTCGCGGGCGCCGCCCTGCTCGTCGTGTGCTGCGCGAGCCTGGCCGACGCCGCGACCGACAGCGAGGACATGATCGAGACGGCGCAGCGTGCGGCATGCGTGGCGACTCAGGCGGCGACCGTGCCGACACCAGGGGCGTCGGTCTCGCCGCATGGGGTGTGCTGTGAACACGGGGAGCTGGAGGGGCCCGCCCAGCACCGCTGACCACAGGGTCGGCGCCGTGGCGGCGTCGAGGAACACGCCGGGACACCGACCTGGGTCGGGGCGACCCCGCACCCGAAGCCACAGCCCTCCGGCGTCGCCCCCTGAACAGCGCCGATCGCACCATCCACGCGATATACACGCGTGTTATCGTCGCCCTACCCATCGCCAGGAATCCTGTTGATCGGCGCCCCGGCGATCGGACTCGAATCCCCCGTCGCGCTCACTCCACGAATGGAGCGGCATGTCTGTTCTGGCCCGGCCGGCGGTGGCCGCCTTCGCCGCCAAGTCCCTGCAGCGTCTTTCCGTGATGGCCGACCGGCGCCCCAGCGGACGTGGTTCCGCCGCTTCCTCGCATCAGCGGCTTCCTGAATTTCCGCGCCGGACACGGGAGTTGACGATCCCGACGAGCATCGCCCCGGCACGCGCCACGGTGTACCTGCCGGCCGGCGAAGGGCCGCCTCCGCCGGTGCACGTGAACTTCCACGGCGGCGGCTACGTCGTCCCGCTGACCGAACTCGACGACCCGCTGTGCCGTTTCCTCGCGGCGGAGGCCGGTGTCGTCGTGGTCAACGTCGACTACGTCGTCGCGCCGCAGCACCCGTTCCCCGCGCCGCCCCGGCAGGCCTTCGAGGTCGTCCGGTGGATCGCCGAGCTCGGCGGCGAGCAGGGCTGGGACGGGGACCGGCTCACCGTGGGCGGACAGAGCGCCGGGGGTGGACTCGCGGCGGCGGTGGCCCGGCAGGCGCTGGAGGAGGGCGGGCCCTCGATCGCGCTCCAGGTGCTGCACTATCCGCCGCTGGACCTGGCGACCAGCGCCAAGGACAAACACTCCGCCATCGCCAAGCCCGTGTTGAAGCCCTGGATGGCGGAGGTCTTCGACACGTCGTACGTCCCCGATCCGAAGGTCCGTGCCGACCGGCTGGTGTCGCCCGCCCATCCGTCGGACACCGCGGACCTGAAGGGCATCGCCCCGGCCCTGGTCGTCACGGCGGAGTACGACCTGCTCAAGGCGGAGGGTGTGCGGTACGCCGACCGGCTTCGTACGGCGGGGGCACTGGTGGAGCACGTCGACGTCGCCGGCGCCGACCACGGCTACGACGGCACGGACGACGAACGGGCCCTGCAGACCTATGCCCTGATCGCGCATCAGATACAGGAAGCCGTGGGTACTGCCTGAACTCCCCTCCCTGACAACGCACTTCGCCGACCATCCCCCTCGGACGGTCGGCGAAGTGCCGCTGGGTCACGCCGACGGCACCGCCTCCGGCAGTGTGAGGCCGAACTTCCCTGCCGCCTCGGTCAGTTCACGCCAGACCTTGGGCGCGACGGGGATGCCCTTCGCACCGCGCCCCTCGGCGACCGCCGCGCTGCGTTCGCCGGGGTAGAAGACACCCTCGGCGCCGTCTGCCGGCGGCAACTGCTTGAGGGTGGCCAGCGTTGCGTCGACCGCCTCGGTGAAGGCGGCCGGGTCGCCGAAGGCCGCCGGGTCGAGGGCGATGAGCAGGGCGTTCTGGCGGTGCTTGCGGCCCTGGGGGTCGTCCGAGTGGAACGCGGCGAAGATCGGCGCACCGACCAGCACGCTGGTGAGCAGCTCGAAGGCCAGGGACATGCCTGAGCCCTTGGCGCCGCCCAATGGCAGGGGCATGACGGCCAGTTCGGGGTCGGTGGTCGGGGTGCCGTCCGCCGTGGCCGCCGCGCCCTCGGGCAGCGGGGTGCCGCTCGCCTTCGCCTGGCGGATCTTGCCCAGGGCGATGGTCGCGGTGGCCATGTCGAGGAGCAGCGGGGCATGCGATTCCGCCGGTACGGCGATGGCGAGCGGGCTGGTCGCCACGGCGGCGCCCTTGACGCCGGTGTAGCCCATGTTGGGCATCCCGGCGACGTAGCCGACGCCGACGAGTCCCTGCTCGGCGATCTTCGACACGTAGTAGCCGATGGCGCCGGTGTGGACGGTGCGGCGGACCCCGACGGCGGCGACTCCGCTGATCCTGGCCCGGGTGACCGCCTCGTCGGCGGCGGCGCTGAGGGCCACCGGGCCGGGAGCGCGGTCGGCGTCGAGGACGGCCGCGGCCGGGGCCGTTGACTCGATCCTGATGTCGGCGTCGGGGTTGGCCACACCCTTGGCCAGCAGCTCCAGGTAGGCGGGGACGCGCGCGATGCCGTGCGAGTCGACGCCGCGCAGCGCGGCCCACACGAACACGTCGGCGGTGGTACGCGCCTGCTCGGCGTTCAGGCCGCCCTTCTCCAGGAGTGCGGCGGAGAAGGCGCGCAGGTCGTCGGCGGCGACAAGTACCTTGCCCGGCTTGGGCGTTGCGGTGTCGGACATGGTGGCGGGTGCCTTCCTGGTTCAGCGGGTGACGAGGACGTCGACGACGGCGGTGGTGCCCTCCGCCACGGCCTTGAGCGCACGCTCCAGCGCGGGCACGAGAGCCTCGGGTGCGTCGACGGTCTCGGTGTGCATCCCGAACGGCTCGGCGAACGCGGCGAGTCGGGGCAGCCGGCGCAGATCGGTGCCGAGCCACTCACCGGTGTCGGCGGCGGCGCCCTCGGGGTAGAACCTGCGGTGGTTGAGGTTCATCGACTTGTAGACGCGGTTGTTGAACACCACGATCAGCAGCGGGAGTTCGTAGGCGTTGGAGGCGTCGTACGACGGGATCACCGGGTTGTAGGTGAACGCGCCGTCGCCGATGGTGAGCACCACCAGGCGTTCCTGGGCGGCGAGTTTGACGCCGAGCGCGACCGCGATGCCCTGGCCGAGGCCGCCCTGGACGTAGAAGTACGAGTCGGGGTCGGCGGTCTGGACATGGCGCTTGACGACACGGCTGTGCGTGATGGTCTCGTCGACCACGATTCCGCCCTGGCCGTCCAGCAGCTTGCGCAGGGTCGCGGCGACGAGGACCGGGTCAACGCCCGCCGCCCGCGCCGCCTTTGCCTCGGCGGCGGCGATGGCGGCCTGCTCGTCGGCGTGCCGTTGCTCCTGGGCCGCACGGCGTACGGCGACGGCCTCCGTGTCCAGGCCCTCTGCCCGCTTGGCCAGCTGACGCAGGGTGTTGGCGACGTTGCCTTCCAAGTACGTGTCGGCGAACAGGACTTGGTAGACGACGTGCGGGCGCTGCGGTACCTCGTCGATGACGACGATCGTCGCCTTGGAGGGCCGGCGCGACGGCGGGTAGAAGGGAGCACGGCAGTTGACCAGAAGAATCAGGTCCGCCTCGTCCATCCACGGGCCGATGTCGTTGCCGGCGTGCAGTGGGTGGGTGCGCGGGAAGTTGCCGCAGACCGCCGAGTCGGGCTCGACGACCGGGATGTTCCACGCCTCGGCGAAGGCGACGAGCGCCTCGAAACCGCCCGCCTCACGGCCGGCCGTCTCCGTGACGATGACCGGATTCTGAGCCTCGCGGATCAACTGCGCGACAGGATCGACCTCTTCGGGCGAACTGTGCGTCGAGCCGGGCGGCACGATCGGCTTGGCCTCGCGCCCGTCCCACTCCTCCAGCAGGATCTCCAGCGGGACGTTGAGGTACGCCGGTCCCGCCGGGGCCCGCCAGGCCAGTTCCGCCGCCCGCGTCACCATCGTAGGAAGGGTGTGGACGCTGGCGGCCTCGTTGGACCACTTGGTGAAGGGCTGTGCGATCTGGTGCGGGCCGCCGACGACGGACAGGTTGCGGTACCACTGGCCGCCGGGGTCCTGGCCGGGGCCGTCTCCGTACGTGGTGGACTCCGAGGAGCTGACCACCATCGGGACGCCCGCGAGCAGCGCCCCGTGCACGGCCATCGAGCCCTGGAGCAGACCGGGGGCCGCGTGCAGGAGCACGCCCTGCGGCCGGCGCTTGATGAGGCCGTAGCCGGTGGCCATGCCGACGGCGACGGTCTCGTGGGTCAGGTCCAGGTACTGCGGGCAGGGCAGTCCGTCGCGGTGCCGGCGGGCGAGGGACTCCCAGACGGGGGCCCACTCGGAGCCCGACGAGCAGAAGATGTAGTCGGCGCCGACGGCGTTGAAGGCGGTGACGAGAGCGTCGCCGCCGTCGGCGCCCGGGGTGTTGGTGGTGTCGGTCATCTCTCGTGGTTCCTCAGCCCTCGATCGGCCAGTTCAGGACCTCGGAGATACCGCGGCCCATGATCCATTCAAGCTCCTCGGGCGTGAAGTCCCAGTGCTTGGTGAACTGCTCGATCGTGTCGGTGTAGGTGATGCCGTGGCCGAGCAGCCGGGTGATGTCGGTGCCGTAGAAGCAGCGCTGCGGGCCCATCTTGTCGACCATCTCGCGGACGTACTTCTGGATGTTGTTGTTCGGGAACGGCTGCGTGGAGTAGCCCGGGAGCGCCGAGAGCTTCACGTAGATGTTCGGGTGGGCGGCCAGGTCGGCGGTCTCCGAGACCCAGTAGCCGATCGCGTCGTCGACGCAGCGGGCCATGATGCCCATGTGGTCGATGATGATCTTCAGCTCGGGGTGCTTGGCCGCGATCTCGCCCAACTCCCGCTTCCAGATGGGCGCGTGGACCATCGTCGGGACGCGCAGCTCCTCGGCGATCGGCCAGTACCAGTCGTTGGTGCCGTCGATCATCCAGTTGCGGTCCTGCGGCCGGTGGAAGGTGAGGCGCGTGCCCTTCACATGCGGGTTCTGCGCGAAGTCCGCCAGCATCGCCTTGCCCTCTTCGGGCTTGTTCTGCGGGATGCGCGCCATGATGCCGAAGCGGTCCGGGTGCGCCTCGCAGGCCTCCAGGGCGTAGTCGATCCGGTCGCCCTCCCAGGACGGCGGCAGGATCAGGGCCCGGTTCACGCCGGCCTCGTCCATCAGCTCCAGGGCCTCTTCGTACGAGAAGGGGTCCTCGCGGTGTCCGTTGAGGCGGATACGCTCCCGCGCGCCCGGGACCCAGGGGCGGTCCGGGGTCTCTTCCTTCCAGATGTGGATCTGCGTGTCGACAACGAACATGTCGTGAGCTCTTTCTCTCGAAGGTCTTACGAAGGTCGTGCGAAGGGGCTGGTGAGGTGGTGTTGCGGAAGGAACGCTAGGCGGGTCGCGAGGCCTTGCCGAGCCCCGGGAGCGCAAGCAGTAGTTGCGCGAAACACCGCTGCACGCAGGGCATTCTCAGTGTGCGGACGGGGTGTCGAACACGGCGCCGACGATGTGCTCGGCGATCGCCATGGACGCCGTCGCGGCCGGCGAGGGCGCGTTGCGTACGGCGGTGATCCGGCCGACCTGGTGGATGCGGAAGTCGTCCACGAGCGTGCCGTCGGGGTCCAGTGCCTGGGCGCGGACGCCCGCACCGCCGCGTACGACGTCGGACACGCCGACGCCGGGGACGTACAGTTCGGCGTCCTTCATGAAGGCCTTCGCGGACAGCGAGCCGCGGTACTCCTTGATGCCGGTCCGCCAGTGCTGGGCGGCCATCTTCCAGGAGCCGGGGTAGGCGGCGAGGCCGGCGAGGTCCTTCAGGGAGAAGCGGCTCAGCTTGTAGCCCTCCCGCGCGAGGGCGAGGACGGCGTTCGGGCCGACCTCGACGCTGCCGTCGACCCGCGGGGTGAAGTGCACACCGAGGAAGGGGTAACGGGGGTCGGGCACCGGGTAGATGAGCCCGCGCACCAGGTTCGTGCGGTCCGGCTTGAGGAGCATGTACTCGCCCCGGAACGGGACGATCCTCGGTTCCCTCTTGTCCTGGGCCAGCTTCGCCACGGCGTCGGAGTGGAGGCCCGCGCAGAGGATCAACCGGTCGACGCGGACGCGCAGTTGGCCCGAGGCGACCTCGATGCCACCGGGCACGTTGGTGATGGACGTGACCGGGAAACCGAGCCGCACCTCACCCCCGGAGGCCTCGATGTCCTTGGCGAACTCCCTTGCGATCGCCGGGTAGTCGGTGATCGCGGTGCGCGGGGAGTGCAGGGCCGCGATGCCGCCCGCATGCGGCTCCAGCTCCTTGATCTCCTCCTGGGAGATCTTGCGGAGTTCGGGCACGTGGTTGTTCCTGGCCCGCTCGTAGAGGTTCTCCATCCGGCCCAACTCGTCCTGCCGTACGGCCACTACGAGCTTGCCGATCTCGTCGTACGGCAGCCCGCGGTCCTGGCAGTACTCGCGCAGGATCGCTACGCCGCGCACGCACAGCTCGGCCTTGAGGCTGCCCGGCGCGTAGTAGATGCCGGCGTGTACGACCCCGGAGTTGTGGCCGGTCTGGTGGACGGCGACCTCGTGTTCCTTCTCCAGGACCACGACCCGGGTGCCGGGGCGGCGCAGGGCGATCTCGCGGGCGGTGGCCAGGCCCACGATGCCGGCGCCGACGATGCCGATCGTCTCGTCAGCCATCGGCATCCTCCTCTCTGTCGTACCGAATATCTGTCGTACCGACTTGCTCAGACCCCGAAGTGGATGGCAACGGTTTTGACCCGGGTCGAGAAGCGCAGGACCTCGTCACCCTGCTCCTTGTAGCCGGTGCCGGAGTCGTGGAATCCGCCGAAAGGCAGGTGCACGTCCCAGCCGGGGGTGGTGGCGTTGACCGCGATCTGCCCGCACTCGGCCTCGTCCGCGAAGCGGTACGCGGAGGCGAGGTCGCGGGTGAACACGGCGGCGGCAAGGCCGAATTCGGAGTCGTTGACCGCGTCGACGGCCTGCGTGAAGTCGTCCACGGCCCGCACGGCCAGGACCGGTCCAAAGACCTCCTCGCGCCAGATGGCCGTCTCGGCGGTGACGTCGGCGAGCACGGTCGGCTGGACGAAGCACCCGTGCGCGTGGTCGCCGTCGGTGTCCGCGTGGCCGCCGGTAAGAACGGTCGCGCCTTGTTCTACGGCCCCTGCGAGGTGGGCGAGGACGCTGTCGCGCTGCTTCGGGCTGGACAGCGGGCACAGGGTGGTCGCCGGGTCACTGCCCGGGCCGACCTTGAGGGCCTGGACCTCCGCGACCAGCAGCTGGGTGAACTCGTCGTACACCGGCCGCTCCACGACGACCCGGCTGGTGGCGGTGCACCGCTGTCCGGCCTGCCCGAACGACGCCGCCACGACGGTCCTCGCGGCGAACGGCAGGTCGGCATCCTTCAGGACGACGGAGGCGTTCTTGCCGCCGAGTTCGCCCTGGAAGCGGACGTTGCGGTCGGCGAGACGGCGACGGATGCGGCCTCCGACCTCGTTGGAGCCGGTGAAGGTGATGGCCACGATGCGCGGGTCGTCGAGGAGCGCCTCCTCGATCTCGGCGGTGCGGCCGGTGACGACGTTCAGGACACCGGCGGGCAGGCCTGCGTCGTGCAGGGCGCGGGCGAAGTGCAGGCCCGACAACGGTGTCTCGGTGGCCGGCTTGAACACGGCCGCGTTGCCGGTGGCGAGGAGTGGGGCCAGCTTGCGGGCCGGGGTGATCAGCGGGTCGTTCCAGGGGCTGATCACGAGGATCACGCCGATCGGCTCGCGCTGGGTGTGCACCCGGGTGTCGGGGCGGGCGTCGTGCAGGAGGGTGCCGTAGCCCTGGCGGGCCAGGCCCGCGTAGTAGTCGAGGAAGTCGGCGGCCTTGAGGGTCTCGCCGCGGGCCTCGGCACGGGTCTTGCCGTTCTCGGCGGTGACGTCGGCGGCGATCTCGTCGACCCGCTCGCGGATCAGCCTGGCCGCCTCCGTGAAGACACGGGCCCGCTCGAAGGGGCTGGTGCGCTTCCACACGGCGAAACCGCGCTCGGCGTGGTCGTAGGCGCGGGTGACGTCCTTGGCGGCGAGGGCGGGGATGCGCGCGAGGGGGGTGCGGACGTCGGCGGGGTTCTGCACCTCGATCCACTCGCCGGTCGCCACCCACTCTCCGCCGGAGAGGGTTTCCAGGCTTCGCATGAAGATCACTTCCTTCGTCCGCCGCGGTGCGGGTCCGCGGTCTGCACAGTCGGCGGCCACAGTGGGCCGAATGCGACAACACACCATGTGGGGGCGGTGCCACCAGCCCCGCGGAGGCAGGCATTGCTTGCGCCGCGCGCAGGTCGGCGGAGGGTTGATCCGTGCTGGAATCGGCGGGCCGCACGGCACTGCCGACACGCCGTCGGCAGCCGAGGATCCACTCAGGATTCGAGGATCCGCCGAGGATTTCGACGAGGAGAGACACGACATGGCCTACGCCGTCATCGCCCACTACTTCTGCGAGCCCGCCGACGAGGCCACGGTGCGCGCCGCGTTGCTGAAGGTGCGCGAGCTCACCCGTGCCGAGCCGGCGAACCTGGCGTACGAGGTGCACGCCGAGGCGGATGTGCCGGGGAGTTTCGTGCTGTACGAGCAGTACGCCGACCGGGCCGGTTTCGACGCGCACAAGGCCGCCGAGCACTTCAACGAGCTGATCGTGGCGACCATTTGGCCGCTGCTGACCGACCGCAGGGTGACGTTCGCCGAGGTGCTCTGAGGTTTCGTGAGACCCCGCCGGGAAGCGCGTCTCCCGCGCTTCCCGGTCCTTATGTCAGAACTCGTTGCCCCACACATACCGTGCGACCGTCTCCACCAACTCGATCTTCCGGCGCTGCTGTTCGGTGGTCAGCAACGGTCGGCTCGCCACATCGGCAAAACCCCGTGACGGTGATACGGCCCCGTCCTCCAGGTCCTTGAACTCCCCCACCGCGTCGAGCCTGGCCATCACCGTGTCGATGTCCTCCAGCTCGGCCACGGTCGCGTCGACGACACCCAGGCAGAAGTCGCGGTCCTCCGGCAGGGCCTTGACGAGGGCGAGTTCGGCCGGGGTGCCCTGGTCGAAGGGGAGGATCCAGCGGTCGGCGCCGATCTCGCCGTAGAGCCGTTCGGCGCGGGCCCAGTCGACAGCGGCGGGGGCGACTGGGCCGGGTGCGAGACCGATCCGTACGCCCTCGGGGCGCTCGTCCAGGCGTACCGCCAGGGCGTCGATGGCGAGCGCGTCCTCGAAGGAGAGCGCGCCCGGGTCTGCCGGGTCGGTGGCCAACTGGCCCAGCAGGAGCGGGTTGTTGAGCTGGATCAGGCGTACGCCCCTGGCGACCAGCAGCTCCATCTCGGCGAGGACGATCTCCGCGAGGGCCTCCCCCAACTCCCTTGCGGAGGACGGGCCGTGGCCGGGCTGGAAGGTGGTGGCGGCAAGGTACGCGGGTGAGGGCAGCGAGGCCTTCGGGGCGATCACCGTCAGTTCGGTGAGGCGTGCCGCCCAGTCCGCGAGCAGGGGGCCGTTGGCCTTCGGGAGGGACTCCGCGACCCAGCGGGTGAGACCGTCGGCGTCGGTCTCGTCCGTGCGCCGGAAACCTGATACTCCGTCAAAGACCGCGCTGCGGAAGTCTTCCCGGGGGAAGTCGCCGTCGGTGACGACGGTGGAGCGGAGCTTGCGCTGGAAGACGATCGCGTCCTTGACCGCCTGGAGCTCCGCCTCCTTCAGGGCCTCGGGGTCGCCTGCCCCGCGTGCGGCGGTGAGTTCGGCGGGGCGGACCAGGCTGCCGTGGTGGTCGATGCGGTAGTTGAACGTGTCCGCCATGGGTCAGGCGTCCTTTCCGGACGGGGACGACGGGGCCGGGGCCGACTTGCCCGCAACGCCCCAGGCGGCGAACTCCAGTTCGTAGCCGAGGGACGCGAGGACCTCCTCGGCGATCTGCTGGTCCTCGTCGGCCGTGCCGCCGGCGATGCCTAGGCCGCCGATGATCTCGCCGTCCTTCTTGATGGTGAGGCTGCCTTCGGTGGCCATGATCGGCATGGCGGCGCCGGGGAGCTGGGAGAGCTGGGCGAAGAAGACGGGCTGGCTCTCCTGCCACTTCTTCAGCATCTTGCCGGGGCGCTGCATGACGGCGGCCGTGTACGCCTTGGCGCGGGCGATGTCCGGGGTGAGCGGGCGGGCGCCGTCCGGGCGGCGGATGGCGATGGGGAAACCGCCGGCGTCCACGACGGCGACGCTGACCGCCTTCCCGATCGACTGGGCGCGCTTGTGGGCGGCGTCGATGATCTCCTCGGCGGCGTCCAGGGTGAGGCTGCTCATGCTGCTTCCTTCGGTGCGGTGAGGGTGCGGCGCAGGTGGGCGACGGCGGCGTTGTACTTCGCGGGCGTCTCCCAGTACATGGAGTGCGGGGCGTCCGGGACGATCTCCAGGTGCGAGCCGGGCAGCAGTTCCTGGGCGCGGGTCACGGTCTTCACGCTGAGCACCGCGTCCTTCTCGCCGGCCAGGAACGCGACTCTCACGCCGGAGTTCTGGATGTCGTCCAGGGTCGGGCCGTCGGTGTCGAGGTTGCGCAGGTCCTGCATCCTGGCGACGTTGAACGTGCCCATCTGCTGGAAGAGGAAGGTGAGATCGGCGCGTTCCTGCTGGAACCTCTTGGTCAACAGGCGGTCGATGACGGGCAGTTTGACGGCCTCGGCGCGGTCGGCGGCGGCGAGCTCCTTCAGCTCGGGGTGGCTGATGCCGCCCAGCGAGTGGCCGAGCACGACGGAGCCCACGCGCTCGGGACGGAGCAGTCCGGCGCGGAGCGCGGCGACGGAGCCGATGGACTGGCCGACCAGCATGGCGTCGGTCAGGTCCTCTTGGTCCAGTACGGCGACGACGTCACCGGGGAAGTCCTGCCCGTCGAACTCGGGCCTCGACGAGTTCGGAGGGATGGGTGCGTCGGACTTGCCGAAGCCGCGCAGGTCCACGGTGACGACCGTGAACTCCTCGCGCAGCGCGGCCACTTGCTGCCACCAGGCGGCGTGGTGGCCACCACTGCCGTGCACGAACAGGATCGCCGGACCGCTGCCGTGGCGCTCGTAGTAGATGGAGGTGCCGTCGGAGTCGGCGATGGGCATGGGGGTGAACTCCTGTACGCGGGTGGCTAGTTGGGGCGGCGGCCGTGGAAGACGAGCTCGATCATGGTGTGGTCGGGGTCGTGGATGTAGCAGAACTTCGACTGGTTCTCAGGGCGTTCGATCGGCCGGGTGTGCCGGATGCCCAGGTCATTGAGGTGGGCGAGGAAGTCGTCCCAGTCGTCGACCTCGACGGCGAAGTGATAGGGCGCCATGCGCTCCATCTCCTCGACCGGGGTGAAGTGGAGGTCGAAGTTGCCGCGGGTCATCAGCACCACGCGGGTGTTGGACTTGGGCATGATGCGCTTCATCCCGAAGACCTTCGTGTACCACTCGGCGGTGCGGTCGGGGTCGGTGGTGGGGAAGTTGACGTGGTGGATGTAGCGGGGTGCGCTGCTCATGACGGATTCCCTTCGCTGTGTACGGGGTTGGACAGGACGCCGATGCCGCTGATCTCGATGTCCACGGTGTCGCCGGGTTCGAGTTGGCAGGTGGACTCGGCGCCCATCCACAGCACGTCCCCCGGGTGCATGGTGATGTGCTTGGTGAGTTCGACGATGTGGTCGAAGGGGTCGAAGACCATGTCGCCGGTGGCGAACGAGGCGCGGACCTCGCCGTTCACACGGAGTGTCGTGGTCTGCGCCAGGGCATCGACGTCGGTCTCCATCCAGGGGCCCATGGGCTTGAACGTGTCGCTGTTCTTGCTGCGCCAGAACGAGCGGTCCTGGTGCTGCCAGGTGCGGGCGCTCACGTCGTTGCCGATCGTCCACCCGAAGACCGACTTGCGTGCCTCGTCGTAGGTGGCGTGCTTCAGGGTGCGGCCCATGACCGCGACGAGTTCGGGCTCGGCCTCGAAGCGGCCCTCGACCCCGGCCGGCTTGACGATGGGTGAACGGTGGCCGGTGAGCGCGTTGTTGGCCCGGTAGCCGACCTCGGGGCGGGTGGGCGTCTCGGCGCGGGCGTGCGCGATGTGCCGCGGGTAGTTCATGCCGACGGCGTAGAACACGGGCGGGACGACGACGGGCAGCCAGTGCGCGGTGGCGACCGGCACGCTGCCGATCACGGTCGGGTCCCCTTCGATCGGGGACTCGGACAGCAGCTCGATGTCCTCCTCCCCCACGCGGCCCCACACCGCCCGGCCGCCGACCGCAACTCGCGTGTACCTCATGGCGGTTCAGCCCGCCAGCAGGTGCGAGACGCGCTTGGTGATGAGGTACGCGTCGAGGGCTTCGGGACCGCCCTCCCTGCCGTAGCCGCTCTCCTTGACCCCGCCGGAGGGGGCCTCGGCGACGGAGCCGCCGCAGTGGTTGATGGAGAGGATGCCGGCTTCCAGCGCGTCGATGAGCTTCTCGGCGGTGGTGGCGGACTCGGTGAAGCCGTAGGCGGCGAGGCCGTAGGGAAGGGAGTTGGCGAGGGCGAGGGTCTCGTCCAGGTCGGTGAAGGGCACGATCGGGGCGAGCGGGCCGAAGGGTTCCTCGTGCATCAGCTTCGCGTCCGCCGGTACGTCCGTGAGGACGGTCGGGGCGTAGAAGTAGCCGTCGCGGTCGAGGCGTTGACCGCCGGTGAGCACCTTGGCGCCACGCTCGACGGCGTCGGCGACCAGAGTCTCCATCGCCTGCAACCGGCGCTCGTTGGCCAGCGGGCCCATGGTGGTGTCGGCGTCGAGACCGTCTCCCACGGTGACTTCCTGGGCGGCCTTCACGAACTCGGCGGTGAACTCCTCGACGATGCTCGCGTGGACGAAGAAGCGGCTCGGCGAGGTGCACACCTGGCCGGCGTTGAAGAACTTCGCCTGGGCCGCCTTGCGGGCGGACTTCACCGGGTCGGCGTCCGCACAGACGATGACCGGGGCGTGGCCGCCGAGTTCCATCAAGGTGGGCTTCATGACCTCGCCGGCCTGGGCCGCGAGGAGCTTGCCGACCGGGACCGAGCCGGTGAAGGCGACCAGGCGGATCCGCGGCGAGGGGATCAAGTGGGCCGAGACCTCGGCCGGTTCACCGAAGACGAGGTTGAGGACACCGGCCGGGAGTCCGGCGTCGGCGTAGCAGGCCACCAGCGCGGCGGCAGTGCCCGGTGTCTCCTCGGACGCCTTGATGACGATCGAGCAGCCGGCGGACAGGGCGGAGGAGAGCTTGCGGTTGGGGCCGCCGACGGGGAAGTTCCACGGCACGAACGCGGCGACGGGGCCGACCGGTTCGCGGCGGACCGTAAGGAGGGTGCCGGGCGCGGACGGGATGATCCGGCCGTAGGCGCGGCGGGCGTCCTCGATGTGCCAGCGCAGGGTGTCGGCGGTGCGCAGGGCCTCGGTGGTGCCCTCGCGGAGGGGCTTGCCCTGTTCCTGGGCCATGATCCGGCCGATGTCGGGGGCGCGTTCGGTGATCAGGTCGGCGGCGGCGTGCAGGATCGCGGAACGCTTGGCGATCGGGGTGTCGCGCCAGACGCGGAAGCCGTCGGTGGCCGCGTCGAGGGCTCGGTCGAGGTCGGCGGTGGTGGCCAGGGGTACGTCGCCGATCACCTTCTCGGTGGCCGGGTTCACGATCGGGGCGGTCCGTCCGGTGCCGCCCTGGCACCACTCGCCCGCGATGTACATGCGGACGGCGGGGTAGCCGTGGTCGGAGGTCATGAGTGGGTGCCCTCTCAGGCTGGGGAGGAGAGTCAGGTGGCGGGGGCGTCCTGCTGGTCGCGGTTGGAGCGCAGCGCCCAGATGTGGTGCGGCGGGGTGGTCTCGTGGACGCGGGTCTCGTAGGTGTCGTCGACGCGGTCCATGTCCGCCGCGTACTCGACGCGGCCGCCGCACGGAGCGTGCAGGAAGCGGAAGACGTTCGAGCCGACGGTGTGGCGGCCGAGCTTGCGGGCCTCCCGCCAGCCGCGCTCGATCATGTGGTTGCCGCCCTCGATGACATCGTCGAAGCCGGGGACCTCGTAGGCGATGTGGTTGACGCCGGCGCGGTCGGGGCGGTGGCACAGCAGCATGGTGTGCTGGTCGTCGTTCCCCGGTGCCTGCATGAAGACGCCCATCGGTTCGACGATGTCGGTGGGCCGGAAGCCGAGCCGCTCGGTGTAGAACGCGACGGCTTCCTCGCGGCCCTCCTTGACGATGTTCAGCGCGACATGGCACATGCGGAGCGGAAAGGCCCGGGTGAGCGGTTCCAGCGCGGTGTTCCAGCGGTCCACGTTGCCGAGTGCGTTGGCGGGCCGCGGGGTGACGTCCGCGTTCTTCGGGCGGGCCAGGGTGAGTCCGACACCGAAACCGCTCTCGTCGACGGTGTGGTGGACGCCGTCGGCGCTCGCGTGGACCTCGCGGTCGCGGCCCGCGGCGGCGACCAGCCGGGCGAGTTCCTCCGGGGTGTCGACGCCCCAGACCACCTCGCGGATGGTCGGCCCGGCCTCCACCGGCGGGGGCAGCAGGGGGCCGGGCACGGTGTCCAGGTGGAGGGTCTGCCCGGTGAGGGTCTCGAACACCGCGTGCTCCTCGGTCCGCTCCAGCAGGAACAGCCCGAAGTCGCCGAAGAAACGGACACATTCGTCTACGTCGTCGATCCCGTAGGTGACGGATTCGATTCTCTGGATTCCCATGGATGCCTCGTTTCGCGGGTCGCCCGGCGAGCCTAGATTTCGGGGCGTGAAGGCCTCAATGGTCCGGGCTCGTCTGAATTCGCAATCGTTTCTTGCGACTACGACTCGATGGCCGGAATGGGGTTCTGTGAGAACCATTCGGCGAGGAAGTCCAGGAACACGCTGACCTTGCGCGGGGTGGCCTGACCGGGGCCGTAGATCGCGAACAGGGGGCGGTCGGGGACCGCCAGCTCGGGGAGCAGGACCTGGAGGGCGCCGGTCATCAGGTCGTCGTAGGCCGGGCGCTGGGGCAGCAGGGCGATGCCGCGGCCGTGGACGGCGGCCTTCTGGAGGGCGATGTACGAGTTGGACGAGAAGGCGATGTTGCGGATCTTGTGCAGGGTGGAGGCGTGGCCGTGGCCGATGCGCCAGACCGGGTCGTTGACGTGGACGAGGCAGTCGTGGTGGGCGAGGCCGTTGGGCTCGGTGAGCGGGCCGCCGCGCTCCAGGTACTTCTCGGAGGCGCAGAGCACGAAGGGCAGCGAGGCGATCTTCTTGAGGCGCACGCTGGAGTCGCGCAGGTCACGGGTGTGGAAGGCGACGTCGAATCCGCTGTCCAGGAAGTCGTACGTCCGGTCGGACATGCCGCCCAGTTCGAAGCGGACATGGATCTTGGGGTGGGCGGCGGAGAAGGCGGCGATCGCGTCCCCGAGGTCCAGGCTGCCTATCCACTTCGGGCAGATGATGCTCAGGGTGCCCTCGGCGCGGTCGTGGAGGTGCGAGATGACGGCGTCCTCGGCCTCGATCTCGTCGAGGATGCGGGCCGCGAACTCGGCGTACTTCAGCCCCGGTTCGGTGAGGCTGACCGAGCGGGCGGTGCGGTTGACCAGGCGGACGCCCACCTGCCGCTCCAGCTCGGCGACGTGACGCGACACGAGCGACCCCGACGAGCCCAGCTTCTTCGCCGCGCCGCTGAAGCTCCCGGCCTGCGCGACGGTGACGAAGCTGTGCATGAGGAGCAGTCGATCCATGATTCCTCCGGAGGCCCACGCATGCCGGGGGTGGGCCCCGGCGGCGGTGCCGGTCGTACTGATGGGTCCGACCCCTGCCGGGATGTCCTGGTGGCGGCTCCACTTGGACGTTCCGGCGGTGTGACGGACAGGCGGCTCGGACAACGATGAGACAGGTGTCGCTCCCGGCACCGGACCCCGCTGCTTCAGGCGGCACTCGTCACTTCGGGCAGTACTGGGGGGCCTTGCTCAGGTTGTCCTTGGTCACCAACAAAAGAGGAATGTTGGCAATTTTGTCAACCTTTTTCTTGGCCAACAGACCGACCGCGTTCTTCACCGCGGTCTGTCCTATCGCCATGGCCGAGTTGGCCACCGTGGCGGAGAGCCGTCCGTCCTTGACGGCGGCCAGGCCCTCGTCCGTGCCGTTGGCGGTCACGATCTTCACGTCCTTCTTGCCGGCCGCGTCGAACGCCTTGCGGGCGGCCAGCGCCATGTCCTCGGAGGCGACGAACGCGTACTGCAGGTCCGGGTGGGCCTGGATCATGTTCTCGGCGACGTCCTGTGCCTTCACCGGGTTGAACATGCCCGGCTGGTTCGCGACCACCTTCGCGGTGCTGGGCAGTGCCTTCGTGAAGCCGCCCACCATCAGGTCGGAGGCCGCGCCGGGCGCACCCGCGATGACGCCGACCTGGATGCTCCTGCCGCCCGCGTCCTGCGCGATCCAGCCCGCGTCCAGGGCACCGAGCTTGCCGAGATCGACGACGGCCGCGCCGAGGATGTCGTTCACGTCGCTGGTGGCCACGGAGGTCAGATAGATCGGGATGTTCGCGGCCTTCGCCTTGGCGATGTCGCCCTTCAGCGCGTCCACGTTGACCGTCTGCACGATCAGCGCGCTCACGCTGCGCGAGGTCATGTCCTCGATGTTGGACAGCTCGGTGGTGGAATTCTGGTGCGAGTTGGCGGTGAAGACCTTGGCGTTCTGCGTCTTCGCCTCCTGCTCGACCGCTTTCTGGAGACAGCTGTGGAACTCGGTGTCACCACCGTTGACGAATCCGAGGGTGACATCGCCGGAACTCCCGCTGTCGTCGCTCGCCCCACAACCGCTCAGTACGAGAGTGGTGCCGGCGAACGCGGCGAGCATGGATCTGCGGGAACGGAGCGAAATTCTCATGGTGAACCGCCTTTATGGGTACAGGATTTGGACGCGGTGAGTGAGACCGGTCAATGCCGTGCGGAACGTGCCTTGTGCATCTCGTTGGCGACGGCCGCGATGAGCAGCACCGCGCCGACGGAGACCGACTGGTAGTTGCTGGAGACCTGGAGCAGGTTCAGCGCGTTGGCGACCACGCCGAGGAGGACCACGCCGAGCGCGGTGCCGACGACCGTGCCGTAGCCGCCGGCCAGGGCGGTGCCGCCGATGACGACCGCGGCGACGGCCTGGAGCTGGAGCGAGAGTCCGCCGGTGCCGGGGCTGCTGCCGCTGAGCCGGGACAGCAGCATCAGGCCGGCCAGCCCGGACAGGGCGCCGGTGAGGGCGTAGAGCGAGAGCTTGCGGGCGGTGACGTTGATGCCGCTGAGCCGGGCGACGTGCTCGTTGCCGCCGATGGCGAAGGCGTCGCGGCCGAACACGGTGAACCGCATGACCAGAGCGGTCGCCACCAGCACGAGGATCGCCACGACCAGCAGATACGGAACCCCGAGGATCTTGTTGTTACCGAGGGCGAACATCCTGGTGCCGATGGAGACGCTGACGCTGTCGAGCACGAGCAGGGCGACGCCGTCCAGCAGGGTGGCCGTCGCCAGCGTCGCGACGAACGGGGCCACGTTCGTGAACGTCACGACCACCCCGTTGACCAGACCGATCAGGGTGGCCAGCACCAGCGAGACCACGACGGTGAACGCGGTGGAGTGGCCGTGGGCCAGCAGCTGCGCCCCGACCGCGGTCGTCACGGCGACGTTGCTGCCCATCGAGAAGTCCATGCCGCCCGCGGTCATCAGCAGCGTGAGTCCGGCCGCGATCACGGCGACGACGCTGACCTGACGCAGGATGTTGATCACGTTCGTGTCGGTCGCGAACGAGTCGGTCCGCAGCGAGGTCGCCACGATCACGACGATCAGGACGGCGATCAGCCCGGTGTGCGGGGCCCCGCACAATGCCGCGAACGAGAAGCGGGAAGGGGCTCTCCCGGGTGGGTCGTCGACGCCGGGGGCGTCGGGAAGTGTCTTGACGCTCACTGCGGTTGACCTCCGAGAGCGGTGGCGACGAGTTCGTCGTGGGTGATGGCGTCGATGTCGTGCTCGGCGACCGTCCGGCCGGCGCTGACGACCACGACCCGGTCGGCGAGGCGCATGACCTCCTCGGCGGACGAGGAGGCGAGGAGTACGGCGACACCGCGCGAGGCCAGGTCGTCGACGAGGGCGTGGATGTCGGCCATGGCCGCGATGTCGACCCCGTTGGTGGGGTCCTCCAGGAAGCAGGCGACCGGCTCGGTCTGGAGCCACTTGGCGAGCAGCACCTTCTGCTGGTTGCCCCCGGACAGCGCGCCCACCGGCGGGTTCCCGGCGAGTGCGACCACGCCGTAGCTGCGGCGCAACGGGGCGGCCCGGCGGGCGAGTTGAGCGCGTCGGTGTGTCCGGCGGCGGGCGAAGCGGTCGCCGGCCAGCATCAGGTTCTCGTCCAGGGACAACTCCGGGACCAGGCCGAGGGCGCGACGGTCGCCGGTGACGCACCGCAGGCCGCTGGCGAGCGAGGCGTGAACTCGGCCGAACGGCACCGGAGTTCCGTCCACGGCGAGTCGGCCGGTGTCGGGGCGGCGGCGCCCGGAGAGCACGTCGAAGAGGCGTGACTGCGCGTCCCCGGCCGGTCCGAGCACGGCGACGATCTCGCCCTTGCGCACCTCGACGGTGAAGCCCCGCACGGCCCGGCCGTCGGTGAGACCGCGCACCGTGAGCCCGATCTCGTCCTTGGGGGCGGGCCGTTGGGTCCGCTGCGAGACGACCTCCCGGCCGACCATGCTGCGTACGAGACCTGCGGCGTCGAACTCGGCGGCCGGGGCGCTGCGTACGACCGCTCCGTCGCGCAGCACCGTGACACGGTCGGCGACGGCCAGCACCTCGTCGATGTAGTGCGAGATGTAGACGACGGCGACGCCCTCGTCGCGCAGGGTGCGGACCAACTCCCTTATCTGCTGCGCCGCTTCGGCGCTCAGACAGGCGGTCGGTTCGTCGAGGATCAGGATGCGGCCGCCGCGGCGGACCTCGCGCGCCACCTCGACCATGGTCTGCTCGGCGACGGTGAGCGACCCCGCGGTCCGCGTGACGTCGATGTCGATACCGAGGGCCTCAAGTGCCTTCCTGGCCTCGGAGTTGACCGCCTTCCAGCGCACGGCCCCGCCGCGCGTCGGCAGGTCGCCCAGCATCACGTTCTCGGCGACGGTGAGCCCCATCGCCAGCTCCCGGCGCTGGGGCACCGACGCGATGCCGAGCCGGCGCGCCTTGCGGACCGTAAGTCCGTGCTGCGCCTGCCCGTTGACCTCGACGGTGCCGGCGTCGGCCTGATGAACCCCCGAAAGAACCTGTACCAGCGTCGACTTGCCGGCCCCGTTCATGCCCATCAGCGCGTGGACCTCGCCCGGGTACAGATCGAGGTCCACACCCTTGAGCGCGGCCGCGCCGCCGAAGCTCTTGGTGACTCCCCGGACGCGAAGTACCGCGCCTCCCCCCGGAGTTGTCACGGCCGTGACTCGGTGCCGTCGGCGTCGTCAGAGCTGTCCGGGGCGATACGGCCGTAGCCGCGGATGTCCGGGAACGGGGGTTCCCTGTCGGCCTGGAGGTCCACCTGGAAGGTGTTCAGGCACATGCCGAGCATGGTGAAGTTGCCGAGCGCGCCGATGGTGTCGACCAGGCCCTTGGAGCCGAAGTACTCAAGTGCAGCGGCGAAGGTCTCGTCGGTGACGAAGTGGTCGTCGAGGATCTCGCGGCAGAACCGGTAGAAGACCTGGTCCGCCTCGTTGTCGAAGACGGCCTCGCGCTTCTCCGCGATCGCCTTGACGGCGGCCTCCGGGATGCCGGCCTCGATGGCCTGGTGCACATGGGCGTTCCAGGAGTACTGCGCGTCCCAGTTGCGGGCGGCCATCAGCAGCGTGAGTTCGCTCAGGTGCCTGGGGAGGCTGGAGTCGAAGCGGGCGAAGGCGCCGAGGGATTCGGCCCGTTCGCACATCTCCGGGCTGTGCAGCCAGACCCGGAAGGGGCCGCGGACCCCGCCGCGCCGGCCGGCGATACGGGCGGCCAGTTCCTGCTGGCGCGGGTCCATTTCCTCTTCGGTGAGAACGGGGAGCCTCATGGGGCCTGTACCTGCCTTTTCTTTCCGGCGCGTTACGTGCACGGTTCGTGAATCCGTGCGATGCGTGCCGACGGTACAGGCGGGTCCGGGAAGCTCACCCCCCTGGAAATGCAAGGTAAAGCTGCACGCCAGAGGGCACCCATTCCCGCGCGCGGGGCCTAATGTCATGCGACGCAGAAGCGTGTAAGCGGAAAGGAAATCCGGATGACCACGATCATCAAGGTCGCGTCCGTGCCCGTGCTCGACCGGGGCGGTGCCGTCGTCACGACGCCTCTCGTCACGACGCCGTCGGCGGGCGGGGAGAACCGGATCACCAGTGGGATGAGCGTGTATCCGGGCGGCTCCGGGGCGCCGTTGCACTCGCACAACTGCGACGAGCACGTGACCATCCTGGAGGGCCGCGCGGAGGTCGTGGTCGACGGCGAGGTGACGAAGCTGGAGCAGTACGACACCACGTACGTCCCCTCGCCGATCCCCCACCTGTTCCGGAACATCGGCGACACCCCGCTGCGCATCCTGTGGGTGTACTCGTCGGGGTACGTCACGCGGACGTTCGCCGAGACGGGGAAGACGGTGGAACACCTGTCGGCGGAGGACCAGATGGGCAAGGACTGAGGCACACCCTCGTCAACCAACCCGCGCCTGCGCCCACTTGGGCAGCAGGCGCTTCTTCGTGTCCGGACAGGTCGACATGTCCGCACAGACACCGACGCCGGCCCCCGCATCCCCTGCGGTGGCCGGCGTCCGGTCCTCGTCCCCGCGCACCCGGGACAGGTGTCCTGCCTCAGTGACTGGCGACCAACTCCTGCTCCACGCCGGTCCGTTCACCCTGCTTCGAGCTGCGCAGCGCCGCGATGCCGATGAACACCATCGACGAGAGACCGGCGATGGCGAAGGACGTGAAGCCCCAGTCGCCGTTGCCCGAGGCGAGGAGCTGGCCGCCGAGCCACGGGCCGAAGACGGCGCCGAAGCGGCCCATGCCGGAGGTCCAACCGACCGCTGTGGCACGGTTGTCCGGGGTCGAGCGGATGGAGACGGTCGCGTAGATCATCGTCTGGGCGCTGTTGAGGAAGACGCCGGTGAGGAAGACGACCAGCATCGTCACCGCCTGGTTCATGTGGACACCGAGCAGGAAGACACCGACGGCGGTGAGCGCGAACCAGATCGCCGAGATGCGCGGGGCGCCGAAGCGGTCGGCGGCACGACCGGCGACGAGCATGCCCACGATGCCGCCGAGGTTGAACACGACCACGAACGTGAGGGCGTTGGCCAGTTCGTAGCCCTCGGCGCGCATCAGGGTGGGCAGCCAGGTGGCGACGCCGTAGACGAGGAGCAGGCCGCCGAAGGAGGCGAACCAGTACAGCAGGGTCTGGAGCCATTCGCCGCCGCGGAAGAGGGCGAGCAGGGCGTCCCAGCGGTCGGCCGCGGTCTTCTTGCCTGCCGCGGCGGGCAGTTGGACCTCGAAGCGTTCGGAGAGGGCGTGGGCCTCGTCGGTGCGGCCCTTGGCGACGAGGAAGCTCAGCGACTCGGGCAGGAACTTCAGGAGCACCGGGACGAAGAGCAGCGGGAGGACGCAGACCCAGAACGCGGCGCGCCAACCGACCGGGTCCACCAGCCACTTGGCCACGTAGGCGGAGAGGATGCCGCCGGCGTGGTGGGCGGTCATCAGCATGCCGATGGTGAGGGCGGTCCGGCCGCGCGGGGCGTAGTCGGAGACCATGCTGATCGCGGTCGGCAGCAGACCGCCGAGGCCGACGCCGGCGAGAGTGCGCCCGAGGCCGAAGACCTCGACGCTGCCCGAGACCGCGCAGATGCCGGAGGCGAGCGAGAACAGCGTCACGCAGCCGATCATCAGCTGCTTGCGGCCGATCCGGTCCGCGACCGTGCCCGCGGTGAGGGCGCCGACGAGCATGCCGAAGGTGGCGTAGCTGCCGAGGTCACCGGCCTGGTCGGCGGTGAGCCCGAAGGTCTTCGTCTCCAGCAGGTGCGGCAGCACCGAGCCGTAGATGAACATGTCGAGGCCGTCGAAGAGCACCGCCAGCCAGCACAGACCGATGACCAGGAGGGCCAGTCTGCTGGCGCGCGCGGACACGGCGGGCGACGGGGATGGGGAGGGGGAGGAAGACATCGTTGGTTACCTCTCGTGCTTGGTGCGCTAGACGCTAAGGAGCCACCCCCCAGATAGTCAACGTTTTTGTCAACAATCTCATCGACAATCGCGTGGGGGTGACTCCGGTGGGTCCTGCGCGCCGCTCAGCCGACCGGCGGAGTCCCGTGCGTGTGGAAGGACTCGATGGTCTTCAGGCCCCAGGCCTGCCCCTTCTTCCGCTCCTCCTCGGTCCAGGTGATCAGCGGCCAGTCGGGCGCCAGGACGAGTCGGGTGAGCGGGTTGCACAGTTCGATGCGGTTGCCGCCGGGCTCGTAGACGTAGAGGAAGAACGTCTGCTGGATGGCGTGCTTGTGCGGGCCCGTCTCGATGAACACACCGGTGTCGATGGCGAGATCGGCCGCGCGCAGGATGTCCTCGCGGGTGTCGGTCGCGAAGGCGATGTGGTGCAGCCGGCCGGTGGAACCGGTCCAGTCCTCGGTGTAGACGACGTCGTACGACTTGTTCGTGTACGTCAGCCAACGCGCCGCGATCCGCCCGCTGTTGAGCCGGATCTGCTCCGTCGGCCGGGCGCCCAGCACCTGTTGCTGGAACTCGGCACTGGACAGCACGTCCTCGGCAAGGAAGTTGATGTGGTCCAACCGCCGTACGCCGACGCCCCGGTTGGGCTTGGCCTGCGGCTGGTTCTTCAGCGCCGGCTTCAGCTCGTCGGGGGCCTGGTAGTACTCGCTCTCCCAGTACAGGGCGTGCTCGTGGCCGTCCGGGTCGGTGGTGACGTAGAGCTTGCCGAGACCGGGTTCGTCCTCGACCCACCTGCCGGTGCCGCCCGCCTCCTCGATCGCCTTGATACGGCGCTGGAGGGCCTCCTCGCTGGAGGTGCGCAGGGCGAGCCGGCCGAGGCCGGGCTGTGCGCGGGCGGTGAGGACCAGGCTGTGGTGCTCGTAGTCGTCGTAGGTCCGGAGGTAGACGGTGTCGCCGTCCTGGCCGTTGACGGTGAGGCCCAGGTAGTCGGTGAAGAAGGCGACACTGGCGTCCAGGTCCGGGGTGAAGAGCTGGGCGTGGCCGATATGGGCGATGTCACCGAGCGGCGGAGCCATCGTTGCCTCCAAGGGGGCGTGCGGGTGCGGGAGTTGGGGCGGTGTGGGTCGGTGCGATGTCGGCGGGTCGGGGGAAGACCGTGCCGTCGAAGATCTTGCGTGCGGTGCGGACGACCGCGGTTCTGCGGACCACGGGAGCGGAACCTTCGGATCCGGCGTCCACGCTGGTTTCGATGTCCAGGAATCCGCTGGGATGCTCGATGCGAATCCGGTCACCCTGCACGGGGATGTCCGCGATACCCTCCCCCACCCCTCCTGGCAGGAGCAGCCCCGCCGCCACGCTCGCGGCACCCAGGACGCCGATCGAGGTGTGGCAGCGCACGGGGATGAAGGTCCGGGTCATGACGGCGCCGCCCTCCCCGGGCGGTGCCAGCAGGCTGAGCTTGGGCACGGTGGTGCCCTCGACGTCGCCGAGGCCCATCCGTTTGCCGGCCTCCAGGCGGATCTTCCGGAGGCGATCGGCGAGAGCGAGGTTCTCTTCCAGGTCCTTGGGGTTCTCGTAGCCGGTGACGTCCAGTGCGGCGGCCGGGATCAGGACGACCGGCATGCCGTTGTCGACGCACGTCACCTCGATGCCGGCGATGACGTCACGGATACGGCCCGTCGGCAGCAACGGGCTGCTCCCCTGCGGGAATTCGATCACCACCGGTGCCGCGGTGCCGGGGACGCCGGAGATCTCCGCGGTGCCGGAGTAGTCGACGCGACCGCCCGGAGTCGGGAAGCTCGCGATCGCCAGTTCCCCGGTGTTGAGCATCCGGATGCGGACGGAGGTCTCGCCGTCACCGGGGGCCACGAGCCCCCGCTCCACGGCGAACGGGCCTATTCCGGCGAGGATGTTGCCGCAGTTCTGACGGTCGGTCACCTCGGGGCGGTCGACGGCGACTTGCAGGAACAGGTAGTCGACGTCGGCCTCGGGGTCGGCCGAGGCGGAGACCACGCCGACCTTGCTGGTGAGCGGGTGGGCGCCGCCCAGGCCGTCGATCTGGCGCGCGTCGGGGCTGCCCATGACGCGCAGCAGCAGGTCGTCGCGTTCGGCCGGGGCGGCGGGGAGGTCCTCGGCGAGGAAGTAGGCGCCCTTGGAGGTGCCGCCGCGCATCAGCATGCAGCGGACCTCCGCGGGCCCGGTCACGACCCGGCTCCGGTGTACTCCTCGTACGACCGGTACTCGACGCCGAGTTGCTTGAGGGTGTCGCGCAACCCGTAGCGGTCCAGGCCGAGTTGGCCCTCCAGGAAGGCGGCGCGGGTGGCGGCTTCCTTGGCCTCGCGGGCCTCCGACTTCTCGGCGGTCTCGCGGGCCTTCTCGCGCGGTACGACCACGACGCCGTCGTCGTCGGCGACGATCACGTCACCGGGGCGGACGACCTGGCCGTCGACGGCGATCGGCACGTTGACCGAGCCGCCGGTGGCCTTGACGGTGCCCTGGGAGGAGACGGCGCGGGACCAGGCGGCGAAGCCCATGTCGCGGAGTTCCTGGGTGTCACGGATGCCGGTGTTGAGGACGACTCCACGCACCCCGCGCTGCTGCAACGCGGTGGCGAAGAGCTCGCCGAACAGGCCGTCCGTGCACGGGGACGTGGTGGTGACGACGAGGATGTCGCCCTCGCCGCACTGCTCGACGGCAGCGTGGATCATGAGGTTGTCGCCGGGCCAGCTGAGCACGGTGACAGCGGTGCCCGCGACCCGAACTCCCTGCTGCACAGGGCGGATCGACGGTCCGAGCAGACCGGTGCGGCCCATGGCCTCGCTGACGGTGGCCACACCGAAGGCGGCGAGTGCCTCGACGTCCTTGGCGTCGGCCTTCGGGGGGTTGGTGACGATCACGCCGCCCATGGTTATGCCAGCTCCTTCGCGATCTGCGGGTACGGGCGCATGTACGCCTCGGCCATCGTCTTGTGGGCCAGGCCCAGGTTCGGGCCGGCGTTGCGCTTGAGCTGGACGCCTCGGCGTACGGCCAGGTCGGTGTAGTAGTCCCACAGGTGCTGCTGGGCGCCGAGGCACTCCATCGCCTTGCGCTTGGTGTCCCAGACCTCGGTGATGTCGAGCAGGACCTCGGGCTTGAAGCCGCTCATCTCGGGCTGGTGCGGCTCGAAGTAGAAGACCGGCGGGGCTCCGATGATCTCGCCCTCGCCGGGGTAGCCGATGGCCTGCGCGAGGACGCGGGCCTCCAGCGCCATGCGGTTGGCGGCCGGGTGGTCGCCGTTGTACGGGTCCTCGGTGGGGTGGGTGAGCACGACGTCGGGCTGCGTGGCGCGGTAGACCTCGACGAGCTTGTCGGTCAGCTCGGCGGTGGCGACCAGGGGATAGTCGCCCGCGTCGAAGAAGCGGACCTCGGCACCGAGGGTGGCCGCGGCACGCTCGGCCTCGTCCCGGCGTATCGCCTTGATCTCGTCCAGCTTCTTGCCCTCGCGCCAGGCCTTCGCGGACTCGCCTCGCTCGCCGAAGGTCAGACAGGCGATGGTGACCTTCTCGCCGCGGGCGGCGGCCAGGGCGATGGCTCCGCCCGCCCGCCAGACGAAGTCCCCGGCGTGCGCCGTGACGACGAGTGTCGATCGTGGGGTGGCGGGCGCGTTGCCGTGCGTCATGAGTCGAATCTCCTTGATGGACAGGTGTGCGCCCGCCCCCGGTGCGCCGATGCGCCGCGCGTCAGTCGCGCAACGCCCCGATCACGCTGGTGAGATGGGCGCGGACGGCCGCCTCGGCCGCCTGCGGGTCCCTGGCCGTGATCGCCTCGATCATCGCCAGGTGCTCGCTCAGGGACTGCTGCGGACGCCCCGGCCGCAGCGCCAACTGGAAGCGGTGACGCACCAGTTGGGCATTGAGCCGCTCCAGCAGGGCCACGGCCGTCTGCTGGCCGGAGAACTCCCGTACCTTGTCGTGGAGTTCGTGGTTGAGCTCGGAGTAGGTGACCGGCTCGCCGTCGGCCACGGCCTTGGTCATGGCCCGGCCCAGGTCCGCCAGTTCGGCCAGCTGGTCGTCGCCGGCCGCGACGGCCGCCTTGGCCGCGCACAGTCCCTCCAGGACCATGCGGCACTCCGTGATGGCGACCGCTTCCTCCACGGTCACCACCCGCACCCGGGAACCCCGGTTGCGGATCCGCTCCACCAGCCCCTCGGCCGCCAGATCGATCAGCGCCGCCCGGATGCTGGCCCGCGTCACATCGAACTGCTCGGCGAGTTCGTTCTCCACCAACCGCTGCGCCGGTGCCATGTCGCCCTGCAGGATCGCCTGCCGCAGCTGCGTGAGCGCATGCTGCTTGGCCTGCTCCCCGGTGCTCGGACGGGCTTCTTTCGGCATCGTTGCCCTCCCTGAGTGAGTGCCTGTCGAACCTAAATCTAGCCAAACAAGATTGTCAACAATTTTGTCCGCTGTATTGCACGCATGCTGCTGCCCATACTTACCGCAGACACGTCACTGCCCGCCCATGGACCGGCCATGGACGGGCAGTGGACAGCGGATTTCCCACGACCTTCTCATACTGTCTACGGCGTGTGACGGCCGCAGCTCATCGACTTGCCGTCCTTCGTCCCGCACCACTCCTGGTAGCCCGAGGTGAAGGAGCCCGCCCACTTGTAGTGGTCGTCGGGCAGCTTGTCGGGCGTGTAGGCGCGGTAGTTGGCCGCGTCCTTCTTGTCACCCGAGCCGTCGTAGGCGACGAGCTGCGGATACGGATAGACGGGCCGCGTGTACTCGACGGTGGGCGCGCTGCTGCTCGCGCTCGCGGAACCCTTGGTGTCTTTGGTGTCGCCGCCGCCGAGTTGGCCGCCCGCCGGTCCGCCGGGCTGGTTGCCTCCGCTGGTCTTGGAGGCGATGACGGCACCGGGCGTCCCGCCGGTCTCCCGCCAGGAGATCAACTGGCTCAGCAGGTCGAAGCTGTCGGGCCCGTCACCGCTGCCGCAGTGTAGGGGTACGTCGGCTCGGCGCCGTAGAAGGCCTTGGTGATCGCCTTGGCGGCGGTGGCGAAGGCATGCTCGGAGCGGTAGCCGAAGTCCACCTTGAGCTGGGGGTTCGTCGCCCAGACCTCGGCGGAGCCACCGCCCGTGCCGGAGGTGGGGACGTGGCCCTGATTGTCCTGGCCGAGGGCGAACGAGCCGTCGGTGACGGGGGCGCAGCCGGTGGAGGCGGCGGGCTGGGCGCTGACGCCGACCATCCCGCAGTAGCCGCCGCAGCCCTCCTGGAGGTAGCGCTGCCGGTACATCTTCGTCGGCAGCCGCAGTTCGAACTGGATCTGCCGGGCGACGGTGCCCTGGACGTCGCAGTACTCGTACGCGTTCGAGTCGCTCTCGGCCACCACGCTCGCGGAGGCGACAGAGGTCGCCGCGTCGTCGAGCGGGCCGAAGTTCCTCCGCAGCAGGTCGGCACAGGAGATCCTCGCGGTCGCATCGGCGTCCGCCGAGAACGTGTCGGGCAGCAGCGCGAGGCCGGTGATGAGGGCCGCGACGACGACGGCCACCAGGATGACGATCCTCGTCCGCTTCGACGAGTGGGCTCGACCAGGGCTCATGGTGTCAGCGTCGAGTCAGCCCCCGGCGGAGGCCACCACCGTGGGCCACAAGGGTGACAGGCTCAGGCCTCGCGGTAGAGGGCGGTGAGCAGTTCCAGTACGGCCTGGGTGGCGGGGTGCGGGTCGTCCTTCCACCAGGCGAGTCGTACGGCGACGGGCTCACTGTCGCGCACCGGGCGGTAGACGACTCCGGGCCTCGGGTACTGGTTGGCGGTCGACTCCGCCGTCATGCCGACGCTGCGGCCGGTGGCGATCACGGTGAGCCAGTCGTCCACGTCGTGGGTGTCCTCGGTCGCCGGGCGCGAGTCGGGCGGCCACAGGTCGGCGGTCGTGGTGCCGGTACGGCGGTCGACGAGGAGGGTGCGCCCCGCGAGGTCGGCCAGCCGGACCGAGCGGCGCCGAGCGAGGGGGTCGTCGGAGGCCATGGCGCACAGCCGTCGCTCCAGCCCGACGATGGCCGACTCGAACCGCCGGTCGTCCAACGGCCTGCGGACCACGGCGAGTTCACAGGCGCCTTCCCCGAGGCCGGCGGTGGCCGAGTTGACGCGGACCAGGTGCAGGTCGGTCTCCGGGTGCGTCCGGCTCCAGCGGCGCTGGAAGGGGAGCGTGTGCCGGCCGAGCGCCGACCAGGCGTAGCCGATGCGGAGATGGGTGTGGCCCGAGGTGGCGTCGCGGACCAGGTCGTCGACCTCGGCGAGCACCCGCCGGGCGTGTGCGACCACCCGCAGCCCGGTGCCGGTCGGGGTCACCGCCCGCGAGGTGCGCCTCAAAAGCCGTACGCCGAGGGCGCGTTCGAGCGAGGCGAGGGTGCGGGAGACGGCGGCCTGGGAGACGCCGAGCGTGGCGGCGGCGTCGGTGAAGGTGCCCTCGTCGACGATCGCGACGAGGCAGCGCAACTGCCTCAGCTCCATATCCATGACTCCAGCGTATAGATCGTCCCGCTGTTGCATTTTGCGCATGTGCCGATCAGGCGCACGATCGGAGCATGCCTGAAGTCGCCCCCGCACGCGCCTCCGCCTCAACTCCCCTGCCTGCCAAGGTACTTGTCGCCCCGCAGCCGTCCCGGGTGGGCCTCCTCGGGGTCGCCACCATGGCCGGCAGCGGTCTGTCCAACCAGCTCGGCGCGGCGATCGGCTCCCTCGCCTTCCCGGTCATCGGGCCCGTGGGGGTCGTCGCGGTGCGCCAGTACGTCGCCGCCGTCGTCCTGTTCGCCGTGGGCAGGCCCCGGTTGCGGGAGTTCACCTGGCGGCAGTGGTGGCCGGTGCTGCTGCTGGCCGTGGTGTTCGGGACGATGAACCTGTCCCTGTACACGGCGATAGACCGCGTCGGGCTCGGCCTGGCGGTGACGCTGGAGTTCCTGGGGCCGCTGTCCATCGCGCTGGCCGCGACCCGGCGCCGCACGGACGCCTGTTGTGCGCTGATCGCGGTGGCGGGCGTGGTGACCCTGATGCGGCCGCGCCCCTCGGCCGACTATCTGGGCATGGGGCTCGGGCTGCTGGCCGCCGGGTGCTGGGCGTCGTACATCCTGCTCAACCGGACCGTCGGCCGCCGCATCCCCGGGGCGCAGGGATCGGCGACGGCGGCCGGGGTGTCCGCGCTGATGTTCCTGCCGGTCGGGATCGTCGTCGCGGTCCGGCATCCGCCGACCCTCACAGCGGCCGCGTGCGCGGTGGCGGCCGGGGTGCTCTCATCGGCGGTGCCGTATCTGGCCGATCTGTTCACGCTGCGCCGGGTGCCGGCTCCGGCCTTCGGCCTGTTCATGAGCGTCAACCCCGTGCTCGCCGCCGTGGTCGGGTGGATCGGCCTCGGGCAGCGGCTGGGCTGGGCGGAGTGGGCGGGCATCGGTGCCGTCGTGACCGCGAACGCGCTGAGCATTCTCACCGCGCGGGACTGAACAGCCGAACCCCGCCCGTCCTTGTCATTCGGCGATGACGTCGCCCATGTCGCTGCTCTCCCGCCACTCGCTGAGCAGCGCGTGGAACTCGATGGGTCCGCCGCCGTACGACTCGCTGCGCTCGGAGGCCCGCCGAAGCCGCCGCCGACGATCGCGACCTCGACACAATCGGAGAGCGGTTCGCGGGTGACGTCGGTGTCGGCGTAGGGGTCGTCCGCGTAGTAGCCGAACTCGCCGGTGGCACCCCGGTATTGGGCGCAGCCGTCCGGTCGGATACGCCGGTCGCGCTCGGCCCGGTACCTGGCGCGCAGCACCTCCGGGTCGCAGCCGAGGTCGGTACGACAGGGCCGGACGCCGGTGTCCGTGGGGTGACCGGCGTCCGGGGCGGAGCCGTCAGTGCCGCATGTGCCGGCGGACCCACGCGGCCTGCCCGCCGTCGACGAGGAGGTCGGTGCCGGTGATGAACTGGGCCTGCGAGCCGGTGAGGACGCCGTGCGCCGCGTAGCCCTCGGCGGTCAACGCGGCGACGGCGCGGTCGAGTTGACCGCTTGAGACGTCGGCGAGGAACAGGGTGCGGCCGCTGCCGAGGCGACGCGCGATCGCCGTCCCCCTGCCTCCGGCACCGGTGACCACGACGACGTCGCGGGGTTCCTCAGACAGTCGGTGCGCCGTGGACGGCCTCCTGCCAACTCGCTCCGGCCACGATGGCCTGTCGCCATACGCGGATCGCCTTGGGCGGCATGCCGACCGCGAGGGCGCCGGTGAGCCGGTCGCCGGTGCGATAGGCGGCCACGAACCGCCGCTCGCCCAAGTCCCCGTCCACTACGGCGACTTCATCGTGGCCGCGCAGATAGCCGTAGGCCTGGATCTTCATGTCGTACTGGTCGGACCAGAAGTAGGGCACAGGCGCGAACGCCTTGCGCGCCTCGGAGTTGAGGAGGTTGCGCCCGGCCGCCATGCCCTGTTCGGCGGCGTTGGTGCGGTGCTCGATGCGCATCGAGGTGCCGAACAGCGGGTTGTACCAGCGGGCGACGTCACCGGCCGCGTACACGTTCTTGGCGGCCTCGCAGTACTCGTCGCACACCACGCCGTCACCGACGGACAGTCCACTGTCGGCGAGCCACTCGGTGTTGGGCAGCGAGCCGATCGCGACGAGCACCTCGTCGGCCTCGATCTCCTCGCCGGTCCCCAGCCGTACGCCCTCGTCGGTCACCTCGGTGACGGAGACGCCGGTGCGCAGCCGCACGCCGTGGTCCACGTGCGCCTGTGCCAGCACCTGCCCGACCTGCTCGCCGACCGCGTGCGCCAGCGGCACGGGCGCCGGCTCCAGCAGGGTGACCTCGACACCCAGCCGCCAGGCCACGGCGGCGGCCTCCGCGCCGAGGAACCCGGCGCCGACCACCACCAACTTGCGTCCGGGGCTCAGCCGTTCGCGCAACGTGAGCGCGTCGTCGAGCGTGCGTAGCACATGCGCACCCTCACCCGGCAGCCTGCGCGGACGCACCCCGGTGGCGATGATGAGCCCGTCGTACGACACCTGCGCGCCGTCCGACAGCCACACCTCCTGCGCCGCCAGGTCGAGCGCGGTCGCGGCGACCCCGAGCCGCAGGTCGAGGTCGAGCCCGCTCAGGTCGGCCGGGGTGCGCAGGGCCACCCGCTCGGGTTCCCACTCGGCGGCGAGGACCTGCTTGGAGAGCGGCGGCCGGTCGTAGGGCAGGTGCCGTTCGTCGCCCACGAGGGTCAGCGTGCCGGTGTAGCCCTCGCGGCGGAGCGTCTCGGCCGCCGCGAGTCCGGCGGCCGAGGCTCCGACGACGACGATCCGCGTCACCGCTCCACCAGTCGGATGGCCGCGGCCGGGCAGACCGCCACGGCTTCCCGTACGTCGTCGAGGAGTTCGGCGCCGGGCCGCTCCTCCAGGAGGATCGCCACGCCGTCGTCGTCACGCTGGTCGAAGACGTCGGGGGCGGCGACCACGCACTGCCCTGAGGCGACGCATTTCGGTTCGTCGAGTTCGACCTTCATGGCCGTGTCCTTTGCTCTCGGTTCGTTCGTGAGGGGGGGCGGTCACCAGGCGACGGGCAGGCAGGCCACGCCGTAGGTCGTGCCGGTGCGGTCGAAGGCCAACTGCTCGACGGGGACGGCCAGTCGGAGGGTCGGGATGCGGCGGTAGAGGGTGCCGTAGACGACCTGGAGTTCGAGGCGGGCGAGGTTCTGGCCGAGGCACTGGTGGGGGCCGTAGCCGAATGCCTGGTGCCGGCGGGCGGACCTGCCGATGTCGAGGCGGTCGGCCTCGGGGAAGGCCTCGGGGTCCCAGTTCGCGGCGTGCAGGTCGAAGATCATGCCCTCGCCGGCGCGGATGGTGACGCCGCCGATCTCGATGTCCTCCTTGGCGACGCGGCGGACGCCGGTCTGCACGATGGTGAGGTAGCGGAGCAGTTCGTCGACCGCGCCGGCGATGACCTTCGGGTCGTCCGTGTCGCGTAGCAGGGCGAGTTGGCCGGGGTTCTGGAGCAGGGCGAGCGTGCCGAGGCTGATCATCGTGGCGGTGGTCTCGTGCCCGGCGATGAGCATGGCGACGCCCATGTGGACGGCCTCGGTGCGGGTCATCTCGCCGTTGTTGACGCGCCCGGCCATCTCGGACAGCACACCCTCGGCCGGGTTCTCCAGGCGCAGCCCGATGAGCTTGTCCAGATAGGCCGCCAGCGCGCCGCTCGCCGACCGCGCCTCCTCGGGCGACGCAGCGCTGTCGAGCGCGATGCCGCTGTCGCGCTGGAAGAAGTCGTGGTCCTCGTACGGCACTCCGAGCAGTTCTGCGATGACCAGCGAGGGAACGGGCAGCGCGAGCGCGGTGAGCAGGTCGGCGGGGTCGGGGCCGGCCAGCATGTCGTCGATCAGCTCGTCGACGATCTTCTGGATAGGCGCCCGCATGGCCTCTATCCGCTTGACGACGAACGGCGCGTTGACCGTCCGGCGCAGCCGGGTGTGCTCGGGCGCGTCGGTGTTGGTGATCATCCGCGGGGTGTGCGGGGCGATCTCGGCGCGGTTTGCGTTGACGTAGGGGAAGCCGGCTTCCAGGTCGTCGTCGCTGACGCGGGGGTCGGTGAGCAGGGCGCGCTGGTCGGCGTGGCGGGTGATCAGCCAGGGCGTGGTGCCGTTCCAGATGCGGACGCGGCTGATCGGTTTCCCGTCGCGCAGGCCGTGCACGGCGGGTGGTGGGGCAAGGGGGCAGCACGCGTCCCGCCGCATCGGGTATTCGGGGACCGCCGCTGCCGTGTCGGGCGCGGTGTCGGTCAGGGTGTCGGCCATGTCTCTCCTCGGTGGTGGGGGGCTCCGTGTGGGGGGGGAAGCGCCGGGGTACTGGGATCGAGGCCTCGATGAGCACATGCAAACAGAGCGGGCTGACGCCCTCCGGTCAGTTTCCTGACAACGCCCTGACGTGGCCCAGATCACGCGTCAGCACTGTTGCCATGAGCCGGACAGAGATGCCAGGGATGGTCAACTCAGCTGATTTGACGGTGAGTTGACCGATGGGGACGCGACACCGCCGACTCACGCACGCAACGAGAAAAGGGCGGCGCCACGTCACCGTGACACCGCCCCGCACCCCGGTTCACAGGGTGTACATATTTACTCCGCGAATCCCTTGCAACTCCCCGGCGGGGCACTCACGCGCTCACGCCTCACCGGCCGCCCGTCCGAGCCAGTAGCCGAAGCCCCGGCGCGTATGGATGAGTGCGGCGCCTTCCTGGTCCACCTTGCGCCGGAGGCGGGAGACGAGCTGCTCCATCGCGTTGTCGCCGCGGAAGTCGCCCCAGACGTACCGGCTGATCTGCTCCTTCGACAACACCTTGTGCGCGTTGACGAGGAGGTGGCGCAGCAGCCGGTACTCCGCGGGCGTGAGGTCAAGGGTGCTTCGTCCGCGCCGCGCCTGGCAGGTGGTGTCGTCCAGGACGAGGTCGGCGTAGTGCAGCGCGCCGTCACGTCCACCACCCCGGCCGCGCAGTAACACCTGGATACGGGCGAGCACTTCGGCGATCCGGAAGGGCTTGGTGACGTAGTCCCGCTCCCCCGCGCCCAGTGCGGGCAGCAGCTTGTCGAGGGCGTCCCAGCCGGTGAGCAGGAGCACGGACGGGCGGTGCGTGACGAGTCGGCGGCCCTGCGCGAGGGCGTCCATCTCGGGCAACTCCGCGTCGATGACGACCAGTTCGAACCGCTGCTCCGCGAGCCGGGACACCACCTCGGTGCCGTTGCCCGCCGTCCTGATGTGGTAACCGGCCAACTCCAGTGTCGTGGAGAGGAGTTCGGCGTTGTCCGGCTCGTCCACGGCGACGAGCAGATGCTGCCCGCCACCGCGGGCGAGTGATCGTGTCTCACTGATGGTGTCGTACGTGGACATGGGCGTCACCCTATCGTCCTGCTTGCCTGACTCAAGCAATATACATTCGATTGCTTGACTCAAGTAAGTCAGATACGCTTGCCTAACTCAAGGAAGCCCGCCGTGAGGGTGGGCCGACAGGAGTCAGGAGCACAGCTGAGCCCTCGCTCACCAGAGCCGGGGCCGCCTTGAGCGGAAGGCGGCCCCCGCGCCGAACCCGTGGGGACGGGGGTCGGCGCCGTCCCGGACCCGGTCGCCGGCCACTCCCCCAGATCGGCGCCGGGTCCGCGGACACCCCCTCTCCCCCACCTCGGGACGACCGCGGCGGACCCGCGAAGAACCAAGGAGTACGCCATGCACGGCACCGGTCTTGAAGGGCGCAGCGTCGTCGTCACCGGGGCGGGGTCCGGGATCGGGCGGGCCGCCGCGCTGCAGTTCGCGCTCGCGGGTGCCGAGGTCGTGGTGGCGGACCTCGACCGGGCGGGCGCCGAGCGGACTGTCAAGGAGATCGAGCACGACGGCGGCTCCGCCGTGCGTGTCGTCGGCGACCTGAGCGAGCAGGCGGTGGTGGACGAGGTCGTCGCCACCGCCGTCGACGCGTTCGGCGGGCTGGACGTGCTGATCAACAACGCCGGGATCATGGACCGGATGTCGGCCCTCGCGGACACCGGCGACGCCGAGTGGGAGCGGGTTCTCCGGGTCAATCTGACGGCGCCCTTCCTGCTCACCCGGGCAGCGCTGCCGCACATGCTGGCCGCCGGACGCGGCGCGATCGTCTTCACAGCCGCCGAGGCCGGCCTGCGCGGCAGCGCGGCGGGCGCCGCCTGCACCGCCGCCAAGCACGGGATCGTGGGCCTGGTGAAGTCCCTCGCCGTGATGTACCGGGGGCAGGGAATCCGCGCCAACGCGATCGCCCCGGGGGCCACCGCGACGGGCATCACCTACGACGTCGACGCGCGGGCCCACGGCCCCGGGGTGATCGGCCCCGGGCTCGTGGTCTCCGACCGGATCGCCTTCCCGGAGGAGCAGGCGGCCGCGCTCGTCTTCCTTGCCTCCGACGCGGCCCGGCACATCAACGGCGTCGTGCTGCCCGTCGACGACGGCTGGTGTGCCGTATGACGGGCGCGCCGGGCCGTCGCCCCGGTCGGGTCAGGGGTGCCCAACTGTCACCACTCGACGGGCAGTTCGTGAACGCCGTAGACGGAGCCGTCGTGCTTGAACGGGATCCGGTCGAGGTCGGTGGCCCTGCGGAGGGTGGGGATGCGGCGGTTCAACGTGCCGTAGACGACCTGGAGTTCGATCCTGGCGGGCCTGGTGAGGTCGAGGCGGTCGGGGTCGGCGATGGCGTCGGGGTCCCGGTTGGCGATGTCGTTGGGGAGGATGATGCCGTCGCCGGCGCTGATCGTCCCGCCCGCGAACTCGATGTCCTCCAGGGCCACTCGACGTCGTCCGTTGTGCGGGATGGCGAGGTAGCGCAGGAGTTCCTCGACCGCAGAGACGACCAGCTTGGGGTCGTCCGTGTCACGCAACACGGCGAGCTGGTCCGCTCGACCAGTCCGGCAAGCAGGTCCTGGGCGGGGTTGGCCGCCTTCGCGCCCAATAGGCCGTCGAGGTACTCGATCAACCGTGCGCCGACGGCCATCCGTTCCTCGGCGGACGCGTCCCGCCTGATGAGGGTGCTGCCGTTCCCCTGGAAGAAGTCGTGGTCGCCGTACGACACTCAGCCGCTTCGCCGTGGTGGGGATCAACTCCCCTGTGCCGCCGACCTGTTCGGCCTCTGCTGTCGCCCTGTCCGTCGTCGCCGCCATCACCGTCACCGCCGTTCTCCCGGACGCGGGCTTCAGGCAAGCGGAAGCGCTCATTCAGGTCGAGCAGTTGACTTAAACGTCATCGGGTTCCGGCCACGCACCGCCCCGCCGGGCAGGAGACCGTCAGGCCGCCCGCCCGCGGGTCCGGTACAGACTGACGCCCGCCCCCAGGGCGACGGCACCCATCCCCACGGCGGTCAGCACGGCCTGCGCGCCGTCGGTGACGAAGGGCGCGGCCGTGGCGACGAGCAGGTTGAACAGGAACAGGAACCACAGCACGGGTCTCGACGCGAGCAGTGGCGTCATGGATGGTTTCCTCCGGATCGAGAAGACTTGGATCTTGACTGACGTGTTGCCTCAACGATTCCGCCGTCCGCCCTACGCCACGAGGGAGCGATCTCCCGGACCCGTGGTGGAGCGGGCTACACCCGTGTCGGGTCGTCAGCTCCCGCGTGCCCGGGCCGATGCGCCTAACCTGATCTCCATGCGCGCTACCGTGCGGCAGGCCGCCCGAGCCACCATCCAGCTGGTCGTCTCGGCCGCGATGGCCTTCGGGTCGTACATCTTCATCACCGTGCTCCTGATCACCGCGATCGCCACGGCCGCGGTGGTCGGCGCGTTCATGGTGCCCGAGACGGTGCTGCTGATACGGCGGATCGCAGGCGCCAAGCGGCAGCAGGCGGGCGCGTGGACGGGACGGAAGGTCCCCGAGGCGTACCAGCCGCTCACCGGCACGGTGCGGGAGCGGGTGCGCACGGCGGTCCGCGACCCGAGCACGCTGACCGACTTCCGCTGGCTGGTCGCCTACTACGCCTACGGCGCGCTGCCCGTGCTGATGCTGCCGTTGTGGCCGCTGGGTCTGGTCGTCGACGGGGTGTGGTGCGGGCTGCTGCGCCGCCGGGCCGTCGTCCTGCCGTTGATCAGTCGGCTCGCGGATCTCGACGCGCACTGGTCCACCGTCCTGCTGAAGCCCTCGCCTAAGGCCCAACTGGCCGTCCGGGTCGAGGAGTTGGTGCAGACCCGGGCGGGCGCGATCGCCGCGCACGGCGCCGAACTGCGTCGCATCGAACGCGATCTGCACGACGGCACCCAGGCCCGGCTCGTCTCGCTGTCGATGCGGATCGGCCTCGCCAAGCGGGCCTACGACCAGGACCCGGAGGCGGCGCGCAGGATGCTCGACGACGCGCAGACACTGGCCGAGGACGCGCTGACGGATCTGCGGCATGTCGTACGCGCCATCCATCCGCCGATCCTCACCGACCGCGGCCTGGTCGGCGCGGTGCGCGCGCTCGCCGCCAGCAGCGCGCTCACCGTCACGGTGACCGTGGACGGGCTGACCGACGGACACGACGGGCCGCGCGCGCCCGCGGCGGTGGAGGCGGCCGCGTACTTCGTGATCGCCGAGTCGCTGACCAACGCGGCCAAGTACAGCGGCGCCGACCGCGCCGACGTCCATCTCGCCCGCGCCCGCACCGGACTGCGCGTCCGGGTGCGCGACGAGGGCCGGGGCGGGGCCGACGAGGCGGGCGGATCGGGGTTGCTGGGCATGCAGCGCCGGGTCGCCGCGCTCGACGGCAGTGTGACTGTGACCAGCCCCGTGGGGGGACCTACCGTGATCGAAGTGGAGCTGCCGTGCGTCTGGTGAGCGTAGTTGAGGCGGAACTGTCGTGAGAGTGGTGCTCGCCGAGGACAACGCCCTGCTCAGGGAGGGTCTGGTCCTGCTGCTGACGTCAGCAGGGCACGAGGTGGTGGCGGTCGCGGGCAGCGGCCCCGAGGTGCTGCCCGCGCTGCTCGAACACCGGCCGGACGTGGCCGTGCTCGACGTACGGATGCCGCCGGGCTTCCGCGACGAGGGCCTGCGGGCCGCGTTGGAGGCACGGGAGCGGATCCCGGGGCTGCCGGTGCTGGTGCTGTCGCAGTACGTCGAGGAGTCGTACGCCGCCGAGCTGTTGGGCGTCGGCGCGAGCGGGGTCGGCTATCTCCTCAAGGACCGGATCGGCCGCGTGGACGAGTTCCTCGACGCCCTGGACCGGGTGGCGGCCGGGGGTACGGCGCTGGACCCCGAGGTGGTGACCGAGCTGCTCACCCGGCGCCGCAATTCACCGCTGGACTCGCTGACCCCGCGCGAGCGTGAGGTGCTCAAGCTGATGGCCGAGGGGCACGACAACACGACGATCGCCAAGACCCTGGTCGTCACGGAACGCGCGGTCAGCAAGCACATCGGCAACGTGTTCCTGAAGCTGAGCCTGCCCCCGAGCGACAGCGGGCACCGCCGGGTGCTGGCGGTGCTGGCGTATCTGCAGAACGTGTGACGCGCGCCGCCGGTCGTACCCGGGGATGACACGGCGGGCGGCGCGTACCGCGTTCTCAGTAGTGGCGATTGTCGGCAGCCGTAGGACGACGGGACGCGGGTCCGCCCGGGAGTCTGGGACGGTCCCCGAGCAGCAGATGTGGAGCACTCCGTCCCGTGGCTACTTTCCTCGACTGACCGGGCCTCATCGGAGACACCCATGAACGACAGCCTGCAGCGCTACGCGGACGAGCACATCCGCACCGTCGACACCATGTCGGCCGTCCTGCTGTTCGCCATGTTCCTCTTCGGCAGCGAGCTGGGCGCCCCCGGCGGTCCCCGGCCGGACGCCGTGGGCCCCACGATCACGCTCGCCGCGGTCTCCTGCGCGGCCCTGCTCTGGCAGCGGAGCCGTCCTCGTACGGTCGTCGCGGTCACGGCGGTGGCGGCTGCCGGGGCGAGTGCGCTGGGCCACCTGCTCACCCCGCTGATCCTGGGGCCGCTGATGCTGGCGCTGTACCGGCTGGCCGTTCTCACCGGCCGCGGCACGGCCCGCCGTCACTTCTTCGCCTCGGTCGCGCTGGTGGTCACCACGGCCACGGTGGTGGACCCGGTGCATCACCCCTGGCCGTTCAGGACCGTCGGCCCGGCCGCCTGGCTGCTGTTGCCGGTCGTCGCAGGGAACGCGGTCCGGCTGCGGGACGCGTATCTGGAGGCGGTGCAGGCGCGGGCCGAGTACGCCGAGCGCAGCCGCGAGGACGAGGCGCGGCACCGGGTCGCCGAGGAACGGATGCGTATCGCCCGGGAGTTGCACGACGTCGTCGCCCACCATCTGGCGCTGGCCCACGCGCAGGCCGGCACCGCGGCCCACCTCGCGCGCACGCACCCCGACCATGTGCGGAGGATCCTCACGGAACTCGCCGGTACGACGTCCTCCGCGCTGCGCGAGATGAAGGGCACGGTCGCGCTGCTGCGCCAGCCCGACGACCCCGGCACACCCCTGGCCCCGAGCCCTGGTCTGACCCAACTGCCCGAACTGACCCGCACGTTCGCGTCCACCGGGCTCACGGTCACGGTGACCACGGAGGGCAAGGAGCGCCCGCTGTCACCCGGGGTGGACCTGACGGCTTACCGGATCGTGCAGGAGGCCCTCACCAACGTCAGCAAGCACGCATCGAGCCGGTCGGCGCGGGTGCGGTTGCGGTACTCCTACGACCGGTTGACCGTCACGGTGACCGACGACGGAGCGGGCGCGGTGGACGCTGCCGGGGGCGGCGACGGGGCGAACGCGGCACCGGCCCCAGGCCACGGCTTCGGACTCGACGGGATGCGCCGGCGCGCCCGGTCCGCCGACAACGCCCTCCGGGCCGAGCACTCTGCCGCGAGCGGCGACGGAGCCGGCGCGATGCTGGTCGCCGCCGGCGGCTTCGGACTGATCGGTATGCGCGAGCGCGCCCGGTCCGTCGGCGGCGCCCTCCAGGCCGGGCACCGTGTCGAGGGCGGTTTCGAAGTCACCACCGAACTGCCGCTCTACCCCAGCGCCCCGGAACCGGAAGAAAGAACCCCATGACCATCCGCGTACTGCTCGCCGACGACCAGGCCCTTCTGCGGGCCACCTTCCGGATCCTGATCGACACCTGCGAGGACATGGAGGTGGTCGCCGAGGCGGCCGACGGCGCCGAGGCGATCCTGTTGGCCGGTGAACACCGCCCCGACCTCGTCCTGATGGACATCCGCATGCCCGGCACCGACGGTCTGACCGCCACGACCGCGATCTGCGCCGACCCGGCGCTGTCCGACACCCGCGTCCTCATCCTCACCACCTTCGAGGTCGACGAGTACGTGGCACAGTCCCTCCGGGCAGGCGCGAGCGGTTTCCTCGGCAAGGACGTCACCGCCGACGCGCTGCTGTCGGGCATCCGCACGGTCGCGTCCGGCGAGTCACTCCTCTCCCCGCTCGCCACCCGTACCCTGATCGCCCGCTTCCTGGCCACTCCCGCGCCGGGCGCCCGACTGGCCACGCCCGGCCGACTCGGCGCCCTCACCGCCCGCGAGCGCGAGATCATGGCCATGGCCGCCGAAGGCCACTCCAACGACGAGATCGCCGAGAAGCTGTACGTCAGCCCACTGACCGTACGCACGCATGTGCACCGCGCCATGGCCAAGCTCGACGCCCGCGACCGCGCCCAACTCGTCGTGATGGCCTACCAGACGGGTCTTGTGCAGGCGCCGCCCCCGCCCGTGCCCGAGTTCTGAGTCGACGACCACCAAGGGGGTCGGGGCCGTTCAGGCGAACCCGTACCGAAAAGTGCGTGCCACCGCCCACCCCCGTCGACACCTCTGCCGTGACCCCACCACCGCAACCGCTCCCCCGCATCCCACCCATGCTCGCCACCCCCGGCCCCCTCCCGCCCACCGCCCAGGACCTCCAATGGGCCTACGAGACCAAGCAGGACGGCCAGCGCGTACTCGTCCACCTCCCCGGCGACGGCAGCGTCCTCCTGCGCGCCCGCTCCGGCGAGGACATCACCGCCGCCTACCCCGAACTACTCGCCCTGGGCGGCGAGTTGGGCACCACCCCGGCGATCCTCGACGGCGAGGTGCTCGCCCTGGACGAACAGGGCCGCGCCGACTTCCAGTTGCTGCAGGGCCGGATGGGCCTGGCCGGGTCGCCCGCACAAGCCGCGCGCCGAGCCGCCGAAACACCCGTCCACCTCGTGCTGTTCGACGTCCCCCACCTCGGACAACCGCTCCTCGCCCTCCCTTACACCCATCGACGCACCGCCCTGGAGCAGCTCGACCTCAACGGCCCGTACTGGTCAACTCCCGCCGCTCTCACCGGACATGGCGCAGAAGCCCTGCGGGCCACCCGTGAGCACGGGCTCGAAGGCCTGGTCTGCAAGCGGCTGGACTCGGTGTACGAACCCGGGGTCCGTTCCCGCGCCTGGATCAAGATCCGCAACCTGCGCAGCGAGGACGTGCTGGTCGGCGGCTGGGTGCCCGGCAAGGGGCGCCTGACGGGTCTGCCCGGCGCGGTGCTGGTGGGGCAGCGCGCGGGCGGGCGGCTGCGGTACGTCGGCAATGTCGGCACCGGCTGGAGCGAGGCCGAGCGTGCCGAACTCGCCGTACTCCTGCGGGCCGCCGGGACCGGCACGTGTCCCTTCGACCCCGTACCGCCGGTGGCCGGCGCGCGCTGGGTCGTGCCCCGGCTGGTCGGTGAGGTCCGCTACAGCACCCGCACCCGGGCCGGGATGCTGCGCCAGCCGTCCTGGCTGCGGCTGCGCCCGGACCTCGCGCCGGAGGAGTCGGCGGCGGACCTGCCCGAGCGTTAAGGAAGTTGCGTAGATCAAGTATTGGGCGGGTCGTTACCGGAGTGACACCCCCGCCCCTTGGCGCGTACATGGAAAGTCGGGACTATGAAAGCCCTTTCCCCCCAGAGCCGTTGGGCTGCACCCAAGAGGAGGACGCAGTGTCGTCCCAGAAGTCCCGCATCCGCCGTGGAAGGTGGCTCGCCGGCCTCGGCGGTGCCGCCGCCCTGGTCATCGCCTTCCCCAGCGCCGCCTTCGCCGCCCCGCCCACCGCGCTCCCCGCGAACGCCGAAGCCGCCGAGCAGACGTATCTGCCCGCCTTCGACTACGACACGGACGGCTGCTACCCGACACCCGCGATCGGCCCCGACGGGACGATCAACGGCGGCCTGAACCCGACGGGTTCGCTCAGCGGCGAGTGCCACGACGCCTCGGACCTCGACAACACCAACAGCTACTCGCGCTACAAGTGCAACAACGGCTGGTGCGCCTACATGTACGGCCTGTACTTCGAGAAGGACCAGGCCGTCGCCAACTCCAGCATCGGCGGGCACCGTAACGACTGGGAACACGTCGTGGTGTGGGTGCAGAACGGCACGATCCAGTACGTGTCGACGTCCAACCACGGTTCGTTCACCGTGCACGCGGCGTCCGACGTCCGTTTCGACGGCACGCACGCCAAGATCGTCTACCACAAGGACGGCATCGGCACGCACGACTTCCGGCTGGGGAACGCGAACGACGAGCCGCCGGAGAACGCCAAGCACACCTGGCAGTACCCGCCGCTCGTCGGCTGGAACGGCTACCCGGCGGGCCTGCGCGACAAGTTGAGCGCCTACGACTTCGGCAGCGCCAACTTCGGCCTCAAGGACGCCAACTTCGTGGCCCACCTCACGTCGGCCAAGCCGTCCGGAATCACGTTCGACCCGGCCGCCTGACCGAACCGTCCAGGGGGCACCATCGTTCTCAGGGCTCCCGGAGTCACCTCGACCCCGGGAGCCCGAGAGGACGGAACGTGGCAGCTGAACGCGGGATCTCGCGGCGGGCTCTCCTGATCGCGCTGGGCATCGCCGGGGCGACGGCGGTCCCGGCGGGTGCGCAGGGCCCGGCTCCCGGGAACGGATACACCATGCCCACCCTCGCCTTCGACGACCAGGCCGTCCAACGCCGCCTCGGCACCGTCTACGCGTCCGCGCTCAGATCCGTCTCCGGCGCCAACACCATCGGCGCCGACCGCTCGGTGTACGACAAGGCGGGCCTGCTCAGCTACCCGCCCGGCACCGTCGTCCGGGCGGGCGGCGGCTATCCCGCGCCGCAGCGGTGGACGCGGGACGCGGCCGTCAACGCGTGGAGCGGGGTCAGCCTGCTGGCTCCGGACGTCGGCCGCAACACCCTGTGGTCCGTGGTCGACCGGGCGCGGGACGGGTTCGTCGTCCAGCAGGACAACCAGTGGTGGGACCAGATCGTGTGGGTCCTGGCCGCCCACCACCACTACCTCGTCACCGGCGACCGGGACTTCCTCACCCGGGCCTACGACACGTCCGCGCACACCCTCGCGGCCCGCCGCGCCCAGCACTTCAACCCGTCGTTCGGCCTCTTCGAGGGCCCCGGCTTCATGAACGACGGCATCTCCGGCTACCCCAGCCCGCCCGCCTCGACGTCCGTCCACTCGTCCTTCGTCCTCGACCACCCACACGCCGACAAGCTGATGTGCCTGTCGACCAACTCCCTCTACTACGGCGCCCAACTCGCCCTCGCCGCCATGTCCGAGGCCCTCGGCCACCCCGTACAGGCCGCCTCGTTCCGCTCGGACGCGGAGCACCTGCGCGCGGCGATCGACAAGCACCTGTGGCGCGCGGACGCCGGCACCTACGCCTATCTCGTGCACGGCGAGGGCACCCGTGCCGGACACGTCGACACCTCGCAGGAGGGCGCGGGCCTGGCCCTCGCGATCCTCCTCGGCGTCGCCGACCCCGAACGCGCCGTCCAGCTCCTCGACTCCACGCACTGGCAGCCGTACGGCATCGTCAACGTCTGGCCGCACTTCCCGCGCTTCGACGACCGGCATCCGGGACGGCACAACGTGATGGTCTGGCCGATGGTCCACGGGCTGTACGGCCAGGCCGCCGCCGACGCGGGCCGCGCCGAGCCGTTCGCCCTCGCCGTCGACACCCTCGCCGATCTGATCACCGCGAGCGGCGGCTTCTACGAGCTGTACAACTCCGCGACCGGCGCGGTCGACGGCGGCTGGCAGGGCGGCGCGAGCGGGCACGCCGACCACTTCGTGTCCCAGCCCGACCAGACCTGGTCGGCGACGGCGTATCTCCGCCTGATCCACGACGGCCTGTTCGGCCTGACGTTCACGGACGACTCCCTACGGCTGCGCCCGTGCCTGCCGTCGAACTGGGGGCCGGTGAGTCTGCGCGGGCTGCCGTACCGGGGCATGACGCTGGACGTGACGCTGAGCGGGGGCGGCAGCCGGGTGCAGTCGTGCACGGTCGACGGGGCGTCGGGCGAACCGGTCGTGGCCGCCGGTGGGCGGGGACGTCACGTGATCTCGATCGTGCTGGCTGACTGAGCGACCGGCTGGTGGGGCGGTGATGTGCGGCTCCGCCGCCCGGGTGGGGCGGGAGGGTGGATGGGCCGTCGTTCCGGTGCCGCACCGTCGTGGCTGGTCGCGCAGTTCCCCGTGCCCCTTCACGTCAGGGCGTTGCCGAGGCTCGGCCGGCTTCACCCAGGCCGCCTGGGTCCGCGGGCGTCTGCCGCGCCTGCGTAGCTGGTCGCGCCCACGCGGCGGAGCCGCATATCGACACAGCCCGCGCCCCTTCGGGGGCGCCGCCCGAACCGCTTGGGTCCTCAGGCCTAGGACCGGAGGTGGGCGTCTCTTCCTCCTCCGGTCCGTTCTGCGGACGCAGCTCCGCGCCTAGCGTGCTGGGCATGGATACGAGCGGAACGCTGGAAGAGGCTTTCGAACGACTGCACTCCACCGGACCCGAGCGCGAGGGCTGGCTCAGCAACCACGCCCCGATGGTCGCCGAGGCGCTCGCCGCGCACGGGCAGGCGGGGGCCGTCCACCGCTGGCTCGACCTCTACCGGGACAAGCTGGAGGACTTCCCCGAACCGGTGGCTCCCGTCACGGACGCCAACTGGCCTGCCGCGCTGGGCGATTCACGCCGGGCCGCCGACTGGATCGGCTACTTCTCCCGGGCTCTCGCCGAGCGACCCTGGCAGGTCGTGCTCGCCGTGTGGTGGCCGCGGCTGCTGCCCGGGATCGCCGCGGGCGCCACCCATCCGGTCATCCGCGTCGGGCATGCCGTACGGGCCCTCGGCCTCGACGAGAACGAGCCCCGCCGTACCGAACTCGCGCACGGGCTTGGTTATTGGGCGGCCCGGCACCAACCCGTGTCGGGGATCGCGGAGTTGCCCGCCGGTCCCACCGCCGCCGGTGCCCTCGACGCCGTGCCGCCGATCGCGGGAGGGGTGGTCGGCTTCCGGGCGCGGCTGGACGCCGTACGTCAACTGCCCGTCTGGGCGGGCGAGGTGAGCGATCCGGACGTGGCGCGGGAGCGGCTCACCGAGTTGGTGCGCGCGGCCACGCATCGTTACGCGACCCACGGTCACGGCGAGCCGACCATGCTGGTGCACGCGGCGACGGCGCCCAACGCCGTACTGCGCGCCCTGGACGCGCTCCCCCGCGACCTGTGGGCACCGAGCCTGCACGCGGCGTGGACGGCGTCCGCTGCCGTCACCGCGATGTACGCCCCGCGGGAGGCGATGGACTACGTTCCGCCCTCGCGGCTTTCGGCCGAAGAGGTGATGGAGCGAGCCCTGGAACATGGGGACGAGCACGTGATCAAGTTGACGGACACGGCCCTGGATGTCGGGGACGAGCGGGCTCTCGCCGCCGCACTGCGGGCCGTGGAGATCAGTGAGCCCCTTGTGCGAGGCCGGGCCTGAACCTGTTGCCAGGTGCACCCATCGGTCAACACGGGCATGCCGGACGGTCTATCGTGTCCGCATGTCCGTGCCCGAACTGATCCGTATCGTCTCCCGCGACTCGCCCATGGCGCTGGCCCAAGTGGAGCGTGTGCGCGCCGAGTTGGCCGTCCTTCATCCGCAGGTGCGCACCGAGGTCGTGCCGGTCAAGACGACCGGTGACAAGTGGATGGGCGATCTGGCCCTGGTCGAGGGCAAGGGGGCGTTCACCAAGGAGGTGGACGCCGCGCTGCTCGCCGGGGTGGCAGATCTCGCGGTGCACTGTGTGAAGGACGTGCCCGCCGACCGTCCGCTGCCGGCCGGTACGACGTTCGCCGCGTTCCTGAAGCGGGACGACATCCGTGACGCCCTGGTCCACCCGGGCGGGCTGACCCTCGACGAGCTGCCGCCCGGGACGCGCATCGGCACCTCGTCGGTCCGACGGGTCGCCCAACTCGCGGCTACGCACCCGGAGTTGCAGTGCGTGCCGTTCCGCGGCAACGTCAACCGGCGGCTGGAGAAGCTCGCGGCGGGTGAGGCCGACGCGCTGCTGGTCGCGATGTCCGGCCTGGACCGTATCGACCGGCGTGACGTGATCAGCGAGGTGCTGTCCCCCGAGGTGATGATGCCGCCGATCGGCGCGGGCATCCTGGCCCTGCAGTGCCGTGAGGGCGACACCGACGTCATCGACACGGTGAGCGGGCTCGGTCACCCGGAGACGCATCGGGAGGCGACCGCGGAGCGTATGTTCCTGCACGTCCTCCAGGGGCACTGCAACAGCCCGATCTCCGGGTATGCGCAGGTGGACCGGAGCGGTGAACTGTCGCTGCGCGCCTGTGTGTTCACGCCGGACGGCAAGACCCGGCTCAACGCCCACGAGTGGGCGGGCCGCCTCGACCCGGCGACGCTGGGCACATCGGTGGCCGTGGCGCTGCTGCGGCAGGGTGCCCGGGAGATCATCGACGGCATCCCGCACTGACCCGGGAGTCTCAGGAGGTGCCGGGCCACGCCTGGTCCGGAGGCTCAGGGGGTGCCGGGTTCCGCCTGGTCGCGGAGGAACTTGCTCACCTGGTGCGCCAGGCCGTCCCGCCCCACCCCGGCGGCGACGGCCGCCTCGCACAGACCGATGCCGCCGGCCCACAGGCGCCGTTCGGTCCACTCCTCCTCCACCCGCAGCTGGACCTGGACGTCCACCTGCTTCAGGGAGGCCTCGGGACCGGCGGCGTAGACGACGGCGGTGGCGCGGCGCAGCGGATAGACGTCGAAGCCCTCGATGAACTGCGAGCTGCGCCAGTCGATGAAGGCGCTCTCGCCGTCCGGGCCGACCCTGACGTCGATCTGGCCGTCCTCCAGGTGGATGCCGTAGTGCCGCGCGCCGCGGTTCTCGACGGTGACACGGAGCGTGAAGTAGGTCAGCCCTTCGGCCGCGTCGTCACGTCCGCGTGGCGGCTCGGCGGCGGCCAGGCTGTGGACGCGGACACGCAGACCGGCATGTTCGTCGTACTCGTGCCAGTCCCCGACCACGTTCGGCTCGTACACAGTGCACCCTCTCGCCCTCAGAGAGCTGCTTCCTATCTGTGTGCTCAGCGCACTGTCAAATGAGCAGAATGCGCTGTGGCCAGCGTTTTCGCCCGCTTGATCACTGATCAAGCCGTGCGCAGCAAGAATCCGCTTTCCGGCCATCGAATCCTGGTCGGGAGCGTGCCGCACATCACGTCCCGTCCAAGATCAGCGGGCGAGCCGTCCGAGCAGCGAGGAGGCGGCCGCGATGCCCAGTGCGGCGGCCATCAGCAGGACGGCGAAGTCGGTGCCCACATGGGCCGGGGTGCCGAGCAGCAGCCCGCGCAGCGCGTCCACTTCGTAGCTCAGCGGGTTCACCTTGCTCACCGCCTGCAGCCACCCCGGCATGATCGCCACCGGGTAGAGGGCGTTGGACCCGAAGAACAGCGGCATGGTGATCGCCTGGCCGAAACCCATCAGCCGGTCCCTGCTGAGCACGATGCCGGCGATGGTCATCGACAGACAGGAGAAGAAGGCCGAGCCGAGGATCACGATCGCCCCGACGCCGATCAGCTTCAGCGGGTTCCAGGTCAGCGCGACCCCGAGGAGCGCGGCGATGACGACCACGACGACGGCCTGGATCAGTGACTTCACACCGGCCGCGAAGGCCTTGCCGGTGATCAGTGCCGAGCGCGGGGTGGGGGTGACGAGGAGCTTGTTGAGGATGCCCGCGTCCCGTTCCCAGATGATCTGGATGCCGTAGAAGATGGCGATGAACATCGCGGACTGGGCGATGATGCCCGGGGCGAGGTAGTCGATGTAGGGGATGCCGCCGGTGGGGATCGCCTTGATGCGGGTGAAGGTCTGGCCGAAGATCAGCAGCCACAGGGCGGGTTGGACGGCGCGGGTGTACAACTCGGTGCGGTCGTGGCGGAGTTTCTGGAGTTCGACCGCGCACATCGCGATGACGCGGGCGGGCAACAGGCGCCAGCCTGCCCGGGGTTGGGGCGGGGTGAGCAGCAGGTTCAGGTCGTTCTCAAGGGCCGGGTCAGCCGACGCGGTTCGCGGTGCGGCGGGTGCTTCGGACATCGCGGAAACCTCCTGACTGGTCTTCGAGACCGCTGCCGGCTATGTCCCGGAAGACGTCCTCAAGGGTGGGCAGCGGATCGGTGGCGGGCGCTCCGTCGGCGCGCCGGCGTTCGCCGAGGCCCTCGCGGAGCTGGTCCGGGGTGCCCAGGGCGCGGATGCGGCCGCGGTGCATGAGGCCGACGCGGTCGCAGTACTGGTCGGCCTCGTCCATGTAGTGGGTGGTGACCAGGACGGTCATGCCGGTGGCCGCGCGCACGGCGTTGATGTGCTCCCACACGCTGGTGCGGGCGATCGGGTCGAGGCCGATCGTGGGCTCGTCGAGGATGAGCAGGCGGGGCGCGCTGACCAGGGCCTGCGCGAGTTCGAGGCGGCGGACCATGCCGCCGGAGTAGGTGTTGGCGAGCCGGTCGGCGGCATCGGTGAGGTCGACCGCGCGCAGCGCCTGGGCGACGCGCGCGGCGCGTTCCTTGCGCGGGACGTCGAAGACGCGGGCGAAGAGAGCGACGTTCTCGCGTCCGGTGAGCCCGCTGTCGGCGGACAGCTGCTGCGGGACGTAGCCGAGCATGCGGCGCACCGGCATCTGTTCCTTGGCCGTGTCGTGGCCGAAGACGTGGACCATGCCCGCCGGGACCGGCAGGAGGGTGGTGATACAGCGGATCGCCGTGGTCTTTCCGGCGCCGTTGGGGCCGAGCAGTCCGAAGACCTCCCCCTCCCCCACGGACAGGTCGAGCCCGTCCACCGCGGTCGTCTCGCCGAAGGAATAGGTGAGCCGGGTACAGCTGACGGCCGCGGGCCGCCCGGTGGCGATGTCAGTGGCGGTGTCGGTGGCAGCGTCGATGGACGGCGTCATGACTCCTCGGCCTCCTCGTGCAGGTTGACGGCCAGTTGGCGCAGGGCCGGGATCGCCGCGCGCAGCGCGTCCCGGTCCGACTGGTCGAGACGGTCCACCTGGCCCCGTACGAGCGCCGCGCGCCGCGCGTGCCAGTCGCTGAGGCGCGTCTTGGCCGCCTCGGTGAGCTGGAGGCGGGCGGCCCGCCGGTCGGCGGGGTCCGTCTCACGGATCATGAAGCCGTCCCGGACGAGCTGGTTGACGAGCGTCGACACCGAGTTGCTCGCGAGGAACAGCTCCTTGGCCGCGTCCGAGATGCCGATACCGGGCCGGACCTCGACCAGCCGCAGCAGCTCCACCTCGGCGCCGCGCAGTCGCGGCAGGGTCATCTCGCTGCGCAGTCGCCTGCGGATCAGCCGCTGGACACCGACGAGCGCGTCGGCCAGCTCTTCCGGGAATTTCTCCGTCTCCACACTCGGAGATTACCTCTTTAGCAGAGGTAACTAACCCAAAGGGATGGTCAAGACACCCGCTCGGCAGGCCGTCGGACCGGTTCCGGTTGGACACTGGTGGAGACCGGTGGCCGCCGGTCCACGAGATCGGAACGCGACTGCCATGAACCACGACAGGAATCCGTACCCCGGTGAGCTGGACGCCGTCTCCACCCGTTCGGTGTTCGGCGCCCCCTGCTGGGTGAGTCTCACGAGCCGCGATGTGGAGAGCACGGAGGCCTTCTACGAGGCCGTCTTCGGCTGGAAATGGCGCTCCGCCAGTCTCGGCGACCGGTTCCGGATCGCCACGGCGAACGACATCCCGGTGGCCGGTCTGGCCGCGGTCGCCTCCATGTGGCAGGTCGCGGTGGCGTGGACGCCGTACTTCGCCGTGCCCGACGCGGACGTGGCCGCGGCCCGGGTCCGGGAGCGCGGCGGCACGGTCGCCGTGGGACCGCTCTCCTTCCCGCCCGGCCGCGCGGCCCTGCTCGGCGACCGGGACGGCGCGACCTTCGGCATCTGGGAGGGCGACCTCGTCCGCGGCTGGGAGACATGGCGCCGCTCGGCCCCAGCCTTCGTCCGGCTGCGCACCCGCGACGCCTTCGACGCGGCGATCTTCTACGGCGAGGTCCTCGACTGGGCCTCGGCGGACCCGCAGAGCTGTGACGTGCGGTACGAGGGCGGCGAGGTCGTCCTGCGCAGCGGCGGGAACGTCGTGGCCCGCATCGAGTCGGGCGCCCTGGAGGCGGCCCCCGACCCGACGGTCCGCCCCAACTGGCAGGTCCACTTCGCGGTCTCGGACATCAGGTCCTGCGCCCGGCTCACCGAGGCGCACGGCGGCAGCGTCCTGCGCGAGAACACCACCGAGGCCGTCCTGCGCGACCCCGACGGCGCCCGCTTCACGGTCACCTCCCGCGACGCCCCCTGACCCTGCCCTCCTCCCGGGCGGGCCGCGACAACAGCACGAGACCGCGCGCCTCTACGGCCATCTCGGTGCCGGCCTTGTGTTCCGTCTCGTCCGGGGCGCCCTGCGGCTCGGCGGTGTCGATCAGGGTCGTCCAGCGCTCGCCGTAGGCGACGTCGGGCAGGCGAAAGTCGACGGGCTCCCAGTAGCTGTTCAGCAGGAGCAGGAACGAGTCGTCGACGACGGGCCCGCCGTGCGGGTCGCGTTCGGCGATGGCGTCGCCGTTGAGGAACACGCCCACACAGTGCGCGTCGGAGCGCTGCCAGTCCAGGTCGGCCATCTCGCGCGCGTCGGGCAGCAGCCACACCAGGTCGGGCAGCGGCTGACCCGCGTGCACGGCGGTCTCACCGCGGAAGAACCGGCGACGTCTCAGCACCGGATGCGCGGCTCGCAGCCCGATGACGTACCGCGTGAAGTCGGCGAGTTCACGCTGTTCGTCGCTCAACTCCCAGTCGATCCAGGAGACTTCGTTGTCCTGACAGTAGGCGTTGTTGTTGCCGCCCTGGGTACGGCCCAGTTCGTCGCCGTGGCTCAGCATCGGGATGCCCTGCGAAAGGAGCAGCGTGGCAAGGAAGTTGCGCTGCTGCCGCGCGCGCAGCTCCAGCACGGCGGGGTCGTCGGTGTCCCCCTCCGCCCCGCAGTTCCAGGACCGGTTGGTGCTCTCACCGTCCCGATTCCCTTCCCCGTTGGCCTCGTTGCGCTTGTCGTTGTACGAGACGAGGTCGCGCAGGGTGAACCCGTCGTGCGCGGTGACGAAGTTGACGCTGGCGCGCGGACGGCGCCGGCTGTGCTGGTACAGGTCGGACGAGCCGGTGAGCCGGGACGCGAACTCGCCGAGCGTGTGCTCGCCGCCCCGCCAGAAGTCCCGTACGGCGTCCCGGTACTTGCCGTTCCACTCCGACCACAGCGGCGGGAAGTTGCCCACCTGGTAGCCGCCCTCGCCCACGTCCCACGGCTCGGCGATCAGCTTGACTCGGCTGATCACCGGGTCCTGCTGGATCAGGTCGAAGAACGCCGACAGCCGGTCCACCTCGTGGAACTGCCGGGCCAGCGTGGCCGCGAGGTCGAAGCGGAAGCCGTCGACATGCATCTCGGTGACCCAGTAGCGCAGCGAGTCCATGATCAGCTGAAGGACGTACGGGTGCCGCATCAGCAGGCTGTTCCCAGTACCCGTCGTGTCGTAGTAGTGGCCCCAGTCGCCGTCCACCAGACGGTAGTAGGAGGCGTTGTCGATGCCCCGGAAGGAGAGGGTGGGGCCCTTCTCGTTGCCCTCGGCGGTGTGGTTGTAGACGACGTCGAGGATGACTTCGAGCCCGGCGGCGTGCAGCGCCTTCACCATGGACTTGAACTCGGTCACCTGGCGCCCGCGTTCGCGGTGGGCGGCGTAGGCGTTGTGCGGGGCGAAGAAGCCGATGGTGTTGTAGCCCCAGTAGTTGGACAGGCCCCGGTCCTGGAGCACGCCGTCCTGCACGAACTGGTGCACCGGCATCAACTCGACGGCGGTCACCCCGAGTTGGACGAGATGCTCGACGACGGCCGGATGGGCGAGTCCCGCGTACGTCCCCCGGAGTTCCTCGGGGACCTCCGGGTGGGTGCGGGTCAGCCCCTTCACATGGGCTTCGTAGATCACGGTGTCGGCGTACGAGCGCCGGGGCGGGCGGTCGTCGCCCCAGTCGAAGGCCGGGTCGGTGACCACGCCGAGCATGCCGTGCCCGGCACTGTCGCCGGGGGCGGGTCCGGCCGAACGCTCGTACAGCGAGGGGTCGTTGTCGATCTGGCCGTCCACCGCCCGGGCGTAGGGATCGAGGAGCAGTTTCGCCGGATTGCAACGGTGGCCGAGGGCCGGAGCCCACGGACCGTGCACCCGGTAGCCGTAGCGCTGCCCCGGTCCGACGCCCGGCAGATAGCAGTGCCACACGAAGCCGTCGGCCTCGGTGAGCCGAACGTCCCGGTGTCGGCCGTCGTCGCCGACGAGGACGAGGTCGACGCGTTCGGCGACCTCGCTGAACAGGGCGAAGTTGGTGCCCGTCCCGTCGTACGCGGCCCCCAAGGGAAAGGGGTGCCCGTTCCAGACGGGCACCCCTTTCCGGGACGGGCGCGCGGTCACTTGGCGTCCTCCAGGACGCCGTGCGTCGGGCGGGCCGGCAGGGCGGCCGGTACCTCGCGCGGGAGTTGGAGCATCTCCCGCAGGCGCGGCGCGGGCGTCCTCGGGACGCGCGGGACGCGTTCGCCGCTGCGGGCGCGCTGCGAGAACCAGATGACCTTGCTCCCGGTGTCGGTGGCGCAGCAGCCCCAGCCGTCGCTCATCGCGGCGATCCGGGCGAGGCAGGCGCGCAGGTCCTGGTCCGGGCGCAGATCGCGGTCGTTGTCGCCGATGGCGGTGATCAGGTGCTGGCCGTTCCACCACAGCTCTATGGACGTCTGCTTGTCCGTGGCGTGCTCGTCGATGGCCCGCAGCAGCAGCTCGGCGCCACGGCAGACGGGCTCCACGAGGATCTCCAGGTCCCACAGCCGGAGGTGGGCGGCAAGAATGCGCCTGACCTGCCCGACCCGTTCCTGACTGACGTCCACATCGAGGTGGTAGTAGCACGGCACTGCGGTCTTCATCTTCGTTGGCTCCTCACCGGCGGAACTCTCGCTCCGCCTCTGCCCCCTGCGGGGCCCGGCCCCGAACACGAAGCGTGAGCACTTATCGCTTCTGAGTCAGCTCCAGAGTGCGAGCGATAGGCCATTCGTGCAACACGAGCGACGAGTGAGGTAGTTGAAGAACCAACAAGACGCTGGGTCATCACCTGTGCACCATGAGTGAAAGCCTCGACTGCCGTGACGGAGCCATGCCGCTCCGGGTACGGCCGCCACCCGACGGTCGGGAACCGCAGTCCGCCGAGGCGAAAGGTGAACAGCGCCATGCTGCTACCCGCCAAAGCCGAAGTCGCCCGCCAACTGCGGCGCTATCGGGCGTGGGAACGCGTGATGCTCGCATCGCCGGGCGACCGGACGGTACGGGCCACCTTCGAGGACTCGGGCTACACCTTGTGCGTGCTGATGGGGAAACGCTGCGCGCGCGAGGCCGCGGAAGCCGCCGAACGCTTTCTGCGCGGCAGCCAGGGCACGTACCAGCAGGAGCAGAACGCCCGCCCCCGTACGGCGGCCGTCGTGCACCGCGGACCGCCCGTCGCGGTCGACCAGCGTTCCCCGGCGGGAAGGTAGTCCCCCTTCCGGCGCAGCTCGCACCCACGGCCGGGCGAACAGCCCGGCCTCCGGCACGGCGGAGGTGAGACCCATGAACGCGACCCCGGCAGCCATCGGCCGCATTCCGGTACGTGACGTACGCCCGTCCGTGGACAGCGGCGCCCGCCCGGCGAAGGCGGTGATCGGCGAGACGTTCCAGGTCACCGCCACCGTCTTCCGCGAGGGCCACGACACGATCGGCGCCAACGTCGTGCTCCACGACCCGGACGGCCGCCCGGGTCCATGGACCCCGATGCGCGAACTCTCCCCCGGCAGCGACCGCTGGGGCGCGGAGGTCACCCCGGACGCGACGGGCCGTTGGTCCTACGTCGTGGAGGCCTGGGGCGACCCCATCGCCACCTGGCGCCGGACCGCCCGCATCAAGATCCCGGCCGGCATCGACATCGGCCTGATGCTGGAGGAGGGCGCGGAGCTGTACGCCCGAGCCGCCACAGAGGCGCCCGAGGGCCCGGCCCGCGCCACGATGCTGGCCGCCGCGGAGACGCTGCGCGACGACACGCTGCCGGTGGGGACGCGGTTCGTGGCCGCGTTGACGCCGGGTGTGGACGGGGTGCTGGAGCGGTATCCGTTGCGGGAGTTGGTGACGGTTTCCGAGCCCCGGTCCCTGGTGGTCGAGCGGGAACGGGCTCTCTACGGCGCCTGGTACGAGTTCTTCCCGCGCTCCGAGGGCACGGTCGAGATCCCCCACGGCACCTTCCGTACGGCCGCACGGCGACTCGACGGCATCGCGGCGATGGGCTTCGACGTCGTGTACCTGCCGCCGATCCACCCCATCGGGAGCACCTTCCGCAAGGGCCCCAACAACACCCTGTCCGCGGGGCGCGAGGACGTCGGAGTCCCCTGGGCGATCGGCTCACCGGAGGGCGGGCACGACGCGATCCACCCGCAGCTGGGCACCCTGGAGGACTTCGACGCGTTCGTCGCCCGGGCCGCCGAACTGGGCATGGAGATCGCGCTCGACTTCGCCCTCCAGTGCTCCCCCGACCACCCCTGGGTGGAGAAGCACCCCGAGTGGTTCCACCACCGCCCCGACGGCACGATCGCGTACGCGGAGAACCCGCCGAAGAAGTACCAGGACATCTACCCGATCGCCTTCGACCGGGACATGGACGGCCTGATCACGGAGACGGTGCGGGTACTACGTCACTGGATGGACCACGGCGTGCGGATCTTCCGCGTCGACAACCCGCACACCAAGCCGGTGGTGTTCTGGGAACGGGTGATCGCGGAGATCAACGGCACCGACCCGGACATCATCTTCCTGGCCGAGGCCTTCACGCGCCCGGCGATGATGGCCACCCTGGCGCAGGTCGGTTTCCAGCAGTCGTACACCTACTTCACCTGGCGCAACACGAAGGACGAACTCACCGATTATCTGAGCGAGTTGTCGGGTGAGGCGGCGGCGTACATGCGGCCGAACCTGTTCGTGAACACCCCGGACATCCTGCACGAGTTCCTCCAGGACGGCGGCCGCCCGGCCTTCGAACTGCGCGCGGTACTGGCCGCCACTCTGTCCCCGACATGGGGTGTCTACAGTGGTTACGAACTATGCGAGAACGCCGTTCTCCGGCCGGGGAGCGAGGAGTATCTCGACTCGGAGAAGTACCAACTCCGCCCGCGTGACTGGGAGTCCGCCGAGCGGGAAGGACGTAGCATCGCGCCATTGCTGGGCGAGCTCAACGACATCCGGCGCCGTCACCCCTCGCTGCACCAGCTCAGGAATCTCCGCTTCCACCGGACGGACAACGACGCGCTGATCGCGTACAGCAAGACCACGGGTGTGGACACGGTTCTGGTGGTCGTCAACCTGGATCCGCGCCATACCCAGGAGGCCACGGTCTCGTTGGACATGCCGCAACTCGGCCTGGAACCAAACGAATCCATGTCGGTGTACGACGAACTGACGGGTGAGTCCTACCAGTGGGGCAGGACCAACTATGTGCGTCTCGAACCCGGCCGGGCTCCCGCGCACGTGTTGCACGTCCGGCGGTCCACACAGAGCGGAGGGTCAAGAGCTTCATGACTGTCAACGAACCGGTCCACGACACCTTCGAGGACACTCCCGCCAAGGACCGGGACCCCGAGTGGTTCAAACGCGCCGTCTTCTACGAGGTCCTGGTCCGCTCCTTCCAGGACAGCAACGGCGACGGCGTCGGTGACCTCAAGGGCATCACCGCCAAACTCGACTACCTCCAGTGGCTCGGCGTCGACTGCCTCTGGCTACCGCCCTTCTTCAAATCCCCGCTCCGGGACGGCGGTTACGACGTCTCGGACTACACCGCCGTACTCCCCGAATTCGGCGACCTCGCCGACTTCGTGGAGTTCGTCGACTCCGCCCACCAGCGGGGCATGCGCGTCATCATCGACTTCGTCATGAACCACACCAGCGACCAGCACCCGTGGTTCCAGGAGTCGAGGAAAGACCCCGACGGCCCGTACGGCGACTACTACATGTGGGCCGACGACGACAAGCAGTACCCCGACGCCCGCATCATCTTCGTCGACACCGAAGCCTCCAACTGGACCTTCGACCCGGTCCGCAAGCAGTACTTCTGGCACCGCTTCTTCTCCCACCAGCCGGACCTCAACTACGAGAACCCGGCCGTGCAGGAAGAGATCCTGGCCGCCCTCCGCTTCTGGCTCGACCTCGGCATCGACGGCTTCCGCCTCGATGCCGTCCCCTATCTCTATGCGGCCGAGGGCACCAACTGCGAGAACCTGCCCGCCAGTCACGACTTCCTGAAGCGCGTCCGCCGCGAGATCGACGCGATGTACCCGGACACCGTGCTGCTGGCGGAGGCGAACCAGTGGCCTGAGGACGTCGTCGACTACTTCGGCGACTTCCAGAGCGGCGGGGACGAGTGCCACATGGCGTTCCACTTCCCGGTCATGCCGCGGATCTTCATGGCGGTCCGCCGTGAGTCCCGCTACCCCGTCTCGGAGATCCTGGCCAAGACCCCGGCGATCCCGTCCAGCTGCCAGTGGGGCATCTTCCTGCGCAACCACGACGAGCTGACCCTGGAGATGGTCACCGACGAGGAACGCGACTACATGTGGGCGGAGTACGCGAAGGACCCGCGCATGCGCGCCAACATCGGCATCCGCAGGCGCCTCGCGACACTGCTGGACAACGACCGCAACCAGATCGAACTCTTCACGGCCCTCCTGCTCTCGCTCCCCGGCTCGCCGATCCTCTACTACGGCGACGAGATCGGCATGGGCGACAACATCTGGCTCGGCGACCGCGACGCCGTGCGCACGCCGATGCAGTGGACACCCGACCGGAACGCGGGTTTCTCCTCCTGCGATCCGGGGCGGCTCTTCCTGCCAGCCATCATGGACCCGGTCTACGGCTATCAAGTCACCAACGTCGAGGCGTCGATGTCGTCGCCCTCCTCGCTGCTGCACTGGACGCGCCGCATGATCGAGATCCGTAAGCAGAACCCGGCGTTCGGCCTCGGCTCGTACACGGAGCTCCAGTCGTCGAACCCGGCGGTGATCGCGTTCCTGCGCGAGTACGAGGACGACCTCGTCCTGTGTGTGCACAACTTCTCCCGGTTCGCGCAGCCGACCATGCTCGATCTGCGGGAGTTCGACGGCCGGCATCCCGTGGAGCTGATCGGCGGGGTACGGTTCCCGGCCATCGGTGAACTGCCGTATCTGCTGACGCTCGCGGGGCACGGCTTCTACTGGTTCCGGCTCCCGCGAGCCGCTTCCCGCATCGGCCGACGACTTTGAGGATGTGCCGGCGAAAGGACGCGTCACCATGCCGAAGACCGCACCGCTTCGACTGAGCAGCCCCGGCGTCGACAGGCCTCCGGCCACGCTCGCCGGACTGCTGCGCGAATGGCTGCCCGGGCAGCGCTGGTTCGCCGGCAAGGACCGGCCGGTGGCCGACCTCGACGTGCTGTCCACGACCGAACTCTTCCCGGGCTGCCTGCACTTGCTGGTCCACGCCTCGCATACTCCGGTGCCCTCGCCGGGCGGCACTCCCCCGCCCGGCGACTGCTACCAACTCCTGCTCGGTGTACGGGAACACGTCTCCCCGCGCCTCGCCCGGGCGTACATCGGGCGTGTGCAGGAAGGCCCGTTGGCAGGGCTCGCGGTCTACGACGCGCTACAGGATCCGCGGTCGGCGGAGCTGTTGCTGGAGCGGTTGAGGCACCCAGGTACGACGGGTCCCCTGCACTTCGAGGCGGACCCGTCGGTGTCCGTGCCCGCCGAACTCACGCCTCGGCTGCTGGGTGCCGAGCAGTCCAACTCCTCGCTGGTGTACGGCGATCGGTTCATCCTGAAGGTGTTCCGGCGTATCCAGCCCGGCGTCAATCCGGACCTGGAGCTGCCGGAGGCGCTGGCGGCGCAGGGCTGCAGGCGGGTCCCCGCGCCCGTGGCGTGGTTCCGGACGGCGGAGCCGCGGGCCGCGACGCTCGGTGTGCTCCAGCCGTTCCTGCCGGACGCCTCCGACGGCTGGGCGCTCGCGCTGCGCGCACTCGCCGACGGTGACGAATTCACCACCGAGGCCCACGAGTTGGGGCAGGCCACCGCCGATGTCCACCTCGCGCTGGCCGCGGCCTTTCCGTCAGGCGGCCATCCCCTCGCCGAGAACGACCGTACGGCGGCGACGATGACCGAGCGTCTGGAGGCGGCCGCGCACTCCGTGCCCGCGCTGCGGCCGTTCGTGCCGGGGCTGCGGACCGCGTTCGGCGCGCTCGTCGGCCGTGATGCCGGGCCGCCCGCCCAGCGCATCCATGGCGATCTGCATCTCGGGCAGGTGCTGCGGGCCGGCCGCGACTGGTTCGTCATCGACTTCGAGGGCGAGCCGTCCAAGCCGCTGGCGGAACGGCGCAGCGCGCAGTCCCCGGTGCGGGACATCGCCGGCATGCTGCGCTCCTTCGACTACGCGGCCCGGCAACGCCGGCCCTGGCGCCCGGAGTGGGCGCGCCGCTGCCGCGAGGCCTACTGCGCGGGCTACGCGGCCCGGGCCGGCTGGGACCCCCGCACCAAGCACGCCCTGCTGCGCGCGTACGAGACGGACCGCGCCGTGTATGAAGTGCTGTACGAGGCCAGACACCGTCCGGACTGGCTTCCCGTACCCATGGCGGCGATCGAGCGTCTCGCCGTCCGAGGAGGCTGAACTCCGTGGCCCTGCGCGACACTTCACCTCAGGAGGCGGGCGGTCCGCCCACGACCGGCGGCCCGGAGACGGACGAACCGACCGGGCCCGCCGCGCCGGACGCCTGCAGCCCGGCCGTACCCAGCTTGCCAGAGACGGGCGATCGGACCGTGACCGAGGCACCGGAGATGAACAGCTCGCCCACAACCGCCGGCCCGGAAACGGGCGAACCGAGCGGGCCTGCCGCACCGGACGCCTCCAGCCCGGCCGTACCCGGCCCACCGGAGACCGCCGACCGGACCGTGACCGAAGCGCCTGGTACGAGCGGCTCGCCCACGGCCGCCCGCCGAGCGCACGAGGGCCCGCCCGCCACCGCCTCCCCGCCCGCAGCCGCCTCGCCCTCGCCCCTTCCGGTCCCCCTGGGCGCGGGCGGTCCCACGGCAGCCTCCCCACTGGACCCCGCCGACCGCGACCGCCTCCTCTCCGGCGCCCACCACGACCCGCACGCGCTGCTCGGCGCGCATCCGGTGCCGGGCGGGATCGCCTTCCGGGCGCTGCGTCCGTACGCCCGTGCCGTGAGCGTCCTGATCGACGGGACGCGCAGCCCGCTCACCTCGGAGGGCGGCGGTCTCTTCTCCGGCGTGCTCCCGCTCAACCAACTCCCCCCGGCGTACACGCTGCTGGTGTCGTACGCGGAGGACGACGAGCACGAGGTCCACGACCCGTACGGCTTCCTGCCCGCCCTCGGTGAACTCGACCTGCACCTCATCAAGGAGGGGCGGCACGAGGAGCTGTGGAAGGCGCTCGGCGCGGAGCCGATGACGCACGGCGGAGTGGCCGGTACCCGTTTCACCGTGTGGGCGCCGAACGCCCAAGGGGTGCGTGTCGCCGGGGAGTTCAGCTCCTGGGACGGTACGGCCTTCCCGATGCGGTCGCTCGGTTCGTCGGGTGTGTGGGAGCTGTTCCTGCCGGGTGTGGGCGAGGACGCCCGCTACAAGTTTGAGATCACCTCCCGGAGCGGCGAGCGCTTCCTCAAGGCCGACCCGATGGCCCGCCGGACGGAGGTACCGCCCGCCACGGCGTCCATCGTGACGGCCTCGCACTACGAGTGGGGCGATGAGGACTGGCTCGCCCGCCGGACGGAAACTCCGGTCCACGAGGCGCCCTTCTCCGTCTACGAAGTTCATCTCGCCTCCTGGCGTCAGGGCTTGACGTACCGTCAGCTCGCCGTCGAACTCCCCGCCTATGTGAACGAACTGGGCTTCACCCACGTCGAGTTCATGCCGGTGGCCGAGCACCCCTTCGGCGGTTCCTGGGGCTACCAGGTCACGGGTTTCTACGCGCCGACCTCCCGCATGGGCACGCCGGACGACTTCAAGTTCCTGGTCGACGCGTTCCACCAGGCCGGTATCGGCGTGATCATGGACTGGGTTCCGGCGCACTTCCCCAAGGACGACTGGGCGTTGGCCCGGTTCGACGGGGAGCCGCTGTACGAGCCCGGGGACGAGCGGCGGGCCGAGCATCCGGACTGGGGGACGTACGAGTTCGACCTCGGGCGCACCGAGGTGCGCAACTTCCTTGTGTCCAACGCCGTCTACTGGTGCCAGGAGTTCCACATCGACGGTCTTCGTGTGGACGCGGTCGCCTCGATGCTCTACCTCGACTACTCACGCGACTCGGGCCAGTGGACCCCGAACGTCCATGGCGGGCGCGAGGACCTGGACGCGATGGCCTTCCTCCAGGAGATGAACGCGACCGTGTACCGCAGGGTGCCCGGTGTCGTGACGATCGCCGAGGAGTCCACCGCCTGGGACGGGGTGACCCGGCCGACCGACACCGGCGGTCTTGGCTTCGGGTTCAAGTGGAACATGGGCTGGATGCACGACTCGCTCGACTACATGTCGCACGAGCCCGTCCACCGCAAGTTCCACCACAACGAGATGACGTTCTCCATGGTGTATGCCTACAGCGAGAACTACGTCCTCCCGATCTCGCACGACGAAGTCGTCCACGGCAAGCGGTCGTTGGTGTCCAAGATGCCGGGCGACTGGTGGCAGCAACGCGCCGATCACCGTGCGTATCTGGGATTCATGTGGGCCCACCCCGGCAAGCAACTCCTCTTCATGGGCCAGGAGTTCGCCCAGGGCTCGGAGTGGTCCGAATCCCACGGCCCCGACTGGTGGCTTCTGGACCCGGCCTACGATGCCGCGCCCGATCACCGGGGCGTCCAGGACCTCGTCCGGGACCTCAACACGGTCTACCGCGCGACCCCCGCCCTCTGGCAGCGCGACACCGACCCCGGCGGCTTCCGATGGGTGATGGGCGACGCGGCCGAGGACAACGTCTTCGCGTTCCTGAGGTTCGACGCGGAGGGCTCCCCGCTCCTCGCCGTCAGCAACTTCTCCCCCGTCGTGCGCCATGACTACCGTCTCGATGTCTCCGACGAGATCCCGGCCTGGCGGGAGACCCTCAACACGGACTCCGCGCTCTACGGCGGCAGCGACGTCAGGAACCCCGACCCGGTCAAACCCGAGGACGGCCATATCCGGCTCACGCTCCCGCCCCTCGCGACGGTGTGGCTGACACCGGGGTGACATCCTGCTCCCATGCCGACGCCGATCCACTCCGACACCATCCAAGTAACCGGCCTGCACCTGGAGTTGCGGAACGTCTCGCAGGAAGTGCAGGGCGCCGGGCGCGTGTTGGACGACGTGACGTTCGAGGTCGAGGCCGGGCACCTCATGGTCATCGCGGGGAGCAGCGGCGCGGGCAAGACGGTGCTGCTGGGGACCCTCGCGGGACTCCAGGCCCCGGCCTCGGGGGACGTACTGCACGACGGCGCCCAACCGGGGCCGCCCGGGCCGGAGTTCGGATACGTTCCGCAGGAGGACGTGATCCACCGCGAGCTGCCGTTGCGGCGCACGCTGGAGTACGCGGGACGGCTGCGGATGCCGGGCGGGACGGTGTCGGCGCGGGTGACGGAGGTGCTCGACGTCCTCGGTCTTGCCCAGCGCGCCGACACACCGGTGCGGGCGTTGAGCGGCGGGGAGCGCAAACGGGCCTGTATCGCCGCCGAGTTGCTGACCCGGCCCCGGGTGCTGTTCCTCGACGAGCCCACGTCCGGGCTCGATCCGGTCACCGGCGCCGCGCTGTTGGCGACCTTGCGCGGTCTGGCCGAGTCCGGGACCACCGTCGTCCTCACCACCCACGTGCTGGCCGATCTGCCGCGATGCGATCAGGTCGTGTTCCTGTCGCCGGGCGGGGCGGTCGCGTTCGTGGGGGCGCCGGACGCGCTGCTCGGAGCGTTCGGGGCGGAGACGGCGGAGGACGTGTACGCGGCGGTGGCGGACGGGAAGAGGGCCGAGCGGGCCGCCCCGGCGCCGCGCGCGGAGCGGGTCCCGGCGCCTGTCGCGCACCGTCCGCCGCGCGTCGGTGCCGTACGCCAGTGGGCGCTGCTGACCCGTCGTACGACGGCGTTGTTGGTGCACAACCGGCTGTCGGTCGCCGTGTTCGTGGGTTCGCCGGTGATGATCGTGGCGATGTTCGCGGTGTTGTTCCGGGCGGGTGCGTTCGATGCGGCGGCGCCCGATCCGGGGTCCACGGCGATGATCATGTTCTGGATCGCGTTCGGGGCGTTCTTCTTCGGGCTGACGTACGGACTGCTGCAGATCTGCACGGAGTTGGCGGTGCTGCGCCGTGAGTGGCTGGCCGGGGTGCGCATCGGGCCGTACGTCGCCTCGAAGCTGACCACCGTGCTGCCGGTGCTGGCCGGGGCGGACGCGCTGCTGCTGGCGGTGCTGCGCGCGCTGGACCGGTTGCCGGCGGCGGGCTGGGACACGTACGCCTCGCTGTTCCTCACCAGTGTGCTGGCCTCGGCCGCCGCGCTCGCCCTCGGGCTGCTCACCTCGGCGGCGGTCACGGACCCGGGTCAGGCGACCTTGATGCTGCCGCTGCTCTGCTTCCCCCAGGTGCTGTTCTCGGGGGCGTTCGTCCCGGTGCCGAGAATGGCGTCGGCCGGGCAGGCGATCAGCTGGGCGATGACCAACCGCTGGGCGTTCGAGGCACTGGGCGGCGCGATCGGCCTGGAGAGCCTGTGGCGCGACGGCAACTCCCCTGCGGGACCACCGCTGTTGCGCTCGTACGGCGACTCGTTCGCGCATCCGGCCGGGCGCGGCTGGCTGATCCTCGCGGGCTTCGCCGTGCTGTTCCTGGCGGCGACGTGGGCGGTGCTGGTGCGCAAGTGCCGTCAGGGGGTGGCTGCGGCGCGCTCCGGGCGATGAGCAGCCCCCGCTCAGACCGTGAGGCCCCCGAGTGATCGCTCAACAGCCCGCCCGATCCGCGAGACCCGCCACCGTCGGCACCCGGTCCCGGTACGTGTTCGCGACGAAGTCCAGAAACGTTTCCACGTCCCTGGGCTGTGAGGAGACGCCCACCGAGACCCGTACCGCGCCGGCGGACGGCAGCCCCAGTACGTCCAGGTAGTCCTCCAGGGAGCCCAGTGGCTTGCGGGCAGCCGAGCGCAGGCTGCGCAACGGGAGAGCGAACGCGGCTTCTCCGGCGCCCGGGTTGCAGAAGCAGCCGTAGCGGAGGGAGATGCGGTGGTCGGCGCTGTCCTGGGAGACGACGCGTTCGTCGATCACCCGGCCGGCCGCGTCGAGGAGGTTGAGGGCGACGGTGCCGCCGCGGGCGGGGCCGGTGTCGGTGGGGCCGTAGACGCGTGTCATCGGGGAGCCGTCGCTGTGGCGTAACTCGGCGACGCCTGCGAGGAGTTGGCCGGTCAGGCGGGTCACGTGGTCGTGGACGCGGTCCATGCCGATGGTGTCGATCCACTCCAGGCCGGCCGTGATGTCGGGTATGGAGAGGAAGTTGACGGTGCCGTCCTCGAAGGCGGCTTCGCCGTCGGCGAGGACGTGCCACTGTGCCTGGGCGCTCGCGGCGTAGATGGTGCCGCCGGAGAACCAGGGGCGGCGCAGCCGGGCGAGGGCCTCGCGGCGGACGACGAGGCTGCCTATGCCGGTGGGGTAGCCGAACACCTTGTACCAGCTGACCACGGTGAAGTCCGGGTGGTGGCGGGACAGGTCGAGGGGGTTGGTCGGCACGAACGCCGCGGCGTCCAACAGGACGTCGTAGCCCTGTTCCTGGGCCGTGGCGATCCAGTCCAGGGAGTGCCGTACGCCGGTGAAGTTGCTCTGTGCCGGGTAGGCGAGGAGTCCGCGTCCGCGGCGGCGTCTGCGGGCCGACAGCGCGGTGTGCAGTCGCTCCTCGTCGATCGCCAACTCCTGGCCGTGGACCGGGACATACTCCGTTTTCGCGCCGCCTGCTCGCGCGTACTCCCGTAACCCGTTCACGGAGTTGTGGTTGTCGAGGAGCATCACGAGCCGGCTGCCGGGCGCGAACGGGTACGACTCGCCGATCAGGCGGAGCGCGGCCGTCGCGTTCGCGGTGAACACCACCGTGTACTCGGCCGGGTCCGCGTGGAAGTGCCGGAGCACCGCGGCGCGGGCCCGGGCGAGCAGGTCGCCCGAGGCGCGGGAGGCGGGGCTCTCCGAGTGGGGGTTGCCGAAGACGCTTCCGGTGATGCGCTCGGCGCTGGCCCGGACCAGGGAGGTCGGGGCGAGTCCGGCACCCGTGTAGTCGAGATAGGTGTGTCCTTCGGCGTCCAGGTAACCGAAGTCGTGCGCCCTCAACTTGCCGAGATCCACCGCGTTCACGTCCTCGTACCCCCCGCTTTGTCAGGTCGGTCCCACTCAACCATCAAACTCGGCAAAGGCACTTCCCGGTTCCCCTCACCAAACGCTCACACCTGGGCTACATTCGAGCACCGTCGATAACAGTAATGATCGGCAGAGTCACGCCCCGTACAACCCAGGAGCAGCGCATGCGCGACTTCGCCGTCGCTCCACCCCCCACCTCCACTTTCAACGGCGGCCTCGCCGACAGCATCTTCGAGACCGCGGTCCTGAATCCCACCCTCCCCCTGATCGCACGCAAGCCCGACCCCTCTTCCACGGAGTGGGAGGAGGTGACGGCCGTTGAGCTGCGGGACGAAGTCGTCGATCTGGCAAAGGGGTTGATCGCCTCCGGGATATCGCCGGGCAGCCGGGTCGCGATCATGGCCCGTACCCTTTACGAGTGGACGGTGCTCAGCCACGCCCTGTGGGCGGTCGGCGCCGAGGTCGTGCCGGTGCATCCGACGTCCTCGCGGGAACAGGTCGAGTGGATCCTGCGGGACGCCAACTGTGTGGCCGTGGTCGTGGAGGACGAGCAGGGCATCATGACCGTCGGCACGGTGTGTGCCGCGCTGCCGCTGCTGCGGCACGTCTGGCAGCTGGACTCCGGGGCGCTGGCCCAGCTCGTGGAGCGGGGCACGTACATCCCGCAGACCACGGTGGACTCGCTGCGCCGGATCGTGATGCCGGACTCGACCGCGGTCATCGCCTACACCTCGGGCACCTCGGGCCGCCCCATGGGCTGCGCGCTGAGCCACCGCAGTCTGGCCAGCCCCTGCGACACGCTGCTCGCGGGCTGGTCGCACACGGCGGCCCCGCCGGGGGAACAGCCGGCCGTGCTGGCCTTCCTGCCGTTCTCGCACGTGTACGGGCTGATGATCCAGGGGCTGTGCATGCGCGGCGGCTGGCTGATGGCGCACGAGCCGGAGATGACCGAGGCAGCGCTGGTGTCGGCGCTGCGCACCTTCCGGCCCACGTACCTGTACGCCGTGCCGTCGATCTTCGAGAAGATCTACAAGAACTTTCTCCGTACGGCCCAACAGATCGGCCGGGGCGCCCTGTTCGAGCGTGCCGCCGCGACCGCGCGGGAGTTCGCCGCGGCCGAGGAGAGACAAAGACTCGGCCGGGGTTCGGGTCCCAGCTTCGACCTGCGGCTCCAACACGCCCTGTTCGAGCGGACCGTGTACCGCAAACTGCGCGCCGGGCTGGGTGGCCGGGTGGTCCGCGCGACGTCGGGCGGTTCTCCCCTGAACCGTGAACTGTCCTTGTTCTACTCGGGTATCGGCATCTTCGTGCACGACGGCTACGGCCTCACGGAGACCGCCGGCGGGATCACGATGCAGCCGCTGGGCCGGGAGAAGATCGGCACGGTGGGGCAGGCGCTGCCGGGCACGGAGATCCGGGTCGCGGAGGACGGGGAGATCCTCGTGCACGGCCCTTCGTTGTTCCAGGGCTACATCAACGACGAGCGGGCGACCCGGGCCGCGATGCACACGGGCTGGCTGGCCACCGGGGACATCGGGCGGCTGGACACCGAGGGGTATCTGACGATCACCGGCCGCAAGAAGGACATCATCATCACCAGCAGCGGCAAGAGCGTCGCGCCGGCCGCGCTGGAGAACCGGCTGCGCATGCATCCGCTGATCCATCAAGCGGTGGTCGTGGGCGACGACCGTCCCTGTGTGGGGGCGCTGCTCACCCTGGACCCGGAGTTCGTGGCGCACTGGCGGGCCGGTCTCGCGCTGCAGAGCGACGCGCGGGGCCGCGAGGCGCGGGAGGAGAACGCGCTGCGGGAGGAGATCACACGGGCCGTCGCGGCCGCCAACAGCCCTGTGGGGCGCGCCGAGTCGATCCGGGTGTTCCGGGTGCTCCCGCATCCGTTCGACGTCGCGGGCGGGCTGCTGACGCCGTCGATGAAGCTGCGCAGGGACGCGATCGTACGGCACTACGCGTTCGAGATCGACGCGATGTACCAGGCACGCGCACGTGCCCCGCAGCAGTCGGCGGAGGAACAGCTCGCGGGCTGGGACGACGCGGACGACGTGTTCCGCTAGATCGTGTTGCCGAAGGTCTGGACCCAGTGGAGTGTGGCGGCGAGGCACTGACCGGAGTGGTGGTCGCGGGCGGTCTTGTCCGAGAGCGGGTCGGGCGGCATGGTCGTGTCCGCGACCTGGCCACCGGTCAGACGAACGCCAGCGCCCGCCCCTTGCCGTCGGCGACCAGGTGCGTCCTGGACGTCAACCCGCCACGGGAGCGGCCGATCGCGTGATCAGCGGGTTCATCTCCGAACTTCTTGTAGTTCGACCGTGCCCCCTGTGTCCCTGGGCAGGGTCGCGCCGTGCTGGTGAACGTGCGCCCGGACCCCGACCTTCGACCAGCGGTCGAAGGTCGTGTGGATCGTGTTCCGGTTCCCGAACCGCTCGGGCAGACCACGTCACGCGACCCAAGCACAAGGCTGCGCCCAACGACTTCGAGGACCCTCTGGCAACACGCTCCGAGGCTGACCGGGACTCGTTGCCCGCACGCGCCACGAAGCGTCTACTGGTCAGACGGGATCGGTGAACGAGATCGGCTTGCCGGTGGCGTGGGCATATGCGATCTCCCTGCTCGTGGACTCGCCGACATACCCGCCGGGGTTGACGACCAGAACCCGGTCGGCCAGGTCGATCTTGCGCAGGTGGAGGGCGTCCAGCGCGGTCTTCTGCTCGTTGGTGATCAACTCGTCCGCTTCGCCTGGCGCGACGACGATGACACCTGCGAAGGTCAGATCACGGTTCGCCGCACGCATCTCGTCCACGAACCGGGTAGAGCCGCAGATGCAGACGATCTCAGGTCGGTCTGGCACGGCTCAGCCCTTCGGTCGAACGGGAAACCGTCAGTGTGCACGTTGACATCACAGACAGGCACACGGGCCAACACCCCCGGCTCACCAGATTCCTTCACCAACACGGCCTAGGTCACCGGCCAGGGGGCGTTCCGGACGGTGGTCACTCCGGCCGGTGGGCGACGACCGCGAACATCGTCACGGACATGTGCAGCGCGCCCCGCTCGGCGGCCTCGGAGAGGTCCTCGTAGGCGCGGTCGCGCTGGGCCTCGGTCAGGGCGCCGCGGCGCACTGCGGACTCGCCGAGCATGCGGATCAGAGGCCAGGCCACCGAACGGTGGTCCTGGAGGAGCGCCTGCGAGCCGCGGTCGTCGACGACGAGTCCGGCGGCGCTGAGCTGGCCGACGAGCCGGCGGCCGGAGTAGGGGTTGGCCGCGCCGATGAGGGCGCCGGAGGTGAACGCGGCGGTGACCTCGGGGTCGCCCGGGTGCAGGATCGTGGTCGCCCAGTCGGTGTCGAGCAGGGCCACGCGTCCGCCGGGGCGCAGCACGCGGGCCATCTCGGCGACGGCCTTGTCGGGTTCCGCGAGGTGCTGGAGCACCCGTTCGCACCAGACGACGTCCACGGAGGCGTCGGGCACGGGCAGGGACAGCGCGTCGCCGTCCGTGAAGCGGGCCGGGTTACCGGCCGACGCGGCGCGTTCCTCGGCGACCGCGCGCAGCCCGGGGTTGGGTTCGACGCCGAGCGCCGACCCGTTCGGGCCGACGGCCGCGGCGAGTTCACGGGTGGTCGAGCCGGTGCCGGCCCCGATGTCGAGGGCACGTTCCCCGCTGCCCGGGGCGAGGGCCTCATGAGCCCATGCGCGCAGTCGTCGTACGCCTGGATTGGCTTCCTGGATGTCGAGCGCGGCCACCAGGCGCGTCACGTTGCCGGCGTCGATGTTCTGGGTGCGGAAGCCTGACCCCGGATCGGGCTGAGTGTGCGACATGGCGTGCACTCTACGGTCCGAAGTGATCGTCCACAGGCGGGTCAAAGGTCATTCAGGTACGGCATTTGTTCATGTGTCCGCGGCGTACAGCGGGCGTCGGCGGGGCATGCTGGTGCCCACGCGTTCGTCTGCCTGCCGCGCTCAGCTGGCGGAACGGCTCCCGGCACGGTGGGATCGATGTGGTGCGAGGCAGCGATCCAGGGGCAGGCGTACGGCGTCGAGGCAGACCGCCTGGAGCCGCAGAAGGGATGAACACCGTGACACGACCGAGGATCCTGGTGGTTGGCGCAGGCTTCGCAGGAGTGGAGTGCGTTCGCCGCCTGGAGAGGAAACTGACCCCGGAGGAAGCCGACGTCACGCTGGTGACGCCGTTCTCCTACCAGCTCTATCTGCCCCTGCTGCCCCAGGTCGCCTCCGGCGTCCTGACCCCGCAGTCGATCGCCGTCTCGCTGCGCCGCAGCAAGAAGTACCGCACCCGGATCATCCCGGGCGGTGCGATCGGTGTGGACATCAAGGCCAAGGTCTGTGTGATCCGCACGATCAACGACGAGATCGTGAACGAGCCCTACGACTACATCGTGCTCTCCCCCGGCAGTATCACCCGCACCTTCGACATCCCCGGGCTGACCGATCACGCCTTCGGGATGAAGACCCTCGCGGAGGCCGCCTACATCCGCGACCACGTCATCACCCAGCTCGACCTCGCGGACGCGAGCGACGACCCGGCGGAGAAGGCGTCGCGGCTCCAGTTCGTGGTCGTGGGCGGTGGTTACGCCGGCACCGAGACGGCCGCCTGTCTGCAGAAGCTGACGCACGCGGCGGTCAAGCGCTATCCGCGGATCGACCCGGGTCTGATCAAGTGGCATCTCATCGACATCGCGCCGAAGCTGATGCCCGAGCTGGGCGACAAGCTCGGCAAGAGCGCGCAGGAGATCCTGACCCGGCGCGGTATCGACATCTCCCTGGGCGTCTCCATCGCGAAGGCGGGCCCGGAGGAGGTCACCTTCACCGACGGCCGGGTGGTGCCCACCCGCACGCTGATCTGGACGGCCGGTGTGGTCGCCAGCCCGCTGATCGCCACGCTGGGCGCGGAGACGGTGCGGGGTCGGCTCGCGGTCACCGCCGACATGAACCTGCCCGGACACGACGGCGTGTTCGCGCTCGGTGACGCCGGCGCGGTGCCGGACGAGGCCAAGGGCGGGGACGGCGCGATCTGCCCGCCGACCGCGCAGCACGCCATGCGGCAGGGCAAGGTGGTCGCCGAGAACGTGATCGCGACACTGCGCAACCAGCCCCTGAAGCCGTACGTCCACAAGGACCTCGGGCTCGTCGTGGACCTCGGCGGCAAGGACGCGGTGTCCAAGCCGCTGGGCATCGAACTGCGCGGTTTTCCCGCCCAGGTCGTGGCCCGCGGCTACCACTGGTCGGCGCTGCGCACGAACGTCGCCAAGGTCCGGGTCGCGACGAACTGGACGCTCAACGCGCTGGCCGGCGACGACTTCGTGCGCACCGGCTTCCAGGCCCGCAAACCGGCCACGCTGAAGGACTTCGAGTACACCGACTCGTATCTGTCGCCGGAGCAGGTACGGGACCGCATCGAAGGGGCCGGGACCCAGGAGCCGTAGCATCGGTGGTACGGATCTTGATGTGAACCTGGGGAGAGTACGGCGGCGTGAGGGCAGCGGGACGGGCGGCGTGGGCACGGGTGCGGTATCGCGTCGCGGCGTCCGATCCCGGACTGCTGCGGCTGACGGCCGGACTGCGGACGGTGGCCTCGATCGCCCTCACGCTGACCGTGCTCTCCCTGCTGCACGCCTCCGTGCCGCATCTGGTCGCCGGCGCGATGGCGGCGATGGTCTCCACGTTCGCCATCCGCGAGAAACAGCGCACCCAGCAGGCGGTGACGCTCGCACTGGGACTGCCGGTGGCACTGGCCTCGGTGTCGCTGAGCGCGCTGCTGAACTCCCGGGTGGTCGCCGGTGACGTCTTCTTCGTCCTGCTGATCTTCGGCGCCGTCTACAGCCGCCGGTTCGGCGAACGCGGCACGGCCCTCGGTCTGATCGGCTTCCAGATCTACTTCCTGTCCCTGTTCGTCGGCGCGACCGTCTCCGCACTGCCTCGGCTCTACGGCGTGATCGGCGTCGCCTTCGCGTGCAGCGCGCTGGTGCGGTTCGCGCTGGTGCCGGAGACGCCCACGGGGACGCTGGACCGGCTGCGGCGGGCGTTCCGGGCGCGGTTCGCCCAACTCGTCACCGCGCAGCTCGCGTTGCTCGACGCCGGCCCCGACGACATGGAGAAGGCCCTCGTCGACGTACGGGAGGGCACCGCGCGCCTGCACGAGACGGCGCTGCTGATCCAGGGCCGGCTGGAGGACGGCACCTCCGACGAGACGGTGGCACGGCTCGTGCAGCGCCGTATCGCGGACGCCGAGGTCGCCGCCGAACGGCTCGGTCTCCTGCTGCTGACCGCCCGTAGCGCCGAGCGGGGGCACACCCTCACCCTGCATCTGCCGGGCGCACCGGTCCCCCTGGCCGACCGGCTGCCGGTGCGGGACGAGGCGACCGACACGCTGCGCCGCGATCTGGAGGCGCTGCGCCTGCTCGTCCTGCGGCCGGCGGGCACGGACTCGGGTACCGGGCTGGCGCATGTGCGCAACCGGCTGCTCGGTTATCGCGAGGAGGAGAACCTGCCGCCCGCCCCGGACGCCGTCCAGGACGTGTTCCGGGGCATCGGGGAGGCAGGGCGTGCGGTGCTGGGGCTGCGGATCGCCGTGGACGGGCCGCAGGACGAGTCGGAGGACACGCCCGCGACAACCCGCTCGCGCGAGGAGCTGGACGCGGAGGACGTCGCCATCGCGGGCAGCGAGGAGGCCGAGCAGGAGGACGCGGAGCGCACCGGGCTAAGGCGGCCGACCACGCGGGCCGCCGTGCAGGTCGCCGTCGGATCCTCCCTGGCCATCATCGGCGGCGAGTTCCTGTCCAGTCAGCGCTGGTACTGGGCGGTGCTGACCTGCTGGATCGTGTTCCTCAACACCTCGTCCACGGGCGAGATCCTCGTCAAGGGCTACCGGCGGCTGCTGGGCACGGTCCTGGGTGTCGTGGCCGGCATCGGGCTCGCGGGCCTGGTCGGTCATCACACGTGGACGGCGTTCGCCCTGGTGCTGCTGTTCATCTTCGCGATGTTCTACACGGCACCGCTGTCGTACACCCTGATGTCCTTCTTCGTCACCGCGATGCTGGGCCTGCTCTACACGCTGCTGCACACCTACAGCGCGTCGGTGCTGCTGCTGCGGATCGAGGAGACGGCGCTCGGCGCGGCCTGCGGGGTGGTCGCGGCGGCGCTGGTGCTGCCGGTGCACACGGACCGCCGTACGAACGAACTGCTCGGCACCGTGCTGGCGCGGCTCACGGACGTCACCGAGGCCGCCGTCGACCAGCTCAGCGGCGGGGCCGCGGCCGAACTGCTCGACAAGGCACGGGACTTGGACCAGGCGCTGGCCGATCTGAGCGCGTCCACGCAGCCGTTGACGCACCCGATCACGCCGTTGCGGGCGCGGCGGGACACGGCGCGGTATGTCGTCGCGCTGCTGGAGACCTGCGCGTATCACGCGCGGTATCTGGCGGCGACCGCCGAGCTGCTGCCCACGCATCCGTCGATAGCGGCCGATCCCCGGCTGCGTGAGGCGGGGCGCCGGATCGTGCACAACATCGGGGTGATCGGCGCGTACGTCGCCGACGGGGACGGTGTCGGCGAGATCGAGACCGGGCCGAGCATCGCGTCCCTGCTGCGGCCCGGGACACCGGGGACCCCGCGCTACGGGCGCGTCACGGACCGTGTGCTGCGGCATCTGCAGCGCCTCGACGAGGCCGTGACCGGCCTGGCCCGGCCGCTCGGCGTGCCGATCGCGGCGCCGGTGAAGTGAACTGCGCGCGCCTGGGTAGGCGACGGACATGACTGATGTCGTGGACTCGGACGAACTGTTGCGGCGCATCCAGCGGGCCCGGGCCTTCGCCGCCCAGGAGGTGCAGACGTGGTCGCAAGAGGGCGACGCCGTGAGGGAAGTGGCCTACGAGGCCGTTCTGCGGGTGCTGGACGAGATCGTGGCCCCCGGTCGGCATGCCGCGAAGTGAAACCGGTCACGCGACCGGTTGAACTGGGTACGAAATGCCCGTCGATGGTTTACGGTTCATTCATACGTGGATACGGGGTCGACCGTACCGTCCCCCGAGCCACCGCTTACGGCCCTGGCTGGTCTCCCCCGTCCAGCCAGGGCTTTTTCATGCCCCGATTCCGTCCCCCGAGGTGCCCGGGACGTCGACAGAGGCTGAAATGGGCGTAGGGAGAATTCCGGATCCGCTGCCGGCGAGGAGCCCTGTGCCATGACCAAAGCGATAAAACTGCTGACCGCCCTGCCCCAGGCCCAGCGCGAACGGCTGATGGAGGTCGCGCGGGAGGTCTCGTTCGCCGAGGACTCCAGGATCTTCGAGGCGGGCGGCACGGCCGACCGCTTCTGGGTCGTCCGCTCCGGCGCCGTCTCGCTCGACCAGCAGGTCACCCCGCAGCAGCGGGTCACCGTGGCCACGCTCGGCGCGGGCGACCTGCTCGGCTGGTCGTGGCTGTTCCCGCCGTACCAGTGGGACTTCGGCGCGGAGGCGTTCAGTGCCGTGCGGGCCTACGAGTTCGACGCCTCGGCCGTGCTCGCCCTGTGCGTGGAGGATCCACTGCTCGGGCTGTCCCTGGTCCGGATCGTCGCGGAGATCCTCGCGCACCGGCTGGCGATGACCCGCAGCAAGCTGATGGAGCACTACGCGCTCCATCGGCCGGTGTGAGGTCAGATTCGGTAGCGGCGCAGCGCCGGGACCGCGGCGGCCAGGGCCAGCATGATGACGATGACCAGGATGCCGCCGCCGGCGACCGCCGTACGCGTGCCGAGGGCCGAACCGGCCGTGCCGTGCAGGACGTCGGCGAGGCGCGGGCCACCGGCCACCACCACGGTGAAGACGCCCTGCATACGGCCGCGCATCTCGTCGGTCGCGGCGGACAGCAGGATCGCCCCGCGGAACACCATGGAGACCATGTCGGCGACACCGGCGGCCGCCAGGAAGGCCACGCCGATCCACAGGTTGCTGCTCAGCCCGAAGCCGGTGATGGCCGCTCCCCAGGCGACGACCGCGCCGATCACCATCCAGCCGTGCCGGCGCGCCCGCGAGAACGTCCCGGAGAACAGTCCGCCGACCACCGCGCCGATGGGGATCGCCGCGAACAGCATGCCGAGGGCGAGGCCCTCGCCGTAGGGCGCGTAGGTCTGGGCGGCGAGTTGCGGGAACAGGGCGCGGGGCATGCCGAAGACCATCGCGATGATGTCGGCGAGGAAGGACAGCAGCAGCACCTTGTGCAGCGAGATGTAGCGGAAGCCTGCGGCGACCTCGCGCCAGCCCGCGCGGCGCGGTGTCGCGGACTCCAGGGGCGGCAGCGAGGGCAGCTTGACGACCGCCCAGAGCGTCACGCACAGGGCCAGCGCGTCGATGAGATACAGCTCGGGCAGGCCGATGACCGGGATGAGGACGCCCGCGAGGAGCGGTCCGACGACCTGCCCTGTCTGCATGACGGTCGAGCCGAGGGCGTTGGCCGCGGGCAGCTGCCCGGCGGGGACCAGGCGGGCGATGGAGGCGTTGCGGGCGGGCGCGTTGAGGCCCCAGAAGGCCTGCTGCATGGCGAGCAGCACCATCAGCGCGGTCACCGAGTTGAGCCCGGTGGCCGCCTGGACCCAGAACAGCACCGAGGTCACGGCTATGCCGCTGTTGGTGATCAGCAGCAGTTTGCGGCGGTCCATGCTGTCGGCGAGCGAGCCGCCCCACAGCGCGAACACGATGAGCGGCAGCAGGCCGGCCATGCTGGCGGCGCCGACCCAGGCGGAGGAGCCGGTGATGTCGTAGATCTGCTTGGGTACGGCGACGGCGGTGAGCTGGCTGCCGACGGCCGTGACGATGGTCGAGGACCACAGACGGCGGTAGGCGGGGATGCGCAGGGGGCGGGTGTCCATCGCCCAGCGGCGCCAGCCGCGCCGGGGGCCGGTCGCCGGATCCCGGTCTTTCTGCGACTCTTTCCGCGATTCGGGTTCCGTGCCGCTGTCGGTGCTCTCGCTCGTGTCCACTGGCTTCCTGGTTGCTCGCTACATCTAATCGACCAGGGTTCACTATCGCAGCACCGGCTGTTGCTGCCGAATCCCCATCTCACGCTCCGGCCACCAGCGTTGCGCCGAGACCGATCATCGTCGCGGCGACCAGGCCGTCCAGCACCCGCCAGGCCGAGGGCTTGGCGAGGAAACGGCTGAGCAGGCGGGCGCCGAAGCCGAGCGCGGTGAACCAGCACAGGCTGGCGCAGACGGCGCCGAGTCCGAAGGTCCAGCGCAGCGGGCCGCGGGCGGCGGCGATGGAGCCGAGCAGGAACACGGTGTCCAGGTAGACGTGTGGGTTGAGCCAGGTCATCGCCAGGCAGGTGAGGACGGCCCGGCGGCGCGAGCCGGTCGACTCGCCCTCGGCCTGCAGGGCGGCGGGGCGGAAGACCCGGCGGGCGGCGAGGACGCCGTAGCAGAGCAGGAAGGCGCCGCCGATGAGCCCGACCGCCGTCAGCGCGCCCGGCCAGGCGACCACGACCGCGCCGACCCCGCCGACGCCCAGCGCGATGAGGAGCGCGTCCGAGAGGGCACAGATGCCGACCACGGCGAGGACCGCGTCGCGGCGGATGCCCTGGCGCAGGACGAAGGCGTTCTGGGCGCCGATGGCGACGATGAGCGAGAGGCCGGTGCCGAATCCGGCGGCCGCTGCGGAGAGGGCGTTGGTCATGCTCTCGACGCTAGGGATACCGGTGACTGGAGTACAGCTAAAGATTCTTACGTAACATTAGCGCTCGTGATGGTTTCGGAGCTTCCCCTCGACCAGGTACGGACGCTGCTCGCGGTGGTGGACGAGGGCACGTTCGACGCGGCGGCCTCCGCGCTGCATGTGACGCCCTCGGCGGTCAGCCAGCGTGTGAAGGCCCTGGAGCAGCGCACGGGCAGGGTCCTGCTCCTGCGCACCAAGCCGGTCCGGACGACGGAGTCCGGCGAGGTGGTCGTGCGCTTCGCCCGCCAACTGGCCCGCCTGGAACGGGACGCGCGCGCCGAGCTCGGCATGAGCGGCGCCGGCGAGGCGACCCGGGTGACGATCGCCGTGAACGCCGACTCCCTGGCCACCTGGTTCCTGGGCGCGCTCACCCGCGTCCCGCGCGAACTCCAGGTCTGCTTCGAACTCCGCCGCGAGGACGAGGACCATACGGCGGCTCTCCTGCGCGAGGGCCTGGTGATGGCGGCGGTCACCTCGTCCCCGGACGCCGTACCGGGGTGCTCAGTGCGCGCGTTGGGACGGATGCGCTACCTCCCGGTCGCGAGCCCGGAGTTCAAGGAGACGTATCTGGCCGGCGGCCCGCTGCGGGACACGCTGGCCGAGGCACCGGTGATCACCTTCGACCGGCTCGACGACTTCCAGGACGCCTTCGTACGGCGGCTGCGGCGCGGGCAGGGCGGTGCGAGTGCGGTACGGCATCTCGTGCCGACCTCGGAGGGGTTCGTCGAGGCCGTCGCCGCCGGCCTGGGGTGGGGCATGGTGCCGGAGATGCAGGCCGCTCCGTTGTTGAATGCCGGGCGGCTGGTCGACTTCGCGCCGGAGCGGTCGGTCGACGTACCGCTGTACTGGCAGCAGTGGAAGCTGGACTCACCGGCGCTGGCGGCCGTGGCGGCGGCGGTCATGGGGACGGCGGCGGGGGCGTTGCGGGGCTGAGCGGTGCGCCGTCGTGGCTGGTCGCGCGCACACGGCGGAGCCGTATATAGACACAGCCCCGCGCCCCTTTCGGGACGCTGCCGCAGGGGGTGGACATCACGCCTGCTCAGGGGCGTGCGGACTTCAGCTGGATGGCTGCGCTGTCCAGCAGCATCTCCAACGCCGTCGGATACGCGCTGTCGACCATGCGGGACGCCAGGAGTGGGGCCGCCTCGGCGATGCGGGGGTGGGTGGTGCGGGGTAGACGGGCGTACGTCGAGCGCCACATGTCCTCGTCGGCGTGGAGCGAATCGCTCGGCAGGGCCAGGGACGCGGCGTCTAGGGCGGCGAAGGCCAGGGTCTGGTCGATGAACGCGTGGTAGATGCGCACGGTGTCCGGCAGCGGGAACCCGGCCGTGCGCAGAACGTCCAACACCGCCTCGTCGGCGGCCAGTTCATTGGCCCGGCCGGTGACCCGGCTCGCGGTGAGCTGGGCAGCCTGCGGGTGGGCGACGTACGCGGCGTGGATGCGCAGGCCGATCGCGCGCAGGTCGGCGCGCCACTCCCCCGTCGGCTCCCAGCCGCGCAGCGCCTGTCCGACGAGGGCGTCGCCGATGGCGAGGGTCAGTTCGTCCATGCCGCGGAAGTAGCGGTAGAGCGTGCTGGGGTCGGCGTCCAGGGCCAGGCCCAGGCGGCGGGCGGTGAGGCCCGCGCTGCCGTGTTCGCGCAGCATGCGCAGGGCCGTGTCGACGATCATCTGCTCGGAGAGGACCGTGCCGCTCTTGGTGGGACGGCGCCGTCGCCGCTTCTCCTCGGACACCACCGGTTTCGGCATCACGGCCTCCCAGTCCTCTTATGCCAACGCCATTGACCTTATCCGTGCGACCGGCGTTGTATCTCCGGCAGGGGCCCCACCGACTTTCGTGACGTGCCGGGGATATCGGCAGTGAAGGAGTTCTTGTCATGCGTGTACTGCTCGTGGGAGCCGGTGGTGTGGGGACCGCGGTCACGCGGATCGCGGCCCGGCGTCCGTTCTTCGACGCGATGGTGGTCGCCGACTACGACCTGTCCCGCGCGGAGGCCGCGGTCGCCGCGCTCGGGGTGGACGGCGCCCGGTTCCGCGCCGAGCGGCTGGACGCGAGCGACGAGGAGGCGGTCGTAGCGGCGCTGCGTGCGCACGAGTGCGATGTGCTGCTGAACGCGACCGACCCGCGCTTCGTCCTGCCCCTGTTCCGTGCGGCGCGTGCCGCAGGCGCCAACTACCTCGACATGGCCATGTCGTTGTCCCGGCCTCATCCGGAGCGGCCGTACGAGGAGTGCGGGGTCAAGCTCGGGGACGCGCAGTTCGCCGACGCGGACGACTGGGAGAAGGCAGGCGCGCTGGCGCTCGTCGGCATGGGTGTGGAGCCGGGGCTCTCGGACGTGTTCGCGCGGTACGCGGCCGATGAACTCTTCGACGAGATCGAGGAGATCGGCATCCGCGACGGGGCGAACCTCACCGTCGACGGCTACGACTTCGCGCCCTCCTTCAGCATCTGGACGACGATCGAGGAGTGTCTGAATCCCCCGGTCGTGTACGAGGCCGAGCGCGGCTGGTTCACGACCGAACCGTTCAGTGAGCCTGAGGTGTTCGACTTCCCCGAGGGCATCGGTCCGGTCGAGTGCGTGAACGTGGAGCACGAGGAGGTGCTGCTCGTGCCTCGCTGGGTCGACGCGCGCCGCGTCACCTTCAAGTACGGGCTCGGCAACGAGTTCATCGAGACCCTGAAGACCCTGCACCTGCTGGGACTTGACCGCACCGAGCCGGTCACCGTGCCGAGTGCCGCGGGGCCAACTGCCGTGTCGCCGCGTGATGTTGTGGCCGCCTGTCTGCCCGACCCCGCGACACTGGGCGACCGTATGCACGGCAAGACCTGTGCGGGCACGTGGGTGCGTGGCACGAAGGACGGGGCGCCGCGCGAGGTGTACCTCTACCACGTGGTCGACAACCAGTGGTCGATGGCGGAGTACGGCTCCCAGGCCGTGGTCTGGCAGACCGCGATCAACCCGGTGATCGCGCTGGAGTTGCTGGCCACGGGGGCGTGGAGCGGTTCGGGTGTGCTGGGGCCGGAGGCGTTCCCGGCCGGGCCGTTCCTGGATCTGCTGACGGAATACGGCTCGCCGTGGGGGCTGCGGGAGCAGTGACGGGCACCAACTCCACCGACGACACTGTGAATTGAGTGAGCGTCAATCTCCCTCTGGCGCAGCGGAGTTCGGCAGGCGCAGCGTGAACACGGAACCGGCGCCGGGTTCGCTCGTCGCCTCGACCGTGCCGTCGTGGGCGGCGACCAGGTCGCGGACGATGGACAGGCCCAGGCCGCTGCCTCCGGTGCGGCGGCTGCGGGACTGGTCGGCGCGCCAGAAGCGTTCGAAGACGTGCGCGAGGTTCTCGGGCGCGATGCCGGTGCCGGTGTCGGCGACGGTCAGGACGATGTCGTCGCCGTCGCGCCATGTGGTCACGGTGACGGTGCCGTCGGCCGGGGTGTGGCGCAGGGCGTTGGACACGAGGTTGCCGAGGACCTGGCGCATGCGGACCGGATCCGCCTCCAGCCAGAGGGAGTTGTCCGTCTTGCCGGTGAGGGCGACCCCGGCCGTGTCGGCGGAGACGCGGTAGGCGGCGACGACCTGGTCGACGAGGTCCTCGACACGCACGGGTTCGCGGTGCAGGCGCAGGGTGCCGGCGTCGGCGGCGGCGAGGTCCTGGAGGTCGTCGATGACGCGCTGGAGGACCATCGCCTCGTCGTGCAGGGAGCCGAGGAGGGCCGGGTCGGGTTCGACGAAGCCGTCGCGGGTGACCTCAAGCCAGCCGCGGATGTTGGTGAGGGGGCTGCGGAGTTCATGGGCGATGTCGCTGACCATGGCCTTGCGCTGGGCCTCCATGCGTTCCCGGCGTTCAGTGAGGTCGTTGAACGCCTCGGCCAGGATGCCGGCCTCGTCCCGGGTCTTCACCGGTACCCGGACGTGCAGCTCCGGCGGCTGCTGGGCCGCTTCGGTCAGTGCGCGCAGGGGTCGTACGAGCCGGGTCGCGACCACCGCAGTGACGAGGACGGTGAGGGCGAGGACCGCGGCGGCCGCGCCGACGACCTTGGCCTTGTTCGCCGGGGAGACGGCGAAGCGGGGTGCGGTGGTGTTCCCGCCGCCCAGGAAGAGTTCGGCCACCGGCGCCACGTAGGGGTCGAGTTGGGCACGGCGGGCGCTGTCGGTGCAGGCCTCCGCCTTGCGTATGGCGGCCGCGTCGCCCAGCTTGCTGTACGCGCCCGTGACGTAGCGCGAGCCGAGGTTCTTGTCGAAGACGTCGACGCCGAAGTACGGGACCTTGAAGCTCACGCCTCCCTGTATCAGGCAGGGCTGGGCGCTCACGATCAGGCTCTTCAGCGCCTTGCTCTCGGTGGTGGTCGGGGTGTTGAGCTTCCCGTCGGCGCACGGCTCCGGCACAGAATCATTGGCGTCGTTGCCGTCCGCGTCGGTGAGGACGGGACGGCCGCTCGGCGTCATCGTGATGGTCGTGTCGATGCCGTTCTGCTTGAAGCACGCCTGGCGCTCCTTGGCGAGCCCCTCAAGCCGGACCCGCTCCTTCGCGGTCACCCGGTACGGGCCGACGACCCGGGGGTCGAGACCGCTGAGCTGTGCGCCGGGCTCCGTGTACGTGTCGGTGTGCAGAGGGTCGACGCTCGCGGCGGCGCGGGGCGGCAGGGAGGTGCCGTGCGGTGCGGAGTCCGCGATGAGGGCGCGGTCGGAGGTCGTGAGGGCGATGCGCCGGCCCATCTTCTTCGACAGTGCGCGGACGGTGGGTGCGACGCCCTTCCACTCGGGGTGGGTCGCGGCGTATCCGCTGAGCTGCGCGAGGATGCGCATGTCGTCCGCGAGGTCCTGGCCCTGTTCCTCCCGGATGGCCCGGGTGGTGGTCGTCACCGCGAGCCAGGCCGTCGCCCCGACGGAACAGACGGCGATCAGCACGGTGGCGACGAGCAGCCGGACCAACAACCGCTTGCGCAGCGGTATCCGGGGCCTCACGCGCGGCCGCCGCGGAGCTTGTAGCCGACGCCGAACACGGTCAGCAGCCGGACCGGCCGTCGCGGGTCGGCCTCTATCTTCTTGCGCAGGTTCATGATGTGCACGTCGACGGCCCGTTCCGTGGAAGCCCGGTCGAGGCCCCGGGTGTACTGGAGCAACTGCCGCCGGGAGAAGACCCGTTCGGGTTCGGCGATCATGGCGAGGAGGATCTCGAACTCGGCCGGTGTGCAGTCGACGGGCGCCCCGTCGCAGCGCACCTCGTGCCGTACCGCGTCGACGGACAGCCCCGCCGCCCGTACGACGGTGTCCTCCTGCCGGTCCTCGGTGGTGCGGCCGCTGCGCCGCAGGACCGTGCGGATGCGGGCCATCAGCTCGCGCGGGCTGTAGGGCTTGGTCATGTAGTCGTCGGCGCCGAGTTCGAGGCCGAGCAGGACGTCGTCCTCGGTGGAGCGGGCTGTGAGCATCAGGACGGGGATGTCGTCCTCGCCGCGCAGCACCCGGCACACCCCGAAGCCGTCGATCACCGGCAGCATGAGGTCGAGCACCACGAGGTCGGGTCTGAGTCTCCGGGCCGCCTCGATGGCGGCGGCCCCGTCGTGGACCACTGTCGCGGTGTGGCCTTCCGTCAGCAGGGAGCGTCGTATCAGCTCGGCCTGCATCTCGTCGTCCTCGGCGACCAGCACATGTGCGCACACCTGGCGGATCCTAAGCGGTCAGTGGTCGAGTGCGGCGGCGTCGCCCATGACGACGACGGGGTGCCGGGCCGGGTCCAGGGTGCGCAGGAGTTCCTTCATGTGGTCCTCGGCGATGCTGACGCAGCCGTGGGTGGGGCCGCCGTGGTCGACGTGGATCCAGATGCCGCCGCCGCGCGAGGCGCCGAGCGGGCGGGTCCAGTCGAGGGGTGAAGTACCGGGCTGCCGGTTGTAGTTGATGGCGATCACGTAGTCGAAGGACCCGGCGAGGGGTTCGCCCTCGAAACCGGTGCCGGGCGAGACGAAGCCCGTCCCGTGGTCGTACGACAGCTTGGTGCCGGGGTCCTTGAGCAGTCCGCCCGCGTCGGTGAGCGAATAGACACCGATCGGCGAGCGCAGGTCACCGGCCATGTGGTGGTCGGACCAGCCCTTGAGCGCGTTGTGCGCGGCCCAGCTCGCGGTCTGCTGCCAGCCGTCGTCGGTGCGCTCGTACAGGGCGAGGGTGGAGAGGGGCGAGTCCTCGCCCCGGCCGGTCACCAGGACGACCTGTTCGGTGCTCGCCGGTATGCGCGCCAGCATCTTCGGCCCCACGCCCGGGAGTTGGCGGGGCGCCGCCTCGGCGGATATCTCCGACGAGGGCGACGGCGCGGACGAGGAGGCGGGAGTGGGGGCGGACGTGTGGTCCGTCGCCGCCAGCGCACCGCCGCCGCATCCCGTGAGGAGAACGGATGCGGCGACGAGTGCGACCGAGGGAATACGAGTGATCATGAGTCGACGATGACCGACACATGTGAGGAACTCGTCAGCTCCTACGGCTTGGTCGGCTTGCCTTTCGTGTAGAGCCAGGTGTGGAAGAGGGCATCCAGGCTTGTGCCCGATTTCCGCTCCGCCAGGCTGACGAACTGCGCGGTGGTTCCGTGCCCGTAGCGGTGTGCGCCCGCCCAGTCCCGCAGGATCGCGAAGAAGGTCTTGTCGCCGACGGCCAGGCGCAGTTCGTGCAGGGCCATGGCGCCGCGGGCGTAGACCGGCGTGCCGAAGATGTTCGCGCCGCTGCCCGGGTCGCCGGGCGGGAACGCCCACAGGTCGTCGGTCGCCTTGCGGGCGTACAGCGCGTCGAAGGTCTGCTGGGCGGTCTTGCCGCCGTGCTGCTCGCTGTAGAGCCACTCCGTGTAGGTCGCGAAGCCCTCGTTGAGCCAGATGTCCTTCCAGGCGGTGAGGGACACGGAGTCCCCGAACCACTGGTGGGCGTTTTCGTGCACGAGGGTGCTGAGGTCCGGCGCCGAGTCGTAGATCGGCCGCCCCTGCGTCTCCAGCGCGTACCCGACGTCCGGCGCGTGGTCGACGATCGACCCGGCCGAGCGGAACGGGTACGGCCCGAACAGCTTGCTCTCCCACTCCAGGACGGAGGGCAGTTTCTTCAACACCGGTGCTGCGGCGGCGGCTTCACGCGGATCGACGGCGTTGTACACCTTCACACCGTCGCGGGTGGTGTACTGCTCGACCTTGAACTTCCCGACCGTCGCGGTGGCGAGGTAGGCGGCCATCGGCTCCGGCGCGTGCCAGCGGAACGTGGTCTTACCGTGCGCGGTCCGCTGCCCGAGGAGCACGCCGTTGGCGACCGCGGTGCGCCCCTGCGGGACCGTGATCGTGAAGTCGTACGACGACTTGTCCTTGGGGTGGCTGTTCGCCGGGAACCACGTCATCGCGCCCTGCGGCTCACCGGCCACGAAGGCGCCGTCGTCGGTGGCGATCCAGCCGTCGGCCGAGCCGTCCGGGTCGGTGACCTGCTTGGGGACGCCGCTGTACGTGACGGTGACCTGGAACCGCTGCCCCTTGCGGACGGCCCGGCGCGGGGTGACGACGAGTTCCTGTCCGTCGCGGCGGAAGTCCGCCTTGGCGCGGTCGACGGTGAGACCGGTGACCTTGAGGCCCTTGAAGTCGAGGTCGAAGCGGGTGAGCTTCTCGGTGGCGCGGGCGGTGAGGACCGCCTTGCCGTCGAGCCGGCGGCTCGTCGGGTCGTAACGGAGCGTCAGGTCGTAGTGGGCGACGTGGTAGCCGCCGTTGCCGGAGAGCGGGAAGTACGGGTCTCCCGCGCCGGCCGAACCGATCGTCGTGGCGCCTGCGGGCGCGGCGGCCGCGAGCAGGGCCGCGAGGGCGACGGGAACGGTGGCCACGACTGCGCTGCGGCGGAGGACAGCGGTGCGTCTTGTGGACTGCTGCCGGAGTTGCGTCACATGCGCTCCTACGGGTGAGGGGGGTTGATCATCCGCCTCAGAGACTAGGCCGCCGACTCCGTGTGGATCCCTCTAGTTAAAGCAAACTTGTTCGGCACTTGGTGAGCGGCTAGTGGCCGCGCGCGAGGAGCGGCGGTTCCGGAGCCGGAGTGGCGGCGGCCCGGTCGATGGCGCGCAGTTCGTCGAGGCTGTCGGCGAGGGTGCGGCCCGCCAGTGCGTGGAGGACGGCCGCCTCGGTCTCGTCGGTGAGCCTGAGGAAGTACTCGGCGGAGTGGTTGGTGACCAGGCACTCCCGGGGTCCTTCCCGCCGGGGGGCCCACAGCGGCTTGTCGCCGACGGACGAGCGGTAGATCTCCTCCAGCGTGATCCGGTCCGCGGGTCGGCCGAGGCGGACACCTCCGCTGCGGCCCTTGATGGACGCGACGAGACCGTCCTGCACCAGCGGGACCATCAGCTTGCGCACCAGGCTCGGGTTCGTGTCCAGACTCCTGGCGAGCTGGGTCGAGCTGAGGACGGGGCTGCCCGACTCCTCGGCATGGCCCAGCAGGAGCATGGCCTTCAGCGCGCTGGAGAACCGCACGTCCAGCATGGTCGTACCCCTTTTCTTCCGCCTCGTCCGCCGCTCGGTCCGGTTGAGTCCCGATGCACCCATATTAGCAACTCTTACTGTTGCACTTCTGTCGAAGGATATGTACTTTTCACACATGCATATTGCGGCCGCCCCAGGCGCCCGCCTGAGAGAACCGGAGAACGCCATGAGCACCGAGACCGAGATAAGGCAGATCGTTTCCCGCTACACCCGGGCCGCCGACCAGCGCGACGGCGAGGCGCTGGCGCAGCTCTACGAGGCCGACGCGGTCGTCGAGGTCCACTACCACCGCGGGCCCGACGGGACGGAGCTGCTGGGCAAGCTCTCCGGCGGAGCGCAGATCGCGGCGGCCATGTCCACGGCCATGGCACCGCACCCGCCGCTGGGCTGGAGCCACCACACCACCTACGACCACCTGGTCTCCGTCGACGGCGACGAGGCCAGTATCGACACCCAGTTCATCACCTTCGACGTCGTCGGAGCCGGGAAGCCCGAGGGCGGCTGGCCCGCCGGCACGTTCGGCGCGCAGGGCACCATCAAGCCGATCGAGTCCGGGTACTACCGCTTCACCTTCCGGCGGACCGACGGGGTGTGGCGGATCCGGCACCAGGACGTCATCCACGACATCCCGTACGTCTTCTGATCACCCGGCGGCTCGTCATCGATTTCAGCAGTCACCGCTGATCGGCACTCAATCGGGAGGTTGTTCCCGGCATGGCGACACTTGGACTCATCGGCAGTGGAAACATCGGCAGCACACTCGCCCGGCTGGCGGTCGACGCCGGACTGGACGTCGTGCTGAGCAACTCGCGGGGGCCGGGGACGCTTTCCGGCCTCGTGGACGAACTGGGGTCGCAGGCCCGTGCGGCAACTCCCGCGCAAGCGGCGGCCGTTGGGGACTGGGTGGTCGTGACGATCCCGGTCGGCGCCGTGGGGACGGTTCCCCGGGAGCCCCTCGTCGGCAGGACGGTCATCGACACCGGCAACTACTTCGCACCGCGCGACGGCACCATCCCGGAACTCGAAGCGCGGGAACTCACCGACAGCGAACTGCTCCAGCGGCACCTGGTCGAGGCGCACGTCGTGAAGGCGTTCAACAACATCAACTACCAACACCTCAGGGCGTTGCCGCGCCCCGTGAACGCGGCCGATCGCACGTCCCTGCCGATCGCCGGCGACGACCCGGGCGCGAAGAAGCATGCCACCGAGTTGCTCTCGCTGCTCGGATTCGACGCCGTGGACATGGGACCGCTCGCCGAAAGCTGGCGCTCGCAGGTGGGCGCCCCGGTCTTCTGCGCGCCGTACTCGGTGACCAAGGGCGACCGATACAGGAACCAGCCGGCCGCGCCCGCGTCCGCCGACGAGATCCGCGCGGCGCTGGCGGCGGCACGACGCTGAGCCACCGCCTGGGTCAGGGCAGCATGGTCATCACCACGTCCGCGCCGGTGCCGACCTCCATCTCCAGGGTGAGGGCCGCCCATGTGTCCCAGTCCGATGAACGTTGTTACGGTCCTGCCCACCACGACAACTACTGAGTGATGTCCGGTACGGCGAGGCCGAGTTCGCGCTCGCCGAGGGGTGCGAAGAAGCGTTCGACGTCCGCGTCGGTGACCTCGGCGAGCGAGGGCGGTGACCAGTGCGGGGTGCGGTCCTTGTCGATGACCTGGGCACGGATGCCCTCCACCAGGTCGGGGGTGGCCAGGGCAGCGCAGGAGACGCGGTACTCCTGGTTCAACACGCTCTCCAGCGGGCCGAGTCGGCGAGCCCGGCGGAGTGCGACGAGGGTGACTTTCAGTGCGGTGGGCGACTTGGCGAGGAGGGTTTCGGCGGCCTGCTTCGCCGCGCTGTAGCCGTGGTCGAGGAGGCGCTGGATGATCTCCTCGACGGTGTCGGCCGCGTAGCAGGCGTCGATCCAGGCCCGTGCCTCCGCCAGTTCACCGGGGGGCGCTTCGCGCGCGTACCGGCCCAGGACCTCCCGTACCGGCATGTGGGCGAAGTCGTCGAGGAGTTGGGGCAGGAACTCGGAGGGGATGTAGTGGTCGGCGAGGTCGCAGTGCAGGGCGTCGGACGCGCCCACCGAGGCTCCGGTCAGCGCCAGGTGGGTGCCGATCTCGCCGGGCGCGAGGCCGAGGAGGTAGGTACCGCCTACGTCCGGTACGAAGCCGATGCCGGTCTCGGGCATGGCGATGCGCGAGCGTTCGGTGACGATGCGGAAGCCGCCGTGCGCGGAGACGCCGACGCCGCCGCCCATGACGATGCCGTCCATGACGGCGACATACGGCTTCGGGTAGCGGGCGATACGGGAGTTGAGCCGGTACTCGTCGCGCCAGAAGGCCGCCGACGCCGAACCGTCCCCGTCCCGCGCGTCGTTGTGGATGGCGCGGATGTCGCCACCCGCGCACAGGCCCCGCTCCCCCGCGCCCGTGAGGACGACGGTTTCCACCGACGGGTCGTGTTCCCAAGCCGTCAGGGCCGCGTCGATACGGCGAACCATCTGGTGGGTGAGGGCGTTGAGTGCCTTGGGGCGGTTGAGGGTGAGGTACGCGGCGCGCCCCTCGACACGTACGAGTACGGAGTCGTCGGTGCCGTTCATCCGAACACCTCCGTCAGGCCGCGGGTCACGATGACGCGCATGATCTCGTTGGTTCCTTCCAGGATCTGGTGGACCCGCTGGTCGCGGACGATCTTCTCGATACCGTATGCGCTCAGGTGGCCGTAACCGCCGGGTCGGGGCTGTCCAACGAGTGGGCGTTCAGCGCGTTCGCCGCGGCGGGCACCGCCGCCGTGGACGTGACGCCCGGCGGGGACGCGAGCAAGAACGCCAGATCGGTCTACCGGACCCTTCTGTCGACGGCGAGTTGGCCCTCGGCCACCCCCGTGGTCACCGACTACGAGCGGGGGACGCTGAACGCGTACGCCGCCGGGATCGATCCGGCCCGGGTGTCCGCCGGGCGCAATCTCGTCGCGGACATCTACGGCTACTGGCAGCCGGCGGAGGCCGGCTACTTCGGTCCGTCCGCCAATTTCAACGGCACCGTCTTCGCCGCGCTGGCCCTGAACGGCGCGAAGACGCAGTCCGGAGTGCAGCGCGTCCCGCCGGCTCTGCGCGACACGATCATCACGCGGCTCCGCGCCAACCAGCACAACAACGGCGGCTGGAACTACAGCAAGGCCGAGGGCAACGCGACCCAGCTCGCGGCGACGAGCGACATCGGCATGACCGGGGCGGCGATGGCGGCCCTGTGCGTGTCGGGGGTGCCGAACACGGACACCGACATCGTGCAGGCGAAGGCGTTCCTGAAGAGCAGACTGGTCGCGGCCAGCGGCGCGATCAAACGCCCTGTTCGGCGTCAACACCGACTCCAACGGCTGGGCGGTCTCCGGTCTCAACGCCTGTGGCATCAACCCGCAGACGGGTGACTTCCTCACCTCCCTGGGCAAGACACCGTTGGACTTCCTGATCGCCCAGCAGTTCAACCCGGGCGGCGGCTTCAAGTACCTGCCCAGCGACACGAGTCCGTCTGCCTACGCCTCACTCGACGGGCTGCGCGCGGTAGTTGGCGGTGGCTTCACCGCCGCCCCGCCGACCCCGGTCACCAGCGGCGCCCCGCAGTGGGTGGGCCAGACCGCCTTCACTTCGGGTACGGCAACGAAGCTGGCGCTGACCGTGGACGACGGTGCGGGCGCCCTCGGGGTGTGCTCAGTGGCGCTCACCCCGACCGGCACCACGACGACGCTGGGCGCCGTCCTCGACGCGGCGACGAGCGCCGCCACCCCCTCGGGCTGCGTGACCGGCGTGACCCCCTCGTCCGGCACGGGCACGATCACACGCTCAATGGCAAGGCCAACAGCGGTTCCGGGACCTGGAAGGTGAGCGTCGACGGCGGCGCCTTCACCGGCGCGACCCGCGATCAGGTGATCAACGTCGGCGACACGATCGCCGTGCGCTGGGGCGCCTGACGCCGGAGCCGGGGTCGTAGGGTCGCGGCATGCGCATCGTCTCCCTGCTGCCCGCCGCGACCGACATCGTCGCCGAACTGGGGCTGTCCGCGCGGCTGGTCGGACGTACGCACGAGTGCGACTGGCCGCCGCGCGAGGTGGCCTCCGTCCCGGTGGTGACCAGTGCGGACCTGGACCAGGACCGGCTCACCAGCCGGGAGATCTCCGACGCGGTGGGCAGCTCGGCGCACAAGGGGTTGCCTTCCTGGCGTGGGCGGGCCCGCGGACGGCACCGAGCGGCCCGCGCGACGAACACGCCGGCGGGCCAGGGTTCTCGGCTTCGCGCTGCGGACCATGACAGTGGAAAGCGGTACGGAACACGACACACGCCGGGTGCCCCGACTCGCGACCCTGCCGGGCCGCACACGGTTGCAGGTCAGCGCCGGATTCCCACCGGCTTCCCCCGGTCGCACGCATAGGTGGTGCGGTTGTTGCCTTGCTGGAGCTGGTAGTGCTGCAGGTGCTCAAACCCCGGCATCTTAGGGCCAGTTGGCTTGCCGATGTCAGGGGTGTTCTCGTCCATTCGTCCGGCTGATCAGCGGCGGTGCATCGTCTGGAGGGCCTCGACCAGGACCTTCGGGTCGTGTCCGCCCTTGTAGACCGGGGGTGGTTGCCGGTCCAGGCCCAGGAGTTGGGCTACGGCGGTCCAGGCGGTGCGTACCGAGTACTCGACGGTGAAGACGACGTCGTCGGGGACCTCGGCGTACTGGCCGATGAAGGCCAGGTTGGTGGAGCCCTCCGGGACGACCTGCGGGCGGTCTCCCGAACTGCGCACCAGGAACTGGCTGGTGATGTACGGCATCAGCGCCGGGATGACGATCGAGTGGTCGAGGATCTGCGGGCCCTCCTCGAAGCGGAGGTGGTGCAGGACCTCGTCCAGGATCTCCCGGCCGGTGCACTCGCGCATCGGCTTGCGGACGAAGTCGCCCTTCCTGTCCGGAAAGAGGCCATAACCCCACCACACGAAGGTGTCCTCGGGCTGCTCGCGGAAGTGCGGCTGGTGGTTGAGGACGATGGTCAGCAGCCAGGTGGAGTCCTTGAACGTGATCAGCCCGCCCTTGCCCGCCTCGCTGCCGCTGAACCTCTCCATCACCTCGAAGAACGTCGGATCCTTCGTCGTGACCGTGAAGGACGCCCAAGTGGACTCCGTGATCGAGGAGTTGAAGACAGACGGGTCACCTACCCGGCCCGGCCTCTTCGCCGCGAGCGTCTCCCACAGCCGCCAGGATCCCCCCTCGCCGGAGGTGTCCAGCACGGGCGCGGTGTCGGTGGAACCGAGCGTGGAGTCGGCGGTCATCGAACCGTTGGTGACCAACACCAGGTCACCGGGGCCGAGCACCGTCTCCCCGCTACGGCCCGCCCGCGTCCAGGTGAGAGCCTCGACGGTGAGCGCGTCCCCCTCGGCCAGCCGCAAGTCGGTTACCCGCGTGCCGAGTTGGACGCTGACCCCCTGCTCGGTCAGCCACTTCGACAGAGGGCGCACGATGGAGTCGTACTGGTTGAAGCGGGTCCGGTAGATCCCCGACATGGAGTCGAAGGTCTTGAAGAGGTGCACGAAGCGGTTGAGGTAGCGGCGGAACTCGACCGCGCTGTGCCACGGCTCGAAGGCGAACGTGGTGCACCACATCCACCAGAAGTCCGTACGGAAGAAGCCCTCGCTGAAGCAGTCCGTGATGCGCTTGCCGTCCAGCAGCCGCTCCGGGGTGCCCACGTACTTCACCAGCTCCAGCCGGTCGCGCTCGGAGAAGCCCATGGAGTGCGTGTCGACCACCTTGCCCGCCCCGTCGACGAGGCGGGCGTGGTCGTCCCAGGCGAAGTCCTCGTGGAAGGCGAAGGTGTCCTCGGTCACCGACTTCGACGGGTCGTCGAGCGACGGGATCGAGCCCAGCAGGTCGTACGTGCAGTCGAAGTGGATCTCGAACATCCGCCCGCCACGCATCGTGTACCCGGTCTCGGGCGAACCGGCCGCGTCGAGGCTGCCGCCTTCCCGGTCCTGTTCCTCAAGCAGCAGGATGTCCGACCCCACGAACCCACCCTCACGGATCAGGAACGCCGCCGCCGACAACGCCGCGACACCACTTCCCACCAGGTAAGCCTTCGCCATGAACGCCGTCCCTCCTTGATGCCTTCACGCCGTCACGCCTTCATGCCGCGACCACGGGCGGCCCGGGCGGAGGCACGGGCACTTCACCGGCGTGCGGTCGGCTTTCCCAGCGTCGGCCGCGGGCTGGTTGCCCGCAGCGGGGCGGGGCCGAACGAGTGAGTCGGCGGTCCGGCCGTGGCGTTGGGTACGCCACCTTGGGATTTACGGCGTGGTCACCACAGGTCGCGGGCTACCAGGGAACGACCCCGTCGTCCTCGAAGAACGAGCCGGTCTGGCCTCCGTCGGGCAGCGTGGCCAGCCGGATCGCTGTGGCCGCGCCCTGCTCGGGGGTGCGGGGTCCGTGGAAGCCGGTGAAGTCGGTTGCGACCAGGCCCGGGCAGGCGGCGTTGATCAGGATGTTCGTGTCGGCCAGCTGCCGGGCGTACTGCACGGTGACGGCGTTGAGGAACGACTTCGACGGGGCGTAGGCCGCCATGACGGGGCCGATGTCGATGGCCGGGTCCGCCTGCCGGGTCAGGGAGGCGACAGCACTGGAAATGTTGACGATGCGGGGTGACGGCGAGCGCCGCAGGAGCGGCAGCATCGCGTTGGTCACCCGGATGACACCGACGACGTTGGTCTCCACGACCGTGCGGACCAGGTCGAGGTCGAGCGTGGTCGGGTCCTGGATCCAGCCCGGCCCCATGTCCCCTGAGATACCGGCGTTGTTGACCAGGACGTCCAGGCGCCCGGCCCACCGCTCGATCAGTTCCGCGGCAGCGGTGACACTCCGGTCGCCGGTCACGTCCAGCGGCACCCCGAACGCGTCCACCCCGGCGGCGTGCAGCTTCTCCACGGCACTTTCGCGCCGGGCCTCGTCGCGGGCTCCGACGCCCACCCGGTACCCGAGGGCGCCCAGCCCGGCCGCGATCTCGTACCCGATTCCCTTGTTCGCGCCGGTCACCAGCGCGGTCTTCGCGGTCTTCGTTTCGCTCATGCCGTTGATGGTCGCTCGCGGACGAGCTGTGCGGCCAACACCGTTACGGTGCCCTGTCATACCCGGTGGGTATCACCCGGAAGCTACGCTGGGGCCATGGACGCCCTGGAGACCCGCGAGTTGAGGTACTTCCTGGCCGTCGCCGAGGAACTGCACTTCGGCCGCGCCGCCGAGCGTCTCGGCATGGCCCAACCACCGTTGTCCCGGGCGATCCAGCAGCTCGAACGGCGCCTTGGCGTAAGCCTGTTGGAGCGCAACCGCCGCGGCGTCGCCCTGACCGGCGCCGGAGAGGTACTGCTGCACGAGGGCCGCGCCGCCCTCGACGCGAGCACCGCCGCCGCTCGCCGCGCCCGTCGCGCCGGTGGCGCCGACGGTCCGGGCGGCCCCCGCGACCGCCTGGTGCTGGCGGTGAAGGCCGCCGCGTCCCACGAGCTGCTGCGGAAGCTTCTCGACGCCTACGCGGCCGAGCCCGGTGCCGCCGAGATCGAGGTGCTCCCGTGCGGCATGTGCGAGCAGCCGGAGCTGCTGCGCGACGGCCGTGCCGACGTGGCGCTCATGCACGCGCCGTACAACTCCCTCGCCGGGTTCGACAGCGAGGCGCTGATGACGGAGGGGCAGATCGCCGTGCTGCCGGCCGGGCACCCTCTCGCCGCGCGCAGGACGTTGTCCCTGGCCGACGTGAGCGACATCCCCGGTCTTCCGCCCGCCCGCTGGCCCCACCACGGCACGTACCCGCCCGGCCCGGGCCCCGAGATCCACGACCAGACGCAGCTCGCCCAACTGATCGCCCTCGGACGCACCATGGCCGTCTTCCCCGACTCCGCCCGCTCCTGGCTGTGGGCCGGTCACACCGCGGTCCCCCTCACCGACGCACCCCCCGTCGTCACCCACATCGCCTGGCCCGCCCACAGCCGCTCCCTCGCCCTCGCCGGACTGGTCCGCACGGCCGTACAGCTATGACCCTCTCCGGGGTATCAAACTGACAGCCTCGCGTAAGGGGAGGGCGTGTCGCCCCGGCCCAACACCCCGCCGTTCAGCCCGAATCCACCGGCCCCGATCCCCGGACCAGCTGATGCCAGGCATGGGTGCACCCGGCGGCGCAGAACCACTCCCGGCGGCGCCCGTCTGCCACTCCGAGCAGGGCCACCAACAGCCGGAATGCCCTCACCCGCTCGTCCTGCGGCAGATTGATGATCTTTGTCAGCTGCGCGGGCAACTGCTGCCCACGCGTGATCAGGACCGCCGGAGTGTGCGTCGGCCGGATGCCGGCCAGACGCACGCTCTCGGGGCCGTCATCGACCGTCGCGCGGGCTTGGATACAGAACCCGCCCAGGTCCCGCAGGATCTCGAACTGCTCGTCCGCGCCAAGGCCCTCGAACCACTCGACCCCCTGTACGAGCGGACGCAGTCCCTGCGCGAACTCGTTGAGCTTGACCGTGCGTTCGTCCATCCATCCACCCCGTGATTCAGATCGGGCCGACACCTCCGCAGGCGAACTGGGAATCGCGGCACAGCCAGTCGGGCTCGCGGAGTCTCGCGATGGAGCTGATGAGCTCTACCTCGGATTGGGCGAGGTCCGGCCACGGGAACTCATAACCGTTGCGCAGCAGAACATAGCCGTGCATGGCTGCCCACAATTGTGTCGCGGTGGACAGAACGTTTCTCACGCCGGAGGATCCGTCGGCGATGCAGAGTCGGACGCCGTCCATGAGGTAGGCGAACGGCCCGGCGTCTGGGTTGCGGTTGTCCGGCTTGTTCGGCTTGTCCGCGGGGGTGGTGCGGGGTTCCGCTCCGCGAAGGAGCCGGTTGCGCTGGAAGAGCAGTCCGTACAGATTCGGGTTGTCGACCCCGAACGCCATGTAGGCGCGGCAGCCCGCGATGAGCCGGCTCCGAGGCGTCCGGCAAAGGTAATTCCCTGTGAACTGTTCGCAGGGTCCGTGGAGGGGCGGCCAAGGACCACGATCAGCGGACCAACCAGGCACCGACGCCGCGTAGTTACGATCGTGTCGAGATCCTGCCCGGCGAAATGACGATCGCGGAGGGAGACCACGCATGCCGCAAGGAGCCGCCATCGCGATGGCCGGACTCACCGGCGTGAGCGGCGCGGTCGCGCTACTGACGGGCCTCGTCGGCCTACGGAGGATCCGGCGTCTGCGCCGTGCGGGCGTGGACGTGTGGGCAATGGTCAAGCGCACCGGCCCAGTTGGTGATGCCGACCACCCACGACCCCTGCTCCAGTTCACGACGAAGGACGGCCGGGTCATGGAGGTCGGTTCGCCGGCGCCCGCGTCCAAGCGTCGCCCTCTGGCCGGAGGCAGCCACGTGCTCGTCCGGTACGACCCCGACGATCCGCGCGAGTTGGTCCTGTACGGACATGAACGGACGTCCTGGGAGTACGCGTTCACGGGCCTGGGCGCCGTCTTCCTTCTCGTGAGCACGGGCCTGCTCCTCGGTTAGCCAGGGGATCGCGGGTGGACACCCGCTGAACAGACCGTTGGCCGCCGGTACTTCTGCCATCCGCCCCCGGAACTTCCCCGGCACTCCCCCGCGTTCGAGCCACAGGAGTGGCCCTCGCGGCCAGCGCGGCGCGGGCCGCTCCTGGTCCCTCATCGCCAAGGGCTCCGCCAACGGCACCACGGTGAACGGCGCCGATGGCCCCATCTCCCCTTACGTGCCGGTGCCGTTGAAGCACGGTGACCGCGTACACGTAGCCCTTTGGACGACGATCACCCTCCACCGGGACTGAACCGCACCCGCGCCGGCGGGCCGTGGACGACAGGCCTGTCTACACCTCGATGTGCCAGCCCATGATGATCGTCCGGTCGCGGGGCAGGCCGAAGTGCTCGGCGGCGTCGGCCGTGATGTGGGAGGTGGCGATGAACAGCCGTTTGCGCCAGGGGGCCATCGTCGGTGCCGGGCCGCGCCGTAGCTCGATCGTCGACAGGAAGTAGGACGCCTGGTCGAGCAGCAACGGCCCCTCGGTGTCGGCCGGGTCGAGCATCGCCAGCGTGGCGGGCACGTCCGGTGTCTCCATGTAGCCGAACCGGGCGGTGACGTGGATGATCCCGTCATCGGCGTAGCCGAGGCCGTCGACGACGATCCGCCGGTCGGCCGGGACGCGGGGCACGGGTTCGGTCTCGATGGACAGGATCACGACCTGCTCGTGCCGTACGTGGTTGAGTTCCACGTTGGCCCGCATGGCCAGAGGCGCCGTCTGCTTGCTCCGGTTGAGGAAGACCGCCGTACCGGGAACCTGGAGCACCGGCCGCTCCCCGCCGCGGAGTCGGTCGACGAACTCGCGCAGGGAGCCCTCGTGTTCCGCGCGTTCGGCGGTGACGACCTCGCGGCCGCGCTGCCAGGTCGTCATGACGGTGAACGCGGTGATGCCGATCAGCAGCGGCAGCCACGCGCCGTGGACGAGCTTGGTCAGGTTGGCCGCCACGAACAGCAGGTCCACGGAGAGCAGCAGGGTCGCGCCGGTGGCGATCAGCCACATGGGCGTGCCCCATTTCGCGCGGGCGACGTAGAAGAAGAGCAGGGTCGTGATGGTGATGGTGCCGGTGACCGCCATGCCGAACGCGAAGGCCAGTGCGGCGGAGCTGCGGAACGCGAAGACCAGGGTGAGGACCGAGACCATGAGCAGCCAGTTGATCCAGGGGACGTAGATCTGGCCGATGGTGGACTCGGAGGTGTGCGCGATCCGCAGCCTCGGGAGATAGCCGAGCTGGGCCGCCTGGGAGGCGACCGAGTACGCGCCGGTGATCACGGCCTGGGAGGCGATCACCGTGGCCGCCGTGGCCAGCAGGACCATCGGCCAGCGTCCCCAGTGGGGCACGAGCAGGAAGAACGGGCTGCTGATGTTGTCCGGGTCGGCGAGGATCAGCGCGCCCTGGCCGAAGTAGCTCAGGATGCAGGCGGGGAAGACGAGGAGCAGCCAGGCGCGGGTGATGGCCCGGCGGCCGAAGTGCCCCATGTCCGCGTAGAGGGCCTCCGCGCCGGTGACCGCGAGCACGACCGCGGCGAGCGCGAAGAAGGCGGTGCCGAAGTGGCCGAAGAGAAAGCCCAGGGCATAACTCGGCCACAGCGCACGGAGAATGGCCGGGTGATCGGCGATGCCTACGACGCCGCACGCGCCGATGGCCACGAACCACAGGATCATGATCGGCCCGAACACCCGCCCCACGGCCGCGGTCCCCCGCCGCTGCACCAGGAACAGCAGCACGATGATCACCGCCGTGATGGGCACGACCGCGTCGCCCAGCGACGGTTCGACGACCTTGAGCCCCTCGACCGCGGACAGCACCGAGATCGCCGGGGTGATCATGCTGTCGCCGAAGAAGAGCGAGGCACCGAAGATACCCAGCCCGGTCAGTACGACGGCAGCGCGCCGCCCCCGCTGTGAACTCCACTGCCGCACCAGGGTGATGAGCGCCATGATGCCGCCCTCACCCTCGTTGTCGGCACGCATCGCCAGCAGCACGTAGGTGACCGTGACGATGACCATCACCGACCAGAAGACCAGCGACACCACCCCGTACACGTTCTGCGTGCTGACCGGGACCGGGTGCGGGTCGCTCGGGCTGAACACGGTCTGCAGGGTGTAGATCGGGCTGGTCCCGATGTCACCGAAGACCACCCCGAGGGCCCCGATGACCACCGCGAGCCGCACCGTGTCCCGCATGCTCGCGGGACGAGCCTCCGGCGGCCCCGCCGCGGACCCTTCGTCCGCTACGGCCCCGTGCCCACGCTCGGCCATGATGATCCTCCCTCTGCCGGACCGCGCTGCCGCAGGCCCGGTGCATCGGGGCGGACACTACCCATGCCCCGGCGCAATCGCCCGCAGGCACCCGCCACTTCGCCTGGAACCGTGTCGCGGCACGGACGAGGAGGTGATGGGCGGCGCCGGGTGCTTCCGCGCTGGGCGATCAGGACGGCTGGACCTGGTCGAAGAGAGCGAGGGCTTCGGCGGGGTCCGGGCTCACCAGGCGTTCCAGACCGGCCGTCGTGATCTTCGCCCACCTGCCGGCCCGCGCCCACATCCGCACCTCGAAGGCCCGGACGGCCTCGTCCAGATCCTCAGGGCCGGTGGCGATGGACTCGGCGAGCTCGGCGCCCTCCAGCAGCGCGAGGTTCGCGCCCACCCCCAACGGGGGCATCAGATGGGCGGCGTCGCCCAGCAGCGTCACCCCGGGGACGTGGGTCCAGGTGTGGGACACGGGCAGGACGTACAAGGGGCGGTGGACGAAAGCGGTGCCGTGGCGGAGGAGGTCGAGGACGGAAGCGGCCCAGCCGTCGAACAGAGCCAGCAGGCTCGATCGCACGGCCTCGACGTCGGCCAGGTCCAGGTCCGTGTGCCAGTCCAGCGGCGCACGGAATTTCGTGTACACCTTCACGTGGCCACCGCTGTTGCGCTGGGCGACGAGGCTTCGGTTCACGCCGTACACAGCCACGGAACCGTCGCCGATCAACCGGGCGAGGTCGGGGTGGCGGGTGTCGACGTCGTCGAGGGAGGTCTCGACCGAGGTGACGCCGGTGTAGTGCGGCGTCACCGACGAGACGGCCGGACGGACCCGGGACCAGGCGCCGTCCGCGCCGACCACGAGGTCGAACGTCTCCTGCCGTCCGTCGGCGAAATGGACCCGTACGCCGTCCCGGGCCCCCGGCACCACCTGCGTCACGCTCTGCCCCCACTGGATGTCGAGAGGACCGAGCAGCAGGTCACGGAGTTGCCCGCGGTCGATCTCGGGATTGGCCCGGTCGTCCGGACGGGGTCGCCAGTCGCGCAGGACGGTTCCGTCCGTGTCCAGGATGCGCATGGCCTGCCCCTCGGGACGGGACAGTTCCTGGAACTCCGCCAGCAGCCCCGCCTTGTCCAGCGCAAGCTGGCCCAGCCCTTCGTGCAGGTCCAAGGTGCCGCCCAGAGGGCGGGCGTCGGGGCCGGGATCACGTTCGAGGACGGCGGCGGGGTGACCATGGCGGTGCAGAACGCGGGCGAAGGCAAGACCGGCGGGGCCACTCCCGACCACAGCGATGCGATGTCTCATGTCGATACACCGTATTGCTTCGATACGACGCATCGCAACAGTACGATGTGAGCATGACTGTGTGGGACAGGCCGGAGCCGCCGACTCGCCCCGTGCCGCTGGACCGGGAGCGGATCGTCGCCGCCGCCATCGCGCTGGCCGACGAGGGCGGGCTGGAAGCGGTGTCCTTGCGCAAGGTCGCCGCCCGGCTGGAGGCCGGCCCGATGCGGCTGTACGGCTACATCGCCACCAAGGAGGAGCTGTTCGACCTCATGGTGGACGAGGTCCAGGCCGAGATCCTGCCCGAGGAACAGCCCGGTGACTGGCGGGAGGCGCTGCGCGTCCTCGCCCACCGCACCAGGCAGACCGCTCTCCGTCACCCATGGCTGGCCGACCTGCTCGGCGGCCGCCCGACCCTGGGCCCGAACGGCCTCGCCGTCACCGAGGCCACGCTGGCCGCCCTCGACGGCCTCGCCGACATCGACACCGTCATGCGTGCCGTGGAGACCGTCAGCGCCTACTTCACCGGCGCGATCAGACGCGAGATCGCGAACCTGCGGGCCGAGCGCGCCACGGGCCTGTCCAAGCGTGACTGGCAGCGCGCCCACGGCCCGCATGTGACAAGGATGTTGGCCACGGGCCGCTTCCCTGCGCTGGCCAAAGCGGTGCACGACGGCACGGACGTGGACGCCGAGGCATCCTTCGCGACCGGCCTGGACTGGGTCCTCGACGCCGTGGCGACCAGACTCACCCGACCGCAGACGTGACACTCAACTCCCGCCGCATGTGAGGCCGGCGTCGGCGAAGGCTGCCTCGATGCTTCCGGGGTCGAGCGGCGCCTCGGGATCGAGGTGGGTGAGCGGGACGGCGTGTTCGCGAAGCCAGTCGGTGAACGGGGCGCGGGGGGAAGCACGGGTCATGCGGGCGGCCCGGTTCTCAGTGCGGGAAGGGGCCGGGCGCTACGGCCTCCAGGTCGTCGACGGTGCCGGACATGACCGTGCGGAGATGTTCGGTGAGGTGTGGCAGCGGCCAGTCCCACCAGGCCAGCGCGAGGAGGCGCTCGATGTCGGCGTCGGTGTAGCGGCGGCGGATCAGCCGCGCGGGGTTGCCGCCGACGATGCCGTAGTCGGGAACGTCGTCGACGACGACGGAGCCGGAGGCGATGACCGCTCCGTGACCGATGCGGACGCCGGGCATCACCATGGTGCCGTAGCCGAACCAGACGTCGTTGCCCACGCTGGTGTCGCCCCGTCCGGGCAGACCGGTGATGAGGTCGAAGTGGTCGGCCCAGGAACCGCCCATGATCGGGAAGGGGAACGTCGAGGGGCCGTCCATCCGGTGGTTGGCGCCGTTCATGATGAACCGCACGCCCTCGCCCAGTGCGCAGAACTTCCCGATGACGAGCTTCTCGGGCCCGTAGTGGTAGAGGACGTTGCGGGTCTCGAAGGCCGTCGGCTCGCCGGAATCGTCGTAGTACGTGAACTCCCCGACCTCGATCAGCGGTGAGGTCACCAGTGGCTTGAGGAGTACGACCCGAGGCTGGTCCGGCATCGGATGCAGCAGGGTCGGGTCGGCGGGAACGGGCGGCATCTGTGATCGCTTTCTTTCCGGGGGGGGCGTCAGACGTCGGTCTCGGGGGCGCCGAACCAGCGGGTGAGCGCTTCGCGCAGCGCCGGTACGGCGTCGTCGGAAGAGTCGTCGACGGTCGCGGCCCAGGCGATGTGCGCGTCGGGCCGGATCAGGATGGCGTCGGCGGGGCGGTCGTCGGTCTTCGCGGTGTGGACGTCGACGCGGGAGCGCCAGCCCGCGGCCGCCCGGCGGAGATCCTCGCGGTCGGCGAGGTCGAGGAGGAGGGGGCGTGCGGTGTGCAGGAGGTCGCCGACGCCGGACGTTCCCCGGTCGCTGTGCAGGGTGAGGTCGGGGACGAACGCTCCGGCCAGCGGGTGGCGGCCGGATGGTCCGGGCATCGGGTAGCGGATGTCGGTTCCGGCGAGGAACGCCCCCAGGCGGCGCTGCGGCTGCTCGTCGGCGAGCAGTTCCTGGAAGACCTCGCGGAGTGCCTCGGCGGCCGGGTCGGTGCCGCGCCGCAGCGCCACTTGGGCCTGGGTGTGCAGCATGGTGCGCGCACCGGCCGAGTGCCGTTCGTCGTGGTAGGTGTCCAACAGGCCGTCGGGGGCCCGGCCGTGGATGTCGGCGGCCAGCTTCCAGGCCAGGTTGACCGCGTCGAGCATGCCGGCGTTGATGGCCACGCCGGTCGCCGGGAACAGATGTGCCGCGTCACCGGCCAGCAGGATCCGCCCTTTTCGGTAGTGCTCGGCCTGCCGGGCCTTGAAGGTGAAGCGCGACAGCCGGATCGCCTCGCGCACGGGGAGGTCCGTGCCCAGCACGCGACGGAGGCTGTCCTGGAACTCTGTCAGGGACATCGGGGTGTCGTCGTCGTACTCGTCGGCCTCGTCCTCGGTGGTGAAGAGGGAGACCACGGGTGAGTCGGGCGATGCGCCGACGCCCAGGAGACCGCGGTCCGTTGGCGTGAAGCCGCCGGGGACCGTGCCGTGGCCGGCGACGTCGAGATCGCCGTTGCCGAGCACGGTCACCGTGTCGGGAAAGGTGACCTGCGCCAGCCGGTTGACCTCCGGATAGGTGGTGCCGGGGAAGGCGATGCCCGCCCCGTCGCGGACCCGGCTGCGGGCGCCGTCGCAGCCCGCCAGGTACCGGGCCGTCACCCGGTACGGCCCGTCCGGGCCGAGCACCTCGGCGGTCACCGCCACCGCGTCCTGGTCGACCCCGGACACCTGGTGCCCGCGGCGGATCTCGACACCGAGTTCACCGGCGCGCTCGGCGAGCACGTCTTCGAGCCGCTGCTGCGGAAGCGGCAGGGCGTGCAGCGGTGGATCGGCGAGCCGGGTCAGATCGAGGTGGATACCTCCGAACGGGAACCGGGGCGCCGGGACTGGACCGGTGCAAGCGGCCTCGCATCGCTCCAACAGGCCCCGGTAGCGCAGGAGTTCCAGGATCCGTCCGCCGAGGCCACCGGCCTTCGCGGTGTCCCGGCGGTGCGCCTGACGCTCCAGCACCAGCGGGCGCACCCCGGCCAGGCTCAGTTCGCACGCCAGCATCAGCCCGGTCGGACCGGCTCCCACGACGATCACGTCGGCATCCATGCAACCTCCCCCGTCGGTACGGCCGTTGCCCTGCCGCGCCGTAAAGGAGAGTGCACGCATGGGCAGCTCGTCAAGAACGGCACGTGCCGTGTCGTTAGGGTGGCCGCATGACCGATCCCCTGCGTGGCGCCGGCCGGACCGAGGCCATCATGCGGACCACTCTGGAGCTGGGCCAGGAGATCGGCTACGCCAGGCTCAGCATCGAAGCGATCGCGGTCCGGGCCGGCGCGGGCAAGCACACCATCTACCGCAGGTGGCCGTCCAAGGGCGCCCTGTTCCTGGACTCCCTGCTCTCCCTGCACCAGTCCGACCTGGACCACCCCGACACGGGCGACATCGTCGCCGATCTGCGCACCCAGATCCGGTCGGCCATCGACCTGCTGGCCGACCCGCCCTTCGGCCCGCTGTACCAGGCCCTGGTCGGCGAGGCCCAGTACGACCCCCAGGTCGCCGCCGCCCTCAACGAGCGCTTCATCGCCCCGCAGGCCGAGTTGACCGTCGCCCGGCTTCGAAAGGCCCAGGACCAGGGGCAGTTGTCGCCCGACTTCGATCTGAGCCTGGCGATGGCGATTCTCTCCGGCCCGCTGTACTTCCAATTCCTGATCACGCAGGAGCCGTTGACCCACGAGTACGTGGACCGTGTCCTCCAGGCCCTCTTCACCGGCATGGGGAATCCCTCATGAACCCGACACCTGACCAGGAGAGTCATGACAAGCAGGTTCACCGAGTTGGTCGTCGACTGCCGTGATCCGGAGAGGCTCGCGGCCTTCTGGTGCGCGGTCCTGGACTTCACGGTGATCGACCGGACCGGGGGCAGGGTCGAGATCGGCTCCTGGGTACCGACCGCCGAGGACGTCCGGGCTCGCCAGATGCCGCCCACCCTGCAGTTCATCCAGGTACCCGAGGACAAGACCGTCAAGAACCGGCTCCACCTCGACGTCAGCCCGATCGACGGCAGCACGGAGGACGAGGTGAGCAGGTTGCTCGGCCTCGGCGCCACCACGACGGATGTGGGCCAGGGCTCGGATCGGAGCTGGGTGGTCATGGCCGATCCTGAGGGCAACGAGTTCGATGTGGTGCGGAGCCTGGCGCCGCGGGAGAACCAGGACACGTTCACCGGCACGGCGGTGAACACCCCGTAGCCGCCGCCGAGTTCAGGCCCGATCCGGGCTACGGCCCGCTGTGGATCAGGGACGCCCACAGGTGTGGCCGCCCGGAGTGTTCGGTGCGCAGCTGCCGGATGACGCGGTGGAGCACGATCGCCGCGTCGTCGGCGGACGGCGTGTCCGGCATCAGCCGGTAGAAGTGCTCGGCCGCGGCGGCCGCCACGTGGTCGTCCAGGGGCCAGAGGCTCGCTACGACGTGCCGGAACCCGGCCAGTTGGAACGCGGAGGCGAGGTGGATGGACTCGTCCGCGTGCCGCCTGCCGACGTGTCCGGTGGAGCACGCGGACAGGTAGGCCAGTTCGGCCTCGTGGAGGTCGAGGCGGCCGATCTCCGCGATGGACAGCACGCCGTCGTGGAGGTGGAGCCCGCCCTCGGACGGCGCGTCGGGGTCGGTGCCCGCGTGGCAGGCGAAGTGGGCCCAACTCGCCCTGGGGAGCGCGTCGGTCACACTGCCGGCGGTGGCCTGCTCGTTGGTGAGGAGCGGCATGTCGGGATGGGCGGCGTGCAGGCTCGCCGCCTCGGCGGCGGTGGCCGGCAGGTCCGGCAGACCCGGGGTCCGGTCGAGGGTGACGGTGAGCCGGCGCTGGGCCGTCGCGGCGGGGCGTCCTTGTGCACGGCCCAGGGTGCGCATGGTGGGCGTGTACGACGAGATCACCCGGTCGAGCGCCCCGGCGTCACCGGGGTGTCCGGCCGCGTGCAGCGGCAGCAGCGCGAGCGGCCCGGTCGGCATCCACCACACGCGGGGCAGTTCTCCGTCGGCCGGGCGGAGCCGGTCCTCGATCGCGTCGAGGACCGGCTCGACCGTCGTGTCCCACAGCCGGCCGAGCAGTTCCGTCAGCACGCGTTGGCAGCGCAGCTCGCCGGTGAACGAGCCGGCGTTGTGCGTCGCTTCCGTCAGCTCGGCGGCCCACGACTCGACGTCGGACAGGCGCAGTTCGGGCAGCGGCACCGGCAGCAGGGGGCCGTCGGCGGTGACGACGACGGCGTCGCACCGCTGCAGGCCGGCGTTGAGCAGCACGACCGCCTCGCCAGCGCCGGTCGGCCGCAGCCGGGTCCACCTCTGCGGGAGCAGGAACCGGTCCAGTCCCGGCAACCGGCGGATCTCCGCCAGTACGGCGTCGTGCTCGGCCCACAGCCGTTTGCGCCGGTCGACATGGTCGATGTGGTCGACGTCCTGACCGTCGGGCGTGGCCATGGCCGGGGGATCCGGCGCGTTGAGGGCATCGCGGACCCGGCTCAGCCGGCCGGCCAGTGCCGGGTGCTCGGCTTCGAGGTCGCCGAGGGGTGTCCGCAGCGCCAGCCGGGACGTCAGCAGGATCGACCGGCCCAGCTCGGCGGCCTGGACCGCGCCGCCCGGATCGTCGAGGGCACAGTGCACGGCGATCGTCTCGCCGACCAGTCCGTGGATCGCGCCGAGGTGGTACTCGTGGTCCGCCGAAGAGGTCTCCCGTGCCGCGACCAACGGCAGCAGCTCCACCGCCGTGTCGAACAGCAGCCGGGCGGTGTGCGGTTCGTCCAGTACGTAGGCGAGTCGGCCGACCACCCAGCAGGCGCGGAGCCGCTCCAGCGGGGGCGATGTCGTGGCCGCGAGCGCCTCCTCCGCGAGCCGGATGATCCGCGGCCGGTCGACGGTGCTGCCGCTGTCCCACCTCCTCGTGTGACAGATCGCGAGGAGGTAGATGCGTGAGGCCCGCCGGGGATGGTCGACGGGGGTTGCCGCGACGGTCCGTTCCGTGGCGTCGACGGCACGGTCGAGGTCGGACGGGTCGCCGGTCCGCTGGAACCGCAGCCGGTGGGTGTTGCCGAGGTTGAACAGATGCTGCGGGAGGAGCGGATCGTCCACGGGGACGGCGTCGGCCGCCTCCCGCGCCAGGTCGACCGCACGGTCCAGGTCGGCCGGATCGCCCGAGCGCCCGTACCGCGCCTGATAGGACCGTCCGAGGTTGTACAGGCGCAACAGTCGGTCGGGGTGGTCGGCGGGAGTGGCCGCGAGTGCCAGGAGCGTGCGGTCGATGGCGCTGTCGAGATCGGCGCCGCCGGCGGTCCGGCCGGACCGCGACAGGTAGGCGGTTCCGAGGTTGGACAGGTGCATCGCCCGGTTCGGGTGGTCGTCGGGCGTGGCGGCCACGGCCTGTTGGTGATGCGCGACGGCACGGTCCAGGTCAGGAAGGCTGCCGCTGTGCTCAAACCGTTGATGGAGGGCGGTACCAAGGTTGGACAGGCGCATCGCACGGTCCGGGTGATCGTCCGGCGTGGCGGCCACCGCACGCCTGCCGGCGTCGATGCCCGCGTCCAGGTCGGACATGTCTCCGGTGCGGGTGAGCCGGGACCAGAGGGCGACGCTGAGGTTGGACAGGTGCGTCGCCCGGTTCGGGTGGTCGTCGGGCGTGGCGGCCACGGCCTCTTCGTGAAGCGCGATCGCCCGGTCCAGATCGGCCACGTCCCCCAGCCGGTCGAACCGCCCGCGCAGGGTCGCCGCCAGATTGGACCGGGCCATCGCGCGGAAGGGGTGATCGGCCGGTGTGGCGACGACGGCGCGTTCCAGACTCTCTACGGCCCGGTGCACATCGGCGAGGTCCCCCTTCCGGTCCGACCGCGCGTCGTACGCGGCGCCCAGGTTGGACAGCCGGAGGGCGAGATCCGGATGGCCCTCGGGCGTGGCGGCAACGGCCTGTTCGTAGTGGCCGATCGACCGGTCCAAGTCGGCCACGTCCCCCCGCCGGTCGAACCGCGCCCCGTACACGATGCCGAGATTGGACAGGATCGTCGCGAACTCGCGGTGCCCCCGGGGCGCCGCGGCAGCGGCACGATCGAGGTGGCTGATCGCCCGGTCCAAGTCGGCCTGCTCCCCCAGCCGTTCGAACCGGGCGTGGTACGCCATGCCGAGGTTGGACACGTAGGTGGCGCCGTCGGAGGCGTTGTCCGGAGCGGCGGCCACCGACTGTTCGTAATACCCGATCGCCCGCTCCAGGTCGGCCAGGTTCCCCGTCCGCTCGAAGCGGTCGGTGTAGGCGGCGGCGAGGTTGGACAGGGCGGTCGCTCGGTGCGGGTTGCCGGTGTCGGCGGCGGCCTGTTCCCCGAAGCCGATGGACCGCTCCAGGTCCGCCGGACGGCCTGCCCGTCCGAACCGTGCCCAGTAGGAGGTGGCGAGGTTGGTCAGGGTCGTCGGCCGGTGAGGGGAATCGACGGGGGTGACCGCCATCGCCTGCTCACCGCTGTCGATGGAACGGTCCACATCCGAGAGGTGCCCGGTTCCCTCGAATCGCCGCATATAGCCCAGGGTGAGGTTGGCCAGAATCGTCGGCCGGTCACGGGAATCGACGGGAGTGACAGCCAACGCCCGCTCACCGTTGCCGATGGAACGGTCCAGGTCCGAGACGTGCCTTGTCTGCTCGAACCGCAGCAAGTAGCTGTTGCCGAGGTTGGTCAGGACGGTCGGCCGGTGCGGGAAATCGGCGGAGGCGACAGCCATGGCTTCCTCACCCCTGTCGATGGAACGGTCCAGATCCGAGGGCTGCCCGGTTCTCTGGAAGCGCAGCAAGCACCCCGTGGAGAGATTGGCCAAGGTTGTCGACCGGTGAGGAAACTCGGCAGAGGCGACAACGATCACCTGCTCGCCTCTATAGATGGAACGGTCCAGATCCGAAAGCTGCCCGGTCCGCTCGAAGCGCAGCAAGTAGCCCGAGGCGAGATCGGACAAGGCTGTCGTCCGGTGCGGCGAATCGGCGGAGGCGACAGCCATCACCCGCTCACCGATGTCGATGGAACGGTCCACATCCGAGAGCTGCCCTGTTTTCTGGAACCGCAGCAGGTAGCCCGTGCCGAGGGTGGCCAGGTGGAACGCGAGGTTCGGGTTGGCGCCGGGCACGCCGACAGCCCGCTCCCCGAGCTCGACGGCCCCGTCCAGATCCTCCGGGTGCCCGACCCGCCGAAACCGCAGGAGATGGGTGGCGCTCAGGTTGCCCAGGATCAGCGCGGTGTTGGGGTCGCCGTGGTGGAGGGCTGCTACGGCCTGTCGCCCGATGCCGATCGACCGGTCGGCGTCGGCCACCTGTCCCGTCAGCGCGTACAGCGCCCGATGGCACTCGGCGAGGTTGTACAGGCGGGTGGCGAGGCGCGGATGGTGATGCGGTGTCAGGGCGAGGATGCGCTGGAACAACGAGACGCAGGTGCCCAGTTGTGCCGTGTCACCGGCCCTGCTGGCCCGGTCCAACAGGTCGACCGCCTGCTGGTTCAGCAGCTCCGGATCGGGCTGGTGGTAGGAGGTCATCACCCATGAGACTATCGGCCGACTGGCGGAAGGAGGAGCCCTGGTGGACGCCGAACGATCGGCACTGACCACGCTGTGCCAGGAGTTCGAGGCGCTGATCGGCGAGACCGGGCTCCACTCCGCGGAACGTCAGGAACTGCTGGAACGGATCGTGGCCGAGGCACGGGCCCGGCGTCCGGTGCTCGCCCTGCTGGGCCAGTTGCTGAACACCGACCGTGAGACCACCCTGCGTACGCTCTCGACGGCGCTGCCGGGATCCGGGCCGGGCTTCGCCCGTCAGGAGACCTTCCGCTGCCCGGACGGCGCCTGCGACCGGACGGCGGTTCCGCTCCCGGCGGGTGCGATCCCGCGCTGCGCCGTCATGGGTCGGCCCCTGGAACGGGGGTAGCGCAAGTGGGCGGTTTCTTCGAGCAGTTGGCCAAGACGCTCGCCGACCGGTGGATCAGCCTGCTGGTGCTGCCGGGTGCGTTCTTCCTCGGCGCGGTGTGGCTGTCCGTCAACCTCGGCCAATCCGACGCGTGGAACGTCGCGTTGTCGGCCCGGCGGGTCGAGAACACCGCCGACACGGTCAGGGACCTGCCCAGCGGGGCGCAGGCACTCCTCGTCGTGGCCGTACTGGCGGCCGCCTCCGGTGTCGGCTTCGTCGTGCAGGCGCTGGCCGGAGTCACCCGGCGCGTCTGGCTGGGGCCGTGGCCCCGCCCGTTCGCCGCGGCCGCGACGGCGCGGACAGCGCGCAGGCGTGCCCGGTGGCACCAACTCCTGGAGGAACGCCGGGCGTTCGAAGCCGCGAGCCCGGGCACACGCACCCCCGAGCAGCAGCACCGGATCGACACCGCGGCCGAGCGCGTCACCCGGCTGGCCATGGCCGAACCGGGCAGGCCGACCTGGATGGGCGACCGGATCCACGCCGTGGAGTCCGTCGCGTACCACCGCTACGGCCTCGACCTGACCTACGGCTGGTCCCGGCTCTGGCTGGTCCTCCCCGACGCCGCACGCACCGAACTCACCGCCGCGCACTCGGCGTTCGCCGCCGCGGTCGCCACCGGAACCTGGGCCCTGCCCTACCTTCTACTCACCGTGGTGTGGTGGCCCGCCGTCCTGATCGCCGCGGGCATCGGCCTGACCGGATGGACCCGCGCCCGTTCCGCCGTAGCCGATCTCACCACCCTGACCGAGGCCACCCTCGACCTGCACGGCCGCACGCTGGCGGTCGCGCTGGGGGTCGGCGACCCCACGGAGGGCACCGGCCCGCTCACGATCGGCGAGGGCGAGCGCATCACCGACCTCGTGCGGAAGGGCCGCTAGCAGAACTCCGTTGCTGCGTAAGCGGGTTGACGCCGGATGGGCGGCGCGAGTCGACCCGGGCGATGACCGCAGCCGGGACGAGCCCGGTACGGAGGATCACGCCGGAAACCCGCGGCACCGCTGGGCCGCTCAACGTAGGCCGACTTAATTCGGTTGCCGCTCCCCGTGCCCGCCCCTCACCATGGGCGGGCCACCGGGAGCTGCCCGGTGCTCCACGAGAGGAGGCGCGACCGTGAACACGACTGTCCTCGGCCTGCCCGCCGACCGCCTCCCTCTCACCTCATGGAGCACCCTCAGCGATGTCTCGCAACGATGTCCCGCAGCACCCTCAGCACTCTCAACTCCCGGCGTTTCCTGACGCCTTCAGCACCGCCCCCTACCGCCACGTCCCGCCGCCGGGCGACGCGGTACCGGGCGACATCGACGACCGGTTCGTCTTCGACTTCCGTCCCTACGACGACCTCGCCGACGGCCAGCGCTGGTCGACCTGGCTCCGCGTCGAACCCCTCAGCCGAGGCCCCGAGCCGCTCCCGGACTGGGTGGTGACCTCGCAGGGCGCGATCGACACAGAGCTCGGCGTCCTCAAGACCGGCAAGGAGGCCGACGTCCACCTCGTCGAGCGCGCCGACCCGCGTGACCCCGCCCCCGGGGTCGTCATGGCGGCCAAGCGGTACCGCTCCCCCGAGCACCGGACCTTCCACCGCACCGCGTCCTACACCGAGGGCCGCTCGACGAAGCGCTCACGCGACGAACGGGCCCTCAAGCGGAAGAGTACCTTCGGCCGACAGGTCGCGGCCGGCGAGTGGGCGGTGTCCGAATGGGCCGCGCTGGTACGGCTCTGGAACCTCGGGCTGCCGGTCCCCTACCCGGTCCAGATCGACGGCACCGAGATCCTGATGGAGTGGATCACCGTCGTCGACGAGGACGGCACCGTCCAGACAGCGCCCCGGCTCGCCCAGACCCGCCCCTCACCCGAGCTGCTGGCGGCCTACTTCGAGCAGCTCACCGACGCGCTCGCGACGATGGTGCAGAACGGCCTCGTGCACGGCGACCTCTCGGCGTACAACATCCTGGCGGCGGGCGAACGGCTGGTCGTCATCGACCTGCCGCAGATCGTCGACCTGGTCGGCAACCTCAATGGGATGACCTTCCTCCAGCGCGACTGCGCCAACATCTGCGGCTGGTTCCGCTCCCGTGGCCTCGATGTCGACGAGCACGCACTGTTCGCGGAACTGATGTCACACGCTTTCTGAACCGGGCGGCCCGTGCCGCATCAGGCAACGTCCGCCATGTCGACGCCGGCGCGTGGGCGCAGGTCGTCGGCATGGCGGTTCCGCCGGACGATGTAGTGACGGACGCGGCTTCAGGACGCACACCGTAGGCTCACCGCACCATCGCCACCCGAGGGAGCCCGCCCGTGACCGTCCGCGTGCGTCGTGTCTACGATCCGCCCGAGCCGGAGGACGGCGTGCGCGTCATGGTCGACCGGCTGTGGCCGCGTGGCCTGTCCAAGGACGCGGCCCGGGTCGACGAGTGGCCCAAGGGGATCACCCCGTCGACCGAGCTGCGCCGCTGGTATCACGCGGGCGAGGGGGACTTCCAGGAGTTCAGCAGCCGTTACGAGGCCGAGCTCGCCGAGCCCGAGGCGGCTCAACTCCTGCACACCTTGCGGAACTTGGTCCGTATGGGACCGGTGACCCTGGTGACGGCGGTCAGGTCGCCGGAGCGGAGTCACGCCTCGGTGCTGGCCCGCCTCCTGGAGGGGTGAGGAGACGGGCCGTAGGGCCAAGAAGTACTGCTAGGCCGTCTGTTTCGCCGCCGCGCGGCCCGCCGCCCGGCCCGAGAAGAGGCAGCCGCCGAGGAACGTGCCTTCGAGGGCGTTGTAGCCGTGCACGCCACCGCCGCCGAAGCCGGCGACCTCACCCGCCGCGTACAGTCCGCCGATCGGCTTGCCGTCGGCGGCCAGGGCCCGGGAGTCCAGGTCCGTCTGGATGCCGCCGAGGGTCTTGCGGGTTAGGACGTGCAGCTTGACGCCGATCAGGGGGCCGGCCGCCGGGTCCAGGATGCGGTGCGGGGTGGCCACGCGGCCCAGGCGGTCGCCGATGTAGCGGCGGGCGTTGCGGATGCCCTGGACCTGGGAGTCCTTGCTGTAGGGGTTGGCCATCTGGAGGTCGCGGGCCTCGATCTGGCGCCGTACCACGGCCGCGTCCAGGAGGGGTTTGTCGGTCAACTGGTTCATCTTCTCGACCAGTTGCTCAAGGTTGCCCGCGGTCACGAAGTCCGCGCCCTTGCGCAGGAAGGCGTCCACCGGGCCCGGGGCGCCCTTGCCGAGGAGCCGGTCGCGCAGGACCGCCTTCTTGTCCTTGGCGGTGATGTCGGGGTTCTGCTCGGAGCCCGACAGCGCGAACTCCTTCTCGATGATCTTCTGGGTGAGGATGAACCAGGAGTGGTCGTGATCCGCCAAGTCCTCGGTGGTGCGCAGGTATTTGAGGGTGCTGAGAGTGTCGTAGCCCGGCAGGCACGGGTCGGGCAGGCGGCGGCCGAGGGCGTCGAACCACAGGGAGGAGGGGCCGGGCAGGATGCGGATGCCGTGGCCGGGCCAGACCGGGTCCCAGTTCTGCAGGCCCTCGGTGTAGTGCCACATGCGGTCGCGGTTGACGAGCCGTACGCCCGCCTCGGCGCTGATGTCGAGCATCCGGCCGTCGACGTAGGCCGGGACGCCGGTGACCATCTCGGCGGGCGGGGTGCCGAGGCGCTCGGGCCAGTACTCGCGGACGATGTCGTGGTTGGCACCGATGCCGCCGGTGGTGACGATCACGGCCTGCGCGGTGAGTTCGAACGCGCCGATCGCCTCGCGGCTGGAGGTGACGCCCCGGGCCGCGTTGTCCTCGGCGAGGACCGTGCCGCGGACGCCGCGCGCCTCGCCCTCCTCCACCACCAACTCGTCCACCTGGTGGCGGTAGTAGAAGGTGAGCAGTCCGTCGCGGGCGGCCTGCCTGGCGTAGTTCACGAAGGGTTCGACGACTCCGGTGCCGGTGCCCCAGGTGACGTGGAAGCGCGGGACGGAGTTGCCGTGTCCGTGGGCGCGCAGGTCGCCGCGTTCCGCCCAGCCGACCGTGGGCAGCAGCTTGATGCCGTGCCCGTCGAGCCAGGTCCGCTTCTCGCCGGCCGCGAACTCGACGTAGGCGCGCGCCCAGCGCACCGCCCACGAGTCCTCGTCGTCGACGCGGTCGAAGCCGGCGCTGCCCTGCCAGTCGTTCCAGGCCAGGTCGAAGGAGTCCTTGATGCCGAGGCGGCGCTGTTCCGGCGAGTCGACGAGGAACAGTCCGCCGAAGGACCAGAACGCCTGCCCGCCCAGGTTGTTGGCGTTCTCCTGGTCGACGAGCGCGACCCGGCGTCCCCGGCTGGTCAGTTCGTGGGCCGCGACCAGACCGGCCAGCCCGGCTCCGACGACGATGACGTCCGCATCCATGGCGACCGTTGCCTTTCTCATTCGAGGGCGCGGCTGCCGTCCGTCAGCAGCGCGGTGAGTAGTTGCTTGAGCCAGACACGGGCGTGCTCCACGTCCTTGTCCAGCAGCAATTGAGTGGTGACTCCGTCGTACGCGGCGATCACCGCGTGGGCGGCGCTGTCGACATGGTTGAGCACAGTGGGCAGTTCGAACCGGCCGGCCGCCAGGGCGAGCCGATCGGCGATCACCGCGCGCAGTCGTGCCCGGTGGTCGAGCAGACTCTGCGCGACGGCCGGGTCCCGGGCCGCGTGCACCAGGAAGTCCGTCTTGACCAGGAGCCAGTCCAGGTCGAGGAGGAGCACGTCGGTGACCCGGTCCACAGCGGCCGGTACATCGAGGTCCGGTCCGTCGAGGGCGAAGGCCTCGGACACCTGGTCCGCGATCAGCTCGGCCCGCTCCTGGTAGAGGGCGAAGAACAACTCGTCCAAGCTGTCGAAGTTCGAGTAGAAGGCGCCTCTGCTGTAGCCGGCGGCTTCACAGACCTCCTCGATGGAGACCCGGCCGTATCCCTTGGCGGCGAACACCGCGAACGCGGCGGCCAGGAGGTTCGCCCGTGTGCGGACACGGCGCCTGGTCACACGCTTGGGCGTCACCTCAGTCACCATGCCCGGACCTCCAGTCGATACGCGAATGTATCCGATACACCGATGTATCGAAAGAGCGGAGTTCATATAGGAACAGATATTCGAATAAGGAGTACGCTGGCTTCATGACCGCGCACCACCTCCAGGGCTCCCTCTTCGACCAGACCGACCAGCTCCGCCTCGGCCCCCTCGACGGGACACGCCGTACGGCACTGGGGCTCGGCGCCTGGATCGACGTGCTGCCCGGGTGGCTCGCCGGCGCCGACGCCCTGTTCGAGGAGCTGGCCGCCGAGGTGCCGTGGCGCGCCGAGCGCCGTCAGATGTACGACCAGGTCGTCGCCGTACCGCGGCTGCTCTCCTACTACGGCGCCGACGACACGCTCCCCCACCCGGTGCTGGCCGAGGCCCGGGACGCGCTCTCGGCTTACTACGCAAGGGAGTTGGGCGAACCCTTCAGCACGTCCGGGCTCTGCTACTACCGCGACGGCCGGGACAGTGTCGCCTGGCACGGCGACCGGATCGGGCGGGGTGCCCGCGAGGACACGATGGTGGCGATCCTCTCCGTGGGCGCGCCCCGCGACCTGCTGCTGCGCCCCGTGCGCGGCGGCGGCGAGTCGGTGCGGCGCCCGCTCGGGCACGGCGATCTGATCGTGATGGGCGGCTCCTGTCAGCGGACCTGGGAGCACTGCGTCCCCAAGACCACCCGCGCCGCGGGACCGCGCATCAGCGTGCAGTTCCGCCCGCACGGCGTGCACTGAGGCGGAGAGGCGGCCGCTTCGGACGCACGCGGGGGCCGCCCCCGGCGGACGGCGCCGGAGGCGGCTTCCCCCGCGCACGCCAAGGTCACGCGCGTCTGGTTGGCTGTCCCCGTACGGGGCACCACCTCACGAGGGACGATCATGCGGGCAGATGTACGCCAAGTCGCCGACGGCACCTACCTGGTGCACGGCAGCAACACCAACTGGGTGATCCTCACGGACGGCGACGCGGTCACCCTGGTGGACACCGGATACCCCGGGGACCGCCCGCTGGTGCTCGACTCCCTTGAGCAGGTGGGGAGTTCACCGAAGGCGGTCACGGCGGTGCTGATCACCCACGCCCACAACGACCACCTCGGTTCGGCGGAGTACCTGCACAGCACCTACGGCACACCCGTCCTGCTGCACGAGGCCGAAGTGCCGCACGCCAGGCGGGAGTTCCTACAACAGGTGACCGTCGGGGACGTGTTGAAGAACGTCTGGCGTCCCGGAGTGCTGCCGTGGATGGTGCACACGATCCGCGTCGGAGGCACCGAGCAGCATCCCGTCGCCTCGGCCGAGGCCTTCCCGGCCGCGGACGGCCCGCTCGACCTGCCCGGCCGCCCCGTCCCCGTGCACACCCCCGGCCACACGAGCGGGCACTGCGTCTTCCATCTCCCGGACAGTGGGATCGTGATCTCCGGGGACGCCCTGGTGAGCGGCCACCCGACCTCGCGGATCAAGGGGCCGCAACTGCTGCCCGACATGTTCCATCACGAGCGCGAGCGCGCCGTGGCCTCGCTGGACACCCTCGAAGCGCTGGACGCCGAGACCCTGTTGCCCGGCCACGGCCCCCTGCACACCGGTCCGGTCCGTGAAGCGGCGCGGCGCGCACGCGAACACGCGATCTAAGGTCACCCCATGGCACTGCAGATCAACGCGACCAACCCGGAGCATCCGGTCCTCCTGCTGGAACTGCCCTGGGACGTCCCCCTGGAGGAGTGGCCCGACGAGTACCTGGTGCCGCTGCCGCGCGGCATCTCCCGCCACGTCGTGCGCTACGCCCGCGCCGGCAGCGAGGTCATAGCCGTCAAGGAACTCGCCGAACGGCCCGCGCTGCGCGAGTACGAGCTGCTGCGCGACCTGGACCGGCTGGGCATCCCGGCGGTCGACCCCCTCGCCGTGGTCACCGGGCGCCTCGATGCCGACGGCGAGCCGCTGGAACCGGTGCTGATCACCCGGCACCTGGGCGGCTCGATGCCGTACCGCTCGATGTTCGAGACGACGCTGCGCCCGGCCACCATGCACCGGCTGATGGACGCGCTCGCGGTGCTGCTGGTGCGGTTGCATCTGGCCGGCTTCGCGTGGGGCGACTGCTCGCTGTCGAACACGCTGTTCCGGCGGGACGCGGGCGCGTACGCCGCGTATCTCGTGGACGCGGAGACCGGCGATCTGCACCCGAGCCTGAGCAACGGACAGCGCGACTACGACCTCGACCTCGCCCGCGTGAACATCAGCGGCGAGCTGCTCGACCTGGAGGCGTCCGGGGCGCTGCACCCCTCCGTCGACCCGATCGAGTTCGGCATGGAGATCTGCGCCCGCTACCAGGGTCTGTGGGAGGAGCTGACCCGCGTCTCGGTGTACCCGGCGGGCAAGTACCACTTCATCGAACGCCGGATCCGGCGCCTCAACGAACTCGGCTTCGACGTCGCCGAGATGCAGATCGAGCACTCCTCCAACGGCGACACGGTCACCTTCGTGCCGAAGGTCGTCGACGCGGGCCACCACCAGCGTCAACTGCTGCGCCTGACCGGCCTGGACGCCGAGGAGAACCAGGCGCGGCGGCTGCTCAACGACCTGGAGTCCTGGATGGCCACCCAGGACGACTACGCCCCGGGCGACCCGCTCGCCGCCCGGCCCGAGGTGCTCGCGCACCGGTGGGTGCGGGACGTGTTCCGGCCCACCGTGCGCGCCGTACCGCTGGAACTGCGCGGCTCGATGGACCCGGCCGAGATCTACCACGAGCTGCTCGAACACCGCTGGTACATGTCCGAGCACGCCCAGCACGACATCGGTCTTGACATCGCGGTCGAGGACTACCTCAAGAACATCCTGCCGAAGGTGCGCGAGACGCTGGCGCCGACCACCCCGGAGTGACCCGGGTCAGCCCTTCGCAGGCGGGGCCGTCGTGCCGCGGACGACGAGCCGCGGCGGAACCACGCTCTCCCCCTCCGTTACGGCCTCCCCGTCCAGGCGGGCGATGGCGCGGCCGACGGCGAGTTCCGCGAGGAGCGGGATGTCCTGGGCGACGGTGGTGAGATCGATGTGGGCGAGCCGGGACAGGCTGGTGTCGTCGAAGCCGACGACGGAGATCTCGCCGGGGACGGAGACACCGGCGCGCAGGAGGGTGTCGAGGACGCCGGTGGCGCAGCGGTCGTTGAAGGCAAGTACCGCGCTGGGCCGGGAAGTTGAGGCTTCGGCGAGCAGGGTACGAGCGCCGCGCGCGCCGTCGTCCTCGGTGAGCCCGCCGGGCAGGACACGGACGTGGTCGTCGAGGCCGTGGCGGTGCATCGCGGTGCGGTACCCGCGGCGGCGGTCGGCGGCGCCGGGCGCCCTGCCGCCGTCGATGTGCGCGATGGCGCGATGGCCGAGCGCGACCAGGTGGTCCACGGCCTGGCGGGCGCCCTCGTCGTCGGCGGTGCGGACGACGTCCACGGCCGGCGGGGCGGGCCGTAGCCGCCGGGCCACCGAGACGACCGGGACCTGGGTAGCCAGGTGCGCGAGGCGGGCGGCCGGGACCTCGGGGCCGAGCAGGACGAGGGCCTCGCACCGGTCGGCGAGCAGCGCCTCCACGGCCTGCCGCTCACCGCGCGACGGGGCGACCGCGCTCAGGGCGACCTGGTAGCCGGCTGGCTCGGCGGCGGCGTAGATGCCTTCCACCAGGTCGGTGTGGAAGGGGTGGCGCAGTCCGAACTGCACGCCGAGGAGGCGTGAGCGGTTGCTGCGCAGCACCCTGGCCCGGGTGTCGGGCCGGTAGCCGATCTCCTCGGCGGCCTTGAGCACCCGCTCGCGGGTGGTGGCGCTCGCGCCGTAGGCCCCGCGCATCACGATGGAGACCAGCGCGACGGACACGCCCGCCCGGGCCGCGACATGGGCCAGCGTGGGCCGCTTTCCGTCGGGGACCGCGGGGGTGGTCGGCACGGTTGTCCTTCCGGTCGAGGTGTCGTTGCGTTTCGGGATCGTAGCCGCTTCGAAAGGTGTGCAACATCGCTGCTCCGAAGGTACTGCAACGTTCTAGAAACTTGCCCGGCGAAGTCTTGACACAGGAATCCAGTAGTGGCGTACTACTGCCATCTAGAACGTTCTAGAAGAGGGCGAGCAGTCATGTACACGTTGGCGGTCTGTGCCGAGATGGTGTTCCGGGACCTGCCGGTCCACGAGCGGGCGCGGCGCATCCACGAGGCCGGTTTCCAGGTCGAGATCTGGGACTGGACCCGGCACGACCTGGACGCGCTCACGCGGACCCCGGCCGAGTTCTCGTCGATGACGGGCTATATCCGGGGCAGCCTCACCGACGAAGCGGGCGCCGCCGAACTCCTGCGCACCGCCGAGGAGTCGGTGAAGGCCGCCGACCAACTGGGCTGCCCCCGGCTGAACTTGCACGGCACCGGCCTCGACTCCGAGGGCCTGCCGGTGGTTCCGGTGACGGGCGAGCCCACCGGCGCGATGTGGATCGCCGCCCACCGCACCCTGACCCGCCTCGCCGAGCTGGGCGAGAGCAACGGGGTCACCTTCACGCTGGAGAACCTCAACGCTGCGGTCGACCACCCGGGCGTACCGTTCGCGACGGCCGCCGACACCCTGGCCCTGGTCAAGGCGGTGGACCGGCCGGGCCTGCGCATGAACCTGGACCTCTACCACGCGCAGATCGGCGAGGGGAACCTCATCGAACTCGTCCGCAGGGCCCACGAGTTGGACCTGATCGGCGAGATCCAGGTGGCGGACGTACCCGGCCGCCAGGAGCCCGGCACCGGCGAGATCAACTACCCGGCGATCGCCCGCGCCCTCGCCGACATCGGCTACGACGGGACGGTCGCGATGGAGGCCTGGGCCTCGGACGGCGACAGCGAACGCGCCCTGGACCGCTTCCGCACCGCGTTCACGGTCTGACCCGCCCCCCCCGGATTCACACGACACTAGGGAGAACGCCCATGACCACCCAACTGCCCCTCGCCATCGGCCTGGTGGGCGCGGGCCGCATGGGCTCCTTCCATGCCGAGACCCTCGCCCGCCGGCTGCCCGGCGTCCGTCTCGCCGCCGTGGCCGACCCGGCCCCGGGCGCCGCACGGCGCCTGGCCGACCGGCTCGACTGCCCCACGGCGTACACCGAGATCGGCGACCTGTTCGCGGATCCGGACGTCGACGCGGTGGTCATCTCGACACCGGCCCGCACCCACGCGGACCTGGTCGTGGCGGCGGCGCGGGCGGGCAAGGCCGTCTACTGCGAGAAGCCGATGGCTACCACCCTCGCGGACGCCGACCGCGCCATCGCGGCAGCCACCGAGGCGGGCGTACCGCTCCAGGTCGGCTTCAACCGCCGCTACGACACCGGGTTCCGGGCCGCGCACGACAAGGTGGCGGCGGGCGCGATCGGCACCCCGCAGCTGCTGCGCTCGCTCACCCGCGACCCGAAGCTGGCCGACCCGGCCCCGATTCCGCCGTGGACGATCTTCCTCGAAACCCTCATCCACGACTTCGACACCCTGCGTTACCTCAACCCCGGTTCCGAACCGGTCGAGGTCTTCGCCATGGCCGACGCCCTGGTCCGCCCCGACTTCAAGGCCCGCGGCCTGCTCGACACGGCCGTCGTCACGATCCGCTTCGACAACGGCGCCCTCGCCACCGCCGAGGCCAACTTCCAGGCGGTGTACGGCTATGACGTACGCGGCGAGGTCTTCGGCTCCGCGGGCATGCTGACGATGGGCGACATCCGGCGCACCCATCTGACGTCCTACGGCGCGGACGGCATCGCGGCCGAGACGGTCACGTACGACCAGGACCTGTTCCACGACGCGTACGTCGCCGAGCTCGCCGACTTCGCCGAGACGGACCGCACCGCCCGCATCCCGTCGGCCACCGGCGAGGACGCGCGCGCCGCGCTCACGATCGCACTGGCGTCGATCCGGTCGGTGGAGAAGGGCGTCCCGGTGCGCATCGAGGAGATCCGTGCCGAGGCCAACTGACCGAATTCTCCTGAGGGTTCAGGACGCCGGCACCACGGCCACCGGGCACTCCGCGTGGTGCAGCACCCCGTGCGCGACCGAGCCGATCCGCGCGCCCACCGCCGTACGGTGGGCGCGTCGCCCGACGACCATCAACTGGGCGCGCCCGGCGACCGACAGCAGCACCTGACCCGCGCTGCCGATCTCCACGTGCTCAACCACGGGCACGTCGGGGAAGCGTTTCCGCCACGGTTCCAGCGCCTCGGCGAGGCCCTTCTTCTCGTACGGTTCCAGGCCTCCGGCGTCGTCGAGGAGCTTCATCGAGGCGGGGCTGTAGGCGAACACCGGCGGCAGGGTCCAGGCCCGTACGGCACGGACCGTCGCTCCCCGTGCCGCCGCCGTCTCGAAGGCGAAGCCGAGCGCGGCGGCGCTGTCCTCGGGGTTGCCGTGCTGACCCACGACGATCTCGCGCCCCGCCGCCTCCCCGGCGGTCTCGTCCCCGGCGCGGACGAGCACGACGGGCCGTGGGGAATCGGCGATGACCTGCTGGCCGACGGACCCGAGCAGGAAGCCGACGACGGGTCCGTGGCCGCGTGAGCCGAGGACCAGGAGTTCGGCGTCGGCAGCGGCGGCGGTCAGGGCGTCGACGGGGTCGCCCTCCAGGACGTCGGTGGTGATGTCCAGGCCGGGGTGGCGTTCGGTGACCGTCCGGGTGGCCTCGGCGGCCGCGTCCCGCACCCAGCCGTCCTGGGTGTCGCGGTCCCCCGCGTCGAGGGCCTGGTGCTCCTCGTACCGCCAGACATGCACGACACGCAGCGCCCGCCCCCGCCGTACGGCCTCCCGGCCCGCCCAGGCGAGTGCGGCGAGACTCTCCGCCGATCCGTCGACCCCTGCGGTGATCGGTCGTGTCATGCGGTGGCCTCCCGGTGGTGCGGTCACATGCGTCGGGCCCAGTCTTCACTACGGTGCCCGCATGACCTTGGAGTGGGAGCAGGTAGTGGTGGACTCGGCCGACCCCGTCGCGCTGGGACGCTGGTGGGCCGAGGCCCTCGGATGGGTGGTGGTGGGCGAGGCACCGGACGAGTTCGAGATCCGGCCGGAGCCCGAGCGGCTGCCGGGGCTGCTGTTCGTGCCGGTGCCCGAGGGCAGGACGGTCAAGAACCGGCTGCATCTGGACTTCCGGCCCGACGACCAGGAGGCCGAGGTGATCCGGCTGCTCGCGCTGGGGGCGCGGACGGCGGACGTCGGTCAGGGCGAGCAGTCGTGGGTGGTGCTGGTGGACCCGGAGGGGAACGAGTTCTGCGTGTTGCGCTCCCGGCGCCCCTGAGGCCCCCGTCTCGGGTGTAGCGGAGCGCGGCGCGGCGATCGACCATACGATGGTGGGGAGCCGGCGCGGTGACAACGGCGCCGCCGTGCCGTGAAGCCGACCACTCGGGGTGGGAGACGTATGGCACAGGCCGCCGAAGCCGCGCGGACCGTCATCATGACCGTCGACAAGATGCCACTTACGGCCTTCGAATCATAGGCGCAGGTCGAGCACATCAGCGCAGGTCAGGGCCGTATTGCAAGTGCAACTTGGTCCCAGCGGGCCATGATCCAGAACACGCCAACGGACCGCGATTCCAAGGATTTCGAGCGGGGGCACCTTCGGATCATCGGCAGGCCGTGAATGTGCAGGTCACCGCCGGGCGAGGTTTCGCGCCGGGTGATCACAGGAACCGCCCACCGCGTGCCCGTCGGCGGAGCTGCGGAGGCCAGCCGGAGACGTCGTCATTGCCGATCATGACCGGGCGGTGCTCGGGATCTTGTCCAGGATCCATCGTGAGGTCCGGCCCGGTAGATAGATCGGGCGAAGTTGGTCCCTCTCGACGTGGCCAGGGACGGCCTCCCCGCGCCCGGCGCAGCTCAGCCCTCAGGGCGCGCAGTTCCGTGGTCGACCTGGCCGCCTTGATCTTGCCGATCAGCTCGGTGATCTTGTCAGTCATCGTCGCCCCATTCGAGGTCAGGGAACTCCGCCTTGGCGGCCTCCAGCTCCAGCCGTACGGCCTCGGGATCGTCGTCCGGCACACCGGGACCGGCGCCGCTCTGATCGGCCGTCACGGGGCCACCCTCGCCCTCGGGCTCAATCACCTCGGCGTCCACGTACGGGAGATCGGCCGGTTCGTGGAGGCCCTCGCGGACGTACCGCACGCCCTTGATCACCACGTACTCGGTGCCACCGGTCCGGAAGGGCCACGGGGTGCGGTCGGCAGCCTGTTCGGTAACCGGCTCCGGCGGCTCAGGCGGTTCGACGCCTTCCAGGATCGCGGCGGCGGACTCCAGCGCGAACGCCTTCCGGTCCGGGGGGAGTTGGAGCCGGTCGATCACGGCCGTGATCGCGTTCACGGTGAGGTCGGCCCGCGCCTGCAACGTGATCTCCAGCGGTTCTTTCGGAGCCAGGCCATACAACCGGATCTCCGTCTCGTCGATCTTGCGGAGCTGATCATTCGCCGCCAGCACCGGGCCGTCGTCGATCAGCGGCCGACCGTCGGGCCCATTCACGATCTTCCCTGTCTGCACCACGAAGTGAGGGCGGGCCCGGACAGCGCTGGCCACGGCGCGCTGATCATCGAGCCGGGCGGCTGTGATCTTGCGCAGCTCCTCGACTTCCGGCTCTACAAGATCACGGATGGCGTCCGCGATGATCTCGTGCACGCGCGCAGGCGAGAGCTGGACATGGGTTGCGATGCGGCGCTCGGTCCAACCGGCGATCCGGAGCCGCATGATCGTTGCGTCTCGCTCGGCTCTCAGTGCTTGGTCGGTGTGCCGTTGGGGCGGTGCGGCCATCACTCATCAACTCCCGTAATTTCAGGGGCCGTTCGAAGCAAATCCAGGGCTCCGCGCAAGGGGCATGCAGGGTGGTGGCAGTCCATCGGCGCGCACGGGTCGCAGCGGGGAGGGCCGAAGCACTCCACCGGCACGTACCGCCATGCGGCGCGGTCCCAGCGCCAGGGCTCCGGGTCGCGAGGGTGCTGCCAGCAACCGGCTCGGGTGGTCCGGCACTGAGGGCATTCGCCGGGGAGGTCGGGAGGCCGCGCGGGGAAAGAAGTCATGATCAGTCCTCCGTTCCGAGAGCACACCAGGGCGCATGATCGGACTCCTCGGCGAGGTCCGGAACGCAGGTGCACGAACTCGGGGGAGATGGGGGAGATGGGGGAGACGTCTTCGGCTCTTTCTCTACGTGTGCACCCTCTTCACGTGCGCGCTCTTCACGCGGTGAAGAGAGTGTTTTCGCTGACGCGTAGGAATATCCATCTCCCCCATCTCCCCCGGATGATGTTGATTCCGCCTCGTCCACCACTTGGATCACATACTTGGTGACGTGTCCGTGGCTGGTCCCGGACTTCACCAGCCGCAGGCCGCCCCGGATCTGATTGAGGACGCCTCGGTACGCGTAGCCGAGTTTCCGGCTCCAGTCCTTCGGGGTCGTGTCTTCCAAACCGGGCGGAGTGATGGTCGGCCGGTCACCGGTGAAGGAATTCGCGCCCCGGACTTGCCGCCAGTCCTTCACGTCGGCCGTGGTGAATTCCGTGGAGCCGAACGTGTCGGCCAGCCATACGAAGTGCTCGGCCCACTGGACACCGGTCCAGTCGGATTCGGTGCGCTTGGCCCGCAGGCCGCCTAGGAAGCCGGGCACCCCGGCCGTCTGGAGAATGCCGCCGATGGTCCTCTCCCACCGGGTGAACGAGCCGAAGGACTCGGCCCCCTGAGTGAACGGGCATCCGGCCGCATACCAGGCCCTCACGAGCGTGAGAACGGCGCTCAGGAGTTCCGCCCGGTGCTCGGTCGCCCATTCCTTGAGGTCTGCGTGCCGGAAGGAACTCGCCCGGCGGTCCTGTGGGTTGGCGTACGCCGGGTGCAGCCGGATCCAGTACACCCGGCGCGATATGTCGCCCTCGACGGAGACGTTGTTGCCGAGCGCTACCCAGGTGACCGTGTTGGGCAGTTGGATATTCTCGCTCACCCCGAGCACCCGGTCTCTCCAGAAAGGCGTGGTGAGCACCTGGGCCAGGGCCCTGCCTTCGAGCTTGTGTGCTTCATCGAAAACGACCAGGGGATTGCCGCTCCGCAGCGTGGCGGTCATCTGCTTGCGGACTTCCTCATTGCTGCCGGAAAGCGGCTGCGTGACGGCAGCCTCGCCGGTCGCGAGAATCGAGACGACGTCGGCGAGCAGGTTCTTGCCGACACCCATCTGAAGCCCGTCGACAACGGCCAGCGGCGCGAGATCGATTCGGTCGCGGATGAAGGGGGTCAGCAGCAGCGCGAGCGCTCCGGCCCGGTCGCTTTCCTCGGGGAATGGGAAGTCCCCGAGGAGATCCACCGACAGCAGCTTGAGGGCGGAAGCGATCTCCTCCGCCGACGGCTCCACCGGCACGGTGATGGTCAGGCCGCCGTCCAGCTCCAGCCAGGTCCGTGACGCCTCGTCGTAGCCACCGGCGGCGCACACCGTGCCGTCCTCCCGGACGAACGGCGCCCGCACGATCCGGGTGACCGGGGTGTACGCCGGTGCCCGGCCGAGCACCGCTTCGACGGTCGGCGCGTCCGGCCACGCGTCCTCGAATGAGGCGGGCCGCGTGGTGGTCGCCTCCCTGTACGTGAAGCACGCGCACGCCTCCACCAGGACGTTGAGGAACTTGCTCCGCTCCAGCGGCTCCAACTCGGCGCCCTTGCGCAGCGTGATGGCCCCGCCGTAGTCGAACAGGGTCTCCCCGTCCCACCTCGCCGTGAGCGCCTCGGTGATGTTCTCGATCACGGCCTTCCGGTCGGCGTTGACGATCACGCTGGCGCGGCCACCGGTGTCCGGCGGTTCGACCGGATCCGGCTTGCGCGCTTTCTGCTTGGGCCGACGTCCGAGCTTGTCGGTGGCGCGGTCGGCGACGTTCTCGATGAACGACGTCCGGCGGTTCTCCGGCCGACGGCCGAGAACGTCGTCAAGTCCTTCCTTGGCTTTCGCTCCGGCCAGCCTGGCGAACACCACCTCGTCGGCGCCCTCGACTTCAAGTGCTTCCTTGATCCCGGCCGCCGCGTCCCACACATCGGAGTTCGTCGACATGTCGGCGTCGAACAGAACGATCACCTTGTGGCCGTCGGCCCAACTCAGATCGGCCCCAGCCCAGTTGTTACACCCGGGCACGCCTGCGATTCCCCATTCCGGCGGTGCCCACGAAAGGGCTGCGTGAGTCTGCTTCGTGCCCTCGGTGATGAGGTACGGGTCATCGGGGCCGGTCGGCTCCCGAAACACCGCGACGAACGAGCCGCAGCCCTTCGGGAGCAAGTACTTGTGCAGCTTGCCGTCCGGGGTCTCGATCGGATCGTCCGGCCGGTACTGCGGTACCGGCTCACGCCCCGGCACGGGCCAGAAGAACAGGATTCCTTTCTCGGCCTCGCCGAGGAAGTCGGACCAGGTGGCAAAGATCTCGCCTGGGATGTCGTCCGGTCCGGTCACCGACCGGATGCCGTATTCCTCGATCACCTCGTCCGTGATCGCCGCCGCGTTCAGAAAGGTGTGGTGCTCGGAGGTCATCCCTATGTCTGGCTCGGGCGATTCATTTACTGCGGCACGAGGATCGCTTACCATGGAAGCGTCCTTTCTGGTTTGGGATGTTTCTGGTTGGCGTTGAGCTGATCCCTCAGTGCCTGTCCGGGTCGTGCATGGTCGTCGTGTCTGATCCCTCTGAGCCCCTCGGCTTACCTCCCGAGGGGCTCAGCCCTTTTCCGGCTCCGTCATTCCGTCGGCCTCCCGGTCGAGCTGGTCGGCCAGCTCCCGGAAGTGCACGGCCTTCAACCGCAACACCTTGATACCGAGCCGGTCCGCCTCTTCGGTCCGGCCGCGCCGGATTGCCACGGCCCGGCGGTTCTGTGCGCTGATCACTTCTGGGCTGTTGAAGATCCTGGGCATTCTCGTTCCCTCTGTCCGTCTGAACGCACGAGAGCCGGTGACCTCATTGAGGTCACCGGCTCTTCTGTCCGTGTGCACTTACAAGGTACGCCGTGCACGCCGCTAATGCACATGTTCAAAGCAGTCGAAAGACAGCGAGCCAGCCGGCATGGCAATAGATAAGAACCGATGAGAATTGCCAATGTAGATGGAGAGGGAAACGGCGACCGCTGGAGGTCATCAGGCTCACGGCCGCCGTTCACCCCTGAATTCAGGGTATACGCTGTTTTGCAAAACAACGTTCGGGGAGGGTCCGGCGTGGAGCAATTCATATCGATTGCGGAGGCCGCCGCTCATCGCGGTGTCACGCCTCAGACGATTCGCAATTGGGCCCGGCTGGGTCTCATGTCCCAGCGCCAGGGCGCGCGCGGCTGGTCCGTCTCCCGCCGTGAACTGGAAGAGCTGACCAATCGCCAGTCGCTTCAGGTCGCCACGGAACACGGCAGCGTCGAGAACCTCGCCGTCAAGCTCCGTGATCTTCTGTTCCCGGTCGAGCAGCGGGAGACCCAAGGGAAGCTCGGCATCACCTTCACCGACCGCCGGTCGAACTCCGGCAAGCACGCGGCCAGTGCCCTTGCCGACTATCGGAACGGCGCGCTCGTCGCCGACGGGGTGACCGTGTTCGGTCGGCCGACCCTCGAAGCCGCGTGCATTCCGCCCGGGGTCGGCTGCCGGTGGCACGTCGCCGACATGATCGCTCTGGTGGACGGTGGCCCCATGCCGGTCGATCTTCCGGCCTGGCGAACGCTCTTGGGCGGTATGTGCGCGGGCTGCGCCATGGAGCTTCACCCGAAGCGCCCTGCCACCAGGACGGCCGTCAGGGCGCCTGCGCGCCCCTCTCGTGGCCGGACGGCCGGGGGTGGCCCCAACTCCCCGGTCTACTGGCGTTCGCAGGCCGAGAACGCCCTCACGCTCGCCGACGAGGCCCGCGCGAGCGGTGATCACGCCGCCTCCCGGCGTCTGCGTGACCGCGCGGCCGAGTACACACGCAGGGCAGGGAGTTGACCATGTCTCAGTACCAGCCCCACGAGGGCGGCCAGCAGCCCAACGTCCCGCCGCGTGATCCGCGCGGCGTCCAGCAGTTCGCCGCAGCCACCGAGTTGGAGTGCCCGAACGGCATGATCTTCGACCCCGCCCTCGGGACGTGCATCGCCGAGCCGGAACCGGAGAGCTGATCATGAGCGATCTTCCCGAACTCAGCCGGACCGAGCGGTCCATGATCGTGGCCGACGGCATCACCGAGATGATCTCGCGGCCGGACGGCCGCGCCCTCCTCGCCGAGCTGGCCGCCCGGTGCCAGCCGCCGATCATGGATATCCCCTTCGCCGACCTCGTCCGCGAGCGGCTGCGTGCCGACCGGCTCGCCGCGATCGTCGACCTCGCCGCCCGGCACGGCGCGACGGCGACCGACACCCGACCGTTCGGTGAGGTCGTGCGCCAACTCCCGGAAGAGACAAGGGCGTTGATAGCCGACCACATCATTGCGGCGGGGTGGCAGTGATGTCCCGCGTGTACGAGACCAGGGCCGAACGGCCCCTGTCCGCCCAGCCGTTGGCCGTGCGGGTGACGGCGTACCTGCGTCACCGCCGGGATTCGGGACTCGACCCATGGGCCGATCTCGACATGATCCAGCGGGGAACCAAGATCGCCGACCGTGCCGACGCGACCAGCGCCCTGGCGCACCTCACCGAAAGGGCACGGGTGGAGCGCGACCCGGGACCGCAGGGTCTCGCGTCGGCCGGTCGGCCCACGAGATGGCGGATCTCGTGATCACGAGCCGGAGACCTTGATCCACAACTAAGCGGCGCCCTGCACCGGATGACAGCCGGGCAAGGCGCCTAGGAACACAGCTACGAAGGAGCTGTATCCATGATCGGAAGACTACTGGCCCGTGCCGACCAGTTCATCGGCAGCCTTTTTCCCCCGCCCAAGCCCGAGGTCAGCCACGAACACAACCGGCTGGCCGAACGGGTCGGGGACCCCGAACGCTGGGCCGAGATCGTTTCGGCCCGTGGCCTGTCCGGTCTGGTGCTCGGCGCGGCCTCAGCATGGGAGTACGGCGTCGTGCTGCGTTTCCGCCTGCTCGGCAAGTTGACCTTTGGCGACGTCGAGGACAAGGCCATGCACCTGGCGACCGCGCTCGGCCTGGTGCGGGCCCGGACGATGGGACTCGACGGAATCGACCACTTCGAGGTTGACGCGGAGACGATCGCCCTCGGAATGATCAAGACGCACCGTAAGTGGGGCGGCTCGGTGATCTTCGTGGACCGGACAGACCGGAGTGATCGGGTTGATCTCTGGATCGGTTACCACGACGAACTTGCCCCGGCGCTCCACGAGTTGGACACCGAGGCCGCCAGCCTCAAGGCGGCCGAGGAAGCCGAGAAGATCACGAAGCGGCGCGAGGCCGAGCGCGCCCGTGACGCCCGCATGACCGGCACGGGCGGCGGAACACACGGACAGACAGTAGGGATCCCCGAGTTCCGCAACCTCGCTGACCTGCGCGTTCACGAACCGGGTTCCGTCCCTCACGGAACCGCTGACCTGCGCGTTCACGAGGGGGACGGAACCGCTCACACCGCCCCTTCACAGCGCGCCCGGGAGCTGATCGACATGGGGGTGAGGGACGCCGCCGCCCTCGCCCGTCAGCTCGAACGCGAGGGTCAGCGGGTGCCGTCGGCAAGCTACCTGCGGCGACTGATCAGGGAGACCACGTCATGACCGACAGGAAGATCCCCGACCGCGACGCACAGGCCCTGACCGCCGTCACCGCGCTGGCCGTCCTGATCGTGGCCGGTGCCGTCGTATGGAGCGCGGTCGCCATCGGCGGACTGCTCGCCCTGGCCTTCCCGGTGTGGATCTCGTACGGCATCGCGGCCGTCTTCGATCTCATGTGGATCGGCCTCATGATCCTGGAGTGGACGACCCGCTACGACACGGAGCGGGTCGCTCTGCCGCGCCGTGCGGGGTGGGCGGCCCTGGTCCTGTCCATGACCCTGATCACGGCTCACGGCGCGGCTCACGGGTTCCTGTGGGTCGGCCTGGCCGGTGCCGCCGTGAGCCTGCTGGCCAAGAGCTACTGGCACATCGTCATGAAGACGACCGGCGCGAGGCTCGCCCCCGAGGCCGCGAAGTCGGTCAAGGAACGCAGGGACGCGGTCCACGCCGACCTTGCGCTGATCGCGGTGAGCCGTCAGCTCACCCGGCTCACCGCGAAGGCCGACGCCGAGAAGACGGCTCTGGGCCTGGGCTCGGGCGGGCTCACGGATGAGCCACCGGTTCACCTCGTTGAGCGGGTCGTTGAGCCGGTCCATGAACCGGTCGGCCCCCCGGCTCGGACCGGCTCACCGGCTCAGCTCACGTCGGCTCAGCGGCTCAGGGCGGACCGGCTCACGAGGGTCAGTGAGCTGATTCGCGATGACCCCGAGCTGACCCCGGCTCAGGCGGCTCAGCGCCTCGGGGTGAGCCTGGCCACCGCGAAGAGAGATCTCCGTCAGGTCCGGTCCTGATCAAGCCCCTCGCGACCTGGGATCACCGCGAGGGGCCTTTTCATGCCCCGTTGCACATGAAGATCAGAGTGCTCGCCGGCCCCAGTGTCCTCGCACGTCACAGGAGTTCGGGTGTTCACCGTCGGATTCACACCCGGGACTACGATCCGGAACCATGAGCGTCACCGTCCGCCGCACCGCCGCCGGTCAGCGTCTGCCGGACCGCATCCGGTCCCTGCTCGCCAGCCAGGGGCCGATGACCGTGAAGGCCATCGCCGCCGTTCTCTGCGCCCCGGGTGCGGATGCGGTCGGCAGGGTCGGGGCATCCCTGCACGCCCTTGAGCGGCGCGGGCTCGTCGTCCAGGACGGCGAGCTCTGGCGGATGCCGGGCTGACCAAGATCGCCCAGACTCTAAGATCGAATGCCCAACTCGGCGTACTGGTAGGCGAGTTGGAAGATATTCCGAGCGAGATTGCGCCCGCCGGTCACGTCCGGCCTCGTGGTGCCCGGCGGGCTGACCGGTGAACTGCCCCCGGATTGCAGCGTCCTGGCCGCCCTGGGGGCCGTGCAGGGTCCTGGACGACCTAACGCCATGCACCCGCACCCCTGCGGCCCGCAGACGGCCGCACAGCGCTTCCGGATCACCTGGAGCAGTCAGGTGACGTTGAGGGTCCGGCGCGCGTGGCTGATCAGGTTCTGGGCGTCGGTGCCGAACACGGCCGACTCCCGCAGCGTCCGCCAGGTCCGCAGGTAGAGCGCGATCGAGTCGGCGTCGTCGATCCACAGTTCGGCGTGCCACACCTCAACCATGGCAAGGCGCTCGTCATGCACCCAGAAGCCGCCGGTCGGCGGGATCTTCAGCGAGGCCGTGAAGGGGATGATCCCCAGCCGGACCGTGTCCAGGCCGATCAGCCCGGAGAGCCGGTCGAGCTGCGCGGCGAGTACCGAGGGTGGACAGATCAGCGACCGGAGCGCGGTCTCGCCGATCAGGATCTCGAACCGCCGGTGGGCGTCGTAGAGAAGCTCTTGCCGCTTCAGCCGGGCGCGTACGGCCGCCTCGGTGTCCCGGGGGGAACGCTGGAGTTCCGCGTACCGGTTGAAGACGTGCCGGGCGTAGTCGGCCGTCTGCAAGATGCCCGGCACGGTCACCGACTCGAAGCCGTGGACGGTGGCCGAGCGCTCGTACTCGGCGGCGATCGTCTGCTGGACCGGCTGGTGCCCGCCGGAGAGCTGGCGCCGCCATGAGCGGATGTGGGACTCGAACCCCCTCAGCCGGGCCAGGAGTTCGGCGTACGCGTCGGGCTGGCCGGTCGCGTCGGCCCACGCCTGGAGATCTTCGGGGGTGGCGGTCTGCTTCCCGTTCTCCAGCTTCGAGATCTTGGGCTGTGGCCACCCGAGAAGCTGCGCGAGGCGGGTACCGGTGAGACGGCCGTCGGGCGCGGACATGCGCAGCTCCCGCAGGCGCACCCCGAGCGCCTCACGTGCCTGCTGATAGTCCGTCGTCACCGGTACCCGAACCGCCCTTCTAGCAGGTGGCCGATGCGAGCTGCTGGAACGGGACGGCGTGATGCCAGGCCGCGTCCCGGAGCATCGCGTACCTGATCACCTCAGCCGGTTCCGTGATCAGCTCCACGTCCGTCAGCTCGTCGGCGTCGGTGAAGTTGAGCCGCGCGACCAAGCGCGAGTCGAAGATCCAGAAGTCTTCGCTGCCGAGCTTCAGCCGGTCGGCGTCCTCGCGGCGCAAGGTGCGGATGTCCTCCCCGAGGTCGGTGTTGCGCTCGGCGTTGATCATCAGGTAGCGCTGACCGGTGGTCGCCGGGTCGTCGACCACCCGCACCCGGGCGACCGACTTCCCGGCCGCCGTCTGGCGCCCGATCGTCTCGCAGTACCAGGTGCTCGTGTCCCAGTCGACACGGCCCTCGGCGAGGTACTGCGCGTAGGTCTCGGTCGACTCGTCGGACGCGTACCGGCGCCGCGTCTCCAGCCGCCAGGCGGTGTGCTCGAAGATCTCGAACAGCCGGTTGAAGGCGTCGAGATCGATCACCCGCGCCTGGCGGGTCCGGTCCTTGGGCGCCCAGTCCGTGATCAGCTCGCGGGGGACGACGACCGCGACCTCTCCGGGTCCGAGGTGCTGGAGCTGTGCGACGTCCTCGGAGTCGGCCAGGGGCGGCCCGTGAACGATCACCTGGCCGGTGTCGACGTCCTCGTGGATCGATGGACAGCCGGTGTCCCCGCTGCCGGTGCCGTTGAAGCGGATGTTGCGCGTCATGTGCCCTCCCTCGTCGGGTCGTACTCGGTGATCCGATCTTGTCGCCGGGGCGTCCCGCCCGGCTATGGCCTCCCTGACGCTCCGTGAGAATCCTCGGGCATAAGGCGCCTCTACCCGAGAATAAGAGCGAATACCCGCTCGCCGGCTCAACTGCTCCGCCGTGACGGTGAGTTCATGACCACTGCACAGAAGTCGGGCACGGCCGAAGCCGTCGAGGCGGTCGAAGTCCTGCGCGGAGCGCTGACGGCGGCCGGGATCGTCCTGCCGTCCCTGGGAGCCGACACGGCCTCCCCCGACCTGAACCTGATCAACCTCGGGCGGGTACGCGCGGACGTCGCGCTGCGCCTCGCGGACGTCCTCCGGCGGGGGTGCGCATGAGCGAGTTCACGCCGGAGGTCGGTGAGCTGGTGTACGACGAGGCGGCCCGTCAGGTCGGCGAGGTGATGGGCCATGAGGGCCCGCGCTTCCAGCTCCGCCCGGTCGGCGGAGGGCGCGAGTGGGACGCGTCCGGCCCGCTCCGGCCGCCCACGGATGCCGAGCGGTTGTCGGCGGGCGTGGCGATGGCCAACGCGCGGAGCCGGGGCGAGCTGTGAGCGCGCCGACCGTCGACACGGACACCATGAGCGCCGAATGCGCGGTCGCCCAACGGCCGGAGTACAAAGGCCTGCACGCCGACTGCCGACAGACCAGGGACATCCCGCTCCCGGGAGGTGGCGGGATCTTGCTGGTGCCCCGCTGCACGTGCACCTGCCACCTGTTCAGGAAGGCGTGCGCGTCATGACCGAGACCGTTCCTGATCCGGCTTCGCCGGTACGCGTGTGCCGCGCCTGCGACGAGGCGATCGAGAACCCGGACGACGCCGTGATCGTCATGCACGAGCTGAGCAACTCCGGCCCCGGATGGGACGTCTACGCCCACCGCGATCACGCCGACGACGTAGACGTGATCGACCCGGACCTGCTCCGGATCATGACGCGGGTACTGGTGTCCAGACGCCTGCGCGGGGCGTAGCCCCGACACGACGAAGCCGCCCCAGCGCCGATGCGGGGCGGCTTCGTCGTGTGCGGATGATCAGTTGTTGAGCCCCCACTCGGTGAGCAGATCCTCACCGTCCTCGTTCACAAACTCGATCCGGTCGGCCGGGGCCCGGGACGTGCTGTCGGCCACCCGCTTGATCCGGGGCTGACCGAACATGTCCGGGCTGAGCAGCTCGGCGACCAATGCGCGCTTCACGGCGAGCTGGGCCGACTCCCACGCCGACCACGCGTCGGCCAGCGCAGCGCCGGGGCCAAGGTCGAGGTGATCACCCATCGGCGCGCGCGGGGTCAGACCCTTGATCTTGCTCTCCAGCCCGGTGATCTCCGCGCGCAGCTTCTCGATCTTCCGGCCGATCAGGTCGGCCGCCGCCGGGGTCTCCGGATCAGCGTCCTCGAACTGCTTGAAGCTTCGCTGCTTGGTCGTCAGCTTCACACGGGCGTCGGCCAGCTCGACGCTCTCCTCGTCGGCCGGAGCGCGGTAGAGGTGCGGGGAGGTGAGGAGCTTGATGATCAGTCCGGGGTCCTCGGCGTCACCGATCATGTACGCGTCGGTGGTCGCCTTGTCGATCGTGAAGCAGTCACGGTCCCAGCACCGGTACACGAGACGGCCCTCATACGCGTCACCGCCCGGCCTGACCGACACCTTGCCGCCACAGTTGGAGCACCGGAACACGCCGGTCAGAACATGCTTGACCTTCGTCGTCACGGTGGACTTGCGGGACGGGTCAGCCAAGATCACCTGCACGGCGTCGAACAGCGCGGGCTCGATGAGCGGCTTCCAGTTGCCCCGTCGCTCCGTCCCCTTGTGCACGCGGATGCCGACGTACGCCTTGCGCCGGAGCATATTCGCGAGGCTCTGCCGGGTGAACGGCACGCCGTCCCGGCTCACGATGCCGCGCTTAAGCCAGTCCTGTTCGACGGTCCTGATCGACTCGCGGTTACGGCCGTTCCACCCGGCGACCCGCTCGAACAGCTCCACCACCGGCGGGCCCTCGACAGGGTCGGCTTCCTGGGATACCGGACGCGGGCGGCCGTCGATCAGCTCGTACGTGCGCCGGTACCCGAAGTTGATCTTGCCGTGCGGCCGGGCGGCGGGCTCGCCGTCATCATCCACGGCGTTGACTGCGCTGTTCACTCCTCGCAGCGTACGGGCGGACAAGAGCCGGGCCTCTTTCTCGGCATCCTTGATGCCGGTGATCAGCGTGTCCCGGTCGCTGTAGTTCGAGGGGTTGAAAGTCCGGTCGAGGCTGGTGACGTGGATCAGGTAGCCCTGCTCCTCGCACAGATCGACGACTTCCACGCCGGACAGAGTCTTCCGGGTCAGGCGGCTGATCTCCCACAAGACCAGGACTGTCCCGACCGGGCCGAACGCGCCGGTCCGCATGTCGGCCACCATGCGGAGGAAGTCGTCGTTCGGCTTGAGTGCCTTGTGCCAGGCGCTACCGGTGTCGGCATAGGGCTCACCCCAGGTCCACGGACCATGATCCGCTTCGGCCGCAAGGTTCTGGATGTGCTGGTCCTGAGTGCTGCGGCTGCGTTGGCCTTTGCCCTTCGAAGAGCGCGCGTACTCCCGTGCCGTCCGGGTCCCCACCGCTGTTGCCATGGCCCGCCCCTCACTACGCCGTTAGGGTTTTCATATGTCGCCTTCGAGGTCCGCTTCCTCCTCCACCGTAAGTGTCATCATGACCGTGGACGACGATCCGGGAGTCTCCCGTGCCGTCGCCCGTGACCTGCGGCGGCGCTACGGCGAGTCGTACCGCATCGTGCGTGCGGAGTCCGGCGAGTCCGCGCTGGACGCGTTGCGTGAGCTGAAGCTGCGCGGGGATCTCGTGGCCGTGATCCTGGCGGACTACCGGATGCCGCAGATGAACGGCATCGAGTTCCTGGAGCAGGCCCTCGACGTCTATCCGGGCGCGCGCCGGGTGCTGCTGACCGCGTACGCGGACACGGACGCGGCGATCGACGCGATCAACGTCGTGGACCTGGACCACTATCTGCTGAAGCCGTGGGACCCGCCGGAGGAGAAGCTCTACCCGGTCCTGGACGACCTCCTGGAGGCCTGGCGGAACAGCGACTACCGGCCCGTGCCCGCCACGAAGGTGGTCGGGCACCGCTGGTCGGCGCGCTCCTCGGACGTGCGGGAGTTCCTGGCCCGCAACCAGGTGCCCTACCGCTGGTACTCGGCCGACACCCCGGAGGGACTGCGGCTGCTGTCCGCCGCCGGGCAGGACGGGCAGCGGCTGCCGCTCGTCATCACCGCCGAAGGGAACGTGCTGGTCGAGCCGGAGGCGACCGAACTGGCCGCCGAGGTCGGGCTCGCGACCACACCGACGGCGGACTTCTACGACCTCGTCGTCATCGGCGGCGGCCCGGCGGGACTCGGCGCGGCCGTCTACGGGGCTTCGGAAGGGCTGCGGACGGTTCTCGTCGAGCGGTCCGCCACCGGTGGCCAGGCCGGGCAGAGTTCGCGCATCGAGAACTACCTCGGGTTCCCCGACGGGGTGTCCGGGGCCCAACTCACCGACAGGGCGCGGCGGCAGGCCACCAAGTTCGGCGCCGAGATCCTCACCGCGCGTGAGGTGACGGGGCTGGAGGCCAACGGGTCTGCGCGGGTCGTGCACTTCGCGGACGGCTCGACGGTCGCCGCGCACGCCGTGATCCTGGCGACCGGTGTGTCGTACCGGCAGCTGGAGGCGCCCGGCACTCCCGACCTGACGGGCTGCGGGGTCTACTACGGCTCGGCGCTGACCGAGGCCGCCTCCTGCCAGGGGCACGACGTGTACATCGTCGGCGGCGCCAACTCGGCGGGCCAGGCGGCGATGTACCTGTCCCGGGGCGCCAAGTCGGTGACACTGCTGGTGCGCGGGGGCTCGCTGGCCGCGTCGATGTCGTACTACCTGATCCAGCAGATCAACGAGGCCGAGAACATCTCGGTGCGCACCGGCACGGTGGTCGACGCCGCGCACGGCTCCGACCATCTGGAGCAGCTCACCCTGCGCGACACCGCGAGCGGAAACACCGAACTCGTCGACGCACAATGGATGTTCGTGTTCATCGGCGCGGCCCCGCTGACCGACTGGCTCGACGGGTCGGTGCTGCGGGACGAGCGCGGGTTCATCCTGTCCGGGCCCGACCTCACCGCGGACGGAAAGCCGCCCGCGAGCTGGGAGTTGGACCGGGCGCCGTACCACCTGGAGACCAACATTCCCGGCGTGTTCGTGGCGGGCGACGCGCGCGCCGAGTCCGCGAAACGCGTCGCGTCCGCCGTCGGAGAGGGAGCCATGGCCGTGATGCTCGTCCACCGCTACCTGGAGCAGTCATGAGCGGGCAGGTGCTGCCGTGCAGCCCGCAGGAGATCGGCACGCTGTTCCTGTTCGAGAAGCTGACGCCGGAGCAGCTCGGCCGGCTGTGCTGCGACGGGCAGGTGGAGCAGTTCGAGGCCGGGCCCGTCTACACCGAGGGTGACCCGGCCACCTGCTTCTACGTCATGATCGAGGGCACCGTCGTGCTCTCGCGGCGGGTCGGCGGCGACGACGTGGAGGTCGCCCGGACCTCGCAACGCGGCGTGTACACGGGCGCGATGCAGGCCTACATCGGGGACCGGGTGCAGCAGGTGTACCTGAACTCGATGCGGGTGACGGAGCCGACGCGGTTCTTCGTGCTGCCCGCCGAGACGTTCGCGGCCATCATGAGCGAGTGGTTCCCGATGGCGGTGCACCTGCTGGAGGGCCTCTTCTTCGGTTCGAAGAGCAGCCAGTTGGCGATCAGCCAGCGTGAACGGCTGCTGGCGCTGGGCTCGTTGTCCGCCGGGCTCACGCACGAGCTCAACAACCCCGCCGCCGCTGCCGTCCGGGCCACCTCGACGCTGCGCGAGCGGGTGGCGAAGATGCGGCACAAGCTGCGCGTCATCTCCTCCGGCCCGTACTCGCGCGAGGACCTCGCCAACCTCATCGACATCCAGGAGCGCACGGCCGAACGGGTCGCCAAGGCACCGACGTTGAGCCCCCTGGAGGCCTCGGACCGCGAGGACGCGCTCACGGACTGGCTCGACGACCACGGCATCATGCAGGCCTGGCAGATCGCGCCCGTCTTCGTGCAGGCCGGTCTCGACATCGACTGGCTCGACCAGGTCGCGGCGGCCGTGGACGAGGACGTCCTGCAGGCGGCGGTCGGCTGGCTCAGCTACACGGTCGAGACCGAGCTGCTGATGACGGAGATCGAGGACTCCACGACCCGGATCTCGAATCTGGTCGGCGCCGCGAAGCAGTACTCGCAGCTGGACCGCGCGCCCTACCAGGTCGCCGATGTGCACGAACTCCTCGACAGCACCCTGCTGATGCTCGGCGCGAAGCTCGGCGACCGGATCAAGGTGGTCAAGGACTACGACCGCACGCTCCCGAAGATCCCGGCCTACCCGGCCGAGCTCAACCAGGTGTGGACCAACCTGATCGACAACGCGGTCTCCGCCATCAACAGCACAGGCGGGGAAGGCACGTTGACGGTGCGGACGGCACTGGTGCGCGATCAGCTGATGGTGGAGTTCCGTGACACGGGGCCCGGTGTGCCGCAGGAGATCCGCAGCCGTATCTTCGATCCGTTCTTCACCACCAAGCCGGTGGGCGAGGGCACGGGGCTCGGTCTGGACATCTCCTGGCGGATCGTCGTCAACAAGCACCACGGCACCCTCCAGGTGGAGTCGGTGCCGGGCGACACCCGCTTCCAGGTCCTGCTCCCCCTCACCGCCGTCGACAACGAGACGCCCGAGGAGTCCGCATGAGCGACATCACCGGAATCGACCCCACCGTCCCGCCGAGCGGCGCCGGTTGCGTGGAGTGCGACGCGGCCGGCGGCTGGTGGTTCCATCTCCGGCGGTGCGCGCAGTGCGGCCACATCGGCTGTTGCGACGACTCCCCCGCCAAGCACGCCACGGCCCACTACCAGTCCACGGGACACCCGTTCATCCAGAGCTACGAACCCGGCGAGGACTGGTTCTGGAACTTCACCACCTCCGAGCTCTACGACTCCGGCCCCGAGCTCACCGCCCCGGTTAGCCACCCGAAGGACCAGCCGACGCCCGGTCCGGCGGGACGCGTTCCGGCGAACTGGGCCGAGACCCTGCGCTGAACCCCGGGCCGCCGGGCGGGGACCGTCTCCCGCCCGGTGGCCAGGTGCGTTGTCAGTGGCGCGTGCCAGGATGGGGGCGTGACGTCATCCGTGGCAGCAGCCCCGCTCATCGGCCGGGACGAGGAACTCGCCCGCCTCGCCGGTGTGCTGGAGCGCGCCCGCGCGGGTACGGCGGGGGCGGTGCTGATCGCCGGGGACGCGGGCGTCGGCAAGACACGGGTCCTTGACGAGGTGGCGGCGCGGGCCGCGGCCGCCGGGATGACGGTCCTCACCGGGCACTGTGTCGACCTCGGTGACGTCGGTCTGCCGTATCTCCCGTTCACCGAGATCCTCGGTGTCCTCGCCGACGACGAACGCTTCGCCGCCGCCCTGGCCGCGCATCCGGCGGTCGACCGGCTGCTGGGCGCCGGTTCGGACGCGGCGCGGGACGCGGGCGGCCGGCTGCGGCTCTTCGAGGGCATCGCCGGACTGCTCGCCGACCTCTCCGACATCGCTCCCCTGCTCCTGGTCCTGGAGGACCTGCACTGGGCCGACCAGTCCTCCCGCGACCTGCTCCGCTTCCTGCTCAGCCGGGGCATCCTCCAGCGCCCGGCGGGCGGCACGCCCACCCACCGCCTCGCGGTGTTCGCGTCGTACCGCGCGGACGACCTCCACCGCCGCCATCCCCTACGGCCCCTGCTCGCCGAGCTGGTCCGGCTGCCCGCCGTGGAGCGCCTGGAGCTGCGTCCCATGGGGGACGCGGAGGTCGCCCGGCTGGTGCGCGCGCTGCGCACGGGCCCGGTGCCGGACGGCACGGTCCGCCGGATCGTCGAACGCGCCGAGGGAAACGCCTTCTACGCCGAGGAGTTGCTCGCGGCGAGCGACATGGAGGCGGGCGGTGTGCCGAGCGGTCTGGCCGACGTCCTGCTGATCCGTTTCGAGCAGCTCTCCGACACCGCCCAGCAGGTGCTGCGCACCGCCGCCGTCGCCGGACGCCGCGTCGAGTACGACCTGCTGCGTGACGCGGTCCAACTCCCGGAGGACGAGCTGGAGTCGGCGCTGCGCGAGGCCGTCGAGCGACAGCTCCTGGTCCCCGGGCACGCCGACACGTACTCCTTCCGGCACGCCCTGGCCCGCGAGGCGGTGTACGCCGACCTTCTCCCCGGCGAGCGCTCCCGGCAGCACGGCGCGTTCGCCCGCCTCCTCGCCGGGCGCGGGCATCCGGCCGAGAGCGCGGCGGAGCGCGCCCACCACTACCGCGAGAGCCACGACCTGGCCGAGGCACTGGCCGCCTCCCTGGAGGCCGCGGACCACGCCCAGCGCGTCGGCGCACCCGCCGAGGAGCTACGGCATCTCGAAACCGTCCTCGATCTGTGGTCGTCGGTGGACCCCGCGGCCCGCCCCTCGGGCGAGGGCATCGGCAGTGTGACCCTCACCCTGCGCGCGTCGGCGGCGGCCGCCCACGCGGGGGACTCGCATCGCGCGGTCGCCCTCACCCGGTCCGCGCTCGCCGGGATCGGTCAGGACACGGACTCCGAGCTGGCCGCCCGGGTCCGCTACACGCTGGCCGACAATCTCATGGGCGTCGACAGCCTCACGGCCGCGTTCGCGTACAGCAGCGAGGCGCTGGCGATGATCCCCGCCGAACCACCCTCCCGGACCTGGGTGTGGGCCGCGGCCACCCATGTGCTGGCGGCGCGTCAGGTCGGCGAGGACGAGATCGCGCTGCGGATCGCCCGCCAGGCCCTGCGCACCGCCGAGGAACTCCAACTGACCGACGCCCGGGCCGACTTGCTGATCTCCCTTGCCACGCTCGAAAAGGGCGGCCGACGCACCCGCGAGGGCCGGGAGCGGCTCGCGCAGGCACGCGAACTGGCCCGGCAGGCCGGGCACGCGCCCGTGGAGATGCGCGCCCTGTTCCATCTCGCCATCGGCAGTTTCGAGTCCGGGGACCTGGAGGAGTCGCTCCCCTGGCTCGCCGAGGGCCTGGACCGGGCCCGTCGCGCCGGGTTGCTCTCGTCGCCGTATCCGCTGGAGATGCGCTATCTCCAGCTCCTGGTGCTGTACACGCTGGGCCGCTGGGACGAGTGCGTGAAGGCGGCCGCGAGCGACGCGGACGTGCTGCCGCACGCGGGCGGCTTCACCATGGGACCCGCGCTGTATGTGGCGCTGGCGCGCGGCGACTTGGGGACGATGGGGCAGGCCCAGGCGCTGTTGGAGGGGCCGTTCGACTGGATGGCCGCGATGGTGGCGGGCATCGTGCTCACCGACGCAGCCGCCGTCCAGGGCGACCCCGAGACGGCCGTCGAGCACCTGCGTACCGCGGTCGCCGCCCTCACCGACGACTCCGGCCGGCGTCCCGACCTCACGGTCCGGCTCGCCGCCCTCGCCCTGGACGCGGTCGCCGACCGGGCCACCGCGCTACGGCTGACGGGCGACGAGGCGGGGGTGCGCCGCTGGACGGACACCGCGACGGAACTCGTCGAGCTGGCCCGGTCCGTGGCCGCCGCGGGTGGCGACGCCCGGCCCCAGGGGCCGGAAGGACAGGCGTGGCTGGCCCGCGCCGAGGCCGAGTGGACACGGGCGGCCACCGGACCGGACGCGGCGGCCTGGGAGAAGGCGGTGGCCGCGTTCGGCTACGGCGACGTCTACGAGCGGGCGCGCTGCCAATTCCGGTTCGCCGAGGCCCTGTTGGCGGCCGACCGCCGTGAGGAGGCGGCCGCCCAGGCCCGCGCGGCACGGGAGACGGCCGCCCGGCTCGGCGCCACGCCCCTGCTCGCGAAGGTGGACACGCTGATCCGCCGTGGCCGCCTCGGCGACCCGGCGCCGGACGCCGGGGACCGCCCCTCGCCGCTGACGGCCCGCGAGCGGGACGTGCTGCGGCTGCTCGCACTGGGCCGCAGCAACCGTCAGATCGGCGAGGAGCTGTTCATCACCGGCAAGACAGCGAGCGTCCACGTCTCCAACATCCTCGCGAAGCTGGGCGCCGCGAGCCGTACGGAGGCGGTGGCGATCGCCTACCGCCAGGGCCTGATCACCCCGGAGGCCACGGCGTCCGGCTGAGCCTCATTTCCCGCAGTCGAGGCTCTTGAGGTCGACCGCGTCGGCCATGGCCGCCATCCCCTTGTCATTGGGGTGCAGATGGTCGCCGCCGTCGAAGAAGGGGAGGATCCTCTCATGGTCGTAGGGGCTGCGGAGGATGTGGTCGAAGTCGGTGACGGCGTCGAACTCCCCACTGTCGCGGATGAATTGGTTGACATCCTGGCGTAGGGCCTCGGCCGCCGGGTCCCATTCGGACCAGCCCTTGAACGGGCCGACCGTGGCGCCGACGACACACTTCCCGGCCGCGTGCGCCCGCTCGATGATCTCGCGGTAGCCCGCGATCATGTCCTGGGCGGTGACGCCGGAGTGGGCCTTGATGTCGTTGACACCCTCGAAGAGGAACACGGTGCGGACACCCGGCTGGGACAACACGTCTCGCTGCAACCGGTTCAGGGCGCTCTGCCCGGCGCCGTCTGCGAGGACCTTGTTGCCGGAGATCCCTTCGTTGGCCACTCCCTTGACGGCCGTGTCGGCACGCTGGAGGCGTCGGGCGAGGTAGTCGGGCCAGCGCCGGTTGAGGTCCGACGTGGACGCCCAGCCGTCCGTGATGGAGTCGCCGAGCGTGACCACGGCACCGATGCCCGCTTTCGGCCGTACGGAGACGGCGTCGAGGTAGTACCAGGATCCGGTGGTGTCCGTCCACGCGGTGGCGCCTTCCTCGCCGGTGTGGTCGCCCTGTGTGGCGTACGACGTCTGCATGGCCATGCCGTGGCCGGTCGCCGGGCCCGCCGCGTCCGGGGTGTGGATGCTGACCACGAGGTTGGTCGCGGCGGGCACCTTGCCGGACAGCGGGTCGCTGTAGACGACCTCGCCCGCGGGGATCGTGACCGACTTGGCGCCGCCGAAGGTGAGCCGCCGGTTGGAGCCGGGGACGAGCGCGGCCCCCGACTGTTGCACACCGGCGTAGACGTCGTCGAAGGTCAGCGGCCGGTCACCGAAGGCGTTGGAGAGCCGGATCCGCAGATCGGTGCCCGCCACGCTGGTGTGGACGATCAGCCGGTAGCTGCGGTCGGCGACGCCGTCGCCCAGGTGGTCGGCGCTCGCTCCCCAGGTGATGACGCCCTTCGAGTCGTTCAAGGCCTTCACCTGTGTCTGCGTGTGCGGTTGTGCTTGCGGTTGTGCGTGTGCGGGTCCGGCCTGGAAGGCGGCGGCGAGCAGGAGCAGTGCGGCCGTGCGGCGCAGTCGTGCCCGTCCGGCGCTCACCGGGCGAAGTCCCTCAACGTGACGGATCCGCCCGGCTTGACGGTCACGGTGCGGGTCGTTCCACCGTGGGCGACGGTCGTGGTGCGACCGCCGACGCTGCGGAGCTTCACCTCGGTGGGCTTGCCGTTCTTCCAGCGCAGGTCGACGACGAAGCCGCCGCGGGCGCCGGCCCCTGTGATCGAGCCGGACTCGGCCCAGGCGTCCGGGAGGGCCGGCAGGAGTTCCAGATGGCCGGGGCGGGAGTACAGGAGCATCTCGGTCACGGCCGCCGGGGTGCCGAAGTTGGCCTCGATCTGGAAGATACCGCGGCCCTGTTCCACCTCGTAGATGTCGAAGAGGTTGAAGGCGGTGCCGTTGGTGCCGTTCTCGGACGGGCGGAGGTTGTTGACGACCAACTGGTAGGCGTTGTCGGCGTTCTTGAGACGCGACCAGCACAGGCTGCGCCAGGCGTTGGCCCAGCCGAAGTTGTTCATGCCGCGCGCGGTGAGCAGGGCGGTGGCGCCGTCGACGATGTCCTTCGGGGTGGAGCCGTCGGGACGGATCCGGTCGCCGGGGAACAGGTTGATCAGCGGGGACAGGTGGCGGTGGGTGGTCTCGCCGAGGTTGTCGGGCGACATCCACTCCTCCAGCCAGCCGGACTTCGGGCTCACCTCGGGCAGGTACAGACGCCTGCGTAGTCCCGAGATCGTGCTCGCGTACCCGCTGTCCCGCTTCAACTCCGCCGAAGCGGTGGCGTAGTTGCCGAAGAGGGTCCACACCACTTCCTGGGCGTAGGTGTTGCCCCTGGCGTCCTGCGGACCCTGCTCGGGCGACCAGTCGTGGTCCGCGACCAGTACCTCCTTGCCGTTGTCCAGGGTGGTGGTGACCAGCCGTGCCTCCCAGAACTCGCAGGCGCCCTTGAGGAGGGGGTAGATCTTCTCCAGGTGGGTGCGGGAGTGCGTGAACTCGTAGTGCTCCCAGAGGCTGTTGCTCAGCCAGGCGTTGCCCGCCGGGTGCCACCACCAGCCGAGCCCGCCATAGGGGTTGGTGGAGAAGGCGACGGTCCAGCCGGCGACCTTCCCGCTGGTGTTGCGGAACCGGTTGCGGGAGTCCTGGAACAGCCTGCCGGTCAGCTCGGTCCAGTCCTTCACCTGGGTGACGCAGTAGTCGGTGAACGCGTCGAAGCACGAGGACAGGCCCACCCGGTCGGCCATCCAGTAGTTCATCTGGATGTTGATGTCGGTGTGGTAGTCGCCCATCCAGTCCGGGTCGTTGCCGTCCAGCCACACTCCCTGGAGGCCCATGGGCAGGCTGCCACGCGATGCGGCGACCATGAGGTAGCGGCCGAACTGCACGTAGGCGGCTTCGAGTTCGGGGTCGGGCTCGCCGCTCGTGGCGCGCAGCTGGATGCGCTCCCAGGTGTCGAGGGCGCGCTGGTCGGCGGTCGACTCGCCGAGCGAGAGGCCGAACGTCCCGAAGGCCGCGCGGTGGTCGGCGACATGGGTGCGCAGCAAGGTGTCGGCCGAGTACCCGGCGGCGGCACGGACCTTGGTGCGGGCGAGCTTCTGCGGGTCGGCCTTGGGGTCGCGGTAGCCGTGGGCGGGGTCCGGCGCGTAGTTGGTGCCGCCGCTGACCACGACGGTCAGGTCCTTGCAGCCGGAGAAGGTGATGTTCGCGCCGCTGACCGTGACCCGGCCGCCGCTGCCGTAGGCGGTGACGGCGGCCCCGTACTTCAGGCCGTTGGCGAACGTGGCGCCGAAGGAGGTCGCGGCGGCCTCGCCGTGCGTCCCCTCCAGCGTGACCGTGCCGGTGTAGCGTCCGCCCCCGTTCTGGCTGAAGTGGAGGACGATCGCGTCGTCGGGGCGGCTGGAGAAGATCTCCCGCTGGTACGTCACCCCCGAGCGGACGTAGGAGGCGCCCACCACGCCCCGGTCGAGGTCGAGGGTGCGGCGGTAGCCGGAGACGGCGCCCAGGTCGTGGTCGGGGATGTCCACCGTGAGCTTGGCGAGCAGGGTCAGGGACCCGAAGTCGGCTCGGCCGTAAGGGAATTGGCCGTCGGAGTCGAGCGTGTCGTTCAGGCCGCCGGTCCACATGGTGGCGTCGGTGACGAGAAGAACCTCGTGGCCCGAGTCGTTGCTCGCGAGGGCGCCGAGGCGGCCGTTGCCGACGGGCAGACCCTGTTCGATCATCGAGGTGTCGCCGGCGGGGGCCTGCCACCACAGCGTGTTGGGCGAACCGCTGCCGCCGTAGGCCGAGTTGTCGTCGGCCGAGGCGTCGGGGCGCTGCGGTGCGGCCGAGGCGGTGAAGGTCGGGAGGGCGGCCAGGGCGCCGGTCGCGGTGGCGAGGGCGAGCAGGTCGCGTCTGGGCAGCAGGGGGGACGGTTCGGGGTTCATTGCGGCTCCTGGTGGCTCGGTCAGGCCGACGTGGGGACGTCGATGCGGTCGATGTCCGGCGCGTAGCCCGAACCGCTGTCGAAGGTGATCGTGTTGGCGCCCGCCTTCAGGGTCACCGGCACGCTGACCGTCCCGACGGTCCCCCAGTCGCCGGTGGACGGGAACTTGTGGCTGGTGGCGGCGTTGCCGTTGGAGGAGATGCTCGCCGAGCGGGAGTCGCCGCTGACGTAGGCGACCTTCACCTGGTAGGTGCCGGCCTTGGCGACGACGACGTTGTTGACGGTGAGCTTGCCGCCGACGTAGAGGTTGCCGACCTTCTTGCCGCCGGAGCAGGCCGAGCAGTCGGCGATGTTGGCGTTGCCGGAGAGGGTGTTGGTGGTCGCCTCGGCCTCGTAGGCGGTCGTGGTGACGGCGCTGCCGTGCGGGGTGACGGTGAAGAGGCGGGAGCCGTGGGCGGGCAGGGCCTCGGTCACCTTGCCGGTGAAGTTGCCGAGGTCCTCGTGGTTCCAGAGGTCACGGACGGCGGCCTTGCCGGTGAAGCCGAGGGTCGTCCAGTTCGCGGAGACGGCGGCGGGGGCGTCGGCGAGGTTGAACAGGGCGACGGTGTAGGTGCCGTTGGGGTTCTTCGCGGCCCACACCTGCTGGGCGTCGGACGGGGTGACCGGGCGCGCGGGCGGTGCGTCGCTCTGGTCGACGCCGATGACCTCACGGTTGGTGAGCAGCGAGAGGCCGTAGTCGTCGAGGCGGGTGAGGTCGTCGCCGGTGAAGAGCGGGGACTTGGCCACGGCCCAGAGGGTCGCGTAGCTCTGGCGTTCCGCCTTGGTCAGGCCGTCCATGGCGCCGCTGCCGACGTCGAGGGAGTCGAGGTCGTTCCAGCCGCCGGGGCCTGCCTGGCCGGTCCAGGCCGGGGTGTCGTCCCAGCGGTCGTCGACCGAGTTCTCCCAGCTGACAAGGGTGTTGCAGTAGCACTCGACGTCGGTGTCGATGCGCCAGCCGTTGGAGTACTTCTTCCAGTCGGCGGCGTGCCCGTAGTCCAGGGACCAGGAGAGTTCCAGGTGGATGGGGCGTCCGACGGCGGTGATGGCCTTGTTCCAGGCGGCCACATCGGCAACGTTGTCGTATTGGTCGCCGCTCTTTCCGGACCCCGGGCCGACACCGTCGAGCTTGAGGAAGTCGTAGCCCCAGTCGGCGATCAACTGGGCCTGCGAGTCAATGTACTTCTGGGTGCAGGGCCGCGAGAAGTCGAGCTTGTACGAGCTGTCCCAGCCGTTGGTGGTGCGCAGGTCGCTGTAGACGATGTCGGCGGTGGTGCAGCCGTCGGCGTTCCAGATGGGCGTCTTGCCGTCGTTGTAGGCCTCCTTCTCCAGGCCCGCCGGCAGGTAGATGCCGGCCTTGAGGCCCTTGGAGTGGATGCGGTCGGCGACGGCCTTCATGCCGCTGGGGAAACGTTTCGGATCAGCCTTCTGGCGGCCGTACTGGTCGTACTCCGGCGTCCAGTCGTTGGCGCGCCACCAACCGGCGTCGATATTCACGTAGTTGTAGCCGTACTTCTTCAACTTTGAGGCCAGCGCGTCCGTCTGCTTGGTGACGTTCGCCTCGGTGAGGTAGCTGTAGTCGCCGTCCGGGTTGAGGCCCGGGTACTTGGACGACTGCATGCTCCAACTCGACCAGCCCATATAGGGCTTGGCCGCGACAGCCGTGGCGGTGTCCGCCGTGGGGGTGGCCGCCTGCGCGGCGGGGAGGTAGGTGGCGAAGCCTGCGGTGAGGGCCAGGACCACCGTGGCTCTCAGGGCACGGACGGGCGTGAGGGAGTACATCGTCGGGCTCCTCGTGCGGGTAGGAGTGTGGCGGGCATAGAGGGGGGCGTGGGTGCGTGGGGCGTGCGGGCTAGTCGGCGGCTCGGATGAAGGACTGGATCGCGGTGGCCGCGGCTCCGCGCGCCCACTCGTCGAAGGGCAGGGGACGGGTGTGTACGTCACACCGGGCGGCGGAGCCGAAGGCGGCGGCGGCGAAGGAGTCGCGGATCTGCTCGGCGAACAGGTCGTAGGCGGCCAGGCCCTCGCCGGAGATGATCACGCGTTCGGGGCCGAACAGGTTGACCACGGTCGCGATGCCCCGGCCGATGGCCTCACCGGCCCGCGCGTACACCTCGCGCGCTCCGGCGTCGCCCCGGTGGGCGAGGGCCAACGCCTCGGCGGTGTCGGCGACTTGGACGCCGGTGACCTCGCGGATACGGGCGACGATCGCGGCGTCCCCGGCGATCGCCTCGACGCAGCCGCGGTTGCCGCAGTGGCACAGGGGGCCGGCGGGGTCGACGACCACGTGCCCGATCTCCCCGGCCACCCCGTGGGCGCCCGCGACGACCTGGCCGTGCACGACGAGTCCGCAGCCGATGCCGGCGCCGACGGTCACCACGGCGAAGTCCGTGAGACCCGCGCCGGCGCCGAACCACTGCTCGGCGACGGTCAGCGCGCGTACGTCGTTGTCGACGGTGACTGGCAACCCCGTTGTCATGGCGGCCAGTTCGGCCAGAGGTACGTCACGCCACTCCAGGAACGGCGAGTAGCGGACGACCCCTTCGCCGCGGTCCACGTCCCCGGAGACCGCGAGGCCGAGGCCGAGCACCTGGATGCCCAAGTCGTCCGCCTCGGTGCGGAGTTCCTGGGCCAGGTCCGCGATGGACGCCAGTACCGCCTTGGGGTCGTGGTCGGTCAGCGGCACATGGCGGGCGACGCGGATGCGGCAGCACAGGTCGGCGAGGACGCCGATGATCTCGTCGCCGGTCACCTTGACCCCGATGAACAACGCCCGTCCGCCGTCGACCCGGACGAGGTTGGCGGGCCGCCCGAGCGCCGGGGGCGCGTCCTGGTCGGCGCCCTCCGCCAGGTACCCGGCCTCCATCAGCGGCCGGACCGCCTTGGTCACGGCGGCCGCAGACAGCCCCGCCCGGCGGGCCACCTCAAGTCGGGTGAGGGGGCCGTGGGACAGCACGGTCGTGAAGACCTGTGAGACGGCCGGCGTGTGGGCCGGGAACGACTCGGTACGGGGGATCGAGCGCATGGCGGGAACCTAGATCCCTTCTTTTCCGTCGTCAATAAAAGAAGCAGGATTGGTCGAAGCCAAGTTGTGAGTCGCCTGAGCGGAGCTGATGCCTGCCGAGGCCCGATTGTCAGTGCCGGGCGGCACAATCGCCGTATGACGACGATCGATTGGTCCGAGCTGACCCACGCCTACGGCAGCGCCGAGAACATCCCGGGCCTGTTCGCGCGCCTCGGGGGCGCCGAGGACGAGGACGTGTGGCAGGAGCTGTGGGGCTCGCTGTGCCACCAGGGCTCGGTGTACGACGCGAGCTGGGCGGCGATGCCCGTGCTCACCGACATCGCGCTCGGCCGGGCGCCGGGCGGGGCGATACAGGCGGTCACGATGGCCGGGCTGATCACCACGGACCCGGACGAGGAGTGCCGTGCGCGGCACGCGCGCGAGATAGCCCAACTGCTGGATGTGGCAAGGGTGTTGCGCGCCGACCCGGGGCAGGACGCGCACACCTTCGTCTATCTCCAGATGGCCGTGCTCGCCTTCGAGGACGACGGCGGGGTGTGGGCCGAGGCGCTGGAGGGGGTGAACAGCGAGGAGTACGACCTGGAGTGCCCCGAGTGCGAGGAGGGCCTGTTCGTCGCGTTCGGTTCGTACGGTGTCTTCACCTCGGCTGGCGACTATGTGACCGGCGCCGACAAGGAGGCCACGGAGGGGCGCACGGAACTCGTACCCGCCACGCCCGACCTGCTCGACGGCATCGGTGCGCGGCTGCACGGGGAGGCGGTCGCGTTCGGGCAGACGGAGGTCGCGACGGCGTTGACGTACGTGTTCGGGAAGGCCAGTTGCCCTTCCTGCGAGGCCGTGTTCACGGTGTCCGAGGAGGTCGAGAAGCAGTGGATCTGAGGAGGTCGGCAAGCAGCGGGCCGAGGCCGGGCGTCCGGGTGCCCCGCTCGTGGCAGGGCACCCGGACGGTCATCAGTGCCTGGCGGCAGGGGTGTTGGCGACCGTGACGTTCACGGCGGCCCAGGCCTGGTCGACGGTCTTGTACGCCGTGCTGTTCGCGCCGTAGAGGTCCGCCGCGGCCTTCAGCGTCGCGAGGCGCGCGTCGTGGAAGTCGGTGGTGGACACCATGTAGCGGGTGAGCGCGCGGTAGAAGATCGCCGTGGCCTTGGTGCGTCCGATGCCGGTGACCGTCGAACCGTCGTAGGTGGGCGAGTCGTAGGCGAAACCGCCGATCGTCTTGCTGCCGCTGCCCTCCGCGAGGAGGTAGTACGCGTGCGAGGAGACCCCGGAGCCGGCGTGCACCTCGGCGTCGTACGTCTGCGGCGACCAGTAGTCGATCGTGCCCTCCAGCTTGTCCAGGGAGGGGTGGTCGAGGCGGCGCAGGAACTTCTGGGCGAGGCCGAGCTTCTCGCCGATCAGGTAGTTCGGCGGGTTCTTCGCGTTGTTGGCGCTGAACTCGACGTTGGAGCCGAAGATGTCCGCGAGGGACTCGTTCAGCGAGCCGGCCTCGCCGTACTGGTTGCCGTCCGCGTCGACGCGGGTGGGCTCCAGTTTGGCGGTGGCGTCCACGACGCCGTGGGTGAGTTCGTGGCCGGTGACGTCGAGGACGACGAGCGGCTTCTTGAACATGTCCCCGTCGCCGTCGCCGTAGAGCATGCAGCCGCAGGTCGAGTCCCAGAAGGCGTTGGCCACCTTGTCGCCGAAGTGGACCATGCCGCGGGCGGCCTTGCCGTTGTTCGCTATGCCCTTGCGGCCGAAGGTCTTCTTGTAGAAGTCCAGCGTCTTGGTGATGCCGTACTGGGCGTCGACGGCGGCGCTGTCGCGGTGTGAGACCGCGCCGTTGCCCCACTTGTCGGTGGTGCTGGTGAACTTCTTGCCCTGCGCGAAGTTCTCCAGTTCCTTCCCCTTGGCGTCGCGGGTCTCGGTGCCCCAGCGCGTCGGGTCCTTGAGGAGGTAACTGGTGCGTGCCGTGCGGGTGGTGGTCAGCGGCACCTTGCCGACGAAGAGGGAGGTGCCGGTGCCCGAGGCGGTGACCGGGTAGTGGACCGCGCGGCTCGCGGCGGCTGCCGCGAGGGACCTCGGCTCTACGGCGGTACCGGTCGCCGGGTCCAGGGTCTCGCCGCGCTCGCGCAGGGTGTCGAGCAGCTTGGGCGAGAGGAACTCGTCGCTGTCGGGGGTGTTGCTGCGGACCTTGCCGGTGACGGCGTCGACGACGACGGTCCGGGTGCCGGTGGCCTCGGCGGTGCTGCTGTCGCTCACGGGTATCTGGTAGGCGAGGGCGGCTCCCCCGTCCCGGGCGTCCACCACGAGGTGGGCGGTGCCCGCGTCACCCTTGCCGACGGCGGCGGCCTTCGCCTCGGCCTGACCGGGCGTCAGCCTGGCCTGCGTGGTGGCGGGTCTGACGCTCTGCTCGGCCGCCCGGGTCACACCGGTGTAGGCCAGGCTGTGGGACAGATGGACGACGAGGTCGCCGCCGAGGACCGGCATGCCCTGGTGCGTGCGTATGAACCGCACATGCCGTGCGCCCTCGGGATCGATCATCACGTCCTGGGCCCGGAGTCCGTCGCCCCGCGTGACACCGGTCGCCGACGCGTGCGCGAACGCTGCGGCACGCGCGGCCGTGACGACGGACGCGGCACTGGTGCCGGTGTCGGTCGAGGCCGTCGCACGGTCCGTCCCGGTGGCCGGTCCCGCGAAGGCCGTGCCGGCCAGCCCCGTGGCGGCCGTCGTCACGGCGACGGCGACCGCCAGGCTGCGTATGTGGGGTCCACGCATGGATGAGGGCTCCTCCGTACGAAGGCGGCCGGGATCACCAACCGCCTTGAGACAGGGCGCGGTTGAACGCGCCCACGGGGCTGGTCGGGCCCCGAACCGAAACCCTCACGCATCCACCATGTACATGTAAAGCCGAAATGAACGGTTTTCGAGGCTTTCATGGCAATACTTGGCAAATCCGTATCGCTCAGTGATCAACGAATGACCAACTGTGCGCCAGCTGTGGAGATGTGACGGGACGCGAGAAGGTTGCCTCGCGCCACTGTGATCGATCTCGCATACCGAGAAAACGGGAGAGAACCGGATGGTCTCAAGAACGGTGCGCAGGGCCACGGCGTCGGCGGCGGCACTGCTGACGCTCGCGGCGGTACCGGCGCATGCCGCGACCCACGAGTCGGACACCACGCGAACCAGCAGCACAGCACCGCTTCCGGCCCCCGACGCGGCGGGACTTCCCGCCCCCGACATGGCGAGCCTCCGTGCCGTCCTGCGCACGCTGACGGCACAGGGCGCGCCCGGGGCGATCGCCCGCATCGACGACCACGGCACCGTCCACACGGCCGCCGCGGGCATCGACGACCGCACGACACGCCGGGCCATCGGCAACGCCGACCGCTTCCGCATCGGCAGCATCACCAAGTCGTTCTCGGCCGTCGTCCTGCTCCAACTGGCCGACGCCCACAAGCTGAACCTGGACGCCTCGGTCGACCACTACCTGCCCGGACTGCTGCCCGACCAGCGCATCACTGTGCGCCACGTCCTGAGCCACCGCAGCGGCCTGTACGACTACACGAACTCCATGTTCGCCAGCTCGGTCTCCGGCTTCGAGGCCGTACGCGACAAGGTCTTCACGTACCGCCAGCTGGTGCAGCTGTCCCTCAAGCACGCGCGCACCAACGCGCCGGGCGCCGCCTACTCGTACTCGAACACCAACTTCGTCGTCGCCGGGATGCTCATCGAGAAGCTGACGGGCCACTCCGTGGGCACCGAGTACCGCGACCGCATCATCAAGCCGCTCAAGCTGCGCGACACCTTCTACGTCCACCCGGCCACGAAGATCCCGGGCCGGTACGCCCACGGCTATCTCACCCCGGACCGCGCGGGCGCACAGCTCGTCGACGCCACGAACCAGACGGTCTCCTGGGCGCAGAGCGCGGGCGCGGTCATCTCGACCACCCACGACCTGAACACCTTCTTCTCCGCCCTGCTCGGCGGCAGGCTCACCTCCGCCGCCCAGCTCGCGCAGATGGAGCGGTGGATCCCGGTCAACAGCACCACGCGCTACGGCCTCGGGCTACGGCGCCGCGATCTGTCCTGCGGTGTCTCGGTGTACGGCCACACGGGCGCGGTCCAGGGTTTCTACACCTACTCCTTCACCTCGAAGGACGGCCGCCGCAGCCTCACCGCCCTGGCCAACACCTCCAACAACGGCACGGTCCTGAACACGATGGCGCGCACCCTGGAATCGGCGTTCTGCGGCAAGCGGACGAAGGCGATCCAGAGCTCGCCGCTCACGGGCCGAGGCTCCTACGTCACCGAACGGAACGTGGCCTACGAGGACATCGCACCGGGGGTGGCACGGGACTGAGGACGCGGTGGGGGTGGGGGGTGAGCTGCATCGCCCTCCCGCCCCCGCCTCCTCACGTGGGAACCCTCGCGCCCTGGCGGGACGTTGAGTGGAGGACGAAGTCCCCCACCGAGGAAGGCCCTCGGGGAAGTCCCCCACCGGGCACGAGCAGCGAGGGCGGTGCCATGAACGAGCTGGTGCCGGGCGGCAATCTGCCCCTTCCGGGCGGCGCCCTGACCCTGTGGGTGCCCGGTCCCTTCGACGTGTCGGCACTGATCACCGACGAGAGCGGCAAGGTCGGCGGCGACGCGGACTTCGTGTTCTACAACCAACCGACGGCACCCGGAGCGCGGTTGCGGGACGACACCCTGACCATCGACCCGGCCCGCCTGCGCCCCGGCGCCGCGCGGGTCACCGTCGTCATCAGTCCCGCCGATCCCGGCACCCCCTTGGGCCGCCTGCCCGCACCGACCCTCCACGTGACCAACCCCGGTGGCCAACCCCTCACCCGCTTCACCCCGTCACGCCCCCAGCGGGAAACCGTCCTGCTCCTGGCCGAGCTGTATCGACGTGGCACCGGCTGGAAGCTGCGCGCGCTGGGACAGGGCTACGCCGATGGACTCGCCGGGATCGCGCGGGACTTCGGCGTGGACCTCGTCGAGGACGCGACTCCTGCTCCTGCCGCTGTGCGATCGGCCTTCATACCCGCACCTCGGTCGACACCCTCAACCGGCCCCCACTTCAACTCGCCCTCCCCCACCTCGCCGGCCACCGACCCCACCGGCTTCCTCACCCTCGCCAACTCGGCCCGCGCCAACGCCGGTTCACCGCCCGTCGCCCTCGACCACCGGCTCACCTCCGCGGCACAAGCCCACGCCTCCGACATGGCCGCCGCCGGACACCTAAGCACCGAGAGCCGCGACGGCACCTCCGTGTACCAGCGCGTCACCCAAGCCGGTTACACCTACCTCATCATCGGCGAGCATCTGGTCTCCGGGCCGCGCACCCCCGCCGATTTCGTCGACTACTGCCTGCGTACCGAGAAGGCCCGCCGGACGCTGCTGGAACGGGACTTCACGCACGCGGGCTTCGCCCAGGCCGTCGACCCCCGCTCCGGTGACGTCTACTGGACGGCGTTGTGGGCAACGCCGCTCACCGCCGGCAACCTGGCCCGTACGGCGGCGGAGGTCGTCGAGCTGACCAACGCGGAGCGCGCCAGGGCCGGGCTGCGCGCACTCGCCGTAGACCCCCTGCTCGCCGCCGCCGCGCAGGCGCACAGCACCGACATGGTGGTCCGTGCCTTCTACTCGCACACCTCCCCCGACGGCTCGCAGCCCTGGGACCGGGCCGCCGCCGCGGGTTCGCGCAGGCGCACGATCGGCGAGAACATCGCCTGCGGTCAGCGGTCGGCCGCCGAGGTCGTGGAGGGGTGGATGAACAGCCCCGGCCATCGCGCCAACATCCTCAAGCCGGACTTCACCCACATCGGCATCGGCTTCGCGGGCGGTGGACAGACGGGGACGTACTGGACGCAGCTCTTCGGCGCCTGACCTCGCGGGACGGTCGTCCCGTCCGCGATCTTGTCGGAATGAGATCTTCCGGGACAGGATGCCCGCATGAAGGGTGATCTGTTTTCCAGTGAGCACATGGTGCAGCCGGCCACCGCGCCGGGCATGACAGTCGAGAATGCCAAGTGCATCAGGTACGCGGTCAACGGCGAGATGCTCGCCCGCCAGGGGGCGATGATCGCCTACCGCGGCAACCTCCAGTTCGAGCGCAAGGGCCAGGGCGTGGGCGGCATGCTCAAGCGCGCCGTCACCGGTGAGGGGCTGCCGTTGATGGCGGTGCGCGGCCAGGGTGAGGCGTGGTTCGCGCACGAGGCGCAGAACTGTTTCGTGGTCGAGATCGACCCCGGTGACGAGTTCACGGTCAACGGCCGCAACGTGCTGTGTTTCGACGCCTCGTTGTCGTACGCGATCAAGACGGTGAAGGGTTCCGGCATCGCGGGCGGGGGTCTCTTCAACAGTGTCTTCACCGGGCAGGGCAAGCTGGGTCTGGTCTGCGAGGGCAACCCGCTGGTCATACCGGTCTCGCCGCAGTATCCGGTGTTCGTCGACACGGACGCGGTGGTCGGCTGGTCGGCCCATCTCCAGACCTCGCTGCACCGTTCGCAGTCCATCGGCTCGATGCTGCGCGGCGGTTCCGGCGAGGCCGTCCAACTCATGCTCCAGGGCGAGGGGTTCGTCGTCGTACGCCCCAGCGAGGAGACCCCGCAGAAGGCGCAGCAGCACTGAGGACTGAAACGTGTTGACCTGCGCGTCCTTTCCGCGTCAGGGTCGAACCGGCACGGGTCACCTGTCCCCGTGCCGGAAGGATGACTGCCTTGATCGGCATCTCGGAGATCGAAGCCGCCGCCGAGCGGATCGCCGGACACGTCGTACGCACCCCGACCCTGGAGAGCTTCGGGCTCTCCGAGCTGCTCGGTGTCCCGGTCACGACGAAGCTGGAGCTGTTGCAGCGCACCGGTTCCTTCAAGGCGCGCGGGGCGACGGCGAAGCTGCTGTCGCTGAGCGAGGGCGAGTTGGCGGCCGGAGTGGTCGCGGTCAGCGGCGGCAATCACGGGATCGCGCTCGCGGTCATGGCGGCGGCGCTCGATGTGAAGGCGACGGTGGTCATGCCGCGTTCGGCGCCGGCGCGGTCCGTCGCTCTGGTGGAGGCGGCGGGCGCGTCGCTGCGGCTGACCGACGACATGCCGAGCGCGTTCGAGCTGGTGAACCGGTTGCGGGACGAGGGGCTGACCCTGGTCCACCCGTTCGACGACCCGGTGGTGATCGCCGGGCAGGGCACGGTCGGGCTGGAGTTCGCACAGGACGCGGGTGAACTCACCGACGTCCTGGTCAGCATCGGCGGCGGTGGCCTGATCGCCGGCGTCGCCGCCGCCCTGCACGCCCGGCGGCCCGGGATCCGGGTCTGGGGCGTGGAGACCGAGGGCGCCGAGGCCATGTCCGCGGCGCTCACGGCGGGCGGCCCGGTGTCGGTCACGCCGTCGTCGATCGTGACCACGCTCAGCGCGCCGGCCGTGTCGCAGCTGACGTACGACCACGTGTCGGCCCTCGTCACCGAGGTGCTGACCGTCCCGGACCGGGACGCCGTGCAAGGGTGTCTCGACCTCGCCGAGCATGCCAAGGTGTGGACCGAGCCCGCCGCGGGCTGTCTGCTGCCCGCCGCCCGGCAGGTGCTGGAGCGGGTCGGCGACGGCGCCCGGCTCGGCCTCGTGGTCTGCGGGGGCAACGCGACGGTCGGGGAGATCGCGGCCTGGTCGGAGGGCTTCGGGTTGCGCTGACTTCGCGTCAACTCCCTTCGTCCACAGGATCGTTGACGGACTCGTTGACAGATTCCCTTGACTACGTTGTCGACAAACACCGGCGTATTCGTGGTCTTCACGCCTGCGTTTACCGCCGGTTACCACCAGGTAGGGCGCCGATATTCCGCCACGGAAGCCCCCGGGGCGAATTCACCCGCCCCGGGACACGAGCGCCGACCTGGGACCTCCCCAGCGACTCGGTTTTCTCGCACACCTGCTCGCCACCGTTGAATAAAAGGCAAGAAACACCGGGGAATTGGGCTTCCATTGAACGCAGCCCATCACACCCACCGTACTTCTGGGAAAGGTGAGAGCCCGGGGTTCAGCGAGGGATGGCCATGGTCGAGACGCACGTCTCCGTACACGAGTCGGTCGCCGGCAGATACCGGCCCATGGAGGTCGCGCACCGCGAGACCAACCGCGTCTCCTGGTACGGCGAGGACATGATCGCCGAACAGCCCTGCCTCCTCACGGAGGTGGCCCTCCCCTTCGCCCCGGACGCGGAGAGCGCCGGGCGGATCACCGCCGGCATCCGGCGCACCACCGACGTCATGGTGCTGCTCTGCCCCACCCGGGTCGCCCCGGTCGTCGACGCCGTCGAGGAGGCCGGCACGCTGTGGACCGTCACCGACTGGATCGACGGCACGCCGCTGGGCCAAGTCCTCGCCCAGCAGGGCACGTTCCACTACGTACGAGCGGCCCGCATCGGACTCGAACTGCTCGACATCCTGGAGGCGGCGCACAGCGAGGGCATCACCCACGGCGAACTCAGCCCCGGCCAGGTGTTCGTGCGGGATCAGGGCGGTGTCGTCCTCACCGGCTTCGGACTCGCGGGCGCCACCCTCGCCCCGCGGATCACGGCACCGTCGTACGCCTCCCCCGAACAGGCACGGGACGAACGCATCGGTCCCGCCGCCGACTTGTGGGCGCTGGGCGCGATCCTCTACACGCTGGTCGAGGGACACCCGCCGTTCCGCGACCGGGGCCGCCCCGAGGCGACCATGAAGGGCGTGGACCGGCTCCCGATGCGCGGCCCGTCGCGCGCCGGGCCGCTGGCGCAGGTCGTGCAGGGGCTGCTGCGCAAGAACTCCCGGGAGCGGCTGACCCGCCCGGTGGTCCGCGAGTCCCTCACCCGCATCCTCAACGACGACCCGTACGCCGACCGCGAGCCGGTTCCGCTGCCCCGCCTGCGGAGGGCCTACGACGCCGTGCGCGGGGCGGGGACCACCTGGAGCGGCCGGGGCATGGCCGCCGGGACCGCCCTCGCCGTCGGCACCGTCACGGTCGCCGTCCTGGCCGCCACCCACCAACTGCCCGGCACTCAGACCTCAGCCACGACCGAGCCCTCCCCCTTGCCGTCCGCGTCCGCATCGGTCAGCGCCCCCGGCGAGAACGTGGACGGCCACGCCTACTCCCCGTCCCCCACGCCGTCGCCCACGTCCCCCGCCTCCCCGTCCGCTTCCGCGTCGCCCTCGCCCTCGCCCTCCGTCACCGCGTCCCCCTCCCCCACCGCCTCGGCGCTGCCGGCCGGCTTCCGCGTGTTCAAGGCGCCGCAGGGCTTCTCCGTCGCGCTGCCGAAGGGCTGGAAGGTGGTGGAGACCCAACAGGTGTCCGACGCCTACCGCGTCACCTTCGGCGCGACGGGCGACCCGCGCACGCTGGCCGTGACGTACAGCACACAGGCGGGCCCGGACCCGGTCGCCGTATGGCGTGACGACGTCCTGCCGGGGCTCAAGCAGACTGAGGGCTTCCAGCAGATCGGCGACATCCAGGCCACGACGTTCCAGGGCGACAAGGCGGCCGACCTGGAGTGGTTCTCCGGCACCGGCGACGACCGGGTGCGCACGCTCGGGCGCGGTTTCCTGATCGGCGGCGGGCGCAGTTTCTCGCTACGGTGGACGACGCCCGCCGACGAATGGAACGACGCGGCCAACCGCCAGGCGTTGCAGACCTTCTTCAAGACCTTCCGGCGGGAGTCGAACTGACGGCACTGACGGCGACGCGAGGGCCGGGCACTCAAACCAACGGCAATGGGTGGATATAGGCTGCCTGTTCGCACCGTGCCTCATCACAAGCCCAGGAGAGTCCGCCTTGACCGTAGTGATCGACCAGGCCGAGACGTCTTTCACCGCCCTCGACGACGCCGGCCTCGTCGCCCGGGACGCGCACGAGTTCGGAGCCTACGCCCGCACCGGCGGCTGGGCGTTCGGCCTCAAGGTGGCGCGCAGCGTCCGGCCCGGCGGGCAGAGCGCGGACGAGACGCCGAAGGTGTCCGCGAAGGAGTTCGCCGAACTCGCCGACTGCTCCCCCGAGCGTGTCATGCGTTACTACAAGGCCTGGGACCGGGCCGCCGACGACGGTCTCGTCCCGCACTTCGAGGAGCTGGCCCCCGGCCAGGAGGTCGAACTCCCGGACGCCGACGTGTGGTTGAACTACTACGTCTCCCGTTCCAGCGCCACCTCCGAGCGCGGCACCGCCATCACGGAGGCCGCCGAAGCCGAGGGCATCCGCCCCACCAAGGCGCTGGAGGTCGCGGAGAACCCGACCGCGCTGCGCGCCGCGATCCTCGCCGACCCGTCCACCGCACGGGCCGCCCGGCAGGCGCTGCTGGACCGCGTCCGCGAGGACCCGGAGCTCCAGTCCGAGCTGGCCCGGGACGTCGTACGCACGGACGACCTGAAGAAGGCCGTCGCGACGGAGAGCCGGTCGGCGGACAGGATCGGATACGTCCGACAGATCGCCGAGTCGGGCCAGATCAAGACCCCGGCGGGCCAGACCGTCGACGCGCCCGTCGACCTGCGCCAGGAGGCCGAACGGCACCTCTCGCTCCTCGACGAGCTGGAGGACGGCGAGGACACCGGCGGGTGGGCCACCGAGGCCTACGACACCATGAAGAACCTGGTCGTCGAGGCGGTCGAGGCCGACCCCGAACTGCGCGTCCAGGAGAAGCGCACGAAGTTCTACAGCAGCCTGCAGAAGGCCACGAAGGCGTTCGAGGAGCTGACCTTCGACGACGCCCAGGACTTCTACGAGGACGACATGGTCCAGCGTCTGGAGGAGCTCCAGCAGGCCATCGACAGCTGCCTGAACGCGCTGCGCAAGACCACCACTCCGGCTGAGTAGCCGTACTCATGTAGCGACTTCGGCCGTCGGACACGATGGGGCTCCCCACGACAAGGGAGCCCCATCGTGTCCGTTCCCGCTTCCGCGCCGCGGCGCCGTCTGCCCGCCGCCATGGTCGCGCTGGTGGTCGTCGGCATGGCCCTCTCCGCCTGGCATCCGCACGACCGCACGACGTGGTTCCTGGAGACCGTGTGGGTCTTCGCCGGACTCCCGGTGATCGTCCTGACCTGGCGCCGCTTCCCCCTGACCGGCCTGCTGTGCTGTCTGCTCGCCGCGCACGCGCTGGTCCTCGCCGTCGGCGGCCACTACACGTACGCGGAGGTACCGGCGGGCGACTGGGTCCGTGACACCTTCGGGCTCAGCCGCAATCCCTACGACCGTCTCGGCCACCTCATGCAGGGCTTCGTACCGGCTGTCCTGGTACGGGAGTTGCTCACCCGCACCTCGCCCCTGCGCGGCAGCCGCTGGCTGGCGCCGCTCACGGTGTGCGCGTGTCTCGCCTTCAGCGCCCTGTTCGAGTTGTTCGAGTGGGCGGCGGCCGTGATCGGCGGGCACAGCGCGGACGCCTTCCTGGCCACCCAGGGCGATGTGTGGGACACGCAGTGGGACATGTTCTGCGCGCTGATCGGGGCCACGGTCTCGGTGCTGGTGCTGAGCCGGGTGCACGACCGGCAGATGGCGCGGCTCGGTGTCATCGGGTCGTATCACGCTGCCGTGCCCACAGGGGCAGTACGAACCAGCACAGCAGGTACCAGGTGACGACCCCCGCGACCAGCCAGGGCACATACGCGTCGTGGGTGGCGACCCGGAGGACCAGCAACAGCGCGGCGGTCATCGTGGCGAGCAGCAGGACGAGGCCGACGAAGGTCAGCCGGGACGCCCAGCGCACCGCCTGGGGTTTCACGCTCCGGCCGGAGACCAGGCGGTGCAGGGACACCGGGCCGATCAGGGCGCCGGTGGCGGTGGCGCCGAGGACGACGGTCACGAGGTAGAGCACCTGGTTCGCGTGCTCCAACTGCTCGTACTTCGGGGTGAAGACGACGGTGAGCAGGAACCCGAACAGGATCTGTACGCCGGTCTGCGCGACCCGGACCTCCTGGATGAGCTCGGCCCACATCCGGTCCGCCCGCTCGTCCTCGGACTCGTCGCGCCCCGTCCGCCGCTCTTCCTCGGTCATGCGGTCCGTGTAACCGGACCGCCGACCGTTCAAACGGAGAACCGTTCAGGGGCAGGGGTCTACCAGCGGCCCTCGACCTGGTCCTTGATCCGGCGGTCGCAGAGGTCCCGGATCGCGGTGAGCGTGTCCTCGGAGAGGGCGGGCAGCTTGGCGGCGGACGCGTTGGCTCGGGCCTGTTCGGGTGAGCGGGCGCCGGGGATCACCGAGGTGACGCCGGGCTGGTCGATGATCCAGCGCAGGGCCAGCTGGGCCGGGGTGTACCCCTCCGGGGCGAGCGCGGAGAACTCGGCGGCGGCCTCGACACCCGTCGCGTAGTCGACGCCGGAGAAGGTCTCGCCCTGGTCGAAGGCCTCGCCGTGCCGGTTGTAGGTGCGGTGGTCGTTCTCCGGGAACACCGTGTCCTTGGTGTACTTGCCGGACAGCAGGCCCGACGCGAGCGGCACGCGCGCGATGATGCCGACGCCCGCAGCCTGCGCGGCCGGGAGCACCTGGAGCAGGGGCTTCATGCGGAAGGCGTTGAGGATGATCTGCACGCTGGTCACGTTCGGCCGGGCGATCGCGGTGAGGGCTTCCTCGCAGGTCTCGACGCTGACGCCGTACCGGGCGATGCGCTCCTCGGCGACCAGGGTGTCGAGGGCGTCGAACACCTCGTCCGAGGAGTACACCGGCGTGGGCGGGCAGTGCAGCTGCACGAGGTCGATGCGGTCGACGCCCAGGTTGCGGCGCGAACGGTCGTTCCACGCGCGGAAGTTGTCGAGGACGTAGTTCTCCGGGATCTGGTCGACGCGGCGGCCCATCTTCGTCGCGACCAGGACATGCAGATCGGGCCGGCCGCTCAGGAAGGTGGCGATGGTCTGCTCGCTGCGCCCGTCGCCGTACACATCGGCCGTGTCGAAGAAGGTCACCCCCGACTCCGCCGCCGCCTCCAGCACGGCGAGGGCTTCCTTGTCGTCGACGTCTCCCCAGTCGGCGCCCAGCTGCCAGGTGCCGAGACCGACGACGGACAGCTGCTGATTCGACCTGCCGATTACACGTTCGTCCATGCCGTCAGTCTGTCATCCGCCACTGACATGCGCGGATCGGGCTCCTCCTGGCCGTGACCTGTGAATCTTTCACTCACACGAGTGAACCGGTTCGACAGGATGCCTACTCGTGTCAACGCGCACCTAGCGTGTGCGCGTGACCGATCATGTGGCGAACAACCTCCAGTCCGGGAACGGCAGTTCCGCTCCCTGGACCCGTCGGGGCTTCCTTCTCTCCGCGGCCGCCCTGGCCGCCGTACCCGTACTCCTGACGGCCGATCCGGCTCTCGCGGCGGCCGAGCTGCCCGACTTCCCGGCCGAGGTCGACCTCTACCGCTCGGCGTACCGGAACTGGGTCGGCGAGATCACCGCCGACGGCCTGTGGGCATGCGCGCCGACCGACCCGGGCCAGGTGGTGTCGGTCGTCAACTGGGCCTGGCAGCACGGCTGGGGGGTCCGCGCCCGCGGCTCCTCGCACGGCTGGTCACCCCTGACGATCGAGTCCGGTACGACGTCCGAGGCACCGGTGCTGCTGGTCGACACCGCCCCACACCTCACGGGCCTGACCCTGGACTCCGACTCCGCCGTGCGGGCCGGTACAGGTGTCACCCTGGAGGCGCTGCTCACGTTCCTGGAGGGCCACGGCCTCGGTCTCACCGCCTCGCCCGCGCCCGGCGACCTGACGCTCGGCGGCGCCCTGGCCATCGACGCGCACGGCACGGCCGTACCGGCGAACGGCGAGGTACGGACGGCCGGGCACACGTTCGGGTCGCTCAGCAATCTGGTGCTGTCGCTGACGGCGGTGGTGTGGGACACGGACTCCGGCGCGTACGTCCTGCGGACCTACACCCGCGACGAGGCGGACTGCGCCGCGCTGCTCACACATCTGGGGCGGTCGCTGGTCACCGAGGTCGTACTGCGGGTCGGGGCCAACGCCAACCTGCGCTGCGTGAGCCGTACGGACATTCCGGCCACCGAGCTGTTCGCGGCGCCCGGGTCCGGCGCGCGGACCTTCGCGAGCTTCCTCGACGCGTCGGGGCGGGCCGAGGCGATCTGGTTCGCGTTCACCGAGTTCCCCTGGCTGAAGGTCTGGAGCGTCGAACCGACCCGGCCGCTGACCTCACGGCACGTCTCGTCGCCGTACAACTACCCGTTCTCCGACAACGTGCCGACCCTGGTCGCGGATCTCGTCGGGCGGATCCTGTCCGATGCGGCGTGGTATCTGGCGCCGGTGCTCGGCAACGCCCAACTCGACGTGGCCGCACTCGGGTTGACGACGACGCTGTCGGCGGACATCTGGGGACCGTCGAAGAACACGCTGCTCTACATCAAGCCGACGACCCTGCGGGAGACCGCCAACGGGTACGCGGTGCTGACCACCCGGGCCCAAGTGCAGCGCGTGGTCCACGAGTTCACCGCCTTCTACCAGGAACGGCTCACCGCGTACGCCGCGCTCGGCCGCTTCCCCGTCAACGGCACCGTCGAGATCCGCGTGACCGGCCTCGACCACCCCGCCGACACCGAACTCACCGGCGCCCGCACCCCGTTGCTGTCCGCACTGCGGCCGAGCACCGAGCACCCCGAATGGGACACGGCCGTCTGGCTGGACGTCCTGACGCTGCCCGGCACGCCGTACGCGGAGGAGTTCCTGCGGGAGTTGGAGCAGTTCCTGCTGCGCTCGTACGACGGTACGGACGCCCTGACCCGGGTCGAGTGGTCGAAGGGCTGGGCCTACACCGAGCAGGCCGCGTGGAGCGACGAGGAGGTGCTGGGCACGGCGATCCCGGGCTCGTTCGGGGAGTCGGTGTGGGGGCAGGCGGCGGGGACCTTCGACCGGCTGGACCCGCACGGGGTGTTCGGGAACGCCTTCCTGGACCGGCTGTTCGGGTAGGACTGACTAGGCTGTCTCCGGGTCCTTGAGCTGGGGAGAGTCGTGAGCAGTTGGTCCACCGCACTGACGAAGGCGGGCATCACCGATCCGCGACTGCGGCGTGCCTACGACGCCCAACGCCGGCTCGTCCGCAGGTTCGCGCCGCACGAATACACCGCGGTACGGCTGCTGTTGCCGGCGGAACTGCATCCGCCGGCCATCGCCGCGGTGGCCTACATGCACGCGACCGACGAACTGATCGACACCGGTGCCGTGGACGTCCGTACGGCGACCCTCGCGTCCTGGGACGCCGAGACCACTGAGGCCCTTGAGCGCGGTGAACTGCCGGACCAGGACACCCTGTTGGCGCTCCGGGACAGCACGCGCCGTCACCCGTACCTGGCCGCCCGGGTGCGGGCCTTCCTCGACGGCGCCACGGTCGAGGCGAGTTGGACGGGCTTCGCTACGGAGGCCGACTTCCAGGCGTACGTGGACAGTTACGCGCTGCCCGCCCTGATGCTCACCGCGTCGCTGCTCGCGCCCGACCCCGACGCCGGACCCGGCGATCCGTACGTCCGGGGATGCCGGGCCCTGATCGAGGGCTTGCAGCGCGCCGACTTCCTGGCCGATCTCGCGGAGGACGCCGAGGACGGCCGTATCGGCATCCCGGAGGACGAACTGGTCCGGTACGGGCTGAAGTTCGAGGATCTGCGGAGCAGGTCCGAGGCGTGTGTGCCCGCGTTGGAGCGGCTGGTCCTGGAGCAGGCCGATCTCGCCGAGGCCACGCTCACGGAGGGCCGTCGGCTTCCCGCGCTCGTCGCGCCCGAGTACCGGCCGTTTCTCGACGCCCTGATCGCCGTCCAGGAACTGCGGCTCCGCGCGGTGCGCCGCGAGGGCGGGAGGCTCCTGCGGCGCGGGGCGAGTCCGGCCGCTCTCGCCTCCTTGCGTGCCCTGGTCCGGCAGTACCGTCGCGCACGGGCGGAGCGGCGCCGGGCGCGCTAGGTCGTGTCCGCAAAGTCCCGTCATCCGCCCGAAGGGCGGGCCTCGCGGCGTCCGGTGCGTGCTCTCGGCGTGCCGGGCGGAAGCCCTCGTACTGGACGTACTTGGGCTTTCGTCCGGTGCGGCGAGAGTGCGTGCCGGGCGTCGCGAGGCAGGCGGGACTCTGCGGACACGGCCTGGCTCAGCGGGGCGTCAACTGGGCCTGCACAGTGGGTCCGTAGCGGTCCACGATGATGTCGGTCGCGGTCGCGCGCAGCCGGGTGCCGCGGGCGATGCCGTACATGACGCCGAGGCCGAGGATCGTCGCGACGGCGAGTTCGGCGCGCAGGGCGGTGTCCGGGCCGGAGAGGCGTTCGGCGAGGCGGTCGACCACCTGGGCGCGGAAGTTGACGCGCAGGATGTCGCCGTGGTCGCCCTGGAGGGGGGCGAACGCGATGCGCAGCAGCGGGTCGGCGCCGCGCTCTCGCTGGCTGACCAGGACGTGCCGGACCATGTGGCGGCCGAGTTCGTCGAGCGGGGCGTCGAGGAGGTCCTCCACGTCGGTCTCGAAGGACATGACGCGGGCGAAGAGGGCGTCCTTGTTGCCGAAGTACTTGAGGATCAACGGCGCGCTGACACCGGCGCGTTCGGCGACGGCCTTGAGGGTGATGTCGGCGTGCGCGTTGCGCGCGAGGAGGTACCGGGCGGCCTTGAGGATGGCCGCCTTGGTCGCCTCGGCGTCCCGGCGTGCGGGCGGGGACGCGGTGGGTGGAGTGGTGCTCACGGCACTCACGCTCCCTCCAACGCCTCGTCCCGCGCGCCCTCGGCACCCTCGCGGGCGGGCCGCCTGTCCTCAGGGGCGGGGTCGCCCGGGATGGTCAGGGCCGCCGCGCTCGCGACCAGGGCGATCACGCCCGCGATGCCGAACGCCATCAGGTATCCGTGCAGCGTGGGCAGCGGGAGCCCGCCGACCAGGCTGGTGTGGTGCACCAGCACGGCGGCGACCACGGCGCTGGAGACGGCCTGGCCGATGGTGCGCATCAGGACGTTGACGCCGTTCGCGGACGCGGTCTGGCCGGCCGGGACGGCGCGCAGGATGAGGGTGGGCAGCGCCGAGTAGGCGAAGGTGGTGCCGGTGGCCACGACCGTCGCGCCGAGGATGATCGTCCACAGGTCACGGCTGTCGGCGATGCGCACCACATAGCCGAGGGCGATGATCGCGGCGCCGAGGGCGAGCGTGATGCGCGGGCCGCGGGCCGCCGAGATGCGGGCCGAGACGGGTGAGAGCAGCAGCATGGTGATGCCGCCGGGCAGCAGGCACAGGCCGGTCTGGACGATGGACAGCCCGAGCCCGTACCCGGTGGCCTTGGGCGCCTGCACCAGCTGGGCGGTGACCAGGGAGTTGGCGTAGAACGCGAAGCCGGTCAGCAGGGCCGCCACATGGGACAGGCCCACCCTTGGCCTGGACACCAACCGCAGGTCCACCAGCGGCTGTTCCACGCGGAGTTGCTGCCACCACCACAGCCCGAACACGACGACCGTGGCGAGGAACAGCCCGAGGATGCGCGAGCTGCCCCACCCCCACTGGCCGCCCTGCGACACCCCGAGCAGCAGACACACCAGTCCTACGGCGAGTCCCAGCGCGCCGAGCACGTCGAAGCGGCCCGGCGAACGGACGGGCGACTCGCGCACCGCCCACCAGATCCCCCACACGCCGATCGCGCCGAGCGCGCTGGTCGCCCAGAACATGACGTGCCAGTTGGCGTACTGCACGATCAGCGCCGCGAGCGGCAGTCCGAGCGCGGCGCCGATACCGACCGTGGAACTCATCAGGGCCACCGCGCTGCCCCGGCGCTCCGGGGGCAGTTCGTCGCGCAGGATGCTGATCGACAGGGGGACCACGGCGGCCGCGGCGCCTTGCAGGGCGCGGGCGAAGATCAGGACGCGGATGTCGGAGGACAGGGCGCACATGACCGAGCCCACGGTCATCAGGCCGAGGGCGCTCGTGAGGACCCGTCGCTTGCCGTACATGTCGCCGGCCCGGCCGAGCACGGGGGTGAGGACGGCGCCGGAGAGCAGGGTCGCGGTGACCATCCAGGAGACGGCGCCCGCGGAGGAGTGGGTCAGCCGGGGCAGGGATGGCAGCAGGGGGACGACCACGGTCTGCATGACCGCCATGAGGATCCCGCCGAACGCCAGCACCGGAACGGTGAGCCGGTCCCGCAAGGGGGTCCGCCCGGCGAGGGCGCCGGACGGGTCGGGTATCGGGACGGGCTGGCCCATGGGCACTCCAGCTGGCATGAAAAAAGAAGGTGAATGACTATTCACCCTAACTGGTGAATAGTCATTCACCCAACCTCCCCAGGCCGCTCACGGAAGCCGGACCGCTCCCGGAGGGCGCCCTACTTGCGGGAGGCGAGCGCCCGCGCGTGCACGGTCCGCGCGACCTTGGGCCCGAGCCACCGCTTGAACCGGCGCAGCGCCTCCAGCCGCCCGGCCGCCTTGTCGATGCCGTAGTAGACCTGCGGCGGGACGTACGGCAGCAGGGGTGAGTGGCGCTGGCCGAGCAGGGCGAACATGCGGTGCGGGGGCAGGTGGATGTAGCGCTGGAGGTTCTCGTACCACTGGGCGCTGTAGCGGGCCGCGCTCTGGATGGACAACAGGGCGGATCTACGGCGCTGTTCGTAGGCGGCGAGGGCCTGCGGCAGCTCGGTGTGGTCGCGCAGGGCGTCCGCGAGCGCGATGGCGTCCTCCAGGGCGAGGGTGGTGCCGGCACCGATGGAGTAGTGGGTGGTGTGGGCGGCGTCGCCGAGCAGGACGAGGTTGCCGCGGTGCCAGGTGCGGTTGGTGAGGGTGCGGAAGTTCAGCCACTGGGCGCTGCCGTCGGCCGAGGCGCGGCCGATCAGGGAGTGGCCGTCGAGGAGGTCGGCGAACAGCTTCTCCAGCAGGGCGAGTCCGTCGGCCTCGGCCGCGGTGTCGAGGCCGAGCCCGGTCCAGGTCTCGGGTGCGCACTCGATGACGCAGGTGCTGCCCTCGGGGCCGAACGCGTAGCCGTAGCACCAGATCCAGCCGTGGTCGGTCTCCACGAAGGCGAAGGTGAAGGAGCCGAAGACCTTGCTGGTGCCGAGCCAGATGTACTGGTTGCGGCCGGGCTTGAGTTCGGCGCCGAAGTGGTCGGCATGGCGGGCGCGCAGCGCGCTGTTGACGCCGTCGGCGGCCACGATCAAATCCGCGTCAGGCAGGTCGTCAGCGGTCACCTCACACTCGAACTCCAGCCGCACGCCCAGGGATCGGGCCCGTTCGGCGAGGATCTTGAGGAGTCGGTGGCGGCCGATGCCGTGGCCCTCGTCCCCGGGTTGAGTGGTCGTCAGGTCCCGGATGCGGGCGACGCCGTCGCTCCAGCGCACCGAGTGCTCGTCGACGGCCTGCGCGGACTCCGGGTCGTACTCCCGGAGTTGGTCGAGCAGCCCACTCCAGTACGTCACGCCCCAGCCGTAGGTCGAACCCTCGGGGTTGCGCTCGTAGACGGTGATGTCGTGGGACGGGTCCTGACGCTTCAGCAGGATCGAGAGATACAGACCGGCGGGCCCGCCTCCGACACAGGCGACCTTCACGCGCACACCCCTGGGGATTACTCAAAGTGGTCAAGTGGAACCGCAGAGTAGCAGGCAGAAGGCGCAGGGAAGTCCCATCGGCCTCGGGACCCGAAGACCGATGGGACGCGTCGAGCAGGCGAGGCGCTTACGCCTCGGCCGTGGCGCACTCCGGGTGGCCCCAGCCCTGGGGGTTCTTGCTGATGGGCTCGCCGGCCGCGTACGCGCGACCGCACAGGCAGCGGCCGGGGAACTTGGCCTTGATGGTGCGGGAGGCCGAACCGGCGCTCTTGCGGGGCGACTTGGCACCGCCGGAGCGGGCGGGCTTCTTCGGGGTGTCGGGCGAGGGGGGCGGTTCCGGGGAGCCGAGGTCGCTGCCCGCGGGCTCCTGGACGATGGCCGCCTGGCTGGCCGCGCGGTCGGCGAAGTCGTTCAGCGGGTCGCCGTCGACTTGATGGGCGGGGACGTAGCGGAACTCGACCGAGCGGCCGCCGAGGAGTTCGTCGATGCGGACGACCAGCTCCTGGTTGGCGACGGGCTTTCCGCCGGAGGTCTTCCAGCCGTTGCGCTTCCAGCCGGGCAGCCAGGTGGTGACCGCCTTCATGGCGTACTGCGAGTCCATGCGGATCTCCAGCGGTACGTCCGGTGCGGTCGCCGTCAACAGGCGCTCCAGCGCGGTGAGTTCGGCGACGTTGTTGGTGGCCTTGCCGAGCGGTCCCGCCTCCCAGCGGGCCGGGCTCTCCTTGTCGTCCGAGACGACCCACGCCCAGGCGGCCGGCCCGGGATTCCCCTTCGAAGCCCCGTCGCACGCGGCCACCACACGTTCACGCATGCGCCCGATCATGCCATGGCAGCGCGAGGGGTCCCGCACGCCCCCGGACGAGCGGGCGGCGTTCACAGCCGACTGCTAATATACAAGTGTCAATTAGTCCACCTTGTTGGGATGCCAGATGTTCAGTGCGGACACAACCGCCGCCGAAGTGATCGAGGGTGTCGACCTGCACGGCCGCCGGGCCGTGGTGACCGGGGCCAGTTCCGGGATCGGGGTGGAGACGGCGCGGGCGCTCGCCGCGGCGGGCGCCGATGTCACGCTGGCCGTGCGGAACACCGACGCGGGCGCCCAGGTCGCGGAGCGCCTGGAGAAGGAACTGCCGCCCGGATCGGGGCAGTTGACGGTCGGGCGGCTCGACCTGGCCGACCGGTCGACGATCGCCGCGTTCGTGGCGGCCTGGCAGGGCCCGCTGCACATCCTGGTCAACAACGCCGGCGTGATGGCCACACCCGAACTCACCCGCACGCCCGAGGGCCGCGAATGGCAGTTCGGCGTCAACCACCTGGGCCACTTCGCCCTCACCACCGGCCTCCACCCGGCCCTCGCGGCGGCGGACGGCGCGCGGGTCGTGTCGGTGAGCTCCATCGGCCACCTCTTCTCCCCCGTCGTCTTCGACGACCTCGACTACCGCTTCCGCCCCTACGACCCGTGGACCTCGTACGGCCAGTCGAAGACCGCCAACGCCCTGTTCGCCGTCGGTGCCGCCGAGCGCTGGGCCGGCGACGGCATCACCGCGAACGCGCTGATGCCGGGCAACATCGCGGACACCTCCCTGGCCCGGCACATGGACATGGACCAGGTGGCCGCCTTCATCGCCTCGGGCGAACTCGCGCTCCCGCCGCAGAAGTCGGTGGAACAGGGCGCCGCGACCTCGGTGCTGCTCGCCGCCTCGCCGACCGTGCAGGGTGTCACCGGCGCCTACTTCGAGGACTGCGCCCGGTCCGAGCCGGTCACCGAGCGGGCCGGTGCCGTCGCCGGCGTCGCGCCGTACGCCCTGGACCGGGACAACGCGGCCCGCCTGTGGGCCGTGTCCGAAGATCTCGTCCACTAGCCCTCTACGCTGCGCGCATGACCTCGCGACAAGACCAATGGGCGCGGGTGCGCCACCACTTGTGGCGGCCCCCGCGCCCCCATGGCGAGCAGCCGCGCGAGCGGGTGGTCGGACCGCTGGAGCTCTTCTACGACCTGGTCGTGGTCGTGCTGGTCGCGCAGGCCGCTCACCATCTGTCCGGGGAGCTCGACTGGCACGGACTGGGCCTGTTCGCGGCGGTGTTCGCTCTGGTGTGGATCGCGTGGCTCAACGGCAGCCTGCACCACGAGCTGCACGGGCACGAGGACGCCCGCGGCCGGAGCATGTTCCTGCTGCAGATCCTCGTACTCGTCCCGCTGGGCGCGTTCATCCCCGGCGCGGGCGACGAGCGCGGTGCCGCGTTCGCCATCGACGCGGGGGTGCTGTTCGGGGTCCTGGCGCTGCTGTGGCTGCTCGCCTCGCGCAGTGACACGCCCGAATTCCGGCGCCCCAGCATGCTGTACGTGACGGGGACGGCGGCCTGCGCTGTCGTACTGGCCGCGAGCGCCGCCCTGCCCGCCGACGCCCGCGTGCTGACGTGGGGCGCGCTGGCCGTCGTCTACCTGATCGGGTTCGTGGCCGTCATCGGGAGGGCCATCCCGGAACAGGTGGTCGCGCTCAGCGTGACCGACGCGCTCACCGAACGGTTCGGGCTGTTCATCATCATCGTGCTCGGCGAGAACGTGACCGGAGTGGTCGACGGACTGGCCCACGAGCCGACCAACGCGCTCACCCTCGCCGTCGGACTGGTCGCCGTCGTCGTCGGGTTCGGCGCGTGGTGGACCTACTTCGACTTCGCCGGACACCGGCTGCCGAGGCCCACGCGCGCGTGCGCCCTGCAATGGATGATGGTCCATCTGCCGATCACGGCCGCGGTGGCCGCCATGGGCGCGGCGATGGTCGGCCTCGTCGAGCACGCCCACGACAGCCGGACGCCCGCGGCCACGGCCTGGGTGCTCTGCGGGGGCGCGGCCGTCGTGCTCTGCGCGACGATGGTGCTCGCGGCGTCCACGCGCGCGTGGAGCGAGAACCTCGGGCTCTACCGGCCCCTGGCCAGCACCTGCGTCGCCATGGCCGTCCTGTGCGTGGGAGTCGGCGCCCTGCGCCCGGCTCCCCTCGCCCTCGGCCTGGCGCTCGTCCTGCTCTTCGGCATCCCCTGGGGAGTCGCCGTGGCCAACCGCGTGGCCAACTACGAGGAGGAACCGACGACTTGACCGCACACCGGTGTCAGGGCGCCGAAAGGCGCGTCTCGGTCCAGTCGACCATCAGTCGGCGCTCGGCGAAGTACCAGTCGCCGTCCTGCTTGGTGAACTCATCGAGGTAGCGGATGGAGGCGATCATCAGCGTGCGCTGCCCCGACTCGTCGACCCCGATGTGATGGGCGAGGCAGTAGCTCTCGCCCGTCGCCCGGTCGTCGCCGTCCATGGAAATGGTGCTCTGGCCGTTGAAGTGGGTGGTCGCCTGGTAGGTGTTGAGGTTGTCGAACACCGGGGCCAGGGACTCGCGGCCGTGCAGGGTCTGCGTCGGCTCGGCGGCCGTGGCGTCCATGAACACCAGGAAGCGGGTGTCCTCGGTGAACAGGCTCATCTGGCCCTTGGCGTCCCGCCGGTCCGCGCAATGCGCGTAGGCGTCGATCAGCTCGCGGATGGCCAGCCTGTCGGCGGCTTCCCGGGGTGAGATCTCGGTGTGCGAGGCCATGGCGTTGTCCCTTCACCGCACTATTTGACATATGTATAAAATCACCCCCCATGGCAGAGTGCAACGTGCATGCGAGGAGGGCAGAGCACTGAGCGACCGGATCGATCCGCGCATCACCCGTACGACGCGGGCCTTCGAAGAGGCGATCGTGGACCTCGCCGCCGAGCGGCCCGTCTCGCAGATCACGATCGGCGAGCTGGCCGACCGCGCCGGGGTCACCCGCGCCACGTTCTACAACCGCTACAGCTCCCCGCTGGACCTGCTCATCCAGGTGCTCCACGCCGACCTGGACCGCGGCCACCTGCTGGAGGCCGAGCGCCGCGCGCGGGGCGAATCGGCCCCCGAGCTGCTGCGCCTGGCCACGTCGGAGGTGGCCGACCACGTCGAGCGGTACCTGCCGATATACCGGCACGCCCTCGACGACCCGGCGGACAGCGGCGTGTACGAGGCCCTCGTGCGTCACTTCAGCGACTACACGCTGGCCCTCATGGCCGACGGCCACCATCCGGGACTCCCCGAGGCCAACCGGCACGTGATCGCGCAGTTCATGGCGCGCGGTTTCGCGGGAGCCATCCGGGCATGGCTCGGCGACCCCTCTGTCACGAAGGCCGACCTGGTCGACGCCGCCGTGGCCTGCGCTCCCGCCTGGTGGGCGGCCGACGGGAGCTGATGGACGGCCTCGGCTAGACGTCCGTGCTCGTCGGGAACTCGCCCTTGGTCGTGTTCACGTCGATCACCGTGAACGCGGCGCCCTGCGGATCGCTCAGCGCCGCGAACCGCCCGAAGGGACTGTCCATGGGGCCGAAGCGCACGATGCCGCCCAGCTCGGTGGCCTTGGCGACGGCCTCGTCGCAGTCGGGGACGGCGAAGTACACGTTGACGTACGACGGCACCTCGGGCGGGAACTCGTCGCCCATCGCCATCCGGCCCAGCACCGTCTCGTCGCCGACGTTGTACATCCGGTAGTCCATCTCGCCGCCGTCCATCTGCTTCTGCGCGTACGGGAAGACCGCCGCGAAGAACGCGTCCGCCTTCCCGGGCTCGCGCGTGAAGACCTCGGCCCAGGCGTAGGCGCCAGGCACGCCCGTGGCCTCGAAGCCCTCGTGGACGCCGCCCTGCCAGACGCCGAAGACGGCGCCGCTGGGCTCACTGGCCAGGCACATCGTGCCGAAGTCGCCGACCTTCATCGGCTCCATGAGCACCTGGCCGCCGTTCTCCCGGATCTTCGCCGCGGTGGCCGCCGCGTCCGGTGACGCGAGGTACAGGCACCACCGCGACTGCCCCTCCGCTCCGGGCATCGGCGGTACGACGGCCGCGACCGCCTTGTCGTCGACGAAGGCCTGGGTGTAGTTGCCGTACTCCGACGACGCGTCGCCGAAGGTCCAGCCGAGGACCTCGCCGTAGAAGCGCTTGGCCCCCTCGACGTCGCTGAACATCGCGTCGGCCCAACAGGGGTTCCCTCAGGTTGTACGGCCATGATTACGGCCCTCTCCGGTAGGTCGGGTTGTCCGAATTCTCACGCTAGTCACCCGGAGAGCGAGGCGCGCGCCGAACGCCGCGGTCCGTTCCACACTGGACGTATGGCGGATACGACGACGATGCGCGCGTGGGCCGTGACCGAGCCGGGGCCCGTCGAGGGAGGCTCTCTCCAGCTCGTGGAGAAGCCGGTGCCCGTGCCTGGGGACGACGAACTCCTCGTGCACGTGCGCGCGTGCGGGGTGTGCCGGACCGATCTGCATGTCACCGAGGGGGATCTGCCGGTGCGCCGCCCGGGGGTGACTCCGGGGCACGAGGTCGTCGGGGCGGTGGCGGGGCTCGGGGCCGGGGTGAGCGGGTTCGCGGTCGGCGACCGGGTGGGCGTCGCGTGGCTGCGCCGTACCGACGGCACCTGCGCGTACTGCCTGCGCGGGGCCGAGAATCTGTGCCCGCGCTCCGAGTACACCGGCTGGGACGCCGACGGCGGCTACGCGGAGTACACGACCGTACCGGCCGCGTTCGCCCACCGACTCCCCGCCGGCCTGGACGACGTGGCCCTGGCGCCTCTGCTGTGCGCCGGGATCATCGGCTACCGCTCGCTGCGCCGGGCCGCCCTCCCGCCGGGCGGACGGCTCGGTCTCTACGGCTTCGGGGGCAGCGCCCATCTGTGCGCGCAGGTGGCGCTGGCCGAGGGGGCCACCGTGCATGTCCTGACCCGGGGCAAGGCCGCACAGCGGCTCGCGCTGGAGCTGGGGGCGGCTTCGGCGCGTGACGCGTACGAGGCGCCGCCGGAGCCGTTGGACAGCGCGATCCTGTTCGCGCCGGTCGGCGATCTCGTGCCGGTGGCGCTGCGGGCGCTCGACCGGGGCGGGGTCCTCGCGGTCGCGGGCATCCACCTCAGCGACACTCCGCCCCTGGACTACGAGCACGAGCTGTTCTACGAGAAGGAGTTGCGCAGCGTCACCTCCAACACCCGTGCGGACGCGAGGGAGTTCCTCGATCTGGCCGCCCGGCACGACGTGCGCGCGACCACCCACACGTATCCGCTCTCGCGGGCCGCGGACGCGCTGACGGATCTGAAGGCCGGCCGCTTCGACGGGGCCGCGGTGCTGGTGAACGATCTCAACGGGTAGGCGGCGCACGGGCGTTCGCGCAGCCGAGGCGTTCCAGCGCCCTGTACGCCGGGGCACGGGAAGGACCTCCTCCTCTCCCCGCCTCGATCGGCGGTTTACATCCTGCAGGGCGTGAAGCCGCCCCCTGCGCGCGGTTACCGGTCCTGGGCACGGCTGTTTGGCTTGTACACCGACGACGCGCTCACCCCTGTTCACCTCCCGGGAGGGAATGTGTCCACTCCGGAAAGCGCCCACGGACCCGCCACCGACGAACCCGGCCCCGCGACCCCCGGCAACGGTCAACTACCCACCAGCCTCGGCACCCTGGCCGCACGTCAGCTCGCCACGACCACCAAGTCCGAACCGCAGATGCAGGCCATCACCTCGCGATGGCTGCTGAAGATGCTGCCCTGGGTCGATGTGCGGGGCGGTGCCTACCGGGTCAACCGGCGGCTCCAGCTCAGCGTCGGCCGCGGCCGGGTGCGGTTCGAGCAGAACGGCGCCGACGACATCAAGGTCATCCCCGAGACACTCACCGAACTGCCCGTGCTGCGCGGGTACTCCGACACGGAGGTTCTGAAGGAGGTCGCGGGCCGGTTCCGGGTCCGGGAGGTGCGGGCCGGCCAGATCCTCTTCGAGGCCGGACAGCCCGTCACCGAGGCCTACTTGGTCGCCCACGGCCGCTTCACCCGCTACACCGCCGGCAAGTACGACGAGGAGGAGATCCTCGGCGTCGTCACCGACGGCGACCAGATGGGCGACGAGGCGATAGGGCAGTCCGACCCCCTGTGGCTGAGTTCCGTACGGGCCGAGACCGCGGGCGTCCTGCTCGTGCTGCCCTGGGACGTGGTGGCCGAACTCACCGACCGCGTACCGTCGTTGGCCGCCCATCTGGAGGCGTACGCCGAGCGGCAGCGGCTGCCGATGAACCGCAAGGGCGAGGCCGACGTCCCGGTGCAGGCCGGTCATATAGGCGAGCCGACGCTGCCAGGCGGCTTCGTCGACTACGAACTCGCCCCGCGCGAGTACGAGTTGTCCCTCACCCAGACCGTGCTGCGGGTGCACACCCGGGTCGCCGACCTCTACAACGACCCGATGGACCAGACCCAACAGCAACTCAGGCTCACCATCGAGGAGATCCGCGAGCGGCAGGAGTGGGAGCTGGTCAACAACCGGGAGTTCGGGCTGCTGCACAGCGTCGACTACACCCAGCGCATCAGCACCTTCACCGGTCCGCCGACCCCGGACGACCTCGACGAACTGCTCGCCATGCGGCGCAAGACACGGCTCTTCCTAGCCCATCCGAAGGCGATCGCGGCCTTCTTCCGGCAGTGCAACCGACGCGGTCTGGTGCCCGCCACGGTGACCGTCGAGGGGCACGAGATCCCCGCCTGGCGCGGTGTCCCGTTCTTCCCGTGCGGCAAGATCCCGATCACCCCGCAGCACACCAGCAGCATCATCGCGCTGCGCACCGGCGAGGCCGACCAGGGTGTCGTCGGGCTGTTCCAGACAGGTATCCCCGAGGAGTTCCAGCCCGGTCTGAACGTCCGCTTCATGGGCATCGACTCGGCCGCGATCATCCGCTACCTCGTCACCGCGTACTACTCGATGGCCATCCTGGTGCCCGACGCGGCGGGGATCCTGGAGAACGTCCAGATCGGCCGGACCGCCGAATGACGGCCTGGAGCCCCTCATGACCACATCTCTTTCGCTGCCCGGTCCGCCGAACCTGGCCGGCGCCGTACGAGCCCGGCGCACCGGCGCGATCCCCGGCCTCAAGTACCAGCCCGCGGCGCCCGCCGACCCCGAGAAGGCCGCGGAGATCGACCGTAGGCTGGAGGCCTGGGCCCGCGAGCTCGATCTGTTCCCGGCCGCGTGGGACGGGGACTTCGCCGGGTTCCAGTTCGGCCGGGCCGTGGTGCTCCAGCACCCGGGGGCGCTCGACCTCGAACGGCTCACCGCCGCGGGCAAGTTGCTGCTCGCCGAGAACATCGTCGACAACTGCTACTGCGAGGAGGACGAGGACAAGGGCGGCTCCCACCGCGGCCTGGGCGGACGGCTGATCTTCGGACAGTCCGCGCTCGACCCCTTCCACTCCACTCCCGAATACGAGGAGGAGTGGCGGCACGGCGTACAGGCCGACGGCCCGCTGCGCTCGTACCACTTCGCACTCAAGGACTACGCCCTCCTCGCCACCCCCAGCCAGACCGACCGGTTCGTGCACGACATCGCCCGGCTCCACCTCGGCTATCTCGCCGAGGCCGCCTGGGCGGAGATCCGGTACAGGCCGCGTATCTGGGAGTACCTGGTGATGCGGCAGTTCAACAACTTCCGTCCCTGTCTGTCGATCGTCGACGCGATCGACGGCTACGAACTGCCCGAGCAGGTCTACGCCCGGCCCGAGATCCAGCGGGTCACGGCTCTGGCCTGCAACGCCACCACGATCGTCAACGACCTCTACTCGTTCACGAAGGAACTCTCCGACCCCGGCCACCTCAACCTGCCCCAGGTCGTCGCCGCCAACGACCGGCGCGGGCTGAAAGCGGCGTATCTGAAGTCCGTCGAGATCCACAACCGGATCATGGACGCCTTCGAGGAGGAGTCCGCGGTGCTGTCCGCCGCCTCCCCCCTCGTCGAGCGCTACATCCAGGGCCTCGCCGCCTGGGTGGCCGGCAACCACGAGTGGCACGCGACCAACAGCCACCGCTACCACCTGCCCAACTACTGGTAACAGACCGGCCCCTGACATCTCGTCAGACGCACCACGCTAGGAGTCACCGTTGACCACCGCCGACGCCGGCACCACAGCAGCACCGGTGCCGACCCAGTCCACGTACCAGAACCGTGTCGCGGACTACTGGAACGCCGAAGAGAACCCGGTCAACCTCGCCCTCGGACAGCTCGACGACCTGTACCACCACCACTACGGAATAGGCGGGGCCGACGAGTCGGTGCTCGACGAGCCCGATCCCGTTCGGCGCCGGAAGCGGCTCACCGCCGAACTGCACCGCCTGGAGCACGCGCAGGCCGAGCTGCTCGCCTCCCGCCTCGGCCAACTCACCCCGGACGACCGGGTGTTCGACGCGGGCTGCGGCCGCGGCGGCGGCAGCGTGGTGGCGCATCTGCGGTACGGCTGCCGGGCCGACGGGGTCACGATCTCCGCCAAGCAGGCCGAGTTCGCCAACGCGCAGGCGCGCCAGCGGGACATCGACGACAAGGTGCGCTACCACCACCGCAACATGCTGGACACCGGCTTACCGACAGGTGAGTTCGCCGCGTCCTGGAACAACGAGTCCACGATGTATGTGGAGTTGGACCTGCTGTTCGCCGAGCACGCCCGGCTACTGCGCCGGGGCGGACGCTATGTGGTGATCACCGGCTGCTACAACGACACGTACGGCCGGGCCTCGCGCGAGGTGTCCCTCATCAACGCCCACTACATCTGCGACATCCACCCCAGGTCGGAGTACTTCCGGGCGATGTCCCGCAACCGGCTGGTGCCGGTCCATGTCCAGGACCTCACCGAGGACACGATCCCCTACTGGGCACTGCGCAAGCAGGCCGACCATCTGGTGACGGGGATCGAGGACACCTTCCTGACCGCCTACCGCAACGGAAGTTTCCAGTATCTGCTGATCGCGGCCGACCGGGTCTGAGTCTCAGCGCCCGGCGATCCTGGAGGCCGCCTCCGGGAGGCCGGGCACCGGATCGAGCAGGTCCAGCGTGCCGTGCGCCCGCAACAGGCGCACGGTACGCGGGGCGCACACCACGGCGAACCCCGCCTCGTGCTCCAGCACGCGGCGGCGGAAACGCAGCACCAGGTTGAGGCCGGTGGAGTCGATGAACATGGTGCGGCGCAGATCGACGACGTAGGCGGGCGCGCGCAGAGCCACCACCGAGTCCAGCCACTCGCGAAGCGGCATGGCGGTCGCGAGGTCGACGTCTCCGTGGAGGTCGACGACCAGCAGGCCGTCCCGCGTGCCCAGCAGGGCGTGTTCGCCGGGTGCGGGCCAGGCCGGGGTGGGCACCGGCTCCAGGCGGTTCTCGTACGACAGGGCGTTCTCGGGCAACAGGCCGTTCTCGTGCAAGGTGTTCCGTCCCCGTTCCGTGCTGTCCGCGCGCGGGCGCGCGATCCGGCGCGGGTCCGTGCGGCGGCTTCGACATCCCCGCACCGCACGAGCCCGCGCCGGAACTCCCCCCGAGCGGCTCCCCCTTGAACCGTGGGTACCAACTGTTCTACCTTCGCCACATGGTCGGGGCATCAACGCCCGCTCATCAGCGACACAACGAGCGGGCAGCAGTTGGGCCAGGTGATCCGGAATGCGTCCGCACCTCGCCCTGATCGAGGACGAACCCGATTTCGCACTGATGTGCCGTTCCTATCTGGAGCGCGAGGGATTCACCGTCACCTGGGCCATGGACGCCCGCGCCGGAAAGTCCGTCCTGTACGAGAGCCGTGTCGATCTCGCCGTCCTCGATCTGGGCCTGCCGGACGGCAGTGGCCTGGAACTCCTCCGGGCCCTGAGGTCCACCAGCCGGCTCCCGGTCATCGTGATCACCGGGCGGGGCGCGGAGGCCGACCGCGTGGCCGGCCTGGAGATCGGCGCCGACGACTACCTGGTCAAGCCGTTCTCGCAACGGGAGTTGGTGGCCCGCATCCGGGCCGTCCTGCGCAGATCGCAACCGCCGGAGGTCCCGGCCGTGTTCCAGATCGGCTCGCTGCGGATCGACACGGCGGCCCGCCAGGCGTCCGCCGACGGCGTCTTCCTGACGCTACGGCCCAAGGAGTACGCCCTGTTGGAGATGCTCGGGGAGGCACCCGGCCGGGTGTTCTCCACGGAGCAGGTGCTGGAGCGGATCTGGGGTGCCTCCTGGCAGCAGCCCGCGACCGTGATCGAGCACGTGTACCGCCTGCGCGGCAAGCTCGCGGCACTCCCCACGCCCGCGCCCCGGATCACCACGGTCCGCGGCTACGGCTACCGCCTCGACCCCTGAGAGCCGTCATGCCGCCCCTCGCCACCCCGGACTTCCGGCTCCTCTTCGACGCGTCACTGTCCCCGCTGCTGGTGCTCAGCCCCGACTTCACGATCGTCGAAGTCAACCGCGCGTACCTCACCGCCACCCGTACGGAACGCGCGATCGTCGGGCAGCGCATCTTCGACGTCTTCCCCGACAACCCGGACGACCCCTCGGCCGACGGGGTCGCCAATCTGCGCCGCTCGCTGGAGTCGGTAGTGGCGACGGGCCGCAAGGACACGATGGCCCTCCAGCGCCACGACATCCCCGGCGGCGAGGCGGGCACCTTCGACGAGCGGTACTGGAGTCCCGTCAACTCCCCCATCCTGGATGCCGCCGGACGCGTCACGCACATCATCCACCGGGTCGAGGACGTCACCGACTTCGTCCATCTGCGCCGGGTCGGCCGGGAGCAGGAACGCGCCGTGGCGGAGGCGCAGATGCGGGCGGAGGGCATGGAGATCGACCTGTTCGTCCGGGCCCGGGAGATCCGCGAGGTCAACGAGCAGCTGAGCCGCGCCAACGCCGAACTGGACGCTGCCGGAAAGCAGTTGAGGGAGGAGCAGCGGGCCAAGGACCGTTTCATCGCCACGCTCTCCCACGAGCTGCGCAACCCGCTCGCCGCCGCGACCGCGGCCGTGGAACTGTTGGCGCTGGACCTGCCGGACGGCGGCCATCCCGCGCTGCCCGTCCTGGAACGGCAGTTGGGCACGCTGGTACGGATGAGCAACGATCTGCTGGACGGGACACGGGCGTTGACCGGCCGTCTGGAGTTGGTGCCCGAGCGGGTCGACGTGCGGTCCGTCGTCGAGGGGGCCTGCGCGGACATCCGGAGCCTGTTCGGACACGAGGACCGCACACTCCAACTCACCTTGCCCGACACACCTGTTGTGGTCGACGGGGACCGGCTGCGGCTGGCGCAGGTGCTGACGAACCTGCTGTCCAACGCGCTCAAGTACACCCCGCCCGGCGGACGTACGGAGGTCCGCCTCGCGATCGACGAGGGCCAGGCCCGGCTCACGGTCCAGGACGACGGCATCGGTTTCGAACCCGCCCAGGCCGAGGATCTGTTCGGGGTGTTCACCCGCGCGGCCCCGGCCGGCCCCAACACGCCAGAGGGCCTCGGCCTGGGGCTCGCGGTCGCCCGCACGGTGGTCGACCTGCACGGCGGCCGGATCAGCGCACACAGCGAAGGCCCCGGCAAGGGCGCGACGTTCACGGTCCTGCTGCCACAGGCCGACGAGGAGGCACCGGAGCCGCCACGGCCGTCCGCGCTCCCTCGCCCCCGGCGCCAACTGGCCGTCCTGATCGTCGAGGACAACACCGACCTGGCCGCGACCTACCGCACGTTGCTGGAGCGGCAGGGCCACCACGTCACCGCCGTCCACACCGGCGCGGACGCGCTCACCGCGACCGAGTCCGACGTCTTCGACGTGGTCCTGTGCGACCTGGGCCTGCCCGACACCGACGGCTACACGGTGGCCCGTACGGTACGCGCCCGCCCGCACGGCACCCGGCCGCGCCTGATCGCGGTCTCCGGCTTCAGCCAGGGCACCGACCGCTCGCTGTCCCGGGCGGCCGGCTTCGACGCCCATCTCGCCAAGCCGCTCCCCCTGACCGATCTGCTGGAGTTCCTGGAGAGTCCCGAGTAATCGGGCGTAGTAGTCAGTTCGGGTGTCTTCCTCCTTCCGTCCAGCTGTGCTTGCCTGAGGGGCCGTTTTCCGGTGCCGGGGGCGGGAGTTGGCGTATGCGGAGACCGTGGATCGTGGGTGTGGTGCTGGCCGCGGTGCTGCTCGGCGCGTGCACGGACCCGTCGTCCGGGCCCGAGGTCGCCCCGCCCACGCCCTCCGTTCCGACGACCACACGACAACAGGCGCCGGTCTCGCCGAGCACTACCCCGGTGAAGTGGGCGCCCAGCGTTCTGTATCTCGGGGACTCCCTCGCGATGGAGAGCCAGAACGTCCTCGGGCGGGAACTGCGCGGCGAGTTGGACGCGACGTACACGAGCGCCCCGTACTCGGGGACCACGCCGTGCGACTACCTGGAGGGCACCAAGGAAGGTTCGCTGGTGCCGGACGGGGACAAGGCGGCCGTGCTGGTGCGCGCGCTGCACCCGGACTTCGTGGTGCTGCAGTTCTGGGGCAACGCGTGGGGCTACACGCCCTGCATGGACGGGATCACCTACGACGCCGACCGGGAGGCGTACTTCACGCGGTACAAGGCCGACGTCAAGAAGCTCACCGCGCAGATCGCGACCGCCGGTGGCGCCCAACGGCCCACGATCGTCTGGGTGTTGCAGGGCCCCGACCCGATCACGCCCGAGCGCGTCCGGAACGTGAACGCGCTCTACGAGTCCCAGGCCAGGTCAGCGGCCGATCTCGTCGCCGACGCCGGCAGCACCGTGAGCCGCGCCGGAGCCCGCTACACCTGGACCCAGTACCTCCCCTGCACCGCCTACGAACGCGCCCACCCCGACTACTGCACCCAGCCGGCCAACGGGCGCACGGCCCTGCACCTCGACTCGGACTACCTGCACTTCTGCCTGGTGCCGACGACCTCGACGCCCAGGCCGTGCCCGGTCCCCTCCCCCGGCATTCTGCGGATCGCCCGGGAGATCACTCGGGTGATCGGCGCCCAGGCCCCAGTTCCGTCTCGATGAGGCGGTTGAGGTGCCGGCGGGCGTCCTGGGTGCTCAACGGGGGTGCCTGGCGCAGGCGTTGCAGGGCGAGGCCGTCGGCGAGGGCCGCGAAGCGGACCGTGAAGCCGTCGAGGTCGTCGGCGTCGAACTCGCCGTCGGTGACGCCCCGTTGGGCCAGTGCGCGGATCTGCTGGTGCCAGGTCTCGTAGCGGTGGGCCTGGCCGCCGCTGAAGGCCGCGTCCGTGCCCTGTTCGCCCGCGTTCCAGTAGTCGAACCACATGCGCCAGTGCCGGTCGGTGTCCTCGGTGAACAGCGCGTCGACGAGCAGCCGCAGCGCCTCGGCACCGCTCGTCGCCTGCTCGGCCGCCTCGCTCAACTCGGCGTAGTAGCGCTCGATATGGAGGACCATCGCCTCGGAGAGGATCTCCTGCACACTGCCGAAGTGGTACGTCACGGTGCCGACGGAGACCCCGGCCGCCGCCGCCACGTCCCGCACGCCGACCGAGGCGTAACCGCGTTCCGCTATCAACGGGACGGCCGCCTCCACGATGAGCCGGCGGCGCACCTCGGTGGGCTGCCGGGTGCGGTCGGCGGCGGCTACGGCGCGGCGCGGGGACTTGGTGGCCGGCTGGGGCTGCTTGGCGGCCGTCATCCCGACGTCCTCGGGGTGGTGCGGTGCCATGCTCGCTCGGCCACTGTCTCTCCGTTCGCCCGTGCTTCGACGCGACTGTCCATGACGAAGTCCGCGGCCGTGGCGCGCAGCTCCGTCCGCGCCATGATCTCAGCGTCGTAGTCGTCCCCGCGGCGCAACCGGATCCGCCACTCCGACACGGCGCTCGCGGACAGCGGGTCGTCACCCCGGATGCGGTACGTCTCCCGCGCGCTTTCCTCGTAGCGCAGCCCGTCCGGATACGTCCGCGAACCCCCGTAATTGGGGTCGACCTCCAGCGTCCACTCGCCCTTGGCGACGTCGTGCGTGACGAGTCGCTCGGGGGTCGGCTCGGCGGGCCGGTCGTAGGTCACGTCGAGCGGTGTCGCCTGTTCGGGTTCCTCGAAACGGATCAGCGGCTCATCTCCCGCTTCGCGCACGGGCAGTTGTACGGCGCTCTCGGCCGGTACGACCCGCAACTCGCCGCGCTGGCCGTGCGGCCAGACCCACGGCCAGTACGTGTCGGAGACGGCGAGCCGGACGCGGTGGCCGGCCGGGATCGCGTAGCCGATGCCGGTCAGCTCGAACTCGACGTCCTCGTACGTCCCCGGTGTCCACTCGACGACCCGGTCACGGCCGTGCCTGCTCAGCAGGTTGAGCACTCCACGGGTGACAAGCGTGGACGAGCCGTCCGGCGCCACGTCGCACAGGCGGGCGACGACATGGGCGCGCGGGGTGCTGCTGTCGAGGCGGAGCCTGACGCGCGGGCGGCCGAGGATCTCGACGCGTTCGGTGAGCGGCTCGGAGTCGAAGCACACCGAACGGCCGTCCTCCTCCCGCTGGTCCGGCGGCAGGTCGCTCGCGTTGCCGAAGGGGAAGAAGCGTCCGGCGTCGAGGCCGGTGTGCTGCGGGGAGCGTACGAGGACGGGTTCAGCGCTGGCGCCGAGGGGACGTGAGTCCCAACTGACCTTCTGGCTGGGCCACTTGGCGTCACCCACCCAACGGCCGGGCAGCACGTCGTACGACGTCGCCGGCGGGACCGGGTCGGTGATCCAGGCCCGCAGCAGCGGCTCCGCCATCGCTCCCGTGTCGATGCCCTTGAGGTGCTGGTCCCACCAGCGCAGGGTCTCCTGAAGGAAGCCGATCGCCGGGCCGGGCGGCAGTCCGCGGTCGGGGTACTGGTGCGACCACGGGCCGACGATGCCCCGGACGCGGTCCTCGGTCAGGTGCTCGACGAGCCTCAACACGGCGTCGCGGTACGGGTCGTTCCAGCCGCCGACCGCGAGGACGGCCGCGTCGATGGCGGTGTAGTCCTCGCAGACGCTGCCGTGCTGCCAGTAGTCGTCGCGCTGTTGGTGTGCGAGCCAGGTGTGGAGGAAGGGTTCGAGGGCGTCGAGGCGTTCGCGCCACATCGGCACCCAGCGGTCCGCACCGACGCTCGCCGGGTCCGGCGGGCGGGAGGCGAAGGCGAGCATGGTGCCGGCCCAGGCGAGCATGTCGATGCCGAGGACGGCGCCGCCCGTGTAGTGGACGTCGTTGTCGTAGCGGTCGTCGGTGGAGCAGACGGTGACGATCGCCTTGAGCGGTTCGGGCGCGAGGGCGGCGATCTGGAGAGCGTTGAAGCCGCCCCACGAGATGCCGAACATGCCGACCTTGCCCGTGCACCAGGCTTGTGTGGCAAGCCAGTTGATGACGTCGACGCCGTCGGCGAGTTCCTGCGCGTCGTACTCGTCGCCGGGCAGGCCCTCGCTGTCACCGTGACCCCGGATGTCGACGCGGACGGAGGCGTAACCGTGTCCGGCGTACCAGGGGTGACGCTGGGCGTCACGCGGTGCCGTCCAGTCGCTCTTGCGGTACGGGAGGTATTCGAGCAGCGCGGGCACGGGGTCGGACTCGGCGTCATCGGGCCGCCAGATGCGGGCGTGCAGCCGGGTCCTTCCGTCCCGGGTGGGGATCCAGACGTCCTCGCGGACGACCTGGCGCTCGAACTGTTCGCGGTACTTCACAAAGCTCCTTCTGCCACGGGGGCGTTGAGGGGGCGCCAGCGCCGGACGCGGTGGCCGTCGTCGCCCTGGCCGGTCCAGATGTCGTCCCCGTCCGCCGCGTCGGCCCAGTCGGCGGTGTCGTCGACGTAGGGCTGTGCGTCGGGGTCGGGTTCGAGGGCGGCGGCCATGAGCTGGCGGGTGTAGGGGTGCTGGGGGTCGGCGAAGACGGTCTCCGTCGGGCCTTCCTCGACGACGACTCCGTGGCGCAGTACGACGACCCGGTCCGCGATGCCCCGTACGACGGCCAGGTCGTGGCTGATGAACAGGCAGGCCAGGTCGCGCTCGCGCCGCAGGTCGTCGAGGAGCCGGAGGACGTCGGCCTGCACCGACACATCCAGGGCGGTGGTGATCTCGTCGGCGATCAGGACGTCCGGCTCGCCCGCCAACGCCCTTGCTATGCCTATGCGTTGGCGCTGACCGCCGGAGAGTTGCGCGGGCAGGCGGTCGGCGAGGGCCGGGTCCAGGCGTACGTCCGAGATGAGTTGCCGGGCCCGCTCGGTCGCCTCCGTGCGGTCGGTCACCGTGCCGAAGAAGCGCAGGGGGTGGCGGACCGCGTCGCCCACCGAGCGGCGGGGGTTGAGCGAGGTGTCGGCGTTCTGGAAGACGAGCTGCACCCGACGGCGCAGGGACAGCGGCCGTTGCTGCGCCGGGCGGGCCAGGTCGCCGTCCGCGTGTTTCATCGAGCCGCCGGACGGGGTGCGCAGCCCGGCCAGGCTCCACGCGAGGGTGGACTTGCCGCTGCCCGACTCGCCCACCAGGGCGAGGACTTCGCCGCGTCGGACGTCGAAGGAGACGCCGTGGACGGCGCGTGTGCTGCCGTAGTCGATGGTGATGTCCTGCGCGGACACGGCCACGGGGGCGTCGGCGGGGACCTCCGCCCTGGGCCTGACCTCCCGCTCCCCCGCCTCCCCGACGACGGCGAGCCCGGCGTCGTCGAGGCGCGGCACGCTCGCCAACAGGCGCTTGGTGTACGGGTCTTGGGGCTGGGCGAACAACTGCCTGGTGGCCGCCGATTCGACCACGCGGCCGGACCGCAGGACGGTCACCTCGTCCGCCATGTGGGCGACGACGCCGAGGTCGTGGCTCACCAGGACTGCGGCCAGGCCGAGTTCGTCGCGGAGGGCGGCGATCAGGTCGAGGACGCTGCGCTGGGTGACGACATCGAGGCCGGTGGTCGGCTCGTCGAGGACCAGGACCTTGGGGCGGGCCGCGATGGCCATGGCGATGGCGACGCGCTGCTGCTGGCCGCCGGAGAGTTCGTGCGGGTAGCGGCGGGCCAACTCCGCCGGGCGCGGCAGCCGGACCTGTTCGAGGAGGTCGACGACGGGTACGTCGCCGCCCGCCTCGGCGATCTGCCGTCCGATGCGCATGGAGGGGGTGAGGGCGTGGCCGGCGTTCTGGCCGACCATCGCGACCGTTCCGCCGCGCAGTCGTCGCAACTCCCGTGCGGGCAGGGCGAATACGTCGGCTCCGGCGACCTGGACCGAGCCCCCGGTGATCCGGGAGCCGTGTCGCAGGTGGCCGAGGAGAGTCGCGGCGATGGTCGACTTGCCGCTGCCGGACTCGCCGACGAGGGCGTGGGTCTGCCCCTCGGCGACGTCCAGCGACACCTCGTGCACGACGGGGATGTCCTGGCCGCCCGAACGGTAGGCCACGGACAGAGAGTTGACGGACACGATCGAGGCCATCAGGAGCCCTCCCTGATCCGGTCGACGCCCCACGCCTTGGACAGGCCGTCGGCCGCGAGGTTGAGCCCGACCACGAGGGTGGCCAGGGCGATGATGGGGGCGAGGCTGGCCATCGGGACGACGGTGATGGCGGTGCGGTTCTCGGCGACCATCAGACCCCAGTCGGGAGTGGGCGGGTCGGCGCCGAAGCCGAGGAAGGACAGCGAGGAGATCAGCAGCACGACCCAGGAGGCCCGCATCGCGAACTCCACGCACACCACGTCCGTGATGTTCGGCAGGATCTCCCGGCGCAGGATCGACCAGGTGCTCTCGCCCCGGGCGCGGGCCGCGGTCACGTAGTCGGTGGGGACGACCGCGAGGGCGGCGCCGCGGACGACGCGGACGACCTGCGGGACGTAGGTGATCGCGACGGCGAGGACGATGACCGACGGGCCGGTGCCGAGGGCGGTCACGACGACGAGGAGTGCCAGGACGGAGGGGATGGACAGGATCGCGTCCAGGATCCGGCCCAGTACGTCGTCGAACCAGCCGCCGCGCAGGGCCGCCGCACATCCGATGACCGTGCCGAGCGCGACGGTGATCAGGGTCGCGGTGACGGAGATGCCGAGCGCGTACCGGCCGCCGTAGAGGACGCGGGCGAGGACGTCCCGGCCGTACTGGTCGGTGCCGGCCCAGTGGCTCCAACTCGGGCCGAGGAGGGCGTGGTTGGCGTCGTTGGCGATGGGGTCGTAGGAGGTGAGGAGGGGTGCGAGCAGGGCGATCAGGACGTGTACGGCGACGATCGCGAGGCCGACGAGTGCCGTGCGGGAACTGCTCACGGTGCGCCAGGCGCGGACGGTGCGGGCGCCGCGTACGGTCGTCGGCGGGACGGTGTCGAGCGTGGTCATCGGGTCCTCCCTCGGGTGCGGAGCCTGGGGTTGAGGGCCATGGTGGCCAGGTCGGCCGCGAGGTTGCAGACGACGTAGACGACCGCGCTGATGAGGGCGATGGCCTGGATGGTGGGCAGGTCGCGGTTCTGCACGGAGGAGAGCATCAGCTTGCCTATGCCCGGGTAGTTGAAGACGTTCTCGACCACCGCGACCCCGCCGACCAGCCAGGCGACGTTGAGCGCGATGACGTGCAGGGTGGGCAACAGGGCGCTGGGCAGGGCGTGTCGGGTGACGACCCGCCAGGTGGAGAGGCCCTTGAGGCGGGCGGTGGTGACGTACTCGGTGGCCATCACGTCGATGACCGAGGTGCGGGCCATGCGGACGATGTACGCGGCCATCACCACGGCGAGCGCGAGTGCAGGAAGCCATACGGCGGGCATGAGTTGGGAGACGCTGGCGTCGGGGCCGTAGAGGACGACCGCGGGGAACCACGGGAGGGCGACCGAGAAGCACAGGACGAGCACGGTGGCGACGACGAACTCGGGGACGCTCATGCCGACGAGGCTGACGGTGGAGATGACGTGGTCGGGCCAGCGGTCGCGGTAGAGGCCCGCGAGGATGCCGAGGACGATCGATCCGGTGACCGCGAAGAGGACGGTGACGACGGCGATCAGCGCGGAGTTGCCGAGATACATGGAGACTTCGCCGCCGACGGCCTTGCCAGTGACGAGGGAGGTGCCGAAGTCGCCGTGGAGCGCGCCCCAGACCCAGTCCCAGTACCGCTCCCAGGCCGGCCGGTCGAGCTTCAGCTTCTCGCGCAGGGCCGCCACCGCGTCCGGGGTCGCGTCCTTGCCGAGGATCTGGGTGGCGACGTCGCCGGGCAGCGCCTGGACGGCGAGGAAGACGAGGATGGAGGAGAGGAAGAGGGTGCCGACTGCAGCCGCGATACGGCGGGTTATGAAGGAGAGCATGGTCAGGCTCCCTTCAGGCCGATGTTGAGGTAGTCGAACTCGAAGCCGTGCTCGGCGTATCCGCGTACCTTGCGGGAGATGCCGACGAGCCGGTCGGCGAACATCGGGGTCATCGCCCCGCCTCTCTCGATCACCAACGTCTGCGCCTCGCCGTAGAGTTCGCGCCGCTTGGTGTCGTCGATCTCGGCGCGGGCCCGGTCGAGCACCGCGTCGAATTCCTTGTCGGACCAGGCGGTCTCGTTGTAGGAGGAGCCGCTGCGGAAGATCTGGGTGAAGAGCTGGTCGACGGGCCGGCCGGTGAACCAATAGGTCGCCATCAGCGGCTTCTTCATCCAGATCTGCGTGTAATAGGAGTCCGCGGAGGCCGTCTTGACCTTGATCCGGATACCGGCGCGCTCGGCCGAGTCCTGGTAGGCGAGCGCCATCGGCGTGAACAGCGGGTCGTAGGACGACGTGTAGAGGTCCATTGCCAGGCCCTCGTGGCCCGCCTGCTTCAGCAGGTACTTCGCCTTCTCCGGGTCGTGCTTCGGGTGCGCGGAGATGTACGCGGGGTCGCTCGGCGGTACGGGGTTGTCCCAGCCGGGGGTGCCCGCGCCCTGGAGGGCGACCTTGACGACGTGCTCGGGGTCGTAGGCGAGCTTCATCGCCTGGCGGACGCGGACGTCGGTGAAGGGCTTCTCGGTGGTGAGCATCGGGAGGACGTACCACTGGGCGTTCTTCACGCGGGCGATGGTGGCGCGGTCGGAGGCGGCGACCACGCGGGCGGTCGCGAAGTCGAGGTTGGTCTGGGACAGCAGGTCGACTTGGCCTGCCAGCAGGGCGTTTGAGCGGGCCGACATGTCGGCGACCGAGTAGAAGGCGACCGCGTCGAGGACGGGGCGGCCCGCGAAGTGGTCCTTGTACGCGGTGACGCGGCCGGGGCCCGCCGGTGCGAACGACTCCAGCTTGAAGGGGCCGGTGCCGATGCCGGTGCGGCCGATGGACTTCGCGCTGCCGTCGGGGATGACGTAGCAGTTGTAGTGCGTCAGCAGGCTCGGGAACTCGGCGTTCGGGCTCTTCAGCGGGACGACGAGGGTGTGGGCGTCGGGCGTGCCCAGCTTCGCCGGGTCGATGAGCGGGGCGAGGACCGCGGCCTGCGGGGACGCCGTCGCCTTGTCGAGGATGTGGCGCAGTGTGTAGGCGGCGTCGGCGGAGGTGAAGGCGCGGCCGTTGTGGAAGGCGACGTCCTTGCGGAGGCGGAAGGTCCAGGTGCGGGCCTTGGCGTCGGTCTCCCAGGACTCGGCGAGGTCGGGGGCCAGCTCACCGTTCGCGGCGACGCGGACGAGCCGGTTGTAGAGGGCGCCCAGGTACTCGTACGCGGACAGCGAGCTGGCCGGGTCGAGGGTCTCGGCGTCGGAGGCGGGCGGCCGGGCGATGCGCAGGGTGCCGCCGCGGTCGGGGGCGCCCTTCTCAGCGGCGGCCGGCAGGACGGGGGCGGCCTGTGCCCCACTGCAGCCGGTCAGCAGCCAGGACCCGCCGAGCGCGGCGGCCGAGGCGACACCCGCGGCGAGCACCGACCGGCGGCCCGGGTGGTGGATGTCGGACATGTACCGACCGTCCTTGTCGCTATTCGTTCAGCCGAACGATTGAGTGAAGTTGGTGAACGATAACGAGGGGATGGTTTCCCGCCAACCCCTTGAGCCCGGAAATTAACGTCCGAAACGCACTGGTTACGCGGAGGGGGCGCGCGGGGGTCGCGGCGACGGGTCGCGCGGGGGCTCCGAGCGCGGTCGCTCAGCCGGTGGTCTCGCGGGCCCAGGGCAGCAGCGCCCGCTCCGCGAGGACGACGACGTAGAAGAGCAGCACGCTCATCACGCTGAGCAGGGCCATCGCGGCGAACGCAAGAGGGGTGTCGGCGTTGCCGCCGGAGGCCACGATGACGTAGCCGAGGCCCTGGTCGCCGCCCGCGAACTCGCCGACGACCGCGCCCACGACGGCCAGGGTGACGCCGAGGCGCAGACCGGTGAAGACCTGGGGCAGGGCCCACGGGATACGGAGTTTGCGGTAGGTCTGCCAGCGGGACGCGGTGAGCGAGTGGGCCAGCTCGCTCAGCTCCAGCGGGACCGAGGTCAGCCCGGCCATGGTCGACACCACGACGGGGAACCAGGCGAGCAGGGCCACCATGAACACCTTCGGGGCGGTCCCGAAGCCGAGCCAGACCACGAGGAGGGGTGCCACCGCGATCTTCGGTACGGCGTTGACGGCGACCAGGAGCGGCATGACCGCGCGTTCCACGCCACGCGACGCGGTGAGCAGGACGGCGGTCGCGAGTCCGGCACCCACGGCCAGCCCGAAACCGACGGCCGTCTCGGTGAACGTCTGCCAGGTCTGCCGGAGCAGATAGCCGGGCAGCCGGCCGAAGGCGCGGACGACGTCGGGCGGTGACGGCAGCAGGAACGGCCGGATGCCGAAGGCGACGGTCGCCAGCCACCACCCGGCCAGCGCGCACCCGGCCGCCAGGACCGGTGCTCCCGCCGCCAGGACGCGTCTCACGCGGCGGGCCTGCGGCCGATGGTCGAGTAGGTGAAGTGGCCGCGCACCACGAGCCGGGGGTCGGTGACCAGTCGGCTCAGCTCGTCCAGTTGAGCCTCGGTCATGCCCGCCGCCAGGAACTCCTCCCGCGTCTGGGCGATGTTCCCGGCGATCAGCAGCGCGCCCGCGGTGCCGCCCGGCCAGGACCGGGCCTGGATCACGGTGTCCACGTCGGTCAGGCCCGCCGCCAGCATGGCGGCGGGCACCCGGCCCGCCCAGGTGGGGTCGTTGCCGTGGGCGGGCAGGACGTGTTCGACGAGCAACTCGTGGTAGCGGTCGACCAGTTGGGCCGCCTCCGGGGTCGGGGCCGCCAGCACCAGTTTGCGGAAGGTCGTCTCGAAGTCCTCCACCACCAGCGCACCACCGGGTGCGAGCGCCGCCGCGAGCCTCCGGAGAACGGCTTCCCGTCCGGGCAGATGCAGCAGCACCAGCCGGGCGTGGATCACGTCCCAGGTCCCGTCCGGCACCGGTTCGCTCTCCAGGTCGTGCACCAGCACGTCGTACGGCGGACTCGGTGGCAGATGACGGGTGTTGACGTCGGTGGCCAGCACCCGCCCGGTCGGGCCCGTCGCGCGAGCCAGCCAGGCGGCGATGCTGCCGCCTCCCGCACCGGTCTCCAGACAGCGCCGGCCGGTCAGGTCACCGAGGGACGACAGCCGCGAGATCGTGAACTCGTCGAGGATCGCGGGGAGTTGCCCGTGCCGGTCGACGGCCTCCGGGTGGTCGTTGTCGAAGACGTACGGGAGCGGTGTCTCCACCTCCGTCAACTCCCCTTCATGGCAGCGAAGTCGACGACGTCCTGCGGGGTCATCCCGGGCTGGATGACCCCGGCGTTCTGAAGGCTGGTGATGGCACGCCGCATCCGCGCCTCGGTGATGAGGCCGATGGACGAGTCACCCTCGGCCGTCACGGACGGCGTCATCAGCTTGATCTCCGCGGTCGCGGCCGTCGCGTCCGTCTCCGGGTGCTTGTCGTGCAGCAACTTCCCTGCCTCGTCCGGGTGTTGGATCGTGTACTTCAGTCCCTTGAGCAGGGCGGTGCGGAAGCGCTTGACCAGGTCCGGTTTCTTCGCGGCGAGGGAGGCCGTGGTGACGGTCGCGTTGCCGTACAGCTCGGGCAGGTAGGTGCTGTAGGGGAACACCACGACGTGCTTCGACCTGGCCTGCACGGTGGCCTTCTCGATGGTGGGCCGGCCGATCAGGAACGTGCTGAGCGCGTCGGCCTTTCCGCTCGCGAGGGCCGGGCCCAACTGGACGGGCTGGACCGCGATCCAGTGGATTCCGGCGGAGTCGATGCCGGCGAGCCTGGCGTAGCCGGGGAAGAGCAGCTGGTTCACGGAGTTGGCGGCGGCCGCGATCCGCTTGCCCTTGAGGTCCTTCGGGGTGGTGATGCCCGAGCCCTGCATCGCCATGATGGAGACGAGAGTCCGCTGATGGATGGCGAGTACCGCGCGGAAGTCGCGATAGGCCGTGGAGTTCTTGGCTCCCGCCGAAATCATCGCGCCCGTGAGGTCCAAACTCGTGAACTGCGCTTTTCCGGAGGCGAGGGCCTTGAGGTTCTCGCCGGCGGCCTTTCCGAGTTCGATCTGTACGTCGATTCCCGCCTGCCGGAAATAGCCCTTCTGCTCGGCCACCCAGGCGAAGGCGTCCCGTCCCGCCGCACCGAAGGCGGTGACGTAGGTGATGTGATCCTTGGACGAACTCGGGCTCTTGGAGGAGGAGTTGGAGTCACAGGCAGCGGCGGCCAGCAACGTGACCGCCGTACAGAACACCGTCGCCGTGCGGTATGAGCGGATCATGCGACCTCCCCTGACGGGGGAATGGGTGGGGGGACGGCGGCACTTGACGGGGCTTTATCGCCGGGGTCGCGATCCGGAAAATCGTACGCTCGCATGTCACAATCCAGCAGAGCGATTTTCGGTACTCCGCGCACGGCGGCCGACGGGAGTCGACGCGTGATCGAACTACGGGGTGTGTCCAAGGAGTTCGCACACCGGCGAGGCTCCGTCGAGGCGCTTCACGGCATCGATCTGGAGGCCGCCGACGGCGAGTTCGTGGCGGTCGTCGGGCGGTCCGGTTGCGGAAAGTCGACGTTGCTGCGGCTGATCGCCGGGCTGGTGCCGCCGACGCGGGGCGAGGTGCTGATGGGCGGCCGGGCCGTCACCGGGCCGCGCCGCGACTGCGCCGTGCTCTTCCAGCGTCCGGCGCTGCTGCCGTGGCGGTCGGTGCTGGACAATGTGCTGCTGCCTGCGGAGATTGCGGGCGAGCGGCGCGATGGCTCACGCGAACGGGCGCTGGGGCTGATCGGGACGATGGGCCTCGACGGCTTCCAGCGCCGCCTGCCGCACGAGCTGTCCGGCGGGATGCAGCAGCGGGTGGCGCTGTGCCGGTCGCTCATGCGGCGGCCCCGGGTGCTCCTGATGGACGAGCCGTTCTCCGCGCTCGACGCGCTCACCCGGGACGAGTTGTGCGCCGAGTTGCAGCGGACGCACCGCGAGCATCCGTCCACCGTCGTCCTCGTCACGCACTCCGTGGACGAGGCGGTCCTGCTCGCCGACCGGGTGGTCGTGCTCACGCCCCGGCCCGGCCGGATCCGTACGGTCCTCGACATCACCCTGCCCCGGCCGCGCACCCGCGCCGAGGCCGGCCAGGCGGAGCAACTGGCCCGGCGGGCGGCCGAGTTGCACGCGCTGCTGCTGGACAGCGAGAGCTGATCCTCCCTCCCGCAGACAACTGCCGCCCCTCCCGGCCCTGTTGACATCACACAGCGCCCGCATAGCGTGTCCAGCGCACAGCATGTCGCACGACATCCGGGATTTCGAACAGGAGTGGAGTGGTGGAGGGACACCACCGCCCCGACTCCCAACTCCTCGACATGCGAAGGACATTGGTGATGACCCCATCTCTGGGCAGACGTCAGTTGCTCGCGGCCGCAGGTGCCACCTCGGCGGCCCTGGCCCTCACCGGCGGTGGTGGCACGGCGCACGCCGCCACCGGAGCCGCGCCGGCACTCCCTCCGGCCCGGCCCTTCCCGCTCACCGCCGTGACCCTGCTGGACAGCCCGTTCCGCGACAACCAGCGCCGCAACTCGGCCTACCTGCGCTTCGTCGACATCGACCGGCTGCTGCACACCTTCCGCACCAACGTCGGTCTGCCGAGCGGCGCCCAGCCCTGCGGCGGCTGGGAGGGCCCGGACGTGGAACTGCGCGGTCACTCCACCGGCCATCTGCTCTCCGGTCTCGCCCTCGCGTACGCCAACACCGGTGACGCGAGCCTCCGCGACAAGGGCCGGACCCTCGTCACCGAACTGGCGAAGTGTCAGGAAGCCGCACCCGCATCCGGTTTCGGCAAGGGGTATCTGTCCGCGTTCCCGGAGAGCTTCTTCGACCGGCTGGAGGCCGGCACCGGGGTGTGGGCGCCGTACTACACGATCCACAAGATCATGGCGGGGCTGGTCGAGCAGTACCGGCTGACGGGCGACGACCAGGCCCTCGACGTGGTGCTGCGGCAGGCGCGTTGGGTCGACGCGCGGACCGCGAAGCTGTCGTACGAGCAGATGCAGCGGGTGCTGGAGACGGAGTTCGGCGGGATGAACGACGTGCTCGCCGATCTGCACGCCCTCACTGGTGACGGCACCTGGCTCGATGTCGCCGAACGCTTCACCCACGCCCGTGTCTTCGACCCGCTGGCCCGGAACGAGGACCAACTCAGCGGGCTGCACGCCAACACGCAGATCCCGAAGATGGTCGGCGCGCTGCGGCTGTGGGAGGAGGGGCTGCCGGAGCGGTACCGCGCGATCGCCGCGAACTTCTGGCGGATCGTCACCGGCCACCACTCGTACGTCATCGGCGGCAACAGCAACGGCGAGGCCTTCCACGAACCCGACGTCGTGGCAGGGCAGTTGTCGGACAACACCTGCGAGAACTGCAACAGCTACAACATGCTCAAGCTGACCCGGCTGCTGCACTTCCACACCCCGGAGCGCGTCGAACTGCTCGACTTCTACGAACGGGCCCTGTTCAACCAGATGTTGGGCGAGCAGGACCCGGACTCCGAGCACGGTTTCAACATCTACTACACCGGTCTGGCGCCGGGTTCGTTCAAGCGCCAGCCGTCCTTCATGGGCACGGATCCGAACGCCTACTCCACGGACTACGACAACTTCTCCTGCGACCACGGCACCGGCATGGAGACGCACGCCAAGTTCGCCGACACCATCTACACGCACGACGAACGCGGGCTGCTGGTCAACCTGTTCATCCCCTCGCAGGTCGTCTGGCGCGAGCGGGGCATCACCTGGCGGCAGACCACGGGCTTCCCGGACCGTTCCACCACCACCCTGACGGTCACCGCCGGCCGGGCCGCACACCGGCTGCGCGTCCGCATCCCTGCCTGGGCCGCCGGCGCCCGCGCGAGCCTCAACGGCCGTACGCTGCCCGACCGTCCGAAGCCCGGGAGCTGGCTCAGCCTGGAGCGGACGTGGCGCACCGGCGACCGCGTCGAGGTGTCCCTGCCGATGCGCACGGTCGTCGAGGCGACCCCCGACGACCCCGATGTACAGGCGGTGCTGCACGGACCGGTGGTCCTGGCAGGGGCGTTCGGCGATCAGGCCGATCCCTGGCTGTCACGCCTGGACGTCGACTCCGTACGGCAGGAGTCGTCGGACCCGCTGCGTTTCACCGCCCGCGCGGACGACGCGGACGTGACCCTGCTGCCGATCGCCCGTGTCCACCACCAGCACTACTCGGTGTACTGGCTGACCGGTGAACCCTCGCCCCCTCCCCCGGAGTTCGCCGCCTGGCACCGCTTCGACGAGACGTCGGGCACGGCGGCATCCGACGCGACCGGCAATGGCCGTACGGCCCAACTGGTCGGTGGTGCCTCCTGGTTGGCGGACGGGCGTCTCGACGGCGCGGTCGCGCTGGACGGGGTCGACGGTCATGTCGCCCTGGCCGAGGACCTGTTGGCGGGCGCGTCCGCCTACTCCCTCGCCGCGTGGGTCCGGCTGGACGGGCGACCCGGCGTCTGGAGCCGGATCTTCGACCTCGGTACCGGGGTCACCGCCAACATGTTCCTGACCCCGCTCAGCGGCGACGGCACCCTGCGGTACGCGATCACCGCGGGCGGGGCGGGCGCCGAGCAGCGCATCGACGCCGGCCCGCTGCCCACCGACCGCTGGGTCCACGTGGCGGTGACGTACGGCGACGGGACCGCGATCCTGTACGTCGACGGCGCCGAGGTCGGCCGGAACGCGGCCGTCACCGTGGAGCCGCGCCGCTTCGGCAACCACATCCGTGCCGGATACCTCGGCAGGTCGCAGTACGCCGACCCGTACCTGAAGGGCGCGGTCGACGACTTCCGGGTCCATGGCAGGGCGCTGAGCGCCGCCGAGGTGGCGACGCTGGCGCAGGCACAGTCGACGTAGCCGAGGAGCGGCCGTCACTCCCCCGCGAAGGCCTTCTCCAGCGCGGCGAGGTCGAACTTGCCCATCGCCATGAAGGACTCCGTCGCGCGGGCGACCTTCGCGGGGTCCGGGTCGGTGATCATGTCGATCAGCCGGGTGGGGACAACCTGCCAGGACACGCCGAACTTGTCCTTGAGCCAGCCGCACGGGCCGGGCTCGCCGCCGTCGGTGAGCTTGGTCCAGTAGTAGTCGATGTCCTCCTGGTTCTCGCACGGGATCTGGAAGGACACCGCCTCGGTGAACTTGAACTCGGGGCCGCCGTTCAGCCCGACGAACTTCTGGCCGAAGGCCGTGAACTCCACGGTGAGCACCGAGCCCGCCGGTTGCGGGGCACCCTCGCCGTAGTGGCTGACGCGGCCGATGCTGGAGTTCTTGAAGATCGACACGTAGTGGTGGGCGGCTTCCTCGGCCCGGCCGTCGAACCAGAGACACGTGGTGAATCCGTCGGTGGGTGCGTCGGTGGTCATGAGCTCCTCCATGGGCTCCAGGGGGCATCGAACACGGTCATCTGTATCGACCCCCGCCCGCCACGAAACTCATCGGTCGGACGGCCGGATAACCCGGGTGGCCGATCCCCCGCCCGGAACTAGTCTCGGATGCCATGACGTCCTCGCAGGCAGACAGCGTCCAGCCATTCCGTATCGACCCGTTCCACATCGACATCCCGCAGGCCGACCTCGACGACCTGCACGCCCGCCTCGACCGCACCCGCTGGCCCGACGAGCTGCCCGGCACGGGCTGGGCGTACGGCGTACCGGCCGACTATCTGCGGGAGCTGGTCCGGTACTGGCGGCACACGTACGACTGGCGTGCGGCCGAGGCGGAGCTGAACGCGTGGCCGCAGTTCACGACCACCATCGACGGGTCGACCGTCCACTTCGCGCACATCCGCTCCCCGGAGCCGGACGCCACCCCGCTGATCCTCACGCACGGCTGGCCGGGCTCGATCGTCGAATTCGTGGACATCGTGGGCCTGTTGACCGATCCGGCGGCCCACGGCGGCGACCCCGCCGACGCCTTCCACGTCGTCGTACCCAGCATCCCCGGCTTCGGACTGTCCGGGCCGCCCGCCGACACCGGCTGGGAGACGGGCCGGATCGCCGACGCGTGGGCGGAACTGATGCACCGGCTCGGCTACGAACGGTTCGGCGCGCAGGGCGGCGACTGGGGCTCGGCGATCTCCCGCGAGCTGGGCCGCGCCCATCCGGACCGGGTCATCGGCGTCCACCTCAACCTGTTGCCGGGCGCGCAGGCGCTCACCGAACCCAGCGCCGAGGAACTCGCCGCGCTCAGCCCCGAGGAACAGGCGGACACCCAGGAATCCTGGCGCCGCTGGACCGCCTGGTCGCGCGAGGGCACCGGATACGCCGTCCTCCACGCCACCCGACCGCAGACCCTGGCGTACGCCCTCACGGACTCGCCGGTCGGCCAACTCGCCTGGATCGTCGAGAAGTTCAGGGAGTGGACCGACTCGGAGGAGCTGCCCGAGGAGGCCGTGGACCGGGACCGGCTGCTCACGAACGTGATGCTGTACTGGCTGACGGGGACGGCCGGTTCGGCTGCCCGGATCTACTACGAGCGGGCCCACGCCACCGGCGCCCGGGCCACCGCGCCCACCCTCCCGTCCACCGCCCCCACCGCGCTCGCCGTCTTCCCGGCCGAGATCCAGATCCCGCTCCGCCACAGGGCCGAGCGCACCGAGAACATCGTCCGCTGGACCAAGCTCGACCGAGGCGGCCACTTCGCCGCGATGGAGGAACCGGACCTGCTGGCCGAGGACGTACGGGCCTTCTTCCGGGAACTGCGAGAACTCCGGGAGAAGGGCGTCGGCTGACCCGTCTGCTCACGGCGAATCTGCTGAAAGCCTAGAAATCCCCAGGCCGGGGCGTTGTCGGCCGACAGTGGAGACAGGTCACGACACCTTCGACACTCTCGACAAGGAGTGCCCATGTCTCCACTCACGGCCGGTTTCGCCCCGGCCCTCATGCCCCGCGCCGAGGAGGGCGACACCCCGTCCTCCCGCTTCGACGACCACCTCGCCGCCCAGCTCCTCGGGCAGCGGATCGTCTTCCTCGGCACGCAGGTCGACGAGGTCTCGGCGAACCGGATCTGCGCCCAGTTGCTGCTCCTGTCCGCGGAGGACCCGCGCACGGACATCAGCCTGTACATCAACAGCCCCGGCGGCTCGGTGACGGCGGGCCTCGCCATCTACGACACGATGCAGCTGATCCCGAACGACGTCGCCACGCTGACCATGGGATTCGCGGCCAGCATGGGCCAGTTCCTGCTCAGCGTCGGCACCCACGGCAAGCGCTACGCCCTCCCCCACGCGCGGGTCATGATGCACCAGCCGTCGGCGGGCATCGGCGGCACCACCGCCGACATCGAGATCCAGGCGGAGAACCTCGACTTCACGAAGAAGACCATCGAGCGGCTGACGGCGCAGCACACGGGCCAGAGCGAGGAGACCATCTCCCGCGACGGCGACCGCGACCGCTGGTTCACGGCCGAACAGGCCAAGGAGTACGGCATGGTGGACCGGGTCGTCGCATCGCTGGACGATGTGCGCCCGGCCGCCTCCAAGCGACGGATGGGGCTCTGACATGGGGACGTACACAATTCCGAACGTCGTCGAACGCACCCCGAACGGCGAGCGTTCCTACGACGTGTTCAGCCGGCTGCTGTCCGAGCGGATCATCTTCCTCGGCACCGACATCGACGACGGCGTCGCCAACGTCGTCATCGCACAACTCCTCCATCTGGAGTCGTCGTCGCCGGAGAGCGAGATCGCGATCTACATCAACTCGCCCGGCGGATCGTTCACTTCACTGATGGCGATCTACGACACGATGACGTACGTACAGGCCCCGATCTCGACGTTCTGCGTCGGTCAGGCCGCGTCGACGGCGGCCGTGCTGCTGGCCGGCGGGGACCCGGGACGGCGGTTCGTGCTGGAGCACGCGCGCGTACTGCTCGGCCAGCCGGCGAGCGGCGGGCAGCGTGGCATGGTCTCCGATCTCGCCCTCCAGGCGAAGGAGATGGTGCGGATCCGCTCCCAGGTGGAGGAGGTGCTGTCCCGGCACACCCACCACGACATTCCCACGCTGCGCGCCGACATGGACCGCGACAAGGTGTTCACCGCGCCGGAGGCCGTGGCGTACGGCCTGGCCGACGAGGTGGTCAGCCGACGCCTCGGCCCGCTCTGAGCGGCGCCGTCAGGCGGCGACCAGACTGAGCTGCCCGTTGTACGGCGAAGTCACCCTGCCCTGACGCCTGTTGCGGTGCCGGCCGAGTTCGTCCCCGGCCAGCGACAGCAGGTCGCCGAGGTCGAGACCCAGCGCGTGGGCGGCGGCCGCGAGGACCTCCGAGGAGGCCTCCTTGCGGCCCCGCTCGACCTCCGAGAGATACGGCATGGAGATCCGGGCGGCGTCGGCCACGTCCTTCAACGTGCGTTCCTGCGCGAGGCGTTCGCGTCGCAGGACGTCACCGACCAGGTCGCGCCACAGGGGTTCCTTGGGCGCGGGGACCTGTGGCTCCGGCAGGTGAGGGGCCGGCTCGTGCGGGCGCAGCGGAATCACGCGGGCTTGGTTCGGCGCTTGGTTGCTCACCCCCTCAGACTAAAAGCCTTGGACGTGAGGGCAAGGGATCAGCATTCTGCCCTGGGGGGAATCGTCGATACGAAAGGGTGCCGGAACGGTGCTGCGCGACACATTCGACGGAGCGGCCGAGCGCTACGACCGGGCCCGCCCCCGGTATCCGCGCCCCCTGGTCGACGAACTGGCCCGTACGGCGAACCTCGGCCCGGACAGCCGGGTCCTGGAGATCGCCCCCGGCACCGGTCAACTCACCGTCCCGCTGGCCGAGTTCGGCTGCCGGCTGACCGCCGTGGAGCTGGGGCCGTCGCTCGCGGCGGTGGCCCGGCGCAATCTGAGCGCGTTCCCGCGAGCGGACGTACAGGTCGCGGACTTCGAGCTGTGGGAGGTGCCGGACGAGCCGTTCGACCTGGTGGTGATCGCGACGGCGTACCACTGGTTCGATCCTGGGAGCTTCCTCGCGAAGGCGGCGTCCGCGCTGCGACCCGGCGGGCACCTCGCGGTCGTCACCACACACCATGTGGCGGGCGGCACGCAGGACTTCTTCGACCGGATGCAGCGCTGCTACGAACGCTGGGACCCGGCCACCCAGCCCGGCTTCCGGAGTCCCACCGAGGACGAAACGGCAACGGACACAGGGGAGTTCGAGCACTCCGCGCACTTCGAGGACGTCACGGTGTGGCGCGGCGCGCAGGAGATCACGTACACGACCGACGAGTACCTCGACGTCGTGCTCACGTACTCGAACCATCTCGCGATGGACGAGCCCGCGCGTCAGGGCCTGTTGGCCTGTCTCCGGGAGCTGCTGGAGACGCGGCACGGCGGCCGGGTCACCAAGCGGTACCTGCACGAGCTGATCACGGCCACCAGGAGCGGGGCGTGAGGGCCTAGCGGTCCTCGCCGTTCAGGTACACCACGGCGCGCACCCGCTTGCCGACCGGTACCCGTTCGACGCTCACCTGCGCGGCCAGGGCGTGGACTATCTCCAGGCCGTGCCGGCCGATGCGCTCGGGGTCCCGGGCGAAGAGCCGGGGCAGGGCGACGCTGCTGTCGCAGACGGACACCGTCACCGAGGTGTCCGTGCCCTCCAGTTCCAGGATGTACGGGCCGTTGCTGTGGCGATCGGCGTTGGTGACCAACTCACTCACCACCAGCAGCAGTTCGCCGTCGGACTGGTCGTCGATCGTGGCGCACCACTCGGTTCTGAGCTGCTCCAGGAACTGGTGGGTGAAGTGCCGGGCCGCTGAGATGCAGCCCGGTTCGCCGGTGTAGTGCGCCGCCCGCCTCAGCGGTTCCACGGGCACGTCGAAACGAGTCGGTATCACTACCCCGTCCCGGTGGTCGATCATGCGTGTCTCTCTCGGAAGGCGGCACTGCCGGTCGCTGTCGTACCAGTGCTCGTACCCAGCCCCACGCCCGGCAGTCCCCCCGATCAGAGTGACGGTGAAATCGACCCCGGCGAAACCGGCGCGCTGAAGCTCGACGACGAGGTCGTGGTCGTGTCGGAAGCGAGAGATTCGGGTGGGGACGACGAGGCCGAGGAGGCGGAAGAGGCTGACGACGACTCCGTCGACGGCGGCTCGGAGGACGGGGACTCCGAGCTCGGGGACGAGGAGGACGGCGAGGACGGTGCGCTCGACGTCGGCGGGCACGGGCTCGTGGACGTGCCGGGCGTTCCCGGCGTACCGGGGGCCGTGGAGGCGCACGGCGACGGGGAGTTGGAGGACGGTGAGGTCGGCGGGGAGACGGTGACCGAGGGGCTGGCCGGGTTCACCGGCGGCGGCGTCTTGTGGTCGTGCTTGCCCGTGTCGCCGTGGTGGCGGCCGAACCAGTGGTGGCTGTCGGGGTCGTAGATCACGAAGATGTTGATGATCTGCGGTGCGGGGGTGACCACGACGACGTTCTGCGGCCGGTACGAGGACCAGGTGTCGCCGGTGCGCTTCGGGGTCGTCTGCTGGGCGACGGGGGGCGACAGCGGGTTGCCGCAGGCGCAGCGGACCCGGGGCACGCCGTGGCCGTCGACGAGGACGGCGGTGCCTGCCTGGAGGACGGCCTGGTAGCTGGTGGCGGCGCCGTCGCGGTAGCCGTGGTTGGTGACGCGGGTGTCCATGCGCAGTTGTACGGGGGTGAGCGAGCGCAGGTAGGCGGGGACTCCGGCGGGCTGGACGCCGACGACGGACGCGAACGCCGTGTTCTTCGCCGGGGCCGCCTGGAGGGCCTTGATCTGCTTCTCGACGTCACAGCTGGAGACGTTCTGGGTGCCGCCGTAGAGACCGGGGGCGCCGCCGTCGACTCCGCGCACCGCGTTCACGGGTTCCGAGGCGGTGGGTGAGGCGGAGACCGGCGGGGCGGAGTTCTCCGTGGCGCTGGACTCGGTGAACGGGTCGGGGCCGGTCTTGGCCGCGGACTGCAGGAACACCTCGCCCTTGTTCGCCGTGTTGCTCGAACCGCCGTCGGACCGGGTGAAGACGAGACCCAGAACCACGGCAGCCACCACGACGGCCGTGAGGATCGCGACGCGCGGCACCGACTTCCACCAGGGCCGGTGCGGCTCCGGCGCTCCCGCACCGCCGCCGCCCGTGGGCTGCGAGGGCGGGCCCGAAGGCGGCTGGGAGGGTCCCGACAGCGGGCCGGAGGGCGGTCCGGTGGGGCGGCCTGAAGACGGAGGTTCGACGCTCACGAGCTCTTCTTCCCGACGCGGGCGACAGCGGCATTCGTAACGACTTATGCCGCTTTATCCACAACGAACCCATTGTGTGCTCCGGTCATGGTCCGCCCGCAAGCCGACGCGGACGGCCCTCCCGGCGGGCGCGCTCCCCGGCCGCTGCTTAGCGTGACACCGTGACCCCCCGAACCCCCTCTGACCAGGCAGTAGCCCGCCACGGCTGGCTCCAGGCGCTCGCCACGGTGCTGGCAGGACTGCTCAGCATGGGCCTGGTGTCCGCGCTCGGCCTGTGGGCGGCGGGCGCGACGGACCTCCCGGACGGCGCGTTCCCCCGGGTCGTCACGGCCACGGTGGTGACGGCGGTGGGCGGCACGGTGAAGCTCGCCGGCAACGCAGGCTCCCTGGCCGACACAAAGGCAGGCCTGACCGTCATCCCCCTCTCGGTGACACTCACCGGCACCCTGATGACCGCAGCGGGTTTCCTACGACCCCTGCGGCACCGAGCGGTCGCCTCGGGGGCGGAACTGGCCGGCTGGGCCGCCCGTATCGCCGTCCTGTGGCTGCTCGCCCTGATCGGACTGGCTCTGGGCGCGCGCCAGAAATTCTCGATCTCCCTGGGCACCGGAACCCTCGGTGACATCGGCGACCTGCTCGGCACCTCCCCCGAGGTCGGCTTCGAGGCGGACGTACCGCGGACGGTGCTGTTCGGCCTGCTGTGGCTGGCAGGAGTCCTGGCACTGGCCCTCCTGGTGTCACCCGGCGCGCCCCTCCCCGCCCGCCTCCTCCGCTTCCACGCGTCGGTACGCCCGGCCGCGTTCGCGGTGGTGGCCCTGCTCCTCGCCTACGTGGCACTCGGCGTCGTCCTGGCCCTCGTCGTGGCGGCGACACGCGGCTACGCCGCCCAGACCTTCGCCCTCATCCTCCTGGGCATGCCGAACCTGGTCTGGCTGGCCCTCACGATCGGCCTGGGCGCCACCTGGAACGGCCGGGTCGACGGCCCCTTCGGCCTCCCCGTCCCCCGCCTCCTGAACGAGGTCCTGCGCACCCCGGACGTCTCCACCCTGAACCTGCGCTCACTGGCCGCCCACGACAACGGCGTCTGGTGGCTCCTGGTCGTGAACGCGGTCCTGCTCCTCGCCACCGCCTTCCTGATGGCCGCCCGCTCCCCGGCCCACGTACGCGCCTGGCAACACGCCCTCCACCTGGCCATCGCCTTCGCCCTCGCGGTCCTCATGATCTGCCTGGTCGGACGAGTCTCGGCCCACTACGGCCTTTCCCTCCTGGGCATCGGCGACGTGGGCGGCGGCCTGTCCGGAGACCTGCTCCTGAATCCCGAGGTGTGGTCGGCGGTGGGACTGGCCGCGCTGTGGGGGTTGGTGGCGGGCTTCCTGGGCGCACTGCTGGCAAGGCCGGTCCACCGACGGGGCGAGGTGGAAATCCCCAAGCAGCCCCAGCACCAACCATGAGAGTGTGCGCCCACCCGACGGAAGGGCAGACATGGCATTGCCTCTCGAAGACCGCCTGGCCATAACGGAGTTGATCGCCCTGCACGGCCACCTGGTCGACGAGGGCGAACTCGACCGCCTGACCGAGGTGTTCACCCCGGACGTCGAGTACGACCTCACCGACTTCGGCCAGGGCACGCTCACCGGCCTCACCCAACTCGCGGACGCCGCCCTCACGTTGGGCGCAGCGAACCCCGTCGCGCACCACGTGACGAACGTGGTGATCGAGGAGCTGTCCGACGACCGGATCCGGGCGCGATCGAAGGGCCTGGGCATCCGCACGGACGGCTCGTTCGGCTCGGTGACGTACGTGGACTCGGTGGTTCGGGTGGGGGTGGGCTGGCGGATCGCGCGCCGGAGGGTGGAGGCACGCCGCGTGCCTCTGAACGGGCTGGGCAGCACCCCCTAGGGGCACGGGGCTGTATCGGTTTGCGGCTCCGCCGCGTGGGCGCGACCAGCCACGACGAACCCGCAGCCGAAACACTTCAGTCGCGCCGCCTGAACACCGGTTCGGCCCACCGCGGCGGTGCAGGAGGTCGCTCGTCCCGCCCCCGAGCCACCGCCACCCGCCGGTCCACCTCGGTCGGCGCATGCCCGGCCTCACCCCCGCGCAGCTCCGTCACGAACGCCAGGCAGGACTCGTACCGATCATCAGGACTCTTCGCCAACGCCCTCGCGAAAACCTCGTCGACATGCCCCGGCAGATCACCCCGAGCCTCGCTGACCGCCGGAGGCATGTCGTACTGGTGCGCCCACAACAGAGCCATGTCATCGTCCCGCCGAAACGGCGGCCGTCCCGCCAGGGTCTCGTAGACGACGCACGCCAGCCCGTACACATCGCACCGCCCGTCCACCGGCCGCCCCGAGATCTGCTCAGGAGCCACGTAGTCGAGCGTGCCGACGAACTGTCCCACGGTCGTGAACCCGGTCAGGGACAGGGACTTCTTCGTCAGGCCGAAGTCGGTGAGGTACACGTGCTCGGGGTGGTCGCTGTCGGTGCCGCGTGCCACGAGGATGTTCCCAGGTTTCACGTCCCGGTGGACGAGCCCGTGTTCGTGGGCCGCGTCCAGCGCGGACGCGACCTGCGTGGCGATGCGTGTGGCCGTCGGGAGCGTCAACGGGCCCTCCCTGTCCAGGAGATGGCGCAGGTCGCTGCCGGAGACGTAGCGCATCGCGATGTACAGGACGCCGTCCGTCTCGCCCGCCTCGAAGACGGGGACGATGTGCGGGTGGTCGATCGCGGCGGCGACCCGGGACTCGTGGGTGAAGCGTTTGCGGAAGGTGTCGTTGCGGGCGAGTTCGGGGGCGAGGAGCTTGAGGGCGACCGTGCGGTCGAGGCGGAGGTCGTGGGCGCGGTAGACGACGGCCATGCCGCCGCGGCCGATCTCGTCCTCGATGCGGTAGCCGGCGATCTGCTGCCCGATCAGCTCGGAGGGGCGGCCGGAGAAGAGGCTCGCGTCACGGGCCATCGGGGCTCACGACCTGGGTGGGGGCGTGGCCGGGGTCGGCCGGTTCGGCGTGGGGTCCGTCGTCCGAGGCGTAGGTGCTGAGGCGAGTGCCGTCGCCGTGGACCCAGCGCTCGTGGTCGGAGTCGTAGAGCCAGACGGATTCGCCGTCGACGACCACGCCGATCCGCAGGCCCTTCGTGCGGGCCTCGAAGGACGCGCCGTCCAGGCCGCCACCCGCGAGGTCCTCGACCGCGCTGCGATAGCGGACGAGGGTCTGTTCGGCGCGAGCGAGCAGCGGGCGTGGGTCGGCGGTGCGAGTCAGTGGGCCGCCGGCCGCCGGTGGGTCCTGGGAGACCGAGATCAGGTGGCGGCCGTCGACCCAGGCGGACCAGCCGTTGGAGCACAGGGCGTGGGCCCAGTCGCCGCGCCGCTCCAGCAACTGGACCGGGAGCAGCGCGTCGAGCGGCACGGTGGGGCGGGCGGGGTCCGGGGCCTCCCAGGCGGGCATCCCGTGCTCGGGGACGACATGCGTGGGCCGGAAGCCGGGGTTCGGGGTCGTCATCGTGGCGCCCCTACTTCCGCATCACTGCGGGTTCGTGCCGCCGCAGCAGCCGGGACACCAGGAAGCCGAAGAGCAGCGACAGCACGATCAGCATGCCCATGTTGAGCAGCCACACCCCGGCCGAGTGCCGGAACATCGGATCGCCGGTCAGCTCGCCCGGCACGATCCGGGCCAGCCCGATGGTGCCGGCCATCCCGCCGAGCGCCCACCGGGAGGGGACGAGCCAGGACAGCTGTTCCAGGCCGGGTACGCCGTGCAGCTTCAACAGGGCGCCGCAGAACACCACTTGGACGATGGCGAGCAGCACCAGCAGCGGCATCGTCACCTCCTCCTTGCGCACCGTCGCGGAGACCAGCAGGCCGAGCATCATCGCGGTGAAGGCCAACAGGGCGACGGCCACGGTGATTTCGATCAGGGGTGGCATCAACACCCCTTTGCCTCCGGGCGCGTTGAGGTCGACGCCGAACAGTCCGACCAGGGTGAGCACCACGGCCTGCGCCACGGTGATCGCGCCCAGGACGACGACCTTGGAGAGCAGATACGCCGATCTGGAGAGGCCGACGGCTCTCTCACGCCGGTAGATGGCGCGTTCCTTGACGAGTTCACGCACGGCGTTGGCCGCACCGGTGAGCACACCGCCGACGCACAGGATGAGCAGCGCGTTCATCGCGGTCTCCCGGGTCAGCTCGCTCCCGGCCAGCGCGCGGGCCATCGCGCCCATGACGAACGGCAGCGCGATCATGATGACGAGGAAGGTCCGGTCGGCGGCGAGGGCGGCGGTGTAGCGGCGGACCAGGGTGCCGAGTTGTGCGCTACGGCTGCGGGGCCGGGGCGGCGGCGGAGCAGCGACCGGACCCGAACCCACCTGGTGGGGCTGCGCGGTCGAGTTGGCGATGTACTGGCGTTGGAAGGGGGAGTCCCTGAACTCCCCCGCCCAGTCCCGCTCTTGATCCCGTTCGAAGGCTTCGAAGGCCTCCGGCCAGTGCTCGAAGCCGAAGAAGGCGAGGGCGTCGTCGGGCGGCCCGTAGTAGGCGACCTTGCCGCCGGGTGCGAGCACCAGGAGCCGGTCGCACACGTCGAGGCTGAGGACGCTGTGGGTGACGACGATGACGGTACGGCCGTCGTCGGCGAGCCCGCGCAGCATGTGCATCACCGAGCGGTCCATGCCCGGGTCGAGTCCGGAGGTCGGTTCGTCGAGGAAGAGCAGCGAGGGCTTGGTCAGCAGTTCCAGGGCCACGCTGACCCGCTTGCGCTGGCCGCCGGAGAGGCTGTGCACGGGCTGCGCGGCGCGCTGTTCGAGGCCGAGTTCGCGTACGACCTCGTCGACCCTGGCCTGCCGTTCGGTCTTGGCGGTGTCCTGGGGGAACCGGAGTTCGGCCGCGTAGGACAGGGCGCTGTGCACGGTCAGTTGGGCGTGCAGGATGTCGTCCTGCGGGACGAGGCCGATGCGCTGGCGCAGTTCGGCGTAGTCGCGGTAGAGGTCGCGGCCGTCGTAGAGGACGGTGCCGCGGTCGGCGGGACGCTGGCCGGTGAGCGCGTTCAGCAGGGTGGACTTGCCGGCGCCGCTGGGTCCGACGACGGCGAGCAGACATTTCTCGCCGACCGGGAACGACACCTGGTCGAGAAGGACCTTGCGGCCGTGGTCGACAGCGACCGTGAGGTCCTGTACGTCGAGGGAGACCTCACCGGTGTCGACGTACTCCTGCAGCTGGTCGCCGACGAGACAGAACGCGGAGTGTCCGATGCCCACGATGTCACCCGGTCCGACCGGGGCGCGGGCGACGGGCTGGCCGTTGAGGTAGGTGCCGTTGTGGCTGCCGAGGTCGACGATCTCGTACGTCCCGTCGGGCATGGCGCGCAGTTCGGCGTGGCGGCGGGAGACGATCAGGTCGTCGACGACGAGGTCGTTGTCGCCGGCCCGGCCGATGCGGACGGTACGGCTGGGCAGCGGTCGTACGGTGGTCGGTTGCCGGAAGGTGCCGGTGAAGGCGGGCATGGACACGGCCGAGGGGCGTTCCGGGGCCGGGGCCGGGCGGTCGGCCAGGGTGGCGCACGGGCCGTCGGCCGGATTCCCGAAGCGGATCACGCTGCCGGGGCCGACGCCCCACTCCTGGATACGGCGGCCGTCGGCGTAGGTGCCGTTCGTGCTGTGCTCGTCCTCCAGCGTCCAGTGGCCGGCGTCGGGCCGCAGGACCGCGTGGTGCCAGGAGACGCGGGCGTCGTCGATGACGATGTCGCTGAGCGGGTCGCGGCCGACGTGGTAGTCGCGGCCCGGGGTCATGACCGTGGAGCCCGATTCCGTCTCCAGGAGGAGTTCGGGCGCGGTCGGCGCGTGCGGCCGCTCTGACATGCCCTGAATTCTACCGATTCGTTCACGTGTGCGCCCGGCCAGCGGTCAGGGGTGTGCGGTGGCCGACACGTGTCAGACACCCCATGTCGTTTGGTGTCAAGCGGCTTGGGTGTGTGCGTGGTGCGACCAGGCGGTCGCTTCGTCGTAGAGGGTGCGGGTCTTGAGGCAGCCGTGGAGGATGCCGACGAGGCGGTTGCCGACCTGTCGGAGGGCGGGGTTGTATCCGCTCTCGCGGGCTCGCTGTTTGTCGTAGTAGTGGCGGGCGCCGGGTGAGGCGCGCAGGGCGGCGAACGCCTGACGCTGGAGGGCGTCGGCGAGGCGGTTGTTGCGGATGTAGCGGGCCTGGACGGTGTGGCTCTTGCCGGAGGCCCGGGTGATGGGGCTGGTGCCGGCGTAGTTCTTGCGTGCCTTCGCGGATGCGTAGCGGGTGGGGTCGTCGCCGAACTCGGCGAGCACCCGGGCGCCGGTGATCTCCGCGATGCCGGGCATCGAGAGGTAGATCTCAGCGTCCGGGTGCTTCAAAAAATGGGCCTTCACCTGCACCTCCAGCGCGGCTATCTGCTCGTTCAGCGCGATGATCAGCTGTGCGTGGGCGGTAGCGGCGGCCGCGTAGGCTGCCGTGACCGGCTCGGGCAGGCCCAGCTGCGGCTCGCGCAGGACGGTCTGGATGGTGGCGGCCCTCGCCTCGCGGTGACGGCGGCGGTGTCGGGCCAGGACCGCGACGATCTGGCTGCGCGTCAGCTTCGCCCCAGCCGCCGGGGCCGGCGCCTTGATCAGCAGTTCCAGAGCGTCCGTGCTGGTCAGTTCCAGGTCCGCGTAGGCAGACAGGGCTGCGGGGAAGTACTCCCGCAGTGTGCTGCGCAGCCGCTGGAAGGTGCGGGTGCGTTCCCAGACCAGACTCTGATGGGCGCGGGCGACGACCTTGACGGCCTGGGCCTGCTCACTGTCCCCGGCCACCGGCCGCAGCTGGTCGCGGTCGATACGGACCATGTCCGCGAGCGCGTGCGCGTCGCCCTTGTCGCTCTTGGCGCCGGACGTCGCGTACCGCTCCTTGAAGCGGGCGCCCTGCCTCGGGTTGATCGCGTAGACCTGGTAGCCGGAGGCGATCAGTGCCTGCACCCACGAGCCCCGGTCGGTCTCGATCCCCACCACCACTGCAGCTGGATCCAGGTCCGCGCCGCCATGCTTCGCGAGGAGCTCGTGCAGCCTCGCGATTCCCTGCACCCCCTCGGACAGCCTCGCCGCGGCGAGTTTCCGGCCCGCCTCGTCCTGGACCTCGACGTCATGGTGGTCTTCGGCCCAGTCATCGCCGATCAGCAGCAACTTTCCCTCCCTGCACGGCACTTCGTTTCCTGCAGCCCGCGGAAGGCAGCGCGCGGCCTAATGGATCCAGTGCTCACGCCCCACTGCCCGGCGGGCACGCCACCCCATCAGCGGTCTGGCCTCCCGGCCGACCAGCAGGGGCACGGTCTGACACCAGAACTCGACTGCTTCCGGCGATGGAAGTGCTCACCTACTGGCGGCTACAGCACCGAGTCTCTCCGACCCGGCAACTCCCATTAGGCGACGGGGACGACCAGTGCCGGAACGGTCCGCTGCATCCTGAGGGCGTCGACCGATTCGGCGAGCAGCTCGTACTCGGTGGTCTCGTCGCTGATGGCTATCTGCACAAGCCGCCCGGCCGCTAACTCGTAGGCGACCTGCTCCTGTTGGCCCACGTCACGGGACCAGGTGCGTAACGCGCGGGGCACGTCGGGAGCCGTATCCGAAACGGGCACCAGGGCACCCCGGGGGAAGCGCGGGTTCTCCGGTTGCGGGTCGAGCCGGTCGGCCATCCACACCGCACGGTCCCGTAACCACCACAGGGCGAGCGCCAGGGTCGGCGCACGGTAGGTTCCCAGAGGCACCCCGACGCGCTGTCCGTCGCAGGTACCGTACGCGGTGACATGGCACAGGAATTCGTCGTGCACGATCACTCCCCCGTCGCGTGTCTCGATTGCCGGTCGGGCCTCGCTTTCCATGCGGCTCTGCTGGCGGCTCGGGCGGTTCAGGCGGTGCGCACGATGGCGGATTTGCCTCGTGGAGCTATGCCCTGGCATTCGGGAAGTTATGCCCTAGCAGACGAGTATGTTCACTCCTGAAACACTGTCACCACGACTTTTTAGCCACTCTCTTGGCATATTCACAGCCCTCGTTGGCCGAAAAGCTTCGGAGCCCGTTCCGCGGTGTTCTCCCGTCGTCATTACCCGAGGGGTAATCGACGCTTCCCGCGGCCCCCGGCAAGCTGGGGTCACCGGGTCGGCAGGCAGCTGATCCGGGCCCTGACCAGTACGAACGACCTCGCTGGAGGCTGATTCACCATGTCCGTGAACACCGACCGATACGAGAGTGCCGTCGCCCGCTACTTCGAGGCCTGGAACGCGGGCGAACCGGAGGCGCTGGCGAAGGCGGTCGCCGCCGCCTGGTCCGTCGAGGGTACGTACACCGACCCGCTGGCGGCAGTCACCGGCCACACGGAGATCGCGGGCCTGATCGCCGGGGCGCACGAGCAGTTCCCGGGGTTCGCCTTCCGCCCCCTGGGCGCCGTCGACGGACATCACAACACGGCGCGCTTCTCTTGGGAGTTGGTGAGCGAGGCCGACGGCTCGGCGCCCGTCGCCGGGTTCGACGTGATCACGCTGGACGGGGACGGCCGTATCCGGTCCGTGCTCGGCTTCCTCGACCGGGTGCCCGCCGGGGCCTGAGGGCCGGCATCCGCGATGAGTTCTCCCGCTCGGGGTGGTCTCTTGTACGGCAGGCCACCCCGAGCGGAGGACATCATGAGTACCGGCACCCCGTTGAACGAGGAATTCACCGCCGAATTGATCAAAAGCCCGAACGATGGCGGCTGGACCTATCTCGTCTGGCCCGAGTCCGTCGCATTCTCCGGCACCCGCGGTCTGGTCAAGGTCCGCGGCACGATCGACGGACACCCTTTCCGCAGTTCGTTCATGGCCCTCGGCGACGGCACCCACGAACTCCCCGTGAAAGCCGATCTTCGAAAGGCCATCGGCAAAGGCAAGGGCGACCAGGTCACCGTGCGCCTCGAAGAACGGCTCAGCTCCTAGCCAGGGCTTCCTCTCGGTACCGCCGCGGCGCCACCCCGACCGTCCGCTTGAAGGCGTTGCTGAAGGCGCTCTCGGAGGTGTAGCCGACGGAACGGGCGAGCGCGCCGACCGGGGCGGCGTCCTGCCGGAGGGCCCGGGCGGCAAGATTCATCCGCCAGTTGAGCAGGTAGGTCAGGGGCGGCACACCGGCCGCCTCCTTGAACCGTACGGCGAACGTGGTGCGGGACATCGCGGTCGCCCGGGCCAGCTCCTCCAACTGCCAGGGGTGGGCCGGGTCTCCGTGCATCAGACGCAGCGCGGGGGCGAGCCGTTCGTCGGCGAGGGCACGCAGCCAGCCGGGCGGCAGCCCGTCCGAGTCGGTCAGGCAGACCCGCAGCACCTGCACGAACATCAGCTGCGCGAGCTGCGCCGAGACGAACTCGACCCCGGCCCGGCGCGTGCGCATCTCGGCCGCCAACTGCCCGATGAGCCACCGCAGTACACCCGCCTCGGGCGAGTCGGCCCGCACGTGGACGAGCTCCGGCAGCGCCCGGCGCAGCAGGTCACCGCGGTCGCGGCTCAGGTCGATGTGCCCGGACACGCAGGCGACGTCCACCGCGTCGCCCTGCCCGAGCCGGCCCATCCTGGTCGCCGGGTCCATGACGACGTCCGCGGAGTCGGTCGGCGCGACGCCGGGCCGGCTGCACAGCGTGTACGGCTGACCGCCGTCGGAGATCACCACATCCCCCTCGGCGAGCCGCAGCGGTTCGCCGCCGTCGCGGACCAGCAGACAGCCGCCCTGCACCACGGCGATCACCTTCAGCCGGTCACGTCCGCGCAGCTCGACGGCCCAGTCGCCGCCGGCCGTGAAGCCGCCGGAGAACACACTGCGGGCATCGGCGACGGCGAGGGCGTCGGACAGGGGATCCACGGTCATGTTCGAACTATCACGCAAGTTATGCGGATTCTCAAGTATTCATCGTACGGATCCGCCGCCCTACGGTGGTCTCAACAGCTCAGCTGATGAGGAGAGAGCAGACATGACCAGCACCGCACAGCAGCCCCTGAATTCCGGCTTCGGCGCCGCGTCCACCGCCGAGGAGGTGATCAAGGGCGTCGACCTGACCGGCAAGGTCGCGATCGTCACCGGCGGCTACTCCGGCATCGGCCTGGAGACGGCCCGTGTACTGCACGGCGCAGGGGCCCAGATCGTCGTACCCGCAAGGGACGTGGAGCGGGCCAGGACGGCGCTCGCGGTCCTCCCCGGAACCGAGGTCGAGCACATGGACCTGCTGGACCCGGCGTCGATCGACGCCTTCGCGGAGAAGTTCCTGGCCTCCGGGCGTCCGCTGCACCTTCTGGTGAACAACGCCGGGATCATGGCGACCCCGCTGGCGCGGGACGCGCGCGGGTACGAGGCGCAGTTCGCCGCCAACCACCTCGGGCACTTCCAGCTGACCACCAGGCTGTGGCCCGCACTGGTCGCGGCGAACGGCGCGCGGGTCGTGGTGCTGTCGTCGCGCGGCATCCGCTTCGCCGGCGTCGACTTCGACGACCTGCAGTTCGAGCACCGGAAGTACGAGCCGTTCCTCGCCTACGGCCAGTCCAAGACGGCCAACGCCCTGTTCGCCGTGGAGGTGGACCGGCGCGGACAGGCCGAGGGCATCCGCGCCTTCGCCGTGCACCCGGGCCTGATCATCGACACCGGTCTGGTCAAGCACCTCGACCCGGCGGTGCTCCAGGCCGCGGGGGCGCTCGACAGCGAAGGCAAGCCCGTCCGTGACCCCGAGCGCCAGATGAAGACCGTGCAGCAGGGCGCGGCCACCAGCGTCTGGTGCGCGACCAGCCCGCAGCTCGACGGTCTCGGCGGGGTCTACTGCGAGAACGTCGACATCAGTCCGCTCGTGACCCCCGAGAACGAGGCCGCCTGGTACGCCGGGGAGAACACCCCGGGCGTGCTGCCCTACGCCGTCGACCCAGAGGCGGCGGCCCGCCTCTGGGAGGTCAGCGAGCGGCTTACGGCCTGACGATCGCGTCGATGCGGGCCAGCTCGTCGGCGTCGAAGTCCAGGTTGCGGGTGGCCGCGACGCTGTCCTCGATCTGCTGCGGGCTGCTCGCACCGACCAGCGCGGAGGTCACCCGGCCGCCGCGCAGCACCCAGGCGAGGGCGAGCTGGGCGAGGGTCTGACCGCGCCCCTTGGCGATGTCGTCGAGGGCCCGCAGCTGACCGACCAGGTCCTCGGTGACGGCGTCCGAGTTCAGGAACGGGCTGTCGCTCGCGGCCCGGGAACCCTCCGGGATGCCGTCGAGGTAGCGGGAGCTGAGCAGCCCCTGCTCCAGCGGGGAGAAGACGATGGAGCCGACCTGGAGCTCGTCGAGGGCGCCGAGCAGGCCCTCGTCCTCGGGGCGGCGGTCGAGCATCGAGTAGCGCGGCTGGTGGATGAGGAGCGGGGTGCCCAGCTCGCCGAGGATGCGGGCGGCCTCCCGGGTCTGTTCCGCCGAGTAGTTGGAGATGCCGACGTAGAGCGCCTTGCCCTGCTGGACCGCGGAGTGCAGGGCACCCATCGTCTCCTCCAGGGGAGTCTCCGGGTCGGGGCGGTGCGAGTAGAAGATGTCGACGTAGTCCAGGCCCATGCGGCTGAGGCTCTGGTCCAGCGAGGACAGCACGTACTTGCGCGAACCCCACTCGCCGTAGGGGCCGGGCCACATCAGATAGCCGGCCTTGGTGGAGATCACCAGCTCGTCGCGGTACGAGCCGAAGTCCGCCTTCAGCGCCTCGCCGAGGGCGGACTCGGCGGCGCCGGGCGGCGGGCCGTAGTTGTTGGCCAGGTCGAAGTGGGTGACGCCGAGGTCGAAGGCGCGGCGCAGGATGGCGCGCTGGGTCTCGACCGGGCGGTCGGGCCCGAAGTTGTGCCACAGGCCCAGCGAGATCGCGGGCAGCTTCAGACCGCTGCGTCCGGTGCGCCGGTAGGGCAGGTCCGCGTAACGGTCGGGGTGTGCGGTGTACAACGCGACTCCAGAGGGGTTGGCACACGGGATACCGGTTCCAGGGAACCACCACCCACTCTGTCGTGACCTGCGGGCAGTGGTCCAACAGAAGAATCCGATGGAATTCAGCGGCTACGCTTCTCAATCATGGAACTGCGTCATCTCCAGCATTTCATCGCCGTCGCCGAGGACCACCACTTCACCCGTGCGGCCGAGCGGCTGATGGTGTCCCAGTCGGGCCTGTCGGCCTCGATCCGCGCCCTGGAACGGGAGTTGCAGACCCCGCTGTTCGTCCGCACCACCCGCCGGGTCACGCTCACGGAGGCCGGCCGGGCGCTGCTCGGCGAGGCGGAACGCATTCTGGCGCAGGTCCGCTCGGCACACGAGGCGGTGGCCGCGGTGCAGGGCGTCCTGCGCGGCACGCTGTCACTGGGCACCGAGCAGTGCATCGCCGGGGTGCATGTGGCGGGGTTGCTCGCCGCGTTCCGGCGCCGCCATCCCGATGTCGAGATCCGGCTGCGGCAGGCGGGTTCCGGCGCGCTGGCGGAGGAGGTCGCGGCCGGGCGCCTCGACCTGGCGTTCGCGTACCGGACCCAGGCGGACACCGACCAGCTCCGCTCCGTATCGCTGACCAGCGAGCCGATGACCGTGCTGTGCCATCCCAGCCATCGGCTCGCGGAGACCGGCGCGGCGGTCACTCCGGACGACCTCGGCGGCGAGGTCTTCGTCGACTTCCACCCGGACTGGGCCTCGCGCCGCACCACGGACGCCGTCTTCGCCGCGGCGGGCGTACGGCGGACGGTAGCGCTGGAGGTCAACGACGTGCACAGCCTTCTCGACCTGATCGACGAGAACCTCGGCATCGCGGTGGTCCCCCAGCATTTCCGTCACAAGCGCGAGCCCCTCACGGCGCTCCCCCTCAAGGGAACCGGCGAGGAGGTGTACGAGACGGTGGCCCTGCTGCCGCCTCCCCAGGCCACCAGCCCGGCGGCGAGGGCCCTGATGACCCTGCTCGAAACCGGGACTCCGGCCGCGTGAGCGACGGCGATGCGCGAAGGTGGACGTATGCATGCCAACGACATCCTCATTGACGCGTACGGCCGTATCCAGGAAGAAGTCCACGCCGCCGTCGACGGCCTGACGCCGGACCAACTGCACGCCCGCCTCGCCCCCGACGCCAACTCCATCGCCTGGCTGATCTGGCATCTCACCCGCGTCCAGGACGACCATGTCGCCGACGCCGCCGGCCTCGACCAGGTGTGGCTGGCCCAGGGCTGGGAGAAGCGCTTCGGCCTCGACCTGCCCGCCGAGGACACCGGCTACGGCCACACCGCCGCGAAGGTCGGCAAGGTGCGGGTCGAGTCGGCCGGGCAGCTCACCGGGTACTACGACGCCGTCCACGACCAGACGCTCGCGTATGTGCGCGGGCTGACCCCCGAGGACTACGAGCGGATCGTGGACGAGCGCTGGGACCCGCCGGTCACCCTGGGCGTACGGCTGGTCAGCGTCCTGTCCGACGATCTTGAGCACGTCGGACAGGCCGCGTATGTGCGCGGGCTGCTTCAGAGCGCGGAGGCGTAACCCGGCAGGACGACGTCCTCGATGAGGGCCTTGCGCTCGTCGTACGGGATGAACGCGCTCTTCAGGGCGTTCACCGTGACCGTGCGCAGGTCCTCGACGCTCCAGCCCGCCTGCTCGATCAGCAGGGACATCTCGCGCGTCATCGTCGTACCGGACACCAGTCGGTTGTCGGTGTTGAGGGTGACGCGGAAGCCGAGGTCCTTCAGGGCGGTGATGGGGTGCTCGGCGATCGAACTGGCCGCGCCCGTCTGGAGGTTGGAGGTCGGGCACATCTCCAGGGCGATACGGCGGTCGCGGACCCAGCCGGCCAGGCGGCCGAGCTTGCCGTCGACGATGTCCTCGGTGATGCGGACGCCGTGGCCGATGCGCTGGGCGCCGCACACCTGGAGGGCCTGGTGGATGCTGGGCAGGCCGTGCGCCTCACCGGCATGGATCGTGAACGGCACGCTCTCGCGGCGCAGGTGCTCGAAGGCGGCGAGGTGGTCGGCGGGCGGGAAGCCGTCCTCGGCACCGGCGATGTCGAAGCCGACGACACCGGCGTCCCGGAAGGCCACCGCGAGGTCCGCGGCCTCGCCGACCCGGTCGAACATCCGCATCCCGCACAGCAAGGTCCGCACCTGCACCGGCGTTCCGGCCGCGGCAGCCTTGGCCATACCGGCCGCGAGCCCCTCCTGGACGGTCTCGACGACCTCGGCGAGCGTGAGTTCGCCGTTGGTGTTCAGCTCGGGGGCGTAGCGCACCTCGCCGTAGACGACACCGTCGGCGGCCAGATCGAGGACGTACTCCTCGGCGGTGCGCAGCAGGCCCTCGCGGTTCTGCATCACGGCGAGGGTGTGCTCGAAGGTGGCGATGTACCGCACCAGGTCACCGGAGTTGGCGGCGTCGAAGTACCAGGCGGCCAGCTCGTCCGGGTCGGTGGTGGGCAGCGTGTGCCCGACCGCCTCCGCGAGTTCCACCACGGTGGCGGGGCGCAGGCCGCCGTCGAGGTGGTCGTGCAGGACGGCCTTGGGGAGTCGGCGGAGAGCGTCGGCGTCTATGCGCGTAGATGACATGTGCGGTGGTTCCTCGGTCGTCGTTCGGTGAGCGGGGTGGGGCCGTGCGGGAGGTCAGGCGGCGGGCTGGAGCAGGTCCCAGCGGTTGCCGTACAGATCCTGGAACACGGCGACGGAACCGTACGGCTCATGCCGAGGCTCCTCCAGGAACGTCACACCCGCGGCGAGCATGCGGGCGTGGTCGCGGGCGAAGTCCTCGGTGTGGAGAAAGAACCCGACACGGCCACCGGTCTGGTCACCGACCCGGGCCCCCTGATCCTCACCCTTGGCGCGGGCGAGCAGCAGACCGGTTCCGGAATCGTCCGCACCGGGCGGCGCCACGACGACCCAGCGGGAGCCGTCGGGACGGGGCGCGTCCTCGACGAGCCGGAAGCCGAGGGCTTCGGTGTAGAAGCGGATCGCCTCGTCGTAGTCGTCGACGACGAGGGTGACCAGGGCGATACGACTCATCGGGGGGTCTCCGTGCGGGTTCCTGTTGGCGGGATTGACGGGTGAGGTTATACGTAAAACTCGGCGTGCGCCAGTCGGATTCGGGGAGGGGTGGGGCAACCCCCTGCCCAGCCCCCACCCTCACTCCTCGCCCGGCTCCAGAAGGTCCCGCAGCACCCGCTCGTCATCAGGACTCAGCTGCGCGACGAAGCGGGCGAGCACCGTCTCCCGGTCCCCGTCACGGTCGAGCTCGGTATGCATACGGCGGGCGGTGAGCCCCTGCGCGTCCTGCACCGGAAAGTAGGCGTATCCCCGCCCCTGCCGCCGCCGTTCCACGACGCCCTTGTCGTGCAGCCGGGTCAGGATCGTCGTCACCGTGGTGCGGGCCAGACCCGTGTCGAGGCTCAGCTGCACCTCGCCGGGGGTCTGCGGGTCGCCGGCGGCCCAGAGGGCGGCCATGACGGTGGCCTCCAGCTCACCCGCCGGTCGGCGTTCGTCCTTCTCGTCGGCCATGGGAACGATCCTCACCCCGTCTTCGTCTACAGTTCAGTAGACCGTCTACAGAATTGTAGTCACTCGGGTGCCGTCTCGTCACCGCGCCCGTGTGTCCGCTTCCGCCCGCCCATTATGGAAGGACCGTCGACGATGACCGCAGGGCTTCACTCACTCATCCCCTCGCGCGTGTCGACGGGCTTCCACGCGATACCGGCGCTCCGTCTCCGCCCAGGTCCTACGACGGAAGAGCGCCACGATGTGTCCCCACTCATCCGGGATCCCCGCCAGGTTTCCCTCCGTACCTCGTCTGCTCGCCCTGCTCCGCCGCCACCTGGGCCGAGCCGTCGCCGTGACGTACCTCACCGCGGCGATGCTGCCAGGACCCGGCCTGTGGCTCCGGCACCCACATGCGACGGGTATCGCGGAACTGACCCTGCGCACACCCCAGTTACTCCTCGCCCTGGTCCTGTTCGGCGCCGGCCTCCAGGTACCGCTGCGTGAACTGCGGTTGCTGCTACGGCGCCCCGCCGCCCTGCTCGCGGGCCTCGCGCTGCACATCCTGGTGCCGCTGCTGATCGTCCCCGGGGTGGCCCTCGCGCTGCGGCTGTCGCCGGACCACGACGGCGGCAGCGGGATGATCGCCGCGATGATCCTCGTCGTCGCCATGCCGGTCGCTGCGGGGGCGACGGTGTGGACCGCGAAGGGGGACGGCGACCAGCCCACGGCCGTCGGCCTGGTGCTCGCCTCCACCCTGGTCAGCCCGCTCACCGTTCCGCTCACCCTGGCCGTCCTGTGCCCGCTGCTCCAAGGCGACTACGCGGGCAGACTCGCCGTCGCCGCCCACTCGGCCGGGAACGCCTTCGCCCTCACCTCGGTCGTCCTGCCGTGCGCGGCGGGCATCCTGTGCCGGCTCCTGCTGCCCCGACGCGCACGGGACGGACTCATCGGCGTCGCCGTGCCCGCGGCGCTCCCGGGTTCGCTGCTGTTGACCTACGTCAACGCCAGCGGAGTCCTCGGCCCCTTCCTGCGCCACCCGCGCCCGGTCCTCCTGCTGGCCGCGCTCGGCGTCGCCGCGACAGTGTGCGGACTGTCCTTCACGCTGGGCCGCGTGGCCTCACAGGTCCTGCGCCTCGACGCGCGGGCCGGTGCCTCGGTGACGCTGGCCTGCGGGATGAACAACAGCAGCGCGAGCGCGGTGCTGATCACGACGACCCTGCCGGACCGTCCGCACATCCTGCTGCCGGTGCTGGCGTACGGGCTGCTGCAGAAGGTGGCCGCCGGACGGGTGGTCCGCATAGGACAGGAGACGAACCCCGCGCCGGCCCCCGCGCGATAGCCGGATCGAGGGGCCGAAGCGCCCTCCGGACCCGGCCGTGACGGGCTGGAGCTCACGTCGGGTCCCGCCCCGACGGCGCCACCCCCAACCAAGCACTGCCGTACAGGAGTTGAGCCCCATGTCCTCCGAGCTGCCGAAGTCGACCGGAGCCCCGGCCCATCAGAACATCACCTTCCCCAGCGCCGGGAGCACCGCCCACGGCTATCTCGCGCTGCCGCCGTCCGGGAGCGGACCGGGCGTGATCGTCATCCAGGAGTGGTGGGGCCTGACCGACCACATCGCCGACGTCGCCGACCGGCTCGCCCAGGAGGGCTTCGTCGCGTTCGCCCCCGACCTCTACGGCGGCAACGTGGCGCACGAGAGCGACGAGGCCCTGCGGATGATGCTGGCCCTCCCGGTCGCCCGCGGTGTCGAACTGCTCTCCGGCGCGGTCGACCACCTGCTGTCCCTGCCCGAGGTCACCTCGGACACGGTCGGCGCGGTCGGCTTCTGCATGGGCGGCGGTTTCGTCCTGTACCTCGCCGCGGCCGACCCCCGGGTCAGCGCGGCGGTGCCGTTCTACGGCGTGATCCAGGGCGAACTCCCCGACTTCTCCGGCCTGAAGGCCCAAATCCAGGGCCACTACGGCAAGTTGGACGAGAGCATCCCGGTGGCGGGCCTCGACGCCCTGAGCAAGCACGTCCAGGAGCAGTCCGGCATCACCCCGGACCTGCGCCTCTACCCGGCCAACCACGCCTTCTTCAACGACGGCCGCCCGGTCTACGACGCCGATTCCGCCACCCGCGCCTGGGCGAGCACGGTCCCGTTCCTGCACGAGCAGCTGGGCTGACGCTCACGCGCCCTCGGGCCGCGGTCCTACGACCCTGGCCCGAGGCGCCGCGCGGGCAGCGCCGGTAGCGTCCCGGGCATGACGATCACCGTGCCGCCCCGCGGCCCCGAAGAGCGCAGGCGTGACGTACTGGCCCGGCTGGAGCGGGAGTCGGACATCTGGGTGGCCTCGGCGGACGCCGACGGGCTGCCGTGTCTCGTACCGCTGTGGTTCGCGTGGGACGGGCAGTCCGTGTGGCTGTCCACCCGGGCCACGAACCCCACGGGCCGCAATCTCACGGACGGGCGGCGGACCCGGCTAGCCTTCGCGGACACCCGGGACGTCGTGCTCATCGACGGCGAGGCGACGGCCTTCACCGCCCAGGACGTCCCGGCCGCCGCGGCGGAGGCCTTCGAGGCGAAGTACGGCTGGGATCCCCGCGAGGACCGCGCGCCCTACTCCTTCTTCCAGGTTCGGCCGGTCGCCGTCCAGGCATGGCACGAGCAACGCGAGCTGCCCCAGCGCCATCTCATGCGGGAGGGGACCTGGGTGGCCTGAGCCCCGCCGACCGTCAACCGGCCTTCCGGTGCAGCTCGTCGAGCCGGGCCAGTTCGTCCTCGGTCAGCCGGATCGCGCCCGTGGCCACGTTCTCGGTGAGGTGGTCGGGGTTGCCCGTACCGGGGATGGCGAGGACGTGCGGGCCCTGGGCGAGGGACCAGGCGAGGCGGATCTGGGCGGGGCTCACGCCGTGGGTGTTCGCGATGGCCAGTACCTCGTCGTCGTGAGCGGTGGTGGCGCCCTGCGGGCCGGCCGCTCCCGCGATGGCGAAGAACGGGACGAAGGCGATGCCCTGTTCCCCGCAGATCCGCAGCATCTCGTCGGTCTCGGGGCTGGACGAGTCGAGCCCGAACCGGTTCTGCACACTCACCACCGGCGCGATCGCCTGCGCCTCGGCCAGGTGTCGCGGCTCGACGTCGGAGATCGCGAGGTGCCGGACCAGTCCCTCCTCCTGGAGTTCGGCGAGGGCGCCGAAGTGCTCGGCGATCGAGTCCTGCCGCATCCGGCGCAGGTACACGACGTCGAGGTGGTCGCGCCCCAACTGCCGCAGGTTCTCCTCGACATGGCCGCGCAGGTCGTCGGGGCGGGCCGAAGTGCCCCACTCCCCCGAGTAGTTGCGGAAGGGACCGACCTTGGTGGCGATCACCAGGTCGTCGGTGTAGGGCGCGAGCGCGGAGTTGATGAGTTCGTTCGCGGACCGCAGGGACGAGAAGTAGAAGGCGGCCGTGTCGATGTGGTTCACACCCAGCTCGATCGCCCTGCGCAGCACGGCGATCGACCGGTCGCGGTCGCTCGGGGTCCCGAGGTTGAAGGCGGCGCTGCCCGTCAGCCGCATCGCGCCGAAGCCGATGCGGTTGACGGGCAGGTCGCCGAGTTGCCAGGTGCCCGCGGCGGCCGCGGTGATCTTCTCAGAGGTCATCAGCGGAGTTTCGCACACGCCCGCCGCACGGCCGACCGCGCTTTACGGATACGTGTAGCCGTTCAGGGAGTTGACCGCGGAGGCCGGGTCACCGAGGTCGTAGCGGTCCACGGCAAGGAAGTTGGGCTTCTTGCGGGCGGCCGGCTGGCAGAACCGCTGGGCCCGGTCGAGGACCTTGGTGTTGTCGGTCTGCGCCGTCCCGGCGATGGTGGCGTCACGGAAGTGGTTCATGACGAACAGCGGGCGGAACCCCGAATACGTCTGCGTCAGCGGGACGTTGAGGTCGCTGCCGTACCAGCGGCTGTAGCAGGACCAGTCGGAGGAGCTCGCGCCGGAGCCCATGGACCAGTAGTTCTCGACGGTCCACTCTCGCTGGTACATCACGCCGAAGCTGTCCCGGGTCAGTCCGGCGGACTGGTCGGAGGCGCGGCTGTGGTCGGTGAAGATCAGCAGGCGGTGGTTGGCGGCGATCAGGTCGGCCATTTTCGGCCAGCCGTTCTGCTGCACACCCGTCTGGTCGGGGCGGTACAGCACGTCGTACAGGCCGTTGACGCGGGCGAGTTCGCTGCGCAGGACGCCCGGGTCGACGTAGTCCTCCAGGAAGACGGTGACGAACTGGTCGGGGTGCGCCTTGAGGAAGTCGACCATGCGCTGGAGGTCGACGTTCAGGGCGACCGGGCTGCTGACCAGGGTGCAGCTGTCGTGGCAGAGGATCGCGCCGTCGGAGGTCTGGTGGATGTCCAGCATGAACCCGCGTACACCGTCGGAGAGTTGCTGGTTGATGCCGCGTGACTGGTTGGGGAAGAAGTTCACGAAGGGCGGGGCGAAGCCGCCGTCGACCCCGTTGGCGTAGGCGTTGTGCGCGGTGAGGAACGTGACCTGGTCCAGGGTGCGTTGGTCCTGGGCGGGCATCGGCTTGGTGGGCGAGGTGATCGGCGTGAGGTACCAGGAGGCGAGGCCGCCGGAGGAGCCGACGGCCAGCTGGGCCGGGTAGTTGGCGCCGGAGGGCTTGGCGGCCACGGTCAAGTAGCTTGCTGTGCCCGGGACTTGGAGCGTGTACTGGTCGCCGCCGGTCGGCGTGATCTGCCAGGCCGCGTCGGCGCTCGTACAGGCGACGGTCTTCGCCGTGCTGCCCGAGCGGCCCAGACAGCTGCCGGCCGTGTCGGTGCTCTCCAGGACGTACGAGGATCCGCTCGTCCGGAGGTTCCACTGCTGGTGGTCCTCGTTGCCCTTGGGGTTGTGCTGCTCCACCGCTCCCCCCTTGTCCGCCGCGTTGAGCCCGGTCGTGGCGCTCTGGACGTAGTAGGTACCGGGCGCCGGGACCGCGTCGGCGGCTCCGGCCGGTGGAGCGACGATCGCCGCCGACAGCGCGGCGGCGACGGCGAGCAGGGCGTGGGGGGTTCGCATGGGTGCCCTTCGGTTCGAGTGTGGTCAGGCTCATGACACCGAAAAGGTGATCGGCCACACCCAAGCGCCTGTGGTCTGAACCAGTCAAGAGGAGTGACCGGTCGGCGGAGTGAACGGCGAAGGGCGAGACACGATCACCCCGATTTCCTCAACTCCCGCCAGGCCAGGTGGTGATCGAGGAGGGTCTCCTCCAACGGCCGGTAGTGGATGCCCAGTTCCTCCACGCCGCGCCGGTTGTCGACCGTGAACCTGATCCCCAGGTGCTTGCGGATGTAGTCCTGGGTGAGCCCGAACGCCGGGCCGAGGACGCGCACCGGCCAGTGCGGCAGGCCGTGTCGGGGCAGCCGGTAGTCGCGCGGGAGGCGTTGCCGCAAGGCGCGTGACATGTCGAGGAAGGACGCCATCCGGGCCGCCGCGACGATGTAACGGCCGTGCGCGTCAGGGTTCTCCGCCGCCGCGATGTGCGCGCTCGCGACGTCCCGCACGTCGGCGACGGTGAAGCTGAAGTCGGGTGCCCCGTAGAAGAAGTAGCCCTTGAACAGCTCGTCGAGGAGGAACAGGCTGCCGGAGTCGGAGGCCGGGGTGAGTGAAGGGCCCAGGATCAGGCCGGGGTTGACGGAGACCATGCGCCAGCGGTTCTGCGCCTGTTGCGCGTCCCAGGCGGCGCGTTCGGCGACCGTCTTGGCGTAGTGGTAGGGGTTGTTCTCGACCGTGCTGGTGGTGTTGAAGTAGTCCTCGGAGAGGGTCTCGTCCTTCATCTTCAGTACGTCGACGTAGTCGCCGAAGATCGCGCCGACCGTCGAGGTGAACACCAACTTCTCGACCGTGGGCGTGCGTTCGATGCCGGCGAGGACGTTCCGGGTGCCGGTGAGCGCGGGCTCGACGACGTCCTTCCGGCCGTCCTTGATCTTCTCCGGCATCAGGAACGGCGAGGCCACGTGGAAGACGACCCGGCAGCCGTCCATCGCCGCGTCGAAGGAACCCGCCGCCAGCAGATCGGCCTCGAACAGCTCCAGCGCGCCCGGGAACTGCTCCCCCATGGCCCGCAGCGGCGCGACCTTCGCCTCGTTGCCGAGGGAGCGCACGGTGGTGTGCACCCGGTAGCCGCGCTCCAGCAACTGCCGGACCAGATGGCTGCCGACGAATCCGCTGCCGCCGGTCACCAACACCGTCTCGCCGCCGACACTCATCCCTGACTCCGATCACCGTGGCGTCCAGCGCGCACGCTACAACGGTGATCGGTGTCAGGTCAGTGCTTCGGTCGCTACGGCTCTCAACTCCCCGCCCCTGTATAGGCGGCCGTGGTCCGGTCGGCCGCCTCGCGGGCCACCGGCTCGTCCTCGCCGCTCGCCACGTTCGCCGCGAACCACGCCTCGCTGCTCGCCGTGACGAAGCGGCGGCCCTCCTCGGACGCCAGCCAGGCCATGGCGTCCTCGGGCTTCACGGAAGCGTTGCCCGACAGGTTGCCGTCGAGGCCGAGAAGGATCGAGTCCCAGCCGACGCCCACCGCGCCGGGCCCGAACTCGGCCCACTTCGTGTCGTCGACGTGGGCGATGTGCTCCAACTCGAAGCGCGTCCCGTCGCCCTCGGGCGTCAACCGCAGCTCGATCCAGCTCACTTCGCCGCCGAACTCCCAGGTCGCGAAGAAGCTGTTGGGCGGATCGCAGCGCTCGACGGTGCCGCCCGCGTTGCCCTGCAACTGGTACTTCCCGCCCAGCCGCAGTTCGCCGGTGACCGGCAGGAACCAGCGCGGGATGCGCTCGGGGTTGGTGCACGCGTCCCAGACATCGGCGATCGGAGAGTCGTAGGACTGACCGATGGTGATCACGCGGGCCTCGCCGGCCTTGAAGTCGCGGCGGCCGACCTCGCGGCTCACGGAGTTGATCTGGTGGGTCACGTCGATCATGGGGTGCTCCTCGACTCGTCGGGGCTGTCGTCGTCGGACTCGCGGAGCCGGCGCTCGCGCTTGCCCCGGGCCAACTCGGTGGCCAGGGCGTCCAGATGAGGGGTCCAGTAGCGGCGGAACCGGTCGAGCCAGGCGTCGATGTCCCGCAGCGGCTCGGAATTGACCGCGTACAGGCGCCGGGTGCCGTCCGGCCGTACCGTCGCGAAACCGTTCTCCCGCAGCACCTTCAGATGCTGGGAGACCGCGGGCTGCGTTATCCCGAACTCGCGCCGGACGACATCGCTGACCGTGCCGGCGGGCTGCTCGCCCTCGGCGAGCAGTTCCAGGATGCGGCGGCGCACGGGGTCTCCGAGCACATCGAAAGCGTGCATGGGCCCAAAAGTATCACCGGTCGCTTATATAAGCGACCGGTGATAGAAGAGTCTGCCCGTCAGGCGAGCGGCTTCTCCAGCAGGGCCTTGCGGTGGCTGAACGTCTCGATGGAGTAGCGGCCGTGGTAGTTGCCCATGCCGCTCTCGCCCACGCCGCCGAAGGGCAGGTCGGAGACGGTGAGGTGGGCGAGCGGGAGGCCATAGCCGACGGCGCCGGAGGAGGTCTCGGCGGCGATCCGGGCGCGGGTGTCGTCGGAGTCCGTGAAGACGTACAGGGCGAGGGGCTTGTCGTGGTCGGTGATGAACGCGATCGCCGCGTCGAGGTCGGGGACGGTGACGATCGGCAGGATCGGGCCGAAGATCTCCTCCGCCATGACGGGCGCCTTCGGATCGACGTCGGCCAGGACGGTCGGCGCGATGTACTTGTCACCGCGGTCGCTGCGTCCGCCGACGACGACCCGGCCGGAGTCGAGCAGTCCGGCGAGCCGGTCGAAGTGGCGTTCGTTGACGATCCGGCCGTACTCGCCGGAGGTCTGCGGGTCGGCGCCGTAGACCTTCTCGACCGCGCTCACCAGCAGGGGTTCGAGCGCGGCGGCGGTCTCCGGGTCGGTCAGGACGTAGTCGGGGGCGACACAGGTCTGGCCGGCGTTGAGGAACTTGCCACGCGCCAACCGGTCCGCGACGACGGCGAGATCGGCGTCGCGGTCGACGAACGCCGGGGATTTGCCGCCCAGTTCGAGGGCGACCGGGGTCAAGTGCTCGGCGGCGGCGCGCAGGACGATACGGCCGACGGCGCCGTTGCCGGTGTAGAAGATGTGGTCGAAGTGCTCGGCGAGCAGGGCCGTGGTCTCCGGGATACCGCCCTCGACGACGGCGACCGCGTCGGTGTCGAGGTAGGCGGGCAGCAGCCGGGCGATGGCGGCGGAGGTGGCCGGGGCCATCTCGCTGGGCTTGACGACCACCGCGTCACCGGAGGCGAGCGCGCCGACGACCGGGGTCAGCAGGAGCTGCACCGGGTAGTTCCAGGGGGCGATCACGAGGACGACGCCGAGCGGGTCGTACTGCGTCCAGGCGGTCGCGTCCGTGCCGAGGTGGGCCGGCACGGGGGCGGACTCGGGGCGCAGCCATTCCTCAAGGTGGTCGAGGGTGTGGTCGATCTCGCGGATCGTGAAGCCGATCTCGGTGCGCTGGGCCTCGGCGGCGCTCTTGCCGAGGTCGGCGTGGAGGGCGGCGGCGAGGTCGTCGCCGTGCTCCGTGAGCAGGTCGCGCAGGCGGCGCAGCTGGGTGGTGCGCCACTCGACGGGCTTGGTGCGGCCGGTACGGAAGGTGGCGCGCAGCCGCGCGACGATGTCGGCGGGCTGCTCGGGGCTGGACTTGTTCACGGTGCCTCGCTGCTGGTGCGTGGGGGTCTCGACGGTCAGGTGTATATAGCAACCATTCTTGCACCGGGAAAAATTCCGGTGCGGCCATGGTCACCCTCAGCCTCGCGGCTGTCACTTGCGGACGAGCTCCCGGCGCCGGCGTTCCAGATAGCCGCGTTCCGCCGCGCTCCCGGTACGGGCGATGGCCGCCTCGTACGCCTCGACGGCCTCGGTGTCGCGGCCCAGGCGGCGCAGCAGATCGGCGCGGACGGCGTGCAGGACGTGGTACTCGCCGAGGTCCAGCGCGTCGACGAGGTCGAGGGCCTTGCGCGGGCCGTCGACCTCGGCGACGGCGACGGCCCGGTTCATGGCGACGACCGGGCTCGGGGCGACGGCCATCAGCTGGTCGTACAGCTGGAGGATCTGCCCCCAGTCCGTGGCGTCCGCGGTCGGTGCGTCGCTGTGTACGGCGTTGATCGCGGCCTGGATCTGGTACGGCCCCGGGTTGTTCAGCCGCAGGCACCGCCGTACGAGTGACTGGCCGTCGGCGATCAGCTCGCCGTCCCACCGCGCGCGGTCCTGCTCGGGCAGCGGCACCAGCTCACCGTCCGCGCCCTCCCGCGCGGCCCGGCGCGACTCGATGAGCAGCATCAGGGCGAGCAGGCCGGTGACCTCGGGCTCGTCCGGCATCAGCTCGGAGAGGAGGCAGCCGAGGCGCAGGGCTTCGGCGCACAGTTCGGGCGAGTCCGTGTAGCCCTCGTTGAAGATCAGGTAGACGACGGCCAGCACGCCTCCCAGCCGGTCGGGGAGGTCGGCGTCGCGTGGCACGCGGTACGGGATCCTCGCGTCGCGGATCTTGGCCTTGGCGCGGACGAGGCGTTGGGCCATCGTCGGTTCCGGCACCAGGAAGGCGCGGGCGATCCGGGCGGTGGTGAGGCCGCCGAGCAGGCGCAGGGTGAGCGCGACCTGGGCCTGGGTGGCGAGCGCGGGGTGGCAGCAGGTGAAGATCAGGCGGAGCCGGTCGTCGCGCACGGGTCCCTCCTCGGCGGGCGCGTCGGACGCGTACAGCAGGGCGGCCTCGGCCTGGCGGACCTCCCTTGAGGACTCGCGGCGCAGCCGGTCGATCGCGCGGTTGCGGGCGGTCGTGATGATCCACCCGGCCGGGCTCGGCGGTACGCCGGTCTCCGGCCACTTCTTTACGGCCGTGGTGAAGGCGTCCTGGACCGCTTCCTCGGCGAGGTCGATGTCACCGAGGAAGCGGACCAGGACCGAGACCGCCCGCCCGTACTCGGCACGGAAGACGGCCTCGATGTCGGTGTCGAACGGCATCAGTCCTCGGCCGTGTTCATGAAGGGGCGCACCTCGACGGGCAGGGTGGTGGCCCAGGTCGCCCGCTTCCCCCACTCCAGCGCCGCGTCCAGATCGGCCGCCTTGATCAGGCAGAGCCCGCCCAGGTACTCCTTGCCCTCGGCGAACGGCCCGTCGGTGATCAGCACGTCACCGTCCTTGGGGCGCAGCACGGTGGCCGTCTCCGGCCCGTGCAGTCCCCCGGCGAAGACCCAGGCACCGGCGGCCTGCAGTTCGTCGTGGAAGATCTCCAGCTTGCGGCCGATCTCCGCCATCTCCTCGGGCGAGGGCATCTGTCCGTCGGTCGGGGTGATCACGCTGAGCAGGTAGTGCTGCATGACGTCCTCCAGGGCGTAGGGGGTTCTCTCACCTCCTACACGAACGCCATGGTGCCGGATCGACACCTCGCCTCAGTAGGTGACCCTTTTTCTGCGCCCATTCCTCAACCGGCTTGTCAGGGTCGGCCTACCGTGCCGGGCGGAACGGCCGCAGGAAGCGGATCCCGTCCTCGATGCCGCCGTCCATCAGTTCCAGCAGCCGGGGCACCAGGTCCTGCATGCGGGGTGCCCGCAGGTGGCCGTCGAGGGCCTCGCGGCTCTCCCAGCGCTCGAAGATGACGAACGTGCCCGGTTCTCCCTCGACCTGGTGAGCCTCGTAGTCGATGTTGCCCGCGTCGTGGCGTGATGCGGTGACGGCGGCTGTCATGAACGCCTTCATCGCGGCTTCCTTCCCGGATCTGGCCCGGGCTTCCCACAGCACGGTGACGTAGTGGTTCGACGTGGTGGTCATGGTTGTTCCTCCTGGGTCCGAACAGCGTCGTTGTGCGCCCTTCACGACTCGACACTGGGCGCCGGGGAGCGTCGGCGGGAGCTACGGGGCTTCGTGGTACAGCGCGTACCACCCGGCGGGGCGGGGTGTGCGGGAGGATGGTGTGCATGGATCAACTCGGTGCCGCGCTGCGGGCGTGGCGGGACCGGCTGGATCCCGCGACGGTGGGCTTCGCGCACGGATCGCCGCGTCGGGTCCCCGGTCTGCGGCGCGCGGAGCTGGCGACGCTGGCCGGCATCTCGGTCGAGTACGTGGTCCGGCTGGAGCAGGGACGGGTGGCGACGCCCTCGGCTCAGGTCTGCTCGGCCCTGGCCCGCGCCCTGCACCTGTCCGACGACGAGCACGCACACCTTTTGCGCATGGCCGGTCACGCGGCGGATCCGGCCCGGGTTCCGCGCATGATCCCGGGGAGCCTGTACCGGATCGTGGACCAGCTCTCCGGCAACCCGTTGGCGATCTACGACGCCACCTGGCAGCTGCTGCACTGGAATCCGCTGTTCGCGGCCACGTTCGGCGATCCCACGGTCCGCGGTGCGGGAGACCGCAACGTGCTGGTCTGGCAGTTCCTGGGTGAGCTGCCCCGGGTCCGGCAGACGGCGGCCGAGCGGGCGGCGTTCGAGGAGTCCCTCGTCGCCGACCTGCGCGCGACGACGAGCCGGTACCCCGACGATCCCGACCTCGCGGCGCTGGTGTCGAGGCTGGACCTCAGCCCACGGTTCCGGGAGTTGTGGAGCCGCCGGGCGGTGGGCGGTCACCAGAGCGCGCACAAACTCGTCCGGCACCCGGATGTCGGAGACATCGTCCTGAACTCCGACATCCTCACCACCCAGGACACGAACCTCCGCCTCGTGGTGTACACGCCACAGCCAGGCACCGACGCCCGCGGCCAACTCGAACTCCTCGCGGCCATCGGGGTCCAGAGGATGTCTCCGCAGAAATGACGGCCCGCGTCCCGCCCGTCCGGTGGAGCGGGCCGCCGGGTGGTACGCGCGGTACCAGGAAGTCCCGTAGCTCCCCCCGACCCTCCCGGGAACCCAGCATGGAATGCGTGAACAGCGCACGACCGTGCTGTCCGGAGCAGGAGGAGCCGGCATGACCACCACCTTCATCACCGGGGCCAACAAGTCCCTCGGTCTTGAGACCGCCCGCCGCCTCGTCGCGGCGGGCCACACCGTCCTCCTCGGTGCCCGCGACCGTGAGCGCGGCCGGGCCGCGGCAGAGGCGCTCGGCGCCCGGTTCGTCCAGATCGACGTGACCGACGACGCCTCGGTCCGGGCCGCGGCCGCGGATGTCGCCGCGCACGAGGGAACGATCGACGTCCTGGTCAACAACGCCGGCGTCCTCGGCAGGGTCGGCCCCGTCGAGGAGTACACCGCGGCCGACGTGAGCACCGTGCTCGACGTGAACGTCGTCGGGATCGTGCGCGTCACCCACGCCTTCCTCCCGCTGCTGCGCGAGTCGCCGAACCCCGTCATCGTCAACGTGTCCAGCGGGATGGGCTCCTTCGGCATGACCCAGGACCCGGCGCGGATCGAGTCGCGGTACGCCCTGCCCCTCTACTGCGCCTCGAAGGCCGCGGTCACGATGCTCACGACGCAGTACGCCAAGGAACTGAAGGACGTGAAGGTCAACGCCGCGGACCCCGGGCAGACCGCGACCGACTTCACCGGCGGCCTCGGACACAGCGTCGCCGACGGCGCGGAGTCCATCGTGACCCTCGCGACGATCGGCCCGGACGGACCCACGGGACAGTTCGTCGACCGGTCCGGGAACCTCCCGTGGTGAACCTCAGCCGGCTTGTGACGCGGCGTACGTGAAGTCGTACGGCGCCCAGTCGCAGATCCGCCGGTAACCGAGGCGCTGGTAGAGGGCGTTGCTGGTGGGGTTGCCCGCGTCCGTGTACAGCACGATCTCCGTGGCACCCGCGGTGAGCGCGGCCCGGCTGACCTCGGCGGTCACGGCGGCCGCGTAGCCGCGGCCCCTCAGGTGGGCCGGGGTGTAGACGGGGTCCACCCGCACCATGCCGGCGACCGTCGGGTTCACACCCGCCAGGGAGACGGGGGTCCCGTCCGGGGTCTCCCAGAAGGTGTAGCGCTTCTCCGCGAAGCGGGTGCTCTCCCAGGAGCCGGCGTCGATGGTGACGCTCTCCCCGAGGTCCGCGGCGAGTTCACGGCACCAGCGCATGAGGTGCTCGTGGTCCTGCGCGCCCACGACCCGCCCGCGGCCCTCCGGATGCGGCTCGGGCGGGGTGAGTGTGCCGAGGCGGTACAGGTGCATCCGGACGCGGAGCGTCGGCGTCGCGCCGGTGTGCTTCTGCCAGGCCTCGGCGAAGGCGGTGGCGGTGTCGTGGTCCGCGGTGACACCGGTGAGCGTGTGGCCGAGACGGGACAGTTCCGCCGCCAGGGCGTCGGCCCGGTCGGGGGAAAGTGGGGTAAGCGTCAGGCGGCGGGTCGGCGGGCGGTAGAAGACGGCCCGGGTCTCGCCCTCCGACTCCAGCCGGCCGAAGAGGACGGTCCCGGGGACGAACGCGCCCGGGTGGGTCCGCCACTTCTCGATCGTCGTGAGCGGTGTGTTGTGCAGGGCGGGGCGCGAGGCGAGGAAGTCTCCGGCCCGCGCGACGAAGTCGTCGATGTCTTCGGTGAGTTGCCAGGTATCCGCGTGCATGCCGCATGATCCCGCATGCACGCGACTCCGGGCAGCCGGTACCCGAAGCCGAGGATCCGTCCTCCTCGAACGCCTCAGCAAACCGGCGGGATCGCCTCAGGACACCGGCAGGGTCTTCTCCGCGGGTTCGTCCGCAGACTCCTCTACGGGGTCCTGGTCGAGGGCCGCCGTGAGCCGGGCCAGCAGTCGTACGAGGTCCCCCTGGTCGTCGATCGCGTCGAGGAGCCGGGTCTGGTCGGTGAGGAGGCGGTGGGCCGCGCGCTGGTGGAGGGTGCGGCCGCGGGCGGTGAGGTGGAGCAGGACGCGGCGGCGGTCGGCACGGTCGGGGCGGCGGTGGACCAGGTTGTCGGCGACCATCCGGTCGACCAGTTTCGTGAGGCTCGGCGCCGGCATCAGCACCTGGTCGGCGATCTCGGTCATCGGGTGGCCCTTGCCGTCGGCGATGACCGACAGGACGCGCCACTGTTCGACCGAGCAGTTCTCCTCGGCCAGAACTGCGGTCATGCGCAGGCCCAGCCGCCGCTCGGCGTGACTCAGCAGGTGGGCGAGGCCCGGCGACGGTACGGACGACATTGCCGCTGTCCTTCCGGTAGGTCTACTGTGCGGTTCAGATTACGAGCCTCTGCGAGGGCGCCGGGGCCGGGACGGGTTTCCGTGCCCTCACGCCCTCACGGAGGTGGTCTGGTGCATCCCCTGCCGCCCGGGCGGATCAGCGGCCCGGTCAAGACGCTGGTCGTGGCACTGGTCGTACCCCTGCAAGGTCCGGCGGGCGTCTTCGGCCCGTCCTGCGAACTGGCCGCACAGCTCGCCGTGGAGGAACTCAACGCCACCGGCGGGGTGTTGGGCCGCGAGGTCCGGCTGATCGTGGTGGACGGCGGCGCGCCGGCGGAGCAGGTGGCCTTCGAGGTAGAGATGTTGGTGTCGATGCGCGCGGTCGACGCCGTGGTCGGCTGGCACACCTCGGCCGTCCGCAAGGCGCTGGTGCCGCGCATCGCGGGCCGTGTGCCGTACGTCTACACCGCGCAGTACGAGGGCGGTGAGCGCACGCCGGGCGTGTTCCTCACCGGCGAGACCGATGCGGCCCAACTCCTTCCCGCCATGCGGCTGTTGGCGGAGGAGACCGGCGTACGGCGCTGGTGCACGGTGGGCAACGACTATGTGTGGCCGAGGGTGACCGCCCGGGCCGCGCGCCGCTACGCCCGGGACTGCGACGGCCGGGTGCGCGACGAGGCGTTCGTGCCGCTGGGCACGTACGAGTTCGGGCCGGTGCTGCGCCGGATCGAGCGGTGCGAGGCGGACGCCGTCCTGATGCTGCTGGTCGGGGACGACGCGGCGCGCTTCAACCGGGCGTTCGCCGAGCGCGGGCTGCACCAGCGGTGTCTGCGGCTGAGCACGCACATGGACGAGAACATCCTGCTGTCCACCGGCGCGGAGGCGACCGAGGGACTGTGGGCGGCGGCCGGTTACTTCGAGACCCTGGCGACCGCCGAAAGCCTTGATTTCAGCGGGCGTTACGCGGCCCGCTTCGGCGTGGAGGCACCCGTCGTGGGCAGCCTCGGCGAGTCGTGTTTCGAAGGCGTACGACTGCTCGCGGCCCTGACGGAGCGGGCGCGGTCGCTCGATGTCGGCGCCATGTGCGCGGTGGGCGGCACCGTCTCGTACGAGGGCCCGCGAGGCGTACTGCGTCTGCACGGCAATCACCTCCGCCAACGGCTGTACCTGGCGCGGGCGGACGCCTTCGACTTCGACATCGTCGCCCAACTCTGACCTTCCCACCTGCTGCGGCCGAGAGTACCTTCCTCCAGGAATAGTTTCCACAGGAAGCATCGATTAAATCTACGCGCGTCGCCAAAAGAATTTTGAAAGCCCTTCCATTTAAAGCAGGCGAAACGGTCGGGAAACAATTCGGCGTGACTCTTCCGTCCAACTCCCCCGGGCCGTCCGGGAGATGACCCACACCCGTGGAAGAGGGAAGTGTCGTGACGGAGATCGTCGACAAAGAGGCGCCGGCAACGGCTGCCGGACGGACCTACAACGACTGGGCGAAGAACGACACACTGGAGGACTACTCGCTGCGCTACGCGCCGAAGTCCTTCCGCCGCTGGACGCCCTACGTGGTGGCCACCACCGCCCTGGGCGGCATCGCGTACCTCGCCGACTTCGCCATCGGCGGTTCCATCGCGATCTCGAACGGCTTCTCCAGCGCCATGGTGGCGATCCTGGCGGCAGCGGTGACGATCTTCCTCACCGGCATCCCGATCTCGTACTACTCCGCCAAGTACTCCATCGACATGGACCTGTTGACCCGGGGCGCGGGCTTCGGCTACCTCGGCTCGACCCTCACGTCGGTCATCTACGCCAGCTTCACCTTCATCTTCTTCGCCCTCGAAGGCTCGATCATGGCGCAGGCATTGGACCTGGGCCTCCATATCCCCCTGGCCGTCGGCTACTTGATCTGCTCGCTGATCATCCTGCCGCTGGTGATCTACGGCATGACCGCGCTCTCCAAGATGCAGGTGTGGACCCAGCCGGTGTGGCTGGTGCTGATGGTCGCGCCGTTCGTGTCCATCGCGATCCAAGAGCCCGGCAAGTTCTCGCAGTTCACGCACTTCGCGGGCAACTCCCCCACCGGTTCCAGCATCAGCATGCTCGGTGTCGGCGCGGGTGCGGGCGTGGCCCTCTCGCTCATCGCGCAGATCGGTGAGCAGGTCGACTACCTGCGCTTCATGCCCGACAAGACCCCCGAGAACGCGAAGAAGTGGTGGGGCGCGGTTCTCTCGGCGGGTCCGGGCTGGGTCGTTCTCGGTGCGGCGAAGCAGATGGGCGGCGCGTTCCTCGCCTTCTACATCGCCGGCAGCGTGGGACTGGCCAAGGCCAACGAGCCCATCCAGCAGTACGTGCACGGCTTCAAGACCTTCGCCGCTCCGGTCGCCCTGGGCCTCGCCACGTTCTTCGTGATCCTGTCCCAGGTGAAGATCAACTCGACGAACGCGTACTCCGGTTCGCTGTCCTGGTCGAACTTCTTCTCCCGTCTGACACACCGTCACCCGGGCCGCGTGGTCTACATCTTCCTCAACGTCGGCATCGCGCTGGCCCTGATGGAGGGCGGCGTCTTCGGCTTCCTCAACACGGTCCTCGGCTTCTACTCCAATGTCGCCATCGCCTGGATCGGCGCGGTCGTCGCCGACCTCGTCATCAACAAGCCGCTCAAACTCAGCCCGTCCTACATCGAGTTCAAGCGCGCCCACCTGTACAACTTCAACCCGGTCGGCTTCGGCTCGATGCTCATCGCGTCGGCGGTCTCCATCGCCGCGTACTTCAACGCGTTCGGCGACTACGCCAAGGCGTACTCCCCCTTCATCGCCCTGTTCCTGGCGATGGTGCTCTCGCCCCTGTTCGCGTACCTCACCAAGGGCAAGTACTACATCGCCCGCCTCGACGACCTGGAGGAGCCGCTCCTCGACGCGGACGGACTCCCCTCGGCGGTCATCCTCAACTGCACCGTCTGCACAACGGACTTCGAACGTCCCGACGTGGCGAACTGCCCCTTCCACTCCGGCCCGATCTGCTCCCTGTGCTGCAGCCTGGAGAAGGACTGCCACGACTCCTGCAAGAGTGCCCCCGGCGCCACGGCCCCGGTCGACCTGGCGATGCCCGCCGTACGCTCGGCGGACTGACCCCCGCGTTCCCACCGCTCCGGCCCGCGTCCTACGACACGGGCCGGAGCGTCGCGCGTGCCCGACCCGCCCGATCGGCAGAATCTCCCGCATGACCTCCCACTTCCTCGTAACCCGCGCCCGACACCTCGCGGACGACCTCCTCGCCCCACACGCCGAACAGGTCGACCAGGAGGGCGTCCCGGCGAGCCACATCGAGGCGATCAAACGCTCCGGCCTGCTGGGCGTGAGCGCCCCTGTGGCCTACGGCGGCTCGGCGGCCCCCGGCGCGGTGGCGAGGGAGACGGCAGAAATCCTGGCCGGGGCATGCTGCTCGACCTGGTTCGTACAGACCCAGCACCACACACCGGTCATGACCCTGGCGAAGAGCGAACTGCCGGTACGGGAGAGCCTGTTGGGACCGCTCGCGCGAGGCGAGCTGATGTCCGGGGTGGCGTACGCGCACCTGCGGGCGTACCCCCGGATCCCGGTACGGGTCACGCGGGAGCGGGGCGGCTGGCGCTTCGACGGGACGGTGCCCTGGTACACGGGCTGGGGTCTGAACGACGTGATGCTGCTCGCGGGGGTGACGGACGCGGACGAGGCGTTGTTCGCGTTCACGGAGGCGCGGGAACAGAAGGGGCTACGGCCGTCCGCCCCGATGCGGCTGGCCGCACTCACCGCGTCCCGCACGGTGTCGCTGGAGCTGGACGGCCTGTGGCTGCCGGAGGAGGCGGTGGCCTTGCGGACACCGTACGCGGACTGGGCGAAGACCGACCGCCCCAAACCGACGAACGCGTCACCGGCGGTCTTCGGCATCGCGGCGGCAGCCCTCGCTCTCCTGGACGACAAGCAGGCGGGTCCGATCCGCACCCGCCTGGACGACGTGCGCAAGCAGGCCTACGCCCTGGCCGACCACCCCGTTCCGCACGAGCACCTGGAGGAACGGCTGGCGCTCAGGACACAGGCGTACGAGGTGCTCATGACGGCGACCACGGCCGCCGTGGTGGCCGGAGGCGGCAGATCGCTGTCCTTGACGAGCAAGGCTCAACTCCTCGCACGGGAAGCCCTGTTCCTCCTGGTTCAGGGCCAGACGGCGGAGTCGAGACGGGCCCACTTGAAGGCACTGGCCGACTCTGCCGCCTGAGACGAACGGCGCCCGGTCTTCACGGGGTGTCGTGACCGGCCGTAATTCGCTTGACCTGGTCCCCGGGCGACGCTGCACTGTGGCGAGACACCACGGGTGGTGGTGCCGGTATCCGGGGAGGCAGCGGCAGCGATGGAGATCCGTCCCACGACCGACGAGGATCTTGACGTCTTCGTCGACACGGTCCACGCCGCGTTCGGGCTCTTCCCTGAAACCCCGGTCGAGGGTGGCGGGCTGTGGTGGTCGGCGCTCGAAATGGACCGCTGTCTGCTCGCCCTGACCGCGGACGGGCGGCCCGTCGGCACCGCGGCCACGTACCCCTTCGAACTCACCCTGCCCGGTGGGACCCTCGTCCCGGCCCCCGGGGTGACCGCCGTCGGCGTCCTGCCCTCGCACCGGCGCCAGGGCGTGCTCAGCGCGATGATGCGGCATCAGCTCACCGAACTGCGGGCCCGCGGAGAGGTCCTCTCCGTGCTGCTGGCCTCCGAGGCCACGATCTACGGCAGGTTCGGCTACGGACCGGCGACCTACACGGCACGGCTGACGGTGCCGCGCCACAAGGCCGCCCGCGCCGTTCCCCGGGCGCACGGAACGGCCGACGCACCGGCGACCGGCCAGGACAACGGCTCGGTCGAAGTACTGCGTCGCGCCGAGTGCGGCGAGATCCTCGAAGAGGTCTACGACGGGTACCGCCGCGCCCAGCCCGGCGCGCTGTCCCGGCCGCACCGCTGGTGGGCCCTGCGCGCGGGGCAGCCCCCGATCTCGCCGGCACCGCGATACGTGGCCGTCCACCGGAACACCGACGGCGTCCCGGACGGGTACGCCAGCTACTCGATCGGTGAGGGCAAGACCCTGACGGTCGACGAGACCATCGCCACCGATGACGCCGTCTTCACGGCCCTGGCCCGGTTCGTCCTCGAACACGACCTGGTCTCTCAGGTCGTGTTCAAACACGTCCCGCCCCAGCACCCGCTGCGCTGGCAGCTCGCGGACTTCCGCGCCGGCGAGGTGGGCGGCGACACGGACTGGCTCTGGGTACGGCTGCTGGACGTCCCGCGCGCGCTGACCGCGCGCGACTGGTCCACGGACGGCGAACTCGTCCTCGCCGTCGACGACCCGTTCCTGGACGACCACGGCCGCTACCTGCTGACCGTCCGGGACGGCAAGGCCGACTGCGTGCCGACGGGCCGGGAGCCCGACCTGTCCCTGGACGTGTGCGATCTGGGCTCGGTCTACCTCGGCGGCACCGCCCCGAGCACGCTCGTGCGGGCCGGCCACATCCAGGCTCACCGCCCGGGCGCGGCCGCCCTGGCCGACGCCCTCTTCCGCGCCGACCGCTCCCCGCACTGCCTGCACTGGTTCTGACCACGCGCCCGCCGAACCTCGCAACGGCGTTCAAACGGCGCGGAGTTGAACCGTAACCGCGAGCAGCCACGCTCATCCGGCACCCGGCGCCCGTCAACTGGCGAACGGCACCTGTGCCGCAGAAGCCTTTTGCTCACCGACAGGGTGCTGCCACACCCCCTCCGCCGCCAGCCTCGGCAGCACGCCCTCCCCGAACCAGTACGCCTCCTCCAGGTGCGGATACCCGGACAGCACGAACTCCTCGATCCCCAGCGCCGCGTACTCCTTGATCCGCTCGGCGACCTCCTCGTGGCTGCCGACCAGCGCCGTCCCCGCCCCACCCCGCACGAGCCCGATGCCGGCCCACAGGTTGGGATGGATCTCCAGCCCGTCCCGGCTCCCGCCGTGCAGCGCCAGCATCCGCTGCTGCCCTTCGGACTCGCTCCGCGCGAGCCCGGCCTGTACGGACTTCACGGTCGCGGAGTCGAACCCTTCGAGCAGCCGGTTCGCCTCGGCCCAGGCCTCCGCGGACGTGTCACGCGTGATGACATGCAACCGGATACCGAACCGAAGCGTCCGCCCCTCCTTCGCCGCCAGCCCCCTGATCCAGGCGATCTTCTCGGCGACCTGGGCCGGCGGCTCGCCCCAAGTGAGGTACACGTCCACGTACTTGGCGGCGATCTCCCCCGCGATCGGCGACGATCCCCCGAAGTACACCTCGGGCACCGGGTCGGGCAGCCGCGCCAACTTCGCGTCGTCGACGCGCAGATGCTCACCAGCTAGATCGACGGTCTTGCCGTCCCACAACTGCCGTACGATCTCCAGGAATTCGCCGGTACGTCGGTACCGGTCGTCCTTGTCGAGGAAGTCGCCGTAGGCCCGCTGCTCGTGGCTCTCGCCGCCGGTGACGACGTTGAGGAGCAGACGTCCGCCGGTCTGCCGCTGGAACGTGGACGCCATCTGCGCGGCGAGCGTCGGTGAGACGAAGCCGGGGCGGAAGGCGACCAGGAACTTCAGGCGTTCGGTGTTCTGGCTGACCATCGCGGTGGTCAGCCACGCGTCCTCGCACCAGGCGCCGGTGGGCGTGAGGGCGCCCACGAAGCCGAGGTCCTCCGCCGCGCGGGCGATCTGGCTCAGGTAGGCGACCGTCGGCGGCCGGTCCCGTCCGGAGGCGGTGGCGGGGGTGCCGTGACCGCCGCCCACGACATGGCGGCTGTCCCCGTTGGTGGGGAGGAACCAGTGGAAGGTGAGGGACACGTGGGGGCTCCTGTCTGGACTGTCCTGCGGGTGGGTCAGAGAAGGCCGTGGCGGGGTGGCCTGGTGCCGCTCAGCACGTAGCGGCCGATGTGCTGGATCTTCCAGCGGGCCGGATCGTGCAGGGTGTGGGTGCGGGCGTCGCGCCAATGCCGGTGCAGGTTCAGGGAGTTGAGGGCCGAGCGCGTTCCCGCCACCTCGAACAGGGCGCCCGCCACCTCGACGGCGGTCTGCGCCGCGTGCACCTTGGCCGCCGCGACCGCGATGGAGGCCTCCGCCGCCGAGTCGTCGTTGAGGTCGGCGCGCGCCGCGTCCACGGCCTTGGCCGCCTGGATCAGCAGGGCCTCGGACGCCCTTACCTGGATGGCGAGTTCACCGAACCGCTGGATCAGCAGCGGGTCCTCGGCGGCGGTCTCGACCCCGCTCTCGAACCAGGGGCGGCTCTTCGTCCGGACGAACTCGGCGGCCTCGGCCAGCGCTCCCCCGGCGATCCCGGCGTCGATGGCCGCGTGCAGCAACTGGGCGACGGCGCCGTGGAGTTGGGGTCCCCCGAAGGTGAGGTGGTGCGGCAGGACACGGTCGGCGGGGACGGCGACGGCTTCCAGGCGGACCGTGCCGCTGGCCGTCGTACGCTGGCCCATTCCGTCCCAGTCGTCGACGACCGTGACGCCCCCGGCGTCGCTCGGGACGTACGCGACATGGAGGTTGTCGTCCTCGGTGCGGGCGAGGACGGGGATCCAGTCGGCGAAGAGGGCGCCGGTGGAGTAGTGCTTGACGCCGGTCAGTCGGTACGAGCCGTCGGGCTGGAGTATCAGGCGGGTGCGGATGTCCTGCACGTGTTTGGTGCCGGCCTCGGACTGGGCGTTGCCGAAGCGGCGGCCCGCGAGGAGTTCGGCGAAGAAGAACTTCCGCTGGTCCGGGGTGCCCTGACGGCGGATCACATTGACGTAGGCGAAGTGGCTCTGCGGGATCTGGGCGAGGCTGCCGTCGGCCGAGCCGAGCAGGCGGAAGATCTCGGCGAGGGTCTCCGCGCTGACGTCGGCGCCGCCGTGTTCGGCGGGCACGGTGACGGCGAGCAGTCCGGAGCCGGACAGACGGTCCAACTCGGCGCGCGGGAGCCTGCGTTCGGTGTCGCGCGCCGAGGCCCCGGCCCGGAACTCGTCGGCGAGCGCGGCGGCGAGGGCGAGGGCCTCGGCGTCGTCCGCGATCACGTGGGCGGTCGCACGGTCGGTCATGGTGGTCAGCTCGCCGCGGCCAGCAGCGGGGTGCGGCCGAGGGCCGCCGAGAACTGGTCCACCACCTGCGTGAGCGCCTCGGTGGTGGCCGGGGCGACGGTGAGCGAGCCGTCCTCGTGAGCGGTGATGTCCTTGTCGAGGGTGAACCAGCCCTGGACTATGTGGGCCGCACCCATGGAGTTCAGCACCGGGCGGAGCGCGTAGTCGATGGCGAGCACATGTGCGGTGGACCCACCGGTGGCGAGCGGCAGCACGGTCTTGCCGGTGAGGGCGTACTGCGGGAGCAGGTCGAGCAGTGCCTTGAGGACGCCGGAGTAGGAGGCCTTGTAGACGGGGGTGCCTACGACCACTCCGTCGGCGCGGGCGAACAGTTCGGTGGCCTCGACGATGGCCGGGTGGCGGAAGTCCGCGCCGAGCAGGGCCTCGGCGGGGATGGTGCGCACGTCGAGCGGGATCACCTCGTGGCCCTGGGCGATCAGCCGCTTGTCGAGGTGTCGTAGAAGCCGGTTGGTGCGGGAGGAGACGGAGGGGCTGCCGGAGACGGACAGGACGGTGGCCATGGGTCCTCTTTCGGGGAGGTGGGGCGCCCGCTCAACTGGCAGGCGCCCCGGGGCAGTTCGGTCAGGAGTACCAGGTGGGTTCGGGCAGTTCGCCCTCAAGGACCCAGCGGCCGACCTCGCGTCGCTTGTAGGCGACGGGGTCGTGCAGGGTGTGGGTGCGGACGTTGCGCCAGAACCGGTCGAGGCCCTCGGAGGCGGCGGTGGAGCGGGCGCCGGTGACTTCGAAGATGCGGTTGCCGATCTCCAGGGCGACATCGGTGGCGCGTGCCTTGACGGCCGCGACGCGTACCTCGAAGTCGCCGCGTGTCTTCTCGGTGACGGCGTCGGGGTCGTCGTGCAGTTTCTGTCCCTCGGCGGCGACGGTGTCGGCGAGGGCCTCGACCGCCCAGAGCTTCGCGGTGAGGTCGCCGTAGGTGTCGATGACGTGGGGCTCGTCGACCGCGCGCTCGTAGCCGCCGTGCAGCCAGGAGCGGGCCTTGGTGCGGGTGTAGGTGGCGGCCGTCTCCAGGGCGCCGGCGGCGATGCCCAAGTAGAAGTTGACGAAGACGAGTTGGATGGTGGGGACGTTGAGCGTGTTGTAGGTGCGCGGCCGGAATTCCCTGTCGACGTAGCCGGCCGCCGAGGACCACGGGGTGCGGACGCCGTCGAGGATGACGCCACCGCTCTCGGTGAGGCGCTGGCCGATGTTGTCCCAGTCGTCGAGGAAGGTCAGGCCCTCGCTGTCGGAGGGCACGATCGCGAAGACGTGCTGGTCGGTGCCTTCCAGGACGCCTTCGAGGACGGTGACGTCGGAGACCCTGCTGCCGGTGGAGAAGGACTTGCGGCCGGTGAAGACGAGGTCGTCGCCGTCCTCGGTGACGGTGACGTCCTTGTCGCGCGGGTTGACGGCGCCGCCGAAGAACCACTGGTTGCGGGCGGCTTCGGCCTCGACGTGCTCCCACTGTTCGCGGGTGCCGACCAGGCGGGCGGCCCAGTTCCACAGGTAGTGGTAGCCGAGGAGTTGGCCGATGGAGCCGTCGGCCTGGGCGATCTCGCGGACGACGCGGTAGGCGGTGGGCCAGTCCTGGCCTCCTCCGCCGTGCTCCGTGGGGCCGAGCAGGGTGACGAGGCCGGAGTCCTTGAGGAGTTGGACCTCGGCGTACGGGGTGGCGCCGGCCCGGTCGCGGGCGGCGGCGTCGGTGTCGAGGAGGGCGGCGACCTCGGCGGCGCGGGCGATCCAGTCCTGGGCGGACCGCGGGGCCGGGCGGGTCTGCCAGTCGGTGGGCGTGACGGTGCTCATGCGGGTGTCCTCTTTCGCAGTGGGGTGCGATCAGGCGTGCACGGAGACGGACTCGGTCTCGCCGTCGGGGAGTTGGGCTTCCAGTTCACGCACCAGCGGCAGCACCCGCTTGCCGAAGTACTCCACCTCCTCGTGGTAGTGCAGAAAGCCGAGCAGGAGAAGGTCGACGCCCAACTTCTTGTAGGCGACGATCCGTTCGGCGATCTGCTCCGGAGTCCCGATGAGTCCCGTGCGGAAGCCGTCGTTGTACTGCACGAGGTCCTCGAACGTGGAGTCCTGCCACATGCCCTTGCCGTCGGCCGAGGACTGCCCGGCCTGCTTCACCGCGGCCCCGAAACCCTCGACGGCCTCACGGTCGGCCTTGGCGACGATCTCGCGGAGCGTGTCGCGGGCCTCGGCCTCGGTGTCCCGCGCGATGAGGAAGCCGTTGAGGCCGAACTTCGGTGCGGTGCGGCCGACTTGGGCCGCCGAGTGGCGTACGTCGGCGAGCTGCTCGGTGACGCCGTCGAAGTCCTTGCCGTTGGAGAAGTACCAGTCGGAGACGCGGCCGGCCATCGCGCGGGCGGCGGTGGAGTTGCCGCCCTGGAAGATCTCCGGGTGCGGTCGTTCGGGGGTGTTGAGGGGCTTGGGCTTGAGGGAGAAGTCGCGCAACCGGTAGAAGTCTCCGGCGAGTTCGGTGTGGTCCTCGGTCCAGATCTGGCGCAGGGCCTGGATGAACTCCTCGGACCGGCGGTAGCGCTCGTCGTGCTCAAGCCAGGGCTCGCCGAGCGCGGTGAACTCGCCCTTGAACCAGCCGGACACGACGTTGACGGCGAAGCGGCCGTTCGACAAGTGGTCGGCGGTGGCGCCGAGTTTGGCGAGGACGCCCGGGTGCCACAGCCCGGGGTGGACGGCGGCGATGACCTTCAGGCGCTGGGTGGCGAGGAGGAGGGCGAGGCTGAAGCTGGTCGACTCGTGCTGGAACTCGGCGCCGTAGCTGGCCATGTAGCGGACCTGGCTGAGCGCGTACTCGAAGCCGTTGTTCTCGGCGAGCACGGCGAGTTCGCGGTTGTACTCGTAGCCCCAGTCGGTGCGTTGCTCGATCTTGCTGGTGACGAGTCCCCCGCTGACGTTGGGGACCCAGTAGGCGAATTTCACGGGCTCTGCGGGCATGCGGAACTCCTGTTGCGGAATGCGATTTCGGGCACGCCGAATCCGGCCGGAGCGAATTCCGGCGAATGTCAGGCGGGAGGAAAAGGAAGGCGGCGGATCACAGGACGGAGGTGACGGGGATCAGGCCGCGGTGCAACAGGAGGCGCTGGAGACGCGCGCGAGGTCGACATGGCGTCGCCGCGTGAGGTCCAGTCGCATCATCATGCCGTCGATCGTGGCAGCCGTCGGCGAGGACCGTCAAGGAAAACCCGACCGGTCTCGTATCGCGGACCATTGAATTTCACGAACGTGTGACAGGGAAACCCTTGAACAGCCCGGGAAATCGGCCGCATTCTGCGGGCATGCGCACCGAACAGCTGGAATACATAGCGGCCGTCACCCGGCTCGGCTCCCTGCGCCGGGCCGCCGAGGAACTGCGCCTGTCACAGCCCGCGTTGAGCGAGACCGTGCGCAATCTCGAACGCGAGCTCGGTGTCGATCTCCTGGAGCGCAAACGGTCCGGCGCGACGATGAGCGCGGAGGGCCGGGAGCTGCTGCCGAAGATCGTCGACGTGCTGGACGCGGTGGACCGGCTGCGCGCGGCGGCCGGCGAGCAGCACCGGATCAGCCGCATGGTGCGGGTCGGCACGGTCAACGCGGCGACCGTGCCGCTGCTGCTTCCCGTCGTACGGGACTTCCGCGCCTCGCATCCGCTCACCCAGGTCGAGGTGGTCGGCGCGCAGCAGGCCGACATCCACCGGGCGCTGTCCGAGGGCGGGTTCGATCTCGGGCTGGTCAATCACCTGGACGGCGACGACATGCCGGCCGAGTTCGAGTCCACCGAGCTGCTGTCCGGGCTGCCGGTGGTGTGCGTGCGCCCCGACAGCCCGCTGGCGTCCCGGCCGACCGTCAGTGTGGACGACCTCCTCACCGAACCGCTGATCGGTATGCGTTCCGGCTATGTGATGCACCGCTATGTCCACCGGCTGCTCGATGGCCGAGGTCCCGCCTTCGCGTACTCGACCGACGGCGCCGAGATGGGCAAGCTCATGGTCGCGGAGGGGCTCGGGGCGACGGTCCTGCCCGACTTCAGCGTGGTCGGGGACCCGCTGGAGCGGCTCGGCGCGATCACCTACCGACCGATCGCCGGCGACACCGCCCGCGTCCTGCTGATGCTGCGCCGCCGCCGCGCGGACTCCGTACCGCAGGCGGCCGGGGACCTGCACGAGGCGTTCGTACGACGAGCACGGGAACTGACGGACAGCGAGCACGGGAACTGAGGGGAACGCGCGCCTGCGGCCGTGGACATCGCCTGAGGCGATAGTCGTCTGGCCCGAGACGGTGGTCGTACGGTCAGTCCTCGTCGCCCATCGGAACCACCACGAGGAACGCGTCGGACTTCAGGTCCATGACGACCCTGGCGGGCTCACCCTCGGCGCGGCGCCGGGCCGCGAACTCCTCAGCAGGCCATGATCCGCGCGGAGCCCCCGCCGAAAACCGCTTCAACACCTTCGCGCCCATGTCCGCAGACACCTCCAGCATCGTTCCTCGGCTCCCCACGGGGACCGTCGTACCTGTTCACCTGCCCCCGATCGACGCCGACATGCCAACCAACTATGGCGGTGGGACGGCGCCCGGAGCGCGTACGCCCGTCGGGTGACAACCGCATCCGCCGGGCGCGCCGGACCTGAAGCACCTCACGACCCCCTTTCCCGTCTCCCGGAGTGCGCGCCATGAACGTCTCGGTCGCCCTGTTCACCGCCGACCTGCGCCTGCACGACCATCCCGCGCTGCGCGCCGCCGCCGAAGCCCGCCAGGTGGTCCCGCTGTTCGTGCGCGACCGGGGTGTGACGGCCGCCGGGTTCGCCACGCCCAACCGGCTGGCGTTCCTCGCCGACTGTCTGCGCGATCTCGACGCCGGCCTGCGTGAACGGGGCGGCCGTCTGGTGATCCGGTCCGGTGACGTCGTCGGCGAGGTGTGCAAGGTGGCCGCCGAGACGGACGCCGACGAGGTGCACATGGCGGCCGACGTCAGCGACTACGCGCGGCGGCGCGAGCAGCGGCTGCGGCGGGCACTGGAGGCGGAGGGGCGGCGGCTGCACGTCCACGACACCGTGACCACGGCCGTCGCCCCGGGCGCGGTGACCCCGGCCTCCTCGGACCACTTCGCGGTCTTCACCCCGTACTTCCGCCACTGGTCCGGGCAGCACCTGCGCGCCCCGCTGGCCGCACCGCGCACTGTGTGCGTCCCGGACGGTGTCGGTTCCGAGGAACTCCCCACCCGTACCAGCGTCGTTGGGCTGTCGCCGGGCCTGGCGACCGGCGGGGAGACCGAGGGCCGCAGGCTGCTGAGCCGGTGGCTGCGCAACGGCATCGCCGAGTACGAGAACGTCCACGACGACCTTGCCACGGACGCCACCTCCCACTTCTCACCCCACCTGCACTTCGGCACCCTCTCCCCCGTCGAACTGGTCCATCGGGCACGGCAGTTGGACGGCCCCGGCGCCGAGGCCTTCGTACGGCAGGTCGCGTGGCGGGACTTCCACCGCCAGGTACTGGCGGCCAGGCCCTCGGCCGCAGGTGCCGACTACCGTACGAAACACGACCGTTGGCGCTCCGACCGCACGGCCCGCGAGGACATCGCGGCCTGGAAGGAGGGCCGCACCGGCTATCCGCTGATCGACGCGGCGATGCGCCAACTGCGCCACGAGGGCTGGATGCACAACCGGGGACGGCTGCTGACGGCGAGCTTCCTCACCAAGACGCTCTACGTCGACTGGCGCGTCGGCGCCCGGCACTTCCTCGACCTGCTGGTCGACGGTGATGTGGCGAACAACCAACTCAACTGGCAGTGGATGGCGGGCACCGGCACCGACTCGCGCCCCAACCGGGTCCTCAACCCCGTCACGCAGGCCAAGCGGTACGACCCGGACGGCGCGTACGTCCGGCGTTGGGTGCCCGAACTCGCCCAGCTGGACGGCCCGTTGGTGCACGAGCCGTGGAAACTCAGGGGACTTGAGCGTGCGGCACTCGGTGACTATCCGGATCCGATCGTCGAACTCGCGGACGGGCTCGCGCGGTTCAGGCGAGGTCGGGCAGGTGACTGAGGCCCCCGGTCAGGGCCGTGCCGCGTACAACCCCGACAGGGCGTCCACGGCATCCGCGAGCGTCGCCGGCCGCAGCGCACCCCGCACCGAAGTGCCGGACCAGCCGGGACCGGCCAGCGCCACCGAGGGCTGGCGCCGGGCGCCCTTCACTCCCCACCGGATGTCGGCGAGTTGCCGGGCCAGCGACGGGCTCGCTGCGGAACGCGCCTGCGCCCACAGGACGACGGCCGCCGGACCCAGCCGCCGCACCGCCGCGGTGAGCGCCTCGGCAGGCACAGCGGCGCCGAACATCCTTGTGGGCAGGCCGAGTTCACCCAGTGCGGCGTTGAGCGCCTCGATGGGGAGGGTGTGTTGTTCGCCGGGTACGCAGGCCAGGACGATCGGCGAGAGGTCGACCTGTGGCCCGGGAAGCGGGGTGTGTCGACGCAGGGCGGTGGAGACGTGCCAGGACAGCAGGTGCTCCACCTCGACGTAACGGTCCCCGGACGACGCCCACTTGCGCCCCACCGCGTGCAGCGTCGGCACCATCACCTCCTGCCAGGCGACGACGGTGCCGTACTGGCCGACGGCATCGGCCAGTTGACGCTCGACGGCCGGTGCGTCGAGCCGTACGGCGGCGCGTGCCAGGCCGCGGCACTCCTGGCGCACGTCCCCGAGGGGCAGCGCGCCGGGGGCCTGTGACTTCCGGTTCCGTACCGGCACGGGCGCCGTGTGCGAACCGGCGGCTCCCTTCGCCACCTGCGCCGCCTCGGCCGCCGGTACGCCCGACGAGGTCAGCCGGCACATCGCCTCCAGCAGGGCCACGTCCCGCGGGGTCCAGCGCCGGTGCCGCCCCTCGGCGCGGACCGCGGGACCGACGCCGTAGCGACGCTCCCAGGACCGCAGCGTGGTCGGCGCCACACCCAGCCGCCGGGCCAACGCACCGGTCGTCAGGGGCACTTCGGCCACTGACGGGTACGCGGCGTCTCCGCCTGCGGGCATTTCGCTCATCCAGCGACTATACGATGCAGAATCGACGCGAGTTGATGGCCTTGATCCCTTGCTCCCACGATGACCGGACAGTCGCCGTCCGACGCGCGAGGAGTCGTAGCCATGAGCCCGCAGACCGGCGCCCTCCGCCCGAGTCCGGCGGCGGAGTCGCTCACCGACGAGGAGTTGGCCAGGGGGCTGGTGGCGGGTGACGAGGACTGTCTGGCCGCCGTCTATCACCGCTGGTCGCCGCTGGTGCACAGCCTGGCGCGGCGCTCGCTGGGGGACGTCAAGGAGGCCGAGGACGTGACGCAGCAGGTGTTCCTCGGGGTGTGGCGCGGGCGGCGGGGTTTCCGTCCCGAGCGCGGAACGATCGGCGGCTGGATCGTCGGCATCACCAGACGCAGGATCGCCGACGCGCTGTCCGCCCGCACTCGTCGCCTTCACATCCTGGCCGCCACAGCCTCGTCACTGGCCCTCGCCGATCCGGTCGCCCCGAGGCCCGAGACGGTTCTCGACCGCGTCGTCGTCCTGCACGAGCTGGCCAGACTGCCCGCACCCCAACAGCGGGTCCTGCGGCTGACGTACTACGAGGACCTCACCCAGACCCAGATCGCGCGGCGCACCGGCTGGCCGCTCGGCACGGTGAAGAGCCATGCGCGACGTGGGCTCCACCAGTTGCGACGCCGTCTCCAGGGCGACGAACAGGCTGACCACTACACATAAAGGCGAAATAAGAGCACTATGGAGATAAGCGGCTTTTGCCGCATACCGCACCAGACGCGGTCAGGCCAGCGAAGTCAAAGGAGACGAGTCATGGCCAACGTCTCGCACACCAGAGGTGACATAACGAGCCACCCTGATGTCTCCGAAATGCAGGCGCGCTACGCCCGCATGCTCGGTGGACGCGATGTGGCGCTCGTGGACGGACCGGTGTTCCTGCTCGGTCTGTACTGCGCCGTGTCCCCGTGGATACTCCACTACACGACGAGCCAGCCCGCGCTCGTGCCGCACAACCTGATCGTCGGCATCGCGATCGGCCTGCTGGCCCTCGGGTTCACCAGGGCACCGGAGCGCATGTACGGCCTCAGCTGGGCGATGAGCGCCCTGGGTGTCTGGATGATCGTCTCGCCGTGGATCGTCGGCACCAACCCCGACAAGGGCGTCATCCTGAACAACGTCATCATCGGCGGACTGGCCGTGCTGATGGGCCTGGTGTGTGCCGGTACGGCGGCGCGGAGCACTCCCAAACCGTAGAGACCAGCCCCCGAGACAAGCCGTAGGAACCCGGAAGGAAGCCCCCCTTCAGTGGCCGCCTGGCACCAGCCAGGGCGACTGCGGGAGGGGGCTGCCGGTTTCGAGGACCGACTTCAGGTTGGACAGCACGGCCGGCCAGCCGCCGGACACGTCGGACAGCTCGCCCTGGTCGGCGAGGTCCTCGTGGGTGACGGTGAGGCGCACGATGTCCTCGTGGCGCCGGATGTCGTAGGTGACGCGGGAGTACGTGTCCTCCTGGCCCTCGTTCTCCGGTGAGGTCCAGGTGGTCACGAGGCGGGTCGGGCGCTCGCTCTCGACGACGGTGCCGACGACATCGGCGATGCCGGAGCCGTCCGTGCGCACGTGTTCCCAACGGGAACCCGGCTGCCAGTCGGAGACGTTGCTGTGGCCCCAGTAGGCGGCGGTCAGGTCGGCGTCGGTGAGCGCGTCCCAGACCTTTTCAGGGGTGCTCGCGATGTAGGTGACGTAGACGAATGTCGGCTTGTCGGTCATGGCTTCCTCGGCTCGTCGCTTCAGGGCCCCGAGTGCGCGCAGTCGCGGGCGCTCGAACTTGTCGATCCAGCGCTCCTGGATCTCGTGCAGCGGGACCGGATTGAGGTAGTGCAGCTTCTCCCGCCCGCGCCGCACCGTGCTGACCAGGTTGGCGGCCTCCAGGACGGCCAGATGCTGGGTCACCGACTGACGGGTCATGTCGATGCGCCCGCACAACTCCCCGAGCGTCTGCCCGTTCTCCTCGTGCAGCCGGTCCAGCAGACGTCTGCGGGTCTCGTCGGCCAGAGCCTTGAAGACCGCGTCCATCCCTGAGTCATGTTCGGATCGCACACTCAACGTTATGCAGGCAGTTACCTGCATGTCAAGGTGAGCGGCTTCGTCCGATTCATTCCGATCTTCTACGACGGGAACGCGCCCAGCTCGCGCCGGTGCGCGGCCACCCAGTCATGCGCGTCCCGGATCTCGTCCACGACCCCGCTCGCCCGCAGGCCGGCCATGCCCCGCTCACCGCGCTCGGCACCGGCCCCGATGCCTCGCCAACACCGGTCCTGCCACCACAGGACCGTGTCGAGGAGCCGGTCGGTGCCGTCGAGTTCGTCGAGGCCGTACGCCTCGCAGATCAGCGCGATCCGGCGGGCGGCCTCGGGCACGTCGGTGACGCCCGGGCCGAGGTCCAGGTACTGCCAGCAGACGTGGGCGACGTCGTGGACACGCTCGCCGGGAGCCGCGAGATCCCAGTCCACGAAGGCCAGCGGGTGCCACACGCTGTCGTAGACGGTGTTCTTGGGGGCCAGGTCGTTGTGGCAGACGACGTCCTGGTCACCGGCCTCCGGCGTGCCGTGCGTCAGGTCGTGGAACGCGCGGACGAGCTGCGCGACACGCACCAGGCTGTCGTCGGTGCGGGCGGCGGAGCGCTCACCGGGGCTGACGGCCGCCCGGCCCTCGATGTACCGGAACACCTCCCGGCCCCGCTCGTCCATGCCGAGGAGGCGCGGTGCCCCTGACCACCCCCGCCGCTCGAACAGCATGAGCAGTCCGGTGACGAAGGCGGACCGTTCCGGCGGGGTCGGAGTGCGTCGTACGGTCTCGCCGACCCGTACGACCGCGTTGATCGCGCCTCCGCCGAGCGCCGATTCCTCCAACTGGCCCGCCTCCCCATATCGTTCGACCGCACGAGTATCGCTTGGCACGCTGCTCGGATGGATCACGCGGAGGCACTGCTCATCGGAGGACGGGCCGGGGTCGGGAAGACGACCGTCGGCTGGGAGGTGTCGGCGCGGCTGCGGGCGGCGGGGGTCGCCCATGCCGTGATCGACGGGGACTTCATGGGGCAGGTGCATCCGGCGCCGGACGGCGATCCGCACCGGGCGGCGATCAGTGAGGCCAACTTGACTGCCGTATGGGGGAATTACGCCGCGCTGGGGTACCGGCGGCTCGTGTACACGAACACGGTGAGCGTGCTCGACGAGGCGGCCGGACAGTTCCGCCGGGCGATGGGGGCGGACGTGCGGATCGTACGGGTGCTGCTGACCGCCTCCGACGAGACCGCGGCCGCACGGCTCAACGGGCGGGAGATCGGCAGCGAGTTGGAGCACGAGCTGGCCAACAGTGCCCGCAAAGCACGGATGTTGGACGAGCGGGCGCCCGCGGACACCGTTCCAGTGGTGACCGACGGGCGCTCCGTCGTCGAGGTCGCGGTGGACGTGCTGGCCGCGACCGGCTGGGTCAACTGCCGCTAGGCACCTGCCGGTTCCGTGTCCGGGGTCGATTCCACGAGGTACTCCTCCGTGATCTCCTTCGGGCCGAACGGCCACACCTTCTCGAAGCGGGCCCAGATCAGGAAGGCCACGCAGCCCAGGGCCAGCCAGGCCAGGGACCACTCGATGGGGTGGCGGCCCGGGGAGTTCCGGTCCGCGTAGCCGTAGATCACGCACCAGCCGACGAAGGCGATGATGCTCGGCACTGGGTAGAGCCACATGCGGTACGGGCGGCGCAGGGTCGGCTGGCGTTTGCGCAGGACCGTCAGGGCGATGATCTGGGCCAGTGCCTGGACGATGACCATCACCGTGGTGAGCAACTGGATCAGGGTCGCCAGGTCCGTGTGGCGGCCGATGAGGAAGCCGATCGCCGTGATCACGCCCATGGTGGCCAGGCCCAGCATCGGGAAGCGGTGCTTGGGGTGGAGTTTGGCGTAGGGGCGGAAGAAGACGCGTTCGCGGGCCGCGTCGTAGGGCACCCGGGAGCCGCCGAGGAGGCCGGTGAAGACCGAGGCGAAGGCCGTGATGAGGATCAGGACGGTGACCGTGTCGGCGGCACCCTTGCCCCAGGTCTTCTCCAGGACCGCCGAGGCCACCGAGGTGGAGGCGATGTCGTTCACGTGCGTCATCCGCTGCCAGTCGATGACGCCCAGCGTGCCGATCTGCAGCATCAGGTAGATCGCCATGATGCCGACGATGGAGAAGAGGATGGAGCGCGGCAGCGTACGGCCCGGGTCCTTGATCTCGGCGCCCATGTAGGCGGTGGTGTTGTAGCCGAGGTAGTCGTAGATGCCGATGGTCAGACCGCCGGCGAAGCCGAGCCAGAAGTGGTCGCTGCCCAGGTCGAAGGCGTGCGCCGGGTAGGTGAAGGCGAGGTGCGCGCTGAAGTCGCTCGCGGCGGCCACGATGACCAGGAAAACCGAGGCGATCATGACCGTCCACATCACGGCGGTGATGCGCGCGATGTTCTCGATGCCGCGCCAGAGGAGCAGGATCACCAGGGCGATCACGCCGAGGCCGATCAGGTCGCCGGACGTCTTGCCCAAGTCCGGTGCCAGATAGCCGAGATACTGCACGAAGCCGACCACGCCGGTCGACATGATCAGCGGGATGAAGAGCATCGCCGTCCACACGAACAGGAACGGCATGAGGCGACCTGTGCGGTACTGGAACGCCTGGCGCAGATAGACGTAGCTGCCGCCGGAGCCGGGCATCGCGGCGCCCATCTCGGCCCACACGAGTCCGTCGGCCAACGCGAGGATCGCCCCCGCGACGAAGCCGATCACCGCCTGCGGACCGCCGAACACGGTGACCATCAGCGGGATCGTCACGAACGGCCCGATGCCGCACATCTGGCTCATGTTGATCGCGGTGGCCTGGAAGAGGCCGACGCGGCGGACGAACCCGCCGTCGGGGGGCGGGCTACCGGGAGACGGACTACCGGACATGGGGACTCCTGGGGCTGGTCACGGGGAGAGGGTGACGGGGTGGCCCGGTGCGGGTGACTGGGCGATAAAGTTAAGGAGCCTTACTAGACTCGTCAAGAGGCTGTCCCGGATACCGGAGAATGATGCGATGCCCGTCAGTGACGCCGTGGAGCGACCGGACCAGCCTTGGAGCCGTCAGCGGCTGCGCAGTACCAACGCGCGGCTGCTGCTCGACCGGCTGCGCACCGCCGGTGCCGCGTCCCGCGCCCAACTCGCCCGCGAGACAGGCCTGTCGAAGCCGACGGTCTCCAGCGCGCTGGCCGCGCTGGAGGAGGCGGGACTGGTCCACGAGGTCGGCACGCAGGCCCCCGAGCGCGGCCGGACCGCCGTGCTCTACGCGCCCGATCCGTCCGCCGGGTACGCGCTCGGGATCGACGTCGGCCGCAGTTGGCTGAGGGTCGCGGTCGCCAATCTGGACGGCGAGGTGGTGGCCCGGGCGGACGTCCGCAACCGGGCCCGCAGCTCGGGCGCCATGGCCGAGCTGGTGGTCGCCACCGCCCACCAGGTCGTCGCGAACTCCGAGGTGGAACCGGCCGCGGTCGTCCACGCCGTGGTGGGCACGCCCGGCGTCTACGACGAGCAGCGGCGCCGCGTGCGGTACGCGATGCATCTGCCGGGCTGGGGCCGGGCCGGACTGTTCGACCGGATGCGGGAGGAGCTGGGCGTCCCGCTGGAGGTGCACAACGACGCCAATCTCGCGGCGCTGGGCGAGTACACGTACGGCGTCGGCGCGGGCAGCCGGCTGTTCGCGTACATCCTGATCGGCACCGGTCTCGGCATGGGGGTCGTCAGCGAGGGGCGGCTGTTCACGGGGGCGCACGGCGGCGCCGGGGAGATCGGGTTCCTGCCGTGGCCGGGGCAGCAGAAGCCGGAGACGCTGGAGGACGCGGTGTCCGGGGTGGCCGTCGTGGAGGCGGCCCGCCGGTTCGGCATGAGCGGGCAGCAGCTCACCGCGAAGGCCGTGTTCGACGCGGCCCGGCAGGGAAACGCCGCCGCGATCAAGGCAGTTGAACTGGAGGGCGAGCGGATCGCACACACGGTTGCGGCCGCTGCCGCTGTCCTCGATCCGGACCTCGTCGTCCTGGGCGGCGGTGTCGGACACAGCGTGGATCTGCTGCTGCGCCCGGTGCGGGAGAACCTGCGCGCGCTCACTCCGCTCCGGCCGAAGATCGTGCCCAGCGCGCTGGGCGAGGACGCGGTGCTGCTGGGTGCGGTGGCCACCGCTCTCGGCACCGCGCGGGACCTCGTGTTCGAGCGCCATTCGGCGTCCTGAGCAACTCACCCACGGACACAGGTGTTTGACAGGCATCGTCCAGCGCCCTACCTTCTGGTGCGGTTAGTAAAGCTTCCTAACTTGACGAGGCTGGAGACCGCCGTGTTCCACCGCCCCGCCGTTCCCCCACTCCTCAGAGGCCGTCTCGCCACGGCCGCGGTCGCGCTCGGCCTGCTGGGTTCCCTCACGACCAGCGCGTGGGCGGGGGCCCGGGAGTCGTCCCCGCCGCAGCGCACGCAGGCCCCGGTGACCGCTGCATCACCCACCGCCGTACGCTCGACCGCCGGGACCGCCACCCCGCTGTCCGGCTACGCGATCCAGTCGTCCGCCAAGGTCACCGACTCCGCCGCGGCCGTCTCCTCCCCCGGCTATCGGGCGACCGGCTGGTACCCGGCCGGCGCGCGCTCGACCGTCCTCGCGGCCCTGATCGCCGACGGTGTCTACCCGGACCCCTTCTACTCGACCAACCAGCGGAAGATCCCGAAGGCCGACTTCCAGGTGCCGTGGTGGTACCGCACCGACTTCACGGTCGCCGACCCCGGCAAGCGCACCTACCTCGACTTCAGCGGAGTGATCTCGGCAGCCGACGTCTACGTCAACGGCAAGCGGATCGCCCAGGCCGCGGACGTCAACGGCGCTTACACACAGCACGAGTTGGACGTCACCTCGCTCGTCCGCTCCGGCACGAACACGGTCGCTTTCCGCATCCAGCCCAACGACCCGAACAAGAACCTCACCATGGGCTGGATCGACTGGCTCCAGCCGCCGCCCGACGAGAACATGGGCATCGTCCGTGACGTCCTCGTCCGCCGCGGCGGCCCGGTCGCACTGCGCGACGCACACGTGGTGACGAAGTTGGCCGTGCCGTCGCTCGCCTCCGCGGACCTGACGGTGAAGGCGCGGGCCCGCAACGACTCGGACGCGCCCGTCACCACGAAGGTCAGGGGCAGCATCGGCAGTTCGACCTTCGAGAAGACGGTCTCCCTCGCCGCACACGAGACGAGAAGCATCACCTTCGGCCTCCATCTCACCTCCCCCAAGGTCTGGTGGCCCGCAGGCATGGGCGGCCAGCCCCTCTACGACCTCGACCTCACCGCCTCCGTCGCGGGCGCCCCCTCCGACACCGCGCACCAGACCTTCGGCATCCGCGACGTGCAGGCCCCGCTGAACTCCGCCGGCGACCGGCAGTACCGGATCAACGGCCGCAAGTTGCTGATCAAGGGCGGCGGTTGGTCACCGGACGAGTTCCTGCGCTGGGACAAGACGTACGTCGAGGACCGCCTCAAGTACGCCCTCGATCTGGGCCTGAACACCATCCGCCTGGAAGGGCACATCGAACCGGACGAGTTCTTCGACCTCGCCGACCGCTACGGCATCCTGACCCTCCCCGGCTGGGAGTGCTGCGACAAGTGGGAGGGCCAGGTCAACGGGGACGAGACCGGCGACAAGTGGACCGCCGCCGACTACCCGGTGGCCAAGGCGTCGATGGCCGCCGAGGCCGCCCGGCTGCGCGACCACCCGAGCGTGATCTCCTTCCTCATCGGCAGCGACTTCGCCCCCGACGCGAAGATCGAGAAGACGTACCTGGACGCGTTGAAGGCCGCCGACTGGAAAACCCCGGTGGTCGCCGCCGCCTCCGACAACTCCTCACCGGTCAGCGGCAGTTCAGGCATGAAGATGACCGGACCCTACGACTGGATCCCGCCCAACTACTGGTACGCCAAGCGCGAGGGCGGCGCCACCGGCTTCAACTCCGAGACCAGCGCGGGCCCGGACATCCCCACCCTCGACACCCTGCGCCGCATGATGACCCCGGCCGAACTGGCCACCCTCTGGAAGGACCCGAGCGCCAAGCAGTACCACCGCTCCCCGTCCTCCACCTTCAACACCCTCAAGCTCTACAACAACGCGCTCACCGGCCGCTACGGTCCACCGACGAGCCTGACCGACTACGTCCGCAAGGCGCAGCTGGCCCAATACGAGAACGTGCGGGCCCAGTTCGAGGCATACGAGCGCAACGCCACCGACGCCTCGAAGCCGGCGACCGGGGTCGTCTACTGGATGTTCAACAGCGGATGGACCTCGCTGCACTGGCAGTTGATGGACCGTTACCTCGACCAGGGCGGTGCCTACTTCGGCGCGAAGAAGGCGAACGAACCGCTGCACATCCAGTACTCGTACGACAACCGCTCGGTCGTCGTGGTGAACAACCGGAACGCCTCCGCACACCAACTCACCGCCCGCGCAACGCTGTTCAACACCGACGGCACGCGCAAGTACGACAAGAAGGTGACCGGGGTGAAGGTGTCCGGCGGCGGCGCGCACAGCACGGCGCTCACCCTGCCCTCGCCCTCGTCGGTGAGCGGGCTGTCGACGACGTACCTGGTGCGGCTGACCCTGACCGACGCGTCCGGCATGGAGGTGAGCCGGAACGTGTACTGGCTCTCCGCCAAGCCCGACACGCTCGACTGGGCGCACACCGACTGGTACTACACGCCGACGACGAGCTACGCCGACCTCAAGGGGCTCAACTCGATGGCACAGGCGCCGGTTTCGGCGACGGCGTCGACCGAGGCGGGCCCGCACGGCACGTCGACCACGACGGTCACGGTGCGCAACTCCGGGACGGGCAAGGGCTCGGGGAAGACGCCTTCACTCCTCACCGACGTCCATCTCGTGGACTCGGCGGGCAAGCCGGTACTGCCGGTGCAGTGGTCCGACAACGACGTGAGCCTGTGGCCCGGGGAGTCGACGACACTGACGGCGACCTACCGGACGGCGGATCTGCACGGGTCGGCGCCACGGGTGCGGGTCTCCGGCTGGAACACACCGGAGCGGACGGTCTCGGCACGGTGAAGCCGTGAACCCGTGGGGCCCAGCCGCCGCCGGGCCCCACCGGTCGTCGTCAGCTGACGTTCAGCGCCGTGTCGTCGATGACGAAGGACGTCTGGAGGGTGGACCCTTCGACGCCGCTGAAATTGATGGTGGCGGTGGTGCCGGCCAGGGAGGAGACGTCGAAGGACTTCAGGACGTATCCGGAGGCCGCGTTCAGGTTGGAGTACGTGGCCAGGGTGGTGGATCCGGCCGTCACCGTCAGCTTGTCGTAGGCGGTGCTGGTGGTGGTCTCCGCGGTGTCGATGTGCAGATAGAAGCTGAGGGTGGCGGAGCAGCCGGACGGGATGGTCACCGACTGGGACAAGGTGTCGGTGTGGGCCGAACCGTAACCGTCGAGCCAGGCCTTGTAGGAGCCGGTGCGGGCGGCCTCGCTGCTGGAGGTGGTGATGACGCCGCTGCTGGCGGTCCAGGTGGTGTTGCCGGACTCGAAGCCCGGGTTGCCGAGCAACTGGGCGGCGGTGCAGGTGCCGTCGCCGCCTCCTCCGCCCCCGCTGCTGCTGCCGTCGCCGGCCAGCCACGCGGTGGCGTTGAGGGCGAGGGCGGCGTTGGTGGCGCCGGTGTCGTTCCAGCCGTCGTAGAGCGTGTTGCCGGACTGGCCGGTGCCGTCGTCGATGGGTGAGCTGTCGCCCCAGAACGCGACGCGGCCGCTGCCGAAGGTGCTGGTCGCGAAGAAGGCGCCGGTGTTGCCGGAGTAACCGCTGCGGTACACGAGGCCCTTGACGTTCGCGTTGTCGGCGGGCTTGAGGGTGGCCGTCGTGCCGTCGGCGATCAGGCTCTTGGTGACCGTGCCGAAGGCGCCGTTGAGGACCTCGTTGGTGCTGTCGCTGATCGCGGCGGGGTAGCCGGAGCTGATGTCGAGCGTGTCGATGGAGAAGCCGAACGGGTCGGTCGAGTCGACGCTGTTGTTGGTCATCAGGTCGTTGAGGATCTCGACCGCGTCCTCGCCGTCGCTGTTGCGGTCGGCGCCGGTGTGGTCCGAGATCATGAACAGGCCGCCGCCGTTCTGGACGAACGTCATGATCGCGGTCTTCTCGGCCGTCGTGAACAGCGTGTTGGGCTCGGGCAGGACCAGTGTGTCGAAGTTCGACAGGTCGGTCGTCGACGAACCGCCGTACGTCAGCGCGCTGGTGGCGGTCTTCAGGCTGTAGTCGCCGGTCTTCTGCAGGGCGACGCCCCAGGACGAGAGCGCCCCGGTCCAGTCGGTCTCGGAGGACGGGGAGGAGTCCTGGGAGAGCGGGTCGGGCTTGCTGGTGGAGATGATCCAGTCCGCGTTGCCCGCCTCCTCGGCGTGGCCGTCGTCGAACAGGACGCGGTTCGTGGTGGCCGCGTGCGCGGGCGTGGCCGTGGTGGTGACCTGGAGGGCGGCCCCCGTGACGAAAAGTCCCAGGCCGGCGAGGGCGGTGGTGAGTCTGCGGCGGGATCTTCTGGATCCAAGCATCCGTCGAACCTCCGTGAGGGGATGGGGAAGGGTGCGGTGCGGGCGCCTGATCTGCGCGCGTAGAACGGCAGTTGGGGAGTTCTACACGCGTTGAACGATTGAAAGGTACATGGCATGACGGGGTGGTGAACAGAAAGTCCCGGCAATAACAGGCAACAAAACTCCGGCGGACTGCCTTGGCGTCCAGCGGGCACATGAAGAGAGCAGAACTATCGACAAAGAGGGGCGGAGATGGAGATCTCGGGCATCATCAGTGCCATCATCATCGGCATCATCATTGGCGTGCTGGGACGGCTCGTCGTCCCTGGGCGCCAGCACATAGGCGTTCTGCTGACGATCGTCGTCGGCATCGTGGCCGCGCTGATCGGCGCGGCGATCGCATCGGGCCTGGGGGTCGCCGACACGAAGGGCATCGACTGGATCGAGTGGCTCATCCAGATCGGCCTGGCAGCGGTCGGTATCGCCGCGCTGGACCGGTCCAGGGCGCGCCGCTGAGGGGTGGTCGGGAAGTGCCGCGGGTGAGACCGGGCGGAGGCTCGCAGTCGCGGGCCTGTCGCCCGGTCCCCCTCGTCCCGCACTCCTGACGGGCAGCCCTTGTCACCAGGCATCATCCCGCTCGTCGATCCGAAGTCCGGCCCGTCGAGCCGCCGGCCGGCTTCCGTGCGCCTGCTCCTCCGTTCGTCAAGGAGGGCAGGCGCACTGCGCTCAACGCGCGGCGTGCAGTGCCGCCAGGCCCTCACCGCTCGACGGGTACACCGGCGTCCAGCCCAGTTCCCGTTCCGCCTTCGCGCTGGACACGCGCAGGTTGCCGGTCATCACCGTGTGCGCGTACGCCATCGGCCGAACCACCCACAGCGGTACGGCCATTGGCTTCGGCAGGCCGAACTCCCGCGCCACGCACAGGACATGGGCGCGGAAGCCAAGCGGTGTGGGGTCGGTGATGTTGTACGCCTGTCCGGGGCGCCCGCGTTCGACGGCGGCGGCCACCGCGCGGGCCGCGTCGGTGAGTTCGACCCAGGGCAGGACCCGGCCGTGGTCGTCCGGGACAGGCAGTCGGCGCCTGCGCAGCATGGGGAACAGGGCATCGGTGCCGCCGGGGCCGTAGAGGAGGCCGAAGCGGAGTGCGATGCCCTCCAAGTCCTTTGCCTCGAAGGTGAGTTGTTCCTTGGTGCGCATGCCCTCGATGTGCTTCTCCAGCTCCGGTGTGGTGCCGTGCGGGCCGAAGGGGTCGTCCTCGGTGCGGGGGCGGGTGCCGAAGTCCCCGTAGCCGTAGCCGAAGACCATCGACTCGCTGATGAAACGGCGGGCGCCGGAGGCCCGCGCGGCCTCGATGAGGTGGGCGGTGCCTTGGATGCGCAGGGCGTCGGTGGCGTGCATGTCGCGGTGGCGCAGGGGTGGCTTGCGCAGGGCGGTCGCGGCGTGGATCACCGTGTCGAAGTGGTGTCCGTCGACCGCGCGGAGCAGTGCGTCGCGGTCCATGAGGTCGGCGCGGATGCCGTTGCCGGTTCCTCGGCCGAGGCCGGTCACCTTGTGGCCCGCGTCGGTCAGGGCTTGGGTGATGTGGCCACCGAGGACACCGGTGGCACCGGCGAGGAGGATGCTCCGGCCGCCCTGGTTGCTCGCGTTCGTCGTCATGACGATGCGACGGATCGGGTCGGCGCGGATGTGACATCGACCCGTTGAGCTGCGGGTCTACGGCTCGTAGACGTACGGCGTGGTCGTGGTCAGCGGGGAGAAACCGAGGCGTTCGAGGATGGGGCGGCTCTGGTCGGAGGCGTCGACCTGGAGGTAGCGGTAGCCGCGGTCGGCGGCGATGCGGGCGCGGTGGGCGATCAGGGCGCGGTAGATGCCGCGGCCCCGCCAGGCTTCCACCGTGCCGCCGCCCCACAGGCCGGCGAACCGGGTGCCGGGGACGAGTTCCATGCGCGCCGCGCTCACCGGTTCGTCGCCGGCGAGGGCGACGACGGCGACAACTGTGTCGGGTTCGGCGGCGAGTTGGGCGAGCAGGCGGGCCCGCAGCCGGGCGCTGTCCGTGCCGAAGGCCTTCTCGTGGACGTCCGCCACGAGGTCGACGCCGGCCCGGTCGGTGGCGGGCAACAGGCGGATTCCTTCCGGCAGTTGGGCGTCGAAGGTGAGTGCGGCGACCTCGCCGATCATCAGGGTCTCCTGCGGCTCCGGCGTGAACCCGGCCGCCGACAGCCGCTGTCCGAGATCGGCCGGCAGGTCGTGGCCGTAGAGCTTCCACTCGAAGTCGCGGCCGATCGCCGTGAAGTACGCGATCTGCTCGGCGATCGTCGCGTCGGCGTTCGTCTCGTCGAGGTCCGACCACAGGACGCCGTTCCAGCCGTGCGCGTCGGCGACCTGGCGCACCACTCCCCCGACCCGTTCGACGCGGGACCCGGGGCCGTCAGGTCGGGCGCCTTCGCGCAGGTCGCGGTCGTGGAGGGCGAGTACCGAGGCGTGATCCATGGGCTCACTTCAACATCCGCGGGCGCACCCGGCAACGGGATTACACGCCCCGCGCCGGTACGTCCGCCCGTACCGCCGCCAGATACGCGCTCAGCCGGTCACGGTTGCGGGCCAGGCAGTCGATGCGGGCCTGGATCCGGTCGACGTGGTCACTGAGCAGGGCGGCCGTCTCCGGGGTCAGGCAGTCGGCGGGGACGTGGATCTCGTCCGGGCCGGAAAGATACGGCAGGATCGCGCGGATCATCTCGGTGGTGAGCCCCGAGTCCAGCAGGCCGCGGATCTGCTGGACGTCCCGGACCGCGGGCTCGCCGTAGAAGCGGTAGCCGTTCTCGGTGCGGTCGGGGTGCAGCAGGTCCTGTTCCTCGTAGTAGCGCAGGAGGCGGGTGGCGACGCCGGTGCGGCGGGAGAGCTCGCCGATCTTCATGCCTGCCTCCGGGGAGGGCGTGCGGGCGGGGACTCGCTCGTGGGGCTCGCTTGCCTTCACACTGATGTGAGGGTTCGACCATGGTCCCATGACCACCGCATCCCCGGCCAAGGGCAGCGCCCTGCCCTGGTCCGGGCTCCTCGCCCTGTCCACGGCCGCCTTCACCGCCGTCCTGACGGAACTCCTCCCCGCCGGTCTGCTGCCCCGGATGGCACCGGTCCTCGGCGTCTCCGAGGCGCGGGTCGGCTTCCTGGTCACCGGGTACGCGGTCGCCTCCTTCCTGGCCGCGATCCCGGTCACCGCGGCCCTGCGCGGACTGCCGCGCCGCCCGGTCCTGGTCGGTACGCTGCTCGGTTTCGCCTGCGCCAACGCCGTGGTCGCGCTGTCGTCGTCGTACACCGTCACCTTCGGCGCCCGGCTGCTGGCCGGGGTCATGGGCGGCACGATGTGGGCGATGCTCGCCGGGTACGCGGCCCGGATGGTGCCGGTCGAGCGGCGCGGCCGGGCCATCGCGATCGTGCTGGCCGGAATCACCCTCGCCCTGTCGCTGGGCGTGCCCGCCGGCACCGCGCTCGCCGGGGCGGTGGGCTGGCGCCCGGCGTTCGGGATGCTGGCCGGGCTCTCGGTACTGGTGGTGGTCTGGATACGGCTGCGGGTGCCCGGCTTTCCCGGTGAACTCCCGGGCGCACGCGTGCCGTTGAGGGGTGTCGCCGTCCTCCCGGGGATTCCGGCCGTCCTGTCGGTCACGCTGTTCCTGCTGCTGGGGCATCAGGTGATGTACACGTACATCGCCCCGTTCACGGCGCACACCGGCTACGGCCGTACGGACGTCGTCCTGCTGGTGTTCGGGGTCGCCACGGTCGTCGGGATCTGGGCCACCGGGGTGCTCGTGGACCGGTGGGCGCGGCCCACACTGGTGGGCGCGATGACACTGTTCGTGGCGGTCATGTGTGTGCTCGGCCTATGTGGCGACTCACCGGTCGTCCTGCTCGGTTCTGCCGCTGTGTGGGGAGTTGCCTTCGGCGGGGCGCCGACCCTGATCCAGACCGCGCTCGTCAACGCCTCAGGTCCCGAACACGCCGATGTGGCAACATCGTTGCAGACCACGGTGTACAACGCGGGGATCGCCGGGGGCTCGTTCACCGGTGGGCTCGCGCTGTCGGGGTTGGGCGCGGGGGCGTTGCCCTGGACGGCGTTGCCGTTGGTCACGGGCGCGCTCGCGGTGGTCGTACTGGGGCGCCGGTACGCGTTTCCGGCGGCACCTTTGGTGGCCGAGCGGCGCGTCAACTCACCTTGCGCGTAGGGGACGTTGCGCCGAAAGCGCCCCCGTGCACGTAGGCGGTGACGGCCGTACTCTCGTGGGTGGTGAAGGCGACGACCGGTGTGTGGCTGGTGGAGGTGTGGCCGTCCTCGTCGGTGCTGGTGTCCGTGAGCACGGCGATGACACGGCCCCGAACAGCGGGTCGGGAGCTCAGCGCGACGATACGGCCGCTCCACTCACGCACGTTCTCGGGCAGGTACCACGCGCCGAACACCGCCCAGAGCCCGCCGAAGCCGATCAGAGCCCACAGCCGGCCCCGGTCGATCGCGGCGAACACCACCACTCCGACGTAGATCAGGAAGCCCGCGGAGTTCGGCCACCCGAGTCCGCGTCGGCCTACCGAGAGGTCGCCGACGAATTCATGGGCGTGCGGGCTCCCGCGTGGACAGCGGACGCCGACCTCCCGGCCCGTCCAGGCAGCCGTGATCCTCTCGCCGTGGTCACGGTCGTTCGTCACGGTGAACTCCCGCCCTGTGGACGGGTCCTGGAAGGAGACGACCACGGATATCCCGCCGCGCCGCGAGCTTCCGTACCGGGGCTCCCGGACCTGCTCGATCCACCCCATGACCCGGATCGCCCGCTGCACCCGGGTCGTCCCGGCCAGCGACCGGGCGTACCCGACGAGGGCGACGGTGCCGAACACCCCGCACCACAGCGCCAGATATCCGTGCACGCCCATGGGTCTTCCTTTCTCCTCCTGAGCGAGCCGAGCTCAAGACACCTGAACTGCGGGCTCACTTGAGGCCCGAGTGGGCCAGGCCCTCGACGAACTGGCGCTGGGCGACGACGAAGACGATCAGGACCGGCAGGACGGTCATGGTGGCGGCCGCCAGTTGGGTGTTCCACATGTCGGCCCCGTAGGAGTCGGTGAACCGGGTGAGCGCCTGCGGCAGCGTGAACAGGTCCGGCGAGGTGAGGTAGACGGTGGGTTCCAGGTAGAGGTTCCACGAGGTGAGGAACGTCAGGATCGCGACCGCGGACAGCGCCGGCTTGGCCAGCGGCAGGAAGATCCGCCACCACAGCGCGGGGCGGCCGAGGCCGTCCAGCCGGCCCGCCTCCTCCAGCTCGGCCGGAAGCGCGATGAAGAACTGCCGCATGATGAAGGTGGCCAGGACACAGGGCCCGGCGAGTGCGGTGACCAGGATCAGCGGCCAGTGGGTGTTGATCATCCCGGCCCGCTTGAACATCTGGAACAGGGGCACGATCGTCACCTCGCTGGGCACCAACAGGCCGACCAGCACCACCAGGAAGAGGGCGTTCGCGCCGGGGAAGCGGATCCGCGCGAAGGCGTACCCGGCGAGGCTGGAGACCAGCAGGGTGATCACGGTGACCAGGACGGCGATGTACACGCTGTTCGCGTACTGCCGGGCGAAGGGCTGGAAGCTGAACGCCTCGCGGTACGCCGACAGCGTGGGGTCCGAAGTCCACAGCGACGGCGGGGACTTGAAGATCTCGGGCAGCGGCTTCAGCGAAGCGGCCACCATCCAGACCGTCGGCACCACGAAGGGGATCGCCAGCACGCCGAGCGCCGTCACCAGGAACACGCGCCGCAGGAGAGAGGTCGACCTACTGCTCATGGAACACCCACTTCCGTCGCAGCTGCCACTGCAGAAGGGTCAGCAGCATGACGAAGGACAGCAGCATCAGGGCCAGCGTCGAGCCGTAGCCGATGTGGTTGAACTCGAAGGCCTGCTGGAAGACGTAGTACACGAGCACCGTGGTGCTCAACTCCGGGCCGCCACCGGTCAGTACGGCGATCTGCGCGAAGGACTGCAACGCCCCGACGATGGTGATGATCGAGGTCAGCAGCACCGTGGGTGAGATGAGCGGCAGGGTGATCCGGGTGAACATCACCCTGCTTCCCGCGCCGTCGATCCGGGCGGCTTCGTACAGGTGTGACGGCACGCCCTGCAACGCGGCAAGGAACAGCACCATGTTGACGCCGACGCTGCGGATCACCTGCGTGAAGATCACCGACACCATCGCGGTGTCGCCGTGCTGGAGCCAGTTCGGTCCCGTGATGCCGACCGTGCCGAGAAGGCCGTTGACACCGCCGTTGTCCTGGAGCAGAAAGCCCCAGACGAGGGTCCACGCCACCACGGAGACGACGACCGGGGAGAAGAACAGGGTGCGGAAGAACGTCGCTCCGCGGAACCGCCGGTTCAGGAGTACGGCGAGCAGCAGGCCCAGGCCGATGTTCAGGATCACGACCCCGACGCAGAAGACGGCGGTGGCCCACAGCACCGAGGGCAGTTGCGGATCGTCGGCCAGGGCTGCGTAGTTGTCGGTTCCGACGAAGGTCTGCTCGCCGGTGAAGACGTTCCAGTCGCTGAGGCTGTACCAGATCGCCAGTCCGACCGGGATCAGCACGAACAGTACGACCCCGGCGAGCTGCGGAGCGATGAACAGATAGCCGGCGAGCACGTCCCTGCGCCGGCTCGTCCAGAACGGTGGGGCGGCGGCGCTCCGGGCTCCTGTCGGTGCCCGGGAGGCGTCCGGTGTCGTCGTCGGGGTCTTCGTGAGGGCGGCCATGGCTACTTGGCCAGGATCGGTTCGATCGCGGAGCAGACCGACTTCAGTACGGCGGGGATGTCGGCGTCGGCCTTCCACATGGCGTCCAGTGCGGTCTTGCCCTTCTGGGCGATCTCGGCCGGGCTGGTGTGGTTGGGCAGGGTGACGGCGTTCGGCAGCTGGTCGACCACGGCCTCCTGGAGTTGCGCGGCGGTCAGCACCTTGCTGTCGGCGGCGAGCTTCGCGCCGGTGAGCAGCGATTTCCGGGGCGGCGGGAAGAACTGGGCCAGCTTCGCCGAGTTCGCCGGGTTCGTCATGTAGGCGAGGAAGTCGGTGGCCTGTGTCCTGTGCTTGCTTGCCGTCAGGACGCCCACGCCTGCCTGGCCGATGACGGAGTACTTGCCGGCCGGGCCCGCCGGCAGGGGGTACAGCGCGTACTTGAACTTGTCGGTGAGCAGCGAGGCACGGGAGACCTGGGCCACGGTGAAGGCGGCGTCACCGGCGAAGAAGTCGGCCGTCGTACCGGGGCCGGGCATGGCCTTGGTCTTGAACGCGGCGTCGTGCAGGAAGGTGAAGGCCTGCTGCATCTCGGGGCTGGTGAAGGTGCACTTCTTGCCGTCCGGGCTCCATGCGGCGGCGCCGAAGCCGGTCCATACGGTGGCCAGCGTGTTCCACGCCTTGTAGTCGAAGTCCCGGACGACGAAGCCGGCCTTGCCGGTGGTCGAGTGGACGGCCGCGCCGGCGGTGGCGACCTGGTCCCAGGTCAGGGTCTTCGGGTCGATCTTCTGCTTGGCCTTCGCCAGCAGGTCGGTGTTGACGTACAGCGCGAACGGCGAGGTCGAGAACGGGTAGGCGTACAGCGTGCCGTCCCGGCTGAACTCCTTGGTCACGCTGGGCTCCAGGTCGCCGTACTGCCAGCCGTCGGTCGCCTTCAGCTTGTCCGTCAGGCCGACCAGCGCGTCGGAGGCGATCAGGTCCTTCGACAGGTCGCCCATCCAGGCCAGGTCGGGTGCGTTGCCGCCGGCGATCTGGGTGGTCAGGGTGGTGTTGTAGTCGTCGAAGGGCAGGCTCTCGAACGTGATCGACGAGATCTCGGGGTGCTCGGCGCGGTAGGCGGCGGCGATCGTGTCGAACAGCTTGAGCTGGTCCTGGTTCGAGGTCCAGACGGCCATGCGCAGCTTGACGTTCCTGGCGTCCGTCGCCCCGGACCCGTCGTCGGACGCGCCGCACGCGGCGGTCAGCGCCAGTGCCGTCGTCAGCGCGACCGCGCCGAACAGCTTTCTTGCTCTGTTCATAGGAGTGGTTCCCTCTGTGCTCTCGGCGCGCGCTGCGCCTCGGGTTGGCTAGTAGCCGGCGATGTCCGGCCAGTGGAGTTCGACCCCGGCCTCGGTCAACCTGCCCTGGAGCCGGCCGACGAGGTCCTCGTCGGCCGCGATCTGCTGGGGGCTCAGGCCGATTTCGAGGCAGTACGCGACGAGTTCGCCTGCCGATTCACCGACGTTCCACTCGACCGGATGCAGCCGGTAGGCACCGTTGGTGATGTGGGTGGTGCCGATGTTCTTGGCGGCCGGCACCAGGTTCCGGGTGGCCACCGGGATCAGCGCGCCGAGGGGTATCTCGAACGGCGCGCACTCGACGTCGATGTAGTTGTCGCCGCCGGTGGAGGGGTGCAGATCGATCCGGTACATCCCGACCCCGACCGAGCCGTCGAACCGGGCCGGTCCCGCGTCGCCGCGGGCTTTGACGGAGATGTCCTGCTCGCGCACCGTGATGAGGGCCTTGATCCGCCGGGATTCGCGGATGTACGGCGCCTGCGCGAACCCGTCGGCGGTACCGACCAGGTCACCGCGCAGTCGTAGTCCTGGCCAGCCGCGGCCGCCGTCGGGGCGGGGCGCTTCGGTCTGGAGCCAGTACACGTAGGCACGGGACTGGGCCTTCGCGGCGTCCAGGTGGTGCTGCCGGTCGCCGGTGTCGATGATCGAGCCGTTGACGTAGTCGAGCTGGGGCCAGTTGGCCAGCACGATGTCGCTGTCGTAGAAGCCGTCGGCGAAGTTCTGCCGGGCGGCGATCCGCCGGAACTGCCACAGGTCCCGGTCGCCGGCGTCGAATCGGGGGTCGCCGGTGGCGTCGTCGGCCGGGTTGACGTTCATGGTTCGCTCCTCCGGCACGAGGGTCCGCGGGTTCGGCGCGACGAAGGACAGCATCGGCGCGCCCCAGTACGGCAGTTCGAAGGAGCGCCAGAAGTCGTAGTCGTCCGGCCGGGCGATGGTGTGGTCGCCGGCCACGTGGTCGAAGACGAAGCACCAGGCGACCGACTGCACGTTGCCCGGATCGGCGGCCTCGGGGGCGCTCGGTTCACCGGTGTCGGACCGCGCCTCGGCCCCGACGACGTACTCGGTTCCGGTCAGGGGTAGCAGGTCGCCGGTCTCGGTCCCGTCGAGGACGTACTCGGCGGTGATCACGGTCTCGGCTCCGGTGCGCGGATCGGCGACGGTGACGGTGCGGACCGTCGCGTCGCTCACCTCGGCCGCGACGGGCACCGCGGGTTGCAGGACGGTGAGCCGACCGGTCGAGCGGTACGGCGCGAGCAGGGCGGTGATCACCGCGTTCGCGACCCTCGGTTCGTGGCACAGTCTGCTCACCCGGCCGCGGCCCGGGTTGAGTTCCCGGTCGGCGCGAGCGGCCGCCGTCAGCGGGTAGTGGTCGCGGTAGTAGCGGCGGATGTCCTCCCGCACCGCGCGGTAGCGCGCGGTGACGCCGAACTGCTCCACCCAGATGTGCTCGTCGGGGGGCACGGCCTGCGAGGTCAGCTGCCCGCCGAGCCAGGCGTACTCCTCGGTCATCACCACACGGCGACCGCGTTGCAGCAGCGCCAGCGCCGCGGCGACGGAGCCGAGTCCACCGCCGATGATCGCCACCTCGGCCGTGATCCGGTCGGTCATGACGACGTGTCCGTCCGCGCGACGATGGTGTCCCCGGGCTCGACCTCGGCGACCAGCAGCCGCTCCGTGTCCAGGCCGGCCCACTCCTGCGGGTCCGTGGTGATCAGGAGTTGCAGGAGGTCGAGTGCCTCGGCCGCCAACTGCTGCCTGGGGACGTGGAATCCGGCCAGTACCCGGCCGTCCACACGATGGCCTCGCACCTCGCCGAGCGCGGCGAGCGAGATCTCGTCCGGTACGGCGACTTCGGCGCCGGAGAGCGCGTGCGCGACGTCCTCGGCGAGGAACGCGTCCTCCGCGATGATCAAGGTGGCGCCGGTCGCCCGGGCCAGCCGGGGCAGGTCGGCGATCCGCTCCTCACCGACCAGCAGGAAGGCCAGCCGGCCGTCCGCCGAGGCGGCTTCGACGGCGCCGCGCCGGTCCCGCGCGGTCGGCGTGTCGCGGCCGCGGTGGACGTACAGCGCCTGCTGGTGGCCGTCGGCCGCGGCCTGGTCGATCAGTGCGGTGGTCGGGGTGACGTAGTCGATGGCCACGTACGGCACCGCGGCGGCGGTCTCGTCCCGGCGGCCGATCGCGACGAACGGGAACTGCTCGGCGACCAGCCGCTCCAGCTCGGACGCGACCATCTGCTGGCCGAGCAGGACACAGCCGTCGGTCAGCCGGAGCCGCGTCTTGCGGTGGAAGAGGCTCCGCGTGCCGTTCTCGACCGGTGAGGAGGTGAAGAACAGCAGGTCCCAGCCGATGTGTTCGGCGGCCCGCTCGATCCCGTTCAGCAGCGGACCGTAGAAGTCCATGCTCTCGGGGGACAACGCGGCCTCGTAGGTGAAGACGCCGATGATCTGGTTGTCCAGACCGGCGAGCCTGCGGGCCGCGGGGTCGGCGACGTAGGTGAGTTGTTCGATGGCCGCCTTGACCCGCGCTCTGGTGGCTTCGGGGACCCGCACGTTCGAGCCGTCGCGGTCGTTCAGGACCACCGACACGGTGGTCTGGCTGACGCCCGCCAGCTCGGCGATCTCGCGTTGGGTGACGCGGCGAGGTCTCGGCGACATCGATCCTCCATCTTGATAATGCCTATCTTCACTTGCTGATGATGACCGTAACCCAAGGGTGTCCGCCTGGGCAAGGACCCGTTGACATCAACGTATCGGCCTGGAAACGTGGCGTTCACGGACTTGAAGATAGGCATTATCAGTGCGCGGCGCCGAGCGCCGGACAGGAGCAGACGATGACCTCCGAGGCCTTCTCCGGACCCACCCTCAACCGCCGGGGCTTCCTCGGCGCGGCCCTCGCGGCCGGTGTCGTACTCGTCGCCGAGTCGACCCCGATCGCGGCGTACGCGGCGGCCGGCGATGTCACCCTGGCCGCCGGTGGCATCAGCCTGCTGGCCAGTCCGGGCGGCCGGCTCGCCATCCGTGACGCGGGCGGTGTCATGCGGTCGGCCGGGTCGAAGTTCCAGGTCAAGGACAGTGCCACCGGCATCCACCTGTCCACCGGCGGCACCCCGGCCCTGAGCGCGCTCCCGGACGGGACACCGGCGATCCGCATGGACTACACGTTCGACGCCGCCGCGGGCCCGACCGCCGTCACCGGCTGGTTCAGCGTCGGCACCTCCCGCGCCGTGCTGGAGTGGCACATCACCGGGGCGGCCACACTGGTCCCGGACGGCTTCCTGTTCAGCCGGGCGATCCAGGCGCCGACCGCGCCCGACGACTACATCGCGATCACCGAATGGGTCCGCGACACGGGCGGAGGCATCCCGTACGAGGACACCCTCGGCGTCGCACACACCTCCACCTGGGGAACCGCGCTGCACGGCCTGTTCCTGTTGGACCGCTCCCGGCAGGCCTGGACGAACGCGACCTGGGTGCACGCGCCGGGCATCGCCGACCCGGCCGGCGGCTGGACCAGCCGGGCCGACTTCTTCTTCTCCGAGACCCGTCCGTCGGCCACCGCCACCATCGGCCGGGGCCGCGAGCTCGGCCTCGAACTCACCACGAACCGCGACTTCAACCTGTACGAGTCGGCCGGTGACCAGATGGAGCTGACCGCCCTGGTGGCCAACGGCGGCGCGGCGCGATCAGTCGACCTGGACCTGTGGGTGCGCGGCTTCGACGGCACGCTGCTGGCCTCCACGACCGCGACCGGCGGCGTCGCCGCGGCCGGCACCTGGCAGCACACCTTCACCCTGACCGCGCCCGCCGGCGGAATCGCCCTGGCCGAAGTGGTGGTCAGATCGGGCGACGACGAGGCCTTCGCCCGGACAAATCTCGCGGTCCTGCCGTCGTACGACTACCAGGCCGGCGCGGACAGCATGTTCGGCATCGCCAACTACCCGTGGCTGCAACGGCCCAGCGCCGACGCCCTGTTGGACCTGTGGCAGAAGGCCGGCATCGGTCTGGTCCGGATCGCCTACGACGGTGGCCCCGGGCTGCCGCCCGCCTCCTTCGACGCGCGCGGCATGCGGCACAACATCGAACTCCAGCCGTCACTTGATGCCACCGACACCGAGGCGGCGACCTGGGCCGCGGACAAACTGGCGGTGGCAGTCGATGCGGGCGCCGGTTACTTCGAGGTCGGCAACGAGCTGAACAGACCGTTCAACACCGGCGACGCCGCGCAGGCGTACCTGAACAAGGCGCTGCGGCCGGTGTTCGACCGGCGGGCGGTCACGGGCGGCACCGTCAAGCTGATGAACAACGGGCTGGCCGGCATGGACAAGCCGTGGGTGCAGAACTTCGTCGCGGCGGGCGGCTGGGACCTGATCGACGCCTTCGCCTACCACCCGGGGCGCGGCAACTTCACCCCGGACTACATACCGCCGGGCGACGTCTGGAACACCGGCGGCGACGGCACCTACTGGAACTTCTACGGTGGCCTACGGCAGTTGAAGGCGCTGATGGCCGAGCACGGCGAGAAGGAGATCTGGCTGACCGAGGCCTACGCCCCGACCAAGCCCAACAGCTGGTGGCACGACACCTACCGGCACGCCGCGGAGAACGTGCTGCTCACCCTCGTACTGGCCAAGGCCGAGGGGGTCCGGTGCGTGTGCTGGTACCAGTTCCACGACAGTGTGCTCGGCATGCCGCAGGTCGCCGACCCGGACAACGTCGAGTACCACTACGGCCTGATGAACCGCGATCTCAGCCCGAAGCCGTCGCTCCTGGCGTACGCGACAGCGGCCCGAGCGCTCGACCAGGCCACCTTCCGGGGCGAGTTGACCTTCGCCGACCCGCAGACGTTCGGCCTGTGGTTTGACACCCCCGACGGTCCCGCGGTCGTGCTGTGGAACCGGGCCGACGGCTATCTGCTGAACACCGCGGGCCAGCGCACCGACTGGCACTTCCCCGCCCCCGAGGTGTGGGTCGACCCCTGGCCGACCAAGACCACGGTCGTGGTCGCCGCCACGACCGCCGTACGACAGGTCGACGCGGTCGGGCAGGTCCGCCAACTCCCAGTCGCGGGCGGCAAGGTGACGCTGACGCTCGACGGTGCGCCACGGATCCACTACGGCCTCGTGCCGCGCACGGACAGCCAGGGCCTGCACACCCTGGCGTGCGCGCCGGCCCGGAACTGAGGCGGGCGAAGTGCCCCCGCACGAAAGCGCACAAGGACAACCGGACCGAGGAGCAACGCCCATGTCCCCCACCACCGCCCCCTGGTGGCGCAACGCCGTCATCTACCAGGTCTACATCCGCAGCTTCGCCGACGGCAACGGCGACGGCGTCGGCGACATCGCCGGCATCCGCTCCCGGCTGCCGTACCTCAAGTCCCTCGGTGTGGACGCCCTTTGGATCAACCCGTGGTTCAAGTCCCCGATGGCCGACCACGGTTACGACGTGGCCGACTACCGGGAGATCGACCCGCTGTTCGGCACGGTCGCCGAGGCCGAGCAGCTCATCGAGGAAGCACACGAGCACGGGATCCGCATCGTCCCGGACATCGTGCCGAACCATTCCTCCGACCAACACGCCTGGTTCCGGGCCGCGTTGGCGGCGGGCCCGGGCAGCCCCGAACGCGAGCGCTTCATCTTCCGCCCCGGTCGCGGCCCAGACGGCGCCCTGCCGCCCAACGACTGGGACTCCCGCTTCGGCGGACCGGCCTGGACCCGGGTCGCCGACGGCGAGTGGTATCTGCACCTCTTCACGCCTCAGCAGCCGGACGTCAACTGGCAACACCCGGACGTGCACGCGGAGTTCGAGTCCGTCCTGCGGTTCTGGTTCGAGCGCGGTGTGGACGGCTTCCGTATCGACGTGGCGCACGGCCTCGTCAAGGATCCCGAACTGCCGGACCTGGCAGGCCTCGACGGCGGCGTGCACCCCTTCTGGGACCGCGACGAGGTCCACGACATCTACCGCGCCTGGCGCAAGGTGGCCGACGAGTACCCCGGCGACCGCGCCTTCGTCGCCGAGGCGTGGACGGACACCCCCGAGCGGCTCGCCGCCTACCTCCGCCCGGACGGCCTGCACACCGCCTTCAACTTCGACTACCTCATGGCCAGTTGGGACGCGAAGGAGCTGCGCGCCGTCATCGACGGCACCCTCGCGATGCTCGGCACGGTCGGCGCCCCGGCCACCTGGGTCATGTCCAACCACGACGTCATGCGCCACGCCAGCCGCTTCGGCCGAAACGCCGCCAGGAAGTGGGTGGCCAACGAGTCCTACGTCCCCGCCGGCCCCGCCGACCTCGAACTGGGCACCCGGCGTGCCCGCGCCGCCGCCCTGCTCACGCTGGCCCTTCCCGGCGGCACGTACATCTACCAGGGCGAGGAACTCGGCCTGCCCGAGATCGAGGACCTGCCCGAGGAAATCCTCCAGGATCCCGTCTGGGAGCGTTCCGGACACACCGACCGGGGCCGCGACGGCTGCCGCGTCCCGATCCCCTGGTCCGGGCGGACCGCGCCGTACGGCTTCAGCCCCGCGGACGCCACCGCCGCGCCCTGGTTGCCCCAGCCCGCCGACTGGGCGCCGTACACGGTGGAGGCCCAGACCGGCGACGGGACCTCGATGCTGGAGCTCTACCGCGCCGCCCTCCTGCTGCGCCGCGAGCACCCGGCCCTCGGTGACGGCGGCCTGACCTGGCTCGACGCCCCCGTCGGCGTCCTCGCCCTCCGCCGCGAACCCGGATTCGTCTGCGTGGTCAACCTCTCGACCGAGCCGTACGAGTTGCCGGGGCACGCCTCGGTCCTGCTGACCAGCGGCCCCGTCGAGCACAACCGCCTGGCCCCGGACCAGGCAGCGTGGCTCGCGGTGTAGCGAGCCGCACCCACGAATCCCCAGGGCCTGTCCGGTCCCACTCCCCGCCGACCGGACAGGCCCTGGCCTCCTACGCCTCCCCGAAGTAGTGCCCCGTCTCAAGGTCGGCGATCAACCCCACCTCCACCGGCTCCCACCCCGTCTGCTTCCGCGTCAGCGTGCTCGACGCCGGGCAGTCCAGGGAGGCGACGAGGCCGAGGAAGCCGAAGTGGTCGACCGCCTGCTCGGGCGGCACGCTTCCGGTCGGGACGCCGAGACGGCGGGCGATGACCTCGGCGAGCTCGCGGAGCGGCAACGCCTCGTCGCCGACCGCGTGGTACTGCGCGCCCGCCGGGGCCGACTCCAGGGCCCACTTGTACAGCCGGGCCGCGTCGAGCCGGTGCACGGCGGGCCAGCGGGCAGCGCCCTCGCCGACGTACGCCGACAGGCCCTTCTCCCGTGCTACGGCGATGAGTTGGGGGACGAAGCCCTGGTCACCGGTGCCGTGCACGGACCGGGGCAGCCGGATGACCGACGACCGGACCCCGCGCTCCGCCAGCGCGACCGCCGCGATCTCGGAGGGCTGCCGGATCGCCGCGAACGACCCGGGGTCGACGTGGTCCTCCTCCGTCGCCACCCTGCCGTCGGGGAGCCCGGGTGTGCCCGAGGTGACCACGAACGGCTTGTCCGTGCCCGCGAGTTGCTCACCGATCGTCTCGATGGCGCGCAGGTCGGTGGCGCAGTTGGCGGCGAAGTCCGTGAAGTCGTGGATGAACGCCAGATGGCAGACCCCGTCCGCCGCCGCGGCCCCGGCGCGCAGACTGTCGAGGTCGTCGAGCGAGCCCCGGTGCACGGCGACCCCGGCTGCCGTCAGCGCCTCGGCGGACGCGTCCGACCGAGCCAGTCCGGTGACCGTGTGCCCGGCGTCGAGCAGTTCACGGACCACGGCGGAGCCGATGAACCCGGTGGCGCCGGTGACGAAAACACGCATGGTGCGTTCCTTCGATGAGGTGGGGTGAGCCTGCACTGCGATGTATCGCGCTGTGCTGTGCTTCCATCGTGGGCGGGGTACGGGTTCCGGGTCCAAAGCCTGTTTCGCATGCCGCAATACGGATCAGGCATCACACCAGCTCAGAAGCCATTTAGCCGAAGTCTCCCTGATCTCACGCCGTACACTTCAGGCATGACGGACCTGCCCTCTGCGCCCGATCTCGAACTGCGTCTCGTGCGGTACTTCATCGCGGTCGCCGAGCAGCGTCACTTCGGCCGTGCCGCCGAGGCGCTGCACATCACCCAGCCGTCACTGAGCCGTCAAGTCCGGCGACTGGAGGAGCAGTTGGGGGCCCGGCTGCTGGACCGTACCCCGCAGGGCACCCGGCTCACGGAGGCCGGGGAGGTGTTTCTGCCGCGCGCCAAGGCGCTGTTGCGTGCCACGGCCCAGGCCGCCGCCGAGACCCGTGCCGCCGCGGAGCCCAGCCGCCTCACCGTCGGGTACATGGCGAACCTGTTCGTCACGCCGGCGGTGCGCGAGGTGCGGCGCCGGCATCCGGACGCCGAGGTGCACGTCGTACATCTGGCCTACGACGAGACACGCGCCGCCCTGCTCGAACGGCGGGTGGACGCGGTGGTGGCCCGACTGCCGTTCGCCACCGATCAGTTGGAGGTGACGGTCCTCTACGACGAGCCGCGTGTCGTGCTCGTGCCGCTGGACCACCGGCTGGCCGGCAAGGAGTCCGTCACCCTGGACGACATCGCCGACGAACCCCTTCCCCAGACGCCCGGCGCGGACCCGGCGTGGAGCGCCTTCTGGCGCATCGACCCCCGGCCCGACGGCCGCCCGGCACCCGGCGGCCCGGTCATCCGGGTTCTGGAGGACAAGTTCGAGTTCGTCGCGGATGGACAGGCCGTGGCCATCACGGCCGGTCTGCGGCCCGGCCAGACGATCCGTCCCGACATCATGGCGATCCCCCTCCACGGCGTCGAACCGAGTCACGTCGCCCTCGCGACCCGCGCCGGCGAACACAACCGTCTGCTGACCGCGTTCCGCAGGGCGGCCCACGCACTCCTGAAGGCTCCGGCGGAGCAGTCCGAGGAACTCCCCTACCGTTCCTAGGGGTTGGCGTCCTCACAACGCGCCCTGGAGAAGGCCGGGTTCAGGCGTGAGGGCGTTCTGCGGAGCGTCGCGTACCGGGACGGGCGGTGGCGGGACGGGGCGCGGTACAGCATCCTCCGCGGCGACCTGCGCCGACCCATTCGCGCTGGACGACGGAGGCCCCACCGGTCACGTACCCGGTGGGGCCTTCCGTCCTGGTGCGGGTGCTGGGGTCAGCGTCCCGCCCTGGGGCGGTAGCGCCGGTACAGGGCGGCGCCGCCCAGGAGGAGGGCCGCGCTCGTGACGGCGGCCGGGACGGTGCCGTCGGCGCCCGTGTGTGCGAGTGACGCCTCGGCGGCGGGTGGGGCGGGGTGTCCCTTCACCTCCGTCATCGGCTTCGGGCCGGGGTGCGGCTTCGACGGCGTGGGCGGCGCCGGGGTCGGCGGCGCGGGGTGGTGGGGGTGGTCGCCCGAGGTGTTCTCGGAGTGGTTGCCCACGGTCGGGTTGGCGACGCCGACCACACTCACGGAATTGCCGCTGAGGTTCACCGGAAGGTGGATCGGGAGCTGCACTCCGTTGCCGGAGAGCACACCCGGCGAATCCTTTTCGCCGCCCTGTGCGACGGCCCCGCCGTGCGGCCCGCCGGTGTTCTTCCCGCCGCTCCGCCTGCCACCGCCCGCTTTCGCGCCGCCTTCATTGGCGCACGTGTTCCCCGCGGCGGGATTGAGGAGCCCCACCACGTTCACGGTGTTCCCGCACACGTTCACCGGCACGTGCACCGGGAGCTGAATGGTGTTGCCGGAGATCACCCCGGGCGAACCGGCCGCGGCGCCGTCCGCACCGGAATCGGCGAACGCCGGCATCGCCACGGCCAGCGCACCGGATGCGGCGGCGACGGCGATCACACCGTTTCGGGTAACCCGTTTCATAGGGTCCCTGCCTTCCAGAGATGTAGCGAGCACTCACCCGCACCGGATAAAACGCGGGCGCACCATCCGAGTTATGGCTTATCGGCCTTTCACTCCATCGAGCGTCACGGTTATCGAACTACTCATAACGACTCTTCATCAGTCGGATACCACATCGACCGAAAACCGTTAGTAGGAAAACCGCTTTGACCTATTGAAGGGGCGCAGAATACGACACCGATCACCGCTCCGCCCGCCGGGAGGCGGGGCCCGCGAGGCCCGCTTATCGTGATCGCAGGCGCTGGTCACGGCGCGTTCTTGGAGGCATTGATGCTGGCCAAGCTGTCATCGCGGCCCGCGTTCCGGCGGTGCGCGTTCACCGGGGTCCTCACGCTGGCGCTGCTCGGCGCGGGGCTGCCCGCGCTCGCCACGGCCGAGAGCCGGCCGCAGGCCGACCTGTCCCGTTTCTACCGGCAGAAGGTGAAGTGGGCCGCGTGCGAGACCCCGGACGCGCCCAAGGACCTGCAGTGCGGGAAGGTCACCGTCCCGCTCGACTACGCGAAGCCCGGCGGCGGGACGCTCGATCTCGCGCTAGCCCGTTACCGGGCGACCGGGAAGTCGAGGGGGTCGGTGCTGCTGAACTTCGGCGGTCCCGGTGGCGCGGGTGTCAGTGAACTCGCCTCGGACGGCAAGGAGTTCATGGATCTGACGAACGGCTACGACGTCGTCACGTTCGATCCGCGCGGCGTCGGCCAGTCCTCGCCGGTGAGTTGTGGCGAGGGCTCCGACCAGGGCTCGGCCGCGATCGACGAGGACACCACGGAGAGCAGTGATCCGAAGGTCGTCCTCAAGCAGTTGCGGAAGGCGGCCGCCACCTGCGCCAAGTACTCCGGCCCGGTGCTGCCCCACATCGGCACGGTCAACGCCTCCCGGGACCTGGACGTGATGCGCCAGGCCCTCGGCGACAAGAAACTCAACTACCTCGGTTTCTCCTACGGAACGCGGCTCGGCGCGGTGTACGCGGCCCAATTCCCCAAGAAGGTGGGCCGGTTGGTGCTCGACGGCGTCGACACCCTCACCGAACCGCTCTCCGAACAGGGCATCGCGGGCGCCGAGGGACAGCAGACGGCGCTGGAGGACTTCCTCAACTGGTGCGTCCAGGACATCGCTTGCCCCTTCGGGACGGACGCACGTGAGGCGCCGGACCGGGCCGTGCACCTTGTCCGCTCGCTCGACCAGGACCCGGTGCAGACGGACTTCGGCGACGGGTTCTCCGGTCAGGACCTGGTGGGCGCCATCAGCCAGGCGCTGTACAGCAAGCAGATGTGGCCGACGCTGGAGCGGGCCATCGCCTCACTGGTGGAGGACGGCGACACGCGCGCCATCATGGCGTTCTCGTCGGGCGGCACCGGTCTGCCCCACCTCGGCGGGGGCGGCGGGATCGTCGACGCCCAGGACGTCCCGCTCGACAACCTCCCGGCCGCGCTGATGGCCATCAACTGCGCGGACGACCCCGACCGCCCCACCGCCGAGCAGATCACCAAGAACCTGGACGGCCTGCGCGCCCGGTACGAGGAAGCCTCACCGGTCTTCGGCCGCTACCGGCTCACCGAGGTGCTGATGTGCTACGGCCGCCCCAAGGGCACCGACTACATCCGCGACGACGTCAAGGACGTGCACGCGGCGAAGATGCTGCTCGTCGGCACCCGGGGCGACCCGGCGACGCCGTACCGCTGGACCGTGGAGACGGCCCAGCGGCTCGGTTCCTCGGCTGTGGTGCTCGACAACAAGGGTGAGGGCCACACCGGTTACGCGTCGTCCAAGTGCGTCCACACCAAGGTCGACGACTTCCTGCTCTACGGTTCGCTGCCGGCCAGCGGGAGTTCGTGCCAACCGGACAGCACGGTGGTCCCCTGAGGGACGGTTCAGCCGAGGGCGATCTCGGGCTTGTAGAGGTCCATCCAGAGCGCCAGGTCGAGGGCGCGTTCCAGGCCGCGGCGGCCCGCCTGGGTGCTGATGGGCGCGTCCCGGTGGGCGGCCTGCCGGAGCCTCTCGCGGTCGACGAGGTCGAAGACCGGGTGGGAGGGCCGGGCGAGGAGGTCCTTGGCGTGGTCCTGGAGGGCGACCGCGTACTTGGGGTCCTGCGTGGACGGATAGGGGCTCTTGACCCGGTCGTAGACGGACTTCGGGAGGACGTCCGCGGTGGCCTCCCTGAGCAGGGTCTTCTCCCGGCCGTCGTAGGACTTGAGGGACCAGGGGGTGTTGAAGACGTACTCGACGAGCCGGTGGTCGCAGAACGGGACGCGGACCTCCAGGCCGACGGCCATGCTCGCTCGGTCCTTGCGGTCGAGCAGGATGCGGACGAAGCGGGTGAGGTGGAGGTGGCAGATACGCCGCATGCCGTACTCGAAGTCGCTTTCCCCGTCGAGGCGTTGGATGCCGGCGACGGCGGCGCGGTAGCCGTCCGCGATGTACGACTCGGTGTCCAGGGCCTTGGTCAGGTCGGGGCGCAGGACGTCGGCGTCGTCCCCGAAGTGCCGGCCGAACCGCACCAGCCAGGGGAAGGTGTCGGCGCGCCTCGCCTCCTCGTCGAAGAACTGCAGGTATCCGCCGAAGACTTCATCGGCGGACTCGCCGGACAGGGCGACGGTGGACTGGTCGCGGATGGCGCGGAACAGCAGGTAGAGCGAGGAGTCCATGTCGCCGAAGCCCAGGGGGAGATCGCGGGCCCGGAGCATCTTCGCGCGGACGTCGAGGTCGGCGAGGGCGTGCGGGTCGAGCACGATGTCCTGGTGGTCGGTGCCCGAGGCGCGGGCCACGTCGTGGACGTAGGGCGTGTCGGGGGTGCCGCGCAGTTCGTCGGCGACGAAGTTCTCGTTCTGGCCGACGAAGTCGACGGCGAAACTGCGCACCTTCTCGCCGTGCTCGGCGAGTTGGCGGGCGGCGATCGCGGTCATCGCGGAGGAATCGAGGCCGCCGGAGAGCAGGGTGCAGCGCGGTACGTCGGCGACGAGCTGGCGGCGCACGATGTCGTCGAGGAGTGTGCGGACGGCGGCGACGGTGGTGTCGCGGTCGTCGGTGTGCGGGCGTGTCTCCAACTGCCAGTAGACGCGCCGCCGTAGACCCGAACGGTCGACGGTGACGACGGTGCCGGGCTCGACCTCGCGCATGCCGTCCCAGATGGCGTGTCCGGGTGTCTTGATCATGGTGAAGAGTTCCCGCAGGCCGTCCAGGGTGACCCGTGCGCGGGCCAGCGGGTTGGCGAGGATCGCCTTCGGTTCGGAGCCGAACAGGACGCCGTCGGAGGTCGGGTGGTAGTAGAACGGCTTGATGCCCATGCGGTCGCGGATCATGACCAGTCGGTCGCGGCGGCCGTCCCAGATCGCGAAGGCGTACATGCCGTTGAGGCGTTCGGCGACCGCGTCGCCCCATTCGAGATAGCCGTGCAGGACGACCTCGGTGTCGGAGTCGGTGGTGAACCGGTGTCCCCGGTCGGTGAGTTGGCGGCGGAGTTCGGTGAAGTTGTAGGTCTCCCCCGAGTAGACGAGCGCGACCGTGCCGTCCGCCGTGTCGACGGTCATCGGCTGCCGGCCGCCGGGCAGGTCGATGATCGCGAGCCGGCGGTGTCCGAGGGCCGCGGGACCCTGGACCCAGGTGCCGCGGTCGTCCGGGCCGCGGCAGGCCATCGTCTCCGTCATTGCATCCAATGTCGCGGCCTCGGTGCGCAGTTCACGGTCGAAGGAGACCCAGCCGGTGATGCCGCACATGCGTTACCTCCTGCGTTCGGTCCGCCGGATGAAGGTCTCCCACCTGTGTGTTCTCACACGCCCGACCCGCACCCGCCGAACCAGTTGTATCCAGCACCTATATGACGAGCGTGTGTCACACCCACAGGGCCGGTCAACATGCCCGTAACCTGAACGGCCTTGCCACCCCCGGGTTTTCGGCCGCGCTTTGCGCTCCCGAGATCCACGGACCGGGTCTCCACCGGGTGGCTCTCGTCAGGAATCGGCCACGGGCAAAGAGTTGACCAACATCCCTGCGGCGCCCGCGACTTGGCGCGACGTCCCGCGGCTTCAGAACTCCACGGGGTCCCGCACGATCGGGCAGGTCATGCAGTGCCCGCCGCCCCGGCCGCGTCCCAGTTCGGCGCCGACGATCGTGATGACCTCGACGCCGGCCTTGCGCAGCAGGGTGTTGGTCTGGGTGTTGCGGTCGTAGGTGAAGACCACGCCCGGCTCCAGCGCGACCGCGTTGTTGCCGCTGTCCCACTGCTGGCGTTCGGAGGCGTAGGCGTCACCGCCCGTCTCCACGACACGCAGTTCGGGCAGGCCGAGCGCCTTGGCGACGACGTCGGTGAACGGGGTCGGGCCCTCGTCGACGATGTCGATGCCGGGGCCCTTGTCGGCCGGACGCAGGGAGAAGGTGTGGACCGCGTCCATGATGGCCGGGTACAGGGTCACCAGGTCGCGGTCGGCGAAGGTGAAGACGGTGTCCAGGTGCATCGCGGAACGCAGCTTCGGCAGGCCGGCGACGACGACGTGCTCCGCTGCGCCCAAGTCGAAGAGGGCCTTGGCGACTTGGGTGATGGCCTGGCGCGAGGTGCGTTCGCTCATCCCCATGAGGACCACGCCGCTGCCTACGGGCATGATGTCGCCGCCCTCGAACGTGGCCTGCCCCCAGTCGAGTTCGGGATCGCCCCACCAGACGACGGAGCCCGCGAAGTCCGGGTGGAAGGTGTAGATCGCCTTCATCAGCAGGGTCTCGCCGTGCCGGGCGGGCCAGTAGAGCGGGTTGAGGGTGAGGCCGCCGTAGAGCCAGCAGGTCGTGTCGCGGGTGTAGAGGGTGTTGGGCAGGGGCGGCATCAGGTATTCGCTGACGCCGGTCGACTCACGGACGAGGGCGACGAAGTCCGTGCGGTAGTCGTCGGGGAGGTCGGTGGTGGCGAGGCCGCCGATCAAGTACTTGGCCAGTTCGGCCGGTTCGAGGCTCTCCAGATAGGCGCGGGTCGCGTCGACCATCCCGAGGCCGACCTCGTTCGCGACGATCTTCCGGTCCAGGAGCCAGTCCTTGGCGGCGGGGATCGTCATGGTCTGGGCGAGCAGCTCGTGCAACTCGACGACGTCGACGCCGCGTTCGCGGAGTTCGTTGACGAAGTCGGCGTGGTCGCGCTGGGCGTTCTCGACCCACATCACGTCGTCGAAGAGCAGGTCGTCGGAGTTGGTCGGGGTGAGCCTGCGGTGGGCCAGACCGGGCGCGCAGACCAGCACCTTGCGCAGCCTGCCGACCTCGGAGTGGACGCCGTACTCATGTCGGCCGACGGTGTCTTGACCGGTCACGGTGCACGCACCTTTCCAGAGGTCGGGGGCGAGGCCGGAAACGAGGCCGGAGGCTGATCCGGCCCGGCGTCGGGGCGACGGCCCGCGCGATCAGGGCACCTGACACCCGTGCCTCCCCCGTGAGCCGGCGCGGGACGGAGCGCGGCCCCGGCTCCGACCATGGTGGTCGGCGGCGGCAGGGGCAGCTCGGCGGCGGAGGTTCGCGGGAGATTCGTGGCGGCCCGAGCCACGCGAGGGACCTTAGCAATCAATTGCCCCGTTTGCCTGGCGGGCTTCCCCCATATGCCCCATCCGCCAATCGGCCCTATCGTGCTGTTATGGAGCACGCACTGAGTCCCGCCACTCTCACCGAACTGCGGCGCCCGCGCCCCTACCCCGCGGTCTCCGTGCTCACCCCGACGCATCGTCGCGAGCCCGACAACGCCCAGGATCCGGTCCGGCTGCGCAATGTGCTGGCCGAGGCCAAGAAGCAGCTGGAGGCCGATCCCGCGGTTCCCCGGGAGCGGCGCATCGACGTGTCCCGTCAGCTCGACCAGGCCCTCGCCGAGGTCGATCTGGCGCACGCCGAGGACGGTCTGGTGATCTTCGCCGCGCCGGGCGAGCACCAGGTGTGGTCCCTAGCCAGGTCCGTGCCGGAACGTGTGGTCCTCTCCGACACGTTCCTCACCCGGAATCTCGTCTCCGCGCAGGCCTCCGAGCGCCCGTTCTGGGTGCTGTCCCTCGCCGCGGACCGGGTCACGCTGTGGAACGGCGGCGTCGACCGGGTCGTCGAGAGTCACACCGGCGGCTTCCCGCTGACCCGCGACCACCGGGACAACTTCGACGCCGAGCGCCAGGAGCGGATCGGGGACATCCCGAGCACCTTCCGCGACGAGGACACCCGCCACTTCCTGCGCGAGGCGGACACCGCGATGTGCCGGATCCTGCGCGAGCACCGGCGCCCGCTCTACATCACCGGCGAGCAGGCGGCCCTGTCCGCCTTCGACGAGGTCGGCAACGCGACCAAGGACGCGGTGCACATCGCGCACGGCGGCCTCGCGCACGGCACACCCGACGCCGTGTGGCAGGCCGTACGGCCGCTGGTCGACGCCGAGGCCCGCAAGAACACCGTCACCGTGACCCGCGAGCTCGAATCCGCGCGTGGGCGCAAGGAGTTCGCGGCCGGCGTCGACGAGGTCTGGCAGAACGCCCGCGAGGGCCGGGTCCGGCTGCTGGCCGTCGAGGAGAACTACCGCGTCACGGTCCGCGACGACCACGGCGACCATCTGATCCCGGCCGACGGCAGCGATCTCGACGCCCGCGAGGACATCGTGGACGAGATCGTCGAACAGTGCCTGGAGACGGGCGCCGACGTCCGCTTCGTCCCCGACGGCACCCTGAACGACGCGGACGGCATCGCGGGCGTGCTGCGCTACTGAGCCCACCTCACTGCCACGTCCCGCACATTCCGGAGGCCCCCTCCCCCTACGGCGTACGCTACGGCGTGATCGTCGACGGAGAGGGAGTGCACACGTGAGTGACCTGCTGGGCGTGGCCGTGCTGGGTGCGGGACACATGGGAGCCGACCACATACGACGCCTCGACCAGGTGGTGAGCGGCGCCAGGATAGCCGCGGTGGCCGACCCCGACACGGATCGCGCCAAGGCGGCAGTGGCCGGGCTGGACGCGGTCACGGTGCACGAGGACGCCGTGGCCGCGCTGGACGCCCCCGGGGTCGAGGCGGTCCTCATCGCCTCGCCGGGTCCCGCGCACGAGGAGGCCCTGCTCGCGGCCTTCGCGCGTGGACTTCCGGTGCTGTGCGAGAAGCCCATGGTGCCCGACTCCGTCGGAGCGCTCCGGGTGGTGGAGGCGGAGGCACGCCTCGGGCGGCGGCTCGCGCAGATCGGGTTCATGCGGCGCTACGACGCGGAGTACCAGGGCCTCAAGTCCCTGCTGGACAGCGGGCAGTTGGGGCGTCCGCTGATGCTGCACTGCGTCCACCGCAATGTGTCGTCGCCGCCGTACTTCACCTCGGCGATGCTCATCGACAGCTCCGTGTCGCACGAGATCGACGCGGCCCGCTGGCTGCTCGGCCAGGAACTCACCGCGGTGACCGTGCTCAGCCCGCGCTCCTCGGCGAACGCCCCGGAGGGTCTGCTCGACCCGCAGCTCGTGCTCTTCGAGACCGAAGGGGGCGCCCTGGTGGACGTCGAGGTCTTCGTCAACTGCGGCTTCGGCTACCAGGTGCGCTGCGAGGCCGTGTGCGAGGCGGGCAGCGCCCGGATCGGCGAGGACCGCTCGATGGTCGTCACGACCCGGGGCAGCGCCCACGAGGACGTGCCGCTGGACTACCTCGTCCGGTTCGCCGACGCCTACGACCGCGAGGTGCAGTCCTGGGTCGACGCCACCCGGCGGGGTCTGGTCACCGGCCCCAGCGCCTGGGACGGCTACGCGTCCTCCGCCATCGCCGAGGCCGGGGTCCGGGCGCTGGAGAGCGGTGGCCGGGTGGCCGTCGGACTCGCCCCGCGCCCGGAGCTGTACACCGACGTCAGCCGCTGACGCTCGCCGCGCCCGACTCCAGGTGCCCGGTGAACCGGCGCGACCAGGTCGCGTCGGAGTCGACGGTCACCGTGAAGTCGTACCAACCGCCTTGATTCGCCACGGCGTTGAAGAAGTCCTCCGTCGACGCGCCCGCGGCGACCGTGTAGGTCCACGGTCCGTCGCCGCGGTAGTGGTTCGAGGTGATCGTGAACTTCACCGACGCGGCGGACGAGTTGGTCATCTTGAAGTAGACGGCGAGCTTGCCGGTCCCCGACTCGACGGCGTAACGGGTGCTCACCTCAACGGACTTGCCCGCCTTCGTCGCGTCGCCCTGGAAGCGGCGCAGGAAGCGGTTGGGGCCGACCATGCTGAGGTCGTACTTACCGCTGCCGTAGCCCGTACCGATGTTGAAGTAGTCGGAGGCGGTGCCGCCCGGGTCTACCGTGTACTGCCAGGGCGTGGTGTCGCGGTAGACGTTGGGGTGGATGGAGAGGTGGGCGGCGCTCTTGGCGGCGCCGCCCTGGTTGGACATGGCGAACCAGGCGAGGATCTTGCCGCTCGACCCGAACTCCAGGTGATCCAGGTACCCGTTGGGCTGGTACGGCAGCGCGCGGGCGGGCCGGGTGCCGGTCTCCTGCGCGGGCAGGGCGTTGTCCGTCGGCACCGGGTTGGGCAGCGGGCCGCAGGTCGAGATGCCGATGACGCTGGTCGCGGGCAGGGACACCGCGCCGTAGACCGGGTTGGCGAAGTCGAAGACGCCGGTCAGGTCGCCGCTGACCTTGCGGCGCCAGGTGCTGATGTTGGGGCAGGCGGCGGGCTTGCCCAGAGTCGAGGTCCAGGTCTCCAGGAAGCGCAGGACCGAGGTGTGCTCGAAGACCTCGGAGGAGACCCAACCGCCGCGCGTCCAGGGCGAGATGACGATCATCGGGACGCGGAAGCCGAAGCCGTAGGGCACGCCGTTGAGGAACTCGCCGTCGGTGCCGGCGGGCGGGGCGGGCGGCGGGACGTGGTCGAAGTAGCCGTCGTTCTCGTCGTAGTTGAGGAACAGGACGGTCGAGTCGAAGACGTCCGGGTCGGCGGCGAGGGCCTGGTAGACGAGGCCAATGAAGTGGGCGCCGTCGCCGGGCGGGGCGTAGGGGTGCTCGGAGAACGCCTGGTTGGGGACCACCCAGGAGACCTGCGGGAGCGTGCCCGCGAGGACGTCGGCCTTGATGGCGGCCGCGATGTCGTCGGGCGTGGAGCCCGTGGTGGCGGGGACGGAGGACATGCCGCGGTCGTAAAGGGGGCTGCCCGCCTTGGAGTTGGCGAAGTTCTTGAAGTAGGCGCAGCCGTTGTCGCCGTAGTTGTCGGCCCCGTTCTGGTAGACCTTCCAGGTCACTCCGGCGTTCTGCAGGGACTCGGCGTAGGTCTGCCAGGTCAGGCCGGACTCGTCACCGCCGTCGTAGCTGGAGGAGTCGACCTTGCCGCTCCACAGATAGGTGCGGTTGGGGCCGGTCGCGCTGAGGGTGGAGCAGAAGTAGGCGTCGCAGATGGTGTAGTTGTCGGCGAGGGCGTAGTGGAACGGGATGTCCGAGCGGTCCAGGTAGCCCAGTGAGCGGACATTGCCCACGCCCGAGACCCAGTTGTCGAGGCGGCCCTTGTTCCACGCGGAGTGCTGCGATGACCAGGAGTGCGGCAGGTCGCCGTTGCACTGGGCGAGGGTCTCGCCGTCCTGGCCGCCCGCGGCCGGGGTGGCGCTCAGCTTCCACGGGTACTGACGGCCGCCGCCGTTGGGCTGGTCGAAGACCGGGTAGCCGCCGCTCAGGGTGATGCCGCTGCGGTCGTCGAAGCCGCGGACGCCCTTGAGGCGCCCGAAGTAGTGGTCGAAGCTGCGGTTCTCCTGCATGAGGATCACCACGTGTTTCACGTCCGAGATCGTGCCGGTCGCCGCCGCCCGCTGCGCCGCGACCGCAGGCCGTGCGCCGGTGCCCATGGCCATGCCCGCCGCCACGGTGGCACCGAGCCCCACGAAGCCTCTTCGGCTGATCGCTGTCATTCGCCCCACCCTCGTCACAGGCGTGCCCGAGCGGCACACCGCGCGCAAGGGTGCACGGGGTGATCGCCAAGGTCCATACCGGGACGGTGAGATGGAGGTGAACAAAAGTCAAAGTCGCCTTCAGGGCGCCGAGTCGCCCTCGACCGCTCACACGCTCCCGAACAGGGCGCTCAGCCCCCGGTCGACGACCGCGTCCATGTCCTCCTGCCCGGTGGCCACCACTTCGTAGGTCCGCAGCAGGAAGCGGCGCAGTTCCGGGGTGTGGAAGTGGAGCAGGGCGAGTCCGAACGGCGAGTGGAACTCCAGCACCGTGCGGGCCCGGCCGCACGGCCACAGGTGCACGTCACCGCCGCCGGCCGGCCTGCGCAGCCCCTCCTCCAGCAGCGACCGGGCGAAGGTCCAGGTGACGCCCTCGCCGTCGAGGGAGACCTCGGGCGGGAAGTCGAGGTGCACGGCCAGCGGGTCCGAGGCGAGGTAGCGGAGCGTGGCGGACACGGGAATCTCCGTGTCGTCCGCCGTGATCAGCCGGGCTCGGGTGGGCTGTTCGAGGGTGATGTCCATGGTCGGTCTCCACTGCGGGTGTGAGGTCGGCCGGATTGCCGTGTGCCTGTACGACCTCGCAGGTGCCCTTTGCATTACGCGGAAGCCCGAACGAGTTGATGTGACCTGCGTCACTCCGCCGTCGATGCGTGGGGCTGCCGGTGAATTCGTTTGCGACGGGACGGGCGGGTCCGGTGAGGTGGGCTCATGGACGGGGCACCGGAGCAGGCGCGACGAACTCGGTGGCAGAGGTCGGCGGTGCTCGCGGCCCTGATGCTGGCCGCCTTCACCTTCAACACCGCGGAGAACCTGCCGATCGGCCTCCTGGAACTCATCGCCGACAGCCTGCGGGTCTCCGTGTCGGCGGTCGGACTGCTGGTCACCGGTTACGGCGTGACGGTGGCCGTCGCGTCCGTCCCACTCGCCCACGTCATGCGGGGTGTGGCCCGGCGCCATGTGCTCACAGCACTCCTGACGGCACTGGTCGCGTCCAGTGTGATGGCGGCCCTGGCCACGTCGTACTGGCTGCTCCTCGCGGCCCGGCTGCTGACTGCACTCGCCCAGGCGCTGTTCTGGGCCGTGATGGGACCGGTCGCGGTGGGCCTGTGCGCGCCCGAGGTCCGGGGGCGGGTCATCGGCGCACTGTCCGTCGCCGGTTCGCTGGCCCTCGCCCTCGGGGTGCCCGCCGGCACCTGGCTGGGCCGCCGCGAGGGCTGGCCCGTACCGATCGCCGTGCCGGCGGCCCTGGGGCTGATGTCCCTGGTGACGATCGCCGTCCTGCTGCCGACCTCACGTCCGGACGAGGAGCGCGCCGCCTACGGCACGCGTCCCGACGTCCGCAGGTTCGCCACCGTACTGGCGGCGGGGACCCTGTCCGCCACGGGGGCGTTCGCGGGATTCACGTACATCGTCACGTTCCTCGGCGACGTGACGGGCTTCTCCCCGGGCGCGGTCGGCATCCTGTTGGTGGTGTTCGGCGTCGCGTGCCTGGCCGGGGTGACCATCACCGGGGCGGTCCTCGACCGCTTCCCACAGGCGGCACTGAGCACCGCCGTCGCCACACAGGCGGTGGGCATGCTCGGCCTCTACGTGCTCGGCACCCATCGGGTGGCGGCCGTCGTGTTCCTCACGCTGATGGGCGGTGCGCTCGGACCGGCGTTCATGACCGCCCAGAACGCGATGCTGCACTGCGCACCGGGACGTACGGACATCGCTCTCGCGGCCAACTCCGGTTCCTACAACGCGGGTATCGCGGCCGGCGCGGCGCTCGGGGGGCTCGTGCTGCGGCTGGCGGATGCGCGGGGGACGTTCCTCGCCGGGGGGTTGCTGACCGTGGGGGCTTGCGCGGTGTTGATGGGGGCGTGGGTAGAGGGGCGCGGGGCAACGTCGGCTGGACAGCGCCATGTTGGGGAGGAGGAGCGGGTCGGCGGCTGACCAACTCCCTCTCGTACGGGCACCGTAGCCAGGACGAGGGCCCGCACGGTGCGCCGGCATCGATCGCGGCGGGACGGAGGGAACAACCCGCGGGTACATCTCTCGCTGGCGAGCTGCTGACCGCCGGTTCCTGCTAGGTGCCGCTCGGCGCGCGGGTTCTGGGGCGCGGACCAACGCCCGCCCGACAACGCCGAGTTGGGAAAGCCGGTCGGGACGACCGAACCACTCACTCCTCTGCTGGTGTCGTGCTCGGCGTGTAGGCGTCAAGGGCGGCGAGTCGGAGGGCGGCTGCCACGCGGGTGAGTGCTTCGGTGGGTGGGTGTGGGAGGCGGGCGAGGAGCAGGCGGCGTTGTTCCTGGGGGCCGCCGCGTACCGGCAGGACGCGTACGCCCGGCGGAACTGCCGGGGCGAGGGAGCCTGTCACCGTGGTCAACCCGAAGCCCGCCGCGACGAGTTGGAGCTTGGCCAGCCAGTCGCGGGCGGTGTGGACGATCTCGGGGCGCTCGTCCAGGCCCGGCCATACGCCCATCAGGCGGTCCTCGCCGGAGGAAGGGCTCGCGATCCAGCGCTGGCCGCGCAGGTCGGCCACGTCGATGTAGTCGCCGCGGGCCAGTGGATGTGTGGCGGGCACCGCTAGGTACAGCGGGCGCTCGGTGAGCGTACGCAGCTTCAGCGGTGGTGACTCGGTGTCTGGCGGCCGGAACGGGGGCGCCGACGCCAGCAGCGCCAGGTCGAGGCTGCCGGCGCGCAGGGCGCGTACCAGGGCCGGGGTGCCGCCCTCCCGGCTGACGACGTGCAGGTCCGGGTCGCTGCGCCGCAGGGCGGCCAGGGCGCGGGGCAGCAGGACCGCTCCCGCGCTGGGGAACCAGCCCAGGCGGACGGTCGCGGCCCCCGGCGGCAGACCGGACAGCTCGCGCGCGGTCGCGCCGATCTCGTCGAGTACGACCGTCGCCCTGCGCATGACGATCCGGCCGGCCGGGGTCAGCCGTACGCCGTCGCGGCGCCGTTCGAGCAGTTCAGTGCCCGCGGCCCGTTCGATCGCGGCGATCTGGCGGGACACCGCGGACTGGGTGTAGCCCAGTGACGCGGCGGCCGCGGTGAAGGTTCCCTGTTCGGCGACCGCGCGGAAGACGCGCAGCGCGGTGAGTGACACATCCGTGAAGTCCATGACGATCACGCATGCTAGCGGTGCGTAAGTCTCGTTGGACGCACAGCCGGCGGGTTCCTACCGTGGCAGTCATGAACGTTTCGCGCATCGCCCTCGTCACGGGCGCCAACCAAGGACTCGGCCGCGCCCTTGTCGAGGGCCTGGCCGCCCGCCTGGGCTCCGACGACCTGGTCCTGCTCACCGGACGCGACGAGCGGCGCGTCACCGACGCGGCCCACGAGGTCGCGAGCCTGCCCGGCACCCGCAGCCGCGTCGAGGGCCGAGTCCTGGACGTCACGGACACCGACGCCATCACCCACCTGGCCGACGATCTCCGGCAGCGCTACGGCGGGGTCGACATCGTGATCTCGAACGCCGTGGCCCGGGTGCTGCCCGGGGAGTCGCAGGCGGCGCGCGCCGACGAGTTCATCGACGTGTCCAACACCGCCACCCACGCACTGCTGCGTTCCTTCGGTCCCGTCCTGCGCCCGGGCGGCCGCTTCCTCGTCGTGGCCAGCAGCCTGGGCACCCTCGGGCACCTGGACCCCGCGCTGCACGAGCTGTTCGACGGCGCGAGCCTGGACCAGGTCGAGTACGCCGTCGAGTCCTGGCGCGGCGCCGTCCACCACCGGACCACCGCCGAGGCGGGTTGGCCACTCTGGCTGAACGTGCCCTCGAAGGTGGCCCAGGTCGCCGCCGTCCGCGCGGTTTCCGCCGAACGCCGCGAACACGACCTCGCGACCGGCACGTTGGTCGCCTCGGTGTGCCCGGGCATGGTCGACACGGACACCTCCCGCCCCTGGTTCAGCGACTTCAGCCAGGCCCAGTCCCCGGCCGAGGCGGCGGGCCCCGTCCTCGACCTCGTTTTCGCCGAGCACGTCGACCCCACCCACTACGGCGAGCTGGTGCGCTTCGGCAAGGCCCTGGACTGGTATGGCGGCACACCGCCGGTGGAACAGGACCGGCTGATCACACCGTGACCGCGGGACGTCGTACAACTGGCCGATCATGCCGATGGGTTCTGGCCGCGCCTTCGTGCACACCGGCGCGGCCAGAACCAACTCGGGCTGTCAGGCACCGAGTCCGAACCCCTCAGCCCCCAACTGCGGGGCTAGACAGCTTGGTTCACGGAGTGAGCTGCCACTGCTCGATGTAGCCGACGTCGATCGCCGCGTGGTCCTGCACCCTCAACTTCCAGGTGCCGTTGACCGGTTGGGCGGAGGTGTCGACGGTGAAGGTCTGGTCGACGTTGTCCGCGGAGCCGCCGGAGCGGTTCAGCAGGGAGTAGACCGTTCCGTTCGGGCCCACGAGGTCGACGGTCAGGTCGCCGCGGTAGGTGTGGACGATCTTGACGTAGACCTGGGTGGTCGCCGAGGCGTTGCCGTCGCGGCCCGTGACCGTGATCGGGGACTCCACGGCGGCGGCGTTGTCGGGGATGTCGACGCGGGTGGCGCTGGCGTAGATGTTGGCGATCCGCCAGCTGAAGGCGGCGGTGGCGGTCGCGCCCGTGTCGTCGGTGACGGTCACCGTGACGTCACTGGTCCCCAGGGTGGTCGGGATCCCGGAGATCAGACCGGTGCTGCTGATGGTCAGTCCGTCGGGCAGTCCCGTGGCCGAATAGGTCAGGCCCGCACCGGAGTTGGTGGTGTACGCGTCCGTCTGCAGGGACACGGCCTGGCCGACTCCGCTGATCTGCGCGGCGACCGGGGCCACGTTGACGCCGAGCGCGATCCGGCTGCCGACGTTGATCGCCGCCCACGCGTCCGCCACGGCGAGGTAGGTCGGGCTGTAGGCGCCGAAGAGGTCCGCGGCGGCCTGCAGGGTCGCGGTGCGGGCACCGGCGTAGTTCGTGGACGAGGTCATGTACGTGGAGAGCGCCCGGTACCAGACCTTCTGGGCGTTGTCGATGCCGATGCCGGCGACGGGCACACCGTCGTAGGTGGGGCTGTCGTAGGCGACCCCGTTGACGGTCTTCGCGCCGCTGCCCTCGGACAGCAGGTAGAAGAGGTGGTTCGCCGGGCCCGAGGAGTAGTGGACGTCGACGCTGCCGAGCGTCGAGCTCCAGTAGTCGCGGGACGCGCCGTCCTTGGAGGGCTTGTCCATGTAACGCAGCGGTGTGCCATTGCCGTTGATGTCGATCTTCTCGCCGACCATGTAGTCGGGGACGTCGGCGGGCAGGTTCTCGTGGAACTCCACCGCGGCGGCGAAGATGTCCGAGGTGGCCTCGTTGAGGCCGCCCGACTCACCGGAGTAGGTGAGGCCGGCGGTGGCGGCGGTGACGCCGTGGCTCATCTCGTGCGCGGCCACGTCCAGCGCGGTCAGCGGGTGGGTGTTGCCCGAGCCGTCGCCGTAGGTCATGCAGAAGCAGGTGTCGTCCCAGAACGCGTTGACGTAGTTGTTGCCGTAGTGGGCCCTGCTGTAGGCGGCCACTCCGTCGTTGCGTATGCCGTTGCGGCCGAAGACGTCCTTGTAGTAGTCCCAGGTCGCCGCCGCGCCGAACGCGACGTCCACGCCCGCGGTCTGCCGGTTGCTCTGGGTTCCGTCACCCCAGACATCGTTGTCATCCGTGAAGAGGGTGCCGGTGCCGGAGGTGCCCTGGTTCAGGTCGTAGGTGCGGTGTCCGGCGCGGTCGCCGTCGACGAGCTGGTACGTCGAGCCGGAGAGCGTGGTGCCGAGCGGGACCGTTCCGTTGAACTGGCCGGTGCCGGTGCCCGTTTCGATGCCCTGGTACTGGAAGACGGCCTTGCCGGAGTCGGCGTCGGTGATCACATGGAGTTCGCTGGGCGTGCCGTCGTCCTGGAAGCCGCCGACCACCGCCTCCCAGGCGAGGACGGGCTTGGCTCCGGCGGCCCAGACGACGAGCCGGGGGGCGCCGTCGAGCTGTGCCTTCTCGCCGCCCGCCTTGGACGCTGCCGCGAGCGCCTTGGTCTTCACCGTCGCCGACGTCACGTTCGGGGTGATGTCCGGCAGGGCCAGGTCGGCCTTCGCGGCCTTCGTGACCGTGAGACGGCCGCTCTTGGCGTGGACGACCAGGTCGCCGCCGAGGACGGGCAGTCCGGCGTACGTCCGCTCGTAGCGGGTGTGGGTGGTGCCGTCGGCGTCCTGGCTGACGTCCTTGACGACGAGCTTCTCCTTGGCACCGAGGCCAAGGGTCTTCGCCGTGCTCTTGACGGCCGTGCCCGCGCTCTTGAGGAGGGCGGCGTGCTTCGACGGCGACAGCGCGGCGGGGGCCGCTCCGGCCCGAGGAGTGGCCAGGATCTTCGCGGCGGCGGTGTGCCCGCCGGGAGCGGCGGAGGCCGCACTGGTCTGCATACCGGCGGCCAGCAGGGTGCCGACCGCGGTGAGCACGAGGGCTGCGGTGAATCTGGGGTGGTGCGGATAACGGTCATGCCGGGTCAAGGCGTTCTCCTTATGTGGGGTGGTCGGACTCGGTGGAGTCCTGGAGAGCGGGTCGGGCCGGGGTACGGCCGTCCGGCGGGCGCGCGGGTGCGGGGAGGAAGGGTGAGGGAGGAGTGAACGCTCGGTGAGCGTGGTGCACAGCAGCGTGGCACCACGCTCACAGAATTGTCATGGCTATAACAAAGCAAAGTCTCAAAATGACTGTTGCGTCCTGCGGATCACTCGCTTGAGCGACACTTTTCAGCCTCACGCCGGGCGCCGGCGCCGCACGGGAACGGCCGACCGTCGAACAGGTGGTTGAATGACGACCCGGAAGGGTAATCAGTCCTTCAACTCGCGTACGGCGCATACGACTTGCCCCACCAGGACAGCCGCGCCACGAGCACGGCACCAGCCGCCCGTGAAGACGCTGGCATATGCCAGAAGCACCACCGGATCGTGTGTTGCCAAATCCCTTACAGGGCGTCGCAGCCTGTGCGACAGTCGTAACCGGTCCCTCCATCCGCCTTGGTCGTACCGTCCCCGCATCGGAGTGCGTCATGCCGTCCCACCTCTCTGCGGACCGCCCCGCCGCCCAGCCGCCCGCGCGCGGCTCGGTCGACGCGTTGATATCGCAGGCGCGGCGGCTCATGGGCGACGTGGACGCCGTACGACGGGACGCGCAGCACGACGGTGCGGACCCGCGCGAGCGGTGGCAGCGGGCGCTGTGCGACCTGGCGCTGCATCAACTCAACGACCTCGACGAGCACTTGGCCCAGTTGCGGGACGGCCCGCCGCCCGTGCCGACGGCCGTGGAAGCATCGCTGACCCCGACTGCCGTACCGGAAGCGCCTCGTGACGACTCGCTGCTCAGCCGGGTCGGCAGCGCGGAGTGGAATCTGCTGACGGACGAGGCGAGTTGGTCCGGGGAGCTGTATCAGATCCTCGGCCGTGACCCGGCCGCTCCCCCGCTCACCCTGGACGAACTGCCGTCCCTGATCCTCGACGAGGACCGGTCGGCGCTGACCGCGATGGTCACGGACTGTCTGATCGACGCCAAGCCGATCGACGGCGAGTTCCGCATCGTCCGGCCCGACGGCACCGTACGGACGGTGCACATGATGGGCGAGCCCGTGCTCGACGCCGACGGCGGCACCGCCTCGATGTGGGCCGTGCTGCGGGACGTCAGCGAACTGCGCCGCAGCCAGCGGACGGTGAGCGAGACCCGTGACTCGCTGCAGCTCCACCGGCACCACGCGCAGACCGAGCGCCGGCTCGCGGTCGAGCTGCAGGAGGCCGTGCTGCCGCCGTGGCGTGGCTCCCTGCGGCTCCCGCACCAGGGGCCGGAGACACTGGACCTGGCCGCCCGCTATCTGCCCTCCTCCACGAGCGCGCTGATCGGCGGCGACTGGTACGACGCGCTCCAACTGTCGGACGGGGCAACGCTGTTGAGCGTCGGCGACCTCACCGGACACGGTGTCGCCGTCACCTCGGGCATGGCGATGCTGCTGGGCGCCCTGCGCGGCATGGCGATGGCGGGCACCGAGCCCGGTCAACTGATGTCCTGGCTCAACCAGTTGCTCGACGCCACCGTCCAACCGGCCCTGGGCAGCGCGGTGTGCTGCCGCTACCGGCCCGAGACCCGCACCCTGGCGTGGGCGCAGGCAGGACACCCCGCCCCACTGCTGTTCCGCGGCGGGACGGGGCGCGTGCTGAGCGCACCGGACGGCGTCCTGCTCGGCGCCACCTCGGGAGCGGCCTACGGACAGGCCGAGGAAACCCTCGAAGCGGGCGACGTACTGCTGCTGCACACCGACGGACTGGTGCCGGGGCGCAGTGGAGAGGCCGCCGTGCGCCAACTCCTGGACCTGGCCCCGCGGTTCGGCGAGGCGCGCACCGCACAGGACTGCGTACGGATGGTCGTGGAGGAGTTCGGCGACACCGAGCGCGCGGACGACGCGTGCGTGCTCGTCGCCAGGACGACCTGAGAAAGAAGCGGTTGCACGCACTCCTTGTGCGGAAGGAGCCGTACAAACCCCTTATGCCTGTGCGCTGTTGCCACCCCTGGCCCGCGGGCTCCTCGACTGTGTCTTCGGCAGCGCGAGTGCGATCTCCTCCCGCAGTTCGTGGATCTTCGGATAGCCCGCGTACTGGGCGGTGAGCCGGTACATCTCGCGCAGCCGGTCCCAGGTGCGGTGGGAGGAGTTCGAGCCCATCGACGCCAGGGCCAACCGCGCGTACCTGTCCGCCTGTTCGGGGTCGTCGGCGATGAAGCAGGCCGAGGCCATCGACAGGAAGTCGAAGATCTTCGACCGCTGCCGTCCGTCGACCCGCAGCGCCAGTGCCTTCTCCGCGAAGTACTGGGCGTGCACGGCCGCTCCGGGCTCGTGCTCGGCCAGGGTGCGGTAGGCCAGGGCCTGCATGCCGTAGAGATCCTCCTCCTTGAACGTCTGCATCCAGCTCGGGGGCGGTACGTCGCCGCGGTCGGAGACGAAGAGGTCCTCCGCCCGGCCGAGGGTGCGGCGCATGGCCTGGCCCTTGCCCATCGACGCCTGTGCCCAGGCCTCGATGGTGAAGAGCATCGCCTGGGTGCGCGGCAGCACCTCGTCGCCGGAACCGGTCTTGGCGAGTTTCATGAGATCGAGTGCGTCGTCGGGCCGGCCCAGGTGCACCATCTGGCGAGCCGCCCGTGAGAGCGCCTCCCCGGCGCGGGGCCGGTCGCCGCCCTCACGGGCCGCGTGGGCGGCGATGACGAAGTACTTCTGGGCCGTGGGCTCCAGGCCGACGTCGTGCGACATCCAGCCCGCGAGTACGGCGAGATTGGCGGCGACGCCCCACAGGCGCCGCTGCACATCGGCGGGGTGCCGGTAGGCGAGCATGCCGCCCACCTCGTTGAGCTGTCCCACCACGGCCTTGCGCTGCAGCCCGCCGCCGCGGGCCGCGTCCCAGGCGCGGAACACCTTGACGGACTCCTCCAGTTCCTCGATCTCCTGCGACCCGATGGGGGCGGCCTCGTAGCGGTCGAACCCAGCGGGGTCGGCGTGCAGGGGATCGTCGAACCTGGGAGTGTCGGCGGAAAGAGTCGGATCGGAGTGCAGCCATGCGTACATGGCGCTGCTGAGTGCGGAGCCTGCGGCGAGCGCGGCGCCCGCGCCCACCAAGCCGCGTCGGTTGAGCATGAGGTCCATTCCCGTGAATTCGGTGAGGACCGCAGCAGTCCGTTCGGGCGCCCACGGCACACCGTCGGGATGTTCCACACTCCCGTCGTCGGGCCGTTTTCCCGTACGCCCGTGCCGGACCAGACCGAGGTCCTCGATGGTCACGACACGGCCGAGACGCTCGGTGAACAGAGCCGCCAGCACCCTCGGCACCGGATCGCGCGGGATCTCTCCCGTGTCGATCCAACGCCGTACCCGCGAGGTGTCGGTCGACAGCTGGGGGTGGCCCATGGCCGCCGCCTGCCGGTTGACCCGCCGCGCGAGCTCGCCCTTGGACCAGCCGGCCAGGCCGAACAGGTCCGAGAGACGGGAGTTGGGTTGTCCGTTCACATCAAGCCCCCAGGTTCTCGGCTGACTTGAACATAGCCCGGCGCGGGTTGCCGGGCGACTATTCGCCAGGGTTCGCCAGGGTCCGCCAGATGGTGTGCCACTGCGCATCTGGTGTCAGGTAGGAACGCGCCACCCCGACCCGGTCACCGAGGGACACTCCCCAGGGTGCACCCGTGGGACCGGGCCGGGCAGCGCGCTTGTTTGGACAGGCACTGCAGGCACACGAAGGGATCTGTATCTCCCATGTACACAGCATCGTCCTCCGTGTCCGCCCCGCCCCGGTCGCTGCACCCCCGCCCGGGCGCCGGCGGCCCCTACCTCGACCCGGCGCGGCCGGCGGCCGCCCCCGTGCTCGGTGCGGGCAGGCCGCGGCGCGTTCCCGGGCTCGGCCCCCAACCCGTCAGCGGGAGACTCGACTTGTCCGGCCCTCAGGGCGCCCAGCTGCGTACGGCGATCGCGTCGGTGCACCGGATCTGCCCGGAGTTCGCTCCGGTGCAGGTGCTACGCCGCAACGGGCGCTCCGTGCTCCTGGTCGGAACGACCGGACGCAGCACGGCCGTTGCGAAGTGTTTACTGGACCACTCCCCCGCGTGGGCCGAGCGGATCCGGCACGAGATAGCCGCATACCGTTCGTTCGTCCGGCACCGCCCGCCGGTGCGGGTGCCGCGGCTGATCGCGGCGGACCCGGACAACTGCACGCTGGTCATCGAGCGGATGCCGGGCCGGGTGGCGGCACTGCACCGGCACCCGGCCGAGGCCCCGCCGCGGGCGGACATCCGGGCGGCGCTCGGCTCGATCTGCCGACTGAACGCCTGGCGGCCGCCGGCGGGCACGTTCGACGCCCCGCTGGACTACGCGGCCCGTATCTCCCGCTTCCACGAGCTGGGGCTGCTCACCGACCGGGACATGGGAGACCTGCAGAAACTGCTGCACGGCATCGCGCACTCGGCGGGCCGCGGCGGGATGGGCCAGTTCTGTCACGGTGACGCCCTGCTGTCCAACATCCTTCTCTCACCGGCCGGTCCAGTGCTGGTGGACTGGGAGCACGCGGGCTGGTACCTGCCGGGCTACGACCTGGCCACGCTGTGGGCGGTCCTCGGGGACGCGCCGGTGGCCCGGCGGCAGATCAGCCAGATCGCGCAGTCGGCGGGACCGGCGTCGCGTGACGCGTTCCTGGTGAACCTGATGCTGGTGCTGACCCGCGAGATCCGTACCTACGAGATGGCCGTGCAGCGTTCGATGCACGACTCGACCCCGGCGGCACCGGGAGTGGTGGCCCACCCGGGTGCTGCGCCGTCCGGCGAGGAACAACGGCTGCTGCTGAGGCGGCTGCACGACGACTGCCAGATGGCCCGCCGGGCCGTGCGTGCGGCGGTCGGCACTCGCTGACGGGGACGACGGTCCGCGGTACGCCCTGCAGCGGCGTACCGCGGGCCGTCGTGTGTCCGGCCGACATATTGTCGACCTCTATGTGTCCGGCCCATATATCTGTCCGGGCCCCGCCGCACTCCCCCATTGGTGTACTCCACTGACGCCCCGCAGGCCCGGACACCACCGCCACGAAACTCCTCGCATCCCGCGTTGACATGGGAAATCGCCTTCCTCTGGGCATGATTGACGGATAGTCGGCCAGCCGGTACCACTGACGCACGCCCGGCCCCGCACGGTTCATGACAATCCCACCGTCCCAGGAGGCTGCATTGCGAGGATCCTCGACCGACCCCACCCGCTCTCCCGGACACAGACGCGCGCGCCGGTCCGCCGGCGCGCTCGCCACCGCCGCCCTGCTGCTGCCCCTGCTGGGCGCGGCCCCCTCGGAGAACGCCACCGACTCCTCCACCGCCACCCTCCAGCGGGCGTTCGCGTCGGCGTCCGCCCAGTACCACGTGCCGCAGACGGTGCTGCTGGCCGTCTCCTACCTCCAGTCCCGCTGGGACACGCACGGCGGAGCGCCCAGCGTGACCGGCGGCTACGGCCCGATGCACCTCACCGACGCCCGCACCGCCCTCGCCGCGACGGAGCACCTGAGCGAGGGCTCCGAGGACCCCCGCGGCGACAGCGCCCGCGCCGCCCTGCATCCCACCGCACAGATCCCGGCGGACTCCCAACTCCCCGCCCGCCTCAAGACGTTGACGAAGGCGGCCGAGCTGACCGGCCTTCCGGCGACCGACCTCCGTACCGACGAGACCGCCAACGTGGCCGGCGGTGCCGCCCTGCTGGCCGACGCCCAGAAGGGCCTCGGTGAGTCGCTGAGCGCGGACCCGGCCGACTGGTACGGCGCGATCGCGCGCTTCTCCGGCGCGGACGACACGGCGACGGCCGCCGCGTATGCCAACGATGTCTACGACGTGATCCACACCGGCGAGGCGCGCACCACGGACGCCGGGCAGCAGGTCGCGCTGGCCGCCCAGCCGGACCTCGCGCCCGACACCGCGCAGCTGAGGGAGACCGGCCTGCGCACGGTCTCCGCCGACGGCACGGAGTGCCCGAAGAAGGTGTCCTGCGAGTGGATCCCGGCACCGTACTCCCAGTTCGGGGACGACGACTACGGCAACCACGACCTGGGCGACCGGCCCGCGTCGCAGAGCATCAAGTACATCGTCATCCATGACACGGAAGGCCAGTGGGCCGGTGTCCTGAACCTGGTCCAGGACCCCACCTATGTGTCGTGGAACTACACGATCCGCTCCACCGACGGTCTCATCGCCCAGCATGTGAAGGCCAAGGACGTGGCCTGGCACGCGGGCAACTGGTACATCAACGCCAAGTCGATCGGCATCGAGCACGAGGGCTTCCTCGCGGCGCCGGACGCCTGGTACACGGAGGCGATGTACCGCTCGTCGGCGCGGCTGGTGTCGTACCTGACGAAGAAGTACGGCATCCCGCTGGACCGGCAGCACATCCTCGGCCACGACAACGTGCCGGGCCCGACCACGTCCACGGTCCCCGGGATGCACACCGACCCGGGCCCGTACTGGGACTGGGCGCACTACTTCGACCTGCTGGGCCACCCCGTCAAGCAGACCGCGAAAAAGGGCGGCGGCCTGGTGACGATCCGCCCCGACTACGCCGGCAACCAGCCGGTGTACACGGGCTGCGTCACCGCCGGCCAGCCGTGCGCGGTGCACGGGTCGAGCGAGGTCCGGCTGTACTCCGGGCCCGGCGAGACCTACCCCCTGATCAAGGACATCGGCCTCGGGACGACCCCCACCACCGGGGTCAACGACCTCTCCTCACGCGTGTCCACCGGGCAGCAGTACGCGGTGGCCGACCGCGCCGGGGACTGGACCGCGATCTGGTACCTGGGTCAGGAGGCCTGGTTCAAGAACCCGAAGAAGCAGCCCACCGCGGTGAAGGCGGCCGGTCTGGTGGTGACGCCGAAGGAGGGTGTGGACAGCGTCCCGGTGTACGGCCGCGCCTACCCGGAGGCCTCGGCCTATCCGGCGGGAGTGCCCGCCCAGGCGATCTCCCCGCTGCCGTACAAACTGCTCAAGGGCCAGAAGTACGTGGTCGGTGACAAGGTGCCCGGCGAGTACTACTACGCGGTCACCTTCACCACCGACTCGCACAAGGTCGTCGTAGGAAAGGATCTCTACTACGAGATCCAGTACGGCCACCGGGTGGAGTTCGTGCGCGCCGCCGACGTGACGGTGGAGCGGTCGAGCCGGTAGCCGTGCCTCAGCCCTGCTGGAACAGTTCCGCCGGGAGCGGTTTCAGCAGGGCGTAGAGGTCGTCCGTGATGGGGCGGTCCCAGGCGGCGATGGTGACCAGGACGTTGTCGCTGCGGTCGAACTGGACGCAGGAGATCCGGCTCTCGGAGAGCTTGAGGCGGCGCACGATCAGCAGGTTGTCGCCCTGCATCACCGGCATGTCCTCGACGCCTACGACGGTCACCTCCTCGTCGTTCTCCAGCGCGAGGAGCAGTTGCGCGACCTCGAACGGGATCTCGTCCTCGGCGACGTCACGGGCCGGGGAGCCCTCCGGCAGATTGCCGATGACCATCGCGGGGCCGCGGCCGCCGAAGAGGTCGTACCGCAGGAACACGCCCTGGCAGGTGCCGTCGGGCGCGGGCAGCAGACCGGCACCCAGGTTGCCGGGCCAGTCGCCCGGGTCCATGGCCAGCACATCGAATTCGGGGCCGGCGGGGGTGGCGCTGCGGCGGCGGAGGAACGACATGCAGCAATGGTACGGGGTGCCGTTCGGCGATGGGCACGTGGTTTGGCGCGGGTTCGTTGTCGGGTGCGGGTGCGTGGGGGCTGAGCGCGCCCACGCGGCGCAGCCGCACATTGAGACAGCCCCGCGCCCCTAGGGGTTCGGCCCTACGTCGGCTGGATCAGTGCCGCTCCCAGGCCTGTGCAGTCCGTGCCCAGTTTTCGGTAGGCCGCCGAGAGCAGGCGTACCGCCGTCTGTTCGTCCGTCTGGAGTTCTACGGCTATTTCGGCGTCCGTGTGGCCTTGGGCTGCCAGGATCGCGGCGGCGCGTTCCTGGGTCGTGAGGGTGTCGGTCTCCGTGCTGTGGAGGCGGCGGGGGCGTAGGCCTGCTGCTGCCAGTTCGGCGCGGGCCGTGTCCGCGAGGCCGTCGGCGCCGCATTGGACGGCTGCGTCGAGGCCTCGGTAGAGGTGGTCGCCGGCTTCCTTGGACCTGCCTGCTCGGCGGAGTTCGGTGCCCAGGGCGACGAGGGCGCAGGCCAACTCGTAGGCGGCCGGGGAGCGTTCGAGGTGGGTGACGGACTCTTCCAGGAGTTTGGCGCGGGCCGAACCGGTGGAGACCTCGGCGGCGACGCGCAGGGCCTGGCCGATGGCGGACGGGGTGCCGAACTGGCGGGCGCGGGCGACCGCTTCGTGGGCGGTGGCGACGGCGCGCTCGGGGGTGTCGTGGCGTTCGGCGCGGGCGAGGTGGAGCTGCCAGGGGCACCAGGCGGGGTTGCGGATGCCGCGCGGGTCCAAACGGCGGCCGGCGGAGGCGAGTTCGGCGGCGGCCTCCTTGGCGAGGCCCCGGGCCAGGAGGAGTTCGCCGTACACGGTCTGGGCGTCCGGGAAGACGACGGCGGCCGGGAAGGGTTCCGCGAAGGCGTGGTCCTCGGCGAGTTGTACGGCTTCGGCGACCCGGCCGCGGGCCAGCAGGACCTCGATGAGGATGCCGGTGCCGTACCAGTAGACGGGGGTGCCGGGTCCGACGCGTTCGGCGAGGCGCAGGCCCGCGCGGGCGAAGTCCTCGGCCTCGGCGAGGCGGCCGCGCCGGTAGCGGAGGTAGCCGAGGAAGGTGTACCCGAAGGACAGGTGCGCGCCGCGCCAGCCCTGTTGTTCGAAGTCGGCGATACCGGTGGCGAAGAGTTCCTCCGCGCGGCCCGGCCGGTCGCAGTACATGAAGGTGAGGGCGACCAGCACCGGCACCTCGAAGCCGCGGTCGGCCTCCGCCCAGCCGAGACCACCACTCAATGCGCGTTCGGCATGGTGCAGGGCCACATGTGCGGGTTCACCACGGAGTACGGCGTCCCAGGTACGCAGGCCGATGATGTACCGCTCGGTGAGGTCGCGGCCCTTGAGACGGTCGGCGAGTTTGGTGAGCCGGCGGGAGCGTGAGGGGTGGTCGGGTTCGTCGGCGCGGAAGGCGTCCCACATGAACTGCTCGGAGACCATGCGCAGTTTGACCCGGGCGTCGTCGGTGACGCGGATCTCGCGGGCGAGCGTGTCGGAGGCCTCGGCGAGTCGGTCGCTGTGGGCGAGGACCTGGGAGAGGCGGTAGACGATGTTCTGCCGCAGACCGGCGTCGCTGATCGGCTCTTCGAGGGCGGCCCGCAGATGGTTGACGGTGGTCGCCGGTTCGGTGAGCAGGGAGGCGCTGCCCAGTTCGTACAGGACGGCGGCCCGGTCGTCGAAGGGCGGGGGTTCGCGCAGGGCGCGGGCGAGGTAGCTGCGGGCCGTGTCGGGGGCGCCCGCGCGCAGGGTCTCACCGGCCGCCGCGCGGAGCTGCTGGACCACCCAGTTGTCGCCGTCGGGGTGGGTCTCCATGAGGTGGCGGGCGGCGGCGGAAGGACCCTGGCCCTCGTTGATGACGCACCAGGCGGCCTGGCCGTGCAGGGCCACGCGGACGCCGGCGGGGATGGCCCGGTAGACGGCGGTGGCGATGAGCGGGTGCACGAATTCGAGGGTGTCCGCCGCGGTCAGCGTGCCGGTGAGGATGCGGGCGCCGCGCAGCGCGTCGACGGCGTCGGCCGCCTCCTCGTGGCCGAGTCCGGCGACGGCTGCGGCGAGCATCGGATGGGGCTCGGTGCCGAGGACCGCGCAGGCCCAGGCGAAACGGACGGTCGAGGTGCCGAGCCGTTCGAGGCGGGTGGTGAGGCCGCTGCCCTTGACGGCGGCGGCGAGGTCGCGCAGTTGGTAGGCCCCGGCCTCGGTGGGGGTCAGGCCCCGGTCGTGGATCTTGGCGGTGAGTTCGACGGTCTCGAAGGGGTTCCCGGCGGTGACGGCCCAGCACTCGTGGCAGAACGCGTCGTCGGCGTGCTCGCCGAGCGTCTCCCGCACCAGGTCGGCCACGGCGGCGACGCTGAGCGGTTCGAGGTCGAGGGGACGTCCGCCGGCCCGGCCGGGCAGTCCCCTCAACGACTCGGCGTGGCCGGGGAGTTCGTCGGGCCGGTAGGCGACCACGACCAGCAGCGGGAGTTGTTCGGCGCGGGGCGCGAACGCGGCCAGCCAGCCCAGGGATTCGGGGTCGGCCCAGTGCGCGTCGTCGAGGACGAGGACCATCGGGCCGCGCTGCACCGCGAGGTGGGTGAGCACCCAGTCGAGCCCGTCGCGCAGACCCTGTTGGTCCGGCGGGGAGCCTTCGGTGGGTGCGCACAGGCCGAGGGCGGGGCCGACGATGTCGTACCAACTGCCCAGCGAGGAGCGGAGATCGGCGTCGGCCGAACCGGCGAACTGCGGCTGCAGCAGCTGTCGGGCGACGTGGAAGGCGACGCGCTGTTCCTGGTCGCCGCCTCGCGCGGAGAGCACGGTGCAGCCCTTGGCGGCGGCGCGACGGCGCACTTCGGCGAGGAGGGTGGTCTTGCCGATGCCGGCCCGTCCAGCGAAGGCGAGCAAGGCACCGCGTGGCCGGTCCTCCGGCTCGCCGCCGTCCGCCCGCAGACCTGTCAGCTCGCCCAACGCCTCGTCCACGGCGGCGAGTTCACTCTCCCGTTCGAAGAGTGTCCTTCTGCTGCGTGCACTCCGCTGCCCCATGCCATACCCCCTGCCACGGTGGTGTGCCCGCGCGGGGAGCGAACGCGCACCGTGAGCTACAGGGACCTCAGCGTACGCTTCCCGAGGGTCGCGCGACCTGGTAGTCGACGAAGGCGTACCGGCCGGTTTCCCTGTGCCACCAGTGACAGCGGAGGCGCGGGCCCCGCTTGATCAAGTCCCGCCCGAGACAGACGATGGGATCACTGCTCTGCCCCTCAGGTTCGGAGGCGAACGTCGATGGACGATCTACGTCAACTGCTGCGCGACCTGGAGGTCTTCGCGGGCGAACTGCCCGTCTTCGATCCCTTGGCCGCGCCGGACACCCCGTCCGAGCTGTTCACCGAGTGGCTGTTGGGGGCGCTGGAGGCCGGGGTGCGCGAGCCGCAGGCGATGACGGTCTCGACAGCAGGCGCCGACGGCAACCCGTCGGCAAGGACCTTGATCCTCAAGGGCGTTGGACCCGACGGCTGGCGGTTCGCATCGGACGGCGGCAGCGTCAAGGCCCGCGACCTCGCCCAACGGCCTTTCGCCGCGCTGACGTTCTACTGGTCGCCGCTCGCCCGCCAGGTCCGCGTGCGCGGTCCCGTCGTGGCGGCGGGCGAGGCGGACAGCGCGGCGGACTTCCTGGCCCGGAGCACCGGCGCCCGAGCGGAGGCGCTGGTCGGCCGCCAGTCGCAGCCGCTGGCGGACCTCGCCGAACGGGACGCGGCGGTCAAGGAGTCACTGGAACGCCTTGAGGACGAGCCGGACCTCGTGGCCCCCGGCTGGACCCTGCACACCGTGCGCCCGGATTCGGTCGAGTTCTGGCAGGGCGACAAGGAGCCTCGGCACACACGGCTCGTGTACGTCCGCGAAGGCGAGGGGTGGCGCAGGCAGTTGCTGTGGCCGTGACCACCGACCTGCTTGCCGGTGCGGCACACACGGCACGACACCGTCGAGCAAGTCACCGTAGAGACAAGGGACTTGCTCACTCCTCCAACGCCGTCGGCGGCACCACCGCGACCGGGCTCGCCGCGTGCAGCAGGACCGCCTGGGTGACCGAGCCGAGGAGTCGGGCCGGGGACAGCAGGCGGCGGCGATGGCGGCCCACGACGACGAGGTCCGCGTCCTTGGAGGCGGCGACGAGGTGGCCGGCCGCGTCGCCCGGGGCGACGTACGGCTCGGTGGGGACGTCCGGGTGGTGTTCGCGGTGCGGGGCGAGGAGGGCGTCGGTGAGGGTGCGGGTCTCGTTCTCGATGGCGTCCTGGTCGATGACCGGCGGGACGAGTTCGCCGGGGGACGCCCAGGCCTGCGGCGGCCACGGGTAGGCGGCGACGACCTGGAGGCGGGCTCCGCGCAGGGCGGCCTCGGCGAAGGCGAAGGCGAGGGTGGTCTCGTCGGGGCTGTCCACGTGCAGGCCGACGACCACGCGGGGTCCGGGTCCGGCCGGCATCGCGCCGTGCACCTCGCGGCCGGGCCTGGGCACGACGACGACGGGGCAGGCCGCGTCGCGGGCGGCGGCCATGCCGTTCGAGCCGAGCAGCAGGCTGGCGAAGCCGCCGCGGCCACGCGAGCCGAGCACCAACAGCTGTGCGGTGGAGCCGAGTTCGGGCAGTACGGCGCCCGGTGCGCCCTGCAGCCCGAGGTACTCCATGACCGGCCGGTCGGCCCGCCCCTCGACATGCGTACGGACCTGGTCGAGCACCTCGTCCTCGTCCGGCTCCGGCGGTCCGGCGACCAGGACGCCGGGCGGTGTCCAGGCGGCGGCGTACTGCCACACATGTACGACCCGCAACGGCGCCCCGCGTCCACGGGCCGCGTCGAGGGCCCAGTCCAGGGCGCGCAGGCTGTCGTCCGAACCGTCGACCGCCGCGATGACCGGCAGGGTGCTCATGGGTTCCTCAACTCCGGAGTAACGGGACCTTCCCCCTCCGGGGCCAGCCTGGCTCAGGCACTGGCTCCGGAAGGGCTATCAAGGTCGCGTGTCCGGAAAATCAGGTGCGACACCCCTTCTACGTGCTCGCCTCGCAGAGTGTGGCGTTCTGCGGGTGCAAGGACCGTGACGTGAGATGCGTGCCGATCACGAGTCGACGGTGACGGCGATGGCCACGAGTAGGCGTTCGCGGCCCAGGGCCCGGTCGAGGAGGTGCACCATGCGGTACATGAAGAAGCGTCGCCTCATCAACTCTTGGACGCGGGCGGTCTCCGCGGGTTCCAGGAGCCGGGCGGTCGCCCGCACGGCGGGTACACCGACGGGGACGGTGCCCTTCATGTTGCACGGGGCGATGGCCACTTGAGGGTTGTTGCGGATCCGCTTGACCTTCCCGGTCTCCGGCGGTGTCAGGACGTAGAGGGCGCCGTCCTGCACGAGGCCGCCGACGGGGGTGGGGACGGCCTGGCCGTTGCGGCGGAAGGTGGTCAGGCTGACGTGGCTGCCCTTGCCGATGCGGTCGAGAGCCTGGTCGAAGTCGCTGCGCGGGGTGGTCATGCGCGTCTCCAGACCTAGCGGGTTCTCCGGTCGGCGAGGACACGGGCCGTGCGTGCGGCCTGCTCCTCGACGGAGGACCGGGTGTTCCAGCGGCCGGGCAGCATGTCCTGCTGCTGGAACAGGGCCAGGCCGTGAGCTGCGGCGGCGACCTGGACGAGCAGTTCGAACGCCTCGTCCGGGTCGGGGGCGATGCGGCTCGTGACGGGCATCAGGTCGTCGTGCAAGGCACCTCCCGCCGCGGCCAGTTCGGGGTGCCGGCTCTTGTCGAGGCCCGCCAGGAAGGTGATGTCGAAGAGGGCGCGCTCCTCGGCGGCGAACCGCACATAGGCCGTCGCGAAGGCCGCCAACTGCTCGACCGGATCCGCGTGCGCGGCAAGCGCGATGCGGTAGCGGCGCCGCTGCTCCTGGTAGCCCTTCAGAGCCAGCGAGGCCAGCAGTGCCTCCCGGTCGCTGAAGTGCTTGTAGGGGGCCGACACGCTCACCCCGGCCCTCCGGCACGCCTCGGCGAGGGTGAACCCGTGCGGGCCACGCTCGCCGACCAGGGCGAGGGCCGCCTCCTCCAGCGCGTTGCGCAGATCTCCGTGGTGCGTGCCGGTGGGACGCCGTTTGACTGCCATGCCGACAAGGTTAACACTATTAACCACAGGTGAATGCTATTCACCTTCGACGGCGAGCGAGCCGTCGGGCGAGCAAACGAACGGGCAGGCAGGCAGGCAGGCCATGGTTGCCGCCCCCTCGCGGCCACCCAGTCCCCGTACTACTCCTGGAGGAACCGATGACCGGATCGAACCCCGCGCACTGGACACCCCGGAACATCCCCGACCAGCACGGCCGCACCGCCGTGATCACAGGTGCCAACACCGGCATCGGATTCGAGACGGCCAAGGCCCTCGCCCTGCGCGGGGCAGAAGTGGTCCTGGCGGTACGGGACACCGACAAGGGCAAGCGCGCGGCGGAGGAGATCACTCTCGTCGCGCCGACGGCACGGGTGCACGTCCAGCGGCTCGACCTGAGTTCACTCGCCTCGGTCCGTGACGCGGCCGGGGAACTGAGAGACACCTACGCCCGGATCGACCTGCTGATCAACAACGCCGGCGTGATGTACACGCCGTACCGGACGACCTCGGACGGCTACGAGCTCCAGTTCGGAACCAACCACCTGGGGCACTTCGCCCTGACCGGGCTGCTGCTGGACCTGCTGCCGGCCTCGCCCGCCTCCCGAGTCGTCACGGTCAGCAGCGCGGGCCACCGCATGGGCGGCCCCATCGATCTCGATGATCTCGACTGGCGCAGACGCCCCTACGACCGGACCGCCGCGTACGGGCACTCCAAGCTGGCCAACCTGCTGTTCACCTACGAGCTCGACCACAGACTGCCCGCCGGCGGGCCGCTGGCCGTCGCCGCGCATCCCGGCGGCGCCGACACCACCGGCTCCCGAAGCGCGATGTCGCACTCCTCCGCCCTCACCCGCACAGCTTTCGCGGCGATCCGACCGCTGCTCCTCCAGTCCCCCGAGAGGGGAGCACTGCCCGTGCTGCGCGCCGCGACCGACCCGGACGTGCGGGGCGGTGAGTACTACGGCCCCCGCGGATTCCAGCAGAGCAAGGGGTACCCCAAGGTGGTCCGCTCCAGCCCGCAGTCGTACGACACGTCGCTGCAACGCCGCCTGTGGGCGCTCTCCCAGGACATGACCGGCATCGAGTTTCCTGCGGAACCGGAGGCGGCCGCGAACGGCACGCAGCCCGGCCGCCACCCTCACGAGTGAAGGCCGGGCTGAAGAAGCCTGTGCGCACTTCCCCCGATGGTTCGCCGGGGAACCTCCACCGTCAGGTGAGGTCGAACTCCCCTTCCCGCGCCCCCGACACGAACGCGCCCCATTCCGCGGGCGTGAAGATCAAGGAAGGGCTTTCCGGGCGGCCGCTGTTGCGCATCGCGATGAATCCCTCGACAAAAGCGATCTGGACATCCCCCAGTCCACGGCTGCCTGAGTGCCAATCGGCGTCACTGAGGTCCAGCTCCGGCTTGTCCCAGCCCGCAAGCGGGTGCTGCTGGATGGTGCTCTCGGCCACGTCCGTGCTCCTCCCGATTCGTCGTCCGCGGCCAGCCTAGCGATCGGTTTCTGATGCCAACAGGCCACGTGAGGGGGACCTTTCAGGAGGCGGGGGGTTCGCTGCCCACGAGCCACATCGAGAAGAACTGGGATCCGCCGCCGTAGGCGTGCCCGAGAACCCGTCGAGCGCCTTCCACCTGGTGTTCTCCGGCTTGCCCGCGAACCTGGAGGGCGGCCTCCGCGAAGCGGATCATGCCCGAGGCGCCGATCGGATTGGTGGAAAGCACACCCCCTGACATGTTCACGGGGAGGTCGCCGTCCAGCTCGGTCACGCCCGATTCGGTGAGTTTCCAGCCCTCTCCCTCCTCGGCGAATCCGAGGTTCTCCAGCCACATGGGCTCGTACCAGGAGAACGGCACGTACATCTCCACGGCGTCGATGTCCCGGCGTGGGTCGGCGATCCCGGCCTGCCGGTACACGTCGGCGGCGCAATCCTTGCCGGCCTGGGGCGACACACAGTCCTTTCCGGCGAACAGTGTGGGTTCACTCCGCATGGCGCCCCCATGCATCCAGGCCGCCGGACGTGGTGCGCGAGCCGCTCCCGCCCGGTCGGTGAGGACCATCGCACAGGCGCCGTCCGAGGAGGGGCAGGTCTCCGAGTACCGGATCGGGTCCCACAACATCGGCGAGGCCTGGACCTTCTCCAGCGTGATGTCGTGCTCGTGGAGATGCGCGTACGGGTTCTTCAGCGCGTTGCGCCGGTCCTTGTACGCCACCAGCGAGCCGACCGTGTCGGGCGCCCCGGTGCGCCGCATATAGGCGCGTACATGCGGCGCGAAGAACCCGCCCGCACCTGCCAACAACGGCTGCGTGAAGGGAATCGGCAGGGACAGCCCCCACATGGCGTTCGACTCGGACTGCTTCTCGAAGGCGAGGGTGAGGACGGTGCCGTGGACTCGCGCCGCGACGAGATTCGCCGCGACGAGTGCAGTCGACCCGCCCACCGACCCGGCGGTGTGCACCCGCAGCATGGGCTTTCCCACGGCGCCCAGCGCGTCGGCGAGATACAGCTCGGGCATCATGACACCCTCGAAGAAGTCGGGCGCCTTCCCGATGACGACCGCGTCGATGTCGGCCCACGTCAACTCGGCGTCGTCCAGCGCCCGTTGGGCCGCCTCCCGCACCAGCCCGGCAATCGACACGTCCCGCCGCGCGGCGACATGCTTGGTCTGGCCGATCCCTACGACGGCCACGGGCTCCTTGCTCATCGCGGATCCCCTTCGAGTACGGCGACCAGGTTCTGTTGCAGACAGGGGCCGGAGGTGGCGTGGGCGAGCGCCCGGTCGGACTCGCCCCGGTGGATGCGAGCGGCGGCCTCACCGATGCGGATGAGCCCGGCGGCCATGACCGGGTTGGCGGCGAGGGCGCCCCCGGACGGGTTGACGCGCACGTCGTCACCGAGGCGCAGCGCCTTGCGCAGGACGACTTCCTGCGCGGTGAACGGCGCGTGCAACTCGGCGGTGTCGACGGGCCGTTCGAACGCACCGGCCCTCTCGGCGGCCAGCCGGGTGGACGGCGAGTCGGTCAACTCCCGTACGCCCAGCCCGTGTGCCTCGATACGGTGGTCAATTCCCCTGATCCAGGCGGGCCGTTCGCACAGCTCGCGGGCCCGGTCTCCGGCAGCGAGGATCACGGCGGCGGCACCGTCACCGACCGGCGGACAGTCGCCGGTGCGCAACGGCCGTACGACATAGTCGCCCTGCGGCACCGAACCCCGCACCTGCGCATGGGAGTTGGCGCTGGCGTCCGTCCGGCTGCGGGCCGCGACGGCGGCGAGGGCGGGTTCGTCGGTGTCGCCCGCGTCGATGAGGGCCTGGGCCTGGAGGGCGGCGAGCGCAACGGAGTCCGGCCAGAGGGGGGCGACGTAGTACGGGTCGAGCTGCCGGGTCAGGACGTCGCGCATCGAGCCCGGGGAAGACTTGCCGTACGAGTAGACGAGCGCGGTGTCGGCGTCGCCAGTAAGCAGCTTGGTCCACGCCTCGTAGAGCGCCCAGGCGCCGTCCATCTCGACGTGCGACTCGGAGATCGGCGGCCAGGCGCCGACGCCGTCGAGGGCCATGGTGAAGGAGAAGGCGCGGCCGGCCAGGTAGTCGCTGGAGCCTGAGCAGGTGAAGTCGATGTCGGCGGTCTTCAGGCCGGTCTGTTCGAGGACGCCGTGCAGGACCGGCATCAGCATCTCCACCTCGGAGAGCTCGTCGGTGGTGCGCCGGTGGTCGGTCTGCGCGAAGGCGACGACGGCGATCTCCCGTATCGCAGCGGCTCCTTGCATCACAGCAGCTCCTTGTAGACGTCGTAGTCCGCGTCGGGTTCGCCGGTAGGCCGGTAGTGGTCCGGATAACGGCCGCCCTCGCTCCACACCGGCTCAACCCGCAGCCCCATGCGCACCTGGTCGTACGGAATCCCGCCGATGCGTCCGTGCAGCGCGAGGTCGGCGCCGTCGAGGGCGATGTGCGCGTAGACGTACGGCACTTCGATGTCGAGGTTCTTCGCCTTGATGTTGACGATGCAGAACGTGGTCACAGTGCCGCCCGGACCCACTTCGACATGTTCCGCTGTGGCGACACCACATGTGGGACACGCACCCCTCGGCGGGACGTACACCTTCCGGCAGGAGGGGCAGCGTTCGCCGACGGTCCGTTGTTCGGAGAGCGCGCGGATGTAATCGGTCTGGGCACGGCCGGGCGAGTAGACGTAGTCGAGGCGCGCGGGCGCCACGATGCCGGTGACCATGTCCTCGAACTCGCCGCTGTGGGCGGCGGGTTGGTGTCCCTCGTCGCCTCCGCCCTCATCCTCGTACGGCTCGAAGCAGGCGATGTCCGTGATGGCGCCGGTGCGTTCCTCGGCCCAGCGGACGCGGACGCGCATGCCGGTGCGGACGGTGTCGGGGCCGGGCGCGTCCAGGGCGTGCAGGAGGGCGGTGTCGGCACCGTCGAGCCGGACCAGGACCCAGGCGAAGGGGGTGTCGAGGGGCTGCCCGCGCCGGGGTTCGTGGTTCCAGGCCCAGGTGGTGACCGTGCCGATGGCACCGACCTCGACGAGATCGCGAATCTCCTCGGCGGTAACGGGGTCGTACTCGACAGGAGGGACGAGGGTCCGGCCGTCACCGGTCTTCACCCCGAGGACAACGCGTTCGCGCAGCCCGGTGAGGAACGCGCTCTGGACGGGCCCGAGGGAACGGGTGAAGGGAAATTCGAGGACGAGAGGGGCTTTGAGTACTTCGGGCACAGCATCTCCTCACTGGACAAACGGGGTTGCGCGGATCTCCCCAGGGGCACGGGGCTGTGTCGTACAGGCGGCTCCGCCGCGTGGGCGCGACCAGCCACAACGAACCCGCGGACGAGAACCGACCGACCAGCACAACGCCTACGCCCGCTTGTAGACGGGCGCCCGCTTCTCCGCAAAGGCACGGGCCCCCTCCTTCGCGTCGGCGGTATCGAAGATCGGCCAGCCGCGCTTGAGTTCGGCCGCGAGACCCTCCGTCTCGGTCAGCTCCGCCGTCTCATACACCGACGCCTTGACCGCCTCGACAGCCAACGGCCCACACCCGTTGACGAGTTCGGCGATCTCCAGCGCCTTGGCAAGCGCCGTACCGTCCGGCACGACATGTCCGACGAGACCGACGTCCGCCGCCTCCCGCGCGCTGTACGGACGCCCGGTCAGCAGCATCTCCAGCGCATGCGTACGCGGAATCTGCCGCTGGAGACGGACAGTTGAGCCACCGATCGGGAAGAGCCCGCGTTTGACCTCGAAGAGCCCGAACGTCGCGGACTCCCCCGCGACCCGGATGTCGGTGCCCTGGAGGATCTCCGTACCGCCGGCCACGCAGTACCCCTCGACCGCGGCGATCACCGGTTTGCGGGGCCGGTGGTGGCGCAGCATCGCCTTCCAGTGCAGATCCGGATCAGCCGTGAGCCGATCGCGATACTGCTGCCCCTCCATGCCCTTGCCGGCCAGCGCCTTGAGGTCCATGCCCGCGCAGAACGCGCCCCCCGCCCCGGTCAGCACGATCGAGCGGATCGCGTCGTCCGCGTCGGCCTCGATCCAGCCGTCGTAGAGGCCGACCAGCATGGGCAACGAGAGCGCGTTCTTGGCCTCGGGCCTGTTGAGCGTGAGCACCAGTGTGGCGCCCTCGCGCCGCACGGTCAGGTGTTCCGTACCGCTCATGGTCGTCCTCCCGTCGCCGTACCGCCTCCGGAACGAGAACAGGTTGCAGGAGGCGCCCTGCCAGTACAAGGGGTTTCTGACACTCAGTCAGATTTCTTCTGCGCGGACCCTTCACAGTTGCCGCGCCCTTTGCTCTGATGACCGGCGAACCGACGTCAGGAGGAGTGGTGGAGTACAACATTGCCGACCTGTTCGAGTCGGTCGTCGACGTGGTCCCGGACCGCGAGGCGCTCGTGTACATCGACCACCCGGGCACAGGTGCGGAACGCCGCCTGACCTACGCGGAGTTGGACGCGGCCGCGAACCGCGTCGCCCATCATCTGATCGCCACCGGGATACGCCCTGGCGAGCACCTCGGGCTCCATCTCTACAACGGCATCGAGTACTTGCAGACGGTGCTGGGCTGTCTCAAGGCGCGGGTCGTCCCGGTCAACGTCAACTACCGCTATGTCGAAGAGGAGTTGGTGTACCTCTACCGGGACGCCGATCTCGTGGCGCTGGTCTTCGACACGGAGTTCACCGAGCGGGTGGCGGCCGCGCTGCCGCGTGCGGAGCAACTCCGGCACCTGGTACGGGTGGGAGCGGCGCCGGAGGACGGACCGGACGTGTCCGCCGTGGCCTTCACGGACGTCGAAGCCGCCGGGTCTCCCGAGCGCGGGTTCCCGGCGCGGTCGGCGGACGACCAGTTCATCATCTACACCGGCGGTACGACCGGGATGCCCAAGGGTGTGATGTGGCGCCAGGAGGACCTGTTCTTCTCGGGGCTCGGCGGTGGTGCGCCGACCGGTGAACCGGTCAAGAAACCCGAGGAGTTGGCCGAGCGGGTCGCGGCCGGCGGGGCGGGGATCACGTTCTTCCCCACTCCCCCGCTGATGCACGGCACGTCCACGCTCACCGCGTTCATCGGCTTCAACTTCGGCCAACGCATCGTGATCCACCGCAAGTTCGTGCCGGAGGAGGTGCTGCGGACCGTGGAGAAGGAGAAGGTCACCAGCATGTCCCTGGTCGGTGACGCGATGCTGCGGCCGCTCATCGACGCCCTCAACGGGCCGATGAAGGGCACCGATTGCTCGTCGATGTTCAGCGTCTCGTCGTCGGGCGCGATCATGTCGGAGACGGTGCGGCGGCAGTTCCAGGAGCTGCTCCCGAACACGATGCTGCTGAACAACTACGGTTCGTCCGAGTCCGGGTTCAACGGCACGGCGACGGCCGACTCCGGGGCCGGGAAGTCGTTCCGCATCCGCGTCAACTCGCGCACCCAAGTGGTCGATCCGGCTACGTACGAACCGGTCGCCGTCGGTGAGATCGGCCGGGTCGCCCAGTGCGGTCACGTACCGCTCGGCTACTACAACGATCCGAGGAAAACCGCCGAGACCTTCTTCGAGAAGGACGGCCGGCGCTGGGTCCTGCTCGGCGACATGGCGACCGTGGACGAGGAGGGCGTCGTCACGGTTCTCGGGCGCGGCTCGCAGTGCATCAACACCGGTGGGGAGAAGGTGTATCCGGAGGAGGTCGAGCAGGCGCTCAAGTCGCATCCGGATGTCTACGACGCGCTGGTGGCCGGGGTGCCGGACGTGCGGTGGGGCAACCATGTGGCCGCCGTCGTACAACTGCGGTCGGGTGCGGAAAGGCTGTCCCTGGACGAGATCCAGACGCACTGCCGCACCCATCTCGCCGGCTACAAGATCCCGCGCCAGTTGGTGATCTCGGAGTCCATCCAGCGGTCGCCGAGCGGCAAGGCGGACTACCGGTGGGCGCGGGAGGTGGCGGTCGCCGCAGATCAGTGAGTCAACAGTGGGTCAACGCGCAGGCCGGGTTGAACTGACGGTAGCGTGCGCCCGTACTGGTGGTGACGGATGTGGTGGCCCGGGCCAGGTCCGCCATGCCGTCACCGGGCTCAGCACGGAAGGACGTTCGGGTGCCGCTCTTCACTCGCTCTCACCCATTGGCGCAGCAGAAAGCCACCGGGGAGACCGACCCGACAGCGGCGACGGAGGCCGCCGCACCGCCCGAACCACAGGACCCACCCGAGCCACGCGGCTCAGCGGACGCGACCGAGACACGGGAATCGGCTGACGCGACCGGGTCGACGGATTCGGCTGAGGCGATCGACGCGAGTGAAACGGCCGACGCGACCGAGGCAGTTGACCCAGCCGACGCGGCTGACTCGGCTGACCTGGCCGACGCGACCGACGAGGCTGGCTCCGCCGACGCGGCCGGTTCGGCCGACGCTCCCGAGCCGGCCAGGTCCGCCGAACCTGCTGGATCCCCCGCATCCGCAGGGCCCGACGAGCCCGCTGAACCCGAGCAGTCTGCCGAGCACGCACGGGCCGCCAAGGACGCGGAGGCCGCCGAGCCCGGAGAGCCCACTGAACCCACACGATCCGCCGAGCCTGCTGGATCCGCCCAGTGCGCCGAGCCCGTAGAGCCCAGCGAGGTCGCAGAGCCCGCCGAGCACGCCGAGGCCGCCGCGCCTGCCAATCCCGGCGAGCCCGCTGAGTCCGCCGCGGCCAGCGAATCCTCAAGTTCCGCCGAATCCACGGAATCCGCAGACCCCACAGGGTCGGCCGAACCCGGCGAGACCGCGAAGATCGGCGCCTCAACAGACTCCGCCGCACCCGCCGAGACCACTGACCCCGCCGAACGTTCGTCCCAACTCCCCCTCCGCTCAGGCTGGTTCGGGTGGCGTCACCGTTACCCGCGCACCGCACGTGCCGTAGGGGTGGGCACGAGCGTGCTGGCCGGTGCGCTGCTGGTCGTCGCGCTGGTCGTGCCCGACCGGCTCGACCGGATGACGTTCCAGTCGTTCCTCCGGCTGCCCGTGGAGCTGATCGTCCTCGCGGTCGTGCTGCTGGCGCTGCCGTCGCGGGCCCGGCGGATCACCGCCGTGGTGCTGGGTGCGTTCGTCGGGCTGTCCACCGTCCTGAAGTGCCTCGACATGGGCTTCTACGAGACCCTGGCGCGGCCGTTCGACCTGGTCTTCGACTGGGTCCTGTTGAGCGACGCGGCGGACTGGATGAAGGACTCGTTCGGTCGCTCGGGCGAGGTGCTCGCGATCATCGGCGTGATCGTCCTGCTGGTCGCCGTGCTCGCGGGCAGCGCGCTCGCGATGGTGCGGCTGGCGGATGTGATGGCCAGGCACCGCCCCATGGCGGTACGCACCACACTTGTCCTCGGTGTCGTGTGGATCATGTGCTTCACCCTGAGCGTGCAGGTCGGCGGTGTCACCCTCGCGACCAAGGGCTACAGCCAGTTCCTCAGCAACCGTGTGAAGTACGTCCGTGAAGGCCTGGGCGACGCCGACGTCTTCAAGAAGCAGCTCACCGTCGACGCGTTCGCGAAGACCCCGCCCAACCAGCTGCTGACCGGACTGCGCGGCAAGGACGTGCTGTTCACCTTCATCGAGAGCTACGGCCGGGTCGCGCTCGACGACCCGACGATGGCACCGGAGATGGACAAGACGCTCACGGCGGGCGACGCCCGGCTGAAGGCGGCCGGCTTCTCGTCGCGCAGCGCGTGGCTCAGGTCGCCCGTGACCGGCGCGGGCAGCTGGCTCGCGCACTCGACGTTCCTGTCCGGCCTGTGGATCAAGAACCAGCAGCGGTACCGGACCGTGACGACGAGCACCCGCGCGACCCTCACCAGCTACTTCCAGAAGACCGGCGCCTGGCGCACGGTCGGCATCGTCCCCGGTGTGCGCAAGTCCTGGCCCGAGGGCAAGTACTTCGGCCTCGACAACATCTACGACTCCACGCATCTCGGCTACAACGGCCCGTACTTCAGCTGGACGCCGGTGCCGGACCAGTTCAGCCTGGAGTCCTTCGAGAAGTTGGAGTACGGCAAGAAGAACCGTGACCCGATCATGGCGGAGATCATCCTGGCCTCCAGCCACAACCCGTGGTCCCCGATCGCCCACACGATCCCCTGGAACCAGCTCGGCGACGGCACGATCTTCAACCAGATCAAGAAGGAGGGTACGAACCCGACGGAGGTCTGGAAGAGCGCGAAGCGGGTGCGGACCGAGTACCGCAAGGCCATCCAGTACTCCGTGGACAGCCTGACCCAGTGGGTCCAGCGCTACGGCAACAAGAACACCGTCCTCGTCTTCCTCGGCGACCACCAGCCCGTCCCGACGGTCACCGGTGGCACCGCCGACCGGGACGTGCCGATCACCATCGTCGCCCACGACCCGAAGGTGCTGGACAAGATCTCCAGCTGGGGCTGGACGGACGGCCTCAAGCCGGCCGACAGCGCACCGGTGCTGGGCATGGACAAGTTCCGGGACCGCTTCATGACGGCGTACGCGAAGTGACCTGCTCGCCCACCAGGAACGCCTCCACGGCGGCGAGGAACTCCTCCGGCCGGTTCTCGTGCACGAGATGTCCGGCGTCGACGGTCACCAGGCGCGCGTCGGGGATCCGTTCGGCGAGCGCGGCGACCCGGTCCTGAGGAACCCCGCTGGTGGGACCACCCGCAATCACCAGCGTGGGCATGGTGATCCGCCCCATGTGGTCCCACCACATGGGGTCGGGGTCGTTCGCTGTGGCGTCGGTGGCCTCGATCATGGCCCAGTCGAACGGCAGCTCCCCTGCGGGTCGTTCGGTGGGCTGCCGGGGCGGATCGAAGGCGATCGGCGCGGGCACGTCCTCCAGAACCAGCCGCCGTACGACGCCGGGCGCCTCCTGCGCGACCAGATACGCGACGATGCCGCCGAGGGAGTGCCCGATGACGTCGGCGCGTTCGATGCCGAGGGCGGTGAGGAGGGCGAGCATGTCGTCCCGCATCGCCTCGTAGGCGTACGCCTCCGCCGTGGCGCCCGGTTCGGTGCCGGGCCAGTCGCTGGTTCCGTGGCCACGCAGGTCGGGGGCGTACACGCGGTACGGGACGGGACCGTTGGCGAGCCGCTCGGCGATCGGCGTCCAGTCGGTGCCGTCGGTGCCCCGGCAGTGGAGCAGGAGGACGGGCGGCGCGTCTTCGGGGCCCCGGACACGGCAGGCGAGGGTGATGCCGTTCGCCTTGACGGCGCGGATCTCGGTGTCCATGCCGGGAACGTATCCGGTGGGCCGCCGAGTCATCCGCCTACTCTGCCGAGGGCAGAGCCCCGCCGCTCCCGTCGAGGAACGCGGTGACACGGCGCACGAACCACTCCGGGTCGTCGAGCCACGGGTAGTGCCCGGCGCCCGGCTGGACCGCCGACTCGGCGTTGCGGAAGACGTCGGAGGCGCGGTGGGCGAGATCGGGGCGGGGGCCGCCGTCCAGCTCGCCCGCGAGGACCAGGACGGGTGCGGGCAGGTCCGCGAGGGCGGCCCGGGTGGCGGGCGGGTCGAAGGCGCCCTCGGAGAAGTACAGGTCGGCGGCCTCGTCGTTGCACTGCTCGTCGGCGAGCGCAGAGTGTTTCTCGGCGGCGGCATCCCAACGGCCGTAGAAGAAGGGCTCGAAGACCGGGTCGAAGTCTGCCGTGCCCGCGAGCCACGCCTCGAACGCCGGGTACGCGGCCTCGAACCACGGCTCGCCCTTCCGTAGCCGTGCGGCGGCGAGCCGGCCCTCGGGCGTGGCCGGCATGTCGAGTGCCCACGGGGTGGCGGTGATGAGGGTGAGCCGTGCGACTCGCTCGGGGTACCGGGCCGCGTACAGCATCGCGAGGCTGCCGCCCGCCGAGTGGCCGAGCAGATCCATGTGGTCCAACCCCATGTGGGCGCGCAACACTTCCACATCGTCGACGAGTCGGTCGCAGCGGTACGACGTCCGGTCCGCCGGCACCGCGGAGTCGCCGGTGCCCCGGAGATCGAGCAGGATCAGCCGACGATGTGCGGCCAGTCCGCCGAGGTCGCCGAGGTACGTGGAGGCGCGCATGGGCCCTCCAGGCAGGACTACGAGCGGCTCGCCCTCGCCCCGGACGTGGTAGGCGAGTTCGGTGCCGTCGGTGGCGGTGAAGGTCGGCATGCGGCCGATCCTCACCGTCAACCGGGCCCCACCGCAAGGCAGTTCCTGACGATCCGCTCGGCTGAGGCGTCCGCGAGATCGGACGGCGGATGGGAGATCAGGTCCGAGGCCGCGGGATGCGCCACGTTCGTCGTGAAAAGCCGGAGGTAGTGCTCGGCGTCCGTGGCACGCGCGGACACGCCGGGCGTACGGCCTCCAAGGCGAACACCTCCCGCGTCCGCGCCCCGGCGGAGCCCAGGAAGTCCGCCGCCGAGCAGTCATGCCCCGTCGCCTCGGCGAAGGCGGCCACCGCTTCCTCGGCGGCCCCGCGGTCGGCGCCGTGGAAGAGGGTCTCGATCCGGTCGATCTCGCGGCTGAGTTCCTCAACTCGCGCCCTGGACACGGACGGTGGCAGGAGCTCCGGACGAAGATCCACGTGCCCATTCTGCCGGGCGACACGTCGAGAAAGTGGGGGCAGACCTCTTGCCCCGGTGGGTGGCTGGCTGGATTACTGATCCCACACACGTCGACCGAATGATCGGTCGCCCGAAATGGCACGATTGACGAAAGGGTGCACCGATGGCGGACGCGGCGGAGCTGCTCGACTCGGGGGAACGGCTCGACCAACACGCGCTCAGGACACTGCAGTTGGAGCGGCTACGGGCCTCCCTCCGGCACGCCTACGCGAACGTGCCCTTCTACCGTCGGTCCTTCGACTCGGCCGGAATCCACCCGGACGACTGCCGCGCACTCTCCGACCTCGCCCTTTTCCCGTTCACCACCAAGCTGGACCTGCGCGACAACTACCCGTACGGAATGTTCGCCGTCCCTGAGGACCGTATCCGCCGCATCCACGCGTCGAGCGGCACCACCGGCCGCCCCACAGTGGTCGGCTACACAGAGGACGACCTTTCCATGTGGGCGGACGTGGTGGCCCGTTCCATCCACGCCGCGGGCGGACGACCCGGCGACAAGGTGCATGTGGCCTACGGCTATGGGCTGTTCACCGGTGGTCTGGGCGCTCACTATGGTGCCGAACGACTGGGCTGTACGGTCATCCCCGCGTCCGGCGGTATGACGGCCCGCCAGGTGCAGATCATCCAGGACTTCAAGCCCGAGATCATCATGGTCACCCCGTCCTACATGCTCACGCTCCTCGACGAGTTCGAGCGGCAAGGGGTCGATCCGCGCGGGACCTCTCTGCGGGTCGGCATCTTCGGGGCGGAGCCCTGGACCGAGCAGATGCGGCTGGAGATCGAGGAGCGGTTCGCGATCGACGCGGTCGACATCTACGGGCTGTCGGAGGTGATCGGTCCGGGTGTCGCGCAGGAGTGTGTGGAGACCAAGGACGGGCTGCACATCTGGGAGGACCACTTCTTCCCGGAGGTCGTCGACCCCATCTCCGGTGAAGTCCTGCCCGAGGGTGAGAAGGGCGAGTTGGTGTTCACCTCGCTCACCAAGGAGGCCATGCCGGTGATCCGTTACCGCACCCGGGACCTGACCCGTCTCCTCCCCGGCACCGCCCGACCCGCTTTCCGGCGCATGGAGAAGGTCACCGGCCGCAGTGACGACATGGTGATCCTGCGCGGGGTGAATCTCTTCCCCACCCAGATCGAGGAGATCGTCCTGCGCACCCCGGGCGTCGCACCCCACTTCCAGCTCCGACTCACCCGTGAGGGCCGCCTCGACGCCCTCACCGTACGGGCCGAGGCCCGCCCCGGCGCCGACCCCGAAACCCGGGACGCGGCGGCCCGCGCCATCACCACGGCCGTCAAGGACGGCATCGGCGTCTCCGTCGCGGTCGAGATCGTGGAACCGGAGTCGTTGGAACGCAGCGTGGGCAAGATCCGGCGCATCGTGGACCTGCGGACACCCTGAGGCGGCTCCCCCGGCCGAAGGTTCCGTCGTCGACTCCCCCAGCCCAAGTCCCCGCCCGACAGGCGCAGTTACCCCAACCCCAGCAGTTCCGCCAGATTCCCGCCCAGCACCCGGTCACGCACCTCGCCCGGAGACGTGACCCGTTCCACCGTCGTGCGCGCGACGACCGGGTCTCCGTAGGGAGCGTCCGAGCCGAAGAACGTGCGGGTGGGGAGTTCGTGGATGGCGAGGCGGACGGCGAAGACGATGTTCGCGGTGGAGAGTTCGAGGTGGAGGTTGGGGGTGGCGCGGGCCAGTTCGATGGCCAACATCCATTGGGCTCCGGCCAGTTGGCTGATCGCCAGCGGCACCTTCGGGTAGCGGCCGGCCAGATCGGCGAGCGTGCGCACGTCTGCCGCGGTCGTGGGCGCGGCACCGTGGACGACCACGGGCAGGCCGGTGTGGTCGTGGCCCGCACGGCCCCGGCACCCGCCGCCCCGGGCTCGGCTCCCAGGTGAGGACGCTCAGGCTCCCGGGTGGTGAGAACGGTCAGTCCCCCAACCGCTCCCGCAACTCCCGCTTGAGGATCTTCCCACTGGCGTTGCGCGGCAGTTCGTCCACGAACACGACCCGCTTCGGTGCCTTGAAGTGGGCGAGCTTCTCCCGGGCGTGGTCGATGAGTTGGGCCTCGGTGACCTCGCCACGCGGGACGACGACCGCCGTGACGGCTTCGATCCAGCGGTCGTCGGGGAGGCCGATCACCGCGACCTCGGCGACACCCTCGTGGGTGTAGAGGACGTCCTCGACCTGGCGTGAAGCGACCAGTACGCCACCGGAGTTGATGACGTCCTTCACCCGGTCGACGACGGTGAAGAAGCCCTGGGCATCCCGTACCGCGAGGTCACCGGAGTGGAACCAGCCGTCGCGGAAGGCGGCTGCGGTCTCCTCGGGCTTGCCCCAGTAGCCCTCGCACAACTGCGGTGAGCGGTAGACGATTTCACCCGAGGTGCCGTCGGGAACGTCTTTGCCGTCCTCGTCGACCACGCGCGCGTCCACGAACAGGACCGGACGGCCGCAGGAGTCCAGTCGGCCCTTGTGCTCGTCGGGGCCCAGGACGGTGGCCAGCGGGCCGATCTCGCTCTGTCCGAAGCAGTTGTAGAAGGCCAGCTTGGGCAGCCGCTCGCGCAGCCGCTCCAGGACGGGCACCGGCATGATCGACGCGCCGTAGTACGCCTTGCGCAGCCCGCTCAGGTCACGGGTCGCGAAGTCGGGCCGGTTCGCGAGGCCGATCCACACCGTGGGCGGGGCGAACAGGCTGTCCACACGCCCGGCCTCGATCAGGTCGAAGAGCCGGTCCCCGTCCGGCGCATCGAGGATGACGTTCGTCGCCCCGACCGCCAGATACGGCAGCAGGAACACGTGCATCTGCGCCGAGTGGTACAGCGGCAGCGAGTGCACCGGCCGGTCCCCCGCGCTCAGGTCCAGCGCGGTGATGGCGCTCAAGTACTCGTGCACCAGGGCCCGGTGGGTCATCATCGCGCCCTTGGGCAGCGCGGTCGTGCCCGAGGTGTAGAGCAACTGCACCAGGTCGTCGGTGCGCGGCTCGGGCCCGTCGTACGGCGCCGCGGTCGCCAGCCGCTCCAGCAGCGAGCCGTCCGCGTCCCGCAGCGGCAACGTCCGTACGTCGTCTGGGAGTTGACCGGTGAGGTCCGGGTCGGTGAGCACCAGCGTGCTGCCGGACTGGCCGACGATGTACGCGAGGTCGTCGCCGGTGAGGTTCTGGTTGACCGGCACGTGCACGAGGCCCGTGCGGGCGCAGGCGAGGAAGCCGATCAGATAGGCGTCCGAGTTGTGGCCGTAGGAGCCGACCCGGTCGCCCGGCGCGAGGCCCTGGTCGAGGAGCACGCTCGCCGCGCGGGAGACGGCGTCGTCGAGTTCCTCGTACGTCCAGGAGCGCTCGCCGTAGTCCACCGCCACGCGTGCGGGAGTGCGCCGGGCACTGCGTCGCAGTACCCCGTCAACCGTGCTGCCGTGTCCGGGCGTCATGACACATGATCCTCGGGCCGCCACCCGGGCAGGTCAAGCGGGCCGGTCGGGGTGGTCCCGCTCCACATAGATCGAGACCACATGGGTCCGGACCACACCCTCCCCGCTCCAAGTGTCTGCGGCACTCACACAGGCCGCGTCCGCCCCTCCCAGTACGGATCCCGCAGCCGCCGCTTGTACAGCTTGCCGTTGGGGTCGCGGGGCATCTCGGTGATGAAGTCGATGCTCTTGGGCCGTTTGTAGCCGGCGAGTTGCTCGGCGCAGTGGTCGAGGAGGGCGGTGGCGAGGGCCGGTCCTGGCTCGTGGCCGGGGGACGGTTCGACGACGGCCTTGACCTCCTCGCCCCACTCGTCGTGCGGGATGCCGAAGGCCGCGGCGTCGGCGACGGCGGGATGGGCGAGGAGCGCGGACTCGATCTCGGCCGGGTAGATGTTGACGCCACCCGAGATGATCATGTCGATCTTGCGGTCGCGGAGAAAGAGGTAACCGTCCTCGTCGAGGATGCCGAGGTCGCCGACGGTGAAGAAGTCGCCGATGCGGTTCTTCTTCGTCTTGGCCTCGTCCTTGTGATAGGCGAAGCCGCCGGTGCTCATCTTCATGTACACGGTGCCGAGTTCACCGGGCGGGAGCCGCTTGCCGTCGTCGTCGAAGACCGCGAGTTCGCTGATGGGCCAGGCCTTGCCGACCGTGCCGGGCTTCTTCAGCCAGTCCTCGGCGGTCGCGAAGGCACCGCCGCCCTCGCTGGCCGCGTAGTACTCCTCCACACACTGGCCCCACCAGTCGATCATCGCCCGCTTCACATGGTCGGGGCACGGGGCGGCGCCGTGGATGGCGTGCCGCATGGACGAGACGTCGTAGCGCGCCCGTATGTCCTCCGGGAGGGCGAGGAGGCGGTGGAACTGGGTGGGGACCATATGGGTGTGGGTGCATTTCTCGCGGTCGATGAGGCGGAGCATCTCCTCCGGGGTCCACTTGTCCATGAGGACCAGGCGGTGCCCTATGTGCAGGCTCGCGCCCGCGAACTGGAGGACGGCCGTGTGGTAGAGCGGTGAGCAGACCAGGTGGACGTTGTCGTCGAACGGCTTGATGCCGAAGATGCCGAGGAACCCGCCGAGGTACGCCGACTCGGGGGGCCTGCCCGGCAGGGGGCGGCGGATGCCGCGGGGGCGGCCGGTGGTGCCCGAGGTGTAGTTCATGACCCAGCCGAGCGTGCGGTCCGTGGGCGCCGACTCCGGTTGTCCGTCGAGGAGTTCGGCGTACGGCCGGAAGCCCTCGACCGTGCCGACCGCGTACCGGTGGGTTGCCGGGAGGCCGGCCTCGTCGGCGGCCTGGCGGGCGGGCTCGGCGAACCGCTCGTGCGCGATGAGCACCTTGGCGCCGGAGTCGGCGACGATCCAGGCGATCTCCGGTGCGACGAAGTGGTGGTTGACGGGGACGAGGTAGAACCCGGCCTGGGTGGCGGCCAGATGGGCCGTGAAGAACTCGACGCCGTTGGGCAGCACTACCGCGAAGGCGTCGCCGCGTTCGAGTCCGGCGGCGCGCAGACCGTGGACGAGCTGGTTGGCGGCGGCGTGCAGCCGGCCCGCCGTCCACACCTCGCCGTCGGGCGCGACGAGGACCTCACGGTCGGGATCCTGAGCCGCCTGGGCCCAGAAGCCGGCGGGAGGTGTGCTCACACCCTGTGTGGCCGCCCCACGTGTGGTCCCGCCCTGTGTGGTCTCACCCTGGGTGCTCACTGGCCGCTCCTTCCGGCGATGCGGTTGATGCGGTCGACGGCGTGCTCGAAGCCGCGGGTGAGGTCGTCGAAGACGGCCTGGACACTGCGTTCGCTGTTCATGCGGCCGACGATCTGGCCGACGGGGGTGCCGAGCAGGGGGTCGATCTCGTACTTCTGGATGCGTGAGACGGCCTCGGCGACCAGCAGTCCCTGGAGGGGCATGGGGAGGGTACCCGGGCCGTCCGTGTCGTCCCAGGCGTCGGTCCACTCGGTGCGCAGTTGGCGGGCCGGTTTCCCGGTCAGGGCACGGGAGCGGACGGTGTCGCCGGACCCGGCGGCGAGCAGTTTGCGGGTCAGGGCGGGCGAGTGCATGTCGGCTTCTGTGGTGGTCAGCCATATGGAGCCGAGCCACACACCTTGGGCGCCGAGACTGAGCGCGGCGGCCACCTGCTGTCCGCTGCCGATGCCGCCCGCGGCGAGGACCGGCAGCGGGTCGACGGCGTCGACGACCTCGGGCGTGAGCACCATGGAGGCGATCTCGCCGGTGTGGCCGCCCGCCTCGTAGCCCTGGGCCACGACGATGTCGATGCCGCCCTCCGCGTGCTTGCGGGCGTGCCGGGCGCTGCCCGCGAGCGCGGCGACGAGCACGTTGTGGTCATGGGCGCGGGCGACGACGTCGGCGGGCGGGGAGCCCAGCGCGTTGGCGAGCAGCTTGATCGGGTAGTCGAAGGCGACGTCGAGCTGGTTGCGGGCGACCTGTTCCATCCATCCGGTGATGCGCCAGCCGGACACCTCGCCCTCGGCGAGTTCGGGCACGCCGTACTTGGCCAGGGTCTCGGTGACGAACTGCCGGTGCCCTTCCGGGATCATCGCCTCGACCTCGGCCTCGGTGACGCCCTCGACCTTCTTCGCGGGCATGACGACGTCCAGGCCGTACGGCATCCCCTCGACGTGCGCCTCCAGCCAGTCGAGGTCGTGCTTGAGGTCGTCGGGGGCGGTGTAGCGGACCGCGCCGAGCACTCCGAATCCGCCGGCCCGGCTGATGGCCGCGGCGACGGCGGGGAACGGCGTGAAGCCGAAGATGGCGTGCTCGATTCCCAGTTTCTTGCTCAACTCCGTCTGCATGGGCGCAGAATGCCGCAGTCCTCCGGACGACGGAAGGCCTTTTCTGATGCTCCGTCAGATTTTCCTTGAGCCGCGGGTCTACCGAGCCCGCCGAGCCGTGAGCACCGGCTGGTAGAAGCCGCTGTCCCCCGGGTCGTGCCAACTCACCTCCGCGAAGCCCGCGTCGGCCACCTTGGCGCTCAACTCACCACGCGTCAAAGCCCAGTACGCGGTACGCCGTACCCGCACCTCCCAGGCACCGCCCTCCCCGGGCACGAGCTGGAAGTGCTCCAGGTCGTAGCGCTCGCCGTCCTCGTGCCAGTGCCACAACTGGAAGGTGATCACCCGGCCTTGGGCGGTCGTCGACACCTGCGGGGGTGCGGACGGGGGACGGGCGGCGCGGATCCCGTCGTAGTCCCGGATGCTCAGCACAAGGAGCCCGTCGTCGCGGAGGACCCGGCGCATGCCGACCAGGGCTGTGCGCACATCGTCTGCGGCGAGCAGATGCGGCAGCGAGTTGTCGGCACAGACCACGACGTCGAAGGCGGCTGCCCGGAACGGCAGCGCCCGCATGTCCGCCGCGGTCACCGGAAGGCGGACGCCCCGGGCCTCGGCCTCGACGGCGGCCCGCGCGACAGCGGCCGGGCTCAGATCGCTCCCGGTCACCCGGTGTCCGACCCGGGCCAGCCCGATCGCCTGTGTGCCGATCCCACATGAACAGTCCAGCACCTGGTGTGGCCCCGCACCCAACCGAGCTCGGACGACGCCGTCCAGCGCCGCCGCCTGGCGGGTCATGCTCGCGTCCCAGTCCGGGAAGATCAGGTGGTAGTCGGCGGCGAGCGCGTCGTAGAAGTCCCGGACGGAGGACATCACTCCCCCGCCCCCAGCACCGCCATCGCCGCGTTGTGCCCCGGCACCCCGCTCACTCCGCCACCCCGCACCGCGCCCGCCCCGCACAGCAGGACGTTCGCGTGCCGGGTCTCGACTCCCCAACGGCCGGTGTCGTCCTGGGCGTAGGGCCAGGTCAGTTCGCGGTGGAAGATGTTACCTCCGGGGAGTCTGAGGTCGCGTTCCAGGTCGAGCGGGGTCTTCGCCTCGATGCAGGGACGGCCGTCCGCGTCGGTGGCCAGGCAGTCCGCGAGGGGTTCGGCGAGGTGGTGGTCCAGCTGGGCCAGCGTCGACTTCAACAGCTCGTCGCGTACGGCGTCGTTGTCCCGTTCGAACAGCCGCGCCGGTGTGTGCAGACCGAAGAGGGTCAGGGTCTGGTAGCCGTCCTCGACGAGGTCCCGCCCGAGGATGCTCGGGTCGGTGAGCGAGTGGCAGTAGATCTCCGAGGGGGGCGCGGCGGGCAGCGAACCGGACGCGGCCTGGGCGTGTGCGGCGGCCAGTTGGTCGTAGCCCTCGGCGATGTGGAAGGTGCCGGCGAACGCCTCGCGCGGGTCGACCGAGGTGTCGCGGAGCCTGGGCAGCCGCTTGAGCAGCATGTTGACCTTGAGCTGGGCGCCCTCGGCGGGCGCGGGCGGCGCGTCGCCGGTGAGGGCGGCCAGTTGCTGCGGCGAGGCGCCGACCAGGACGTGCCGGGCGGCCACGGTCCCCTCCCCCTCGGCCGTGCGGTAGGTGATCTCGGCGGCACGTCCGTCCGTGTCGATCCGTACGGCCTCGTGCCCGGTGGCGAGTACGGCGCCGGCCTCGCGCGCGGTGGTGGCGAGGGCGTCGGTCAGGGCGCCCATGCCGCCGACGGGGACGTCCCAGGCGCCGGTTCCGCCGCCGATGACGTGGTAGAGGAAGCAGCGGTTCTGGGCGAGGGTGGGGTCGTGGGCGTCGGCGAAGGTGCCGATGAGGGCGTCGGTGAGGACGACGCCCCGGACCAGGTCGTCCGTGAAGTTCTCCTCGATCGCGACGCCGATCGGCTCCTCGAAGAGCATCCGCCAGGCGTCCTCGTCGTCCACGCGGCGGCGCAGTTCGTCGCGGGTGGGCAGCGGTTCGGTGAGCGTGGGGAAGACCCGTTGCGCGAGGCGGCCGGTCATGCCGTGGAGCCGCTGCCAGGCCGCGTACTCGCGGTCGCCGCCGGTCAGCCGGGCGAAGGCGTCCCGGGTGCGGCGCTCGCCACCGCCGACGAGGAGTCCGGTGGGACGCCCGTCGCGTTCGACGGGGGTGTACGACGAGATGGTGCGGCCGCGGATACGGAAGTCGAGGCCGAGGTCCCGCACGATCTTCTTGGGCAGCAGGCTGACCAGGTACGAGTACCGGGACAGCCGCGCGTCGACCCCGGCGAACGGGCGCGTCGACACGGCCGCGCCGCCGGTGCCGTCGAGGCGTTCCAGGACGAGCACGGAGCGCCCGGCCCGGGCCAGGTAGGCGGCGGCGACCAGTCCGTTGTGGCCGCCACCGACGATGACGGCGTCGTACGTCCGGTGTCCGGGTCCCTCGTGTGCAGGCATGGTTCTTCGTAACACGAGGTGATCTAGGTCGGCCAGGGGTGGGCGGCGGGCGGTTCCCGGTGACCGTGGGCGGATGTGGACAGGGTCGGGGGCAGGTGTGAGCGGGCTCGGGCTTGCGGGTGTCCGCGCCCACCGCCGGAGGGGCGGGGTATTGGGCGCTGCCGGGCGGATGCGAACCGGGCGGAGGCAGGCGCAGCGGTTCCTTCCACGGGCGGACGGGGACCGCGGCCGTCCGCGAACACGGCTGGAGGGAGGCGGGCGGTACCGGGCGCCTGCGAGCGGACGCGGACTGGGCCGACGGCAGACGCGGCCGTCCCCTCTGCGGACGGACGAGGGGCGCAGCCGTCCGCAGACAGGACCGAAGACAGACACAGGCGTCCCATCCGCAGGCGGACGGTGGCGCAGCCGTCCGCGAACACGGCCGAAGGGAGGCAGGCGGTACCGGGCGCCTGCGGGCGGACGCAGACAGGGCCGACGGCAGACGTGGCCGTTCCGGACGGCGGACGGGGTTGTCCGCGTCCGCCGTCCGGAGTTGGCGGCGCGGCTCTCAGTGCCCGCCGGCCGCCCGCCCCTGCCTGAGTGCCGCCACCCGGCGGTACAGCTCGACCGCCTCGGCGTTGCGGCCGAGTTGTTCCAGGCAGTGGGCCTCGTCGTTGCGGCTGGCGAGGGTGTCGGGGTGGTCCGGGCCCAGGACGCGCTCGCGGGCGGCGGCGACCCGGCGGTACTCGGTGAGGGCGTCGGCCCAGCGGCCCAGCCAGCCCAGGCCCACGGCGACCTCGCGGCGGCTGACCAGGGTGTCGGTGTGGTCGGCACCGAGGACGCGCTCACGGATGGCGCACACGTCGCGGGACTCGGCGAGGGCCTCCTCCCAGCGGCCGAGGCGCCCGAGGTTGACGCCGAGGCCGTGGCGGGCGCGGAGGGTCTCGGGGTGGGCGGGGCCGTGGACGCGGGTGCGGTCGTCGATCAGGTCGCGGTACAGCTTGAGGGCGTCGGCGCTGCGGCCGAGCCGGCCGAGGCTGATGCCGATCTCGTAGCGGGCGGCGAGCGTGTCGGCGTGATCGGGGCCGAGTGCTTGCGCACGTGCCTCGGCGACCTCGCCGTAGGTCTGCAGGGCCTCGGGCCAGCGGCCCAACTGGCCCAGCGCGTAGGCGACTTCATAGCGGGTGACCAGGGTGTCGGGGTGGCCGGGGCCCAGCACGCGGGCGCGGGCGGCGGCGACCTCGCAGGCCATGCGGTACGAGTCCTCCAGGCGGCCGAGCCGGCTGAGGTTGAAGGCGAGGTTGTGGCGGCAGCGCAGGGTGTCCGGGTGGTCCGGGCCCATGGTGCGTTCCCGGGCGGCGAGTACGGACGTGTACACCTGGTGGGCGTCGAAGTGGCGGCCCAACTGGCCCAGGACGTACGCCATTTCCTGCCGGGCGGCGAGCGTGTCGGCGTGGTCGGCTCCCAACTCCCGTTCCCTGGCGCGGGCGACGTGCGTGTACTCGTGCAGGGCGTCGGCGGCGCGGCCGGTGCGGCTGAGGGTGAAGCCGAGTTCGTAGCGGCTGGCGAGAGTGTCGGGGTGGTCCGGGCCCAGCAGGTGCCGGCGTTCGGCGGCGACCGCGCGGTGCACCTCGCCGGCCTCCGCCCAGCGGCCCAACCTCCCAAGACTGAGGCCCGCGTTGTGGCGTCCGGCCAGGGCGTTGAGGGTCTCTGCAGACGGCGCGGACGGTGACTCCGGCGCGGGTTCCTCGGCGTGGCCGGTGGTCGGGCGGGCGATCCACTCGCCGGTGAGTCCGGCTCCGGCGTCCGGCGGGGTGGTGCGCAGTCCGGCGCCGGTCGCCTTGTGCCCGGTGGTCATCCCGCGCGTCCAGGACGGCAGGCGCGCTTCACGGGAGACCGGCTCGGACGCCGGTTCCGACACCGCTTCGGACGGGCGCAGTTGAAGCTGCGGGGTCACAACGGTCGGTACGTACAGGGGCGTCGTACGGCCCATGGTGATCCGGCGCCCCAACTCGCGGGCATCATGCGGACGTTGCTCCGGGAGCTTGGCCAGCAGGTCGAGGATGACCTTCTCCAGGTACTCGGGCACTTCGGGGCGCTCGGCGCGCGGCGGGCGGGGCGGGGTGTCGCGGTGGCCGATGAGGATCGCCCAGGCGTCACCGAGGTCGAACGGCGGTGCCCCGGTGGCGAGTTCGTACAGCACGCAGCCGAAGGAGTAGAGGTCGCTGCGCTGGTCGACCTCGGTGCCGCTGATCTGTTCCGGCGACATGTAGTGCGGGGTGCCCATCGCGATGCCGGTGCCGGTCAGCCGGGAGGTGAAACCGATGTCGGCGCCGAGACGCGCGATGCCGAAGTCGCAGATCTTCACCGTGCCGTCGGTCAGCCGCATGATGTTCGCGGGCTTCAAGTCCCGGTGCACGATGCCCTGTTGGTGGCAGTAGGCGAGGGCGGAGGCGACCTGGTCGGCGATCTCGACGACGTCACCGACGGGCAGCGGCCGCTGCTCGTTGTCCTCCAGTAGCTGGCTGAGATTGCGGCCGTCGAGCAGCTCCATCACGAGGTAGAGGACGCCGTCGGCTTCGCCGAAGTCGTGGACCACGGTCACCCCGCGGTGCTGCAACGCGGCGGCCACCCGGGCCTCCCGCCGGAACCGCTCACGCAGGACGCGGGTGAACGACTGGTCGTGGTGCGGGTTCAGCGGCTTGAGGCACTTCACGGCGACATGCCGCCCCAGCGACTCGTCCCGCGCACGCCACACCTCGCCCATGCCGCCGCGCCCGATCAGTTCGAGCAGGCGGTAGCGACCCTGGATCAGTCTGCTGTCCCCCATCTCCCGCGTTCGCCCCCGTCGGTGTTCGTCCCGCCCTCCCCTGGCTCGTCCAGTATGGCGAGCGATCGTCCGACTTTGTACGGGGGCATGCGCGAGCAGAGCCGGTACGGGGGCGATTTGTCCGGACCCGGGGGTCGGTCCGCCGTAGAGCCGATGGGCGTACGACGGCAGGGTGGCGTACGACGAGTGCGCCACGCGCCGCCGGAGCGCCTCGCGCGCGGGGACGACGACGGGGCGTTCCCGTGGGGCGAAGCGGCGCACCCAGGGCTAACGCCGCACCCTCGGCATCCCCAGCCCGATCCACGAGATGATCTCCCGCTGGATCTCGTTGTTGCCGCCGCCGAAGGTGAAGATGACGGCGGAGCGGTAGCCGCGCTCCAACTCACCGTGCAGGACGACGCCCGCGGAGCCCTCCTTCAGCGCGCCGGCCGCGGCGACGATCTCCATGAGCCAGGCGTACGCGTCGCGGCGGGCCTCGGAGCCGTAGACCTTGACGGCGGAGGCGTCCTGGGGGGTGAGGGTGCCTTCCTGGACGGCGTTCACCATCTGCCAGTTGAGGAGTTTCATCGCGTCGAGCCGCGCGTGGGTGCGGGCGAGGAGGCGGCGGACCCAGGGGAGGTCGACGACGCGGCGGCCGTCGGCGAGTTTGGTCTCCATGGCCCAGTGCTGGACGTCGTGCAGGGCGCGGATCGCCATGGTGCCGTGGGCGGCGAGGGTGACGCGTTCGTGGTTGAGCTGGTTGGTGATCAGGCGCCAGCCCTGGTTCTCCTTGCCGACGCGGCGGGTGACGGGGACGCGGATGTTCTCGTAGTAGCTGGCGGTGGTGTCGTGCGAGGCGAGGGTGTTGATCACCGTGCAGGAGTAGCCGGGGTCGGTGGTCGGGACCAGGAGCATGGTGATGCCCTTGTGCGGCGGGGCGTCCGGGCCGGTGCGGACGGCGAGCCAGACCCAGTCGGCGGTGTCGCCGTTCGTCGTCCAGATCTTCTGGCCGTCGACGACGTACTCGTCGCCGTCACGGACCGCGCGCGTCTTGAGCGCCGCGAGGTCCGTGCCGGCCTCGGGCTCGCTGTAGCCGATCGCGAAGTCGATCTCGCCGGCGAGGATCTTGGGGAGGAAGTACGCCTTCTGCTCATCGGTGCCGAACTGCATGATCGTCGGGCCGACGGTGTTCAGCGCCATCAGCGGCAGCGGTACGCCCGCCTGCGCGGCCTCGTCGAAGAAGATGAACTGCTCCATCGGCGACAGCCCGCGCCCGCCGTACTCCTCGGGCCAGCCGACGCCGAGCCAGCCGTCGGTGCCGAGCCGGTGGATGGTCTCGCGGTAGAAGCGCTTCTGGGCGGCCGGGTCGTCGTAGCGCGAGTAGGCGTGGTCGGGCACCAACTCGGCGAAGTAGGCGCGCAGTTCGGTACGCAGCCGCTGCTGCTCGGGCGTGTATTCGAGATGCACGGCGCCTCCAGGCTCCCCAAGGCCGGTCCTGACGGCGCACACCGTAGAACGTGTTCCAGAAATAGGGAATGGCGAGGCGGCAATGCCCCTGAAGGAAGCGGCGACGTCCCTGAAGAGGCCGTAGGCGCGCGCCGGTTCAGCGTGGCCATGGGCTTCAGGTCGGCACGGCCGCGGACTTCAGTTCAGCGTGGCCATGAACTCCGTGCACGCCCGCGCGCAGTTCCGGCACGCCTCCGCGTCCGCCTCGGCGCCCGGCTGCGCGTCGAGGACCTGCGCGCACTCCAGGCAGACGAGCAGGCACCACTTGGCCTGGAGGCGCAGGGCGGACTCGTCCTGGAGGTTCTGCTCGGCCAGCATCCGGCAGGTCGCGTCGCACACCTCCGCGCACAGCAGCGCCTTGCGTCGTACGAGTGCCTCGTGGTCGGTGGCGTCCGGATCGGAGCGGCTGACGCGCAGCACGCAGGCCCGCGCACACTCGGTGCAGGCCTGTGCGCAGGCGAAGCGGTCCTCCAGAAACCGGACGAGCTCCTGTTGCGTGGTCATGGCTGTCACACAGTCCGGGTTGCCGCTGCCGTCCGGCGCAAACCCGGCGGAGCAGGCATCCGGAGCAGGCATCCGGGGTGCGCGCTCCCCCGCCGGTCAGTACGGTGCTGTCCAGGTGTTCGACCTTGGACACGAGGAACCGCGCACGTCATCGAGGGGTTGAGGCGGCATGGCCGGCAAGAAGGCGGCAAAGCTGCCGCGCGAGAAGTACGAGACCGAACTGCTGCGCCTGCAGACGGAGTTGGTGAAGCTCCAGGAGTGGGTGCGGGCCGAGGGCACCCGTCTGGTCGTGGTCTTCGAGGGCCGGGACGCGGCGGGCAAGGGCGGCACCATCAAGCGCGTCTCCGAGCACCTCAACCCGCGTGTCGCCCGGATCGCCGCGCTGCCGAAGCCGACCGACCGCCAGCGCACCCAGTGGTACTTCCAGCGGTACGTCGAGCATCTGCCGGCCGCCGGCGAGATCGTCCTGTTCGACCGCAGCTGGTACAACCGGGCCGGCGTCGAGAAGGTGATGGGCTTCTGCACCAAGGAGGAGTACCAGCTCTTCCTGCGCCAGTGCCCCATCTTCGAGCGGATGCTCGTGGAGGACGGGATCGTGCTGCGCAAGTACTGGTTCTCGGTGAGCGACGACGTCCAGGAGGAACGCTTCCGCCGCCGCCTGGACGATCCGCTGCGCCGCTGGAAGCTGTCGCCGATGGACCTGGAGTCCCTCACCCACTGGGAGGCGTACTCCCGGGCGAAGGACGAGATGCTGGTGCACACCGACATCTCGGAGGCCCCCTGGTACGTCGTGGAGAGCGACGACAAGCGCCGGGCCCGCCTGAACATGATCGCCCACCTGCTCGGCTCCCTCCCCTATCACGAGGTGTCGCCGCCGGTCCTCGAACTCCCGCCCCGCCCGCCGTCCACCGGCTACGAGCGCCCGCCGCGCGATCTGCAGACCTTCGTCCCGGACCACGCGGCGAGCCTCTGAGCGGGGCGGGTCGAGGAGCACCATGTCCCCCAGCCCGGGCGGGCACGTCCTGAAGTGGCGGCGCCTGACGCCCGGAATCGCCGCGCTGGCCGGATACCGGCGCGCGTGGCTGCGCGGCGATCTGCTGGCCGGAGTCACGGTCGCCGCGTACCTCGTCCCGCAGGTGATGGCCTACGCCGGGGTGGCCGGCCTCCCGCCGGTCACGGGCCTGTGGGCGATCCTGCCCGCGCTCGCCCTGTACGCCGTACTGGGCTCGTCCCGGCTCCTCTCGGTCGGCCCCGAGTCGACGACCGCGCTGATGACGGCGACGGTCGTAGGTCCGCTCGCCGCAGGCGACCCGGCCCGCTACGCCACCCTCGCCGCCGCCCTCGCGGTGACGGTCGGCCTGCTCTGCCTCGTCGCATGGGCGGTACGGCTCGGCTTCGTCGCCGATCTCCTCTCCCGCCCGGTCCTGATCGGCTACTTGGCGGGCGTGGCCCTGATCATGATCGTGGACCAACTCCCCAAGCTCACCGGGGTGTCGACGACAGGCACGGCGTTCTTCCCCCAACTCTGGTCGTTCCTACGGCACTTGGGTCAACTCCACACGCCCACACTTCTGTTCGCCGCCGTCACGCTCGCGTTCCTGTTCACGGTGGCGCGGCTGTCCCGGATGGTGCCCGGCCCGCTGCTGGCCGTGGTGCTGGGCACGGCGGCCGTGTCCGTCCTCGACCTCGACGACCGCTACGGCATCAAGGTGATCGGCCACGTCCCGGCGGGACTTCCCACGATCGGCCTGCCCGACCTCACCCAACTCCCCCACCTGGTACTGCCCGCGCTCGGCGTCCTGCTCGTCGCCTACACGGACTTCATCCTCACCGCCCGCGCCTTCACCGGCGGCGAGGAGGACGACGGTCCCGGTCTGGACGCCGACCAGGAGTTCCTGGCGCTGGGCGCGGCCAATCTCGGCGCCGGCGTACTCCACGGCTTCCCGGTGAGCAGCAGCGCCAGCCGCACCGCGCTCGCCTCCTCGGCGGGCGCCCGCAGCCAGGCGTACTCACTGATCGCCGGAGCGCTCGTCCTCTCGGTCCTCCTCTTCCTGAGCCCCCTGCTCACCCGCACCCCCTCGGCGGTCCTCGGCGCCCTCGTCGTCTACGCCGCCGTCCGCATGATCGACCTCACCGGCTTCCACCGCCTGGCCACCTTCCGCCGCCGCGAACTCCTCCTGGCCCTGGGCTGTTTGAGCGGAGTGCTGGCCCTGGACATCCTCTACGGCGTGATCGTCGCCGTGGGCCTTTCGGTGGCCGAACTCCTCACCCGGGTGGCCCGTCCACACGACGCCGTCGAGGGCCTGGTCCCCGGTGTGGCCGGCATGCACGACGTGGACGACTATCCGCAGGCCCGCACGATCCCCGGCCTGCTCGTCTACCGCTACGACTCACCGCTCTTCTTCGCCAACGCGGAGAACTTCCGCCGCCGCGCCCTGGCCGCCGTGGCCCAACAGGCCACCCCTGTCCGCTGGTTCGTCCTCAACGCCGAGGCCAATGTCGAGGTCGACATCACCGCCCTGGACGCGGTCGACGAACTCCGCCGCGAACTCACCCACCGGGGCGTCGTGTTCGCCCTCGCCCGGGTCAAACAGGACCTCCTGGACGACCTGCAGGCGTACGGCCTGGTGGACTCGGTCGGCACGGACCACATCTTCCCGACCTTGCCCACGGCTGTGGCCGCGTATCGGGAGTGGAGCGGTGTGCCCGGTGAGGGGGCGGGGCGGGGCGACCCGGCTCCAGGTGTGGGCGGTTGACGTGGCCGTGGCCGCAGGGGGAGTCCCAGCCGCTGCTGAAGGCGACTGCCGAGCCGCCGAGCCCGGCATCTAGGTCACATTGCCGATGCCACCGCAAAAGCGCTCCTCATAGGGTCCATGACATGCCACACCGATGAAGCCGCCCGTGCGCGGCTGAGCCCGCCGACCGAGCCGAACTCCTGACGGCACCTGTTCAGTTGGCGCCCGCCGCCCTCGCACAGCAGCTCAGCGGCGAGCGCTTCTCAGACCTGTTCCTCCACATCCCCATGCCTGAGGAGTCCCATGAGTTCCGATGTTTCCCGCCGCAAGGTGCTGGCCGCCGGAGCGGCGCTGGCCGGGTCGGCAGCGCTGATAGCCGGTTCAGAAGGAACGGCCGGCGCGGCGACAGCCCCGGCCGCCACCGGTGAGGAGAAGTCGAAGGTGAAGCCCACGATCGTCTTGGTGCACGGCGGCTACGCCGACTCGTCCTGCTGGAACGCCACCATCGGGGAGTTGCAGGACAAGGGCTACACCACGATCGCGGGGTCGAACCCGCTGCGAGGCATCCCGACCGACGCCCCGTACATCGCGAGCCTGCTGGGCTCCATCAGCGGACCGGTCGTGCTGGTCGCCCACTCCATGGGCGGCACGGTCATCACGAACGCCGCCGCCGGGAAGAGCAACGTCAAGGCACTGGTCTACATCGCCGCGTTCGTACCCGACGTCGGCGAGACGCAGGGCGAGCTCATCACCAAGTTCCCCGGCAGCGAGGTCGGGCCGGTGAGCGTCCCGGTCCCGTACACGAAGGCCGACGGCACGACCGGCACCGATCTCTACCTGAGCAAGGACGGCCACGCGGCCTTCGCCGCCGACATCTCCACCACCGACTTCCGCATCCTGCAGGCCACCCAGCGGCCGTTCGACGCCGATTCCTTCGTCTTCCCGACCACGGCCGCGGCCTGGAAGACGATTCCGGTGTGGGGCCTGGTCGCCGGCCAGGACAAGGCGATCCCGCCGGCCTGCGAGCGCTGGATGTACAGCCGTGCGAACGCGCGCAAAGTCGTCGAAGTGCCGCGCTCGTCCCACGTCGCGATGATCAGCCACCCCAAGACCGTCGCCAAGCTCATCACGGACGCCGCCAAGGCGGTCAGCTGACACTCGCGACCAGTGCCCCGGTCCACCGCCAGGGACCGGGGCGCGCTGCCACCCTCCTACTGCCTCGATCTGGAGGCGGCGCGAGCACCCTCGCCTAGGCTGGCCGCTTCATCCGAAGCACCACGACGAGGATCAGGCCATGCACAGCAGCACCAGGATCCGCCTGATCGAGCCCGCCGACGCCACGCCGATCGCCACGCACCGGGCACGGGACCTCGAAGCTTTCCGGCCGTGGGAACCGGCCCAGCCCGCCGACTTCTTCACCCCGGAGGGCCAGGCGGAACGGATCGACAGGCTGCTGGCCGGATACCGGGCCGGTTCGGTCTGGCCGGGTGTGGTACTTGCCGACGACCAGGTGGTCGGGCAGGTCACCGTCGGAGGCATCCTGCCGCAGCCGCACCTGCGCCGCGGTTCCGTCGGTTACTGGATCGCGAGCGTCGCCCAGAATCAGGGGCACGCCGGGAACGCCCTCGGGCTCGCACTCCGGGTGATGACCGACGAACTCGGGCTGCACCGCGCCGAGGCATCCACCCAGCTGGAGAATCTGCCGTCGCAACGAGTGCTGCGCCGCAACGGGTTCAGCCCGTACGGCGTCGCGCACTCCTCGATCCTCCTCGACGGGAGCTGGCGGGACGGGCTGCTGTGGGAGCGGGTGCTCGGCGACTGACGGACTGACCCGCGGTTGGTCTTGCCGTCGAGGTGCCAGCCGGATGTCTCGTCACGAGGATCGCGGCAGGTCCTCCGCCACGAGTCGCGCCTGGCCGCCGATGGGGGCCAGGCAAGGAACCGTCGAGTGAGTACGGGCGTCCAGAGGGGCATGCATCAAGGTTTCCGACTGCGTGAGGCGACCGCCGAGGACGGCGACATCCTTGCCGACGTGCACACCCGGACCCGGACCGCGTACTACACCGCGGGCGGCATGACCGAGGAGCAACTCGCCGACCCGAGTGCACGGGAGCAACGGCGTGATGCCTGGGCGCGGGTGCTGGCCACGTCGTCGCGCACCACGCTGGTCGCGGAAGACGCGAACGGGACAGTCGTCGGGCTGCTCACTGCCGGGCCACCGCACCACGAAGACCTGGACGCCTCGACCTCCTACGAGCTGTACCAGATCGGTGTGCTGCCGCACGCCTGGGGGCGCGGGGTGGGCGGGGCCCTGCACCGGGAGTTCGTCACGCTGGCCGCGGCCGCCGGCTGCGCCGAGGGCGTGCTGGAGTGCTGGACGTCCAACGCCCGTGCGCAGGGCTTCTACGCCCGAAACGGCTGGCGGCCGGACGGAGCGCGCCGTCCGGGACCGGTGGACCATGACTACGTCCGGCTGCGACTGAAGCTCGTACCGCACAGTTCCTGAACGGCAGCCGGCTGCCGGGACGCTCGGGGACGTCGGACCCACGGACCGCCCGCAGCGGCCGAACTTCCCGGATCGTCCGGTCGCTCGTGGCGGACCTCACCTCGTAGAGCACGCCCAACGCCTCAGGGGTGAGCCCGGTCCGCAGATGGACCAGCCTCACCGGGAGCCGGCCGGTGAAGACCAGTCACCGACCAAGGTCACTCGCAGGTCGGCTCGTTAGGCTCGGAGGCATGACCTCACCTCTTGTCGGCAGTGCATTCGACTCGCTCCGCCTGGACGCCGTGCGCGACCAGGAGGCGCTGCGCCAGGTCTACGAACTCCCGCGTGACACGGCCATGCGGAAGCAGATGACCGAACTCACCGAGCAGACCCGACAGTTGATCGGCTGCTCATCGCTGGTCCTGGTCGCCAGCGCGGACGCCGAGGGCAACTGTGACGTCTCCCCTCGCGGCGGCCCCGCCGGGTTCGTCGCCGTCCTGGACGCACGGACGGTGGCGATTCCGGACGCGACCGGCAACAAGCGTCTGGACACCCTCCAGAACGTCGTCGCCACCGGACGGGCCGGGCTGCTGTTCGTCATCCCGGGACGCACCACGACGCTCAGGGTGAACGGCCGCGCCTGCATCTCCACCCACCCGGAACTGCTGTCACAGCTGACCGCCGTAGGCAAGCCACCGGCCAGTGCACTGGTCCTGGGAATCGAGGAGGTCTACCCACACTGCCCCAAGGCCCTCCTGCGCAGCGCGGCCTGGAGACCGGAGCAGTGGCTGCCCGCCGACGCCCAGCCGACCTCCGCCGAGGTGACACTGGCCCAACTCCGGATGCCGGACCTGACGATCGCCGACATCGAGCAGTCGGAGGCGGACTCGCTGAAGTACCGGTACGAGTAACGGGCCCCCGGGGTCCGAAAGGACCGTACTGATCACGGCCCCAGACAGGGCCTAGTTTTTCTGCAGGGCGCGGGTGACACCCGCGATGACGGCGGTCGTCAGCACCCAGCCGAAGGCGATCAGCAGGTAGGCCAGCCACTGGAGACCGCCGTTCGACCAGTACCAGGCCGTGCGCTGGCCCAGGCCGCCGATGGGGATCAAGAGGTCGAGCGTGTAGACGAGGGGCTGGAACGGGGCGCCTTCGCCTCGTTGGACCGGAGTGGGGGCGTGTGTGCTGAAGGACAGCGTGCCCAGCAAGGTCAGCGCGAGGAGCCAGACGCCGGCCAGCCACGGGCGGTAGCCGTAGCCGACCGTCACGTCGAGCAGGTGCCCCCACACGCGTGCGAGCCGGGGCAGAGTCTGACGCCGATGTCGCTGCCTGGCCAGCAGGACGCGGCGGGCCTCGTCGTCGTGACCGGCCTGCCGGTACCAGCTCGCCAACTGTTCGTAGGGCTGCGGGTTGTAGCCGGGGCAGCGTCGTATCCACGCCACTCGGGAGGCCACGGAGTTCCGCCGGCCCACTGCCTCCCGGCGCCCGCCCGCCTCGTCCGCCTTGATGGAGCCGTAGACGAAGCCCTCCAACTCCACCACGTCCGGCCAGCTCTGCTCACTGTCGTGGAGGTAGGTCACCTGCGCGCCCCGTAGATCCACCGTGCCGGACGGCGGCTGGGCCAGCGTGAGGTTGACGTCGACGGCCTGCATGAGTCGGCAGGTCAGGGCGGGGCCGTCACCGCCGGGTGGGCCGTTCAGGACGGCTCCTGCGAAGCTCAGGCTGTCCGAGATCTGGGTGCGCCTCAGGTGCACGGTCCCGTTCGCGGTGAATCCGTCGGAGAAATCGAGCCTTGAGGCCACGGCGTTGTTCATCGCGAGCGCCACTCCGCCTGGGCCGGGGTCTTCCAGCTGCGCCCCCTGCATGAACAGCCCGCGCGGCAACTGCGCGCCCATCAGCCGGACTTGTCCTCGCGCGACGAAACCGCCCCCGCAGAAAACGCCCCCTTCCATGAGCAGTCCACCGGCGGCCACGGCCCATCCTCCCGGCGCGCTGATGTGGGCCCCGTTCAGGAGCATGCCGCCGGTCACTCGGGCGTCGCTCAGCGACAAGGCGGTGCTCACGTGGTTGAAGGGCGAGGAGGCGAGGCTTTCCACGACGGAGCCCCGCAGGTCGAGGTTTCCCTCGATGCGGGCCGAGTCGGCTTCGATGCCGGGCACCCGGCTGTCCGTGATCACGAGTGTCTGCGACGACGCTCCGAGAAGGTTCACCGACTCCTCGAACCAGCAGCCCTCCAGCCAGAGGGCGTGAGCGATCTGCGCCCCGGCCAGGTTGAGATGTCCGGATATCCGCGCCCCGGACAGCCTCAGACACGCCACGGCGCCCGATTGCACCGTGTTCGCACCCAGCAGGAGCGCCACGATCACCGTGGCCCGGACTGTCCGCCCGGGACCCCACTGCCCACCGTCGAGGGCACGGTCGTCCTCCGGCACACCCGTGCGGAGGTCCACGCGCCGTCCCTCCGGGAACGCGTCCCACAGCTCACGCTCCGGTGGGGTCAACTCGCCGTATGAGAGCACCAGTTCAGAGTAGTGATCTTCCTCCGCGCCCGCCTCACTGCATAGGACACAGTCTGACGAGCACCCCACGGCATGACCCCACCCGATCGCGGCGCCGCCGACCGAGCGCCGCCCCGACCGCCGGTACCGCACTGTCCAGTACCACCACGACCGGGGCGATCGCACATCTACACCTGCTGCCGACCCGTCGGCCGACAGCCCGCCCTCACTTCAAGTGCCGCCCGAAGAACCGGTCCCCGTCCTCCCGCTCGAACCACGGGGTACCGGTGTGCCCGCCCAGATTCGCGTGCAGCGTCTTCTCCTTGGTGCCGAAGGCGTCGAACAGGTCCAGGGCCCGCTGCCGGGGGTTCCCCTCGTCGTCCCACTGCAGCAGGAACAGCAGCGGAACGGTGACCTGCGGGGCCTCCTCGCGCTGGGCGCGGGGCACGTAACCCCCGGCGAAGAAACCGGCGGCCGCGATGCGCGGCTCGACCACCGCCAGTCGGATGCCGAGGGCGGTCCACCCCGAGTACCCGACCGGGCCACCGATCTCGGGCAGTGCGAGGAAGGCATCCAGAGCCAACTGCCATTCCGGGGCCGCCTTTTCGACCAGCGGGCCGACGAAGGACTCGAAGATCTCGTCGACCGGCTCGCCGGCCCACATCGCCCGGCGGAGGTCGGCGCGGGCCTGTTCGTCGGCGGCGGAACGGGGCCGGTCACCGCACCCGGCGGCGTCGATGGTGGCCACCGCGTAGCCGGCCGCCGCGGACAGCCGGGCCCGGGCAACCAGCCGGGGTTCCGCCTTGGGCAGGCCGTTGTTGTGGGCCATGAGAATCAGCGGGGCCGGTGCGACGGATTCAGGGGTCCACAGGGTGCCGGGGATCTCGCCGAGGGTGAATTCGCGTTCGAGGACGCCGTCGTCGAGGTGGCGCTCGGAAGTGACATGCATGGTCGTGCCTTTCGGGAGAGCAGCTTTACGGCGCTCCCGGACGACCTATCGCCCGACCGTGACCCCGGAGGAGAGCACCCACGTCGATTCTGCGTTCACGGGTACCACCTCCTCGTTCTCTCGCACGGCCTCCCGGAAAGTAGCAGTGGTCGCCGTGCTCGGCCAACGGGTTTTCGCGAAGGCCCCCGAGCCGGACACCGCCTCACCAGACGAGATGCCGCCCCACCACCGAATACCGGCCCACCCCATACGATCCGGTCCTACTCCTCCGATCCGGTCCTACTCCTCATCACCGGCAGCCGTCAGCTCGACCTCCGTCACACCGTCGTTCTGGAACAGCTCGGACGTCAACTGACCGGCGTCGGCCGCACCTTCCAGCCGCAACAGCACCCGCGCGGCCGGATCGGCCCGCTCGGGCAACCGGTCGACCTTGACCTCCTGGATGCGGAAACCCCTGCGCGTGCAGGTCTCCATCAACCGCGGCAGCAGCGCCGTACCGGTCCGGTAGGTCAGCCGTACCTCGAACGACCCCGCCTCGGCGCCGGGCATCATGCGCGCGAAGAGCAACGGATATCCGCGTACGACGAGGAAGTGCACCGCGGTCGTGGCCAGCGCGAGGATCGGCAGGCCGCCGCCGCAGGCCATGCCGACCGCGCAGGTGAGCCAGATGGTGGCGGCGGTCGTCAGACCCCGTACCGCGTCCCGGCGTACGAAGATCAGGCCGCCGCCGATGAAACCGATCCCGGAGACGATCTGGGCCGCCACGCGGGACGGGTCGAAGGAGACGTTGTCCAGGCCGAGGACATTCGTGAAGCCGTGCTGGGAGACCTCCATCATCAGCGCGCCGGCGATGCCGACCAGGGTGTGCGTGCGCAGCCCGGCGCTCTTCTGCTGGGCTGCCCGTTCCCAGCCGATCAGGGTCGACAGCAGCAACGCCAGCCCCAGTTCGGCGAGTTGGCGCAGTCCCTGCCCATTGCTCACGTCCCACAACGGGACCGCCAGTCCGGCCACCCCGCACCTCCCTTCCCCTCCGGCTCCATGCCCGACAGAGCCCCTACCCGGATGGACGGGACCATGCCCACCCGACAGCTCCCCTTCCGACAACTTCCCCCTCCTTGACAATTTTATTTGTCGGTTGGATCCTGGAGCGACCAGCACACGCACGCACACCGACCACCCGAGGACCCACGATGCGCACCCTGATCAGCACCGCCTTCATCTCCCTCGACGGCGTCATGGAGGCCCCGGGCGGCGAACCCGGCTACCGCAACTCCGGATGGACCTTCAAGGAGGTCGAGTTCCTGCCCGAGTCGTTCGACATCAAGGGGCGGGAGCAGCTGGAGTCCGCCGCGATGCTGATGGGCCGGGCCAGCTACGAGGCGTTCAGTCCGGTGTGGCCGGACATGGACGAGTTCGCGCACTACAAGACGCTGCCGAAGTACGTCGTCTCCACCACCCTCACCGACGACAGGCTCGTGTCGAACTGGGGCGAGACCACGATCCTGCGCGACCTCGACGAGGTCGCCGCCCTGAAGGAGACCGAGGGCGGCCCGATCATCGTGCACGGCAGCGCCGCCCTCAACCACGGCCTCGCGGACGCCGGCCTGGTCGACCGCTACCACCTGCTCGTCTTCCCGCTGCTGCTCGGCGCCGGAAAGCGCCTGTTCCCCGCCTCCGACAAGGACACCCAGAAGCTGAAGCTCGTCGAGCACGCCGTGTACGCCAACGGACTGCAGCTGAACGTCCTCGACGTCGTGCGCTGACCACGCCTCGACCGCAGCGCACCTCAACAGGTGTAGACCCTTGACTCCGATTCAACACAACTCCACACTGTCGCCCAAACCTCCACGGACAGTCAGGACGGCGCCCGCCCGCTCCTGAGAGCGCTCTCCGGGACTGTCCTCACCCCCCTCTGGAGAAGGACGACACTGTGCGAAGAGCCTTGAGATGCCTTCTGCCCTTATGGGTCATGGCCCTGGTCGCCGCCCTCTGTTCGGTCGGTGCGCCACCGGCCCAGGCGGCAGTCGCGGCCACCTCGATCACCGTGGACGGTGGCCAGAGCGGCCGGACGTTCGACGGGATCGGCGCGATCAGCGGCGGCGGGGGCAACTCCCGGCTGCTGCGCGACTATCCGGCCGCCCAGCAGGCGCAGATCCTGGACTACCTGTTCAAGCCGGGCTACGGCGCGAACCTCCATTTGCTCAAACTGGAGATCGGCGGAGACGCCAACTCCACCGACGGCTCGGAACCGTCCATCGAGCACACCAAGGGACAGATCAACTGCGACGCCGGCTACGAGTTCTGGCTCGCCGAACAGGCCAGGGCCCGTAACCCGGACATCAAGTTGTACGGTCTGGCCTGGGCCGCCCCCGGCTGGATCAGCGGCGGGTTCTGGTCCACCGACACCATCAACTACCTGATCTCCTGGCTGGGTTGTGCCAAGCAGCACGGTCTGCCGATCAGTTACCTCGGCGGCTGGAACGAGCGGGGCCACGACGTCAACTGGTACATCCAGTTGCGATCGGCGCTCGACAGTGCCGGATACGGTGCCGTGCAGATCGTCGGCGACGACTCGGGCTGGAGCGTCGCGGAGGACATGGCGAACAACGCGTCGTTCAACGATGCCGTGTCGGTCATCGGCGCACACTACCCCTGTGCGGGCGGTGACGGCGGCAGCGCGGACACCTGCTCCAGCACCACCACGGCGAAGAACAACGGCAAACCGCTGTGGGCGTCGGAGAACGGCTCGCTGGACATGGACGCCGGAGCACCCGCACTGATCCGCTCCATCGTGCGCGGCTACGTGGACGCGCGCATGACGGCGTATCTCAACTGGCCGCTGGTCGCGGCCATTTACCCCAACCTGCCCTACGGCACGGTCGGCCTGGCCGCCGCCAACTCGCCGTGGTCCGGGAACTACTCGATCGGCGAGAACACCTGGGCGACCGCGCAGGTCACCCAATTCGCCCAGCCGGGCTGGAAGTTCATCGACTCCGCGTCGGGCTATCTCGGAGGTACCGAGTCCAACGGCACGTACGCGACCCTGAAGTCGCCGAACGGCTCCGACTACTCCACGGTTCTGGAGACCACGACCGCCACGGCGGCGCAGACGGTCAACGTCCAGGTGCAGGGCGGTCTTTCGACCGGTGCGGTGCACGTCTGGGCGACCCGGGTCAACGACCCCAGCCCGTCGACCGACTTCACGCACACGCAGGACGTCACCCCGACCGCCGGCTCGTACTCGCTGACGCTCCAGCCGGGTTGGATCTACACGGTCACCACGACCACCGGCCAGGGCAAGGGCACCGCCACCGCGCCCGCCGCGCACGCCCTCGCGCTGCCGTACGGCGACACGTTCGACAACGATGTCTCCGGCACCGAGGCGACGTATCTGTCCGACATGCAGGGCTCGTTCGAGGCGCGCCCGTGCGCGGACGGCCGTAGCGGAGAGTGTGTGCAGCAGGTGACGCCGGTCAAGCCGATCGAGTGGCAGGACGACTCCGACGCCTTCTCGCTGCTCGGCGATCCGACGTGGTCCGACTACACCGTCAAGGCCGACGTGGACCTCCAACAGGCCGGTACGGCCGAGCTGTTGGGCCGGGCCAACACCCAGAACCGCCCGCAGAGTCACCAGGCGGCCTACCTGCTCCGGGTCAGCGACACGGGTGCCTGGTCCATCGTCAGGAGTTCGGCGGCGGGCACCCTGACGACGCTGGCCTCCGGGACCCGGGCGGCGCTCGGCACGCACGCGTGGCACACGCTCGCTCTCGGCTTCTCCGGCGACCGGATCACCGCCACCGCGGACGGCGTCAACCTCGGCTCCACCGACGACAGTTCATACTCCGCGGGCCAGATCGGTGTCGGCGTGGTGGGCTACCAGACCGACCAGTTCGACAACCTGTCCGTCACCGCCAACCCGCCGGGCGACCACGGCGGCATCCTCAAGGGCCGTCAGTCCGGCCTGTGCGCGGACGTCCCCGGCGCGAGCCGGACCAACGGCGTCCAACTCGCCCTCTGGGACTGCAACGGCGCCGCCAACCAGTCCTGGACCCTGACACCCGCCGGCCAACTCACCGTCTACGGCGGCGCGAAGTGCCTGGACGCCAAGGGCAGCGGCACGGCCGACGGCACCCCGGCGCAGATCTACGACTGCAACAACTCCGCGGCCCAGAAGTGGACCGTGAACAGCGACGGCACGGTGGTCAACCCCAACTCGGGCAAGTGCCTGGACGCCACGGCCGGAGCCACCGCCCCGGGCACCCTGTTGGAGCTCTGGACCTGCACCGGCGGCACCAACCAGAGCTGGCTGCGCGGCGCGGTCGCGGCACCCCTCAAGGGCCAGGAGTCCGGCCGCTGCATCGACGTCCCCGGCGCGAACCGGACCAACGGCACCCAGCCCGCCCTCTGGGACTGCAACGGCGGTACGAACCAGACCTGGACGTCCACGACCACCAACCAACTGACGGTCTACGACTCCAAGTGCCTTGAGGTCACGGGCGGCGCCACCGCCGACGGCAGCCCGGTGGAGATCTGGGACTGCGGCAGTTCCGCGGCCCAGCAGTGGCGGGTACGTTCCGACGGCAGTGTCGTCAACGCCGGCTCCGGCAAGTGCCTGGACGCGGTCGGCCACGGCACGGCCGACAGCACGGCACTGGAGATCTGGACCTGCACGGGCGGCGCCAACCAGATCTGGCGCCGGTCCTAGCATCGCGGGCTGCCGCCGGGTCGTGGACGGGTACGACCTCTCCTGCCAACGGCCCGGCGGCAACCCCACCACACACAGGTTCCGAGCTGGCACTTCGCTGATCCGCTGAGTAGCCTCCGGGGCATGCGGATCTCTGTTTCCTCGGACATGGACGAAACCGTGGCGCGTTCCCTCGTCGCGGAGTTGCGCGGCCGGGGGCACGAGGTGGTGACGCACGGGGCGTTGCGTCCAGGGGACGACCCGCAGTGGGCGGTCTGCTCGGAGGCGGCGGCCCGCGAGGTCGCGACCGGGGCGTCGGACCAGGCGGTCGTGTGCTGCTGGACCGGTACGGGCGCGTCGATCGCCGCGAACAAGGTGCCGGGCGTACGGGCGGCCCTGTGCACGGACGCGTACACGGCGGACGGCGCCCGCCGCTGGAACGACGCCAACGTCCTGGCCCTCAGCCTGCGGCTGACGTCCGAGCCCCTGCTCAAGGAGATCCTCGACGCCTGGTTCACCGCGGAGGCGAGCGAGGACGCCGACGACCGGGAGAACGTGTCCCGCATCGGGCAGCTCGACCTGAACAGGCCTGCCTCATAGGGGAGTTCGAGCGGACGGGGCTCGCCTCTCGCTACGCGAAAATCTCATGCGTGGACCTGTGTCACCCCATACGATCCCCCTCGCCGCCCGTACACCAGTGCGTATCCAGGCACCGTGGCACGGGCATCCAAACGGGAGGGATCACTTGACCACGTCCTTCGGCGCGCGCCCGCGTGCCGTCCTCGCTTCTGTCGGAACCCTCGGCCTGGCGCTGGCCGCCGCCGTGTCGCCCGCGAGCGCGGCCGACGCGACACCCGTCACACCGACCCAGCTGTTCAACGGCTACCAGAGCTGCTCGACCGACTCGGACCGGCCCACCTACCTCTGGGCCGGCAACGGCCTCACCGTCGAGGGCATTCCAGCGACCACCGACGCGACCAGCAACTCCCTGGTGACCGTGCAGTACCAGGTCTGGCCGGTCGCCGACCCGACGCACACCACGACGGTCACCCGCCCCTACGCCCTCCCCGGATCCGAGGCCGCCGCCAACCTGCCCGCCGACGCGCTCCCCGACGGGCAGACCTACGCGTGGCGGGCACAGACCGTGGCCGGGGGCGCGGCATCGGACTGGTCCGCTCCTTGTTACATCGCGATCGACAACACGCGGCCGGCGACCACTCCCGGCATCTCCTCGCCCAACTACCCGCAGGGCGCGCGGAATCAGGGCGGAAGTCCGGTCGAGTTCACTCTGAACGCCAACGGCGACGAGGATGTCACCGGGTTCGAGTACTCCTGGCAGCAGGACCTCCCGATCGCCGGTTACGCGAACATCGGCGAGCACGGCGTCCCGCAGTTCGTCGACCCGTACGCCGACGCGAGATACTTCACCCGCGCCGATGCCCCGGGCGGTTCGGCCACGATCAGTCTCCTCCCACCGAGCGGCTCCTCAGGTCCGATGACCCTGTGGGTGCGCGGCCTCGACCGGGCCTACAACGGATCGGCGATCACCAGCTACTCGTTCTTCCTCGACTCCACGGCGCCCACCGTCACCCCGGCCGTCGCATCGCCCGTGTTCGACAAGCCGACCACCTTCACCTTCCAGCCCAACGCAGGCCTCCAGTCGACGAGTCCGGTCGTCAGCTATTCCGTGGAGATCGTCGGCGGTCAGGGCGGCGACAGGACCATCGACGTCGCGGCGGGGCCGGACGGCACAGCGAGCACCAAGCTCACCCTGGACGGAATCTACGGCGAGTCCCTCCGGGTGAGCAGCAGGAGCGCGAACGGCTGGGTCAGCGACGCGGCTTTCTGGAGCATCACCTACGACACCACGCCCACCGTCGCTTCGGACGTCTACCCCGAGAACGCTTCCGGCGGCGGCGCCGGCGTCCCCGGCACCTTCACGCTCAGTCCGAAGGTGAAGGGCGTCGCGAGCTACACGTACTCCGTCAACGGGGACCCCGAAGTCACGGTCGCCGCGGGCGCGCACCACTCCGCGAGCGTCGACTGGACCCCGGCCGCGGCCGGCGACTACAACCTCACGGTCTACGCGACGACCCGCTCCGGCATCCAACTGGCGCCCTACTACTACTCCTTCACCGTGAACTGAACCGCGTGACGGTCACGCCCGAGCCACCGGTCGGTCCGGTTCTTCATTTCCTCCGGGCGCATGATTCATTTCCGGTGGGGCACTCGGATGCCTGGAGGTCGATACATATGTTTCCCCTGATCCTTGTTCTTCTCCTGGCACTGCTTCTTTTCGGTGCGGGATTCGCCATCAAAATTCTTTGGTGGGTCGCAATCGTCGTTCTCGTCCTGTGGCTGCTGGGATTCGTCGCCCGTTCGCCGGGTTCCAGTGGTAGTCGAGGACGTTGGTACCGCTGGTAGGAGATAAATCACCGATCTCGAAATCCACCCACCATTAAGCGAGGTTTACATGGCGGACAACATGTGGGACTACCAGGCCGAGTCGGGCCACCGGACCGGTACGGATCTGACCGGATTCAAGGTCGAGGCGAGTGACGGCTCGATCGGCAAGGTGGACAAGCACTCCGAGGACGTCGGGGCCATGTACATCGTCGTCGACACCGGTGTGTGGATCTTCGGCAAGCACGTACTGCTGCCGGTCGGGACGATCGCGTCCATCGACGTCGCGGAGCGGACGATCCACGTCGGCCGGACGAAGGAAGAGATCAAGAACTCCCCGGAGTTCGACAAGGACAAGCACCCCGGTGACGCCGGCTACCACGAGCAGGTCGGCGGCTACTACGGGAACCCCCGCGCCTGATCGGCATGTCGCGGCTGGACAGGGTGGTGGGCACCGGCAGTTCTTCCGGTGCCCACCACCCTGTCGCGCTACCCCCGTAGACTGCCGGGGCGGTGACCGCCGTCCTCCTTGTTGCCGCGCTCCGTGGACATGTCCTGGCCCGGCCCGACAAGGATCGAGGTGGCGGCGCGATGAGTACGGCCACCGACGGTGCACCGTTCGCGCATCCCGCGCTGTTCTACCGGGGCGAGGAGCAGTACACGGCCGGTACCGTGCCGTTCGTGCGGGCGGGGCTGGCCGCCGGAGAGGCCGTCGCGGTCGCCGTTCCCGGCCCTCACCTCGACTTGATCAGGGCCGGACTCGGATCGAGAGCCGTCGGTGTGCGGTTCCTCGACATGACCGAGGTCGGGCGCAATCCGGGGCGGATCATCCCGGGCGTACTGCGGGCCTTCGCCGACGCCCATGCCGACGGCGAAGGCCGGGTGCGGATCATCGGGGAGCCGATCTGGCCCGGCCGCACCGCCGCCGAGTACCCGGCGTGCGTCCAGCACGAGGCGCTGATCAACTCCGCGTTCCGGGACCGTGAGGTGACGATCCTATGCCCGTACGACGCGGACCGGCTGGAGCCCGACGTGCTCGCCGACGCCCGCGCCACGCATCCGGTCGTCATCGACGAAGGCGCCCGACTCCCCAGCGCCACCTACGATCCGCAGCGCGCTATCGCCCGCCACAACGAGCCGCTCCCCCACCCGCCGGGCGCCGCGTCCATCGCGTTCGACGCGGGCGAACTCCCCAAGTCCCGTTATTTCGCGGTCCAGGAGGCCGAGCGGCTGGGTCTGGCGGGTGCTCGGCTACAGGATCTGACGCTGGCCGTCGCGGAGTTGACCACCAACAGCGTGCTGCACGGCGGCGGTTCGGGGACGCTGCGGATCTGGGCCGAGGACGAGCGGATCGTCTGCGAGGTGCACGACCACGGCCGGCTGACGGATCCGCTGGCCGGCCGGCGACCGCCGTCACGCGACCAACCCGGCGGACGGGGCCTGCTGTTGGTGCACTACGTCGCCGACCTCGTCCGTGTCCATACGGCGCCGGACGGCACAACCATCCGTTTCTACCTGGCCCGTTGACGCTTCAGCGGCTGTTCGCCGGAGGCGTCCAGGCCGCTTCGGCCTCCTGTGCGGTCGCGTGGGCCGTGAAGACCTGGTCGAGGCCGACCATGTGGAAGATCCGGCTGATGTGCGGGGGGACCGCCGCCAACGCGATGGCCGCCCGGGCGGCGAGGGCGTGGTTGCGGGCCGCGAGCAGGGCGGTGATACCGCTGGAGTCGCAGAACGTGACGCCGGTCAGGTCGACGACGAGCTGCTGGCCGTCCTGGAGCGCCAACTCGGGCAGGAGTTCACGCACTTGGGTGTAGCTGTCGTAGTCGAGTTCTCCGGTGAGTTCGACGACAGGCCCCGCGGGCGTGGTCCGGGTGCGGATGGCGAGTTGGGTCACGGCTGCTCTTCGCTGGTGGGTCGGGGCACGTTGATGGCGAGGACGGCGGTGTCGTCGTCGACGCCGGTACCGAAGGTGTCGAGCAGGTCGCGGATCGCGGCGACGGCGTCGGACGCGGTGGTGGGTGCCAGGGCACGGACGAAGTCGAGGAGGGCCTCGTCCCCATACCGGTCGGCGTCCCTGGTGTGGGCCGTGCGGGCTTCGGTGAGTCCGTCCGTGTGGAGCAGCAGGGTGTCGCCCGCCGCCAAGTGGACGGTGGCGGTGGCGATATGGGCGTCGGGCAGCACGCCGATGAGCTGTCCGCCGGGGGTGTGCACATGGTCGGCGCTGCCGTCGGCGCGCAGGAGCAGGGCCGGCGGGTGGCCGCCGCTGGCCAGGGTGATGCGGAAGCCGCCGCGGTCGCCCTCGGGGGTGAGCAGCCCGAAGACGACGGTGCAGAACCGCGGGTCGTGGCCGTTGTACTCGTGGTTGAGGACGGTGTTGAGGTTGCTCAGCACGGCGGCCGGGTCGGGGTCGTAGACGGCGGCGGCACGCAGCGTGTAGCGGGCCAGCGAGGTGACGGCGGCCGCCGCGGCGCCCTTGCCGCACACGTCCCCGAGGAACAGCCCCCAGGTCCCGGCGGAGAGGGGGAAGAGGTCGTAGAAGTCACCGCCGACCATGTCGGTGGAGGCCACGTGGTAGTGCGCGGCGACGTCAAGTCCCGGCACATTGACCAGAGTTGGTGGCAGCAGGGTCTGCTGGAGGGTGGCGTTGAGGCGCTTGAGTTCGTCCTGTTCGTGTTCCGCCTGCTGTCGGGCGCGCAGCAGTTCCGTCTCGTAGGCGCGGCGGTCGCGGGCGTCGAAGACGGTGGTGCGGATCAGCAGCGGCTGTCCGTCGCCGCCGGTCTTGACGGTGGAGGTCACCAGCACGGGCAGCCGGCTGCCGTCGGTCGCCTTGAGTTCGAGGGCGATCCCGCTGACCTCGCCCTGCATGCGCAGCAGCGGGCCGAAGTGGGTCTCGTGGTAGAGCCGGCCGCCCACGGTCAGCAGATCGGAGAAGGTCCTGCGGCCCACCAGGTCGCCGTGGTCGTAGCCGAGCCAGTCGAGCAGTGTCGTGTTGATCTTCGCGATGGTGCCGTCCAGCAGCGTGGAGAGGTAGCCGCACGGCGCGTGTTCGTACAGGTCCTCGGCGCTGTCCTCAAGGAGTGCGGAGAACGCCGCGTGGTCGTCACCGGGCTGTTTGCCGGGCGGTTCCCCGTGGGGTCTCTCGGGCGGCCGGTGGTCGCCGCTCTCGCTGTCGCCGCCGATGCCCATCAGCGGACGGCCTCGACGAAGTCGGTGATCACGGTGGCCGTTTCCTCCGGGGCGGCGAGCTGCGGGCAGTGCCCGGTCGCGTTCAGGGTGACCAGCCGGCTGCCCGGGATCCGGTCCCGTACGAAGGCTCCGACCTCCGGGGGCGCGATCGCGTCGACGGAACACTGGGCGACCAGCGCGGGCACGCTCACCTTCGCGAGGTCGTCGCGGTTGTCGGAGAGGAACGTGACGCGGGCGAAGACCCGGGCGATGTCGGGATCGGCGCGGCAGAAGCTGTTGGTCAACTCCTCGCCCAGTTCCGGGCGCTCGGGATTGGCCATGATCACCGGTGCCATGGCGCCCGACCATCCCAGGTAGTTCGCGTCCAGCGACTCCAGCAGTTCGTCGATGTCCTCGGCGCTGAACCCGCCGCGATAGCCGGTGGCCGGATCGTCGACGAAGCACGGCGAGGGGGCGAGCAGTACCAGCCCGGCGAAGGCCTGCGGCTCGCGTGCGGCGGCCAGGACGCCCATCATCGCGCTCACGGAGTGCCCCACGAACGTCACCGGGCCGAGCGCCAGTTCACGGCAGATGTCCAGCACGTCATCGGTGTAGCCGTCCAGCGTGGAGTAGCGCTCCGGGCTCCAGGCGGACAGGTCGGAGCGTCCGGCGCCGACATGGTCGAAGAGGACCACGGTGAAGTCGCGTTCCAGGAGCGGTACCACCAGCCGCCACATGTGCTGGTCGCACCCGAAACCGTGCGCCAGCATCACGACCGGCCCGCCGGCCCGGCCCGACACCGTCACATGGTTCCTGCTCCGCATAGGCATGCGGCACATCCTCACAGACCGCTGCCCTGTCCCCACCCCGCCGACCCGGTACAGCCGTCTTCAGGCCCGCGTCGGCTTGCCCAGGGACCAGCCGGACACGTCCGTCAGCCGGCCGCGCCACAGAGGCATCACGGCGGTCCCGCCCCCGCCGGTGACTCCGGTGGCGTCGCGCAGATGGATCCACTGCGGCAGCCGTTGCGGACCGGGTCCCCCCTGCCTGTCCTCGACCACCTCGTCCACCTGCTGCGGGAACCGCTCCAGCAGCTGCGCGCCGGTGCCGTCCATCCCGTGCAGGCTGCGTGCCCAGTCGGTGGTCCATGTCTCGTGGGAGATCAGGTCGCCGTAGAGGAAAGCGCCTCCGACGGTGAGGGTGATGGGCAGGGCGGCCTCCGCGTCCTGGCCGATCAGCCGTACCAGCAGCTGGAGTTGGAGGTCGGGCACGGGCTCGGTCACGATCGGTGCGGCGGGCTGGTGCAGGGGATCGTGGTCGGTGCTCGTGGTGCTCATGCGGGGTGATCCTTTCGGTGCCGCGCGAGGGGAGAACTGTCGGGCGGGCGGATCACGTGGGCAGGAGGCCGGTGCGTAGCTTGGCGAGGGTGCGGTTGAGCAGACGGGAGATGTGCATCTGCGAGAGGTTCAGCTCGCGGCCGATCTCCGCCTGGGTCAGCTCCTGGCCGAAGCGCATCTCGATGATGGTCCGTTCCCGCTCTTCGAGCTGTTGCAGCAGGGGGGCGAGCGTGTGGAGGTCCTCGAACAGCTCAAGCGCCGGGTCGGCGTCGCCCATCGTGTCCGCGTACTTGGGCGCGCTGTCGGACTCGTCGTCGCCGCTCGGGGTGTCGATGGACCCCGCGACATAGCCGTTCGCGGCGACCAGACCCTCGATGATCTCGTCCTCGGACAGCTCCAGGTGCGCGGCGAGTTCCTTCACCGTGGGCGTGCGGCCGAGTTCGGTGCCGAGGCTCTCCTTGCTCTTCGCGAGGTCGACGCGGAGTTCCTGGAGGCGGCGCGGGACGTGCACGGCCCAGGTGGTGTCGCGGAAGAACCGCTTGATCTCGCCGAGTATGTAGGGGATCGCGAAGGAGGTGAACTCGACCTCGCGCGACAGGTCGAAGCGGTCGATGGCCTTGATCAGACCGATCGTGCCGACCTGGATGACGTCCTCCATGTCACCGCTGCCCCGGTTGCGGAACCGGCGCGCCGCGAAGGACACCAGCGACAGGTTCATCTCGATCAGCGTGTTCCGCGCGTACTGGTACTCGTGGGTGCCCTCCTCCAGCTCCTGCAGCCGGTCGAGGAAGATCCTGGACATCACCCGCGCGTCCTTGGGCGCGACCTTGGCCCCGTCCTCGATCAACGGGAGGTCGTCCACGACATCCGATACTCCCGCGCGGACAGGAGCAGTTGCTTCGAGAGCCTTCACGGAGGAAGCCACGGTGCCGCCTTAACTGGAGAACAGGACGAACGTCGCGTGCCCCCTTCGGGCACAACCATGTCTCCCCGGACCTCACAATTCCGCAGCCGACCGAAAAGTCTGCCCCGCAGGGCCCCGCCGACACGGGGACCGCACGTGGTTTCACACCGTTTCGCGGATTCTTCACACCACTTCATGGGTTCACAGGCGCCGCCAGCGTGCCGAGGCGAAGGAGAAACCGCCGAAGAGGACCAGTCCGACGGCGACGGCGACCAGCAGCCACGGCCCCGCCGGAGTGTGCGCGAAGGTGCGCAGGGTGGCGTCCATGCCCTTGGCCTGGTGGGGGTCGAAGCGGATCGCGGCCACCAGCGCGAACACACCCACCCCGGCGAACACGGCACCGCGCGCGACGCCGCCGCCCACGCCCAGGCCGGTGACGACCTGCCGTACCCGGCGGCTCATCTTCCCGGTCTCCAGCTTCCGCAGGAACCGCCGCATCACCGCACGCGCCGCGAGGGTCACTCCGACCCCGATCAGGACGCAGCCGACGAGCCCCACCAGCACCTGACCGCCCGGCAGTTTCAACGCCGAGGCGGTCCAGTCCTGCGACTTGGCGTCACTGCCGGACGACCCGCCGGCACCGGCGGCGAAGGAGGCCGTCCCCCAGCAGACGAAGCCGTAGAACACGGCCCGGCCCCCGTCCAGCAGGCGCGAACCGACCTTGTTCTTCGGCCCCTTCGCCAGCAGCGCCCCGGAGGCCCGCCAGATCGCCATGCAGCCGAAGCCGACGACGAGCATCCACAGCATCACCTTCCCGAAGGGCTGCGCCGCGACCTGTTGCAACGCGCCCTGCCGGTCCGCCTCCCGGCCCCCGCCGCCGAACGCGATCCGCAGGGCGAGCGCGCCGACGAGGACGTACACGACACCGCGTGCCACGAACCCGGCGCGCCCTGTGACGGCCAGCGCCTGCCTGCCCTCGGCCTCTCCCGGTGCGTGGCTCCGGGCGGCCGAACTCGCCCTCCGGAGGCCCCACTTGTGCGTGTGCGACGAGGTCATGATGCCTTTCCTGGAAACACTGGACGAGCCGAGACGCGGACGCACGGTACGCGTCCCGTACTGTCGCGTGCCCCCGGCGGACGCTTCGATGTGCGTCGCGGGGACGGCATCGCCCGATCGCGCCACAAAGGCCCCTCACAGCTGTTACTTTCCTTTTCAAGATCCCTTGATCTACTGTCCCCTCCCCCACCCACACACCCGCGGCGAGGCCCCCATGCCCAACTCCCCCTCCGTAGACCGCGCGAGCGGACGTCACCGCAGGAACAGAGCGATGAGTCCGGCGCTCCGCCGCGCCGCCGTCATAGCGGTGACCGCCCCCGTCGCCGGGACGATCCTGTTCGGCACCTCCGCCTTCGCCGCCGAGAAGACCGTCTCCACCACCGCCGCCACGCTCGACACCGCCGAGCAGAAGATCGCGGACAACCTCAACACCCGTGTCCAGGACACCCGTTTGGGCAGCACGCTCAGCGGCGTCGTCATCGACGCGGAGTCCAAGAAGGCCGTATGGGGCCACGACGCGACCACCGCGCTGATGCCCGCGTCGAACACCAAACTCGCCACGTCGACCGCCGCGTTGACGATCCTCGGCCCCGATCACCGCTTCACCACGAAGGTCGTCTACGACAACGGCACCCTCACCCTGGTCGGAGGCGGGGACCGCACCCTGACCACCGCCGACCTCACCACGATGGCCACAACTGCCGTAGCGGGCCTGAAGAACGCGGGCCTGACCACGGTGAAGGTGACGGTGGACGACAGCCTCTTCCCCGCGCCCACCCTCGCGACCGGCTGGAACGACGGCTACTACCCCGACTCCATCGCCCCTGTACGGGCGTTGGTGGTCGACGGCCGCCACGTCACGGACACGTCCCTGGACGCCGGCCAGATCTTCGCGAAGCTCCTCGCCCGGCAGGGCGTCACCGTGACCGGGAGCGTCACCCACGCCACCGCCGGCTCCACAGCGGTCCCGGTGGCCCAGCACGAGTCCGGCACGCTGTCGTCCATCGTGGAGCACATGCTCAAGGTGAGTGACAACGATATCGCCGAGACCCTCCTGCGGAGCACCGCGCTGGCCGCCGGCCGCCCGGCCACCTTCGAGGACGGCACGGCGGTCGTCCGCCAGGTCCTCACGCGGTACGGCGTATCGCTGGCCAACTTCGAGATCCACGACGGCAGCGGCCTCTCCCGCTCCAACCGCATCCCGGCCCAGACCATCGCCGACATCCTCGACGTGGCCGACGACCCCGCCAACGGCCCGACCCTGAAGTACATCGTCGACGGCCTCCCCGTCGCGGGCGAGGCGGGCTCGACCCTGGGCCCCGAGTGGGGCCGCTTCGACACCGCGGACTCCCAGTGCGCCGTCGGCAAGGTCAGCGCCAAGACGGGCACACTCACGGGCGCGATCGCACTGAGCGGCCTGACCAAGGCCGATGACGGCCGCTGGAAGATCTTCTCCTTCATCGAGAACAACTCCACGGCCGCCCCGGACGCCACGAAGGATGCTCTGGACGGGCTTGCGGCCACGGTCAACGGGTGCTGGGCGTAGCCGCCCGGCACAGCCCACCCTGATCGGTTCCGGACATCGGTGACCTATGCGGTCCCGGTGCCGGAACCATCCGATCGACGTAGCGACAAATCGATTCACCGGGTGAACGCGGTGGCATACGACCGGCCGCGCAGGTCAGCGCGGCAATCCTGGAACGGCTGTCGGCCCGCTCGACAGCGCCAGCCCGTCCAGGACTGCCCCTTCCCTGACCAAGGAGTCCCTTTGCGTTTTCGTCGTACGGTGATCAGCGCCCTCGGGTCCGCCGCCCTCGTGCTCGGCTCGCTCGGCGCCGCGGCCGCCGCGAGTCCCGCGGCGGCCGGTCCCTGCGGTTTCTACGAGACCGGGTCCGACGCCTTCTACCGCCACTGCACGACCGACGGTTCGCGGGTCGTCATCAAGGTCGAGGTCGCCCGGGCGCGCGACTACGAGCGGTGCGTCGCGCACGGTACGACCTGGCTCGGCTCCGCCCGCAAGATCCAGGGCGCCCACTACGCCGGGCGCACCTGCTGACATCGATCGTCGTGCTGCGCGGTGACGTCACCGCGGCGCGTCACAGCGCCGCGGTCGTCCCCTCGCCGGAGCCGCTGCCCGCGAGCCACTGGTCCCAGCCGAGGTTGAAGTCGGCGTAGCCGTTGTCGGCCGGGGCCTTGCCGCGGGGCGATCCGGTGATGGTGATGGGGTCGCCCTGCTTGACCTGGCCGTAGAACCACTTGGCGTCCGACAGGGACAGGTGGACGCAGCCGTGCGAGCCGCGGGCGCTGCCGCTGCCCGGGTTCGGGTCACCGGTCGAGTAGTGCACGTAGGTGCCGGACTGGGTGAGGTGGATGTCCCAGGGCAGTGTCAGGTCGTAGTAGTTGGCGCTGCCCTTGTCGCAGCTGATGCCGACGCTGCAGGAGGTCATGTGGACCTTCTCCTGCTTGTCGATGACGGCCATCGTGCCGTCCCACGTCGGGTACTCGGCGCTGCCCGCGTTGATCGACAGGGTGCGCACCGGCGCGCCGTTCTTGGTCACCTTCATGGTGTGGTTGGTGACGGAGACGTCCGCGCGGACGTCGTCGCCGACCTTGAAGGTGTGCGTGTAACTGTGCACGCCGTAGCGGCCGTTGCCGTTGGTGACGCCCTTCATGTCGGCGTCGATCTTCACCGTCGTGCCGGAGGGCCAGTACGTCTTCGGGCGCCAGTCGACGCGCTTGTCGCCCATCCAGTGCCAGGCGCCGACCACCGACTGCGAGGCGCTGACCTTCATGTGCTTCTCGACCGTGGCCCGCGCCGTGGACGCCACCGGGTTCGTGAAGATCACCGAGATCGGCATGGCCACGCCGACCGTGGTTCCCGTCTGCGGGGTGATCGTGTCCAGCAGCATCGGCGGGCCCAAGGGCTTCGTCGGCGACGGAGAGGCGGTCGCACTCGCCTTGCCCGACGCCTTCGCGTCGTCCCCGCTCGCCTTGTCGCTGCCGCCCCCACCACAGGCAGTCGCACCCACCAGCACCGCACCCGTGACGAGTGCGATCCCTATGCTGCCCTTGCGCCGTCCCACGACTTGCCCCACTCTCTAGCTCCTCGACCTCGACCCTGACGGGCCCGACTCACTGTCAGACAGCGACAGAGGGGGCCTCAGTTGCGTACGTCGCGTAAAACGTGTCTCAAGACTCGGTACGCACCGAGTGATCCATGACGACGAGTGCCCGGCGCCTCCGGCTGCCGCACCCCGCCCGATCCCGATCTCGATCCCGATCGCGACCTCTGCCGCCGCCCTGGCGTCTACCACGAAAGGACCGAGGTATGCCGAGCCTGAGCATCGGTTCGAGTTAGCCGGAGCCGTTACGGTGGCGGTGGGGATGCGAGTCAGGCGAAACATGTCGGGGGCGGAATGTATCGGTTGGTTCACTTTCACCTGATGTGGTGCGTCGTGGCGCTGATCGGCTCGGCGATCGCACTCCTTGTGGTGGGAACCGTGCGAGGCTTCGACGAACCGTTCGACAACGACACGGTGTTCTACCTGTCGTGCTGGGCGGTCGCGAGCGCGGTGTTCGCCTTCTGGCCCGGAAGGATGAGCAGAGTACGGGCGGAAGCGAAGAACGCACGACCACTGGCGCCCGGGACGGTACTGCCCACCGCGAGCACGTCCTTGGCGCGCGGCGCGGAGTGGGGCTTCCTGACGGTCCCGACGGTCCTCCCCCTGTTGTTCGGCCTCTTCGCCGGCGTGTGGTGGACCCTCTGGCTCGCCTGCGCGATGGCCCCCGAATCACTCGTCACCGCCCTGTACCTGGTAGTCCGGGAGCGCCGGCTGGGCAAGGTGTTCTGGTACGACGCCCCCATGAACGTGGGAGAGCCCGCGGGCAAGGAGCCCGACGAGAAGTCCGGCCGGGACTCCAGCGATACGTCCGGACGGCCATTCCGGCCGAGGGCGGAACGGCGTCGTCCGCCGGTCTGGTCACCGCGTCCCACGTCGGCGTCGCGCGTCGTGCCGCCCTATGCCGCGTACGACGCCTGGCTGGCGGAGTCCACCCCTCCGGCCACTCCCCCGCCGACACCGGGCTGTCACTGAGGGAACCGCTCCGGCCGGAAGTCCGCGAGCAACCCGTCCCTCTCCCCGGTGAGGATCTCAGCCGCGAGCAGCCGCCCGATCACCGGCCCGAGCGTGATGCCGCTGTGGGAGACGGCCTCGTAGTAGCCCGGCACGGACGGCACCCCTCCCACCGAGGGGAAACCATCGGCCGGTATCGGCCGGTACGCCACCTGCACCTGTGCGATGCGGGAGTCGGCGAGGTCGGGAACGACAGGCCGCGCCAACTCCTGTAGCAGCCGCGCGAGTTCCGCCGGTTCTTCGCCCGCGTCGATGAGTGCGTCGATCTCACGGCTGTGGAGGACCATCGAGGCATCTCCGTCAGGACGCATCTCGATGTGGGGCGCGTGCATGGCCCGGTGGATCGGGACCTGCGCACAGTCGATCCGCGCGACGACACCGGGTTCCCGGCGCATCGGCAACCGCCGTGCGACAAGCTCGGCGACATGGGAGGCGCTGGGACCCGCCGCGTTCACGATGACGTCTACGTCGAGACGGCTGCCGTCGGACAGAGCGACGGTCCGGACGCTCCCGTCGACACCGGTCCCGATGCCACGGACCGTGGCGCCGGACCGTAACTCGGCGCCCCCTGCGACGACTTGGCCGACCAGACGGTCGACGAGATGACGTCCGTGCACCCAGGCCTCGTCGGGGTAGAGCACGACGGGAACCTCGTCGGGCAGCGCGAGAGCGGGTTCGAGACGGCGGCGCACCTCGGCCCCCGTGCACACCTCGACCCGGTAGCCCCAACTCCCCAGCAACTCGGCGGTTTCCAGGAACTTCGCCTCCGCCGCGGGATCGTCCGTCCAGCGCAGGTGACCGCTGGGATACCACCACGAGTCCGGCCCGATGATCCCGGCAAGCTCACGGTGCGCCGCCATGCCGGCGGCGTTCAGGTCGAAGTAGGACCTGGTCACGGTCTTGTTGCTGGCGTTGACCCACGAGAAGGACCAGTTGGTGACACCTTCGCCCGGCCGGCCCGCGTCGATGAGGACGACCTCGGCACCGCGCCGGGCCAGGTTCCAGCCCACGCAGGCTCCGAGGATGCCCACGCCGATGACAGCGACTCGCCGAGGCCGCCTCCCGGACCCGTTCCTCACGAGCGCCCCCTTCCCGGATCACGATCGCCTCAACTCCCTTTTCCAGCATGCAAGATGACGAACGGTGAGCACTATGAACGGGCGCGGAAAAGGCTCCGGAATCGACGGCCAGAGCATTGGAGAAGTGACGGAAGCGGTGCCGCGTACGTGCCGGTATCGATACCTTCCGGCCCGGCACAATCCCCCGTGTGACGATCACCCAGGGCGCACCGCCGCCCACGCGCAACACTCCCGTCGCCCTCGCCCGAGGGGTTCTGACGGGCGGTGTGATCGGCGCGTCGCTGGCCGTTTTCGTCGTCGGCTGCGTCATCGAGAGCGTGCCCCTGTGCGTGACGGGCGTGGGCCTGCCCGCGGTCTAGATGAGGAGGTCGTCGCCCGCAGCGGCCTGGTACACCTGCGCCAGTCCCTCGTCCTCAAGGAGCCGGTTGACGGTCAACAGGCCCTGGGCGCCCACACCGGGCGGTGCGCCGCGGAGAGGTCCGTGGGGGCGCTGCGCTGTCGTACGTACTGTGCTTGATCCGGGCAACGAGGAAGCTGCACGCGTACACCTCGGCGAGGACGCCGTAGAGGGCGTCTTGGTGGGTGCGGTAGTCCAGGACGGGGAGGTCGGTGCGCAACCGGCCCATGGTCAGGCGGTGTCGGCTGTGGCGGATGCCGATGGTGACGGGCACAGGCCGCGGCGGTGAGGGCGGCCGCGGCGCCCGATCCAGTCGGGGTCGACGCCGGCCGCCTCGGCGACCTCGTCGTTGGTCAGGACGCGCTCGGGTAGGCACGTGCCGGTGGCGAGGACGCCGATGCTCGGCGCTGGGGACACCGTGTACCTCCAAATGACTTGCGGGGTTGGCGAGTTCGCCGGAATCCGTACGCACGGTCGGCTTCCGCCGGATTGCCCGCCGGGCACGATGTCCAGCAGGGCGCGAAGGCAGGCGTCGAAGCACTCGCCGAATTCCGTTTACACCCCAATTCGCGCTGATCCACGCCGATTCACCACGGGATGCTGGGCAAGACACGGGAATGTTGAGCGTGTTGAATCCGGCTTGTGTGAACTCCCGAAAACTCTGGCGTCGATTTCGGTGCCGAACTCGCCGCCAGGCGTGGGCTGTTGCCCGCCAGTGAGCGCCCGTCACCGGAGTTACCAGGGTGATGTGCGCGGACTCCCCGTCCATGGACGTGGCATTCAACGAATTCCGGTATGAGCCCCCGGAATGCAGCAATTACCCCCTGGTCTCTCCCTTGGTGGTGAGCAGGTGTTCCAGGCGGTCGAACCGCTCGTGCAGGGCGTGGGCCGTCTCGTCGTACGCCTCGTGGACGTCGCGTTCCGCACTCCGGACGAGGTGGTGGCGGGTCTGCTCCCGGCCGACGAACCAGGTGGCGAGGGCCGCGGTGACGAGGCCGTACGTGGTGATCCCGACGACCATGACGACCGAGCCGACGATCCGGCCCCACAACGTCACGGGGTAGAAGTCGCCGTAGCCGACCGTGGTCGCGGTCTCGATCGACCACCACAACGCCCTTGGATACGTCGTGAGGTTGGCGCGCCGTGCTCCGTCCTCGGCGGCCACCACCGCGTACGAGCCCACGAGCATCACCACGACGAGCACGGCCGTCGCGGCACCCGCGGTCTTCAGATGGAGCGAGCGGCCCTCCCGGGCGAGCAGCAGGTTCATCGCCTTGGTCAGGAATCCGGGCAGCATGTCCGGATCCTGCGGGACGGGCCGCAGGTCAGCGGTGCAAGGCACGCTTCTCACGCGCGCCGATCACTCGTTCGGAGTCGGTCCGGACCGGTCACCCGTGCGGGTCCAGCTGGTGTTCAGGACCGCTGCCGGCCACCACGCTGTACGGCAGGATCGTCACCACGACGAACGGCAGTTCCTCCAGGGCGCGGGCGATCCGTTCGGCGGTGCCGCCGTGCAGGAGTCGGCCGAGCACGGTGGTGTAGGTGCGGCGGGCGATGAGCAGCGTCAGAGCGGTGCGGCCGTCGGCGGTCTCGCGGGCGGCGAGTTCGGTCAGGGCCCGTTCGAGTCGGCGGTCGGGGCAGTCGACAAGCTCCAGCGGGACATCCGTGGTGCCTACGGCCTCCCACCGCGCCACCAGGTGGCGGGCTCGCACACCGTCGACGGCGACGTGTACGGCCCGCACTTCGTCGGGCCTCAACTCGTGGGCGTAGCGCAGCGCGTGGAAGACGGCCGGGTCCACGGCGTCGACTAGGACGCACACGACATGGCGCCGTCGGCGTGGCCGGTCGCTCTGTCCGGCGGGCGGGAGTGCCTCGACCTCGGCGGCCTCCGCACGGTATTCACGGTTGATGCGGATCAGGGCCCACACGCCGAGCGGGAAGACCACGACGACCAGCCAGGCGCCTTCGGTGAACTTGGTGACGGCGAAGATGAGCACGACGAGCGCGGAGACGACCGCCGCGGTCGCGTTCACCGCGATCTTCCAGCGCCGGCCGGGCTCGCGACGGCGTGCATGGTGGACGGTCAGTCCGGCGCCCGCCATGGTGAACGCGGTGAACACACCGATGGCGTACAGCGCGACGAGCCGGTCCACGTTGGCGTCGGTGACCAGGAGCAGGACGAGGGCGACGACGGCGAGCGTGATGATGCCGTTGGAGAAGGACAGTCGATGTCCGCGCCGGGTCAACTGCCGTGGCAGGAAACGGTCTTCGGCGACGAAACTGGCCAGGTAGGGAAAGCCCGTGAAGGGCGTGTTCGCGCCGGTGTAGAGGATCAGCGCGGTGGCGAGCTGCACGAACACCAGCCCCGCCGTGCCGAACACACCGCTGCCGAAGACCAGTCGGGCCTCCTGCGCGATCACGGTCGGCGTGCCGTCGGTGTACGGGACGGCGTGGGTGAGGTGGGCGAGACCCGAGACACCGAGGACGAGGACGCCCAGGACGCAGCTCATGGTGACGAGCGTGCGGCGGGCGTTCTGGCCCTGCGGTTCGCGGAAGACGGAGATGCCGTTGGAGATCGCCTCCAGGCCGGTGAGCGAGGAGCCGCCGTTCGCGAACGCGCGCAGCACCATGAACAGCGACGCCCCGTACAGCCACCCGTCCCCCGACGTACCGAGCGGCACGACACCGCTCGCGTGGACGTCGGCGTGCGGCAGATCCCCGAACCCCCAACGGGCCAGACCCACGGCGAGCATCAGCCCGACCGCGGCCATGAACAGATACGCGGGCACCGCGAACACCCGCCCCGCTTCCCGCAGGCCGCGCAGATTGCCGTACACCAGGATCAGCACCACCCCTACGCTGACCGGGAGTTGGAGGTGGTCGATGCCGGTCCAGCCGTTGCCGACGAGGTGGGCGAGCGAGATGAGCGCGTTGGTGCCCGCCGAGACCTGGACGGCGACCGTCACGACGTAGTCGACGAGCAGCGCCACGGCGGCGATCTGGGCGACGTCGGGGCCGAAGTTCTCCCGGGCGACGACGTAGGAGCCGCCGGCCCGCGTGTAGATCGTGACGACGTCGCTGTAGCAGAGCGTCAGCAGCACCAGGATCAGCAGGATCGCGCCCGTCACCGGCATGAGCAGGGTGAAGGCGGCGACCCCGACCACGGGCACCAGGACGCGCAGCATCTCCTCGCTGCCGTATGCCGACGAACTGATGCAGTCCGAGGCGAGGACGCCGAGCGCTGTCCGGTTGTCCAGCTTCTCCCGTTGGATGCGCCCGGTGACCAACGGCGGCCCGAGCAGCCGGCGCTTGAGACGGTAGGACAGCGGTTCGGGAAGGTACTCGGGAGGTGGCTGGGGCAACTGGGAGTTGTCGGACGCGTCTGGTGCGGGTACGGCGGGGTCGGTCATGGGGCCATCACACCTGGACTCGCGACGGCACCTGCTGAGGATCACCCGTCAGGCCCTCGAACTGCACCCGGCCGGGCGGACGGTGGCCCCACGACAGCGAACCGTCAGTCAGAAGAACGTGGGCCGGCGTGTCACGTACGGCTCCTCAAGGGAGTCGATCTCCTCGGCCGTCAGCTCGATGTCGAGCGCGGCCACGGCATCCGCGAGGTGGCGGGGTTTGGTCGCGCCCACGATCGGGGCGGAGACGACCGGGTTCTTCAGGACCCAGGCCATCGCGATCTGGGCCATCGACACACCGCGGGCCGAAGCGATGCGCTGGACGGCTTCGACGATGGCCTGGTCGCTGTCGAGGAAGATCGGGCGGTTCTGCTGGTCGACCGTGCGGTTGAGTTCCGCACGCTGTGTGGTGCGTTCGCCCCAGGGGCGGGTGACCAGTCCCCCGGCCAGCGGGCTCCACGGGATGCTGCCCACGCCCTGGTCGGCGAGCAGGCCGAACATCTCGCGTTCCTCCTCGCGGTGGATCAGGCTGTACTGGTCCTGCATGGAGACGAAGCGGGTCCAGCGGTTGGTCTGCGCGGTGTGCTGCATCGTGGCGAACTGCCAGGCCCACATGGACGAGGCTCCGATGTAGCGGACCTTGCCCGCCTTGACCACGTCGTGCAGTGCCTCCATCGTCTCCTCGACCGGGGTCTCCGGGTCGAAGCGGTGGATCTGGTAGAGGTCGACGTGGTCGGTGTCCAGGCGTCGTAGCGAGGCGTCGATCTGTTCCATGACGGCCTTGCGGGACAGGCCCGATCCGCCCGGGCCCTCGTGCATCGGCGCCCACAGCTTGGTGGCCAGCACGATGTCGTCGCGCCGGGTGTACTTGCGCAGCGCCCGCCCGACGATCTCCTCCGAGGTGCCCAAGCCGTAGATGTTCGCGGTGTCCCAGAAGGTGATGCCGAGTTCGACGGCCTCGCGGAAGACCGGCTCGGCCGCGGTGTCGTCGAGTGCCCAGGTCGTTCTCTTGGAGGGGTCGCCGAAGCTCATGCCGCCCAGGGCGATCCGGCTGATCTTGAGCCCTGACGTTCCCAGTCGCGTGTAGTCCATGGCTTGCTCCACTTCGGTGCGGGGGCTTGTGCGACGTGCCTGTGCGGGTGTTCCAGAGGGTTGTCGCCTTCACGCCCCCACCGTGGCACTAATCGCCGCCCATAGCCTCCCACCAGGGGATTCCCGCTGTTACAGGTACTGCCAGGGCCTCTCACGCACGCGGAAACGGACGTGCCTTTGCGCGATGGACGCCCGCACCGAGTTCCGCGACTTCCTCACCTCCCGCCGCGCCAGGATCACCCCCGAGCAGGCCGGTCTGCCCGTCCACGGCGGAACCCGTCGGGTGACCGGTCTGCGTCGCGAGGAGGTCGCGCTGCTGGCCGGTGTCAGCGCCGACTACTACATCAAGCTGGAACGCGGCAACGCCCGCGGCGTCTCCGACAGCGTCCTGGAAGCCCTCTCCCGCGCCCTCCACCTCGACGAGGCCGAGCGCGCCCACCTGTTCGCCCTGGCCCACGCCGCCGACACCGGCACACGGACGGCCGCGCGCACCCCCAGACCCCACGTGCGCCCCAGCGTCCAGCGCATCCTGGACTCCATGGCCACCACCCCGGCCTACGTCCGCAACCGCCGCCTGGACATCCTGGCCACCAACCGCCCCGGCAGAGCCCTCATCAGCCCGATCCTCGCGACCCCGCGCCGGCCGCCCAACGTAGCGCGCTTCATGTTCCTGGATCCCGCGGCCACCGACTACTACCCCGACTGGGAACGCATGGCCGCCGGCACCGTCGCGATCCTGCGCGCCGAAGCGGGGCGCGCCCCCCACGACAAGGCGCTGACCGACCTGGTCGGCGAACTCTCCACCCAGAGCGACCTGTTCCGCACCCGCTGGGCCACCCACAACGTCCACCTGCACCGCGGCGGCACCAAACGCCTCCACCACCCCGTCGTCGGCGAACTCACCCTCTACTACGACGCCCTGCAACTGCCCGCCGACACCGGACTGACCATCATGGCCTACAGCGCGGAACCCGCCTCACCTACCATCAACACCCTTGCCCTGCTGGCCAGTTGGGCCGCGCGCGGCGACGAGAGCGACGGCTCCGGTTCGGGGACGAGGCCCCTTTCCGTTCCCTGGCCCGGTCCCTACGCCCCCTGGAACCAGGGTCCTGCTTCCGACTTCGGAAGCCGGCCGCGCGGGCAGTCGCACACACCTCGGCGGCCAAGGCCCGGTGGGTGACGCGCGGCCTGTAGCGCCCGCGCGTCACCCACCGGGGAAGGGCTCAGTGCTTGGGCTCCGTGCTTGTTGACCGCCGAGGCCCAGTCGAAGTTCACGCCCATGTCGGAGTACATCTTCGAGTAGCCGACGAAGCAGTTGAACTGCTCGACCTTGCCGTCGTGCAGGTACCAGAAGTCAGCGGTCGGTGCGTCGACCCTGTGGCCGTTGCCCTTGACGACGCCGCCCGTCGGTGACTGGAGTTGTCCGTCGAACGTGCCCTGGATCGACAGTTCGATGCTGATCACGTCGCCGTTCACGGTGATGCGCTTGAGGTCACGGTGGACGTCGGAGAAGAGGCTCTTCATGTAGGGCAGAACGCTGCCGAGTGCCGTCCCCCGATAGGCCTGGCCGGCGACCATGTCGTTGAAGACGCCGTCCTTGGCGAAGCTGCCGACGAACGTCGGGACGTCGATGTGGCTGCCCTCCGCCACGTTGTAGTCGCGCAGGACGACGGCGAGGTTGTGCCGCTCGTGCTTGGTCAAGTGGCGGTCGGTGAGCGGCAGTTCCGCCAACTGACGGGAGGTCAGGTCCGGGACCGCCGAACTGCCCTGCACCGCCGCCTTGTTGTGGGCGGAGCTTGCGGCCTGTGACGGCACGGCGGCGATGGAGAGACCGCCCAGGATCGCTATCGCGGTCGCGGCGGTGATCGACTTCCGGCTGAGCAGCTTCATGTCGTGTTCCTCCAGATTTGCCGGGAGGGTCCGAGGCGCGTCGCAACGACCTCGACCCCTCGCGGGCTCTTAGTAAATCAAACGCTCGCTTGACTTTATGAACGGCAGTGCAGGCTGTCAAGCCGCTGTTTGAATTGTGTGACTGCGCGGCCCCGGAGGGGGGCGCGGCAGCACGTGGGCGGCCTCGATCCGTGAGGCGACTGTTTGACAATGCACTCAAGCAACCGCTTGAATACCTGCCATGACCAGGGTGGAAAAGACAGACCTGCGCCGCGAGGCCGGTCAGCGGACGCGGGACGGTCTGCAGGCCGCCGCCCTGGAGTTGCTCGCGCAGCGAGGCCAGGACGGCTTGACGCTCCGCGAGATCACAGAGCGCGCCGGCGCCAATGTCGCGGCGGTGAGTTACCACTTCGGTTCGCTGAAGGCGCTGTGCGACTCGGCGATCGAGCACGCGTTGGAACGGTATCTGGACGCTCAGATGCAGGCCATCGATTCTCTTGGCTCCGCTCCGACCCTCCAGGAGGTGGCGGCGGCATTCGCCGGGCCGATGGTGCGCGCGCTCGCGGCCGGTGGACAGGATCTGGCCGTGATGCGGACCGTGGCGCGCGTCGGCATCGATCCGCCCGAGGGGTGGGAGCGGCTGACCGGCAAGTTCGTCCAGAGTCGCCGGGATGTCCTCCGGGTGCTGACGCCTCACATTCCCGGAGTCGACGAGCAGGAACTGAACTTCCGTACGCGCTGCGCGGCCGGCCTGCTCAACTGGCTTGCCCTGGCGCCCATCGGCGCGGAGCTGGCCGCCATGTCCGCCGAGCAGATCGAGCGGCAGTTGGTCCCCGTGGTGGCCGGGGCGTTCCGCGGGGACACCGGCGGCGGCTCCCCCTCGACCTCGTAGTCGGGTACTCGGCAGGGCTGGTGCGGAGCAGCCGTGCGCCTCAGCCCGTCGTCGGGCGCCGGGCCGGGCAGACCGTGGTCCGGATGCCGGGGAGCGTAGGGACGGACGTGCCCGGCGGGACCTGGCGCAGGACGAGTCGGCGCAGGTCCGGCAGGGCGGCGGTCATGGCCGGCAGGTCCGCTTCCGGCGGCCAGTCGAGGACGACCGAGCGGACGCCGTCCACCTCGTCGAAGCGCACCTTGCGCGCCCCTGACACCAGGCTCAGGTGACGTACCCGCAGTCCGGCCGGGAGGCGTTCCCGACCGCGCGGGCGGGACGCCACGCACAGGCTGTCCAGCTGTACGCCGGGCAGACGCGCTCATCGCTCGCCGTCGACTTCCTCGCCGGAGATCAGCGGCCTGCGGTCCGGTACACCGGACTGCCGGGGATCCAGCACCAGCTTGATCCGCTGGGTGGAGGTGTGGGACACCTTGCCCTCGGTGCCTAGTTCCGCGACCCAGAACCTGACCTTGCCCCCGGCGCCGCCCTCCTTGCCCACGGAGAGGGCCAACTCCAGCTCGACCGGGCCGAGTTCGAACCGCAGCCCGGCGTCCTCGCCGGCCCGCATGGCCTCGGTGAGTTCCGCCCTCAACTGGGCTATCAGTTCGGTCAGTTCCACGCCCGCCATCGCAACCATCCCCGTTCCCACCGGCGTTGAGCTGTAGCTGTACGCGACACGCAGGCCCGAATTCAACGTACAACAGTCCGTCGCCGGACGCCGGTGATCGTCCCTCCAACTCTCGGGAGGGGTCCCGAGAGACGCCCATGACGTACCTCCGAGCGGACGACACCAAGCCGACTTTCGCGGGGTCCGCTCAGTGCTCGTCCTTCTGCCACGCCGTGACCCCGAGCTTTCCGGTGGTTCCGAGGTCGAGGTTCGGGGTCACGATCACCGGGTCGGCACCGGCTTTCGCCCGGACCCGCACATAGGGCACGTTCACCGGTGTGCCGAACTCGGTGGTGTTGTGCCAGACCAGGCTGGCGGTCGCCGACTCGCCGGGCTTGAGCGTGACGGGACCGGGCTGCTTGTCGTCCACGCTGCCGGGGGTGATCTCGCCGCCGCCGTCGACGATCTTGACGCCGTCGACGTGCTTGAAGTCGTCGTCCAGGAGCTCCAGCAGCGGGTGGCCGTCGACGTCGTAGTCGCGCGTGCCGCAGTTGTCGAGATGCAGGCCCACGACGCGCAGCCCCATGGCCGCGTCGCCCCGGTCGGCGCTGACCCGGATCCCGGAGGCGGGGCAGGTGCCCGGTGCGGCCGGCGCCTCGCTTGAGGGGACCTTGCGCACTTCGAGCACCTTGGCCTGTGTCACCCGCGGTGTGGTGGGCGGCAGTTCGCCGGCCCGGATCGTGCCTCGTACGGTCTTTCCGGGGCCGACGTCGCGGACGGTCGCGGTCTGGTTGGCCATGGCCCCGCCGTCGGCACTCATGAAGGTGATGACGACCGAGTAGGTCAGGGTCTCGGTGCCCTTGTTGGTCACCTCGTAGGTGGCGGAGATCCCCGAGTCCGCGGTGAGGCTATCGGCGGAGACGGAAGTGCTGCGGGTGGGCGACGGGGAGGCCGACGGGAGGGTCAGGGAGGTGACCCGTACGCCGTCCTTGCCCGGGTCGTCGACCTGCGTGCGGGACGACGGTTCGGCCGTGGCCGCGCCGGTGTTCCCGGAGCCCGCGCGCTCCGTCCCGCAGGCCGTGAGCAGCAGCGCGGTCGCCGCGAGGGCCGACAGGAAGGGGGCGGTGCGGGCGAGAGCCGGGCCGAGTGTGGCGGGTCTGGGCATCCGGTCATCTGATCAGCGCGTCAACCCCGCACATGTGATGGAGGCCATAATTCCAGTCACAGGGCTGTCACAACTTCGGTGGCGGCGCGGGTGGTTGGGCGATTCCGGCCACCGTCACCCGCCATGGCCGATGGGGTGGGCTGTTGTCTCGCGTCGCACCGCGGTCGCGTCGAGAGGGAGCTTCGTCACCGCACGGAACGTGGCCGCCTCAGGCGAAGTCTGCCGCGGTGATGCTGTCGGCGTGTCCGGGCGGCCACTCCACCAGCTCGATCCGGTAGCCGTCCGGGTCGGTGAGCCACGACGTCTTCGGACCGTGGGGGCCGCCCGGGTGCTGGGCGGGTCCCGGCTCCAGGCCGGCTTCGGTCAGCGTCTCCAGAGTGGTGGCGAGTATGTCCACCTGGATCGCGAGGTGGTCGAAACCGCTGCCCACGTCGACCGGTCCGTCGCCGGGGCGGTGGACCAGTTCGAGCGAGGCCGCCGGTTCGCCGGGGAAGTTGAGGATCACGAGGCGAGCCCCGGCGCCGAGGTCGACCCTGCCCAACTCGACGTAGCCCAAGGCGGTGTAGAAATCGAGCGAGCGGTCCAGGTCGGTGACGCGGTAGGAGACGAAGAGCGTCTTCACGCGGCCTCCCCGGTTCGGCGCACCCGGTAGCGGAGGTGCGTGACGTCCCGGTCCTCAAGCCGCCGGACGAGGTCGAGTTCGATGTGATCGCCACCCAGGTGGTCGAAGAGCCGTCGGCCGTCCCCGAGGAGTACCGGAACCAGGTGGATCTCCATCTCGTCCACCTGCCCGGCCCGGAGGAGCGCTTGCGCCGCGCCCGCCCCATGGACCATGACCGGCCGGTCCCCGGCGGCCGCGCGAGCCTGACGGGCGCAGTCCTCGACATCGGTGACGAAACGCGCGTGGCCGGGTGGCACGTCCCCGTCGTCCACCCGGTGAGTGAGGACGAGGATCGGCACACCGTCGTGATGGTCGCCCTGCCAGCGCCCGGCGAGTTCGAAGGTCCGGCGTCCGGAGATCACTGCGCCGGTCGCCAGCGCCTCGCGGTAAACCTGCCCGCTGGGACCGTCGGATTTCCGGTCGTCGAGCCAGTTGAAGAGCCGTCCACCATCACGCCCCAGCTCCTGCCCCGGCCGATCGTCCGGCCCGGCGATATAGCCGTCGAGCGACATCGACATGTACAGCCGAATCGGGGTGCTCATCCTGACCTCCACCTCTCTTCCAAGGCACCGGGACCCGCCGCCTCCTGATCCGCCGGCGGGGCGGGCATGTCACGGGGAGGACTCCAGGCAACCGGCAAACTCATCGGCCCGACCCACCGACCCTGCCGCCGGGCCACCGAGGGGGTACGAGTCTTCGCGGGGAGGCGGATCTCACCTCCCGTGGCCGCATCTCACGACCGACGGTCCGGTCAGACGGCCTTGACGACGGTGCCGGTGTCTTCGAGTGCCGTGACCTCGTCGGCGGGTGCCGCGGTGTCGGTGACCAGGGTGTGCAGGAGGGTGGAGGGGCCGACGTAGGCGTAGGCGGTGTGGCCGAGTTTGCTGCCGTCGGCGGCGACGATGACGCGGCGCGTGGCGGCGATGCCTGCCTTCTTCACGGCCGCGTCGTCGAGGTCGTAGGCGGTCAGGCCCTGAGCCGCGCTGAGACCGCAGCAGCCCATGACGGCGGTGTCGAATCGCAGTGCCGCGAGGGACGCGAGGGTGAGGGGGCCGGTGAGGGCTCCCTCGGCGGCCCGGGGCTGCCCGCCGGGCACCATCAGCGTGGCCGGGCCCGGGCCCTCCCCGAACACGTGGATGGCCTGCAACGACAGAGGCATCACCGTGACCGGCCGCCGGCGCAGCAGGTGGGCGATCTCCAGGCAGGTGGTGCCGCTGTCGAGGAGGACGGTCTCGCCGTCGGCGATGAGCGCGGAGACCTCGGCGGCGATGCGGCGCTTGGCGTCGACGGCCTCGTGGGCACGCAGCGCGAAGGGCGGCTCCTCACCCCTGAGCAGCAGGGTGCGCGCGCCGCCGCGGACGCGTTCGAGGACGCCTTGCGCGGACAGCGCGTCGAGGTCGCGCCGGATGGTCATCTCGGAGGCGCCGGTCAGTTCGACGAGTTCCTGGACCGTGACCCTGCCCGACTCCCTGACGGCCTGCGCGATCGAACCGTGCCGGTCTGCGTTGCTGCTCATACCGCGATTGAACACCAACCAAAACGAACACTCAATATGTGCGAAGCGACAGTATTCAATCGCCATAGATGTTCGTTACCGTGGTCGACATGAATGATTCGCTCCGAGGCGCCCGCATAGCGACCTTTGTCTACTTCAGCCTGTGCGGCACTCTGATGGGCACCTGGGTGGTGAACATCCCCGCCATCGAGGAACGCGTGGGCATCACGCACGCGACGCTCGGCGGGCTGCTGGTGCTGCTGGGCCTCGGCGCCTTCATCGGCATGCAGGTGGCCGGGCGTCTGACCGACCGTCTCGGGGCGCGCGTCGTCGTCCCCGCCACCGCCGTGCTGTGCAGCGCGGCCCTGGTGCTGCCCGGTCTCCCCCGGGACCCGTGGACTCTGGGCGGTGCCCTGCTGGTCTTCGGATTCTGCAACGGCTGCCTGGACGTGAGCATGAACGCCCACGCCGTGCACGTGGAGAAGGCGTACGGCCGGCCCGTCATGTCGGCCTTCCACGCCACGTTCTCGGTCGGCGGCGTCCTCGCCGCACTCGTCGGGGCGGCTACGGCGAGCGCCGGCCTGAGCCCGGCAGCGGGCATGGCCGCCATGGGAGTCCTGGGCATCACGATCGCCCTGATATCGGCACGCGCCCTGTTGCCGGCCGAACCCACCACCACCGGCACCGACCCTGTGGAGAAGGTCGAGCACGCACCGGCGTCCGACCGCAGCACCACCCACAGCACCCGCAGGCGCATCTGGATCCTCGCGGCCCTCGCCCTGATGGTCATGCTGTGCGAGGGAGCCGCCAACGACTGGAGCGCGCTGCACCTGAAGGACGTCCTCGGCGCACCCGCGAGCGTCGCCGCCTTCGCCTACGGCACCTTCGCGGCGACCATGACCATCGGACGGCTGCTCGCCGACCGCCTCGTCACCCGGTTCGGGTCCATGGCGATCCTGCGCCACGGCGCGACGACGGCCGCGGTCGGCATCACGATCGTGACCGTCTCCCCATGGACATGGGCCGCGTTCGCGGGATGGGCGCTGTTCGGTCTGGGGCTGTCCGGCTGTGTCCCGCAGTTGTTCAGCGCGGCCGGGCACGCCGACCCCGCAGCCGCGGGGGCCAACGTCTCCCGCGTCGCCGGGCTCGGCTACGTCGGCATGCTCGCCGGTCCCGCCGCCATCGGCTGGCTGACCCACCTCGTCGCCCTCAACCACGCCTTCGTCCTGCTGATCCTGCTGTGTGCGACCACCGCCGTGGCCGCCGGGATCCTGCGCACCGGATCCGACCGCACGCCCGAGCTGGCACACGGCACCCACTGACCGCCTGTGCGGCACGGCTCACTCCGTGCCGCACAGGCTTGTCCTCCCGCCCCGGCCACCAGAACCCGGAGGAAATCCCACCATGTCGACCGCCCGCAGCATCGTCCTGTTCGACCTCTTCGGGGTCATCGCCCGCCACCAACGCCCGGGCGCCCAGGGCAAGATGGCCGCCCTCTGCCACACACCCACCGACGCCTTCACCACGGCCTACTGGGACTGCCGCCCGCCCTACGACGCCGGTCGGCAGTCCGCGTCCGAGTACTGGACCGCCGTACTGCGACGGCTGTCCCTGTTCACCGACGCCGACACGATCGAGGAACTGCGCCTCACCGACATCGACAGTTGGTCGCGCGTCGACGACCGGATGGTCTCCTACGTCCGGTCCCTCCGCGATGTCGCCGAGATCGCCCTGCTGTCCAACATCCCCTCGGACCACGCGGACGCCTTCCTCGCCGCGCAACCCTGGCTGCGTCTTCTGGACCACGTCGCCTTCTCCGGGAAGATCAGGGCAGCGAAGCCGGACCCGGCAGCCTTTCAGCACTGCGTCGACGCCCTGCGGGCCACCCCGACCGACTTCCTCTTCGTCGACGACCGAGAGGAGAACGTGCGCGTCGCACGGGCCATGGGCATGAACGGACACGTCTTCACAGGTCGCGACGAGTTGGCGGCGGTCATCGACAGCTGGTTGCCGACTCGACGATCCACGTGGAATGCGTGAGGGCTGTGACAGCGCCAGCCCGTGTCACGGCCGTTGTCAGTGGCAGCGGTCAGACTGTGCCGTATGACATCGGTGACCGCTCGTGACTATGCCTGGATACGTTCCTCTCCGTTGTTCGACTGCGCGTTGGAGATCGGGTACACCCTGTCCCTGGTGCGGGGCGTCGTCCCGAGGGAGGTGCTGCGGGTGATGGAGGCGGAGCCCCAGGGCAGTTGCACGGGGGCGGACGAGTTGATCGAGCGGCAGGACGAACTGCGCGACCCGGAGGACTACTCGGACGAGTCCTTCATGGCGGGGGCATTCACCGTCCCGGGCGAGGGCGGTGACTGGACGCTCGTCCTGCACGTCGGAGAGGGGGGAATGGGGATGCAGTCGCGCTTCCTGGAAGCCTTGACGGACGGCGGGTGCGCCGCGGTGCACTCCAGCAATGGCGGCAAGCCCATGCACTTTTTCCATTGGTACGAGGACGGGGAACTCCGGACCACCTTCGAGTGGCCCACGGTCAGGCACGGCAGCACTCCCGATGCCCTCAACTCGGCTATGCGCGAGGTCGGTTACGTACTCTCGGACGATGAGGACGGGACGAGCGGGACGAGCGAACGGGTCGACACCAAGGCAGCAGCTTTCGCCCTCTCCGAGCGGCTGACCGGGGTTCGGGTGACGGAGGAACTGCTCCAGGGCGCCGAATACCAACTCGGATATGTGCCCGAAGAACCCCCCAGAGAAATCGCGGGCGGGCAGGGCTGAGGCGCCGTGAACCGTCAGACCCCACCCGGTCCGACGGTCCACGTGATCCGCGAGGCGGCTCGCCCGGTCCGGTCAGTCGAGCAGGGTGTCTCCCCGCACCGTGCGCGTCGAGCCGTCGGCCAGGTGCAGGGTGAGGGTGCCGGTGATCGCGCCGTCGGGGTCGCCGTCGGGCCACCAGGCGGTGAAGCGGCCGTCCTGGATCGTGGCCTCGATCGTGTGCCCGTGGTCCCGTACGGTGATGCCCTCGACGTCCGAACCCGCCCAGCCGACCACGTAGTTGAGCTCCTCGTCGCCGCTGCCCCGGGAACCCAGCGTGTCCACCTTGATGTGTCCGTCGGGCTGTTGGCGCACCGGGGAGATGCCCATCGACGCGCCGCCGTCCGAACCGGCCAGGCAGTAGGCCGACACGTCGCCACGCGTGACGACCATCGAGGCGACCTTCCCGCGCAGGTCCGCGTTGCTGATCACCGGCTCGGTGCCGGTGCCGTTCAGGTCCGTCGCGTCCAGGCACCACTTTCCGGCGGCGGAGGCGCGCGCGGCGGCGACGTCCACGTTCTTGGCGGTGCCGGTCCAGCTGGCGAGTTCCGAGGAGGACAGCGGGCCCGAACCGCCCATGCCGGGCACACCGCCGTTCACCGCGACCAGCGCGAGGCCGGCCGCGAGTGCCCCGGCCGCCGTGAAGGAGAGTCGTCGTACCAGCGGGCGGCGGAACGTGACGCCGACCGAGCGGCCGGGACGCTCGTCGTCGTCGAGGATGGTCCGCAGCAGCGTCTCCTCGCGGTCGATCTCCTGGGCGGACGGCGTGCGGCGCGGAGCGGCGTCGAGGTCGGCGAGGCGGGTGAGCAGGTCATTGGTCATGAGAAATCCTGGCTTCCTGTTCAGTGCGTGGAACGTGCGAGAGGAGCGCGTGGGGTCAGCGCGTGGAGAGGGAAAACGCCGACGACTCGGCGACGGCGTGGCCCAGTTGGCCGGCCAGGCGCCGCTTCGCACGGGTCAGGCGCATGGAGTACGAGGCCCGCGTGCAGCCCAGTACCCGTGCCGCCTCCTTGGCGGTGAGGTCCTCCCAGACGTGCAGCGCGAGGACTTCCTGATCGGCCGCAGCGAGCGCCTGCCAGGCCTCGACCAGCTCCAGCCGACTGTCTACGCCGTCCGTCGGGTCGTGGGCGTCGATGGTGGCGGTGGCGGTGCGACCGATGTGCACGACGAGCGCGGACTGCCGGCGCATACCCCGGTTCGCGTTCAGCATCAGATTGCGGGCGGTGCCGAACAGCCACGGCCGCGCGTCCTCGGGCACCTCGCGCCGTCGGCGCCATGCGGCAAGGAACGTCTCACCGACGACGTCATCGACGTTCATCGGATGCGCGCGACGGCGGACGAACCGCAGCACGTCCTCGTAGTGCGCCCGGTACACCTCGGTGAACTGGGCTTCGGTGGCGATGGGCATGTGCTTCCTTCCCTGGCGTCTGCCCCTACATGTCCGGCGCGCGTACGGGTGCAACAGGCGCTCAGGAAAACCGTGTTGGGAATCGGACGCGGCTGAGCGCTCTGCCCCCATCGGCGACAAGGGCAGAGCCTCTCAGCCGGGGTCACGCGCCCGGGGCGTCTCCCGGCTCGGGCCGGAACGGGCACTCGTCGGCGTGGGTCGCTGCGCCGAGGGCGCTCGGGGAACCGTCGGTCGGCATGCGCGCATGTCGGCGGCATCGTCCGACGGCGGGGTGAAGGCGACGTCGAGGCGGGTCAGGCCGCGGAAGTTGAGGCTGCGCTGCCACTTCGGGGGCTCGGCGGTGTCGAGACGCAGGTCGGGGAGGCGGGCGAGGAGGGCTTCCAGGACGATCGTGCCCTCCAGCCGGGCCAGCGCCGCGCCGAGGAAGAAGTGCGGGCCGTGTCCGAACGCCATGTGCCGGCCGCCGGGCCGCTCGAAGTCCAGCACATGGGGGTCGGGGAACACGGCCGGATCCCGGTTGGCGGCGCCGCACACCAGGAGCACCGTCTGCCCTTCGGCGATGGCGCGGCCCGCGAGGTCCAGGTCGTGCCGGGCGCGACGCCGCATGAGCTGGACGGGGCGTCGTAGCGCAGGAGTTCCTCGACCGCGGCGGGCAGCAGGTCCGGCCGCTTGCGCAACTGCTCGGCCGCGTGCGGGTGGTGGAGGAGGGCGAGGGTGGCGTTTCCGATGAAGTAGGTGGTGGTCTCGTGGTCGGCGATCAGCAACAGGGCGCAGTTGGCGAGAAGTTCGTCGGGGTCCTGGTCGGTGTTCTCGGCCTGACGGTCACCAGGGCGCGCAGGCTGTCCGGGGCCGGCGGGGTGTCCGGGCTGGTGAGGAGTCCGCGGAAGTAGGCGAGCATGTCCGCCATGCTCTGCGAGGCCTCGTGGTCGCGGTCCGACGATGGCGGGCAGCCGACTGCTGATACCGCCGGTCAGCAGCGGTCCGCAGGTGCCGGCCGCGGCCAGCAGCAGCCCGGTCGCTACGGCAGGGGCGTGGCCCGTACGTCAGTACTCCCGCGGTCAGCGCGGCGGCGTACAGCCGACAGGCCGCCGCGATGACCTTCCGGCCGTCCCGGGCGAGGTCCAGCGGGCGCGCGACGAAGGGGCCGAGCAGGTGCGGGGCGGTGATGCAGGCGCCGAGCACCCCGGCGAGCGTCCTGGAACCACCGGACGAGGTGACGAGCAGAACGACGGCGACCACCGCTCCACCGTCGGCCGTACGGGCGAGGGCCGCGGCGACGACGTAGCGCGCCAGGCCGTTGCCGCGCCTGCTACCCCTCCCATCCCGGCCATCCCTGCCGCCCTGACACCCTTTCCGAGCGAAGGCGGAACTTCCCATACCCTCCGCGTACTTGATATGTGCTGCTCACCCATGTGGTTCGTGCTCAGGAGGTGAGCCCGAGGGCGTCCAGCGCGGCGACGACCTCCTGGCGAGCGGTCTCGTCCAGCCCTCGCAGGGGACGCGGCAGATTCGGTTCGCCCGTCAGGCCGAGGTGGGAGGCGGCAGCCGACATCACACGCAGGCTGCCGTGGCGGCGGAAGAGGGCCCACAACGGTTCGAGTCCTGCGGACAGTTGGTCCGCCTGGTCCGCGTGACCGGCCTGGGCGGCTCGGGTGAGGGCGAGCGCGGTCTGCGGGAAGGTGCCGCCGAGGACCGAATACCAGGCGTCACAACCGGAGTTGAGGCCACGGACGGCCGTCCAGTCGCCGCTCACCCCGATGGTGACGGTGTCGGGAATCAGCGCACGCAGCGCGCCGACGCGGAGTTCGGCCTCGCGCGGGTCCTCGGGCACACCGGGGATCTTGATCGAGCCGACGTTCGGCAACCGCGCGATACGGCCGTGCAGTTCGTCGGTGAAGTGGACGTGCGTGGTGCCCGGGTTGTCGTAGACGCACAAGGGCACGGAAAGTTCGCGCGTGACGTCCTCGTACAGGCCGAACACCTCATCCTCGGTGAGCAGTTGATACGTCATCGGGGCGAGCAGCACTCCGGAGGCACCCGCCTTCTGAGCGTCCTCGGCCAACTCCAGTACCTGCGCGGTACGCAGCGCGCCGATACCGACGATGACGGGAACCCCGTCGGCGGCCCCCACCGCGATCTTCGCGGCGCTGGCGCGTTGCTCCCGGGTGAGATAGGCGTAGCCGCCGGTGGAGCCGAGCGCGCCGATGGAGTCCACGCCTGCTGCGGCGAGGCGGGCGACGAGCGCCGCGTACGCCGTTTCGTCGATGCCCTGCTCGCTGGTGGGCGTGAGGGGGAAGGCGCTCAATCCGCGGAACATGATGGCTCCTTGAGTGAGGGGAGAGAGAAATGGGCGGGCGAAGTGGGCAGGCGGATCGTGATGGTCAGGTGTCCGTGGAGCGCAACTCCGCTACGACCGCGGCGAGTTCGGCGGCGAATGCCTCGGCCTGCGCCTTCGTGACCGTGGAGGCGGTGACCCGGATCGCGCCCTGATGGGCGGCCGGATCGGGCGCGAAGAGGTGACCGGGCCGCACCGCCCAGCCCCGCTGCGCGAGAGCTGCGACCACGGCTCGTGCGTCGACGTCGAGTTCGACCCATACGTTCAACCCGTCCGGCCGGTACGGGACTTCGATGCCCTGGGCGCGCAGCCGCTCGACGAGCAGGCCGCTGCGCCGGGCGTAGAACTCGCGGGCCCGTTCGTGGAGTTCGTGGACCCGGGGATCCAACAGGAGTTCACGGGCGGTGTGTTGCAGCAGGCGGCTGACCCAGGTGGTGCCGGCGCTCAACCGCGCCTCCAGGCGCGCGGTGGTTTCGGCGTCGGCGGCGACGAGGGCGAGGCGCAGATCCGGTCCGAGGAACTTGGACACGGACCGCACCAACGCCCAGCGTGTACTGCCCGGCGGGGTGACCCGGTGGTACGGCCGCGCGGAGACCGCCGAGAAGTGGTCGTCCTCGATGACGAGAACCTGAGGGTGCTCCGCGAGGATCGCCCGCAGGTCGGCCGCCCGTTCCTCGGTGAGGCTCGCGCCGGTCGGGTTGTGGGCGCGGGGCGTGCAGACGACCGCGCGGGCACCGGCTTCCAGGGCGGCCCGCAGCGCGTCGGGGCGCATACCGGCGCCGTCGACCGCGACGGGTGCGGAGCGGTATCCGCTCAGCCGCAACGTCCCGATGCTCGCCAGGAAGCAGGGGTCCTCGATCGCCACCAGATCCCCGCGGGTGAGGTGAGCGTTGAGCAACCGCTCGGTGGCATCGACCGCTCCGTGCGTCACCAGCGTGCGGAACGGCTGGTCGATGTCCTCCGCGAAGTCGGCGCGGGCCCATGCGTCCAGCCCCGGGTCGATCGCGGGCTCGCCGTACAGCGGCGGGCTGTAGTCCCCGCGCCGAGCGGCTCCCAGGAGGTCGGGCAACAGCATCGGGTCGGGATTGCCGCTGGCCAGGTCGACGCAGTCACCCCCGACGCCGGCACCAACACCCTCCCGCGCGAGCTGCGGCACAGCCGCGACTACGGTGCCGCCACGCCCCCGCGTCTCGGCCACCCCCGCCTCGACAAGCCGCCGGTACGCGAGGGCGACCGTGTTCCGGTTGACCCCCAACTCGGCCGCGAGCACACGCACCGGGGGCAGACCGGCTCGCGGCGCCAACTCACCCGAAGCGACCTGATCCCGCACGCTGCCCGCGATCTCGGCCGCGGTGGTGCCCTTGATGCTCACGTGATCAGCTCCGCCCGAACAGGAGGTTTCGTCCTATGCCAAAGTTTGTCCTAGGCCAAAGATACGGCATGGGTGGGCGCGGAGGGCATATGGGTCGCGGGTTCGGAGTGAGGGGGGTGGGAGGGGTGGGGGGTGAGCGGATGAGTGTGGGTGAACGGATGACTGGGCGACTACGACCCGGCTACGACTCCGTGTCCATGTCCATGTCCATGTCCATGTCCGCAGCGGCGATCGGCGCCGTCAGGCCAACGCCCGTGGGAGGCCGAACACCCTTGTGGAGCACAGCGGTTGTCTACTGCGAGACCTTCCGTTCGTCGGCCTTGAGGCCGCGCAGTGTCCACAGTCCGTACAGGGCCAGCAGCGGCTTGACGACCACCCACTCGCCGGGGCGGTAGTCATCCGCACGCACCAGCCTCGCCGCGAGATCGGGGCGCTGCCGCCGTAGGTACGCACGGGCCTTGAGCGCATGAGCCGGTTGGGAGGCGATCTTGATACGGTCCACGTCTTCAAGCAGTGGGATCACGTTCGTGATGTTCTCCCACGTCGTCGCGCTCTGGTCTTCCAGGAGCACCGTGCCGTCGAACCCGAGCACCGACTTCGCGTAGTCGGCCATCAGTTGGGCCTCCGCAACACCTCTGCCGGGCGCACCGCCGCTGAAGATCACGCACGTCCCCTGCACACGGTCAGCGTCGATGGAGCGAATGCCGGCACGGACTCGCCACCGGTTGATCAAGTTCGCCGTCGCCTGGGGATTCCGGTACCCCAAGACCACTACGGCCTCCGAACCGCCCTCGCTGTTGCCCACCAGAACCCGAGACCAACGCCAGTTCAACCACTCGCCCCAGGCCAGGGCCGCTACCCCGGCCATCGCCAGTCCCGTCCTTCGCCGCATGCGGCGACTCTAGGACACCTCGCCAGTCGGCTTACGCGATATGGCGGTTGATGAATCCGTGCCACATGGCGGAGGCGTGTTCCGGGGTGTCCCGGTGGCCTCCCGCGAAGCCGAGCAGTTCTTTGACGGGGCTCACGAAGGCGTCGAACAGCTGGAGTTGCCCCAGGCGCGGGAAGATCTCGTCGTCCCACTGCAGGTGGAAGAGGACCGGTGCGGTGATGGCGGAGGCGTCGTTCAGGACGCGGCGCGGGGCGTGAAGTCCCGGATTAATACCAGGAGTTGATCGCGTGCCGAACTTCCCGAACACCGCGCACCTCAGCCCTGTCCCGAGGGCGCGTGCGGCAGCGAGGCCGAAGCGCGTGCCCATGGACAACCCGAAGTACGCCTGACGTGTCGAGTCGGCGATCCCGGTGCCCACCAGCAGGTCACGCGCGGCAACCCAGTCGTCAGCCATGCGGTCCAGCACCCGGCCGATCCCCTCGGCAGCCATCCGCCTCTGGTACTCCACCGGCGGGAGAGGCGATGCCACCCGCTCGCCGTGGAACGGACCGTCGATCGCTACGGCCGCACAGCCGGACGAGGTGATCCGGTCGGCCATCGACAGGACCCGGTCGCTGTGTCGATGCCCGCTGCCACCGTGCCCCAGCAACACCAAAGGGACTGCCCCGGACCGACCGTTCGGCGTCCACACGGTGCCGGGAATGGTCGACTGCGGCCGGTTGATCACGAACGAACGCCGTGTGGAGTGCGCAGAACCCGCGCGACAGTCGGACCAGACCACATGCTGACTCACATCGCCATCACAACACGAGGAACTCCAAGCCCGCCACGATTGTTCGTGGCTTCGACTGTTCATGGCTTCGACACTGGAGAGGGCCGTCCCCATGTCAGATCTCGTGCCAGATCCGGTCTCAGATCTCGCTGCCGAGCTCACGGCGTTCATGACGCGGTACGAGCAGGCAACCAACACTCACGACATCGATCGCGTGGCGCCGTTGATCGATACGGATGCCGTCTACTGGTTCTCCGACGGCTCCCATCGGGGCCTGGTCGAGATCATGGGAGCAATCGAGCAGACCTTCGCGGCCATCCAGGACGAGGTGTACGAGATCAAGGAGCTTGAGTGGGTCGTCCTGGCCGCCGACCACGCCGTGTGCCGATATCGCTTCTCCTGGACAGGGGTGGTCGACGGCCGACCCCGGTCCGGACAGGGACGGGGCACGAACGTGCTGGTGAAACGGGAGGGCGGGTGGTGGAAGATGCAGCACGAGCACCTGAGCTCCTGATCGGCCGGCCCGCTGACCCGTCGGACATTCGAGGCGGTCTGACCACCCCGGTGCCGAGCCGCCCCGCACGCAGGGCGGCAGAACACTCAGCGCCAGCCCAGCTCCGGTGCCACCTGGGTCAGGATGCTCTCCAGCACATGGGCGTTGTAGGGCCTGTGTGATGTCGTGATCAATCGTGCCGATCTGGATCCGTCTGGAACGCGGATCCGGTAGGAAGGCGTTCGTGACGCGCAGGCAACTCAGCGACGAGCAGTGGCAGTTGATCGAACCGTTCCTGCCGATAGGCGATTACGGTCCGTACCCTGAGCGGCTGCGTAAGCAGTTCGAGGGGGTGATCTGGCGGTTCCGCACCAGCAGCCAGTGGCGGGAGATGCCGGGCGAGTTCGGCCCATGGCCGACGGTCTACGGCCGCTTCCGCGTCTGGAGGGACGCCGGCGTCTTCACCGCATTACTGGAAGGCATGATCGCTGAGGCCGCCCGCCAGGAGCAGGCCGACTTGTCCCTGGTCAGCGTGGACTCCACCACCGTCCGTGCCCACCACGACGCCGCCGGGATGCGCATCGGCAAGGAAGTCATGGACGCCCTCGAGGAAGCCGCCGCCGACCAGGAACGGGCCCGGCAAAAGGGGGCGGCCCGCCGGAACAGAACGGACAGGACGGACGCGACGCCCCCGGCCGGGAAGAACTGCGGCACCTCAGGCGACGGCGCAAGCTCCGTCTGAAGGAAGCCCTGCTCGGCAGGTCCCGAGGCGGGCTGACGAGCAAGATTCATCTCGCTGCGGACCGCAAGTGCCGTCCCTTGTCGTTCGTCCTGACCGCGGGACAGGCTGCTGACAGCCCGCAATTCGCCCCCGTGCTGCAGAAGGTGCGGGTCCGTCTGCCGGTCGGCCGTCCCCGAACCCGGCCCGGGGCTGTCGCCGCGGACAGGGCCTACTCATCCCGCGCCAACCGCTCCTACCTGCGCAAACGCAGCATCAAGGCCGTCATCCCGGAGAAGAAGGACCAGGCCGCCAACCGGAAGAGGAAAGGCAGCCGGGGCGGCCGGCCCACAGGTCACGACGCCGATCTCTACAAGGAACGGAACACCGTCGAGCGCCTGATCAACAAGCTGAAGGCCTGGCGGGGCATCGCGACTCGATACGACAAGACGCCCGAGAGCTATCTCGCCGGCCTCCACCTCCGCGCCTCGATGATCTGGATCAACGACCTGCTGCAAGCAACCGCTTGATCACGACATCACACAGGCCCTAGTCGACCCCGAGCTGGTTCGGGACGGTCAGCAGGAGGGTGTCCGCGGCCTGGATGGCCTCGTCCTCCTGGAGTTGCTTCACCAGCACGTCCGGCTCGGCGGCGTACGAGCGTCCGAAGATCGCCCTGGTCGTGTCGTCGATCATGCCGACCTGGTCCCGCGAGTTGCGGTCGTTGCCGAAGTAGGCCCGGTCCATGTCGTCGGTCAGGGCGAAGATGCTGCGGCTGACCGACACCCGGGGCTCGCGCGTGTGGCCCGCCTCCTTGTACGCCTCGCGGTACGCCTCGATCTGCTTGCGCTGCTGGACATGCAGCGGCTCGCCCGTCTCGTCGTCCTTCAGCGTGGAACTCTGCAGGTTCATCCCCAGCTTCGCGGCCCAGACGGCGGTCGCGTTCGAGCTGGAGCCCCACCAGATCCGTTCGCGCAGCCCCTCGGAGTACGGCTCGACGCGCAGCAGCCCCGGCGGGTTGGCGAACATCGGCCGCGGGTTCGGCCGCGCGAACCCCTCCCCCTCGATCACCTTGAGGAAGGCCTCGGCGTGCTGGCGGGCCATGTCCGCGCCGGTCTCACCCTCCGCAGGCTCGTAACCGAAGTAGCGCCAGCCGTCGATCACCTGCTCCGGTGAGCCACGGCTGATGCCGAGCTGCAGTCGGCCGCCGGAGATGAGGTCGGCCGCACCCGCGTTCTCGGCCATGTACAGCGGGTTCTCGTAGCGCATGTCGATCACGCCGGTGCCGATCTCGATCTTCGAGGTCCGCGCGCCGATCGCCGAGAGCAGCGGGAACGGGCTGCCCGCCTGCTGCGCGAAGTGGTGCACGCGGAAGTACGCGCCGTCCACGCCGAGTTCCTCGGCGGCGACCGCCAGGTCGATGGACTGGTGCAGGAAGTCGGCAGCGGACCGGGTCTTGGAGTGCGGACTCGGCGACCAGTGACCAAAGGAGAGAAAACCTATCTTCTTCACACAGCCTGAAGCGTCCGGCGGCCACGATTGATTCCCCGCGCCCACATGGTGTGACCAGGCCATCCGGTCGACGCGGCCGGCACGGAATCCATCTATGGAAACCATCTACAGAAGCCGGCTCAGGAGTGCGACTGCCGCATCCGTGACGGCGAGACCGGTGAGGGAGAAACAGACCGGAAGGCGGGGTTGTCGAGCGATCACACCTCGGGAGAGACTTCTACAGCACTGTAGATTGAAGCGCGTGGCCGGTACGCCGTAGCGGCCTTGCTCCCCGGGAGAAAGCAGACCTGATGTTCGGCTTGAGCGAACTGGCCGTGATCCTTCTCGTCGTCGTGGTCGTCCTCGGGATCAAGAAGCTGCCGGAGCTGACGCGTTCGGCGGGCAAGGCGAGCCGCATCTTCAAGAGCGAGGCCAGGGCACTCAAGGAGGACGACTCGCGGCGCTCCTGACGACTAGTCCGGCTGGGCGGCGAACAGTTCGAGGTGCGCGCAGGTCGGACAGCGATAGGCGTCGATCTGCCAACGCGGTCGGCCCATCCTCCTGGCATTGCCGAGTGGGCCTCGCTGAAGGGCGCCTGCGATCCACCGCGCGAACCCGCGGGCGCCTTGCCCGGAGTCCTCGACGAAGCCCGGCTCCAGCCCCACCGCACCGCATTGCGTGCACCGTATGTTGTTCATCGAGGGACGGTTCCCATCATCGCCCTGTCCGACACCCGGAGTCGGTAGGCCGGACAGGGCCACCGTTCATCGGCTACCGCCCGCCGTTCGCCAACTCCCCGGATTCGCCCGGCAGTTCGGCAGCAGTACTGCCACAGACGGGCGGCGGCAGAAGGCGCTGGTCGATGCGGGAGGGGACACGGCCGAGGTCGACGAGGATCACCTCATCGCCGTCACCGCCGGCGCCCGCGTCCCCGGCCAGGTTGTCCCCGGCGTGACGGACGGATCCGTCGCCGCTGATCACATGCTGGAAGAAGACGACGTCGACCGACTCGCGCCCACAGCCCAACCTCCCTGCTCCGTAAGGACGTTGACGCGATGGTTGGCAAAGAGCAGCGCCGAGGCGTCCAGGTCGGCCTCCCCGGGACCGGTCGGCCTTGCGAGGCGCGGCTTGCCGGCCGGGCCCCATCCGTACCGAACTCAGGGCCCCGCCATCGGACTTGCCCAGGCCGATCCGCCACCCCTTGCCCAGGCCGACCGGCCTACGTGATCTCTCCCGCTACCGGTTCTCAGACACCCACGCCGAAGTCGGAGGCGATCCCCGCCAGTCCGGACGCGTACCCCTGGCCGACCGCACGGAACTTCCACTCCGCACCGTTGCGGTACAGCTCGCCGAAGACCATCGCGGTCTCGGTCGACGCGTCCTCGGACAGGTCGTAGCGGGCGAGTTCGGCGCCGCCGGCCTGGTTGACGACGCGGATGAAGGCGTTGCGGACCTGGCCGAAACTCTGGCTGCGGGACTCGCCGTCGTGGATCGAGACGGGGAAGACGATCTTGTCGACCTCGGCCGGTACGGCGGCGAGGTCCACCTTGATGGACTCGTCGTCGCCCTCGCCCTCACCGGTGGTGTTGTCACCGGTGTGCTCCACCGAACCCTCGGGGCTCTTGAGGTTGTTGTAGAAGACGAAGTGCTGGTCGGAGATGACCTTGCCCGAGGCGTCGAGCAGCAGCGCCGAGGCGTCCAGGTCGAAGTCCGTGCCGGTCGTGGTGCGCACGTCCCAGCCCAGACCGACCAGCACCGCCGTAAGCCCCGGTGCCTCCTTGCTCAGCGAAACGTTGCCACCCTTGGACAGGGAAACACCCATGACTCATTCCTCCACGCGTACCGACGGTTCGGGCCCGCGGCACGGACCCGAACCAGAATCTACAACACTGTAGAAATAATCGAGGGGATCGGGACGATGCGGCCGAGTACGGTGCGGCCGAGCAGCACCCCGTCGATACGATGGGACGATCGCGACCCCGCGGCAACGCGGTGGCATACAGGAGGGAGACGGAGCGTGGCGAGACCGGATCCGCGCCCTCCGCGCCGGGCGCAGGGCGAGTTGGAGACGCAGGTGCTCACCGTCCTGCGCACGGCCGACGCACCGGTGACCGCGGCCTGGGTGCAGGAACGCCTGGACGCCGAGCTCGCGTACACGACCGTGATGACCGTACTGAGCCGGTTGCTGGAGAAGCAGGCCGTGACCCGCGTGCGGGAGGGCCGCTCCTTCGCCTGGTCGCCGGCCGCGGACGAGGCGGGGCTCGCCGCGCTGAAGATGCGCAAGGTGCTCGATCGCGAGCAGGACCGCCGGGCGGTGCTGGCCAGCTTCATCACCGCCCTTCCGGAGGACGACGAGCAGCTGCTGCGCGATCTGCTGGACCAGGCCACCGACGAGTCGGCGGGCTGACGTCCCGTGGGCGTCCTCGTCTTCCTGCCGCTCGTCCTGCCGTTGACGGCCTGGCCGATCGCCCACCTGGCCACCCAGCACCTTCATCCCCGCACCGCCACCGGCCTGTTGAGCGCCATGGCCGCCGTCATGGCGCTGTGCAGCACGCTCTGCCTGGGCCTGCTGATGGTGGTCGGCACCGCCCAACTGCCCGGCAACCCACTCCCGGACGGCTGGTCGGACCCCGAGGTGCGCGAGAGCGTGCCCCACGACGAGATCGTGGGGAAGGCCGCGATTCCCGTCCTCCTCGCCGTGGTCATGGGCTGCGCCCGAACTCTGTGGCACCACCGCCGAGTTCGACGGCTGGCCCACGCGGCACTCGCCGGTCTGCGCGACACATCGGTCGCGGTCCTCCGCGACGACGAGCCGTACGCCTACGCCCTCCCCGGCGGCCCGCGCGACCGGATCGTGGTGACCACCACCCTGCTCGCCTGCCTCGACTCCCGGGAACGCCGGGCCCTGTTCGCCCACGAGCGGGCCCACCTCACCGCCCGGCACCACCGCCACCTGCTGATCGCCCAACTGGCCGCCCGCGCCAACCCGTTCCTGCTGCCGCTGCGTACGGCGGTCTCCTACGTCGCGGAGCGCTGGGCGGACGAGGAAGCCGCCCAGTCCGTCGGCAGCCGCAGAGCCGTCGCCCGCGCGATCGGCAAGGCGGCCCTCGTCTCCCACACCACGCCGGCACCGACGCTCGCGGCCCTCGCCGCGCCGGGCCCCCTCCCCCGCCGGGTCGCCGCCCTGCTGGCCCCACCGCCCCCGGCCCGCACCTGGCCACCGCTCTTCACCGCCGTGAGCCTGGCGCTCTGGAGCGCGGCGGCAGGTGCCGCCCTCTCCGCGACGCTCTCGGCGAACTCGGCCGTGACGCTGCTGCTGCTCCTGCACGCCGCGACCCCGCTCTAGGCGGAAGGCCCGCAGCGCCGACAAGCGGTAGCGAAGGGCGGCAGGGGCCGGGAGTCCGGCACGTCCCCACCCGTGGCCGACAGGACACAGCAACTCCCGTCGGCTACAGGGCTGTTGCGCTCAGAGAGGCCGGCTCACTGGCCCACCTCGTGCGGCTCCTCGGCCACGCTCTCCAGTCCGCTGTCTGCCGTGTCGGACGCGGGTGCGGGCTTGCGTCGCCGCCCGGTCAGGCGGGTGGCCAGGGGCTCGGTGTAGCGGGCGGAGAGCGGGCCGACGATGACCAGGATCAGGACGTACGCCGTCGCCAGGGGGCCGAGGGAGGGTTCGATGCCGGAGGTGACGGCGAGTCCGGCGATGACGATGGAGAACTCGCCCCGGGCGACCAGCGTGCCGCCCGCCCGCCAGCGGCCCTTCGCCGAGATCCCCGCGCGCCGAGCGGCCCAGTACCCCGTGGCGATCTTCGTGCCCGCGGTGACCACCGCCAGGGCCAGCGCGGGCAGCAGGACCGGCGGGATGCTCGCCGGGTCGGTGTGCAGGCCGAAGAAGACGAAGAACACGGCGGCGAACAGGTCCCGCAGCGGGGAGAGGAGGTTGTGCGCGCCCTCCGCGGCCTCTCCGGACAGGGCGATGCCGACCAGGAACGCGCCCACGGCGGCGGAGACCTGGAGCTGCTGGGCGAGACCGGCGACCAGCAGGGTCAGGCCCAGGACGACCAGCAGCAGCTTCTCCGGGTCGTCACTGGAGACGAAACGGGAGATGTGGCGGCCGTAGCGGACCGCGACGAGCAGGACGAGTGCCGCGGCGCCGAGGGCGACGGCCAGGGTGAGGCTGCCGGCCGCGAGGCCCGTGCCGGCCAGCAGGGCGGTGATGATCGGGAGGTAGACGGCCATGGAGAGGTCTTCCAGGACCAGGACGCTGAGGATGACGGGGGTCTCGCGGTTGCCGAGGCGGCCCAGGTCTCCGAGGACCTTGGCGATGACCCCGGAGGAGGAGATCCAGGTGACCCCGGCCAGCACCACGGCGGCGACCGGTCCCCAGCCGAGCAGCAGTGCCATGGCGGCACCGGGCAGGGCGTTGAGGGCGGCGTCGACGAGACCGGCCGTGTACTGGGTCTTGAGGTTGGAGACGAGATCGCTGGCCGAGTACTCCAGGCCGAGCATCAACAGCAGCAGGATGACGCCGATCTCGGCGCCGATGGCGACGAACTCCTCGCTCGTGCCCAGCGGCAGCAGCCCGCCCTCGCCGAAGGCCAGCCCGGCCAGCAGATAGAGCGGTATCGGGGAGAACTGGAAGCGCGCGGCGAACCGGCCCAGCAGTCCCAGGGCCAGGATGATCGCGCCGAACTCGATCAGGAACCTCGCGGACGAATGCACCGGTTCACTCCCGCCCGAGTATCGCCGCGGCCGACTCGACGCCCTCGCGCGTGCCGATCACGATCAGGGTGTCCCCGCCGGCCAGCCGGAAGTCCGGCGTGGGAGACGGCACGGCCTCGGCCCGGCGCAGTACGGCCACGATCGAGACGCCGGTCTCGGTGCGCATCCGGGTCTCCCCCAGCACGCGGCCGTTCCAGTGCGAGAGCGCCGACAGCTGGACGCGCTCCGCGACCAGCCCCAGTTCGGTCGTGGACAGCAGATTCGGGCTGTGGTGCGAGGGCAGCAGGGCGTCGATGAGCGCCGTCGTCTCCCCCGCGGTCAGCCGCACCGACAGGGCGCAGGCGTCCGGGTCGTCCGTGCGGTACGCGTTCAGCGTGCGCTCGCCGTCCCGGTGCGCGACCACCGAGACACGACGCTGCTCACGCGTCGTCAGGTCGTAACGGACACCGATCCCCGGCAGCGGCGTACTGCTCACGCGTGGAGTACCCATGTGTGTCTTCCTGTCCTCTCTGTTGGAATCCGACTCTCTTGGAATCCGATGCGCCACCGGAACGGGGCCAGGACCGCGACGTCACCCCCTCTGATCGTGTCAGCCGCAGACGTCGGCGTGATCAGGAGGGGGTGACGAGTATGAGGACGGCACACCCCACCACCGTCAGGAAACCCTCGCATTCTTGCGGGAGTTCACGACGGCAGCGATAGGGCTACAGGCTGGTGCGCGTTCGATGGAGCCGCACGGCGAGGGGTGCGAAAACGGCGATCATTCCGAGCGAGTAGACGGTCGTCGCGAGGACGGGATGCTGCAAGGGCCAGGCATGCACCGCACTCGCTGGATTCGGATTTCCGAACAACTCCCGGATGGCGGCGGAAAGTGAGCTGAGCGGATTCCAGTTCGCCACCACCCGGAGCCAGGACGGCATACCCGAGGTGGGGACGAAGGCGCTCGACACGAAGGTGAGTCCGAGCATCAGCAGGACGCCGAACTGCTGGACCCCCTCGGCACTGCGGAACACCATGCCGAGACAGGCCATGCCCCAGTTGAGCGCGTAGGCGAACAACAGAACGAGGACGAAGGCTTCCGCGGCGTGTCCGACGTCGGTGTGGATGCACCAGCCGATCGCCAGTCCGGTCACGGCGAGGACGATCACCGCGATGACGGTGGTGAGCAGATCCGCCAGGCTCTGGCCGGCCAGGACGCCGGACCGGGACATCGGCAGGGACCTGAAACGGTCGATGATCCCGTTCGCCATGTCGTGGTTGACGGCGCTCGCGGTACCGGTCGACGCCGATGTCATGGTCATCGCGAACATGCCCGGGATCAGGTAGTCGTGGTAGCTCACGCCGTTCGGCAGCGCGATGGCGCCGCCCACCACGTAGGCGAAGAGCAGCGTGAACACCACGGGGGTGAGTGTCACGTCGATCAGCGACTCCAGCTCGCTCAGCGTCCGGGCCAGGTTCCTGCGGGTCAGCACCAGCGTGTCGTTGATCAGCCGGCGGATCCGGCCGACCGTGCCGAGTCCCGGGTCGAGGTCGGGGGCGACCGTCAGGGTGGTCATGCGGTGGTCTCCAGGGGGGGGAAGAGGTGCGGATGCCGTCTTCAGCCGGCCGTGGCCACGACGTCGTTCTCGTCCGCCGCCCGGGTCTCGGCCGTCGACTGACCGGTCAGCGCGAGGAACACGTCGTCGAGGGAGGGCCGCCGGACGGAGCAGTCGTCCAGGCTGATGCCGTGCGCCAGCAGCGCCTCGACCACCTCGGTGGCCAGCCGCGGCCGCACGGTCACGGGCACCCGCACATGGCGCGTCCCGGAGTCCGTGGCGGCGGGGCCGGTGCCGAAACCGCCCAGGACCAGCGCCGCCGTGGCGAGATCGCCGCCGGGCGAGACCACGATCTCCATCTGGGCTCCGCCCAGGACGGACTTGAGTTCGCGCGGGCTGCCCTTGGCGATGGTCTCGCCCCGGTCGATCACCACGATCTGGTCGGCCAGTTGGCCGGCCTCCTCCAGGTACTGCGTGGTGAGGAAGATGGTCGCCCCACCGGCCACCAGATCGCGGACGACCTCCCACATCACGTTCCGGCTGCGCGGGTCGAGGCCGGTCGTGGGCTGGCGGCCAGGTCGAGTCGCCGTCGCATACCGCCGGAGTAACCCTTCACGGACCGTCCGGCCGCCTCCACGAGGTCGAACTCCTCCAGCAGTTCCTCGGCCCGCTCGTGGGCCGCCCGGCGGCGCAGGCCGGCCAGCCGCCCGATCATGACGAGGTTGTCGCGGCCGCCCTGGAACTCGTCCAGCGCCGCGTACTGGCCCGTCAGGCCGACGGTCCGGCGGACGGCGGCGGGATTCTTCCGCACGTCGTAGCCGCCCACCCACACTTCCCCGCCGTCGGGTTCGAGGAGTGTCGCGAGCACCCGGACGGTCGTGGTCTTGCCCGCGCCGTTGGGCCCGAGGACACCGACGACCGTGCCGGTCGGCACCTCCAGGTCGACTCCTTTGAGGGCTTCGTGATCGCCGAAACGTTTGACGAGGCCTTTGACGCTGATGGCGATGTCGACTCGCACAGAGACAGCCACGGACTTCTCCTCACCGGACAAGGGATGGGGCCGAGCGACCGACTGGCGGTCCGGGTGACCTGATCCGGCCCCGGGCTTGCTACTGTGCAGGTGAAAACCAGAGCAACCGGCAAGCCCGCGTTAGACACTCCGCCCAGTTCCTACTTGCCGAACGCCAAGGCAGGCACTTGCCGATCGTCAAGGAGAGGTCCGTCGTCATGGCCAGTCGGACAACGAATGACCAGGTCAACAGGAAGGGATCCGGTTCCGGCAGTACCCGCGACCGGCTCCTCTCGGTGGCCATAGAGCTGTTCACCACGCAGGGGTACGGAGGCACGTCCCTGCGCGAGATCGCCGAGCGCCTGAGCGTGAGCAAGGCCGCGATCTACTACCACTTCCGCACCAAGGAGGACATCGCGCGGGTCATCGTGGAGCAGATCATGGAGGTGAACGGCGGCATCGCGGACCGGCTCACCGTGGCGGGCAAGGACACGGAGGCGTGGCAGCGCGCGTTCGACCAGATCATCGGGATCGCCCTGACGAACCGCCGGCTGTTCATGGTCTGGGACCGCAACGACGACGCCTTCCAGAAGCTGTTCGCCGACGACCCGGTCCTCGGGCCGCGGATCGAGGCCCAGGGCGAACCCCTCGCCGCGCTGTTCGCCGACCCGTCCCTGCCGCCCGCCGACCGGATCCGGCTGGGCTGCGCCTTCGGCGCCATGATGGGTCCGCTGGTGATGTACACGTCCTTCTACGAGGACCTGGACGCGGACGTGCTGCGGGAGCACATCCGCACCACGGTCGCCACCCTGCTGCGGGGCTGACGACCGCTTCGACGACGGCGGGAGCGGCGGAACGGACGGGAGCGGCGGAACCCGGCGACAGTGACCACACGTCGCACGCTGCACGGAGTACAACTCGACCGGGCCCATGGGTGCGCGAACTCCCGCCCGCACCAGGCGAGTTGCCGGCTTCACCGACGGTGGAAGCCGTCCGGACCGCTTCCACTACCTGCCCGTCACACCAGGCGCCTGATCTCCCCGCGCACTCGGTAGAAGCCGGCCGACGAGGAATGCAGCGCGTCCACCACATAGCGCGCTCCGGGCTCGCGTATCGCACGCGGGAACTGGACGTTCCAACCCTGCTCATAGCCCTCGGAGACGACATGGACCCGCACGCGGCCTCCTTGCTCGAAGCACTCCACGACGACCCCGTTCCCCGCCGCGGGCACAACACTGACCGTGGCGACGGAGGCGGCGGTGGTCAGCGGTGCGTACGTCGGCATGGCGGCCGCCAGCTTGATGTCCGCGGCGACCGGCACAGCGCCCGACTGGGCGGCGGTGATCGCGGCCTCGCTCGCGTCGATGCAGGCGAGCGAGCCGTCCGTGGAGACGATGTACAGCCGTTCGTCGTGGTACTGCATGGACAGCGCCGAGCCACCGCCCGTGCCGAGCTTCCACAGCCGGGTGCCGTCGGCGGTGAAGCAGTAGACGGAGGATGCCGAGTCACCCGCGAAGACGTACCGACCGCCGGCGGACGTGGCACACGAGTACACCGCGGCATCGCACTGGTAGGAGGCCTCAATGGCCCCCGAGGACTTCGCGAGGCGCTGGACGACCCGCCGTCCGGTCCCGGCGTAGACCGCATGCTCCTCCTGCCAGCCGAAGAGCACGTTGCCGTTGGTCGCCGTGTGCCAGAGCTGTCTGGCGCCGTCCGCCGCGTAGGCCGTCACACCCTGGCTGTGCCCGTGGTAGACGGCGTGGTCGTCGGCCCGCACCATCCACGCGTTGTCCCCGGACGAGTTGCGGGACCACTGGAGCTCGTCCTCGTGGTCGATGACCGTCAGCCCGCCGTTGCGGTCGGAGACGTTCAGCACGCCCGCGTGGATGTCCAGCCAGAAGATGTCGACCTCGGCCGCGATGTCGTAGGCCGCGAACGGCACCTTCGAAGAGAGGTCGTACACCCGGCCGTCGTCGCAGCCCGCGTAGATCCAGAAGTCGTCGGCCACCAGGCACTTCACGCCGTCGGGCAGGGAGTAGTGCGCCAGCACCTCGCCGTCATGGCTCAGGTTGTAGACACTGCCGTGCTGGTTGCCGACCCAGCAGCGGTACTCGTCCACGTGGATGCCGAACGCCGAGGCGCCGGTGCGGAAGCGCCACAGCACCGGGGCGGTCGCCCGCGCCGTCGACGGGGCGGACGTCACCTGACGGCGCGTCACGGGGCGGGCCGCGCGCTGCCCCTGAACCGCGGGCGCGTACCCCTTCCGTACCTTCTCGGCTATCTTCTTCGCCGCTGCCGCCTGCGCCTTCTCGACGGTCGGAAAGGCGGAGGTCTGGTGCTGCCCGTCCACGCCGATCCGTCCGTACCGCACGGCGACGGTGGTCCCCTCGACAGTCACCTCGTAGAACTTGTGGGCGCCACCACTCTCCTGAGACAGCTCCAGGTACGTCGTGTTCCCCGACTGTCGTGTCTGCGCAGCGGACACAGCACACCCCTCCCCAAAGGCCCGTTCGGCCCGTGCGGCCGATCTCCAGTGACTCCAAACTAGTGGTGACCACTGACATCGCCGTCCCGGGGCCGCTCGTTCCAGGGGACCGGCAGCGCCTCTCCCCATATCCTCAGGACCACGTCAGGGCGCGGGAGTTCGCCTCAGACGCTCCGCCAGCGTGACCGCGAACTCCTCCGCCCGCGCCAGCTGGGTGCGCAGGTCCGCCACCCGCTCGTGAGCGGCACGCTCGAAGCCGCGTACGCGCTCCAGTCCGACAAGACCCGCGAGTCCATCGGCCAGGGCATCGCGAACATCGTCACCGGCTTCTTCGGCGGCATGGGGGGCTGCGCGATGATCGGCCAGACGATGATCAACGTTCGGGTGTCCGGCGCCCGCACCCGGCTGTCGACGTTCCTGGCCGGTGCGTTCCTGTTGGTGCTGTGCGTCGTCTTCGGTCCGGTCGTCGACGAGATCCCGATGGCCGCCCTGGTCGCCGTCATGGTGATGGTGTGCTTCGCGACCTTCGACTGGCACTCCATCGCGCCCAAGACCCTCAGGCGGATGCCCGCCGGGGAGATCACCGTCATGGTGGTCACCGTCGCCTGCGTGGTCACCACCTCCAACCTCGCCGTCGGCGTCGTCGTCGTCGGCAGCGTCACCGCCATGGTCATCTTCGCCAAGCGCCTCGCCCACCTGGCCGACGTCACCTCTGTCACCGACCCCGACGGCACCCAGGTCGTCTACTCCGTCACCGGCGAACTGTTCTTCGCCGCCTCCAACGACCTCGTCGGCCGGTTCAACTACGCCACCGACCCCGACAGGGTCGTCGTCGACCTGTCCGCCGCCCACATCTGGGACGCCTCCTCGGTCGCCGCGCTCGACGCCATCGAGACGAAGTACGCCCAGCGCGGCAAGAGCGTCGAGATCATCAGCCTGAACGAGCCCAGCGCCCGCATCCACAAGACCCTCAGCGGCGAACTGACCGGTGGCCACTGACCGTTCTCGGCTGTCACTCCGTTCCCGTTCCGCGAACGTGCGTCTCCTCACCCGGTGAGAAATCCGATGACCGCCTCGTTCACCGCGTCGGGCCGCTCCAGGTAGCCGTAGTGACCGCAGCCGGGTATCTCGGTGTACGCGGCTGCCGGGATGGCCGCGGCGAGTTCGCGTGACAGGTGTGGGCGGACGACCATGTCGTCCTGGAAGGCGAGGACGAGGCAGGGGCGGGTGATCCGCCGGTAGTGCGGAAGGCGGTTCGGGATGACTTCGAGGCCGAGTTGGGCGCGGATCGTCGACGGGTCGGAGCCGGAGAGCTCCAAGATGCCGAGCCAGTCACGCAGTTGGTCCTCGTCGTTGAGGGTCCGTGGGGAGAGGTTCTGCAGGGCCTGCCGGTACGCGGACACGGCGGGAGGGATCTTGACGCCGCTGTCGGCCAGCTCGATGTCGGCGGCCGACATGGCGGTGATCAGCGCGTCCGCTCGTCCGCAGCTGGCCATCAGGACGGCGCGCGTGACGAGTTCGGGCCGGGCGAGGAGGAGTTCCTGCGCGATGAGACCGCCCAGCGAGTGGCCCACGACCCGGCAGGGTCCCGCGCCCAGGTGCTCGATCAGACCGGCGACGTCCGCGGCCATGTCGTCGAGAGTGAATTCGGCGGCGGACGGACCGGTCGGCGGGATGCCGCGGTTGTCGAGCGTGATCACCCGGTGGCCGGCCGCCCTGAGGGCGGGCACCTGGTGGGTCCGCCAGATCCGTCCCGGGGCGCCGGTGCCGGCGACCAGCACGACGGGCTCCCCCGGGCCGCCGTGGTCGTCGTAGCCGAGGTCTGTTCCGTTGACGCGCGCGATCGGCATCGTCCTGTCCTTCCGCCGCCTCCTGTGGGGCGGCCCCTGGCGGACGGAGCGGCCCGCCGCGCTGTTCGGAAACCGGAACGCCCGGGCCCGCCGACAGGTTCGCCCCCGCCGGCGGACCCGGATCACCTCACCGGCCGGACCACACGGGATCACGTTTCTCCGCGAAGGCCCGGGGGCCTTCCACGGCGTCCCGGCTGTGCATACGCCGTTCCTCCCACGCGTACCTCGTGGCGAACGCCTCTTCCAGCGGCTGGTCGAGCGAGCGCATCACCGCTTCCTTGATGGCCCGTACCGACAGGGGCGCGCTGCGGATCAGGTCGTCCGTCCAGGCGTCGACCCGTCGGTCCAGGTCTCCTTCCTCGGCGACCTCGTTGACCAGTCCGAAGTGCAGCGCTGTCGCCGCGTCGATCGGTCGCCCGGTGAGCAGATGTCCCATGGCGGTCTTCAGGGGCAACTGGCGGGCGAGCCGGAAGGCGCCGCCCGCGCCCGGGATCAGCCCGAGCCGTGCCTCCGGCAGGGCGAACCGCGCGTCGTGCGAGGCGATGACGAGGTCGCAGGCGAGCGCCAGCTCGAAGCCGCCGCCGAGGGCGTAGCCGTTGACCCGTGCCACGACCGGTTTGGACAGGGTGAACCGCTCGGTGAGCCGGGGCCAGCCGGGCAGGCCCCGGCTTCCGAACGTCGTCCGAGGGGTCCCTTCCGCGTCGAGGCGGCTGCGTTCCTTCAGGTCCTGTCCGACGGAGAAGGCCCGGTCGCCCGCGCCGGTGAGGACCACGACGCGGATGTCGTCGTCGGCCTCCACGTCGTCCCAGACAGCGGCGAGTTCCTCGTGCGTGCGCAGGTCCATCGCGTTCAGCACCTCGGGACGGTCGAGGGTGACGCGGGCGACGTGGTCCTTCTTCTCGTACCGCACCCGGGCGCGGTCGTCGGGGCTCACCCGATCCCCGGTCACGGCGACGACCTCGCCGCGAACCTGCCGACCTTGTGGATCACGTCCTCCCCGTACAGCCGCAGCGCCTGCTGGAGGGCGAACTCCGCCATGTACGCGCGAAACGCCTCGGCGGGCTCCTCGGCGAGGTTGAGCATGCGCCGGTTGGCGAGCACAGCCTCGCCGTCGAGGCGCTCCAGGCTCCGCTCGACGGCGGCGTCCAGCTCCCGCGGGTCCACGACCTCGTCCACCAGCAGCCGTGCCTGCGGCTCCGAGGCCCAGATCCTGCGCCCCTCAAGGATCACCTGACGGGACAGCCTGGGTCCGGCGTACCGGCCGAGCCGGAAGTTGGCCACGCCAGGGATGATCCCTTCCTTGGCGGCCGGGAGACTGAGGTAGGCGTCGGACGCGGCGAGGACATGGTCGAACACCAGCAGCAGCTGGGCGCCTCCGCCGATCGCGAAGCCGTCGACGGCGGCGACCCACGGCTTCTCGACGTACGGCGAGTGCCACCGGTCCGGGTCCTCGACGAGCAGGCCCCGGACGAGTTTGTGGATGTAGCCGAGTTCACGGCGCAGCAGGAAGTCGACCAGGGAGATGTCACCGGAGCTCAGGTTCTTGAGGTTGATGCCCGCGCTGAACACCCGCTTGCCGCGGTGGCGGGGATGGCTCATCTCCCCTCCGCGCAGCAGGCCGACGCGGACGGCCGGATCGAGGAGAGCAAGGTCTACGGCGGTCTCCATGTCGTCGACCTGCTGGTTGTCCTCGGCGTTGAGCCGGTCGTGCCGGCACATCGTCAACCGTGCGACGCCGTCGCGGCGTTCGAGCCGTACGGCCTCCATCTCCACGACACCGGTCCGCAGGAACTCCGGCAGCAGCCCCCGTGCCCGGGCCGTCGGCCGGAGCATGGCGTCGAGGAGGTGCGGACCGGCCGAGGGCGACCGCAGGACGGCCCGCAGGAGGATGCCCTGGTCGATCTCGTGGCCCTCCTTGTCGGCCTGCGGCCGGCTCCGCTCCTGCGCGAGCCGGCCGGCGTCCGGCACCAGGCCGGGGAAGGCGGTCGCCGCGGCCGCGGCCAGTTCGTCGATCCGCAGGCCGCGGGTGCGCCCTTCGGTGACCCGGTCGTACACGGCGTCGCCGTACCCGTCCAGGAACCGGGCGCGCAGGGCGCGGGCCCGGTTCTTCACCGCCTCGGCCAGGTCCCGCTGTTCGGGTGTGCGGCGCGTCGGGTACGGCAGTGACGCCAGCGTCTTGTCCACGCGCTCGGCGGCCTCCGTCAGCGCCGACCACTCCGCACGCGCGCTCTCCTGCTCCAGCACGTCGGTCGTCATACGGTCGCTCCGCCTTCCGCCCTCACCCGGTGCGGACGGGGGGTGTCCGCACCGGGGAGTACAGGGGTTGGCCGCGTCATCACGCGGCCTCCTCGACGGTGCGCCGCAGAGCGCGGTCGCAGGCCGCCAGGTGCGGGCCGAGGGCGTCCTCGAAGCTGACCGTCATCGCGTCGAGGAGCAGTTGGCGCCGTAGGGCGAGTTCCTTGCCCGACAGGCCCTCGGAGCGCTGGACGGCGGCGGCCGCCGCGGTGTCCGGCGCTTCGGTCACCTCGTCGGCTATGCCCAGCGTCAGCGCCTCGGGCGCCGGGATCGGGTGCCCGAACAGGACGGCGCGGCGGGCGCGCGCGGCGCCGGCCAGGCGGGCGAGGCGGAACGCGGCCATGCCGGGCCAGGTGGCCTCCCCGTCGAAGGGCAGGAGAAGACGGCTGCCGCGCGTCGCGATCCGGATGTCGGCGGTGAGGAAGGCGTCGAGGGCCACTCCGCCGCAGTCGCCGGCCGCGACCGCGACGGTCACCCCGGGCAGCCGTTCGAGCCGTCGCAGCACCCGTTCCCACTTGGTGACGAGGGAGACGTCCAGCCCGTCGGCCCAGCCCGGTGCGGGTGTGCCGGTGACCCGCAGGATCGCGGCCCCGCCCTGGTCCTCCACCTCGTCGCACAGGACGGTGAGGTCCTTGACGGTCCTGATCGACAGTGGCCGGGATCCGTCAACGGCCAGTGTCCGTACGGCACTTACGTCACTCACTGTGCTCTCTCCTGTCTTCACCACTGGACCAGCGCCGTTTCGAGCGTGGATCCCGGGCCCATGGTCATGAGCACTCCGTAGTCGCCGGGCCGGGTCACCTGCTCGTCGAGGAGGCGTTCGTACGAGAAAAGGAACGATCCGCTCGACACGTTGCCGTAGTCCCGCAGGACGCCGACGGTGTGGCGCAGGTCGTGGCGGGTCAGGCCGAGGTTGACGACCACCGCGTCGATCACCTTCTTGCCGCCGGAGTGCACGAGCCAGTGGCGGATGTCGCTCCTGCGCAGGCCCGTGTCCTGGAGCAGGCGGTCGACCACGATCTCGGCGTGGGCACCGACGACGTAGGGGATCTGCGGGTCGAGGTAGAAGCTGAACCGGTCCAGTTCGCGGTCCCAGTCGTAGCGCATCGCGCCGATCGCGTCGGGGATGATGCAGCTGGCGAACTTCAGGAGGGTCGGACCCTCGGCCGCGCCGGACGCCTCGTCACCGGGTCCTGACCTCAGGGCGATCGCTCCGGCGCCGTCGCCGAAGAGGCTGTTGACGACCGCGGTCCGCATCGAGGAGTCCATCGCGTACGCCGCTGAGCAGGCCTCCGTGCAGAGGACGACGGCGAGTTCGCCCGGGTGGGCGGCGGACCAGCCGGCCACGACGTTCAGCGCGTTGAGCCCCGCGTTGCAGCCCATGCCGACGATGTCGCTGCGGCTGCAGTGCCGGTCGATGCCCAGTTCGCGGATCATCAGGGCGCTCAGGCCGGGGGTGAGGAAGCCGGTGGACGACACGCAGCACAGGTGCCGCAGATCGGAGAGTTCGGCGCCGGCCCGCTTCAGACAGGCGCGCAGTGCCTCGGCGCCCATCTCCGTCGCCATGGCCTTGTGCTTGTCGAGCAGGTCGCCCTGCGGCTCGGGGGCGCGGACACCGTCGGCGTCCGGTTCCGGCAGGGTCAGGTGGCGCCGGTCGATGGCGCTGTTGGCGAACACGGACCGGATCTTCGGGTCGGTGATGCGGAAGGCGTCGAGCACCTCCTGCTGGGAGTAGACGGCGGCCGACGTGGCGGTCCCCACCCCGACGATCCGCGGTCGGTACGGCGTCTTCAGGGCGCCGTCACCGGTCAGGACGACGGGCCGCCGGAAATCGTCCGCCAGGACGTCGGCCTCCAGTCCTTCCGGCCGGTCCAGATTGATGGTCATCGGAAAGTCCACCCCCACATGCGCGGCTTCGACCGCGGTATCCGTGCATTGCTGTTCCCGGTCACTTGCTTCGCCTTTCCCGGAGAATTCACGACGCCGAGGACTGCGCCTCGATGAACCGTGCGAGCCGCGCCGTGCCCTCTTCGATATCGGCCGTCGTCAGATAGCTGGTGGAGAGACGGAGGGCCTGATGGCCGCCGCCCTGCGGATAGAAGTAGTTCATCGGCGTCCAGATGACGCCGAATTCCTGTGCCGAGCGGGTCAGCGCCGCATTGTCCGCCCGGAAGGGGACGTGGACCGTGAGGAAGAAACCTCCGGTCGGTTCGTTCCAGCGCACGCCCAGAGCGGCTCGCCGGTCCGCCGGCAGACGCGCGTCGAGATTGCGCAGTGTGGTCCGCATGGCATTGCCGTAATAGGCCGCCGGTTCCGCGTTCATCTCGGAGATCCGGCCGTCGCCCGCCAGCAGGGCGCCCGCCACCGCGGCCTGGCTCAGGGACGAGGTGTTGACCGTCACCATGCTCTTGATCTTGGCGAGCTCGTCGGCCAGGAGACCGGTCCGGCCCGATGTGTCGACCACCTGCTGGTCGGCGACGGCGAAACCGACCCGGGCGCCGGGGAAGACGGTCTTGGCGAACGAGCCCAGGTGGACGACACTCCGCGAGCGGTCCATGGACTTGAGCGTCGGCAGCGGCGTACCGGGGCTCACTCTGCGGTAGGGGCTGTCCTCGATGAGGAGGATGCCGTGGCGCTCCGCCGTCTCCAGCAGCGCGGCGCGCGTCGGCGCGTCCATCGTGGTTCCCGACGGGTTGGAGTGATCGGGAATGACGTAGAGGGCCCGGGGGCGCCCTCCCCGGGCGCGCTCGCGCACGATCGCGGTCTCCAGATCGGCGCAGGAGAACCCGTCCTCCCGCTCCTCAACGGCCGTCACCGGCACGCCCAGCAGGCGTGCCACGCCCGTGATGCCGACATAGCAGGGGCTCGCCGCGAGCAGCACGTCGTCGGGGCCGGCGGTGAGGGCCCGCACCACCAGCAGCATGGCCTCCTGCGCGCCGACGGTGATCACGATCGATTCCGCCGGGACGTCGATGCCCTCGTCCGCGCGCAGGGAGTCGGCGACGATCTCACGGATCTGGCCGGCGGTGGGACCGTACTGGTACATGGCGGTACGGATGTCCTGCTCCGTGCGTCCCTGCGCGGCCAGATGGTCGAGGTAGCGGCGGAGGTACGTGAAGATCTGCTCGGTGTCGAAGAAGCCGTCGTAGGGCCGCCCTGGCGCGAAGGAGACGGCGTCCGGGTAGCGGTGGGTGACCTCGTTGAGGAAGGTCATCGTGTCCAGGACGGGATCGGAGAGGCTGGGGTGGAGGTCGTCCTTGCGCAGGACGCCCACGGCATTTCCCTGGGCGCTCGCGGCACCGCTCCAAGCACCCACGGCACCGCCCCGGGTGCCCGTCGGGCGTACGGGGGACGGCGGACGCTGTCCGGTACGGAGGCTGTCGGGGCGGGTCTCGACGATCGAGGCGGTTCCGGTGAACGTCATCGCCTCCTCCAACTCCCGCACGAGAGCGCCCAGCACGTCGGTGACGCCCGCTTCCCCGTCGACGATCAGCCCGTCCAGCACCAGCCGTCCCACGAGGACCGCGTCGGCCCCCGAGGCCAGGGAGACCAGGATGTCGGCGCCCCGGCGGATGCCGCCGCCGAGCAGGACGGGGCGGTGCGTGCCCGCGACCGCGGCGAGGTCGGGCAGCGCGTCCAGCGAGTCGGTGACGATGCCGTCGGCCCCGGTGTCGAACGCGCGGGAGGCGTCGGCAGCGGTGCGTACGCCCGCGACGAGCAGGGGCAGCGCGGATGTGGCGCGCAGCCTCTCCACGTCGGCCCAGTCCGCGCGGGGAGCATCGGGGCGCGCGAGTCGGCCGCCGCCCTGGGACCCCAAAGAGAGGAGGAGTGCGGCGAACCCGGCGCGCTCCGCGTCGGCCACCGCCCGCTCGACGTCACCGTGCTCCCGGTAGCCGTATGTGCGGAGCCACCGCGGCCCGTCGTCGGCCGGCTCCGGGTGCGCGAGGTCGTTCGGGGTGACCATGTCGACCACGACGGGCAGTCCCGCCGCGTCGGCCGCCCGCAGCACGGCGGGCTCGTCCGCGGGCCGGGCGAGTCCGGCGAGCGGGCCGACGGCGATCGGTGCGGCCCAGGGACGGTCCAGGATCTTCGTGCTGGTGTCGGGCGGCCCGGGCCGGGTGGACCGGGCCGGCCTCAGACCGGTCCGGTCGAAGGCCGCCCTGTTCTCCGCAGAGGCTCGTTCAACGGCTTCCAGGGATTCCGCGAGAACGTGATCGAATCCTTTCCTGGCCAGTCGTGCATAGTCGTCGAGGCTCCGTCCGGCCATGGAATTCCTCCCGGCGGAATCGGGTATTGGAAGGCTGATTCGGCATTCAGGATCACACGATCGCAATCCTCACCACAACACTGTCCAACGGTCCGAAACCGCCACTTGGACGGGGAGTTGACTTGGACGGGCAGTTCACCAACGGATGCGAGGGCTTTTCTTTTCACCGTCCATGTGGAGGGCACGCGACCTCCGAAAAACGCACGAGTGACATCGGAAGATCCGCTCTGCCGCGCACCTTCAATTTCCGGTATATTTTGGTGAGATGCTGTTCCACCGTACTGACCGTTATGGAGAGCCGGTCGGCGATCTCGCGGTTGGTACAGCCGGACGCGGCGAGGGCCCCGACCCGGCGTTCCGCCTCGGTGAGTTCGGCCAGCGCCGCGGGCACCGCGTCCGGATCGGCGGCGCCCGTCGGGACCACGCTCCGGGCCGGCGCGGACGGAGCGTCCCACAGTGCTCCCAGCGGGTGCTCGCGCCCGAGCGCGGTGGTCTCCCCCTCCGCCCTGCGCGCGGCTTCCTCGTCGGCCCGGGCGCGCCTCGACTCCAGCCCGTCACCGCAGGTTTCGAGGATCTGTACCGCCTCCTGGAGCAGCCGCAGCCGGTTCCGGGACGGACCCACCGCCGCGAGATGGCGCAGCGCGATGCCGCGGGCGCGGGTGGGCCGCTCACCGAGCCGGGCGAGGTGTTCCTCGGCCCGCTCCCGGGCCCGCCGGTGATCGCCCATGGCGATGAGGGCGGCGACCGCGTCGTTGCGCCAGTCCACGAGTTCCGGTGCGTCGAGCCGCCACTTCGTCATCAGCTCGCCGCACGACTCGAAGTCCCGCAGGGCGGCGCGCGGCCGGCCCAGGGCGAGGTGGAAGCGGCCCAGCGCCTGGAGGTAGGGCAGCGCGAAGGGGGTGCCGAACATGACCATGGGAACGGGCAGGTCGAGGTAGGTCCGCGCCGTGTCGACATCGCCGCTCTCGGTCGCCGCGCGGATCGCCAGGGCCAGCGGCAGGCCGATCGCGATGCCCCAGGCCTCCGGGCCGACCAGGCTCAGCGCGGTCCCGGCGGCCTCGCCCGCGTCGGCGGCGTCACCCCGGCTCAGGGCCGCCGCCGCTCGGATCGTCTCCAGGAACGCCCGCCGCATGGGGGCACGCCGGTTGCGCGGCTCGTCCAGCAGCCGCTCCGACCAGAGCAGCGCCTCGTCCAGCCGCTGGGACCCGATCAGGAAGATCAGCGCCACGAGCGTGTCCGCGAACGGGCCGGCCCTGCCGGTGCCGCGCAGCAGCTCGTCGGGGGCCGGGTCCTTCCCGAGCTCGACGAGGTCGGCCGAGAGCCTGATGAAGGTGCGGGGCGACATCGTGGTGCCGCGCCGCAGACCGGGGCAGCAGAAGGACAGCCACACCCGGACGAGGGTGTGGTCCGAGCGGATGACGGCCCGGGAGTAGCCCGCTCCGTCCCAGGCGTTCTCCGCGCCGGCGCCCTCCCGCGCCTCGATGATCCGCAACAGGTCGTCGGCCTGCGCGAACTCGCCGCGCCACACCTTCTGTTTCACCACGACCAGGGCGTCGGACCCGGTGAGCAGACCGGCGCGCACCATACGGCTGAGCTGCGGGAGGTACCGGGACGCCTTCGCGGGGTCGATGAGCCACTGCGCCTCCGCGAGGGCGGCGATCACCTCCGCTTCCTGGTTGGCGTCCGTGCAGAGGCCGGAGGCGTGCCGCAGATAGCCGACGCCGGCACCGATGTCTCCCGCCGCCAGGGCCTCACGCGCGGCCTCCCGGAGGATGTCGGGCTGCCAGGCGGCCTGCGCCGAGTCGTGGCCGGCCAGCAGTTGTTCGGCCACCACCGAGGCGGGCGCACCGCTCTCGCGGAGCAGCTCGGCGGCCCGGGCCCGCAGAGCGGGGAGGTCCTTGCCGGGAATGTCCGCGAGCACGGTCAGCCGGGCACGCTCGTGGCCGAACCACGAGCCCGAGAACAGCCCCGCCGCGCGCAGGTCGGTGACGCTCCGGCGTACGGAGGTCGCGTCCGCCCCGAGGAGGTCGCCGATCAGGGCGGGTGTCACGGACTTGCCGAGGACGGCGGCGGCGCGCGCGACAGCGAGCAGGGTCGGCTCGCAGCGGTGGAGGCAGCGGAGAAAGGCGTTCCGGAACGACTCGCACGGCACCGGGGCACCCCGTCCCGCGGCCTCGACCGTCCCCTGCCCGGCGAAGTCCTCGATCAGGGCGTCCAGCAGCAGAGGGTTCCCCCCGCTCGTCCGCGCCCACAGCTCGACGGTCCCCGGCGTCACCGAACGCGTCGCCGGATGATCCGTCAGATATCCGGCGACCCCCTCGGCCGAGAGCGGACCGAGCCGGATCCGATGGCAGTAGGGCAGGTGGAGCGTCTCCGCGTGGAGCGTGGCGAGTGCCTGTTCGTGGCTGGGACTCTCGGTCAGGACGACCAGGACGGCCAGCGAGTCGATGCGCCGTACGAGATACCTCAGGCACTGGAGCGATGCCTCGTCGGCGAAGTGCACGTCGTCGACGTGGAGGACGAGCGGCTGTTTCTCGGCGAGTTCGGCGACGGCCCGGTAGACGCGCTGCATCAGTGCGCGTGGCACCCGTCCGCTCGCCTCCGCGGCCGTCGTGACGTCCGCGACGGCCGGTGGCCCGTCGGCCGGACCCACCGCACCCATCGCGGTCACCAGCTGGTCGATCAGCCCGAGCCTGTCGAGGCTCTCACTCACGGAGCCGGTCGCCGACAGGACGGCGCCCCCCTGCTCCGTCACCTGCTCGACGAATGTCTGGATCAACGCGGTCTTGCCGCACCCCACAGGACCGTTGGTAATGACCAGGGAACCCTTTCCGGCCACACACCCTCTGTAGAGACGTCGTAGAAGACCGAGTTCTCCGTCCCTTTCACTGAGCTTCACAGGCACCCCCGTACCTTCGCCGATCAGTCAGCGCAACTCAGGATAGCGTCTCATTCACGCCGACACGGGCTGACTTTCGGTCACTCGGCCAAGGAATAGGGGGTGTCTTTCAGACATGGAGCGGCCGGGAATTAATGGAAAATTAAAGAAGAAATGCACAACCCCTCCCGGTGAAGAGCGGAATGATTCACGCCACTTCCCTGACCCCGCACACGACTCGGGGCCGTCGCGAAAGCGCACCTTTCGCGACGGCCCCCTCTGTCCGAGGCGCGGGCTCAGCCGATCTGCGCGACGTCCTCCCCGACCCTCTCGGCGAACTCCGACCACAGGTCGGCGAACTGCCGGGCGAGATCAGCCACGATGTCACTGCAGTGCGGCGGGACGTTGCTGATGATCGCCTCCCACTCCTCCTTGCGCAGCGTGTGCAGAGCGAGCAGGCGCAACAGATTGCGGCCGGTCTCACTGAAGCGCAGGGCCGGGTCGGCCATGAGCCGCTTGATCAGCACGGCGTGGTCCGAAGCCGGTGCGACGTCCGGACGCGTCCGATTTCCCGGCCGGGCGAGCCGCAGCGTCCCGAACTCCCCTCCTACGGCCCGCTCCTCGTCCGGCGCGGCCTCCCGGCGGCGGCGCCGGGGCAGCGGGTCCTCGCCGTTGCCCAGCCGGTTGCGCACGTCCCGGGCGGTCTCCGGGGAGATGCCCGCCGCCCGGGCGACCTGCCGCAGCGAGAGGTCCGGGTTCTCGGCGAGCAGCTCACCGGCGAGGATGCGGCCGCTGCTGCCGTCGACCGGCCGCATCCTGCCGTCCCTGCCGAGCCGGCGCCCCTGCGGCCCCGGCCCCCGGACGACCCGCTTGCGGATGTCGCCGACGGTCCCGGGGGCGATCCCGGTCACCGAGGCCACCCTGCGATCCGACCACTGGGGATGGGCGACGATGATGCGCTCGGCGGCACGCTTGCGGTCGGCGAGCGCCAGCGGCAGGCCGTGAGTGACATTGAGCCTCACCGACAGGACGAAGGCCGCCGTTTCGTCCCCGTCGAAGAACCGGGCGGCGATCCTGCTCTCGCCGCGCAGCCGGGCGGCTCTCAACCGGTGGTAGCCGTCGATGACCCGCATCGTCGGCCGGTGCACCGTGATCGGCGGCAGCGGGTTCGGCGCTGCCGCGAGTACTTGTATGTGCTCCGAACTCTCTCCGGCCAGCCGCGGTGATCCGGACAGGCTCAGCGAGCCGATCTCGACCTCCACGACGGGCTGTTCCCCTATGGCCCCCTCGGACTCCACCCCAGCTCCTCACATACCCCCGCCGCTGCGAGAGCGTCGCCGTCCACGAAGAAGAATTTCTCGTGCAAGCACGCTTTCTGCAGAAAATCCACTGCCTGCCGCCGCGAAGAATGCGGGGGGTGGCGATTTCGACACCCTCGGCCCGCCCTGTCACCCCGAGACAGAGCATCCGCGTGCGGCATTCGCGTGCTTCGGATGTGACCGAAATTAACAGCCTGACATCCAAGCCGAAACCCCTGTGGACATCGGGGGGTGGTGCCCCCTACGCCCTAGGGGGCACCTGAACCCGGGGTTCCGCGCAATGCGGCGATCAGCCGACGGAGGCCGTGACGTCACTCCGCACGCGGGTCGCGAAGTCCGCCCACATGTCGGCCAGTTGGACGGCGAGGTCGGCGACGACACCGCTGCAGTGCGGCGGGACGTTGCCGATGATCGCCTCCCACTCCTCCTCGCGGACCGCGTGGATCGTGAGGAGCCGCAGCAGACTGCGGCCGGTCTCGGAGAAACGCAGCGCCGGATCGGCGGTCAGCCGCTTGACCAGGACGACACGGTCCGGCGCCGCGTCCGCGCGGGCCCGCGCGACGGGATGGGGCGGCCGCCCGGCAGCGGGTTCGCCGCGCGGCGCCGGGACGGACACGCACCCGGGGCGGGTGTCCGCACCGGTTCCGGCCTCGGGCGCGGATGCGTGGCGCGGTTCGGTGTCGCTGTCGCGGCGGCGCGAGCGGGGCAGCAGATCCTCGCCGTTCCGCAGGCGGTTGCGCACGTCGCGCACGGTCTCCGGGGAGATGCCGGCCGCGCGGGCGACCTGACGCAGCGACAGACCGGGTTCCTCGGCGAGCAGTTCACCGGCGCGGAGGCGGCCGGCGGTGCCGTCGAGCGGGCGCATCCGGCCGTCCTGGCCGAGCCGGCGCGCCTCCGGGTCGGCGGCGCCGGAACCCAGGCGGCGGCGGATCTCACCGACGGTTCCGGGGGCGATGCCGGCGACCGAGGCCACTCTGCGATCGGACCAGTGGGGGTGGGAGGCGATGATCCGTTCCGCGGCGCTCTGCCGGTCGGGCAGGGCGAGCGGCAGCCCGTGGGTGACGTTCAGCTGGACCGCGAGGACGAAGGCGTCCGACTCGTCGCCGTCGAAGAAGCGGGCGGCGATGGTGGTGTCCCCCCGCAGCCGGGCCGCGCGCAGCCGGTGGAAGCCGTCGATGACCCGCATCGTGGGACGGTGGACGATGATCGGCGGCAGCGGGGTCGGCACCGCCGCGAGCAGTTCGATGTGTTCTTGTCTTTCGCCGGCCAGCCGCGGTGACCCGGTCGGCCGTAAAGCGTCGATTTCCACTTCCACTATGGATTGTTGGTCGATGACTCCCCCGGTTTCCACCCCTGCTCCTCACCGGTCCTCGCCGCCATCACGACGAGCGGCCGTTCTCGTTCTCGAAGAGGAATTCCCTTCCGTACCGTCCGCCGCGGGATCGCTGCCGTGCGGTGCGGGCCACACCGACATCTTCCTTATTTAGGCATCTAGCGCCATAAATACCGCCCGCATCGGACAAGACCGAACGTAACAGTCCCTCAATGCGTTCGAAACCCCTGCCGCCGGGCGAACGGCCGCTCGACGTAGGGGGGTTGACGGGACGACAGAAGTGGTGCCCACGACCCCCATGGGGGTCGTGGGCACCACTCGGAGAGGGGATCAGCGGGTTCGGGGGCCTCCCGGACCTCCCGGACCTCCCGGACCCTCGGGGCCACCGGGACCGAAGACGACCGGCCCGCCGCCGGGCCCGCCCATCCCCGGACCGCCGACCATCCCGGGACCGCCGACCATCCGCGGACCGCCGGGGCCCCCAGGACCGCCGGGGCCGAAGACGACCGGCCCGCCGCCGGGGCCCACCGGTTCCGGGACCCGCTGCTCCGGCAGAACCTCGACATCGCTGTCGTCCTCGGCGGACGGCCGGGCGAACTGCGTGCGGTAGAGCTCGGCGTAGAGCCCGCCGAGCGCGAGCAGCTCGTCATGCGTGCCGCGTTCCACGATCCGCCCCTGGTCCAGGACGATGATCTGGTCGGCGTCCCGGATGGTCGACAGGCGATGCGCGATGACCAGCGAGGTCCGGCCCGCGAGCGCGGTCTTGAGTGCCTGCTGCAGGGCGGCCTCGGACTCCGAGTCGAGATGCGCGGTCGCCTCGTCGAGCACGACCACCGGCGGCGCCTTGAGCAGCAGCCGGGCCATGGCGATGCGCTGCTTCTCACCCCCGGAGAGACGGTAGCCGCGGTCGCCGACCATGGTGTCGAGGCCGTCGGGCAGCGAGGCGACGAGTCGCCAGATCTGTGCGGCCCGGCAGGCCGCGACCAGTTCCTCCTCGGTGGCGTCCGGGCGGGCGTAGAGCAGGTTCTCCCGGATGGTGGTGTGCAGCAGGTGCCCGTCCTGGGTGACCATCCCGACCGTGTCGCTCAGTGACTCCAGCGTCAGGTCGCGCACGTCGCGGCCGTCGATGAGGACGGTGCCCTCCTCCGGGTCGTACAGCCGCGGCACCAGGTGGGTGATGGTGGTCTTGCCCGCCCCGGACGGACCGACCAGCGCGGTGAGTTTGCCGGCCGGCACGGTGAAGCTGAGGTCGCGCAGCGCCCAGCTGTCGCCGACCCGCTCGGGCGTCGGCACGGCGAAGTCCTCCAGCGAGGCCAACGAGACGTCGGCGGGCCTCGGGTGACGGAACGACACCCCGCGGAACTCGACCCCGGGGGCCACGTCGCGGGTCGTGGTGGGCGGCAGCGCCACCGCGTCGGGCTTCTCGGTGACCAGGGGCTTGAGGTCGAGGATCTCGAAGAGCCGGTCGAAGCTGACGAGCGCCGTCATCGCGTCGGCCTGGGCGTTCGACAGCTGGCCCACCGGGGCCATCAGGCGGGTGAGCAGCGTGGTGAGGGCCACCAGGGTGCCGATGCGGAAGGCGCCGTTGATGGAGAGCACGCCGCCGACGCCGTAGACCGCGGCGGTGGCGATCGAGCCGATGAACATGGTCGACAGGAACAGCAGCTTCATGGCGACCGAGTTGCGGACGCCGATGTCGCGGCCGCGGGCGGCGAGCCGCGCATAGCCGGCGGTCTCGCGGTCCGGACGGCTGTAGAGCTTGGCCAGGAGCGCGCCGGCGACGTTGAACCGCTCGTGCATGAGCGAGCCCATCTCGGCGTTCACCTGCATGTGCCGTCGCGCGAGGCCCTGGAGCCGGCGGCCGATGAGGCGGCCGGGAAGGATGAAGAAGGGAACCAGTGCCAGCGAGATCAGCGTGATCGTCCAGGACAGGTAGAACATGGTGGCCAGCACGAAGATGACGGTCAGTCCGGCCGACACCAGGGTGGCGAGCATCTGGGTGACCGCCTGCTGGGCGCCGATCACGTCGGTGTTCAGCCGACTGACCAGGGCACCGGTCTGCGCACGGGTGAAGAAGGCGAGCGACTGGCGCTGCACATGGTCGAAGACCTTGACCCGCAGGTCGTAGACCAGGCCCTCGGCGACCTGGGCGGAGAACCACGTCTCCCCGAACCCCACGACGGCGGCCAGCACGGAGACCGCGGCGACCGCGGCCGCCAGCCGGACCACGGTCCCGGTGTCGCCGGCCGTGATGCCGTCGTCGATCAGGTACTTGAGCAGCAGGGGCGGGGCCACCGCGCAGCCGGCGCTCAGCGTGGTGCACACCAGGAGAAGGCCGATGGAACGGCGGTGCCCCCGGGTGTACGGAATGATTCTTCTCGTCGTTCCGGGCTTCGCCCGCTGGGTGTTGTTCGAGGAATCCGGTCCGTCGGACCGGATCATGACGGGTCCGCCCATCATGGCCACAGGTACTCCCTGGGTCGCGTCGCTGCGGTAGGACGGGCCATCAGCGGGCCGCCTCGGTCTCCCTCATCGCGTCGATGAGGCTCTGCGGACGGAGATCCGTCCAGTTCTCCTCCACATAGTCGAGGCATTCCTTTCGCGTGGCCTCTCCGAAGGCGAGCCGCCAGCCATTCGGAATTTCGGCGAATGCAGGCCACAGCGAGTGCTGATTCTCCCTGTTTACGAGCACCAGAAAGGTCCCGTTTTCATCGTCAAACGGGTTCGCCATAACTGCCCCCACGGATCGCATTTCCCGGTTGATGGGAAAACCTTAGCCGCCTCATATGGGGCGAACAAGGCTCGTCAATTCGAGGAGGTAATTCACGCATGCGGGTATTGTTTATGGTGGGACTGGTGGAGTCGCGTCACCAGTGTCACGTGCCCGCGCCCGACGCGACAGTGTCGTCCAACCGGCCGACCCGAGCACTTGGACACGGACCGACCGGGTGCGGCGCCCCCTCCGGACGGGGGCGGACGGCGAGGGCGCCGCGGTCCGGATGTCAAACCTCCTACGGTGTCGGCTAGTTGGTCGCGAGAGCCTCGGTCGGGGGCAGCCGGGCCGCCCGTACCGCGGGGTAGAAGCCGGCCAGTCCACCGATGACGAGGGTGGCGGCCAGGCCGCCGGCCATCGCCCACAGCGGCACTAGGGCCACCCACCCCTGGTAGGCGGCATAGCCGTTGGTCACGCCGATGCCCAGCAGTACGCCGCCCAGACCGCCGAGCCCGGACAGCAGCAGTGCCTCGGCGAGGAACTGGATCCTGATCTGGCCCCGGGTGGCACCGAGCGAGCGGCGCAGCCCGATCTCCGAGCGCCGCTCCAGCACCGAGATGACCATCGTGTTGGCCACCCCGACACCGCCGACCAGCAGCGCGACCCCGCCCAGGCCCAGCAGCAGTCCGCTCAGCGTCTCGTCCGTGGCGTTCTTGGCGGCCAGCGCGTCGGAGGGACGGGAGACGTTGACCTCGTTGGGATCCTGCGGAGAGACCGTGGGGCCCAGCACGCTGTGCACCTTCTCGACGTCCGCGTCCTTGGCCCGCGTGTAGACCGTCGTCGGATAGCCGTCGAAGGACAGTTCCTTCTCCGCCACCGACCAGCCCACGAACGCCTGTGTGTCAAGGGCCGGCAGCAGCTGGTTGTGTGCCAGCAGACCCACCACGGTGAACCAGTGGTTGCCGAGCCACACCTGCACTTCCGGTCCGGCCTGGTGGATCCCGAGGCTCCGCGCCGCTTCCGAGCCCAGCACCACGGCGGGATAGCGGCTGCTGGCGCCGTTGATCCAGCGGCCGTCCACGATCTCCCCGCCGATGGACCGGAGCAGATCGGTCTGCGCCGCGTTCACCGTCAGGCCGCCGGACTCCACCGACGGGATGTGGTCGTTGCGGTAGAGCTTCGCGTCCGTGGTACCCGTCGCGGAGGCCGAGATCACCTCCGGGCGGTTCGCGATCATCGCGACGGCGTCGTCGGACAGATGGGCGTTCGCGCCGGTCAGGGTGGTACCGGGGGCGACCGTGAGCAGATTGGTGCCGAGCGCGGCCAGCTTCTTGTTCAGGTCGTTCGTCGACGAGGTGGAGATGCCCACCACGCTGATCATCGCGGCGATGCCGATCGCGATGCCCAGGGCGGAGAGGAAGACCCTCATGGGCCGCGAGCGCAGACCCCAGCCGCCCACCCGGGCCACGTCCGACAGGTTCAGCCGGGCCGGCCGGGGCCGCGGCGGCGGGGGCAACTCGGCCCAGGGCCGCTCCCGTTCGGCGGGACCGCCCGCATGCGTCAGGCTCATCGCTCCACCCCCGTGTGCGCCAGGGCCAGGGGCTCCGGCAACGCCGAGTCGTGCTCGATACGGCCGTCCCGCACCCTGACCTCACGCGGCAGGGATGCCGAGATGTCCCGGTCGTGGGTGATGACGACCACCGTCGTCCCGGCCTCGTGCAGCTCGTGGAGCAGCTCCATCACCACAGTCCCCGAGCGGGAGTCCAACGCGCCGGTCGGCTCGTCGGCCAGCAGCAGCGGCGGATCGCCGACCACCGCGCGGGCGATCGCCACCCGCTGCTTCTCACCGCCGGACAGCTGCTGCGGCTCGTGCAGGAGCCGGTGCCCCAGGCCCACCCTGCGCAGCGCCGCCTCGGCGAGCCGACGCCGCTCGCGGCGCGGCCGTCCGCCGTACAGCAGGCCGTCGGCCACGCTGTCGAGGGCTGGGACTCCGGCGGCGAGGTGGAACTGCTGGAAGACGAAGCCGATGGTGCCGGCGCGCAGCGCCGACAGCTCGCGGTCGTTGAGGGAGTCCACGTCGTGGCCGGCGATCGCCACCGTCCCCGCCGAGGGGCGGTCCAGCGTGCCCATGATGTTGAGCATGGTGGACTTGCCCGAACCCGACGGGCCGACGACCGCGAGCATCTCGCCGCGGTGGACCACCAGGTCCGTCTCGACCAGGGCGGCCACGTCGCCGTACGACTTGCTGACCCCGGCCAGCTCGATCACCGGGTGGGCTGCGACGGTCACTTCGGGACCCCCACGACCGTGCCCTCGGTGATGCCGACTCCGGAGACCTCGACCTTGCCGTTGCCGAACATCCCGAGCTTCACCGATCGGTACTCCGTCTTCGCCCCGGTCACCACCTCGACCGCGTAGCCGCCCTGGGGCAGGGCGTACAGGGCGCTGATCGGCACCGCCAGTACGTTGTCGCGCCTCGCGGACGCGAACTCGACGCTGACGGAGGCTGCCTGGTAGGAACCGATCTTCTTGGCGTCCTTGACTTTCAGCTCCACCGGGATGGTGGCCTTCGAGGAGTCCGAGCCCGACGAGTCCCCGGAGGACGCGGGGTCCGAGGAGTCGCTCGACGAGGTCGGCGTACCGATGTCCGTCACCACGGCGGTCACCGTGGTGTTGTCCGGCAGCGTGACCGTCGTGTTCCCGCCCTGCTTCGCCAACTCCGCGTACTGCACCGGCAGATCGACGGAGATGACCCGGTCGGTGCCCGTCCAGGTGAGCACGTCCCCGGAAAGGGCGTCTCCGATGGCGAGCTGCGCCTTGGCGACCCGGCGTGCGCCGGAGGTCACCACCGCGTCGCCGACCTGCACCTCCCCGGTCTCCGCACGTCCGAGGTCGTCCTGCCACTTCTCGACCGCGGCGGCCGTGTCGGAGTTGTAGGTGCTGTCCACCGTGAAGCCCCGGTAGCCGAGCGCCCGGAGGTTCCGCTCCAGCATCTTGACGTCGCTCCCGGTGCTGCCCGGCTTCAGCGTCCGGTACAGCGGCACCGAGCCGTACAGCAGGGGCACCGACTCCTGGTTGACCTTGTAGACCGGCTTCCCCCGGGTGATGGTCTCCCCGTCCGAGGGCATCCAGGTGACGATTCCGGAGGAGGCGGCGCCGCCCTGCGTCGATCCGCCGGACTGCGCCGAGCCGGCCGACGACCCGGTCGACGGGGCCTGGACCGCCGAGGTGTCGCCGTACCCGAGTTGCCCGTCCATGGTCTGGGAGCTGGTCAGTGTCGTCCGCTCCACCTTCGCCGTGGCGGGCGGACCGGTGGGCGCCGCCGCCTTGTCCTCCTCGCCGCCACCGCCGAACGCACCCGAGGCGGCACCGACCGCGGCCACGGCGATCACCACCGCACAGGCCGCGATCAGCGCGATACGCATGCCGCGGCGTGGCCGGCGGATGCCCGTCGAAGGCGGCTCCTCCACGGCGCCACCGCTCCCGTCCAAGGGGGCGAGAGCCGCGGCCCGGGGCTCCAGCTCCCCGCCCACGATGTCCTCCGAGGCCTCGGCGGCCGTCCGCTCGACGGTCCCCCCGTCCTGACCGGTCACTGCTGCGGCCCTCCCATGAAGGCGAGCGTGCCGCCGGGCCGGATGCTGTAGCAGGCCTCCGCGGCCTTGGTGAAGTTCGGGTCCTCCCGCCCGGACAGGCCGGACTTGTTGACATCGATGACGATCGTGTTCCCGTTCACCTCGGGGTCCGGGAAGTTGGGAACGCCATGCTCACGGATGCACTTCGCCCATGCCGCGACCTTCGTGGCGTCGAAATCACGGCTGCCGGCGGCGTCGCCGGTGTCACCCTGGTACAACAACGACTGGCAGGCCGACTGGGCGGATTTGAAGGTCGGCGAGTTCTGGTCGACCCCCTCGGGGATGACCAGTTTCACGCCGCCCCCGCTCTGCTGCTCCGGGTCGGGGAAGTTCGTGACGCCGTTCTGGCGCATGCACTGCGCGTAGGCCACGCCCGCGTTGCTCGTACCGCCCGACGAACTCGACGAACTCGACGACGAGGGGTCGGAGTTCGAGCTGTCGGCGGCAGCGTCACCCGAGCCGCAGCCGCTGAGGAGTGTTCCCGCTGTCACCACGGCCAGGACCGCCAGGAGCGGCCCGGCCATGCGCTTCTGATAGTTGTTCGGCATACCAGCTGTTCTACGGGGCGCCCGGTCACACCGAGGTTGCAACGGGCGCCCCGTGCGACCGTTCAGTCCGGCCCGTCCCCCGCGACGTTCCCCTGCACTTCCGACGGCACCAGCACAATGGCGCGGGCAGGGCAGCGGGCAGCGGCCACCCGCAGTGCCTGGAGTGCCTCGGGCGCCGCGTCACGCACGCGCGGCAGCACCAGGCCGTCGTCTTCCGACTGGTCGAAGAAGTCCGGCTCGAACAGCGCGCAGGCACCCGAGCCCACACAGCTGTCGCGGTCCACCTGGATCTCGATCCGCCCCGCTCTCGCCACCTGCCTCACCACACGACCGGCAGCGTCTCGACGCCGAACTGCGGCGCCAGCGACCGATACCGCAGCTCCTCCACCTCGACGCCGAGCCGCAGGCCGGGGAACCGCTCCAGGAGGCCCGTGAAGGCCACGCGCAGCTGCAGCCGCGCCAGCGCCGCGCCCAGGCAGAAGTGGATGCCGTGCCCCAGGGCCAGGTGATTGGCGGGTTCCCGGGCGATGTCCAGCCCGTCCGCGACACCGTCGCTGTACGGGCAGCGGTTCGCGGTGAACACCGAACACGACACCACCTCACCGGCCTTGATCACCTCGCCGCCGATCTCGACGTCCTCCAGCGCCGTGCGCGGCGACACGGCCGCGACCACCGACACATAGCGCATCAGTTCCTCCACGGCCCGGTCCATCAGTTCGGGACGCTCCCGCAGCAGGGTCAGCTGCTCGGGGTGGCAGAGCAGCGCCAGGGTTCCCAGGGCGATCGTCTCCGCGGTGTTCTCGATCGAGCCGTTGGCGATGCTCTCGCAGAGCCCGGCCAGCTCCTCGTCCGACACCGCGTCCCCGTGCTCCCGGATCAGCATCCCGGCCAGGCCGTCGCCCGGATCGCGGCGCTGCGCCGTGACCAGCTTCCGGAAGTGCCCGACGTACTCCGACGCCGCCGAGTGCCGACGGGAGCTGTGCCCGGAGGCACGGTGATCGCCGAGCCGGGACAGCTCGGGCAGGTCGTCCCGGGGCAGGCCCAGTATCGCGGCAAGGGTCAGCCCGGACACGGGCCGGGCGAAGTGCCGCATCAGGTCGGCGGGCCGACCCGCCCGCTCCAGCAGGTCCAGGCGCTCCGCCACGATCCGCACCATCATCGGTTCCAGCTTCTGCATCTGACGCACCGTGAACATCGGCGCCACCAGTCGCCGCAGCCGGCTGTGCTCCGCCCCGTCCGTCTGCAGCAGACTCCCCGGATGCGGATCGGGCTTGCGGCCGTCCTGCTCCGGAGGCGGCATGCTGGAGAACCGCTCGGCGTCGGCGAGGATCTGCCGCACCACCTCGCGGTCGGTCACGATCCAGTGGGGCATCCCCCCAGGAGGCCTGAAAAGAGGCGTCCGCGCGCTGATCTCCAGGAGCTCCGGCACGGGGTCCAGCACGTTCCGGCGCTTGTCGACGGGTAGTTCGAATGACTGGGTCATGCGAGTCCTGCCTTTCTCAGACGGGCTTGTCAGCTGACTCGGGCCTGCCGGACACGAGCTCGGACCGCCCGTCGGAGGCGTGGGCGGGCTCAGGCGCCACAAGCTGTTCCGCGACCGCTCGGCCGATGGCCGCGGCATGCTCGCCCCGCAGCATCCCGACGTGGTCGGCGGCGATCTCGAATCCCTCGATAGGGCCGGCTATGTACTGTTCCCAGGTCGTGCGCGCCGCCGCGAGCGACATGTGGGCCAGCCCGCCCTCGGTGGCCAGGAACAGCAACGCACCACCGCCGAAGCGCCGGGGGGTGTGCCCCTGCGCCAGCCGGATCATGTGCTGCTTCGTCTCCTCCATGTTGAGCGTGAAGGAGTCGGCCGGCGGGTTCACCGCTCCCGGACCGTCGAGCAGGGCCCGCCCCTCCTGGTCCGCCCTGCCGTCGATGCGGACGTGCGTCCCGTCGTCTCCGTCCTGCGGACCGCCGTCGTCCTCCCTGTGGTGTCCGCCGGGGAAACCGTCCAGCAGGGCCAGCAGTGCGACCTCCTGGCCCTGGCTTTCCAGCTCGGCGGCGATGGCCTGGGCCAGCACCGCGCCGAAGGACCAGCCGAGGAGCTGGTACGGCCCCTCGGGCTGCACCGCGCGGATCCGGTCGACGTAGTCGGCCACCAGCTCCTCCACGCTGCCCGGCATCGCCCTGCGGTCGGTGAAGCCGGGCGCCTGCAGCCCGTAGACCGGCAGGTCCTGTGGCAGGTGCCGGAGCAGCGCGGCGTAGGACCAGGCCAGCCCCGTGCTGTGGTGCAGGCAGAACAACGGCGTTCGGGAGCCCTCGCTCTGCAGCGGCAGCAGCGGAGCGAGGTCGTCGCGCCGACGCCCGGCGCGCCGCGGTGTCGACAGACCGGTGCGGCCGTCCTCCGCGGCACGCGGCTGCACCAGCCCGTCCGAGGTCCACGCGGCGCGTCGACCGGTACGGAGCATCAGGTCACCGCCGGGCCCGAAGGGGTCGGGGACGAGGTTCCCCGCGGTGCGGGCCGGCGCGCCCGCATAGACACGGGCCAGGGACGGTCCCGCCACATACAGGTCGCCCGGCACGCCGGCCGGGACCGGACGGAGCCACTCGTCGAGCACGTACGCACGGGCGGTGCGGGGCAGCAGGGCGGTGAGCGGCGCGGGCTCGGGGTCCGGTCGCCCGCCCGCGGGCACGGCGGCGGCCTCCAGCACGACGGTGCGGTCCCCGCGCAGCGCGGCCAGCAACCCGACGAGCAGCTCGGCGGTGGGCGCTCCCGCGTCCAGGCGGATCACGTCACCGGCCGACTCCGACGGCGGGGATGCCGCCTGACGGTCGATCACCCGGCCGAGCAGGGACCGGTGGTCCACCAACTCGCCCACGAGCGTGCCGTCCGGTGCCTCCGCGGGGAGCACCACGGCCGGGTGGGACGGCAGCGGGTCCGGGACGGCGACGGCACGGCGCAGGAGCCGGCCCCCGGCCCGGATCGCGTCGTCCACCCGCAGCACCGGCACTGCCTCCGACCCGGGACCGTTCCCCGGCGCACCGGCCGCGGCGCCGCCCGACCGGACGAGCGCGACCGGGCGGGCGCAGCCCAGTGCGGCGGCCGCCGCCAGCGGGCCCTCGGGATCGTCCGGGTCGGCGATCAGGCACGCGGCCCCGGAACGGAGCACGCCGAGCACGGCGACCGCCCAGCCGGTGCCGGGCCGCGCCGCGACCACCACGACGTCACCCGCGCCCGCCCCGCACCGGTCCAGCCTCGTGGCGAGCCACGCCGTCGCCCGGTCCAGGGCCCGACGGCTGAGGAAGCCGTACGCGTCCTGGACCGCCACGGCGCGCGGGTCGCGGGCCGACGACTCGGCGAGCCCCGGGAGCACGGTGCCGTCCGGGACCCGGGCCGCGCCACGGTTCCAGTCCTCGGTCAGGCGCCGCAGCTCCGACTCACCGAGCAGGATGTCGACCTGGCTCAGCCGTAGCTCCGGATCGGCCGCCGTCTGCCCGAGGAGGCTGAGCAGCCGCCGCGCGAGGCTGACGGCGGTGGCCCGGTCGAACAGCTCCTCGGCATAGATCAGGCTGCCGTCGAGGCCGTCCGGGCCGCCGTCGTCCCGGTGCCGGTCGGTCAGCCGTACCGTCAGATCGAACTCGGACGCCGGAGCGCCGAGGTCGACGACGGAGGTGGCCAGCCCCGGCACCGCGGGGACGTCCCACTTCGCCGCGGTGTCGTCCCTGATGTCCAGGACGACCTGGACAAGCGGATGCGGGTCGCCGGGTTCCGCGCCCGCGAACCCCAGAGCGTCGGCGATGCGCGCGAACGGGACGTCCCGGGATCGCTCCGCCTCCTCGGTGGTCTCCCGGACGCGGCCGAGCATCTCCCGGAACGTCGGGTCGCCCGAGACGTCGGTGCGCAGTGGCAGCAACCCGGCGAACGGGCCCATGGCGGCCTCCAGTTCGCCCTCGCCCACCGGTCGCGGTGCCACGGCGCCGACCGTCAGATCGGTGCCGGCGCCCATCCGGGCGAGAAGCATCGCCAGTGCCGCGTGCACGAGGGCGACCGACGTCACGCCGAGCGGTCGGGCCACCTCCGTCAGCCGGGCGTGCACCTCGGCCGGGACGCGCAGCGGCACCGCGCGGGCCCGGTGCGACGGCCGAGTGGGGCGTGGCCGGTCCGCGGGGAACGTGGTGGTGGACGGTGCGTCCGCCAGGACCTCCTTCCAGTAGCCGATCTGGTCGCCGGCCACGCTCTCCTTCGCCTCCGCGCCCGCGAGCAGCCTGCTCTCCCACACCGCGTAGTCGGCGAACTGCAGCGGCAGGGGGGCGCGCTCCGTCGCGCGGCCCTCCCGACGCGCGCCGTACGCCACGGAGACGTCACGCACGAGGGCGTCCCGAGACGCGTCGTCGCCACCGATCCGGTGCAGTACGAGGAGGAGCACATGGTCGGTGTCGGAGAGCGCGAACAGAGTGGACGCCCAGGGCGTTTCGCTGCCGAGGTCGAAGTCGCGGGCGGCGTGGGCCGCCAGGACGGCGGGAAGCTTCTCCTCGGTCGTCGCGACAACCGGGAGGGCCGGGAGGACGGCGGGATCGTCCGCGCCCAGGATCCGCTGGATCAGTCCGCCGTCCGGGGTCTCGGCGAGGACCGTGCGCAGGATGTCGTGCCGTGCGGCCACGTCCGCCAGGGCCGCACGCAGCGCGTCGTGGTCGAGCTCACCGTGCAGGCGGAGGGCCACGGACGACTGGAAGGCCCGCGTGCGCGAGTTCGCCGCGGCACGTCGCCGGACGAGCTGCTGTCCGGCCGTGGCCGCCGCCTCGCCGCCCTCGTGCTCGACGGGGACCAGCGAAGGGCGCGACTTCGTACCCAGGATGCGCGCCGCGCCGATCGGCGTCGGATCACCGAAGAACTGCTTCAGGTTCAGCTCGGCGCCGGTCTCCGACCGGATCCGGCCCGCGAGGTGCATGGCCAGCGCCGAGTTGCCGCCCAGGTCGAAGAAGTTGCCGTCGGCGGCCACCCGGTCGAGGCCCAGCACCGAGGCGAACAGGGCGCACAGCGTCGCCTCGACATCGGTCCGGGGAAGGAGCCCCGAGCCATCGCTCTCCGGGTCGGGCACGGGCAGGGCGGCCCGGTCGATCTTGCCGTTGACCGTAAGAGGCAGGGCATCGAGGACCACGACGGCCGAAGGGACCATGTAGTCCGGCAGCCGTGTCGCCGCGAACTCACGCAGACTCCCGGCCTCGGGGGCCCCGTCCTCGGAGCCGGCCGGAAGGACATAGCCGACGATGCGCGGATGACCGGGACGGTCCTCGCGGACCATCGCCACGGCCGTCCTGACATCGGGGTGAGCGGCGAGGACGGCTTCGACCTCACCGAGTTCGACGCGGAAGCCTCGGATCTTCACCTGCTCGTCCGCGCGCCCCACGAAGGCCAGTTGACCGTCAGCGGTCCAGCGGGCCAGGTCACCGGTGCGATACATCCGGCCGCCGTCCTCGTCGAACGGGCACGCCACGAAGCGCTCCGCGGTCAGGTCCGGGCGGTTCACGTAGCCGCGGGCCAGGCCATCCCCCGCGATGTACAGCTCGCCGGCCACACCGACGGGGACCGGGCGGAGGGACGTATCCAGTACGTAGGTGCGGACGTTGCCCAGCGGGCGGCCGATCGCGGGCGGAGCATCCTCACCCGTGATGCCCTCCTCCAGCAGGACGGCGGTGGTGATGACGGTGGCCTCAGTGGGGCCGTAGGTGTTCCAAAGCCGGGCGTTCTCACGCCACTTGGCGGCCAGACCTGCCTCCAACCGCTCCGCACCCAGCACCCAGTTGGCGATGGTCGGCACCGTGTCCGGCTCCAGCGCTCCGATCAACGACGGCACCACACTCGCCACACTCACACCGGACGCCTCGATCATGCGGGCCAGGGCAGCGCCGTCCAGCCGCTCATCGGACGAGGCAATCGCCAACGTGCCACCGGCGGCGAGGGTCACCGCCACATCCAGCACGGCCGCGTCGAAGGAGAACGACGCGAACTGCAGTGCCGTGACGCCGGGTTCCACACCCAGGACGGGCCGCATCACCGACGCGAGGTTGGCCACAGAGGCGTGGGCCACGGCCACGCCCTTGGGACGCCCGGTCGACCCCGACGTATAGATGACGTAGGCCAACTGATCGGCAGTCACATCCGGCAGCACACCGGAATCGCTCCCCAACTCATCAATCAACACGGTGTCGACGTCCGCGGACAGACGACCAACAGTCTCGGCGGTCGCCAGGACCAGTTCGGCGTCGCTGTCGGCGACCATGAACACCAACCGGTCGGAGGGGTATTCGGGATCCAGCGGGACGTACGCGCCGCCGGCCTTCCACACCGCCAGCATCGCCACGACCGCTTCCATCCCACGCGGCAGGCACAACCCGACGCGGGACTCGCGCCCCACACCACGCGCCACCAACCCACGCGCCAACGCATCCGACCGGGCCTCAACCTCGGCATACGACAACGCCAGGCCCTCGGACCACAGCGCAACCGCCCCCGGCTCCCTGACCACACCGGCACGGAACCGCTCCAACACCGTTGAGGTATCAACCTCGTTCGCGGTGGCATTCCACTGCTCGACGACCGCGGACCGCTCAGACTCCTCCAGCACCTCCACGGCACTCAGCCGCAGCTGCGGATCGGCCGCGACCTGCTCCAGCACCCGCACCAGCCGCTCGGCCAGCCGACGGACGGTCTCCTCGTCGAACAGGTCGGCCGCGTAGAGAATCCCACCGCCCAAACCAGCCGGGACACCCTGTCCGGACCACCGCTCCCCCAGCGAGAACGAGAGGTCGAAGCGGGCCGCGGGGTCCTCCGCCGGCGGGATCTGCTCGACCGCCAGCCCTTCGAGATCCCACTGCGCCTCGGGCACGTTCTGAAGCGCCAGCATCACCTGGAAGAACGGACTACGGGCCGCCGACCGCGTCGGGTTCAGTTCGTCGACGAGCTTGTCGAACGGCACGTCCTGATAGGTGTACGCCGAGAGGTCGGACTCCCGGACACGCGCCAGCAGGTCACCGAACGTGGGGTCACCGGAAGCGTCGGACCGCAGGACGAGCGTGTTGACGAAGAACCCGGCCAGATCCTCCAGTTGCACGTCCGACCGGCCGGCGACCGGGGTGCCGACACAGACGTCCTCCCCCGCACCCATCCTCGCCAACAGCACCACCAGCGCGGCATGCACGACCATGAACATCGTCGCCCCACCTCGCGCCGCCAACTCCACCAGCCGGCCATGCGTCTCCGCATCCACCCGCACCGGTACCTGACCGCTGCGGAACGACGGCGTCGCCGGACGCGGCCGGTCGAAGGGCAGCGGCGTCTCCTGCGGCACGTCCTCCAACTCCCGCCGCCAGTAAGCGATCTGACCCGCCCCCGCGCTGTCCGGGTCGTCCAGCTCGCCCAGCACCTCCCGCTGCCACAACGCGTAATCCGCGTACTGGACAGGAAGCGGCTCCCACCCCGGTTCGCCACCCGACAGACGGGCGCGATACGCGGCCTGGAGGTCGTTCGCCAGCACCCCCATCGACCAGCCGTCCGAGGCGATGTGATGGGCCACCAGCAGCAGGCCCCACTCCGTGTCCGAGATCCTCAGCAGGGAGGCCCGCCACGGCAGGTCGACCCGGACGTCGAACCCGCGCCCGATCTCGTCCTGCATGAGGTCGTGCCACCGCTCACCGGCCTCGATGACCTGGAGCAGGGGACGGCCTTCCGCCCCCTCGCGGATCTCCTGATACGGCACGCCCTCGACGTCCGGGAAGACCGTACGCAGACTCTCGTGCCGGTCGGCGATGTCCCACAGAGCGGCCTGCAGCGCCTCGATGTCGACGGTGCCGGTCAGGCGCAGGGAGAAGGGGAGGTTGTAGGCGGAAGCCCCGGCCCCTTCGGTTTCGGCACCCTCGGTCCCGGCCCCCTCGATCCGGTTGAGGAACCACATGCGCTGCTGGGCGAAGGACAACGGCACCCGCTCCGGCCGCTCCCTACGCGCCAGCACCACACCCGCCGACGCTCCGGTGCTCTCGACCAGCCGCGCGACACCGGCCACCGTCGGCTCCGCGAAGACCTCACGGACACCGACCGACACCTCCAACACCGACCGGATACGAGCGATCAGCCGCATCACCTTCAGCGAGTCACCGCCCAGTTCGAAGAAACTCTCCTCCGCACCGACCGTGTCCGCCTCCAGGCCCAACACCTCGGCGAACAAGGCGGAAAGGGCCACCTCGGCCGGGGTCGACGGCGCACGACCACTGTCCGCCGCGCGCTCCGGCTCGGGCAGAGCGGCCCGGTCGATCTTGCCGTTCACCGTCAACGGCAAGGCGTCGAGCAGCACGATGGCGGACGGCACCATGTAGTCGGGCAGCCGGCCGGAGGCGAACTCCCGTACCGCGTCGGCCTGCGGGTTCCCTCCGGCGACGGGCAGCACGTAGCCGATCAGCCGTTCGTCGCGCACGACCGCTATGGCCGTCTTCACCTCCGGGTGGGCGGTCAACGCGGCCTCGACCTCGCCCAGTTCGACGCGGAAGCCGCGGATCTTCACCTGCTCGTCCGCACGGCCCACGAAGTCCAGCCGCCCGTCGGCCGTCCAGCGGGCCAGGTCGCCGGTGCGGCACATCCGCCCGCCGTCGTCGAACGGGCAGGCCACGAACCGCTCCGCCGTCAGGTCAGGGCGCCCGATGTAACCGCGCGCCAGTCCGTCCCCGGCGATGTACAACTCGCCAGGCACCCCTACCGGCACCGGCCGCAGATAGGCGTCCAGGACATGCGTCCGGACGTTCTCCAAGGGGCGGCCTATGGACGGCGGCGCGTCTTCGGCGGTGATGCCCTTCGGCAGCAGCGTCGCCGTGGTGATGACGGTGGCCTCGGTCGGGCCGTAGGTGTTCCACACCCGCGTGCGCTTCCGCCACTTGGCGGCCAGGCCGGCCTCCAACCGCTCGGCGCCCAGCACCCAGTTGCCGATTCCGGCGAGCGCCTCCGGCTCCAGCACACCGAGCAGCGACGGGACGACGCTCGCCACCTCGACACCGCAGGTCTCCACCAGGGCTGCCAGGGCAGCGGGGTCGAGCCGCTCCTCGGACGAGGCGATGGTCAACGTACCGCCCGCCGCCAGCGTCACCGCGACGTCCAGGACGGATGCGTCGAAGCTGAACGACGCGAACTGCAGCGCCGTCACACCGGGCTCGACGCCCAGTACCGGGCGCATGGCCGTGGCCAGGTTGGCCACCGGCGCGTGTGCCACGGCCACACCCTTGGGACGCCCCGTCGATCCGGACGTATAGATGACGTAGGCCAGTTGATCGGCATCGATCTCCGGCAAGTCGCCTGAGACGTCGACGAGTTCGTCGATGTGGACGGTGGCGACACCCTCCGGCAGACGGTCGGCGGTCTCGTCCGAGACCAGCACCAACTGCGCCGTGCTGTCGGTCACCATGTAGGCCAGCCGATCGGACGGGTATTCGGGGTCCAGCGGGACGTACGCCCCGCCGGCCTTCCACACCGCCAGCATCGCCACGACCATCTCGGCCCCGCGCGGCAGGCACAGCCCGACCCGGGACTCGCGCCCCACACCACGCCCCACCAGCCCACGCGCCAACGCATCCGAGCGCCCATCCACCTCGGCATACGTCATCGAACGGTCGAGGGAGCGGAGAGCCGGCGCCGTCGGCGTCAGCGCGGCCCACTCGCGGAACCGTTCCACGACCGTGATGACCTCGTCCGCATCGCGAGCCGCGGCGTTCCGCTCCGCCACGACCGCGGTCCGCTCGGCCTCGTCCAGCACCTCCACGGCGCTCAGCCGCAGCTGCGGATCGGCCGCGACCTGCTCCAGCACCCGTGCCAGCCGCTCGGCCAGCCGACGGACGGTCTCCTCGTCGAAGAGGTCGGCCGCGAACAGGATGCCGCCGCGCATACCCTCCGGCTCGCCTTCGGCGGTGTGGGACTCGTTCAGCGCCACCGACAGATCGAACCGGGCGGCCGGGTCGGACGCGGGCGGTATCTCCTCGACCGCCAGCCCTTCGAGATCCCACCGCGCCTTCGGCACGTTCTGGAGCGCCAGCATCACCTGGAACAGCGGGTTGCGCGCCGCGGAACGCGCCACACCCAGCTCGTCGACGAGCCGCTCGAACGGCACGTCCTGGTTGGCGTACGCCGAAAGGTCGGACTCCCGGACACGCGCCAACAGCTCACCGAACGTGGGATCACCGGAGGCGTCGGACCGCAGGACGAGCGTGTTGACGAAGAACCCGGCCAGCCCCTCCAGTTGCACGTCCGAACGCCCCGCGACCGGCGTACCGACGCAGAGGTCCTCCCCCGCACCCATCCGGGCCAGCAACACGACCAGCGCCGCGTGCACGACCATGAACATCGTCGCCCCACCCTGCGCCGCCAGACCGGCCAGCCGGGCATGCGTCTCCGCATCCACGCCGACGGGAACCGACCCACTGCGGATCGACGGCGCCGCCGGACGCGGGCGGTCGAAGGGAAGCAGCGTCTCCTGCGGCGCACCCTCCAACACCCGCCGCCAGTACTCGACCTGCCCGGCACCCTCGCCGGCCCCGTCGTCGTCCAAGTCGCCCAGCACCTCCCGCTGCCACAACGCGTAATCGGCGTACTGCACGGGGAGCGGCTCCCATCCCGGGGAGTCCCCGCCGAGACGGGCGCGATAGGCGATCTGCAGGTCGCCGGCCAGCACGCCCATCGACCAGGCGTCCGTGGCGATGTGATGAGCCACCAGCAGCAGCACCCACTCCGTCGCCGAGACCTTCAGCAGCGTGGTCCGCCACGGCAGGTCGCCTCGGACGTCGAACCCATGCCCGGCCTCCTCCTGCATGAGTTCGCGCCAGCGTTCTCCGGCTTCGATGACCTGGAGCCGGGGACGGCCTTCCGCCCCCTCGCGGATCTCCTGATACGGCACGCCCTCGATGTCCGGGAAGACCGTGCACAGACTCTCGTGGCGGTCGGCGATGTCGCCCAGCGCGGCCTGCAGGGCCTCGATGTCGAGGGTGCCGGTCAGGCGTAGGGAGAAGGGCATGTTGTAGGCGGAAGCGCTCACCTCGTCCATCCGGTTGAGGAACCACATCCGCTGCTGCGCGAAGGACAACGGCACCCGCTCCGGGCGTTCCCTACGCGCCAGCAACACACCCGCCGACGCTCCGGCGGTCTCGACCAGCCGCGCGACACCGGCGACCGTCGGCTCCGCGAACACCTCACGGACACCGACCGACACCTCCAACACCGACCGGATACGAGCGATCAGCCGCATCACCAGCAGTGAATCGCCGCCCAGCTCGAAGAAGCTCTCCTCCGCACCGACTGTGTCCGCCTCCAGGTCCAACACCTCGGCGAACAAGGCGGAAAGAGCCACCTCGGCCGGGGTCGACGGCGCACGACCACCGCTCGCACCGAAGTCGGGGATGGACAGCGCGGATCGGTTGATCTTGCCGTTGGCGGTCAGAGGGAACTCGTCGAGGACGACTACTGCCGACGGGACCATGTACTCGGGCAGCCGGGTGGCGGCATGCGCGCGTACGTCCTCCTCGTCCACGTCCCCGACGACGTAACCGACCAGACGGCCGTCCCGGGCCAGCACCACAGCCCTCTCTACCTGCGGGTGCGCGGCGAGAACGGCTTCGACCTCACCGAGTTCGACACGGAAGCCACGGATCTTCACCTGTTCATCCGCGCGGCCTACGAACGCCAGTTGACCGTCGGCCGTCCAGCGGGCCAGGTCACCGGTGCGATACATCCGCCCGCCGTCCTCGTCGAACGGGCAGGCCACGAAGCGTTCGGCGGTCAGATCGGGACGGTTGACGTAGCCGCGGGCCAGGCCTGATCCGGCGATGTACAGCTCACCCGTCACTCCGACGGGGACAGGGCGGAGGAAGGCGTCCAGTACGTACGTGCGGACGTTGCCCAGAGGCCGGCCGATCGCCGGCGGAGCATCCTCACCGGTGATGCCCTCGTCCAGGAGAACGGCGGTGGTAATCACGGTGGCCTCGGTCGGCCCGTAGGTATTCCAAAGCCGGGCGCCCGCACGCCACTTGGCGGCCAGACCGGCCTCCAACCGCTCCGCACCCAACACCCAGTTGGCGATGGTCGGCACGGTGTCCGGCTCCAACGCACCGAGGAACGACGGCACCACACTCGCCGTGGTCACACCGGCCGCCTGCAACATCTCCGCCAGGGCAGCGGGGTCCAGCCGCTCGTCGGACGAGGCAATCGCCAACGTGCCACCGGCGGCGAGAGTGACCGCCACATCCAGCACGGCCGCGTCGAAGCTGAACGACGCGAACTGCAGCGCCGTGACGCCGGGTTCCACACCCAGCACCGGCCGCATCACCGACGCGAGGTTGGCCACGGAGGCGTGTGCCACGGCCACACCCTTCGGACGCCCCGACGACCCCGACGTATAGATGACGTAGGCCAGTTGATCGGCAGTGACATCCGGGAGGTTGCACGACTCGTCGTTCAGCTCGTCGAGCAGGACAGTGTCGACGTCCGCAGACAAGCGGTCGGCGGTCTCGGGTGTCACCAGGACCAGTTCGGCGTCACTGTCGGCAACCATGAACACCAACCGCTCGGACGGGTATTCAGGGTCCAGCGGGACATACGCCCCACCGGCCTTCCACACCGCCAGCATCGCGACAATCGCTTCCGCACCGCGCGGCAGGCACAACCCGACCCGGGACTCACGCCCCACCCCACGCGCCACCAACCCACGCGCCAACGCATCCGACCGCGCATCCACCTCCGCATACGACAACACCCGGCCCTCGGACCACAGCGCAACCGCATCCGGCGCCGTGACCACATTGGCGCGGAACCGCTCCAACACAGTTGAGGTATCAACCTCGTTCGCGGTGTCGTTCCACTGCTCGACGACCGCGGACCGCTCAGACTCTTCCAGCACCTCCACGGCACTCAACCGCAGCTGCGGATCGGCCGCGACCTGCTCCAGCACCCGCGCCAACCGCCCAGCCAGCGCACTGACGGTCTCCTCGTCGAACAGGTCGGCCGCGTAGAGAATCCCACCGCGCAGACCATCGGCAGAACCGCTGTCCGAACGACGCTCGCTCAGCGTCAGGGACAGATCGAAGCGAGCCGGGGGGTCCTCCGCCGGCGGGATCTGCTCGACGACCAGTCCTTCGAGGTCCCAGTGCGCTTCGGGCACGTTCTGGAGGGCCAGCATCACCTGGAACAACGGATTGCGAGCGGCAGAGCGCGCTGGATTCAGCTCGTCCACCAGCCGCTCGAACGGAACATCCTGATGGGCGTACGCCGACAGATCGGACTCCCGCACCCTGCGCAACACCTCGGCGAACGACGGATCCCCCGCCAAGTCCGACCGCAGGACAAGCGTATTGACGAAGAAGCCGGCCAGATCCTCCAGTTGTGCATCCGAGCGACCGGCGACCGGGGTACCGACGCAGACGTCCTCCCCCGCGCCCATCCTCGCCAGCAACACGACGAGCGCGGCGTGCACGACCATGAACATCGTCGCTCCACCCTGCGCCGCCAGACCGGCCAGCCGGGCATGCGTCTCCGCCTCGACGTCCAGCGGAACCGAACCGCTACGGAACGACGGCACCGCCGGACGCGGCCGGTCGAACGGCAGCAGCGTCTCCTGCGGCGCACCCTCCAACTCCCGCCGCCAGTGGGCGATCTGACCCGCCCCTGCGCTGTCCGGGTCGTCCAGTTCGCCCAGCACCTCCCGCTGCCACAACGCGTAGTCCGCGTACTGGACAGGGAACTGCTCCCATTCCGGCGCCTGGCCGGTCAACCGCGACTGATACGACGTCTGCAGGTCGCGGGCCAATACGCCCATCGACCAGGCGTCGGAGGCTATGTGATGGGCCACCAGCAGCAGCACCCACTCCGTCTCCGAGAGCTTCAGCAGCGTGGTCCGCCACGGCAGCTCCACCGCCAGATCGAACCCACGCCCGGCCTCGTCCCGCATGGCGTCACGCCAGCGCTCGCCGGCCTCGACCACCACCAACTCCGGACGACTGCCCGCCCCTTCCAGCACCCGCTGATACGGCACGCCCTCCACATCCGGGAAGACCGTACGCAGACTCTCGTGACGATCGGCGACGTCACCCAACGCCGCCTGCAGCGCCTCGGTGTCGAGGGTGCCCGTCAGACGCAAGGCGAAGGGCATGTTGTAGGCGGATGCCCCCGTCCCGTCCATCCGGTTGAGGAACCACATGCGCTGCTGGGCGAAGGACAACGGCACCCGCTCCGGCCGCTCCCTGCGCGCCAGGACGACAACCCCCGACACTCCGGTGCTCTCGACCAGCCGCGCCACCCCGGCCACCGTCGGCTCCGCGAAGACCTCACGGACACCGACGGACACCTCCAACACCGAGCGGATACGGGCGATCAGCCGCATCACCTTCAGCGAGTCACCGCCCAGTTCGAAGAAACTCTCCTCCGCACCGACCGTGTCCGCCTCCAGGCCCAACACCTCGGCGAACAAGGCGGAAAGGGCCACCTCGGCCGGGGTCGACGGCGCACGACCACCGCTCGCACCAAGGTCGGGGGTGGGCAGCGCGGATCGGTCGATCTTGCCGTTGGCGGTCAGCGGGAACGCGTCCAGTACGACGACCGCCGACGGGACCATGTAGTCCGGCAGCCGGGATGCGGCGAAGGCACGCAGGTCGTCGGTGTCGGCACCTCCGACGGCGTAGCCGATCAGACGGCCGTCGCGTACCTGTGCCGCAGCCTGCTCGACCTGCGGGTGGGCGGCTAGGACGGCTTCGACTTCGCCCAGCTCGACACGGAAGCCACGGATCTTCACCTGCTCGTCCGCACGGCCCACGAAGTCCAGTTGACCGTCGACCGTCCAGCGAGCCAGGTCGCCGGTGCGGTACATCCGCCCGCCGTCGTCGAACGGGCACGCCACGAACCGCTCTGCCGTCAGGTCCGGACGGTTCACGTAGCCGCGGGCCAGGCCATCCCCCGCGATGTACAACTCACCCGCCACACCCACAGGAACAGGGCGCAGGAACGCGTCGAGCACATAGGTACGGACGTTGCCCAACGGGCGGCCGATCGCCGGCGGAGCATCCTCGCCCGTGATGCCCTCCTCCAGCAGGACGGCGGTGGTGATGACGGTGGCCTCGGTCGGCCCGTAGGTGTTCCAAAGCCCGGCACCAGCACGCCACTTGGCGGCCAGCCCCGCCTCCAACCGCTCCGCACCCAACACCCAGTTGCCGATCCCCGACACCGCATCCGGCTCCAACGCACCGAGCAGCGACGGCACCACACTCGCCGTAGTCACGCCCGCTGCCTCGATCATGCGGGCAAGTGCCGCCCCGTCCAGCCGCTCCTCCGACGAGGCAACCGCCAACGCACCACCGGCAGCGAGGGTGACCGCCACATCCAGCACGGCCGCGTCGAAGGAGAACGACGCGAACTGCAGCGCCACCACCCCGGGTCCCACACCCAGCACCGGACGCATCACCGACGCCAGATTCGCCACCGAGGCATGCGCCACGGCCACGCCCTTGGGACGCCCCGTCGACCCCGACGTATAGATCACATAGGCCAACTGGGCCGGATCCACCCTCACATCCAGACGATCACCGTCTGCGAGGGCAAGGTCCTCCAGAAGTACGGTGTCGGCGGCCACCGGCAGCCGGCCAACGCTCTCCTCCACGGCCAGGACCAGTTCGGCGTCACTGTCGGCGACCATGTAGGCCAGCCGGTCGGAGGGGTACTCCGGGTCCAGGGGCACATACGCCCCACCGGCCTTCCACACCGCCAACATCGCCACGACCATCTCGACCCCGCGCGGCAGGCACAGACCGACCCGGGACTCGCGCCCCACCCCACGCCCCACCAACCCACGCGCCAACGCATCCGACCGCGCATCCACCTCCGCATACGACAACACCCGGCCCTCGGACCACAGCGCAACCGCATCCGGGGCCGCAGCCACCCGCTCCCGGAAGCCCGCCAGCACGGTCGATGTCTTTACCTGCTGGTGCGTGGCATTCCAGTCCTCCACGACCGCGGATCGCTCGGATTCCTCCAGCAGATCAAGGTCGCTCAGCCGCAGCTCCGGGTCGGACGCGACCTGCTCCAGCACCCGCACCAGCCGCTCAGCGAGCCGACGGACGGTCTCCTCGTCGAACAGGTCGGCCGCGTAGAGAATCCCGCCGCGCAGACCATCGGCAGAACCGCTGTCCGAACGACGCTCGCTCAGGGAGAGGGAGAGATCGAAGCGAGCCGCGAGGTCTTCCGTCTGCGGAACCTGCTCGACCGCGAGTCCTTCGAGATCCCAGTGCGGCTCGGGCACGTTCTGGAGGGCCAGCATCACCTGGAACAGGGGGTTGCGGGCGGCAGAGCGGGCCGGGTTCAGCTCGTCCACCAGCCGCTCGAACGGCACATCCTGATGGGCGTACGCCGACAGGTCGGACTCCCGGACGCGCGCCAGCAGATTCCTGAACGACGGATTCCCGGCCAAGTCGGACCGCAGGACAAGCGTGTTGACGAAGAGGCCGGCCAGTTCGTCCAGTTGGGAGTCCGAGCGACCGGCGACCGGGGTGCCGACACAGACGTCCTCTCCCGCACCCATCCTCGCCAACAGCACGACGAGCGCGGCGTGCACGACCATGAACATCGTCGCCCCACCCTGCACGGCCAGTTCTGTCAGCCGGGTATGCGTGTCCGCACTCACCGACACCGGTATCTGACCGCTGCGGAAGGACGGCGCCGCCGGACGCGGACGGTCGAAGGGAAGCAGCGTCTCCTGTGGCGCACCGTCCAACTCCCGCCGCCAGTACGCGACCTGGCCCGCGCCCGCACTCTCCGGGTCGTCCAGTTCGCCCAACACCTCCCGCTGCCACAACGCGTAATCCGCGTACTGGACAGGAAGCGGCTCCCAGCCCGGGGCCTCCCCCGCGAGACGGGCGCGATACGCGGCTTGAAGGTCGTTCGCCAGCACGCCCATCGACCAGGCGTCCGTGGCGATGTGGTGGGCCAACAGCAGCAGCACTCGTTCCGTGTCCGAGACCTTCAGCAGTGTGGTCCGCCACGGCAGTTCCACCGCCAGATCGAACCCACGCCCGGTCTCGTCCTGCATGGCGTCGCGCCACCGCTCGCCGGCCTCGACCACCACCAGTTCCGGACGGCTGCCCGCGCCCTCCAGTACCTGCTGATACGGCACGCCCTCGATGTCCGGGAAGACCGTACGCAGACTCTCGTGCCGATCGGCGATGTCACCCAACGCCGCCCGCAACACGTCAATGTCGAGGTCACCGGTCAGACGCAGGGCAAAGGGAAGGTTGTAGGCAGCCCCCGCTCCGTCGGCGCCGTTCCCGTCCATCCGGTTGAGGAACCACATGCGCTGCTGAGCGAAGGACAACGGCACCCGCTCGGGACGCTCCCCACGCCCCAGCACCGCCACGTCCGTCGTAGCTTCGGCACTCTCGACCAGCCGTGCCACCCCGGCCACCGTCGGCTCCGCGAAGACCTCACGAACACCGACCGACACCTCCAACACCGAGCGGATACGGGCGATCAACCGCATCACCAGCAGCGAATCACCACCCAGCTCGAAGAAACTCTCCTCCGCACCGACCCGCTCCAGATCCAGAACCTCACCGAACAGAGCGGCAAGCGCCTCCTCGACCGGGGTCGAGGGCGCCCGGCCGCCGTCCGCCGCGCGCTCCGGCTCGGGCAGGGCATCACGATCGACCTTGCCGTTGACGGTCAGCGGGAACGCGTCCAGCACCACGACCGCCGACGGGACCATGTAGTCCGGCAGCCGGGTGGCGGCGAAGGCACGGAGGTCGGCGGTGTCGGCACCTCCGACGGCGTAGCCGATCAGACGGCCGTCCCGTACGACGGCCACGGCCTGCTCGACCTGCGGGTGGGCAGCGAGAACCGCTTCCACCTCACCCAACTCGACACGGAACCCGCGGATCTTCACCTGCTCATCCACACGCCCCAAAAACTCCAACTGCCCATCAACCAACCACCGCACCACATCACCCGTGCGATACATCCGCCCACCGCCGTCGAACGGACACGCAACAAACCGACCCGACGTCAAACCAGCACGCCCCGCATACCCACGCGCCAACCCAACCCCCGACACATACAACTCACCCCGCACACCCACCGGCACCGGCCGCAAAAACGCATCCAGCACAAACAACCCCGCATTACGCAACGGCCGCCCAATCGGCACCACACCAGCGCCCGCACCCACACCAGCACCCGCACCCGCACCCGCACCCGGCCCCAACGGCAAACTCATCGCCGCACACACCGTCACCTCAGTCGGCCCATACGCATTCACCATCCGCCGACCCACCGACCACCGCTCCACCAACCCCGGCGAACACACCTCACCCGCCACCACCAACGTCTCCAACCCCGACGGCAACACCCCCTCCTCCACCGCCAACACACCCGGCGGAACCGTCACATGCGACGCCCGAGACAAACGCAACGCCTCACCCAACGACACCCGCGGCGGCAACCCCCAGGCACCCGCCACCACCAACACCCCACCCGCACCAAACGCCATACACAACTCCGACACCGCCGCATCAAAACTCAACGACGCAAACTGCAACACCCGCGCACCCACACCCACCCCAAACCGCTCAATCTGCCCAACCGCCAAATTCACCAACCCCACATGCGACACCACCACACCCTTCGGCCGCCCCGTCGAACCCGAGGTGTAGATGATGTAGGCGAGCTGGTCAGGAGCGATGTCCGGCAGTTCGCACGAGTCGCCGTCCGAGTCGCCCAACTCGCCCAACTCGTCGAGCAGGACCGTCTCCACGGCGTCGGACCACCGGCCGGCGGTCTCGGGTGCGATCAGGACCAGTTCGGCGTCGCTGTCGGCGACCATGTAGGCGAGCCGGTCGGTGGGGTACTCGGGATCCAGCGGGACGTACGCGCCACCGGCCTTCCACACCGCCAGGATCGCGATGATCGCGTCCATCCCACGCGGCAGGCACAGCCCGACCCGGGACTCACGCCCCACACCACGCGCCACCAGCCCACGCGCCAACGCATCGGAACGCGCGTCCAGTTCCGCGTAGGACAGCGTCTGGTCCTCGGAGCACAAGGCGTCCGCCTCCGGCGTCCGCGCCACCCACCCGCGGAACAGCTCCATCACCGTTGAGGCATCGAGTTCGCTCGCGGTGTCGTTCCACTGCTCGACGACCGTCGCCCGCTCGGCCTGGTCCAGCACCTCCACGGCGCTCAGCCGCAACTCCGGGTCGGCGGCTACCTGCTCCAGCACCCGCACCAACCGCTCGGCCAGCCGGCGGACCGTTCCCTCGTCGAACAGGTCGGCCGCGTAGAGAATCCCACCGCGCAGACCACCGGCAGAACCGCTGTCCGAACGACGCTCGCTCAGCGTCAGGGACAGATCGAAGCGAGCCGGAGGATCTGCCAGCGGCGGGACCTGCTCGACGACCAGCCCTTCGAGGTCCCAGTGCGCCTCGGGCACGTTCTGCAGCGCCAGCAGTACCTGGAACAGCGGGTTGCGCGCCGCGGAACGGGCCGGGTTCAGCTCGTCGACGAGCCGCTCGAACGGCACGTCCTGATGCGCGTACGCCGACAAGTCGGACTCCCGGACGCGCGCCAGCAGGTCACCGAACGTGGGGTTACCGGAAGCGTCGGACCGCAGGACGAGCGTGTTGACGAAGAAGCCGGCCAGATCCTCCAGTTGGGAGTCCGAGCGACCGGCAACCGGCGTACCGACACAGACGTCCTCCCCCGCACCCATCCTCGCCAGCGACACGACCAACGCGGCATGCACGACCATGAACATCGTCGCCCCACCTCGCGCCGCCAACTCCGTCAGCCGAGCATGCGTCTCCGCATCCACTCCGACCGGAACCGACCCACTACGGAACGACGGCACCGCCGAACGCGGACGATCAAACGGCAGCACCGTCTCCTGCGGCGCACCCTCCAACGCCCCACGCCAGTAAGCGACCTGACCCGCACCCGCGCTCTCCGGGTCGTCCAACTCGCCCAGCACCTCCCGCTGCCACAACGCGTAGTCCGCGTACTGGACGGGAAGCGGCTCCCGCTCGGGCGCCCGGCCGGTCAATCGAGACAGGTACGCCGTCTGCAGGTCGTTCGCCAGCACGCTCATCGACCAGGCGTCCGTGGCGATGTGATGGGCCACCAGCAACAGCACACACTCCGCCGCCGAAACCCTGAGCAGAGTGGTCCGCCACGGCAGCTCCGCCGCCAGATCGAACCCACGCCCGGCCTCGTCCTCCATGAGTTCACGCCACCGCTCGCCGGCCTCGACCACCTGGAGCCGGGGACGGCCTTCCGCCCCCTCGCAGATCTCCTGGTACGGCACCCCCTCCACATCCGGGAAGACCGTACGCAGACTCTCGTGCCGGTCGGCGACGTCTCCCAGCGCGGCCTGCAGCACCTCGATGTCGAGGTCACCGGTCAGACGCAGGGCAAAGGGGAGGTTGTAGGCAGCGGCCCCCTCAGAGCCCTCCCCGTCCATCCGGTTGAGGAACCACATCCGCTGCTGCGCGAAGGACAACGGCACCCGCTCCGGACGCTCCCTGCGCGCCAGGACGACAGCCCCCGACGCTCCGGTGCTCTCGACCAGTCGCGCGACACCGGCCACCGTCGGCTCCGCGAACACCTCACGGACACCGACGGACACCTCCAGCACCGACCGGATACGAGCGATCAGCCGCATCACCTTCAGCGAGTCACCGCCCAGCTCGAAGAAACTCTCCTCCGCACCGACCCGCTCCAGATCCAGAACCTCACCGAACAGAGCGGCAAGCGCCTCCTCCGTCGCCGTGACCGGCCCACGAGAAGCACCCGCACCCACATCCGGCACAGGCAGGACATCACGATCGACCTTGCCGTTGACGGTCAGCGGGAACGCGTCGAGGACGACGACCGCCGACGGGACCATGTACTCGGGCAGCCGGGTGGCGGCATGCGCGCGTACGTCCTGACCGTCCACGTCCCCGACCACGTAGGCGATCAGACGGCCATCCCGTACGACGGCCACGGCCCGCTCGACCTGCGGATGAGCGGCGAGAACAGCTTCGACCTCACCGAGTTCGACACGGAAGCCGCGGATCTTCACCTGCTCGTCCGCACGGCCTACGAAGGCCAGTTGACCGTCGGCCGTCCAGCGGGCCAGGTCACCGGTGCGATACATCCGCCCGCCGTCGCCGAACGGGCACGCCACAAACCGCTCCGCCGTCAGGTCCGGGCGGTTCACGTAGCCACGCGCCAGACCATCCCCCGCGATGTACAACTCACCCGCCACACCCACAGGAACAGGGCGCAGGAACGCGTCGAGCACATAGGTACGGACGTTGCCCAACGGGCGGCCGATCGCGGGCGGAGCATCCGCGCCCGTAATGCCCTCCTCCAGGAGGACGGCAGTGGTGATGACGGTGGCCTCGGTCGGCCCGTAGGTGTTCCAAAGCCGGGCGCCCGCACGCCACTTGGCGGCCAGCCCCGCCTCCAACCGCTCCGCACCCAACACCCAGTTGGCAATCCCCGACACCGCATCCGGCTCCAACGCACCGAGGAACGAGGGCACCACACTCGCCACACTCACACCGGACGCCTCGATCATGCGGGCAAGTGCAGCGCCATCCAGCCGCTCATCGGACGAGGCAATCGCCAACGTGCCGCCCGCCGCCAGCGTGACCGCCACATCCAGTACGGCCGCGTCGAAGCTGAACGACGCGAACTGCAATGCCACCACCCCGGGTTCCACACCCAGCACCGGACGCATCACCGAGGCCAGATTCGCCACGGAAGCATGCGCCACAGCCACGCCCTTGGGACGCCCCGTCGACCCCGACGTATAGATGACGTAGGCCAAATCACGGGACACGACAGGCACGTCAACCGGCTCCCCGGACTCGATCGCGATGCCGTCCAGGAGAACGGTCTCACCGCTCAGCGATCCCGCTGTCTCCTCCGTGACCAGCACCAGTTCGGCACCGCTGTCGGCGACCATGTAGGCGAGTCGCTCGGACGGATACTCCGGATCCAGCGGGACGTACGCCCCGCCGGCCTTCCACACCGCCAACATCGCCACGACCATCTCGACCCCGCGCGGCAGGCACAGACCGACCCGGGACTCGCGCCCCACGCCACGCGCCACCAACCCACGCGCCAACGCATCCGACCGCGCATCCACCTCCGCATACGACAACGCCCGGCCCTCGCACCACAGCGCAACCGTCCCCGGAGCACTCACCACACCGGCACGGAACCGCTCCAACACCGTCGAGGTGTCAACCGAGTTCGCGGTGTCGTTCCACTCCTCCACGACCGTCGCCCGCTCGGATTCCTCCAGCAGGTCGAGGTCGCTCAGCCGCAACTCCGGGTCGGCCGCGACCTGCTCCAACACCCGCACCAGCCGCCCAGCCAACCCACGAACCGTCCCCTCATCGAACAGGTCCGCGGCATAGAGAATCCCGCCACCCAGCCCAGCCGGAGCGCCCTGACCGGACCACTGCTCGCTGAGACCCACCGACAGGTCGAACCGGGCAGGCGCCATCTCCGGCGGGATCTGCTCGACGGTCAGTCCCTCAAGCTCCCAGTGCGCCTCGGGCATGTTCTGGAGCGCGAGCATCACCTGGAACAGGGGGTTGCGGGCGGCAGAGCGCGCTGGATTCAGCTCGTCCACCAGCCGCTCGAACGGCACGTCCTGATGGGCGTACGCCGACAGGTCGGACTCCCGCACCCTGCGCAACACCTCGGCGAACGACGGATCCCCCGCCAAGTCGGACCGCAGGACAAGCGTGTTGACGAAGAAGCCGGCCAGATCCTCCAGTTGGGAGTCCGAGCGCCCGGCAACCGGGGTACCGACACAGACGTCCTCCCCCGCACCCATCCTCGCCAGCAACACGACCAGCGCGGCGTGCACGACCATGAACATCGTCGCCCCACCCTGCGCCGCCAACTCCGCAAGCCGGGCATGCGTCTCCGCATCCACTCCGACCGGAACCGAACCGCTACGGAACGACGGCACCGCCGGACGCGGACGGTCGAACGGCAACGCAGTCTCCTGCGGCGCACCCTCCAACGCCCCCCGCCAGTAAGCGACCTGACCCGCCCCCGCGCTCCCCGAGTCGTCCAACTCGCCGAGCACCTCCCGCTGCCACAGCGCATAGTCCGCGTACTGGACCGGCAGCGGCTCCCACCCCGGGGTGTCCTCCCCGGCGAGACGGGCGCGATACGCATCTCGAAGATCGCCCGCTATCACGCTCATCGACCAGGCGTCCGCGGCGATGTGATGGGCCACCAGCAGCAGGACCCAATCAGCGTCCGAGACCTTCAGCAAAGTGGTCCGCCACGGCAGGTCGACCCCGACGTCGAAGCCACGCCGGATCTCGTCCTGCACGAACTCACGCCACTGCTCGCCGGCTTCGGCCACCACCAGTTCCGGACGACTGCCCATGCCCTCCAGCACTTGCTGATACGGCACGCCCTCGACGTCCGGGAAGACCGTACGCAGACTCTCGTGGCGGTCGGCGATGTCACCCAGCGCCGCAGCCAGCGCGGCCACCTCCACCCGTCCGTTCAGACGCAACACCAGCGGCATGTTGTAGACAGCGTCCGTGCCCTCCGCGTCAGCCTCTTCCATGTGGTTGAGGAACCACATCCGCTGCTGCGCGAAGGACAACGGCACCCGCTCCGGACGCTCCCTGCGCCCCAGCACCACCACACCCGCCGCTGACGCTCCGGCGCTCTCGACCAACCCCGCGACACCCGCCACCGTCGGCTCCGCGAACACCTCACGAACACCGACCGACACCTCAAACACCGACCGGATACTAGCGATCAACCGCATCACCAGCAGCGAATCACCACCCAGCTCGAAGAAACTCTCCTCCGCGCCAACCCCCTCCGCACCGAGCAACTCGGCGAACAGCCCGCAGAGCACCTCCTCCGTCGGAGTCACCGGCCCACGGGAAGCACCCGCGCCCACATCCGGCACAGGCAGCACAGCCCGATCCACCTTGCCGTTCACCGTCAACGGCAGCGCATCCAGCACCACCACGGCCGACGGCACCATGTAGTCCGGCAGCCGTGTCGCCGCATGAGCCCGCACTGCGTCCTCGTCCACGTCCCCGACGACGTAGCCGACCAGACGGCCGTCCCGTACGACGGCCACGGCCTGGTCGACCCGCGGGTGGGCGGCGAGAACCGCCTCCACCTCGCCCAACTCGACACGGAACCCGCGGATCTTCACCTGCTCGTCCGCACGGCCTACGAACTCCAACTGGCCGTCGGCCGTCCAGCGAGCCAGGTCACCGGTGCGATACATCCGGCCGCCATCCTCGCCGAACGGGCACGCCACGAAGCGTTCGGCGGTCAGGTCCGGACGGTTCACGTAGCCACGCGCCAGGCCTGATCCGGCGATGTACAACTCACCCGCGACACCGACGGGAGCAGGGCGCAGGAAGGCGTCGAGCACATAGGTACGGACATTGCCCAACGGGCGGCCGATCGCCGGCGGAGCACCCTCACCGGTGATGCCCTCGTCCAGGAGGACGGCGGTGGTGATGACGGTGGCCTCGGTCGGCCCGTAGGTGTTCCAAAGCCCGGCACCAGCACGCCACTTGGCGGCCAGCCCCGCCTCCAACCGCTCCGCACCCAACACCCAGTTGGCGATCCCCGACACCGCATCCGGCTCCAACGCACCGAGCAGCGACGGCACCACACTCGCCACACTCACACCGGACGCCTCGATCATGCGGGCCAGTGCCGCACCGTCCAGCCGCTCCTCGGACGAGGCAATCGCCAACGTGCCACCGGCGGCGAGAGTGACCGCCACATCCAGTACCGCCGCGTCGAAGGAGAACGACGCAAACTGCAACGCCACCACCCCGGGTTCCACACCGAGAACGGGCCGCATCACCGACGCGAGGTTGGCCACGGAGGCGTGTGCCACGGCCACACCCTTGGGACGCCCCGACGACCCCGACGTATAGATGACGTAGGCCAGTTGGTCGGCAGTGACATGCGGCAGCACACCGAAATCGCCGTCCAGCTCGTCGAGCAGAACAGTCTCGACATCCGCAGACAAACGGTCGGCGGTCTCGGCTGTCACCAGGACCAGTTCGGCATCGCTGTCGGCGACCATGAACACCAGCCGGTCGGACGGGTATTCGGGATCCAGGGGCACGTATGCCCCACCGGCCTTCCACACCGCCAGCATCGCGACGACCGCTTCCGCACCGCGCGGCAGGCACAACCCGACACGGGACTCCCGCCCCACACCACGCGTCACCAACCCACGCGCGAGGGCGTCCGAGCGGGCCTCCACCTCGGCATACGACAACGCCCGACCTTCGGACCACAGCGCAACCGCCCCCGGCGCCGTGACCACATTGGCGCGGAACCGCTCCAACACGGTCGAGGTATCAACCTCGTTCGCGGTGTCGTTCCACTCCTCCACGACTGTCGCCCGCTCAGGCTCCTCCAGCACCTCCACAGCACTCAGCCGAAGCTCAGAGTCGGCCGCAACCTGCTCCAACACCCGCACCAGCCGCCCAGCCAGCCCACGAACCGTTCCCTCGTCGAACAGGTCGGCCGCGAACAGAATCCCGCCACCCAGCCCAGCCGGAGCACCGCTGTCGGTCCAGCGCTCGCTGAGGTCAACCGACAGGTCGAACCGAGCGGCGGGCTCCTCCACCGGCGGAACCTGCTCCACCCACAGCCCCTGCAGTTCCCACCGCGCTTCGGGCACGTTCTGGAGGGCCAGCATCACCTGGAACAACGGATTGCGAGCGGCAGAGCGCGCTGGATTCAGCTCGTCCACCAGCCGCTCGAACGGCACGTCCTGATGGGCGTACGCCGACAGATCGGACTCCCGCACCCTGCGCAACACCTCGGCGAACGACGGATCCCCCGTCAAGTCAGACCGCAGGACAAGCGTGTTGACGAAGAACCCGGCCAGCCCCTCCAACTGCGCATCCGAACGCCCGGCAACCGGCGTACCGACACAGACGTCCTCCCCCGCACCCATCCTCACCAACAGCACCACCAGCGCGGCATGCACGACCATGAACATCGTCGCCCCGCCGCGAGCGGCCAACTCCGCAAGCCGGGCATGCGTCTCCGCATCGACGTCCACCGGAACCGACCCGCTACGGAACGACGGCACCGCCGACCGCGGCCGGTCGAAGGGAAGGACCGTCTCTTGCGGCGCACCCTCCAACTCCCCCCGCCAGTACGCGACCTGACCCGCCCCCGCGCTCCCCGGGTCGTCCAGCTCGCCCAGCACCTCCCGCTGCCACAGCGCGTAATCCGCGTACTGGACAGGAAGCGGCTCCCAGCCCGGAGCCTCCCCGGAAAGCCGCGCACCATAGGCAATCTCAAGGTCGTTCGCCAGCACCCCCATCGACCAGGCGTCCGTGGCGATGTGATGGGCCACCAGCAACAGGACCCACTCCGCCTCGGAGACCTTCAGCAGCGTGGTCCGCCACGGCAGTTCCACCGCCAGATCGAACCCACGCCCGGCCTCGTCCCGCATGACGTCACGCCAGCGCTCGCCGGCCTCGACCACCTGGAGTCGAGGACGCCCCTCGGCACCCTCGCGGATCTCCTGATAAGGCACCCCCTCCACATCCGGGAAGACCGTACGCAGACTCTCGTGACGATCGGCGATGTCACCCAGCACCGCATCCAGCGCAGTCACATCCACCCGCCCCAACAGCCGTAGGCCGAAAGGCATGTTGTAGGCGGAGGCCCCCGCCCCGTCGGCGCCGTCCCCATCCATCCGGTTGAGGAACCACATGCGCTGCTGGGCGAACGACAAGGGCACCCGCTCGGGACGCTCCCCACGTCCCAGCACCACCACACCCGCCGACGCTCCGGCGCTCTCGACCAACCCCGCGACACCCGCCACCGTCGGCTCCGCGAACACCTCACGGACACCGACCGACACCTCCAGCACCGACCGGATACGAGCGATCAACCGCATCACCAGCAGCGAGTCACCACCCAGCTCGAAGAAGCTCTCCTCCGCGCCAACGCTCTCCAGCCCCAACACCTCGGCGAACAACCCGCACAAGGCCTCCTCCGTCGCCGTCACCGGCCCACGAGAAGCACCCGCACCCATATCCGGCACCGGCAACGCGGCGCGATCGACCTTGCCGTTCACCGTCAGCGGGAACGCGTCCAGCACCACGACCACCGACGGAACCATGTACTCGGGCAGCCGGCCGGCGACGAACGCCCGCAACTCCCCACCATCCACATCGCCGACCACATACGCGACCAGACGGCCGTCCCGGACCAGCGCCACGGCCTGCTCAACCCGCAGGTGGGCAGCGAGGACAGATTCGACCTCACCCAACTCGACACGGAACCCGCGGATCTTCACCTGCTCATCCACACGCCCCAAAAACTCCAACTGCCCATCAACCAACCACCGCACCACATCACCCGTGCGATACATCCGCCCACCGTCGTCGAACGGACACGCAACAAACCGACCCGACGTCAAACCAGCACGCCCCGCATACCCACGCGCCAACCCAACCCCCGACACATACAACTCACCCCGCACACCCACCGGCACCGGCCGCAAAAACGCATCCAGCACAAACAACCCCGCATTACGCAACGGCCGCCCAATCGGCACCACACCAGCGCCCGAACCCGCACCCGCACCCGGCCCCAACGGCAAACTCATCGCCGCACACACCGTCACCTCAGTCGGCCCATACGCATTCACCATCCGCCGACCCACCGACCACCGCTCCACCAACCCCGGCGAACACACCTCACCCGCCACCACCAACGTCTCCAACCCCGACGGCAACACCCCCTCCTCCACCGCCAACACACCCGGCGGAACCGTCACATGCGACGCCCGAGACAAACGCAACGCCTCACCCAACGACACCCGCGGCGGCAACCCCCAGGCACCCGCCACCACCAACACCCCACCCGCACCAAACGCCATACACAACTCCGACACCGCCGCATCAAAACTCAACGACGCAAACTGCAACACCCGCGCACCCACACCCACCCCAAACCGCTCAATCTGCCCAACCGCCAAATTCACCAACCCCACATGCGACACCACCACACCCTTCGGCCGCCCCGTCGAACCCGAGGTATGGATGACGTACGCGGCGTTGGCGGGACGCAGGGGAGCCGTGCGCTCGGCGTCGGTCACCCGGCCCGGGGTGTGCCGTGCCACCGCTGCCACGACCTCCGGGTCGTCCAGGGCGATCGCCCGGTCCCTGGCGGTCTCCGGCAGCAGCTCGCGGCCTGCCTCGGTGCACAGCACGGCGACCGGGTCGGCGTCCTCGATCACGAGGGCGAGCCGGTCCGCGGGATGCCCGGGGTCCAGGGGGACGAAGGCGCCGCCGGCCATCGAGACCGCGAGGAGCGCGATCACCGTGCCCGCCGACCGTTCGGCCACCACGGCGACCCGGCGCTCCGGCCCGACCCCCAGGGTGATCAGGTGCCGTGCCAGGCGGCCCGCCTCGTCCTGCAACTCGGCGTAGCCGTAAGCCCGTTCGTCCGAATCCAGGGCCGTCGCATCCGGCGTCCGCCGCACCTGGCCGGCGAGCAGTTCGGGCAGCGTCCCGATGGGCGGCTCGGACTGGATGTCCTGCCAGTCCCGGGTGACGCGGGCCAGTTCGTCGCCGGCCAGCAGTCCGAGGCGGGCCAGCGGTGCCCGCGGATCGGCCGCGAAGCCTTCGAGTACCTGCTGCAGTGCGGCCAGCACCTGTTCGGCGCCGGCCCGGTCGAACAGGTCCGTACGGTGGTCGAGTTGCAGCTCCAGCCGCTCGCCCGGCCCGACGATCAGGCCGAGCGGATAGTGGCTGGCGTCCCTCGTCCGGCCGTCCAGCCGGATGGTGAGGGAGTCGGGGTCGTCCGGCACCGCGGCCGCCGGGCGTGGGTAGTTCTCGTACACCACGAGCGTGTCGAACTCCGCGCCAGGTCCGGCGAGTTCCTTGATCTCGGTGAGCCCGAGGTGCTGGTGGCCCAGGAGGGCGACCTGGCGCGCCTGCAGTGTGCGGAGCAGGTCGGCGACGGAGAGGCCACCGGCCAGCTCGACCCGGACCGGCAGCGTGTTGATGAACAGGCCGATGAGCGAGTCGGCACCCGGCAGGTCCGTGGGGCGGCCGGCGACCGTGGTGCCGAACACCACGTCCTCGCGGCCGGCCAGCCGGGCGAGGACCAGCGCCCACGCGCCCTGCACCACCGTGGCCATGGTGACCCCGTGCTCGCGTGCCAGTGTCTCCAGCGCCCGGGTCAGTTCCGCGCTGCACTCGGCAACCAGCGCCTCCGGCCGCAGCGGCGCCCGGGCGGGGTCGGCCGGGGCGACCAGGGTGGGCTCGTCCGCCCCCGCCAGCTCCGCGCGCCATGCGGCCCGTGCCGCCTCGCGGTCCTGGCGGCCCAACCAGGCCAGGTAGTCCTTGTACGAGCGGACCGAGGGCAGCGCCCGCACATCGCCCCCGGCCCGGTACAGCTTCGACAGCTCGTCCACCAGGATCGGCAACGACCAGCCGTCAAGAACGATGTGATGGGTCGTCATCACCAGCCGGTGCCGCCGCTCGCCGAGGCGGATCAAGAGCAGCCGCAGCAGCGGGCCCCGTTCGAGATCGAAGCCGGCCGACAGTTCGGCCTCGGACAGCCGAGCCGCCTCGGCCGCCGCCTCGTCCTGCGGCAGGCCACTCAAGTCGACCTCACGCCAAGGGAGTTCGGCGTGCCGGGCGACGACCTGCACGGCCTGGCCCGACCTGCGCCGGCGGAAGCCCGCCCGCAGAGCGCCGTGCCGGGCGATCAGGCCCTCCCAGGAACGGCGGAGCCTGTCGACGTCCAGCGGCCCGTCGAGGGCGAGGGCCCGCTGTCCCGCGTACACGTCGGACGCCCCGTCTCCGAAGGCCGCGTGAAACAGCAGCCCCTCCTGCAGGGGCGACAGCGGCCAGATGTCTTCGATGGCGTTCCGGGTCCGGGTCATCGCGTAGATCTCCTCACAGCGGTAACAGCTTCGGTTCGGCAGCACGAACAGAGCGTCAAGGGGCGGAAGTCGGGAACGGGGTGGCCCGGAACGGGGGCCGGAGAGCGTGACAAGAGGTGGAAGGAGGTGGAAGGAGAAGGACAGTCGCGGCGATCAGTGATGGTCGTCGGCGAACTCGGACTCAAGGGCCTCGATCTCGTCCTGGTCGAGATCGAGCAGTGCGAAGTCGGAGGGTGTGTGGCCGCCGGCCGACGGATCGGCGGTATGGACGGCGAGGCCTTCCAGCAGTTCCAGCCAGGCCCGGCCCAGACACTCCGCCCGGCTCTCGCCGAGCAGCGTCCCGGGCCAGCTCAGCGTGATGGTCAGCAGCGGCCCGTCCGAGGTGTCGGCCACCAGGGCGCCGGCTTCCAGCGTGTGCTGCACCGGCATGTCGGGATCCGCCGTACCGACCATCGCCGCGTCCCCGGCCGTCTGCCAGGCGCGGACCGGGCCCGCGTCCGGTCCGGCAGCGGCGAACCGGCCCAGATAGTTGAAGCCGATCTCCGGCACGGGAAGATCCGCCAGCACCCGTGCCGCGTCCGGGTTCGCCCAGCGCAGCAGACCATGGCCCAGTCCGTCTCCCGGTACCGCCTGCACCTGCTCCTTCACCCGCTTGACCAGCTCGCCCGCCGAGGCACCACCGACCGCGGCATCGTCCAGATCCAGACCCGACACCTCCAGCCGCAACGGCTGCACCGCGGTGAACCAGCCCACCGTCCGGGACACGTCCATGCCCTCCGCCAACGGCTCACGGCCATGCGCCTCAACGTCCACCAGCAGCCCACCGGTTGCACCGTCCCGCGGACGCCACCGCGCCACGGCTCCGGCCAGTGTCGCCAGCAACACCTCGTGCACACCGCAGTGGAAGAGCGCCGAGGTACGGCCGACCAGGACGGCACTGCGATCGGCGGGCAGCGTCCACTCCTGGCGGGAGAGGGTCCGGACGATGTCACGGGCCGGGTCCAGGGCCCGCGATCCGACCACCGCGCGCCCGTCGGCCCCGGTCAGCAGACCCACCCAGCGGTCCAGCTCCGCCACCCGCTCCGCGCTCCGCGCCGACCGTTCCAACTGCCGCGCCCAGGACCGGAAGGAGACACCACCCGGCTCCAGGGCGGTCCCAGGCTTCCGACCCGCGGCCACGGCCTCGCAGGCCGCCCGCAGGTCCGGCATCAGCACGCGCCACGACACCCCGTCGACCACCAGATGATGCGCTACGACGACCACACGCCCGACCCGGTCCGGGCCGGCGTCCACCCACACCGCGCGCACCATCACCCCGGCCACCGGATCCAGACCTGCGACCGCGTCTACGGCAGCGTCCCCGGCCACGTCGTCGAGGCCGTCGTCGGGAACACCGACGGCATTCACCCGCACCACCCGGCCGGACAGATCCACCTCGTCGGGTTCCGGCACCACCAGCACCGGATCGTGGGCCCCGCCGCGCACACGGGCCCGGAGCATGACGTGCCCGGCCAGCACCGCTCCCAGCCCTGCCTCCAGCACCTCCGTCCCCAGCCCGGCGGGCGCCCCGACCGCCATCCACTGCGCGAACCCCGGCCGCAGCGCATCAGCGCCCAGGGACCGCATCACCGGCGTCCACGGCACCTCACCGACACCGCCGTCCTCGATCTCTTCGGACGCGTCCTCGGTCCTGGCCGCCACCAGCGCGAGCCGCTCCGGTGTCTTCTCCTCGAAGACCTGCCTGGGCGTCACCACCCACCCGGCCCGCCGGGCACGGGAGGCGAGCAGCATCGACATGATCGAGTCACCGCCCAACTCGAAGAACCCGTCTCCGATCCCGACCCGCTCCAACCCCAGCACTTCGGCGAAGAGCGCACAGAACGTCTCCTCCACGGAGGTCCCGGGCGCCCTCGCGACCACGGATGCGAGGTCGGGGGCGGGGAGGGTGGATCGGTCGATCTTGCCGTTGGCGGTCAGGGGAAACGCGTCGAGGACGACGACCGCCGACGGGACCATGTACTCGGGCAGCCGAGTGGCCGCATGCGCGCGTACGTCCACCTCGTCCACGTCGCCGACGACGTAACCGACCAGACGACCATCCCGTACGACGGCCACGGCCCGCTCGACCTGCGGGTGCGCGGCGAGAACAGCTTCGACCTCACCGAGTTCGACACGGAAGCCACGGATCTTCACCTGCTCGTCCGCACGCCCCACGAAGGCCAGTTGACCGTCAGCGGTCCAGCGGGCCAGGTCACCTGTGCGATACATCCGCCCGCCGTCGTCGTCGAACGGGCACGCCACGAAACGCTCGGAAGTCAGATCGGGGCGGTTCACATAGCCACGGGCCAGACCATCTCCGGCGATGTACAACTCACCGGCCACACCCACGGGGACAGGGCGGAGGAAAGCGTCCAGTACGTAGGTACGGACATTGCCCAGAGGCCGGCCGATCGCGGGCGGAGCATCCTCACCCGTGATGCCCTCCTCCAGCAGGACGGCGGTAGTGATGACGGTGGCCTCGGTAGGCCCGTAGGTGTTCCAAAGCCGGGCGCCCGCACGCCACTTGGCGGCCAGCCCCGCCTCCAACCGCTCCGCACCCAACACCCAGTTGGCAATCCCCCGCACCGCATCCGGCTCCAACGCACCGAGCAGGGAAGGCACCACACTCGCCGTGGTCACACCAGCCGCCTCGATCATGCGCGCCAGTGCCGCCCCGTCCAGCCGCTCCTCCGACGAGGCAACCGCCAACGCACCACCGGCAGCGAGGGTGACCGCCACATCCAGCACGGCCGCGTCGAAGGAGAACGACGCGAACTGCAGCGCCACCACCCCGGGTTCCACACCCAGCACCGGACGCATCACCGACGCCAGATTCGCCACCGAGGCATGCGCCACGGCCACACCCTTCGGACGCCCCGACGACCCCGACGTATAGATCACATAGGCCAGTTGATCGGCAGTGACATCCGGGAGGTCGCGCGACTCGTCGTTCAGCTCGTCGAGCAGGACAGTGTCGACGTCCGCGGACAAACGGTCGGCGGTCTCCGCTGTCACCAGGACCAGTTCGGCGTCACTGTCGGCGACCATGAACACCAGCCGCTCGGAGGGGTATTCGGGATCGAGCGGGACGTACGCCCCGCCGGCCTTCCACACCGCCAGCATCGCGACGACCGCTTCCGCACCACGCGGCAGGCACAACCCGACCCGGGACTCCCGCCCCACACCACGCCCCGCCAACCCACGCGCCAACGCATCCGACCGCGCATCCACCTCCGCATACGACAACGCACGACCCTCGGACCACAGCGCAACCGACCCCGGAGCCGTGACCACATTGGAGCGGAACCGCTCCAACACCGTTGAGGTATCGACCTCGTTCGCGGTGTCGTTCCACTCCTCGACAACCGTCGCCCGCTCGGATTCCTCCAGCAGATCGAGATCGCTCAGCCGCAGTTCCGGATCGGCCGCGACCTGCTCCAGTACCCGCAGCAGACGGCGAGCCATGTGCAGCGCATCCCGGCGGTCGAACAGATCGGAGCGATGGTCGAGGCGGATTTCGAGGCCGTCCACCGGAGTGACCCCGAGGGCCAGCGCGAAGTTGGTCGACTCGCGGAGCTCGGTGGCCGTGAGGGTGAGCCCGGCGCCGAGGGGCTGGGCGTCGAGGTCGCCCGGGTAGTTCTCGAAGGCCAGCAGGGTGTCGAAGGTCGCGCCGGGACCCGCGGCCCGCTGCACTTCGCTCAGTCCCACGTGCTGGTGGTCGAGCAACGCCGACTGCCGCGCCTGCAGCTCCTCCAGAGCCTCACCCACCGACCGGGCCGGATCCAGATCGACGCGGACCGGCAGTGTGTTGATGAACAGGCCGAGCATCGCCTCCATCCCCGCGAGCTGTGCCGGGCGCCCGGCCACCGTCGCCCCGAACACCACCGCACGTCGCCCCGTCAGCTGCCCCAGCACCAGACCCCACGCCAGCTGCACCACGGTGTTCAGCGTCACGCCGGCCCGACGGGCGACCCGCTCAAGATCGCGCGCCAGTTCGACACTCGCGCGCTCGGTGACCCGGTCCAGGACGACGGACGCCGTCACGCTCAGCTCGGCCGGGGCGACGAGTACCGACTCCTCGACCGGCGCCAGTTCGATCCGCCACGCCTCCAGCGCCGCCGATGTGTCCTGCCCGGCCAGCCATGCCCAGTACGGCCGCGACGACACCGGCGCACCGAGCCCGTCCGCCCGGCCACCGGCCGCGTAGAGCGCCCACAGCTCTCGCAGCACGAGCGGCAACGACCAGCCGTCCAGCAGCAGATGGTGGAGCGTCACCACCATCCGTGAGCGTCCGGCTCCCTCCCTGACGAGCGCCACCCGCAGCAGCGGCGGTGCCGTGAGGTCGAACCGCGCGGCCCGCTCCTCGACACCCACGCGCTCCGCGGCAGCGCCGTCCGAACCCGTCACATCGACGTCGTGCCATGGCAGTTCGGCCCGGTCGACCACGACCTGCACCGGTCCCGCCGCTCCCGCGACCTGGACGAACCCGGCCCGCAACGCCGTATGCCGGTCGAGCAGCGCCTGCCACGAGGCCCGCAGCAGAGCCCCGTCCACATCGCCGTCGAGCATCAGGACGAGCTGCTCGACATAGACGTCCACGCCCTCCTCGTCGAAGAGGGAGTGGAACAGCAGGCCCTCCTGAAGTGGCGCGACGGGAAGTACGTCCACCAGACCCGCGACCGCCGCCTCGATCTCCTCGACGTCCGCCTGGTCCAACGAGACCAGCGGGAAGTCCGACGGCGAGTGACCACCCGCCCCGCCCCGGACGTCCACGACCAGCTCGGCGAGCCCGCCCGCCCACGCCTCCAGCAGCCCGCGCGCCCGCCCCGCACCCAGCAGCCGCGCCGGGTAGGCCAACTCCAGCTCCAGCTCCGGACCGTCCGCCGTCTCACGTACCGATCCCAGCAGCTCCAAGGCGTGCGTCGGCGCGGCGTTCGGCGCGCTCCCCGCCCCGAATCCCTCGCCCACGCCCCGGCGCCCGAGGTAGTTGAACCCGACCTGCGCCGACGGCAGGCCCGCCAACACCCCGGCCGTGTCCGGATTGACGTACCGCAGCAGCCCGTAGCCGAGCCCGTCGCCGGGGACCGCCCGCACCTGCTCCTTCGTCCCGGGCACCGACACACCTCGGTCCGCGGTCAGCCGCACCGGACGCGAGGAGGTGAACCACCCCACCGTCCGCGACAGGTCCTGGACGCCCGGCAGCGGCTCACGCCCGTGGCCCTCGACGTCCACCAGGAACGCGCCCGTCCCGGCCCACTCACCAACCGCCCCGGCAAGCCCCGCGAGCAGCACCTCGTCCACCCCGGCATGGAACGCCGCCGGAACCGCCGTCAGCAGCGCCGCCGTCACCTCCGCCGGAACGCGGACCGACACCTCGCGAACCGTCGCACCGACATCCACGACCGCGTCCGACGGCACGTCCGTGAGCGGCAGATCCGGACCGTCCAGCACCGCCCGCCACGCCGTCAGCTCGGCCACCCGCTCCGGCCGCTCCGCCTCCGCCGCCAACTCCCGTGCCCACGCCCGGAACGGCACCGGAAGCGGATCCCACTCCACGACGCGCCCCTCGGCGAGCCCCTTGTACGCGGACCAGAGGTCTGCCAGCAGCACCTGCCAGGACACCGTGTCCACGACCAGATGGCAGGCCACTACGACCATCCGCCCAGCCGCGTCCGGCCCCGCGTCCAGCCACACCACCCGCACCATCACCCCGGACGCGGGATCCAGCCGCCCCACCGCCGCCGCGATCTCCGCCTCCACCCATGCCGCCGGATCCACACCGCCGGTCTGGACGCGCGCCACCAACCGGTCGAGCGGAACTGTCAGCCCCTCCGGGACCACCAGCACCTCCCGCTCGGCCACCAACCGCGCCCGCAACACCTCATGGCGCTCCACCAGGGCCGCCACCGCGCCCCGCAGCGCCATTTCGTCCAGCCCTGCTGGCGCCTCCACCACCATCGACTGCACGACCGCGTGCACGCTGTCGGCGCCGACCCGGTCCAGCACCTCGCGCATCACCGGTGTCAGCGGTACCTCACCGACGGCGGAGTCCACCGGTCGAGCGCCGTCCACCGCCCCGCCGACCGGCTCCGCCACCGCGGCCAGCCGCGCCGGCGTCCGCAGCTCGTGCACCTGCCGAGCCCCTACGACCAGCCCCTCGTGGCGAGCCCGCGACACCAGCAGCATCGCCGTGATCGAGTCACCGCCCAACTCGAAGAAGCTCTCCTCCGTCCCGACCTGCGCCACCCCGAGCAACTCCGCGAACAGCCCGCACAGCACCTCCTCGGCCGGAGTCGACGGCGCCCGACCAACACCCACCGCGGCCTCCGCCATCGGCAGGGCGACGCGATCGACCTTGCCGTTGACGGTCAGCGGGAGCACGTCCAGCACCACGACAACCGACGGGACCATGTACTCGGGCAGCCGGCCGGCCGCATGCACGCGTACGTCCTCCTCGTCCACGTCCCCGACGACGTACCCGACCAGACGGCCATCCCGTACGACGGCCACGGCCCGCTCGACCTGCGGGTGGGCGGCGAGGACGGCTTCGACCTCACCGAGTTCGACACGGAAGCCACGGATCTTCACCTGCTCGTCCGCACGGCCCACGAAGGCCAGTTGACCGTCAGCGGTCCAGCGGGCCAGGTCACCGGTGCGATACATCCGCCCGCCGTCGTCGCCGAACGGGCACGCCACGAAGCGCTCCGCGGTCAGGTCCGGGCGGTTCACGTAGCCGCGGGCCAGGCCATCCCCCGCGATGTACAGCTCGCCGGCCACACCGACGGGGACCGGGCGGAGGGACGTATCCAGTACGTAGGTGCGGACGTTGCCCAGCGGGCGGCCGATCGCGGGCGGAGCATCCTCACCCGTGATGCCCTCCTCCAGCAGGACGGCGGTGGTGATGACGGTGGCCTCGGTCGGCCCGTAGGTGTTCCAAAGCCGGCCGCCCGCACGCCACTTGGCGGCCAGACCCGCCTCCAACCGCTCCGCACCCAACACCCAGTTGGCGATCCCTGGAACGGTGTCCGGCTCCAACGCGCCGAGCAGCGACGGCACCACACTCGCCGTAGTCACGCCCGCTGCCTCGATCATGCGGGCAAGTGCCGCACCGTCCAGCCGCTCCTCGGACGAGGCAACCGCCAACGCACCCCCGGCAGCCAGCGTGACCGCCACATCCAGCACGGCCGCATCGAAACTGAACGACGCAAACTGCAGTGCCGTGACGCCGGGTTCCACACCGAGAACGGGCCGCATCACCGAGGCCAGATTCGCCACCGAGGCATGCGCCACAGCCACACCCTTCGGACGCCCCGACGACCCCGACGTATAGATCACATACGCCAACTGATCGGCAGTCACATCCGGCAGCACACCGGAATCGCTCCCCAACTCACCGATCCACACGGTGTCGACGTCCGCGGACAGACGACCAACAGTCTCCTCCGTCACCAACACCAACTCAGCACTGCTGTCAGCGACCATGAACTCCAGCCGGTCGGACGGGTATTCAGGGTCCAGCGGGACGTACGCCCCACCGGCCTTCCACACCGCCAGCATCGCCACGATCGCTTCCGCACCACGCGGCAGGCACAACCCCACCCGGGACTCGCGCCCCACACCACGTGCCACCAGCCCACGCGCCAACGCATCCGACCGCGCATCCACCTCCGCATACGACAACACACGACCCTCGGACCACAGCGCAACCAACCCCGGCGCATCGGCCACCCAGCCCCGGAACCGCTCCACCACCAAACCAGGCTCAAGCAATCGCTCCGTGGCGTTCCATCCGCCCGTCACCAGGCCACGCTCGGCATCCCCCGCCACCCCGATCCGCCGCACCGGCGCCGTAGGGTCCCCGACCGCCCGCTCGACGAAACCGACCAGTGACCGGTGGACCGCCCGCACCCACGCCCGGTCGTAGAGCGCCGCGTTCGCCTCGACGGTGACCTCGATCCCCGAGTCCGTCCGGTCGACCAGCACCCCGAAATCCTCGACCAGTCGGGTCGACAGGTCCCGTGCCACGCCTCTGCAGTCGCCGAAGGCCAGTTCCCCGGTCCGCGGCAGGATGTTCACGTACGGCCCGAAGTGCCAGCGGTCGCCCTCCGGCCAGCCCAGTTCCCGGCGCAGCCACTCGCCCCGGTACCGCTGGTGCCGGAGCAGCTCACCGACGGTCGCGTCGGCCGTGCGTGCCAGGTCGAACAGGCTCGCTCGGGCGGGGATCGGGAACCGCAGGGGCAGCATGTTCGCCCGGGTGACGCGTGCCCGCAGGTCCGCCTCGCCCACGCGCCCGGTCACGGGCAGGCTGAGCAGCGCCTCGGCCGACCCTGCCATGCCGCTCACGAAGGCGCCGGTGGCGGCGATGAGCAGTCGGGACGTCCGCAGGCCGGCGGCGTCCGCCGCGCCCCGCAGCGTACGGACGCCGCCGGGTGCGAGGGCGCCCGTCTCACGCAGCACCGCCCCGGCACCGCGCTCGCCCTGCTGGAGAAGTCCGGAGACGCCGGAAAGGCGTGCGACTTCCGCCAGTTCGGGCCTGTCCGAGAATCGGTCGCGGAAATATCCTTGGTCGTCGGTGAATTCGGTGGACTTCCGGTAACTCGCCTCGCCGTAAAGCCCTTCTTCCAACGAGACGGCCTCGAAATCCGGGAGTGCCCCGCCCCCGATGTGCGCCGAATACACCTCGGCGACCCGGCGCGCCATCAGTGTGCACGCGTAGCCGTCGAGCAGGAGGTGGTTGTAGCCCTGGAACCAGCAGTACCGATGCGAGTCGATACGGAAGAGCACGAAGGAGAACAGGTGCGCTCCCAGTGGATCCTCGACCCCGGCCAGTTCCTCGCGCATCCGGGTTTCGATCCATGCCCGGCCGTCGCCGCGGTCCGCGTCTGGTTCCTCTACGCGCAGGTTCCATCGCCGGACGGTGTGCGGCACGGCTCGCGCCCCGCCGGCCGCGTCCTCGGCGAATCGCATGCCCAGGATCTCCGTCTCCTCGACCGTGCGGCGCAGCGCGGCCTCGAAGGCGGGCACGTCGAGCGCGCCAGTGATCTCGACGGCCTGCCCGACACCGTAGAGCGCGCGCGGGCCCCCCAGGCGCTGCGCGTGCCAGATGCCTTTCTGGCTGTCGGAAAGGGGAATGCTGCCACTGATTCGCTCGCTCATACCCACCCTTAATCCCTGTTCCCGCTCCATGGGCATGCCGGTGCCCAATGCGCCATTCCATAGGAAAATCAAGGCAGAGAGCTTCGGCTCGGGAAGCTCCTGGGAATCTCACCCCGTGGACCGAAAGGCCGGGTGACACGTCGTCAAAGTCTGTTCACGACCGGGCCGGTCACTCAGAACAATACCTTTTGGGCGGTGTCGTCCAACCCGCCGTTCTGGTCACTTGGACGCGGTTTCCGCACGCGTCTGCGGCCAACCCTCGTAGCGCTCTCCGCCCTTGACAAGGAGGGGGAAGGAGACCTCGACGACGAGCCCGCCCTTCGGCCGGGCGCGGGCGGTGAGGTGGGCGTCGTGGGCCGCGGCGATGGCCCGGACGATCGACAGGCCGAGGCCGTGGTGACCGTCGCCGGCGGTACGGCGCATCCGCTGGAACGGCTCGAAGAGCTGGTCGACACGGTCCTTGGGGACCTCGGGACCGGTGTTGGAGACCGTGAGGACGGCGAGCCGGTCGCGGCGCCGCAGGGTGATGTCCACGGTCCCGTCGGGAACGTTGTAGTAGGCGGCGTTGTGGACCAGGTTGGCGACCAGCCGTTCCAGGAGCGCGGTGTCCCCGGCGACGGGCGCCGGCTCGGTGCGGTCCACGATCCGCACGCCGTTCCGCTGGGTCTCCGGCAGCGGGGTGAGCAGCACGGACGCGGTGACTTCGGCCAGGTCGACGGGTTCGGACCGGTCCATGCCGCGCTCGCTGACGGCCAGCGTGAGCAGGGACTCCAGCAGGGCTCCTTGGTGGGTGCTGATCCGCAGCAGGCGCTCGAAGTTCTCGCGGAACGACTCGGCTGTGGCGTCGCGATCGAGGAGGGACTCCTCAAGGAGGGCGCGTTCCACCGTGAGCGGGGTGCGCAGCTCGTGGGCGGCGTTGGCGACGAAGCGTTTGTGGGATTCCAGGGTGGCTTCGAGCCGGGCGAGGAGCCCGTCGATGCTGTCGGCGAGTTCGCTGATCTCGTCGCGGGGGCCCGCGACGGCGAGGCGTTCGTGCACGTTGCTGGCGGAGATCCGGGTGATGCCCGCGTTGAGGGTGCGCATGGGCCGGAGCACCCGCCGGGCCAGCAGCCAGCTGAGCACGATGGAGATCGCCGCCATGATGGCCAGGGCCGTTCCGGACTGCACGAGGAGCTCGTGCATCTGGGCGTCGTGCAACTGGGCGGACTGCCTGCGGAGTTCGTCGTTGAGCCATGCGCTGACGTCGGGCGGGGGTGTGGCGTCCGGGCCGGGCAGGATGACCGTCCCCGGTGGTGAGCCGTCCAGCTGCCCGCCTTCCCTGTGGAAGGCGGTGAAGACGTTGCGGGCGGGGCGGTTGACGAGCAGATAGGTGATGCCGAGGAGGACGGCGCCGGAGGCGATGAACAGCAGTCCGAAGAGCATGGCGAAGCGGACCCGGACCGGGCGCGGTGTGAGGAGGCGAGCCAGCGCGCGCAGCCCGGCGCCGGTGCGGGTCAGCAGGGTTGTCGCCATGTCAGATCCGGTACCCCTCTCCGGGCACGGTCTGGATCACGGAGCGGTCGACGAGTTTGGTCCGGAGCCGGTTGACCGTGGCCTTGACGGTGGTGGTGCCGGGGTCGGTGACCTCGTCCCACACCTTGGCGAGCAGCTCGTCGGCCCGGACGGTCCGCCCCTCGGCACCGAGCAGGTAGGCGAGCACGCCGAACTCCTTCGCGGTGAGGGGGAGTTGGGTGCCGGCGTGGCTGGCGGTGCGGCGGGCGGGGTCGAGCAGGAGGGAACCGCGGGCGAGGACGGGCTGCCGCACGGGGTGGGCGCGGCGGCCGAGGGCGCGGGTGCGGGCGAGGAGTTCGGCCCAGGCGAAGGGTTTGGGGAGGTAGTCGTCGGCGCCGAGGCCGAGGCCCTCGACCCGGTCGGCGATGGAGGCGGAGGCGGTGAGCATGAGCACCTTGGTGCGGACGCCCTCGGCGGTGAGTTCGGCGCAGACCTCGTCGCCGTGCACGTCGGGGAGGTCGCGGTCGAGGACGACCACGTCGTAGTCGACGTCGATGGCTAGGTCGAGCGCGGTCCTGCCGTCGTAGGCGGTGTCCACCGCGAGGCCCTCGCGGCGGAACACCCTGGTGATCGAGTCCGCGAGTTCCGTATGGTCCTCAACCACCAGTACCCTCATCGCTCCCCCTACGAGACACACGTCACGGATGCCAGGCTCCCCCACCCCGGGTCACACCCGGGTTACTCCCCTCACAGGCTGGCGTACCGTCACCCGCCTGGCAACAACGGCCGTCCCGTGGTCGCGCCCGTCAGATCCGGTAACCGACGTGCGGGAGCGTCTCGATGACCGGCGGATCGCCGAGCTTGCGGCGCAGCCGGCTGACGGTGACCTTGACGGTGTTGCTGAACGGGTCGGCGTCCCGGTCCCAGGCCCGTTCCAGCAGTTCCTCGGCGGATACGACGGCACCGCCGGCGGCGAGCAGCACCTCCAGGACGGCCATCTCCTTCGGTGACAGGTCCAGCTTGCGTCCGCCGCGGAGCGCGGTGCGGCGGGCGGGGTCGAGCTCGATGTCGCCGCGGACGAGGACGGGGGGCACGGCGGGCTGATCGCGTCTGTCCAACGCCTGGACACGGGCGATGAGTTCGGCGAAGGAGAAGGGCTTGGCAAGGTAGTCGTCGGCGCCGAGGTCGAGGCCGTCGACGCGGTCGGCGAGGGTGCCGGCGGCGGTGAGCATCAGGACACGGGACGGGCTGCCCTGCCGGACGAGCGCACGGCAGATGTCGTCACCGTGCACGAGCGGCAGGTCCCGGTCCAGGACGACGACGTCATAGGCCCCGCTCGATGCCCGGCTCAGCCCCTGCTCGCCGTCGTGCGCGAGCTCGACCTCCATGGCATGCCGACGCAACCCCCTCGCGACGCTCTCCGCGAGATCCTTGTGGTCCTCCACGATCAGTACGCGCATGCCCCAACTCTGGCACCAGGGAGGTCACTTAGGGGTAACAGGGGTTTCCCGGGGTGACATTCAACAGTCGGCTTCCCCCGTCACCGCAGCAGCGGGGCGTTGTCAGTGGTGGGTGGCAGCATCGGGCGTATGACGGATTCCACGGCATTCGACTGGCGGTCCTTCCTGCTCGGGTGGAGCGGGGAGTGGGCGGATTCCCTGCTGCACGGCGAGATGCGGGGCGAGGACGACGAGGCCGCGCGACAGGCGCGCTGGCTGGGGTTTCCGGCCGCGTCGGAGGAACGGATCACGGCGCTGGAGGAGCGCCTCGGTCGCCAAATGCCGCCGTCGTACCGGGAGTTCCTCAAGGTCAGCGACGGGTGGCGGCACGCGGGCGGGTTCGTGTCGCTGCTGGCGGGGACCGAGGACGCGCACTGGCACAACAACGAGTCAGGGCTCGCGGACATGTTCGAGGAGTACCTGGACGACGACGCGGGGCCCGAGGAGCGGCGGGAGGCGGACCTCTGGCGGCGCGGGCTGCAGCTGGATGTCGAGTCCGACATCACGCACGTCCTCCTCGACCCCGAGGACGTGGACGAGGACGGCGAGTGGGCCGTGTACACGTGGTCGAGCTGGCGGGCCGAGTCGCCCGCGCGGCACACCGATTTCACCGCGTTCATGCGGGACATGCACCGGGAGTTCCACAGCCTTCAGGCGCGCCGGAGCGACGGGGAGCCGGTGTTCGCGAACGACACGACGCGAAGGCTGGACGCCCAGGTGGAGGAGGCCCGGCTGGAGGCGCTGCGCGGCGGCTGGGAACAGGCCATGACGGCGCTGGACGAGGCCAAGGGGTACAGCAGGGCGCGGGCCGCCGGGCTGGGGGACCAGATACGCCGACTGCTCGGACAGACCTACATGGTGTACTACGACGGCCTCGTGACGGACCCGCGGTACGCGCCCGAGCTGCTGCCACCGCTGGTCGCCGAGCACGCAAGGCACTCGTACCGGGACGACTCCACGCTGACGTTCCATCTGCGGGGCGCCGACGACGACTTGATGTCACGGGCTCACGCGACGCTGGACCGGGTGAGGGACGGCGCGTACCGGTACACGGCGGCCGGGCCGTACGGCGAAGCGGTCGAGCGGGCGCGGGAGTTGGCCCGTTGGGGAGACACCGACGGGGCATGGCGGACGCTGACGAACGCCCTGCCCCTGTGGGAGCCGCTGGGACCGGACCATCTGGCGCCGCTGGGGTGGGTGGCCGACCCCGTGCTCGGGCCGCTGCTGACCCCGGAGCGGGGCCGCGAGCTGCTGTCCACACCGAGGGGTGGGCAGTCCGGCGAGGCACCGCGGCCGACGCCCGCCCTCGACCCGGGCGACCTGGCGTGGCTCGCGGAACCGGACCGGGGCAACAACCGCACGTCCTACCGGTTCGTCCTGGTCGAAGGTACGGAGCCGAGGGAGTTGCCCGGACGCCTCGCGGACGCGGACAGGGATGCGGACAGGGACGGGAACGGCACCGTGCTGAACGAACCCATGACCTTCTGGGAGGCGCGTCAGAGATCGCTGCACAACCAGAGGGAGTTCTCGTCCTACGACGACAGGGCCCTCATGGCAGTCGGCCGGGCCGGCACCGGCTGGAGCTTCGCCTTCGACGGCGCTCCCGCCCCGTTCAGCCGGCAGCGCTTCGTCTCCCCCGCCGCGACTGCCGGCGAGGGCACCCGCGCGGTGGTGGTGTGGAGCGGCTTGAGGACACCGCACGGGAAACCGTTCTTCCACCTCTCGGTGGCACGAGACGGTGCCGAGCAGTACGCGTTCACGTACGCGGACGGAGAGATCCAACGGAGCGGGGAAATACCGCCGTCGCTGGACCCGAGCCGGTTCTTCGATGACCTGGAGGACAGCGCCCAAGCAGAACGACCGCTGCTGGAAGCGGTGTCCGAGCAGTTCGGTGCGTCTCTACCCCGTCACGCCATCGTGAACGGACGCCTGCACAGATTCACCACCCGCTCCTGGACCCGACCCCCAAGGGACGGCGAGACGTATGCGGTGATCCGCATGCACCCGGCAGCCACGCTCCCGGCGGACGCCGAGCGGACGGGAGACAACGGGCCCAAAGGCAGGTAACCACCGTGGTGGCCGCCTGCACCGACACCTTCGCACCGCTGGCCGTGACCATGGCGATCGAGGGTGTCACCCGCGGGGTGCTCGGCCTCATCATGGCCACGGTGACGTACGAGACGGTGCCGGAGGAACCCCCTGCTCCCCTTGGTTCGCAGAACGAGCCGCAGGGACAACCAACGCTGAGCGACACCCCAACTGGTCGCGGATCTGCCGACGGGACCACTTTTTCGCATCCCGCAGATCTCCACGCGCCACCAACCGGGATCACCGCACGCCCAAGACCTACTTCCGGAACACCCCCTGGGGTGTGGGGAACCCACCCACCGCCCGTTCATAGGCGTGCGCAACACGCAGCACAGTCGCGTCGTCGAAGCGCCTGCCGGTGATCATCAGGCCCGCCGGGAGGCCGTCGACCAGGTCGGTCGGGACGCTGCATGAGGGGTGGCCGGTCGCGTCGAAGGGTGCTGTGTTGCCGACCATCGACAGCGCGAGATGCAGGTAGTCGGCCAGGGAGATGTCGGCCGGCGGGATCTCCCTGGCCGTGTAGGGGACGGTGGGCATGACCAGCACGTCGTACCGGTCCAGTGCCGTGTCGTAGGCCGCGCGGACCTCCGGCAGGAGGCGGCGGGCCATGCCGTAGTACTTCCCGCCCCCGGCCTCGAAGGTGTAACGGCCGGACAGGCCGACGAGTTTGACGGTCCTGGACAGTGTGGCGCCGCGGTCGACGCGCCCCTGCGCGTAGTGGGCGATCAGCTCCGGGTCGTAGAAGTCGTCGGCGTTCATGCCGTAGGCGTTGCCGTCGAGCATCTGATACGCGGCGCCCTCCGTCGCGATCACGTTCCACACGTGGAGGGCGTCCAGGTGCCAGGGGATCGACACCTTCTCCACGGTGAGTCCGGCCGAGGCCAGCACGTCGATCGCGGCGTGGACGGCCTCGTCGACGCCCGGGTCCGACACCGGCGTACCGAAGCCCTCCGTGACGACGCCGACGCGCAGGCCCGCGGCGGGCTCGGCGAGCGCCGCCAGATAGTCCACCGGTGCGATCACGTCGGGCTGGCGCGGGTCGAAGCCGTCGGCGCCGGCCAGCACGCTGAGCATCGCGGCCGCGTCGGCGACGGTGCGGGTCATCGGGCCCACGTGGTCGATGGTCCGCTCGATGGGGAAGGCGCCGGTGTAGGGCACCAGGCCGTGGGTGGGCTTGTGTCCCACGATGCCGCAGAAGGCGGCCGGCATCCGGATCGAGCCGCCCTGGTCGCCGCCGAGGGCTAGGTCGACCTCGCCGGTCGCCACGAGCGCGGCGCTGCCGCTGGACGAACCTCCCGTGTTCCGGCTCTCGTCCCACGGGTTGCGCACCGGCGCCGGGTGCGAGGTGAAACTGGCGCCGGAGAAGCACAGGTCCTCGCACACGGACTTGCCCGCGATCGTCGCGCCGGCGTCGAGCAACCGCCGTACGACGGTGGCGTCTTGGCGCGGGACGAAGCCCTCGACCGTCCGCGAGCCGTTCATCATCGGCACGCCCGCGACGGCGATGTTGTCCTTCACCGCGACCGTACGACCGGCCAGTCGGCCTTCGGCGGACTCGGTGACCGAGGTCTTCACGTACCAGGCGCCCAGCCGGTTCTCGTCCGGAGCGGGCGACGTCCAGGGACGGTCCGGGGCGGTGGGAGCCGTGCGTTCGTAGAGCCGCTCGACCGCCTCCGAGGCGGCGAGGGAGCCTGCCACCGCAGGCGCGAACTCCTCCAACTCCTCGGCGGACAGGCCGAAGTGGAAGTGCTGGTCGATCGCCGCGAGGCGGGCGGCATCGGGTGCGGGGAGTGAGGACAAGGGACGACTCCTTTTCGGCTGGACACGCATCAACCTAGAACATCGCGCCAATAGGTCAATACTTATTGACGTAACTTCGCGGTTAACCAGGCTGAACGAGCCGACCGGGTCGACCTGGCCAGCCGACCGGCCCGGCAGGGCTACAGCGAGACCGGTCTCAGTCCGGTGCCGGTCGCCTCGGTGACGAAGAGGTCCTGGGTGACCCGGCCGCCATCGTCCAACGTGACGGTGCCGCGCGGGAGTTGGAACCTGCCGGGGCGCATCGCCTCGGCGATCAGCCGCGGTTCGTCCGCGCCCACCCGGCGCGCGGCGGACCACCAGATGTGCGCCGCCTCGAAGACCGACTCGCTCAGGGTCGACAGCGGCGGGGCCCAACGGCCGTACGCCTCCCGATAGCGGTGCAGCAGTACGGCGTTGCCGGCCGACGCCAGCTGCTCGACGTAGCCGGAGACGGCGTACAGGCCGGGCGCGGCGTCGACTCCGACGTGCTCCAGGGTGGACTCGTCCATGGCCGGCGCGAGCGTGACGCACCGCTCGCGCAGGCCCATCGCGTGGCACTGGCGCTCGAACGCGGCGGCGTCCGCGCCCACGAACGTGGACAGCACGATGTCAGCGCCCGAAGCCGTCACCGCGTCGATGACCTGTGTGAAGTCGCGGGTGCCCAGGGCGGCGTACCGCTCCCCCACCACCCGCGCGCCCGATCGCGGCAGGATGCGACGGGCGGCCGCGTGCGTGCTGCGCGGCCAGCAGTAGTCGTTGCCGGCCAGGAACCAGCGCTTTCCACCGGCCGCCCGCATCAACGGCCGTACCGCCGCCGCCAGTTGGTCCTCGTGGTGCTCGCCGAGCTGGACACGCAGCGGGCCGGCTCCGCCGCCCTCGTTCATGTGGGGCTGGATCAGGAGCACTTCGGTTCCGGCGAGCGCCCGCGAGACCGCGAAGTAGGTGGCGGAGGTCGTGGCGACGAGGATCGTGCGGCAGCCGGCCCGGACCAGTCGCCGGGCCTCGGCGACGCCGACCGCCGGGTCCGAGGCGTCGTCGCCGACCACCAGTTCCACCGGCCGGCCCCGCACCCCGCCCTCCGCGTTGATCTCCTCGACGGCGAGCATGGCCATGTGGTCCGTCGCGGCCCCGAACATGCTCCCCAGGCCCGACTTGCTGTTCAGCAGACCGAGCCGCGCGTTCGGATTCGGCGCGGACCCACGGCCGGCCGGCAGGCCCCGGCGGCGCATCAGCCACTCCAGCCCGGCCTCGTCGAGCTCGGCGAACAACCGGACCCTCGTCCCGCCGCGCTCGGCGTCGAAACGCAGCTTGATCCGGCCCCGCCAGGGCTGGTCGTGCACGATCTCGATACGGCCGCCCTGTCCGGCGTGGCCGCGTGCGTTCCCACGTGCGTTCCCACGTGCGGGCGTCGGCGGCCGGACTTCGCTGATCCGGCCGATGATCTCCACCATGTCGGACACCGGGCCGCCGAGCGGAGCGCCCATCCGCACCACCGCGCCCGCCGCGACCCGGTCGCACACGGCGTCGAAGACCCAGCCCGCACCCACGCCCGCGCCGAACAGGCCGAACGTCGCGCTCGGCGATGCGTCGGTCCACTCCTCGGCGGGCAGCAGAAGTGCGGCCATCACGTCACCTCATCCGGTCATCCGGCGGACCGGCCGTCCTGGACGTCGGGGTCGGTGGCCGCGGCCCCCGTCGCGGTGGCAGCGCGCCCGGCGTCGGCGAGCGCTCCCTGGAACAGCGCCTGCAACGTCGCGATGACGTCACGCGCGGGCCCGGCCGGGTCGATCGAGTAGTGCCGGAACCGGCCCGCCTTCCGCTCGGTCACCAGGCCGGCGGCACGCAGGACACGCAGATGGCTGGAGACTCCGGTACGGCCGATGCTGGTGATCCGCTCCGCCAGCTCCCCCACGGTGCACTCCTCGCGCTCGGCCAGCACGCCCAGGATCTGGCGGCGTACGGGGTCGGCGAGCGCGTCGAACGCCAGGTCTGCGGGCACCTGTGTTCACCCCCTCCATAGGTCAGCGACGGTTGACATGTGCCAGCGTAGTCGAGGGTGCGGAATCGCTGTGAGGAACCGCCCGCGTGGTCATGACGCGCAGGCCGGCCCGGCGGATCTCCAGGACCTCGCGGTACGGCAGCACCGTCCAGCGGTCGTCGGGCTGCGGAATACCGCTGGAGGCTATGACCACCCGGTCCTCGTCGACGCGGTAGCGAAGCCGAAAGAAGTCGGGGCCGCGCCGCCTGCTGACCGACCGCCGCTGCGTCCTACTCCCGGCCGACCACCCGGCCGCCGCCTCCTCGCCCACGGCGCCGTTGGCCGACCTGGCGGGCGAACGCTGGGTGCTGGAGTCCGGCCGTACTCGCTTCCTGGCCGCGTGCCGCGACGCCGGGTTCACACCCTGGATCGCCGCCACCGCCGACGACCAACTGACCCTGCACAGCCTGGTCGCCAACCGCATCGGCCTCGCGGTCATGAACGAACTCGGCGTGACGGCCCACTTCGCCCCCCGGGTCGTCGCGCGCCCCCTCACCAACTGGCCGGTCCGCCGCGCCTTCGCCCTGCTCTGGCCGGACACCCTGCGCATCCCCGCGGCCGCCGCACTCCTTCACGCACTGCGCGACACGGCTAGGCCGACGGACGACTCACCCGTGCCGTCGTGACCGCGAGTCGCCCAACAGCCCGGATGGTGCGGGCCGTTGCCCGGCAGTACCGCAGAAGCGACACAGGGCGGCTGGCCTAGAAGCCGCCGTCACTCCGGCAGACGCGGGGCCGTGGTCGAGTCGCGCACCACCAGCCGCGAGCCGACCCGGATGAGCCGGCCGGCGCCCTCCGGGCCGGGGTCGCCGTTGTCGGGGCGGCTGTCGATGCGGCGCAGCAGTTGCTCGGCGGCGAGTTCGCCGAGGTCGCGGGCGCCGTTGTCGACGACGGTGATCGGCGGGTGCCAGTACGGGAACCAGGGGGCCTCCTCGTGGCACACGAGAGAGAGCTGTTCCGGCACCCGGACCCCGAGCTGCACCAGGCCTCCGAGCACCCCGAACGTCGCTTCGTGGTTGGCGCTGTACAGCGCGGTGGGCGTGTTGCCCGCCGCCATCAGCCGCATGACCGCCTCCGCACCGAACAGCACGGTGTACGGGCCGCGTGCGCACAGCGCGGGATCGGGTTCGAGTCCGGCGGTGGCCAGGGCCGCGGCGAACCCCGCGTAGCGGTCGCGCCCGGAGTCGACGTGGGGCGGGCCGCCGATGAAGGCGATGTTCCGGTGCCCGAGGTCGAGCAGATGACGGACGGCCAGCTCGGCGCCGTCCCGGTCGCTGGCCATGACCGAGTCGCCGGGGGCGTTGTCGGGTGTGCGCATCAGGTTGACCACGGGGATACCGGCCGCGCTGACCTCCCGGACCGTCGCGGTGTTGTCGCCCGTGCCCACGATGATCAGGCCGTCGACGCGATGGTCCAACAGCATGTCCAGGTAACGGCGTTCGCGTGCCGGGTCCGAGTCGGTGACGCACAGCAGCACTTGGTAGCCGCGCTCGTCGAGCCGTTGCTGGAGCACTTCGGTGATGCGGTGGAACGAGGCGTTCACGAGGTTGGTTATCACCAGCCCGACGAGGTTGCTGCGCCGGGTGCGCAGTCCGCTGGCGATCCGGTTGGGGCGGTAGCCGAGGCGTTCCGCCGCGGACTGCACCGCGCGCTTCGTCTGCGCGCTGACCCGACTGGAACCGCTGAGCACCCGCGAGGCCGTGCTCTTGGAGACCCCTGCCGCCTCGGCCACCTGGTCCAAGGTGACGGCCACCGGCCCACCCCCGATCATGAAATCGATCCCATACGGCTCTTCTCACGCGCCGAGCCGTGATCGCCATCATGTCAGACGCGGTCGAGTCGGTGGCGTAAACAATGCGTTTCGCCAGCAGTTTCCGGCCAGAACGAGGTTGACCGTCCCCTCGGGCCGGTGTCACGGTGCTGTGCAATCGATCCCACAGAGTGGTCCCAGCAGGTGACGTCCTGACGGGACTGGCACTCGATCGGAGCTCACCATGAACACCTCGGTCGCCGCCCCCTGGCGCGGCTACTGGCCGGCCGCGCCCACCCCCTTCGCCGCCGACGGCTCCCTCGACGAGGACGCCTGGCGCGCACTGCTCGCGCTGTACGCGGAGCACGGCGTGCACGGAGTCCTGGTGAACGGCACGACCGGTGAGTGGTTCTCCCAGACCCCCGAGGAGCGCCGCCGGGTGGCCGAGATCGCGGTCGCCGAACTCTCCGGCCAGATACCGGTGGTGATCGGCTGCGGCGCGTACACCGCCGCCGAGTCGGCGCGCTACGGCGAGCACGCCCGCTCGATCGGCGCGGACGGCATCCTCACCACCCCGCCGCCGTACGTCCATCCGAGCCAGGACGAGATCCACGCCTTCTACGCCACCCTCGCCGGGGCGGTCGACCTGCCGCTCATGGTCTACAACTGGCCGCGCGGCACCGCCGTCGACATCACCGTCAACACCCTCGTCAAACTCGCCGAGTTGGACACCGTGGTGGCCGTCAAGGACAGCTCCGGCGACGAGTTGAAAGTCGCGGACACCTGCGCAGCCCTGGCCGGGAAGGTCCAGGTCTTCGGCCGCTTCATCCACCGCCGGGGCATGGCCGTCATGGCCGAGTTCGGCGGCGCCGGGAACATCGACGGCGGCGGCCTCGGCGCCCGCTTCGCCGTCCCCTTCTACGAGGCCTACTGGGCCGGTGACCTCGACCGGGCCCGGGACTGGTCCGCACGCTACGAACGGCTTGTGAACCTGCTCGTCAACGACGACTACAGCTCACGGTTCGCCTCACCCACCTCGCAGCTCAAAGCCGCCATGCGGCTGCTCGGGCAGCCCGGAGGGCACGTACGCCCCCCGCTGCTCCCCCTGGAGGACCCGTCCGCGCTGCTCGGCCTGTCCGAGGCGCTCGACGAGGCCGGGCTGCACCCCTGTTCCACCAGCACCGGAAAAAGGTGAACCGACCGTGCGCAGACTTCTCATCGCGGCCTCCTCAGCCGCCGCCCTCCTTCTGACCGTGACGGCCTGCGGCAGCGGGGACTCGTCCTCGTCGTCCGCCGCCGCGGCCCCGACCGGCTGCACACCCAAGGTGGGCAAGGCGGACCTGGTCACGGCGGGCACGCTGACGATCTCGACCAACGCGACGCTGCCGCCCATGCAGTACCTGGACGCCTCCAACAAGATCGTCGGCATGCGGGTGGACCTCGGCGACGAGATAGCCAAACTCCTGTGTCTCACCCCGAAGTTCGTCAACATCCCCTTCGACGCGCAGATCCCCGGCGTGCAGTCCGGCCGCTGGGACATGATCGACACCGGCATGTTCTACACACCGGAACGCGCCAAGACCGTCAAGCTCGTCCCCTACGAGGTCCAGGGCGTCTCGATCTCCGTCGCCAAGGGCAACCCGAAGAAGATCACCTCCGAGGACGACCTCTCCGGCAAGACCATCGCCGTAGAAGCGCCCGGGTACGAGTTCGACACCCTCACCGCGCTCAACAAGGAACTGAAGGCGGCCGACAAGAAGCAGGTCACCGTCCGCACCTTCACCACCACCGCCGACGCCTACCAGGCACTGTCCGCGGGCCAGGTCGAGGGCGTGGCCATCGTCGAGGCGGTCACCAGCTACTACCAGAAGGACGGCCGCTTCGAGACGGCGGTGAAGGGCATGAACCCGGCCCCGCTCGCCCTCGGCTTCGGCAAGCAGAAGCCCGCCGACGCGGTCGCGGACGCGCTCAACACCCTTCGTAGCAATGGCTACTTGGCCACGCTGTACAAGAAGTACGGCGTCACGGCCTACACCGGCGACCTCAAGGTGACCACCGGCGCGATCAGCGCGAAGTAAACCGATCCGCGCCACGTAACCAGCGAAGGGCGAGAGCCATGTGGTCCTGGGATGCCTTCTTCGACTTCCTCACCGATCCCCAGCTCGTCCAGGGAGCCTGGACGACGATCTGGCTGACCGCGGTCAGCATGGCGCTCGCCCTGCCGCTCGCCGTGCTCGTCGCGGTCGGCAGAGCGTCCCGGTTCCGGCCGGTCCGGCTGGTCACGGGCTTCTACGTGTGGCTGATGCGGGGCACCCCGCTGCTGGTCCAACTGGTCATCATCTACACGGGGTTGCCCCAGCTGGGCCTGCGTCTCGGCGTGATCAGCGCGGCCCTGACCGGCCTGGTCCTCAACGAGGCGGCGTACCTCTCGGAGATCGTCCGCGCCGGGGTGCTGTCGGTCCCGCGCGGCCAGTCCGAGGCGGCCCGCGCGCTGGGCATGCCGCCCTGGAAGGTGTTCCGGGTGGTGGTCATGCCGCAGGCGCTGCGGGTGATGGTCCCGCCGCTCGGCAACAGCTTCAACGGACTGCTCAAGACGACCACGCTCGTCTCGGTGATCTCCGTCGAAGAACTGCTGCGCCGCACCCAGTTCGCCGTCCAGACCAACTTCCGCGTCCTGGAAGGCCTCACGGCAGCCGCCCTGTACTACCTGGCGATGACCACGCTGTGGGGACTGGTCCAGCGCTGGCTGGAGATCCGGGTCGGCCGCGGCCACCAGACCGGGCCGAGCCGAGGCCGCCGTATCAAGAGCGCCGCCGTACCGGCACTCGAATTGGAGACCCGATGACCACCGAGACGGTCGTTGAAGCGCGCCAAGTACGCAAGTCCTACGGCGGAGTCGAGGTCCTCAAGGGCATCGACCTGACCGTCCGGCAGGGCGAGGTCGTCCTCGTCCTGGGCCCTTCGGGCGGCGGCAAAAGCACGTTCCTGCGCACCCTCAACCACCTGGAGACCCCTGACTCGGGCACCGTCAGCATCTGCGGCGAACGGATCGGCTACGGCGAGCGGGGCGGACGCCAACTCGCCCTGCGGGAGCGGCGGATCGCCGTTCAGCGTCGGCGTACCGGCATGGTGTTCCAGCAGTTCAACCTGTTCCCGAACATGACCGCGCTGGACAACGTGGCGTCCGGTCCGGTGCACGTGAACGGTGTGTCCAAGTCCGAAGCACGGCTCGCGGCAGGCGAGTTGCTGGCCATGGTGGGACTCGCCGACAAGACCGCCTCCTACCCGTCGCAGCTCTCCGGCGGCCAGCAGCAGCGGGTGGCCATCGCCCGCGCCCTGGCGATGCGCCCGGAGCTGCTGCTCTTCGACGAACCCACCTCGGCGCTGGACCCGGAGATGGTCGGCGAGGTCCTCGACGTCATGGTCCGGCTCCGCGAGGAGGGCATGACCATGATCGTCGTCAGCCACGAGATGGGCTTCGCCCGGGCGGCGGCCGACCGGGTGGCGTTCATCGCCGACGGCCTGGTGGTGGAGGACAAGTCCCCGGACCTCTTCTTCTCCGCGCCGGAACACGCGCGCACCCGCCAGTTCCTGGACCGCATCCTGTGAACCCCCCACCCCCCACCAGCCCTGTGAGCACAGCCATGAGCACCAACTCCCTCCCGCAGACGGTCACCGTGACCATCGACGGCACCCCCGGCCAGGCCTGGGCGGGCCAGTCCGTGACCGCCGTCCTGGTCGCGGCCGGCATCTGGCCGCTGCGCCGCAACCCGGTCAACGGCCAGTTGCGCGGCCCCTTCTGCGGGATGGGCGTCTGCCTGGAGTGCGAGGTGACCATCAACGGCCGCCCCGGCTCCCGGAGTTGCACCGCGCACGTCACCGACGGCATGGACATCCGCACCCACACCGAGCCCCTGCCGACGGCCGCCCATGGCTGACGTCATGGCGGAGTCGGAGGCGGACGTCGCGGTGGTCGGCGGCGGGCCGGCGGGACTGCACGCGGCACTGGTCCTGGCACGGGGCGGCCTGAGCGTCGTCCTGCTCGACGAGTCCGACACCCTGGGCGGTCAGTACTACAAGCGCCGGGCCGAGCAACTCACCGCCGCCTTCGGCGACTTCCGCCCGCGCGGCACCGAACTGATCCACCAGGTGCGGGCTGCCGGGGTCGTCGTCCGCACCGGCACCCTCGTCTGGGGCGCCGAGAACGCGGGCCGCACTCTCTTCACCTCCGACGTCCACACGGGCACTCTCGGCCGCATCAGCACCCGAGCCACACTCGCCGCCACCGGCGCCTACGAACGCTCCCTGCCCTTCCCGGGCTGGACGCTGCCGGGTGTGGTCACTCCCGGGTTCGCCCTGCACCTGGCCACCATGGACCGGGTTCCCGTGGGCCAACGGGTCGTACTGGCCGGGACGGGTCCATTCCTGCTGCCGGTCGCGTGCGCGCTGCTGGAGGTGGGCGCCCGGATCGAGGCGCTGATCGAGCTCAACCACCCCTACCGCCCCCGCACTTCGTCGATCGGCGGCGCACTGCGACAGCCCGCCCGGCTCGCTGAGGCGGCCCGCTATCTGCTCACCCTCGCCCGGCACGGCGTACGCGTCGAACAGGGCGCCCGCGTGCTCGCCGCGCACGGCGACACCCAGGTCACCGCCGTGGACATCGGCCAAGAAGACGGCGGCGTAAGGCAGTTGGAGACCGACGCACTGTGCGTGGGATTCGGCTTCCGCCCCAGCACCGAACTCCCCCGGCTGCTGGGCTGTCTTACGGAGCCGGACCCGACGGGCACGGAGCAACTCCCGGTCGTGGACGCGGACGGCGTGACCTCGGTGGACGGCTTGTACGTCGCCGGGGACTGTGCCGGTATCGCGGGGGTGCACGCGGCCGGCGTACGAGGGCAGCTCGCCGCCCACGCGATCCTGCGCCGCCTGGCACCCGAACGCGCACCCGTACGCCTGACCGGCCTCCGCCGCCGGGCCCGCGCCCTGGACCGTTTCGCCGAACTGGCCGACCGTCTCTACCCGTTGCCGGCCACGGCCGACATCCCCGACGCCACCCAGGTCTGCCGCTGCGAGGGCGTCAGCGCGGGCGAGATCCGGCAGGCGGCCGCGACCGGCTGGAACGACCTGCACGGCACCAAGGCCGCCACCCGCGCCGGCATGGGCCCCTGCCAGGGACGCGAATGCGGCCACATCGTCGCGGCGTTGGCCGGGCGGGGCTCCGATCCGAACCAGGCGGCTGAATGCTTCGCGGCCCGGATGCCGATACGGCCGCTGCCCATGGCCGCGACGGTCGAAGGGCAGGAGGTCCCGTGACCCGGCCCGACGTCATCGTCATCGGCGCCGGCATCCTCGGCGCCAGTGCCGCCTTCCACCTCGCCGAACGCGGTTACCGGGTCGTGGTGTTGGAGCGCGGCGCACCCAACCGCGAGGGCTCCGGCACCACTGCCGGCAACCTCCATATCCAGGCCATCCACACCCGCCGCCCGGGCCAGGAGGTCCCGGTCGACAGCGCCCGTCTGCTGCCCCTGCAACGCCGGGCCTCGGACCACTGGGCGCAGATCGAGGAACGGCTCGGCGCGGACGTGGAGTTGCGGCGCGGCGGCGGCTTCATGGTCGCCGAAACCGCCGTGCAGGAAGAGGAGTTGAGGGAGAAGCACGAGTGGGAGCGGCGGGCGGGTATCCCCACCGAGGTGCTCACCGGCGACGAGGCACGCAAGCAGCTGCCGTTGCTCTCCGGCCGGGTACGCGCGGCCAGTTGGTGCCCGCTCGACGGCTACGCGAACCCGCTCCTGATCACCCCCGCCTATCTGGCCGCGGCCCGCCGCCTCGGCGCCGAACTGCATGCCTTCACCCCGGTGACCGGCATCCAGCGGGTGGACGACGACTACAAGGTGCTTTCGGGCGACCGGAGTTGGACCGCACCGGTGGTCGTCAATGTGGCCGGGCCGTGGATCACCGAGATCTCCGCGCTCGCCGGGGTGGGGATCCGGATGTCCCCGGTCGCGATCCAGATGCATGTGACCGTGCGGGTCCCGCCGGTCATGCACCACCTCGTCCAGCACATCGGCGAGGGCATGTCGGTCAAGCAGGTCAGCGCGGGCAACCTGCTGATCGGTGGCGGCTGGCCGGCGGCGAAGCTGGACATGGCGGACCGCAGCACCGTCAGTGTGCCCAGCATGGCCGGCAACCTCGCCCAGGCCGGGCGCATCCTGCCGTTCCTCGGCGACCTGCGGCTGCTGCGCATGTGGGCCGGACCGCTGGCCGCGACCCCGGACGAGATGCCGGTGATCGGTGAAGTCCCGGGCCACCCCGGCTTCTTCGTCGCGGGCGGCACCTACGCCTTCACCCTCGCCCCCGTGTGGGGCGACACGCTGGCCCGCCAGATCGCCGGAGAGCCGCCGGCCGACGCGGTGGACGACCTCGGCCCCGGCCGTCTGCTCCACGACGACGCCACCACTGCCGTATCACCCTGAAAGGCACTCCCCCATGACCCTGAAGATGTTCGTCAACGGCCAGGCGATGTCAGGAGGCACCCTCAACCACGCGCTGAGCGAGGCCCGCCTGCTCGGCCCCGCCCGCACCGCACCCACGTACCAGTTCTTCTCCGTACGCGACGAGTTTCCCGGCCTGCACCCCGTCACGGAGGGCGGCGCGGCGATCAACGGCGAGGTGTACGAGGTCAGTTACGAGGTGCTGCGCGAACGGCTGCTGCCCGAGGAGCCCGCGGAACTCGAACTGGGCGTGATCGCCCTGGCCGACGGCTCGGGCTCCTTCTCGATGCGCATGCGCGCGTCCGCACTGACGGCTCCCGGAGTCGTCGACATCACCGCCCACGGCGGCTGGCACGCCTACCTCGCCACTCTCTGACACCTCGCCCTCGCTGGAGGTCTGCCATGTCCCACCCCTCATCGATCGAACCCGTCCGACCCGTCGACCTCGTCGTGCGAGGCGGCACCGTGGTCAACGCCGACTGGCAGGGCGCCGCGGACGTCCTGGTGGGCGGCGGCAAGGTGCTCGGGGTGGTGGAGCCGGGCGCGTACCGCACCCAACAAGCCCCCGGCACCGCCGAGTTGGACGCCTCCGGACGCCTCGTGCTGCCCGGCGGAGTCGACCCGCACTGCCATGTCGGCTTCACCTCGGGGGACTTCACCTCCCTCGACGACTACCGCCAGGCCACCACGGCGGCCGTCTTCGGCGGTACGACCACGATCGTGGACTTCGCCATCCCGCGCCCCGGCGAGAACCCCGCCGACGTCGCCGCGGCCCAACGCGCCAAGGCGGCACAGGGGTTGTGCGACAGCGCGCTGCACGGGTGCGTGGTCGAGTGGGACGACACCGTGCCGGAACAGCTGCGGTCGATGGCCTCCGACGGCATCGTCACGGTGAAGATGTTCACCACGTACCGCGGCGAGACGATGGCCGACGAGAAGACCATCCTGAACGTGATGACGACACTGCGGGACCTGGGCGGCATGGTGGTCATCCACTGCGAGGCCGACCACATCATCGCGGACACGCAGGAGCGCGGCGAGGCGGCCGGGTCGATCAGCGCGTCCCATCACGCCGGTACGCGGCCGGAGTTGGCCGAGAACGCGTCGGTCGCCGAGATCCTCGCCATCGCGGAGTCGGTGTCGGCCCCGGTGTACTTCGTCCACCAGTCGACACCCGAGGCGGTCGACCTGGTGGCACGTGCCCGCGGCCGGGGAGTGCGGGCGTTCACGGAGACGGTGGCCCACCACCTGGTCCTGGACGACACCGCGTACGCGGGCCCGCACCCCGAACGCTTCGTGTGCTGCCCGCCGTTGCGGGACGCCGGCACGGTCGCCGGACTGCGTTCACGGCTGCTCATGGGCCAGGTGGCGACGATCGGCAGCGACCACTGCTGCTACGACACGGCCCAGAAGGAGTCGGTGAGCCACGACGTACGGGCAATGCCCAACGGCCTGCCGGGAGTTGAGACCCGCATGCCGGTGATCTTCAGTGAGCTGGTGGTCAGGGGCGGCCTGCCGGTGGGCCGCTTCGTCGAGTTGATGTGCGCCAACCCGGCCCGGCTCAACGGCCTCTACCCCCGCAAGGGAGTCATCGCGCCCGGCTCGGACGCGGACCTGGCGATCTGGAACCCGACGGCCACCCGGACCGTCCGCAGCACCGGTCTGCACATGGCCACGGACTACACGCCGTACGAGGGCATCCCGGTCACCGGCTGGCCGGAGACCGTGGTGGTGGCCGGCCGTCCCGTCGTCGACGCCGGCCGGCTGACGGACCCCGAACCCCGGGGCCGCCATCTGCGCTCGGGCCCGCTGAGCCGGTCCCTGGTCTGCTGACACCGCGGGCGGACCGTCCGAGGCGGTCCGCCCAGGGCCGTAGTTCCCTCCCGGCGGGGAGGACTGACGACTTCTGAGGCGCCGTATGCCGGCTACTTCAGGTTGAGTGTGTCTCCGGCCGACGCCTTCAGCGAGGTGGTCGTGGTGCCGGGGAAGTACCAGCGCCAGCTGCCTGCCGAGGTGACGGTCACCTTGGTGGTCAGGTTCCCGGTGCTGTTCGTCGTCACGGTCTTGACCGTGCCGTAGTGGGCGGCGCCCTTTTTCTTGAACTGGAGCTTGACCTGCTGCCCGGTGAACCCGTGGTACTTGCGGTCTTCCCAGTTGGCGCGCGACAGCTTGCCGGTGACGGTCGCCTTGGAGCCCTTGGCGACCTTCTCGGGTCCGATCACGGTGGTCAGCTGGGCGGCCCGCTTGACCTTGTACTCGGCGATGTGGTCGGAGATCCAGTAGTCACCGTCCTTCGCCTTGACCGTGGCGTTGACCTGCCAGACGCCCGCGACCTTGTTGGTGTCGATGTCGTCGCTGTCGGCGATCCAGGCGGGATCGATGGTCAGCGTGGCCCGGCACACCGAGGTCGTCGCGCTCTTCTTCGTGCAGGACGAGTCGTCGTTCCAGGTCGCGAAGGTGTAGGCGTTCGACTTGTTGAAGGTGCTGACGTCCGTGAGCCCCTTCACCCCCGAGTTGTCCTTGACCGTGATGTCGACCGGGTAGCGGATGGTCTTCGCCGTGCCCACGATGACATTGCCGCCGCCGTTGACGACGGTCTTCACCACCCGGACGTCGCCCCGCCCCTCCGCGTGCGCCCCGGTCGCCGTCGTCAGCACCAGAGCCGCCGCCCCGCCGGCCGCGGCCCAGGCCGTTCTGCCTCTCATGGTCCTCCCCTTGTCGTGTGCGTGCCAGGAGAGGCTACGTGATCAGGGATCTTCCACGGTGTTCGGTTTCCGGGCCGCGGCCGGCCCTGTTGAACGCCTCGGCGAAATACGCCTTCGTCCAACTCGGCGACGGCGTACACGACGCTGTCCAGGCCGTCGCACACATACACAACCTCACCCTCGCCGCATGACCGACAAGTAGTGCCGATCAGCGCTGGGTGTGCCGGGGTTCACCATCGTGCAACTTCCCTCCTGTGCACCGGACTTGAATCCGGTGGAGGGCATCTGGTCGCCGTTACGGCGTGGCCCGCCGGCCAACACCGCCTTCACCGACGACGAGCGTCTTGAACGCACCTCGCGCCGGGGCCTGCGTCATGTCCAGCTCCGGCCCGACCTCATCGACGGCTGCCTTGCCGGCACCGGACTCACCCACACCCGACACCAGACGACAATCCGACGAGCTCAATAACTCCTACGCCCCTCTCCTACGCCTCGCGCTCGTCCTCACGATGCTCAAGAACATCGCCCGCGCGGGGGCACTTGGCCTGCCTCCTGAGATGGAGCCGAGAGGGGCCGGCCACTCCAGGAGGAGGAGACCGGCCCCTACGTCGAGCGGACGGGATCAGCTCAGGCCGAGGTCGGCCAGTGCGGTCGTCCAGTCGGTGACGATCGCGTCCTGGGCGTCGGAGAGGGTGACGGTGCCGGCACAGACGGCCTTCTTGAGCTTGTTCTCGACGGTGTCCTTGTTGGCGGCGGTCTTGGTTCCGTACTCCGGCTCGGGCCAGAGGTTCAGCGCACTCTTGGGGGCGCCGCCGAGTTCGAGGGGGACGAAGTGGTCCTCCTCGTAGTCCGAGGTGCTGGTGTCGGTGTAGCCGTACTCGACGATCTGCGTCTTCTTCAGAGCGGTGGTGTACGAGCTGGACGGCCGGACGGTCGCGGTCCATCCGGAGACGCAGATGGTGGTGTCGATGGTGGACTGGGTGACGTCCGCGTTGAAGGCACCGGGCTGGCAGGTGGGGTCGGGGAGGGGGAGGTAGGCCTGGCTGCAGCTCTGCGCGTGCGCGGTGCCGGCGGCGACGGTGAGGCCGGCGGCGGCGAGGGCGAAGGAGGAGAGGGCGGTGACCACGGAGCGGGATATTCGGGGCATGGGGGGGATCTCCCGGAGCGGTGCCCGGCAGGGATTCCGGGCGGTCGTGAACATGACAGCACCGGGATCATCTATGCGGGTAGAACCTTTACCGGCCCCGAAGATCCCTTTGTTGAATGTTTTAGTACGGCGGGACCGACGGAGGGGAAGTCATGGCCCGCTCATGGTTGTCGGCATCGCGCGCAGGGCCCGGCGACGGCCCCTCGCAACGTGAGCCCCAAGACCACATTGCCCCTTCTGCATCCCGGCGCCAGGGGCGCGAAAGTCCGGGGGCAGGCGACCCGCACGGAGCCCGGGTGCTGTACGTCCCCACCGGCTGCGGCCCTGCCAGCCCCCAACGAGCCCAGGAGGCACGCCTGGAGGCCGTCGAATCCCTCCAATCCGCCCTGTCGGCAAGCGACTTCGTCCTCTCGGTCTGCCCACCGCACGCGGCGGAGGACGTGGCGCACAACTTCCTCGCGCATCCCTTCCGAGGCATGCACGTCGAGGCCGACGCCATCAGCCCGCACCGGATCCGGCGCATCGCCGCCACCTGCGCCGAGCGTGACGTCCTCATGCTCGTACCGCGCCGCAGTGCGACGCAGGGCGCCGGGCGCCGGCGGCAGTGATCATGGTCGGCCGGGCGCTGGTCGCCATGGGGAGCTTGGTGTTCGTCTTCGGCTCGGACTGCCTGTGGCTGGGCATCACCTTCACCACACTGGCCGGCCGGCCCGGCCAGGAGTACCTGTGCATGAGCCGCATCTTCGCCGCCTACTCCGCGGGCGGCCCGCCGGGTCCCCTGCTCGGCTCCATCCACGGCGTACGAGGTCCGTTCACCGCCTACTTGGTGCTCACCCTGCTGATGGCGGCCCCCGTGCCGGCGCTGCAACTGCCCGCACATGGTGCGACGTTCACCGCCGACCGCCGGGTACCGCACTTCGGCACCAAGCTCGCTCAGGCCCAGATCGGCGCGCTCTTCGCGGCGACTTCGGTACTGGTGGCCGTCTCCCCCGCGCCGGCCGCCCGGCTCAGCCCTCGCCGCGCCCTACTGGCCTCGACCGCGCCGGTCATCACCGGACTCGCCGCCACCGGGGCCGGCTCATCGGTACCGGTCTGGATCGTCGCCCTGGCAGGTGCGGGATGCGGCATCGGGTTGGCCGACACCGGCGCCATCGGGGTCCCGCTCGACGCCGTACCCGCACAACGCATCGTCACCGCGATGGTCCTCTGGTCCCGGATCGGCATCCTGGGCCACCTCCTCGCCCCTCTCACGGGCGGGCCCATCGCCGACGCCTACGGCTGCACCGCCGTCGCAGCCACTGCCGGCGTCGGCGACATGGCCGTCGCCATCACCCTGGCCCGGCAGCACCGAGACACGCAGCGACCCACGGCTTCCGACGTGTGACCCGACATGGCCGTGACCCACCCTGTGGTGACCTCGTCGATCCACGAACAGTCACACCGCAACCGGCCCGCGTCTGTCGACGTACCGCAGCGCTCGCCTCGTCCTTGGCGGCTGTGCCGGCTCTCGTACAAGCGGACAGCGGCTACAAGCGGACGGCGGCTCGGCGCTCGGCCGCTTCCTGGAGATACTGCACGCGTGACCGAGCCAGGCATCGAAGTTCCGTCGGACCCGAAGCGCCCCGCGTGGCTGACCCGCAACGTCAAGGTGCTGTGCGGGGTGTCCTTTCTCCAGGACGCGGCCAGCGAACTCCTCTATCCGATCCTGCCGATCTTCCTGACCGTGGTGCTGGGCGCCCCACCCGCCGTCGTGGGCGCGATCGAGGGACTCGCCGAGGGCGCGGCGTCGATCACCAAGGTGGCCGCCGGGCGCCTCGCGGACCGGTTCGACCGTCGTCCCCTGATCGGCGTCGGCTACGGCCTGGCAGCGGTGGGCAAGCTGCTAATCGCCCTGGCGACCGTCTGGCCGCTGGTGCTCCTCGCCCGGGTCACCGACCGGCTCGGCAAGGGCATGCGCGGGGCGCCTCGCGACGCCCTGCTCGTCGAGGGCGTACCGAAGGGGCAGCGCGGCAGGGTGTTCGGGCTGCACCGGGCCGCCGACACCGCCGGCGCGGTGGTCGGCCCGCTCGTGGGGCTGGTCCTGTACGAGGCGCTCGACCACCGGCTGCGCCCGCTGTTCTGGGTCGCCGTGATCCCCGCCGTCGCGTCGGTCGCGCTGGTCGCCGCCGTCCGCGACCCCCGGTCCCGCAGGACAGCCGACGGCACGCCAACGAAGGCGGCCCGGACACCGTGGCGGTCCCTGCCGCGCCCGTACTGGCGGGTTCTCGGGGTGCTGCTCGCCTTCAACCTGGTCAACTTCCCCGACGCGCTCCTGCTGTTGCGCGCCCACGACCTGGGCCTCTCGACGGCCGGGGTGGTGAGCGCGTACGCGGTCTACAACCTCGTCTATGCCGCCCTGTCCTACCCCGCCGGGGCGCTGTCCGACCGGCTGCCGCGCCCGCTGGTCTTCGCCGCCGGCCTGGTCTTCTTCGCGGTCGGCTATCTCGGCCTCGGCCTGATCCACAGCCCCTGGTTGGTGTTCGTGGTGCTGCCGCTCTACGGCGGTTTCGCGGCCTGTACCGACGGCGTCGGCAAGGCCTGGATCTCCACGCTCGTCCCCGACCGCCAACAGGGCACCGCTCAGGGCCTCTTCCAGGGCGCGACCGGCGCCGCCGTGCTCCTCGCGGGCGTGTGGGCCGGGCGCGCCTGGGGCGCCGACGGCCACCTTCCGCTGCTGGTCTCCGGCGGCATCGCACTGGTCCTCGCCGGTGTGCTGCCGGTCATCGCCCGCGCGCGGATCGCGGCACTCTGACCCGGAGCCCCGATGAAGGCGGGATGAACGGGTCGGCTTCCGGCCATGTGTAGTGACAGGTTCTGGTCAAGGACTGTCCAAATGCCGGACTCCTCCCGCCGCCGGTGGTCGGGTCGTCCCCGACGGCTGTATCCGTGCCCGCCCGGGAGGACCTGGTGTCAGTACCGACCCGCAAGAGACGTTGGTTCACGATCTGCGCCATCACCGCATCCGCCGCACTCGTGGCGATACCCGCCGGCGCCGCGCCCGGCTCGGGCAGCAGCCCCTTCGGGGCCCGCGCACTGGCTCAACTGGCCGCCGAACGAGGGCAGTCGGTGGGTGCGGTCAGCCCGAAAGCCAAGACTGACGACGACGGCGGTGACGACGGCAACGAGGCCGACGAGATAGCCGAGGGAGCGGACCAGTACGCCGAGGCCCGCACCTCACCCGGCATCGTCGCACCGGGCGCGTACGGAGCCGCCTGGACGAGTCTGACCAACCTGCCCAGCACCGGCGGCAGTTGGCGCAACATCACCGACCTGCCGTACAACTCCGACGACCCGCGCTACCGCGACTACGACTCCAACTCCAGCGGCGGCTCGGGCAATGTGACCGGCCGGATGGCCGCGATGGCCGCCGACGACGACGGGTACGTGTACGCGGGCAGCGCGGGCGGCGGAGTGTGGCGCTCACACACCGGTGGCGGCCGCTGGCAGGCCATCAGCGACAAGCTGCCCGCCCAGTCCACCGGCGCGCTCGCGCTGGACGGCGCCGGGCGGCTGTGGCTGGGCACCGGCGAGGCGACGACCAACGCGGACGCCTACCTCGGCAGCGGGGTCTACGTCCTGTCGAACCCCCGTCACGGCACGTTCTCCGCCCGCAGCCGGGTCGGCGGCGACGAGCTGGAGTCCACGACCGTCCACGAACTGCGCTTCGGCGGCGGCAGGGTGTGGGCAGCGACCAGCGAGGGCGTGTGGAGTCACTCCACGAAGAAGCTGAGCGGTGCCTGGAAACTGGAGTTCGCGCCCAACCCCGCCTATCTGCCGGGCGGTTCACTCGCGAACGACGACTCGGCCGCGTACAAGAACATCGCCAACGACATCGCGATCGACCCGAAGGACCCCTCCAAGGTGGTCCTCGCGGTCGGCTGGCGCAGCGGTGACGACTACAACGGCTTCTACACCAAGGTGCACGGCGTCTGGACGCGGATCACCAGCGGCCTGGGCGACCTGCCCGCCGACGCGGACGACGTCGGCAACGTCACCTTCGCCCGCTCCGCCGACGGCTCGCGCTACTACGCCATCGACCAGTCCCCGGAGCAGCTCAACACCAACCCGGACAGCGGCCTGGAGGGCATCTACGTCTCCAAGTCCGGTTCCCCCACCGGCCCTTGGACGAAGATCGCCGACTACAAGGGCCTGGCCGCCGACGGCTCGGCGCTCACCTCCAGCGGCTACATGCCGGGCGTACAGGCCTGGTACAACCAGTTCCTGACCGTCGACCCGGCGAACGCGGAGCACGTGTACGCGGGCCTGGAGGAGGTCTACGAGACCAAGGACGGTGGCACCAACTGGTCCACGGTCGGCCCGTACTGGAACTTCGGCTTCCCCTGCTGGAGCATCGACCCCACCAAGCAGACGGGCGACTGCAGCCCGACCACCCACTCCGACCAGCACGGCGTCGCGATCGGCAGCTACCACGGCAGGAGCTTCGTCTACGTCGGCAACGACGGCGGCGTCTACAAGCGCCCGCTGAACGGCTCCCAGGACGCCTCCGGCCACGCCACCGACTGGACCTCGCTCAACGACGGCACCATCGACACCCTCCAGTACTACTCGGTGGGCGTCGGCAAGGACCTGACCTACGGCGGCGTCTCCGTCACCGGCGGCCTGCAGGACAACGGCCAGTCCATCCTGCGCAGCAACGACACGGTGATGGGTTCCAACTTCGGCGGTGACGGCGGCGACACCCTCACCGACCCGGCCAACGGCTGCAACCTCGCCGAGGAGTACGTCTACCTCGCCATCCAGGTGACCCAGAACTGCGCGGTGAACGACGGGAGTTGGGTCACCGACCCGAGCAAGATCACGTCGTACAACGTGGCCCCCGCCGACAACGCCACCGGTGAGGCACGCTTCATCGCCCCGATCACGGCCGACATGAAGAACAGCTCGACCTGGATCGCCGGCGGCCGCCACATCTGGGTCCAGACCCACGGCTACGCCATCCGCAGCGGCGACGAGTGGACCAGCGTGTACGACCTCGGCGCCGGCCGTACGGCGACCGCCGTCGCGGCCTCGGGCGGCAAGGTGTACGCGGCCTGGTGCGGCCCCTGCAACAACCAGGGCTTCGCCCGCGGCATCTCCGTCGGCAACGCGGACGGCACCGGCTGGCACGACATCACCCTCCCGGCCACCGGCGCGGACGGCACCGTACCGAACCGCTACCTCGCCGGCTTCGCCGTCGACCCCAAGAACGCCGACCACGTCTACCTCGCGGTCAACGGCTTCTCCCGGCACTGGACCGAAGGCCCCGGCGCCGGGATCGGCCACGTCTTCGAGTCCACCGACGGCGGCACCACCTGGAAGGACATCTCCAAGAACCTCCCGGACGTCCCGACCAACTCCGCGGTCGTCACCTCCAACGGCGGCCTCGCCGTCGCCACCGACCTCGGCGTCGTCTACCGCGCGCCCGGCCGTACGACCTGGGAGCGCATCGGCAGCCTCCCGGCAGTCGCCGTACTCCAGCTGAAGCTGAGCCCGGACGGCAGGACGCTGTACGCGGCCACCCACGGCCGCGGCATCTACACGGTCAAGGTGAGCGACTGCCACTGACGCGGCAACGTCTGATGGGGTGATCCCGGGTCGCCGGGGTCACCCCTGCCTCGGGTACGGCACCACGCTCACGTACAGGGTGAAGACGACGCGCGCCGCACCCGCCACGTCCGGCACTTTCGCCATCGCCGTGATCCTCGCGATACCGCCCCGGGTACCCGCACACCGCAGCGAGGCACGGGCCGAACCGTCCTTCGCCGGCTGCCACCCGGCCACCACGACGAAGACCGGAGCGGAGCTCAGCAGGACCGTCCACCGCTTGTCGTCCGTACGGGACTTCAGGACGAGGGACACCACTGTTCCGGGCCGCACACACAGCCGCTGCTCGACCGCGTCACCAGGGCTGACGGTGACGTTCACATGCCCGGCGACGCAGCTTTCGGCCGAAGCCGAAGATGTAGGCGGGCTTCCCTCGGTAGGAGTCGCGGACGGGGCTGCGGACGTGTGCGTCGGTGCGCCGGTCGACGATCCCGCCGAACTACTCCCGGACGGCCCACCGGCCGATCCACCGCCCGCCGACGAACTGCACGCGGCCAGGATGACCATCCCGACAACCACCCATCCCCCGGCCCACCGCCGCATCCCGGTACCTCCCGACCCGCTCGAACAGATACAGCATGCCCGGACAAGCGAATCTGTGGACGAAGTCGGCCAGTCGGCTTTCCCGGCCTCCCTTGCCTCCCGCCGCATGAAGACGAGCGCCACCAGGGCCAACTCGACTACCTCATCGACGAGTTGCATGCCAATGAACCCCAGGATCGAACCAGGCGCGATGCCCGCGAATGAGTCGGTGAAGGCACCAATAGTCACGGCGGGGTCGGCGAAGGACGTCGACGACATGAACCAGTACGCGGCGCCGATGCAGAACGCGACGGCCACGAGCGCGAACTGCACCCGGTCTGCGCACGCCAGGCCGAAGATCAGCAGGATCAGACCGGCAGTCGCGACCACCTCACCCAGCAGCAGATGCCCGGCCGAACGGTCATGCGTAGACCACTTCACCAGCGGCTCGCCGAACATCGCGTCCACGATCGCTTCCACGACCTGCGCGGGCACGGACACGGCGACCTCGCGCAGGGTCACCCCCTGCGCCTCCGCGTCACGCCGTCCACCACTCGGCCAGCCTGACGACCGGGTTGAAGTGCGCGCCGGAGACCGGTCCGAGCAGCAGGATCAGGATGCCGAGTCCGAAGACGGTGGCGAGGTAGTCGGCCAGGAGTTGCACGCCCACGTCGTGACTCAGGTTGGTGGCCCGGCTGCCGGAGCCGACCACGACGGCCACCAGCAGGGCGGTGCCTATGAGTTCGGCGGCGGGGCGGCTCCCCGCGCGGACCCGACGGAGACCGAGTCGGCAGCGGGTGTGGTGGACTCCGCGACCGGGGCGGCTTCGGCGGCGATCATGGGCAGGCCCTCTTGTTCTCGGCGGCGGCGCGCGCGGACTCGGCCAGCTCGGCGAACTGGCCGGCGAGCGAGGCGAAGACGTCCGGGCGCAGCTTGTAGTACGTGTACCGGCCGCACGGCTCCGTCTCGACGACCCCGCCCTCGCGCAGCACCTTCAGATGGTTCGAGAGATTGGTCTGCCGAGCACCGGTCTCCTCTACGAGGTGAGTGGTGCACAGCGTCTCTTTGGCGAGCAAGGTCACGATCTGGAGCCTGAGTGGGTCGGCCAGAACCCGGATCAGATCAGTGTCGACTGACATCAGCACAACGCCGGCCGTTCCCAGATGGCCGCCTCGTGGCTGACCCACCTGGCCGGGGACCGCGTCGAGGTCCGCTCCGCCGGCTCCGACCCGGGCGCCGCCCGTCGAGGCACTGCGCCTGGCCGCCGGGCAGGACCGCCGCGATCCCGAGATCGCCGCGCCGATACAGGAACTACTGGCCGACAGTCCCGAGTTCGCCGCCATGTGGCAGGACATCGGCGTCAGCGGCCTGGGCCACAAGACCAAGGTCTTCAACCACCCGGACGTCGGCCGGATCACCCTCACCCACCAGGCGTTCGACGTACAGGCCACCTCCGGCCAGTACCTCCTGGTCGGCACCGCGGAGGCAGGAAGCACCGACGCGGACTCCCTCGCACTCCTGGGGTCCCTCCGCGCGGCCGACCGACGCCGACCGTGATCAGGGCTCACCATCAGTTCCGGGCTCGCGCAGTGTCGTATCAGGCGAGGGCTTTGCCGAAGTACATCAGTTCCCACAGCGCGTCGTCGGTGTGGCTGTCGACAAGCTGCTCACCCTGGTAGTGCTCGATTCGCAGCTCGCCGGCGAACCGCTGGTAGGTGCCGTCGAACCCGGCGAGTTTCGCGGCGGCCTTCTTCGGGCCCTTGAGCTCGTCGATGAATTTCACTCCCATGAGGTCGGAGTGCCGCGTGAAGGTCACGACGTAGCGCTCGTCACCATCGGTGTAGGTGTAGCGGGTGACGTTGGCGACGGGCTTGCCGGTGTCGGTGTCGGTGTAGCGGCCGAGTTCTTCGAAGGTGACCTTGGCAGTGTCGTCGGCGATGAGCTTGCCGTCGCGGGCCAGCATGAACACCGGGAAGGTGTTGTAGCCGTACTTCTTCTCCGCGGTGATGTAGGACGCGATCACCGAGTACGGGCCCGCGGCGCCGCGCGCCCAGTACCAGTGGTGCATGAGCTTGAGCATCAACTCGTTGCCCCAGTTGTGGTCGTGGTAGCCGACGCCGGACGTCGTGGTGCTCTTGCCGCCGACGCTGTAGGTGACCTCGACCTTGCCCTGCGGGACCGACGGCAGCCAGGCGAAATGGTGCTCGTCGTGTTCCCCGTACAGCCAGTACCCGGTCTCCGGGCGCCAGGACGGAACCTGTCCGGTCAGCCTGACGTCGACTGCCAGGTCCCCGCTTCGGGCGCGGATCTTGTAGTCGTGCAGGTTGCCGGCGAAGACGTTGTCGCCGATGCGCACGTCGCAGGACTCGGTCGAGGCGCTGTAGGCGGCCCGGTCCAGCTCGGCGAGTTCGGCGAGCGCAGTGCCGTCCGGCAGGGTCAGGTCGATCTGGACCCGCGGACTCAGCGGCTTGCCCAGGTCGGTGAACTCCTTGGTGAAGAAGACCACGACGAGCTTGGCGCCGTCGTCCAGGTGCGCGTCGAAGTACCACCACTCGTAGGTGCCCGGCGCGCCGTCGGTACGCGCGCCGTCCTCGAACTGCTTGATCGCGTGGGGTTCGATGCCGAGCCGGGCGTAGTCCTCGGGCGTGTCGCCCAGGCGTGCGGGCAGGGCCGCGGTGCTGGTGCGGGACATGGCATACCTCCTTGTCGGCGGAGACGGCGGAACAGGTTATTTGCCAGTCGTCTATTTAATGTTACGATCAGTATGCGTCGTTTGTCCGCTTCGAGCAACAACAGGAGACTCCAGATGGCCCAGGCCGCAGCCGCGCGAGGCCGGGGGCGTCCGCGCACCGGCGAGGGGCTCGACTTGACCCACCTGCTGCGCGGGGCACTGGACGCCTTCGCCGAGTCCGGTTACGACGGCACCTCCGTGCGCGAACTGGCGCGACGACTGGGAGTGAGCCATGCCCTGCTCACCGCGCGCTTCGGCTCCAAAGAAGGGCTCTGGTTCGCCGCGATGGAACACGCACTCACCTTGATCGAGCCGGCATGGCGCGACAGTGCCCGGTCACCGGAACTCGACGACCTCGACGCACTGCGCGGCGCCATCATCGAGCAAGTGCTGTTCTCGGCGGCGTACCCGCAGGTACTGCGGATCATGAACCATGAGGGGGCGATCGACAGCCCGCGTGTGCGCTTCGTCATCGAACGGTTCACCAACCCTCTGCGTCCCGGTGTCGAAGCCCTGCTCTCCCGCCTCGTCGACGCCGGACGCATCCGCCACGTCCCCTACGCCACGCTGCACTACCTCGTGGTCGCGGGCGGCGGCACCCTCTACGCGAACCCCGTCGAAGCAGCACTGCTCGGCGCACCCGCCCACCCCGACACCGACACCGTCCGCGCCCACGCCGAAACCGTCGCAGACATGCTCATCGCGGGCATCACCGTGCCACCACCCCCGGCCCGGTAGGCGCGTGTCGTTGACAGCCACGACCAGCACGGCCGCTCCCTAGGGAGCGGTACGACTGTCCGTATCGACACCTTTGGTCCCGTTGGCCACCAACGCTCGAACCAGTCGGCGATTCGCTTCCTGCGCGGTCATCCCCCAGTCCCACTCGCTCTTGTGGAGCCGCAGGGAGACGACACCGTGCCACGCCGACCACAACAGGAGCGCGGAGGCGAAGGGCGCGGCCGGGTCGACGAGCCGCGCGAGTTCGACGATGCGCGCCTGGAGGCGGGGGCCGTGCGCGGCTCTGGTCTCCGGCAGTGCGTCACCACTCTCGAAAAGGAGCTGGTACGCACCCGGGTGGGCGGCACCCCAGGCGATGTAGGCGTCGCCTGCGACGACCAGTTGATCGTCGGCCTCGTCCGCGGAGTCGAGGGCCGACTCGACCGCTTCGACCAGCGAGGCGTACTCGGTGTCGAGCACCGCCGAGCGCAGGTCCGCCTCGGAGGGGAAGTGCCAGTACACGGCCGAGGGGGCCACCCCACAGGCCCGGGCGATCGAGCGCAGCGACGGAACGGCCACCGCTTGGGGCTCCGCCAGCATGGCGATCGCGGCGGCCACGAGTTCGGAGCGCAGGTCACGGCTGTCTGCCTTGGTCACCGATTCATTGAACACCTGTTCATGGTAGCGTGCAATGAACAGGTGTTCAGGAAGGTGGCGACGACATGCTCAGGCTGATGACGGTGATCAGGAAGCGCCCGGAGATTTCCACGGAGGACTTCCGCCGGTTCATGGAACGGGAGTACGGGCCGACCTATGTGGCGCTTCCCCAGGTCAAGGAGTACGTGCAGTACTACCTGACGGATCTCGCGGCGGACGGGGAGGAGGAGCCGATCGACGCGATCGTGCGGATCGCCTTCGAGTCCGAGGAGGAGATGCGCGAGGCCCTCGCAACCGAGACATACCGGAAGGCACACGACCTGCGGGCGGCGTACATGCGGGAGACGTCCGTCGGGATTCATTCAGCCGTCCTGGACCGCAGGGTGCAGTTGGTCTAGGGAGCGTTGCGGCCCCCTCGCCGACGACCCGGCTGTCCGGCGGCGAACGCGCTGCCCCGCACACACTTCATCAGCAGCCCGTGCCGCCGAGGAACGCGGGCAGTGCCGTACGCACGCTCCGGTCCGGGCGGAAGGCGACCGCCGACGCGCTGATCGAGGAATTCCATCCCGGCGTCACCGAACGGCTCCGCCTGGGAACGGCGGTCCAGCTCGCCCGCAACCCACTTCTGACGTACGGGAGGATGACCGGCTGGGGCTGGAGCGGCCCGGCAAACCGGCCACTCCCCCGTCCCTCTCAACCTGGTCGGGGACAGGGGTACCAACCTGTTCAACGGGTACGGCGCCCGTCTACCTGCATCTACCGCACGTCCGACGGCGGTCCCAAGGCCGTAGGCAACCTTGAGCCACTGTTCCACGGCGCCTTGTTGCATGTGCCTCGCTCAGACGGGGCATGGCCCCACCCTAAACGCAAACGCTGGTTTCCGTTACTCGGAGGCGATGAAGGCCGGCCGGGCATCCAGAGGCTGTGCGACGCGGAGCGGTGCCAGACGGTCGGGGTCCGCACTGCCGGGTTCGGCGGTACCGACGAGCAGGCTCTGTCCCGGCGCGTCCTGCACTTCGAAGGTCTGGTAGGTGAGGGTGATCCTTCCCGCCACGGGATGCCGGAAGGTCTTGAGCCCGCTCCCCAGGCGGCCGACGTCCTGACGCTCCCACAGCTCGGTGAACTCCTCACTCTCAGCGCCGAGTTCATCGATTCCTCACCGCCACCGGCGACACAGCCGCGATCGGAGGCACCGGCCGCTACAAAGAACGGCAGGTGCACCATGTTCCGCATACGGAACGACGAGATCTGATCCACGGCACCTTCACGGGCCGCTCAGCCCCGGTTCGACCTGTCGATCGGATGCGGTGAGCGACCAGGCGACTACGTTGTGAGAGCAGGGACTTTCGGCCCAGTGAAGGGACAGCCCCATGAGGATCTCCGTGACCGCGCTCTCCGTCGTCGCGAGCACCCTGGCTCTCGGCGCGCTGAGCGCGACGGGCCCGCTCGCGACAGCCTCCGCGGCACCGGCCGCGGCCAACTGCCGCGAGACCGTCGCACAGACCCGGACGGACCTGGCCAACGCCGGCGCCCCAACGAGCGCCACCGACTGGCAGAGCGTACGCAACGCGGCCCAGGACTTCATCAACAGCCACCCCTGGGGCGGCAACGCGGTCACCGCGCTCCGGCGGGACGTCAACGACCTCAACGCCCAGTGCGCTCCATAGCCGAACTCCCCACGCAGCCAAGCCCGCCCCGGCTGCCCGATGATCACCTCCTCCCGTCTGACGATCGGAGTGCCATGCGCCGCCTCTCCCTCCTGCTGACCCTGTGCGCCGCCGTGTTCGCGGCCGTCGCGTCCCCGGCCACCGCCGCCGCAGCGGATCCCTGCGACCAGTACCCGTCCGGCACGTACGCCCACGCCGACTGCATGGCCCAGCACGAGTGGCACTGAGCCGCCCACAGGACGGAGCCACGTTTGAACGCCGGCTCGCGCCTGTCGGGTTTCGAACAGGCCTGCACACGTGCGGGTCGGCGAGCGCCGGGACGGCAGAGGCGGCCTGGATGGTGACGTAGAGAGCGGCGCCCCGGTCAGGGGTTGGGGCCTTGCCGCAGAGGACCGTGACGGTGCGTTGGCGCATCGCGTCGAAGGACGCGGCGTCGGTTTCCGGCTGGATGCTGATCGACAGGTTCGCCAGGCCTCCCGATGGGGCGAGGAGCGGCAGCGTTCGCACACGCGCGGGCTCCCGGACATGGACGTCCGCCTGAAACCGGCTCACGGGCCGCTTCATCGCCGTGCGCCGCAAGGGCACCCGCGGCAACCGCTGAACACCGGGCGACCCGGGCGGCGTCACAGGTTGAGGACCCCTGGCCCGGCCTGAACACCGTCGCCCGGTCCAGGCCCCAGGGGACGGGGCGACGGCGTTCAGCCCGTCCAGCCGTCCATTCCTTGCAACTGTGCGTACATCTGGGTGAGTTGTACGTCCAGGACGGTGCAGAGACGGCAGAACGTCCAGTAGTAGCCGCAGACGTGCAGTAGCTCGACGAGCTCGCGGGCGGAGAGGAACTCGCCTGCCGCGGCGAACACTTCGTCGGACACCCGGGGGCCCACGACGACCTCGGCGGCGAACTGGATCACCGCGCGGTCACGCTTCGGCAGAGCCGGATTCGTATGGTCCCCGTTCTTGATCAGTTCGCGGGTCGCGTCGTCCACGCCGGCGGCCTGCGAGAGGGGTACGTGCTGGGTGAGGACGAAGTCGCATCGCGCGCCTTCGGCCACCGTCACGATGGCCAACTCCCTTGCCCGTACGGGTAGTTCCAGGGAGGTGTAAAGGGCCTGGGCCAGGCCGATGAAGGGCTGGACGGTGGTCGGTGAGTGCGCCAGCATCTTGAACATCGGGTCCGGCGGGAACGCGGCCAGGAAGCGGGCGACGTCCTCGGGGATGTCCTTCGCGTCGGGGTCCGGCAGTCGTGTCATCGCTCGCTCCCTGCGGTGAGGCTCATCAACTCGGCCATGTTGTCGAGGTGTTCGAGTTGGTTGATCCGCTCGACTGTCTTTCGCGCGGCCGGGCCGCTGATGAGGCCTTCGACGTTGTCGAGGAACTTGGCCTCGATGTCGGTGTCCTCGGTATCGGGGTGCGCGGGGTGTCCCCGGACGCCCCACTGGGTGTGGGACAGCACGCGGCCGTCGGCGAGCGCGATGTCGACCCGGCAGCTCAGGAAGGGCGCGTCCGGCGGGAACTCCGTGGCGTACGGCACCACCTCGTCGACGACGGACAGCAGATCGGGATCGGTCCACAGGGCGGGATCCATGTAGTCCTCGGGACGGTTGTGGCCCCGGACCAGCCGCAGCGCCACGCTGAACGCCGTACTGAACTGGGCCGAGACCATGTCCGTGGGCCGGGTGACCGCCGCCCCGTGTCCGACCGCGATCGCGGGAAGACCGAGCCGGATCTCCCTGATGTCGTGCCATGGGAGGGGGTTGTGGGCCTGGAGATGGCGGACCGCCTCGATGGCCGGTCCGGCGGATCCGATCGTGAGATACAGCCGGAAGATCGTGTCGACGATGTGGAAGTGGTCCCAGAGCCCGTCGACGCCCGACGTGTCCCGGGTGCCGGCGAAGAGGGGGAACAGTCCGCGCTCGCCCTCGATGATCGTCGCCGGTCCGGTGAGTCCGTCCTGGGCAAGCAGTGCGGCCTGGGAACCGCTGCGGGCGGCGGATCCGGAGTGCATCCGCTTGACCTCGCCGCCGCTGCGTTCGTACTCCATGGTGCCGCCCGCGTCGCTGCCCGCGATCCCGAGGGCATGGGTGAGTTGGACCGTGGTGAGGCCGAGGAGTCTGCCCGCTGTCGCCGCCGCGGTGAACGTGCCCAGGATCTTGGAGGCGTGCCAGCCCGTGCCGACCATGTCCCGCACGGTGGTGGCACCCAGCAGAGACATCACCTGTGCTCCGGCGACCACGGCCGTGAGCACCTCACGGCCGCTCGCGCCGGTGCTCTCGCCGAACGCCAGAGCCGTCGGGACCACGGCCGACCCGCTGTGCGCGGCGTACATGTGCACGTCGTCGAACTCGAAGGCGGCGCCCAGGGTTCCGTTGACGATGGCGGCGTACGGGGCGACCGTCCGGGCGCCGGAGAGCACCATCGTGCTCTCCGGCGCGGCCCTCATCGCTTCGACGAGCCGCCGCTCGGGCCGGACGTTGGGCAGGGTCGCGCCGCGGACCTGCAGACCCAGTTGGTCGAGGATCAGCAGCTTCGCCATCTCGACCGCGCGGGGCGGCAGTTGGTCGTACGACAGGGCGGTGACCCATGTCGCCAGCCGGGCCGCCAGAGGGGTCTCGCTCATCGCGTGCCTCGTTTCCTTCTCGCCTCGGGTCAGCGCTGGATCGCCTTGGTCTCCAGGAACTCCTCCAGACCGAAGCGGCCCATCTCACGGCCGTTGCCGGACTGCTTGTAGCCGCCGAACGGGGCGAGCAGGTTCATCTGCGGACCGTTGACGTCGATCTGCCCGGCGCGCATCCGCTTGGCGATGGCCAGCGCGTGCCCCGTCTCACCGAACACGGCGCCGTTCAAGCCGTAGTCCGTGCTGTTGGCGATCTGTACGGCGTGGTCGTCGTCGGCGTAGGGGATGACCGCCAGCACGGGGCCGAAGATCTCCTCGCGGGCGATGACGGAGTCGGGGTCGACGTCGGCGAAGACGGTGGGTCGGACGTAGGCGCCCGTGTCCAGGCCCGCGGGCCGGCCAGGGCCGCCGACGACGACCGTGGCACCGTCGGCGACACCGCGTTCGATGTACGAGGCGACGCGTGCGCGCTGGGTCTCCGAGGCGAGCGGGCCGAGAAGGGTGGCCTCGTCGGTCGGGTCGCCCACCGTGTACGCGGCGGCCGCCTGGCGGAGCAGGTCGACCACCTCGTCGTGCAGTTCGGCGGGAACCAGCATGCGGGTGTAGGCGCCGCACACCTGGCCGCTGTTGATCCAGGCACTCGACAGGCCGCGGGTGACGGCGTCCTTCAGGTCTGCGTCGCGCAGAACGATGTTTGCGGACTTGCCGCCGAGTTCCAGCGCGACCTTCTTGACGGTCGCCGAGGCGAGCTCCGAGACGCGCTTGCCGGCGCGGGTGGAACCGGTGAAGGACACCATGTCGATTCCCGGGTGCGCGGCGATCGCCTCACCGACGACCGGTCCGGTGCCGTGCACGACGTTGAACACTCCGGCGGGTAGACCGGCCTCGGCGGTGACCTCCGCGAGGATCCGGGCGGCCAGCGGGGCGACCTCCGACGGCTTGAGCACCACGGTGTTGCCCGCCAGGAGAGCCGGGACGACCTTGGTGATGACCTGCTGGAGGGGGAAGTTCCAGGGAGTGATCGCGCCGACCACGCCGATCGGCTCCCGTACGACGAGCGAGTTCGCGATCTCCTCGGTCCAGGGGAAGTCCGCCACGACGGAGACGGTGGCCTCGGCGGCCATCACCGGCAGGCCCGCCTGGCCCATGCGGGCGAAGGAGATCGGGGCACCCATGTCGGCGCTGATCGTGGCGGCGATCTCCTCTGAGCGCGCCTGGAGCCCCGCCGCGATGCGCCGGACGACGGCGGCACGCTCCGCCGGGTCGGTCGCGGCCCAGGCCGGGAACGCGGCGGTGGCCGCCGCCACGGCATGGTCCACGTCCTCGGCCGTGCCGGCCGGGACCGTGGCGATGACGGCCTCGGTGGCCGGGTTGACCACGTCGATCACGGGCCCGCCGAAGGAAACCGCCTTGCCGTCGATCCAATGGGCGGGGGCGGGGAAACTGAGTTCGCTGTTGGCGTTCATGCGACCCAGAGTCACAAGCGCCGAAGATCGCATCCAGGGACGGATTGTCCCGTGATCCACGTCACATTCAGTACGGCTGGTGGTCGCTTATCCACGGATCGACCGACCCTGGCTGAGCTCTTCGGCGACCCTGTCCGATCTGCGAAACTGGGTGGTGGGAGCGCTTCTGACCTGGGCGTCACCGATGAGCGAAGCGAGAGGAGCAGGCGTATGGACCGCGCCGGGCTCGCCGACTTCCTGCGTACCCGGCGGGCGGCGCTGCAGCCCGAGGATGTCGGCCTGCCGCGGACTCGCCGCCGCCGTACCGGGGGTCTGCGCCGCGAGGAGGTCGCCGCCCTCAGCAGCGTGTCGACCGACTACTACAGCCGTATCGAGCAGCAGCGCGGCCCCCGTCCCTCCGAGCAGATGCTCGCCGCCCTCGCGCAGGGCCTGCGCCTGTCACTGGACGAACGCGACCATCTCTTCCGGCTGGGCGGCTACGACACTCCCAAGCGCGTCTCACGCACCGACCACATCAACCCCGGGATGCAGCGCATCTTCCAGCGCATGGACGACAGCCCGGCCCAGATCATCAACCACCTGGGCGAGACCCTCGCGCAGAACCGCCTCTCCACCCTCCTCGTCGGCGACCAGACCCTGCACACCGGCATGGCCCGCTCGTTGGCCTACCGCTGGTTCACCGACCCCGCCGAACGGGAGCGCTTCCCTGCCGACGACCATGCCCAGCACGGCCGTACCGTCACAGCCCAGCTCCTCGCGGCCCACACCCGCAATCCCGACGACCTCCGCGTCACCGGCCTCGTGGAGACCTTGCTCAAAAAGAGCGAGGAGTTCGCCGACATCTGGCGCCGACACCCGGTCCTGGGGCCGTACTGCGCCCCCAAGCTGATAGAGCACCCCCGAGTCGGCCTCATGGAGCTGCACGGACAGAGCCTGATAGATCCCGACCAGTCGCAGATCCTGACTGTCTTCACCGCCACCCCAGGCAGCGAAAGCTACGAGAGACTCCAATTCCTCTCCGTTCTGGGCGACCAACTCCTTTGACGTGCGTCACCACGCCCCTCGGGAACGAGCGCCGCCAGCGGCTCGGGGACGTACGCGAAACCGTCCATCCCGCTGGCGACCACCACGGCCGAGGCCCACAATTCCTCGCCCGAGGCAAGCTTGAGGTGGAACCCGTCGGCCTGCCGGTCGACGCCCAGCGCCAGGGTGTTCTCGACCTCGGGCACCAACTGCTCGGCGAACCAACGCCCGTACCGGACGAACATCTCGACCGGCACCGGGTCGCGCCCCGCCAACTGCCGCTCCCCCGCCTGCCGGACGTAGGCGTCCAGCGTGAAGCCGGACTTCGGCGTGGACAGCATCGACGCGCTCGGCGGCGACTTCAGCAGCACGCCCTCGGGCATGTTCGCGGCCCAGCTCGCCATCGGCGAGCCGAACACCCTGACGTGCAGGCCGCGCGCCTTGAGGTGCACGGCGGTGGACAGGCCGTAAGGGCCCGCCCCGATCACGACGGTCGTCGTGGACATGAATTCCCCCAGAGGGCAGCCCTGTTGGGCTGGCCGTGAATGTGGTCGGTCGGGTGGTGGTGCGTGCGGGCACGCGCGAATCGCCGCCGGGCCGACTACGGCCGTTCAGGCAGCGGTCAGCACGCCGGGAGGGAGACCTCGGCGTACGACACAGTGGGCGAGCGCCGGTTCGCGTGGCGAGACGCGGGCCGGTCCGGAGCGGGCGGGCGCCACCTCAGGAGCCGCGAAGGTGCTCTCGACGCCTTCTCGCGGAAACAGCAGACGCCACAACCAGGCGCACAGGGAACGCAGTTCGCCCGCCACCCGGTGCTGACCGGTCCGGCCGTACCGCACACCGTGCAGGAGGACCGCGAGCAGGACGGTCATGGCGAGATGGGCGATCACGAAGGGCCAGGCCGTGGACAGCCGCTCGTACGCGGGTGCCGTGGTCGTGGTGAACCAGCAGACCCCGAGCGTCTGTCCCACCACGGCCAATGCCAACTTCCGTGAAACCAGGCTCGGTTGCCCGGAGAAGGGAAACGCCACGGCGAACAGTGCCGCGCGGGCAGCCGCGATCCGTACCGGGGCCGGTACACCACCGGAACGGCACAGGCGGGACACATGGGTTGAAGTCGCCATGACCCGCGCATCATGAGGGGTGGGCCGACGCCCTGTCCCTACCGCGTCCGCGTCGCCTGCACGTAGTGAAGCCGGGGCCGTGGTGTCCAAGGAGGCGTCGGACAGGTCGAGCGATTCGGCGATGCCCTGCTACTTGATGTACCGCGCGGGCCCGGTGGCCGCGTGCAGCAGGTACTCCAGGGGCCCGCGCCTGAAGTGACGGGTCCACGCGGTGGCCAGCAGCATGGTGGCGGCGATGAAGGCAAGCAGCGCAGGCAGTCCGGACATCGTCTCGTCCTCTACGGCGGCCACATGCCAGACGTCGGTCAGGAGCCAGAGGGCGACGATGTGCAGGACATAGGCGGTCAGCGCCATCGCGCCGACTGCGGAGACGGGCCTCGTCAACCGGGTCAGGCGCGGCATCCGGTCAGCGACCGTCAGGCACCCGGCGATCACCACGAACGCGACGCCCGTGTTGCCGAGGACGGAGAGGGTCGTCTGGCTGTGCGGTGCGGCCACCAGGAGCCAGGCGAGCGGTGTGCCGTTCTCGGGTTCACCGACCGTGTCGGACCACCAGGCTGAGGACGCCGAACCGCCGCCCGTGGCCGACGAGATGACGCTCAGCGCGTGCGGGACGAGACGCAGGGCAAGCCAGGAGCCGCCGTAACCGATGACCGCGAGCGCACCGCCGGTCAGGGCGAGCCGGGACCGGATCCCGGGCCGGGTGAGGTCGAGCCTGGCCACCGCCATGCCCGCGATCAGGAACGGTGCCCAGGTCAGAGCCGGGTACGAGCCGGTGAACAGCAGTTCTACGACGCCGTCCGTACCGCTGATCCGGGCCAGTGGGTCCGCCTGGACGACCGTGTCCGACCAACTGCCCTCCTCGATGGACTTCCTTACGGCGTAGAGGACTTGGGGCAGGATCAATGCGCCGACGGCGGCGATCTGCGCGAGGGTCGCGGCGCGTAGCCGGTGCAGGGGGAGCACGGTCAGGAAGAGCAGGCCGTAGCAGCTGAGGATCACCTCGACCTCGGTGTCCAGGGCGGTCAGCGCGTAGCCGAGTACCAGCAGGACTACGGCGCGGATCACGACCCTCACCGCCGCCTGGCGTCCGGGGCGGCCGGTCCGGGGACGGGGGCGGCCCGTGATGATGATCAGCGAGAACCCGGCGAGTACGGCGAACAGGGCGGAGGAGCGGCCTCGTGCGGTCTCCAGCAGGAAGCCGACGGGGCCGCCGACCGTGACGTCGGGGCCGACGTGGGCGGAGTACATGCCGAGGACGGCGAGCCCGCGCGCCAGGTCGATACCGATCAGCCGTCCGGTCGTTGGAGCGTCGGAGGGGACCGGGTGCCGCTCGGGTAACGCGGCCGGCGGCGCGGTGGGCGGTGCGTCGTGTGTCATGCCCTCAGGGTTCGCGGGCGGCGGGGAACAGCACACCCGGCGACCGTCCGGGACCGGCCCGCCGACCGGCCGGAACCGCACCGGCCGACCGGATGGTCCCTGCCGACGACAGGCCGGAGCCGAACCGGTTCCCGGGGGCGGGCGCGGGTCTGCGTGCTACCCCTTGTACGGCGGGCAGTTGAGGAGCGGAGCGCGCATGATCCGGGTACTTGTGGTCGACGACGAGGCTCTCGTCCGCACCGGCTTCACCCACATCCTCAACGCCTCGGACGGTATCGAAGCCGTGGCGGCGGTTCCCGGCGGTCAAGCCGTCCTGGCCGTACGGGAATTGGGTCCCGACGTCGTCCTGCTCGACATCCGCATGCCCGACGTGGACGGGCTGACCGTCCTGGCCGCGCTCCGCCGGCTGCCGGACCCTCCCGTAGTGGCGATGCTGACGACGTTCGACACCGACGAATACGTCGAGGCGGCGCTGCGCTCCGGCGCCGCCGGTTTCCTCCTCAAGGACACCGATCCCGAGCAACTGCCGTATCTCATCCGCGCATTGGCCGAGGGAAGAACCGTGCTGTCGTCGCAGGTCGTACGCACGGTGGTGGACGGCTTCCTCGACCAGGGCGGGCGCGAGCCCTACGCCGTCCAACTCGTCGACCGGCTGAGCGGTCGCGAGCGCGCCGTCCTCACGCTGATGGCCGAGGGTCTCTCCAACACCGATATCGGCGACCGGCTGCACCTGAGCACCGGCACCGTCAAAGGCCATGTCAGCGTCGTCTTCGAGAAGTTGCGGGTCGACAACCGCGTGCAAGCCGCACTGGTCGCCGAACGGGCCGGGCTGCTCAAGCCGCCCGAGGACGGAGCCGCCCGGTGAACCCACAGCCGAATCCCCGACCGAATCCCCAGCCGAACTCCCGCCGCCCGCATGCCCTGTTGCTGGACGCGCTGCTGGTCTGTGCCGCGCTGCTGGACCTGTGGGTGAACCTCGACAGCGAGAACCACCCGGCCACCGCCTACGGCCTCCTCGCCGCCCTGGCTCTCACCCTGCGCCGCCACCGGCCGCTGCTCGCCTTCGCCCTCACGCTCCCCTCCGCCCTGATCGGTGACGCGGCGTTCGCCACGATGGCCGCGCTGTACACGCTCTCCTCGCTCTGCCGGCACCGCACGCTGCTCATCGGCTGCGCTCTGGCCTTCGCCACCGTCGACTTCATGCCCTGGCCGTGGACGTCCCTCGACGTCGACGAACTCGACGAGACCTACAGCCTGGTGCACCTCACCTACACCCTCGCCACGGCCGCCGCCCCGGTCTTCCTCGGCCAACTCGTCCAGGCGCGGCGCGAGTTGACGCTCCGGCTCGCGGAGATCTCAAAGGCCCGCGAGCAGGAGCAACTGCTCAGCGCTCAGGCCGTGTTGGCGAAGGAACGTGCCCAACTCGCCCGCGAGATGCACGATGTGGTCTCCCACCAGGTCAGCCTCATCGCCGTGACCGCCGGCGCACTCCAGGTCGGCAGCCCGGACGCCGAGGCCCGAGCGGCCGGGGCCACGATCCGCCGGCTCAGCGTGCAGACCCTGGAGGAGCTGCGCCACATGGTCGGCGTCCTGCGCGCCTCCGGTATCCGTCCCACCGAACTCACCCCCCAGCCCTCCCTCGCCGACCTGCACCAGCTGATCGCGGTCAGCGGCATCGAGACCGAACTGGACACAGACCTGCCCGACGGGCTCCCGCCCACCCTCCAACGCGCCGTCTACCGCACGGTCCAGGAAGCCCTCACCAACGTCCGCAAACACGCCCCCGGCGCCACCGCGACGATCCGCATCCACCACCGCGACGGCGCCCTCCGAACCACCGTCACCAACACCACCGCCACCCGCCCCGCACTCCCCCTCCCCGGAGCCCACCACGGCCTCGTCGGCCTGCGCCAGCGCGCCGAACTCCTCGGCGGCACCATCACCTCCGGCCCGACGACCGACGGCGGCTACGAACTCCACCTGGAACTGCCGGCCCCCTGACCGGCACATCCCGGGGGCCCGAGCAGAATGCTTGACCAGGCAGAACGCTGAGCACCTCGGTCTCAGTTCTGGTCTCATCCACCCTCGTCCGACGCCGTCCGGGAGCACCGCCACCACCCACCTCGCCCCAGGCCAGAACACCCCCTGTCCCCACCGAACCCCCGCACGAGGACTTGGAGAGCGTGTTGGGGCAACCTGTCACGAGTTCAAATCTCGTCCCCTCCACACCCACCCACCAGGGCGAACGAGGGGCCGCATCTGAGCAAGGAACGCACGCCGCCCTCGGGCCACGTCAACGAGGTCACGGCCCTCCCAGTTGATCCCGTCAGGCTTGCGGATGGACCAGCGGGTGAAGGGCTGGCCCAGCCTGGTCGGGCGAGTGGTGGCCGTCTGCGCGACGAAGTCCTCGTCGTCAGGGCTGAGCAGGCGGGTACAGACTCCCGCCCACCGAGGGTCCAACAGGCCAGACCGGCCTCGTTGAACCGGTGGATGACATCCCGGACGGTACCTTCATCAGCCAGCAGGGGTACGCCGTCCCAGGGCAGGTGACTCCCCTCCGACTGGAATACCCCTGTGGCCGTATCGATTGCTTCCCTTGTACCGATCGCGGGAGGGGGACACTGGTGGCTGACCTGATGCTGTTCCGGCAGGACGCCGAGGGCCGGGACGTCGAGCTTCGGGGCTCGACGGTGGCGCTGGAGGTTGAGCTGCAACGCCGGGTCGAGGCGAGGATGGAGTCGATGCTCCGCATCCGCTTCCTGGCATCGGAGTAGCCCGACCGGTCCGTGGCACCGGGTTCGGATCGACACACTCGGACTCGACGAGAACAACACCCCCGTTGATCGAGTACACGAAGGGCCCCGACACCGGCGTCGTGTCGCAGGCCGTCTCGTACCTGTCGTGGCCGGACTCGGCACGTCATGAGTTCGAGGCGCTGCTCAAGGAGAAGCTGGGCGCTGAGGCAGCCGAGGCGATCGACTGGCGGAACCCGACACCACCCTCGAACGCGCAGGCCAGATCCAACACGAGCGGGACCAGGTCATGGCCCTCATGGAGGGCTCACAACCCTGATCACTGCAGCTCTACGAAAGCCGGGCCAAGGAGATCCGCAACGTCGAAGGCTGGCACTACGCGGACGAGCTGTCCTTCCAAGACCCACGCTCGTTCGGACAGCCGACTACCTGGCCAACCGGATGGATCCCGACCAGCCTTCACAGACCGACCACGCCCAGGTCGCCCTCGCCCGATCCACCTCCGGCCACCGGGAAGAGACCACTCCCATGCTCATCCGTGTGCAGCGCCTGCGAGGGCACCGCCAAGGTGGAATCGACATCAGTGACTTCGACACGGAGCCGCTCACCGTTCCAGCGGACGCTCACCACGCCTGCGGCGTGCGTGTGCGTGTGCGTGACCGAGTTCGCGACCAGTTCCCGGGTGAGCAGTTTCAAGTCGTGGGTCAGTTCTTCATCCAGGTCCAACCCAAGTCCCCGAGCACGGTCCCGCGCCTCTGGCACCGCCTCGATCAGAGCCGGGACGGTGAACGCGTAGGGCGATCCTTCGAGCGGGCGCGGCATAGCTGGGAACCTCTCGACAAGCAGCGGCTAAGAAGTCGGCACGGTCCCCCGAAGCGAATGGCTCGCGCAGCGCCTTCACCAGACAGTCCCATGCGCGTCCAAGCCCGTGACCTTCACTGCGGCAAGGTCGATACTTGTCGGAGGGGCGTTCCAGCCGCCCTCGCCCGGCCAACTCCAGAGACCTGACGACCCGTCATCAAAGTCAGCATTAAGTCAGCATCAGTACCGCCAGAGCCCGCTACGCACCGCCAAGGACCGCCAAGATCGACAACTGACCAAACCCACTCTGACCAGCAAAGATACAGGCCAGAAGCCCATCCGTTAGCCCCGCCAGGAGGTACCCATGAAGATGCTGATCAACGTCGCGGAAACCGTGGTCACGGACGCGCTGCGAGGCATGGCGGCCGCCCATCCCGAGTTGACCGTGGACGTCGAGAACCGGGTGATCGTACGGCGGGACGCTCCCGTGGCCGGGCAGGTGGGGCTTGTTTCCGGTGGGGGGTCGGGGCACGAGCCGTTGCACGGGGGGTTTGTCGGGCCGGGGATGTTGTCGGCGGCCTGTCCTGGTGAGGTGTTCACGTCACCGGTGCCCGATCAGATGGTGCGGGCCGCGGCCGCTGTGGACAGTGGCGCCGGGGTGCTTTTCATCGTGAAGAACTACACGGGGGACGTCCTCAACTTCGACATGGCGGCCGAGCTCGCCGAGGACGAGGGCATCCAGACCGCCAAGGTGCTGGTCAATGACGATGTCGCCGTAACCGACAGCCTCTACACCGCGGGGCGGCGCGGCACCGGTGCGACGCTGTTCGTGGAGAAGATCGCCGGGGCCGCCGCGGCCGAGGGGCAGCCGTTGGACCGGGTGGCGGCGATCGCCCGGCAGGTCAATGAGAACTCCCGGAGTTTCGGTGTCGCGCTCAGCGCCTGCACCACCCCCGCCAAGGGCAGCCCCACCTTCGATCTGCCGCCGGGCGAGCTGGAGTTGGGCGTCGGTATCCACGGCGAGCCGGGCCGGGAACGGCGGGCGATGATGACCTCCGGTGAGATCGCCGACTTCTCCGTCCACGCGATCCTTGAGGACATGTCGCCGCGCAACCCGGTCCTGGTCCTGGTCAACGGCATGGGCGCGACCCCGCTCCTGGAGCTCTACGGCTTCAACGCCGAGGTCCACCGCGTCCTCGGCGAGCGCGGCGTCGCCGTCGCCCGCACACTGGTCGGCAACTACGTCACGTCCCTCGACATGGCGGGGGCCTCGGTCACCCTGTGCCAGATCGACGAGGAACTGCTGCGGCTGTGGGACGCGCCGGTGAAGACGCCGGGACTGCGCTGGGGCATGTGACCCGGCGGCACACCCGGTCAACTCACCCACCACGCAAGGAGATCCCGTGCTCGACGCCGACTTCTTCCGCCGTTGGATGACGGCGACCGCCGCCTCCGTCGCCCGCGAGGCGGGACGGCTCACCGACCTCGACTCACCCATCGGCGACGCCGACCACGGCGCGAACCTGCAACGCGGGTTCACCGCCGTGACGGCCACCCTGGAAAAGGAGGCACCGGACACCCCGGGTGCCGTCCTCGTGCTCGCCGGACGCACCCTCATCTCGACGGTCGGCGGCGCGTCGGGTCCGCTCTACGGCACGCTGCTGCGCCGCACCGGCAAGGCGCTCGGGGATGCCACCGAGGTGAGCGAGGAGGAGTTCGCCGTCGCGCTGCGCACTGGAGTGGACGCGGTCATGACCCTCGGCGGTGCCGCGCCCGGCGACAAGACCATGATCGACGCGCTCGTCCCGGCGGTCGCCGCGCTTCCGGACGGTTTCGCCGCGGCACGGGCCGCCGCCGAGGAGGGCGCCGTGGCCACCACACCCATGCAGGCCCACAAGGGCCGGGCGAGCTATCTCGGGGAGCGGAGCATCGGACACCAGGACCCGGGCGCCACGTCCTCGTCGCTGCTGATCGCCGCACTCCAGGAAGCCGCGACCGCGGAGGCCACCGGTGAGTGACAAGAAGCTCGTGGGCATCGTGCTGGTGTCGCACAGTGCGGAAGTCGCCGCCTCCGTGGCCGAGTTGGCGCGCGGTCTGTCCGGCTCGGGCACCTCGGTACCGCTCGCCGCCGCCGGCGGCACCGAGGGCGGCGGGCTCGGCACCAGTTCCGAACTCATCGCCGCGGCGGCCGCGTCCGTCGACCGCGGCGCCGGAGTCGCCGTCCTCACCGATCTCGGCAGCGCCGTACTCACCGTGAAGGCCCTCCTCGCCGAAGGCGACGAACTCCCGGCCGGCACCCGCCTGGTCGACGCCCCGTTCGTCGAGGGCGCGGTGGCCGCCGTCGTCACGGCGTCGACGGGAGCGGACCTGGACGCGGTGGAGGCGGCGGCCACGGAGGCGTACACCTATCGGAAGGCGTGAGGCGGGGTCGGGGCCGCAGCGGAGGGCGTGAGTCAGGCGCCGTAGCGGAAGGTGTGCGGCGGGAACCGCAGCGGATGGCGGAGAGCAGACGGCGCTCGGCGCTCGGCAGCGGTCATGGGCCGGTCGCTCCCAGCGAAACCCACCAACCCGACCCACCAGCCCTACCCACCTGACCGCCCCATCGGATCGAGCCGCTGATCCGAGCCCCCATATCGAGCCGCCCGGGCCCCACTCTCCACCCGCCGACGCCGCCCGCCCGAGCACGCCAATGCCCCCGGCCAAGACGCAGTCGCGCCCGCCCCTGCCCAGCCCCGCCCTGCCCGCCCTGCCCCAAGGCGCACTCCCCCTACGGCACCTAAGAAACCCCCTCCGCCGCGATCGCCAGCGCCGAGCGCAACGTCTCCGCCACCTCGGCCTCGCCCACCGCCTCCCCCACCCCCGAGTCCGCCCCGGACTCGCTCGCACTCCACGCGAACCGCTCCACCGCCGCCCGCAGCGCCGCGTTCAGCATCGCCGCCTGGATCATGGGCCGTAGGTCGTCGGCCGGTAGGCCCGCGCGGTCGGCCAGGGCTCGGGCGAACGCCGGTTCCGCCTCGTCGTAGGTCTGGAGCCAGATTGCGCGGAGGCCAGGTTCCGTGCGGGTGAGGCGGACGAGGGCGCTGCCTGTGGCGCCGTCGGGGCCGGTGGCGGCGAGGAGGCCGGTCGCGAGGGCCTGGTCGAAGAGTTCCGACAGGGGGTGGCCGGGGCGCCACTCCCGCAGGCGGGCGGCGATCACGTGGATGCCGGCCGAGAAGAGTGGTCGTACGCAGCTCTCCTTGCTCGGGAAGTAGCGCCACACGGTGCGCGCGGAGACACCGACCGCCTGGCCGATCTGTTCGCCGGTGGTCGCCGCGACGCCCTGGGCGACGAACAGCTCCACCGCGGCCCGGGCGATCTCCAGGCGGATCTCGGCCTTGCGTGACTCGGTGAGAGGTGGTCGTCCCGTGCGTCCGCTGGGTGCGGTCATCAGTTCCCCTCCGGCTGCGGTCGTGACGTCCCGGGATTCTCCCCCATGTCTCCCGCACGACTTTATGTCACTCGCAGACATTAAGTCGTAGGGTGAGAGGAACCCGGGCGGCACAGAGCCCTCGAACCTCGGACAGGAGCACCTCATGGCCACTGGACTCGACGGACGCAGCGTCATCGTCACCGGAGCGGGTTCGGGCATCGGGCGTGCCGCCGCCCTGGCCTTCGCCGCGGAAGGTGCCAAGGTCGTCGCCGCCGACCTGAACGCGGACGGCGCCGGGGCGGTCGTCAAGGAGATCGAGCAGGCGGGCGGTACCGCCGTCGCGGTCACGGGCGACCTGAGCGAACAGGCGGTCGTGGACGAGGTGGTCGCGACCGCCGTGGAGCGGTTCGGCGGGGTCGACGTCCTGGTCAACAACGCCGGGATCATGGACCGCATGTCGGCACTGGCGGACGTGGCGGACGCGGAGTGGGAGCGGGTCATCCGGGTCAACCTGACCGCGCCCTTCCTGCTCACCCGGGCCGCGCTGCCGCACATGCTCGAGGCCGGCCGGGGCGCGATCGTGAACACCGCCTCCGAGGCGGGCCTGCGGGGCAGCGCGGCGGGCGCCGCCTACACGGCCTCGAAGCACGGGGTGGTGGGTCTGACCAGGAACCTCGCCGTGATGTACCGCAAGCAGGGCATCCGCGCGAACGCCATCGCCCCGGGCGGGACGGCGACCAACATCTCCGTGGAGGCCGACCGGGCCGCCCACGGTCCGGCGGCGCTCGGCCCGCACTTCGTCAACGTCGGCCGCCTGGCCCGGCCCGAGGAGCAGGCCGCCGCCATCGTGTTCCTCGCCTCGGACGCGGCGAGCAACATCAACGGCGTGATCCTGCCGGTCGACGACGGCTGGTCGGCGGTCTGACGACCCTGCCCCGGAGTGCTCGGCAGGCCGCACCCTACGACCCCGGACTCCCAGCGGCGCCCTGCACGAACAGCCGCGCCAGCCGCTGTCCCGTCTCCACGGCCGCCGCGTGGTCCTCGATGGGCTTCACCTGCGAGTCCTTGAACACGATGTAGGTGACCCCGGCGTCCGTCCCGCCGCCGCGCGGGTCGGTGCGGATGCCCAGCCCCTTGGCCGTGGCGTACGACGCCTCGCCGATGATGTCGTGCGGACCGACGTCTCCTACGACGGCGTACTGCACCCGGTCCCGGTAGACGACGGCGGCGACCGAGCCGCCGCCGACGCCGTGCTCCCGGTGGTTCCAGAGGGCGCTCGCGGCGGGGACCACGATGTACGGGAGCCGTTCGGCGTTCAGATAGCGGCCGTCGGACTGCTGGTAGGCCGTCATGGAGGAGAAGAGCGGGTCGGTGCGCGCGTTGCAGCGGGCGCCGGCCTGGCCGTCGCAGTCGATGTCCAGGTCGGCCTTCCAGTAGACGGCCTCCTTGGTGCCGCAGACCGGGATCGTCGCGCGCCCCCCGTCGTCACTGCGGTACCGGCCCCGCGAGACGGGCACGCAGTCACGCACCTTGGCCAGCAGGTCGGCGGCGCGTACGTCGCCCTCGCGCAGCGCAGCCGGCCCCGCCTGAGGTCGGACGAACGCGACAGGGGCGGCGGCAGGCAGCATGGTCGGGGCGAGCAGGGCGGCGCCGGCCGCGGCCAGCGTCAGCGACTGGACACGCACGATAGAGGACCCTCTCCTGGGGGATCTGACGGACACTCAGCCCACCCTGGTACCGGTCCGATCGGGCGGCCACCGGTAGGGGGCCGGACGGTGCACGCCCCGAACTCCGGGCGGAAACCGAACCCCTGAGTCCGTGCCCTTCCCGACGGAGGCCGGGACTCTGAGCCCGTGTCACTCCTGACGGAAGCCAGGCTCTGAGCCCATGTCACCCCCGACAGAAACCGGGAACCCTGAGCTCGCGCCGCTCCCGACCGGGACCAAGACCCTGAGCCCGCGTCCTCACCAACAGAGACCGGGACCCCGATACCGCCTCACTCCCGACGGGGGCCGGGGACCCGAGCCGGTATCGGCTCCGGCCACCCGACCGCCCGCGCCGGCGCGGGATCAGCGACGACAGCGGTCCGCGCCACCGGCATGAACTGCCCACTCTCAGGGGCGAGTTCAGCCGTGCGGACTTCAGCATACGTAACCCCCGTGACCGGTCGGCAACGGCGCCCCTCTTGATACGGCCGCACCACCCGGGCCATATTGGTCCGGACCTTTTCCGTCGTGTGGTGCCCGCGTGATGCCGGGGAGGCAGAATCGTGCGACGCGTCCGTGCCACCCCCACCCTCTTCCGTGCCACCCTCGCTCTCCCCCGTACGGTCCTGGTGTGCGCCGCGCTCCTGCTGCTCGCCTCCTGCGGCATGACCGGCGAGGAGGACGGCCGCGCCCCCGGCGCCCCGGCAGGCGTCACGGCCGCGGCGGGGAGCGCGACCAGCGTGCACGTCATGTGGGACGCGGTGACGGCGGACCCGGGCATCGGCACCTACGAGATATACCGAGGCGCCACGAAAGTGAAGGAAGTAGCGGGTTCCGAGCACATGGTGGATGTCACCAGGCTCCGGCCCGCCACCCTGTACTCCTTCACCGTGCGGGCCCGGGACACCGACGGCCGCCTGGGTCCGAGCAGCCGGACGGTCCGGGCGCGGACACCGGTCGCCGTCGCGGCCGACCACTCGGCACCCACCCGTCCACGCACCCCGCAGGGCCGCGTCATCGGCAGCCGGGCGGTCCAACTCTCCTGGGGCGGCTCGACGGACGACCGGGGTGTGGTGTCGTACGACATCTATCAGGGCGGGGCGAAGGTCCACAGTGTGGGCGGAGCACAGACCGCGACCGTGGTGACAGGGCTACGGCCGAGCACGCGCTACTCCTTCACCGTGCGGGCGCGGGACGCCTCCGACAATCTCTCGCCCGCGAGCACGGCAGTCCCGCTCACCACCGCGCCGGGCAGCGACGACGGGAGCGGCACCGCCCCCACGGACTTCCGCGCGACCACGCACCGGGGCGACGACGGGGCGTACTACATCGACCTGTCCTGGGTGCCGCCGCGCACGGACGGGATCGTCACGGAGTACCAGATCCAGCTCGACGGGAAGCCCGCCACCTCTCTGGTCTGGGGCGGGACCGCGCCGCGCGATCACGCGAAGTACAGCTTCTACGCCAGCAGGGATGCCGGGGTCAGCCATCGGGTGCGGCTCCGGGCACGGTTGCCGGACGGTACGTGGGGCGGGCTCTCGGCGGAGCGGACGGTGACGACGGGCGATGCGGGGGCGTAGGGGAACCGTAGGACTCGGCGACATAAATCCGGTCGCTGGAAGCGCAGTTGGGGCGCGAGCCGTTCGATAGGCAACCGCGCGGTGTCGTTCCGGCCTCGGTCGCGGACCAGTCGGCCGCGCAGGTCGCGGCGCCCTTGTCCGCGCCGGCCGTCGTAGCGGATCGGGGTGCTCTCGGCCCGGACCGGTCTCCGGACCCCGTGCACATCGCCTGTCCTGCCGAGCTGCTGTGCACCCGGGGGCCGCCCGCCCTGGCATCGCCGACCGGGGAGGGTGCGCGGCAGCGGGTGGGTCCGGGGGGCGGACGATCTCCTCGACGGGCCGCGGGGCAGGCGTTTCGATCTGGTGATCGCCACCGCCCGACCGCGCGGGCGGACGTCGACCTGGGAGCCGTTGCCGGACGAGCAGTTCGCACTGGTCACCTCGCCCGCGTGGGCGGAGCGCGTCGGGGCCGGGCGGGTCACGGCCGAGGGCCCGCCGCGCTGCACGGGGTGCCGCTCGTGTCGTACCCGAGGATCCGCCCATCACGCGCCTCTGCCGCGCGGGTTTCCAGCGGCGGTCGCGACCGGAGCCGGGATCACCGTCCTCCCCCGCCATCTCCGCCTGGCCGAGTCGGCGTCCGGCGCGCTGGTGCCGCTGCCCCTGCCGGTGCCCGAGGACCCGCCGATCAACACCTCATATCTGACCCGGCACCCCGGCTCCTCCGACAACCCGCACGTCACCCTCGTACGGGAGCGGCCGCTCCGCGCGGCACCCACCAGGTGAACCCACGGGACCCCGCCCGTGCCCCTGACCGCGCATCACCCCTGAGCCGGACGAAGGAATCCGTCACCTGCCCGGTCCCCGTCCGCATGCGGGACGGGCCGGGGGCGCGTTGGCTTCCTTGGAGGCAGCACGGCCGTTTCCCGATCCCGGCGGCGCAAGGGATGTTCCGCCAACCGTGCCGCCGGAGGGCAGTCCCATGCGCACTTTTCAGCTACTACTCCGCTCCGGCCTGACCGTGACAGCCGCCGCCGCTCTTCCCCTCGCCCTGACCGCCGGAACCGCCGGCGCGGCGTCGGGGATCTCCGTGAGCACGACCGGGACCACGGTCTCGGTCACGACCAGCGCGTGCTCCCAGAACCGCACCACCGGCGTCTGGGGCACCGGCTCGCTCCTCACCAGCAGCCAGGGGAGCTTCGCCGAGGGCCGCAAGGCGACCCTGGCGGGGACGACCATCAGCCAGTCCACCGCCTGGACGAACGTCACCCCGGGCACCTACACCGTCATCGTCATGTGCCAGAACGCCAGCACGCCCGCGGGCACCCAGTCCGTGATCGTGTCCAGGTCCACGACCCCCACGGTCTCCGCCACGGCCTCGCCAACGCGCGGTGTCATGGGCGGCCTCGGCGGGGCCACCAAGGACTACGGCCCGCTCACCCTGGCGGCGGGCGGGGGCCTGGTCGGAGTCGGCGTCATCGCGACGGCCTGGTTCCTGCGCAGGCGCGCGAAGCCGTACCGCCTCTGACCGTCCACGACCACGAGGGGCCGCCCGGTGACCGGCGGCCCCTCCCTCATGTCCTACGACGACTCGCCCCCACGCGCTACGGCAGTTCGGCGAACTCCTCGATCGCGTGCGTGAGCCACTGCGTCCAGAAGGTCTCCAGGTCGATGCCGGCGCGCAGCACGAGGTGCTGGAGCCGGTCCTGGGGGCTGTCGCGGCCGGGCGGGAAGTCGCGCTCCTCGATCTCCTCGTACTCCGCCAACTGCCGCTGGTGCAGGGCGAGATGGCGGCGCAGGTCATCCTCGATACCGTCCGTGCCGACCACCGCCGCCGCGCGCAGTCGCAGCAGCATCGTGTCGCGCAGCGGCTTGGGGTCCTGGGAGGACGCGGTCCAACGGGCCAGTTCGGCGCGGCCCGCTGGCAGGACCTCGTAGCGCTTCTTCTGGCCGCGGGCCGGCTGCTCGGACGCGAGTGCCCTGATCTGGCCCTCGGACTCCAGTTTTCCCAGCTCGCGATAGATCTGCTGGTGCGTCGCCGACCAGAAGTAACCGATCGACCGGTCGAAGCGCCGGGTCAGCTCAAGACCCGAGGACGGCTTCTCCAGAAGGGCGGTGAGGATCGCGTGCGGGAGTGACATGGAGGTCATCCTAGGGACGGGCCCCGGTCCTGGGGACGGGCCTCAGAGGGCGGCCGCGACCTCGGTGCCCTGCTTGATGGCCCGCTTGGCGTCGAGTTCGGCGGCCACGTCGGCACCGCCGATGAGGTGCACGCTGCGGCCGGCGGCGGTCAGTTCGTCGTAGAGGTCTCGGCGCGGGTCCTGGCCGGTGCACAGGACGACCGTGTCCACCTCCAGGACCGTGGAGCGGCCGTCGACGGTGACGTGCAGCCCGGCGTCGTCGATCAGGTCGTACTGGACGCCCGGGACCATGGTGACGCCCCGGTGCTTGAGTTCGGTGCGGTGGATCCAGCCCGTGGTCTTGCCGAGTCCGGCGCCGACCTTGGTGGCCTTGCGCTGGAGGAGGTGGACGCTGCGCGGCGGGGCGGGCCGCTCGGGTGCGGTGAGGCCGCCGGGGGCCGCGTAGTCCATGTCGACGCCCCAGGCGCGGAAGTACGTCGCCGGGTCCTCGCTCGCCTTGTCGCCGCCGTCCGTGAGGAACTCGGCGACGTCGAAGCCGATGCCGCCCGCGCCGAGGATCGCGACGCGGTCGCCGACGGGGACGCGGTCGCGCAGGACGTCGAGGTAGCCGACGACGCTGGGGTGGTCGACGCCGGGGATGTCGGGGGTGCGCGGGCTGACGCCGGTGGCGACGACGACCTCGTCGTAATCGGCCAAGTCATCTGACGCCACAGGGGCGTTGAGGCGTACGTCGACTTCGTGCTCGGCGAGCTGTGTGCGGAAGTAGCGCAGCGTCTCGTCGAACTCCTGCTTGCCGGGGACCTGTCGGGCGACGTTGAGCTGTCCGCCGATCTCGCTCGCGGCGTCGAAGAGGGTGACCTCGTGACCGCGTTCGGCGGCCGAGACCGCACACGCCAGACCTGCCGGACCCGCACCGACCACCGCGACGCGTTTGCGCAACCGCGTTGGGGCGAGGACGAGTTCGGTCTCGTGGCAGGCGCGCGGGTTGACCAGGCAGGAGGTGATCTTCCCGCTGAAGGTGTGGTCGAGGCAGGCCTGGTTGCAGCCGATGCAGGTGTTGATCGCGTCGGAGCGGTCGGCCGCGGCCTTGGCGACGAAGTCCGGGTCGGCGAGCATCGGGCGGGCCATCGACACCATGTCGGCGTACCCGTCGGCGAGCAACTGCTCCGCCAGTTCAGGGGTGTTGATGCGGTTGGTGGTGACGAGCGGGACCGAGACCGCGCCCATCAGTTTCTTCGTCACCCAGGTGTACGCCCCGCGCGGCACCGAGGTCGCGATGGTCGGGATGCGGGCCTCGTGCCAGCCGATGCCGGTGTTGATGATGGTCGCCCCGGCGGCCTCAACTGCCTTGGCCAGCCTGACGACTTCGTCGAGCGTGGAGCCGCCCGGCACGAGGTCCAGCATCGACAGCCGGTAGACGATGATGAAGTCCTCGCCGACCGCCTCGCGCACCCGGCGCACGATCTCGACGGGGAAGCGCGTCCGGTTCTCGTACGAGCCGCCCCAGCGGTCGTCGCGGTGGTTGGTCTGCGCGGCGATGAACTCGTTGATGAGGTAGCCCTCGGAGCCCATGATCTCGACGCCGTCGTAGCCGGCCTGCCGGGCGAGGCGGGCCGCGCGGGCGTAGTCCTCGACGGTCTGCTCGACCTCGTCGTCTGTGAGCGCGCGGGGCGGGAAGGGGCTGATCGGCGCCTGGACGGCGCTCGGCGCGACGAGGTCCTGGTGGTAGGCGTACCGCCCGAAGTGCAGGATCTGCATCGCAATCCGCCCGCCCTCGCGGTGCACGGCGGCGGTGATCTCGGCGTGCTGCGCGGCCTCGGCGTCGGTGGTCAGCTTGGCGCCGCCCTCGTAGGGCCGGCCGGCCTCGTTGGGCGCGATGCCACCGGTGACGATCAGGCCGACTCCGCCACGCGCGCGTGCCGCGTAGAACTCCGCCATGCGCTCGAAACCGCGCTCGGCTTCCTCCAGGCCTATGTGCATGGAGCCCATGAGGACGCGGTTGGGCAGTGTGGTGAAGCCCAGGTCGAGCGGGTTCAGCAGGTGCGGGTAACGGCTCATCGAGGCCTCCGTGCGCGGTGTCGTGCCTCTTTTGTAGAGGACGGGGAGGCCTTTATGCAACTAGTTGCACAATCGGGAGTGGGTCATGGGGTGGGCCATGGGAAGGGCCCTGGGGGCATCCGGCTCCCGATTCACAGGGATTTATTACCGCTTCTTTATCGCCCGCCCCGGAGAATCACAGGCAGGCGTGCCGGTGGGATGCCGCGCGCGTGGCCTAGGGAGCGAGCCGTGACGCACGATCCTGAGCACGAAGCCGACGACAGCGCGGCGGTACCTCCGATGCCCGACCACGCGCCGGAGTGGGAGGTGCTCACCGGCCCCGGCGGAGCTGAACGCGATGGCGGTCTCGACCGGTTGTGGCGACAGCGGTCGAGGCGGTCCCGGGCGGTGATCGCCGTGGCCACGGTGGGTGTGCTGGCGCTCGGCGGGACCGTCGCCTACGCGGCGACCTCGGGGGGCTCGGGCAGCGACGCCGTACCGGCCGCAGCCGCGTCCCCGTCGGGCACGCCGTCGCCCGGCGGGCCCGGCTTCCGGCACGGTGGCGGCTTCGGGCTCGGCGGCGCGGCCGTGCACGGCGAGGCGACGGTCAAGGACGACGCCACCGGCAAGTGGGTCGTACGGATCTGGCAGCGCGGAACGGTCACGAAGGTCGACGGCGACCAGGTCACCGTCAAGAGCGACGACGGCACGTCATGGACCTGGACCGTGGGCTCAGCCGCCACGCCCCAGGGCGCCACCGCCCTCAAGAAGGGCGACACAGCCTCCCTGACAGGCACCCGCTCCGACACCGGCACCCGCACGGCCGACCGGGCCTTCACAGGCACCTTCGACCGCAAGGGCCCAGGCGACGGCCGGGGCGGCCCGGGCGGCCGAGGCCCCTGGGGACACGGCAACCACGGCCCAAGCGCAGCACCCACCCCGTCCAACGGCGCCCCGAGCCCGGCACCCAACCCGTCCGGCAGCGACGCTACGACCTGACGGGCACCCCCTCCGACGCAGGCACCGCGCACCGAGCTTTCACGGGCGCCTTCGACCACCAGGGCCCGAGCGATGGACGAGGCGGGCCGGGGACGCATCGACCACGGCCCAAGTGCCCGTACCCAGCCCGTCCGAAGGCGCCCCGAGCCGGGCCCCCAGCCCGTCCGGCAACGACGCTACGACCTGACAGACACCCCTTCCAACGCGGGCACCCGCACCGCCCACCGAGCCGTCACCGGCACCTCCGACCGCAAGGACCCGAGCCCAGCACCAGCCCGCCCGACAGAACCCCGAGCCCCGCCCCTCCAGCAGCCGCGCTACGGCCCGACCGGCCCCGCCACCCCGACGCCGATCACGACGTTCGCGTACAACTCCTCCGAGTACACCGACCGCGTCTCCAGCCCGGCGCGCGTGAACGCCTCGACCGCTGACGGGAGTTGACGCTCACTCGTCTCGACGAGGAGGCAGCCGCCGGGGGCGAGCCAGTCGGGGGCGCCGGTGGCGACCTCGCGGAGTATGTCGAGGCCGTCGATGCCGCCGTCGAGGGCGACCAGGGGTTCGTGTTCGCGGGCCTCGGCCGGTAGCAGACCGACCTCGCCCGTGGGGACGTACGGCACGTTGGCCGCGAGGATGTCGACGCGGCCGCGCAACGCGTCGGGCAGCGCCGCGTACAGGTCGCCCGTGTGGACCTGGCCGCCGTAGGGGGCGACATTGCGGCGGGCGCAGCGCGTGGCGGCGGGGTCGATGTCGGCGGCGTGCAGTTCGACCCGGCCGAGGGCTGAGGCGAGGGCCGCGCCGACCGCGCCCGAACCGCAGCACAGGTCCACGACGACGGACGCGTCGGGGGCGTGCGCGAGGGCCTGTTCGACGAGGAACTCGGTGCGGCGGCGGGGCACGAACACGCCGGGTTCCACGTCTATGCGCAGGCCGCTGAACTCGGCCCAGCCGACGACGTGTTCGAGGGGCAGACCCACGACCCGGCGGTCCACCATCGCGGTGAGTTCGTCCGGGGTGCGCGCGGCGGCGAGGATCAGTCGCGCCTCGTCCTCGGCGAAGACACAGCCCGCCGCACGGAGCGCGGCGACGACGGAGGCGGGGGAAAGAGAGGGCATGAAAGCCGAGAGCCTTTCGGGAGGCAACCGAAGGGCGCTCTCGCGGTCACCTACCGGCGGTGATCCGCGTTGTCCTGAGGTGAGAGCACCCGACCTGACACAGCGGTAATGGGTCTCACCTCCCAGGAGTTCAGGGCCGCGACTGTCCGCGACCGGGGGGCAACACTACCCCAACCACCGGGCCCGCGAAGGGCCGCCCTCCTGTCCGAGTTGTACTCTGCAACAACCGGGTGAACTAGGGAGATTCCAGTGCGAGCGGACCAGGCCGTGGAGACCATCCAGCGCGAGATGACGGCCTTCGCCCGGCGCGCCCGAGCCTCCGCGGGCCGCCTCCACCCCGAGCTGTCACTGGTGTCGTACACCCTCCTCAGCCACCTGGAGGAGCAGGGCGGCTGCCGGGCCACCGACCTCGCCGCGCACTACGCCCTCGACAAGTCCACGGTCAGCCGTCAGGTCGCCGCCCTGGAACGCGCCGACCTCATCGAGCGCCGCCCCGACCCCGAGGACCACCGCGTCCAGGTCCTGCACCTCACCGCCGCCGGCCGCCGGATCCTCGCCCAGGTCACCGAGAACCGCCAGGCCGCCTTCCGGGAGCGGCTCGCGGACTGGCCCGAGGAGGACCTGACCCGGTTCGCCGGCTATCTGGAGCGCTACAACGCTTGGCCGGGCGGGGAGTCGGACGACGGCTGAGGGGGCACCGGCCCCTTCGGTTCTACGACACCCCCACGGGCCGCGTCTGGGTGAGGTGCTCCGGCGCCCGCGCCGCGAGGAACGCGGTGTTGAGGCGCAGGCGGAAGCCCAGGGACTCGTACAGCCGGATGGCGGTCGCGTTGCTCGCGCCGGTGTGCAGGAACGGGGTCTCGCCGCGTTCACGGATGCCGTGCGCGACAGCCAGGATGAGGCGGCTCGCGAGGCCCTCGCCGCGGGCGGCGGGGTCGGTGCAGACCGCGCTGATCTCGGTCCAGCCGGGCGGGTGCAGACGTTCGCCGGCCATGGCTATGAGGGCACCGTTACGGCGGATGCCCAGGTAGGTGCCGAGTTCGATCGTGCGGGGCAGGAAGGGGCCGGGCTTGGTCCGTTCCACCAGGTCGAGCATCTCGGGAACGTCGGCGGGGCCGAGGACGATCGCCTCCGGCTCCGGTGCGGCGGCCAGCCCGTCGTCCACCATCTGCACGCCGTCGATGTGGAAGGTGATCTCCCAGTCGTCCGGCACCCGGTCCCGGAAGCCGAGGAGCGGGATCTCGGCGCCCGGGGCGGACATCGCGGCGACGTCCGCCCAGTCGTCGGCGTCGGGCTCGTCGGGCAGGGCCAGCCACGGGGTCACGTCGACCGGGTAGCGCAGCACCCGTCCACGCTGCTCGGCGAAGTGCGCGTGCGGGCCGGTGAGGGCGGCACGGGCCGGGTTGTCGAGGACACGTTCGTCGGACGTGCTCATACGGCGACCTCGATCACGATCTTGCCGCGGGCGTGACCGTCCTCGACGGTGCGCAGGGCCTCGCCGGCCCGGTCGAGCGGGAAGGTCTGGGTCACGTGCGGGTCCAGTTGGCCCCTGATCACCAGCTGCGCGAGCGCGTCGAGGACGGCGGAGGTGCGGGCTCGTTCGACACGGGCTCCGCCGAGCTTCTCCACCTCGGGGGCGGGCGCCCCGGCGGTGATCAGTTTCGTGGGGTCGGTGAGGAGGCCGGCGGCCGCGGCGAGGACCTCGCCGCCGACGAGGTCGTAGGCGCCGTCGACGCCGTCCGGGGCGGCGGCCCGTACGCGTGCGGCCAGGTCGGGTCCGGAGGGGACGTGGACCGCGCCCAGCGACTCCACGAAGTCCTTCTTGCCCTCGCTCGCCACGCCCACGGCGCGCAGTCCCAGCGCGCGGGCGATCTGCAGGGCCGCGGAGCCGACACCGCCGCCCGCGCCGGTGACCAGCACGGTCGCGCCGGCGGGCAGGTCGAGCTGACGGATCCCGTCGTACGCGGTCGCCGCGGCGACGGGCAGGGTGGCGGCGTCCGTGAAGGACAGCTCGGCGGGCTTGTGCGCGGTGACCGTGGCGGCGAGCAGGGCGTACTCGGCGTATCCGCCGGCCACCGTGCTGCCGAACACCTCGTCGCCGACGGCGAATCCCTCGACTCCGGCACCGATCTCCCGTACGACTCCGGAGACCTCCTGGCCGAAGACCGCGGGGAACGCGCGTGAGCCGGTCTCGCCGGGCCGTCGGTAGCCGTTGCGCTGCTTCCAGTCGACCGGGTTCACCCCGGCCGCGCGCACCGCGAAGAGGACTTCACCGGGACCAGGGCTGGGCTGGTCGACCTCGACGAGCGCCTCGGTCTCGGGTCCCCCGTAACGCGTGAAGACGTACGCCTTCGGCATCTGTTCCCTCACTCTCCTTCGCAGTCACCGGATCAACCTGTGGTCACGACATCAGCACGACCACGGGCTGTCCGCACTCAAGCCGCCGCCACTCGAACCGCCACTCAAGCCGCACTGAAACCAAGGTCGATCCCCGGGCGCCTATTCCCCCGCACGCGGAGAGTTCATACGGCCGCAATGATCGGCGGTCGCCCTCGGACCTGGGCATACCTCGTGGACGCGTACCGTTGAAACGAGAAACCACTGATCACGCTCGCCCGGCGGACCCGCGCCGCAGCGGCCTGGAGGCTCCACCCGTATGCACGTCACCCGAGGCTTCACCGGACGCCCCCGCGTCCCCGACGCCGGCCTGCCGCCCGGCCAGTACGACGCGGGCGACGACTGGCCCGTCCTGTCCGCCGAGGTCACCCCCGACCTCGCACCGGCCGACTGGACGTTCCGCGTCGACGGACTCGTGGAACAGCCGCGCACCTGGAACTGGACGCAGGCGCACGAACTGCCCGCGTCCGCCTACGAGGGCGACATCCACTGTGTGACGAGCTGGTCGAAGTTCGGGGTGCGGTTCGGGGGCGTCTCGCTGGACGCGTTCTTCGATGTGGTGCGGCCCCATGTGTCCGCCACACATGTGGTCGCGTATTCGCACACCGGGTACACCACGAACCTCCCGCTCGAAGACGTGACCGGTGGTCGGGCCTGGATCGCGTGGGAGTACGACGGCAAGCCGCTGCCCGCCGAGCACGGCGGTCCCGCCCGGCTGCTGGTGCCGCACCTGTACTTCTGGAAGAGCGCCAAGTGGATCGCGGGCCTGCGTCTCCTCGACCACGACGAGCCGGGTTTCTGGGAGCAGAACGGCTATCACGCCCGGGGCAACCCCTGGGAGGAACAGCGGTACTCCGGTGACTGACACCTTCGCGCCGACCACCAAGTTCGCGGTGCCGGGACGCATCGCCGTGAGCAACCGCGCCGCCGCCGTGTGGCAGACCGCCACGCTCACCGAGATCCGCCGGGAGACCCCGCACGCCGCCACGTTCCGGTTCGCGGTGCCCGGCTGGGCCGGACATCTGCCCGGCCAGCACCTGATGCTGCGGCTGCGCTCCGAGGACGGCTATGTGGCGCAGCGCCACTACTCGATCGCCTCGCACCCGGACGACGCCGGGCATGTGGAGCTGACCCTGGACCACGTCGAGGGCGGCGAGGTGTCGGGCTGGTTCCACACGGTGGCCAGGCCCGGTGACGAGGTCGAGGTGCGCGGCCCGCTGAGCGGCTTCTTCGCCTGGCCCGGCGACCGGCCCGCGCTGCTGCTGGGCGCCGGCTCCGGGGTCGTACCGCTGATGTCGATGCTCCGGCAGCACCGGGCGCGGGACCTGTCCGTGCCGCTGCGGCTGGTGGTGTCGGCGCGCAGTCCCGAGGAGTTGATCTACGCGCGCGAGTACGGCGCGGAGACCACGGCCGTGTTCACGCGCAGTGCGCCGGAGGGTGTGCCGGTGGGACGTATGGCCGCCGCACATGTGGCGCCGCTCCTGGCCGAGCAGCCCGCTGGTGGGTGGGAGGCCTATGTGTGCGGCTCCAACGGCTTCGCCGAGCATGCCTCACGGCTGCTGGTCGAGGCGGGCCAGCCGGTGGACCGGATTCGCATCGAGCGGTTCGGCTGAGGATCGGCTGCACGCGGCCTCCCGGTCGATCCACTCCTCCTCCGGTTGAGAGAAGTACCTCGGAGGGGGTACGACTTCTGTGTGGACGCTCGCATGCGTGCGCGGTGTCGAGGCGGCGGCGGACCGGCCCCACAGGGGGCTTCCGGCCTTACGGTTCCTCGGCTCCGGTGACGGCGAGGAGACCGACATGCGGACCCGGGTACGGAGTCGACGCCGACGGCGGAATCCGCTGCGGCGCCGGTCGGATGTCGTGGAGGCGTGGACGGCGCTGGCCGTGACCCTCCTGCTGTTCGTCGGCGCGCCCCTGGCCGGCGCCGCCGCGGGCCTGTGGGCCCACGACCAGGCCCGGACCATCGCCGCGACCCAGCGCGCCGACCGTCATCGCGTCCACGCGAAGGTGATCGGCAACCCGCCCGCCCAGCTCCCCTCCGTGGAGGGGGACCGCCCACGCAGCTTCCCGGTGGCGGTGCGCTGGACGGAACCGGGCAAGGGGGCGCGTACGGCCACGGTCGCGGTCCCTGCGGACACGGGACGCGGTGACGTCGTGGACGTATGGCTCGACGCCAAGGGCCACAGTGTCGCCCCGCCACCCGGTGAAGTGGCCGTCTGGCAGCACACGGTGACCGTCGGCGTGTGGTCGGCGGCCGGAGTGATCGGCGTGGCCCTTCTCGCGCGGGCGGTGACCCAACGGGTCTCCCTGCGACACCGGTTGGCCGAGTGGGAACGGGACTGGGCGCTGACGGAACCGCAGTGGACCCGACGGCGGGCGTGACGGACGGGATGCAAGTGGGAGCCGGCTGACGGACGGGGGCGCTGGCGTGACGGACGACGGGCCGTGACGGAGGGCGGGCGCGGCACATCAGCCGTGACCACCCCGACCGGTCTCGCACCCCAACAACCCAGCCGCACAAGGAAGTTGGGCCGTCCACACACACCCACCCCACAGCGACCGACCCTCAGCCCCTACCCCTCCCCCGCTACACCCCCCGCTGCATCCGCCGGGCAACCCGCCCATGGTCCCGCAGCACATCCCCCAACCCCGCCAGCACCGGCTCGCCCCGCTCCACCAGCACCCGCCCGCCCACCACGGTCGTCCACGCCCGCGCGGGCCCGCACCGCAGCCACGCCTCGACGGGGTCACTCACCGCCCCGGCCAGCGCGACCTCGTGCAGGTCCCAGACGACCAGGTCGGCACAGGCCCCCGGCCGCAGATGCCCCAACTCGTCAGCCCGGCCCAGGCACCGCGCCGAACCCCGGGTGGCGATGTCGAGGGCGTCCCGCGCGGTCATCGCACCGGGCCCGCCCCGGTAGCGCCCCAGCAGCAGAGCGCCCCGAGTCTCCATCCACAACGAGGCGTGATCGGTCGAGGCGGAACCGTCGCAGCCGATGCCCACCGGCAGCCCCAGCTCGCGCATCTCCTTCACCCTTGCCGTGCCGCCCCCGATGAGCATGTTGGAGCTGGGGCAGTGGGCCACGCCGATGCCCGCGGCGGCGAGGCGGCGCAGTTCGTCGTCATTGGGGTAGATGCAGTGCGCGACCCAGGTGCGGTCGCTCATCCACCCGGTGTCCTCGAAGTACTCGACGGGCCGGCAGCCGTAGGTCTCCAGGCAGTAGGTGTCCTCGTCGCGGTCCTCGGCGAGGTGTGTGTGCAGGCGGACGTCGTACCGCTCGGCGAGTTCCGCGGTCGCCGTCATCACGTCCTTGGTGACCGAGAACGGTGAGCAGGGGGCGAGCGCGACCCGGATCAGCGCGCCCGGTTCCGGGTCGTGGTGGGCCTTGATCAGCCGCTCGCTGTCGGCCAGCACCTCGTCGGTGCTCTGTGTGACGCTCCTCGGCGGCAGTCCCCCGTCCTCGACGGAGCGGGTCATCGAACCGCGGGTCGCGTGGAAGCGGAAGCCGATGTCGCGGGCGGCGCGGATCTCGGCGTCGACGAGATAGGGGCGCGGATGCACATAGAGGTGGTCGGAGGATGTGGTGCAGCCACCCATGAGGAGTTCCGCCATACCGACGTACGCCGACACGTACGCGGCCTCCTCGTCGAGGCCCGCCCACAGCGGGTAGAGCGTGGTCAGCCAGTCGAAGAGGGTGCCGTTGACGGCGGGGGCGTAGGAGCGGGTGAGGTTCTGGTAGATGTGGTGGTGCGTGTTGATCAGGCCGGGGGTGACGAGCCGCCCGGTCGCCGAGATCGTCGTAGCCGCATCGGGTTCGGACCCTCCCGCGCCGACGGCGGTGACCCGACCACCCGTGACGGCGACCCAGCCGCCCGGGATCTCCCGCCCGCCGTCCACGACGAGCAGTTCGGCGTCCTTGACCAGCAGATCCACGGCAGACGACATGCCGACATGGTAGGCGCGGGGCGCCGCACGAGCCTGGCGAGTCCTCCGATGTCACACGTACGGTGTGATCATCCGTGCTCAGACTTCACAAAGGCGGTCATCGATGGCCCTGTTCGACCTTCCGCTCGACGAACTCCGCGACTACCGGAGCGATTCCGTCGAGCCCGAGGACTTCGACGCCTTCTGGTCCAAGACCCTCCAGGAGACCCGCGAGCACGATCTGGACGCCCGCTTCGAACCGGTCGACACGGGACTGTCCACCGTGAAGGTGTACGACGTGACGTTCGCCGGGTTCGGCGGTCACCCGGTGAAGGGCTGGCTGCGGCTGCCGGCCGACGCGGCCCAACCACTGCCGCTGGTCGTGGAGTTCATCGGTTACGGCGGCGGGCGGGGCCTCCCGCACGAGAACCTGCTGTGGGCCTCGACGGGCCGCGCGCACTTCATCATGGACACGCGCGGGCAGGGCAGCGCGTGGGGCGGTGGCGGTGGCACCCCGGACCCGGTGGGCGGCGCGCCCGCGTACCCCGGCTTCATGACCCGGGGCATCGACGCCCCCGAGAACTACTACTACCGCCGGGTGTTCACGGACGGCGTGCGAGCCGTCGAGGCGGCGCGATCGCACCCGTTGGTCGATCCGACGCGCACGGTGGCCCTCGGCGCCAGCCAGGGCGGCGGCATCACCATCGCCGTCGGCGGTCTGGTCGGGGACCTGGCCGCAATCGCGCCGGACGTGCCGTTCCTGTGCGACTACCCGCGCGCCGCGACCCTCACGGACCGCGACCCGTACCGGGAGATCGGCAACTACCTCAAGACCCATCGCGGTCGCACCGACGATGTCCTGCGCACGCTCTCGTACTTCGACAGCGTCCACTTCGCGTCCCGCGGCCGCGCCCCCGCCCTCTTCTCGACGGCCCTGGAGGACCAGACCTGCCCGCCTTCCACGGTGTTCGCCGTGTTCAACGCCTGGGCGCACGAGGACAAGAAGATCGAGGTGTACGACTTCAACGACCATGAGGGCGGCGGCCCTTACCAGGAGGCCGTGAAGCTGGACTGGCTGCGGTCGTACGCCTGAGGGGTGCCGTATGGACACGAGTGAGGCCGCCGAACATTTCGTGCGCGTCTGGGCGCGCGCCTGGGCCGAGCACGACGTGGACGCGTTGCTGGAGTTGTACACCGAGGACTGCGTCCACCGCTCGATGCCGTTCCGTGAACCCCACCGGGGGCGAGCCGAGTTGGCCGCGTATCTGCGGTGGTCGTTCGCGGCGGAGCAAGTGAGGGATGTGCGCTTCTCGGCACCGATCATCGGCCAACACGGCCTCGCCGTGGCCGAGTTCAGGGTGCTGGCCGAGGAGGACGGCGAACCGTCCACCCTCGCGGGCTGTGTCTTCGCACGCTTCGACGGCAACGGTCTGGCCGTGGAGACCCGCGACTACTGGCACACGGAGGCGGGGCACCGGGAGCCGGCCGGCACCTTGTTCCTGAACTGAGCGTACGGCGCCTTCCGGTCAGTCCGACCAGTCGGTATGTTCAGGGGGTCCGGGCCGCAGCGTCGCGGCCCGGGCGTCCGGCATACCACGGAGGCCCCATGTCCGAGCACCAGCCAGCCGTCGACGGCCACTGCGACCCCCGCTTCACCGCGGTACGCACGGCATTCGAGGAGAACTTCCGGGACCGCGGTGAACTGGGCGCCGCGGTGACCGTCACCGTCGACGGCGAGACCGTGGTCGACCTCTGGGGCGGCTGGGCCGACGCGGCACGGACCCGCCCCTGGGAGCGGGACACGCTGGTCAACGTGTGGTCGACGACGAAGGGCCCGGTGGCCCTGTGCGCCCACATCCTGGCCGACCGCGGCCTGCTCGACCTCGACGCCCCGGTGGCCACGTACTGGCCGGAGTTCGCCGCCGCGGGCAAGGAGAACGTCCTCGTACGACACCTGCTGTCACACCGTGCCGGACTGGCCGGACTGCGCGAGCCGCACTCCCTCGCGCAGCTCTACGACTGGGAGTTGACCACCGAGCGGCTCGCGGCGACGGAGCCCTGGTGGGAGCCGGGGACGCGGTCCGGGTACCACGCGCTCACCTACGGCTTCCTCGTCGGCGAAGTGGTGCGCCGTGTCTCGGGGTTGCTCCCGAGCGCCTTCCTGGAGCGCGAGGTCACCGGTCCGCTCGGGATCGACTTCACGATCGGACTGCCGGAGAAGGAGGCCGGCCGGGCGGCCGAGCTCGTGCATCCGCCCGCCGCGTCCGCGAGTGAACAGGCCGCGATCTTCAGCCAGTTGGCGCCCGCGGCCATCGCCGCACTGACCAACCCGATCGCGGGCGCGGCCGAGGCCAACACCCCCGAGTGGCGCGCCGCGGAGATCCCGGCCGCGAACGGCCACGGCACCGCACGCGCCATCGCCGCGCTCTACGGTGTCTTCGCCGGGCGCGGGACCTACGGCGGCCACCGCGTCCTCTCCCCCGAGGCGGCCGAGCGGGTGCGCGAGGGGCAGGGCAGCTGCCGTGACCTGGTGCTCGGCGCGGGCTTCGCGCACGACACGGAGGTCGGGCTCGGCCTGTGGCTCAGCGGCCCGAACGAATCGTACGGCCGCAACCCGAGGGCTTTCGGACACGACGGGTTCGGCGGTTCCTTCGGTCTTGCCGACCCGGAGGCGGGGGTGTCAATGGGCTATGTGATGAACCGGATGGGGCCTCATATCGCCGACGACCCACGGAAGATGATCCTGATCGACGCCGTGCACGACGCCCTGTGAGGGGTGATCGGCGCGGGTCGGTTTCGGCCTAACTGCCCTGCCGCTCTTCCCTGGTGGTTTAGACCAATGCTAGATCTGGTCGCGCAACGAGCCCGCACGGCTACGAATCGTCACCAGTTCTGCCCTCAGTCTTGTCACCAACAGGAGGCGCGGCATGGCCCGCACCACCCCCCACGACCACCCGACCGCCGACGACCAGCCCCTCTACGGGAAGGTCGCCACCCAACTGCTCGGCGAACTCCACGACGGCACCATCCCGCCCGGTGAACGCCTGCCCGGCGAACGGCAGTTGGCCGAACACTTCCAGGTCAGCCGGGAGACCATAAGACAGGCGCTGGAGGTGCTGCGCAGGGACGGCCTGGTCGCCACCGACCGGCGCGGCAGCCACGCCACCCTGGCAGGCCAGCCCGTGGAGACCCCGTCCTCCCTCACCTTCCCGGTCGGCGCCCGCAGCACGGACCCGACCGGCTTCGACCGGGCCACCGTCGCCTGGGAGACTCCCCCGCCCGACCACGCCGAGGCCCTGGGCATCGCCCCGCACCGGCCGACCCTCGTCCACCGCTACGCGTCCGCGGCGGCCGACGGCAGCGGGCTGCGTACGGCCGTCACGTCCTTCTCGGCGGTGGCGCTCGCCGAGGTGGAGGAACTGGCCCGCTACCGCGACCGCGCCGACGGCTCCGCCGCCGCCCAACTCCGGCGCACCTACGACTGGATGCGCCGGGCGGGTCTGACCCTGCACCACCGGGACGCCATCACCCAGGTCGCGAACGCGCCCTCGGTACGCGTGACCCGCCGCGTGCACGACCAGTACGCGCGCCCGCTGGAGATCACCGACCTGGTGGTGGAGGCCCAACAGGACGCCCTGATCTACGAGTTCACGCTGCCTGCCGCAGCGGGCTGAGCCCGAGGTCTCTGCACGGTGGCGCGCGGCGGGTCCCAACTCGCCGCGCGCCCACCGGACTCAGGCACTCGTGAGCACGACCAGCTGCTGGGTCGCCCGGGTCATCGCCACATAGTGGTCGACGGCTCCCTCGATGCCCTCACCGAACTCCTCCGGGTCGATGAGCACGACCAGGTCGAACTCAAGTCCCTTGGACAGCACGGGAGTCAGCGTCCGGACGCGGGGCCTCGCCCGGAAGATGTCCGCGTCCATCTCGGCCGTACCGATGACACAGCCGATGCCGTCCGCGTGCTCGGCGAGCCAGGTGTCGAGGACCGACTCCAGGTCGGAGGCGGGTCCGTGGACGACGGGGATGCCGCTGCTGCGGATGGAGGTCGGCACGTTGGCGTCCGGGAGCACGGCACGGATGACCGGCTCGGCCTCCGTCATGATCTCTTCCGGGGTGCGGTAGTTGACGGTCAGGGACGCCAGGTTGATCCGGTCGAGGCCGATCCGCTTCAGCCGTTCCTGCCACGACTCGGTGAATCCGTGCCGGGCCTGGGCGCGGTCGCCGACGACGGTGAAGCTGCGGGACGGGCAGCGCAGCAGGAGCATCTGCCATTCCGCGTCGGTCAGTTCCTGTGCCTCGTCCACGACGATGTGCGCGAACGGCCCGGCGAGCAGGTCGGGTTCGACGGCGGACACCTGTGCGGCCTCGTCGATCAGCGCGTCCCGCAGATCCTTTCCGTGGAGCATGCCCATCGCTCCCTCGCTCTCGTCGATCTCGACGTTCTGCAGCAGGCTGTCGATGACGTCGGTCCTGCGGGCGTGTTCAGCGACGACGGCGGCTTCCTGCCGGCGCTTGCGGCGCGCCGACTCGGGGTCGCCGAGCCGTTGCCGTGCCGCGTCGAGCAGCGGCAGGTCGGACACCGTCCAGGCCTGGGCGTCCGCGCGCTGCAGCCGCTGGACCTCGTCGCGGCTCAGCGAAGGGGCGCACTTGCGCAGGTAGGCCGGTACCGTCCACAGGTCACCGACGAGGTCTGCCGCTTCGAGCAGCGGCCACGCGCGGTTGAAGGCGGTGAGCAGGTCCCTGTTCTGCCGCAGCGACCGCCGGAGCTGTTCGGGCGTGACCTGGCCGTCCTCACCGTCCTGCGGTGAGGCGGTGTTGTCGTGCTTGTCGACCAGGATCGTGAGCAGCTCCTGCCAGACCTGCTCGCGTCCCTCGTTGTGCGGGGTGCCGGGTTCGGCCGCCTCGAACGCGACGGCCCAGTCCTCGGGGCTCAGCCAGATGTCGGACCAGTGGGTGGTGACGTTCATGCCCTTGGTGGGCGGCTCCTCGTAGAAGCGGACGGCGGGCTCGATCGCCCGCACCAGCCCCACGGAGGACTTCAGCCGGGCCACCTCCGGATCGGCCTCCGCGACCGCCGCAGCGCCCTCGGCGACGAGGTCCCGCAGGATGCAGGTCTGCACGCCCTCCTCGCCGAGGCTGGGGAGGACGTCCGCGACGTAGTCCAGATAGGGCCGGTGCGGACCGACGAACAGCACGCCGCCCCTGCGGTGCCCGAGGCGCGGGTCGGAGTAGAGGAGGTAGGCGGAGCGGTGCAGGGCGACGACGGTCTTGCCGGTGCCGGGGCCGCCGTCGACGACGAGCGCGCCGCGTGATCCCGCGCGGATGATGGCGTCCTGGTCGGCCTGGATGGTGCCGAGCACATCGCGCATCCGGCCCGAGCGGTTGCCGCCGAGGCTGGCGATGAACGCGGACTGGTCGTCGAGCGCGGCGTGTCCGACGAAGCCGTCGGCGGTGAACACCTCGTCCCAGTAGTCGCTGATCCGGCCGCGCGTCCAGCGGTACCTGCGGCGGCTCGCGAGACCCATCGGGTTGGCGTGGGTCGCGCCGAAGAACGGCTCCGCAGCGGGCGAGCGCCAGTCGAGCAGCAGCCGTCGTCCCGTGCTGTCGGTGAGGCCGAGCCGCCCGATGTACACGGGCTCGGATGTGTTGGCGTCGACCATGTGGCCCAGACACAGGTCCAGGCCGAAGCGACGTAGGGTGCGCAGCCGTGTGGTGAGCCGGTGGATCTCCGTGTCCCGGTCCATCGCCGCCCTGCCGATGCCGCCGGGCGCCCTGCGCGCGACGTCGAGGCTCTCGGTCAGTTCCGCGATCGACCGGTCGAGGCTCTCCGCGATCGCCGCGAAGTGCTGCTCGTCGGCGGCGATCAGCGCCGGGTCGGCCTTGGCCGAGAGCCGGTCGGGAAGGTCGAAGGCGCTGGTGGTCAGGGGGTTCACGGCATCAATTCCGATCTGGGGTCGCTCACGGCCCGGCGTGCGGCTGGGCGTGAGGACCGGTGCGTGCGGTTTCTCGTGTGCTCGGTTCGGCCGGTTCACGCGTGCGTGGACCGCCCTTCCCCGCTGACCATGTCCAGGAGCAGCTTCGCGGCCACTGTCGTCCCGTCGGTGCGGATCGTGCCGGCCACGGCCCGCGCCCGTTCCCGGATCCCGGGCGCCAGGACGGTGGTGAGCGCGGCGGACAAGGTGTCGTAGGTCGGTGTCGCCCCGTCGTGTGCGACGCCGATGCCCAGCTCGGCCACTCCTGCGGCCCAGTATGGCTGGTCGGCGATCTGCGGCACGACCAGCTGCGGCGCACCGGCCAGCGCGGCGGTCGTCGTGGTGCCCGCGCCGCCGTGGTGCACGACGGCGGCGACCCGCCGGAACAGTGCCTGCTGGTTGACCTCTCCCACGACGAAGCAGTCGTCCCGGTCGTCGACCGCGGCCAGGCCCGCCCAGCCCCGGGCGAGGAGGACGCGGCGGCCCTGCGCGCGGACCGCGTCGACGGCGACCCGGGCGAAGTCCGGCGAGGTGCGCAGGGCCATGCTGCCGAAGCCGACGTACACCGGCTCCGCACCGGCCTGCAGGAACGTCTCCAGGTCGGCCGGGAGCGGGCGTTCGTCGGGCAGGATCCACGGGCCGGTCACGACGACGTCGAGATCGGTGTGGTCCTGCCACGGGAACAGCGCCGGGTCCGCCGCCAGCCACGGCCGCTCGGTGAAGACGTAGTCCCGTACGTTGTCGACCGGCGGCAGGCCGAGCTCCGCGCGGTGCCGGTTCTCCGCCTCGCCGTACAGGGCGTTCACGCGCTGGGCGTCCTGCTCCCACAGTGCCTTGATGTCGGTCTCTTCCGGCGAGGACGCGTGGCCGGGACGCGAGAGCGGCGGGTACTTCGACGACGGCAGTCCGGCCGTGTGGAAGCAGGCGAGCACATAGCGGATGCCGAGTTTCTCGGCCACCGAGCGGGCGCCGGCCGGCATCAGACCGGTGGCCAGCAGCACGTCACAGCCCTCGGCCGCCGCCGTGAGCGTCTCGTAGCGGGCGGCGACCAGCTCGGGCGCGAGCTGGAACGCCCGCTCCGCCGACGGCGGCTTCGCCCCGTTCACCACGGACCGCACCGACGGACCGAGCGGCGTCAACGGCACACCGGCCCGGGCCAGCAGCTCCACGAACTCCTCGTCCGGTGGCGCGCACACCCGCACCTCCGCGCCGAGTTCCAGCAGGCGCGACGCGAGTCCCGCGAGCGGTTCGACATCCCCGCGCGATCCCCACGTCGTCAACAACACACGCATTCGAGACTCCCGTTTCCGCAGGTCATGGCCTCAGGCCGGACATTCTGCGGCACGACGGGGGCCTTGCCGCAAGCCCCCCGGTGCGCTATACGTTAAGAAGGGAAGAGGAGTGAGTACGCCTCCCTTTCCACCCTCCCTCGCGAAACTCGCGGAAAAAAATCTGCCGCCGATGTCGAGAACCCGCGCCCGGCTCCGTCCCCGAGGTGAACGCGACCACAATGGGTCGCACGAGCACCAAGGAGAACGACCATGGCCAAGTACCTGCTGCTGAAGCACTACCGTGGCGCCCCCGCCGCCGTGAACGACGTCCCCATGGACCAGTGGGCCCCCGAGGAGATCACGGCCCACGTCCAGTACATGAACGACTTCGCGGCCCGCCTGGAGAAGACCGGCGAGTTCGTCGACAGCCAGGCGCTCTCCCCCGAGGGCACCTTCGTCCGCTACGACGGCGAGGGGCGCCCGCCGGTCACCGACGGGCCGTTCGCCGAGACCAAGGACGTCATCGCCGGCTGGATGGTGATCGACGTCGACACCTACGAGCGCGCCGTGGAACTGGCCGGTGAGCTGTCGGCCGCGCCCGGGGCCGGTGGCAAGCCGATCCACGAGTGGCTGGAGCTGCGGCCGTTCCTGGGCACGCACTCCACCGTCACGGACACGGAGTGCACCTTCAAGTGAACGAGGTCCTGCTGCGGAGCCTCACTCCGAGCGTGCTCGGCGTCCTCGTCCGCCGCGGAGCCGACTTCGCGGCGGCCGAGGACGCCGTACAGGACGCGCTCGTCGAGGCGGTCCGGGTGTGGCCGGACGATCCGCCGCGGGACGCGAAGGGCTGGCTGGTCACGGTGGCGTGGCGGCGGTTCCTCGACGCGACGCGGGCGGAGACCGCCCGCCGCAGACGTGAGGACCTCGTGGACGAGGAGCCGGCTCCCGGGCCCGCGCCCGCCTCGGACGACACGCTCCAGCTCTACTTCCTGTGCGCCCACCCGAAGTTGACGCCGTCGTCGGCGGTCGCGCTCACCCTACGCGCCGTCGGCGGGCTCACCACCCGGCAGATCGCGCAGGCCTATCTGGTGCCCGAGGCGACGATGGCGCAGCGGATCAGCCGCGCCAAGCGCACCGTCTCCGATGTGCGCTTCGACCAGCCCGGCGATGTCGCGACCGTGCTGCGCGTCCTCTACCTGGTCTTCAACGAGGGCTACTCCGGCGATGTCGACCTCGCCGCCGAGGCGATCCGGCTCACCCGGCAGCTCGCCGCCGCGATCGACCACCCCGAGGTCGCGGGCCTCCTCGCGCTCATGCTGCTGCACCACGCCCGGCGCGCCGCCCGGACCGCGCCGGACGGCAGCCTGGTGCCGCTCGCCGAGCAGGACCGCGGCCGCTGGGACACGTCGGCGATCGCCGAGGGCGTCACCATCCTCCAAGTCACCCTCGCCCGCGACCGGTTGGGCGAGTTCCAGGCGCAGGCGGCGATCGCGGCGCTCCACGCGGACGCGCCCACCGCCGAGGAGACGGACTGGGTGCAGATCGTCGAGTGGTACGACGAACTCGCCGGCCTGACCGACAGCCCGGTGGTCCGCCTCAACCGCGCGGTCGCCGTGGGCGAGGCCGACGGCCCGCGCGCCGGCCTGGCCGCGCTTGCGGTACTGGACGCCTCGCTCCCCCGGTACACCGCGGTTGCCGCCTATCTCCACGAACGTGACGGCGACCTGACGACGGCGGCCCGGCTGTATGCCGAGGCCGCGCACCAGGCCCCCAACCTCGCCGAGCGCGACCATCTGACCCGGCAGGCCGCCCGGCTCAACACCCTCCGGTCCGTCTGAGCCGTTTGCCTTTTCGCGAAAAGTGTGGGCAATTCCCGGGTGCCCAGAATTCCCCTTGCCCACACCATTGGAGAGTTCGTCAAGGGCGATATTGGCAACACCGGAAAGGGAGTTGTCCGTTCCCGAACGGCGGTAAATCGCTGCTACGGTGAGCACTCGTCCCGAGGTCGAGCGATGTGCCGTGTCGGCGCCCCGACCTCGGATTGCACAGCGAGTGTTCCGCTTCTCACCGGATTCCGTTCACTCTCACCTTTCCCTGTTCGCGGCACTCCCTGGAGTTCTTGAACCATGTCTGCTGAGAGCGTGGCCACGGCCACTTCGACGGCACCGGAGCATTCCGGTTCCGCCCCCAGAGACCGGCATCTCGGTCTCGCCCTTTTCGTCATCGCGGCGGCCCAGCTGATGGTCATCCTCGATGCCACCATCACGAATATCGCCCTGCCCGCCATCCAGACCGACCTCGGTGTCTCCGACGCGAATCTGGCGTGGATCGTCAACTCGTACGCGCTGTCCTTCGGCGGTCTGCTGCTGCTCGGCGGCAAGGCCGGTGACCTGTTCGGCCGACGCCGGATGTTCCAGGTGGGCATCGCCGTCTTCACCCTCGCGTCCCTGCTCGGTGGACTGGCCCCGAACGAAGCCCTGTTGATCGGCGCGCGCATCCTCCAAGGCGTCGGCGCGGCACTCGCCGCACCCAGCGCGCTGGCGCTGATCACCACGACGTTCCCGGCGGGCAGGCCACGCAACCGGGCGATGGGTGTGTACGCCGCGATGGGCGGCCTCGGTGCCACGGTCGGTCTGCTGCTCGGTGGTCTGCTCACCGATGTGCTGGACTGGCGTTGGGTGTTCTTCGTCAACATCCCCATCGGCCTCGCCGTCCTCGCCGGCACCCGCAGCCTCGTCGAGGCACAGCGCCACCCCGGCCGCCTCGACGTCCCCGGGGCCGTCACCGGGACCGGCGGTCTGATCTCCCTGGTCTACGGCATCACACGCGGCGGCGAACACGGCTGGACGGGCGGCCTCACGCTCGGCTGCTTCGCGGTCGCCGCCGTCCTGTTGGTGGCGTTCCTGTTCCTCCAGGCCCGCACGCCGGACCCGATGATGCCGCTGCGCCTGTTCAAGGACCGTAATCGGTGGGGCAGTTACGCCACCATGCTGTTCATCGGCTCGGGCATGTTCGCCTTCTTCTACTTCCTGACGCTCTATATGCAGCTGATCCTCGGCTACAGCCCCATCAGGACCGGCTTCGCCTATCTGCCGTTCAGTTTCGGCATGGCCGCGGCGGCGGGCATCAGCTCCAAACTCGTCGCCCACATCGCGCCCCGGCTCATCGCCGCACCGGGCCTCCTGGTCGCGGCAGTCGGCATGTTCTGGTTCGCCACCCTGGAGCCGGACTCCTCCTACGCCGCGCATCTCATGCCTGCCATGTTTGTCACCGCTCTCGGCCTGGGCATGAGCTTTGTCCCGATGACACTCGGCGCGGTCAGCGGTGTCGCCCACCAGGACACCGGCATCGCCTCGGCCCTGCTCAACACGGCGCAGCAGATCGGCGGCGCCCTGGGCCTCGCCGTCCTGTCGACGATCTCGAACTCGGCGGCCGACGACAGGCTGCCGCAGGCGGCCGGCGCCCTCTACCGGGGCCTGGCCACCCAGGACTTGGGCCTCGTGTCGAAGGCGAGTGACGCCCTGACGCACGGCTACACGATGGCCTTCGTCGCCGCCGGAGTCGTGTTCGTGGCCGGTGCCGCCGTCACCGCGTTCGCCGTCAACGCGGGCAGGCAGCAGCACACCGAAGGCGCCACCCCGGTCCACATGGGCTGAGCCCACCCCTGTCCAGGCACCATCACGTCGAACCGGCGCGAAGACCGTGCCCGCGGTGCCCCGCAGCCCTGTGCGGCGGGGCACCGCGGGCACGTACAGCCGCCGCGCCCCTGGAGCCCCGTATGACTAACCCACCCTCTTCGGCGAACCCCGAGCACCCCGAACTTCCCCCGCCGGTCGAGGCGTTGACCCACGCGTTCGCCCTGCTCGGCAAACGCTGGAGCGGTCTGGTCCTCGCCGCGCTGGCCAAAGGCCCCGCAGGGTTCGGCGAAGTGCGCGAGCGGGTGCCCGGCATCAGCGACCGCATGCTCGCCGACCGCCTGCACGAACTGGCCGCCGCCGGTCTCCTCACCCGCACCCCGCTGCGCTCCTCCTACGCCCTCACCCCGCACGGCACCGCCTTCCTGATCCCCCTCGCCGCCCTGGCCGTCTGGGCCGAGGAGCACCTCATGGTCACTCCCACTGGTACTGGAGGTACTTCCCGTCGAGAGTGATGACGACCCGGTCACCCGCGGGATCGGGCACCCGGCTGACGTCGAGGCGGAAGTTGATGGCGCTCATGATGCCGTCGCCGCACTGCTCGTGGATCAGTTCCTTGATGGTGGGGCCGTAGACCTGAATGACCTCGTAGAGCCGGTAGATCGTGGGGTCCACGGGCACGGCGGCGTCCAACGCGCCCCGGGTCGGCTGGAGTTGGAAGGCGAGGGCGGCGTCCTCGCCGAGTTCGAGGAGGGCGGCGGCCGTTGTCGCCTCGTCCTTGCTCATGGGGTGCTGGCCCAGCAGAGCCGCCGTGGTCCACGCGAGCGGTCGGCCTACGGATTCGGCCAACTGGGCCCATGTGACACCGGTCTTCACCTTGGCCTGGCGGACTGCTTCGCCGGCTTCACCCTTGCTGAGCATGCACAACTCCGTTCCCGGACAGCACGTTTGGTCACACGCCGTTCAGCGTAGGAGATCACCCATGCCGCGACAATGGCGCGATCACGGGCGGCGCGCCACAACCATGCGCACCCGGGGGCTGCCGTCGCCGCGGTGCCCGAACTCGGGCAGGGAGTGGAGGTCGACGTCGAAGCCTGTCCGCTCCAACTCCCCTCTCACGTAGCCGAGTCGGAAGTCCCGGTAGTACATGACGAACGGCGGTCGCCAGACGGCGTTGCGTACCTTCATCACCGCGTCGAAGCCGGACAGCATCCAGTACGCGGGGGAAGTGGGGCGCGGCGGCGCGACGACGGGGAAGGCGAAGCATCCGCCGGGCCGCAGCACCGAGTGGACCTGGGTGAACAGCCCCGGCAGTTCGCGGGGCAGGAAGTGGCCGAACGCCCCGAAGCTCACCACCAGGTCGAAGGCCGAAGTGAACGGCAGGGCCCTGGCGTCGCCGCGCACCCATGAGACGCGGCGTTCGCTGCTCGTCACGCGCTCCCGGGCGACTTCGAGCATGCCCGCGCTGAAGTCCACGCCGGTGACGCTCACTTGGCACACTTTCGTCAGCACCTCGGCGCCCGCGCCCGTACCGCAGCACAGGTCGAGCCCGTCGTCGAAGGGGCCGACGCGGCGCAGCATCGTGGCGACCGCGTCGAGCAGCGGGGCCGGTGTGCGGAACGGGGTGCGGTCGAACTTGGGCGCGAGGAGGTCGTAGCCGTGCTCGACGGACGACAGTGCCTGGACGGCGAGTTCGCGCAGACTGGGGCCTTCGGGGCTGAACATCCGGGTCAGCCTAGGGCAACGCGCTGCTTCAGGATCGCCAGAACGCGCTCGCACCAGCGCAGGTTCTCCTCCTCGAAGGTGATCCCGGCCATGAGCGTGAGATACGGCCCGATGCGGTCGGCGTCCCGGAGGTACTCCTCCTCGGTCAGGCCGCCGAGGAGACGGTCCCGTACGCGCTGGTAGCGGTCGAGCTTGCCGCGCGCCCACGACCCGCGCTCCTCGATCAGCTCGCGGGTCACGGCGGGGTCGGTGCCGTCCATGGCCTGGATCTTGATGAGGAGTTCGTCGCGGATGGCGGTGGGGCGCCGGGGCGGCTCGGCGGCGAAGGTGTCGAGGTCGCGCCGGCCGGCCTCGGTAAGCGTGAACATCCTTTTGTTGGGCCTGCGTTCCTGCTGTACGACCCGTGCCTCGATCAGCCCGTCCTGCGCGAGGCGCTCCAGTTCGCGGTAGAGCTGCTGCGGTGTCGCGGGCCAGAAGTTCGCCAGCGACACGTCGAACACCTTCGCCAGCTCGTAGCCCGAGGCCTCGCCTTCCAGGAGGGCCGCGAGGACCGCGTACTTGAGGGACATGTGGACACGCTAACAGCCGTTGATTAGTCTCATCCATACCTACTCAACAAATTGACTATGAGGTGAACCGATGCGTGCGTTCCGTGAGGCGGTCGAGGCGCAGGACATGGACGCCGTCGAGGCCCTGCTGGCCGAGGACGTGGTCTTCACCAGCCCGGTCGTGTTCAAGCCGTACCCCGGGAAGGCGATCACCGCGGCGATCCTGCACGGGGTGGCGCGGGTCTTCGAGGACTTCCGGTACGTCCGGGAGATCGGTGACCCGGACGGCAGCGACAGCGCGCTGATGTTCGCCGCGCGGGTCGGCGACCGGGAGCTGACCGGGTGCGACTTCATCCACGTCGACGAGGAGGGCCTGATCGACGAACTGACGGTCATGGTCCGGCCGTTGTCCGGGGCGCAGGCCCTCCAGGCGGCCATGGGTGCGCAGTTCGAGCGGATCGCGAAGGAGGCGGAGGCGCGGCTCGCGTGAGCCCTTCAGCTCGGGTGGGCCCCGCGCCTCCGCCCATGCCTCACGCGACGGTCAGCGTGAGGGCGCCCGTGTAGGTCTGGCCCGCCGTGATGGCCGTGGCCGTCCCGTCGACCGTCAGCGTGACCTTCTTGCCGCGGGGCGCCTTGACGGTCGCGTCGGCGGCGAGGGCGAGCCGGGTCAGGTACGAGGTGCCGGTGACCGTCCACGTCGAGCCGCTGTCGAGCTGCACGATCGCGCCGTTGTTGACGGCGGCCTGGGCGGTGTTGGTGACGATGCCCAGCTCGTAGAAGGTCGAGGCGTCGATGCTGGAGACCCGGTGCTTGGCCTTCGTCGCGGAGATGACGCCCTCGACGCTCGCGCCCTCGAAGGTGAGGACCATGTTCTTGCCCTTGCGCATGCCGTTGTAGAAGTCGCCCTTCAGGGCGATGGAGTTGAAGGTGGCGGCACCGTCGGTGGCGTGCACGGCGGTCGGGTCGAAGGTCGCGTCCTTCGCCGGGTCGCCGGTGGGCTCGGTGTAGACGCCGATGTTCATCATCTTGCCGTTGACCGGGACCGGGCCCGGGTCGTCCAGCTCGATCATCTGGAGGATGATCCCGTCGCGCGGGTTGAGCCGGGCGCCCTGCGAGCCGTCGACGCTGATCGTGGTCTGCTGGCCCTTGTTGAGGAAGGTGGCCCGGTCGGAGTTGATCACCGTGCCGCCGTCGAGGGTGAGTTGGCCGGCGCCGAAGAACATGTAGCCGAAGTGCCCGGAGTTCACGACGGTGTTGCGCGCCGGGATCGACGCCAACTCGGCCTTGGACAGACCGAGTTCCAGCTCGGTGTTGAGCGCGGCGACGGCGGCCCTGGTGCTGTCGCCGTAGTGCACGACCGCGGCCGGGCCCGCGATGATGGTCGCGTAGCTGCCGACGTCGAGCCGGGAGCCGAGCACCCGCACGGTCGCGTCGCCGATGGCGTAGGTGCCGTAGCCGTACTCCCCCGTGTTGCCGAAGTGGCTGTTGATCGCGGTCAGTTTGAGCCCGCTGCCGCCCTCGACCGACAGGGCGCCCCAAGTCTCGGAGAACACGGTCGAGTTGAGGTAGGTGGCCTTGCTGTTCTTGCCGATGAGGTTGGTGGCGCGGACGTTGCCGTCGAGGCCGAGCATCCAGGGCACGGACTCCATGTAGGGCGTTTCCACGGTGGCTTGGTAGTCGGCGGGCAGGACGCCGTTGCGGGCGCGGAGGACGGAGTCCTTGACGATGACGTTGGCGCCGTCGTTGGCGATGACGGCGGTGCGGACGACTCCCTTGTTGTCGATGCGGGCGCCGTCCACGACGAGCGTGGTCGCGGAACCGTCGCCGACGACCGCGGCGCCGTAGCCCGCGAAGTCGCAACGGCCGTTGCCGGTAAGGGAGATGGAGGGCCGGTCGAGCGTGAAGGTGGCGTCCTGGACGTACACGCCGTCGAAGCACTCGCCGGTCGAGGCGATCGACACGTTCTTCGCGTAGGCGTCCGTCAGCTTGCCGCCGAGGACGGCCGCGAGGACGGACTTGTCCGTGACCACGCCGTCACCGTCGACGTACACCGCCTGCCGGAAGGGGAAGGTGAGCGTCTGGTACGTCACCGCGTTGGCCGCGGCGACGGTCAGGACGACGTCACCCCGGTAGGTGCCGGCCTGGATCAGGGTGGCCGTTCCGCCGGTGGCGGTGAGGAGTTGGCCGGTCTCCACTCCGTCGACGGTCAGCGAGAGGCTGGAGCCGTCCGGGGCGGCGATCGTGCCGCCGGCGGCGATGGACAGCTCGCTCACGCGGGTGGTCGCGGAGACCGTGTACGTCTCACCGGATCCGACCGAGATCCGCTTGCCCGAAGCCTTCGGGGTCTTGGTGGCCGTCGGAGCGGCGGTGGCGGAGACCGCCGGCACGAGTACGGCTCCGGCCGTGGCGGTACCGGCGATCAGGACCGAGCGTCGGGTGATCAGCGTCATTGCTTGCCTTCCCAGGGATCGATGCGCCGTCGCGCAGTGTGACCGGCCGGCCGTCGAACGCGGGATGCGGACGGCCCGGCGGAGGCACCGAAGGTGCGCACGAGGGAGTGAAGCAGCCATGAGAACCAGGGAATAGGCAGGCGGCACACACATATGGGAGTCCGATGCCTCGGATCACGCCGACCATTTCATGGCGGTCACACAGAGTCGTCATAGCGCGGGCACGAGCTTGAACACGACGGCGAGGCGGGCGGCTCGTCAGCCGTCCACCTCGCCGTTTTCCGCACCCCGTTCAGCTACGACGGGGCGATCATCCCGGCCGACAGGTCGATGTCGGCCCCGCACAGGCCGGGCATCGCCAGCATCGCCACGAGCGCCTGCGCGACCTCGTGCTCCTCGACGAGCCGGCCGAGGGCGGCCCGGGAGGCGAAGTCACGTTCGGCCTCGGCGACCGTGCAGCCGGTCAGTTCGGCGGTGAGCCGGAAGTTCCGGTCCATGCGCGGGCCCCGAACCGGGCCCGGGGAAAGGGAGTTGACCGCGATCCCCCGTGGGCCGACCTCCCCGGCAAGGGTCCGGGTCAGGCCGAGCAGCGCCATCTTGGAGGCGGTGTACGGGGTGCGGTTCAGCAGTGGCCGTTTGCCGCTGACCGAGGCGACGTTGACGACGTCACCGCGTCCGGTCGCGAGCATCGGCGGCAGGAAGGCCCGGCACATCAGATAGACGCCCCGGACGTTGGCGGCGAACACCTCGTCCCACTCGTCCGGCTCGATGTCGACCAATGGCCGTACGGGACCGGCGACTCCGGCGTTGTTGACGAGCAACGACACGTCCTCGTCGGCGAGTTGGGCGGCCAGGGCACTGACGGCCGAAGGGTCGGAGACATCGCAGGAGGCCGTACGGGCCTGTGCGCCGTCCTTGACCACACGTGCCGCCGCCTCCGCGAGCGCCGCCTCGTTGCGCCCGACCAGGATCACCCGGGCACCGGCGTCCGCGAGAGCCAGCGCGAAGGCGCGCCCCAGCGGTCCGCCGCCGCCGGTGATCAGCGCCGTACGGCCGTCGAGAGGCGTACGTCGATCCGAGGTGACGCCGGGATCCGAGGTCACGCGGTGTTCCAGGGCAGCTCGTCGCCCGCGGCCTTCGCCGCCCGTACGTCACCGGAGCGGGCGTGCCCCTCGAACAGCTCGACGCGGGCCGCCCGTCCGCACAGCCGGCCGAGCAGTGCCTGGGAGTCGGTGTCGGTGACCTCCTGATAGGTCACCGTCTTGAGGTACTTCCCCACCCACAGGCCGCCGGTATAGCGCGCGGCACCACGTGTGGGCAGCACATGGTTCGTGCCGATGACCTTGTCGCCGAACGACACACAGGTGCCCTCACCGAGGAACAGGGCGCCGTACTGGGTCATCCGCTCCAGCGCGAGCCGCGGTTCGGCGGTCAGCACCTCGACGTGCTCGAAGGCGAACTCGTCCGCGAGGGCGTACAGCTCGTCGAGGGTGTCGACGACGTGGACCTGGCCGTGGTCGCGCCAGGCGGGCCCGGCGAAGTCGCGGGTGGGCATGCCGGGCAGCAGGCGTTCGACCTCGGCGATCGTCTTCTCGGCGACCTCGCGGGAGGTGGTGATGAGGACGGCCGGGGAGTCCGGCCCGTGCTCGGCCTGGGAGAGCAGGTCCACGGCGCACACGAACGGGTCCGCCTCGTCGTCGGCGAGGACCAGGATCTCGGTCGGCCCGGCGAACAGGTCGATGCCGATCTCCCCGAACAACTGCCGCTTGGCCTCGGCCACATAGGCGTTGCCGGGCCCGGCGATCAGGTTGACGGGCCGCATCGTGTCCGTGCCGACGGACATGGCGGCCACCGCCTGCACCCCACCGAGCAGCCAGATCTCGTCGGCGCCGGCGAGATGCATCGCGGCGACGGTGGCGGCCGGGATCTCCCCGTGGATGGGCGGCGTACAGGCCACGACCCGGGGCACGCCCGCGACCTTGGCGGTGACGATGGTCATGTGGGCGGAGGCGGTGAGCGGGTAGCGGCCACCGGGGATGTACGCGCCGGCCGCCTGCACGGGGATGTGCTTCTGCCCAAGCCTCACGCCCGGCAGGGTCTCCACCTCGAACTCCCGCAAGGAGTCGAGCTGGTGGCGGGCGAAGGTGCGCACCTGGTCCTGGACGAAGCGGATGTCGTCGATGACCTGTTGCGGCACCGACGCGATGATCTTCTCGACCTCCTCGTCCGTCAGCCGGAAGGAGTCGGGGCTCCACTTGTCGAACTTCTCGGAGTAGGCACGCACCGCCTCGTCACCGCGCGCACGGATGTCCGCGATGACGCCGGTCACGGTCTCGCGCACCTGGGCGAGCGAGGCGGTCACCTCTGACTTGGGCACGGCGTGCTTCAGGATCGTTGCCACAACTGCGGCCTTTCTGCGGGTGGTTCGCGACAGAGGGGTGCCGGACGGGGAGACGGAGGTGTCAGACGGGGGGCGCCACGAACAGCACGTCGGGGTCGTTGAACTGCTCCTTGGCGACCGACTCGCTCATCGGGTCGGCGGTGCCCCACTGGTCCTGGGTGATCGGGTCGTCGACGTCGTGCCGGCCCGGGTGCCACAAGTCCTCTTCGAGGACGGCGAGTTCGGTCGTGTACTCGACGGTGTTGCCGTGCGGGTCATGGAAGTAGGAGAAGGTGTTGTCACCGGCGAGATGCCGCCCGGGCCCCCAGGTGAGCCGGGTCCCGGCGCGCAGCGCCCGCCCGGTGCCGCGCATGTACTCCTCGACCCCGCGCATCTCGAACGAGGCGTGGTGCAGGGAGACATGGGGTCCCCGGGCGATCGCGAAGGAGTGGTGGAGCGGGCTGCACCGCAGGAAGTACATGAGGTCGCCCATGTGCGTCGAGTACAGGGTGTCGGTGAGCCGGAACCCGAGGTGCTGGACGTAGAAGTCCCGAAGCCCTTCCGGGTCCTGGGAGTTGACCACGCAGTGCGAGAGCCGGACCGGGATCGCCTCACGCTCCTCGATCCTGCGGTGAGCGCGGGTGGCGACGTCCGCCGAGACCTCGACGACCCGCCCGTCCGGGTCGAAGAACCGGAAGCCGTAGCCCCCGCCCGGAGTGTCCAGCACACCGGGTTCCCCGAGGAGTTGAATGCCGGCCCGTCCCAGCCGCCCGTGCAACTCGTCGACGGCGGCCGGTGATTCGGCGCCGAAGGCGACGAGGTCCATCCGCTTCCGCTCGTCCTCGCGGATGCGGACGATGTACTGCTCGGGGCTGCCCTCGGCGGCGAAGAAGGCGACACCGCTGTCGTTGGCGACCTCGGTCAGGCCCCACGTCGTGCCGTAGAAGGCGCGCTGGCGGGCGAAGTCCGGTACGGCCAGGTCGACATGGCGCAGATGGGTGATGGGCTGGAAGCTCATACGTGGCTCCTGACGGTGTTGCGCTGGTGGCCCAGGCCGGTGATCTCTGACTCGACGACGTCGCCGGGCTTCAGGAAGACACCCCAGTGCGCGCCGTTGCCGGCCGGAGAACCGGTGAGCAGCAGGTCGCCGGGGCGCAGGGTGGTGGTCGTGGAGATGTACGCGATGAGCCGGGGGATGTCGAAGATCATGTCCTTGGCGGACTCGTCCTGGCGTACAACTCCGTTGTGGCGGAGGGTGATCCGCAGGTCGCCGGGATCTCCGACGAAGGCCGCCGGCACCAGGAAGGGGCCGGTCGGCAGGAAGGTGTCGGCGTTCTTCGCGGTGAACCAGTCGGTGCCGATGGCCTTGAGGTCGGGCCGGTAGAGGCGGTCGCGGGTGGTGAGGTCGTTAGAGATCGTGTACCCGGCGACGTACTCCATCGCGTCCTCGGCCGCGATGTTCTTGCCCGCCTTGCCGATGACCAGGGCGAGTTCGAGTTCCCAGTCGTGCTGTTCGCCGAGCGCGGGGAGCACGATGTCGTCGTAGGGGCCGCTGATGGCGCGCGGGGAGCCGAGGAAGACGTACGGCACTCCGTTGCGGGCGCGCTCGTCCATCATCAACTCGGCGTCGGCGCGGGCCTCTTCGGGGGTGGCGCCGTGCACGCTCTCCTTCTCGGCGGCGACCAGATCGACCACGTGCTTGCGGTAGTTGGCTCCGCTCTGCAGGATCTGGCCGGGCTCGATCGGGGTCAGGACGCGCAGCGCGGCCAGATCGTGCCAAGTGCCGGAGCCGCCCTCCGCCATGGCGAGGTCGCCGAGCCGGGGCAGCCAGGCGTCCCACTCCTCGACGAGCGCGCGGATCGACGGCACGAGGTCGGAGAGGTCACGCACACGGTCGCCGGTGACCAGTCCGGGGAAGTCCGCCTCACCGGAAGCGAACGTGCCGAGCGCGAACGGTCCGGCGTGGGTGGGCAGTTGATCGGGCACGGCGCTCTCCTCGTACGGGTGGGGGCTCGCCGTCGACGCTAGGCAGCCGCGGGGCGCGGCGGAAATGGCGATCCGCGATGCCTGCCATCACCGGCCCGCCGGGCCCGGGACCGCCGCTCCGTCGGGGGCCCACCAGGCACTGAACCGCTGGTCCATCGCCGTACGGGATGCATGACGTCCCCCTTGCCGATGCCTCGATCCGTTGACCCCCGCGTCGGGCGCCACGCAGGCTCGGAGCACCCCACCACCCGAGGAGCGCACCGTGGTCGTCGAGCATGCCGAGCTGACCGTCGAGGCCGGTCGTGAGCAGGAGTTCGCGGAGGTGTTCGGCAAGGCCCGCGAGGTGCTCGCCGAGGCCGACGGCTTCCGGTGGGCGGAGCTGCTGCGGGGTGCGGAGCGGCCGACGACCTTCCTTCTGCTGGTCGGCTGGGACTCGGTCGAGGCCCACACGGTCGGCTTCCGGGAGTCCGAGGCCTTCGGGCGCTGGCGGGCCCTGGTCGGGCCGTTCTTCGCCGAGCCGCCGGCCGTCGAGCACTTCCACGAACTCGGCGCCCGCTTCTCGGGATGACCCCCACTCTTCTGTCTACGTTCGCAAGGATCGCCCATGCCCGTACAAAAGGTGCTCGTCGTCGGCGGCGGCATCACCGGAAGCGTGCTGTGTCTCGCGCTCGCCCAGCGGGGCGCCGAGGTGGAGCTCGTCGAAATCTCTCCGCAGTGGTTCGGTGTGGGCCATGGCATCACCATCCAGGGCAACGCGCTCAAGGCGCTGCGTTCCGTGGGTGTCCTGGACCGGGTGCTGGCCCGGGCGGTGCCGTTCGACATCATGCGGCTGCGCCGCGCCGACGGCGGGCTGCTCACCGAGTTGAACACCCCGCACACCGGCGGCCCCGAACTGCCGTCCACAGCAGGGGCGTTGCGCTCGGATCTGCAGGACGCGCTGTGCGACGCGGTGCGCGCGCACGGGGTGCGGGTCCGCCTCGGGCTGAGCGTGGACCGGCTCGACCAGACACCCGACCACGTGGACGTGGCCTTCACGGACGGTTCGACCGGCCGCTACGACCTCGTCGTGGGCGCCGACGGCATCAACTCGGCGATGCGCGAACTGATCGGCATCGACGCCAAGCCCCGTCCCGTCGGCATGTCGATCTTCCGGGTCGTCGCGGAACGCCCGGCCGAGATGGACTGCGCCGAGGTGTACTACGGCGGCCCCCGCTTCAAGGCCGGCTACAGCCCGATCTCCCCCGACCAGTGCTACGCCTACCTCCTCGACGAGAACCTCGACACCACGCTGATCGGCCCCCGCGCACCCCTCGCCCTGCTGCGTGAACGCGGCGCCGGATACGGCGGCACCTGGGGCAGGATCCTCGCCTCGCTGCCCGACGACACGGCGGTCGACTACCGCTGGATCGAGGCGATCCTCGTCGACGAGCCCTGGCACCGGGGCCGCGCGATGGTCATCGGCGACGCCGCACACGCCTGTCCGCCGCTGATCGCGCAGGGCGCCGCGATGTGCATGGAAGACGCGGTGCTGCTCGCGGAGTTGGTGACGGCGGACGAGCCGACGGAGAAGGCTCTGGACCGCTTCATGAACCGGCGGCTGCCCCGGGTACGAATGGTCCTGGAGAACTCCCTCCAGCTCGCCGACTGGGAGATCCACCCGGACACTCCCGGCGCCGACCCGGCCCGCATCATGTCGGAGACCCTGGACACCCTGACGGCGGCGGCGTGAGCGGCTCGCCCGTGGTCGACTTCCACGGCCACCTCGCCGTCCCCGCCGCCGACGCCCTGGTCGCGGGCACCCCGGGTCTCGCCGCCGAACTCGCGGCCGAACAGCGCGCCCACTGCCCCGCCTCCCTGGCCGCCAATCGTGCCCAACTCCAGCGCCTGGAATCCAAGTTGACGGACGTCAGCACGCGCCTCGCGGACCTCGACGCGATGGGCGTCGACATCCAGGTGGTCGGCCCGATGCCGATGCACCACTACTGGGCCGACCCGGACCTGGCGATCAACCTCGCCCGCACGGTCAACGCGGCCGTGGCCGCACACTGTGCAAACGCACCCGACCGGCTGTACGGACTGGGCACCGTCCCGCTCCAACACCCGGACCTCGCGGTCGCGTTGCTCGACCAGGCGGTCAACGACCATGGCCTGTACGGCATCAGCGTCTCCACGACAGTCGACGGGCGCGAACTGGCCGACCCCGCGCACGACGTGGTGTGGCAGCGGGCCGAGGAGCTGGGCGTGGTCGTCTTCGTGCACCCGTGGGGCTGCTCCCTCGGCGAGCGCCTGGCCACCAACTACCTGGGAAACACGGTCGGTCAGCCGGTGGAGACGACGGTCGCGCTCTCGCAGCTCATCTTCACCGGCGTCCTCGACCGCTTCCCGCGCCTGAAGCTGGTGGCGGCGCACGGCGGAGGCTATCTGCCGACGTACATCGGCCGTTCGGACCATGCCTGGCGGGTACGGGAGGACGCGCGCGGCTGCGCCGAGTTGCCCAGCTCCTATCTGCGGCGGATGTGGTTCGACGCGCTGGTGTACACCCCGCGCGCCCTGCGTCACCTCGTCGAGGAGGTGGGCGCGGACCGGGTCGTCCTCGGTACCGACCACCCCTTCGACATGGGCGTCGACGACCCGGTGGCCCGCCTGGACGCGGTCGGCCTCACCCCGGCCGACCGGGCCGCCGTCGCCGGGGGCAACGCCCTCGACCTGCTGCTGAAAGGACGTACGCGATGACCGCCGGTGCCCTCGGACCGATCGAGGAGGAACTCGCCAAGGCCCGTGCCGCCTACCGCAATTGGGGCCGCTGGGGTGAGGACGACGTGCTCGGCACGCTCAACTTCATCGACGACGCGATCCGTGCCCACGCGGTGGGCCTGGTGCGACGCGGGCGGTCCTTCTCGCTGGCCCAGGAGTTCAACGAGTCGGGCCCGCAACGCGGTTTCCGCGGCCGTATCAACCCGGTCCACTACATGAGGGACACCGGCTCCGACGCGGCGGCCGGCACCCAGGGCTTCCCGCACGGCTTCGGCGGCGCCGACGACCACGTTCTGATGCCCTTGCAGGCCTCCACCCAGTGGGACGGCCTGGGCCACATCTACGACAACAAGCAGGCGTGGAACGGCCGTCCGTGCACCATCGTCAACGGCGACGGCGACTCGGTCACCGGCATCGAGCACATGAAGGAGGCCTTCACCAGCCGCGGAGTCCTCCTGGACGTGGGCCGCGCGGTCGGCGACGAGCACGGTGAACTCCCGGACGGATTCCCCATCCTGGAGGAGCATCTGCGGGCCACGATCGAGGCGCAGGGCGCCACGAGTTCGGTCCGGCGCGGCGACCTCGTCCTGATCCGCACCGGCCAACTCGGGCGCGTGCGGCGGCTCGGCGCGTGGGGCGGTTACGCCGCCGGAGACGCGCCCGGCCTCTCCTTCACCACCCTCGGCTGGCTGCACCGCACGGAGATCGCGGCGATCGCCTCCGACACCTGGGGACTTGAGGTACGGCCCTACGAGTTCCCCCAGCCCTCGATGTCCCCGCTGCACCAGATAGCGATCCCCAACATGGGCCTCCCGCTGGGCGAGATGTGGGACCTGGAGGCGCTGGCCGAGGACTGCGCGGCCGACGGTGTCTTCGAGTTCCTGCTGGTCGCCGCGCCGCTGCCGGTGACCGGAGCGGTGGGCGCCCCCGTCAACCCGATCGCGATCAAGTGAATACCGGCGTGAACCTGAACCGTTTCTCCGGCACCCTCCTCCTCTCCGACGACGAGGACTTCGAGACGGCGTGCTTCGGGCGGGTCTTCAACGCCCGCCGCCCGACGGACCGTTCACCGGCGGCAGTCCTGACGGCCGAGTCGGAGCAGGACGTCGTCGAAGGCGTACGGCTCGCCCTGGAGCGCGGCTGGCAGGTCGCCGTCCGTTCCGGCGGGCACAGTTGGGCCGCCTGGTCGGTGCGTCAGGACGCGCTGCTGATCGACCTCGGGGGCTTCCGCGAGATGGCGTACGACCCGGGGACCGGGATCGTGACGGCGACGCCCAGCGTGAAGGGCGGCGACGAACTCAACCCGTTCCTCGGCGAGTTCGGGCGCTTCTTCAACGGCGGGCACTGCCCCTCCGTAGGCATCGGCGGTTTCCTTCTCCAGGGCGGGCAGGGCTGGAACGCGCGGGGCTGGGGCTGGGCGGCGGAGAACATCGTGGCGATCGACGTCGTCACCGCCGAGGGCGAGTTGGTGCGCGCCGACGAGACCCATCACAGCGATCTGTTCTGGGCGGCGCGTGGCGCGGGCCCGGGTTTCTTCGGCATCGTCACCCGCTTCCACCTGCGCACACGGCCACTGCCGACCTACCTGGGCCACACCGTGCACGCCTATCCGCTCGACCTGTTCGACGAGGTCATGACCTGGCTGCACGGCATGCACCACACGGTCTCGGACCTGGTCGAGATCGTCGCGCTCACCCAGACACCGCCCGACCTGGACGAACCGGTGCTCCTGGTCACGGGCGTGTCGATGACCGACACCGCGGAGCAGGCCGCCGAGGCGCTGGCGCCGCTGCACGCAAACCCGTACGCGGACCGGGCGTTGTTCCGCGTGGAGGCCCAACAGACCACGCTGGCGGAGCAGTTGGCGGGTCAGCGCATCGCCAACCCCGAGGGCCACCGCTACCTGGTCGACAACGCGTGGCTGACCGGCTCCGCCGACGAGGTCGTCCCGGCGATCCGCAAGGCGTTCACCGAGCAGCCCACCCGGCAGACCTTCACCATCTGGTTCTCCATGGCCCCGCTGCGCCAACTCCCCGACATGGCCTTCTCGTTGCAGTCGGAGATCTACTGCGCCACCTATGTCATCCACGACGACCCGGCACGGGACGCGGAGTTGCGCGCCTGGCTGGACGGAGCGATGGCGGACATGGAGCCGGTGACCGCCGGCCAGTACCTCGGCGACTCCGACTTCACCGTGCGGCAGTTGAGGTTCATGGGCGACGAACAGTGGCGCCGGCTGCGGGAGATCCGGGCCGCGTACGACCCCAAGGGCCTCTTCACCGGCCACCTCAGCACGGGCACCGTCACCAACACCAACCACTGGGAGCAGTGAGCGATGCGTTTCGCGACATACGAGTACGAGGGCGTGGAGCGCGCCGGGGTCCTGCGCGACGGGACCGTTCATCCGCTGCCCGAGGGCATCACCGTACTGACCCTCCTGGAACAGGACGTACTGCACGCGGCGGGCACCGAAGCGCTGCGCGCACCAAGCGACTTGACGGTGGATCAAGTGCGGCTGCTGCCTCCCCTCAAGCCGCCGTCCATCCGGGACTTCGTCGGTTTCGAGGCGCACATCGAGGGGGTCTCGAAGTCCCTGGACGGGCTGGAGCACGTGCCCGAGGAGTGGTACCGGGCGCCCAACTTCTACTTCACCAACCCGCATGCCGCGTACGGCGCGCACGACAACGTGCCGGTCCCGGCGGGCTGTTCGGTGCTCGACTTCGAGCTGGAGGTCGGGGTGGTCATCGGCCGCAGCGGGCGTGATCTGACGCCGGAGCGGGCACGCGAGCACATCGTCGGCTATCTGGTCTTCAACGACTGGTCGGCGCGCGATCTGCAGAAGCCGGAGAAGAACCTCGGGCTCGGCTTCTCCAAGGGCAAGGACTTCGCGAACACGCTCGGCCCCTGCCTGGTGACCGCCGACGAGGTCGAGGACCGGCGCGACCCGGACGGCTTCCTGGACCTGGAGATGACCGTCACCCTCAACGGCGAGCTGATCGGCCGCGACACCCTCGCCAACGTCTCCTGGACCTTCGAGGAGATGATCGCCTACGCCTCCCGGGACGCCTGGGTGCGCCCCGGGGACATCCTCGGCTCGGGCACCTGCGGCTGGGGCGCGCTGGCCGAGTTCTGGGGCCGGGTCGGCGAGCGCACCCCGCCGCCGCTCCGGCCCGGCGACGAGGTGACACTCTCCGTGGAGCGCCTCGGCACCCTCTCCAACCATGTCGTGCCCGGCCGTACGGACGTATACCTGCCGCGCGCCCGCAAGCGCGGCCGGACCCCCCGGCCGTAGTCCTGTCGGCAGTCCTGCCGGAATACCGTCCGACCTGCACACATCCAGGGATCCGATGGCAGCTATCGGATCCCTGTGACTTCTCCCCCGGCCCCTTCCTCGGCGGGAGGCCGCTCGTTACGCTCCGGTTTCACCGAGCTTCAACGACGCGGCCGGAAGGACACACGCATGGGTCTGGGAGCAATCGACCTGAATCTTCTGGTGGCTCTGGAAGCCCTCCTGGAGGAGAAGAACGTCACCCACGCGGGGGTACGGCTGTCCACCAGCCAGTCCGCGATGAGCGGCTCGCTGGCCCGGCTGCGGCGGCACTTCAACGACGAGCTGCTGGTGCGGGTGGGCCGCGAGTACGAGCTGACGCCGCTCGCGGAGCGGCTGCTTCCGGTCGTCCAGTCCTCCCTGCACAAGGCGGAGGAGGCGCTGTCGCTGACCAGGCACTTCGATCCGTCGCGCAGTCGGCAGCGGTTCTCGGTCGTGATGTCCGACTACGTGATGACGGTGTTCATGGAACCGCTGCTGCGGGCCCTCGCGCAGGAGGCCCCGGGCATCCGGATCGACTTCCACCCGATCGTCATCGGGCAGTTGGAGACGGAGACCCATCTGCGCTGCCACGACCTGATGATCGTGCCGCTCGGCTATCAGCTGCCGGGCGTCAGCGAGACCGTGATGCACGACCGGTTCGTGTGCCTCGTCGACCCGGACAACCCTCGGCTGGTGGACGGGCGGCTCTCGCTGCGCGACCTCGCGGAGATGCCCCACGCGGCCTGCGTCATCGGCAAACTCACGCCCGCCGACCGGCAGTTGGAGACCCTCGGCATCACACCCCAGGTGCAGGTCAGCACGCCCGGCTTCAACGTGCTGCCGTTCCTGGTGGGCGGCACCGACCTGGTCGCCGTGGTCCCCGAGCGGCTCGCCCGGCGCTACGAGGGCTTCGCGCGGTGTGCCGTCGTACCGACGCCCTTCCCGGACGTACCGCTGGTGGAGGCCATGTACTGGCACCACAACCGGCACGCGGACCCGGCGCACCGCTGGCTGCGGGAGACCGTCCGCAAGGTGGCCGCGGCGCTGGACGACCCGGTGGCGCGGTCGCTCGACGAGCCGGCGGTGCGGGAGATCGCCGACGAGATCGCCGACGTGGATGCCACCCATGCCGATCGTGCGTTTCCGGAGCTGACCCCGGCTTCCTAGCGTGGACGGGAGACAGCCCGCACCCCCTGGAGGAACCGTGAGCCGCACGCGTCTGGCCGGTCGTACCGTCGTCGTCACCGGGGCCGCGCAGGGCCAGGGAGCCGCCGAGGTGGCGGCCGCCGCCCGGGAGGGTGCGACGGTGATCGCGACCGACGTCCTGGACGAGGCGGGCGAGAAGCTCGCCGTGTCACTCCGGGGCGACGGCCTGGACGTGACCTATCGACACCTGGACGTGTCGTCCGAGGACGACTGGGCGGACCTCGCGGCTTCCCTCACGGAAGTCCACGGCCTGGTCAACAACGCGGGCATCGCCGTGCGCGCCCGTCTCGGTTCGGTCGAACTCGCCGACTGGAACCGGGCGTTCGCGGTCAACACCACGGGCGCGCTGCTCGGCATCCAGGCCCTCACCCCGCTGATGCCGGCCGGTTCGTCCATCGTGAACGTCGGTTCGGTCGCGGGCCTCACCGCGCATCACGCGGTCGCGTACACCGCGAGCAAGTGGGCGCTGCGCGGCCTCTCGAAGGTGGCCGCGCTGGAGCTGGCCCCGCGCGGCATCCGTACGAACGTGATCCACCCCGGCTACATCGAGACCCCGTTGATGGCCTCCGCGAACCCGGTGTTCGTCCAGGCCCACCTGTCGCTGACCCCGCAGGGCCGGGCGGGCACGGTCGACGAGGTGGCGCCGCTGGTCGTCTATCTGCTGTCCGACGAGGCGTCGTACGTCAACGGCGCGGAGATCACCGTCGACGGCGGTTACGCGGCGCACGGCGGGGTGAAGGCGATCACGAACGCGCTCGACGCCACGTGACGGCCGGCGTCCTGGGCGACACCGGCCGTCGTGGGTGAAGAGCGAGGCGCTACTGATCGGTGCGGTCGGTGCGGAAGTTGGCGGTCAGCCGGTTGATGCTCTTGACCGCGAGTTCGGCGAAGTTCGAGCGGGCGACGATGGCGGTCGTCTCGCCGTGCCGTCGGACGCTGCGCAGGTCGCGCTGTACCTGGCGCGAGAGCTGGTGGAGTTCGCGCTGGGCGGTGGCGAGCCGCTGCTCGGCGGCGCTTCGGGCCTGCCGGTGCTCCCGTCGGGTACGGGGAGTGCCGGTGCTGTCGGCAGAGGTCTCCGTGGGCATGTCGGTGCTCGCTTCCGTGGTGGTGGGTCGCGTCGCCGCGAGGGGGCGGACGCCGACGGTGTCCAAATAGGCTTCTACGGCGGCGAGTTCGGCGGTGTCGACCACGGCGGCGACGTATCCGTCCGGGCGGACGAGCACCCACTGCTCGGCGGACAGTCCGTAGGCGTTCTGGACACGGTCGCCGCTGTCGACGATGTCGCCCCGGGTGCCGATGGTGTGGATGTGCAGGCCGGCGCGCGCTGCCGGGACCGAGGTGCCGTCGACCTCGTGGCCGAGCAAGGTCCAGTGGGGTCCTTGGAACAGGCTGAACAGGCGGGTGGGGAGGCCGCCCGCGCCGGTGACCGGCGAATCGGGCGCGCGGTCGCCGGCCAGTACGCCCTTGTCGCGAGCCGAACTGTGCAGTGACAGGGGCGAGTTCAGGTAGCCGAGGTCGAGTTGGCTGACCTCGCGGCCCCGGTGGATGTCACGGTTCTTGGCCGCTTCGAGCAGCTTCTCGGACAGGCCGAGGACGGCTTGGGCGATGGGCCGGCGTTCCTGCTCGTACGTCTCCAGCAGTGACTCCGGGGCGCCGTCGAGCACGGCGGCGAGCTTCCAGCCGAGGTTGTAGGCGTCCTGGACACTGGTGTTGAGGCCCTGCCCGCCGGTCGGCGGATGGCAGTGCGCCGCGTCCCCGGTCAGGAACACGCGCCCCCGCCGGTACGAGTCGGCCAGGCGGGCGTTCATCTGGAACGCGGACGCCCAGGACACGGAGCGGATCACGACGTCGTCGCGCCCGGTGCGTTCGCGGAAGAAGGCGGTGAGCCCCTCGGCCGAGAGGTCCAGGTCGACATCGAAGGGCACGGGGGCCTGGAGCTGGAACATGTCGGTGCCGTAGAGCGGGCACATCGAGACCTGCCCTGCGGTGTCCTCGCCCCACCGGTGCCAGGCGTCCGACGAGACGCCGTCGACGTACACGTCGGCCACGATCGCCCGTACGCCGAGGGTCTTGCCGGGGAAGCCGATCCCGAGCGTCTTGCGGACGAAACTCGATCCGCCGTCGGCACCGATCAAGTACCGTGCCCGTACGGCCTGTTCGCCGTCCGGGGTGGCGATGCGCGCGGTCACGCCGTCGCCGTCCTGGTCGAAGCCGACGAGTTCGTGGCCGTAGTGCGGGGCGTGACCGAGTTCGGCGAGGCGTTCGCGCAGCCGACGCTCGGTGAGGAACTGCGGGACGAGCAAGGGTATTTGGTACGGCTCCTCGGGCGTCGGCTCCGACATCTCCACGCCGACCTGGTCGATGGGCCCGTCGGCGGTGTAGATGCGCTGGACGGGATACTCACCGCCGGAGGCGACGATCCGGTCGATCACGCCGAGGTCCTCGAAGACCTCCTGGCTGCGGGGCTGGATCCCTTTGCCGCGGGAGCCGACGAACGGCTGCGGCGCCTTGTCGATCAGCAGGAAGGCGATGTTCCTGCGGGCGAGGTCGACAGCGAGGGTCAGACCGGCCGCGCCGGTGCCGCAGATGATGACGTCGGTGTCTGTGGTGGGGGACATGGCTCTAGGCTCCTTGGGTGATTCCGGTACGAACTGCGTGACGGTCGGGGCGAGTTCAGGGCACCAGGACGGTGCGTACGCCCGGGACCTCGGGCGCGTTCCAGGCACTCTCGACGTCGGCGAGGGGCACCGCCTTGGCGGTGACCGCGATGCCGCCGCTCTCGATCTCCTCGACGAGGGACGGGAGTTCCTCCAGGTACGTCCTGGTCGACACGGCTCCCTGGCCGTTGCCCTGGAGCCGGAAGTTCGCCGAACGCAGTGCCACTGACGGGAGTTCGATGGTCGGGCCCGCCATGGCGCCGATCTGGATCCAGTTCAGGGCGCGGCTCCGGTCGGCGCGGGCCCGCAGCAGCGCCATGATCGCGTCACCTGCGGGCTTGCCCCACAAGTAGTCGATGACCAGGTCGACTTCGGCGGCCTCCTTGGCCAGCGCCGTCGCGGTGGCGTCGGCGTCGTCGGTGAGCGCGACGGTCGCGTCCGCGCCGATTCCGGGCAGGGCCGCCAGGCGGGCCTGGTCACGTCCGGCTCCGACGACCCGCCCGGCGCCGAGCCGCTTGGCGACCTGGACGGCCATCTGGCCGGCGTTGCCGGTGGCGCCGAGGATCAGCACCGACTGCCCGGCCTCGATGGGGACGCGGCGGCGCAGCGCCACCCAGGACGACATGGCGGGGTTCATCGCGGCGGCGATCTTCACGACGTCCGCGCCGTCGGGCAGCGGGATGCTGTGCCGGCTGTCGATGACGGTCCGGGTGGCCATCGGGCCGGCCAGTTCGTCGTCGGCGACGAAGTACACCAGGCGACCGTCCGCCCGCCGGCCGACCCCGTCGACACCCGGCACCATCGGCAGCTTGCCGGTGCTGGTGTAGTGGTCGCCCGACGCGCCGGTGCGGACGCGGGGGTGCAGGCCGACGGCGAGGACGTCGACGATTTCCTGGTCCTCGTCGGTCGGCGCGGGCAGGTCGAAGGGCTCGTAGCGGGGCGGGGTGCCGTACGACTGGACGACGGCGGCGCGGATGTCCATGAGAGGTCTCCTCGGCTCGGATTCAGGGCACAGGACGCGACAGATTTGGTAGGCGCCGCGTAGGTTTTAGTACGTGACACCAATCAAATTAGTAGGTGCCACGTACCTTTGCAAGTAGAATCGGGGACATGACCTCAGCGCACGACACCCCGCCCCCGCCGGCCGAGGACCTCGGCCTGGTCGACGCCCTCGCCCAGCTCTCGTTCCTCGTGCAGAACGCGCTGGCCGAGCTCGCCGGGGAGCACGACCTGTCGATCACCCAGACGCGGCTGCTCGGGATACTGCGGGACCGCGAGCCGACGATGAACGAACTCGGCCGTCACCTCGGCCTCGACAAGTCCTCGATCACCGGCCTCGTCGACCGCGCCCAGCGCCGGGGCCTGGTCACCCGCACGCCCAGCACCGTCGACCGCCGCTCGTTCCAGGTGTCGATCACCGACGCCGGCCGACAGCTCGTGGAGCAGGTCGCCGCCCAGTTCGCCGAGCGAATCGAGAGGTGTGTCGAGCCGCTTCCCGCAACCGACCGGAAGCGGCTGTCGCGGATGGCGACGCGGATCGTGACCGCCGACGCCCACGACCGTGGCATCGACCTGCGCACCGGTCCGCGCTGACCGGACTCCGTCAGACGGAGCTGCGCGGCACCGTCACCACGTGCTTGCCCACGACGCCGCCGCGCTCGAACGCCTGGTGCGCCGCGGCGATGTCCGCGAGCGGGTACACACTGTCGATCACCGGGCGCAGCGCGCCCGAGGTGACACGGTCGGCCACGTCGCGCAGCACGGGGGTCTCGGGGTTGGCGCTGAAGGTGCGGATACGGCGGGAGCCGTGCACGCTCGACGCGGCGATGGCGGCGATGGCGGACGGGGACAGTCCGACGGTGACCATCCGGCCGCCCTTGGCCAACCGGCCGCGGTAGCAGTGGAGTTCGGTGCCGACGGTGTCGACGATGACGTCGAACGGCCCGATCTGGTCCGAGGTGGTGGAGCCGTAGTCCAGGACCTCGTCGGCGCCGAGGTCGGTGAGGATCTTGGCGTGGCGGTCGCGGGCCAGCGCGGTCACATGGCCGCCCATCGCGTGCGCCAACTGCACGGCGGCCGTGCCGACTCCGCCGGCCGCGCCCCGGACCAGGACCTTCTCGCCGGGCACCAGGCGCACACTGTCGCGCAGCGCGATCAGCGCCGTGGAGCCCGCGACCACCAGGGAGGCCGCCTCGACCGAGGAGAGGTCCGCCGGGGCGTGTGAGATGCGCTCCGCGGAGACCACGACGTACTCGGCCGCCCCGGCGACGGAGTGCTTCTGCCGGGGGTGCACCATGCCCCACACCCGGTCCCCGACCCGGTAGCCCTCGACACCGGCGCCGGTCGCGGCGACGACGCCGGCGAAGTCCAGCCCCACACCGATCGGGAACCGGCGCCCCGACACCATCTTCAACTCCCCCGACCGGACGATCACATCGTGCCCGTTCACGCTGGAGGCCTCGACCGACACCAGCACCTCACCCGAGCCGGGAGCAGGACGATCCACCTCATTGACCCGCAGAACGTCCGCAGTACCGAAACTCGTGATCTGAACGGCCTTCATGTCGCTGTTCCTTCCGTGGCCCGCTGTGTGGTTGATCCGATGGTGGACCCCGCACGCGACATCGCGGTCGTTCTCCTATTCCTGGGTCCGGCAGACCCACCCTCGCGGGCCGCGCCGACGGCATACTGACGCGGTGACCGACTCCTCCCTCGCCATGAGCGACGACCCCCGACGCGAACTCGCGGATTTCCTGCGCACCCGCCGAACTCGGCTGCGGCCGGAGGACGTTGGCCTGGAGCCCGGCCCGCGACGGCGCGTCGCCGGACTACGCCGCGAGGAACTGGCCCTGCTGGCCGGAGTGAGTTCGGACTACTACCAGCGCATGGAGCAGGGACGCGACGTACGCCCCTCCGAACAGGTCCTCGACGCCCTCGCGCGCGCCCTCAACTTCTCCGCCGAGGAGACCCGCCACCTGCACAGCCTCGCCGCCGCCGCGCGCACCCCGGCCCAACTGCCGCGTTCGTACGAGCCCGAGGAGGTACCGGACACCACGCTACGACTGCTCCACGGCATGACCGCACCCGCTCTGGTCGTCGGCCGTTTCCTGGACGTGCTGGCCTGGAACCCGCTCGGTGGCGCCCTGTTGGGCGACTTCACCCGCCAGCCCCAGAAGGAACGGAACATGCTGGCGCTGTTCCTGCACCCCCAGGCCGACCGGACGTGCCCGAACCGGGCGGCCACCGTCGCGGAGCTGATCGGGATGCTACGGACGCAGGTCGCCGCCGATCCGGGGAACCCGCGCGCCGTCGAGCTGGTGGGTGAACTCGCCGTCCGCAGCGACGAGTTCGCGGCCCTGTGGGCCCTCCACGACGTGGCTGAACCGACCCGCGGCCAGATGCGCCTCGACCACCCCCGGGTCGGCGAACTCAACCTGGACTGGGACGCCTACCCGATACCCGGCAACCCGGGCCCCGCGCTCATGGTCTGCACCGCGGCCGAAGGCAGCCTCGACGCCGAGCGACTCCAACTCCTCGCGGGTCTGCTCGACGCCCCCTGAGGACGCCCCCCGGTCAGCCGCCCAGCCGGAGCCCCGCGAGCCAGACCTCAGGGGTACCGGGTTCCGGCTCCTCGGCCGCCAGTCGGGCCAGGATCTGCCGTGCGCGGCGCAGGAGTGCGAGGGCGGTCATCGGAACCTCCGGTGTCGTGGGCTGCTTTCACCCCACCGACGAACGCCCCCTACACGGATCGACACTCCGCGAGCCGCCGCTCCAGAAACCTTCGCTCCGCCGCGTTCTCCACCAATTCCAGGGCCCGTTCGTACGCGACGGCAGCCTCCGCCGTACGACCGCTGCGGCGCATCAGATCGGCGCGGGTCGCGGGCAGCAGGTGGTAATCGGCCAGTTCGCCCGACCGCTCCAACTCGGCCACCAACTCCAGCCCCGCGTCCGGGTGTTGGGCCATACCCACGGCCACCGCCCGGTTCAGGCGCACCACCGCGGAGGGCACGAAGCGCTCCAACTCGCCGTACAGGCCCGCGATATCGGCCCAGTCGGTGTCCTCGGCCGTGGGCGCGGTGGTGTGGCAGGCTGCGATCGCGGCCTGGATCTGGTACGGCCCGGGGCGGCCCCGGCGCAGCGCGGTCTCCAGCAGGGCGGCGCCCTCGTCGACTTCGGCCCGGTCCCATGCCGTACGGTCCTGGTCCTCCAAAGTCACCAACTCCCCCGCCGCGTCCACACGCGTGCCACGCCGGGCGTCGTGCAGCAGCAACAGGGCCAGCAGGCCGAGGACTTCGGGCTCGTCCGGCATCAGGCGAGCGAGCACGCGTGCCAGGCGGATCGCCTCCGCGCACAGGTTCGTCCGCACCAACTCGGCGCCTGAGGTGGCCGCGTAGCCCTCGTTGAAGAGGAGGTAGACCACCCCCAGGACGCCCGTCGTGCGCTCGGGCAGGAGATGTGCGGGCGGCACGCGGTACGGGATACCGGCGTTGCGGATCTTCTTCTTGGCGCGTACGAGCCGTTGCGCCATGGTCGCCTCGGGGACGAGGAAGGCGCGGGCGATCTCGGGGGTGGTCAGGCCCGCGAGCGTGCGCAGGGTCAGGGCGACCCGGGCCTCGATGGGCAGCGCGGGGTGGCAGCAGGTGAAGACCAGCCGCAGCCGGTCGTCCTCGACGCCGCTGCCGTCGCCGTCGTACTCCGGGTCGTACGGTCCCTCATCGCGCCCCAACACCGCGACCTCCCGCAGTTTCGCCGCCCCGACCGCCTCCCGGCGCAGGACGTCGAGGGCGCGGTTGCGGGCGGTCGTGGTCAGCCAGGCGCCGGGGCGGCGCGGGATGCCGTCGCGCCGCCACCGGTCGAGTGCCTGGGCGAAGGCGTCCTGCGCGCACTCCTCCGCGAGGTCCCAGTCGCCGGTCACCCGGATCAGGGTGGCGACGACCTGGCCCCACTCCTCGCGGAAGGCGGCGGCGACCGCCTCCTCGACGTCCGGCACGTTCACTCCCAGACCGGCCGCACCTCGACCGAGCCGCCGTCGGAGGCGGCCGGGTGCTTCGCGGCCAGGGCGATCGCCTCGTCGAGATCCGCGACGTCGATGAAGGCGATGCCGGCGAGATATTCCTTGGTCTCCGCGAACGGGCCGTCGCTGAGCAGCACTTCATCGCCCCGGACACGCACGGTGGTGGCGTCCGTGGAGGGCCGCAGCCGTGCACCTCCGGTGACCCGGCCCGCCCGCGCCTGCTCGAAGTAGGCGGCGAAACGCGGGTCGTCGGCATGCTCCGCCGGGCTCTGTTCCTCGTCCCCGACCGGGGAGCAGAACAGCAGGGCGTACTTCATCACGCCCCCTTCAGGGACACGGCGTGCTCATGAGTGATCAGTCGGCGCAGGCCTACGTCGCGGTAGCCGGTGGTCACGCGCAGCGTTTCGTCGAGCGGGGTGCCGTCGGTGCGGGTGCCGGTCAGGCGTACGAGGGAGTGGGAGAAGCCGATGCTCTCGTCCACCTGGATGCGCAAGGCCCGCACGTCACGGGTCACCGGCCCGGTGACCGACGCGAACAGGTCCTGCAGTGCCTTGCGGTGGGCGTCGAGGCCCTGCCGCTCGTGGCCGTCGGCGAGGTGGAAGACCTCGGCACGGGGTGCATAGCAGGCCAGCGCGCGATCGACGTCCCGCTCACGGACCGCGTCGGTCAGTTCGGCGTCGAGCACGCGGATCTCCGCCTCGGCGTCCTCGTCGTCCCAGAACTTGCGGACCTCCATGGCTCCGATGGTGGCCACAGGGTGCTTCGCGGCGGCCTCGACGGCCTCCTCCAGGGTGTCGCACTCCAGGATGTCGAACCCGGCGACGTACTCCTTGGTCTCCGCGAACGGCCCGTCGGTACGCAGCACCTCCCCGCCGCGCACCCGCACGGTGACGGCGTCGGCGGCCTGCGCGAGCCGGTGCCCGTGCAGCCGTACGTTCCGGTCGCCCAGCTCCTCCACCCAGGGTTCCACGGGTGCCATCCCGGAGCCGTCGGCGGTGTCGTCGCCGCACACGAGCAGCATGTATTTCATGGGTCCTCCCGGTCCTCGATGAGCTTCCTACACCCCACCGACGAACGCGACCGAACCGGATCGACACCCCGCCGAGAAAAAACACGGATCCAAGAAACAACACGGAGAGGCCGGGGCACCGGCCCCGGCCTCTCCGTAACTACGTACCTGTCACGCGGTGGCAGCCTGCACCGACGGCTCCCCCGCCCCCACAGCCGCGCGCTCGGTGTTCTTGCGCACCAGCAGCAGGGTGACCATCGCGCCCAGCAGCGAGGCGCAGCCGCAGATCACCACGCCGATGGCCATGCCGTGGCCGAGCGCGGTCTGCGCGGCGGCCTTGGCCTGGGCGCTGCCCGCGTTGACGACCGCAAGGGGACCGGCCGCCTTCTCCATGCCGGCGTCGGCCCCGCTGAGCTTGCCGACGAGCGCGGAGGACGCGAGGCTCATCGCGATGGTGGAGATCACGGCCGGGCCGAGGCCCTGGCCGAACTCGCGGACCAGGCTGGTCGCGCCGCTGGCCATGCCGGTCATGTTGATCGGTACGGCGTTCACGGCGGCGGAGGTCAGCGAGGACACCACGCAGATGAAGCCGATGCCGAGCAGCAGCACCGGGCCGATGAAGGCGGCGAGGGAGGTGGTGGTGATGGGCAGTGCGGCGATCCAGAACTGTCCGGCGGCCATGGGCAGCAGGCCGCCCATCAGGAGCCAGCGGGCGTCGATCCTGGTGAGCATCCGGCTGAGTACCGGTGCCAGCAGCAGCGGGATCAACTGCAGGATCACGAACGGCATTCCGGCCCGCAGCGCGCTGAGGTGCATCACCGCGCCGAGGCGGATCGAGACGCAGTAGGCGGTGCCGATGAAGCCGAACATGCCGGCCAGGGCGACGACGGCCGCCGCCGCGAACGAGGGGATCTTCAGCAGGTCGAGGTTGAACATCGGGGAGGCCGCGCGGGTCTCCGCGACGATGAACCCGGCGAGCGCGACGGCCGCCAGGGCCAGCGAGCCGACGATCGCCGCGCTGCCCCAGCCGCGGTCGCCGCCCTCGATGATGCCCCAGAGCAGGGCGGTCAGGCCGACGGCGATCGTGATCTGCCCGGGCCAGTCCAGCGCGCGGCCCTCGGGCGCCTTCGAGTCGGTGACGAGCTTCCACGAGGTGACCGCGACGACGAGACCGAGAACGACCGGCGGCACGAACGCCCAGCGGAAGTCGGCGACCGTGGCGAGGATCCCGGAGGACAGGGGGCCGAGCGCGGAGGCCAGCGAGATCGACAGGGCCCAGGTGGAGACGGCTTTCGCCCGGTCCTTGCCGTCGGGTGTGGCCGCCGCGATGACCGCGAGGGAGCTGGGGAACAGGGCGGCGGCGCCGATGCCGGCCAGGGCCTGCCCGGTCCACATCATGGTGATGTTCTGCGAGGTGGAGTTGAGGAGTTCACCGAGCGCCAGGACGATCCCGCCGAGCACCAACAGCCGCTTGCGTCCGAAGAGATCGCCGACCACACCGAAATTCAGTTCCAGAATCGCGGTGGGAAGAATGAACGCGGAGGTGACCCAGGCGACCTGGGAACCCGATGCGCCGAATGCGGCCTGAATTTCTCCGTTGATGGGCGAGGGAACGGTAATGCACAACTGCGCCGCCGCGACCGCGAGACAGCATGCTATGAGTGTTCCGGGGTCCAGTCTTTTCAAGGAGGTCGAATCCGTCATCGTGCGTGCCCTCACTCTGCGTTTTTCTCTATGAGTTCGATGAGATTTCCCTCGGGGTCACTGACCCAGGCCATGCGCACTCCGGGCTCGGGGGACGGACCGGGTGCCATGACCTCGCCGGCGCCATGGGCCACCAACGCGCCATGGACGGGGTCGAGTTCGGGGGTGGTGACCGCGAAGTGCCCATATCCCTCGGTGAGGGCGGCGGTCAGCGGGTCCGGCGCGCGAAGGCCGGGGGTGGAACCGGGTCTGGCGAGCAACTCGATGCGCCAGCCCCGCGGATGCTCCAGGACGACACCCTTCAGACCGGGCCCTTCGAGATGGAACTCGAAGACGGTCTTGAGGCCGAACGCGCCCTGGTACCAAGCGACTTGGGCCGCCAGATCCCGTACGTTGACGCCCACGTGGTCGAGTCGGGTGGTCACGGCGGCTCAGCCCGCCATCGCGCTGTCGCCGCCGTCGACCATGAGGTTGGCGCCGTTGACGAAGGCCGCCTCGTCGGAGCAGAGGAAGGCGGCGGCCCGTGCGATGTCCTCGGGCCGCCCCACCCGCCCGACCGGGATGCGCGCCTCCAACTGCGCCTTGGGACCGGCCGGATCGTCGAGGAAGGGCGCGGTGGCGGAGGTGCGGGTCATGCCGGGCGCGATGGTGTTCACCCGGATGTGATGCGGGGCGCCGGCCGCGCACAGGTGCAGGCTCATCGCCAACACCCCGCCTTTGGCGGCCCCGTGGGGCACCATCGGCATGAACGGCGCCCCGCGTACGGCGGCCACGGACGCGACGTTGAGAACGGCCCCGCCACCCCGCGCGATCAGGTGCGGCCAGGCGGCCTGGGTGCAGAAGTAGGGGATGTCCAGCTCGTTCTTGATGGTGAAGTACCAGTCCTCGGCGGGCATCGTCCCGAACGGGCCGTTCCGCAGCGCGGAGGCGTTGTTGTAGAGGATGTCGATCCCGCCGAAGGCCGCGATCCCGGCCTCGATCCACTCCCGGGCGCCACCCTGGGTGGACAGGTCAACTGGAGCCAGGGACCGCATGGTTCCGCCGGCCTTTTCGACGAGTGCCACGGTCTCGGCCGCACTCTCCTCGTCAATGTCGCAACCGAAGACCTCGGCACCCTCCGCCGCGAATATCAGCGCCGCGGCCCGCCCTATTCCAGCCCCCGTTCCACTGATGAAAGCGATTTTCCCGGCCAGTCGACCCATGATTGCCAAGTCCCTTGTCCCGTGCCGCCGTGGTGCGGTGGTGGCAGCGTAGGTACGGCCATTGACGAGAACAAGAAATGGGTCGACGAAGGGCCATCGGGGGTTCGTATGGCTGGTATGAGGCGGGAAGCCGGAAACTCCTCACAGGTTCACGGCAGGATGTCCCCATGAGCACCGACGACCAGGCCCGGCTGATGCGCGCCAACCAGGCGAACTGGGACGCCCGCACCCCCGTCCACCTCGCCAGCCGGTTCTACGGCCTGGACGGGGACCCGGACCCGGACCGCTGGTTCGCCGCCTTCGAGTGGGACGACCTCGGCGACCTGGCCGGCCGTGACGTGCTGCACCTCCAGTGTCACCTCGGCACCGAGACCCTCGCGTTCGCGCGGCGCGGGGCGCGTGCCACGGGCCTCGACTTCTCCGAGGCGTCCGTCGCCGCCGCGAACGACATCGCGGCGAAGGCGGGCCTCGACGTCGGCTACGTACAGGCGAACGTGTACGACGCCGTGGAGGCCCTGGGGCAACGGCAGTTCGACGTCGTGTACACCGGCAAGGGCGCCCTGTGCTACCTGCCGGACCTACCGCGCTGGGCGGACACGGTCGCCCAACTCCTGCGCCCCGGCGGCCTGTTGTACATCGTCGAGTTCCATCCCCTGCTCAACTCGCTGGGCCCGAAGGCGGCTCCGGGCGAAGGACCCGAACTGCTGCTGCGCCACGACTACCTGGGCGGCGGGGGCCCGGTGCACCGGGACGCGACGTTCACGTACACCGACGGCCCGGCCGTGGCGGGCGCGACCGACAGCTACGAGTGGATGCACGGAATAGACGAAGTCATCAACGCGTTGACGACAGCGGGACTGAACATCCGGCGCCTTCGCGAGAGCGACGAACTGCCGTGGCCGCGCTGGCCGCAGATGGCCCGGACCGAGACCGGCTGGTGGCGACTGCCCGAGCCCCGGATCCCCCTCCTGTACGGCCTCCTGGCGAGTCGCTGAGCCCCGCGTCACACCCAGAACCGCACCGGGTGTGCTACGGTGCGGTCAGCACTTGTGCACGCCCCGTTCTGGGCGCCGGTGCTGGATTCACTTCTCTTCCGCCGAACAGCCCGTCGATTCCGACCGGCACACCGGCTTCTCCACACCACTTCGTGACCGGCGTTTTTCCGCCGTACCCGAGGTGATGTTCCCCGCCGCCCCGAGGAGCGCTCGTTCGCCCTCCGCCCGCGGCTTCTCCCCCCTTCCTTCCGCATGACACATGCATCCCGTCCTTGAAAGGACCACCCATCATGACCACCACACTCGAACCCCCAGTACAGGAACAGCCCCGCATCCAGACCGCCACCGGTGTCCTCGACATCGACGGCAACGGGAAGGGGCACCTGCGAGCGCTGGACTGCCAGCCCTCGCCCACCGACCTCCAGGTCTCCCCCGCGCTGATCCGCCGTCACGGCCTGCGCAAGGGCGACCTCGTGGAAGGCGTCCGCGGCGGGCAACGCGCCCTGACCGAGGTCGCGTTCGTCAACGGGCGCACGCCCGCCGAACTGCGCGGCCGACGCCACTTCCGTGACCTCACCCCGCTGCACCCGCGTGAGCGGCTGCACCTCGAACACCCGGCGGCCGGCCTGACCGGACGCGTCGCCGACCTGATCGCCCCCGTCGGCAAGGGCCAGCGCGGGCTGATCGTGGCCCCGCCCAAGACCGGCAAGACCGTACTGCTCCAGCAGATCGCGGCCGCCGTCGCCGGCAACCACCCCGAGGCCCACCTCATGGTCCTGCTGCTCGACGAGCGGCCCGAGGAGGTCACCGACATGCGGCGCTCCGTGCGCGGCGAGGTGTACGCCTCCACCTTCGACAAGGCCCCCAAGCAGCACATCGCGCTGGCCGAGCTCGTGATCGAGCGGGCGAAGCGGCTCGTCGAGGCGGGCGAGGACGTAGTGATCCTCCTCGACTCGCTGACCCGGCTGTGCCGGGCGCACAACAACGCGGCCGCGTCCGGTGGCCGCACCCTCAGCGGCGGTGTCGACTCGACCGCGCTGATCGGCCCGAAGAAGTTCTTCGGCGCCGCACGCCTCGCCGAGGAGGGCGGTTCACTCACCATCCTCGCCACCGCCCTGGTCGAGACCGGCTCCCTCGCCGACAACGTCTACTTCGAGGAACTCAAGAGCACCGGCAACATGGAACTCCGCCTCAGCCGCGACCTGGCCTCCCGCCGGATCTTCCCGGCCATCGAGATCACCCCGTCCGGCACCCGCCGAGAGGAACTCCTCCTCACCCCGGCCGAGTTGACGGCGGTACGGGGCCTGCGCCGCGTCCTCCAGAACAGGGACGCCCAGGGCAGCCTGGAGACCCTGCTGGAGCGGATGCGAGAAACCCCGGACAACGCGACGTTCCTACGCCAGATCCAGCCCACGCTCCCTTCGAACTGACGGGGACCGTCATGCCTCAAGGGGCGCGGGGCCGTGTCGATGTGCGGCTCCGCCGCGTGGGCACGACCAGCCCCTACCGGGCCCGCGGCCGAATCACTAGCGCATCCGGGTGCTGACGACCCCCGGTCGGCCCGGCCAACACTCTCCACAGCGTCTCCGTTCCTACGTTTGCGGTATGACAATCGGATTCCCACCCCGGATCACCGTGTCGGCCTGCGCCCTGTGCCTCGCGGGCGCCCTCGCGTTCACCCCCGTCGCGGCGGCAGCCCACACCGGGTCGGATCCCGGCACAGCAACACCGCCCCCCGCGCTCCTGAACCGCCCCGACACCCAGGTCAGACCACACCCCGGAGTCCCCACCGTCCCGGACGTCTCCGCCCTGTCATGGCTCGTGGCCGACGCCCGCACCGGCGAGGTCCTGGCCGCCCACGACGCCCACCGCAAGCTCCCACCCGCCAGCACCCTGAAGACACTGTTCGCCCTGACCGTCCTCCCCGCGCTCCCCGGAGGAATCCGGCATCGCGTCAGCGAACAGGACCTGGCCGGCATCGGCGAGGGCAGCAGCCTCGTCGGCGTCGAGGAGGGCCACACGTACCGCGTCGCCGACCTGTGGCGCGGCGTCTTCCTCAACTCCGGGAACGACGCCGTGCACGTCCTGGCCTCCCTCAACGGCGGCTGGCAGACCACGGCCACGCGGATGCAGGCCAAGGCACACGCCCTCGGCGCCCTCGACACCCATGTCGTCTCACCGGACGGCTACGACACCGACGGCCAGGTGTCCTCCGCCTTCGACCTCGCGGTGTTCGGCCGGGCCGGACTGCGCAACGCGGACTTCGCCCGCTACTGCTCCACCGCCGAGGCAGAGTTCCCGGGCGAGGGCTCGTCGTACGGCATCCAGAACACCAACCGCCTGCTGACCGGCAACGACGGCGTCGAGCGGTATCCGGGGATCATCGGTGTGAAGAACGGCTACACCACGCACGCCGGCAACACCCTTGTCGCGGCGGCGCGTCGGGGCGGGCGGTCGCTCGTCGTGACGGTGATGAATCCTCAGGCGGGCGGTGGTTTCACCGTGTACGAGGAGGCGCGCGAGCTGCTCGACTGGGGTTTCGCGGCGGCCGGGCGGGTCGATCCGGTGGGGTCGCTGGACGCCTTGCGGGCCAGGCCGCGACCGGGTCCCTCGGCGGTGCCGGTGGCCGCCGCGGTCGTACCGGACGAAGGACCCGGCTGGGCCGAGACCGCGGTGATCGTGGCCGCGGCCGTGCTGGGCGCGGGTGCGATGGTGGCCGCGATCCGGCTCAGGATCAAGCGGCTGCCGCCGGTCTGACCCGTCGGCAGCCACAGCAGCAGGCCGAGCGTGACCCAGGTGTACGTGTTGCTGCCGAGGAAGCCGTCGACGCCCGAGGAGTCGTCGAACCACAGCCACACGACGCTCGTGCACATCACCGCGTAGAGGGCGCCCGCGATCCGCGGGTGTCCGGCGCGGACCAGGACGGCGAAGGCCGGCAGCAGCCACACGAGGTGGTGCACCCAGGTGATCGGGCTGATCAGACACGCGGTCAGCCCGGTCAGCGCGAACGCGGCCGTCCAGTCCCCCAGGACGACCGCGCGGCGCGCCCGCACCGCCCACACGGCCAGCACGAGGACGACGACCGTCGCCCACAGCGGGCGGCCCGTTTCGCCGAGCCGGGCCAGGACGCCTTGCAGGGACTGGTTGGAGACGTAGTCGAGGCGGCCCACCCGGGTGGTGTCCCACATGGCCCGGGTCCAGTAGAACCGTGAGGCGTCCGGGACCACGAAGAACGCGAGCCCGGTCGCCGCGAGCGCCACAGCCGTCGCGACCGCGGCGGCTTTCCAGCGTCTGGCCAGCAGCAACAGGGCGATGAACAGGGCCGGCGTGAGCTTGATCGCCGCCGCGAGACCGATGCCGACGCCCGCCCAGCGGCCCCGGCCGGTGGACAGGAGCCAGCCGTCGCCGAGGACGAGGGCCAGCAGTATGAGGTTCACCTGCCCAAAGCTGAAGGTGTCGCGCAACGGCTCGAACAGCGCCAGCCCGCAGGCCACCAGCGCCCACCCGAACCAGCCGTAGCGCCGCCACCGGGGCCCGGCCAGGATGCGCAGCACGACGCCGAGAGCTGTGAGGTTGAGGACGAGTGCGGCGGTGATCGCGGTGCCGAGGCCGAGGTAGCCCATCGGGGCCATGCTGACGGCGGCGAACGGCGGGTAGGTGAAGCCGTAGGTCGTCCCCGGCACGTGGTAGTCGTAGATGCGGCCGCCGTGGTGGAGCCAGGTGTGGACGGTGCCGTAGTAGACGCGCAGGTCGAACCAGTCGCGCAGCAGCGGGACGGTCGCGGTGAAGACGGTGACGACGGCGGCGAGGGCCAGCACCAGGAGGACGCGGCCGCGGTCGGTGGTGGGCGTTCTCATGCCGTACGTCCCAGGGCCGGGGCCTCCGCCGCCTGGCGGGCCTGCCAGAGGACGACGATCGCGAGGACGCCGCCGGAGACGGCCAGCACGAGCTGTCCGATGTCGGCGGGTCCGCCGCTGGGCAGGACGGCGAGGGCGAGGACGCCGGTGACGGCGGCCACCCGGTGTCGTACGGACGTGCTCGGCGCGGCGGCGGCGATGAGGAAGAGACCCCACAGGGCGTACCAGGGGCGGATCGCCGGGCCGAACGCGGCGACGACCGCGAGGCTCAGGCCGAGCGCGTAGACCGGGCTGGGGCGCAGGCGGAACCATATGGCGAGGACGGCCGCGCCGGTGACCGCGAGTCCGAGGGCATGCCAGGCAGGGACGGCGAAGGGCGCGAGATCGCTGCCCAGGTGTTTCAGCAGGGCGCCGGTGGCGCGGCCGAGGAGGCTGGTGAGGGCCCAGTTGTGCGCCGAGACGGGTGTGTCGAGGGCGCCTATCCAGCCGTAGCCCGTGCCCGCGAAGGCCGTGGCGGCGACCGTGGTGACGGCGGACGCGACGACGGTCGTCGTGACGGCCTTGGCCGGGCGGTGGCCCGCGCGGATCTGGAGGAGTACGACCGCGGCGAGACCGAGCGCGGCCGGTGCCTTGACCAGGGCGGCGAGTGTGACGAGTACGGCGCCCAGGACCGGCCAGCGGCCGAGGGCGGCGACCAGGCCGACGCCGAGGAGTCCGAGCATGATCGCGTCGTTGTGGGCGCCCGCGACGAGGTGGAGCAGGACGAGCGGGTTGAGGGCGCCCAGCCAGAGCGCGGCGGCCGGGTCGGCGCCGCTGTGCCGGGCGAGCCGGGGCAGCGCGGCGGCCATCAGGCCGACCCCGAGGAGGGCGACGAGCCGCATCCCGAAGAGCCCAGCGGGCAGTTCATCGCGGGTCAGTCCGGACAGCCACGACGCCACGGCGAGGAACACCGGGCCGTACGGCGCGCCGGTGTGCTGCCACAGCGGGGCGACCTCGTCGGCGAGGGGCCCGCCGAGCGTGGCGGGGCCGTGCGCGTAGACGTCCATGTGGGCGTCGACCATGGCGCCCTGCGCGAGATAGCTGTACACGTCCCGGCTGAACAGCGGCGGCGCGAGCAGCAGCGGGGACGCCCACACGGCGAGGACCAGGAACAGGGAGCGCGGGGTGGGCGGTTCGGCGCTGCGGATCAGCTTGCCCAGCAGCAGCCAGGCCGCTATCAGCAGGACGACACCGAAGTAGACCCCGACCAGCCCGAGCGCCGCCTGCGCCGAGGCCGGGGAGAAGAGGTCCGCGGCCGGCAGCGCCCCGGCCGTCTCACCGCCCAGCGCGAGGACGGCGGTACCGGCCAGACCGAGTACCTGGCAGCGGCGGAGATCGACGGGAAATGCCATGGCCAACACTCGCCAAGCGTGTCAACGCCGGATGGCGGGAAGGCGACCTGCCGCTCTCGGGGCGGCGGACTGCGCGTGACCTCCGTGTGCTCGGCCCTCAGCACCGATGAGTTCTCGGTCCCCGACGGGTCTTCCTGATGACCGACTTTCCCAGAACGGACGTGATGACCGTGCCGACCAGCTCCGCCCGCACCAAGGTGAACGGCCAGGAGATGTACTACGAGATCCATGGCACCGAGCACGAGGGCCGACGCCCGCTGGTGCTGCTGCACGGCGGTGTGCAGACCGTCGGTCTGACCTTCGGGACGATGCTGCCCACGCTGTCGGCCGAGCGGTACGTGATCGCCCCCGAACTCCAGGGCCACGGCCACACCGCCGACACCGACCGGCCGCTGACGATCCCGGACCTGGCCTCCGACGTGGTGGCACTGCTCGACGAACTGGGCGTCCGGCAGGCCGACTTCGTCGGTTTCAGCCTCGGTGGACTGGTCGCGCTGGAGATCGCGGTCCGGCACCCGGAGCGGGTCGGACGGCTCGTGCCGACCAGCACCGCGTACTCCCTGGACGGCTACCACGACGAGGTCCGCACCCCCGACTTCAGCTCGCCCCGGCTGCCCAGCCAGGCCGACTTCCAGGAGATGGCCGACGCCTACGCGGCCGTCGCACCGCACCCCGAGCACTTCCAGGACTTCTTCGCCAAGTCCTCGGCGGCGGCGAACGCCCCGCTGCCCTGGACCGCCGACGACCTGCGCACGGTGACCGCGCCCACGCTCCTCGTGATCGGCGACACGGACTTCTTCCCCGTCGAGCACCTCGCCGAGATGCAGCGGCTGATCCCCGACGCGCAACTCGCCGTGCTGCCCGGCACCACGCACATGGAGGTCATGCGACGGAAGGCGCTGTTGCCCCTGCTCACCGAGTTCCTGGCCTGACGACGGTCAGAACACCGACACCCCGGTCAGCGTCGTGAAGCGGTCGAGCGCGGCGACCCCGGCCACCGAGTTCCCCCGCTCGTCAAGTCCCGGGCTCCACACGGCCAGCGTGCACCGGCCCGGGACGATCGCGATGATCCCGCCGCCCACCCCGCTCTTGCCGGGCAGCCCCACGCGGTAGGCGAACTCGCCCGCCGCGTCGTACGTCCCGCACGTCAGCATCACCGCGTTGACCTGCTTGGCCTGGGTGAGGGTGAGCAGCCGGGAGCCGTCGGCGCGGCTGCCGTGCCGGGCCAGGAAGCCGGCGGCGAGGGCGAGGTCGGCGCAGGACGCCATGACCGAGCACTGCCGGAAGTACTGGTCCAGGAGGACGGGCACCTCGTTGTCGATGTTGCCGTAGGACTTCATGAAGTGGGCGAGGGCCGCGTTGCGGTCACCGTTCGCGGACTCGGAGGCGGCGACGTCCTTGTCGAAGTCGAGGGAGGGGTTGCCGCTCTCGGTGCGCAGGAAGGCCAGCAGTTCGCCGGCCGCGTCTCCGGTACGGGTCTGGAGCCGGTCGGTGACGACGAGCGCGCCCGCGTTGATGAACGGGTTGCGCGGGATGCCGCTCTCGTACTCCAGCTGGACAAGGGAGTTGAAGGGGTTGCCGGAGGGCTCGCGGCCCACGTGCTCCCACAGTTCGTCGCCCTCGCGGGCCAGGTCGAGGGCGAGGGTGAAGACCTTGGTGATGGACTGCGTGGAGAACGGCTGTTGCCAGTCCCCCACCCCGTACACCGTGCCGTCCAGCTCCGCGACGGCCATGCCGAAGCGGCGCGGGTCGCAGGCCGCGAGCGCCGGGATGTAGTCGGCGGCCTGGCCGCGGCCGGGCATCCGCTCGATCTCACCGGCGATGCGCTCCAGGACCGGCTGGAAAGCCATCGATGGGGACATGATCACCATTGTGCCTCCGGGCCGGTCCTGGTGCGCGTGGGCGGATCAGACAGCTACGGGGCCGCTGCCGGCCAGGACCTCGGGCCGCAGCAGGGCCGCGAGGGTCTCGGCGGGCAACAGGCCCTTCTCCAGAACGAGTTCGGCGACACCCCGGCCGGTGGCGAGGGCCTCCTTGGCGATGTCGGTGGCGGCCGTGTACCCGATGTGCGGGTTCAGCGCGGTCACCAGGCCGATGGAGTTCTCCACGCTCGCGCGCAGCGCCTCGGTGTTGGCGGTGATGCCGTCCACGCAGCGCTCGGCGAGGGTGAGGCAGGCGGCACGCAGATGCGTGATGGACTCCGACAGCGAGTGCAGGATGATCGGCTCGAACGCGTTGAGCTGAAGCTGTCCGGCCTCGGCGGCCATCGTGATGGTGACGTCGTTGCCGATCACCTCGAAGGCGACCTGGTTGACGACCTCGGGGATCACCGGGTTGACCTTCCCGGGCATGATGCTCGAACCGGCCTGCACCGGCGGCAGGTTGATCTCCCCGAGCCCCGCACGCGGCCCCGAGGACAGCAGCCGCAGGTCGTTGCAGCTCTTGGAGAGCTTGACCGCGACACGCTTGAGCACGCCCGACATCTGCACGAACGCCCCGCAGTCCTGCGTGGCTTCGACCAGGTTGGCCGCCGTCACCAGCGGCAGCCCGGTGATCTCCGAGAGATGCCGCCGAGCCGACTCCGCGTATCCGGCAGGAGCGTTGAGTCCGGTCCCGATGGCCGTGGCCCCCAGGTTGATCTCATGGATCAACTGGACAGCCTCGTCCAGACGTTGACGATCCTCGTCAATCATGACCGCGTACGCCGAGAACTCTTGACCGAGCGTCATCGGCACCGCGTCCTGCAACTGTGTACGGCCCATCTTGAGCACGTCACGGAACTCGACAGCCTTACGGGCAAAGGCGTCCTGCAGTACGGACATGGACGCGATCAACCCATGTACGGCAAAGACAGTCGCTACCTTGACGGCGGTCGGATACACGTCATTGGTCGACTGCCCGAGGTTGACGTCCTCGTTTGGGTGCAGGTACTGGTACTCACCCTTGCTGTGCCCCAGCAACTCCAACGCCCGGTTCGCGACAACCTCGTTGGCGTTCATGTTGGTCGAGGTACCTGCCCCGCCCTGCACCACGTCCACCACGAACTGGTCGTGCAGCTTCCCGGCCCGGATCTCCCGGCAGGCGGCGACGATGGCGCCCGTCTTCTCCGGCGAGAGCAGCCCCAACTCCTCATTGGCGAGAGCAGCGGCCTCCTTGACGGCGGCGAGGGCATTGATCAAGTGCGGGTACACAGAGATCGGCGTCCCGGTGATGGGGAAGTTCTCCGTGGCCCGCAGGGTGTGAACACCCCAGTAGGCATCGCCGGGTACATCCCGGTCCCCGAGCAGATCATGCTCGCGACGAACAGCAACGGTCATGAGGGTCACCTTCCAAAGAGGTCAAGGGACAACGCCCTGCTTTTCAGGGGCGCGGGGCTGTATCGATATGCGGCTCCGCCGCGTGGGCGCGACCAGCCACAACGGACCCGCAGCGCCCCACAACCGATCTAGGCACACGCGGACAGCGGCGGCACCGGGTCCAACGCACGCACAGGCCGAACACAACCAACCGGCTCGCCGCCACCGAGCAACGGCTCCCCCGCGAACTCGGTGAGCAGCCCCTCCTCAACCCCGGCCCGCGCAAGCGCTGCCGCAGCCACCGGCACGCGCGCCCGATTGGCCCCGTCCGAGACCTTCACGGCAACAGCCCGCCCATCGGGCAACGCGGCAACCTGAACCCCCTCGAAACCGTCCTTGGCAAGCAGCCCAGGAACCGCCCGCATCAACGCGGCCACATCCCGCCCCGCCCCGGACGCCATCTCCGCATGGGCACGCATCGCATCAGCGACCCGAGCCTCAGGCGTACCAGGTGCGGCAGTGGTAATCCGAGCAACAGCCCGGGCAAGCCCATGCAGGGAGATGGAGAACAAGGGAGCCCCACACCCGTCGACCGTCACCCGGGCGATCCGCTGCCCGGTGAGATCCTCGACGATCTCGGCGATCGCCTGCTGCAACGGATGGGCCGGGTCGAGATAGTCGTCGAGGGACCACCCGTTGAGCTTCGACACGTACAACATGGCCGCATGCTTCCCGGAACAGTTCTGGGCGAGCCGGGACGGCGCCCGCCCCTCACGCACCCAGACATCCCGCACGACCGGGTCGAACGGCAGGTCGGGAACGTTGCGCAGAGAGTCCTCGGTGAGCCCGGCGAGTTCGAGGATCCGCCGGGCCCCGGCGAGGTGACGTTCCTCGCCGGAGTGGCTGGCGGCGGCGAGCGAGAGCAGCTCGCCGTCGAGCGGCAACCCGGCCCGCACCATGGCGACGGCCTGCACGGGCTTGATCGCCGAGCGCGGATAGAACGCCGCCTCGATGTCGCCGATCTGGAGCTGGACCTGGCCGTCGGCGTCGAGGACGACGACGGAGCCGTAGTGGATGCCCTCGATCATTCCGCCGCGTATGAGGTGGGCGACGGGTGCGTGGAGGGGTTCACGGATGAGGGGTGGGTCCGCGAGGGAACTGCTGTACATCACTGCCTGTCAGGGTTCGGACGGCGTGGGTCTCACGCGTCGGGTGCGGTGGAGGACGTGCTGGCCACGCGGCGGCGGACGGCGAACCATCCGGCGACGAGCGCGGCGGCGATCAGCGGGAGACAGAGCACGGTGGTGCGTCCGGCGCCGCCGTCGGCGTACATGAGGACCAGGACGGAGGCGAGGAAGGCCAGCGTCACGAGTTCGGTCCAGGGGGAACCCGGCAACCGGTAGCTGGGGCGGGTCAGTTCGCCCTTTTCGGTCTTCTTCCAGAAGAGGAAGTGACAGAGCATGATCATGCCCCAGGTGGAGAGGATGCCGATCGCGGCGAAGTTGAGGACGATCTCGAAGGCGTCCGCCGGGACCACGAAGTTGAGGCCGACGCCGAGGACGCAGATGCCGCTGGTGAGCAGGATGCCGCCGTAGGGGACCTGGCTGCGGCTCATGACCGAGGTGAACTTGGGGGCGGAGCCGGACATCGCCATGGAGCGGAGGATGCGGCCGGTGGAGTACAGGCCGGAGTTGAGCGAGGACATGGCCGCGGTGAGGACGACGAGGTTCATGACGCCGCCGGCCGCCGGGATGCCGATGTTCGACAGCACGGTCACGAAGGGACTCTGGCCCGCGCTGTACTTGTTCCACGGCAGCAGCATCGAGAGCAGGACGACCGAGCCGACGTAGAAGAGGCCGACGCGCCACATGATCGAGTTGATCGCCTTCGGCATGATCTTCTCGGGGTTCTCGGTCTCGCCGGCGGCTACGCCGACCAGTTCGACCGAGGCGTAGGCGAAGACGACGCCCTGGATGATCAGGAGCATGGGCAGCAGGCCGTTGGGGAAGATGCCGCCGTTGTCGGTGATCAGGGACGGGCCGGGGGTCGTGCCGTCGACCTGGTGCTGGGTGACCAGCAGGAAGATGCCGATCAGCATGAAGACGACGAGTGCGCTGACCTTGATGATCGCGAACCAGAACTCCAGCTCGCCGAACATCCGCACCGAGATCAGGTTCACCGTGAGGACCACAGCGAGGGCGATCAGGGCGATCACCCACTGGGGGATGTCGGAGAACATGCTCCAGTAGTGGGTGTAGACGGCGACGGCGGTGATGTCGGCGATGCCGGTGGTGGCCCAGTTCAGGAAGTACATCCAGCCCGCTATGTACGCGCCCTTCTCGCCCAGGAATTCGCGGGCGTACGACACGAAGGCGCCGGACGAGGGCCGGTACAGGACGAGTTCGCCGAGGGCGCGGACGACGAGGAAGGCGAAGAGTCCGCAGACCGCGTACGCGATGAACAGCGAGGGGCCGGCGTCGGCGAGGCGGCCGCCCGCGCCGAGGAAGAGGCCGGTGCCGATCGCGCCGCCGATGGCGATCATGTTGACGTGCCGGGACTTCAGGGACTTGCTGTAGCCGACGTCTCCGGCGTCGACATGGCCGGATCGTTTCTGCACGCCATCGCGCTGGGACTGTTCGCCGTCGTGCAGGGACTGCTCGCTCACGCCTCGGGTCCGCCTTCCGTGGGGGTGTTCGTGCGCGCGGGGCGCACGATGTCGGTGAGGGTCGTCTCGACCCGGTCGAGGTGGTGGGACATGGCCTCGACGGCGTCCGGCTCGCTGCCGTCGATCAGCGCCTCGACGATCGCCCGGTGCTCGCGGTTGGACTGCTCGCGCCGGCCGCCGAGTTCGTTGAGGAACGCGGACTGGCGGGCCAGCGCGTCGCGGATCTCCTCGATGACCCGGCGGAACACCGGGTTCTGGGCGGCCTCCGCCACGGCGAGGTGGAAGAGGGTGTCCATCGCGACCCACGCGGTGGTGTCGGTCTCCTGTTCCATGCGGTCCAGGAGGTGGGCCAGGTGGTCCAGGTTCTCCGGGGTGCGGCGCAGTGCCGCGTACCCGGCGACCGGGATCTCGACGTGGCGGCGCACTTCCAGCAGGTCGCTGGCCGCGTAGTCGCCGAAGGTCGGGTCCTCCACGGCGTTGGCCACCACGAAGGTGCCCTTGCCGGTCTTGGAGACGGTCAGGCCCATGGTCTGCAGGGCCCGCAGGGCCTCGCGGAGCACGGGCCTGCTGATCTCCAGGGTGCGGCACAGCTCCGCCTCGGAGGGGAGCTTGTCGCCGATGGCGTAGTCGCCGCGCTCGATGGCGCCGCGGAGGTGGACAAGCACCGCTTCCATGGCGCTGACGCGCCGCGGCCCGACTCCACCTGTCTGGCTGTCTGACAGGTTCACGGACGTGATCCTGCGGGTGACGGGACAGTGCTGTCAAGCGATCCGAAAAGAAAAATTCAGCGGGCGTGAAGCCTGAAAATCCGGCTTCACGCCCGCTGCGATGATCGTCCACCCACTGTCGGCCGCTGTCAGCTGTTGAGCACACCCGTGCCGAGCAGCCCGAACAGCAGCAGACCGATGATGATCCGGTAGATCACGAACGCGTTGAAGGAGTGCTTCGCGACGAACTTCAGCAGCCAGGCGATGGAGCCGTAGGCCACCACGAACGACACGATCGTGCCGACCGCCAACGGGGCCGCGCCCACGCCCGCCCCCAGGGCGTCCTTCAGCTCGTAGATACCGGCGCCGGTCAGGGCCGGGATGCCGAGGAAGAAGGAGAGCCGGGTGGCGGCGACGCGGTCCAGGTCGAGGATGAGACCGGTGGACATGGTGGCGCCGGAGCGCGAGAAACCGGGGAAGAGCAGCGCCAGGATCTGCGAACTGCCCACCAGCATCGCGTCCTTGAAGGTGGTGTCGTCCTCGCCGCGCTTGTGCCGGCCCATCTGGTCGGCGCACCACATGACACCACTGCCGACGATCAGCGAGGCGGCGACCACCCACAGCGAGCCGAGCGGCCCGTCGATGAGCGGCTTCGCGGCCAGGCCCACGATCACGATCGGGATCGTCGCGTAGATCACCCACCAGGCGAACTTGTAGTCGTGGTGATAGCGCTCCTCGCGATTGCGCAGGCCACGGCCCCACGCGGTCACGATCCGCACGATGTCCTTGAAGAAGTACAGGAGCACGGCGGCGATGGCGCCGACCTGGATGACGGCCGAGAACGCGACGACGGAATCGTCGTCCACGGGGATCTTCATCAGCCCCTCGACGATCTTCAGATGGCCGGTCGAGGAGACCGGAAGGAACTCGGTCACCCCCTCGACGACTCCGAGGACGGCGGCCTGACCGACGCTGATGACGCTCATGAGATCCAGTTCTTGGGAGTTGGTCGACAGTGCTGTAGACAATAGCGCCGGGAACGGTCCTGCACGGGCACGGGAACCGCCCGAGCCCTTACGTCCACAGGGCCTCCGCGATCGACACCCCGACAAATGCCGCACCGAGGCCCGCCGTCACGCTGCCGACGACGTTGGCGGCAGCGTAGAGCCCCGCCCCCGTCTCGGTCAGCCGCAGTGTCTCGTACGAGAAGGTCGAGTACGTCGTCAGGGCCCCGCAAAGCCCTGTCCCGACGAGGAGTTGGAGATGCGGACCCGCGGCCCCGGCGGACACCGCACCGGTCAGCACACCGAGAATCAGACACCCGGTGACGTTGACCGCGAAGGTGCCCCAGGGGAACACGGTGTCGTGCCGGGTCTGCACCGCGCGGTCGGTCAGATAGCGGAGCGGGGCACCGACCATGGCTCCCGCGACGACCAACACCCAGTTCACAACGACCTCTTACCCTTCCGGCCCGAATCGCCGGAGCCGTCGGCGCGGCCCACATACCGGATGACCTCGCAGTCGTCGAGGATCACCAGTCCCTCGCCGACGAGTTCGTCGAGCTCCGGCAGGAACGCCCGTACGCGCTCCTCGGTGTCCACGATCACGATCGCCACCGGCAGGTCCTCGCTCAGCGACAGCAGCCGCGAGGTGTGGATCAGGGAGGAGGCGCCGAAGCCCTCGATGCCCCGGAAGACACTGGCACCGGCCAGCCCGGCCGCGTGCGCGCGGTGCACGATCTCCGTGTAGAGGGGCTTGTGGTGCCAGGTGTCGTTCTCGCCGATGAAGATCGTCACGCGCAGGGCGCTGCCGGTCAGCCTGGTCATCGCTGCCTCCACTTCAGGACCCGCCGGGCCGCCGTCACCCCGAGCCACACCGCCACGAGCGCCGCGAGCAGGGTCGCGGCGAGATACGCGAGCGCGGTGCGGGGATGGCCCTCGTCGACCAGTTTCTCGATGTCGACGGCGTACGTCGAGAACGTCGTGAACCCGCCGAGCACACCCGTGCCGAAGAACGGCCGCACCAGCCGGTGCGCGGCCCACACATCGGTGATGACCACCATGAACACGCCTATCACGGCGCACCCGACGACGTTGATCCCGAAGGTGGTCCACGGGAAACCGCCGCTCTGCGCGGGCCACCACAGCGAGGCCGCGTACCGGGCCACGGCCCCGATCGCGCCGCCGAGCGCGACCACGGCGACGACCGGTCCCTGACCCCGCCAGACGGACGGGCGCGGGGCCTCGGTCCGGGCACGCAGGCTCTCGGCTTCGGGAGCTGTCATGGCCGTACGTCTCCTACTCGTCGGGGGCCCTAGGGGCACACGCCTCTACAAGTAGGGACCGTTGGCGGCACCTCTGCCGCGGTTCGGGTACGGCGGGCCCCACCGCCGCGCCGCGAGAGGTGATCGCGGCCGGGCATCAGGGTAACGCCGGGGGCGTGCCGGGGTCACTTCGGGGCGGGCGGCTCGCACAGCGCGACACCGCGTTCCCGCAGGCTGCCCAGCACGAGGTGACCGGCCGCCTCGCAGACGCCGGTGACCATGCGGAACGGCGAGCCACGCGCGATGAGGTGGTGGACGACCTGTCCCTCGTCGTCGACCGCGAGGGCCCCGATCGTGCCCGTGGGGCGGTAGGGCGCGCGTACGGCGATCCGGGCGGCGGTGTGCCGTACGGCGTCCGGGGCGCGGTGGAGGAGGTCGAGCGGGGGCACGCGGGGTCCGGCGAGGGCCACCCAGAGCGGCCCGTCGGGGCCTGCGCGCCAGATGTTGTCGGGCATACCGGGGAGATCCTCGACGAAGGGTTCGCCACGGCCCGCCCGCTGTCCGGTGAGCCAGTAGCGGGTGAGGCGGTAGGCACCGGTCTCCGCGATCACCAGGAAGGACTCATCGGCGCTCGCGGCAAGGCCGTTGGCGAACTGGAGCCCGTCCAGGAGGACTTCGGGGCTGTCGCTGCCCGGCGCGAGGCGCAACAGCCGTCCTGTGCCGGTGTGTTCGACGATGTCGCCGATCCACTGGTGGAGCGGATAGCGGCGGCTGGAGACGGTGAAGTACACGCTGCCGTCGGACAGGGCGACCACGTTGCTGCAGAACCGCAACCGCTCCCCCGCCACCGAGTCGGCGAGGACCCGCACCGAGCCGTCCCCAAGGTCGATCCGCAGCAGTCCGCGTTCCGCGTCGCACACCAACAGGCCGTTGTCCGGGAGGAGTTCGAGGCCGAGCGGCCGGCCGCCGGTGTCGGCGAGGGTCTCCACCCGGACCGCCTCGGGGTCGGCCAGTCCGTCGAGGCGGAGGATGCGGCCGTCCTCGACGCCGGTCAGCACCCGGCCGCGGGCGTCGGCGACCACGTCCTCCGGGCCGCGGCCGCCGATCGCGACGTAGCGGCGGGCGAGCAGGGCGTCCGGGCGGTCATCGGGTCGGTCCATGAAAGCCTCCACGGTTCGGGCAGGCGCGCGTACGCTTGCTGTTCTTCCCGGTCGTCGCGTCGCCCGGCCACGTTTGCCGAGCGTATTGCTGGTGACCCGGATCCCGCTGCCGGTCGGCGAGAAGGGGGCCCTCATGTCACGGTCGGCCACCCAGCGTGCGGGACGTCCGCGGTGAGACGGGTGCGCGCGGTGTGGCAGGGGCTGGGACTGGCCGAACTCAACCGGCGCGGCCGGGAGTTGGAGCTGCTGCACCGGGCGATGGGGTTCGCGACGCTCGCCCTGGTGACCCTCGCACCTCTGTTGATCGTGGTGGCCGCGGCCGATCCGCTCGGGCACGGCGGGTTCGCGCTGTGGCTGGTGGACGGCATGGACCTGTCCGGCCGGTCCGCCCGTGCGCTCACGGATGTGTTCACCCCGCCCCGCAAGGTCATCGGCGCCACCAGCGCGTGGAGCGTGGCGCTGCTCGCGCTGTTCGGGCTGTCCTTCGCGTCGAGTGTGCAGAGCGGTTACGAGCACGTGTGGCTTCCGACCGGCGCCCCGTGGAACCGCATCTGGCGCCAGCTCATCTGGCTGGTCATGCTGATGGGCTACCTGTACGCGCAGGTGCAGACCCGCAACGTCCTGGAGGGCACGCCCCGCATCCTGCTCAGCATGACGGCCGGCCTGCTGTTCTTCTGGTGGGGCCCGCACTTCCTGCTCGACCGCCGGGTCCCCTGGCGCTATCTGCTGCCGGGCGCCCTCGCCACGATGGCGGGCCTGGTCGGCCTGCGCTGGTTCTCGTACCTGGTGTTCACCCCGCTCCTGGTCACCAACGCGGTCAGCTACGGCCCGGTCGGCACCGTCCTGGTCGTGGAGTCCTGGCTGGTCGGCGTGGGCTTCGTGCTCTACGGCGGCGCGCTGGTGGGCCGCCTGCTGTGCGAGCGGTTCGGGGATCCCGACGCGGCGTTCCGCACGGAGCCGGAGGCACCGGACGACCCGGTGTCCGCCGAGCCGGAGGAACCGCCGACGCGCTCCGAGCAGGACAAGGTCTGAGGCCCCGCTCGCGGGAGGCCACCGGAAAGGCGGGGCTACCAGCCCTTCTCGAACATCCGGGCCACCTCGGCGATACGGACCTCGTCGCGCCGGTAGTAGGTGCGCAGCCGGATCCGCCGCACGCGCAACAGGCCCATGTCCGCGAGGAGTTCGAGGTGGGTGTCGGCGACCTGGCGGGACACGCCGAGCTTGGCCGCCACGGCCTCCGAGGTGACACCGGCCTCGGGGACATACCGATGGTCCGGGAAGTGGGTGGCCGGATCTCTCAGCCACTCCAGGATGTCCAACCGTCGCTGGCCTGTCGGAGTCCTCAGCATGTCGTGACCCTCCGTTCTGCGCGCCACTTGCCGCGTCCTCCCACTCTCCCGCAGTACGGTCCGCCGCGTCCCGGACTCGGTGACCCTTGTCCGGGACCGAACGGTCCTGTTATAGAGGGCCGATCGGCCCTGGGGCGTGGAGTGACGGGTGGGGCGCGGCCGCACGGACGTGACCTGGCGGCGGCTCCCGAGGCCGGTGATGGCCGAACCACACCGCCGTAGCCGAACAGAACCGCACGCCTGACAGACGGGAAGTCCCCCAGGTCCCCCTCCACCCGCGGCTCGCGGCTCGCGCGGGCGGAGGGGAGTCGGGTCAGCCGTCGAGCCGTACGACCCGGACGGCTCCGGCGGGGACCGCGAGGCCGCCCGCGGCGCGTTCGCCGGTCAGCAGCTCGGTGCCGTCGGTGCCGAGCGGCACCTTGACGTCCGAGGCGCTGTGGTTGATCGCGAAGAGGAAACTGCCGAACTCGCCTTCCCTGCGCACGACTTCGACCTCGTACGGCAGGTCGGCGCGCGGCGAGATCCGGGCGTCCTCGGTCGCCCAGCCGAGCAGGGCGTCCAGGCCGTGGGCGTCGAGCCGGGTCGACACGTACCAGGCGGTGCCCTCGCCGAGGCGGTGCCGGGTGACGGCCGGGTGGTCGGCGGTGAGGCCCTCGGCGTACGTCCACACGGTCTCGGCGCCGTCCGGGACGACGAACTCGGTCCATACGTCGCCGGTGAGTTCGGAGCCGTCGGGGCCGGTGATGCGGACCTGTTGGCCCGCCAGGAGCGGCGAGAACTCCTCGACGGTCAGGCCGAGTACGTCCCGCAGTGCACCCGGGTAGGCGCCCTCGTGGACGGCGTCGTGCTCGTCGACGATGCCGGAGAAGTAGGAGACGACGAGGGTGCCGCCGTTCTCGACGTACCGCTGGAGATTGCGGCCGGCCGCCTCCGTCATCAGGTACAGCGCCGGTACGACGACGAGGGGATAGGCCGACAAGTCGGCTTCCGGGTGGGCGAAGTCGACCGTGAGGTGGCGGTCGTAGAGGGCCTCGTAGAAGGCGTCGGCGCGCTCGCGGGCGTCGTGGTCCTCACTGGGACGCCATGCCAGTTTCTGCGCCCACCACGAGTGCCAGTCCCATACGACGGCCACGTCGGCCTGCGTGCGCGTGCCGCGTATCTGGCCCAACTCCTCGACGGACGCGCCGAGTTCGACGACCTCGCGCCAGACACGGGTCTCGGTGCCGCCGTGCGGGACCATCGCGGAGTGGAACTTCTCGGCGCCGCGCCGGGACTGGCGCCACTGGAAGAACATCGCGCCGTCCGAGCCGCGCGCCACGTGGGAGAGGGCGTTGCGGGCCATCTGGCCGGGAGCCTTGGCGGGGTTGCGGGGCTGCCAGTTGACGCCCGAGGTGGAGTGTTCCAGGAGCAGCCAGGGGGCGCCGCCCGCGACGGAGCGGGTGAGGTCGGCGGCCATCGCGAGGTTGACGTGGGTGCGGCGGCCGTCGGTGATCAGGTAGTGGTCGTTGGTGACGAGGTCGACCTCGCGGCCCCAGGCCCAGTAGTCGACGGACTCGCACTGGCTGAGGGCGGCCATGAAGTTGGTGGTGACCGGGATGCCGGGGGCGAGGCGGTGCAGGATGTCCCGCTCCGCGACGAAGTTCTCGCGCATCGTGGCGTCCGCGAACCGCGTGTAGTCCAGCGCCTGGGCCGGGTTGACGGCGGTCGGGGTGAGGCGCGGCGGATTGATCTGGCCGAGGTCTCCGTAGCGCTGGCCCCAAAAGGCCGTCCCCCAGGCCTCGTTGACGCCGTCGACGGTCTCGTACGTCGTGGTCAGCCAGCGGCGGAAGTGGGCCGCGCAGGAGTCGCAGTAGCAGGCGGAGACGGGGACGCCGTACTCGTTGAAGACGTGCCACAGCGCGAGGGCGGGGTGGTCGCCGTAGCGCTCGGCGAGCTTGGTGGTGATGTTCGTGGCGGCGGCGCGGTAGTCGGCGTTGCTGTGGCAGATCGCGCCGCGGGAGCCGAACTCGTAGCGGGTGCCGTCGGCGGTGACGGGCAGGGCCTCGGGGTGGGCGCGGTAGAACCAGGCGGGCGGCGAGACGGTGGGCGTGCCGAGGTCGACGCGGATGCCGTTCTCGTGCAGCAGGCCGATGATCCGGTCCAGCCAGCCGAAGTCGTACACACCCTGCTCGGGTTCCAGCAGTGCCCAGGAGAAGATCCCGACGCTCACCATGGTGACGCCGGCCTCGCGCATCAGCCGGACGTCCTCCTGCCAGACGCTCTCCGGCCACTGCTCGGGGTTGTAGTCCCCACCGAAGGCGAGCCTGGTGAGGCCCTTAGGGGTGGTCTCCGGCATGGATCTCTCCCGTAGTCGATCATTTGGGAACGTGCACACAGCACGCCCGAGGGCGCCGCCCCAACATAACCGCACGCCTGCGACCGCTGACAAGTGTCCCTGGTGTTTCTCTGCTGTGAACGCTCCCAGCACGGTGCTTCTGGCTCCGGGTCCGGGAGCCGTAGAGTCTGGACCATGAGCAATACGGGGGGTCGGCGCAGACCACCGACGATCCATGACGTGGCGCGCGAGGCCGGCGTCTCGCGGGGCACGGTGTCGCGTGTCCTCAACGGCGGGCACTATGTGAGCCCGGCCGCGCAGGAGGCCGTCAACGCGGCCATCCGCAGGACGGGTTACGTCGTGAACCGGCACGCCCGGTCACTGATCACGGGGCGCTCGGACTCGGTCGGTTTCCTGCTGACGGAACCGCAGGAGAAGTTCTTCGAGGACCCGAACTTCAACATTCTTCTGCGGGGCTGCACGCAGGCGCTGGCCGCGCACGACATCCCGCTGCTGCTGATGCTGGCCGGCACCGAGGACGAGCGGCGGCGCATCACGCGGTACATCACCTCTGGGCACGTCGACGGGGTGCTGCTGGTGTCCAGTCACTCCGGGAACCCGGTGGCGGAGGAGCTGAGCGAGGCGGGGGTACCGCTGGTCGCGTGCGGCAAGCCGATCGGGCTCGGCTCCAAGATCAGCTATGTCGCCGCCGACGACCGGGACGGTGCCCGTGACATGACCCGGCACCTGCTCTCCCTCGGCCGCCGCCGCATCGGCACGGTCACCGGTCCGCTGGACACGCCGGGCGGTGTCGAGCGCCTCGCCGGTTACAAGGAGGTGCTCACGGAGTCGGGCATCGAGGTGGACGACGACCTCGTCGTCTCCGGCGACTACAGCCGGCTCAGCGGCGAGCGGGGCGCCGAGCGGCTGCTCGCCCAAGTCCCGGACCTGGACGCCGTGTTCGTCGCCTCCGACCTGATGGCACGGGGCGTGCTGACCACGCTGGAACGGGCCGGGCGACGCGTGCCGGAGGACGTGGCGGTCGGCGGCTTCGACGACTCCCCCGCCGCGCTGGCGTCCAGCCCCGAACTCACCACGATGCGGCAGCCGTTCGACCGGATCAGCGCGGAGATGGTGCGGGTGCTGCTGGCGCAGATCGGGGGCGAGGACACGGCGGCGGTGATACTGCCGACGGAGCTGGTGAAGCGGGAGTCGACGTGAACGGGCGGCCTGTCGCCGGGAGTTGGGGCAACAGCGCGGTGCGCGCCGGGAGTTGAGGGGACGAGCTGCGGGCTCGCCCCCCAACGTCACCGTCAGGCGGACGGGTTGACGATCACCTCGGCCGAGTTGTTCTCGGTGTCCGAGTCGAAGGCGAGGGGCGTGCCGTTGTAGGCCCGGGTCGTGACTCGGCCCGTGGCGTCGGGGACGACCCGGTCGATGCGGAGCTGGAACGGGAAGCTGACGTCCAGGTCGGGCTTGGCCCACGTCGGCAGGGTGCAGGCGTAGTGGGCGATGGTCGAGTCGTCGCCGGGCGTATGGGCCCCGTGGCAGGTCTTGGGCATGGATGTGGCGACAGTGCCCTCCGGTGCGTAGAAGTCGAGCGTGGTGATCGGATCGCCGGCGCTGACGTCGCCGGCCCAGGCAGGCCCGTGGTTGACGAAGCGGAAGCCGGAGGTGACGGTGTCACCGACCGCGCCGCTCGCCGAGGTGCCGTAGACGGCGAAGTCGGCGGTGTTGTCGGCGTTGATGTGCCAGGAGCCGCCGTTGTCCGAGCTGTCGAGGTCGGTGGTGTCGCCGAGGGGCTCGACCTCGTAGTCGAACCGGTCGTACAACGCGTGGTCGGTGACGGCGAGCCGCAGCGACTCCGGCAGTTCCACGGTGGCGCCGGGGGCGACATCGGTGTCGAAGGAGCAGGTCACGACCGTATCGCCACTGCCGTCGACGTCCGGCCCGGTGTAGGTGCACTGCGGGTAGCGGGTGGTGATGTCGAGGCCGTACGTCGCCCACATGTTCATGCTGAAGCCGTGGGCGGTCTCGTTGCCGGTGTTGGTGATCGAGTACGGCGCGGTGAGGCTGGTGCCGGGCGCGACGCCGGTGGCGTCCTGCCGGGTGCTGATTCCGAGGTCCACGCCGGAGCCGACGGTGACGGTCGTCTCCGCGGAGCCCGCCTGGGCGACGAGCGTGCCGTCGGGTCCGCCGGTGGCCTCGGCGGAGTACTCGATCACACCGTGCGCTCCCACGGCGGCGCCGGCGACGGCCCGCGTCTTCAGCTGCACCTGCGCGCTGTAGCGGGTCGGCACGTCCCCGGTGTCGCACACGGCGACGGTGCCGGCGTCGTTCGGCGTGCAGTTGTCGGGCCAGGCCACCTCGGCGACCCCGGCGAGTCCGGAGGCGTCGACGGTCAGCCGACCGTCGGTCACGGTGAAGCTGTCGTTGTAGTGGTACATGCCGAGCGCCAGCGGCCGGTACTGCGCCGCGCCGCCGTCCGGGGCGACGGTGACCGTCTGATCGGACGGCGCGTGGATCCACAGGTAGTCGGTCTGCGGCGCGTCGTCGCCGAAGGCGGCCCCACTCCCGAGACCGGCGACGACCAACGCCCCCACGGCTCCGGCACATGCTCCGCGACGCAGCACGCGTCCGACGGAGACAGAACTCATGACATCCCCCAGCTGGGACAGAAGAGAGCCCGGCAATTGACCAGCACCGGGCGCGAGTTGGACGGTGCGCTGAGGTGGAAGGTTGTAGGTGGGGGGCGTGTGGCGGGTGGTTCTTACCTTCTTCTTGACCAGTGCGGTCGGCGCCGCGGATCCGCGCCAGAGGGCCTGTCACCGTGGGGAATCGTGGGCGGGACACCACCGACGCGACACCTGTCGTACGGACTCAGCCGTCGAGGTCAGTGGCCGGCCTCGGAATCCTGGTCGGCCGTGGTGGCGGTCGCGACGATGGTCGTGGATGCCGAGCGCAGTGAGTCCGCGTGCAGCAGCACCACCCGGGCGACCGGGTCGCCCCTGCCAACCTTCAGAGGCCGGGTCGGGTGGACGGCGATGCTGAATCCGCCGCGGTCGGCCATGGCGTTGACCGTCTTGGACGCGATCACGCCCATCGGTACGTCGAGGCCCGGAAAAGCCATGCCCATGACCATCAAGAAGTACCGCTCCGGGATGTGTACGCCCCAGCCGAGTCGCCATTCCACCGTGCCCATCCCGTTGGGCAGGAACATGCTCTCCCAGGTCCCGTTGGCACGGTAGTCGTGGAGACGCAGCCAGCCGCTGTCCTGGGTGGCGATCCAGGCGTTGTTGCGGTGCCACACCTCGCTGCGGTTGATCTTGCGCCCAACGCTGCGTAGTTCCTCTTCGGCCGGGACGTCGAAATCGACGTCGCCGAGAGGCGCCATCTCCACGGACACCGGCGAGCGCACCACCCAGCCCAGTTCCTGTCCCAGCACCCAGGGCGGACAGTCGACCGGCAGGCGGGTGACCCGCTTGTAGCGAAAGTGCTCGCGATAGACGTCCCGCTCCGCCCGCGCCTCCGCCCGGTTGACTCGCGACTCGTCAGGCACCAGTGCCCAGGGCTGCAACTGGGAAAAAGTAACGTCGGCCATGTGCGTAGTGGCTCCCCTAGGAACACGGCGGTGTGTCCGTCCCCCCGCGATACTGGAGGGGGCGGACACACCGACTGGATCGGACGGTCAGGCCTCGACTCGGTCCACGCGGTTGAGCCGCTCCTCCTCGGGGATCGTGTCGAGGTCGAACATCACGACGCTGCAGGGGCCGTAGCCGACGAAGATCTCCTCGTACTCGAACTCGCCCTCCTGGCGGTCCAGGGGCGCCGACTTCAGGTCGACCATGGTGAGCGTGTTCGGTCCGAAGGCCGGGTTCTTGTCCTCCTCCGGCAGGGAGATGACGGACGCCCGGGCGAAGTTCGAGATGTACGCGGTGAAGTCGTTGTGGTCCACCACGAGTCCGCGGGGCCCGGGGCCGACCGGGATGTGCCGCGTCACTTCGAGGGTCTCCACGTCCACCACGTAGATGCGGGCGACGGTTTCGACGGTGATGAACGCGTACTTGCCGTCCTCGCTGAAGGCGACTCCGCGACCTCCGATGTAGCCGACGTCGACCCGGTGCGTCTCGTTCGTCGCCACATCGATCACCGTGACGTACGTCGCCTGGGTGTTGGCGACGAAGACGCGCCTGCCGCTCGGGTCGATGTTGAGGCTGTAGGGGTGCGCTTCGCGGTCGACCGGGATCTGCGCCACCTCGTGGACCGCGGCCGCGTCGCCGTTCTTCAGGCCGCTCACGTCGAGCTTGCTGACGTAGCCGTCGCCCCAGACGCAGACGTAGGCCCAGGCCCCGTCGCTGCTGATCATCATGTGGCGGGGGTCGCGTCCCAGCGGGATCTGTCGCAACTCGACGTTGAGTTCCAGATCGACGATGGACAGCGAGTCGGAGCCGGAGTTGCTCACCAGCACGTACCTGTCGCCGGGCAGGATCCCCAGGCCACGAGGGCCGTGGCCGACCTCGATACGACGCACCTCGGTCAACGCTACGGCGTCGATCTCGGACAGTGTGTTCTGACTGGTGTTGCAGACGAAGCCGCGTCCGCCCTTGGTGAACTTCACACCGCCTCGCGGGGCGTTGCCGACCCTGATCTGCTTCACCTGCCGGTGCTCGCCCGGCCCTGTCTTCGCCACCACCGACACCACTCCGTCGTCGGTGTCGGTCGAGAAGATCTGTACGTTCCGCATCACTTTTCCCCTTGCATTGAGACGAACATGTGAGCGCACGTGCTGGTGTACCGATTTTTCTGAACGGTGGACGACTCAGCTCTCCGACGCGTAGTTCAGATTCCACGAGATGGAGATCCGAACGGAACCGTCGTTGAATTCCGGAACCGCATGCTTGAGCCAGCCGGGAAAGAGCACCAGTTCACCCGGTGAGCAGCTCAGCCGAACTCGGTGTCCCGAGCCGGCGAGTGAGATTCCGGGGTCGAAATAGTCTACGTTCGGGCGCGGATCCAGGAGATCCAACTCACATTTTCCCGGAGCCTCCGCGTAATAGATCGCGGTCAATGCCGTGTTGGGGTGGAAATGCGCCTCATGGCGATCACCCTTCCGGTACACGCTTGCCCAACTACGGCTCACCACCACCGCGACAGAGCCTTCGCCCCCTGTGCCGGCACCGCCGTTCACGGCGCCGCCGCTCATCCTGGCCGCCGAGTCGGCGAACGCGTCCGCCAAGCTGCGCCGGGTGATCGTCTCTGTGAACTGGCGGGCCGCGCGCAGCACCCATTGGGACAGGCTGTCGACAACCGGATCGCCCCAGTGGGCCAGGTCGTCGGGGGTTTCCGACTTGTAGCCGAGCCTTTTCTGCAGGGGATCCAGTCGGGCCAGTACGAGTTCGACCAGCGGGCCGTTGAATTCCGCGGCATACGGACAGGCGATCCGCGCGACCGGCGTGGAGAAAAGCTGCGCTATTATCGCCTTCTTGGCCGATGGAGCACGAACGTCGTTGTCTTCTTCCTCCGGACCGGACATTTGCCTCCCAAGGAACCGCGCAATCGACAGAGGACTGACCGCTGAACGTCGAACAGGGAAACGTTCTCCGGTGTCCATGCTCCGTAGACAGGACGGTCCCTGCCACCCTTTCGACGATGGTCGAATAGCGCTGATGAGGCACCCGTCCGGCACCGGCCGCAACTCAGGTCGCGAGCGGGTCGGCCGGATACACGTCGTGGAGAAGGCGCCAGCCCAGAGGCGTCGTGGTGTGGTGGACGCTGCCGCCGGTCCGGTGGGTGGTGATCAGTCCGGCGTCGCGCAGAACTGCCGTGTGGTGCGAGACGGTGGCCGGGGAGATCCCGGTCTGCAGCGCCAAGTCCTCGGTGGTGCTGGCGAGTTGTGTCGCGATGGCGCGCAGCACGGTGGCGCGGGTGGCGCCCAGCAGCGCGGCCATCTTGCTCTGCCGCGCATCATGGGTGCGGTCCTGGTGCGTCCCCGGGTCCCAGACGACGTCGTGGTTGATCGGATAGACCACTGCGGGGGACAGTTCGGGGTCCAGGTAGATCAGAGGTCCGTCCTGGAAGAAGGACGGGACCAGATGGAGGCCGCGCCCGCCGAGATGGATGTCCAGGTCGTATTCGGGAGAGTGGAGTTCCAGCACGGGTGACCGCCAGCGCATCGTGGGGTGCAGGCGGGCGAGCATCGCGTCCAGGCCCCCGGCCAGCAGTTGGCGGACACCTCCCGAGCGTGCCGCGTCGACGCGGCTGCGGATGTGGTCCTGCAGCGGGGCGATGGTCAGCCGGTGCCAGTCCTGCAGAGCGGCGCTGAGCGCCTCGAGGGCGCGGGGAGAGCCGTCGGCGAGTGAGCGTGTCCAGGCCAGCAGCACCGGGCGCCCCGCCGGGGAATCGGGCGCCGCGAGCCCGGCGTAGAAGTCGGCACGAAGCCGTGCCTGGGCGAGCCATGGCAGCGCGTCCGGACCGGTTCCGAGGGCGGGGGCACCGAGCGGGAGCGAGAACTCCGGGCTCAGCTCTCTGGTCGGCACTCTCCCCCGCAGTAAGTGGAAGGAGCGCGGGAGGCGGGAACCGGCCCAGCGCTGCCACGCCACGAAAGGAGCCGCGGGACGCTGTTCCTGGACGACGCGCAGGCTGACGATGGTTTCGAGCAGTGGATCGCACCCCCGAGCGAGCGTCACGCGCAGAAAGTCGTCGGGACTGAAATGTATGCGTAAGGCCATCCGGCATCTCCCCCTTCAAGTCCGCATGAGCACCGCGTCCGATCCGATGGCTCACGTGGCCGCTTCCACCGCGCCCTCGTCCGCGTCCGTCGGGCGCACAGCATCACCGGGCAGGAGCACCGTCGCCCAAGCGCCGACGGCTCCGGCCGCCACCAGCACTGCCAGCGTTGCGTGGACGCCACTGGCGGCGAGTACCAGGCCCCCGGCCGAGGAGCCGAGAGCGGAGCCGAGGTTGTAGCCCGAGCCGATGATCGCGTTGGCTTCGGTTTGGCGGTCGCCGCTGAAGTGTTCGTCGACCAGCAGATAGCCGATGACGAACAGCGGAGTCACGCCCAGCCCCGTGACGAAGACCGCGGCGACGGTGACGGCGGTGCCGCCCGGCAGATAGAGCGTGAGGAGCGCGAGGGCGAGGAAGGTGGAGGCGGCGAGGTATCTCGTGCGCAGAGAGGCCCGTGACTTCCAACGCCCGTACAGAAGACCGCCGATGACGCCGCCGAGTGAGAACGCCGCGAATCCGAATCCGGCGGACGCGATACGCCCGCCACGCTCGGCCAGCGCCGGCAGCACGACAGCGAGTCCGCCCCCCGCCAGGCCCAACGCGACGACGGGAATCACGGTTCCCTGGGCCTTGCGGTCCCACAGGAGCGACCGCTGCCGCTTGCCCGCCGTAGCAGAGGGTTCGGCCGCGCCCGCTGTCCCGTCAGCTTTTCGGTCGGCGGTTTCGGTCGCGGCGGAGGCCGTGCCAGGGGGGAGGTGTCCGAACGAGGTGAGCATCGGGACGGCGACAGCGATCAGGCCCGCTCCGAGGACCAGTGCCCAGCGTGCCGAGGTGAGGGTGAGCATGGTCGTGGTGAGCAACGGCGCCACTACGAAGGTGGTCTCTTCGATGACGGAGTCGAGCGCGTGGATGCGCTGCAGCTGTTGCTTGTCCGGCAGGAGGCGGCTCCAACTCGTCCGCAGGACCGGGCTGACCGGCGGGGCGAGCGCGCCGGCGACCGCGATCAGGACGAGGGACACGGGCCAGGGAAGATGTCCCAGGAACGCCGCGAGCAGGCCCAGCGCCACCACCCATACGGTGGCGAACAGCAGCACGGCGTTCGTGCCGTAGCGGTCGATCTGGCGGCCTCGCCACGGCCCCAGCAGCGCGATCCCCGTCATCAGCACGGCGGAGGCGATGCCTGCGACACCGAAGCCGTGCCGCTCGGCGAAGGCGACCACTATGGCGAACGGCACGACGCCATAGGCGAGGCGGCCGACAACACCGGCGGCGATGAGTGGTTTGACCCTGCGGGTACCCAGCACCTTGGCGTAGCTGTCGGAGGTGCCGGAGTTCTGGGAGGTGTCGGTCATGACGCGCCTCCGGTGACGGGCGGAGTGCTCAGCCACGGGAGCGGCTGAGCCGGTGGCCGGGCGGCGGCCCAGGCAGCGGCGGTCGCGGCCGCCCGGGTGTGATGCGCGGGGTCGGCCCCGTCACGGAGCTGGTGTCCCTCCACTTCGGCGACGCCGTCACGGACGCGTAGCGCGAGACGTCCGGTGATCTCGGTACCTGCCAACACCGGCATGCCGAAGTACCCGCATTCTCGAAGAGCGGACTTCTTGTACGCCTCCAGCAAGTACTCCACCCCGAAGAGACGGCGCATCCGCGGCCGGTGCCAGATCAGCGAGTCGAACGGCGACAGCGGGGTCACGGCATCCTGCCGGACGAGCGGGGGTTGCCCGAGGACCGAGGCATGGCCCCAGGTGACGTCCGGCCACCCTTCGACCCGGACGGGAACGGCCTCAGGATGATCCGCGAGCGTATCGGCGACCACATTCTTCGGCAGCCTGAAATAGTCCGCCACGTCCTCGGCGGTCGCCACTCCCAGCGCGCGGAGCGCGATGCCGGTCAGGGCCGGGAAGCACTCCTGATCGGATGGCTCTCGTGCGAGGAGTTCACCGGGAACCGCCGACTCCGCCGTCTGGTAGACCCGGCTGAAGCGTCGGCGCCTTACGCAGACGAACTCGCCGGTGGCCAGCAGCCATTCGGCCGCCCACTTGTGCGGCGAGCTGCGCTCCCAGCCGCTTCCACGCGCACCACCGAGATCAGTGACGGTCACCGGGCCGGAGTCCTTCACCTGTTGCCGTACCTGATCGACCGTCGCCGCGTCGACCGCGGGCCCCCGCCAGCCGTCCGCGGCGAAGCGGCGGCGCCGGAACGCGAAGAGCGGCCAGCTGCCCATCGGGATGACGCTGGCCGCATGGGCCCAGTACTCGAAGAAGTAGGGCTGGTCGTGGTGTTCGAGGAAGGAGGGCTCCTCGGGAGTGGTCTCGTGCCGGGCCAGGAGGATCATCTCGTGGGAGCGCCGTACGACCTGGATCGTGTCGAGCTGAACGCATCCGAGCCGCTCCAGGGCGCTGCCGACACCGCCGGAAACAGGGTCCGACCGGTGCAGATACTGGGCGCCCACGGCCAGGGTGCGCGCCTCGACAAGGCTGAGATCAAGCATCGTCATCCAGTTCCTGGGCCGGTTCGGGGCCCCTGCCCTGGGGGGTCGGCCTGGTCGTGTCGTTCACCGAGCGCGCGCCGGCTGCGGCGCACCGTTCACGTGGAACAGAGCGGAACGAAAACTGGTCGAGTGGCCGGACCATCATGCGATGCGGTTGTTACCGGTGTTGCGCTCTCGGTGATCGGCAATCCAGTTTGGCTGTATATCAGCGGTCACTGTCCGAGAGACGTCCAGGCCGACGCGTGTCGAACGGATACGGCCGTTGCCGCGTGCGGTCGTCGAGGAACGTACGGTTCGACAGGCAAGTTGAAGCTCGGAGCACGAAGCGTGCCGCGGTGTCGCGGTGCGAGTCGGGAAGGCAGACCTGTGCACACGGACGTCCACGGTGGAGAGCACTCACCGGCGCACGACACACCGCAGGCTTCCGGCACCGCCCGCGAGGAGAGCGTGCCGAGGGCGGGGATGCTGCATCACGTCGAGGTGTGGGTGCCGGATCTCCAACGCGCCGTCGCGCAGTGGGGGTGGCTGCTCGAGCAACTCGGTTACACGCTCTTCCAGAACTGGAAGGAAGGCCGCAGTTGGCGTCTCGGCCCCACCTACATCGTCTTCGAACAGTCGCCGAGCCTGACCTCCGAGCGCCACGACAGATGTGCCCCCGGCCTCAACCACCTTGCCTTCCACGTCCATGACGAACACGCCGTCGACACCCTGGTGGAAAGGGCACTGGGCAACGGCTGGACGCTGATGTTCCCCGAAGAGCACCCCTATGCCGGCGGCAAGCAGCAGTACGCGGCCTACATGGAGAACACCGACGGGTTCGAGGTCGAACTCGTGGCCATCCCCGGACCCGCGATCCACGGATGAGACCGGCGCCGGGCCCGCCGACCGGAACCGACCGGTCAGGATTGGAGAAGCCCCCGCCCCCTCCCCCGTCCTAGCCTGAATTCACCGGCGAAATCCGTCGGACCACGCTTCACGGAGGAACTCGCCATGACCGACGGACTGAACACGATCATCTACCCCGTCAAGGATCTCGACAGCGCGAAGGCCCTGTTCGGCGCCCTGCTGGGGGTCGAGCCGTACGCGGACGAGCCGTACTACGTCGGCTACAAGGCCGCCGGGCAGGACGTCGGTCTCGACCCGAACGGGCACGCCAGGGGCATGACCGGACCGGTTCCGTACTGGACCGTGGACGACATCCGGACGCGGCTCGCGGCCATGGTGGAGGCGGGGGCCGAACTGGTGCAGGACGTCCAGGACGTCGGCGGCGGCAAGCTGATCGCCTTTGTGAAGGACGCGGACGGGAACTTCGTCGGGCTGGCCCAGAATCCGGCCGCCTGACGCCGATGCCGTACCGGCCGCACTACTTGCACGTGCACTAGTTGCGCACTCAATAATTGGCCGGATCGGTGTTACCGTGCCTGTATGGCAGTGAAGACGGCCGGCGCCCGGCAGCTGGAGGAACAGTGGCGGGACATCCTGTCCGTGCACGCGCGCACGATGTGCGAGATCGACCGTGTACTGCACCCGCACGGCCTGGGCGCGAGCGACTTCGAGGTACTCGACATGCTCGCGTCCGAGGCGCCCGAAGTGGGCGACCAGTGCCGGGTGCAGAACCTGGTCGGCCGGGTCCATCTCAGCCAGAGCGCGCTCTCCCGCCTCATCGGACGGCTGGAGAAGGACGGCCTCGTGGAACGTTCCGTCTGCGTGGAGGACCGACGCGGGGTATGGGTCGCGCTGACCCGTAAGGGCCGCGACCTCCACGCGGAGGTGCTGCCGCTCCAACGGGACGTGCTGGCACGGATGTTGGACGACGCGCAGGACTGACAAAGTCCCCCTCCGCACTCGCCTCACACCACGAACTCGGCCCCGTCCATGAGTACTTCGACCCCCGCCCCGTTCACCTGCGCCCTTGCCGCCGAGCCCGCGTCGAGCAGGGGGTTCGTGTTGTTGAGGTGGGTGTAGATCCGGCGGACCCCGGGATGGCGGGTGAGGGCGGTGAGGCTGCCGTGGGGGCCCGTGACGGGCAGGTGTCCCGGCGTCGGCCTGCCGGCGCGTGCCGTCGTGCCCGTCTCGTCGGCGGTGAAGAACGTGCCGTCCAGCACCGCGCAGTCCGTCGACGTCATCAGGTCGTCGAGGGTGTCCGTCCAGGCGGCGATGCGCGGTGCGTAGACGAGGGCCCCGCCGGTGGCCAGGTCCTCGACACGGTACGCCGTCACCCAGCGGTCGTCCGGTGGGCGGGGCGGCACGTACTTGGGGGCCTTGGCGCCCACCGGGTGCGCCGTGACGACCAGGCCGCCGGCCAGTACGAACCCGCCCTCCGCGAGGCTGTCGGACCACTCCCAGGGGGCGTAGCGGTCGAGGACGGCCCGGGCCGGGGTGAGCGCGGCGAGGACGGGCGACGGAGCGTACACCTTGAGGCCCACCGCCTCGCGGAGTGCGGCCAGGCCCGCCGCGTGGTGGGCCTCGGCGTCGGTGAGGAGCACACCGCGCACGGGGGTGGTCTGCGGGCCGGGGCCCGGCCAGAGCGCGGGGGTGGCGGTGAGCTGGGTGCGGATGTCGGGTGAGGCGTTGAGCAGCCACCAGTCCCGCGCGTTGCCGGTGACGGCCACGCACTCCTGGGTACGCGAGGGCAGCTTCCCGTCTCGGGCGGCTCCGCACAGCGCACAGGCACAGTTCCACTGCGGGAAACCGCCGCCGGCCGCGGTACCGAGCAGGACGACCCTCACGACGATCGCGCCCCCTTGCAGAACTCACCCAACTCGCGGACTCACCGAATGCCCTCGAGGGATCTTTCCTCCAAAACGGACCCGACTACCCCACCGCAGGGGACAGTTCCGGCCGATCTCCACCCGCCCACTCCCCCTCTCCCCCGGTCAACGCAACAGATCCCGTACGGCCGCGAACGCCGCCTCCACCGTCGCCGGATCCGCCCCCGGACGGGCCAGCGCGCTCATGGGAATCGGGGTGACGGAGGGCAGCCCGTCGTAGGGAGTCAGCCCGTCCGGAGCCGAACCGACCGCCGCGAGCAGTGCGACGCCCTGCCCCGTGCGGGCGATGTCGAGGACCCCGGCGAGATAACCGGCGTCACCGACCACCGCGGCCGGTACCCCGTGCGCCGCGAGGGTCGAGATGGCCCGGCGGCGGATCGCGCACGGGTCCTCGATCGCGACCAGCGGGACGGGCGCGGGCGCGGCCGGGCGCTGCCAGCCGGGCGTCGCGTGCCAGGTGAGCGGGAGGCCGCCGACCGGTGTGCCCTCGGTGGCGGCCGCCTCGGTGACGTACACCGCGACGTCGACGCTGCCGCGTTCCACGGCCTCGACGAGGCGGGCCGAGCGGTCGATGCGGAAGCGGACCCGGCAGCCGGGCCGCACCTCCTGGACGGCGGCGGTCAGCCGTGGCAGGAACTGGTCGGCCGCGTGTTCGGTGGACCCGATCGTGACGGTGTCGCCGTCCACGTCGAGCAGTGTGCGTACGGCCTCGTCGTGCACGGCGAGGATGCGGCGGGCCTGTTCCAGGAGCAGCCGTCCCTCGGGCGTGAACCGGGTACCCCGCCCCTCCCGCTCCACGATCGGCCGGCCCAGCGTCTTCTCCAGCCTGCGCACATGCTGGCTGACCGCGGACTGGCTCAGGGCGAGGGCCCGGGCCGCGCGATGGAAGCCGCCGCAGTCGGCGATCGCGGTCAGGCTGCGCAGGGCCACGATGTCGAGGACAGGTTGGGGCATGCCGGTGACGGTAGCCGTTCCACGTATCGATCCGAATCGATCGCGATAACTGATCGATTTCGATGCGGAATCATCGTTGGACGCGATCGGTCGCGTCCGGTCATGATGGGCGCATGCTGCACACGACCGCTTTCGCTGCCCTTCTGACGCAGCGCCGAGTCATCGACTTCGGCGTGGCGTGCAGCGCGCGTTGTCGTTGACCCACCGCCTCTTCGCGGCGCCCTTCCCGAGCTCTCGCTGATTACGTTCTCGCTGATCACGTCCGCCCTGCGCACTGACACGTGACGGCGGCTCCAGCCTGCTCACTTCCTCCCCCTCTTCTCAATTCCCCTCCCCTTTCCCCTCGTTGGGAGCTGTCACCCCATGCCCTCTTCCTCCGTCTCGTCCTGGGACGAACCCGAAGGCCTCGCCGCGCGCGGCACGTTGATCGTGCTGGCCGGGCGGGGCGAACACGGCGGTGTCTACGAGCGGTTCGGCCGCCGGCTCGGCTACGACGCCTACCGCGTCCGCGCCCTCGGCGACCCCACCGCCGACCCCGCCGTACTGGAGCAGGCCGCCAAGCTGCTCGCCGACGAGTCGCTGCCCGGCCCGAAGGTGCTGGTCGGTTCCGACACGGGCGCGCTCTACGCCCTTCAGCTCGCCGCCGAGCAGACCGCGGGCGTCGACGCGCTGGTCCTGGCCGGACTGCCCACCGGCGCCTGGACAGCGGGCAGTTGGGAGGAGGAGGCCGCCGCCCGCACCGCCTGCCCGACCCATCAGGGCCGTCTCACCAACGACCCCGGCTTCCGGCGCGGTGCCATCGACGACACCCCGGACCTGCCCGAACCGCGCCTGGACCTGGTGCGCGTCCCGGTCCTGGCCCTGCACGGCAAGGACGACACGATCAGCCCGCTCGACCGGGCACTGAGCGTCTACGGCGGTCACCCGGGCGTGCACACCGTCGTCTTCCACGGCGGTCGGCACGACGTCCTCAACGACGCGCTGCACCGCACCGCCGCCGCCACGGTCGTCCTGTTCCTCGAACGGCTCCGGCTGGCCCCCGAGGCACCGGTGACCTCTGAAGTCCGCGAACTTCCGCTGATTGCTCAGGAGTTGACATGACCGGCCGCGTGACGACCACGGTCCACGAGCTGACCGAACTCCTCGGCTCCGACCAGCCCCCCGTGCTGCTCGACGTCCGCTGGGCCCTCGGCGATCCCCACGGCCGCGACCACTACGCGGACGGCCACATCCCCGGCGCGGTCTACGTCGACCTGGACACGGAGTTGGCCGCACCGGCGAGCCCCGAGGGCGGCCGGCACCCGCTCCCCGACTTCGCCGAACTGCAGGAATCCGCCCGCCGTTGGGGCATCGGCGACGGCCGGCCCGTCCTCGTCTACGACGACCTGGGCAACACGGCCGCGGCTCGCGCCTGGTGGCTCTTGCGGTACGCCGGGATCGCCGAAGTGACCCTGCTCGACGGGGCGTTGGGGGCCTGGCGGACAGCGGGACTGCCGTTGGAGTCCGGGATTCCCGACGATCCGGCACCCGGTGACGTCGAACTCCGCGCGGGTGCACTGCCGACCACCGATGCCGACGGCGCCGCCGAACTCGCCGTATCCGGGCTTCTGTTGGACGCCCGCGCCGGTGAGCGCTACCGGGGTGAGGTCGAGCCGGTGGATCCGCGCGCCGGACACATCCCGGGGGCCGTGTCCGCGCCGACCGGGGAGAACCTGGCGGCGGACGGGACCTTCCTGGCGCCCGAGCTGCTGCGCAAGCGGTTCGAGGAGCGGGGGGCCGGTGAGGCGGCCCGCATCGGCGTGTACTGCGGGTCCGGGGTCACCGCCGCGCATCAGATCGCGGCGCTGGAGATCGCCGGGTTCGAGGCGACGCTCTTCCCGGGTTCCTGGTCCGCCTGGTCCGCCGACCCCGCGCGCCCGGCGGCGACGGGAGACCGGCCATGACGACGAAACCACTGGACGCGGCGGTGCTGCCGCAGCAGAAGGAAGTGGCGCCCGCGCCGTCCACCCGGGTCACCATCCGCGGCACCGCGAAGGTCAACCGCCGTTTCACCGTGCCCCGTTCGGTGCGCCGGGCCGCCGGACCCGTCGGTCTCGTCCTGCTCTGGTTCCTGACCTCGGCCACCGGCGTGCTCCCCGAGTCCGTGCTGGCCTCCCCCGTCGACGTCCTGCGTCAGGCGGTGGACCTGACGAAGAACGGCGAACTCCCCCACGCCATCGCCGCGTCGGGCCGCCGCGCCGCCATCGGCTTCCTCATCGGCGCGACCGTCGCGCTGACGCTGTCGCTGCTGGCCGGGCTGTTCCGGCTCGGTGAGGACGTCATCGACTCCTCGATGGGCATGTTCCGGGCGATCCCCTGGGTGGGTCTGATCCCGCTGTTCATCGTCTGGTTCGGCATCGAGGAGACCCCGAAGATCGCGCTCGTGGCGCTCGGGGTGACGTATCCGCTGTACTTCAACATCTACGGCGGCATCCGCTCGACCGACGCCCAACTCGTCGAGGCCGCACGGATGATGGGGCTCGGCCGGTTCGGGCTGATCAAGTACGTGATCCTGCCGAGCGCGCTGCCCGGGGCACTCGTGGGCCTGCGGTACGCGCTGTCCACCGCGTGGCTGGCGCTGGTCTTCGCCGAGCAGGTCAACGCGGACGCGGGGCTCGGCTATCTGATGAGCAACGCCCAGCAGTACTTCCGTACGGACGTCATCGTGCTGTGCCTCGTCGTGTACGCGCTGCTCGGTCTCGCCTGCGACTTCGCCGTACGGATCCTGTCGCGCCGGCTGCTGACCTGGCGTGCCAACTTCGAGGGTGAGGCGTAGAGATGGCCAACTCCGTTGAGATACGGGGGCTTTCACGGGCCTTCGACGGCAACACCGTGCTGCACGACCTCGATCTGGACATCCGTGAGGGCGAGTTCGTTGCCCTGCTCGGGCACAGCGGCTGCGGCAAGTCGACGCTGCTGCGGATCCTCGCCGGGCTGGACGACGAGATCGGCGGCGAGGTGACCGTGCCCGCGCGGCGCAGCGCGGCCTTCCAATCGCCGCGGCTGCTCCCGTGGTTGAAGGTGTGGCGCAATGTCGTGCTCGGGCTGCCGGGGCGTCCGAACCGGACGCTCGCGCTCAAGGCGCTCGACGAGGTCGGCATCGCGGAGCGGGCGACCGTCTGGCCCAAGACGCTGTCCGGCGGTCAGGCCCAGCGGGTCTCGCTCGCCCGTGCCCTGGTCCGTGAGCCCGAACTCCTTTTGCTGGACGAGCCGTTCGGCGCGCTGGACGCGCTGACCCGGGGCAAGGTGCAGGCGCTCGTCGCCGAGCTGTGGCGGCTGCACGGGTGCGCGATCCTCCTGGTCACCCATGACGTGGAGGAGGCGCTGCTGCTCGCCGACCGGGTCCTGGTGATGGACGAGGGCCGTATCGCCCACGAGGTGACCGTCGACCTGCCCCGCCCCCGTGATCTGACCGCCCCCGAGTTCGTGACCCTGCGCGCCCGCCTCCTGAACTGGCTCGGCGTGACCCGCACCCTGGAAGGAACCCCCTCGTGATCCGCAGAATCGCCGCCACCACCCTGAGCATGACCGCCCTGCTGGCGCTGAGCGCCTGCGGCGCCGACTCCTCGGCGGACGCCTCCGCCGGCGGGCAGGTCACCCTCACCATCGGCGACCAGGCCAAGACGCTCCAGACGATCATCGCCGCGTCGGACGCGCTCAAGGGCGCCAAGTACAAGGTGAAGTGGGCCGAGTTCCAGGGTGCGGCCCCGCTCTATCAGGCGGTGCAGGCGGACGCCGCCGACACCGGGTACTCCGCCGACCTGCCCGCGCTCCAGGCGCTCAGCGGCGGAGTCAAGATCAAGAATGTCGCCGCTCTCAAGAACGACGGCACACACGTCGGGATCGTCGTCCGTAAGGACTCCGGCATCGACAGCGTGAAGGACCTCAAGGGCCAGAAGGTCGTGGTGTCCTCGGCCAAGGGCAGCATCTCGGAGTACCTGCTGGCCAACGTGCTGAAGCAGAACGGGCTCAGCTACAAGGACGTCAAGGTGCAGTACCTGCTGCCGACCGACGCGCAGGCCGCCTTCGCCTCCGGGAAGGTCAAGATCTGGGCGACGTTCGGCGTCTACCAGGCGGTCGGCCTGGAGCAGGGCGGCAAGCTCCTCGTCGACGGCGCGGACGGCCGGGTCAGCGGCTACGGCTTCATCAACGCCTCGGAGAAGGCACTCGCCAACTCGGCGAAGAAGACCGCCCTTTCGGACTTCCTCCAGCGTCTGAGCACGGCGCTGAAGTGGACCAGCACCCACCAGGACGCGTACGCGAAGGCCATCGAGCAGCGCAACGGCGCCGACGCCACGGTCGCCAAGACCCTCGCCTCGGCCGCCTACAGCCAGGTGCTGCCGATCACCTCGGACGTCGACACGACCGTCCAGCAGGTCGCCGACCTCATGAACAGCATCGGGGTCCTCGACCCGAACGTCGACGTGGCCAAGTCCGCCGACACCTCCCTGCTCAAGTGACCACGGACACCGCCCCGCTCAAGTGACCTTCCCGTCCTAGGAGTTCGCTCATGCCTGTCGAGTTCATCAGCGCCGTCCACACCGACTCCGGGGCCTCGGGTCCCGCCGCGTCGAGCCGTACCGGCTTCGACGTCGACCATCTGCGCAAATACGCCCGCGCGTTGGACGACGGCGGCTTCGACCACACCCTGGTCGCCTACCACTCGGCCTCGCCCGACGCCTTCCAGGTCGCCCAGTTCGTCGCCACCCACACCGAGCGCGTCCGCCCGATCCTCGCGCACCGGCCCGGCGTCATCTTCCCCACGCACGCGGCACGCGCCCTGGCCACGCTGGACCAGATCAGCAACGGCCGGCTGACGCTGCACATCATCTCCGGCGGCAGCGACGAGGAGCAGCGCCGGGAGGGCGACTACCTCAACAAGGCCGAGCGGTACGAGCGTTCGGACGAGTACATCCAGATCCTGCGCAAGGTGTGGGAGGCCGAGGGGCCCGTCTCGCACGAGGGCAAGTACTTCACGTTCGAGGGCTACTACTCCGACGTGAAGCCGGTGAACGGCCTCGTCCCGATCTCGGTCGGCGGCTCCTCGCAGGACGCGTACCGGGTGGGCGGGCAGCAGGGCGACATCTTCGGGCTGTGGGGCGAGCCGTTGAAGGAGACGGCCGAGCAGATCGCCGCCGTCAACGCGGTCGCGGATGCCGCCGGGCGCCCGCATCCCCGTATCTGGGTGTCGTTCCGCCCGATCATCGCGCCCACCGAGGAACTCGCCTGGGAGAAGGCCCACCGCACCCTCGGCGTCCTCAAGGACCAGGCGAAGAACACCGAGTTGCTCCGCCACTACCGCACCACCGGCCGCCCCGCGAACGTCGGCTCGCAGCGCCTGCTCGACATCGCCGAGCGCGGCGAGGTCCAGGACCGCTGCCTGTGGACCGCCCCCGCCGTCGCCACCAACGCGGCGGGCGCGTCAACTGCCCTTGTGGGTACGCCCGAGACGGTCGCCCAGGCGTTGCTCGACTACGTCGACATCGGCTGCGACCTGCTGTCGATCCGCGGCTACGACCCACTCAACGACGCGATCGACTACGCCCGCCACGTCCTGCCGCTGGTCCGCCAGGAACTCGCCCACCGGGCGACCACCTCGCAAGCCGCCTGATCCGTCCCCCTCCCTGATTGCGAACTCCCCTATGGAGACCCCGTGTTGTTCCGCCGTTCCCTGCGCGCGTCCGCCGCCACCCTCGCCCTGCTGCTCCCCTTCGCCGCCGCCTGCGGAGGCAGCGCGAAGGCCGAGTCCTCGTCCGACGTCTCCTCCGTGACCCTGCGGGTCGGCGACACCGGCTGGAAGGTCGGCGCGGCCGTCCTCAAGTACGCCCACCTCGACGACACCCCGTACAAAGTGAAGTGGAGCCTGTTCCAGGGCGGCGACCAGCAGCTCCAGGCGATCCGCGCCGGAGCGCTCGACCTCGCCTCCTCCAGCGAGATCCCGCCCCTCTTCTCGGCGGCCGACGGCAACCCCAACTTCAAGGTCGTGGCCGTCCAGCGCGGCACCACCCTCAACCAGGAAGTCGTCGTCCCCAAGGGCTCCAAGGTGACCGACATCGCCGGCCTGAAGGGCAAGAAGGTCGGCTACGTCCAGAACACCACCGCCCACTACTTCCTCTACGAGCTGCTGAAGCAGGCCGGGTTGACCTGGTCGGACATCGACGCCAAGCCGCTGCTCCCCAACGACGGCCTCGCGGCCCTGAACGGCGGTTCCATCGACGCCTTCGCCTCCTACGGCACGTCGATCATCACCGCCCACCAGCAGGGCGCGACGACGGTCGGCTCCGGCGCCGACATCCTCTCCGGCAACTTCCTCTGGTCCGCCCGCGACAGCGTCCTCAAGAGCCCCGCACAACGGGCCGCCGCGGCCGACCTGATCGCCCGGATCACCAAGGCGTACGCCTACGTCCGCGACGGCCACGAGGACGGCTTCGCGAAGGTCACCGCGGACGCCACCCACCAGCCGCTCGCCCGGGCCAAGTCGGACCTGGTCGCCGCGCAGAAGCAACGTCCCACCCAGGCCAGGACCGTCGGCGCCGACACGATCGCCTCCCAGCAGAAGGTGGCCGACGCCTTCACCGAACTCGGCGCGCTCAAGAAGCACTTGGACGTGAAGTCGTTCTGGACCACCGCACTCAACTCCGACCTGAAGAAGGCCCTGTGACCGCCCGCATCGCCGACCTGGCCGCCGGCTACGACCAGTCGGGCGCCTTCCCCGCCGACTCCCTCCGCATCGCCCACGAGGCCGGCCTCCTCACCGCGACCATCGGCGAGTCCTACGGCGGCGGGGGCGCCCGGGTCGAGGAGAGCGCGCGCATCCTCCACCGGATCGGGCAGGGCGACCCGTCGGTGGCCCTGATCGCGGCGATGACCCTGAACACGCACGCCCGGCAGGCCGCACAACCGCACTGGCCCGAAGAGCTGTACGCGCGTGTGGTCAAGGAGTCCTTCGAACGGCCGGTGCTCGTCAACCACGCACGCGTGGAACCCGAGTTGGGCTCCCCCGCACGCGGCGGCCTCCCCTCCACCCTCGCCCGGCGCACCCCGGACGGCTGGTCGCTGAGCGGCACCAAACGCTTCGTGACCGGCGCGGAGGGCCTGGACTGGTTCCTGGTGTGGGCCACCACCGACGAACCCGAGCCACGCGTCGGCACCTTCCTGGTGCCGGGCGGCTCCCCCGGGATCGAAATCACCGGCCGCTGGGACCAGTTGGGACTGCGGGCCAGCGGCAGCCACGACGTGACGTTCCGGGACGTGGAGATCCCGTACGAGCATGTCATCGGCATCGGCCCGTACGGGGCATCGGCGGAGCAGGACAACCGGGCGGGCGCCTCCCTTCATCTCCCCCTCGCCGCCCTCTACTTGGGGGTGGCACGGGCGGCGCAGTCCTTCTTCCACACGTTCGCCCACGCGCGCGTGCCCGCCAACCTCGGTCATCCGGTGGCCCGTACGGAACGCTTCCGCAGGACCGCCGGGGAGATCGAGGTACTGCTGGCCGCCGCCGAGCAGCTGGTGTTCGGCGGGGCCGCCCGGGTGGACTCCGGCGACTCCTCGTACACCCCCGAACAGGCGCTGGGAGCACGGGTGTTGGCCGACCGGCACGGTGTACGGGCGGTGGAACTGGCCGTACGGCTGCTCGGCAATCCCGGGCTCGCGCGCGGGAATCCGCTGGAGCGGCACTTCCGGGACATCCAGTGCGCGCCCGTGCACGCCCCTCAGGAAGACATCTCCTTGCTCGCGATCGGAACGAAGGCGTTGAACCCGTAGTCCGCCCTATAACGGACCCCATGTCGGCACGCACAGTGAAGGTACGGAACCGGTGACCACAGCTCCCCCCACCACCCCCACCGCCGCCGCCCGGCTGCTCGGTCTGCTCGCCCGGGATCTGCCGCCCGACCAACTCGCCACGGACCCGCGCACGTTGGCGGCGCACACCACGGACCGTTCGGGCACCCGGCCGGACGGTGTCCCGCTCGCCGTGGTGCACGCGCGGCGCACCGAGGACGTGACCGCCACGCTCCGGCACGCGAACGCGCTGCGCGTGCCGGTGGTGCCGCGCGGTGCGGGCACCGGCCTGTCGGGCGGGGCGTCGGCCGGCGAGGGCGTGCTCGTGCTGGACCTGTCCGGGATGAACCGCATCCTCGAACTGTCGGCCGACGACCAGCTCGCGGTGGTCGAACCGGGCGTGATCACAGCCGAGTTGGACCGGGCGGCGGGTGAACACGGGCTGCGGTACGCACCCGATCCGGCGAGTGCGGCGATCTCCACGATCGGCGGGAACATCGCGACCAACGCGGGCGGGCTGCGGTGCGCGAAGTACGGGGTGACGCGGGACAGCGTGCTCGGTCTGGAGGCCGTCCTCGCCGACGGGACGGTGGTCACGACCGGCCGCCGTACCGTCAAAGGGGTCACCGGTTACGACCTCACCGCGCTGCTGACCGGCTCCGAGGGCACCCTCGCCGTCATCACGTCGGCGACGCTGCGGCTGCGTCCGGTGCCGGTGGCGACCGCGACGCTGGCCGCCTACTTCGACTCGTTCGAGGCGGCGGCCGAGGCGTCGTACGCGATCGGGCGGGCCGGGGTCGTGCCGGCGCTCGCGGAGCTGCTCGACGGGCCGGTGCTGCGGGCCGTCGATCCGGCGCTCGGCGAGCGCGGGTCGGCGCTGCTGCTGGTGCAGTGCGACGGGGCGGGGGCGGCCATCGAGGCGGAGCAGGTCGCGCGGGTGCTGGCGCCGACGGCCACGACCGTGGAGACCACCGCGGACCCGGTCGAGGCGGAGGCCCTGCTCGCGGCCCGGCGGCTCGCCCTGCCCGCACTGGAGCGGCTGGGCCGGCCGCTGATCGAGGACATCGCCGTGCCCCGGTCGCGGCTCGCGGAGGCGGTCCGCGAGATCCGCGCCATCTCGGCCCGCCACGATGTGCCGGTCTACACTCTCGCGCATGCCGCGGACGGCAACCTCCATCCGATCATCGTGGTCGATCCGGCCCTGGACCGGCTGCCGGACGCGGCCTGGGAGGCGGCCGGCGAGATCTTCGCGCTGGCGCTGCGGCTCGGCGGGACGCTGACCGGTGAACACGGTGTGGGCGTGCTGAAGCGGCAGTGGGTGGCGGACGAACTCGGGCCCACCGCTCACGCGTTGCAGCGCCGGCTGAAGGAGGCGTTCGATCCCCGGGGCATCCTCAACCCCGGCAAGACCCTGTGAGGCGCCCCGGACCGGATACCGCCGAACGGGTGAGGCCGAGTGATCCGGGGGTGGTGCGGGAGCACGTGCGGTTGGCATGTGCCTCGACCGCCGTCCGAAGTCATCACTCGTCGTGACCGACGACGGGTAGCTCTACGCACGGAATGTGACGGACGCAGCCGTCCCGCCAACGGACGCAGCCGTCCCGTCACCCGTGCGACAGGAGAGAAGGCACCATGTCGGTCGACACCGGTACCGCGCCCGAGGCGGGCGCCGAGGAGCGGGAACAGCAGAGCCTCGGTACTGCCGCGGCACGCACTCTGGCGACCACGACCAAGTCCGAACCCCAGATGCAGGGCATCAGTTCACGCTGGCTGACCCGCATGCTCCCCTGGGTGAACGTGCCCGGCGGCACCTACCGCGTCAACCGCCGGCTGTCCTACACACGGGGCGACGGACGGGTGACGTTCTTCCAGACCGGCGCACAAGTGCGGGTCGTCCCCGCCGAGTTGAGCGAACTGCCGCTGCTGCGCGGATTCGCGGACGCCGACGCGCTCGGCGCACTGGCCGAGCGGTTCGAGCAACGGGAGTTCGCACCCGGCCAGTTGATCGTGGAAGCGGGCCGCCCCGCCGACCAGGTGTTCCTCATCGCGCACGGCAAGGTCGAGCAGCTCGGGGAGGGCCCCTACGGCGACGAGGCGATCGCCGGTCTGCTGGCCGACGGCGACACCTTCGGCGGCCAGGTGCTCGCCGACCCCGACGGCAGCTGGGAGTTCACGGCCCGCGCGGCGACGGCCACCACGGTACTGGCGCTGCCGCACTCGGCGTACCAGGCCGTCGCGGAACGGCACCCGGAGCTGAGCGCGCACGTCGAGGCGACCGGCTCGGATGAACCCGGCCCGGTCAACCCGTTCGGCGAGGCGGCGATCGCCCTCAGCGCCGGACATGTCGGCGAGCCGGATCTGCCGGGCACGTTCGTGGACTACGACCTCGCCCCGCGCGAGTACGAACTCAGCGTCGCCCAGACCGTGTTGAAGGTGCACAGCCGCGTCACCGACCTCTACAACCAGCCGATGAACCAGACCCAGCAGCAACTCCGGCTGACTGTCGAGGCGTTGCGCGAGCGGCAGGAGAACGAGCTGGTCAACAACCGGGACTTCGGCCTGCTGCACAACGCCGACTACGACCAGCGGATCTCCACCCACTCCGGGCCACCGACCCCCGACGACCTGGACGAGCTGCTGAGCATGCGGCGCGACACCCGCTTCCTGTTCGCCCACCCGAAGGCGATCGCCGCGTTCGGCCGGGAGTGCAACAAGCGGGGTGTCTACTTCAGCGGCGTCGACGTCGGCGGCCACCATCTGCCCGCCTGGCGCGGGGTGCCGCTGCTGCCGTGCGGCAAGATCCCGGTGAGCGCGTCCCGTACGTCGTCGATCATCGCGATGCGCACCGGCGAGGACGACCAGGGCGTGATCGGCCTCTACCAGACGGGCATCCCGGACGAGCTCGAACCGGGCCTCAACGTACGGTTCATGGGCATCAACGAGCAGGCGATCATCTCCTACCTGGTGAGCACCTACTTCTCGGCGGCGGTCCTGGTGCCGGACGCCATCGGCATCCTGGAGAACGTCGAGGTCTCCCGCCGGGACGGCAACTGACCGCCGGACACGGCTAGTTCAGGAACGCGTCCAACCGCGCCGCGTCCGGCGCCGTAGCCGGACCCGACGCGGTGACGGCCAGGGCGGCGCCCGCGTTGGCCCGGTGAGCGGCGGCCACCGGGTCGACACCCCGAGCCAGGGCGGCCATGAACACCCCGGTGTGCGCGTCGCCGGCGCCGTTGAGATCGACGGCGTCGACGGCGAATCCCGGCACGGCGACGAGGTCTCCGCCGTGGTGCACGAGACACCCGTCGGGGCCGGTACGGACGAGCACCGAGCCGCGCCCCAGCCGGGATTGGAGCACGCGGGAGGCCTCCGCCGGATCGTCGAGGCCCGTGAGCAGCGCGGCCTCGCGGGCGTTGCAGCTCCACCAGTCCGAGCGGGCGAGCAGCAACTCCACAGCCTCAGCGGGGATTTCGTGGACCAACGGCCCCGGGTCGGTGACCAGCGTGACGGCCGGGTCCAGTCGGGGCAGGAGATCAAGCAGGGCGGTGCGGTTGCTGTCGTAGAGCAGGCTGTATCCGGTGACGTAGACCAAGTCGCCCGCGCCCGGCCGGAGTTCGGCCAAATCGGCGCTGGTCAGAGTGGCTTCGGCGCCGGGGCTGGTGACGAAGGTGCGCTCGCCTTCCGTGTCCACCAGGCAGACCACGAAGCCGGTGTCCGGTTGCTGACGCGGCGCGAGCAGGATGTCGATGCCCTCGGCGTACAGCGCGGCGCGGGCCCGGTCACCGAAGGGGCCGGTGCCGTGCGCTCCTGCGTAAGTCACCGGGAGTCCCTGGCGGGCGGCGGCTGCCATGACGTTGAAGCCGCCGCCCGGGGTGCGCTCGGTGCGGGTGGCGAGGACGTCGCCGCCGCGCTCGGGGAGGGCGGGGACATCAAGGACCAGGTCGACGACGACGTTGCCGAGGTGCCACAGTCTGGCGCTCACGGTCGGGCCCGGAGTCCGAGCAACGCGGCGGCTGTCGCGTCCAGTTGGAGCTTCGGGTTGACGCGTACGAGCGTCTCCCGCGCGGCGGCCGGGAAGGCGTCCACCCCGTGGCAGGCACCGCCGACAGCACCCGCGATCGCGGCGATGGTGTCGCAGTCACCGCCGACGGACGCGGCCAGCAACACGGCCCGCCAGGGGTCGTCGGGACAGGCGGCCAGCACGGCGAAGGCGGCGGGTACCGACTCCTGCGTGGCCAGACTCGTTCCGACCAACGCGTAGACGCGTTCGCAGACTTGGGCCTCCGTGAGACCCCGCACCAGCCCCGTCGCCCACACGATCCGTTCGGCGACGTCGGCGGCGGCCACCCAGTGTCCGCGCCCCGCCGCCAACCGGGCCGCCGACACGGCCACTTCGACCGCCTCGGGAACCGACGCCCCGTCAACTCCGGCGCTGACAGCGGCGGCCACGGCCGCGGCACCGGCGAGCGCGACCCCGGTGTTGTGGGTCAGGCTGCTCGCCTCGACCACCCGGTCCACCAACTCGGCCGGGTCGGCGACCGACACCGCGATGCCCACGGGGGCGATGCGCATCGCCGCTCCGTTGGTGGTGCCGTAGCGCCCTACTTCGTCGACCGTGGTGCCCGCGAGGACGAGTTCCACCGCGCGCTTGGTGGACGGCCCGAGGAGGTCGAGCGAGCCGCGGGCCCGCATGTCGTCCTCCCAGGCGATCAGGCGCCGGGCGAGTTCCGCCGGGTCGACGCGGCCCTTGCCGTCGAGGAGCAACTGGGCGAGGAGCAGGGCCTGTTCGGTGTCGTCGGTGACGGCTCCGGCCGGCATCCCGGCGGCGAGGGGATGGTCGGCGTCGGCCGGTTGGAAGCCGGTCAGGAACGGGCCGTAGCGAGATGTGATGTCCGGGCGGGACAGCATCTGGGTGGGCATGCCGAGGGCGTCTCCGAGGGCGAGCCCGTAGAGGGCTCCGGTGGCGCGGCTCTGGAGGGTCATGGGTACTTTCCGGGGGCAGGGGTGCGGGTCAGCCGAATTCGAGGGTCAGTTGGAAGTGGTCGGGGTCGAGGAGGCTCACGACATGTTCGACGAAGGAACCGTCGGCCGCCCGGCTGGTCCGCCGCGTGTCGAGGAACCAGTCACCCGGTTCGCGGCGCAGCAGCTCCGCCTCCCGCCCGTCGATCCGCCGCCCGCTCACCCGCTGCTCACCGTGGTCGGGCCGCAGCCCGGCCCGCAGCATCACCTCGGTCAGGGACTGTCCGTCGAGGCCTCTGGCGGGCAGCTCGCGCACCCCAGGGACGGGCGGCAGAAAGCTGCGTTCGTACGACACGACGACCGCGTCCGCGGCCAGTTCCCGTATCCGCTCCACGCACACGAACTTGGCCGCATCGAGGCCGAGTTGACTGGCCAGTCGCTCTTCCTGCCGTTCGTCCACGGCGAGGGTCCGTACCCGGGTGTCGATGCCCTGAGTGGCCAGCGCGTGGGCCCAGCCGAGGCGGTCGTCGAGGGGGCGGCCGTCGAAGAGGACGTAGGAGCCCTTGCCGGTGTGGGTGGCGATCAGGCCGGCCTCGCTGAGTTCGGCGAGGGCGGCGCGGACGGTCGTACGGCTGACGCCGAAGCGTTGGGCCAGGGCGTGTTCGCCGGGGAGTTGCTCGCCGGCGGGGCGGTGGCCGCTGCGGATCTCCTTGGCGAGGACGTCGGTGATGCGCTGGTGTTTGAGCCGGACGCCGGTCACGAGGTCTCCCCGACCGCCTCGGCGACGGTGACCACCCGGATCAGGGGTCGGTAGAGGTCCATGACGTGCAGCGCCTTGGCGTGGGAGTCGTCGTCCACACCGGCACAGGCGTCGGCGACGACCAGTACCTCGACTCCGGCGTCGGCGGCGGCGAGGGCGGTAGAGAGGACACAGCAGTCGGTGCTGACGCCGGCGAGGACGAGACGGCCGGTGGGGGCGACGCGTTCGGCGAGTTCCGGGGTCCACTTGCCGAAGGTGGGCGCGTCCACCAAGTGCCGTGCCCGGGCGGCGAATTCGTCGGTCAGTTGCCAGAGGGGGGCGTCCGGGGGCTGGAGCGCGAAGGGCCACTGGTCGTAGTAGGCGCGCCAGGCGCCCTCGGGTTTCTCGGGGGCCAGGAAGCGGGTGAAGGTGACGTGTTCGCCGAAGGCCGGCAGCAGTCGTCGTACGCCCGCCGCCGCCTCGGTGAAGCGGGGGGTGGCCCACGGGCTGTCGGGTTCGGCGAAGACGCGTTGCATGTCGATGACGGCGAGGTGGCCGGGTGCGGTGGTCATACGGCGGGCACCGCCTCCGGGCTCGGGGCCTCGGCTTCCTGCCGCTGGATGCGGGTGCGGCCCAGCGCGAGTGTGCCGAGGAAGCCGAGGGCGAGGGCGATCAGGACGCCGAGGTTGGCGTAGGCCCAGGAGCCGGACTTGCCGCCGAGGCCGAACGGGTCGAGCAGATAGCCCTGCCAAGTCAGCCAGCTGGCGGCCGTGTTGGTGACCAGGCCCCAGCCGATCGCGGTGGCGGCGAGGGTGAGGAGGAGCGGCGTGAGTGCCACGTCGCCGTAGCGGCCGGTCGGGCGGAAGAGGTCGCCCTCGTCGTAGTCGCGGCGCCGAAGGAGGAGGTCGGCGAGCATGATGCCGCACCAGGCGGCGATGGGGACGCCGAGGGTGGTGAGGAAGCCCATGAACTGGCCGAGGAAGTCGTCGGCGAAGAACACGATGTAGACGGAACCCGCGATCATCAGGACGCCGTCGACGAGCGCGGCGAGGTAGCGGGGTACCCGGAGGCCCGCCGACAGCAGGGCCAGGCCGGAGGAGTAGATGTCGAGGACCGCGCCGCCGACCAGGCCCAGGACGGCCACCACGGCGAACGGGACCAGGAACCAGGTGGGCAGGATCGTCGTCAGCGCGCCGATCGGGTCGGCGGCGACCGCCTTGTTGAGCGTGCTGGAGGAACCGGCGAGCAGCAGACCGAAGACCAGCAGGAGCAACGGGGCGACGGAGGCGCCGAACGTGGTCCAGCCGATCACGCCTCTGCCGGACGAACTCCGGGGCAGATAACGGGAGTAGTCGGCGGCGGCGTTGACCCAGCCGAGCCCGAAGCCGGTCATCATGAACACCAGCGCGCCGATGAACTCCTGCGCGGAGCCCGCCGGTACGGCGCTGACCGTGCTCCAGTGGATGTGGTCGGCGACGAGCGCGATGTAGACGATCGTGAGCACGCCGGTGACCACGGTGATGACCGTCTGCAGCCGCATGATCAGGTCGAAGCCCATGACTCCGCCTACGACGGTGAGCGCACCGACCAGGATCAGCGCGACCACCTTGGTCTCGGTGCCGCCGCCCCAGCCGAGTCTGCTGAAGACGGTCGCGGTGGCCATGGTCGCGAGGGCGGTGAGGACGGTCTCCCAGCCGACGGTGAGGACCCAGGAGATCACCGAGGGCAGCCGGTTGCCGCGCACGCCGTAGGCGGCGCGGCTGAGGACCATCGTCGGGGCGGAGCCGCGCTTTCCGGCGACCGCGATGAAGCCGCAGAGCAGGAAGGAGAAGACGATCCCGATCACACCGGCGACGAGCGCCTGCCAGAACGAGATCCCGAAGCCGAGCGCGAAGGCACCGTAGCTCAAGCCGAGGATGGAGACATTCGCTCCGAACCAGGGCCAGAACAAGGTACTTGGGGTGCCTTTGCGTTCGGCGTCGCCGATCACATCGAGGCCGTGTGTCTCGACCTGGAGCTGCCGGGACTGGGAAGTCTGGGAGGAGTCCGCCATCGTCGACCTACCTGTCTAGACGTGTTTAGTCGAGGCTAGGCGGGGTCGGGAGGGGCGTCAAGGGCGGGCCTGGGGCGGACCACTCCCTGTCAGTGGCAGTCGCCGTGCCGGCCCAGGGTCTCCACGGGGGTCGCGCCGGGGCGGGTCCACTGCGGCACGGGACGGCTGGTCCCGCCCCAGGTGGCGTTCCCGTCGGCGTCCGAGCGCCAGTACCAGCAGGCGTCGCGGCCGGGCGGGTAGCCCTCGGGGTTGTCCTGCCAGGCCTCGCCGCGGCCGTAGGGCGTCATGTCGAGCAGGGCGAGGGAGCCGTTGACGGGTTCGTTGCCGCGGCCCGTCGTGGAGTAGGTGAGGAACACGCGGTCGCCGTCGCGCAGGAAGGCGAGGATGTGCCCCATCCCGCCACCGATCGGCGCGTCCAGGCCCCGCACCGAGTACCAGGGCTCGGTGTAGCCCATGAACTCGACGTACGGGGCCACCTCGTCCCACGCGCCCGTGGTCAGGACGGCGTACGAGACGCCCCGGGCGTTGAGGTAGACGGCGTCCTTCATGTGCCAGGCGGTGGTGGTGCAGCCCTCGCACTGCCCCTGGTGGGGTGCGTGGTCGTGCCACATGTGCTGGTACACCACAAGTTCGTCGCGCCCCTGGAACAGGTCGAGGAACGGGACCGGCCCGTCGGCGCCGACGACCTCGGCCTTCCCGTCGAGCTCGACCATCGGCAGCCGCCGCCGGGCCGCGGCGATCGCGTCCCCCTCACGGGTGTGCGCCTTCTCCCGGATCAGCAGCTCGTCGCGCGCCGCGTCCCAGGTGGCGATGTCTACGACGGGCGGCTTGCCGGGGAGGTCGCGGCTCGCGGTGCCGGGTGTGGTCGTCATGGGGTCCTCCGTGGTGCGTCGTGTCGGAGTCGTTTCGGGCAGCGTCGTACGACGTACTACGGCGCTCACCGGATCAGACTCCGGGCGCGGCCGAAACTCATCGCGACGGGCAGGGCGTCCGCCGCAGGCGGGTCGTCCGCTGCGGGCGCCCACATATGGCGGCACCACATGTGCCGGCGCCACACGTGGGCACACCCCGCTGTTCCGCTCACCGGCACAGCACGCGACACGTCGTCGAACCGTCCGCAGGCTGTTCCCATCGGTCGGGGCGTGACACGTACCGCACCACGGGTGCCGCGCTTCCGCGATCTCGAAGGGGGCCGCCATGGAGTCGTCCGGGACGCATCAAGGGCACGGCGAGGCCGCCCACACTTCCCGCAAAGCCCGCGCCCGCGACACGTTGGCCCTGCTGAGCGGCGAGTTCGACGGGACGCACGGCGTATGGCGCTCGGCCATGGGCACGGTGTGTGTGGCCGACCCGGAGTCCGCCCGGGCGGTGCTCGGCAACCGGGACGCCGTGGTCGTCGAGGCGTCCGACTTCTACCGGACCCGGCACGGCGACTTCGGGCCCCGTGCGGCGCAGATCAGGATCGGGCGCGCGGCCCGCGCCCTGATACGCCGTCACCTGAACGCACGGCGGGCGGAGTTACCCGGCCTGGTCGCCGAACTCCTCGCCCCCAGCGCCGTCTGGCCCGACGCCGGGAACCTGCTCGTCCTGCGCCATCTGCGAGACGTCCTGCTGCACCGGGACGCGCCGCCCCAACTGCACGCCACCGTCGGGCAGATCGTCCATCGGGCGGTCCTGGCGGGCGCCCGGCACCGTCACTCGCCGCCGTCCCGACTGTTCTTCCGGCGCCGCGCGCTGAACTTCCTGCACACCGAAATACGCGCCCGGCAGGGGCAGTTGGATCCCACCCGCGATCCACGCGACCTCCTCGACGTCGTCGTGGACGAGAGCGAGCCCGGGGCCGACCCGAAGGATCTCGCCGAGGTCTATCTCTCCTTCCTGTTCGCCACCGTCGGCTCGGTCGGCTTCGCGCTCGGCTGGTCCGTGTACCTGCTCGGCACGCACCCCGACTCCCTTGCTGCGGAGCCGAGTTGGACGGTACGGGAGGCGCTGCGGCTGTGGCCCGTGGCGTGGCTGTTCGCACGGACACCGAGCCATGCGCAGACGCTCGGCGGGGCGGAGGTGACCCCGCGCGACCTCCTCGCCGTCTGCACCTACCTGGTGCACCGGCATCCCGGGTACTGGGAACGGCCGGACGAGTTCGTACCGGAGCGCTGGGCGGAGGCGGTTCCGGACGCGGCGTATCTGCCGTTCGGGTACGGGCCGCACACCTGTGCCGGGGCGACCGTCACCATGCGGCTCCTCGAAGACCTCATCGAACTCATCACCCGTGACTGGCGGTTGTCGGTCACCCAGGACGGCGCCGGTCCCCAGGTGGGCCCGGCGCTCGCTCCACCGCGTTTCACCGCGATGCTGAGCGCCCGCTCCGACTGTCCCGGAAGGAGGTGAACGCACATGCACGCCCTGTATCTCAAGGCGAAGTCCGTCCTCAACATCCGAGGCTCGTACGGACAGTTCTGGTACCTGTACCACCACATCTGACCGGCCCGGCGCGGGGAACCACCGAGCGGCCGGCTCCCCGCGCCCCACGAGGGGACGCTCATCATGACCACCCCGCAGCACCCCGAGGACTTCCTGCACTCCATCCGTACGCGCAGCGCCGCCGAGGACGGGATCTTCTGGGTCGACGACACCCGGCTCGGTGTGTTCGAGCCGGAGGCGGCGCGCCGGGTCAGTGCCACGAACTGGCGCCGGTTCGTCCTGCACGACCGGCTGATCGACATGCTGCTGCGGCGGCGCAGTCCCGAGGTGCGGTGGAGCCAGATCCGTTCCGCGTGGCTCACCCAACTGCACACGCTGGCCACGGCGGAGCACCACGGCAGCCTGATCGACCGCATGGAGCGGATCATCGACGAGCGGCTCGGCGAGGACGTGGACCTGGTGATGCTCACCCAGGACGTGGCGCTGCGGTCCATGCTGCCGGTCGCGCTGTCCGGACTCACCTCCGGCGAGGCCGAACTGGTCCGCCGTGACCTGGAGATGAAGCTGCTGCGGCTCGTCTCGCCCGAGCCGGCCGGGACTTGGCATCATCTGCGGTTCATCGTCGTACAGCTGCGGTCCGGGCTCGTGGTGCGCCGGGTGCTGCGGCAGCGCGCGCACGGGAAGCGGAAGCGTGAGCTGGATCTCGCGGATCCGTTCGTCGACCTGTTGCCCCAACTCGGCATGGACCGCGCGCTGGACGTCGTCACCACTGTCCTCACCGCGATCGGCGGTCCGCCGGGCACCGCCGCCGCGAGTCTGCTGTACGAGTTCGTCCGGCACCCCGAGTGGCAGGAGCAACTCGCCGAGGAACTGGGCGCCGTGGACCCGGTCGAGTTCCGTACGGCTCCGACGCACGCGGCCCCGGTGACGCACCGGTTCGTGAAGGAGGTGCTGCGGCTGTGGAGCCCGCCGTTGCTGCTGGTCCGGCGCAACCAGTTCCCCTTCGACTTCGGCAAGACCCGCCTGGAGCCCGGTGATTGGTATCTGCTGAGCCCGCATCTGATCCACCGTGACGAGCGGGTGTGGAAGCAGCCGGACGTCTTCGACCCGGACCGTTTCCTGCCGGGCGCGCCGCACGGGCCGGCGGACCGTACCTGTTATGTGCCGTTCGGCTGGGCGCCCAAGAAGTGCGTCGGCGCCAGTATCGGGACCGTTCAACTGATGGGCCTGTGCCATCTGTTGTGCACCCGGTACCGGCTGACCGTCGACCACCCCGAGAAGCTCACGATGGCGCTCCGCTTCGCGCCGGTCCCGGAGGACTTCCGCGGGCGTCTCGCGCTGCGGTAGCGAAACCTCTGCGGTGTCCGCTCGTTGAGCCTGCGTCTCGGAACTCCCGCGAAATTGTCCGTGATCCGTAACAGGCGGATCCTCCCCCGCCTTTACGCCGTCCTGACGAGTGCACGGAGTCGATCAAACAGGACGAGGGCAGGGCTGACATGGCGCGGCACGGTGGGCGGGGTTGGTACGGGCGGGTACTCGCGGCGGCGGTCGGGGTGACCGCGGTGGCGGCGGCAACGTCGGTGTGGACCGCGCAGGCCGGTGTCGTCGACAGGCAGGGCGCCGGGGCCTCGCATCCCTCCGCCGCCAGTTCGGCCCCCGCCCGGGCCACCGTCTCGGAGGAGATCGTGCACGCCTCCGACAAGGGCGCCCACGCCGTCAACATCACCATCGACGACGGCCCGGACCCGACCTGGACGCCGCAGGTGCTCCAAGTGCTCAAGGAGTACGGGGTGAAGGCCACCTTCTGCATGATCGGCCCCGAGGCCGAGGCCCACCCCGATCTGGTCAGGGCGGTCGTGGCGGCCGGGCACCGGCTGTGCGACCACACGGTGTCGCACGACACCACGATGGACAAGAAGTCCGAGGCCTACCAGTCGCAGGAGATCCTGAACGCCGCGAGCATGATCACCAAGGCGTCGGGGGGCGTACGACCGCAGTACTACCGTGCGCCGGGCGGCGCCTTCACGCCGTACAGCCGGCACCTCGCCGCCTCGCAGGGGATGCGTCCGCTGGGCTGGAACGTCGACTCCAAGGACTTCGAACTCCCGGGCACGGACGCCATCATCGCCACCGTCAAGAGCGAACTGCCCAACGGGCCGACGATCCTGTTCCACGACGCCGGCGGCGACCGCTCGGAGACCGTGGCCGCGCTGCGCGAGATCCTGCCGTGGCTGAAGCAGCAGGGTTATTCGTTCGGATTCCCCGTGCGCTGAACGGTGGCGTGCCGAACAGTGCGCTGAATTGGCGTTCGCTGTTCTTCAGGTGACGAGCATGTGTGGGAAATGTGTAACGGCCCGCGAGGTGGCGGTATTTAACCGTGTCAGTGCCGATTCGCGCTGTCGGCGCCGCACAGCGAAGGCTTGCGGCGACTTCAGGCGTGCAGTAACTACGTGACACATGAACCTGTTCAACCGCGCTGCGCCCCTCCGCCGCTCGGCACCCCCCGCCATCCCGAAACGCCCGGCCGCCCCACCGGCCTCCGCCCCCTCCGGCCTGCCCGATCCCGCCCTAGCCGCGCTGACCGGAGAGTGGATGATCGACCCCGCGCACAGCCGGATCGGCTTCTCCGTCCGGCACGCGATGGTGACGACCGTGCGCGGGTCTTTCGCCGAATACAAGAGCCGGCTCTACTTCGACGGCCGCAACCCCGCCCGTTCGCAGGCCGAGATCGTGGTGTCCACCGGCAGCGTCGACACCGGCGTGGAACAACGCGACGGCCACTTGGTCGGCCGTGACTTCCTGGACACCGCCACCTTCCCGCGGATGCGGTTCGCCAGTACCGCGGTGCAAATGGCGGGCAACGATGTCTACCGCATGCTCGGCGATCTCACCATCAAGGACGTCAGTCGTCCCGTCGTCCTGGAACTCACCTATATCGGCCATGTCACCGACCCGTTCGGCGTCGAGCGCGTCGGCTTCGACGGCACCACCACCATCGACCGTTCCGACTGGGGCCTGACCTACAACTCCCGGCTGGCCGAGGGGGGCGCGATGGTGAGCGAGAAGGTGCGGCTCCAGTTCGACATCGCGGCGATCCGTACGATGCCGGCCGCCTGACAAAACGTTTGCTCGCCCGGACGCCGTGTCGCTGCGTGCCGGGCGAGTCGTATGTTCCCCATCGTTTCCAGTCGTCTCTCGTCGTTCCGGCGTGCGGTCTCCCTACCGGGTGACGAGACGGCCGCCGACGATCGTGTGGACGGGGTTCAGGTCGCGCAGGGCTTCGCTCGGGCAGTGGGCGGGGTCCTGGTCCCAGACGGTGAGGTCGGCGAGGCGGCCCGGTGCGAGGGTGCCCCGCAGATCCTGATCGCCGCACAGGCGGGCCGCGTTGACGGTGTGCAGGGTGAGCGCCTCGTCGTAGGTGATGGCGTGTTCGGGGCCCTTGACGCCGATGACGGTCTGGCGGGTGGTCATGCCGTAGACGGAGCGCATCGCGCCGAACTGGCCGACGGGGAAGTCGGATCCGGCGCTGACCTGCGCGCCCAGGTCGATCCAGCCGCGGGCCGGGAAGAGCCGGGCGACGCGTTCCGGGCCCCAGAAGCCCTCCTCCACCTCGGCGGTGTCGTGCAGCAGGGGCTGCTGGATGGTGACGGGGATGCCCAACTCGACGGCGCGGGCGCGCTGTTCGGGACCGGCGAGGCCGCCGTGCTCCATCACCAGCGCGCCGGCGGGCAGGCCGGGGTTGCGGGCGAGGACGCGCTCGTAGACGTCCAGGAGGGTGCGGACCGCGCGGTCGCCGTAGGCGTGGGTGCCGACCCGCCAGCCGCGCCGGACCACGGCCTCGACGGCCTCGACCAGCGCGTCGGGCTCCCAGATCAGCGTCCCGGAAAAGGCGTGGTCGCAGGCGTACGGCTCCTCGGTGGCGCCGGCTTCGAGGCCGCCGTCGAGGCCGAACTTCACGCCCCACACCCGCAGCCACGGGTCGGAGCCGTCACGCCAGTCCTCCATGACGTCGAGCAGGTCCTCCACCTGGGCCGCGCTGGTCATGCCGAGCGCTGAAATCAGGGCGCGGACACGGGTGTTGAGCGCGCCGGCCTCGCGGGCGGCCAGGAGGACGGCGTAGTCCTCGGCGGTGACGGCGCAGTCCCGGACGGTACCGATGCCGGTGGCGGCGTACTGGGCGGACGCCAGGCGCAGTCCATCGATGCGCCGGGCGCGGTCCGGTGCCGGGACCAGGCGCTCCACCAGGCCCAGCGCGTTGTCCACCAGCCGGCCGTTGAGCCGGCCGTCGGCGTCGCGGCCGATGACACCGCCCGGCGGTACGGGGGTGTCCTCGGTGATGCCCGCCAGGCGCAGCGCGTAGCTGTTGACGATGTCGTTGTGGCCGCCGCGCTTGACGAGGACGGGGTGCCGGTCGGTGGCCCGGTCGAGTTCGGCCGCGGTGGGCATGCGGCGCTCGGCGAGGTTGAGTTCCTGCCAGTTGGTGGTGGTGCGGATCCACTCGCCCTCGGGGGTCACCTTCGCCCGTTGCCGGATCAGGTCGAGGAACTCGGGGATGTCGTGGGCCTGGTGGACGGGCACGTCGTGCGCGCCGAGCGCCGCGTAGATCAGGTGCGTGTGGGTGTCGTCGAACGCGGGCAGCACGGTGGCGCCGGGCAGGTCGTGGACCGTCGTGCGCTCGCCCAGGAGGTGGTCGAGTCCGTTCGGGTCGGGCGAGAGGGCCACTATGCGGTCGCCCCGCACGGCCAGCGCCCGCTGCGGCGCCTGTCCGGGCACCCGTGTGTGGATCGCGTTCGCCCGGATCACCAGATCGGCTCCGTGATCAGTCATCGTTCTCTCCCACTTCCTCGCGACATCCACTGACCAGGCTTTTGTACGGCTGGATAGCTGGTTCGCACATATTTGGCGACCTTGTGCGCAGGAAATAGGTCAGTACTGGGGCTCTCGATCGAGATCGTGCGCCAAATGATCGGCAAGATGTACTGCCGGATCCCGGCCGCAGCTCCTTCACCGACCGGCAACACACCGACCGTCATTGACAAGCCGATTCCGTACCGGTTGTCATGAACACATGCCGAAATATCCGGGGCCCCGTCACACCCGCCTCACCCGCCTCACTCGCCGATCCACCTGCCCCGCCCTCGGCTCCGGTTGTGCTCCGTCCCTGGACTCGCCGTGGGAGTACGGTCATTGACCGGCCGCCGCGAGCTGCTCGACACTGCCCGGGCCGAGTTGACGATCCGTCACGGAGTACTTCTCCACGGCCCCGCAGGCATCGGCAAGTCCGTACTGGTCGCCGCCCTCGTGGCGTCCTCAGCTGCTCAAGTCCAGCCTGCCGGAACGGTGTTGCACTGCTCCCCCGCCGAGGAGGACGCCCGGCTCCCGTTCGCCGGTCTCGTGGACCTGTTCGCACGGGTGCCGGAGAGTTGCCTGGCGGCCCTGGCGCCCGAACCCCAAGTGGCCTTGCGGGCAGCCCTGTTGCGCGGCGGGACACCGGACGGCGACCGGGACCGGCTCGCGATCCGCGTCGCCGTTCTCGACGTGCTGCGCGCCCTCGCCAACACCGGCCCCGTGCTGCTGGTCCTCGACGGTCTCCAGTGGCTCGACGCACCGAGCGCCGAGGTGATCGCCTTCGCGGTACGACGCGTCGAGGGCCTCGACGTACAGGTGATCGCTGCCGAGCGGGTGTCCGAGGGCGAGCAGCCCGAGCGGCCGCACTGCTGCCCACCCGGCACCGTCGAACTGCCCGTGCCACCCCTGACGGACGACGAGGTGGCGCAGCTCCTCCCCACCGACCTGCCGCCGGCGGTACTGCGGGCCGTCCAGGACACCGCCGCCGGAAACCCTTGGTACGCACGGGAGTTGGGGCGGGCGGCCCCGCGTGACGGAGCGGCCGTCGGTCTGGGCCGGACGCTTCCCGTACCCCGACGCTTGCGCACCCTGCTCCTGGAACAGGTGCGCGCGCTGCCCGAATCCGCGCGCAGCACCCTCCTCGTCACGAGTGCCGCCGCCCGCCCCACGCTCACGCTGCTGCGCGCCGCCGGATTGCACGACCCCGCCGCGGACCTCGCGGAGGCGGAGCGGCTCGGGGTCGCGACGGCCGACGCCGACGGGACCGTACGCTTCCGGCATCCGCTGATCCGGGCCGCCGTCTACGCCGACGCTGCGGAACACGAGCGCCGACAGGCACACGCGCTGCTGGCCGGTGCGGTCACCGAACCCGTGGAGCACGCACGGCACTTGGCGCTCGCCCACCCGTACGAGGACGAGACCACGGCCCGCACGCTGACGTCCGCGGCCGAGTGTGCCCGTCGCGACGGCGCGCCCGACGCCGCCTTCGAACTGGCCGGGCTCGCGGCCCGGCGCACACCCGGCGACCGTCCGGTGGAGCGCGCCGACCGGCTGTTGGCGGCGGCCGAATACGCCTGTGACGCGGGGCAGTTGGAGGAGGCGGGGCAGGCGGCCGAGACCGTGCTCGCCGGGTCGGGCTCCGCACGGCAGCGGGTGCGGGCGCGGCTGGTCCTGCTGCGCAACGCCGGGCAAGCGTTGAAGGGTGCGCACGCCCTGATCGAGGAGGGGCTCCGGGACGCCGACGGTGATCCGGAGGCCGAGGCGTGGCTGCACCACTGGGCGGCCGTACGGGGCCTGCTGTGCGGGGAGTTGGAGGACGCGGCCCGGCATGCCCGGCGGTCCGCGCGGCAGGCGGCCGTGGTCGGCGACACGGAGACCCGGATCGGGGCGCTAGCCACGCTCGCCCGGGTGCGTTCCCTGGGCGGCGAACCGGTCGCCGCCGACGCCGCGTTGGAGGAGGCTCTCGCGCTCGCCGGTGGCGCCGGCGCGGGACCGGAGAGCTGGGGGCTGATCCGGATGCGGGCGATCCTCGCCCTGGACTCCGACAAGGTCACCGAGGCCCGGGAACGGGTCACCGAACTCCTCGCGGAGATCGGGGAGTTCGCCGGGGTCGAGGAGGTCATGGCGACCCTGGTGGCCCTCACCCGGATCCAAGTACGCGCCGGGCACTGCCGGGAGGCCCTGGACACCGCCGCCCGCTGCACACGTGCCGTGGCCGAGACCGGCGTACAGGCTGCTCCGGCGCTGTACGCGGCGGCGCTCGCGGCGACCGCGGGCGGGACCGCCGACGAGGCGCGGCGGCTCGCCGGGCAGGCGGTGCGGGCCTCGGAGGCGGACGGCGACCGGCTGTTCCTGCTCCGCGCGTTGGCGGTGCTGGGGCAGGCCGAGTTGCTCGCCGGTGACCCGCGCGGGGCCGCCGCCGCGGTCGAGGCGCTGCAGCGCGTCAAGGAACTCGGCGCGGCCATGTCCGCCGCCGATCCGCCCCTGCTGCACTGGTACAGCGACCTGGCCGAGGCCCTGGTCGTGCTGGGCGAGACGGACGCGGCCGGTGCCGTGATCGACGAGGCCCGGAGGCGGGTGTCCGTCGACGCGCCCGGAAGCGTACTGGCGGCCTTGGAACGGGCCGAAGGGCTGCGCGAAGCGGGCCTCGGCCGGGCGAAGGAAGGGGCGGTGCGGCTGCGGACCGCCGTCGACCGGTTGCGTCAACTCCCGTTGCCCATAGACCTGGTACGCACGCTCATCGCACTCGGCGCGGTCGAACGCCGGGCCCGTCACCGGAACGCGGCACGCACCGCTCTCGGCGAGGCATGGGAGACGGCGACGCGGATCGGCGCCGTTCCGCTGGCGGCGCGGGCCGGGGACGAACTGGCCCGGCTGGAGGCCGGTGACCGGGACGGTGAGGGGCGGCCCGAACTCACCCCCACGGAAGCACGGGTGGCCGAACTGGTAGGCGGCGGAGCCACCAACCGGGAAGTCGCAGCCGAGCTGTTCATCAGCGTGAAGACGGTCGAGGGCACGCTGTCGCGGGTCTACCGCAAGGTCGGGGTCCGCTCACGGACCGCGCTCGCCCACGCCATGGCGGTCGCCGTCATCGCGTCCGGCGCGGCGACCGTGAGCGTCGGCGACGACGACCAACAGCAGCTCACCACACCGGCGGTGACGATCAGTCAGCCTGGCCGGGTCCGTAGTCCGAGGACACTCGACAACCGCCGTTGACCTGTCATTCACGGTTCACATGACATCCGCAGTTAACACGCGACGCAAGGGTTCCCCCGCTTATGCGGGTGGGGTCGATGTTCCTACGGTGAAGCAGTTCCGCTTCCGGGACAGCAACCCCCCACTCCTCGGAGGACCTCAGTGACGTCACGACTGAAACTGGTCGGTCTGGTCGCCGTACCGGCTCTGCTCGCCGCCGCCGTCCCCAGCGCCTACGCCGCCGCCCAGCCGCACACGACTCGCGCCGCCATCGCGGGAGATGTCCTCAAGGGCCTGAACCACGACGCGGCCCGCACCGGCGCCGTCTCCGCCGCCAAGCACATATCGGTGGCCATCAGCCTGACCCCGAGAAACAACAAGGGCCTCGACACCTTCATCGCCAACGTCAGTAATCCGCGGTCGAGTTCGTACGGCCACTATCTGACGAAGGCCCAGTTCGCGGCCCGGTTCGGCCGGACCGACGCCGAGGTGAAGCAGGTCAAGGAGTACCTGCGCGCCCAGGGTCTCACCGTCGGCAAGGTCCACTCGGGGAATCTGCTGGTCGACGCCAGCGGCACCGCCGCGCAGTTGGAGAAGGCGTTCGGCACCAAGCTGTCGACGTGGAAGGACGCCAAGTCGGGCCGCGCGTTCTACGCCAACGAGACCGCGCCGACCCTGCCGACCGGCATCGCCGGCCTGGTCAGCGACGTGACCGGCCTCAACAACCGCGCCCAGCTGCACCACCAGGCCACCGACACCGTCGCCCCGCGCAACGGTCCCGGCGGCGGCTACACCCCGGCGCAGCTCAAGGGCGGCTACAACGTCTCCGGTACGTACACCGGCAGCGGCCAGAAGATCGCGCTGCTGGAGTTCGACGGCTTCGCGCAGTCCAACATCACCAAGTACGACACCAACTACAGCCTGGGCTCGCCCACTCCGACCGTGTCGAAGGTGGACGGCGGTTCCGGCGCGCTCGGTGACGGTCAGGTCGAGGTCGAGCTGGACATCGAGGTCCTGCACGCCATCGCCCCCAAGGCGAACGTCACCGTCTTCGAGGGCCCCAACTCCGACGCCGGCGAGGTCGACACCTACCAGGCCATCGTCGACAGCGGCATCCCGACCACCTCGATCAGCTGGGGCGCGTCCGAGAGCCAGCGCACCACCTCCAACATCAACGCCGTGGACGCCGTCTTCAAGGCGGGCGCGGCCGAGGGCCTCGGCTTCTACGCCGCGTCGGGCGACGACGGTTCGGACGACGCGGGCGACGGCACGACCACGGTCGACTACCCGGCCTCCGACCCGTACGTCACCGGCGTCGGCGGCACCAAGCTGACCGTCACCTCCGCCAACGCGTTCAGCAAGGAGGTGGCCTGGTCCGGCGGTGGCGGCGGCAAGTCCTCCGTCTTCAAGATCCCGAGCTGGCAGACCGCGGTGCAGAAGACCGCGGGCGGCGGCTACCGCCAGGTGCCCGACGTCTCGGCGCATGCCAACCCCAGCCCCGGCGTCTCGATCTACTCGCAGGGCACCTGGACCTCGGTCGGCGGCACCAGCGCCGCCGCGCCCGAGTGGGCCGCGTTCGGCGCGCTCTACAACCAGCAGGCCGCGGCGGCCGGCAAGGCCAACCTGGGCTTCGCCAACCCCGCGCTCTACACGGCGAGCGGCACCGGCTTCCACGACATCACCAGCGGCAGCAACGGCGCCTACTCCGCCGCCACCGGCTGGGACTTCACCACCGGCTGGGGCTCGTACAACGCCGCGACCCTGGCCACCAAGCTGCTCGGCTGACCGCCTGTGGCTGAACACCGATGAATGAAGCGCGGGCCGGGAGTGATTCCCGGCCCGCGCTTCACATCGCCTGAATCACCTGAACTTGGCTTTGCCGGGGCCCTCTTCGACGAAGCTCCGCATCCCCCGCTCACGGTCCTCGGTCGCGAACAGCCCCGCGAACCACGTCCGTTCGACCGCCAGCCCGGTCTCGATGTCCGTCTCCAACCCGGTGTCGATCGCTTCCTTCGCGGCACGCAACGCGATCGCCGGCCCCTGCGCCAACTTCGCCGCCCACGCATGCGCTTCCGTGTACACATCGGCAGCAGGCACCAACCGGTCCACCAGCCCCAGCGCCAACGCCTCGTCCGCCTTGACCATACGGCCCGTGAAGATCAGGTCCTTCGCCTTCGACGGACCGATCAGACGCGCCAACCGCTGCGTGCCACCCGCCCCCGGAATCAACCCCAGCAGGATCTCCGGCTGACCGAGCTTCGCGTTGTCGGCGGCGATCCGGAAGTCCGCGCACAATGCCAACTCGCAACCCCCGCCCAGCGCATAGCCCGTGATCGCCGCCACGACCGGCTTCGGGATACGGGCCACCGCCGTGAACGACTCCTGCAACGCCCGCGCCCGAACGACCATCCCCGCATGGTCCATCCGCTGCATCTCCTTGATGTCCGCACCCGCGGCGAACACCTTCTCCCCGCCGTAGACCACCACGGCCCGCACATCGTCGCGACGCGAGGCCTCCTCGGCGAGTGCGCGCAGGCCGTCCTGCGTCTCCGTGTCCAGAGCGTTCATCGGCGGGCGGTCGAGGCGGATCGTGCCGACGCCCTCGGCGACCTCGAAGTGAAGTGTCATGGCCGGCCTCAGCTGTCGTAGTCGACGGCGAGGGTGTCGGACACGGGGAAGGTCTGGCAGGTGAGGACGTAACCGGCGTCGACCTCGGCGGGTTCGAGGGCGTAGTTGCGCCGCATGTCCGCGGTGCCGTCGGTGACCAGCGCGCGGCAGGTGCCGCAGACGCCGCCCTTGCAGGCGAAGGGCAGGTCGGGGCGGGTCTTCTGGGCGCCGTCGAGGATCGAACTGTCCTTGTGCAAGGCCGAGTTGGTGGTGCGGCCGTCGAGCGTGACGCTCACCTGGCTGACGGGGCCGTCGTAGGCCTTGTCGATGTGTTCGTTGGTCCGTACGGGCTCGTCGTCGGCGTAGAACAGCTCCTGGTGGACGCGTTCGACGGGGACGCCGAGGCCGGTGAGGACCTGTTGGGCGTCGCGGACCATGCCGTGCGGGCCGCACAGCCACCAGTGGTCGGCGGTCTCCACGTCCACGAGGGCGTCGACGAGCGCGCTGAGCCGGTCGGCGTCGAGGCGGCCGGAGAGGATCTCCGCCTCGCGCGGTTCGCGGGACAGGATGTGCGCGAGCTGGAAACGGCCGGGGTACAGGTCCTTCAGGTCGGCCAGGTCGTCGGCGAACATCACGGTGGCGCTGCGCCGGTTGCCGTAGAAGAGCGTGACGCGGGAGCGGGTGTCGGCGGCGAGGACGGATTCCGCGATGGAGAGCATCGGGGTGATTCCGGAGCCGGCGGCGATCAGGACGTGGTGGCCGGGGCTGGTCAGGTCGGGGGTGAAGGCGCCGGTGGGGGCCATCACCTCGACGGTGTCCCCGGGGCGTACGTCGTTGACCAGCCAGGAGGAGAACAGGCCGCCGGGGACGACCCGTACGCCGATGCGCGGGCGCGCTCCCGCCGGGGAGCAGATCGAGTACGAGCGCCGCTCGTCGCGTCCCTCGACCTCGCGGCGGAGCGTGAGCGACTGGCCGGGCCGGTACGCGAACTCCTCGGCGAGATGCTCGGGGATGTCGAAGCTGATGGCGGCGGCGTCCTCGCACAGCGACTCGACGGCGGCGACCCGCAGCGCGTGGAAGGCCGGGCGCCGGCGCGCCGGGCGGGCGGGGGTGGTGGGGGCCGGGGCGGTCACTGGTCCACCGTCCTTTCCACGAGCGGGAGTTGGGGGCGCGCCATCAGATCTCCTTGACGTACTCGAACGGCTCGCGACAGGCGCGGCACCGCCACAGGGCTTTGCAGGAGGTCGCGGCGAAGTGCGAGGTCTCCTCGGTGTCGTCCGCTCCGCAGCGGGGGCAGGGCACCGTGCGGCGGGTCGGCGACAGCGTGAGCTTGATCGGACCGCGAGGGGCGGCACCGGGCGGGGCGATGCCGTGCTCGGCGAGGCTGCGGCGGCCCTCGGGGGTGATCCAGTCGGTGGTCCACGGCGGGTCGAGGACCGTACGGATCTCCACACGTGCGAACCCGGCGTCCCGCAGCCGCGCGGCCACTTCGGCGCGCATCTCGGCCATGGCGGGGCAGCCGGAGTAGGTGGGCGTCAGGCTCGCCACGACCGTGCCGTCCGCGTCGATCTCCACTCCGCGCAGCACCCCGAGGTCGGCGAGGGTGAGCATGGGCATCTCGGGATCCGGAACCTGTGCGGCGATGTTCCAGGCGCGTCGCGAGTCGATCAGGGTGGTCACCATGTCGCCTCCGGGTGGGCGCGGGCCACGCTCTGGAGTTCGGCCAGCAGTGGGGCCAAGTGGTCGGTGTGGTCACCGTCGCGGCCGTGTCCGGGGACCGGTGCCGCGTCGGGGAGGGCTAGTCCGGCGGCCTCCGTGACCTGGCGGAGCACTGCCAGGACCTCGGTCCTCAACTCGTCATCCCCCGCGAAGAGTTCGTCCACGTACGGGGCGATGCCGGCGAACGCGTCCCGCATCCGCCGCTGCGACTCCTCCGTGCCGTCGCCCAGCCGGACGACCCACTCGGCGGCGTACTGGCGGTGGTACGCGAGCTCCTTGACGCCCTTGGCGGCGATGGCGGCGAGCACCGGGTCCGAGGTCGTGCCGGCGAGCCGCTCGAAGAGGGCGAGCCGCCAGGAGGACAGCACCAGCAGCCGGGTGACCGAGAACGCGAAGTCTCCGTTGGGGAGTTCGGCCAGCCGTACGTTGCGGAAGGCGTCGGCGTCGCGGAAGTAGGCGTACGCGTCCTCGTCGCGTCCGGTGCCGTCGACCTGGCCGGCACGCGCGTAGAGCAGGCGGGTCTGGCCGAGGAGATCGAGCCCGATGTTGGCCAGGGCCACCTCCTCCTCCAACTCCGGTGCGGCCGTGCACCATTGGGCCAGCCGCTGCGCGCTCACGAGTGCGTCGTCGCCAAGTGCCAGGCAGAACGCGGCCAGTTGAGCGGAGTCCGTCCCCTCCGGCACGGTCTGGTCGACGCCGTGCAGCGGGTCCTCGAAGCCGGTGCCGAACGCCCAGCGGGCGTCGCTGTCGTCGTGACCCTCGGCCAGGGACAGATAGACGTGGTCGTCACTCATTCCCTGCTCCTAGATGTGGGGGACGTCTTCGGGGATGTCGTAGAAGGTCGGGTGGCGGTAGACCTTGTCGGCGCTCGGCGCGAAGAACGGGTCCTTCTCGTCGCGGGTCGAGGCGGCGATGTGCTCGGAGCGCACGACCCAGATGGACACACCTTCGTTGCGCCGCGTGTAGAGGTCGCGGGCGTGGGTGAGCGCCATGGCGTCGTCGGCGGCGTGCAGCGAGCCGACGTGGACGTGGTTCAGGCCGCGCTTCCCGCGGACGAACACCTCGTACAGGGGCCAGTCCTGCGTCATGCCGCCGCTCCTTCGGATTTCTGCGTACGGGCCGTTTCCTGTGTACGGGCGGCCTGCTTGGCCGCGTAGGCGGTGGCCGCCTCCCGGACCCAGGCGCCCTCCTCGTGGGCGGCCCGGCGGCGGGAGACCCGCTCGGCGTTGCGCGGTCCGTCGCCGCTGATCACGCGCTGCAACTCGGACCAGTCCGGGGTGCCGAAGTCGTGGTGACCACGTTCCTCGTTCCACACCAACTCCGGGTCGGGCAGGGTGACTCCGAGCTTCTCCGCCTGCGGGACGGTCATGTCGACGAAGCGCTGACGCAGTTCGTCGTTGCTGTGCCGCTTGATCTTCCAGGCCATGGAACGCGCCGAGTTGGGCGAGTCGTCGTCGGGCGGGCCGAACATCATCAGCGACGGCCACCACCAACGGTCCACGGCGTCCTGGACCATGGCCCGCTGCCCGTCCGTGCCGCGCATCATCGTGAGCAGCAACTCGTAGCCCTGGCGCTGATGGAAGGACTCCTCCTTGCACACCCGCACCATGGCCCGCGCGTACGGCCCGTACGAACAGCGGCACAGCGGCACCTGGTTGCAGATCGCCGCGCCGTCCACGAACCAGCCGATCACGCCGACGTCGGCGAAGGTCGGCGTCGGGTAGTTGAAGATCGACGAGTACTTCTGCCGGCCCTCGATCAGCGCCTCGGTCAGCTCCGCGCGGTCCGCGCCCAGGGTCTCGGCGGCCGAGTAGAGATACAGTCCGTGTCCGGCCTCGTCCTGCACCTTCGCGAAGAGGATCGCCTTGCGGCGCAGGGAGGGCGCGCGGGTGATCCAGTCGCCCTCCGGCTGCATCCCGATGATCTCGGAGTGCGCGTGCTGCGCGATCTGCCGGATCAGGGTCCTGCGATAGCCGTCGGGCATCCAGTCGCGGGGCTCGATCCGCTGGTCCTTCGCGATCGTGGCATCGAACTGCTCCGAGAGCCGCGCTTCGTCCCAGCCGGCGGCTGACGCCTCCGTGCCTGTGCTGGTCATCGACACACCAACTTCCCTACCGACCATTCGTTCGGTACCTAGTCTGATGGGTTTCCCCCGGCGAGGCAAGACCTGCCGAGTGAATGACTGGTCACCAGCCCTCTCACCGGCCCTCGAACGACGGCTCCGCCCGAGCCAGAAACGCCGCTACGGCCGCCCGATGGCCCCTCGTGGCACCCAGCCGCTCCTGCGCCGCCGCCTCCCGCTCCAGCACGGCGGCGAGGCTCGCGCCGGGCGCGTCCCGCAGCAGCGCCTTCACCTCCGCGTACGCGACGGTGGGCCCGGCGGCCAGCCGCCTGGCCAGGGCCAGCCCCTCCGCCATGGCGTCCCCGTCCGGCACGACCCGGTGCACCAGCCCCCACCGCAGCGCGTCCTCCGCTCCGAACCGGTCCCCGAGCAGCATCAGCGCGGCAGCGCGCGACGGACCCACCGCCTGCGCCAGTGAGCCACTCAGCCCGCTGTCAGCGGCCAGCCCGATCCCGGTGAACGCGGTGGCGAACCGTGCCCCCTCCGCCGCGACCCGCACATCCGCACAGAGCGCCAGCCCGAGCCCGGCCCCGACACACGCGCCCTCGACGGCCACGACCACCGGCTGGGTCAGCGCGTGCAGCGCCTCCACGAGGGGGTTGTACTCGTTCCGCACGCAGGCGAAGGCCGACTCGGGTTCGGTCTCCAGCGCGCGGGCGTGCTCCTTGAGGTCCTGTCCCACGCAGAAGTGCTTGCCCCGCCCGGTGAGCAGGACGGCACGGACCGCGTCCCCGTCATCGCGCACCTGGCGTACGGCGGCCAACAGCCCACTCCGCAGGGCGACATCGAGCGCGGGCCCGCGCAACTCGATGGTGGCGACACCGGCGTCCAGGCGGTAGCCGACGCCGTCCGCAGACTCGCTCACTTCCACTCGTAGAACCCCTGTCCCGTCTTTCGGCCCAGCTCACCGCGTGCGACCTTGTCGCGCAACAGCTGTGGCGGTGCGAAGCGCTCGCCGAGGGTGGAGTGCAGGTACTCGGAGATGGCCAGGCGTACGTCGAGACCGACCAGGTCGGTGAGCCGCAACGGCCCCATGGGGTGCTTGTAGCCGAGGCTCATCGCGTCGTCGATCGCCTCCGGCGCGGCGACGCCCTCCTCGACCATGCGGATCGCCTCCAGACCGAGCGCCAGTCCGAGGCGGCTGCTGGCGAAGCCGGGCGAGTCCTTGACGGTCACGTCCTTCTTGCCGAGGGCGTGCGTCCAGTCGAGGGCGGCGCTGACGACGGCGGCCTCGGTGTGCGGGGCTACGACGATCTCGACCAGCGCGGAGGCGGGCACGGGGTTGAAGAAGTGCATGCCGAGGAAACGGCCGGGCCGGGTGAGTACGGAGGCGAGTTCGGTGACCGAGAGGGAGCTGGTGTTGGTGGCCAGCACGGTCGTAGCGCCCACCGTCTGCTCGGCCGCCGCGAGCACACGGGCCTTGAGCCCGGCGTCCTCGGGGACGGCCTCGACGACCAGATCGGCGTCGGCGGGCAGCCCGTCGACCGAGTCCGCCATGGTGACGCGGGCGAGCACCTGCTCGGCGGGTTCGTTGAGCAGGCCGCGCTCGGCTGCCCGCTTGAGGCCGGTGGCAACCCGGTCCAGCGCGGCGGCCGAAGCCGCTTCGCCGCTCTCCACGACGGTCACGGACGAACCGGCTGCCGCGAAGGACTGCGCGATCCCGGCGCCCATCCGGCCGCCGCCGATCACGCCGACAACTGCGGGCGCTGAGTGGGGTGTTGGGCTCATGCTCGGCTGCTCCTCTTCTCCAAGAAACGTGTCATACGGTCCCTCTTGTCCTGCCCCTCGAAGAGCACGGCCTGCGCGAGGTCGTCGGCGACCGGGTGGGCGCCTGGCGAGTCGACGACGAGCTTGGTGAGCCTCAGGGCCGTAGCCGACGAACGGGCCATGCGGTCGAGCAGCGCGTGTGCCTCGTCGAGCAGCTTCTCCGCCGGTACGACGTCGATGACCAGCCCTGCCGCCAGTGCCGCCGCCGCATCGAGATTCCGCCCGGCGAGCAGCACCTGCTTGGCGATGGACTCGCCGACCAGCTCGGGCAGCCGCCAGCAGGCACCGGCCGCCGCGAGGATGCCGAGCCCGGGCTCCGGGTTGCCGAAGACGGCGTCCGGTCCGGCGATACGGAGGTCGCAGGCGTACGACAGTTCCGCGCCGCCGCCCAGCGCCCAGCCGTCCACCGCGGCGAGGGTCGGCATCGGCAGTCGGCGTACGCGCTCGAAGAGGCGGCTGTTGATGCCCTGCAGGGCTTGGTCCCGTCCGCGTGCCAGCAGCTCGGCGATGTCGGCGCCGCCCGCGAAGACCCCGCCGTGTCCGGTGAGCAGGAGCAGCTTGGGGTTCTGCTCCAACTGGTCGCAGACGGCGTGCAGTTCGCGGATCATCTGGCCGCTGATGGCGTTGCGGGCCTCAGGGCGGTGCAGGGTGACGACGACGCGGTCCTCGCGCTCCTCGACGAGCAGCGTCTCGTAGGCGCCGGTGCTCATACCCGCTCCACAAGCATCGCCACGCCCTGCCCGACCCCGACGCACAGCGTGGCCAGACCCCGGCTGCCGTTCTCGCGCTCCAGGCGGCCGAGCAGGGTGAGTAGGATCCGGGCGCCGGAGCAGCCGAGAGGATGGCCGAGGGCGATCGCTCCGCCGTCGGCGTTGACCTTCTCCTCGTCCAGCTTGAGGCGGCGCGTGACCGCGAGGGCCTGGGCGGCGAAGGCCTCGTTCAGTTCTACGGCGTCCAGGTCACCGGTCTGCCAACCCGCGCGGGCGAGGGCCTTCTCGGTGGCGGGGACCGGGCCGAGGCCCATGATGTGGGGCTGCACCCCGGCCGAGGCCGACGTGACGATCCGCGCCCTCGGGGTGAGTCCGTGGCGTCGGACGGCTGCGCCGCTCGCGACCACCAGGGCGGCGGCGCCGTCGGACAGCGGTGAGGAGGAGCCGGCGGTGACGATGCCGCCCTCGCGGAAGATGGTGCGTAGGGAACCGAGCTTCTCCAGCGTGGTGCCGGGGCGCGGACCCTCGTCCCGCGTCAGCTCGCCGTCCTTGACCGTGACCGGCACGATCTCCCGGTCGAAGCGGCCCGACTCCTGGGCGGCGACGGCCCGTTGGTGGCTGCGCAGCGCGAACGCGTCGGACTCGGCGCGGGTGATGCCGTCGAGCGCGGCGACCTCCTCGGCCGTCTCCCCCATCGTCAGGGTCTGCTGGGCGGCGAAGCGCGGATTGGTGAAACGCCAGCCGAGCGAGGTGTCGTGCACCTCCCCCGGCTTGGCCCACGGGGTGCCGGGCTTGGCCATCACCCAGGGCGCGCGGGTCATGGACTCCACGCCGCCCGCGACGACGAGGTCCGCCTCTCCGGCGCGTATGGCCTGGGCGGCCGAGGCGACGGCGGTCAGGCCCGAGGCGCAGAGCCGGTTGACGGTGTAACCGGGCACGGTGTGCGGCAACCCGGCCAGCAGGACGGCCATGCGGGCCACGTCGCGGTTGTCCTCGCCGGCCTGGTTGGCGGCGCCGAGGATCACCTCGTCGACCTCCTCGGTCGGGATTCCGGCGCGCCGGACCGCCTCGCCGACGACCAGCGCCGCGAGGTCGTCGGGTCGTACGGAGGCGAGGGCACCGCCGTAGCGGCCCTGCGGGGTGCGGGCCCCGTCGATCAGGTAGACCTCGTCGGAGGACGGCTCAGGCATCGGTGGTCTCCTCGGCGGGTGCGGGCCGGCGTGACTGCAGGGTCGCGAAGCGGCCGGTGACGAACGCGGGGTCGGACAGGGTGGCACTGGCGGCCGGGTTGGCGGCGCTGCCGTGGAAGTCGCTGAACGCGGCGGACTGGTTGACGAAGACGCCGCCGGTGAGGTTCTCGGAGAGGTGCACGCCCGCGTCCAGGGCCGTCAACTCGGCCGCGTCCAGCACCAGTTCGCTGGTGGAGTGGACGGCGGCGGTCAGCGCACCGTGCGCCCGCACCGTCTCGCGCAGGATCCGCAGGCTGTGCTCGGTGGAGTCGGTGCCGATGACGAACGACACCGGCCCGAACCACTCCCGGGTGTACGTCTCCCGGTCGTCCTCGGCATCGAGGCGTGCGATCAGGGGCGTACGTACGACGGCTTTCGGGTGCTCGGGGTGTTCGACGGGCGCCGAGGCGCGCACCGTACGACCGACCGTGGCGGCCTGCTCCAAACGGTCCCGCACGCCGTCGTTGACGATCGCGCCGAGGGTGCCGGCGGCGCGGGCGGGGTCGCCGAGCAGTCTGTCGAGGGCTGCGCCGAGGTCGGCGGCGAACTCGTCGGCGCTGCGCGGGCCTTGGTCGGTGGTGATGCCGTCGCGCGGGATCAGGAGGTTCTGCGGGGTGGTGCACATCTGGCCGCTGTAGAGGGCCAGCGAGAAGGCGAGGTTGCCGAGCAGGCCGCGGTAGTCGTCGGTGGAATCCAGGACGACGGTGTTGAGACCGGCCTTCTCCGTGTACACGAGGGCCTGGCGGGCGTTGGTCTCCAGCCAGTCACCGAACTCAGTCGAGCCGGTGAAGTCGATGATCCGGACGTCGGGGTGCAGTGCGAGGACGGCGGCGCTACGGCCCCCGGGCTCCTCGGCGGCGAGGATCACGACGTTCGGGTCGAAGCCCGCCTCGGCCAGTACCTCGCGGGCGATCCGAACGGTGATCGCAAGGGGCAGGACGGCGCCCGGGTGCGGCTTGACCACGACCGGGTTGCCGGTGACCAGGCTGGCGAACAGGCCCGGGTAGCCGTTCCAGGTCGGGAAGGTGTTGCAGGCGATCAGCAGCGAGACCCCGCGGCCGACCGGGGTGAACTTCTTGTCCAGGACCTGCGGGCCGCCCTTGCGCTGCGGCTTGCTCCAGCGGGCCGTGCCCGGGTGCCGCTTCTGCTCGGTCCAGGCGTACGCGACGGCCTCAAGTCCGCGGTCCTGGGCGTGCGGGCCGCCCGCCTGGAACGCCATGACGAAGGCCTGGCCGGTGGTGTGCTGCACGGCGTGCGCGATCTCGAAGCTCGCCGCGTTCAGCCGGGCGAGGATCTCGGCGGCGACTCCGGCGCGGGTGTCGGGGCCCGCGGCGCGCCAGGGCCCGGTGGCGGCCAGGGCGGCGGCCACCGCCTCGTCCGGCGCGACGCGGGGGTAGGAGATGCCCAGCTCGAAGCCGTACGGAGAGGTCTCGGCGGCCTGGACGCGCCCGTCGCCGGGATGCCCCGCCAGCTCGAAGGACCCGCCGAGCTGCTCCTCGAAGGCGGCTTCGCCGATCTTGGCCGCGTCCTCGCCGTAGACCGACTTGCTGGGCGACTCCGGATACGGCGTCCAGTGGTCGCGGGTGGCGGTCGCGGCGACCGCCTGTTCCAGCAGGGCGCGATGGCGGGAGAAGAAGTCGGGCAGCTCGGAGCTGGTCTGGGGCATGCGTTCCACCTCTTGACAGGCAGTGGTGTTGCTGGATTACTTGGCCGTGACGCACGCTAACCGAATGTTCGGTCGGTCCACAAGGTGGTGGAAAATGACGCAGGCCGCTGACACGGCCTCCGGTCCGACGGCGAGGATGTTCGCCGCGGACGAGGCGTCCCGGGCTCTCGGGATAGAGCTCGTCGAGCACGGCGAAGGGACCGCCGTGCTCCGTATGACCGTGACCCCGGCCATGGTCAACGGACACAAGACCGCTCACGGCGGCTATCTGTTCCTGTTCGCGGACTCGGCCTTCGCCTGTGCCTGCAACAGCCACGGCCCGGTGACCGTGGCCGCCGCGGCCGACATCGACTTCGTCGCCCCGGCGCACGAGGGCGACGTCCTGGTGGCGACGGCGACGGAGCGCACCCGGTTCGGCCGCAGCGGCATCTACGACGTGAGCGTGGTGCGCGGCGACCAGGTGATCGCGGAGTTCCGCGGCCGCAGCCGCACGATCAACAGCGCGAAGACGAAGGAGTCTCCATGAGCAGCGACCTGACAGCCCCGGCGGCCCCACCGGCTTCGCCGCCCGTGAGTCCGCGCCTCGGGGAGCCGCTCCCCGACGGGTTGCTGGACGCCGCCGAACGCCTGAGCCGCGAGGAGCTGCGCGAGCACCAACTCGGCCTGCTCCAGGCCACGTTGAGGCATGCCTACGACAACGTGGAGTTGTACCGCAGGAAGTTCGACGAGGCCGGCGTCAAACCCGACGACTGCCGCACCCTCGACGACCTGGCCCGGTTCCCCTTCACCACCAAGGCCGACCTGCGCGACACGTACCCCTTCGGCATGTTCGCCGTCCCCATGGACCAGGTCCGCCGTATCCACGCCTCCAGCGGCACCACCGGCCGCCCCACGGTCGTCGGCTATACAGAGAACGACATTTCCATGTGGGCCGACGTGGTGGCCCGCTCGATCCGCGCGGCCGGTGGCCGGCCCGGCCACAAGATCCATGTGTCGTACGGCTATGGGTTGTTCACCGGCGGCCTGGGCGCCCACTATGGTGCCGAGCGCGCGGGCTGCACCGTGATCCCCGCCTCCGGTGGCATGACCGCCCGCCAGGTGCAGATCATCCAGGACTTCAAGCCCGAGATCATCATGGTCACCCCGTCGTACATGCTCACCCTCCTCGACGAGTTCGAGCGCCAGGGCGTCGACCCGCGCACCAGCTCCCTCAAGGTGGGCATCTTCGGCGCCGAGCCGTGGACGGAGGAGATGCGCCGCGAGATCGAGGAGCGCATGGACATCCACGCGGTCGACATCTACGGCCTGTCGGAGGTGATCGGCCCGGGTGTCGCGCAGGAGTGCGTGGAGACCAAGGACGGCCTGCACGTGTGGGAGGACCACTTCTACCCGGAGATCGTCGACCCGATCTCCGACGAGGTGCTGCCCGACGGCGACAGCGGCGAGCTGGTCTTCACGTCCCTCACCAAGGAGGCGCTGCCGATCATCCGCTACCGCACCCGCGACCTGACCCGGCTCCTCCCCGGCACGGCCCGCCCGGCCTTCCGGCGCATCGAGAAGATCACCGGCCGCTGCGACGACATGATCATCCTGCGCGGGGTGAACGTCTTCCCCAGCCAGATCGAGGAGATCCTGCTGCGCACCCCGGCCGTCGCCCCGCACTTCACGATCCAGCTCAGCCGGCGCGGCCGCATGGACCACATGACGGTCCGCGCCGAGGCCCGCCCCGGTGCCACTCCCGAGCAGCGGGACGCCGCAGCGGCAGCGATCGGCAAGGGTGTCAAGGACGGCGTGGGCGTGACCGTGGCGGTGGAGATCGTCGATCCGGAGACCCTGGAGCGCTCGGTGGGCAAGATCCGCCGGGTCAAGGATCTGCGGGACCAGTGACCTCCGAGGCCGTTCCGCCCGGCCCGGTCGCCGGCCTTGTCACAATGGACCCGTGACCAGGACACCTGTGCAGAACCCGGCCGGCCGCCACGGCCGTCCCGCCTACGACCGCGACTCGCTGCTGGAGGTCGCCGTCGTGGTCTTCAACGAACGCGGCTACGACGGCACCGGCATGGAGGAACTGGCCAGGCGCCTGGGCCTCAGCAAGTCGAGCATCTACCACCATGTGTCCGGCAAGGAGGAGCTCCTCGAACTCGCGGTCAACCGCGCCCTGGACGCCCTCTTCGCCGTCCTCGACGAGGAGGCCGGGGACCAGGAGGGGGCTGGCGGAGCCCCGGACACGACCGCGACCGCCACTGCCCGGATGAAGCGCATCATCCACCGCAGCGTCGAGGTGCTGGCCGCCGAACTGCCGTACGTCACCTTGCTGTTGCGGCTGCACGGCAACAGCGAGGTGGAGCAGCGGGCACTGGCCCGGCGCCGTGAATTCGACCACCGGGTGGCCGAGTTGATGACGCGGGCGGCGGCCGAGGGCGGCATACGGGCGGACATCGACCCGCACCTCGCCAGCCGGCTGCTGTTCGGCACCGTCAACTCCCTCGTGGAGTGGTACCGCCCGGACCGCGACCTGACCGTGGAAACGCTGGCCGACGCCCTGACGACCATCCTCTTCGACGGCCTGCACGGACGCGCGGCGAGCTGACGGGAGCGGCGAGCCCCAACTCCCCTCCCCCACAAGCCACATGAAGCACGGCGAGTACGATGATCGGAAGCCTGCCCCACCCCTTCCGCCCACCCTTCTCACCTGCCGCGATGGAGTTGCCATGACGACCGACCCCCAGCCGTCACCGCAGATCGACACCGGCAAGGCACACCCCGCGCGGGTCTACGACTGGCTGCTGGGCGGCAAGGACAACTACCCGGTCGACGAGGCCGTAGGGGAGAAGCTGCCGCCCGAGGCGAAGGACGCGGCGCGGCAGAACCGGGAGTTCATGCACCGTGCGGCGACCTGGCTCGCCGGGGAGGGCATCGACCAGTTCCTGGACATCGGCACGGGCATCCCGACCGCGCCCAACCTGCACCAGATCGTCCAGCGGACCGTGCCGACGGCGAAGGTCGTCTACACCGACTACGACCCGATCGTCCTGCGTCACGCCGAGGCGCTGCTGATCAGCCACGCCGACGGGGTCACCGACTACATCCAGGCCGACGTGCGCGAGCCGGAGCTCATCGTCGAACACGCCCGCCACGTCCTGGACTTCACCCGCCCGATCGCCCTCTCGCTGATCGCGTTGATGCACTTCATCCCGGACGAGCAGGACGCCCACGGCATCGTCCGCAACCTCGTCGCGACCCTGCCGTCCGGCAGCTACCTGGTCCTGTCCCACGCGGCGTCCGACCTGTACCCCGAACTCGCCGCCCAGGTCACCGCGGAGTACGCCAAGGGCGGCATCAAGCTCGGCTTCCGCACCCGCCCGGAGGTGGCCCGCTTCTTCGACGACCTCGAACTGGTGCCGCCCGGCCTGGTGACGGCGACGGAGTGGAATCCGCCGGCGTCGGAGGAGGCTCCGGAAGGCAGCGGGATCTACGCGGCGGTGGCGCGGATCCGCTAGCGGCGGCCCGTGTCCTGGGCGTGCACCGGAGGCTGGTCCGGCCACGCGAACGCGTAGCGCGGATCGCCTCCTCGGCCGAGCCGTACGAAGCGCAGGAGTTCGCGGACGATGCCCGCGTTGCCCATCGCCCACCCCGTGAAGGGTTCGAGGTCGCTCGGGGTGGCCCGCTGTTCGACGTTGGACCAGCGGGCGCCGTCGTTGTCCCGGATCGCGCGGGCGGCCAGGTCAGCGACGAGGACGTGGGCGAAGTCGTACGGGTCCTGCCGCTCCTGCGGTTCCTTCTGTTCGGCGAGTCGGTCGCAGGCCAGGGCGAGGACGCCCGCGGTGCCGCAGCAGCGGCCGTTGTTGTCCCAGAAGCGGGGGCGCAGCCGCTGGGGCAGGCCGGAGTGGGTGACCGTGTGCCAGCAGCGGTCGGTGAGGGCGGACCAGGCGGGGTCGGCCGTGATGTCCCGCAGGAGCCGGAAGACCTGGGCGTCACCGGCCGGGCCGTGGCACCAGCCGTAGCTGACGGGCTCGACCACGTCGGGGCGGTACGGCGGGGTGGAGTGCCGGACCAGGAAGCCTTCCGGTCCCGCCTCGTCGCGCGACACGACGTCCGCTGCACCGGCCAGCGCCAGCTCGACCAGGTCCGCGCGGCCGGTGGCCTCGCCGACCGTGGCGAGTCCCACGACGATGCCGAGTGTGCCGTGCGAGATGTGGTGCAGACGCGCCTCGATGCCCGTGCGGTGGGGCCAGTGGACGCCCGCCGGAGTCCGCTCCGCCGTCCGCAGGTACGGCTCCACGGCGAGGACGGCGAGTTCGGGGTCGCCGGCCAGGAGGGCGCCGAGGCCGATCCCCGAGTTGCCGCCCATCAGCTCGAACAGCTCGCCCCAGCGGGTCCCGTCGAAGCGTGACCGCACGAGGTCCAGCGCGCGGTCTGCGGCGGCACCGGCGGCCGCGTCCCCGAGTTCTTCGTGCAGGGTCCGCAGGACGAGGGCCACTCCGGTGCGGCCGAAGTAGAGGGAGTCGTCTTCGATGCCGTCGACGGAATCCGCGAGACCGAGGCCCGCGCGCAGGGCCGCGTCGGCGTAGGAGTCGTCACCGAAGTGCCGCCACGCCTCCAGAAGCACGGGGACGTTCCCGGCCGTACCGCTGTAGAGGGACGGGTTCGGCTCGTCGTCCGAGGGCTTCCCCGACCAGGCGAGGCCTCCTCCGGAGGTCTCTCGCGCCGCCTCGATCAGCCAGCGCAGCCCGTCCACCGCGAGTTCCTCGACCTCGTCCACCGCCACGACCGTGGCTTCTGGTGCCGTCATGCGCCCACTCTCGCATGATCTTCCGGACCCGCCCAGAGGGCGCCGACTCGGCTGATCCGTCGGCCGAGTTCGCTTCGCCGCCCTCGCGCCCCCGCCCTCAACTCGCGGTATTGGTCTGCCAGACGACCGCGGCGTCCGTCGCGATGACCATGTTGCCGTCCTCCAGCACCTTGAGCACGGCCCCGGTGGCACCTTGGGTGTTGCTGCTCCACAGGGCCTGGTGCTGAGCGTCGTAGACCACGAGGTTGCCGTCCGCCTGGAACGTGGCCGTGTTCCCCGCGCCCTGGGTCTGGCTCGCCCAATGCGCCGTTCCGGCCGCGTCGTAGAGCACGAGGTTGCCGTCCGTCTGCATGATCAGTTTCGAGCGCACGGTCTGGATGAACTTCCCGACCTCGAACGTGAAGGGGGACTTCACCACCACGGCGTCGGGCAGCTTGCTCTCACCCGTGCCGGAAGCGGAGGCAGAAGGAGACGCCGTCGCTCCGCTTGCGGACGGGGAGGCCGACACGTGGGCGGCGCGGCCGGCGCCGGCGGACGGGGTGACATGGGCTGACGCCGAGTCCTTGCTCTTGCTGTCGCCCTTGTCGTCAAGGGTGTTGAACAGGAGCAGCCCGGAGCCGGCGACGACGACCAGCGCGGCTGCGCCGATGGCGGTCCAGAGCGTGCGACGCCCGGGTTCACCTCGGGTGCCTCCGCCGTCCGGGGGCGGAGTCGGTCCGGTTCCCACCGGATAGGGGCCGTAGACATCCGCCACGTGCGGCTGCGTGGGGGTGTCCAGGCCCGGGTTCGGCGCGAGGAGCGTGGCCGCATGGGCTTCCCGCGCGCCGCCGTCCATGGCCGCCGTCGACTGCGGGGCTACGGCCGACACAGCGCCCCCGCTGTCGGCGACGGTCGCGGCACGTTCCCGGTCCGTCAACGAGCCCACGGCGAGTGCCCGTTGATAGGCGGGATGGTGGACCAGATCGGCCTCGGCCCGGCAGAGTTCGACGATCTGATGCGGGGTGGGGCGCAGGGCGGGATCGCTCTGCGCGCAGGCAGCGATCAGTTCGGCGACGCCGGGATCGACACCCCGCAGGTCGATCTCGCCGTGCACCGAACGGTAGGACACGGCCGCGAACGGCCCGTCCCCGTAAGGCGGGCGGCCGGTGACGGCGAACGCCAGCGTGGCCCCGAGGGCGAACACGTCCGCGCCCGGACCGGTCTCGCCGCCCGTGATCGTCTCCGGCGCGATGAACCCGGGACTGCCCATCGCCCCGCCGACCTGCGTCAGGTTGGACGTGCCGGTGGTCCTGGCGATGCCGAAGTCGATCAGTTGAGGGCCGGTCGCGGAGAGGATGACGTTGTGCGGCTTGAGGTCCCGATGCCACACACCGCGGACGTGGATGGCGTCCAGTCCCTCGGCGAGGGAGGCCAGCACGACCCGGGCCAGGTCGGCGGGGAGCGGTCCGTTGGCCACGACCGCGGCGTGCAGCGTGGGCCCCGGCACATACTCGGTGGCGAGCCAGTACGGCGGCGTGTCCAGCTCCGCGTCGATGAGCGACGCCGTGTACGCGCTGCGGACCGTACCCAGGGTCTCCACCTCGCGGCGGAACCGGCTGAGGGCGTGTTCGTCATGGCGCAGCTGGTCGTTGATCACCTTGACGGCGGTGGGACGGCCTCCCGGCGAACGCGCGAGGTACACCCTCCCCATCCCGCCCTCGCCGAGTCTGCCGACCAGACGGTAACGACCTATGTGCGATGGGTCGGAGCCATCGAGCGAAAGCACGGGACATGTCCTCCTTGGGTGGAACCGAGAGTCACCAGATCCACCGTGAGGTCAACTCGACTGGGCTCCAACCCCGTTGCCCAGCGGGGGTGCGGGGATGCGACACCAGTCCTCGGACGACACGCCCGGACCGGACCCCGACATAGTAGAGGGAACGGGCCCCCGCGCCTCACCCGTCACCCTATTCACTGGATGTCCTCGTGCAGATGCACGACGAGCCAGTGACCGGCGGGGTGCGCACGCCGTAGGACCGCGGTGTTGCGGGCCAACTCCGAAGGGGCCGCACGGAAGTCGACCCGTAGCCAGTAGCGGGCCACGGCCAAGTCCCCGAAGACGTCGACGACTTGGCCGTACGCCGTGAGGCCGGTCTCGGCGGGACCGTCGTCCGGCGTGGGACGGGCGTCCCGGACGCGGTTCAACTCCGTTCTGCCGCTGATGAGTTCGGGGGTCGCCGAGTCCCAGATGGTGGCCTTGGGGTCGAGGAAGGCGTCGATGCGGTCGCGGTCGCCGGCCGTGTAGCCCTCGTACATGCCCGTGATCACCGTCCACACGTCGGCCAGGTCGGCGGGCGCGCCACCCGGGCGGGCACCGCGGTCGGCGGCGGGACGGGCGGGAGGGGGTGGTGGAGCGGGCATGGCGGATCCTTGGTCGAGTGCTGGGTGGGAGGGGGCGCGGTCCGGGTCAGGGGCGGTCGTGCGCCCACGTTCGCAGGGTGAGCGACCAGCCCCTTCTTACCGTGGTGATCGGCGGTTCATCGGTGAGGTGGTAGCCGGCGGCTCGGGCCACCGCCGCACTGGCGGCGTTGTCCGTCGCGATGCTCAGCGTCAACCGGGGCAGGTCCAGGGCGTGGTGGGCGTACTCCGTCATGACGGTCAGGGCCCGGGCTCCGAGGCGTCGGCCGCGGTGCGCGGCTCCCACGGAGTAACCGAGGCTCGCCGTACGACCGTTGGCGTTCTGCCGGATGACGAGGACCTCACCCAGCGGCAGTTGGCCGTCGGTGGTGATGGCCAGCTGGATGCACAGGCCCTCGGCGCGGGCCCGTCGGGCGGTGGCGAGGTAGGCGCGGGCGGCGGTCTCGTCGAACGGCGAGGCCAGCGGGGTCCAGTGCGCGATCTCGGGGTCGTGGAACAGGTCCGTCATGGCGGGGAGGTCGTTCTCGGTCCACTCACGCAGGACCAAGTCCTCGCCCGTCAGGCGTAGTTGGGCGGGTACGGGGGCGGGGTTCTTGCCGTGGATCATCACGTCTTCCTGTCCCTCCTTTCCCTCCCGCTGATGCCGGCTCAAGGGAGGACCACCAGGTCACGGGGCGTGCGGTTGAGGCGCTCGCCGCCCTCCTCCGTGCAGATCACGATGTCCTCGATCCGGGCTCCGTACCGGCCGGGCAGGTAGATACCGGGTTCGACGGAGAAGGCCATGCCCGGTGCGAGCGGGAGCGGGTTGCCGGTCACGATGTAGGGCTCCTCGTGGCTCTCCAGGCCGATGCCGTGTCCGGTGCGGTGGATGAAGTGCGGTCCGTATCCGGCGTCGGTGATGATGTCCCGTCCCACAGCGTCGAGTTGACCGGCCGTGATACCCGGTCGCACGGCGTCGGTCTGCGCGCGTTGGGCGCCGAGCAGCACGTCGTGGAGGCGGCGGAACTCGGCGGGCGGCTCGCCCACCGCGTACACCCGGGTGGAGTCGGAGCAGTAACCGTCCAGGGTCGTACCGCCGATGTCGACCACCACCGGGTCGCCGGGGCGGATCGTCCGGTCGGAGAGTTCGTGGTGCGGGCTGGCGCTGTTCGGGCCGGAACCGACGATGACGAAGTCGACCCGGATATGCCCCTCGGCGATGATCGCGTCCGCGATGTCCCGGCCGACCTCGCGTTCGGTACGCCCGGCTCGCAGCCACTCCCCCATGCGGGTGTGCACCCGGTCGATGGCCGCACCGGCCCGGCGCAGGGCGGCCGCCTCCTGCGGGGTCTTGCGCATCCGCAGCCCGTTCAGCACGGCTCCGGCCAACTCCTGCCTGGCGCCCGGCAGTTGGGTGCGGAAGGCGATGGTCTTCTCCGCCCACATACGGTTGTCGACGCCGACGCGGGCGGTACGGGCGGGCAGCCGGGCCGCGACGAGGGCATAGGGGTCGTCGGTCTCGCCCCAGCCGGTGATCTCGATGCCCAGGTCACCGGCCGGGGATGCCTTGGCGGCGAGTTCCTCCAGGGCCGGCACAAGGAGGAAGGGATCACTGTCGGCGGGCAGCACGAGGCACGTCAGCCGTTCCAGCGGCTTGGCGTCGTAGCCGGTCAGGTAACGCAGGTCCGGACCGGGCGAGATCAGCAGGGCGTCCAGACCGGCTCGGGCCGTGGCCTGCTGGGCACGGTGGAGGCGGTCGGCCGGGTACAGGTTCGCGGCCGGGTCCGTGGAGTGGGGGTGGTCGTCGTCGGGCGCTGGGGTGGCGGGCATCGGGTCTCCGTGAGGCTCGGCGTGAGGATCCGTTCGGCGTTCTGGGCGTGGGTTTCCGCGTGTGCGGGAGTGCGGGGCGCCGCTGACGCGGGGGCTCCGCGCACACTGGTGACAGACAGGGCGCGGTGGTCACGCCCCAGTAGAGCGACCGTCAGCGGGCGGCTCTGTGACCAAACGTTGCCGGCGTTGCCGGGGTGGATCCGGACACCCCACCCCCGCTCACGCCGCGTACAACCGGCACGCGACACCCCCCGCGATCAACTGCGGCTCCTCCCGGTCGCAACCGTCGAAGGCCTGCGGGCAGCGCGGGTGGAAGCGGCAGCCACTCGGCGGGTCGGCGGGGTCGGGGACGTCGCCGGGGAGTTCGGCGGGCAGCACGCCCGCCCCATCGGGCTTCGGTACGGCGGCCAGGAGTGCCCGGGTGTACGGGTGGCGCGGGTCCGCCCAGACCTCGGCGGTGGGGCCGGTCTCCACGATCCGGCCGAGGTACATCACGGCGATCCGGTCCGCGATCAGCCGTACGACGGACAGGTCGTGGCTGATGAACAGCAGCCCGGCGCCCGACTCGACGGCCAACGACCTCATCAGCGTGGCCACTTGGAGCTGAGCGGAAGCGTCAAGGGCGGAGATCGGTTCGTCGCCGACCAGCAGCCGGGGTCGGGCGGCCAGGGCGCGGGCGATGGCGATGCGCTGGCGTTGGCCGCCGGAGAACTCCTGGGGATAGCGCTCGGCGGCGCTCGCCGGCAGCCCGACCCGGGTCAACAGGTCCTCCGGGGTGGTGAGTTCGGCCGCGGCCTCGCCCCGCCCGGCCGCCGTACGGATGCCGTCGGCGATCTGCGAGCCCACCCGGCGCCGGGGGTTGAGGGAGCCGTACGGATCCTGGAAGACCATCTGGATGCCGGTCAGGGCCAGTTCGCGGCGGCGCACCCGCAACGGGCGTACCGGGGTGCCGTCGTAGGTGATCCGGCCTTCCGCGGGTGCGGTGAGGCCGCAGACCGCGCGGGCCAGCGTCGACTTGCCGCAGCCCGACTCGCCTACCAGGCCCACGACTTCGCCCGCCCGCACCTGGAGGCTGACCCCGGCGACGGCTCGGGTGGGGGCTGCGCCCGGCCGGTGGTACTGGACCACGAGGTCGTCGACCGACAGGAGAGGGGTCGTCGAGTGGGGGGTCGTAAGGGTCGGCGGGCTGGTCGTCATACGGTGCTCCTTCCGGGGAGCGCGTCCAAGAGCGTGCGGGTGTAGTCGTGTTGCGGGTCGGTGAGGACCCGGCCGCGCGGACCCGTCTCGACGACCAGGCCGTGGCGCATCACGCTCACCTCGTCGGCGATCGCGGACATCACGCCCAGGTCGTGGGTGACCAGCAGGACGGCGAGGCCGAGGTCGTCGCAGAGACCGCGCAGCAGCCGCAACACACCTGCCTGCACGGTCACATCGAGCGCGGTCGTGGGCTCGTCGGCGATCAGGACCTTCGGTTCGCAGGCCAGCGCGATGGCGATGGCGATGCGCTGGCGCATGCCGCCGGAGAACTGGTGCGGGTAACGGCCCAGCGCCTCACGGGGATTGGGGATGCGGACCTGTGTCAGCAGGTCGGCGGCCCGCTCCTTCGCCGCCTTGCGGTTGAGCTTCAGGTGGTGGCGCAGGTGGTCGGTGAGCTGGTGGCCGATGCTGAGCATGGGGTGCAGGCTGGTGGACGGGTCCTGGAACACCATGCTCACCGACTGCCCGCGCAGCGCGGCCAGTTGGCGGGCCGGCAGGGTCAGCAGGTCGGTGCCCTCGAACTCGATCCGCCCGCCGGTACGCGCGCCCGGCGGCAGCAGACCGAGCACGGCAAGACCGGTCATGGTCTTGCCCGAACCGCTCTCCCCCGCGAGCCCGTGGATACGGCCGGGTTGGAGCGCGAGATCGACGCCGCCGAGGATGCGGGCACCGCCCAGGTCGAGGGTCAGACCACTGATCTTCAGTACGTCGACCGTGTCGCCGTCGGTCATGCCACACGCTCCTTCTCCGCGCCGATCGTGCGGGCGGTGCCCGGGTCGAGGGCGTCCCGGAGTGTGTCGCCGAGGAAGTTGAAGGCGAGGACGACGGTGAGGATCGCCAGCCCCGGGAAGACCCCGATCCACCACTTGTCGAACTGCTGCGTGCCGTCCGCCACCATCGCGCCCCACTCGGCGGTCGGCGGTTTCGCGCCGAGCCCGAGGAAGGACAGCCCGGACAGCAGCAGCGTCGCCGTGCCGATGTCGAGGGTGGCCAGGACCAGCAGGGGGCCGAGCACGTTGGGCAGGATGTCGACGCGCAGGGAGCGCCAGGCGGAGAACCCCAACAGCCGTCCGCTGAGCACGAATTCGCGGTTCCGCAGGCCCATGACCAGGCCCCGGGTGACGCGTGCGTACGACGGCCAGGAGACGACCAGGACGGCCAGCACCGCGTTCTGCAGGCTGGCGCCGAGCGCGGCGGCGACCACCATCGCCAGGATGACGGTGGGGAAGGCGAACACCAGGTCCGCGATCCGCATCACGGTCTCGTCCACCCACCGCCCGAAGAACCCGGCGCAGGCCCCGAGCACTCCGCCGACGAGCAGCGACATGGCCACCAGCAGGAGCGCGAGCGGGATGGAGACCCGCGCGCCGTACAGCACGCGGCTCAGGACGTCCCGGCCCAGCTCGTCCGTGCCGAACCAGTGTCCGGCGCCGGGGGCGGCCAGCCGGGGCAGGTTCTGCGCGAGGGGGTCGTGCGGGGCGAGCAGCGGGGCGGCGACCACGATCAGCAGCCAGAACACCGCGACCAGGCCGCCCGTCACCGCGAGCGGTCTGCGCCAGGCGGGCGGCAGCCGTCGGAGGAGACCGCGTTTCACCACGCCCTCGGGGCTCCGCTCAGGACTGCGTTTCACTGGACCCTCACCCTCGGGTCGATCACGCCGTAGAGGACGTCCACGGCGAGGTTGACGGTCAGGTACACGAGGCCGACGACCAGGCCGACGCCCATCACGGCGGGGAGGTCGAGGGTGGTCGCGCTGCGGTAGGCGTAGGCGCCGAGGCCCGGCCAGGCGAAGATCGACTCGACCAGGACGGTGCCCGAGAGGAGGGCGCCGAAGGCCAGTCCGGCGACCGTGATGACGGGGACGAGGGCCGCGCGGAGGATGTACTGGAAGAGGACCGTGCGGGCGGGGAGGCCCTTGGCGCGGGCCGCCCGGACGTAGTCCTGGTTGAGGACCTCCAGTACGGCGGAGCGGGTGAAGCGGGTCAGCAGGCCGACGGTGTAGGCCGTCAACACCAGTGCGGGCAGGGCGAGATGGCTCACCGCACTCCAGAACACCGGCCACTGTCCGGCGAGTACCGCGTCGACCGTGTACAGGCCGGTGACGTGCGGGGGCGCGGTCATGCCGGGGTCGAGGCGGCCGCTGCCCGGCGCCCAGCCTAGGCGGTAGAAGAAGACATAGAAGGCGAGCAGGGCCAGCCAGAAGGTCGGTACCGAGACACCCAACAGGCTGACCACGCGGAGGAGTTGGTCGGTGAGGCGGTCCCGGCGCAGTGCCGCGACGACGCCGAACGCGACGCCCAGGACCAGGGAGACGACGATCGCGGCACCGGCGAGTTCGAGGGTGGCGGGGACGGCCGTCGACAGGTCGGTGAGGACGGACTGGTGGCTCTGCTGGGACTCGCCGAGGTCGCCGTGGAGGAGGTTGCCGAGGTAGGTGACGTACTGGACCGGCAGTGGCTTGTCGAGGCCGTAGTGGTGGCGGAACTGGGCGACGATCGCCGGGTCGCCGATGGCCCGCTGGCCGAGGTTCGCCGCCGCCGGGTCGCCCGGGACCAGGTTGGTGAGGACGAACGTCACCAGGGTCACGCCGAGGGCGAGCAGGACGGCGGTGGCGGTACGGCGGAGGAGGAAACGGGCGAGGGGGTGGCGGGCGAGGAGACGTCTGCCACCCCCCGCACCCCTATTTGGTGCCCAGCGCGGCGACATCGATCGTCCATACGGGGTTGTAGGCCACGCCGGTCACGGACGCGGCGGAGACGGTGTTGCGGCTCGGCTGCATCAGCGGGATGAAGGGGCCGTCGGTGTTCATCTTCGTCTGGATCTGCTCGTACAGGGTCTTGCGGGTGTCGTCGCCGATCGTCGTCGCCGCCTTGTCGCCGAGTGCGGTGAGGGTGGGGTCGGCGCCGGCCTTCCAGCCCGCGCGCAGGCCGACGAGGTCGCCGGGGAGGAAGGTCAGGTAGTCGCTGGGGTCCGGGTAGTCCGGGCCCCAGTACCAGAGGCCCAACTGCTCTTTACCGTTGCGGTAGTTGTCGAGTTCGGTGGTGGTCGGCGCGGGGGCGAGCGTGACGGTGATGCCGACCTCCTTCAGCTGGGCCTGGACCCGTTCGGCGAGGGTCTGCAGGGAGAGGCCGTCGACGGTCAGGTCGCTGGCGTAGCCGAGGGTCACGGAGGGCTTGGCGATACCGCTCGCCTTGAGCGCCGCCTTCGCCCCGGCGAGGTCGCGGCCCGCGGCCTCGGAGGCGGGCAGCGCGCCGAGGAAGGTCGACGGGATGATCCCGGCGGGCTGGACGGAGCCGGTGCCGGCGAGCGAGAGCAGGCTCTTGTAGTCGATGCCCTTGCGCACCGCCTCCGCGAACTTCGCGTTGGCCGTCGTACTGCTGACCTTGGTGTTCCGGTTGAGGAGCAGGAAGATCACGTCCGAGGACGCGCCGCTGTCCACCTTGAGTCCGCCACCGAGCCCGCTGACCTGGTCGGAGGTGAGGTCGAGGGCGATCTGGCTGTCACCGCGCTGGACGTTCAGCTTCTGGGTGGGGGCCTGGACGTTGCGCAGCACGATCTTGTCGTAGGTCGGCTTGTCGGAGCCGGTGTACTTGGGGTTCTTCGTCAGGACGACCTGGGTGTTCGTGTTGAACGAGGTGAGCGTGTACGGGCCGGAGCCCGCCGACGTCGTGTTGAGGTACTTCTCCGCCGCGTCCGTCGCGGTCGCCGAGCCGCCGTGGGCCTGGACCGTCTTCGCGCTGAGGATGCCGAGCGCGGGGTTGGGGAGGATGAAGGGCAGCGCCGGGTTCGCCTTCTTCGACACCAGGGTGACGGTGGAGGCGTCGGTCTTGGTGACCGTGACGCCGTCGAGCAGGAACGACGGGTTGCCCTTGAGCGCGATCACCCGGTTCAGCGAGAAGACGACGTCGTCGGCGGTGACCGCGCTGCCGTCCGCGAACTTCGCGCCGGTCCGCAGGTGCAGGGTGAGCGTCTTGCCGTCCGCGGACTGCTCGTACGACGAAGCCAGCCCCGGCACCGGCTTGGTGACGTCGGAGCCCTTGAAGGACAGCAGGGTCTCGTACAGCGCCTTGTCCACGATCTGCCCGGTCGGCTCGAACTCGCGGCCCGGGTCGGCGGTCTTCAGGTTGAACGACGTGTCGACGACCAGGGTCTTGCCGGCCGAGGAACCGGAGGCGCTCGTACCGCCGGAGCAGGCGCTCAGGGCGATTGCCGCGACCGCGACGAGGGGGAGTGCCACCGGGTACGACCCGGCAGTGAATCTGGGCATGCGTGCCTCCGTGAGCAGGGCGGAGCGTGGCGGAGCGGAAGAAGGCCGTGCGGGACCGGGTGTGCGGGTACGGGCGGATGCCGGGAGGGGACCTGGACGATTCGCCGTTAGGGTTGGCTGAAACTAACCAGGACTCTCGGCGGACGGGACCAGCGCGAGACGTAATGCAATGGAGAGGCGCGAACATGGAAGATCTGTCGGCCCCGGAGACCCCGGGCTCGCGCCGCTCTGGACGGATCGGCATCGGTCTTGCCCTGGATTCGGTGCATTTCAAGATCCTCGACGTGCTCCGTACACAGGGCCGCATCTCCGTCGCCGCCCTCGCGGAACGCGTCGGCGTCTCCCGCGCGAACGCCTACACCCGCCTCGAAGCCCTCCGCGCCGACGGCGTGATCAACGGCTTCAGCGCCCGCGTCGACCACAACCGGGTCGGGCTGGAGATCTGCGCCCTGATCTTCGTCACGGTCCGCCAGGAGCTGTGGAACCAGTTCCGTACCGCCCTCGCCCAGATGCCGGAGGTGGAGTACTGCGCCGTCACCACCGGCCAGCACGACGCCATGATCCAGATCCGGGTGGCCGACGTCACCGCCGTCCACCGCCTGGTCACCGACCGCCTCTCCACCATCCCCGCGGTCCGCGCGACCGAGACCGTGATCATCCTCGACGAGGTGCTCCGCCGCCCGTACGTCCTGCCGACCACGTCTCGCACCACCGAATCGGCTACCGGCAACCCCCAAGACGCCGCCACAACAAGCCAGTTCGGGATGACCCGCTTCATTCGGGCCGCGGAGGGACGGGCCGATCTGCAGCGGGCTTCCGAGCCGGAGGACTGACGAGGGGCGCGCGCCGTCTTCCGTCGGGGATGCGGGGGCGCGGCACTTTCCGTGCGGGATGTCGGCGGCGCAACACTTTCCGTGAGGGACACGGGCGGCGCGGTGTGAGCCGGCGGACGGATGTGACCTCCAGGGCCGGAGCCGCCCCACCGGACACCGAAGCCCGCCCCGCGCCACCGGACTCCGAAACCCGCCCCGCCCCACCAGACACCGGCGCCCGCCCTACGCCCAGACACTCGCGCCTGTCCCTACGAACGCCCCCCAAGGCCCCATTGACATGCCCACACCCCCTGCTGGACTAGACCAACTCTGCCGGACGGCCTGATCACGGGCACCGCCATCGCACCGACACCAGCACCATAGGCACCACCACCGGCACCCCGCCCGACCAGGCCCTGCCCAGAGCGCTCCTGACCAGAACGCTCGAAACAGGACCGCCGGACCGCCGAGCGCGGTCCCGCGGAGGGGAGACCGCATGCGCGCAGGCGCTCACCGCCACCGCTTAGCCAGCATCCTGACCGTCACACTGCTCAGCGCGACCATGTCCGTCGCCGGATCACCGGCACACGCGGACCAGCACACCGAACACAGCCGACCCGACCGGATCGCCCAACAGATCAGCGACGGGCTCCAGTTGGCGCAGAAGGGCGCGGCCAGCCCGGGCGGCCTGAACTTCGATCCGTCGCTCGCCCTGCTGCCCGCCGAGGCCCGGGGGAAGGTCAACTTCCTTCAGGCCGACGTGGATCGGGGAGCCCGCGGCAAACTCCGGGCAGCACAGCGGAACTTGGCCGGGCTCGCGGCCGCGACGTCGTACGCCGAGAAGGAACCCGCGGGCACGCTCGGCGCCAACGACACAGTGCCGACCGCCGAACGCATCACCGGTTTCGGCGCCGGTGCCCGTCAGAACTCCGCGGTCGCCATCGCCGGAGATCTCGCCGACGACCCCGACATCCCTACGCTGCCCGCCGGTTCGGAGGACAACGGGTCCATCCCGCTGGCCATCGACACCGGTGTGGCCGGGGCGCGGCAGGCCGTCAGGACCAGCGGCGTCATCGGTGACGGACCGCACGGCAGCGCCGGTGACGGTCACGGGGACTTCGACTTCTACAAGGTGTCCGGAGTGCCGGCCGGTGTGCCCCTCACGATGGACGTGGGCGCCCAGGGCGGTCTCAACGCGATCATGCGGCTCTACGACGCGAACGGCGGCACGGTGTTCTGGGCCGACGACCCGTCGAGTGGAAACGTTTCCGTGAGTCTGCCTCTTCCCAGCACCGGGGACTACTACCTGATGGTGGCCGGGTCCGGGCCGAACATCGGCTCGCCCACCGACCCGAACGACCCCGCCAGCGGCGCCGGTGCGGGCTCCGAGGGCGCGTACAGCCTCAAGCTCTCCACCGAGCAGGGCGGGGACCAGGACGTCTACGGCGTCAACCTGAAGGCGGGAGACGTCGTCGGGGCCACGGTCACCGGCAGCGCACACCATCTGTCCTTCTACGACGCCGCCGGCACGGAGCTGATGGGCTCGACCCTCGACGCCAGCGGGAGTTACGCCTCGGCGTCGCCGCTGCCCGGCGGGGGCAACGCCACGGTCGACCTCGTCGCGCCACGCGCCGGCCGGTACTACCTGGCCGTGAGCAACGGAGTCGGCGCCTACCGTGCCGAGTTGGAGGCCTACCGCCCGGGAACCGAGGTGGAGCGCAAGGGCACCGTCCAGACGCTGTTCCTCGACTTCGACGGCGCTCGCGTCAACACGTCGATCTTCGGCGCGGGCGGCGCGCAGCACGATCTGTCACCGCTGTCGGCGTTCCTGCCCGGCTGGGGGCTCGGCCCAGCCGACGAGAACAAGGTGATCGACGCCGTCGTGGCCTCGGTGAAGGAGAACATCGCGACCGACCTGGCCACGAAGGGCACCGACCCGCACTTCGCCGTCAGAGTCCTCAACAGCCGTGACAATCCTGACCCGTTCGGCCGGCCCAATGTGAGCCGGGTCGTCGTCGGCGGCACGATCGCCGAGTCCGGCATCCCGACCATCGGCATCTCGTCCTCCATCGACCCCGGCAACTACGGCCACGAGGACACCGCGCTCGTCCTGCTCGACCTGCTGAGCGCCGCGGCGCCGAACCCGAACTCGCTCAACACCTACCTGGGACCGCAGAGCGACAGGATCGGCTTCATCGGCCGGGGGCTCGGCAACATCATCACGCACGAGATCGGGCACTACTCGGGCGACTGGCACACCGACCAGTTCGACGACACCGCGAACCTGATGGACCAGGGCGGCAACATCGCCCAGATGCTGGGCGTCGGTGCGGACGGGATCGGCGGTACGGCGGACGACGTGGACGTCGACTTCACCACCGACTCGTACACCCCGCAGGAGCCGTTCACCGGTTCCGAGGACACCCTGGACACGACCGCCTGGGCGTACAGCCGCGGGCTCGGCTGAGCACCCGCACGAACGCCTCCTCGCCCGCCGTCCCGTGGGCGGGCGAGGAGGCCGCGCCGCGTCGGGCCCGGGGCATTGTCAGTGGTGGGAGGCAGGATGGGAGTCATGACAACTCCTGCAGCTGTGATCGTGGATGCCGCCGCCTACGCGCAGGCGGTCGAGGACGCGGTGAAGGCGTCGGCCGCCTATTACGCCGCCGGCACCTCCGCTCTGGACGACGACTCCTACGACCGGCTGGTGCGCGGCATCGCCGCGTGGGAGGCCGAGAATCCCGACCAGGTGCTGCCCGACTCCCCCACCGGGAAGGTGGCCGGCGGCGCGGTGGAGGGCGATGTCCCGCACACGGTGGCGATGCTGAGCCTGGACAACGTGTTCTCCCCGGAGGAGTTCACCACCTGGACCGCGTCGGTGGCCCGAAGAATCGACCACGAGGTCACGCGGTTCAGCGTGGAGCCGAAGCTGGACGGCCTGGCGATCGCGGCCCGCTACACGCGCGGCAGACTCACCCGGCTCATCACCCGCGGCGACGGCACGGCCGGGGAGGACGTCTCCCACGCGATCGGCACCATCGAGGGCCTGCCGCTGGAGCTGGCCGAGCCGGTCACCGTCGAGGTGCGCGGCGAAGTCCTCATGACCACCGCCCAGTTCGAGCACGGCAACGAGGTCCGCACCGCGCACGGCGGCCAGCCCTTCGCCAACCCGCGCGGTGCGTCGGCGGGCACCCTGCGGGCCAAGGAGCGCGCCTACACGGTGCCGATGACGTTCTTCGGCTACGGACTGCTGCCCCTCCCGGACACCGAGGCCGACCTCGCGGCACGGCTGCCCGAGCTCGCGCACAGCGAGCTGATGACCCAGGCCGCCGCCTTCGGGGTCAACACCACGGCCACCACCGCCGTGCCCGGCATCACCGCCGACACGGTCGAGGAGGTGCTGGCCCGGGTCCAGGAGATCGCCGAGCTGCGCGCCCAACTCCCCTTCGGGATCGACGGGATCGTCATCAAGGCCGACCTCGCCGCCGACCAGCAGGCCGCCGGGTCGGGGACGCGGGCCCCGCGCTGGGCGATCGCCTACAAGCTGCCCGCCGTGGAGAAGATCACCCGGCTCCTGGAGGTGGAGTGGAACGTGGGCCGCACCGGCATCATCGCCCCGCGCGCGGTCCTGGAGCCGGTCGAGATCGACGGCGCCACCATCACCTACGCCACGCTCCACAACCCGGGCGACATCACCCGCCGCGACCTGCGCCTGGGCGATCACGTCATGGTCCATCGCGCCGGTGACGTGATCCCCCGCATCGAGGCCCCGGTCGCGCATCTGCGCACGGGCGAGGAACAGCCCATCGTGTTCCCCGAGGTGTGCCCGCGCTGCGGCTCCGGCATCGACACCAGCGAACTGCGCTGGCGCTGCGAACAGGGCCGCAACTGCCACCTGGTCGCCGCCCTCTCCTACGCCACGGGCCGCGACCAGCTCGACATCGAGGGGCTGGGTCACACCCGCGTCGTCCAGCTCGTCGACGCCGGCCTGGTCGCCGATCTCGCCGACCTGTTCGCCCTCACGCGCGAGCAGCTCCTGGGCCTGGAGCGGATGGGCGAGACCAGCACCGACAACCTCCTCGCCGCGATCACCACGGCCAAAGGGCAGCCGCTGTCCCGGGTGCTGTGCGCGCTCGGGGTGCGCGGCACCGGCCGCTCCATGTCCCGCCGTATCGCCCGTTACTTCGCGACCATGGACGAGATCCGCGCGGCCGACGCGGAATCGATGCAGCGGGTCGACGGCATCGGCACGGAGAAGGCCCCCTTGATCGTCGCCGAGCTGACCGAACTCGCCCCGCTCATCGACAAACTGGTCGCCGCCGGCGTCAACATGACCGAGCCGGGCGCGACCCCGCCCGCGCCCACGACGGACGACGCGGCTGCCGACGGCGGCGAAGGTGCCACGGCCGACGACGGGCCGCTGGCCGGTATGACGGTGGTCGTCACCGGCGCGATGACCGGCCCCCTGGAGAAGCTCAGCCGCAACCAGATGAACGAGCTCGTCGAGCGCGCCGGCGGCCGTTCCTCCTCCAGCGTCTCCAAGAAGACGACCCTGGTCGTGGCGGGCGAGAACGCGGGATCGAAGCGAGCCAAGGCCGAGACGCTCGGCATCCGCCTCGCCACCCCCGACGAGTTCGCGACGCTGATCGCGGAGTACCTCAACTGAAGCCTCGCGTAAGGGGTGTTCCGCGCGGGGCGGCGTCTCGCACCGAGTGTTCCGCAGCTCACAGTCCCAGACAGGACATGCGCGGGAACAACTGAGGCAGGTGGCCCGTTCATCTATATGTGGCTGCGGAGGGGACAGTGTCCCCGGGCCTCACCTATAGCCCATGGGGACGATCGTTCGGCTGAAGCCCCATGGAGCCCCTCGCCGAGAGGCGACCGCCCTCCGCACGCCACCACGTACGGCCCCGGCTGGTCTCCCCCGTCCAGCCGGGGCCTCTTTCACTCCGAGGAGCGACCTCGCGCACCCCGCGAGCGGGGCAGAATGGACGCCACACAGCCGCTGCGGATGGGGAGTTCATGGACACGCGTACGTTCGACGCGCTGACGGAGTCGATGAAGAGCGCGTACGTCGCGGGTCTCAGCGAAGGCGCCGTCCCCCGCCCGGTCATCATGCCGCTGGTGCGCGGCGAGTTGGTCGGCCTGATCTGGCTGCGCCCGGTCAGGTCCGGCGAGGACGCGCTCACGGCGATCGCGTCACTGTCGAACATCGCCGCTGCGGCGAACGCCGACGAGATCGTGCTCGCCTGGGAGACCCAGGACGTGGCCACCACCTGCGAACTCCCCGCCGACGGCCCGTCCCCCTGCCTCAACATGGTGCACGCCACGAAGGACGGCCACACGCTCCACCAGTTCCCCTACACCGAGGACCCGTCCTCCGCCGGACCCCAGTGGCAGCCGGCCCCGGCTCCCCAGCTCGACGCCAAACTGGTGCCGCCCGTCCAGGCAGCGGTCGACTACGCCTTCACTCCCCTCGAACTGGACCATCCGTCCCCGTTCGGCGTCACGGTCGTCCTGATGGAAGAGGACGGCTACAACCTGCGCCTGACCGAGGCGTTCGCCTTCTGAGTCACGCGCCACCAGGCACTCCGACACTCGGCTGATCCCCGATTGCCGTTACAGACGCGACACACTTCACGGTGCAGAGGCTCCTCACGCCCGCCCCGGGCCTACGCTGTGCCCGTGACCAGTGTTGACGTCGCCCCCGGAACCGCCGCCGAGAGCGGGCCCGAGCCGCGCACCCAGTCCCTGATGCTGACCTTCTTCGGCGTTCACGTGCTGGGGCGGCCGGTCGCCGTGTCGTCGGGCAGTGTGATCACCGCTCTCGGGCGGGTGGGGAGCACCGAGGAAGCGGTGCGGACCACCCTGAACCGGATGGTCAAGCGCGATCTGCTGGAGCGTCGCCGGCAGGGGCGGAAGACGTACTTCGCGCTGACGCCGCACGCCGTGCAGGTGCTGACGGACGGCAGGGACCGTATCTGGCAGACGGGCGCGGTGAACCGGGACTGGGACGGGCGCTGGACGATGGTGGGCTTCTCGCTGCCCGAGGCGTGGAGCCGTGAACGGCACGATCTGCGCTCCCGTCTGATCTGGGCGGGCTTCGGCCCGCTGCAGAACGGCCTGTGGGTGGCCCCGGCGCCCGTCGACGTCCGCGAGATGGTGGCGGGGCTCGGGCTGGAGCCGTATCTGCGGGTGTTCCGGGCCGAGGTGGAGTCGCCGACCGACGTCCGCGAGGTGCTGGAGCAGGCCTTCGACGTGCCGGCCATCGGCGCCCGGTACCGCGCGTTCCTGGACCGCTGGGACCGCACCGACCCCCTGCCCGCGGCGACCTCCGGCGACGACCTGGCCGGTCAACTCCTGCTGCACACCGACTGGTTGGATCTCGTACGACGGGACCCGCATCTGCCCGCCGAGCACCTCCCCGGAGACTGGCCCGCCGCGCAGGCGGAGACCGTCTTCCGCGGCCTGGCCAGCCGCTGGGAGCGACCGGCGGCGCGAGCGGCCGTCCGGCTGCTCGACACCATGACCCTGGACTGATCCGCACCCGCGGACCCGATTCCGTCCGCACCCGGCCCCCGTGCGCCCACACACGGATTCGCCTGCCTCATTATTGGTCACTCTATTGACGGCCATGAAAAAAGAGCCCTACATTCGCACCGCTCTTCCAGTTCGTTCGACCGCCTAACCCGCTCCACCTCGCACGTCCAGCACGCTCCCCCCTCGGTCCCCCTGACTCGCGGAGCCGCCGTCATGCCCCGACCCCGTCTCTCGACCCTCGCCGCCGCCTGCGCGACCGCCCTCGCGACCGCCCTGATCGGTCCGGCGGCCGGCGCCCACGCCGCCACCGGCATCGCCACCGCCGGCCACTACTCCGGCACGCTGACCGACGGCGCCACCTGGATCGCGGACACGCCCGAGCAGTGGAACGGCACCCTGCTGCTGTTCAGCCACGGCTTCGGCCCGACCACCGCGGCCGACGCGCCCTCGCCCGCCGCGAGCCAGGCCCTGCTGGACGCCGGTTACGCCCTCGCCGGGTCCTCCTACGACCCCAACGGCTCGATGTGGGCGCTCGGTTCGGCCGAGCGGGACCAGTTCGCCGCACTCACCGCGTTCCGCCGACAGGTCGGCACACCGACCCGGGTCATCTCCGTGGGCGAGTCCATGGGCGGACTCGTCAACGCCCAGATCGCCCGGGACGGCGCGGGCCGCGTCGACGGTGCGCTCGGCCTGTGCGGTCTGGTGGCGGGCGGTGTCGATCTGGACAACTACCAGTTGGACGCCGAGTACACCCTGACCACGTTCTTCGACCCCGCCGACGCCGATGCCCTGGTGAACCTCGACAACCAGGCCGACGGTGCCGCCCTCGCCGCCCGGCTCACGGCGGCCGTGGAGACGGCGCAGCAGACCCCGGCGGGCCGGGCCCGGATCGCCCTCGCCGCCGCCTATCTCAACCTGGCCGACTGGGCTCCCGGTCAACTGCCGCCCGAGCGCGGCGACTTCGCGGGCCAGGAGCAGCAGCAGTACGCATGGCTGGCTCAGGGGCTTCTCTCGTTCATCGTCCCGGCGCGCTGGTCGGTGGAGCAGTCCGCCGGCGGCAACACGTCCTGGAACAAGGGCGTCGACTACGCCGGGCTGCTGCGCGGGTCCGCCCACGTCAAGCAGGTCGAGGCGCTCTACCGTGACGCCGGGCTCGACCTCCGCACCGACCTGAACCGGCTCACCCGCGGTGCGGACATCACCGCCGACCCGGCCGCGGTGGCCCGTCTGAAGCGGACCTCGACCGCCGGACAGGGACTGGCCGTTCCACTGCTGGACCTCCACACCACCGCCGACCAACTGGTGCCCGTGGAACAGGAGTCGGCGTTCGCCGGGCGGGTGCGCGCGGCCGGCGACTCCCACCTCCTGCGACAGGCCTACGTGTCCCGCCAGAGCCACTGCAACTTCACCACCGCCGAAGTGGTCGCCGGTCTGCACGCCGTGGAACACCGACTGGACACCCGGCACTGGGGCAACGCCACCACTGCCAACCAACTCCAGCGCAGCGCCGACGAGTTGGGCCTCGACGGCGCAGCCTTCACCGACTACCGGCCGAGCCGTCTGACCGGTACCCGCTGATCCCGAACCGCTCCCTCCCCTGTTCTCCCCCGGCCCTCTCCCTCCCCTGTTCCCAGCCCGCGCGCCCCAGGAGCCCTCCGTGTCAATGACGACCGAACCCTCCACCAGGACCGCCGCCACCGGTCCCGGTCTGACCACCGGCACCCTGGTCGCCGGTCTCCTCGCCGTCTGCCTCGCCCAGATCGGCCTGGCCATACCGGCCACGCTCAACGGACTGTTCCAGTCCGACCTGCATCCGGTCGGCTCCCAACTCACCTGGATCTCCGACGCGTTCCTGCTCCCGGTCGCCGTACTGGAGCTGACCTTCGGCCTGCTCGGCGACCTCTTCGGCCGCAAGCGGCTGCTGGTCGGCGGTGCCGCGCTGCTGGCCGTGGGCGAGTTGACCAGCGCCACCGCCTCCGGCGTCCACCAACTGTGGGCAGGGCAGGCCCTGGCGGGCCTCGGCGCTGCCGCCCTGTTCCCGACCTCGCTGGCCATCCTGGCCGCCGGCACCACCTCACCCGCCCAGCGGGCCCGGGTCATCGCGATGTGGGCGGCCCTGCTCTCCACCGGCGGTTTCCTCGCCCCGCTGCTCGGCGGCGTCACCGCCACCTACGGCTCGTGGCGCTGGTCGTTCGTCGTGGTCACCGCCATCGCCGCGGCGAGCGCCGCCGTCAGCGCCCTGTTCGTCGTCAACTCCAGTGCCCCCGAGGGCCGTTCACTCGACATAGCGGGCCAGGTGACCATCGGCCTGGGCCTGTTCGCCCTCCTCTACGCCATCATCCAGGGCCCGACGGACGGCTGGGCCTCGCCCTCGATCGTCATCGCCTTCGTCCTGGCGGCCGTGTTCCTCGCCGGCTTCGTGCTGGCCGAGAAGCGCGCCAAGTCCCCGCTCCTGCGCCTGGATCTGTTCAGTAACCGTGCCTTCGCGGTGGCCTCGGTCGTGGCCGTGGTGGGCATGTTCGCCTTCCTGGGCACCGCCTACTCCGTCAGCATCCGGCTCGGCCCGGTGCAGGACCAGGCCCCGATGCGGACGGGTCTGGCGTTCGTCCTCCTCAACGGCATCACCCTGGCGATGCTGCCCCTGACCGAACGGCTGCTGCGCACGGTCGCACCGGGGCTGCTCCTCGGCTCGGGGCTGCTGTTGATCGCGGCGGGCGACTACCTGGCGGCCACGCTGCCGATCACCGACACCGCCTTCACCTCGCTGATCGTGCCGCTCGGTCTGGTCGGCCTGGGCTTCTCGGTCACCGTCACCTCGATCACCGCGACAGCCGTCAACACCGTGCCGACCCACCTGGCCGGCATGGCGAGCGCCACCACCAACCTGCTCCGGGACTTCGGCTTCACCCTCGGCCCGGCCGTCATCGGCGCCGTCGCCCTGAGCCGCGCGGCCAGCAGTTTCTCCGACTCCCTGCACGGCTCCGCGCTCCCGGAGGCACTGAAGGGCGCGGGCACGGCCGTACTGGAAGAAGGCGGGCCGCTCGCGGTGAACGGTGCCTCGGCGGCGTCGCCGAAGCTGGCCGACCTGCATCCGCTCGCCCTGGACGCCCTCGGCCACGGCTACTCGATCGGTTTCGTGGTCTGCGGTACGGCCGCGCTGTGCTCCGCGGTGCTGGCTCTCGTCACGCTGCGCGGCCGGGCCACCTCAGACGGCGATGCGGCCTCACAGGTCGATGCCGCTTCACGGGACGCTTCCGCGCAGCCGGAGTAGTCCCGAAAGAGCGAACTCCCCACGGGTCAGCGGCTCTTGCGGACCCTCGCCGCCGCGCGGGCCTCCGCGGCCTTGCGGGCCTCGGCGGTCTTCCGGGTCTCCTTGCCGGCCCGGCCCGGGCGGGTGCCCATGCCGCGGAAGGGGGCGTTGCCGGTGCTGGTCTTCGTCTCGGTCGGCGGGCGTCTGGCGCCGGTGATGGCGGTCAGCTTCTCCTCGCCGGAGCGGACCTGGGTGACGGTCGGGCGGATACCGGCGTCGGACATCATCCGGTTCACGTCGCGCCGCTGGTTGGGGGTGACGAGGGTGACCACGCTCCCGGACTCGCCGGCCCGCGCCGTACGCCCGCTGCGGTGCAGGTAGTCCTTGGCGTCGGCCGGCGGGTCGACGTTGACGACGAGGTCGAGGGCCTCGATGTGGATGCCCCGCGCGGCGACGTTGGTGGCGACCAGCACGGTGATCTCGCCGTCCTTGAACTGGCCGAGCGTGTGCGTGCGTTGGGGCTGCGACTTGCCGCTGTGCAGCGCCGACGCGCGTACGCCGCTGGCCCGCAGATGGCGGGTGAACTGGTCGACACCGGCCTTGGTGTCCAGGAACATCAGCACCCGGCCGTCGCGCGCGGCGATCTCGGTCGCCGTCGCGTACTTGTCGGCGGCGTGGATGTTCAGCACATGGTGTTCCATCGTCGTGACCGAGCCCGACGCCCGGTCGACCGACGCGTGCACCGGGTCGTGAAGGTGGTCCTTGACCAGCTGGTCGACGTCACGGTCGAGCGTGGCCGAGAACAGCAGCCGCTGCCCGTCGGCAGGGATCTGCCCCAGGAGCTCCGAGACCTGCGGCAGGAACCCCAGGTCGCACATCTGGTCCGCCTCGTCCAGCACGGTGATCCGCACGTGGTTCAGGACGCAGTCCCGGCGCGACACCAGGTCGGTCAGCCGTCCCGGCGTCGCGACGACCACCTCGACGCCGGTCCGCAGCATTGCCTGCTGCCGGTTGATCGACAGCCCGCCGACCACCGTCCCCATGCGCACGCCCATCGTCCGCGCATACGGCTCCAGCGCGTCGCCGACCTGCTGCGCGAGCTCCCGGGTCGGCACCAGGACCAGGGCCAGCGGCCGCTTCGACTCCGCCCGCCGGCCCGCGAGCCGTACCAGCAGCGCGAGACCGAAGGCCAGCGTCTTGCCGGAACCCGTCCGTGCCCGGCCGAGCACATCGCGCCCGGCCAGCGCGTCGGGCAGTGTCGCCGCCTGGATCGGGAACGGCTCCGTCACCCCGAGGCCGGTCATCGTCCCGACCAGCTCGGGCGGCAGTCCGAGCGCGCCGAAGGAAGCGGCCGGCGGCTTCGCGTTCATGGGGAACCTTCCTCAGTCCTGTGCCCGCAACGGCACCGGGGCCCATACCCCTCGGTACGGGCCCCGGCGGCGTCGAAGCGTGCCCCCATTTTACCAGCGCGCCTCCGGCCCGCCCGCCGTAGCGGAGCATGTGCGGGATCGCGGTCGGTGACCGCCTGTCCGCCAGTAGGCTGTGACAGCTGCGCCACCCCACCAACACCCCTTCCCTCAAAGGGACATGGCCTGCAGCAGTCGAGTCGTTCCACTGCGTGAGGATGAAGCAACAGGTGCTGATAGCGGGCCGGTACCGGCTGAACACCACCATCGGACGCGGCGCGATGGGCGAGGTCTGGCAGGCGTACGACGAGATGGGCGGCCGTCCGGTGGCCGTCAAGCTCCTGCACTCCCAGAACTCCGAGCCCACCGCCACCGCCCGCTTCCGCCTGGAGGCCCAGACCGCGGGCCGGCTCAGCCATCCCCATGTGGTCGGCGTCCTCGACTTCGGCGAGCAGGAGGGCCGTCTGTACCTGGTGATGGAGCTGGTCGAGGGCGACAGCCTCTCCCACGTACTCGCCCAGGCGGGCACGCTGCCGGCGGAGCACGTGGCCCACATCGCCGCCCAGTCGGCCGCGGGACTCAGCGCGGCACACGAGCAGGGCATCGTGCACCGTGACATCAAGCCCGGCAACCTCCTCCTCGGCGCCGACGGGTCCGTGAAGATCGCCGACTTCGGCATCGCGCACTTCATGAACGACCCGAACGGCGCGCTCACCGCGACCGGCCAGATCGTCGGGACCAGCCTGTACATCGCGCCCGAGCGCGCCCTGGGCCAGTCCGCCGGGCCGCCGTCCGACGTCTACTCGCTCGGCTGCGTGCTCTACCAACTCCTCACCGGACAACCGCCGTTCCGCGCCGGCAGCGCCATCGCGGTCCTCCACCACCACCTCGACACACCCCCGGTACCCCCGCGGGAACTCGGCGTCGGACTCCCGCCCGCCTTCGAGAACTATTTGCTCGGTCTCCTCGCCAAACGCCCCGAGGACCGTCCTACGGCGCGCCAGGTGGCCGAGTGGTTCGCCTCCGGCGCCTGGAGAGGGCGTCCCGAGCCCCTCCCGGCAGCCGCACCGCGCCCCGAGCCGACGCCGACGCCGAATGTGACCTCCTGGGACGCTGCCGTGAAGCCCAGGACGAACGCGGTCCCCGGCTCCGGGTCCGGCCCTGGCTCCGGCTCTGTGACCACGTACGCCTTCCCGGCCGCCGCCACCGGCAGTACCGCTCCGGCCCACCGGACCCGGCGCCGGCAACGACCGGGGGGCCGCGGTGTCGCCGTACGCCGGTCGAAGACGGTGGGCACGGTCGCCGCCGTGCTGGTCTTCCTCGGGGCGCTGCTGATCGGGTTGGCCTGGTTCTCCCCCGACCACAGCTCGGCGGACACCTCACCGACGGATCCGCCCAGCGGCACGAGTTCCGCCACGCCGTAGGCTCACGCCCCGTGGAGGCGGGCCTCCCGACGGGCGTGCGAGCGGCGGCCGGTCAGGCGCCACAGGACGCGGGCGGGCAGCGGTGCCTTGGTGAGGATCGCCCGCTGCTCCTCGGGAGTCGCCACCGCCATCAACGCGCTGAAGGCGCGCAGCAGATGCTTCTTCTCCAGCTTGGCCAGGCTGATCTCGCCGAGTTCCTCCCACTCGGCGACGCTCAGACAGTCGGCGGCCAGCGGGAGGATGGTGTTCTCCTCCTCGTCCATGTGCGCGGTCAACACCGAGCCCAGTTCCGCGAGTTGGGCCGCCACCTGCTCGCAGAGGGGCGGCCGGGGATCGGCGGCCAGCCCGTCCAGCGCGCCCCTCACTCGCGTGACCAGCTCTTCGAGCCGGTGGTGCTGTTCCTCCATGCGCGTGATCGCCCCGGCGTGCAGCGTCGTCCGTTCCGCGAGCCGGGGCCAGAGGAATTCGTCCTCGCTCACATGGTGGGCTTCCAGGCCCATCAGCATGAACTGCACCGCTTCTACGACCAGTTGGGCCCGCGCGGTGTCGCCGGGCCGCAGGCCCCGCACCAAGTCCGGCAGTTCCGCGCACGCTTGGCGGAACGTGCGATGCACCACCACCATGTCGTGGACATCCGGCTTCGAGGTGACTACGTCGGACATGGTGCTCCCTAGCCCTTGCTCAGCTGGTCGTGAAAACGGTGTGCCAGGTCCGTCAGTTCGTCCGCGTTCCGCGCGGTCTGCTGCAGGTCGATGAGGACCTCGTCGGCCCCGGCCGCGTGGGCAGCGAGCAGGTAGTCAGAGACCTGTACGACCGTTCCCCGGTGCGGGACGGCGTCGCTCGGTGCGGTCTCGGCCGTCACCACGGGGTTCACCCGGACCACGGTGCGCAGGGCGTCGGGGTCACGGCCGTTGGCCTCCGCGGACTGGCGGATCTGGCTGATGACGTAGGCGAGTTGAGGCACCGGAAGTGCCACGCCCGCCCAGCCGTCCGCGCGCCGGCCGACGCGTTCCAGCGTGGCCGGGGTGAAGCCGCCCAGCAGGACCGGCGGGCGGGGGCGCTGTACGGGGAGCGTGCCGATGTGCGCGCCGGGGATCGTCCACAGGGCGCCCTTGTGCTCGGCCGACGAACCGGACCAGAGGTGATCGAGGACGTCCAGGATCTCCTCCAGCCGGGCCCCGCGCCCCCGCCACGGGACGCCGATGGCCTCGTACTCGTCGGACGACCATCCCAGCCCGAACCCGATGTCGAGCCGCCCCCCGCTGAGGATGTCGACGGACGTCAGTGAACGGGCCAGCAGGAGCGGGGAGTAGAAGGGCGCGTTCAGCGTGCTGGTCCCCAGGCGCAGCCGCCGGGTGGCGTGCGCCAGGAAGGACAGGGTGGCGATGGGGTCCAGAAAGGTGCGGTACTCCTCCGGCACGGGACCGCCGCCGGGGTAAGGGTCACGGGGCTGTGTCGGCACCAGGGCCCGGTCGCCCACCCACAGGCTGTCGTAGCCGATCGCTTCGACGGCGGAGGCGAACCCGGAGATCGTGGCGGGGTCGGTGAACGACCCGTACTGGGGGGAGCCCAGGCCGATTTTGAGCATGTCTGTCACCTGTTCGAGGAGGTTCTTCAGTCCGTTCTCGGATCACCGTGCGGTACACGGATCGACGCCCGGTCGACGGCGTGTGAACGCGGGACCGGCTCGGCGGGCGGACGGCCTCAGCGCTTCGCCGCTTCCCGCCGCAGGCGGTCGCTCACCTCGTACACATGCTGGGCAGCGGAGAGGTTCACGTCGGCCCGGTCCGAGCTCAGTGCAGTGAACAGGCGGGCCACCTCCTGGAGGAAGTAGGCCGGGCTGTTCGGATCGTCCTCCGCGCCGGCAACGGCCTCCGACTCGGCGAAGAACCCGACGGCCTCCGCGGTCCGCCCCCGGTCCGCCAGTACGACCGACACGAGCCGGGCGGACAGGAAGAGCGTCACCCGGTCGTCGACGGCGCGCGCACGCCGGATCGCCTCGCGCAGATCGGTTTCCGCCGCCGTCAGATCGCCGCGGATGAAGGCGAGCCAGGCCCGGATGTGCCGGGTCTGAGCCCGCAGCGCCGGGTCGTCGCCCACGTCGGCCGCCACGACCGCGTGGTCCGTGACGCGTTCCAGTTCCCGCTGATGCGCGGGCCCGGCGAACAGCCCGCTCGACGCGATCACCGACAGTGCTGCGACGACGATCCTCGCGGCGTCCGGGATGTCCCGCAGCACCCGGGAGAACACCGCGACCAGCAGCGTGTGTTCGGCCAGCAGCCAGGCATGCGCCTGCTCGGCGTCGACGAACCGCAGCCCGGTCAGCGGCACGGAGAACAGATGGATGCTGAGCGAACCGGCCCGCTCGGTCGCGCTCATGGCCTGGAGCAGGGTGGCGTGGAGGAACATCGTCAGCCGCACCAGCGCCGCCTCGCGGTCCGCGACGGGATCCTCGCGATCGGCCCGCCGGGCGGCGAACGCCCGTACCAGATCGTGGAATCGGTAGCGGTCGGCCGAATGCGGTTCGAGCAGACCGGCCTCCACCAGGTGCTCCAGTTGCTCCTCGGTCTCCTGTTCCGGCTGGTCCAGCAGGACCGCCGCGACGGCGACCGGGAAGTCGGCGGCGTCGAGCAGTGCGCACAGGCGCATCGCCCGGGCCCGGTCGGGGGCGAGAGCCCGATAGCCGACCTGGAAGGTGGCCTCCACCGACATGTCTCCGGCCCGCAGCTCGTCGAGCCGCCGCTCCTCGGCGCGCAGGCGCAGCAGCTGCGCGCCGAGCCCGCGTCCGGGACGAGCCGCCGCACGGGCACCGATGATGCGCAGCGCCAACGGCAACTGCCCGCACGCGTGGACCAGTTCGAGCGCGAGTTCCGGGGCCGCGGCGATCTCGGCGTCGCCGGTGAACCGGCCCAGCATGGCCACCGCCTCCCGCTGATCGGGCACCGGTACCTCGAAACGCGTCGCGCCCGGCGGTACGAGCGACCGGTGCCGGGTCGTGATCAGCGCGGCGTTGCCGGGGGTGCCCGGAAGCAGCGGGGTCACCTGGGCGGTGTCGGACGCGTTGTCCAGGAGCACCAGGATCCGGCGGTCGGCGGTCAGGGTGCGATAGGCACCGGCGCGGGCGGTGGGCGTCACGGGGATCCCGGCGGCGGGCATACCGAGCGCGAGGAGGAAGTCGACCAACACGTCCGCGGGGTCGGCGGGTTGGCCGCCGTCGCCCCGCAGGTCCACGTAGAGCTGCCCGTCCGGATAGTCGCCGCGGATGCCGTGGGCGACGCGCAGCGCGAGCGCCGTCTTCCCCACGCCGCCGATCCCGCTGAGCACCGTGAGCGCGACCGCTTCCCCGCTGGGCCGCAACGCGAGCCCGAGCCGCTCCCGCAGGCGCTCCCGACCGACGAAGTCGCCCGGCGCCGGGGGAAGTTGCTGCGGGCGGACGCGGGCCGGGACCTCCTCGACCCGTGTGGTCGCCGGCGGGTCGGCTTCGGGGGCGGCGGAGGCGGCGGCATCGGTCGATGTCGTGGAAGCCGTAGAGCTGGTCGAGGCAGTGGCGCCGAACGACGGTGTGGCACCGGCGAGTTGCCCCTCGGGACGCAGCTCGATGACGTCGGGCTCTGTGCCGTTGAGGATGCGGGTCTGCACCTCACGCAGCTCCGGCCCGGGATCCATGCCCAGTTCGGCCACCAGGGTCTCGCGGGCCGCGGCGTAGACCGCCAGGGCCTCCGCGGTCCGCCCGGCTCGGTACAGCGCACGCATGCGCAGCGCGTACAGGTCCTCGCGGAGCGGATGGTCGGCGATCAGGGAGATCAGCTCCGTCGCCACGCGGGCGTGCTCGCCCAGTTCGTCGGCGCAACTCAGCTGCGCCACCTGGGCGTTGAGCCGTAGATCGACGAAACGTCCGCGCTGTCGGCGGGCGTAGGGGCCGGGTACGCCGGACAGCGGCTCCCCCGACCACAGCGCGAGCGCGGCGTCGAACGCGCGCAGGGCGGAGGCGGTCTGTCGCGCGGCGCGCAGTTCCTCGCCGTCGCGGACGAGCCGCTCGAAGCGCAGGGCGTCAACGGCCTGTTCCGGGACGGCGAGTTGGTATCCGCCCTGGGTGGTCTCCAGGCGGGAGCGTTCCTCGCCCAGCGAGAGGCGGATGCGGTAGATGTACGTCTGCACCGAACGCACCGCGTTGCCGGGCGGCACTTCCCACAGGGCGTCGATGAGGTGGTCGAGGCCGCACTGGCGTCCTTCCCCGAGCAGCAGCCGGACCAGGACCGCACGCTGCAGCGGGCTGCCGAGATCCAGCACCCGCCCGCCGTACCGACCGCTCAATGACCCCAGCAGCCCGAATTCGTAACCATCCACCGCCGTTGCCACTTGACGGATTCTAGTGGCCGAACAAAACGGAAGTCGTACCGGCACCGATCGTGACCATGCCCGCCCGGGGATCCGGAAAAGGGAATCCAGGGCGGGCTGTGGTTATGGCTGGTGGTGCTGCTCGTGCTGTACGAGGGGCACGGGTCAGCCGCGGCGCAGCATCATGACGACAGCGACGATGACAATGATGACGACGACGGTACCGAGACCTATGTACACGGGTTTCTCTTTCCTTTGGGGAGCGGCGACCCCTGGGTGCCGCAGAAAGCCGAGTACCCCCGACAAAGCCTTTCAGCCCGCTGCGGCACCATGATGGGGAAAGCCTCAGAAAACGAGCCGGTGCCCCCGTTCCCCTCAGGTCATCGGCTCACGTCAGCGGCGGTACGCCTCGCAGCGGACGGCGCGCTCCACCGTGGCGGCCATGGCCTGCTGGCCCTGTGCGTTGGGGTGGGCGGGCGCGGTCGGGGCCGGCGCGACCAGGGGTTCGATCCAGCGCTCGCCGGCCGGCTCGCACATGTCGTGTCCGACCGTCGGGGTGTAGGTGTCGACGTACCGCGCGCCGTTCGCCGCCGCCTGGTCCGCGATCATCGCGTTGAGCTTCTTCTCGGTGTCCCGCAGATAGGCGAAGTCACCGGCGGCGAGCGGTACGGCGGAGCTGGTGCAGCCGACCCCGTCGTCCGGGAACAGGTCGGGGTAACCGACCACCAGGACCTTGGCGTACGGAGCCCGCTGCCGTACGGCGTCCAGCGCGGCGGCGATCTTGGGAGCGGTGTCTTCGACCCGCTGCGCCAGCCGGTCGGTGCCGTCGCTCGTGAAGAAGGTCTGGCACGGGTTGCCCGTCGGGTCCTTCGACGTCAGTCCGGCGCAGGTGGCCAGATTGCTGGAGAAACCGATGTCGTTGCCGCCGATGGTCAGGGTGACCACGTCCGTGTCGGCACCGAGTGCGTCCAGTTGCGGCGGCTGCGAACCCTGGGGTCCGGCCAGGGCAGTTGTCGTCGCGCCCGAGCAACTGACGTCGGTCAGCTGCCAGTTCCTCGCCGCCGCGAGGAGGGACGGGTAGTTCTGGTCGGATCGCGCACATGTGGCGTCGACCTGGGTCGGGATGCCGGGGCCGGAGGCGTAGGAGTCGCCCAGCGCAACGTAGTTGACGGTGGTGTGCGCGGTGGGTATCGAGGCGGCGTTCGCCGCCGTCGCTCCCGCGACGGACAGGGCCATCGCGCTGCACGCCACCGTGGCGCCTCGCAACAGGCCTCGCCGGGCGGGAGATCTCTTGGTCTGCTTGTTGTTCAAGTCCATCCATTCGTCGGGCCCCCGAAGCACTCGTCGAAGCACTCGTCGCATCGCTCGGCCAACAGGCGTCAGATGCGGGGGCGTTGTGCTGGCGAGACGTCAAACGGCGGGCGCACCAAGGAGGTTCACTCCTGGGGGGCGGAGCCCTATTGGTTGTGGCTGCGCCGGAGGTGGGACTCGGCGTAGGCGTGGGCCCGGAAGGCGAGGACGGGGTCGTCGGAGAGCTGGATGCCGGTGGTGACCCGGGTGGGGTTGAAGGCCTGCGTGTTCCAGGGGTCCTGGTCGTCGGCGGGCGCGGAGATCTCCAGCCGCCCGGCGGTGAACTCCTTGCGGTGATCGGGCCAGACAGTGCTGGGGTCGTGGGTGGGGTCGTCGGGTTCGGCGAGCTGGATCCGCAGGTCGAAGGCCACCGGTGCGTGTTCCAGGCGCCGGTGCAGTTCGTCGGTGAGGTAGTGGGCGGTACGGGTGGCCGCGTCCGCAGCGGTGAGTTCGGCGCGTCCGGCCGCCGGTTCCCAGCGGTACCGCACGGGCCGCCCGGCACCGTCCGCGTCGACCCAGATGAAGGCGTGGATGGCCCAGTAGGCGGCGGTGGCATAGCTGACGGGTATGGGCGGCTGCTGCGCCACGGCTTCCGCCAAGTGGGGATGGGCACCGACGAACGCGTGCACCCGGGCCAGGTCGGGCTGGTGGGTCACGGGGTCGCGGCGCAGGGCCTCGGTCAGCTCCAGGAACTCCCTGGGCGTCGAGGCGACGAACCGGGGGACGGAGAGGGCGACGAGGTCGGTGTCACCGCCGTCGTGCAGATGGAAGCGGACAGCCATGCCGCGGGTGACCGGGGCGGTGTCGGGCGTGTGCGGATCTCCCTCGGAGTTCGAGAACCGCACGGTCGCCGGAACCGGCCGCGTCTGCAGATGCGCGGCCGTGGTCAGCGCGGCAGCGGCCCCGCTGGGAGTGAAGGTGGCCCGGAAACCGGCCCCCCGGGCACTGGACCGGCGGTATCCGGGATGCCTCCCGCTCATCCGCTCCATGCTGTCGACGACCCGGACAGCCAGGGTCTGGTCTGCGGAACTGCTTGACATGTCATTCCTTAGAAGACGAACCGATCACGGAGCCCCGGACGCTCTCAGCGGCAGGGGCGCACCCCGGACGAGCCCTTCGCGGGACTCGTCGCGTTGCGGTCTACGAGCCGCTCCGGTACCCGGTTCACCGGTCGCCGGGATCAGTTGCCACGATGGGAAAGCAGTGTGGGTACGGGACTTGGCGGATCAGCGGTGCCGGCCCGGGCCGTTCAGCACTCCGGTGAAACCGGCGAGCAGGGAAGGGTTGGCGGCGAGCCAGGCCCGCACATGGTCCGCCCCGATCGCACGGCTCGGACCGGACCTGAAGTAGGCGTCCAGCTTGTCCAGCAGGACGCCCACCGCACGGCGGGCCAGTGGCTCACGTACCCGGTCGAGCGCCTCGCCTGCGCGGTCCATCCACAGCCGCGCGTCGCCGGACGCCGACGGGGCGGGTGGGCCGAACGTCGTCACCGCCACGAGGCCTACGGCGGCCATCGCTCTGCGGTCGAGCGGTGCCGTGGGGCTGTTCCAGACGTCGGCGAAGATCGTCTGCGCGTCCGCGAAGCGACCGCCGTAGAACGCCAGTGTTCCGCGCAGGATGGCCGCTGCGGCCCGGAGGTCGTCCGCGCTCAGTTCGTCCGCGAGGCGAACCACCTCCGAGAGCCGGTTCTCGGCCGACTCGACCGCTCCCTCCGCGATGTCCAGGCACACGATCCTGAGCGCGGCGTACGCGTACTGACCGCGCGCGCCGATCGACCGGAGGATGCGTGCCGCCTCGGTCCAGTGCACACGGGCGCGGTCGCGGAGGCCGGCACTCTCGTCCGCGTCGCCGCGGAGCGTGAGGGTGCACGCCCTGGCGAAGTCGTCGCCGGAGGCTGTCGCGGCCGCGACGGCGGCCCGGCCGTGGCCGCGGGCGCCGTCGATGTCGCCGACCTGGAGGCAGTACGTCGTCCAGTTGGTCAGGAGGATCGCCCGGTCCCAGTGGAACTCGGTGCCCGCGACGCCTTGTTCGGCCCGTACGAAGAGTTCCGCCACGTCGTCCTGCCCGGTCAGCATGGCGTGGAGGGGCTCGTAACAGGCTCCCAGGACAGCGAGGTCGGGGTTCTTGGCCTGGCGCCAGGCCGCCTTGAACCGGTCGACGAAGTAGCCGCCTTCCGCGTACCGACCGACGACATGGTTGAGCCAGACCAGCCACGCGAGGGCGTAGAAGAGCGCCCGCTCGTCCTCTTCGGTGGGCTCCGCGGCAGCCCCGTCATAGGCCCGCACACTGCGCTGAAGACGGTCGATGCCCTCTTCCTCACGGCCGCTGATGATCCAGTAGCTGCCCCGCCGTGCTTCCAGCGTCAGCGCCTGAGCTGCTCTCTCCCGGGTCATCATGAGATCCGAGGCCGCCCTGACATTGGCGGATTCCGCGGTGTGCCGGCGGATCAACTCCCCTTGGTCGCAGGGCATGTTGACGTCGGTGCTCTCGTGCACGAAACGCAGGGCCCACGCCATGAAGCGTTCCTCCGCCTCGACGGCGCGCCCTTCGTCCCGGAGCCGGTCGAGCGCGTACTCGCGGACCGTCTCCAGCATCCGCAGCCGACTTCCGTCGGGCGTCGAGACGGTGAACAGGAGGGATGTGTCGACCAGTTGGGCCAGCACTTGCAGGATCTCGTGGCGGTCCGCCCCGGGAAGGCAGATCGCCGTCTCCGCGAACTCGACGGAACAGCCGCCGACATACAGGGCGAGTTCCGTCAACACCCGTTGCTCGGTGGTGTCCAGGAGGGCGTAGCTCCAGTCGAGGACCGCACGCAGGGTGCGGTGCCGGGCGGGAGCGGTCCGTTTCCCCTTGGCCAGCAGGGCGAAGCGGTTGTCGAGGCGGAGTTCGATCTCGCGCACCGGCAGCAACCGCACGTGTGCGGCGGCGAGTTCGACCGCGAGCGGCAGTCCGTCCAGCCTGCGGCAGAGCGAGCGGATGTCGTGCATGGCCGTCTCGTCCCCGGCGAAGGACGGGTCGATCATGAGGGCGCGGGCACTGAACAGGTCCGCGGCCTCACCGTCGGGCATCGGCGCCAGCGGATACAGCGCTTCACCCGCAACTGCCAGCGGGGCTCTGCTGGTTGCCAGGACGGTGAGTGCGGGGCACCGGCCGAGCAGGACCGCCACGAGCGGGGCGACCGCGTCGAGCAGATGCTCGCAGTTGTCGAGCACGAGCATCGCCCGCCGTCCGGCCAGGAACGAGGTGAGCCGGTGCACATAGTCGTGCGGTGGCTGGTCGGGCCGGACCGACGCGTCCGACAGACCCAGGGCTCCGGCGATCGCCGCGAGGACCCCCGCGCCGTCGGCCGCCGCCAGATCGACCCACCACACACCGTCGTACGAGGGCTGCATCAGCACACACGCCTCAAGCGCGAGGCGGGTCTTCCCGACACCGCCCGGTCCTACGACGGTCACCAGCCGCTCGCGGTCGAGGGTCGCGCGCAGCCCGTCGAGTTCCTCGGCGCGGCCGACGAACGGGCCGAGGGGGTGGTCGGGACCGCCGTCGCCGGGCGTCGGATGGGAAGCGGGACGCGTTGTCGCGCGGGAATCGGGAGGAGCCGAGGACAGCCGTACGGGGTCCACGGGCGCCGTCCCGGGACGCGGGTCGCCGCCCGCCAGTTCCGCGTCGTGCGAGGACAACCGTATGGAGTCCGCCGTCGGCGCCCCAGGGCGCAGCTCGCCTGCCACCATCGCGTCGTGCAGGGAACGCAGTTCGGGGGAAGGGTCGGCGCCCAGCTCGGACCTCAGGAGTCTGCGGCCCGATTCGTACACGTCCAGCGCCTCGGCGTGACGACCGCAGCGGTGGAGCGCGAGCATCAGTCGCGCCCGGGACCGTTCCCGCAGGGGTGCGGCGGACACAAGTGCCGTGAGTTCGGGGACCAGTTCGGCCGCGCGGCCGAGTTCGAGACCGGCGGCACTCGCGTCCTCCTGTGCGCTCAGGCGCAGTTCCTCAAGGCGCAGGCGCTCGGCGTCGAAGACCCGGCCCTTCAGATCGTCCAGGGCGCGGCCCCGCCACAGGGCGAGTCCCCGCCGCAGAACGTCTTCGGCCTGCCGGTACGCCCCCGCCGCCAGGTGTTCGCGGCCCTCGCGGACCGTCGCCTCGAAACGGACCGTGTCGAGCTCGTCCTCCGGCCCCAGCACGAACCGGTATCCCCCGTACTGCGACTGCAGGCGCCCGCCCCGACCCCGGGTCGCGAGCGCCGCGCGGAGTTTCGTCACCTGGACCTGAAGGGCGTTCACGGGGTCCTTCGCCTGGCGGTCCTCCCACAGTTCGTCGATGAGGGTGTCGCGATGCACGACCGCTCCCCCGGCCAGCAGCAGCCGGCCGACGATCGTGCGGGAGACGGCGCCCGGAAGAGCGACGGCACCGCTCCCGTCGGCCAGCTCCAGGCGGCCGAGCAGTCTCAGGTGCAGGGCGTCGTCGTTCATGTGTCAGCCTTCATCGGCGGTTCCGATGCTCGAAACCTGGATTCCGAGCATGCCCGTGACCGTACGAGGCAGGCGGTGGTTACCCGCAAGGGATACTAGTACCCATTGGGTACTGTTGCGGTATGACCAAGACATCGGGCCTCTGCGAGGACCCCAAGAGCGTCTACTCCGCGGCCTGCCCCTGCCGCGACATGCTGGACCTGCTCGCCAACAAGTGGAGCGCCCTCGCGCTGGGCGCCCTGGAGGACGGACCCCAGCGCTTCGGCGCACTGCGCGGCCGGCTGCAGGGCGTGAGCCCCAAGGTCCTCACCCAGACACTGCGCCGCCTGGAGGACTACGGCCTGATCGACCGCCGGATCTACGCGGAGGTCCCGCCCCGCGTCGAGTACAGCCTGACCCCGCTCGGCAAGGACGCCTGCGCCCCGCTCTCCCATCTGCGCAGCTGGGTGGAGCAGAACATCGACCGGTTCCCGGAATCCGCCTGATTCGCGCGACACGCGAGGCCCCTCACGCCCTCTCCACCTCGATGGTTTCCTTTGGGAAGTAAGATCCCTTGATGGTTACTACCTCCCGATAGGTACCTTGCGGGTCGTGGCCGCCGGTCCTCGTCGGCCGACCGCACGAGTCGAGGAGATCCATGATGAGCGAGACCCGGAAGACGTCGGCGATGCCCGCCGTCGCCTATCTCAAGAGCCTGCCGATCGACGACGCCGAGAGCCTGGTGGACGTCGAACTGCCCGTGCCCGAGCCGGGTCCGCACGATCTGCTGGTCCAGGTGGAGGCGATCGCGGTCAACCCCGTGGACTACAAGGTCCGGCAGAGCAACGACCCGGGCGGTGAGCCCAAGGTGCTCGGCTGGGACGCCGCCGGTACGGTCGTCGCGGTCGGCGAGCAGGTGGAGCTGTTCGAGGCCGGCGACGAGGTCTTCTACGCCGGCGCGATCGACCGGCCGGGCACCAACTCCCGTTTCCACACCGTCGACGAGCGCATCGTCGGCCGTAAGCCCACCACCCTCTCCTTCGCCGAGGCGGCGGCGCTCCCGCTGACCTCGCTCACCGCCTGGGAGGGGTTGTTCGAACGCCTCGGTCTGCGCGAGGGCGCCGGGGAGGAGACCGGCACGCTGCTGGTGACCGCGGCGGCGGGTGGCGTAGGGGCCATGGTCGCTCAACTGGCCCGGGCCCTCACCGACTTGACGGTGATCGGCACCGCCTCCCGGCCGGAGACCGTGGAGTTCGCCCGGCGTATGGGCGTGACACATGTGGTCGACCACCATCGTCCGCTGCCGGCGCAGGTGGCCGAGGTGGCGCCCGGCGGGGTCGACCACATCTTCGGCACCGCGGGTACGGACCGGAACCTCGCCGCGTACGCCGACATGCTCAAGCCGTTCGGGGGGCTGGTCGCCATCGACGACTTCGGTCCCGTGGAGATCGGCCTGCTGAAGGCGAAGAGCATCTCGTTCCACTGGGAACTCATGTTCACGCGCTCGCTGTTCAGGACCCCGGACCAGGTGACGCAGCACCACATCCTCGACCGGATCGCCCGACTCGTGGACGAGGGCGCCCTGCGGACCACGGCCACGCGGGACCTCGGCACGATCAACGCCGCGAACCTCCGCGAGGCGCATCGCATCCTGGAGTCCGGCAGCGCCATCGGCAAGGTGACGCTCACCGGATTCTGAGTCTGCTGTGAACCTCCTCCTTCCCCGCCCCGTTTACAGAGCGGATCCCCGTTCACAGGGCGGATGAAGAACAGGCCTTGTCGTAACCATGGAAAGGTGACGGGCATGCAATTGATGAGGTTCACGCAGGAGCAGAGAATAGGCCATCTGCTCAGCTGGGCACATGAATGGAACGGAACCAGGCGGGGGCGAAGTATGTGGGCGTACTCCCTGAGTCTGGGGGGTTCTCACGCCCTTCTGAACGATTGGGTCAACAACGAGCGGCTCATGAATCGCCTCACCCCGGAGCAGCGGAACGCGGTGGAGGAAGCACGCCGGCGCGCGACCCGGCGTGAAACCGCTCCGGATCGGGTGGCTCGGTAACGGGTTATAGCTGTCCGCCATTTACGGGACCGTGTGCCGAGAAAGGGAGCGCCGAGGCTGTCGGCGCTCCCTCTCCGCGTTCCGGGCGGGCAGCGCGTTCTCTCAGCGCCGCCGACAGCCGCTCACGGGGTGTACCCGCGCTCGGCAAGCGCTCCCCGGAGAGCCCTGAGGGCAAGGTGCGTCCGGGACTTGACCGTGCCCGGTGGTATGCCCAGCGTCTCCGCCGTCCGGGCCACCGACTGGTCCAGGAACTCGACGTGGACGAGGATCTCGCGGTGCTGCAACGTCAGGTCCGCCAGGGCCTCGCGCACGATCTTCCTGGTGAGGGCCGGGTCCATGGATTCCGGACCGGGCATGTCGTTCAGGGCCGTGTCGATCGTCTCCGGCGGTCGGGCCTTCCGGGCCCGGTAGCCGTCGATGACCAGGTTGCGGACGACCGCGACGAGCCACGGCCGTATGCCCTCCGCCTCGGGATCGAGGATGTCGGCGTTCTGCCAAGCGCGCAGGACGGCCTCCTGGACCAGGTCCTGGGCCTGGTGGCTGTCGCCCCAGAGCATTCCGGTGGTCACCCTCAGCAGGAACACACCGTGTTTGTCGTAGACGGCGCGGATGAACGCCTCGTCGCGCGCCCGGTCACGGGTTCCGCCGGTCCGGCCGGGCCGTGCGTCCCGGATTTCCGTGTTGTGCCTCATTGCTGCGTTCCCCCGATGCGCCGTGGGTCGATGCACGGCGCGCCAATTCGTTGAAAACTGAACGGGGAAACCTTCGGGGGGACCGCTTGCCGGCGGCTTGATGTCCGCTTGCCTGGCCCGCGTCCGCGAGGACAGGCGCAGGACAGGTGCGGGAAAGGCGCGGGAAAGGGCGCCGCCGCCGAGCACGCGGACCCGGCCTACGGGCGGGCGGGAGCCGGTGTGCCGGCGATGCTCAGGAGCCGGCCACCCCCGGGATCCCCGCCAGGGCCGCGCGGACCGCCGCTTCCCGCAGTCCGGGGAGCTTGCCGGACCAGTTGCCCAGCATCTCCTCGACGGGGAGTGTCCGGACGGCGGCGAGAGTGGTGCGCAGCCCGTCCGCGTCGGCCGCACACGCCGGGCACTCCCGTACATGGCCGTCGACGCGTACCGCGTCCGCGGGATCGAGGGCCGCCACGGCGTACGCGGCCAGTTCGGACCTGTCCTGCTCGCAGTTCACCTCAGTTCACCGCTGTTCCGGAGCGACGTTGTGGTTGTTGACCCGGAACAGGTTGCGCGGGTCGTAGTGCCTCTTCAGGACCCGCAGCCGCTCCAGGTCGTCGGCGGTGAACACGTCCTCCGCCCGGTCGTCACGACCGGCGAAGTTCGTGTACGCGAACCCCGTGGCCCAGGGGCTCAGTCGCTCGACCATCCCGCCGAGCATGGCCGTCCCGGCGTCGACTACCTCCGGCGGTCCGACGGTCGCTCCCCACACGTTGAACACGGCGTCCCGGGCGGCGATGGGGCTCGCCGCGACCGGCTGATCCGCCAGCGCCCCGCCGAGATGCCTGATCTCCAGGACCGTGACAAGCCCGCCGGCCGCCAACTGGGCGCTCTCGACAAGGGAGTCGACCGCCTCGGTCGGCAACTCGGCCAGAAGGGCGCCCTGTTCCTCGTACGGGAAAGGATCGGCCGGGTCGGTGTGCACGAGGGCGAACGCGCCGTAGGGATGACGGCCGACCGTGTCGATCACACCCTCGCCGATGGCCCGGAAGGGCGCGATGAGCTTCTCGGCCTCCTCGTCGGAGCCGAGGTGGGTGACCCGGACGTGGGCGAGGAAGCGGCCGCGCAGCAGTTCGGGAATCTCCGGTACCGACGGGAAGTTGAGCAGCGCCACCGAGCAGGTGAAGGCGTCGGGCGCGTCGCGGACCACCTCGGGGAAGGCGCGGACCACGGCCTCGACGTCGGCGGCGGGGAAGTAGATTCCGCCGCCGTAGAAGGAGGTTACGGGGAAGAGCCTGATCTCCAGCTCGGTCACGATCCCGAAGTTGCTGCGTCCGCCGCGCAGGCCCCAGAACAGCTCCGGTTCCAACTCCGCGGAGACGCGGCGCAGTTCACCGTCCGGTGTGACGACCTCGATCGTCACGACGTGGTCGGCGGCCCAGCCGTAGGACCGGCCCAGGAACGGGCTGAGTCCGCCGCCGAGCGTGAAGCCGACGACTCCCACCAGCGGGCTGGACCCGTTCAGCGGTGCCAGCCCTTCCGCCTGAGCGGGCTCCACGACGTCCGACCAGAGCGCGCCCGCACCCACCCGGGCCACGCCCCGCTCGGCGTCGATCTCGACCGTACGCATCGCACCTGTCGTGACGAGCAGGAAGTCGTCCGCGGCGGGGAACGGCTGGTGCCCGGTGGCCATGACCCCGACGGGCAGGTCACGCGCGGCGGCGAAAGCGACCGCAACCCGCACATCGGCCGCGCCGGCCGCCGCGACGACCAGGCAAGGCCGTTGCTGCGAGCGTGAGTTGAAGCCCGCGACAGCTCCCGCGTAGCCGGCGTCGTCCGGCGCGAACACGGATCCCTCGATCCGGTCGGCCAGTTCGGCGACGGTGTCCTCTCCGAGAACGATCCGCCCCTGGTACTCGGTCATGGTGCTGTGCCTTTCGTCGGAGAACCGGCCCTGTCCGACGGTCACTTGGCACAGCGAGGGACACGGCTCCACGACGCGACGCAAGGCGACACGGCGGCGGACGCGTCCCGGTGACCAGGTGCCGTCTGGTCGCTGCTACGGCGCGCGCCTCGAAGAGGTTCACTGTCCGCGTACGCCCCGTCGCCGACCCGCTGGTCGGGATCGCTCAGCTGAAGGCGGCCAGCACGGAGGGGCTGTCCGCGAGCCAGTCGCGCTCCTGGTGCGTCTCACCCGGCCGCTTCGCCCCGTGGCGGGCGTCCAGCCTGTCCAGCAGCACGCCCACCGCGTGTCGGGCGAGCGGTTCCAGCAGTCCGGCGTGGGTCTGGCGCCCCCGGTCGATCCAGGCCCGCGCGTCGTCCGCGGCGGTGGGGGTCGGCGGACCGAACGTCGCGATGACCGCGAGACCGACGGCCGCGACGGCTCTGCGGTCGGGCGGCGCTCCCGGACAGCGCCAGACCCCGTGGAGAATCCGCTCCGCCTCCGCGAAACGACCGCCCCGGACCGCCAGCACTCCGCGCAGGTTGGCCACGGCCGCCTGGAGGTCGTCCGCACTCAGTTCGTCCGCGAGCCGGCTCACGTCCGCCAGCCGCTCCTCGGCCGCCGCGAACTCCCGCTCGGTGATGTCCAGGCAGACCAGCCTGAGCAGCACGTACGCCCAGCGGGTACGCGCCCCGACGGCACCGAGGATCCGGGCCGCCTCGGCCCACTGCTCACGGGCCCGGGCGCGCAGGCCGTCGCTCTCGTCCGCGTCGCCGCAGAGGGTGAGGGAGAAGACCCGGGCGAAGTCGTCGTCGGCCGCGCGCGACGCCGCCACCGCGATCAGCCCGTGCCGCCGGGCCCCCTCGGTGTCCCCGTGCTGCAGGCAGTAGGTCGACCAGTTCGTCTGCAGGACGGCCCGGTCCCAGTGGAATTCCGTGTCCACTACAGCGGCTTCCCCCAAGGCGAAGCGTTCTTCCACGTCGTCGTGCCCGTTGAGCATCGCGTGGAGCGCGTCGTAGCAGCGGCCCAGGACGGCGAGGTCGGGGTTCTTCGCGTAGTGCCACGCCTCCTTGTGCCTGTCCACATAGGAACTGGCTTCCCTGTGGTGTCCGGCCACGTGGTGGAGCCAGGTGAGCCAGGCGATGGTGTAGAAGAGCGCCCACTCGTCGTCCTCGGTGGGTTCAGCTGTCCGCTCTCCCGCTGTCGCGTCGTAGGCCTGCAGACCGCGTTGGAGGCGGTCGATTCCTTCTTCCTCGCGGCCGCTGATGAACCAGAAGTAGCCCAGCCGTGCCTCCAGCAGCAGGGCCTCGGCCGCCCTGGACCTGGCCGTCATCAGGTCGGATGCCGCCCTGATGTTGGCGGACTCCTCGGTGAGGCGCCTGGCCCACTCCCGCTGGTCACGGGAGGAGAGTCCCGCGCTGCCCTCGCGGACGAAGCGTGCGGCCCACGTCATGAGGCGCTCTTCGGCCTCGGGTGCGCGGCCCTCCTCCCGGAGCCGGGTGAGCGCGTACTCGCGGACGGTCTCCAGCATCCGCAGCCGGTTCCCGTCGGGTGTGGAGACCGGGACGAGCAGGGACTTGTCGACCAACTGCCCCAGGACATGGAGCAGTTCGGCACTGTCCGCCCCGGGCAAGGGAGTTGCCGCTTCCACGATGTCGAGGGAGCAGCCGCCCACGTACAGGGCGAGTTCCGTCAGCAGCCGCTGTTCGGTGGTGTCGAGGAGGGCGTAGCTCCAGTCGAGGACGGCGCGCAGGGTGCGGTGTCGGGCCGGTGCGGTGCGCTCCCCCTTGATCAGCAGGGTGAAGCGGTTGTCGAGGCGGGCCTCGATCTCACGGACGGTCAGGAGCCGGACGTGCGCGGCGGCGAGTTCCACCGCCAGCGGCAGTCCGTCGAGCCTGCGGCAGAGGCGGCGGATGTCGTGCAGCGCCGCCGCGTCCGGGGCGAAGGACGGGTCGATCATGGCGGCACGGGTGCCGAACAGGTCCGCGGCCTCCTCGTCCGGCATCGGCGCGAGCGGGTACAGCACCTCGGCCGCGACCTCCAGCGGTGCTCTGCTGGTGGTCAGGACGGTCAGCGCGGGGCACCGGCTCAGCAGCGTCGCCACGAGCGGGGCCACGGCGTCGAGCAGGTGCTCGCAGTTGTCGAGGGCGAGGACGGCCGAGCGCCCGGCCAGGAACGAGGTGAGCCGGTGCACATAGTCGTGCGGCGGCTGGTCGGGCCGGACGGAGGTGTCGGACAGGCCGAGCGCGGAGGCGACCACCGCGAGCACGTTCGCGTCGTCGGCCGGGGCCAGGTCGACCCACCAGACGTTGCCGCGGGACGGCTGCACCAGCGCGCACACCTCAAGCGCCAGACGGGTCTTGCCGACGCCTCCCGGTCCCAGCACGGTCACCAGCCGCTCCCTGCCGACGACTTCGCACAGCGAGGTCAGCTCCTTGCGCCGGCCGACGAACGGGCCCAGCGGTCGGCTCAGGTTGCCTTCGCCGGACGTGGACACGGATGCCGGCTCCCGGACATCTGTGCGCGGCGAGGACGGTCGGCCGGGCAGGGTGACCGTCCCTAGGAGAGACGGGTCGCGTCCTTGGAGAATCGACTCGCGCCATTGACGAGACGGATCGCGCCCCTGAAGAGACGGATCGTGGCGGAGTATCGCGGCGTGCAGGGAGCGCAACTCCTGCCCGGGAGCGGCACCGAGTTCGGACTTCAGCAGCCGGCGGCCCGTGTCGTAGACCTCCAGGGCTTCCGCGAACCGCCCGCAGCGGTAGAGCGCGAGCATGAGACGGGCCCGGGACCGCTCGCGCAGCGGCGCGAGGGACAACAGGGCCTGCAGCTCGGGGATCAGCTCCTTGGCGCGGCCGAGTTCGAGGCCCGTGGTGGCGGCGTCCTCCAGAGCGCCGAGCCGTAGATCCTCAAGGCGGGTCCGCTCGGTCTCGAAGGCCCGTCCCTCCAGGCCGTCCAGGGCGCGACCGCGCCACATCGACAGCCCCCGCCGTAGCTCGCTCTCGGCCTTCTCGTACTCATCCGCCGCGAGATGCTCACGCCCGTCCCGGACGGCGGCCTCGAAGTCGGGTACGTCGACCTCGTCCTCCGGTCCCAGGACGATCCGATAGCCGCCGTGGTCGAACAGCAGGCGGGTGTCCTCGCCCCGCGCCGCGAAGGCCACGCGCAGCTTGGCCATCTGGACCTGGAGCGCGCCGACCGGGTTCTTGGTCGTGCGCTCCTCCCACAGTTCGTCGACGAGGGTGTCGCGCTGCACGACCGCCCCGTGGGCGAGCAGCAGCCGTCCCACGATCGCCCGGGACACGGCGCCGGGCGGGACGACCGCACCGTTGGCAGTCACCAGCTCCAGGCGGCCGAGCAGTCGAAAACGCATGCTCACCATCCTGCCGTGGCCGGCCGAAAGCCCCGAAGGGCTCGTCGGCGCGTCGCGGGGCGAAGCGAGCGCTCCGGGTCGATGTCCTCGCGGTTCCTCGCGCGGTCCCTCGCGGTGAACCAAGTCGCGGGACGCCCCGTAGCCGTCAACGTTCACCGAGTTCGGCGCGGCACGACACGGCATCAGGAGCGGAAATGATCCGGAACATCGTCCTCTTCAAGCTCAACGAAGGCCTCACGCGCGAATCCCCCGCAGTCACGGAGGGATTCGAACTCGTGAAGAAGCTCGACCGGGAAATCCCCGAGATCCGCCAGTGGGAGGTCGGATGGCACGTCTTCGACGAGACGCCCGTCTCCTACGACTTCGCCGTGAACAGCCTCTTCGACGACACCGCCGCCTTCCAGCGGTATTTCAACCACCCGGCGCACCTGGCCGCGATCGCCCACTGGATGCACCACGCTTCGTGGGTGGTCGTCGACATCCACGTCTGAGGCCTGTGACGGTCGTGGCCCGGTGTCACCGTCAGGCGGCGACGGCCTGGAGCCGCGCGTTGCGCGCGTCGATCGCTTCCTGTGTGGAGGGCACGATGAGTTCGCCGCCGTCCGTGACGCTGTTCTGGGCGAACTCGGCGTAGGGGCGCTGGCGTTGCTCGTAGCGTTCGAACGCCACCGTGTGATCGCCGCCCGCGTCTTCGAGTTCCTCGGCGAGGAAGTGGGCGCCGCTGATGGCCAGTGAGGTGCCGCGGCCGGAGAGCAGCGCCGCGCAGTGCGCGGCGTCGCCGACCAGGGCGATACGGCCCCGGTACCAGGTGGGCATGTGGATCTGGCTGACCGAGTCGAAGTAGAACTCGGGATCGGCGCGGACCGCGTCGAGCAGCTGCGGGATCTTCCACTCGGTGTGTCCCGCGAAGGCGTCCAGGAGGATCTCCTTCTGGGCGTCGAGGTCGCGGTGGTCGTAGTCGAGGAGCCCGGAGCGGAAGAGGAACACTCCGAACGCCTTGTTCCTGTAGCGGGCGATGCTCGCGAGGTGGCCGGGGTAGTTGTACAGCGGGCTGGTCCGGTCGGCCCGGGCTTCGGCGGGCAGGTCGGTGAGGGCGACGTAGAGGCCCAGGTGGCGCACGTAGTCACGTTCGGGCCCGAAGACCAGCCTGCGGGTGACCGAGTGCAGGCCGTCGGCACCCAGGACGAGATCGAAGCGTTCGGCGCGGCCGGAGACGAAGTGGACGTCGACGCCGTCGCCGTCGTCGGTGAGTGCGTCGACGGAGTCGCCGAACACGATGTCTGTCGACTCCGGCAGTGCGTCGGCGAGAGTACGGGCGAGGTCCTCGCGCGCGATCTCGATGTCGTCTCCGGAATCGCTCATCTCCTCGACCGGCAGACGGGCGGCCACGGAACCGTCGGCATGGACGAACACGCCGTGCTCCGCCATCCGGATGCGCTGCTCACGGAGCTTGGGCAGTACCCCCATCCTGCCGGCGAACTCGACGGCGTCGCCGCGGACGTCGATCGGAGCGCCGGTGACGCGCAGGTGTGCGGCGCGTTCGACGAGGGTCACCTGGTGGCCACGGCTGCCGAGTTCCAGTGCCGTGGCCAGGCCGGCGATGCCGGCGCCGGAGACAAGGATGTTCACGGGGAGTCCTGTCCTGTTCGGTCGATTGCGGGGTACTGCGGGAACAGCTTGCCGCGCATCTAAAAGCGTCAATCTGTTGCTTTAAAGCTAACACATCAATCTGTTGCATTAAGCATTAGGGTGAGGGTGTGACGGCGACCCGAGAGCAGGACACAGACGACGCACCAGGGCCGGTGACCGCGCGACGGCCGGGGGGCCGCACGGCCCGCACCCGTACCCGGATCCTGGAGGCGACGCTGCACCTCGTCGCACGGGACGGCATCGCCGCCCTGCGCTACGAGGAGGTCGCCGAACTCGCCGGCGTGCACAAGACGAGCGTCTACCGCAACTGGCCCGACCGCGAGGAGCTCGTGAACGCGGCACTGCTCCAGTACGCGGGCTCGGTGGAACTGGAGGACACCGGAGATCTGCGCCACGATCTGGTCGACTACCTGGTGGGTCTGGCCGGCCTGTTGTCCACCACGACCGGCCGCGCCATGCAGCGCGCCATCCAGGACGCGGGCGAGAACCCCGATGTCGCCCTGCCCGTCAACCGGATCTTCGAGCAGCGTCTGGCCAGACTCCAGCAGGTCGTGGACCATGCCGTGGCACGCGGTGAACTGCCGCCGGTCGACGGCTACTTCCTCGCCGAGATGCTGACCGGCCCGGTCCACCTGTACGTCAGCCGCGGCCTGCGCCCCTTCACCCGCACCGAGGCGGAAAGGATCACGGATGTGGTCCTGGCGGGACTGCGGCACACAGCCGGATAGCTCCCGCCGTGGATGTGGCGGACGTCGGTAACGAGGTCTGCCTGCCAACGTGCCAGGTCGCGTCACTTGAGGGAACGCGAAGGGTGCCCGGCAGGCAGAAACCCCGCCGGGCACCCTTCCCCGATCACTGGCGCCTACCGCCTCATCGCGACGTCAGGCCGACGATCCGCCACAGACCGTCGCCGGCGCCACCGGCCATGTACGCGTCTCCGGACGCCGCCAGCGAGAAGCTGAAGGTGTTGATCCCGACGAGGTTGGTGACGTGGGACTGCACTCCGGTGGCGGCGTTCACCCGCTTCACCTCGTCGCCGACCATGAAGTAGACCAGGCCGTCGCCGCCGACCGAGATCGACGTGGGTTCGTAGGTCTCACTGGCCAGCACACGCGTCGTACCGGTGGCCACGTTCGTCTGCAGAATGCGGCCTTGGCCCATGTCCGCGGTGTAGGCGAGTCCCGCCTTGTCGAACGCGAGGCCGTAGGAGAAGCCGAGCCCCGTGGCCACCACGCGCGACGTCCCGCCGTCCGGGACGGCGACGATCTCTCCGTTGCCGTCGGTGACATAGGTGGTGGTGCCGAAGCGGGCCACGCCGAAGAGCGAGGGCAGGCCGGCGGCCAGGGTACGGCGAGCGCCCGTGGCGAGGGTGACCTGCTGAAGCGTGCCGTCGAAGGCGGTGATGTACGCACTGCCGTCGGCGACGGCGACTCCGCGGAGGTTGCCAAGACCGGTGGTGACCGTGTCGAGCGCTCCGGTGGCCAGGTCGAGCTTGAGCAGATCGCCTCCCGAGTACGCCAGGTACAGCGCGCCGGCGTTGTCGGAGGCGATGGCGACCGGTGAACCGGCCGCCGGCGCGATCCGTACGCAATCCATGGACGGGCACTTGACGTCTCCCGTCGCGGCAACTGCCGGAGCGGCGAGGGTCATTGTCGCGCCCGACGCGAGCAACGCGCCGAGGGCCAGCGCCACGCCGAGCGCACGCCCGCGCCCGATGAGCGAGCGGGCGGGACGGTCGAGCGGGAGTCGCGTCGCGGTCCTAGATCTCATCATTGAGTCCATCCGTTCCTGTTCCGTCGACGATGGGTGCGCCCACGGGATCGCCGCGGGCACCGCACTGGCTACGCACGGGGGTACGGGGAGGTTCACCAAGAGAGCCCGAATCAGGTCCGGACTTTTAAGGGAGGGCGGTATCCGGCCATGAGCATCACCGCGCCCGTCCGTATCGACCGAAGTGGCGGCCCGATCACCCTGCAGCCAGGCTGACAGCAGACGCGCCATCACGCCCAGACACACAAGCGGACACACAAGGGGACTGGTTCCACATGCAGATCGATCTGACCGGACGCACGGCCCTGGTGACGGGGTCGACGCAGGGCATCGGCGCGGCGATCGCCGCCGGACTCGCGCGCTCCGGCGCCCGGGTCGGGGTGAACGGCCGGAACGAGCAACGGGTCGCGGAGGGCGTGGCACGGCTCGCGGCCGAGGTCCCCGGTGCGGACTTCGTCCCCGTGGCCGCCGACGTCGCGAACGAGGAGGGCGCCCGGCGCGTCCTGGAGGCGCTGCCCGAGGTGGACATCCTCGTCAACAACCTGGGCATCTTCGGCTCCGCCGACCCGCTGGAGATCAGCGACGAGGAATGGCGGCACTATTTCGAGGTGAACGTGCTGGCCGCGGTACGGCTGACCCGTATGTACCTGCCGGGCATGACGGCGCGCAGCTGGGGCCGGATCCAGTACATCGCCAGCGACTCGGCGGTCGTCATCCCGGCCGAGATGATCCACTACGGCATGTCCAAGACCGCGCTCCTCGCCGTCGGCCGCGGCTTCGCGAAGCAGGCGGCGGGCACGGGTGTGACCGTCAACTCGGTCATCGCCGGACCCACCCACACCGGCGGCGTGGAGGACTTCGTCTACGAACTCGTCGACCGCGACCTGCCCTGGGACGAGGCCCAGCGCGAGTTCATGCGGAAGCACCGGCCGCAGTCCCTCCTGCAACGGCTCATCGAGCCCGAGGAGATCGCCCACATGGTCGTCTACCTCAGCTCCGACCAGGCCTCGGCCACGACAGGCGGAGCCCTGCGCGTCGACGGCGGATACATCGACTCGATCCTGCCCTAGCACCCTCAACTCATGGTCGCCGCACGCACTTCGTCCCCCGAACTATGGTGTTCCACCACATGTGCCGCTGAGGTCCCCGCCGTGACCGTCGGCCTGATCCTGCACGGCGCGATGTACGCACTCCAAGCCGCCTTCCTCTCCGAGATGTTCGCGACCCGGATGCGCTACTCCGGCGCTTCGATCGGCGCCCAGTTCGCCTCGGTCGCGGCGGGCGCCCCGGCCCCGTTGATCGCCACCGCCCTGCTGGCCGACTACGACAGCTCGACCCCGATCGCCCTGTATGTGATCGCGGCGGTCGTCCTGACCCTGGTCGCGGTGGGCATGGCCAAGGAGACCCGGCACCACGACCTGACCGAGATCGAGTCCACCACGGACGACCGGCCTGCGACCGCTCCCACGAAGGACGCCGCAGACGCTCGCACCGCCTGATCGCCACGCGCGGTACCGGCCCTCGTACGCCTCGCGCCTACGAGGGTCACCGCCGCACCGGACCTGCCAACCGCCGTAGTCTCAGCGCGAGTTGGATCTCCAGCACGCGTCCCGGTTCCTGCCAGTCCTCGCCGAGGAGCCGGCCCACCCGCTCCAGCCGCTGGGCCACGGTGTTGACGTGGACGTGCAGGTCGTCCTTCGTCCGGGCCGGGCTCATGCCACGCGCGAAGTAGGCGTCCAGGGTGCGCAGCAGATCCGTGCCGCGCCGCTCGTCGTAGCGCACGAGCTGCCCGATGGTCCGCTCGACGAAGCCGCCGATGTCCCGGTCCCCCGCGAGGAGCAGCCCGAGGAAACCGAAGTCCTCGGCGGCGGCGCCGTCTCCGGTACGGCCCAACAGCCGCAGGGCGTCGAGGCAGCGGCGCCCCTCCTCGTAGGCGGCGACCACGGCGTCGGGCCGGGTGCCGGGTTTCTCAACGGCGGCGGAGGCGCCGACGGTGACCGCTTCGTGGACCGCCGCTCCCAGGTGGGTGGCGGTGCGCCGGGCCAGGTCAGTGGCGGTGTCGCCGGGATCGAGGGGCAGCAGCAGAACCGTGCCGCCGTCGCGGGCGGCCGCCAGTCCGTGCCGGGTCCCGGCGAGGTGCGAGGCGGCGGACCACAGGCGTCTGCGGGCGGCGGCCTCGTGGTCGGCGGCGGCGGCGGTGCCGTCGAGCCGGGCGGCGAGGACGACATGGGTGGCGTCCAGGTCGGCGTCCAGCCTGCACGCTCGCTCCCGCAGCAGCCGTGGGTCACCGTCACGGGCGTCGAGCAGGTCGTCCAACAGCTCTCCGCGCACGCGCTGTTCGGCCTCGGCGGCCGACCGCCGGGCGAGCAGCAGCAGCGAGGTGACCATCGCGGCGCGCTCCAGGGTGAGCTGGTCCACGGGGTCGAGACCGGGGTGGCCGCGCAGCACGAGCGCGCCGAGCAGTTCGCCGCCGGCGGCCACGGCGGCGATCCAGTCGTCCCGATGCCGTACCGCGTGCCCTCCGACGCGGGACGCTTCCAGCGCCTTCGTGGGCGCGGCGTCGGTCTCGGTGAACTCGACCGCTCCGTCGAGGACTTGGGAGACCGCGGCGGCGACGTCATGGACCCCGCCGCCGCGCAGGACGAGCTCGGCGAGCCGGTCGTGGACGTCCGACGCACGCTCGATGACTCCGCTGCGGTCCTGGATGATCTCGTTGGCGCGCTCCAGACCGGCGAGCGCCGAGCGGGTCTCGGTGAGCAGGTTCGCGGTGTCGATGGCGGCCGCGGCGAGCGCGGCGAAGGAGCCCAGCAGCGCGATCTGCTCCCGCTCGAAGACCCGCGCCCGCCGGTCCGCCGCGAACAGCACCCCGATGACACGGTGCCCGAGCATCAACGGCACCCCGAGGATCGCCACCAGCCCCTCGTCCCGCACCCCGGAGTCGATGGTGAGGGTGCGCTCGAAGCGGTCGTCCTTGAAGTAGTCGTCGGTGACGTACGGCCGTGCCGTCTGGGCCACGAGTCCGCCGAGCCCCTCCCCCATGCCCAGCCGCAGCTGCTGGAACCGGGCCGCGACCGAACCCTCGGTCACCCGCATGTAAGTGTCGCCCCTGGCCGGGTCGTTGAGGCTGAGGTAGGCGATGTCGGTGCCGAGCAGCGACCGGGCGCGCTGGACGATCGCCTGGAGTACGGCGTCGAGGTCGCGCAGTCCGGCAAGGTCGTGGGCCGTCTCGAAGAGCGCGGACAGCTCGGCCTCGCGCCGTCGGCGTCCCTCCAGCTCCGAACGCACGCGCAGCGCGAGCACCTTGGCGTGTTCTAGGGTCCGTCTTCAAACGGATCTTGCCCAGAGTAGGAATGACGCGAGATTGACCGCTGCCTCGTAGGAGGTGGCGGTCTTGTCGTATCTGGTAGCGATGCCGCGGAAGCCCTTGAGCTGGTTGAAGCAGCGCTCGACGACGTTGCACCGACGGTAGAGCCGGCGGTCGAAAGCGGGTGGCCGGCCTCCTCGGTAGCCGCGATTGTGGCGGTGACGCTTCTGGTCGGTCTTTTCCGGGATGGTGCATGCAATTCCGCGTTTGCGCAGGTAGGCGCGGAAACCACGAGAGCTGTAAGCCTTGTCGGCGACGACCTGGTCGGGTCTGCAACGGGGTCGGCCCGGTCCCATACGCGGGACGCGAATGCGTTCCAGGAGGGGACGCGCGCAGGTGCTGTCGTGGCGTTGTCCGGGTGTCAGCAGGACGGCCAGGGGCCTGCCGCGGCCGTCGCAGGCGAGGTGGATTTTGGTGGTCAGTCCGCCTCGGGATCGGCCGAGGGCGTGATCGTCCGGTTCGTCCGGCCGGCTGATCCCCCTTTTCGGCCGGTGGCGGCCGAGTGTTGGTGGGCGCGGACGATGGTGGAGTCGATCTGGACGAGCCAGTCGATGTCGCCGACAGCGTCCGCGCCGGCCTGGATCTGCTGGAGTGCCCGGGTGAACACGCCGTCCAACGCGTAGCGGCGAAAGCGGGTGTAGACCGTCTGCCACGGCCCGTAACGTTCCGGCAGGTCACGCCAGGAGACCCCGGTCCGGATCTTGTAGACCATCCCGTTGATGACCTGCCGGTCTGGCACGCGCGGTCGTCCCGTCGCGGCACGCGGTATGAGCGGAGCAAGTAACTCCCACTCCAGGTCGGTGAGTTCATGGCGGCGTATCACCCGACCATGATCCACCACTCAATGATCTTTGAAGACGGACCCTAGCCCGGCGATCGCCTCGGCCGGTCTTCCGTCGGCGCGGGCGAGCAGCACCGGCTGCTCATAGGCGTCGGCGGAGGCGCCCCGGGCCAGCAGTTCGAGGAACGGCGTCTCGGCACTGCTCGGTCGCGCTGCGGCACCGGAGACGGTGGCGGAACGCTCGGCGGACTGCACGTGATCGCTGGACATGCTCACAGGATTCCCCATCGCCGGGCCGGCCGGTCAGGCCTGTGGACAACTCGAAAATCACCTACGCACGAGGTGCTTCAGTGCGCGGTCCATCCGCCGTCCAGGACCAGCGAGGTTCCGGTGATGAAGGACGCGTGCGGGGCGCACAGATAGGCGACGGCCTCGGCGACCTCCTCCGGTTCGATGAGCCGTTTGACCGCGCTGTCCTGCAGGAGCACCTCGGTCAGGACCCGTTCCTCGGGGATGCCGTGCGCCTGTGCCTGGTCGGTGAGCTGTCTCTCGACCAGGGGTGTGCGCACATAGGCGGGGTTCACACAGTTCGAGGTGACGCCATGGGGTGCGCCTTCGAGGGCGGCGGTCTTGGAGAGTCCTTCCAGACCGTGTTTGGCGGCCACATACGCGGACTTGAAGGCGGAGGCGCGCAGCCCATGGACGGAGGACACATTGACGATCCGCCCCCAGCCCTGCCCGTACATGTGGGGCAGTGCGCCGCGGATGAGCCGGAAGGGCGCCTCCAGCATCACGGTGAGCACCGTGTGGAAGACGTCGGGCGGGAACTCCTCGATGGGGCGCACCAGTTGCAGCCCCGCGTTGTTCACCAGGACGTCCGTGCCGGCGGCGGAGTGCTCGGCGGCGTCCAGGTCGGTGAGGTCGAGGACGTGCGGTTCGACGGTGCCCGCGAGGTCCTGCGCCTGCTCGGCGAGCTCTGCGAGTCCCGGGGCGTCCATGTCGACCGCTCTGACCTTCGCCCCGGCGGCCGCCAGCCGCAGTGTGCAGGCGCGGCCGATACCGCCGGCGGCGCCGGTGACGAGGGCGGTACGGCCGCTGAGGTCGAGGAGGCTGGCGTGGGTCCCCGGGAGGGCGTTGGGCACGGTCATGTGGCGAGCCTAGACAGCGCCCCCACACCGCCACATATGGGCCGAGCACATACTTCAGTCGGAACTCGTGGTGTCAAACCATGTGGGTACGTCGGCCAGGGTCTGCTTGATCCGGAACAGCTGGTGATCGCTGATCTCGGGCAGCGCGTCCAGCTCGAACCAGCCGACCTCCAGCGACTCGTCGTCGTTCACGGCCGCCTCACCACCGACGGCCCGGCATTGCAGCGTGATGTCCATGAACTGGCAGGCGTCTCCGTTGGGATAACGGATCGGTCCCCCGGCCTTCACCATGACGACCCGTTCCGCGACGCACTCGACGGCTGTCTCCTCGAACACCTCGCGCACCGCGCAGGCCGCGGGCTGCTCACCGGGCTCGGGAATGCCGGAGGGCAACGCCCACTCGTGGTTGTCCGCCCGCTTGCCCAGCAGGACGCGACCCGCGTCGTCGAAGACGACGGCGCTGACCCCGGGAAGCCAGAGCAGTTGATGCCCCGCGGAGGCCCGGATCGTACGGATGAAATCAGGAGTAGCCATGCTCCGACCCTAACGGGACGATCCATGGCTGCTCCACGAACTGCCGCGCGCGCGGCGGGAGTACAGCGGGCGTACGGCTACACGTCCCCCGCGCGTCGCCCGCGCACACCGGCGGCGACCGCCCAGCCGAGGCCGGCCGCGGCGATGAGCACCAGGGCCATCTCGGGCAGGATGCCGAGCTTCGTGGCCGGGGTCTCCGAGGAGCGCAGCGGCACCTTCTGGACCAGGGAGTCGGCGACGAACATGCCGGTCTTCTGGGTGATCTTCCCGTCCGGCATGATGATCGCGCTGACGCCGCTGGTCACCGGGACGGTGACGGTCCGGCTGTGTTCGACCGCACGGACCCGGGACATGGCGAGCTGCTGGTAGGTCATCTCGCTGCGGTCGAAGGTCGCGTTGTTGCTGGGCACGGAGATCAGCTGGGCGCCGTCGGTGACCTCGGAGCGCACGGCCCAGTCGAAGGCCGCCTCGTAGCAGGTGACCAGGCCGATCTTGGCGCCGTTCATGGTGAAGACGCCCGGCTTGGTGCCCCGGCTGAAGTCCTGGCGGACCATGCTGGTCCAGTTCTTGTTGATCGCGCCGAGCAGTGAGCGCATCGGGAGGTACTCGCCGAACGGCTGGATCTGCCGCTTGTCGTAGGTGTCGGTCGGGCCCTTCACCGGGTCCCAGAGGATCTGCTCGTTGTAGAGCTTGCCGCCCCGTTCGACGACACCGCCGACCGAGATGGGCGCGCCGATCGCCTTGGCCGCCTCGTCGATGTCGGTGTACGCCTGGGCGTCGGCGAAGGGGTCGACGTCGGAGGAGTTCTCCGGCCACAGGACGACATCGGGCTTGGCGACCTTGCCCGCCTTGACCTGCGCGGCCAGCCTCAGGGTCTCCTTGACGTGGTAGTCGAGCACGGCCCGCCGTTGGGCGTTGAACTCCAGCCCCGCGCGCGGGACGTTGCCCTGGATGACCGCGACCGTCGTGGTGCCGTCCTCGGCCTTGTCGCTGACCAGCGCCCGCGCGGCGACCGCGCCGACCACCGGTACGGCCACGCTCAGCAGCGCCACGGCCGCGGCGGACCGCCGTACGACACGGGTGTTCCGGCTCTCCAGGGCCAGGCGGACGATCTCGTACAGGCCGAAGCCACACAGGACGACCGCGAAGCCGAGGACCGGGGTGCCGCCCACCGCCGCGAGCGGCAGGAAGACGCCGTCCGCCTGGCCGAACGCGATCTTGCCCCAGGGGAAGCCGTGGAAGGGGGCACGCGCGCGTACCGCCTCACCGGCGATCCACAGCGCCGCCGCCCACAGCGGCCAGGCGGGCAGCTTCGAGACCGCGGTGATGGCCGCGCCGACCAGCGCGACGAAGATCGCCTCGACCACGACCAGGGCGATCCAGGGCCCGGGGCCGACCTCCACGCCGGTCCACACCAGCAGCGGCAGCAGGAATCCGAGGCCGAAGAGATAGCCCAGTCCGAGTCCCGCCTTCCAGCTCCGGCCGCGCAGCACCCACCCGAAACAGGCGAACGCGGGCAGCGCCAGCCACCACAGGGTGCGCGGCGGGAAACTGACGTAGAGCAGCACTCCGGAGAGTGCGGCTACGGCGGCCGGGACCAGACGGACGAGGCGCGATGCGGGCGGGGCCTGCGGCTTCAGCTGGTCCGACTCGTCCACGGAAGTTGCGGTGACGGTCACTCCGGGAGTGTACGGCCGTCGACCTTGGCGCCGACAGCACGGTCCGAATGGCAGCCCGGGCACTGAGCAGGGCCGCAGCAGCATCGTTCCTGCGCAACTCGTCCACAAATCGGTCATCAGCCGTTACGGTGTGCCGGAGCCCCTGTCGTGCGGTCGGTCCAGGCCAGGACGGCCGGGGCCGGTCACGGGTCGGGGGCGGCCCGGTTCAGGGGGCGGCGGGGTGGGTTCCACGGGGATGGCGTCGGCGACCGGTCCGGACGCCGACAGTGAAAGACGAAACGTTTCGGATGCGGCGGGCATCGCGGTGCTCGGATCGTGTGCCGCGTGGTCGCTGATCACGGCAGCCATGCACGACGGCCGGCCCGAGGGCGTGCTGCTCGCGGTCCTGGCGGTCGCCGCCGGTTACGCGTCGGGGCGGATCTCCGGGGCGCTCGTACCGGTCGCCGCGCCCTGTGTGGGGGCGCTGGCCGGGCTCGGTATGGCGCTGGCCGAACCGCGTCTCGCCCCGGGCCCCCAGTTCGCCGTTCCGCTCGGTCACGCCGGTGCGACCGCGGCCCTGCTGACCCTGGCCGTGGGTTCCGCGTGCTGCTCCGCCTGGGCCGCCTCGGCACCGGGCCTGCGGCTCGCGCTACGACTGCTGGCGGCCGGGATCACGGTCGCCGCGGCCGTCCTGGGCTCGCTCTCGGGATTCGTCCTGTGCACGGCGGTGCTGCTGTGCTCGCTCGCCGCCGGCCGGATGCGGCGCCGCGGTCTGGGCATCGCGGGCCTGGGTCTGGCCACGGCGCTGGTGGCCGGCGCGACCTGGGCCGTCGCCGGAAACGTCCTCCCGGACGGGCTGACCGCGTCCCTGGAGGGCCAGTTGACCCCGCACCGGGTCCAGCTGTGGCAGGACGCCCTGCACATGGCGCATCAGGATTCCGCCCTGGGGGTGGGCCCCGGACGCTTCGGGGAGCTGAGCAGCGCGGCGGCCGAGGCCCTGCTCCCGGACGGCAAACCGCACTCCGCGCCGCTTCAGCTGGCGGCCGAGCAGGGAATCGTCGGCGTGCTCCTGCTGGCGGCGGCCTACGGCTGGGTGCTCCACGCGCTGTGGCGCACCACGCGCTCCACCCCGATCGCGCTCACCGCGGGCGCCGCGCTGACGGGCCTCGCGATCGTCGCTGCGGTCGGCAACGCGCTGAGCTTCACCTCGGTGTCGGTCGGCGCGGGCTTCCTGGCCGGGCTGGCCACGGCCCATCCGATCGCCGACGACGCCTCACGCACCGGGCCGGACGCACACGCGCGTGGCGACCGATCGGCCCCGTGACGGACGAGGAGCGCGTCAGAGCACCGCGCCGGTCTTGGGCGGCGCCAGCCGGTCCGTGATGATCCGTACGGCCGCCTCCGCGTTGTCCACGGTGATCGTGAAGGTGTGCCCGTCCCACAGCCGCAGGACGATGCCCTCACCACGCCGCACGACGACCGCGGTGCCCTTCTCGGGCCGCCAGCGGTAGCCCCAGCCGCCCCACTGACGCGGGGTGACGTGCGGGGCGAACTCGGCGCCCGCGACGCTCGCGAGGGGGATGCGGCGACGCGGCACACCGATGTGGCCGCAGCGCACTTCGAGGGACTCCGTGTCCACCTTCAGGCCGACGTGCACGAAGGCGAGCGTGCCGAACAGCATGAGCAGTCCGGCCGCGATGCACCCGACGACGGACATGACGAGCGGGGCGATGCCGGACGTCCAGGTGGAGTCCACGGCCAGCTCGATGCCGAGCGCCATGCAGGCGGCACCGGCGAGCGCCAGCAGCCACTGGAACCGGTTGGTGGCGCGTCCGGTCCAGATCTCGCTCTGCGGGAAGGTTTCGTCGCGGGGGTGGTCCCTCATGCCTACGAGACTACTCAGGTTTCGCTGCGCGGGTACGCCGTTGCGGAGGGTGACCGTTTTGTGCGGCGACACGGTGGACGCACAGGATCCGGTCCGTCGCCGGTGCTCAGTGGGCGGGCGTGACGGCCCGCAGGAGTCGGCCCTCGGCGTAGACCGACGCGGCGGCGGGCAGCGCGCCCTCACGGCCGTTCAGGAGCACCGTCACGGTGCCATCGGGCAGCGCCTCGGGGGCGGGCTTCTCACCGATCCGGCGCAGTGCCTGGGCGGCCACCGCGTCGGCGGAGCCGTGCAGGACGAGCGGCGGGCGGTCGGCGCGCTGCACGGCGGCGCGGATGCGTTCGGCGACCAGTTCGTAATGGGTGCAGCCCAGGACGACGGTCGTTACATCGTCGGGGGTCAGCTCGGCGGCCGCGGCGACGGCGGCGTCGATGGCCACCTCGTCCCCGTGCTCCACGGCTTCGGCCAGTCCCCAGCACGGGATCTCGGTGACCTGGACGCCGTCGGCGAAGTCCTTGATGAGGCCGCGCTGGTAGGGGCTGCCGGTGGTGGCGGGCGTCGCCCAGATCGCGAAGGGCGTGCCACCGGCGGCGGCCGGCTTGATGGCCGGGACCGTACCGATGACCGGGATACCGGGCTCCAGGTGCTCACGCAGGACCGTCAGGGCGTGCACCGTCGCGGTGTTGCAGCCGATGATCAGGGCGTCGGGCCTGTGCGCCGCGGCGGCCTCGGCAACGGCCAGCGCGCGCTGGGCGACGTCCTCCGGAGTCCGCGGTCCCCAGGGCATCCCCTCGGGGTCCAGGGAGAGCACGAGATCCGCGTCGGGGCGCACGCGCCGTACCGCAGCGGTGGCCGCCAGAAGGCCGATTCCGGAGTCCATCAGCGCGATCTTCACCCGGCCACGATAGACGATGGCCTCGGTGGATCCGCTGCCGTGGGGCAGACTGCGCCCGTGAGCGCCATCGTGTGGATCGCCGCCGGATCACTCGCCGCCTGGCTGTGGCTGCTGCTCTGTCAGGGCTTCTTCTGGCGTACGGACATCAGGCTCCCGGCCCGTACCGACCCGGACGACTGGCCGTCGGTGTGCGTGGTCGTCCCGGCCCGCGACGAGGCCGCCGTACTGCCCGAGAGCCTGCCCTCGCTCCTCGGCCAGGACTATCCCGGGCGGGCCGAGATCTTCCTTGTCGACGACGGCAGTTCGGACGGCACCGGGGAGCTGGCCCGCGAGCTGGCGTCCCGGCACGGCGGCCTGCCGCTGACCGTGGACTCCCCCGGCGAACCACCCGCGGGCTGGACCGGCAAGCTGTGGGCCGTACGGCACGGCATCGGTCTGGCACGCGTGCGTGGGCCCGAGTACCTGCTGCTGACGGACGCGGACATCGCGCACGCTCCGGACAGCCTGCGGGAGTTGGTGGCGGCGGCCCGCACCGGCGGCTTCGACGCCGTCTCGCTGATGGCCCGGCTCCGCGTGGAGAGCCCGTGGGAGCGGCTCGTGGTGCCGGCGTTCGTCTACTTCTTCGCGCAGCTGTATCCGTTCCGCCGGATCGGCAAACGCTCGGCACGGACCGCAGCCGCGGCGGGCGGCTGTGTCCTGCTGCGCGCCGACGCCGCCGAGCGGGCGCGGATCCCGGACGCCATCCGGCAGGCGGTGATCGACGACGTGGCACTCGCGCGGGCCGTCAAGGGCGGCGGGGGCCACATCTGGCTGGGGCTCGCCGAGCGGGTGGACAGCGTGCGCCCGTATCCGTGGCTGCACGACCTGTGGCGGATGGTCTCGCGTAGCGCGTACGCGCAACTGCGGCACAACCCGCTGCTCCTCCTGGGCACGGTCGTCGGCTTGGCGCTGGTGTATCTCGTGCCCCCGGTGGCCCTGTTCACTGGTCTGGCCGTCGGGAGTACGGCGACCGCGGTCCTCGGCGGTCTCGCGTGGCTGGTGATGACGGGGACATACCTCCCGATGCTCCGCTACTACGGGCAGCCGCTGTGGCTCGCTCCCCTGCTGCCGTTCACCGCGTTTCTGTACCTCCTGATGACCGTCGATTCCGCGGTGCAGCACTACAGGGGACGCGGTGCGGCCTGGAAGGGCCGCACGTACGCGCGTCCGGACGCTGTCGTCGGCGACGGGAGCTGAGGGCTCACTTGCGACCTGGGGTCCAGTTCATGCCCCACCCGTAGACGCGGTCGACGGTCCGCTGCGGGCTCACCCCGCGGTCGGGGACGAGGTAACGGACCTCGCGCTGGACGACGAGATCGCCTCCGGTGTTGGTGATCAGGGCGAGCGCGCACACCGTGGAGGGCACCGTGCACTCGTCGAGCGCGAAGTCGATCGCGGCGCCGTGCTGCGGCTGGAGGGTGACCGTGGCATGCAGGTCGGCGAAGGAACGGGCGCCTTCGTAGATGGTCACGAAGACGAGGATGCGCCGGAAGTCCTTGATGTGGTCGAGGTTCACGGTGAGGTTCTCGCCGCTCGCCGACGCGCCGGTGCGGTCGTCGCCGTCGAGATGGATGTACGGGGGCCGCTGCAGCGAGCCGTATGCGTTGCCGAGTGCCTGGACGACACCCTTGCGGCCGTCGGCGAGTTCGTACAGGGCGCACAGGTCGAGGTCGAGGTCCGCGTGCATCGCGACCGCCCGGCCGCGCTTGCTGCCCCAGCCCGAGAACTGCTTGCGCACCTCCCAGTTGAGGTTCACGCGCATGGCGCCCGAGGTGCCGCCCTGCTTGGTCAGGGAGACCGAGGGTGCCGCCTTGGTGAGCGTCACCTTGGACAACCGCACCGGGGCCGCCGAAGGGGGCGGGCTCACCGGAGGCGCGACCGGAGGCGGAGGCATGGTCACGGGCGGCTGGACCGGCGGCGGCAGGTTCACGGGCGGCCCGGAGGGCGGCGGCATGGTCACCGCCGGCCCGGCCGGCGCCGGCATGGTCGCGGCCGGTGTCGCCTGCTGCGGCTCGTCCACGGTGATACCGAAGTCGGTCGCCAGGCCTTCGAGTCCGCTGTCGTAGCCCTGGCCGACGGCCCGGAACTTCCAGGCGCCCTGGCGGCGGTAGAACTCGCCGAGCACGAAGGCGGTCTCGACCGTCGCGCCCGTGCTGTCGAAGCGGGCGACCGCGGTGTTCTGTACGGCGTCCCGGACCTCGATGTACAGGTCGGGGACCCGGCCGAACGTTCCGCCGTCGGCGGAGGCGGCGAGGACGATGCGGTCGACGGCGGGCTCCACGCGCGCGAGGTCGACGAGCAGGCTGTCGGTCACCTTCCCGCCGGCGTTGCCCTTGCCCTCGTGGCGGACCGCGCCGGAGGAGTGCGCCGGCTGGTTGTAGAACACGAAGTCGCCGTCGGAACGGACCTTCCCGTCGACCAGCAGCAGCGCCGAGGCGTCCGCGTCCGGGACGCCGGGTCCTGACCGCCAGCCCAATTCGACGCGCAGTGCCGTCGTCGGCACCGGAACATTCGATCCCTTCGGCATCGACATGTCTGCCCCCATATCACGTGTCACCGTGCCAGGACACGCCCCGGCAGCCCATCGGGTGTCTACCCGCACAACCTATTCCCCGGGGCGGCGAACGCCCATGAGGGGCGCGGAAACACCGTCGGTCAACCGCTGGTAACCCGCCGGGAACTAGGCTTTTACCCGATCCGAACACAGGTCGATGCCCTTTTTTGGCAAGTTCGCTCGCATTGGGGATCCCGTGCCACCCCCGACACGGAAAACAACCCTCTAATCGGTCTCCCCAACCAGCACATCGTGGGCTTAACTTATGTGCCATGACCTCCCCCCGCTCCACTTATGGCGGCGGCTACTACTCCGCCTCCTTCCCGGACACCCCGATCTACGACTCCCTCGTGGCCGAGCGGGGTACCCCGCAGATCGCCCCGATCCGGGTCCCCGCCGCCTACGACATGCCGGGGAGCAACCTGCCGGCGCTGCCGTCGGCACTGCCCGCTCTGCCGGCGGGTCCCTCGCAGAACTACGGCTATCCGCAGGCACAGCAGCCCGCCCCGCTGCAGCAGGCGCCCGCCGCCTACATCCCGCAGCAGGCCCCGCCGCGCGGTTACCCCGGGCAGCAGCAACAGCAGCCGCGCCCGATGGCGGCTCCGGCCGGCTACGAGGCGATGCGTCCGGCGGCTCCCCGCCCGGCCCCGGCTCCGTACCAGCAGGACCCGTACAACAACCAGCAGCAGCAGTACCGCGGTTACTGATCCGCACCCTGCGTTGTCGGTGCCACCTGGCACGATGGAGCGATGGGGAATGCGGAGCTGCGGTCGATCCACGTTCATCCGGTCAAGGCGCTCCGGGGCTTCTCGCCCCGGGAGGCTCTCGTGGAGCCTTGGGGACTGGCCGGGGACCGACGCTGGGTGCTGATCGACGACGGGGGAAAGGTCGTCACGCAACGCGAGCACCCGCGTCTCACACTGGCCGCCGCCGAGCTTCTGCCCGGCGGCGGTGTTCGTCTGTCCGCGCCCGGCCGTGACCCGCTGACCGTGCCCGTTCCGGAGCCGGTCACCACCGTGGCGATGGAGATCTTCGGTACCAAGGTCGACGCGGTGCCGGGCTCGGACACCGCGCACATCTGGTGCAGCGACCATCTGGGCTTCGGGGTGCGTCTCGTCCACATGGACGATCCCGCCACGCGCAGGCCCGTCGACCCGGACTACGCGCTTCCCGGTGAGACGGTCAGTTTCGCCGACGGCTATCCGCTTCTGCTGACCTCTGAGGCCTCCCTCGACGCCCTCAACTCCCTTGTCGCGCAAGGGGATCACCCGGACGAGGGCCCGCTGCCCATGAACCGGTTCAGGCCCAATGTCGTCGTCGCTGGCACCGCCGCCTGGGCCGAGGACGACTGGTCGGCCGTCACGATCGGCGAGGTCGCCTTCCGGGTCGCGAAGAAGTGCGGGCGCTGCGTCGTGACCACCACCGACCAGGGCACCGCCGAGCGCGGCAAGGAGCCCCTGCGCACCCTGGCCCGGCACCGCCGTATCGGCGGCAAGCTCATCTTCGGGCAGAACCTGGTGCCCCGGTCGACCGGCACGATCCGCGTCGGTGATCCGGTCCGGATTCTCGCGTAGGCGGAGTTCCGCCGAGAGCGCACGAGGTTCCGCCGAAGAGCGCGCGAGGCGGGAACCCTCCCCGTGGGCCCGGTCGTTGAGATCCCGTGAGAAGTTCATGAGAGGCCCGGTGAGAGGTGATTTCGCTCTCTCTTTGCCGGGGCTCTTGGGTGAACGGCCACACCTGGAGTTATCACGGAGCGGGAAGGGGGTGCGGGACGGTGGGAGCAATCAGGGGTCTGTGGCGTTGGCGGCGCAATCCGCTGCGTCGCGCGACCGATCTGGTCGAGGCCTGGCTGGCCCTCGTGGTCCTGCTGGTGGTCCTGGTCGCCGCACCCGCGATCGGTTCGCTCGTCGGCATGGTGGCGCAGGACAGCCTGCAGCGGTCGGTGCGGGAGCAGCGCGCGGTCCGGCACGTCGTGACGGCGACGGTGGTCAAGAAGTTGAAGGGGGCCGAGCTTGACCCCGACCCCGACTCGTCCACCGCGCGGGACATCCGCAGCAAGGTCCTCGCCGACTGGACCGCCCCGGACGGCACCACCCACCACGGCTCGGTGATGGCGAGCCTCAACACCCCGCACGCGGGCGACCACTTCAGGCTCTGGACGGACCAGCAGGGACACATAGTGGCCCGCCCGCTGGACTCGGCCACGGCGACGACCCATGCCGTGCTCGCCGGGCTCGGCGCGGCACTGCTGACCGCCGGGCTCGTCGACAGCGGCAGACGGTTCGTGCTGTGGCGCATGGTCCGCCGCAGGTACGCCCGTTGGGACCGGGCGTGGGAGCGGGCGGGCCCGGACTGGGGCCGGACCGGCACCGGCAGCTGACAGCCTTCCGGCTCTGGTCAACCCACCGCCCGCACGCACGCTACGGTGGACCGGCGAAGGCTTCGGCATCAACCCGCGTACCACGAGGTGGGGGCACAGCAGCGCCATGGCACAGGGCACGGTCCAGGTGACGCACACCGGTACATCGCGGTGGCGGCGCCGCACAGGTGAGTACGCGTCGCTCGCCGCCGCCCTGGAGGCCGCGGCCGAGGGCGACGTACTGACCGTCGCTCCCGGCACCTACCGGGAGAACCTCGTCGTGCAGCGGTCGGTGACCCTGCGCGGCCCCGAGGGTTCGCCCGGCTCGGTGCGCATCGCGCCCCTGGACGGCGTGCCGCTGACCGTCCGCGCCTCGGCGATCGTCCAGGACCTGCATGTCGAGGGCCAGGACTCGGCCGCGCCCGCCCTCCTTGTCGAGGACGGCGCACCGGAGTTGACGGACCTTCGGATCGTCACGCGCTCCGCGTCCGGCATCGAGGTCCGCGGCGGTGCCCGCCCCACCGTGCGGCGCTGCACGGTCGACAACCCGGCCGGCATCGGGATCGCCGTACTCGACGGCGGTGGCGGGGTGTTCGAGGAGTGCGAGGTCGTCTCGGCCGGCCAGGCGGGCGTCGCGGTCCGCGGCGGCGGCCACCCGCGCCTGGAGCGCTGCCGTATCCACCACGCCTCGGGGGTGGGCCTGTCGGCGACGGGGGAGAACTCCGCGCTGGAGGCGGTGGGTTGTGAGGTCTACGAGACGCGGGGCAGCGGCGTCCAGATCACCGGCCGGGCCACCGCGCACCTCACCGACTGCGATGTGCACCGTACGGCCGCGGACGGCGTCACGCTCGACACCGACGCGGTGCTGACGCTGGCCGACTGCCGCATCCACGACATCCCGGAGAACGCGGTGGATCTGCGTTCCCGTTCGGTGCTGACGCTGACCCGGACGACGGTGCGTCAGTTCGGGCGCAACGGACTGTCGGTGTGGGACCCGGGCACGCGCGTGGACGCCAACCAGTGCGAGATCTTCGACAGCACCGGCGACTACCCGGCGGTGTGGGTCAGCGACGGCGCGACCGCGGTCCTCGACTCGTGCCGGGTGCACGACGTACCGGACGCGCTGTTCGTGCTCGACCGCGGCTCACGCGCGGACGTCGTCGACAGCGACATCTCCCAGGTCCGCAACACGGCCGTGTCGGTGAGCGACGGCGCCACCGCGCAGCTCGACGACTGCCGGATCCGGGACGCGGCCACGGGCGCGTGGTTCCGTGACCACGGCAGCGGCGGCACCCTCAACAACTGCACCGTGGACGCCACCCAGACCGGCGTGATCGTCACCAAGGGCGCCGACCCCACCATCGAGCGCTGCACGGTCGACTCCCCCGCCGAGGCGGGCTTCTACGTCTCCGCGGGCGGCCGGGGCACCTTCCTCGGCTGCCGTGTGACGGGCAGCGGCGGCTACGGCTTCCATGTGATCGACGGCTGCCGTACGACGCTCAAGAAGTGCCGTACGGAGCGATGCGCGCGCGGCGGATACGAGTTCGCGGACGCCGGACCGGACGCGGCGCCCGGCACGGGACCCGTCGTCGAGGACTGCACCAGCGACGAGAGCGGCCTCAAGCCGCCCACCACACACGAGACAGCCGTGGAGACGGCGAGCCAGTCGACCAGCGTGCTGGGCGCGATCCCCACCCAGCGCACGGCCGAGCAGGACCCGCTGATCCCCGCGACGGACCCGGAGAAGGAGTCCCGCTCCTCCAAGGACGTCCTCGGTGAACTCGACGCGCTGGTCGGCCTGGACAGCGTCAAGCGCGAGGTGCGCGCCCTCACCGACATGATCGAGGTGGGCCGCCGCCGCCAGCAGGCCGGCCTCAAGGCGGCCTCCGTCAAACGGCACTTGGTCTTCACCGGCTCCCCCGGCACCGGCAAGACGACGGTCGCCCGGCTCTACGGCGAGATCCTCGCCTCCCTCGGAGTCCTGGAGAAGGGGCATCTCGTCGAGGTGTCCCGCGTCGACCTGGTCGGCGAGCACATCGGCTCCACCGCGATCCGCACCCAGGAGGCCTTCGACAAGGCGCGCGGTGGAGTCCTGTTCATCGACGAGGCGTACGCCCTCTCTCCGGAGGACTCGGGACGCGACTTCGGTAAAGAAGCCATCGACACGCTCGTGAAGCTGATGGAGGACCACCGGGACGCGGTCGTGGTGATCGTCGCGGGCTACACGGCGGAGATGGAGCGGTTCCTGTCCGTCAACCCCGGTGTGGCGTCCCGTTTCTCACGGACCATCACCTTCAGCGACTACAACCCCGAGGAACTGCTCAGGATCGTCGAGCAGCAGACCGAGGAGCACGAGTACCGGCTGGCCGAGGGCGCCTCCGAAGGGCTGACGAAGTACTTCACCGCGATCCCCAAGGGCGCCGCGTTCGGCAACGGCCGCACCGCGCGGCAGACCTTCGAGGCGATGGTGGAGCGGCACGCGAGCCGGGTCGCCCAGTTCGAGGAGCCGAGCACGGACGACCTGACCCTGCTCTACGCGGAGGACCTGCCCGAGCTGCCCTGAGGCGGCACCTCGGGCCGCAGCCGGGCCAGCAGCCGCTCGCGTTCCTCGGCGAACACCGGGTCGGCCTGGTAGTCGGAGTGGCCGAGGATCGGCGCGGGCAGCGGATGTCGTGCCGTACGGCCGTACTCCAGTGGGTCCTTGAGGGGTGGCTCGTGGTCGACCTCGGGGCCGCAGTCGCCGGACACGCGCACCGGGCCGCCGATGGGGTCGGTGAGCCGGTACAGATTGCGCCAGCAGTCGACCTCGCGGTGCAGTCGGGTCAGCGCGGCCGGTCCGAAGTGGGCCGGGAACCAGCGGCCGTAGAGGCGCTCCAGGGGTGAGCCGTAGGTGAGCAGGGCTACGCGTTTGCGTTGGGCGGGTTTGAGTTGCCAGGCCGCGGCGGCGGCGAGGACGCTGCCCTGGGAGTGGCCCGAGATGACGAGGCGGCCGCCGGTGGCGCGGGTCCAGGTGGCCATCCGCCAGGTCAGGTCGGGGACCGCGCGCTCGGCGTAGCACGGCGGGGCGAAGGGGTGGGCGGCGCGCGGCCAGAAGGTGCCGACGTCCCACAGGATGCCGATCGTGCGCCGCGCGGAGGCGTCCTTGTAGGCGCGCCTGCCCCAGGTGACGAAGAGGATGAAGCCGAGCCCGATCAGCCAGGAACCGAGGCCCTGCGAGGTCTGGGCGGCGCCGTGCACGAAGGCGTGGCCGTCCCCTCCGGCGCGTTCCGGTGTCCTGTCGGTGGTGAAGGCGCCGACGAGCGCACCGGCGCCCAGGAGCAGGGTCGCGGTGGAGATGACGGCGACAAGGAGAGGGCCACGGTCGGTGAGCGCGGCCATCGCGCGCGTGCTCGCGATCCGGGCGGTGCGCGCCCGGTCCCTGCGCTCGCCCGGGTAGTCGCGCGCCACCGCGGCCAGCTCGCCACGGCGCAGCCGCCAGGTGCGGTGGCCGATTCCGGCGCAGAGGACGAGGACGACGACGAGCAGTGTCGGGATCACCGAGGCCAGCCAGGTGAGCAGGACGGGCGGGCCCGCGATGGACGTCCCGGTGCCGTCCAGCCAGTCGGAGACCCGCTGCGAGACCCCGCCGGACATCACGCCGCCCAGGGCGCAGGCCAGCATCGCGACGGCCGGTCCGCCGAGGCCCCGCATCGCGGAGCGCGGATCGGGGTGGGTGCGGTGCAGGAGATGGGCGACGACGGCCAGGACGATCACCAACAGGCCCTGGACCAGGGCGATTCCGCCGAAGGCGGTGTCTCCGGGCAGCCGCCCGGACGACTGCCACCCCGGGCGCGACCAGCCGGCGTAGAGGAGGGAGACGGCGAGCAGCAGGAGCGCGCCGAGCGGCAGGCGGCGTACGAGACGGCGGTCGAGGGCCTGGTCGAGGCGGTTCTCGCTGCGGCCCCGGCGGCACACTACGTAGACCACGACGAACGCGAGGCCGGCGAGTGCGGTCTCCAGGAGTGTGCCGAGGCGGGCCAGTGGGTCGGAGCCGTCGGGCCCGCGGTCGAAGCGGGCCGCCGAGACGGTGACGGCCGCGGCGACCATGAGGAGGCCGGCCGCCGTGTGGGCGGCGCGCAGTCGGGCGACCAGTCGGCGGCCGTACCAGAAGCCGGGGCGGCCCAGGGAGCTGTGGCCGGTCTCGTCGTCGGGCTCGGGCCGGCGGTTCATCGGCTGCTGGGACTCGTACTCGCTCCAGGTGCGGCGGGAGAGGTACCAGAGGAGGACGGTGAGCGCGGTCGGCACCAGGGCGGCGAGCGCGAGGCGGCGGCCGGGGCGGCTCCACCAGCTGTCGTGGGACATCGTGGGCGACAGGAAGCCCAGCCAGGTGTGCCGTTCGGCGCACGCGCGCGTGCCGGCGCACTGCCAGGCGACGAGATCGAGGGCGACCTCGCAGGCGGCCGCGACGAGCAGCACGGTCAGGGTCAGTCCCGCGAGCCGCACCAGCAAGCCGTAGAAACGCACCGTCCGTTTCCGGTCGCGGGCGGTGGGGCGCATCCAGTGCGCGAGGTTGACGACCATGAACGGCAGCAGCAACAGCCACAACGCGCGCGTGCCGTTGCCCGAGGTGAGGTTGCACCAGACGTAGGCCTCGCGGATCGGTCCGGTGCGCTGGTCGGCGGGCCGGGACTCGGCGTCCACGTCGGCAGCGCGCCGGAAGACGGCCGCCGTGTCGTCGCCGGTGATCCGCACCGTTCGTGGATCGCCGAGCATTTTCTCGGGTGTGGTGCCGCCGACTCCGTGGACCAGGAGTTCCAGGGCGGGTTCGGTCTGATCGGGCCGTCCGGCGAGGCTCTTCGGCTCGCTCGTGACGGCGTGTTCCTGTACACGCTCCACTGTTCGCACATCCCCCGTGACGCACTGTCTGTCTGTGTCCGTGTGCACACCAGCATCGTCCTTTCCGGCGCGTCGCACACGCCCCGTCACCGAATCTCCCCGATCCGTGTGACACGCGAGCGACGGATGATGACCGGATGACATGTGCGCGTCGGGACAGGCGGTGGCGCGGTGCTTGCGGGGGCGTGCGAGGATTGGGGCGTCCGCGCACCGCCGCCGGGGAAAATGTCCTGGTCGGGGCGGGCGCGCGGGCAGTCTGACGGGTTGCGGCGAAAGGACCGGAGCGTACGTGAGTGAGAATCAGAACCTCCTCGCGGAGCAGCGGCGCGCCCTGATCCTCGACGAGGTCCGGCGCCGCGGTGGCGTCCGCGTCAACGAACTGACCCGCAAGCTCGGCGTGTCGGACATGACCGTGCGCCGCGATCTCGACGCGCTGGCCCGCCAGGGCGTCCTGGAGAAGGTGCACGGCGGAGCGGTCCCGGTCGTCGAGGCGAGCACGCACGAGCCGGGCTTCGAGGCGAAGTCGGGCCTGGAGCTGACCGCCAAGGAGGACATCGCGCGGGCGGCGGCGGAGTTGGTCGCGCCGGGCACGGCGATCGCGCTCTCGGGCGGCACGACGACGTACGCGCTCGCGCATCACCTGCTTGAGGTCCCCGACCTCACCGTGGTCACCAACTCGGTGCGGGTGGCGGACGTCTTCCACGCGGCGCAGCGGACCTCGGGGCAGCGGCAGGGCGCGGCGACGGTCGTGCTGACCGGTGGAGTGCGCACCCCCTCCGACTCGTTGGTGGGGCCGGTGGCCGACCAGGCGATCGCGGCGCTCCACTTCGACATGCTGTTCCTCGGCGTGCACGGCATATCGATCGAGGCCGGCCTGTCGACCCCGAACCTCGCGGAGGCCGAGACCAACCGTCGGCTCGTGCAGTCCGCGCGGCGGGTCGTGGTCGTCGCCGACCACACCAAGTGGGGGACGGTGGGCCTGAGTTCGTTCGCCGCGCTGGAACAGGTCGACACGCTCGTGACGGACGCGGGGTTGCCGGCGGAGGCGCGCGCCGATATCTCCGAGCATCTACGGCTCGTGGTGGCGGGCGAAGTCGGTGACGGGGCAGACATCTGATGCCCCGTCAGCTAAGGTGACCCCTTCCCTGACCCCAACTGCCGTTGCGTAGCGGAGGTTTGACCATGGCTCACCGTCTACGTCCGGTGGGGATCGACTTCGTCGAGACCGCGCCCGTACGACTGGTCTTCGCGCGGGAGGTTGCCGCGCCGCCCGACGCCGTGTTCAGTGCGCTCGCCGAGGATGTGGCCGGCTGGAGTGAGTGGTTCTCGGCGGTGACGGCCGCACGGCCGACCGGGGACGGGGCGGGGCGAGAGATTCGGCTGCGAGGTGGGACACGGTTCGACGAGACCGTGTTGGTGGCCAAGTCACCGGAGACGTACGCGTATCGGGTCGATGTGACCAATGCGCCGGGGATTCGCGCGTTGGTCGAGGAGTGGCGGTTGACTCCTGTCGAGGGTGGGACTCGGGTTCAGTGGACGTTCGCCGCGGATGGGGCTGCGGTGTTTCGGGGTGTGTTGCGGTTGGCGCGGCCCGGGTTGGGGAGGGCGTTCAGGGATGCGGTGACGGCGCTGGACCGGCGGTTGGCCGGCTAGGGGTCCACGGAAGCTGGAAGTTGCCCAACCGGCGTTCGTCCAGCTCAGGTTGGCCATACTCCCGTTGCCAGAAGCGTCGCGATCGCCTTGCTGTACGGGGCGATGTCCAGGCCCTGTTCCGTCAGCCACGTGTCCGAGTAGTACTTGTCCAGGTAGCGGTCGCCCGGGTCGCACAACAGGGTTACCACGCTGCCCTGTTGGCCGGTTGCGACCATCTCGGCGATGATTTTGAGGGCGCTCCAGAGGCCGGTGCCGGTGGAGCCGCCCGCCTTGCGGCCGATGGCTTGTTCCAGCGCTCTCACTGCGGCGACGCTGGCCGCGTCCGGGACCTTCATCATGCGGTCGATGGCGCCGGGGACGAAGCTCGGTTCCATCCGGGGGCGGCCGATGCCCTCGATGCGGGAGCCGCAGTCGCGGGTGACGTCCGGATCGCCGGTGGTCCAGCCCTCGAAGAAACAGGAGTTCTCCGGGTCGGCGACACAGACACGGGTGTCGTGCTGCATGTAGTGGACATAGCGCGCGAGAGTCGCCGAGGTACCGCCGGTGCCGGCCGTCGCGACGATCCACGCGGGCTCCGGGAAACGCTCCAACTCCAGCTGGCGGAAGATGGATTCGGCGATGTTGTTGTTGCCGCGCCAGTCCGTGGCCCGCTCCGCGTAGGTGAACTGGTCCATGTAGTGGCCGCCGGTCTCCACCGCGAGGGTGGCCGACTCCTCGTACATCTTGCGCGGGTCGTCCACGAAGTGGCACTGCCCGCCGTGGAATTCGATCAGGCGGATCTTCTCGGCGCTGGTCGTGCGCGGCATGACCGCGATGAAGGGCACCCCGATCAGCTTGGCGAAGTACGCCTCGGAGACCGCCGTCGAACCACTGGATGCCTCGATCACCGGGCGGGCGGGCCGGATCCAGCCATTGCAGAGGCCGTAGAGGAAGAGGGAGCGGGCGAGGCGGTGTTTGAGGCTGCCTGTGGGGTGGGTCGACTCGTCCTTCAGGTACAGGTCGATGCCCCACTGCTCCGGGAGCGGGAACCGGAGCAGGTGGGTGTCGGCGGAGCGGTTGGCGTCGGCCTGGACCTTGCGGACGGCTTCTTTCAGCCAGCTCCGGTAGGCGGCGTCGCTGCGGTCGACGTCGAGGGTGGCACCGGTCTGGGCCTGGGGGGTGGTGCTCACGGCGGGGCTCCTTACGCGTTGCGCCGACGGCGCCTCGCGCGGCCGACGCTTCGATCATATGCACCTTCCGCACGCTTCTCACCTGCATAAACATGCCTTTGGGCGGCTCAAAGGCGGCCCTGGGGGCAGGGCTTCGGCGGGCTTGCGATGCGCTGGCGACGGGTTTGCTACGGCTTTGCGATGCGCCGGCGACGGAGCTCGGGGGCGCACTCGCGCGAGTGCTCCGGATACTTACCGTGACCGGGTGGTACGTACTGGTGCTCGACGGCCCAGGCGGGCAGACTGCACCGGAGCGGGACGAACGTCCTGAACGGGGGCGCACACTGGATCACCAGATGTCCTGGACCAAGGGGGCGGGGAAGCATGGCGGAGCCGGAGTTCACGGCCACGGGCGTGCGGATCGGGAAGCGGCTGCGTTCGCTCACCCGGGCCGGACAGGTCCGGATCAATGACGGCAGGCTTGAGTTGCTCACCAGTTACGGCAGCGAGATCGACAGCGCGCCGGTGCAGGCGGTGCGTGCGTCGAAACCCTGGTTCGCACCCGAGGATCGGGCGCTGGCCGACCTCAACGGCAACAGGTATCTGTTGACCCTCGGCGAACACGACCCCGCGCCCGGGCAGCCGGGTCCGCCCGCGGCACGCCGGTTCATCGAGGCCGTGCGCAAGGCGGCTGGGCGGGGCGGCTGAACCTCGCGGCGGGTTCTCCGTGCGGCGGCCCATCCGTGCGGTGGAGCGGTCGCGCGGTGGAGTGGCCGGGGCACGTGATGGAGCGACCGGTCCGTGCCGTGGAGTGGTTCATCCGGGTCGCGCAGCGGCTGTTCCGCGCCATTGAGGAGCAGAGGCCGGCCGCGAGTTGCGGGACCGCGGCTCCTGAGCCACTCTGGTCTCACGTCACTCTGGGTTTACCGGCGATAACGCTGCGAACCAGCCCGCCGGACACAACAGCAGGCGGCCGTTTCTCCGACCACCTCGCTGGATCCGAACTCCGTGTTCTTCCGGACCTCAGTCGGGGAGTCGCAGCCGTGATCAGTCACCCAAGCAGGCACTGCACGGTGGAGCTCCAAGCCCTGCCGTCGCGGATCGGCCAGGTCCGCAGAATCGTATCTGCGCAATTGCGCTACTGGCATCTGGATCCTCTGATAGACCGGGCCGCGCTCGGTGTCACAGAGCTTCTGACCAACGTCCACCGGCACGCCCAGCCCGACAAGACGTGCGTCGTCGAGATCGAGCTGCTGCTGGACCAGCTGATGGTCTCGGTGCGCGATCGCGATCCCCGGCTTCCGGTGGTGGGCGACATCGACGAGGTTTCGCCTACGGCCACTTGTGGCCGGGGGCTCGCGATGGTCGCCGCGGTGAGCGAGAACTGGGGGGTGCGGCCGGACGGTGAGTCCGGCAAGGTCGTGTGGTTCACGCTCACCGCACCCTCGTCCGCGACGGCTACGCCGGCTCGTCCGCCGCGCCGTACGGCCGCGGAGAAACCCGCGCACCGGTTCGTCACCGAGGTCGAGCACCCGGTCGACGGCCACCGGCCCCAACACGCTCCCGCCCGGTCCGCCGTTGCCGGTTGATCGGGCGGTGATTCGTTATGGGTTGCGGGGGGGGCGTCTCCTGGATGCCCGAGGCGGGGCTGGTGCCTTCATGTTGAGACAGCGAGGTTGTTGGGCCGGCCGGTGTTGAGACGGCGCGACACCCACGGCAGCACCTTCTTTTGGTTCGGTCGCCTTCGGGGCGCTGGAAGCCGGTGTTGAGAGCCCCAGCGTGCTCGGCGCTGCGCGCCTCCGCGCGCTGGGGCTCTCAACACCGGCGCGCCCCTACGGCTCCCTCTCGGCCGTCGTCGTGGGGACAGTCGACTTGGTGGGCCCGCACCCCTGGTGAAGGTTGACGCCGTTCGCTTCTCTACCGGTGTTCGATCACTCGGTGGCAATCGCCCGCAGTACGTCCAGTCGTGCCGCTCGGCGTGCCGGGCGCAGGCCCGCAAGGGCACCTGCGGCGACGCCCACCAGGGTCACCACCACGAGTTGAACCGGTGGGAGTGCGAAGGCGAAGGTGCTGTCGCTCGCTCCGTCCGAGGCCTTGACCAGGACCCAGCCCAGGAAGGCGCCGAGGGTGAGGCCGCCGACGGTGCCGAAGGCCGCGACCAGGACCGACTCCCAGCGGACCATCGCCCGGAGTTGGGAACGGGTCTGGCCTACTGCCCTCAACAGGCCCAGTTCGCGGGTGCGTTCGTGGATCGCCAGGGTGAGGGTGTTGGCGATGCCCAGGAGCGCGATCAGGACCGCCAGGGCCAGCAGCGCGTAGACGAGGGTCAGCATCATGTCGATGCCGCCGGCCGAGGACTGCGCGTATGCGTGGCGGGTCTGGACCTGTGGGTTGCCGTAGTGGGTCGCGACCTTCTCGACCGCCGCCTTGCCCTTGGCCGTGCTCACGCCGTTCTTGAAGGAGACGGCGACGAGTGTGTCGGAGTCCTGGGTGCGGTGCGGGGCCCAGGCCGCGCGGGTGATGACGTAGTCGCCGGCGAGTTCGGACTCGCCGTAGACCGCTCGGACTGTGAAGGTCTGGTTCTTGCCGTCGGTGAAGGTGAGTTGGGCCTTGCTGCCGGTGGTCAGGTGTTGGCGGTCGGCCTCTGTCTTGGTGATGGCGATGCCGTCGGTGCCGAGGGTGTTCAGGGAGCCGTGGACCGTTCCCAGGTCGAAGGTGCGGGCCAGGGCGGTGGGGTCCGTCACCGTCAACGCCCGTCCCTTGCCGTCTACTTCGGCTACTCCTCGGCCAAGTCCCACTGCCGTGTCCACCTCGGGCAACTTGCCGATGGCTCCGGCGAGTCGGGGGCTCAGGCCGCTGCCACCCGCGCCGAAGGACGGGGTGCTGACGGCCACGTCACCGGCGAAGGAGCGGGACACCGTCTGGTCCATCGTCGCCTTCAACGAGGCGCCGAACACGGTGAACAGGGACACCACGGCCACCCCGATCATCAGCGCGCTCGCGGTGGCGGCCGTACGGCGGGGGCTGCGCAGGGCGTTGCGTCGGGCCAGTCCGCCGGTGACCCCGCGCAGGCGGTCGAGGGGGCTGCCCAGGACGCGGACCGCCGTGGAGGAGGCGACCGGACCGAGGACCACGAAGGCGACCAGAGCGAGTACCGCCCCAAGTCCCGCCAGCAGCAAGGACGGTGAGATCAGTACGCCGGTGAGGGTGGCTCCCATCGCGAAGGCGGCGAGGGCCATTCCCGTCACCGCTCGGACGCGGGACGCGCCTGACTGGTCGACGGCCGTCTCGCGCAGCGCCGCCAGGGGTGCGGTGCGGCCCGCTCGTACCGCCGGCATGAGTGCCGAGCCGAGGCAGACGATGATGCCGACCGCGAGGGGCAGGACCATGGAGAGCGTCCGGATCACCAAGTCGCCCCCGGGGAACGGGAATCCGATCGCCGGGAACAGCATCTTCAGTCCGGCCGCGATGCCGATGCCGCCCGCCAGTCCGGCGGCCGACGCGGTCACGGCGACGACGCTCGCCTCGGTGACGGTGGCCGCGGTGACCTGGCGGCGGGAGGCGCCGAGGGCCCTCAACAGGGCGTTCTCGCGGGTGCGTTGGGCGATGACGATCGCGAACGTGTTGTGGATGGAGAAGGTCGCGACCAGGAGGGCGATGCCGGAGAACACCAGGAGGAACGTGGTGAAGATGGTCAGGAACTGGGACGAGATCATGTCCGTGTTCTCCTGCGCCGACTTCTGACCCGTGATCGCCTCAACTCCCTTGGGGAGTACGGGATTCAGGCGGTCGACCAGTGCCTGTTGGCTTACGCCCGGGCCGGCCCGGACCTGGATGCTCGCCGCCTCGCCCGGTTTCGCCGTGAGGTACTTCTCGGCGTCGGACTGGGTCATGCCGGTGAACGTCACCTGTGCCATGCCGTCCTCGCCGCCGAAGGTCGCGAGGCCCACGATCGTCACCTTGACGGGGTCGGGGGTGCGCAGGGTCGTCGTGTCACCGATCTTCAGGTGGCCCTTGTCGGCGGCACCCCGGTTGATGACAACCTCACCCGACCTGGCCGGAGTTCGGCCTTCCGCGAGGCGGTACGGGTTGAGTTCCGGGTCGGTGATCCAGTTGCCGGCGAGGGTGGGCGGGCCCTTGCCACCGATGGCCTCGCCGTTGGCGCCGACGAGTTGGCCCGCGCCCTGGATGCTGGGGGCGGCGGCCGCGACGCCGGGGACTTGGTCGACGGTCTTCACCAGGGCTGTGCTCACCGGTTGCCGAACGCCCTGGCTCTCGCCGGGTGTCGTGATGGCGTCGGCGCTGCGGACCACCGCGTCCGTGCCGCTGGTCGCGTCGCCGAACATGGTGTCGAAGTTGGCGCGCAGGGTGTCGCCCATGACGAGGGTCCCGGCGAGGAAGGCGACCCCGAGGAACACGGCGAGGAACGTACCGGCGAAGCGCCTTCTGTGGGCCCGCAGGGAGGACATGCTCAGGCGCACGGACGCGTTCATGACCTCACGTCCTCGAAGGCCTTCAGGCGGTCCAGGACCTTTTCGGCCGTGGGGGCTTCCATACGGTCCACCAGGCGTCCGTCCGCGAGGAAGACGACCTCGTCCGCGTGGGCGGCGGCTACCGGGTCGTGGGTCACCATCACGACCGTGCGGTCCGTCTGCGCTACGGCACGGCGGAGCAGACCGAGGACCTCGCCGCCGGAGCGCGAGTCGAGGTTGCCGGTCGGCTCGTCGGCGAAGACGACCTCCGGCCGGCCCGCGAACGCCCTTGCCACGGCGACGCGTTGCTGCTGGCCGCCGGAGAGTTCCGAGGGGCGGTGGTGGAGCCGGTCGCGCAGGCCTACGACGTCGACGAGTGCGTCGATCCACTCCCGGTCGCCCCTGGTTCCGGAGAGGTCGAGGGGCAGGGTGATGTTCTCCGCGACGGTCAGCGTCGGCACCAGGTTGAACGCCTGGAAGACGAAGCCGACGCGGTCGCGGCGGAGGAGGGTGAGGCGGCGGTCGTCGAGGGAGCCGAGTTCCGTGTCGCCGATGTACGCGGCACCCGAGGTGAGCGTGTCGAGTCCGGCCGCGCAGTGCATCAGGGTGGACTTGCCGGAGCCCGAGGGGCCCATGATCGCGGTGAAGCGGCCGGCCGGGAAATCGACGCTCACCCCGTCCAGGGCGCGTACGGCGGTGTCGCCGACGCCGTACACCTTGACGGCGTCGACGACCCGCGCGGCCGTGCGGGTGGTGGTCGCGGTGGTCATGCCGCGCCGCCTCCCTTGCCGGCGGTGCGGCCGAACTGCTCGTCCAGGACGGACAGGCGGCGCCAGTACTCGTCCTCGTCGATCTCGCCGGAGGCGAAGCGGCGGCCGAGGACGGCGAGCGGGGAGTCGCCGGTGGGGCGGGTGTCGGCCATCGCGCGCCACGGTCCGCCACGCCCGATCCCGCGACCGCGCCAGACCGTGCGGCGCAGGACGGTCACCACGCCGACCACCACGGCCGCCCAGATCAGCGGGAAGAACAGGATCCACGGGCCGGGGCCGCCGCCGTTCCAGTTCGCCAGAGTCTGCATGTCGATTCATCTCCAAGGAGTCCGGAGCCCTCGATGGGCTTCCTGTGATGTCCGGTGATGCATCGAGACTGGCTCCTGGGAGGGGTCCGGGTCGTCGTACGGCCAGCGGCAGTGTGCGTACCTCCCGGGGAGTACGCGGGGTCGTTCCGGCTGCTCCCGCCGCCCGTCGATAACTTCTCGACTTCTGTACCTACTAGTATGTACAGTCCGGGCATGAGCACCCCGGAGCGACTGATCGAGTCCACCCGCGAGCTGTTGTGGGAGCGCGGCTACGTCGGCACCAGCCCCAAGGCGATCCTGGAGCGCGCGGGCGCCGGGCAGGGCAGCATGTACCACCACTTCAAGGGCAAGCCGGAGCTGGCGCTGGCCGCGATCCGGCGGACGGCCGAGGAGTTGCTGGCCACCGCCGAGGGAGTACTCGACGGGCCCGGCACGCCGTACGAGCGGATCGAGGCCTATCTGCGGCGCGAGCGCGATGTGCTGCGCGGGTGTCCGGTCGGGCGGCTGACGATGGATCCGGACGTGATCGCCAGCGCCGAGCTGCGGGAACCGGTCGACGCGACGCTCGACGCGATCCGTGAGCGGCTCGCCGGAATCGTCGAAGAGGGCAAGGAGCAGGGGCAGTTCGGGTCGGAGCTGGACGGCGAGGAGATCGCCGCCACCATCCTCGCGACCGTGCAGGGCGGGTATGTGCTCGCCCGCGCGTCCGGGTCGCCGGCCGCCTTCGACGCCGGTGTCCGGGGACTGCTCTCCCTTCTCTCGCCCATGTCCTCCCGATAGGAGTCCAGGTACGTGCGGATCAGCAGGAAGCACCCCGACACACGGCAGGGACCGGCAGAGAACTTCACCGGCACGGTGTGGCTCGACGAAATTGCCTCGCCCCAACCACCGTCCCGGATAAGGATGTTCAGCGTGCACTTCACGCCGGGCGCGCACACGGCGTGGCACACACACCCGCACGGCCAGGTGCTGCACGTGACGGAGGGCGAGGGTCTGGTGCAGCGCAAGGGCGGTGCCGTCGAGCCGATCCGCGCGGGCGACACAGTGTGGATCGAACCGGACGAGTGGCACTGGCACGGCGCCGCACCGCGCACGTTCATGACGCATCTCGCGGTCGTCGAGGCCGCGGAGGACGATACGACCGCCTGTTGGTACGAGCATGTCGACCCTGCGAACTACCCGGCCTGAGGAGGCACTTGATGCACGCGATGCAGTACGGACTCACTCTGCCCGCGGACTACGACATGGGCATCATCCGGGGCCGGGTCGCGCGGGTCGGGCAGCTGCTCGACGACTGGGACGGGCTCGGCTTCAAGGCGTATCTCCTGCGCGAGCGCGGGGTGCACGGTTCGCCGGTCAACCAGTACGCGCCGTTCTATCTGTGGAACACGGTCGAGGGCATGAACCGCTTCCTCTGGGGCGGCGCCTTCCAGGGGCTCGTCAACGACTTCGGGCGACCTGAGGTGTCGCAGTGGACGGGCCTCGCCTACGAGGAGGGCGGCGCCGCGGGTGCACCGGCGGCCGTCGCCGTGCGGCAGCGTCAACGGATAGCAGGGAGTGGGGAGTTGGCAGCGGTGATGGAGGACGCGGTGGGTGAGACCCGGCGGCTGGCCGGTGAGGACGGCGCGGTGCTCGCGGCGGCGGCCGTGGACCCGTACAGCTGGGAGCTCGTCCACTTCTCGCTCTGGGAGCACGAGTCGCCGAAGGCGGAGGGAGACGTGTTCCAGGTGCTGCACCTATCGGCGCCGGGGCGGGGCGGGTTACCGCGGGGGCGACAGTGGTAAATGCCCGCGTCCGTACGGTACTTGGGGATGTGGATCCACGGCTGTTGGGTCTGTGCGACGCGCACGACCACCTCTTCATCCGCAGCCCGCAACTCCCCGGCCAGGAATTGGGCGACGCCTCGGCCGCGCGGGCCGAGTTGAACGTGTTCCGTTCCGTCGGCGGGGGCAGCGTCGTGCAGTGGACGCCGTACGGGATGGGGCGGCGGGTCGTCGATCTGCCGCAGCTGTCCCGGTCGACGGGGGTGCACGTGGTCTGCGCGACCGGGTTGCACCAAGCGGCGCACTACAGCCCGGAGTTGCTGGAGAGTCTGCGTGGCGGGCTGGCCGAGGTCTTCGTCTCCGAACTGACGGAAGGCGTCGGTCAGTCCGGGGTCCGCGCCGGGATCATCAAGGTCGCGGGCGGCTTCCACGGACTCGACGCGCACGCCCGCTGGACGATGACCGCCGCGGCCGAGGCCCACCGCGCGACGGGCGCGCCCATCGCCGTCCATCTGGAGCTGGGCACGGGCGCTCTCGACGTACTCGACCTGCTGTGCGGCAAGTTGGGGGTCGAACCGCACCGGGTGATCCTCGGCCACCTCAACCGCTCCCCCGACCCGGTGGTCCAGCGACAGGCCGCCGACGCGGGCGCCTACCTGGCGTTCGACGGCCCGTCCCGTGCCCACCACGCCACGGACTGGCGGATGCCTGACGCGGTCCGGGCGCTGGCCGAGGCAGGGTTCGGCGACCGGCTGCTGCTCGGCGGGGACACGGTGGTCGCCGGGGCGCGCTCGGTGGACGGCGGTCCGGGGATGCCGTACCTGCTGCGGCGGGTGCGGCCACGGCTCGCGGTGGAGCTGGGTGAGGAGTTGGTGGGGCGGGTGTTCACGGAGAACCCCGCCAAGGCGTTCTCCGTCGAGTGGGGTTGACGGAGATTCCCCCATGCCCTTCGTCCGTATCGACGCATCGCGCGCCGACCCCGCACGCCTCGACGCGCTAGGCCGTGCCGTGCAGTACGCCCTCGCGCCGGAGGCGGTCGCCGAGGGCTGAGGCGGGCCCGCTATGTTCGACGCGAACATCGAACATGTGGAGCTCGTGTGCAGACGACGACGGTGGAGCCGCCGAGAGCGGCGGAGGCGGATGTCACGGCGACCGGGTGGCCCCGGTCCTGGCCGCTCATGCTGCTCGGGGCGGCCGTCGTTCCGGGGCTGATGCTGTTCGTCGTCGGGCGGTGGCTGGACGCGCCGGCCGTGCAGGCCTGGCGGACCGTGTGTCTCGCCATCACCACGCAGGCGCTGCCCTTCCTGCTGCTCGGTACGGCTCTGTCGGGGGCGATCAACGCGTTCGTGCCGGCGCGGGTGTTCACGAAGGTGCTGCCCAAGCGGGCCGTGTTCGCCGTGCCGGTGGCCGGGATGGCGGGGGTCGTGCTGCCGGGCTGCGAGTGCGCGTCGGTGCCGGTCGCGAACAGTCTGATCGGGCGCGGGGTCACCCCGGCCGCCGCTTTCGCGTTCCTGCTCTCGGCGCCCGCGATCAACCCGGTCGTGCTGACCGCCACCGCGATCGCGTTTCCTGCCAGCCCGGTCATGGTGCTGGCCCGGCTGCTCGCCTCGCTCGCGACCGCCGTGGTGATGGGCTGGCTGTGGCTCTGGCTGGGGCGCGAGGAGTGGCTGCGGCCGGTCGCGCGGCACACCGGGCACCGGCCGGGGCACAGCCGCTTCACCGAGTTCCGCACCGGCTTCCAGCACGACTTCCTGCACGCGGGCGGGTTCCTGGTCGTCGGCGCGATGGCGGCGGCGACCTTCAACGTCGCGGTCCCGCGCTCGGTGCTCGACACCTTCGCCGGCTCGCCCTGGCTCTCCGTGCTGTTCCTGGCAGCGCTCGCGATCATCCTCGCGGTCTGCTCCGAGGCCGACGCGTTCGTGGCGTCCTCCCTCACGGGCTTCTCCCCCACTGCCCGGCTCGCTTTCATGGTCGTGGGCCCCATGGTCGACCTGAAGCTGATCGCCCTCCAGGCGGGCACGTTCGGCCGGGCCTTCGCGGCTCGCTTCTCCGCCGCCACGACGGTCGTCGCGGTGCTGTCCAGCGCGCTGATCGGAGCCGTACTGCTGTGAGACGCCCTCTCCAGGTGACCCTGCTCGTCCTCAGCGGCCTGGGCCTGCTGCACGCCTCGCTCTTCACCGACCTGTGCCTGCGCTACGTCAAGCCGAGCATGCGCCCGATGCTCGTCGTGTCCGGGTTCCTGCTGATCCTGCTCGGCATCGCGGAGGCGTGGTCACGGTCCCGGCAGAACCCGAGTGTGGACGATCACCACATAGGCGAGAACCACACCGAACACCCCGAAGAGCACATGGGCCACAACCACTCCAAGGTCCCCCGCATCGCCTGGCTGCTCTTCCTCCCCGCGCTCAGCCTCCTCTTCTACGCCCCGCCCGCCCTCGGCGCCTACACCGCCTCCCGCGCGGCCACCAAGGCCGTCCCGGTACAGGACGCCTTCGATCCGCTGCCCGCGACCTCGCCGCTGCCGATGACCCTCACGGACTTCACCACCCGCGTGCAGCAGGACCGCAAACGGGCCATCAAGGACCGCACCGTCCAGATGACCGGGTTCGTCACGCCCGACAAGGGATCCGCCTACTGGGACCTGACCCGCATCATGATCTCGTGCTGCGCGGCGGACGCCCAGTCCATCAAGGTGCGGGTCTACGGCATCCCGGCCCTGTCCGCCAACACCTGGGTGACGATCACCGGGACCTGGCACGCGGGCGGAACCCTGGGGACGAGTTCCGCCGTGGCCGCGCTCGACGGTGTCACCGTCGAGAAGGTCGCCAAGCCGGTGAACGCCTACCAGGACGCCCTGCCGTTCGGGTCCCCACGCTGAGCCGGACCGCCGAGCTAGGCCACCGAAATGTCCACGGAGGGGCGCAGTTTCGCCGCCGCGGCGAGGGCCTCGTGCATGGGGTGGGTGCCGAAGGCCTCCAACAGGGCTCCGTCCGCCGGGAGTTCGGACGCCGGGTAGGCGATCTGCTCGTAGGCCGCCTGGAAGCGCGGACCCCAGCGCCGGGCGCCCAGGCGGGCCGTGCGGGAGCAGTTGTCGACCATGTAGGCCACATCACGGGCGTGCATGTAGGGCAGCAGCGAGTCGACGGCCTCGATGACGGACTCGTTGACGATCTCCGACCAGGGGTGGCCGCGCTCGGCGAACTCGTCGACCTGGGCGGTCATCGTCGCCACGAACACCCCGGCGGTGAACGGCTCGACGGGCAGGACCCGTTCGGCCCGGCGCGCCCGCACCTCCGCTCCCACGGCCCACATCGGGGAACCGCCGATCCCGCTCATCTCCCGTGCCCCGAGCCGCCGTTCGGCCAGGACGACGCTGCGCAGCTCGGTGCCGTCGGCGACCTCGTCGTAGATCTCGGCGACGATCTCGCGGGCGGGGCCGTAGGTCGCCGAGTACGCGCGGTCGAAGACCTCCCGTCCGGCCGGGTCCAACTCCTCGCGGACGGCGCGGAGTCCAGCCTGGGAGATGGTGCGGGCGATCGGGCCGGTGACGTTCTCGCAGGAGCGCTCGTACGCGGTCACCGCGTCGTCGCCGGTCAGGCGGTAGCGCGTGAAGAGGCTCTCGACGATGCCGTGGACGGCGCCGAGCAGGATCGCGCGTTCGCCGACGATGTCTGAGCGGTACTCGCTCTCCAGGGTGGTGCGGAAGGTGTACGGCGAGCCGAGCGCGACCGACCAGCCGAGCGCGCGGTCGGTGGCCCTGCCGTCGGGGTCGGCGTGGACCGCGTAACTGCTGTTGATACCCGCGCCGTTGATCTCGGCGCCCTGCTCGTAGAGCCGGCGCACGGAGTCGCCCATGCCCTTGGGGCAGACGGCGATGACTCCGTGTCCGGGCGGGAACTCCCCGCCGGTGGCCCGGAGATGACCGAGCAGGAAGCCGTGCGAGAGGCCGACGGTGGCGCCGGGCCTGAGGGCCGCGAAGATCTGCTCGTGGTGGGCGGCGAGGGCGGCGTCCGCGATGAGCAGGATCACCAGGTCGCTCTCTGCGGTGACCGCGAGCCAGTCGCCGAGGGTGCCGTCCTCCTCGGTGAAGCCGTGCACGCGGGCGTCGGCCGCCGATGCCGAGCCGGGGCGCAGGCCGACGCTCACCCGGATGTCCGTACGGGCGAGGGAGTCGCGCAGGTTGCGGGCCTGGGCGCGCCCCTGCGGGCCCCAGCCGATGACGCCGACACGGCGGACGCCGGCGAAGGCCTGCGGGAGCAGCGGGAAGAGGTGCCGTCCGCCGCGCAGGATGGTCTCCGTGCCGCCGGGCACGTCCATCGTTTCGAGGGTGAAGACGGCGGAGGTGTACGTGGTCGAGGTCATGGTGGAGTTGTAGGCTCCGGGCAGGTGTTGCGGCAAGCGCAACCTGCGCAGCGGGCTGTTGCGTGAGGTGAAAGGGCCAGGTCACGGTATGCGGGACGACCATCGGGAGCTACGGCTTTTCCTGCATCTGGCGCAGACGCTGAACTTCGGGCGGACGAGTCTCGACTGCCATGTCAGTCCGGCGACCCTCACGCGGACCGTGCAGCGGCTGGAGGCCGACCTCGGACACCGGCTCTTCGACCGCGGGGCGCGCGGGGTCTCCCTGACCGCGGAGGGGCACCGCTTCCGTGAATACGCCGTCCAGGCACTGGAGTTGTGGCGTGCCTACCGCGAGGAGCATCCCGACCCGGCCGAACTCACGGGCAGGCTGGCCCTGTTCGCGACGGTGACCGCCTGCCAGGCCCTGCTGCCCGACCTGTTGGCGCCCTTCCGAGCCGCGCATCCTCAGGTACGGCTCGATCTGCGGACCGGCGACGCGGCGGCGGCGCTGGCCCGCCTCGACGAGGGCGAGGTCGACGTGGCGGTCGCGGGCATCCCGGCGCGGCTCCCGGAGCCGTTGGTGAGCCGGACGGTCGCGGTGACCGAACTGGTCCTGGTCACCGCCCGCGACCGTCCCGACCCGGGTCTCGACGGCCCGTTCGTCCTCCCGCACCGGGGTCTGGTCCGCGAGGCGGCCGACCGCTGGTTCCGCACCCGGGGCACGACACCCGACGTGGCCTGCGAACCGGACGGCCACGAAGGCCTGTTGACCCTGGTCGCGCTGGGCTGCGGGACGGGCGTGGTCCCCCGCCTCGTCCTGGACAACAGCGCCGTACGGGAACGGCTGGCGGTGATCACGGCGGACCCACCACCGGAACCGTTCCCGATCGGGCTCTGCGTACGACGGACGGACCTGCGCCGCCCCCTGGTGGCAGCCCTGTGGAGCCTCACGGCGCCTTAGGCGCTCCAAAGGGGCGCGGGGCTGTATGTGATGTGCGGCTGCCGCCGCGCGGGCGCGACCAGCCACGGTGGCGCCGCACTGGACCGACGAACCTCCCGGTACTTCCGGCGGAGCGCTCAGTCCAGGTCGACCGGCCCGTCGTTCTTCTTCTCGTCCTTCTTCGCCTGCAGCTGGAGCAGGTTCTTGACCTCGTCGCCGGGACGGCGCCCGTCGGGGTCCGACCCGCTCAGGTTCCCCCGGACCGAGTCCAGGATCGTGAGGCCCTGCGAGACCAGGCCCGCGGCGATCTCGCCGAGCCCGTCCGCACCGTTGAGGACGTTGACGTTGGCGCCGGCAAGACCCCCCGCCGCTTCCTTCACGATCTGCGGAAGCTGGTCGATCAGCATCCGGTCGAGGGCGACCCGGTCGTACGACGCCGCCGCCTCGGCCTGGATCTTCATGCGTTCCGCCTCGGCGATGGCGAGCAGCTTGATCCGCTGAGCCTCGGCCTCGGCCGGCTTGACGATCTCGGCGACCAGCTGCTGCTGGCGCAACTCGGCCTGGCGCTGGGCCAGTTCGGTCTGCGCGGCCAGCACCTCCTGCTGGGCGTGGGCCTGCGCGAGCGGTCCGGCCTGCGCGGCCTGCGCCTGGGCGCGGTCGACCTCGGCCGAGTACTCGGCCTTGACCACCGCGGTCTGCCGGGCGTACTCGGCCTGGTTGCGGGCCGCGACCTGCTCCGCCTCGACGGAGGCCTGGGTGGCCTGGGCCTGGGCGATCTGGGCCTGCCGCTGGATGGCCGCCTTGTGCGGCGCGGACATGGCCTCGATGTAGCCGACCTCGCCGTCGTCGATCGACTGGATCTGCAGCGAGTCCACGATCAGGCCGATCTTGGCCATCTCGACCTTTGACGTGTCCAGCACCTCGGCGGCGAGCTTCTGCCGCTCCGTGACGATCTCCTCGACCGTCATCGAGCCGATGATGGACCGCAGGTGACCGGCGAAGATCCGGCCGGTCAGCACCGACATCTGGTCCTGGTCGGAGAGGAAGCGCTGGCCCGCGTTGATGATGCTCTCGGTGTCGTTGCCGACCTTGAACGCGATCACGGCGCGGACGTGCAGCGCGATGCCCTGGCGGGTCACACAGGTCTCGGTGACCTCGGCCTCGCACATCGACAGCGTGAGAAAACGGGTCTTGCGGAAAACCGGCAGCACGAACTTTCCGTGCCCCGTCACCACTCGGAACGGCGCGCCCCCCAGTCCCCGCCTGCCACCCGAGATCAGCATCGCCTCATCGGGGGCGGGAACGCGGTAACCGAACATGTCTTGCTCCTCACTCTGCGCCGGCGGGTTCGCCGTCCAGCGCGTCCAATGGATCCGCCCACTCGATGACGTGCACGGCACGTCGTCCACGGGACTCGATCACGAGCACCCTGGCCCCCGTGGGCAGGGGATCATCCGACCAGGCCAGGAATGTCTCGGAGCCGCCCCGGACCCGCACGAGGATCTCGCCGGGCCCCGCGCTTCCCCGGGTCTCGATGATCACCTCTCCCGTGCATCCGATCACGGGCTCGTCCTGCGGCATCACCGGCCGCCTCCATCCTCTGGCCTTAGGTTTCCGACGATAGACCCACTCGGGTCACGGACCCAACGGGCCCACCACACACCTTTTCCACGGCGTCCGCCGGGCGGCACCGCCCGCTGTCAGGACAGTGCCGCCAGCGGGTCGTCGAGGACCGGCTGCCACGCCAACTCGGCTGCCCCGACCAGGCTGTTGTGGTCCAGGGTGCAGGCGAGGATCGGCACGCCTCCGCTCTGCCCCCACAGGCTCCGGTCGGCGACGACCGCGCGCAGCCGGTCCGGGTCGGCGTCGAGGAGGGTGCGGTGCAGTCCGCCGAGGATGATCCGGTCCGGATTCAGGATGTTCACCAGTCCCGCGAGGCCAAGCCCGAGCCGGTCGATCAAGGTCTCGGCGGCCTTCCGGACGGACGGGTCGTCGTAGTGGCGGCGGATCAGCTCGTTGGACTCCTGGAGCAGGGAGACCTCGGGGCCGGGTTCGCGACCGGCGGCCGTGAGGAAGGCGAGCGGGTCGGCCTCGACGTCGAGGCAGCCGCGGCTGCCGCAGTGACAGGGGCGGCCCTCGGGGTTCACGGTGAGGTGCCCGACTTCGAGCGCCAGGCCCGAACTCCCGGTGTGCAGACGCCCGTCGAGCACCAGCGCGCCGCCCACACCCCGGTGTCCGGTCGCCACGCACAGCAGGTCGCGGGCGCCGCGGCCCGCGCCGTGCCGGTGCTCGGCGAGCGCGGCGAGGTTGACGTCGTTGCCCGCGAAGGCGGGTCCGGTGAGGCCGGCCGCTCGCACGCACTCGGCGAAGATCCGCCGCACGGGTGCGCCCGCGGGCCAGGCCAGGTGCAGGGGGTTCAGCGCCAGGCCGTCGGGCTCGGCCACGGCGGACGGTACGGCGAGCCCGGCGCCCACGCACCGCCGGCCGGTCTCGCGCAGGAGATCCGCGCCGGCCTCCACCACCGAGCCGAGCACCTTCGCCGGGTCGGCGTCCACGGCCTCGCAGCCGGGGGCGGTCGCGACGATCTGGCCGCCGAGCCCTACCAATGCGGCGCGGAAACCGTCGGCGTGCACCTGCGCGGCGAGCACGACGGGGCCGTCCTCGGCCAGCGCCAGCCGGTGCGAGGGGCGGCCCTGCGAACCGGCCGCGGCGCCGGGCCTGGCGTCGACCCTGATCAGGCCGAGGGCCTCCAGCTCGGCGGCTACCGCGCCGGCCGTCGCCCGGGTCACCCCGAGTTCCGCGGTGAGTACGGCGCGGGTGGGGGCGCGGCCGGTGTGCACCAGCTCCAGCGCGGGGCCGAGGGCTCCGCGGCCCCGGTCCAGCCGCGCTCTTGAGGTGGTCCCATCCCCCGCCGGCCGGGGGTCCGCCTTGCCGCTCATGAGGGCGAGTCTCCCATGATCCGCAGACGGGAGAGGTGACCGGTGTTCCGATGAAGGGCCGTGATCAAAGTGCGGCGGCGGTGGCTGGTCGCGCCCACGCGGCGGAGCCGCATATCGACAGAGCCCCGCGCCCCTAGAACCCGCTCACCCTGAGCGTGACATTCAACCTGCCCCTCAGCCCCAACTCCCTTGGCGCAGTGCCCTCGTAGACCCTCGGCACCCCGTGATACGCCAGCCTCGACGGACCGCCGAACACGAACAAGTCACCGCTCCTCAACTCGACGTCCGTGTACGGCTTGGTCCGGGTTTCGGTGTTGCCGAAGCGGAAGACGCAGGTGTCGCCGAGGCTGAGGGAGACCACGGGGGCGTCGGACTGTTCGTCGGCGTCGCGGTGCATGCCCATGCGGGCGTCGCCGCCGTAGAAGTTGATCAGGGCGATGTCGTACGACGCCGTCGGCGTCCCCAGTGTGTCGGTGACCGCCCGCCGCGCGAGTTCGTCGAGCCAGGTCGGGAAGGGCTTCACCGGGGTGCCGTCGCCGTCGGTCACCGTGCGGGAGTAGGCGTACGGGTACCAGTGCCAGCCCAGGCACACCTGCCGGGCGGTCATCGTGCCGCCGCCGGGGGTGCGGACCGTGCGCAGACCGGCGGGCGGGCGGGCCCATGTGCGGCAGGCCGCCAGCAGTTCGCGCTGGTGCTCGGTGTCGAGCCAGTCCGGGAGGTGTACGGCGCCGGGAGCGACCTCCGTCCGGGGCCTCGGGAAGAGTTCGGCGTCCATGCCCGCCATTCTGCCCGGGCCGGCGTCACAGACCGCGGGGAGCCGGCAGTCCGGCCACCTCGCGCGGGAAGTAGGTGTCCAGGGCCTCGCCGGCCGCGTAGAGGCGCTGGATGAGGGTGCGGGCCCGGGTCACGGTGGCGGGGTCGGTGTGCCGGACGGCGCCGTTGGGCTCGTTCGCCGGGGAGTAGTCGAGGACGTACACCGCGTCGGTGCCCATCAGACACAGCTCCGGCAGCGGACCCTCGGTCTCCTCCCCCACCACCTCCGTGGCGTCCAGTACGTTGACGCGCTCCCCGTACCCGAACTTGGTGTGAAGGATGGTCAACTCCCACTGGATGTACGGGATGAGCGGGGTCTCGACGACACGGACCCGGTGCATCGCGAAGCCCGCCGCCGCGATCTTGCCGTAGTGCTCCTCGTACTCGGGGCGCAACTCCTCGATCAGGCGCAGGGACCGGTCCCAGTCGCCGTGGCGCAGCGCCTGCCAACTGGGGAAGTCCCCCTCGTCGTAGCTCTGCATCCGCTCCAGTTTCCAGAAGCCCTCGGCGTCGGTGCGCCAGAAGCGGCGGTCGAAGTCGGCGATGTACGCGTCCTGGTCGAGGTATGTGCCCCCGGTGGCCGGGAACAGGTCTGGCATGCGGGGACACCTTTCGGTCAACTTCCGCGACGGGACCGGCGGTTGCGCCAGCGCGTGGTGAGCCACAGCACGTGGATAGCGGCAAGGGAAGCAAGGGTCAAGAGCGCGTCGGCGAGGTCTGCGCCGGTGTGCGCCGCGCGCAGGTGGGCCACCGCGCGAACGACGAGCCGGATGTCCGCGGGAGCGGTGCAGAACGCAAGTCCGGCCAGGCAGAGGGTGGTTCCGACGACCAGGACCGCGCTGTAGACCCGTACGGCACGCCGTTCCGCCGGCGGCAGCGGACGGCTGGGGTCGGCTGCGGGGCCTTCCCGGCGCAGCAGGCGCCTCGTCAGGTGACGGGCGTAGGCGCGGCCGTCCCCGTACAGGTCGCGGCAGCCGGTCAGGTCCTGCAGGACGAAGTAGACGTCCGTGCGCATGAACATCATCAACTGGAAGGTGAGCGGCAGCAGCGCCCACAGGACCGTCGCCGCGAGCAGCCGGTGCACGGCTGAGCCCGGCGCTGTCACGGTGAGGAGCAGGAACGCCGTGGCGGCCACGCCGAGGTTGACCGCGATGCCGGCGAGATAGGCCGTCAACCGGTGGCGCCTGGGGGCGAGTTCGATGCCGCTGATGTCCGTCTGGACGACCAGGAACTGCAGTCTGGTCCCGAATCCGATCCGGCCGGGGACGCCTGCGGCCCTGCCCACGGCGAGGTGCGCCAGCTCGTGCAGCAGGACGATCGACCAGCCCACGACGGCACCGGAGAGGATCACGATGCTTCCCCGGTCGCTCCACAACAGGTCGTGGTAGGTGGGCACGAGTTCGGGATGCCGCACGAAGGCGATCAGGGCGGCGAGGAGCAGGGCGGCCGGGAGGAGCGGGAGCCATGGGTTCAGCAGGAAGCGCACGTGTTCGGGCCGCAGTCCGGCGAGAGACGCCGGGCGTACCGGGTCGGTGGCCGGCGAGCGGCCCTCCGCCTCGGCCACGAAGCCCAGGGCGATGAGGTCGCGGACGAAGTCGGCCACGTCGGCCTCCTCGCCGGTCTCCGCGAGCAGCCGCTCCTGGGACTCCTCGACGCTCAGGCCCCGCTCCAGCAGCCGGATCACGCGGATACCGGCTTCAGGCACGGCCACGAACGTCCGGGTCTCGCGGCGTCCGACGATCCACTCCTCGCCGTCCGGCCGCCGGGTCAGGTCGTGCAGCCGCACCCGGGAGGCCGGCCCCACCGCGATCGCCGTCGCAGCGCTGTCGCTCACGACTCGCTCCCGCCGCAGGCCGGGCAGGCGGGGCGTCGGGGATAGCGGTTCAGCTCCGCCTCTCCCGGCCGCATCAGGTTGATGCCGTACCGGTAGCCCGGTTCGACCGCCGGCACGCCGGTGAGGGTGCTGAGCGCGGCGTGGACGAGCAGGCCGGCCGCGAGGGTGGCGGTCACCGCGTTGACGGGGCCCCAGTCCATCCGCGGTGACACCGACTCCGGGTCCTGGCCGGGCGCGAGCCGTAGATCGCGGGAGTCGGTGTCCTGGTCGCGGTGGCACCCGAAGCAGGCACCGCGGCCGGGCGCGAACACCCCGACCGTGACGTACGGTCCCCGGTAGCCGCCCTCGATCCACGGTGTGCCGGTCCGCAGACAGGCGCGGTTGGCCCAGTGGCGGATCTCGGGCGGGTGGTCGGCGCTCAGCACGAGCAGGTCGTGGCCGCCGCTCCGCGGTCCCGGGCGCAGGAGTGCCTCCAGATCGTCGGGGCCGTCGATCCGCTGCCGGGCGCCGGTGATCTCGATGTCGGAGTTCAGGGCACGGAGGGACTCCAGGGCCGCGTCCACCTTGGGGCGGCCGATGTCCCGTTCCCGGTAGAGGACCTGCCGGTTGAGGTTGGAGAGCTCCACGACGTCGGGGTCCAGGCAGTGCAGGTGACCGATACCGGAGGCGACGAGCCCCTGGGCCGCGCCGCCGCCGGCGCCGCCGAGTCCGACGAGCAGCACGCGCGCACGTGCCAGCCTGCGCTGCACCTCCCAACTCCCGGTGCGGGGTGAGCGGTCCATCCAGCGCAGCAGGGCGACCCCGCGGCCGTAGCGCTCCCGGTCGCGCTCGGAGAACTCCGGGGGCAGCGGGGCGGACGCGTCCTCCAGGAACCCGGCCTCGGCAAGATCGGCGATGGCTCCCAGGACGTCCTCGGCGGTGAGGCCGGGGTGGGCCGCGGCGACAGCGACGGCGATCTCGGGCGCGGTGCGGGTGCCGTCCAGAGCCTGGGTCAGCGGCCACACCCAGCCGTCCGGGTCCTCGATCTCGGCGCCGATCCCGTGGACGACGCTTCCGATGCGGACATGGCCGTCGCGGGTGACGTAGGGACGGTGCTCCGGCTTCACCCGGGGTCGCCAGGGCGATGTCGCGTTCCGCTCCCACAGGACGGATTCCGTCACCCGAGCACCCCTCCCGCCACATCTGACGCGTACATGACATACTTGTCCACCCGTGAACCCGTGACAAGGTTCTGCCCGTCCTTCGCTGGAGGCACCCATGATCAAGAAGATCACGATTCGGCCGCTCGACAAGAAGGAGACCACCGACCTGAGTCAGGGCGGCAGCAACTGAGGGCCTGAGCCACGACACGAACGCGGCGGCTCCGGGACTCCCGGGCGGCCCGACCGGCCATGAGCTGGCACTCGGTTAGCCTTGGCGCACGATGGACGACCATATCGACCGAATGACGACTCCGTGGGGCGACCGCGCCCTGGCCCGTTTCCCCGAGGACCCGCGCGACCGGCTGCGCGCCTGGGACGCCTCCGACGAATACCTTCTGCGGCAGCTCGCGGAACAGGACACCCCGCTGTCCGGCACGGTCGTGATCGTGGGCGACCGCTGGGGCGCCCTGGCCACGGCGCTCGCGGAGCACGGTCCGGTGCAGATCACGGACTCGTTCCTCACACAGGAGGCGACCAGGGCGAACCTCGCGCGCAACGAGGCCGCCGCGGATTCCGTACGGCTGCTCACCACCCAGGATCCGCCGCCCGAACGCGTCGACGTGCTGCTCGTGAGGGTGCCGAAGAGCCTGGCGCTGCTGGAGGACCAGTTGCTGCGGCTGGCGCCCGCGGTGCACGCGGACACCGTCGTCGTCGGCACCGGCATGGTGAAGGAGATCCACACCTCGACGCTGAAGCTGTTCGAGCGGATCCTCGGCCCGACCCGGACCTCGCTGGCCGAGAAGAAGGCCCGGCTGATCCACTGCACGCCCCGGTCGTCGGTGGCACGTGGCACCAACCCCTGGCCGCACAGTTACGCCCTGCCCGACGACATCGGTGTCGTCTCGGGGCGGACCGTGGTCAATCACGCGGGTGTGTTCTGCGCCGAGCGCCTCGACATCGGGACGCGTTTCCTCCTCCAGCATCTGCCCTCAAGTCCTGGGCTCGGCAAGGTCGTTGACCTCGGATGCGGCAACGGCGTCGTCGGTACGGCGGTGTCGCTGGCCGATCCGGAGGCCGAAGTCCTGTTCGTGGACGAGTCGTTCCAGGCCGTGGCCTCGGCGGAGGCCACGTACAAGGCCAACGGCGCACCCGGGCATGCCGAGTTCAGGGTCGGGGACGGACTGGTCGGAGTCCCGGCCGACAGTGTGGACCTCGTGCTGAACAATCCGCCGTTCCACTCCCACCAGGCGACGACCGACGCGACGGCCTGGCGGATGTTCTCCGGGGCGCGGCGCGCACTGCGGCCGGGCGGCGAGCTCTGGGTGATCGGCAATCGCCATCTCGCCTACCACGTGAAGTTGAAGCGGCTCTTCGGCAACAGTCAACTGGTCGCCAGCGACGCGAAGTTCGTGGTCCTGAAGGCCGTCAAGCGGTAACCCCACCGCGTCCGACGAGCACGCCGATGATCCGGGCCACCGCCTCCGCCATCGCCTCCCGTCCCACGCTCAGGTACTTGCGGGAGTCGACCGCCTCGGGGTGTTCGGCGAGGAACGCGCGGATGGCGCCGGTCATCGCCTGGTTGAGGGCCGTGCCCACGTTGACCTTGGTGATGCCACCGGCGACGGCCGCGGTCAGTTCGTCGTCGGGGACTCCTGAGGAGCCGTGCAGGACGAGGGGGACGTCCAGGGTCGCGGCGAGCCGCTTGAGGAGGTCGTGGTCGAGGGTGGCCGTACGGGTGGTCATGGCGTGCGAGCTGCCGATGGCCACGGCCAGCGCGTCCACTCCGGAGTCGGCGACGAAGGCGCGGGCCTGGGCCGGGTCGGTGCGGGCGCCGGATGCGTGGGCGTCGAGGGGCGGCTCACCGTTCTTGCCGCCGACCTCTCCCAACTCGGCCTCGATCCACAGCCCTTGGGCGTGTGCCCAGTCGGCGGCGGCTCGGGTCGCGGCGAGGTTCTCGGCGTAGGGCAGGCGGGCCGCGTCGTACATGACGGAGCTGAAACCGGCGGCCTGTGCCTGCCGTAGCAGGTCGTCGCTCTGGACGTGGTCGAGGTGCAACGCCACTGGTACAGCGGCCCGTTCGGCGGCGGCGACGGCCGCGCGGGCCAGCGGGAGGAGGCGGCCGTAGCGGAACTTGACGGCGTTCTCACTGACTTGGAGGACCACGGGGGCGCCGGTGCACTCGGCGCCGGCGATGACGGCCTCGACGTGTTCCAGCGTGATGATGTTGAAGGCGGCGACGGCGGAGCGGGTGGTGGCGGCGCGGGTGACGAGCTCGCCAGTGGTGACGAGGGGCACGGTCTTCCCTTTCCTGACCTGGAGTACCGGGGCTTCAGGGGGCGAGGATCACCGAGCGGGTGAGGTGGCGCGGGCGGTCGGGGTCCAGGTCGCGGTACGCGGCGACGGCTACCGCCAGGCGCTGGGCGCGGACCAGTTCGGCGAGCGGGTCGAGGCCGCCCTCGATCCACAACCCGCCGGTGGCGCCCACCTGTTGGGCGAGTCCCTCGGGTGCCTCGCCGAGCATCCAGGTGGCGGTGCCGTGGGTGGTGATGCTGATCGGGCCGTGTCGGTACTCCATCGCCGGGTAGGCCTCGGTCCAGGACAGTGAGGCCTCGCGCATCTTCAGCCCGGCCTCGTTGGCGAGTCCGACGGTCCAGCCGCGGCCGAGGAAGGTGAACTGGGTGCAGGCGACGAGCTGTTGGGGCAGTCCGGCGGCGAGCGCGGTGCGGGCGTCGGCGACCACGGCGTCGGTGTGCAGGCCCAGGTGGGCGCGGAGCAGGGAGACGGCGGTGGTCGCGAACCGGGTCTGCACGACGGACCGTTCGTCGGCGAAGTCGAGCACGACCACCTCGTCGGCGGCCGTCATGACCGGCGTGTGCGGGTCGGCGGTGATCGCGGTGGTGCGGGTGCGCCCCTTCAACTCCCGCAGGAGTTCAAGCACTTCGGTGGTGGTGCCGGAGCGGGTAAGGGCGAGGACCCGGTCGTACGTCCGCCCGTGCGGGAACTCCGAGGCGGCAAAGGCGTCGGTCTCGCCCTGGCCGGCGCCTTCACGCAGGGCGGCGATCGCCTGGGCCATGAAGTACGAGGTGCCGCAGCCGACGATCGCGACCCGCTCCCCCGGCACCGGCAGTACGTCCCGGTATCGGGGCGCCTCCGCCGCGGCGCGTATCCAGCACTCGGGCTGGCTGTTCAGCTCGTCCTCGACATAGGTCATGCCGTATCCCTCCCCGTTGATGCTTGTTCCTGCAAGATATAGCGAGCTTTCGAGCACAATCAAGCAATTGAACCAAGGGGACGTGCGCTAGGGTCGCGGAGAATCGAGGAACGGAGAGTGAGTGCGGATGTCGCGCGACGCCCGCTGGAAGGCGCTGCTGGAGCTGCTCGTCGAGCGCGGTCGGCTCGACGTCGAGGAGGCCGCGGCCGACCTCGCGGTGTCGGCCGCCACGATCCGCCGTGACTTCGACCAACTCGCCGAGCAGCAGATGCTGGTGCGCACCCGGGGCGGCGCCGTCGTGCACGGGGTGTCGTACGAACTGCCGTTGCGCTACAAGCCCGCCCGGCACGCCTCCGAGAAGCAGCGCATCGCGAAGGCGGTCGCCGAACTCGTCGCGCCCGGCGAGGCGGTGGGCCTGACCGGCGGCACGACGACCACGGAGGTGGCTCGCGCCCTGGCCGTGCGCAGTGACCTCACCTCCGGAACACCGGCGCTGACCATCGTGACCAACGCGCTCAACATCGCCAACGAGCTTGCCGTACGGCCCCAGTTCAAGATCGTGCTGACCGGCGGGGTCGCGCGCCCGCAGTCGTACGAACTCGTCGGGCCGCTCGCGGACGGGGTGCTCTCGCAGATCACCGTCGATGTGGCGGTGCTGGGTGTGGTGGCCTTCGACGTGACGCACGGCGCGGCGGCCCACGACGAGGCGGAGGCCGCGATCAACCGCCTGCTGTGCGAGCGCGCCGAGCGCGTGGTCGTCGCGGCCGACTCCAGCAAGCTCGGGCAGCGGGCGTTCGCCCGGATCTGCTCGGCGCAGGCGGTGAACACGCTGGTGACGGATGCGGGGGTGGGGGCGGACATGGTGCGGCGGTTCGAGGAGGTAGGGGTCGAGGTCGTCGCCGTGTGACGGCGGAGCCGCGCCGGGCCGCCTCCGACACCCGGTCAGTGCTTGGTCAGGACCTCGAAGCGCAGGTGGGTGATGTCCGGCGACTCGCGCGTCCAGAGCCGGCGGAGTTCGACGGGCCCGCCGAGGCGGTCGAAGAGCCGCTTGCCCGCGCCCAGCAGCACCGGAACGAGCATGATGTGCACCTCGTCCAACAGACCGGCGTTCAGGGCGTGTTGGGCAACGCTCGCACCATGGACCCCGACGTCCCCGTCGCCGGCGGTCTCCTTGGCGCGGGCCACCGCGGACTCGATGCCGTCGGTGACGAAGGTGAACACGTCGGGGGCGACGACGTCCGCCGGGTCGGGGGCGCGGTGGGTGAGTACGACACAGGGAACCTTCCCCACCGGCCCTCCGTCGCCCCAGCCGCCCTCGCCTTCGCACACGTCGTAGGAGTGCCGGCCCATGAGGACGGCGCCGACGCCGTCGGCCATCTCGGCGAGGACCTGGGCGTCGGCGTCGTCCATTTCCTGGACCCATCGGTGCAGGCGTTCGCCGCCGACGCCGAGGGGGTTGGCGCGGGTGTCGTCCGGGGCGGTGATGAAGCCGTCGAGAGACATGGACATTCCTGAGATCACTTTGCCAGTCATGTCAGGTAGACCGTCCGCGCCGCCCGAACTCATCGCCTGAGCTGTTCGCGGTCCGTCAGCCGAAGACCTTGACGGCCTGGTAGTACGTCCACGCCGTGCTGTTGCAGGTGGTCGCGGTGGCGCCGCTGTAGCCGGCGCAGACGCGCTTGAGGTCCTCGTAGAAGGCGCTGTCGAGCCGCGACTTGTTGGCGTCGAAGGCGCCGGCGGCCTTGTAGTTGCGGTAGCCGAAGTCGTGGCGGGCGCAGGAGGTGGCGAAGGGGAAGCCGAAGGGGTTGTCGGGCGAGTCGGAGCAGTAGTCGGTGGACCAGTCGAACTCGTAGGCGGACCAGGCGGTCTGGTTGGCGCGGGCCGCGGCCCAGAGGCTGTAGCTCGACGCGCTGGTCTGGGTCCAGCTCGAAAGGACCTGGGGCTTGTCGGCGGGGGCGGCGGTGGCGGCTGTCGCGGTGGCGACGACGGCTGCCAGAGCCAGGGTCGAGGCGGCGAGACCGGTGGCGAGTCTGCGGTGCATCCAACACCTCCATGAGACCGCGATCCGCCCGTCGGATCGCAGGTTCATGACAAGATGATTTACGCGTTGACCCCCTCTTCACACCGCATGTGCCCCAATGACCCGTTAACTCTCGGACATGCCAGGCGATCGGGATATGAACCCGGCGGGACGAACCGGCAGAGGGGATGCGTAACACCCCTGCTGCCGGCCGGAGTTCGTGCCTGCGGGAAGGGGTTCAGGACGGGGTCAGGGGCAGGTCGTCCGTGAAGGCGTTCACCGGTTGGGCGATGGGCCGGGTGGCGTGGACGTCGAGGGCCGCCGCCGCGGTTCGCGTGCCGAGCGTGCCCTGCGTGTGCCAGGTCCCGGTGACGGCCAGCCAGGTGTTCGCGGACGGGGCCGGGGTGCCGTACATGTGCACCTTGACGGTCTGGGCGTCCGCCGCGCAGCAGGTGAAGATGATCCGGGTCAGGTCCCAGCCGCCGCCCCGGACCGGCGTCGCGAACCCGGTCATCTCGACGCTGCGTCCCTTGATGGCCAGCTCCTTGTCCTGCTGGACCCGGGTGGTGAAGTCCGTGAGGGTCATCGGCAGGGGTGAGGTCGCGGGCAGTGCGGCGAACCCCTTCTGCTTCTTGACGGCCTCACTGCCCGCGTGGGACGCGGTGTAGGCGCCGAGGGCGGGTGGGGCGTAGAAGAGGAGGCTGAGCGCGGGGAGGAAGAGCAGCCAGGCGATGCGGGGGGCGGTGGAGTGGCCGTGTTCGTGGTCGTGGTCGTGCTCCTCCGCGTCGCCGGATCCGCGGTCCAACATCGCGTGCGCCAGGCCCAGGAGCAGCAGGAGTGCGCCGGAGATGATCAGGAGCGGGCGCAGGCCCTCCTTGACGTAGCGCAGGTAGAGGTCGGTGAAGAGGGCGGTGTGCAGGAGGCCCAGGCCGGTCAGGATCAGGAGCGTTACTTGTGCGGCGCGCTTCACAGCAGGGCGCCTCCGATCAGGACGCTGGCGGCCACGGCCACGACGGTGGTCGCGGTGGAGAAACGCACCGCGAACGCCCGGCCGAAGGTGCCGGCCTGAAGGGCGATCAGCTTGAGGTCGACCATCGGGCCTACGACCATGAAGGCAAGGCGTGCGGTGGGCGAGAAGCCGGTGAGCGAGGCGGCGACGAAGGCGTCGGCCTCGGAGCAGACCGCGAGGACGACGGCGAGCCCGGCCAGGAACAGCACGGACAGCCAGGGCGAGCCCGAGAAGGTGTCGAGGACCGAGCGCGGGACGGTCACGTTGAAGGTGGCCGCGGCCATGGCGCCCAGCACGAGGAAGCCCCCTGCGTGCAGGAAGTCGTGCTGGAAGCCGAGCCGGAACTCCCTGAAGCGGCTGTGCCCCGACTGGTGTCCGGTGTGCCGTACGACGGGCCGCAGCCACTCCTCACGACCGAGCCAGAGCCACAGCCAGCCCATGACGGCGGCGGTGGCGAGCGAGGCGAGGAGCCGGGCCAGCACCATGGCGGGGCTGCCAGGGAAGGCGACGGCGGTGGCGGTCAGCACGATCGGGTTGATCGCGGGCGCCGAGAGCAGGAACGCGAACGCGGCGGCCGGGGTGACGCCCCGGCGGATCAGGCTGTTGGCGACCGGCACGGACGCGCATTCGCAGCCCGGCAGGACCACGCCCGCGATGCCCGCGACGGGTACGGCGAGCGCGGCCCGCTTGGGCAGCACCTTGGTGAACAGGTCCGCCGGGACAAAGGCGTTGATGGCCCCGGACAGGGCGGTGCCCAGGAGGAGAAAGGGCAGCGCCTGCACGGTGATGGCCAGGCAGACGGTCCGCCAGGCCGCCACGGCGGGGTCGTTCAGCCAGGGTGTGCCCGACAGCACGAGGACGGCCACCGCGAGGCCGAGCGCGATGACGAGCGCGGTGGTCGGCGGGGGCCTGCGGAGGACGCGGCGCCGTCGCTCGGGTGGGCGGACGGCGGCCGGGAACACCGTCTCCGTCACATCAAGCAGCTCATCCGTTTTTGGCATTTTTGCTCCGAATGTCTGATGTTGTGACAGAACATAGCGAGGAGTACGGCCGCTGCAGCGCCCACACGCCGTCCGGACCGCAGGTCGGGGCTCGGGAGTACGGTTCTCGTGTGATCAGCCGACTGCCCGTCACGATCGTCCGCGCGTGCCTGCGGGAGGGGCGGGGCGGGAGTCCGACGGCGGTGCTGGACGAGACGCCGTTGAACGATGACGAGCGGCGCCGGGTACCGGTTCTCGCCGGGACGTCGCACGCGGTCTTCGTCGCGGTGCGCGGGTCGGACGTGTCCCTTCGCTTCTTCACCGCCGAAGGCGAACTGCCCGCCTGCGGGCACGGGACGGTCGCCGCTCTGGCCTTCCTCGCGGAGCGTGCCGGAGGCACGGAGTACCGGGGCACGCTGCGGGCGGCTGGGCGCAGCTTCGCCGGGTGGGCCGTACGGGAGGGGGTGCGGGTCCGTGCCGCCTTCGAGCCCGGTCCCGTCGAGCTGCGTGAGCCGACCGCGGCCGAGTGCGGGCTCGTCCTGCCGGCGCTGGGCGTCACCCGGGACACGCTCGTTCCCGGCGTCCGCGTGGCCTCGGTCGGTCGGGCGCGGCTGCTGGTGCCCGTGGCCTCGCGGTCCGTGCTCGCCGCGCTCGCCCCGGACTTCGGCCAACTCCGGTCGGCCTGCGACCGGTTCGGGCTCCTCGGCTGTTACGTCCACTCGGTGCCGACGCGCTCGGGCCGGATCGCGGCGCGCATGTTCGCGCAGTCGATCGGTGTTCCGGAGGACATCGCGAACGCCAACAGCACCGCCTGTCTCGCCGCCGACCTGGCGGGCCGGGGCGTCACCGGGATCGCCGTCGACATGGGCGACTCCCTCGGCAGCCCCGCCACGGTCACCGCGACCGCACGGCCCGGGTCGGCCGTACAGGTGGGCGGTTCCGCCGAGGTCGTGGACGTGGTCCGGCTGTCGTAGCCGACCGGCGTCGGTCTAGCTCGCCCGGACCCTCGCCAGCACCTCGCGGATCAGGTCCGCGCTGATCGTGAAGTGGCCCCGGGCGATCTCCTCGGCGCGCTCGGGCTCCCCCGCGGCGATGGCCTCGTACAGGGCCTTGTGGTCCTCGCCGCCCTGGTGGAAGTGGGTCTGTTCGCCCTTGCCCCAGGGTTCGACCGGAAAGCCGAGGCTGATCCGGGCCAGCAGGTCCTGGCTGAGCATGACGATCTGCGGGTTGCCCGTGGCGGCGCGGACGGCCTGGTGGAAGGCGCTGTCCGCGGTGTGCGCGTCGCGCTGGGTGCTCGCGGAGAGATAGGCGGACAGGGCGTCCCGCATGGGTTCGAGGTCCTTGGCGCCACGACGTCGGGCCGCCGTGGCGGCGACCATGCCCTCGACCAGGCCCCGCAGGTCGAAGAGCTGCTCGAACTCCTCCCAGCGGGGCAGCAGCGTGTGCCGGACCGCGGCGGCCGTCGACTCGGTCCAGCTGTCGCGGACGTAGGTGCCGCCGTTGCGGCCGCGGCGGATCTCGACGACGCCGACGGCCTGGAGGCGGGCGACCGCCTCGCGCACGGTGGGGCGGCTGACCCGCAGCAGGCCGGTGAGTTCGCGCTCGGCCGGCAGCCGTTCGCCGGGCAGGAAGTCGCCGACGGCGATCGCGGTGAGCAGCCGGTCGGACACCTCGTCGACCGCCGAGGCCACCCGCACCGGGCGCAGAGGGGAGGTCGGGGAGCCGCCGAGGAGGACGCGGTCGAGGACGCGCGAGAACTCGTCCCCCGCTTCGGATGCCTCAGGTACGGATGTCAGCTGTCCTCCCCCTTCGGTGCCGCTTCTGTAAACGGGGGCGGGCCACGTGAACTCGCCGTTACGTCTTGCCCAGCCCCCACTAAAAGGTCTTGTGCGCTGACCTTTTACCCAATCACTATCGCAGCCATCCGTCACATCTTTTTCGTATCGGCCGTTCGTCGCAGCTCTTCGTCCCGTCCGACGACGGCCGCCATCCCGCCTGTTCAACGGCCTGCCTGGAGGCATCCGCGTGGCGATCCCCGAACCGAACCACACCGGCACCGTCGACTTCAACGGCCGGTCCACCTGGTACCGGATCACGGGCGAACCCGGCAGGACACCGCTGGTCGTCCTGCACGGCGGACCCGGCGCCGGTCACAACTACACCCTCAGCATCGCGGGCATCGCCGAACAGGGACGCCAGGTGGTGCACTACGACCAGCTCGGCACCGGGCTGTCCACCCATCTGCCCTACGAGGGCGCCGACTTCTGGACCGTCCAGCTCTTCCTCGACGAACTCGACAACCTGCTCAAGGAGTTGGGCATCGCCGATGCCTATCACCTCCTCGGTCAGTCCTGGGGCGGCATGCTCGCCGCCGAGCACGCCGTACGCCGGCCGGCCGGGCTGCGCGGGCTGGTCATCGCCAACTCCCCCGCGTCCATGGAGCTGTGGCTCGCGGCGGCGGCCGAACTGCGCGGCCAGCTACCGCCCGAGGTGCAGCGCACCCTGCTCGCCCACGAGGCGGCCGGGACCACCGACCACCCCGACTACCTCGCCGCCGAGCAGGTCTTCAACGAGCGCCATGTGTGCCGGCTGGACCCCAACCCGCCCGAGGTGCAGGCGACTTGGGAGAACATCGCGGCCGATCCGACCGTGTACCACACGATGAACGGGCCGAACGAGTTCCATGTCGTCGGCACCATGAAGGACTGGTCCGTGATCGACCGGCTGCATCTGGTCGAGGCACCGACCCTGCTGGTGTCCGGCCGGTACGACGAGGCGACTCCCGAGACCCTGCGCCCCTTCGCCGACCACATCCCCGACGTGCGCTGGCACATGTTCGAGCACTCCAGCCACATGCCGCACGTCGAGGAGGAAGAGCTCTACCTCCGGGTCGTGGGCACCTTCCTCGACTCCACCGACTGAACCTTCGGACCGTTCCCCGGCCGCCGCCCCAACAGCCCTTCCCCCGACGGGAGTTCCCTGGATGTCCCGCACCACGAGACGGAGCGCGTTCGCCGCCGCCACCGTCGCCCTCGCCCTGACCATCGCCGCCTGTTCGTCCTCCGACAGCGGTTCCTCCGACCCGACCGCGTCCACGTCCTCGTCGGCGTCCGGATCCTCCGCGTTCCAGCCGCAGCACAAGGGCGGCACCCTTAAGCTCGTCGCCCACGCGGCCGCGGGCAGCCTCGATCCGCAGGTCAACTACACGCTCCAGTACTGGCAGTTGTACCAGTCCATGTACGACGGGCTGCTCTCGTTCAAGAAGGTCGGCGGCCAGGAGTCGTTCACAGTCGTCCCGGACCTGGCCGCGGCCATGCCGAAAGTCACCAACGGCGGGAAGACGTACACGTTCACGCTCCGCAAGGGCATCACCTTCTCCAACGGCAAGGCGCTGACCACCGATGACGTGGTGGCGTCCTTCCAGCGCATCTTCAAGGTCTCCAGCCCCACCGCGGGCACCTTCTACAACGGCATCGTCGGCGCCACCGCATGCCTCAAGACCCCCACGTCCTGCACCCTCAAGGGCGGTGTGACCGGCGACGCGACCGCGAACACGGTCACCGTCAACCTGACGGCGCCGGACTCGGAGTTCCCGTACAAGCTCGCCGTCCCGCACGCCAGCATCCTGCCGAAGGACTCGCCGGCGAAAGACGCGGGCACAAAGCCGCTGCCGACGACCGGCCCGTACATGGCGGCCTCCTACGACCCGAACCGTGCGCTGAAGCTGGTGCGCAACCCGCACTTCAAGGAGTGGTCGCGGGAGGCCGAGCCGCAGGGCTACCCGGACCAGATCGACTACACCTTCGGGCAGACCGTCGAGTCCGAGGTCACCGCCGTCGAGAACGGCCAGGCGGACTGGATGTTCGACCCGCCGCCCGCCGACCGCCTCAACGAGATCGGCACCAAGTACACGTCCCAGGCCCATGTGAACCCGCTGACCGCGTTCTGGTACGCGACGCTGAACGTCAACTCGGCCCCGTTCAACAACAAGTTGGCGCGCCAGGCCATCAACTACGCCGTCGACCGGTCCGCCGTGGTCAGGCTCTACGGCGGCACCAACCTCGCCTCCCCCGCGTGCACGATCCTGCCGCCGGACTTCCCCGGGCACGTCGACTCGTGCGGCTACACCAAGGGCGGCGGCACGACCTGGACGGCCGCGGACCTGGCGAAGGCCAAGGCGCTGGTGAAGAAGTCCGGTACGGCGGGGCAGGCGGTCGGCATCGTCGTGCAGGACGACGACGTCAACAAGTCCATCGGGCAGTACCTGCAGAGCCTGCTCACCCAGCTCGGCTACAAGGCGACGCTCAAGCCGCTGTCGGCGAACATCCAGTTCACCTACATCCAGAACACCAAGAACAAGGTGCAGTTGGCCCTGACGTCCTGGTACCAGGACTATCCGGCGGCCTCGGACTTCCTCAACGTGCTGCTGTCCTGCGCCGCGTTCCACCCCGGCAGCGACTCCAGCATCAACATCTCGGGCTTCTGCGACAAGGGCATCGACGCGAAGATGCAGACCGCGCTGAAGACCGCCCAGACCGACCCGACGGCGGCCAACAAGCAGTGGGGCGCGATCGATCAGTCGATCATGCAGCAGTCGCCGGTCGTCCCGCTGATCAACCCGAAGATCATCGACTTCACGTCGAAGCGGCTGGGCAACTACCAGTTCAGCAAGCAGTTCTACATGCTCGTCGGCCAGTTGTGGGTCAAGTGAGCACCGCATCACCCGAGTTGGCCACCGTCGAGGCCCGGCGCTCGCCGGGCCCCTGGCGGACGGCCGGCGCCGACCTGCTCCACAACAGGTCGGCGCTGGCCGCGGCCGTCGTCCTCTTCCTCGTCGCGCTGGCGACCCTGTGCGCACCGCTGTACGCGCACCACATCGCCCACACCGACCCCTTCCAGTCCCATGTCTCCGGCACCACCGTCGTCGACGGGAAGACCGTGCCGGTACTCACCCCGAGCAGCACCGGCCTCGGCCTCGGCGTCACCCCGATCGGCCCGACCTGGGACCCCGCCCACTACTTCCTCGGCGCCGACAACCAGGGCCGCGACGTCATGGCCCGGCTGCTCTACGGCGGCCGGACGAGCCTGTTCATCGGGTTCACCGCCGCCCTGCTCACCTGCGCCCTCGGTACGGTCGTCGGTGTCGTCGCCGGGTACGTGGGCGGTGTCGTGGACGCCGTCATCTCCCGTGTCCTGGACGTCATTTGGGCGTTCCCGGTGTACCTGCTCGCGATCTGCCTCTCCGTCGTACTACTCACCGACGGACTTCACCTCGGACCGCTCACCGTCGAGGCGGGAAGTCTCTGGCTGCCCGTCGCGATCATCGCGGCGATCTATGTGCCGTACATCGCGAGGCCGTTGCGCGGTCAGGTGCTGGTGCTGCGCAACAAGGAGTACATCCAGGCGGCCATCGGCTCCGGGGCCCCGACCGTGCGCATCCTGCGCCGCGAGGTGCTGCCGAACGTCCTGCCCACGGCGATCGTGTTCGTCCCGCTGATGACCGCGCTCGCCATGCTCACCGAGTCCGCGCTGTCCTTCCTGTCCGTCGGGGTCCAGCCGCCGGACGCCAGTTGGGGCACGATCATCGAGGACGGCCTCGGGCTGCTCTACACCCGGCCCGCCGTGACGATCGCGCCCGGCCTGCTGATCGCGCTGACCACGGCGGCGCTCAACGTCCTCGGCGACGGCGTGCGCGACGCGCTCGACCCGGGCGCCCGGCTGCGCGGAGGGGTGTGACTCTGATGCTCCGGTTCATCGTGAAGCGCTTCGCGTCCGCCCTGCTGGTGATGTTCGCGATCAGCGTGCTGGTCTTCCTGATCTTCTTCGCCACACCGGGAGTCGATCCCGCAGCGCGCATCGCCGGGCGCAACGCCGACCCGGCCACGCTCGCCCAGGTCCGGCACTCCTTCGGCCTCGACCGCCCGATGCCGATCCGCTACTTGCTGATGATGCGGCACCTGCTCATCGACCGTGACCTGGAGTCGTTCGTCAACCGCGGCTCCCGCGTGATCCCACAGATCGTGCAGGCCACCCCGGTGACCCTGTCGCTCGTCATCGGCGCCGCGCTGATCTGGATGACGGCCGGCATCATCATGGGCACGGCTGCCGCCGCCCTGCGCGGCAAGGCGGCCGACCCGCTGATCATGCTCGTCGGCGTGGTCGGGGTCTCGCTGCCGGCCTACTGGCTCGGCGAGGTCGTCAACCTCATCACCCAGAAGCAGCTGCACAGTTCGGTCTTCTCTTGGGTCCCACCACCGGGATACGTGGACCTGAGCCACTCCCCCGGCCAGTGGGCCCTGCACCTCCTCTTCCCCTGGCTGACCCTCGCGCTGCTGTACGCCGGGATCTACGCCCGGCTGCTGCGCGGCGAGGTCGTCACCGCCCTGAACGAGGACTACGTCCGCACCGCGCGCGCCAAGGGCCTCTCCGAGCGGCGCATCCTGGTCCGGCACGCCCTGCGCTGCTCCCTGATCCCGATCGTGTCGCTGTTCGGCCTGGACTTCGGCGCGTTGGTGGGCGGCGCCGCGCTGCTCACCGAGGTGGTCTTCGGCCTCCCCGGCATCGGCAAGCTGACCTTCGACGCCCTGCAGAACCTGGACCTGCCCGTGATCATGGGGACCGTCCTGTACGCGGCGTTCTTCGTGGTCCTCGCCAACGCGCTGGTGGACATCCTGTACGCCCGACTCGACCCGAGGGCCCGCCATGCCTGACCAACCCCTGCTGGACGTACGCGACTTGAGGGTGTCCTTCCGCACCCGGCGAGGCTCCGTCACCGTCGTCGACGGCCTGTCCTTCTCGGTGTCGCCCGGCGAGATCCTGGGCGTGGTGGGCGAGTCGGGTTCGGGCAAGAGCGTCTCGATGCTCGCCGTACTGCGCCTGCTGACCAGTCCGAACGTGACCGTCGAGGGCGAAGTCCGCTTCCGTGGCCGGGACTTGCTCACCCTCCCGGACAAGGAGATGCGGGCGGTACGCGGCCGGGAGATCGCCATGGTCTTCCAGGACCCGATGACCGCGCTCACCCCCGTGTACACCGTGGGCTGGCAGATCGCCGAGCAGATCCGGGCGCACGAGAAGGTGTCCCGCAAGGAGGCGCACACGCGTGCTGTCAGTCTCCTCTCCGACGTCGGTATCCCGGACGCGGCCTCGCGCGCGAACGCCTACCCGCACGAGTTCTCCGGCGGCATGCGCCAGCGCGCGGTCATCGCGATGGCCCTCTCCTGCGGCCCCGCGCTGCTGATCGCCGACGAACCGACCACCGCGCTGGACGTCACCGTGCAGGCTCAAATCCTGGACCTGATGCGGGAGTTGAACACACAGGGCTCGGCGGTGGTCCTCATCACGCACGACATGGGCGTCATCTCGCAGATCGCCGACCGGGTCCTCGTCATGTACGGCGGCCGGGCGGCCGAGGAGGGTCCTCGCCGGGCGGTGTTCCACGGACCGCGGCACCCGTACACGTGGGGGCTGCTCGACTCGGTGCCCCGGGTGGGCGGGCCCCGGCTGCGGCGGCTGCCCACCATCGCGGGGATGCCGGTCGCGCCCGGGAGTCTGCCGGAGGGGTGCGCGTTCGCGCCCCGGTGCCGGTTGCGGCACGAACGGTGCGAGGAGCGGCCGGAGTTGAGAACGGGCTCGGTCTTCGAGTCCGGCGCCGACCTCGGTGACAGCGCCCACCGCGACGCCTGCTGGCTGCCCGACGACGACCGCGCTTCCCTGCGCCTGACCTCCCGCGCGGCGGCGACGGACGTACCGGACATGGAACGAGAGGCGACACCGTGAGCGCGCCAACACCATCGACCGAGGTGCTGCTGCGCGCCACGGACGTCACCAAGCACTACCCCCTGCGCGCGGACGGGCTCTCCCCGCGCCGCAAAGTGCTGCGCGCCGTGGACGGTGTGTCGTTGGAGGTGCGCGCCGGTGAGACGCTCGGCATCGTCGGCGAGTCGGGCTGCGGCAAGTCCACGCTCGGCCGCTGTCTGGTCCGGCTCACCGAACTCACCGGCGGGCGGGTCGAGTTCGACGGCCAGGACATCAGCACGCTGTCCACGCGTCGACTGCGTCCCGTCCGTCCGGGCATGCAGTTGGTGTTCCAGGACCCGCAGGCCTCGCTCAACCCCCGCCGTCGCGCCGGGGACATCGTGGCGGAGCCGCTGCTCGTGCACCGGTACGGCGACGGGGCCGCCGTGCGCCGTCGGGTCGCCGAGCTGTTCGACGTCGTAGGGCTGGCGGCGGCCCATCTGGACCGGTATCCGCACGAGTTCTCGGGTGGGCAGCGGCAACGCATCGGGATCGCGCGGGCGTTGGCGACGAACCCGAAGCTGATCGTGGCGGACGAACCGGTGTCCGCGCTCGATGTGTCCATCCAGGCGCAGGTGTTGAACCTGTTCGCCGACCTGCAGGAGGAGTTCGCGCTCACCTACGTGTTCATCGCGCACGACCTCGGTGTGGTCCGGCATGTGTCGGACCGGATCGCGGTCATGTATCTCGGGGAGATCGTCGAACTCGCCGAGACCGAGGCGCTGTACAAGGAGCCCGCGCATCCGTACACGCAGGCGCTGCTGTCGGCCGTACCGGACATAGACGACGGCACGTTCACCGATGAGGTTCCCCGGGAGCGGATCGTGCTCTCCGGTGAGGTGCCCAACCCGGTGGACAAGCCGACGGGGTGCCCGTTCCGGACCCGGTGCCCGTACGCGCGTGAGCGCTGTGCCGTGGAGCGGCCCCGGCTGACGATGACCGCCTCCGGTCGTCACACCGCCTGCCACTTCCCCTTGATCGACTGAGGGTGCGGAGGGCGGACCCTGCATGATGGCTCGTATGCACCTTCGTATCGACGCCGTCGATCTGCCCGGCCGCGCCTTCCCCGCCCCCGTCGACAAGCCCGTCCAGGCGTACGACAACGTCCATGTCGCCGTGCAGCGCCGGGACCGGCCGGCTGAGCTGCTGGATCCGCAGCCGGGGGACGCCGTGTCCGCGACCTGGACGCTGGAGTGCGCGGCGGAGGTGACGCCGGACGGCATCGTGGTCACGGGCCCCTATGTGCAGCACCGGATGGGTCTGCGGTTCGTCTATCTGTCGTGGGGGACGGTCGACGCGGCCGGTGTCTTCACCATGTTCCGGCGCGCCAAGCTCATGCTCGACTCGGTACCGGACGACGTCCTGGCCGCCGCCGTGCCCGACGGTCTGCTGGTCGGCCGGCTCGGTCTGACCGACGCGAACGGCGGCCCGCTGTGTGCGCGGGTGGATCCCCCGCACATCACCTGGACCGCCGAGAGCGTCGTATAGCGCCCGTCAGGACGCCGAGTCCTTCTTGTTCGTGGCCAGCCGGTACGCCTGGGTCGGGGTCATCGGGACGCCGTTGAGGCTGACCGTCTTGTAGGTGCTGACCTTGGCGCAGGACTTCGACTGGTCGGCGGTCGAGGCCTGGGCGTTGGAGGTGGCCGCCTTGGTGTCGGCGGGGGCCGGGGACGAGCCGCCGCCGGGGTACGTCGTGCCGCTCGGCCAGTCCGTGCCGATCACCAGGGTCAGGCCGGTGCCGGTGCCCTGCTTGAGGTGCGAGGAGGCGAGGCCGATCGCGCGGGCCACCGTCTGGGCCTCGGCCTTCTGGTCGGTGCCGTAGGTGAGCGTGGTCGTGGTCGCGCTGACGCCGGCGTTGCCGGTCGTGGTGTCGGAACTGAAGCCGCCGTTTATCAGGGAGGTGGCGACCGTGGAGGCGCGCCCGCTGATGCTGGTGCCGTTCTCCACCGTCACGGCGATCTGCGCGGCGGGTACGGCCACCGCCGTGGCGGTCGCGGTGGCCGCCGAGGACTTCTTCCCGGAGGACGTGGTCAGCGACTGGTCGTTGGCGATGGTCGCGAACAGGCTCTTCGCCGCCGTCGCGGGCACGACCCGGTCGGCGTTGTCCGGGTCGGCGCCGGTCTGCATCGTGGTGAACGTCATGCGCTTCGTGGGGACCTTGTCCAGGTCCGCGGCGAGCCCGATGAGTTTCTTGACGGTGCCGAGGCCGGTGTCCACGGTGAGCGCCTTGGTGGCGGCGTCGGCCAGGTTGTAGACCGCCTGGGGGTCGGTGAGCGTGCCGGCGCTCTTGAACTTGCGGATCATCGCGCTCAGGAACAGGTGCTGGGAGACGGTACGGCCCAGGTCGCTGCCGTCGCCGAAGCCGTGCCGGGAGCGGACGAACTCCAGTGCCGCGTTGCCCTTGAGGGTGTGGGTGCCCTTGGCGAGCTTCAGGTGCGAGTAGGTGTCGTAGACGTCGGCGTCGACGCACACCGAGACACCGCCGACCGCGTCGGACATCTTGACCACGCCGGAGAAGTCCATCTGCACGAAGTGGTCGATGGTGATGCCGGTGAGCTGGTGCACGGTCTTGACCTGGCACTCCTGGCCGTACTGCAGCGCGCTGTTGATCTGGCCGTAGTAGCCGGCCGTCGACTGGCTGCTGTCCGGGTCCTTGCAGGCGGGGACCTGGGTCATGGTGTCGCGCGGGATGCTCATCACGGTGGCGTTCGAGCGGTCGGCGGAGATGTGCACCACCATCTCGACGTCCGCGTTGCCGTTCCCGGTCTGCACGCCGGTGGTCGAGCAGCCGCCGCCGAGCTTGCAGTCGGTCGCGCTGCTTCGGGCGTCGCTGCCCATCACGAGGAGGTTGATCGGCGTACGGCCGAAGGCGTCGGCCTTCTCCTTGCCGCCCGCGCCGTCGTCGATCGCGATGCTGTTGATGTTGCCGTTCAGGTGCTCGTAGAACCACCAGCCGGCACCCGCGGTCACCATGATCAGCACCGACAGGGATATCGCGCTGATCTTCAACACCCGCTTGCCGCCCGCGGTCTGCTTGACGCGGCGGCGCGAGGCGGTGCGGCCGCGTGCGCGGGATCCGCCGCGCGGGGCCTGGCGCGCCGCGGCGCGGGCAGCGGCCCGGCCGCCAGTGGGCAGCGGTTCGTCGGCCTCACCCGCACGCGGCCTGGGCACGCCTCGTGTGCGGCTGCGCGTGGCGTGTCCCACGGGGCCGTCCCCGAGGTCGGTCATCTGGCACTCCCACGTACGGTCGGGCCGTTCAGGCCGTTCGATGCTGCGGCCAGGGGCGCGCGGCCGTGTCGGGTCGGGCGAGGCGGGGGTCCGCTCTCTCTTGCGTGGTTGCGCAATATAACAATCTCAGATGAGAACCCTGTAGGGCCTTTCTCATTTACGGGATATCCTTTTACGTCAAACTCGGTCAACTGATCGGAATCCGTGCGCTGGTGATGGTCATCGGGGTACCGGTCACGGCGATGAGATAGAAGCGCGGATGCGACCCGCCCGGCGCCCGCCGGACACCGCCGGGCGGCTTCACGAGGTACGTCGCGGAGGCGTGCGGGGCGAGGGTCACGGGCCCGCCGGAGGCGGTCCACCAGTCGGAGGCGCCCTGTCCGAGGCGGCTGGCGAAGTGGGGGGTGAGCCGGGTCCCGGTGATGTTGACGACCCGGACCGCGAGACCGGTGATGTCCAGGTGGCCGGCCCGCTCCGCGAAGCTCGGTGTGACGTTCATCCGCAGTGGCGGCGCGCTGGCCGCCGCGACCGTCGCGCACACCACGGCGGGCGTGACGAGCGCCACCGCGAGGACGGCCTTGGCCCGGTGGCCGGTGATGTGCGGGATGCGGGGCTGCCAGGCCGAGGCGAACGCGGAGGCCGGGACGGTGGCGGCCGCCGCGAGCCACAGCGGGGTCATCATCAGGAAGTAACCGTCCTGGGACCGGGTGGCGAGGTAGAAGCTCAGCCAGGGCAGCACGGTGACCGCCGGGCCGAGCCGCCGTACGAAGAGCAGGGTGGCGGCGAGCAGACCGAACAGGAGCAGCTGGCTGCCGTAGGAGTAGTAGTCGAGGTGCCTGCTGCCCGCGGTGAAGTAGTACGAGATCCCCATGAGGCCCTGGCCGTGCAGGATCGCCTTCTGGGTGAGCGGGAGCAGCAGGCCGTGCAGCCAGGTGTGGAAGTCCTGGGTGGCGAAGTAGGCGTTGATCGCGGCCCAGGTGAGGGCGGCGGTGCCCGTGTAGCGGGCGATCACGCCGAGGGCGAGCCGGGGGCCCAGGTCGCCGCGCCGGACCGCGTAGAGGCCGATGAGGAGGAACGGCGTGAGGAACCAGGCGAGTTGCTGGGTGGCGCAGGCCGCGCCGAGGCAGAGGGCCTGCGCGACTCCGGGCAGTCCGAGCCGGCCGCCTGCTCCGGTGTCGGGCCAGCGGACCACCACCGGGATGAGGAGGACCAGGGCGAGGACGGCGGGGTACCCGGAGTAGGCGTAGCCGGGCAGGAAGCCGAAGCCGAGGCACACGGCGGTGGCGCCGGAGCGCCAGGGGGCCGGGAGCAGCCACCACAGCAGGACGGCGCCCGCGAGCAGCGCGCCGGTGGTGACCAAGGTGGCGGCGGCCGTCGAGTGGACCACGGCGTGGACGGGGGCGGCGAGCAGCGCGGTCAGGGGTGGATAGCCGTAGGTGTAGTCGGCGCCGCCCGCCATGGTCTTCGTGATGCCGACCGACGAACGGTCGAACAGCCACGGCCAGGGCTGACCGTAGATGGGGTGTCCGTGCAGGATCTCGTGGGCGGCCTGCGCGGTGAGGACGCCCTCGTCGGTGCCGGCGTGGTTGAGCCAGTACCCGCACAGCACCAGCAGGACTGCGAGCAGCAGGACGCCCGCGTCCACCCGGGTCAGGGCGCGCCGGGTGCGCGTGGTGAGGGCGAGGACGCCCGCGACGAGGATCCCGGCGTAGCAGACGGAGATGATCCCGGCGACGTCCGGACGGGACGTCATCGCCCTCGTCCAGGCGTCACGGGTGCCGATGAACAGGCTGATCGCGGCGATCAGCGTCATCCCCCGGTGCAGCTGCGGCGCCGCGGGATCGGTCGTGACCGGCCGGGTCCGCAGCGGCCCCGCCACGGCGGGCGCGTCGCGCCGCCTCAGCCGCAGACCACCGCCGGCACGGGGACCGTCATCCATGGCGTCCTTCTCCTCGCTCCGTCCCCGTCGGTCGGCAGTTCACTCCGGGGCAACCTCCACTACACGTCGTAGAGGTGAAAGGAGCCGACGAGGTTCACCGGCTGAAGGAAAGAGCTGGGGAAGAAAGTGCTGACATACGGGGCGGCCGACGCGTCGGCCGCCGTGAAGTGGAAGGCGTTCTCCAAGAGCCGGGCCCGCTAGCCTCGTTGCTCGCGCGCGGGTGATGCGGTGGCCGACGGCATCGCCGCACCGGACGGGCGCAGCGGCCTCGGCGAGCAGCGCACCCCCGTGATCGGCCCGTCGGACAGGGGCGTGAATCCGGCCACCGCGGGCGCACCGTAACTCCCCGACCTCTTCACACGGTTGGGGGCGGAGACGCGCCAACTCCCCTGCGCGCACGCCGTCTTGCCGGGCGAACTTTACGGCTCCCGCAGACGACAGTCGTGCCAACTCTGGATTTCCGGTGCGTTGCGGGATGCGGCAAATAGGGCCCTATGCCGCGTAACCAGGGCCCGTTCTCTTCATAGGAACCACCAGAGAACCGTTTCAGCAGGCCAGGTTGGGCGTCAGACGTGACGTGATTACACCGCATTAAGGATGGTGGCGTAGGGTGGCTGACCGTTAACTGTCGCATTCCTTACCGGACTTGACGGTTAGTGAGCGCTGCGCGCCGTGTGTCCCACCCGGTTGATCGAGAGGACTCCGATGCCCGAAATCCCCTCCTATGCTGTGCCCTCGGAGCCCGATCGAATGACTGGATCGAGCTCCGCGCGAAACAGACACGCCCGGTCCTCCGTCCAGGACGGACCGTCGGATTCGGCCACTCGGTCGCGCACGGTCCGGCTCGCCGTGCTGCCCGCCGCCGCGATGGCGATCCTCGCCGCAGCCGTCGTCCTGATCGTGCTGCGCACGCAGAGCGGCTTCGCCGACGGGACCACCTGGACGGTGCTCGCCGTCGCCGCCGTGCTCGGTTGCGGAATCCTGGTCGCGGGCGTGCGGCTCGGGCGTTCCGAGGCCGCGGGGATCTCGCGGCAGTACGCGTCGCTGCGCCGTACGGTCGCCACCGGGCAGGCCGATCTGCAGGACGTGCTGCAGCGGCTGGAGCGGGGCGAGCCGGTGGAGCAGGTGCCGTTCACGCACCAGCCGCCGTCGCAGACCGACCCGCTCGGCAGGCTGACGTACGAGATAGGCGTGGGCCTGTGGCAGGCCCGTACCGTCGTCGCGCAGACCGCTCAGCTCGCCCGGGCCTCCGCGCCGGACAGCGAGGAGCGCGTCGAGGTCTTCGTCAACCTCGCCCGGCGTCTGCAGTCCCTCGTGCACCGCGCGATCAACATGCTCGACCAGCTGGAGAACGAGGTCGAGGACCCGGAGCTGCTCAAGGGCCTCTTCCACGTCGACCACCTCGCCACCCGCATCCGCCGCCACGCGGAGAACGTCGCCGTGCTCGGCGGCTCGGTGTCCCGCCGGCAGTGGACCCGCCCGGTGACGCTGACCGAGGTGCTGCGTTCGTCGATCGCCGAGGTCGAGCACTACTCCCGGGTCAAGCTGGTCCCCCCGATCGAGGGCACCCTGCGCGGCCACGCCGTCGCCGACGTCATCCACCTGCTGGCCGAGCTCGTCGAGAACGCCACGACGTTCTCCGAGCCGCAGACCCAGGTGCTGATGCGCGCCCAGCGCGTGACCGCCGGACTCGCCGTCGAGGTCGAGGACCGCGGACTGGGCATGCCCACGCAGGAGCAGGCCCGCATCAACACCCTGCTCGCCGAGCCCGACCGCATCGACATCAGCAAGCTCCTCGCGGACGGCCGTATCGGCCTGTACGTGGTGTCCGCGCTGGCCCGCCGGCACGGCATCGCGGTCCGGTTGCAGAGCAACATCTACGGCGGCATCCAGGCCATCCTGGTCATCCCGCGCGGCCTGATGGGCGACGAGCCCGGCGAGATAACCGCCCAGGCGCAGTACCAGGAAATCGCCGACATGTCCCGGCCGGCCCAGGTCGCCCCGTCCCACCACCAGGCCGTCCAGGCGCCCCCGGCCCAGCCCGCCGCCCCGCCGCCCACGTTCCGCCAGCCGCTGCCCCCGGCCCGCTCCGGGAACGCGCCGATGCCCGTCGTGCACCAGCACCCGCAGCAGCAGCACCCCAGGACCGTGGAGCCGTCGGCGCCGCGCGAGCGCGGGTCCGTGCCGTACGGCAGGGAGCCCCGGGACGAGCGGCCGCGGCTGCCCCAGCGGCACGCGCAGGAGCACCTCGTACCCGAACTGCGTGAGGGTCCCGCCCCGCGCAAGACCGAGGAACAAGAGGTCGAGCACGATCCGGGACTGATGGCCATGTTCCGGCGCGGAGTCAGCCTCGCCGACAACGAACCCGACGAGCCTCCCACTGACAGCGCTCGCTGACCGCAGGCTCCGTTACTCGCACGAAGGAGAAGACGCCACCGTGAGCGACATGCACGCCGGCCAGCAGAACCTCGACTGGCTCCTGGCGGGACTCGTCCAGAGGGTCCCCTATACCCGCAGCGCAGTGCTGCTGAGCACGGACGGCCTCGCGAAGGCCGCCGACGGGCTGGACACGGCCGCCGAGGCCGAGCATCTGGCCGCCCTGGCGTCCGGTCTGCACTCGCTCGCCCGCAGCGCGGGCGCGCAGTTCGCCCAGGGCGCCGATGTGCGGCAGGTGGTCGTGGAGCTGGACAGCGCCCTGCTGTTCGTGTGCGCCGCGGGCTCCGGCGCCTGTCTGGCCGTGCTGGCCGACCGGGAGGCCGACGCGGCCGTCCTCGGTTACGAGATGGCCATGCTGGTCAAGAGTGTCCGTCCCTATCTCGCCACGCCGGTCCGACAGCAGGGGGCCGGTTCGTCGATGGATCCGAGGCGCTGACCATGTCGGACGCGGAGGACGGGTCGTGGCTCGACGACGAGGCGGGGCGGTTAGTACGGCCGTACACGGTCAGTAACGGTCGCACCCGTCCGTCGGCGCACTTCGACCTGCTCACCCTGGTGATGGCCACCGGCACCAGGCCACAGAGCTATCTGGGGCCCGACTACGACCAGGTCCTCACCCTGTGCGGTACGCCCATCTCGGTCGCCGAGGTGGCCGCGCATCTGCGGCTGCCCGCCGTGATCACCAAAGTTCTGCTCTCCGACCTCGTGACGCATCAGGCGCTCACCCTGCGCTCGCCGCGTGCCGTCGAGGCGGCCTCCCCGACCGACCGAAACCTCCTGGAGGCGGTGCTGCATGGACTACGTAAGCGGCTCTGACCCCTTTCCCACCGCCCTGAAGATCCTCATCGCCGGGGGCTTCGGGGTCGGCAAGACCACGTTCGTCGGTGCGGTCAGCGAGATCGAGCCGCTGAGCACCGAAGAACTGCTGACCTCCGTGAGCGCCCGCACCGACAGCCTGGTGGGCATCGAGGACAAGTCGACCACCACCGTGGCGATGGACTTCGGCCGGATGTCCCTGGACAAGGAGCACGTCCTCTATCTGTTCGGTACGCCCGGGCAGGAGCGGTTCTGGTTCATGTGGGACGAGTTGTCGAACGGCGCGCTGGGTGCCGTGGTGCTCGCGGACACCCGCCGGCTGGACCACTGCTTCGCCGCCGTCGACTTCTTCGAAAGACGTGGCATCGGCTTCATCGTGGCCGTCAACGAGTTCGACGGCTCCTATCACTACGAGTCCGACGAGATCCGCGCCGCGCTCGACCTCAAGCCCGACGTACCCGTCGTGATGTGCGACGCGCGGCAGTGCAACTCCGGTACCCGCGTGTTGATCGCACTCGTACAGCATCTGCTCGCCTCGACTCCCGGCACCCCGCCCGCGGAGCTTTACCCGTCACGCTGAGCCCACGCTCGACGCGACCGAATGGAGCCTGCATGTCAGCCCCGGTTCCCTACTCCACCCAGAACTCGTACGACCCGACCAGCCATCTGCTGCTGACGCCCGAGGACCGGGAGGCGTCCGCCCGGGTGGCACGGCTGCGCGAACTCGGCCTCGGGAACGCGCCGATCGCGGAGTTCGACGAGTTCGCCCGCAACCTGGCGCAGGTCACGGGTGCGCCGTTCTCGATGGTCAACTTCATCGACGAGAACCGCCAGTACTTCGCCGGTCTCTACGCCGGTGGCCGTCCGGGCGTCCAGTTGGCGCCGGAGGAGCAGCCGGAGGTCGGCCGGACGATGACGCGTGATCAGGGGTACTGCCCGCACGTCGTCGTGCGGAAGAAGGCACTGGTCCTGGAGGACGTCTGCGACTACCCGCGGTTCGCGGGGAACAGCGTCGTGGACGAGATAGGCATCCGCTCGTACATGGGCGCGCCGCTGATCGACTGGAAGACGGGCATGGCCCTGGGCACGATCTGCGTGGTCGACACGGACACCCATCCGTGGGGGCGCGAGGGTCTGGCGACGATCAAGTCGCTGGCGCAGCAACTGGTCGACCGGCTCCACGCGATGGAGACCCGGGGCGGGATCTGAGCCCGCCGCCGAGGCGGCCGCCGGGGCGAGGAGAGTTCAAGTACGGGAGCCGCGGGCACGACGCTGTGTCCGTGGCTCCCCGGTGTTCAGCCCGCGAGCCCGGCCGTCTCCAACTGCCCCAGACGGCGCGGCGGTTGGACGGTCCGCACGAGGTCGGCCAGTCGCTCGGACCACTGGCCCTTGGCGGTGCCGAGAGCTACCTCGCCCAGCCTCAGCAGCTGGATGTCGGAAGTGCCGGCGGGGGCGTAGATGTGGTGGGCGTCGCGCAGGTAGCGCTCCACGGGGCGGTCGGTGAACAGACCGCTGGCGGCGTGGATCTCCATGCTGTCACGGGCGGAGTCGACGGCCGCCTCGACGTTGAGGAGTTTGGCGTTCATCAACTCCGCGTCGCAGGACAGCCCTTGGTCGAGGAGGTGGACGGCGTGGTAGGCGGTCAGCCGGGCCGTCATCAGCCGGGACTTCATCCGGCCGAGCTTGAGTTTGATGTTGGTGAGGTCGCCGAGGGGTGCTCCGAAGCGCTCGCGCTCGATGCACAGGGCCGTCGTCTCCTCGAAGGCGGCCTGGTGGATGCCGAGGGAGACGGCCGTGAGGTTGGGGCGGCCGTAGAGGATGCTGGAGGAGTAGGCGACGGCCAGGCCCTGGCCCTCTTTGCCGAGCCGATTGGCCGCCGGTACGCGGCAGTTCTCGTAGATGATCTCGCCGAAGCTGAAGCCGTGCAGACCCATCGCGGGCACCTGCTCACCGAGCGAGAAGCCGGGGCGGTCGGACTCGACGAGGAAGGCCGACAGTCCCTTCGAGCCCTCGCCGGTGCGTACGACCACGCCGTGCACGTCGCCGACGTGGCTGTTGCCGACGAAGACCTTGCGGCCGTTGAGGATGTAGTCGTCACCGTCCCGGACGGCGGTGCTGCTCATCCCCAACACGTGGCCGCCCGACTCCGGTTCGGTGACGGCGATGGTCGGGAGGCAGTCGCCGGCGGCGATGCGCGGCAGCCACTTCCGCTTCTGCTCCGCGTTCCCGAAGTGAATGATCTTGGCCACACCGAGCTGGGAGGCCTGAACCATGGCTCCCATAGCACCGCATACCCGGGCGAGTTCTTCGATGGTGATGGTCTTGGCCAGGTGCCCGGCGCCCATTCCGCCGTACTCTTTCCCAATGGTCACGCCGATCCAGCCCTGCCGGGCGATGAGACTGGACAGCTCGCGCGCCACGGTGCGCGACTTCTCCATCTCCGCTATCCGCGGACGTACCTCGCGTTCGGCGAACTCGCGCACGCGTTGGCGCAGGTCCTCGTGCCACCCGCTGGTGAAATAGCGTTCCACAACCCCTCCTGCACGCTGCCTCCGTGTCCGGCTTGATCCGGAGGTCGTTCGTCGGGCAGTGGTTCGTCGCCCTTGGGCGCCTGCCCGAAATATTGTCTACTTGTCGACCCATCTCAGCCAAGATCACCTCACGAGGTTGACTGAAACCCGGCGCCTTGCCGGGACTCCCAACTGTGCGATATGGGCCACGACATGATCTCATCCGGCCAAGTAACGAAGAGAAACCGCCCAAGGGCGAACAGGTCGCACCCAATTCGGACAGACGCCTGCCCACCAGGCACATGCCGGACGGACGTAGCGCGGCTCACATCGACAATCAGTCACGTTCCGGCTGACCGATAAGAAGGCCTGCCCAGTTCCCTGACCTACGTTCAACCGACGAACATCAGCCACTTCCGCGGGGAGGAGGCGACGGTTCCGTCGCACCAACCTGCACTTACGTCACTCCGGCCCCACCGTTCACACCCTGGGAGGCGCCGGATCACTCGGTGCCGGCGGCGAACCGGTCGGTGCCGAGCACGGTGAGGAGGGCGAGTTTCTCGTGGCTTTCCGTACCGGGGGCGGCGGTGAAGACGAGCAGCGACTGGCCCTGGTCCGGCTCCAGGAGGAGTTGGCAGTAGAGGTCCAGCCGGCCGACCTGAGGATGGACGAACCGTTTGGTCTCGCTCCAGCGCAGACCCACCTCGTGCCGCTCCCACAGCCGGGCGAACTCGTCGCTGGCACGCAGCAGTTCGTCCGCCAGGCCCGCGGCGGGAGAGCCCGGCCCGTCCCGGGTGACGGCGGCGCGCAGCAGGGCGACGTTGGTCCGGCTGTTGACGTCGTACTGCTCGGGGGCGTAACACTCCCGCTCGGCCGGGTCGGTGAACCAACGGAACGTCGCGCTACGGGAGTTGCCGGTGTACTGGGTCTGCTCGCCGAGCAGCGCCACGGCGGACGGCGTCTGCAGCAGCGTCTCCCCCAGCGGTCCCATGACCTGCGCGGTGGTGTCGGCCAGGCCGTCCATGACCCGCATCAGCCCGGGGCTCACATGCTCAAGTCGCGTGCCCCGGCGGGCGGTTCGGTACCCGGCGAGCAGGAACAGGTGATCGCGTTCGTCCGGGGTGAGCCGCAGGCCGCGGGCGATGGCCGCGAGCATCTGCTCCGAGGGCTGCGGCCCGTCGCCGCGTTCCAGCCGGGCGAAGTAGTCGGCGGACATGGTGCACAGCTCCGCCACCTCCTCGCGGCGCAGGCCTGGAGCGCGCCTGCGCTGCCCGCGGCGCAGCCCGACGTCCTCCGGTTGCAGGGCCGAGCGCCGGGTGCGCAGGAAGGCGCCGAGGGACGAGCGGTCGAACGTGTGGTCCATGGTCCTCATCGTTCGCCATCCGGCGCGGCTTAGCCACGACCTGGCGTTCAGTGGTTGCGGAGGTCCTTCCGGCGGCTGTGGCGGGGCGGGTTCACTGGCGATGCGATCAGCGATGCGGCCAGGCAGGGAATCGGCCAGGGATGTGACGGCATCGCGATCGCCGGTCGCGAAGATTCACACGCCACGATTCAGGAGCCAAGTCCCATGTCCCGTATGCCCAGTTGGACCGCACACGACCTCCCGGACCTGACCGGCCGTACGGTGGTGATCACCGGTGCAGGACGCGGCCTCGGCCTGATCACGGCACGCGAACTCGCCCGCGTGGGTGCCCGTGTCGTGCTGGGGGTACGCGACACCGGCAAGGCCCGCCGCGCCGTCGCCGGCCTGCCCGGCACCTTCGACGTCAGGCCGCTCGACGTGTCGGACCTGACCTCGGTGCGCGCCTTCGCCGACTCGTGGTCCGGCGACCTCGACATCCTGGTCAACAACGCCGGCGTGATGGACATCCCGGCCGCGCGTACCGCCGACGGCCTGGACCTGCAGACCACCACCAACCACACCGGCCCCTTCCTGCTGACCACCCTGCTCCTCGATCACATCACCGACCGCGTCGTGCACGTCACGAGCGAGCTGCACAAGCAGGGCAGGCTCGACCTGGACGACCTCGACTGGCGCACCCGCAAGCACAACGGGATGCAGGCCTACCAGGCGTCGAAGCTCGCGGTCGTCCTGTTCTCCCTGGAACTCCAGCGCCGGCTGACCGCCGCGGGCAGTCCGGTTCGCTCGGTCCTGGCCAGTCCGGGCATCGCCCGCACCTCACTGGCGGCCCACTCCCGGTCGAACGTCGTCAACCGCTTCACGTTCCTCACCAACGCCCCGGAGCGTGGCGCGCTGTCCCTGCTCTACGCCGCGACCCAGGACGTCCCCGGCAACTCCTACATCGGCCCGGACGGCCTGGGCGGCTTCCGGGGCGCCCCGGCCGTACGCCGACAGAGCAAGGCCGGCCTCGACCCGGCCGTGGCCGCTCGCCTGTGGAATGCGACCGCCGACCTCGTCGGGACGGTCGCCCGATGAGCCACCCGAAGAGTGGCCCTGTGGGCTGCCTGGAGGCCGCCGACCACGAGAGCATGCCGCGCCGGGTCAAGGTGCCGGTCCTGTTCACCCACCACTTCCGTCAAACCGAGTGGGCCGACGCGCTCGCCACCAGCACCGAAACAGAACGGTAGAGACATGACACTGCGGACACACAAGATCGGCCGGCACGGCCTCGTCGCCTCCGTCCAGGGCCTCGGCACCATGGGCATGACCGCGATGTACGGCACCCCGGACGAAGCCGAGGCGATCAGGACCGTGCACCGCGCGGTCGAGCTGGGCGTGACGATGTTCGACACCGCCGACATGTACGGCCCGTTCACCGGCGAGGAGTTGCTCGGCCACGCGCTGACGCCGGCCCTGAAAGGCCGCCGTGACGAACTGATCGTGGCGACGAAGGCCGGCGGCGTCACGCTCGACGGCGCCGGAAAGATCGTGGGCGGCCCCAACGGACGCCCCGAGTACCTGCGGGCCGGTGTGGAAGGCTCACTGCGCCGGCTGGGCACGGACCGCATCGACCTCTTCTATCTCCACCGGGTCGACCCGGATGTGCCCGTCGAGGAGAGCTTCGGCGCCCTCGCGGAGCTGGTGACGGAGGGAAAGCTGCGGTATCTCGGCATCAGCGAGGCGTCCCCGGCGAGCATCAGGGCGGCGCACGCGGTCGCCCCGCTGTCGGCGGCGCAGACCGAGTACTCGTTGTTCACCCGCACCGTCGAGGTCAACGGTGTACTCGACACGGTCCGTGAGCTCGGCATCGGCTTCGTCGCGTACGCGCCGCTCGGCCGCGGCTTCCTCACCGGGGCCGTGCGCTCGGTGCGCGACCTGCCGCCCGAGGACTTCCGTCGTACGGCACCGCGCTTCGCCGACGCGAACCTCGGACAGAACCTGTCCCTCCTCGACCGGATCGTCGCGACGGCGGAGACCCTGGGTGTGACGACGGGTCAACTCGCCCTCGCCTGGGTGCTCGCGCAGGACGGAGTCACCGCCCTCCCGGGAACGAAGCGCCGCACCTGGCTCGAACAGAACGTCGCCGCCGGCGCCGTCGAACTCACCCCCGCGACCGTCGCCGCCCTCAGCGCCGCGATCCCGGTCGGAGCCGCGGCGGGAGACCGCTACTCCCCGATCGGCATGGCCTCCGTCCAGGAGTGACCCGGGATCAGCACTGCTGCTCGTACTGGAGGCCCGCATACTCCCGGGCGGCGATGCCCTCCCGTGTGCCGACGATCAGGTTCATGGTGAACACGTTGTAGTCGATCGCCTGCCCGGCCAGCTGCGCGAGCAGCACGAGTTCGCCGGTGTCCGGTGCCATGTCCCACGGGTCGGAGAACCCGCCGATCTGGACGCAGACGCCGGGCCGATGGCCACCGAAAGCCAGGTCACCAATGGCCTCCTCGACACTGTCCAGCGCGTCCTGGGCGCCGCCGCCGTCGCCGTTTCCGTTGCCATCGAGGAACGCGCTGATCTGCGGGCCCCCTTCCCACTCACCGTCGAAGTTCAGTCCGGGCACGGGGTACAGGGTGCGTGGTTCATAGACCCTGATCTCCCCGGCCTCACCGTCGAGTTCGTACGACGCGGGGCGCTCCTCGGTGCGTACTCCGGCAGGTATGTGGAGCACCGCGGACGACTCCGGCGGGTACTCGATCTCGGTGAAGACCAACAGGTGTCCATCCGCGGGCAGTTCGATGTCCAGGACGCCCCGAGGCAGGGCAGCGCAGTCGACACTCAGCACCAACGGCTCTTTCCCGTCAGGCCAGTTCACCCCGTCCGGCAGCGCGGGAAGCCCGCCCGTCCGCGCGGCGGGGCGGGTGCTCCCCCGACGCGACTCGGGCACCTCGTCATAGGGCACCAGGTAGAGGCACGGCCGCGCCCGGGCCATCAACTCCCGTACGACGGGGGCGGGTACGCCGTATTTGGCCGCCGTCTCAAGAAGGAGCGCTTCGTCGATCGATGTCATGCCCGGGATCGTGCCATGGGCCACTGACATGTCGCGGATCGTCGCAGTACGCCGACGTGGACTGGCTGGACAACCGGCACGGGAGCCTTGTGCGCGTCCGGCGCTTCAGCCGATCCGTGTTCCCGCGCCGCCGACGCGGACCCGCAGGTCGCCCGCGCGCAGCGTCACCGTGAGTTCGCCGGGGCGGCCGAGGTCCTCGCCCTGGTACAGGGTGAGGACGGCGTCCTCGGGGACCAGGCCGAGTTCACGCGCGTACGCACCGAACGCGGCCGCCGCCGCACCGGTGGCCGGGTCCTCGACGACACCGCCGACGGGGAACGGGTCACGGACGTGGAAGACGGTGTCCGACTCCCGCCACACCAACTGGACCGTGGTCAGGTCGAGTTGGTGCATCAGGGCTTCGAGGCGGGCGAAGTCGTAGGCGAGGTCCGCGAGTCGGGCGCGCGTCGCCGCCGCGAGGACGAGATGGCGGGCGCCGGCGAAGGCGATCCGGGGCGGGAAGGCGGGGTCGAGATCGGCCTCCGGCCAGCCGAGCGCGGTGAGTGCCTCCGTGAGGTCGGCGTCGGCGATGTCCTCGACGTGCGGTTCGACGCTGGTGAGCGTGGCCCGGAGTGTCCCGCCCTGCTCGACCACCTGCACCGGCACGGTGCCGGCGCGCGTCGCGAACACCAACTCCCCCGGGCCCACCCGCTCGGCGAGCGCCACGGCCGTCGCGACGGTGGCGTGCCCGCAGAACGGCACCTCGGCCTTGGGGCTGAAGTACCGGATGGTGTACGCCCGCCCCTCCGCACCGCCCAGCCCCTCCGGGGGCGCCGTCAGGAACGCGGACTCCGAGTATCCGAGGTCTGCGGCGATGGCCAGCATGGCGCTGTCGTCCAGCGCGGAGGCGTCCAGGACGACGCCGGCGGGGTTTCCGCCGGCCGGGTCGCTGGAGAAGGCGGTGTAGCGCAGGACCTCGGGGCGTGGCGCACTCGTCGTCATGCTCGGGGCAACCGGGGTGGAGCCGCGGCCATTCCCGCACGTGGGCGGAGGCGGTGCCGGGCGCCCGACCGAAGCTCGTCGGTCGGGCGCCCGGGCTGCCCTTGACTGGCGATCACTTCTTGACGACGGACTCCACCCAGCTGATGAAGTTGGTCGTCGAGTCACCGGTGCGCTCGGCCATGGTGTGCGCCTGGGCCCACACGGTGGCGAAGTCGACGTCACGGATGCCGTAGTTCAGCAGGGCCAACTGGATGTTGATCTCGGTCGTGTTGGCCGTGTCGCCCTGCATGATGCCGGTGCGGATGCGCCAGTGCCGCGCCACTCGCGACCGCCGGTAGCCGTCGAAGGCGGGCGAGAGGAAGTACAGCGGGTTGTACGCGTCGCCCCGCCAGGCCATGTCCTTGCCGACGCTGTCCTTCTTCGCGAAGTCGCTGTCGTAGGCCGCGGAGCCGTAGGCGGAGTCCCAGTCGGAGTACGTGGCGTACGTCGTCTCGTTCGCCTTGATGACGTCACGCGTGAGCGGCGCGAAGTGCGACGGGGCGTCGAGCCCCATGGCGAAGACGCTGTTCTCGCCCTGTCCGCGGGAGTATCCGTCGAACGCGCCGACCGGCTTGTTCGCGGTCTTCTGGCTGTTCACGAAGCCGTCGAGACCGGACACCGTGGCGGTGTTGGTCGTGGCGTCGTAGGTGACCCAGGTGCTGGCGGTGTTGAGGTGGGCGATGTAGTCGGCGACCGTCTCGTACGTGGTCGAGGTCCCCGTCTGGCCCGATCCGGGCGGGCCGCCCTGGGTCGTGATGGTGTACGGGAAGGTGTTGTCGGACAGGAAGTGGTTCAGCGAGGTGATGATCACCCCGATCAGGTGGTCGTAGTAACTGCCGGACAGGTACGTGCCGTTGCTGGACTCGGTCAGTTCAAGGCGCTTGCCGTGCTCGTCGCGCAGACCCAGGCGGTTGAGGTACTTGGGCCAGGCCTTCGCGAGGTCCGCCGAGTAGGCGCTGGTCCACGTGCCGGACGCGCGGGTGCTGGTCGAGGCGAACTGGCCCATGTTCCACTCGTAGGACAGGTTGGCCTCGGCGAGGTCGGTGATCGGGCACCAGGCCATGACGCCGGCGACCGCGTCGCTGAGGGGCCGGCCCTGGGCGTCCTCCATCGCCGCGCCGATCGTGCGCAGGTACGGGTCGAAGAGGGGGCTGTCGCCGGACGCGCCCGCCACGGTGTCCTGGGCGCCGCCGCCGCTCATGCCGAACAGGACGATGTCGTCCGTGCTGCCGGGCAGGACGCTCCGGTTGTACCGGAGGAAGCGGACCGCGGCCTTGAGGTCGGTCACGCCCCAAGGGGCCGCGTCGGAGCGGGTGCTGGTCGAGCTGTCCCGGCCACGCAGGCCCGGCCACACGTAGACGAGCCCGGCCTCCAGATACGCCGACACGCTGGTGTAGCTGTAGGACGTGGCCGGTGCCTGCTGGGCGTAGCCGGGGGTGTTGACCGGGATCACGATCGGCGCCGTGCGTCCCGAGTACGCGCCGACGGTGCCCTTCGGGTCGGCCTTCGCGGTGTACGTGGTCCCGTCGCTGTTCGCGGTGGCCGTCAGATAGGCGCCGGGCACGTAGATCGACAGGTTCTCGTAGTCCGTCGCGGCCGGATTCGCGACGTACACCTTCCCGATCTGGTAGTACACGTCGTTGGTCGCGTCGTACGACCAGGCGGTGGGGTCGAGCTCCAGCGAGTACGCCGCGGACGTGCTCGACGAACTGCTCGACGACGAGGTGGCGGCGAACGCCGTGCCCGCCGTGCCCTCGGCGACTCCGAACGTGGCCAGGGCTGCGACGCCCGTGGCACTACGGATGACCGTTCTGCGGTTCATGTCCACCCGTGGACCTCCTTGTACAGCAAGTTGCGTGGTCACAGCCGTACTTGGGCACCACCCCGGCGACGCCGCGGGCAAGTCGGCTGTGCGGCTCATACGAGTCCCAGACTGTAGGCGGGGACCCTGAGCCGGAGCCGGGAATTGTTAACAATTTTGATGATAATTTTGTTAGAAGACGTCAGCGCGCCGACAATTCGGTCGCGGTGAAGCGCTCGAATCCCGCGTGGTAGGCCGTGCCCCGCGGGTCGGTGGCGCTGTAATGGAAGGCGGCCACACCGCAGCCCCGCGCGTCGAAGGCGTTTCCGGTGTACGCGGCGACCCGGGTGCCATTGACGGCGAGCTCCACCTTGATCCGGCCCCCGCCGGCGGAGGAACAGGTCATCGACATGTCGACCTGCTGCCGGCTCTCCACCTTCAGGCCCAGGTCCGCGAGGTTCACCTCGACGACCCGGTCGTGCTGGAACTTCCCCTTGAACCTGAACTCCCGCACGATCAGGGCTTCCTGATCCGTCGTCAGGTAGGTCGCCCAGCGGGAACCCTTCCAGTAGTCCCCCGAGCCGTCGCACCACAGCCCGACCCCGCCCTCGCCCCCGTACCACTCCGTCTGGGTGCTCAGCCGTACGGCGAACGAGGACGGCTCGAAGGGCGCCTGCGGCCACACCTCCAGCTCGGACCTGGGATCCACCAGCATGGTCCCGCCCTGGTGCGTGATTCTCGCCAGGGTCGGGTCCTTGTACGACCAGTCGCCCGAGTCGGTCAAGTCATCGGTGTACGAGAGGAGTTGGGAGCTCGCGGCTCTCGTCGATCTTCCGGCCGACGAGGACGACGAGGACGCGGAGGACGGGCCATGGGCCTGCGGGCCGCCCTCCGTCGCCGATCCTCCCGAGGTGGTGCTGAGCACGACGGCGAGCAGCACCGCCACCGCGGCGCTGCCGGCCGCGAACCCCCACAACCGCAGCTGCTTGGCGCTCAGGCCGGAGCCCGCGCCGCCGCTCCCGGGTCCGGGCGGCCGCGACGGCGTACGCGACTCCGTCCGCGCGCCCTCCGTCTCCCCCGCCTCCGCGAGCCGGGTGACGAGCTGGGCGGCGGTGGGGCGTTCCGCCGGGTCCTTGCGCAGGCAGTCGGCGACGACCGAACGGACCGGCTCCGGTACGGCCGTGAGATCCGCGTCGCGGGTGCACACGGCGACGAGCACCTCGTAGTCGCTCTCCCCCTCGAAGGGATGGCGCCCCGTGGCGGCGAAGTACAGCGTGCCGCCGAGGGAGAACACGTCGGAGGCGGCGGTGACCCGGAACGACTTGACCTGCTCGGGCGACATGTACGCGGGCGAGCCGAGCACGCTGCCCGGTGTGGTGAGCGCCGACTCCAGCAACCGGTCGTCGCGGGCGATCCCGAAGTCGATGATCCGGGGTCCGTCCGGGGAGAGCAGGATGTTGGACGGCTTGATGTCCCGGTGCACGACGCCCACCCGGTGCACCTGCGCCAACGCGTGCGCGACGGCCAGCCCCAGGGACTGGAGCCGCCCGGAGGACAGCGGACCGTTGGCGGCCACATGCTGGTGGATCGTGGGGCCCTGGACGAACTCGCTGACGATGTAGGGGTGTTGTCCGGACAGGTCGGCGTCGAGGACGCGCGCCGTGGCGAGTTCACCGACCCGGCTCGCCGCGCCGAACTCCCGGCGTACACGGGCGAGCGCGACCTCGTCGTACTCCTTGCCCGGCAGCAGGAACTTCACCACGACCTGCTGCCCCGTCCGGTCCCGGGCGAGCCACACCACTCCCTGTCCGCCCCGGCCGAGCTCGCGCTCACAGACGTATCCGCCCGACAACCGCATCCGCGGATCCATGCCCCCGCCCCCAGCCCCGCCCCCGGTTCATGGCCGTTCTTCAGCGTATCGGCAACACCCGGCCCCGACAGGCCTCTTGGCGCGGAACGGAGGCTCCGGCCTCGGCGCGGTGCCGAGGGACCCGCACGGACGCGGCCGTATCAAACCGGGTCACCGAAGCCGCCACAACCTCTCCCCGCGATCGCCACCCCGTCCACATCAAGGAAGTGCGACGGTGACGGCCTGAGACAGGAATCGCACAGGCGAAGGAGCAACTCCCGGTCGCGGAGGCCGTGTCGAAGCCTTCCTGCCCCCGCAGACGCAAGGGCCGAGCCCCCCTCGCCCGGCAGCCACTTCTCACCGGACATCAACGCTCTCCCCCGAAAGCCGCCCGGCTCCCCCCACTCGAAAGGCGCCCCACGTGAACGCTCCCGCCCTTTGTCGAATCCCCGTGCGTCACCTCGCGACGGCTCTGACCGCGTCCGCGTCCGCGCTCGCGCTCACCGCGTGCGGCGTCGTCGACGGGGTCGTCGGAAGCGACGGTTCCGCGTCTCCGAAGAAGGGCGACGACATCACGGTGGGACTGCTCCTGCCCGACAAGGACACCGCACGCTTCGAGGCCTTCGACCACCCCGTCATCACGAAGGAGGTCGCCGCCCTCACCAACGGCAAGGGCAAGGTCGTCTACGCCAACGCCGAGGCGAGCCAAGACAAGCAGAGCCGGCAGTTCCAGCAGATGGTGGACCAGAAGGTCGACGTCATCCTGGTGGACGCGCTGAACGCCAAGGCCATCGCGCCGGAGGTCCAGAAGGCGAAGGACGCCGGCATCCCCGTCATCGCCTACGACCGGCTCGCGGAGGGCCCGATCGACGCGTACGTCTCGCACGACAACGAACTCGTCGGCGAGATCCAGGCCCGCGCCATCATCACGGCGCTCGGCAGCAAGGCGGCGTCCAGCAAGATCGTCATGATGAACGGCGACCCCGCGGACACGAACTACGCGAAGTTCAAGGACGGTGCCCTCGGCGAACTTCAGAACAACGTCAAGATAGCCAAGGTGTACGACACCGAGAAGTGGTCGCCGGCGGTCGCCGAGACGAACATGAAGAACGCGATCAAGGCCGTCGGCCTCGACAACATCGCCGCGGTCTACGCGGCCAATGACGGCCTGGCGGGCGCCGTCATCAAGGCCCTGAAGGACGCGGGCGCCACCAAGATCCCACCGGTGACCGGCCAGGACGCGAACCTGGACGCGGTCCAGCGGATCGTCGCGGGCGAGCAGTACATGACCGCGTACAAGCCGTTCCCGGAAGAGGCCACCCGCGCCGCGGAGATGGCGGTGTACAAGGTCCAGGGCCGCGACATCCAGTTCGACTCCCTGACCCGCGACACGGTCGACAGCCCCACGAAGAAGAAGATCCCCACGATGCTGGTACCGGTGGTCGCGCTCACGAAGGACAACATCGAGGACACGGTGATCGCGGACGGCATCTACACGGTCAAGGAGATCTGCACCGCGCAGTACGCGGCGGCCTGCGCGGCGATCGGCCTGAAGTAGCAGCCACACTCTGTACGGCTCGATGGACCCCCATGACCACCATGCGGCCCGACGCCTCCGCCGGCCCCCTCGGACTCACCGGTTGGAGCGGCGTCGTGCTCCCGCCGGACCGCGGGTCCGTCACGTCACTCGTCGTTCACCCAGCGCATGAGCCGTTGCAGCGGGTAGAAGCCGTCGTGGGAGAGGCCCGGAGGCATTCCGCCCGCCCTGCCGAGGGAGACCACGCGCTGGACTCCCGCGCAGGCGAGGGCGTCGCGCAGTTCCGCCTTGCGGGTGTCCGGGTACACGCCGACCGTCTGGGTGGCGACTCCGGCGTGCGCGACCGCTTGCGTCAGCTCGGCGACGGGGACGACGTCGACGATCTTTCCGTCGGGGTGGAAGTCCACCGGTTCGGGAGAGCGGATGACCAGGCCCCGGCCGTCGTAGCCGCCCCACACCCGGTAGTCGGGTGTCAGGGAGCGCAGGACGTCGATCTCCTCGCGGAGCTCCGCGGTGACCCGCGGGCCGTCGGCCGAGCTGAACTCCCTTGCCACGCCCAGGCGTTCGCACAGCAGGGCGGCGTAGCGGTCGGCGTCCGGCCAGGAGCCCTCGACGAACTGGAAGCGACTGGCCACACAGGCCTGCTGGTTGAAGAAGGTGGCGTCGGCGGCGCCCGCGTCGGCGGCTCGGGCAAGAGTCTCGGGGGACTCGAACGCCTCGCGGCCGATCAGCGAGATGGAGGTCTTGGGGTCGAAGGAGACGAGCTCGAAGCCCGGACCGACGTACCGCAGTGCCCCGCGGATGGTGGCCTCGCCGCCCCAGGCGACCAGCTTGTCGAAGAACTGGGGGCGGAACAGCACGCTCTCCACGGCCTCGTCGCCGCCGCGCCAGTACACCGCGGAGAACGAGCGCACCACGGGGTGGCCGGGGGCCACCGCCGCCATCGTGCGCAGGATCGCGGTCGCGGTGAACAGGTCGTTCGAGGGCAGTTTCAGCAGGTTGACGCCCTTGGTGAGGGCGCCGCGCACGACGGACATCGCGGCGACGCCGGGTGCGTTGCCGGCGATGATGTGCACCAGGCGCGGTGGGAACGCGCGGGTGGCCGCGGTCCGGTTCTCGGGCAGGCGTACCTCACGCCAGCCGTCGAGCACGTCCGCTCCGCCGAGTTCGTGGTCGATCTGGGCGTACAGGCCCGGCCGTTGGAAGCTGCGCCACAGCATGGCGTAGGCGCGTTCGAGGACCTCCGCGGGCAGCGGGCTGACCCGGACCATGCGGTCGAGGGCCTCGGCGAGCAGTCCCTCGCGGTCCGCCTTGAGGGCCTCGCCGGTCTCCACGAGCAGGTCGACGATCTCCGCGACGGGCACGTGGAAGGCGGGGCCGGGTTCGGTGCGGGGCCAGACGAGGCGGTCCAGGTCGAGGGCCGGTGCGGTGAAGGCCGAGCCGGCGCGGCCGTACGCGACGGGTGAGCCGTGGTCGACCTCGCCGCGCACCACGTGCACGACCTCGGTGTCGGTCGAGGTGCTCATCCGTGGATCATCCCCCGCACATAGGAGTCGAGTGTCGCGGCGCAGGTGATCTTGTCCTCGCCGCCCAGGTCCCCGTAGCGCCTGATGTCCGGCAGGACGGTCGGTCCCGCCCGGCCGCAGTCGCACGGTGAGAAGTCGACGAAGACCCGGTCTCCGCTGATCAGCCCGCCCCAGCGGCCCTCCAGCGAGACGTCCAGGAAGGCGAACCGCCCCTCCACCACGCCCTGTTCGGTGTTGAGGAGCTTCTCGCCCGGCTCGTCCAGGACCAGCGGGATCACCCACGGCGGCACGTGGTAGTTGCCCGACTCGCAGGCCAGGCAGGAGCCCTGGAGTTCCGTCATGCCGTAACTGCGCACGCGCCGTACGCCGTCGTAGAAGGCGGCGAACTGCCGCTGGTAGTCGTCGGGCAGGACCCCGTTCTTGTTGCCGCCGCCGCTGAGCACCAGCGTGTCCGGGTGCAGGCTCCCGTCGGGCACGCCTTGGGCCCGCAGGGCCTGGATGAGGGTGAACTGCTGGTTGTTCATCCCGGCGATCAGCAGCGGCTCGGTCCGGTGTGCGGCGATGTCGTCGACGATCTGCGCGACGGCCGCGCCGAGTTCCTGCTCGCGGGTTCCGGACGCGGCCTCGAAGGAGCTGATCTCCTGCGGGGTCGCGGTGCCCTCCGCCATCCGGCGGCGCAGCAGGGCGCTGCTCATCAACTCCGAGACCCGCATGGGGTCTTCGGTGAGCAGCCGGGTCTCGCCGGGCCGGACGAAGACCTCCGCGTGCCAGCGGTAGCCGTCGATGGAGCGCATCGGACCGCTCGCCGGTGCCAGGAGATAGCCGCGGCGGGTGGGCTCGGGCGGCAGCGGGTCGGGCCAGCAGGTGAGGTTCTCCAGGATGTCGTGCAGGAAACTCAGGTCGCTCGCGGCGCAGTTGAGGAAGGAGACCTTCCCCGAGGTGCCGCTGGTGATGTAGGGGCGGTGACCCGCGGCCGTGACGCGGTCGGTCCAGTCGTCGATGTCGGTCACGCCCTCGACGTCGACATCACCCGGCTCGACCACCGACACCGTCGAGTACCAGCGCAGCAGCCGGTCCCACCGGCCGCCGGTGATGAGGGAGAGGGGGTACGACTTGTAGCTGGTGTGGGAGAACAGCAGGGGCACGAGGTCGTCGGGGCTCTCGATCCCGTGGACGCCGCTCTCCTCCGCCCGGGTGCGCAGCAGCGGGATGCGCTCGCGGTGCGCGGCGAAGACCTCGCGCGCCGCTTCGAGCTGCAACTCCCGCAGCTCCCGGGCGGGTTGGTCGAATGTGTCACCGGACCGGACCATGGCCCGGATCTGCTCACGTGCGCTGGGCACGGCAACCACCTCCATCAGTCATGAGGACGGGTTCTTCGCGAGATAGGAGGACTCGATGGCGTCGAGGTCCCCACGCAGTTCCTTCGGGGTGCCGGCCATGACGACGCGGCCGCGGCGCAGGACGTAGACGCGGTCGGCGATGTCGAGCACCTTGCGGACGTGCTGTTCGACCAGCAGTGCGCCCAGGCCCTGGTCGGCCGCCTCGCGGACCGCGCACAGGAGGCGGTCGACGACCAACGGGGCGAGGCCCAGGGAGAGTTCGTCGGCCAGGAGGAGCCGGGGGGTACGGCACAGGGCACGCGCCAGCGACAGCATCTGCTGCTCGCCGCCGGACAGCATGCCCGCGCCGGTCCTGAGGCGTTTCTCCAGTTCGGGGAAGAGCGCGACGGCCCGGTCGGGCGGCACGCGCCCGACCCGCAGGTTGTCGGTGGTGTCGAGGCGGGTGAAGACCGCGCGTTCACCGACGTAGGCGAGGCCCTCGCGGGCGCGGCGGTGCAGCGGTGCGTGGCCGGGGGTGCCCAGCCAGCGGACCTCGCCGCTCATCGGGGTCAGGTCGCCGGACAGCGCCCTGAGGGTGGTGGTCTTGCCCGCGCCGTTGGGACCGAGCAGGGCGACGACCTCGCCCGGCCGGACCTCCAGGTCGAGGTCGCTCACGACGGGTCGGCTGCCGTATCCGGCGGACAGGGCGCGGGTCGCTATCAGGGGCACATCTGTGTCGTGCACGAGGTCTCTCCTCAACCGGAGTCGGCCGGAAACCGAAGCCGACCGGGAACGGCGGCCGGCCGGACCGAAGCGGGCTCAGCCGTGCGACGCGGCCGTCAGCACCTTGCGGACGTCGACGAAGGTCGACCCGGCCTTGGCCCACTCGATCTTCCCGTCGCGGATGGTGAGTTCGGTGGCGGTCGTGTTGTGGATGCGGTCGAGCCCCTTGATCGGCAGGGCCGTCGACGCCTTCCAGTTCAGGGGCGGGGTCAGGCCTCCGGTGTCGATGCCTGAGGTGGTGTTCAGCTCCTTCACCAGCGCCTCGGCCGAGATCGTCGGCAGCTTCTTGGCGGCCTCGGTGAAGACCTTGAAAGCCACCCAGGTCGTGGCGTTGGCGCCGTTGGTGGTGTCGATGTCCTTGCCCTTGGCCGCCGCGACGAAGTCCTTCCAGACGGCGTCGGAGGTCGGCGGGTAGTAGCCGGTGATCGCGGCGCCCTCCAGCGGGCTGCCGCTGCCGCCGGTGCTGGCGGCCAGTTGCGGGGTGAGGTTGCCGACCACGCTGGCGAGCTTGGTCTTGTCGCCGGACTGGACGTACGACTTCACGAACAGGTCCGAGGCGGTGCCCAGGATGACGCTCACGCAGTCGCTGCCCTTGGTCGCGGCGACCTGCGGGGCGAGGTCCGTGGCGGTGAGCGGCACCTTGAGGTCCTTGGGCGCCGCCCCTCCGGCGGAGGTCACGCCCAGGGTGAGGAACTGCGAGACCACGGCAGCCGCGGCCACGTCGTACCGGACACCGGTGATCTTCTTGCAGCCCTGCTCCACCAGTTGGCGGCCGTGGGCGGCGAACACCACCGGGGTGCCGCCGTTGACGGGGAAGGACAGCGGGTTGGAGAACTCCGCGGCGGAGACGCCGGTGCCGCCGATGTACGGGATGCCGGCCTTCTGGAGGATGGGCATGTAGCGGTCCCCGGCGAGGCTGTAGGAGCCGACGACCGCGGCCACCTTGTCGGCGACGGCCTGCTGGGCGCACTTCTCGGCCTCGTCGGGGTCGCCCTTCTCGTTGCAGAACTCGACCTTGAGAGGCCCTCCCTTGATCCCGCCGTTGGCGTTGATCCACTTCTCGTAGGCCGTGGCGGTGAGGTGGATACCCGGCTGGGCGCTGCCCTGGGTGTTCTCCGGCGCCCAGACCATCACCTTGACCGGGGTGCCCTTGAGCGAGGAGGTCTCGGCCGAGCTGTCGGCCGACGCTCCTCCCCCGCATCCTGCGGCGAGCAGGGCTCCGGTCACTGCGAGACAGCTGGCCGCGGCGCTTCTGCGTCGGCGTGAGTCGTTCATGGTCCCTCCGGGGCTCGCGCCCAAAATGGGCGACGTCGAGATGCCGAACAGCATGGGGCGCATTTTTGGGTTAGTGAAGTACTCTCGGCACAATTATTTAAATGAATGCACTGTCTCGTCCCGTGTCTGGGAGGTTCCTCGGATGGACGACGTCCTGCGTTTCGCCCTGCTCGGCCTGGGGCTCGGCGCCCTCTACGCGCTCACCGCGCACGGCATCGTGCTGGTCTACCGGGGCTCCGGCGTCCTGAACTTCGCGCACGGCGCGATCGGGATGGCCGGTGCCTACGTCCAGTGGGAGCTCGCCGTCAACCACGGCGTGCCGTACTGGCCCGCCACCGCGTGCGGTGTGCTCACCTCCGCCGTACTGGGCGTGCTCACCCACCTGTTGGTGATCCGCCCGCTGCGCCGGGCGTCCACCCTGGCCCGGCTGGTCGGCACCCTCGCGGTGTTCATCGTGCTCACCGCGATCGCCGTCAAGCGCTACGGCGACAGCCTGCAGCTGGTGCCGGGGAAGCTGCCCACCCGGCTGCTGACGATCGCCGGGGCGACGGTCTCCGAGGACCGTGTCTGGCTGCTCGGCATCGCGATCGCCGTGACGGCCGTGCTCCATCTCCTGTACCGGCGCACCCTGTTCGGCCTGGGCACCACCGCGGTCGCCGAGAACGAGGGCGCCGCCGCCGCGCTCGGCTGGTCCCCGGACGTGATCGCCGCCGGCAACTGGGCACTGGGCTCCGCGCTCGCGGGGCTCACGGCCATCCTGATCGTGCCGGTGATCGGCCTGTCGGTGACCGGGCTGACCACGCTGCTGCTGAGCGCGCTGGCCGCCGCCCTGGTCGGCAGGTTCTCGTCGTTCCCGATCACGCTGGCGGGCGGGCTGGTCATCGGGGTCGCGCAGTCCGAACTGACGCGCTTCGGCTCGGGTGTCACCGGCCTCGCGTCGTCGGTGCCGTTCCTCTTCATCGCCCTGGTGCTGGTCGCCCGCGGCCGGGCGCTGCCGGTGCGCGGCACGTTCCTCGACCGCCTCCCGGCACTGGGCACCGGCAGGGTGCGCCCCGTCCCGCTCGCGCTGGCCGTCGTGATCGGCCTGGTGCTGGTGAGCCTGTCGACGCCACTGTGGGCCGACGCGATCACCAGCACCCTGGTGCTCTCGCTGATCATCCTGTCGATCATCGTGGTCACCGGTTACGCGGGCCAGGTGTCGCTCGCTGCCTACGCCCTCGCCGGGACCGGCGCCTTCATCGCCGGGCACGCGGCGGCGGACTGGGGATGGCCGTTCGAACTCGCCCTGCTGGCAGGCGTGTTGGGCACCGTACCGATCGGCCTGCTGTTCGCGCTGCCGGCGGTGCGCACCCGCGGGGTCAACCTCGCGATCATCACGCTCGGGCTCGGCACCACCCTGGAGGCGATGGTCTTCCAGAACACCGACCTGTCGACGACACCCGGCAGCGACGGCATCGCGGTGGGCAAGCAGACGCTCTTCGGTATCAGCATCTCCGGGGTCGACCATCCGCAGCGGTACGCCGCCGTGGTCCTGGTCCTGTTCGTCGCCGCCACGCTCGTGGTCGCCAACGTCCGGCGCGGCCGCACCGGCCGCCGGCTCATCGCCGTACGGGCCAACGAACGGGCCGCGGCCGCCCTCGGTATCGACGTCCGCGCGGCCAAGCTCTACGCCTTCGGACTGTCCTCGGCCATCGCCGCGCTCGCCGGCGTACTGACCGGCTTCCGCTCGACGTCGGTGGTGTTCTCCGACTTCGCGAGCTTCGACTCCGTCACCGCGCTCGGGCTCGCCGTCATCGGCGGTGTCGGCTTCCTCGTCGGCCCGCTGTTCGGCGCCACGTTCGCCGCGGGTACGGTCGGCGCCCGGTTCGGGGACCTGGTGGTGCCCGGGCTGAGCGACTGGATGCCGCTGATCGGCGGGATCATCCTGGTGCTGACCCTGGTGGGCAACCAGGACGGCATCGGAAAGGAACTCGGCAAGCAGGCGGCGGGCCTCCGGCACAGGCTGTCCCCGAAGCCCGACACGACCGCACCCGAGCCGGAGACAGCGGCTCTGCCTGACGTCCCCCGCGCCGCACCACTCCCCCTGCATGTCCGGGACCTCACCGTCCGCTACGGCGGTGTCGTCGCCGTCGACGGGCTCTCGCTGGACGTCGAACCGGGCCGGGTGGTGGGCCTCATCGGCCCCAACGGCGCCGGCAAGACCTCCGCCATCGACGCCGTCACCGGCTTCACCCGGGCCGCGGCCGGCAGTGTCCGCCTCGGCGAGCGGAACGTGACCCGGGTGCCGGTGCACCGGCGGGCCGGGGCCGGGCTGAGCCGGTCCTTCCAGTCGCTGGAGCTGTTCGAGGACATGACGGTCCTGGACAACCTCTACGCCGCCTGCGAGCGGCCCGGGCGATGGACCTGGCTCACCGACCTGGTCCGTCCCGGCAGCCGCCCGCTGCCCACCCAAGTACTCGTCGCCGTACGGGAGTTCGGGCTCCAGGACAGTCTGGACCGGCCGGTGGGCGACCTGTCGTACGGCGAGCGGCGGTTGCTGGCGATCGCGCGGGCGGTGGCGACCTCGCCGTCGGTGCTGCTGCTGGACGAACCGGCGGCGGGGCTGTCCGACGACGAGACACGGGAGTTGGCCCAGCTGGTGCGGCGGCTGGCCGAGGACTGGGGCATGGGGGTGCTGCTCGTCGAGCACGACGTCGACATGGTGATGAGCGTCTGCGACCAGGTCGTCGTCCTCGACTTCGGCCGCCGGATCTGCGCCGGCACCCCGGACGAGGTCCGCCGCAATCCGGCGGTCCGGGCGGCCTACCTGGGCGACCTGGAGCCGGAGACGACGGCCTGAGCGCGGCCGCCCGGGCCGAGGCGATGACGTCCACCTCGGCCGGGCCGGCCATCTCCCCCGCCGCGCGGGTTCGGACGGCGAGCGGGCATGACGCGAGCGGCCCGCGGGCTTTCGCGCCGTGGGCCGGTCGCAGGCGATCCGGTGAACGAAGTGGCCGACGCCGACGCGCGGTTGACGGATCGTGTTCGTACGCCGGCGCTCGGAGGTGCGCCCCCTGCGGGACTGCGTCACGCCTCGCGCAGGTCCGCCACGTAGGGCGCGTGGGAGAGCAGTCCGCCGTCGACGCGCAGGGTGTGTCCGGTGACGAAGGCGGACTCGTCGGAGGCGAGGAAGACCACCGCCGACGCGACGTCCTCGGGCCGCCCGAGGCGCGGGGTGAGGTGATGGCGGAGCATCTTCTCGCGGATCGCCCCGTGGGCCGAACCGGCGCTGGCCGGTGTGACGATGAACCCCGGGGCGATGGCGTTGCAGCGCACGCCCTGCTTGCCGTACTGGGTGGCGACGTACTGCGTGAGGTTGATGAGAGCGGCCTTCGAGGCGCCGTAGGCGGGGTTGCGCAGGTCGCCCGCGAGACCGGCGCCGGACGAGGTGTTGATGATCGAGCCGGCGCCGCGGGCGATCATGTGCGGGACGGCGGCCTGGATGGCAACCATGGTGCCGCGCAGGTTGATCCGCATGGTGTCGTCCCAGACCGCCGGGTCGGCCTCCAAGATGGCGAGGTCCTTGCGGGCGGCCAGGTGGGTGGCCGCCGCGTTGTTGTGCAGGACGTCGAGGCCGCCGTAGGTGTCGACTGCCGTGGCCACCATGGCCCGTACGGAGTCGATGTCACCGAGGTCGACGGGGACCGCCGTGGCGGATCCGCCGGCGGCCCGGATCTCCTCCGTGACCGCCTTGGCGCCGTCGAGGTTCAGATCGGCCACGACCGTGTGGGCGCCCTCGGCCGCCACGCGGCGGGCGGTGGCGGCACCGATGCCGGACGCGGCGCCGGTCACGATCGCGATCTTGTCGTCGAGTCGTCCCATGGCTCAACCACCTTTCTCAGTCGGTGAGTTCGCTGCCGACGACCGACACGAACGAGACGCATTCGCCGGGGCCGCCGCCGAGGTTGTGGGTCAGGGCGAGCGAGCGGCCCTCCGCCAGGGACCCGACCGTCCGCTCGGGCGGTGCCTCGCCGCGCAGTTGGAGCCAGGCCTCGAACATCATGCGCAGTCCGGAGGCGCCGATGGGGTGGCCGAAGGCCTTCAGACCGCCGTCCGGGTTGACCGGCAGTGAGCCGTCCAGGTCGAAGGCGCCGCTGGTGACGTCCTTCCATGCCTGTCCTCGCTCGGAGAAGCCCAGGTCCTCCATCAGCACCAACTCCGTTGGTGTGAAGCAGTCGTGGACCTCCGCAAGGGCGAGTTCGGCGCGCGGGTCGATGATGCCCGCCTGCCGGTAGGCCTCCTGGGCCGAGAAGACGACCTCGGGGAAGGTGGTGAAGTCGTAGTCGGGGTCCAGGAGTCCGTCCGCCGGTCCCGCGACGAAGGACAGGGCCTTCACGAAGATCGGCTTGTCGGTGTACCGGTAGGCGTCCTCGGCGCGTACGACGATCGCCGCCGCCGAACCGTCGGAGACCCCCGAGCAGTCGAACACGCCGAGCATGCCCGCGACGATCGGCGCCGACCGGATGCGCTCCAGCGGCACCTCCTTGCGGTACTGGGCGCGGGGGTTGCGGGCGCCGTTGACGTGGTTCTTCCAGGCGATGCGGGTGATGACGTCCTTCAACTCCTCTTCCGCCAGGCCGTACTTGGCCGCGTAGGCGGGGGCGAGGAGGGAGAAGTTCGCCGGGGCGGTGATCTCACCGCGGCTGTCGTCGCCGGCGCCCGGCATCGTGGTGCCTGAGAGCCCGGACATTCCGGAGTCCTTGAGCTTCTCCACGCCGACCGCCATCGCCACGTCGTAGGCGCCGGAGGCGACCGCGTAACAGGCGTTGCGCAGCGCCTCGGAGCCGGTCGCGCACATGTTCTCCAGGCGGGTGACCGGCTTGTACGGCAGGTGCAGCGGGCGGCTCAGGGTCAGTCCGGAGACTCCGGACGCCTGGGTGCCGAGCCAGAACGCGTCGATGTCGTCGAGCGTGATGCCGGCCGAGGTGACCGCCTCGCCCACGGCGTCCACCAGCAGGTCGTCCGCCGAGCGGTTCCAGTGCTCGCCGAAGGGCGTGCAGCCCATGCCGACGATCGCGACCCGGTCGCGGATTCCGTGTGAGCTCATGCGCCTGTCCCCTCGGTCTCGCCGGTGCGTACCGGCCGGGCCTTCCAGAAGTAGTTGTGGACGCCGGCGGCGGTGACCGTGCGCCGGAAGGTCATCTCGACCCGGGCGCCGATGACGGCGTCGGCCTCGGTGGCGTCGGTGAGCTGGCAGCGGAAGCGGCCGCCGCCGTCGTAGTCGACGACCACGACGAGCATCGGCGGGCTCGGTGTGTGGGCCAGCCGGTCCACGGTGAACGTGGCGACCGTGCCCCGGACCTGTTCCATCGGCTCGCCGGTCATGGCGTCGACGCTCCGGCAGGAGACGCACACCCGGTCCGGTGGCAGATGCCGGGTCCCGCACTTCTCGCAACGGGAGGCGACGAAGCCGTACTTCCAGCTGTTGCGGCGGTGCGCGGGCGGGGCGTAGGGCGGCTCGGGGTCCGGGCGCCGGGGCGGTTCACGGTCGAGGAGACCGCGCCAGGAGAGGTAGGTGGCGTACGGCATGGGGGCGCCGCCCGCGGCGATCTGCGCGGCGACCGGGCGGGCGGCACGGTGTGCGGGGAGGGCGTCGGTGGTGCGCAGGAGCAGGACTCCGGCGCCGTCACCAAGCACGACGAGCGCGATGATCCGGCCGGGTTCGGCCCGGTCGAGGACATCGGCGAGGAGCAGACCGGGCTGGGCGGTGCCGGCGTTGCCGATCGCCGCGGTGAGGTCGGCGGTCGCCGCCTCGGGACGTACACCTGAGGTACGACGAACCGTCGCGCACGCGCGCGCGTGCAGGCCGGAGACGATGAGGTGGTCGATGGTGCCCCGGTCCAGGCCCGCCTGGTCGAGGGCGGCGCTCAGCGCCTTGTCCGCGAGGGACACGTAGATCTCCTCGGCGAAGCGCTCCTCCCAGACGCGGGAGGCGGGCGCGCCGGGGAGCCGCCAGCGGTCGAGGATCTCGTCGCTGACCGTGTCGTGGGCGAGCAGCTCCGCGATCACGGGGGCGCCGTTGCGGTGGCCGCCGAAGGCGAACGCAGCCGCTCCGTCGCCGCCCGCGACCTCGTCGCCGCCGCCGGGCAGGCCGGTGCGCAGGTCGGACAGGACCGTCAGGGTCGGCGCCGGGGAGCGGGCGGCGGTGACCAGCGCGCCGAGGCCGGAGCGGACGGAGCCCGCCATGTCGACGGCGAGGACGTGCGGGTCGAGGCCGAGCGCCGCGTGGACGGCGGTCGCGTTCGTCTTGTCGAGGTAGGCGGGCGCGGCGGTGGCGAGGAACAACTGGCCGATGCGGGTGCGCAGTCCGTCCCTGGCCAGCGCGGACCGGGCCGCCTCGACGGCCATCGAGGTGGTGTCCTCGTCGTAGCCCGCGACCGCGCGCGTGCCCCGGGACGGGGTCGTCCCGAGGGTGGCGGCGACGTCGGCGCGGGCGAGGCGGTGGTACGGCACGTAGGCGCCGTATGCGATCAGTCCGGCCATCAGCGTCCTCCATTGGCGTCGGTGGTGTGGGTGGGCCGTTCGAAGACGGCGGCCAGGCCCTGGCCGCCGCCGAGGCACATGGTCTCCAGGCCGAACCGGGCCTGGCGGCGGTCGAGTTCGCGGAGCAGGGTGGCGAGGATGCGTCCGCCGGTGGCGCCGACGGGGTGGCCCAGCGAGATGCCGGAGCCGTTGACGTTGAACCGCTCGAAGTCGGCCTCGGTCAGGGCCCATTCACGGGTGCAGGCGAGTACCTGGGCGGCGAAGGCCTCGTTGAGTTCGATCAGGTCGATGTCGGCGAGTTTCAGCCCCGCGCGGTCAAGTGCCTTGGCCGTGGCGGGTACCGGGCCGATACCCATCGTCTCCGGGGGCACGCCCACGACGGCCCAGGAGACGAGGCGGGCCAGGGGGCGCAGGCCGAGTTCGGCGGCGCGCTCGGGGTGGGTGACGACGCAGAGGGCGGCGCCGTCGTTCTGTCCGCTGGCGTTTCCGGCGGTCACGGTCGCCTCCGTGTCCTGCCGTCCCAGTACGGGGCGCAGGCTCGCGAGTTTCGCCAACGTCGAGTCGGGGCGCGGGTGTTCGTCGGTGTCGACGACCGTCTCGCCCTTCCTGGTCCGCACAGTGACGGGCACGATCTCGTCGGTGAAGCGGCCCTCACGCTGGGCGGCGACCGCCTTCTCGTGGGAGCGCAGAGCGAGTCGGTCCTGCTCCTCGCGAGGGATGGCGTACTCGCGTCGCAGGTTCTCGGCGGTCTCCAACATGCCGCCGGGAACAGGGTGGTTGACGCCCCCGGAGGTGACTCGGCCGCGGGCCAGCCGGTCGTGCAGGGTGGTGCCCGCGCCGCGCACGCCGAAGCGGACGCCGGTGGTGTAGAACTCGGCCTGGCTCATGGACTCGACGCCGCCGGCCAGCACGAGGTCGCTCGCACCGGTCTGCACCTGCATCGCCGCCGTGATGATCGCCTGGAGTCCCGAGCCGCAGCGGCGGTCGATCTGCAGTCCCGGCACCTCCACGGGCAGACCGGCGTCCAGGGCGGCGACGCGGCCGATGGCCGGGGCCTCGCCGTTGGGGTAGCACTGGCCCAGAAGCACGTCGTCGACGGCGGCGGGCGGGATTCCGGTGCGGTCCAGTACGGCGCGTACGACGGCGGCGGCCAACTCGGTCGCCGGCACGTCGCGGAAGACACCTCCGTAGCCACCGACAGGGGTACGCACAGGTTCGCAGATCACCGCGTCACGCAGGAGGGCGGGCATCGGCCATGCCTTTCATGAGGGGTCACATGTACCGGCCGCCGGTCACCTCGACCACGGCTCCGGTGACGTAGCTCGCCATGTCGGAGGCGAGGAAGAGGACGACCCGGGCGACCTCGGCGGGTTCGCCCGCACGGCCCAGGGGGATCTCGGCGAGCTTCGCGTCCCAGGCGGCCGGCGGCATCGCCTCGGTCATGGCGGTGCGGATCAGGCCGGGCTGTACGGCGTTGACGCGGATGCCGGCCTTGGCGAGTTCCTTGGCGGATGCCTTGGTGAGGCCGACGAGTCCGGCCTTGGCGGCGCTGTAGTTCGTCTGGCCGAAGTTGCCGACCTTGCCGGCGATGGACGAGATGTTGACGATGCTGCCGCCGTGTCCGTGCGCGCGCATCGCCTCGGCGGCGTACCGCGTGCCGTTCCAGGCGCCGGTCAGGTGGACGTCGACGACCGCGCGGAAATCGTTCACGGCCATCTTGCGCAGGGTCGCGTCGCGGGTGATCCCGGCGTTGTTGACCATGACGCCGACCGGGCCGAAGGTTTCGGCGCAGTGGGCGACCAGGGCGGCGACCTCGTCCTCGTCGGTGACGTCGCAGCGCAGCGAGGTGGCGGCCACACCGTTCTTGGCGAGGCGTTCGGCGGCGTCCGCCGCGGCGTCCTCGTTGATGTCGCCGAGGACGACGGACGCGCCCGCGGCGCCGAGTACGCCGGCGATCTCGAAGCCGATGCCCTGTGCGCCGCCGGTGATCACCGCGTTGCGGCCGTCCAGCAGTCCCATGTCAGCCCGCCCTTTGGCTCGACGCCATCCCCCGCTATTCCTTCTAAATAGATAACCTATTATGCTGAAACAATCAATACAGCGATCGGCTGGGCGAGCGAGGCCGGGCGAGGAGAGCACACCGGTGGACATCAGCTATCCCGCGGAGACCGAGACGTTCCGCACCGAGGTCAAGGGGTTCCTCGCCGAGGCGTTGCCGCCGGACTGGAAGGGCATCGGCGCCCTCGACGAGGAGGCCGCCTGGGCCTTCGCCCGGGACTGGCGGCGCCTGCTCGCCGAGCACCGCCACCTCTCCCTCACCTGGCCCGAGCGGTATGGCGGCCGGGGCCTGTCCAAGCTCCACCAGGTGGTCCTGATGGAGGAACTGGCCCTGGCCGGTGTGCCGTTCGGGCTGCCGCAGGACACCTTCGGCGTGAAGATGCTGGCCAACACACTGCTGCGCTGGGGCACGGAGGAACAGCGGAGCCACTTCCTGCCCCGCATCCTCAGCGGCGAGGACACCTGGTGCCAGGGGTACTCGGAACCCGACGCGGGCTCGGACCTCGCCTCGCTCACGACACGTGCCGTCCGCGACGGCGACGAGTGGGTGATCGACGGCCAGAAGGTGTGGACGTCCGGCGCCCACCACAGCGACTGGATCTTCGTCCTCGCCCGCACGGACCGCGACGCCCCGAAGCACCGCGGCATCTCCTTCCTCCTCGTCCCGCTGGACCAACCCGGCGTCGAGGTGCGGCCGTTCCGCATGATGAGCGGCCAACTCCACTTCAACGAGGTCTTCTTCAACGGCGCCCGCACCCGCGCCGACCTCGTCGTGGGCGGCGTGGACAACGGCTGGACGGTCGCCCAGAGCCTGTTGGGCGTGGAGCGCGGGGAGGAGGCGGCCACCAACCCGATCCTGTTCCGCGCCGAGGTGGAACGCCTGGTGGAACTGGCCCGCCTGTACGGCAGGGACCAGGATCCGGTCATCCGCCAACGGATCGCCTGGTGCTGGTCCAAGGTCGAGATCATGCGCTACCTCGGCTACCGGATCCTCACCGGCTGGCTCAAGGGCGCGGAGCCCGGCCCCGAGTCCTCGATCGCCAAGCTGTACTGGAGCGAGTACCACACGAAGGTCACCGACCTGGCGATGGACATCATGGGCCTGCACGGCCAAGTGCCGGTAGGCCGACCGCCGTTGCGCACCTACCGCACCGACGACCCCGGCGCCGCGAACTCCTCGGCGTCCTGGTCGACGACGTACCTGATCGCCCGCTCCGGCACGATCTACGCGGGCACGTCACAGGTGCAGCGGAACATCCTCGCGGAGAAGGTGCTGGGGCTGCCGCGCGAGCCGAGGGCGACGGCCGGTTAGGGCCGGTTCGGCGGCGGACCGGGTCACGGTGAACCAGGGCTGCCGCCGTGTCGGCCGGCCCGATGCGGGCCTCGTCGAGAGATCGATGACGACGACGCCGTGGAACAGGTTGTCGTCGAGGTCGCTGCCCCTGCCGTACCGGTCGGGCATCCGCTGGTCGACGGCGGCGTCTTCGCGACGACCCGGCCGAGCCGAACGTGACGTGGATCGGCACCGTCCGAGGGAGACGAGTCCGGCCGGGCGGATTCCGCCTCCGCACAGCCGGCCTCGACCGACCCCGGCTCCGCTTTCGCGGTAGCCGTCCCTCAGTCCCGCCGACTCACTCGCGCGTCTCGAACGTCCCGAGTCCGGGTACCGGGCGCGGCCCGGTCCCGGGGCGCCAGCCCGCGTCCAGCTTGCGCAGGCCCACGCCGTCCGGTGCCCAGATGTGGCAGCTGTTCAGGACACCGGCCGTGGCGCGGGGGCCGTTCGCGGGCTCGCCGGCGTCACGGCGGCGCGCGTTGGCGGACATGGCCGCCTGCACCACTGCGGGTCCGAGTACCCGGGCCAGTTCGTAGAGGTGGGAGCAGCCCAGGACTCCGCGGAACCGCTCCTGGATCGCCCGGTTGTAGCCGGCGGTGACGCCGAGGCCGATCAGGCTGTCGAAGACCGGGGTGATGAACGGGCACTCGGCGTGCGGAAACGTCAGCATGTCGGCGTCGGCGGCCACGATGGTCATGTCCGCGAGGCGGACCCGCACCGCCAGCACCATCCGGTGGATGTCGGCGACCGCCGGCTCGGCCCACGGCCGCTCGTCCCGCAGCTCCGCCTCGACCGAGATCTCCGCGCCGCCGGGTTCCTGGTGGGCGGTGACGGTGATGGTCCGGCGGTGCAGCGGGAGTTCGGCGCGGCTCACGACGAGGCCTCCACCGGCTCCGAGGCGTTCTCCCCCAGCCCGGCGAACTCCGGCTGTCGGCGTTCGATGAAGCTGCGCACGCCCTCGCGGTAGTCCGGGGCGCGTTTCGCCGTGGCCAGCAGCGCGGCGGCGGTGTCGCGGCTCTCGGTGAAGCTTCTCGCCTGGTCGTCGGCGAGCTGCCGTTTGATGAGGGACATCGCGTACGGGCTGGCCGAGCGGGCCAGTTCCGTGGCGTACGCGAGGGCCGCCGGGAGCAGTTCCCCCGGCTCGACGAGACGGTTGACCAGGCCCATCGCCTCCGCCTCCGTGCCAGTGATCCGGCGTGAGGACAGCAGCAGGTCGCTCGCGTTCCCGTAGCCGACGAGCCGGGGCAGGAGCCACGAGACGCCGTCCTCGGCCACCAGGCCGCGCGCGCTGAACGCGGCGGCGAACTTGGCGCCCGGTACGGCGAACCGCACGTCGCACATCAGCGCCTGGTTGAAGCCGATACCGGCGCAGGCGCCGTTGACGGCCGCCACCAGGGGCTTGGGGAACGACATGGGCCGGGTGCGCGGCGGCAGCCGGTCGGTCGGCCACGGGCGTGCACCGGAGGACGCCCCGTCCAGCACGCTCATGTCCATGCCCGGGCAGAAGCTGCGTCCCGCGCCGGTGAGGACGACGGCCCGTACCGCCGGGTCCGCCTCGGCGCGGTCGAACAGCTCGTTGTAGAGCAGCTCCATCTCCAGCGTCCAGGCGTTGTGCCGCTCGGGCCGGTTCAGGGTGAGCAGCATGACCCCGTCGCCGGTCAGCTCGCTGAGGATCACCGGGTCCGCATGCTCGTTCATCGAGGTCACTCCCAGAGCCCGCGTTGGGTTTATAGCTAGATGAATCATCTATATACCCAACCATGGCCCGGGCACCAGATCGGGTCCCGCCGAGAGAAGATCACCCAACCCTTGACCTGGTACCCTCGATGCACTAAGACGATTCATTTTGCTATATGACGGAGGAGCCCGCCGTGGCCGAGGCAGCCCGCGCAGAAACGCCAACCGTGCCCGTCCCCACGCGTGCCCGCGTCGGACGTCAGGTGCGTGTCCCGAAGACCGCCGAGCTGGTCGCCGCGGAGCTGCGCCGCCAGATCGTACGGGGCGAGCTGAAGCCCGGCGACGCCCTGCCGCCGGAGTCGGGGCTGATGGAGCAGTTCGGCATCTCGCGGCCGACGCTGCGCGAGGCGTTCCGCGTCCTGGAGTCGGAGTCGCTGATCACGGTGCGGCGCGGCGCGCACGGCGGCGCCCGGGTGAGCGCGCCGGACTCCGACGTCGCGGCCCGCTTCGCCGGCCTGATCCTCGAATACCGCGGCGCCACCCTGGGCGACGTCTACCGCGCCGCGGCCGTCATCGAGCCGCCGTGCGTGCGCCAACTGGCCGCCAAGCACACGGCGGACGACATCAAGCGGCTGCGGGACGCGGTGGCGGCCGAGAAGACCGTCCTGGACGACCCGCTGAGCCTGGTCGACGCCCAGGACACCTTCCACGCCCTGCTGGTCGAGCTGACCGGCAACCAGACGCTGATCCTCCTGTGCGGCATGCTGCGCAACATCATCGACCGGGCCAACGCCTCGTACACCGCGGCCGCAACCGACGCGGCGACCCAGAAGGCACAGGCCCTCAAGGGGCACCGGGCCCATGTGCGCCTGGTCGGGCTGATCGAGTCCGGCAAGGCCGACGAGGCCGAGAAGCTGTGGCAGCGCCACATCAGCGGCGCCGACGACGTGGTGAACGGGGCCGGCCCCAAGACGGTGCTCGAACTCATCGACTGACCGGGCGGACCGAGGACCATCGAGCCGTTCTCACCCTCACCCCTTGCGTCTCCGAAACAGTTAGATAATTATAGGAGGCGTACTGAATAGATCTGGGGTCCGGAGGCGACGGGCATGGCCGAACAGCGCAAGCGCATCTTCGACTGCGACCAGCACATGTACGAGGAACGGGACTCCTTCACCCGCTACCTCCCGAAGGAGTTCCTCGGCCAGGCGGTGGCCCCGGTGACACTCCCGGACGGCCGCGAGGTCATCCTCGCCGGGGACCGGATCGTGGTCTGCCTGGAGCCGGAGTTCGGGCAGGTCTACCGGCCCGGTTCACTCAAGGAGATGCTCAAGGCGATGGCCTCGGGCAACCCCGACGAGACGTACCAGTTCGAGCCGATGCACGAGTCGTACCAGAACCGCGAGGCCCGGCTCCGCGTCATGGACGAGCAGGGCCTGGACCAGACGATCATCTACCCGGGCGGCTGGGCACTGGTCGCCGAGGAGTACGTGCAGGGCGTCGAGCCGCTCTACGCCAACTACCACTCGTTCAACCGCTATATGAACGAGGTGTGGGGCTTCAACCACCAGGACCGCATCTACTCCCCCGCGCTGCTGTCCCTGCGCGACCTGGACAGCGCGGTCAAGGAGTTGGAGTACGTCCTGGAGCGGGGCGCCCGGTTCATCATGCTGCCGACCGGGCCGCAGTACGGCCGCTCGCCGGGCGACCCCTACTTCGACCCGTTCTGGAAACTGGTCAACGAGGCCAAGGCCAGCGTCTGTTACCACATCAGCGAGTTCTACTACAACTCGAACGTCGCCCCTGCCTGGGGTCACGACGCGAGCCCGATCCACTTCCGGATGTCCGCGTGGCAGTGGATGAACACCTACGGCCAGCGCCCCATCGAGGAGACGCTGTCCGCGCTGATCTTCGACAACCTCTTCGAGCGCTTCCCCGACATCAACGTCCTGGTCTCCGAGTTCGGCGCCGAGTGGGTGCCCCACTTCGTCCGGCACATGGACAAGAGCCGCGGCATGGGCCGCAACGGCCCCTGGATCGGCGGCCAGTTGGCGGAGCGCCCCAGCCAGGTGTTCCGCAAGCACATCCGTGTGGTGCCCTACCCGGAGGACGACATCCCGAGCCTGGTCAAGCGCCTCGGCTACCACGAGTCGATCGTGATGGGCTCGGACTTCCCGCACGCGGAGGGCATCGCCAACCCGGCCGACTACCGCAAGCTCCTCGCGGAACTCGACGAGTCGGTCCAGGACGACATCATGTACAACAACGCGCAGCAGCTGATCAGCCGTTGAGCGCGTGACGGTCCAACAGGGCGGGCCCGGTACCGATTTCGGTACCGGGCCCGTTCCCGTTCGACGGTGGCTCAGACGAGGTCTGCGGCGAGGTTCGCCAGGTTGGTGAGCAGCGCCGTGCCCCGCCGGGAGTGGTCGTAGCCGGCGAGCGGGTAGCCGTTGCTCAGGCAGGCGAAGGACAGGCCGGACTCCGGGTCCATGAAGCCGAGTTGGTACGCGGCTCCCGCGCTGCCGAAGAGCGACGGCGAGCCGGTGGAGGGCAGTTGGCTGCCTGCGTCGGAGCCCGCCACGGTCACGAACAGTCCCATGCTGGTACGTCGGCTGCCGCCGCCCCCGTAGATCTGCTCCCCGTACGGAAGTTGGGTCAGCCGGATCCGGGTGCCCTCCGCCACCGCCTCCGGCTTCCACAGGCCCGAGTACTCCAACGCCTGGAAGTACAGGGCGACATCGGCGGCGGTGGCGACCAGTGCGTGACTGGGTTCGCCGGCCGCCAGGACACGGGGGTCGGCGAGGTACCAGGGTCCCCAGGGGTCGGGTTCCTGGGTGTCGTCGGTGCGGTCGGTGGCGGTCATCGGGGCGACGGTGCCGGGCTGTCGGTCGACGGGGACGCCGAGTTCGATCGAGGTGAGGCCCAGCGGCCGGGCGATCCGCTCGTGGAGGTAGTCGGCGAAGGGCAGCCCCGTGCGCCGTTCGACGATCTCGGCGATCAGCCAGGCGGCGGCGGTGAGATGGAACTGGAAGCGGGTGCCGGGCGGGGTGTCGAGCCGCCAGCGCCCGAAGGCGGCGAGCCGTTGCTCGCGGTCCAGCATCTTCGGGTAGCCGAGGGGCGCGAAGGGGAAGCCGGCGGTGTGCGTGAGCACCTGCTCGACGGTCACCGTCTCCTTCCCGTTCGGCGCGAACTCCGGGATGATCGCGGCGACTTGCTCGTCCAGGTGCAGGAGTCCCTCACCGAGCAGCTTCCACACGACACCGGCGACGATCGACCGCCCGACGGACTGCAGGACGTATCGGGTGTCCGGACCGGCATCCCCCCAGGTCTCGAACGCCACCAGGCGACCACCGCGGGCGACGGCGACCTGTGCGGACGGAAACGGCCCGTGTTCGACCTCCAGCCGGATCCGGCGCAGCAGGACGTCCAGCCGGTGCGGGTCCACCCCCACGCTCTCCGGGTCGACGACGGAGTGGTCAGTCATGTGCTCCTCCTTGGCCGGGCTCGCGCAGCCGACGCCGTACGACCTTGCCGTTGGCGTTGCGCGGCAGGTCGTCCACGAACCACCAGCGGACGGGGACCTTGAACCCGGACAGCCGGGCGCGGGCATGCGCCCTGAGCGACGCCGGTTCCGGTGGGGCGTCGGGGTCGGCCGGTACGACGAAGGCGACGACGGTCTGGCCGAGCCGTTCGTCGGGCGCGCCCGTGACCGCCACGTCCGCGACGCCGGGGTGCGCGGCCAGGACGGTCTCGACCTCCAGCGGGTGGACGTTCTCACCGCCCCGGATGATCATGTCGGTGCCGCGGCCATACAGGTAGAGGTAGCCGTCCTCGGCCACGCGGCCCAAGTCCCCGCTGTGCAGCCAGCCTTCGGCGTCGATCCGGAAGAAGTGGTCGGCGCGGGCGTGGATCTCGCCGACGCCGTCCGGTCCGGTGTCCCGCACCCGCAGCTCGACCCCGGGGGCGGGTCGCCCCACGGACCGCAGCAGTTCCGTCCGGCCGGCGACCGCCTCCCGGTGGTCCTCGGGGGTGAGCACGCTGATGGGCGAGCCCTCGGTCTGCCCGAACATGTTGAGCATGCGGACACCGGGCATCGCCTCGTACGTCCGCCGCAGGGTGCCGGGGCGGACGGGCGCGCCACCGTACTGGAGGACCCGCAGCGTCTCGTGGTGCGCCTGGCCCGCCGTCAGCAAGGTCTCCAGCATCGCCGGGACCATGCTGGTGTGGGTGGCGCCGAGTGCGCGCAGCTGGGCCCAGCCCTCGACGGTGAAGCGGGGCAGGCCGGTGATCAGCGCGCCCGCGGCGAGGGCGACGGCGATGTTGCCGAGGCCGGCGATGTGGTGGAAGGGGGCGCTGCCCCCGTAGAAGCTGTCCGGATCGAGCGCGCAGAGGCGGCCGTTGACGCGGGCGCGGGCGGCCAGGCGGCGTTGCGTCATGCGGACGGGTTTGGGGAGGCCTGTCGTGCCTGAGGTGTGCAGGACGGCGGCGAGGTCGTCCGGCTCGGCGGTCAACGGCCTTGTGCTCGGGCGGAGTTCGGGGACGACGACGGCGCGGCGGCCGGACAGCCGGGCGACCTGCTCGCCGAGTTCGGCGAACTCGGGTTGCGCGACGAGGAGTTGGGCTCCGGACGCCTCGACCACGGCCGCGATCTCGTACGGCGTCATCCGGACCCCGAGCGGGGCGAGCGGGTGACCGGATCCGGCACCGCCGATGACGAGCGCGAGGGCGTCGGCGGAAGTGGCGGCGAGGGCGGGTACCGGGGCGCCGGGGGCGAGGCCGAGGGTGTCCAGCCAGTCGGCGGCACCTGCCGCCCGGTCGAGGAGTTCGTGTCCGGTCCAGGTGAGGTCCCCGAACCGGACGGCGGGACGGGAGTGGTCATAGGCGGCGACCAACGCCGCCGTCCAGGTCAACTCCTGTTCGCCGCCCACCGGTTCAGGGCTCCAGTAGGGCCGAAGCGGTGCCGGTGACCACCTCGGCACCGTCCTGGGTGACGGTGCGCAGTGAGAAGTGGGCGACCGGGCCGTCCGGTGTGTCCTCCACCGACTCGACGGTCGTCGTGGCGGTCAGGGTGTCGCCGGGCCACACCTGGGCCTTGAAGCGCACCCCGAAGGTCAGCAGTGCCTCGACGCCGACCCAGTCGGTCAGGACCCGTCCCGTCATGCCCATCGTGAGCATCCCGTGGGCGAAGACGCCGGGGTAGCCCGCGACCTCGGTGGCGAACCTCTCGTCGGTGTGCAGCGGGTTGAAGTCGCCCGACGCGCCCGCGTATTGGACGATCCGGGTGCGCTTCAGGTCGTCGACCAGCACGCTCTCGCGCGTCTCACCGACCTTGACGTCGTCGACGCTCAGGCTCATCGGGCGTCCTTCCTGGTCGCGGGGCCCTCGGGTACGACGGCCACGGTGCGGGCGCTGACGACCGGTTCGCCGTCGGCGTCCCGGTACTCGGTGATGCGCTCACTGAACAGCAGCCGGCCGGTGCGGCCCTGCTTCTCCCAGCTGCGTCCGGCGACGGTGGTGGCGTACAGGGTCTCCCCCGCGCGCACCGGCCGGTGGTACTCGAAGTGCTGCTCGGCGTGCAGCCCGCCACCGCCCTCGGGCATCACGCCGGGCCCGGCGCCTGACCCGAACCACTCCTCGCCAGGCTTGGGCCGCAGCCGGTAGTCGGGGTCGTGGTGGGCGCTCGCCATGGTGAAGGTGGGCGGCGCGAGCGCGCTCTCGGCGGCGTAGGCCGGGTTCTCGTCGCCGATGGCCCGGGCGAACATCAGGATGTGCCCGGCCTCGACGGGGAAAGGCTGCCCTGTCATCTTCCTTCTCCTCGGTCAGTACGGCAGGAACGCGTCTGTCAGTACGGCAGGAACGCGTCGCGGGTGGCCTCGTCCGGGTCGAAGTCCGGGGGCAGTCCCTCGAACTTGGGCTCCCGTTTCTCCACGAAGCTGGCCACCCCTTCGCGGAAGTCCGGTGAGCCCGCGAAGAACTCCATGGCGGAGTAGGAGCGGGCGAGCGCTTCGGTGAAGGGCCGGTCGAGGTCGCCGTAGACCTGGTGGCGTACGACGGCCATGGCGCGCGGTGAGCAGTTGCGGGCGATGTCGCGGGCATAGGCGCGGGCCGCGTCGAGCAGGTCTTCGGGCTCCACGACCCGGCTGACGAGGCCGAGTTGCTTCGCCTCGTCGGCGTCGAAGACGCGGCCGGACAGGAGGAGGTCGAGGGCGTTCTCCAGGCCGACGACGCGGGGCAGCACGTAGGGGAGGTTGTACTCGCCGGCGAGGCCGCGGCGGGTGAAGGCCGTGGTGAAACGCGCCCCGCGGGCGGCGAAGCGCACGTCGCAGATCAGGGCCTGGACGAGTCCGATGCCCGCGCAGGCGCCGTTGACGGCCGCGACGAGCGGCTTGGGCATGTTCCGCCTGCTGTACATGGGCACGCGGGCGTGGAGGTTGAGGGACTGGCCCGGCTGTGCGTTCTGCTCCAGCCGCTGGACGTCCATGCCGGGGCAGAACGCCCGGCCGGCGCCGGTGACGATCACGACGCGGACGGCGGGGTCGGCGGCGGCCTCGTCCAGGAGGGCGAAGAAGCGGCGCTCCATGGGGAGGCTCCACGCGTTCTTGCGCTCGGGCCGGTTGAGGGTGACGGTGGCGACACCGTCCTCGTCGACCTCGTACAGCACCAGGTCCCGGTCGGGTTCGTCGGGCATCGCGTCACTCCTCGGTCAGCGGTTCGATGGCGTCGATGGGTTGGACGGGTTCGCCGACGCCCGGCCGCTCGCCGGAGATCGTCACCACCACCTGCCCCCGGGCGCAGACGATCCCGTCGGTCATCACGTCGACGTCGGCGAAGTGCAGCCGGCGGCCCCGGCGGACGCAGCGGGCGTAGGCGACGGCCTCCCGGCCGCGGGCGGGTGCGAGGTACTGCACCGACATCGAGACGGTGCTGAGCCGGCTGCCCTTCTGGAAGTCGTGCCCGGCGATCACGGCGCCCGCGCCCGCGGTGTCGATGAGCGCGGAGAGCACTCCGCCGTGGAAGACGCCTTCGTGGGCGGTGAGTTGCTCGGCGTAAGGAAGGACGACCTCGACGCCGTCGGGGTCCCAGCGGACCATGCGCAGCCGACAGAGGCGGTTGAACGCGACGCCGCGCTCCCAGCGGGCCCGGAACCACTCGCGGCGTTCGCGCTGTTCCTGGTCGGTGAGGGGTCTCGCCGCGACGGTCATCCGCACGCCCTCCGGTCTCGGCCGGTCAGCCGATCCATATAGTTACATGAATTGGATAGTTGAAGCAATCACACGGGGCGCAGCCAGGGCGCTAGATGTATTATTTATATAACTCATTCGATGCCTGTGAACAGAGGGAGACCTCGATGCCGTCGACCGCCCTGGCCGGGATCCGCGTCCTCGACCTGTCCCGCATCCTCGCGGCCCCGCTGGCCACCCAGATGCTGGCCGACCTCGGCGCGGAGGTCATCAAGGTCGAGCGGCCCGGAACCGGCGACGACTCACGGACGTACGGTCCGCCGTTCGCCCCCGGCACGGACACCGCGGCCTTCTACCTCTCCTGCAACCGCAACAAGCAGTCCGTCACCGTCAACCACGCCACCGCCGAGGGGCAGGAGTTGATCCGTTCCCTCGCCGCCCGCTCTGACGTCCTGGTCGAGAACTTCCGCGCGGGGACGCTGGCGAAGTACGGCCTCGACCACGAGAGCCTGCTGGCGCTCAACCCGCGCCTGGTCTACCTGTCGGTCACCGGCTTCGGCCAGACCGGCCCGTACGCCCAACGGCCTGGCTACGACGGGATCTTCCAGGCCATGTCCGGGATGATGAGTGTCTCCGGCCATCCCGACGAGCCGATGAAGGTCGGGGTCAGCATGGTCGACATCCTCACCGGCCTGTACGCCGCCACGGCCGTCCTGGCGGCGCTGCGGCACCGGGACGCCACCGGGGAGGGCCAGTTCGTCGACCTCTCCCTGCTGGACTGCGGGCTGGCCTCGCTGTCGCACTTCGCGATGAACTACCTGGTCTCCGGGGAGGTTCCGCGCCGGCGCGGCAACGGCGGCTACGGCGGAATCCCCTCCCAGGCCTTCGACTGCGCGGACAAGCCGCTCTTCCTCGTCGCGGGCAACGACAAGCAGTTCGCCGCGTTCTGCGCGGCGGCCGACCGCACCGACCTGCTCCAGGACCCCCGGTTCGCCACGACCTCCGCCCGGATCACCCACCGGGAGGAGATCCTGCCGGTGCTCGAAGGCATCATGCGGACCCGGACCCGGGACGACTGGCTGGCCCTGCTGGACCAACACGACGTGCCGGCGGGCCCGTTCAACGAGATGCCCGAGGTCTTCGCCGACCCCCAGATCCGGCACCGGGGGATGCTGGTCGAGGTCGAGGATCCGGTGTCGGGCCGACTGCCGCTGCTCGCGAATCCGATACGGCTCACGGCGACCCCGGTCGAGGGCTACGCCCCGCCGCCCGCGCTGGGCGAGCACACCGCCGAAGTCCTGTGCGGGCTCGCTGGAGTGACGGAGGATCAGCTCGCGGGACTGCGCGCGCGGGGTGTCGTGTGACGCCTTACCCGATCAGGGTCCGGCCGCCCTCCAACATCAGTGTCGCGCCCGTCAGATACGCCATGTCGTCGCTCACCAGCGCGGCCACCGCCCGGCCGATGTCCGCCTCCGGGGCGCCGAGCCGGCCCAGCGGGATCTCGCGGGCGAGTTCCTCCGCCTTCTGCGGATGCGCGGCCAGATAGTCCTCCGCCGCCGGGCTGAGCGCGGCCGGGCAGACGACGTTCACCCGGATCCCGTACCGCCCCCACTCCCGCGCGGCGACCCTGCTCAGCCCACGGATCGCCTCCTTGGCCATGGCGTAGGCCGCGAAGGTCGCCTCGCCCTGCACCGCGGCCGAGGAACCGAGGTTCACGACACTTCCGCGGCTCTCCTTCAGGTGGGGCAGGGCTGCCTGCATCGCGTGGAAGACGGCCAACGGCCCGCTGCGGTAGGTGAGTTCGACATCGTCGTACGACGTCTTCTCCAGCCGTCGCTGCACCGAGGACTGGGCGTTGTTGACGAGTACGTCGAGGCCGCCGAACTCCCGTACCGTCTCGGCCACCATCCGGTCGACGTCGTCCCGCTCCCCCACGTCCCCGACCACGGTGTAGGCCCGCCCGCCGCGCTCGGCGATCTCCCCGGCGGTGTCCTTCAGCTTGGCCTCGGTCCGACCCGTGATCACAACGGCCGCGCCCTCCACGGCCAGGGCGAGCGCGATGCCGCGGCCCACGCCCTGTCCTCCGCCGGTGACCAACGCCGTCCTGCCTGACAACCGTGCCATCACGTCTCCTTCCAGAAGGTCGTCCATGTGGGGAAGGCGTCGGGGAGTGCCGGTTCTCCCGCGCCCTCCCAGCCCTTGAAGCCCACCGCCTGGGGGCGGTCGGTCACGTCGGCCGCGTACCAGTGCTGTTCGCGGCGCCGGGAGAAGTACCAGTCGCCGTCCACGCGCGCGTAGTCGTCGAAGTAGCAGATCGCCATCACGATCCACCGGTCCCCGACCTCGTGCTCGGCGCGGCAGTAGACCGCGCCGGTCGCGGTGTCGCGGCCGGTGAACTCGACGCGGTGGCCGCAGATTTGGTGCACCGACCGGTGGAAACCGCGCACCAGTGGCTCGATGTGCTGCCGCAGGACCTGTCGCCCCCGGCCGTGGCGCCCCATGTCCACGTCGGGGCGGAAGCAGCCCACCCATGCGTCGAGGTCGCGGGAGTCCACGGCCAGGGCGTAGCGGATGGGCAGTTGCTGGATGGCCTGGTGCGACTCGATGCGGTCGAGGCGGTCCTCGATTGAGGTCATGGCCGCGGCTCCCTAGGCAGACCGAGGACCAGTTCCCCGATGATGTTGCGCTGGATCTCGCTGGAACCGCCGTAGATCGTCTCCGCGAGGGAGAGCAGGAACGAGCGCTGCCGGGTGTCGAGTTCGTAGTCCTCGCCGACGATCTGTCCGGCGGGCCCGGCCAACTCCATGGCCAGGTGGCCGAGTTGCTGGTGGCGGGTCGAGGCGTAGAGCTTCGCCGTGGTGGCCTGGGCGCCTGGTGTGCGGCCCGCGGTCAGTTCGGCGATGGTCCGCAGGTTGGTGGTGCGCATGATGCGTACGGAGATCCAGGCGTCCAGGATCCGGCGGCGCAGCATGGGGTCGTCGAGGGCACCGCGTGCGCGGGCCAGGTCGATCAGTGCCTCGGCCTCCCGCTCGAAGCCGAGTTGCTGGGGCAGCAGGGTCGTGCCGCGTTCGATGCCGAGCGTGGCCATCGCCGTGCGCCAGCCCTGACCGACCTCCCCTACGGCCATGTCCGCGCCGGTACGCGCGTCGGAGAGGAACACCTCGGCGAACTCGTCCTGGCCTGCGAGGTTGCGGATGGGGCGGATCTCCACACCCGGCTGGTCGGTGGGGAGGAGCAGTAGCGTCAGGCCTTTGTGGCGCCGGGAGTCGGGGTCGGTGCGGGTGAGGACGTAGAGCCAGTCGGCGTGGACGCCGAACGAGGTCCACACCTTCTGGCCGTTGACCACCCACTGGCCGCCGTCGCGCTCGGCGCGCGTGCGGACGGACGCCAGGTCGGAGCCCGCGCCGGGCTCGCTGAAGCCCTGCCCCCACAGTTCCTCGACGGCGAGGATCGGTGGCAGGAAGCGCTTCTTCTGGGCCTCGTCGCCCATCGCGAGGAGCATCGGGCCGAGCAGGTCGAGGGCGTTGACGGTGGCGCGGTACGGGGCGTTCACGCGGGCGTACTCGTACTCGAAGACGATCTCCTCCAGGAGTCCGAGTCCGCGTCCGCCGTACTCCTTGGGCCAGCCCACGCCCAGCCAGTTCCCGGCCGACAGCTCGCGGTCCCAGGCGAGGCGTACGTCCCAGGCCGCGCCGTCGGTGGGGCCGCCCACGCCCCGGTGCTCGGCGAACTCCCCCAGGAGGTGGTCCGCGAACCAGTCCCGCAGTTCGTCGCGGAAGTCGCGTACGGCGGGCCCGAAATCCACTTCCATGTCTGCCTCTCCTGGGTGTCAGATGCCGAGCCGGGCGGCGAGCAGTTCCCGGTGGTACGCCGGTGTGCCGAGCAGCACCTCGGAGCTCTTGGCCCGCTTCAGGTAGAGGTGCGCGGGGTGCTCCCAGGTGAAGCCGATGCCGCCATGGACCTGGATGGTGTCGCCGGCGACCTTGGTGAACGCCTCGGAGCAGAAGGCCTGGGCGAGGGCCGCCGCGACGGCGATCTCCGTCTCGTCACCGGCGTCCAGGGCCCACAGTCCGGCGTACGCGGCCGAGCGGGCGGACTCGATCTCGACGAGCATGTCGGCGCACTTGTGCTTGATGCCCTGGAACGAGCCGATGGGGCGGCCGTACTGCTCGCGGATCTTGGCGTACGCCACCGACGCGTCCAGGGCCGCCGCCGCGGCCCCGACCTGTTCGGCGGCCAGCAGCACGGAGGCCGTGGCGAGGGTGCGTTCGAGCGCGGGCCAGGCCGCGCCCTCGGTGCCCAGCAGACGGGCGGGGGTGTCCGTGAAGGTGACACGGGCCTGCTTGCGGGTCTGGTCGAGGGTGGGGAGGGGGGTGCGGGTGAGGCCCGGGGCCTCGGCGGTCGTGACCGCGAAGAGGCTGATGCCCGCGGGGGTGCGGGCGACGACCAGGAGCAGGTCGGCGAGGTGTCCGTCGGGAACGTAGGTCTTCGTGCCCGTGAGCCGCCAACTGCCCGCTTCCTCACGGGCGGTGAGCCGGATGCCCGGCTCGTCCCAGCGCCCGTCGTCCTCGGTGAGGGCGAGCGTGGCCACCGTCTCGCCGGAGGCGATGCCCGGGAGGAGATCGGCGCGGGCGGCCTCGTCGTCGCAGCGCAGCAGCGCCTCGGCGGCCAGGGCTACGGTGGCGAAGTACGGGGCGCACAGCAGGGCGCGGCCCGTCTCCTCGAAGACGACGCCGAGGTCGACGTAGCCGAAGCCGGAGCCGCCGTACTCCTCCGGTACGGCGAGTCCTTGCAGTCCGATCTCCGTGGCCATCCGCCGCCAGATCCACGGGTCGTGTCCGTGCGGGTCGGCGGCCAGCCGGCGCACGTCGGCCTCGGTGGCGTGCCGGGTGAGGAACGACCGTACGACCGTGCGCAGTTCGTCCTGTTCCTCGCTGAAGGTGAGATCCATGCCGAGCTTCCCGTCCTCGGTGCGCCCGTGTGCCGGGCGCTTGCCGCCCGCCTCTCGATACAGTTAGATAATTATAGTATCCGCACTGAATACACCAGGAGCGCGACGTGACCGATCCCTACGCCCCGTTCACGAGCCTGACCTTCGAGCGGCCCGCGCCCGGTGTGCTGCGCATCGTGCTCGACGCGCCGAACCTCAACGCCGTCGATCCGCGCATGCACGGCGAGCTGGCCGACGTCTGGCCCGTCATCGACCGGGACGAGGAGACCCGCGCGGTGCTGGTCCAGGGGGCCGGCAAGGCGTTCTCGGCCGGCGGGACCTTCGACTCCATCGAGGCCATGACCGAGGACTACGCCGTGCGCGCCCGGACGATGCGGGAGGCCCGGGACATGGTCTACGGGGTGATCAACTGCTCGAAGCCGGTGGTCTCGGCGATCCACGGCCCGGCGGTCGGCGCGGGCCTGGTCGTCGGCATGCTGGCGGACATCTCGATCGCCGGACGCAGGGCGAAGATCGTCGACGGGCACACCCGGCTCGGGGTGGCGGCCGGTGACCACGCGGCGATCTGCTGGCCGCTGCTGTGCGGGATGGCCAAGGCCAAGTACTACCTGCTGACCTGCGAGGCACTGACCGGCGAGGAGGCCGAGCGGATCGGCCTGGTGTCGAAGTGCGTGGACGACGAGGACGTGCACGCCGAGGGGCTGCGGGTCGCGACCCTGCTGGCCGCCGGGCCCGCCAGCGCGCTGAGCTGGACCAAGCGGTCCCTCAACCACTGGTACCGCACGGCCCAGCCGCTCTTCGAGGCCTCGCTGGGGCTGGAGTTCTTCGGGTTCGGCGGGCACGAGGTCGTCGAGGGACTCGCCGCCCACCGCGAGAAGCGCGCCCCGGACTTCGAGGGCGTCGGCGGCAAGCACCCGATCGACCTGTGACCCACGGACGCACGAGGAGCCCACGATGACGGCAGAGCCCACCACCGCCACCGAAATCCCCCCGCTGGTAAGGGGGTTGACCTACGAGGACATGCCGGTCGGGCAGGTCTTCCGTACCGCCCGCCGCACCGTCACCGAGACCGATCTCGTCAACTTCGTCACCTGGGGCGGCTTCAACGAGCCGCTCTTCTGGGACGCCTCGCACGCGGCCGACGGCGGCTACAGCGGGCGGCTGGTGCCGGGCGCGCTGACGTACTGCATCGCCGAGGGACTCGTCCTGCAGACGAACGTGCTGCACGGCACGGGTCTGGCCTTCCTGCACATGGAACTGACCGTGCGGGGACCGGTGTACGTCGGCGACACGCTGTACGCCGTCGTGGAGACCACCGACTGCCGCCCGTCCAGCAAGCCCGGCCGGGGCGTGGTGACGAGCCGCATCACCGTACGCAACCAGCGGGACGAGGACGTGCTCGTCTACACGCCGGTGCGGCTGATCCGGGGCAGGGACTACGAGGCCCCGACGCGGTGATCCCCGGGGCCGGGCGGAACCAGGGTCAGCCCGGCCGCCGGACCCGGACCCTCGGGGCCCGCGAAGGCTCCCGCCCGCAGCCAGTCCGAGGGCATCGGCGGGCGCGGCGGGGGCTCGTGGTCGGGGACGGCCATCGCGTAGAGGCGGGTGTAGCGGAACTTCGCCTCCAGGTTGTCGAGCACCGACCAGTACTCGTAGCCGCAGACGTCCACACCGCGCTCGATCACCCGGGCCAGCCAGGACAGCCGGGCGCGCAGCAGGGAGCGGCGGCGGGCGTCGTCGCTGTGGCCGGTCTCGTCGACGAGGTCCAGGTCGCCCATGCCGTTGTCGACGACGGACAGCGGCGGCAGCACGTCGCCGTAGAGGTCGTGGAGGTCCGCGACGGCGTCGGCCAGGCCCTCGGGGAGGATGGGCCAGCCGTACGCCGTCGTCTCCACGTCGTCGAAGGGGACGACCGCGAAGCCCAGGCCGACGAGGAGGCGGTTGACCTCGTTGAGCCTGCTCTGGCACTTGTCGGCCGGCAGCGCGCGGGCGAGGTTCTCCGGTGCGGTGACGCGGAACGGGGTGTGCCAGGACAGGCCGAGCAGGTCCTGCGGGGTGGCGATGACGTCCAGGTCCCCGGAGCGTACACAGCCGGTGTCCTCGATCGGTGAGACGTCGTCCTCGGTCACCATGTGCTCGCCGAGCAGCAGGGGGTCGAGGAAGAGCCGGTTGGTCCAGCTCAGCAGGCGGTCCAGGGCGAGCCGGTCGAAGGGGTCCTCGGTGGCCGCGTAGCCGCCGACGAGGGTGACCGTGGTCCCGATCCGGCCGCCGACGCCCGCCGCCCGGAGCGCGCGGGTCGCGAGTCCGTTGGCGAGCAGGATGTGGTGGACCGCGGGCAGGCCGGCGCGGCCGATGCCGCGGCCCGGGGTGTACATGCCGGCCACGTGGTCGGCGAGGGTGGGGCCCGCCAGGTCGGTGGAGGTGATCCAGCGGGTCACGCGGTCGCCGTAGCGGCGGCCCAACTCTGCGGCGTAGGCGGCGAAGTGCTCGGTTGTGTCGCGCTCCAGCCAGCCCCCGCCGTCCTCCAGCCAGGGTGGCAGCGACCGGTCGAACAGGGTGAGGCAGGGGCGCAGGCCGAGGGCGAGCAGGGAGTCGAGTTCGCGGTCGCAGCGGTCCAGGGCCGCGCGGTCCCAGCTGCCGGGGCCGTCGGGCTGGAGCAGTGGCCACCCGGCGACCATCCGGTGCGTGTCGGGCGTGACGCCGACGAGCTGCCGGATGTCGTCGGTCCACTGCCTGAAGTGCCCCGCGCGTTCCGGAGGGGGCGGCGGCGGGGCCGCGATGGCGTCCGCGGTGGCGACTCCCCAGTCGACACCGTGGAAAGACTCCTGCAGGAAACCATCGCTCATGGTCACCGTCCCGGGCGGAATAGCTAACGCATTCAACTGAATGCCCGCCGTCCGGACGCTAACACTTCAGGGATACGACGACAATGTTTCGGACACATCTCATCGGTCCGTCAACGTGTCGGGGCGGGGTCGGCCCGCGTCCGGGGCGGGGTCGGCGGGCCGCCGGGCCGTGCCCGTGATCGACGCGTCGAGGCTGCGGGAGAGCGTGGCCCGCAGGGCCGAGCGGTCGACGATCCGCAGGCCGGCGATGCCGTGCACGCGCAGTCGGACGTCTACGAGGTCGTCCCCGGCAAGGCCTGCCGGGCAGGTCCCGACTGCATGGTGACCCCGGCGGCCGTGGTCCCGGCCCGCGCCGAAGATCTCCTGGCCGACGCGGGCGGAGGGGCCGGGGAGGGTTTCGGCCATGATCCGGTCGGCGATCGGGGTGGCCCCGAAAGTCCTGGCACATACGGCGGAAGAGGGCGGCCCCGGCGCGGCGGACATGCTCGGAACCGTGGCGGTCCGGCATGGCCGTGAGGGGCATCCCCGAGGCGGCCGAACCGATGGGCAGGCTGTCCTCGACCGTGGGCGCGGGACAGGGCCGAGCCCCCGCCGAGACGCCCAACGACCCGTCCACGCACCGGAATCCGGAAGTGACGGCGTTGTCCCCTGCTCCGGTGACGCCTACTCCCCCATGGGCCGGAACTCCTCCTCCTGCCACCAGGGGTAGACGGCCGGCATGTCCTTGCTGACCCTGCCCGGGAACTCGGGCGGTCGCTTGGCGAGGAAGGACTCGACGCCCTCCACGGGGTCCGGGCCGCCGCCGATCTGGCCCATGATCCGCGAGTCGAGGCGGTGCGCGGCCATCGGGTGGGGCTCGCCCAGCATCCGCCACATCATCTGGCGGGAGAGGGCGACCGAGACCGCCGAGGCGTTCTCGGCGATCTCCCGGGCGAGTTCGTACGCCGCCGGCAGCAGCTCCTCCGGCTGGTGCACGGAGCGCACCAGCCCGGCCGCCAGGGCCTCGTCGGGGCCGAAGACGCGGCCGGTCGCCACCCATTCCATGGCCCGCTGCATCCCCACGGCCCGCGGCAGGAACCAGCTCGCCGCGGATTCCGGCACGATGCCCCGGCGCGCGAACACGAAGCCGAACTTCGCCGAGGTCGAGGCCAGCCGGATGTCCATGGGGAGGGTCATGCTGGCGCCGACGCCCGCCGCGGGGCCGTTGACCGCCGCGATGACCGGCTTGGTGCTGGAGAAGATCCGCAGCGCGACCCGGCCGCCGGTGTCCCGGTGCCGGGCGCCCGCCCTGCGGTGGTCGAAGGACGCCCCGCCGGAGCTGACGTCCGCGCCCGCGCAGAACCCGCGTCCGGCGCCGGTCACCACGATCACCCGTACGTCGTCGTCGGCATCGGCCGTATCGAAGACGTCGAGGAGGTCGGTCATCATCTGCGGGTTGAAGGCGTTCAGCTTCTCGGGCCGGTCGAGGGTGACGGTGAGGATCCGGTCCGCCACCTCGGCCCGCACGGTCTCGTACCTCTGCTCCGACATGCGCGTCCTCCGTCAGGCTCGTCACTCCACGACCCGGTTCTCATAAAGCTCAATTAGTTATAGCATTCAACTCTACTGACCTACTGAACTGTCCCTGATGATGGCGGTGGAGATGACGGATCTGGTGGTGACGGCGCTCGGGCCGGTCCGGCTGATCGAGCTGAACCGGCCGGACCAGCTCAACGCGATGAGCGAGGAGTTGCACTCCGGCCTCGCGTCGGTCTGGGACACGGTCGCCGACGACCCGGAGGCACGGGTCGTCGTGCTCACCGGCCGGGGCAGGGCGTTCAGCGCGGGCGGCAACTTCGACATCATGACCCGGGTCCAGCGCGACCCCGTCTTCCGGCAGCAGAACGTCGACGAGGCCCGGCGGATCATCACCGGCCTGGTCCGCTGCCCGCTGCCGGTGATCGCGGCGGTCAACGGGCCCGCCGTGGGCCTCGGTTGCAGCCTTGCCCTGCTGAGCGACCTGGTGCTGATCGCGGACGACGCCTATGTGGCCGACCCGCATGTCCAGGTCGGTCTCGTCGCGGGCGACGGCGGCGCGCTCGTCCTGCCCCTGCTCGTCGGCCTGACCCGCGCGAAGGAACTCCTGTTCCTGGGCGGGCGGGTGAGCGCCGAGGAGGCGGTCCGGCTCGGCGTCGCCAACCGCGTCGTACCGAAGGACAAGCTCCTGGACGAGGCCATGGACCTGGCCGGACGGCTGGCCGCCCTGCCCGCGCAGGCGCTGCGCGGCACCAAGCGGGCGGTGAACCTGCATCTGGAGCAAGCCATGGCCGCCGTACTGGAGCCGGCGCTGCTCGCGGAGCGGGACAGCATGCACGACCCGGACCACATCGCCGCGGTGGAGGAAATCATCGCCTCGCGCGGGCGACGCCGAGCCGGTGCGGAGGGCTGAGCGGCATGGACTTCGCGTTCAGTGACGAGCAGGACGAACTGCGGCGCACGGTACGGGCGTTCCTCGCGGACACCTCGCCCGAGACCGAGACGCGGCGGCTGATGGAGACCCCGGAGGGCTTCGACCGGGCGCTGTGGCGCCGGATGGGGACGGAACTCGGTCTGCAGGGGCTGGCCGTCCCCGAGGAGTACGGCGGTGCCGGGTGCGGGCCGGTCGAAGTGGGCGTGGTCATGGAGGAGTTGGGCCGGGCGCTGCTGTGCGCGCCCTTCCTCTCCTCAACCGTGCTGGCGACGACCACACTGCTGCGCAGCGACGACGAGGACGCCCGTAAGCGTCTGCTGCCGGGGCTCGCCTCGGGCGAACTGGTCGGGACGCTGGCCCTGACCGAGGACTCCGCCCGCTGGGACGCGACCGGGGTCCAGCTCAACGCCCGTGAATCGGAAGGGCGTTGGCTGCTGACCGGACACAAGATGTTCGTCCTGGACGGTGCCACCGCCGATGTCGTCCTCACGGTCGCCCGGACCGCCGACGGCATCGGTGTCTTCTGGGTGGACGGCGACGCGGCCGGACTGACCCGCGCTCCCCTGCCCACGATGGACCCGACCCGCCGGCAGGCCCGCCTCGACTACGACGACGTGCCGACGACCCGGCTGCGTACGCACGGCGACGGCTGGGATCTCGTCTCGCAGGTGCTCGACCGGGCCGCGGTTGCGCTCGCCGCCGAGCAGGTCGGAGTGGCCTCCCGCGCGCTGGACATGGCAGTGGAGTACGCCAAGGTGCGGCACCAGTTCGGGCGGCCCATCGGCTCCTTCCAGGCAGTCAAGCACCTCCTTGCCGATGTCCTCCTTGAGGTGGAATCGGCGCGTGCCGCCGCGCACTTCGCGCTGCTCGCGGCAGCGAACGAGGACCCGGACCTGCCCGCGGTGGCGAGTCTGGCCAAGGCGTTCTGCTCCGACGCGTGTCTACAGGCGACGGCGGAGAACATCCAGGTCCACGGCGGCATCGGCTTCACCTGGGAGCACCCGGCCCACCTGTATCTGAAACGGGCCAAGACGTCACAACTCCTGTTCGGGGACCCGGCGTACCACCGCGAACTCCTCGCGCGGCGCATCGGGCTGGACACGGTCACGGCAAAGGGAGCGGCATGAAGGTCGACGGCAAGCTCAGTGTGTGGGGTACCGCGGAGGTCGTGGCGGAGGCCCTCCACCACGAGAAGGCGGGCTACGACGGCCTGTGGGCCTCGGAGTCGAAACACGACCCGTTCCTGCCGCTGCTGCTCGCGGCCGAGCACACCGACCGGCTGGAGGTGGGCACGGCGATCGCGGTGGCGTTCGCCCGCTCCCCCATGCAACTCGCCTACACCGCGCACGACTTGCAGGCCTACTCCGGCGGACGCTTCTCGCTCGGTCTCGGCAGCCAGATCAAACCGCACGTCGAACGGCGCTTTTCAATGCCGTGGAGCCGCCCGGCCGCCCGTATGCGGGAGTACGTGAGCGCACTGCGCGCCATCTGGTCCGCCTGGAACGACGGCGAGAAGCTCGACTTCCGCGGCGACTTCTACACGCACACCCTGATGTCCCCCTTCTTCTCTCCCCCGCCCGCTCCCGGCGGTGCCCCGAAGGTCTTCGTGGCCGCGGTCGGCGAGGCGATGACCCGGGTGGCCGGCGAGGTCGCCGACGGACTCCTGGCACACGGCTTCACCACGGAGCGGTACCTGCGGGAAGTCACCCTCCCCACCGTCGAGTTGGGCCTCGACCGGTCCGGTCGCACGCGCGACGACTTCTCCGTCTCCCATCTGCTGCTCACCGCGACCGGCCGCACAGAGGAGGAGCTGGCCCGCGCGATCGACGGCACCCGCCGCCAGATCGCCTTCTACGGCAGCACACCCGCGTATCGCGGCGTCCTGGAACTGCACGGCTGGGGCGCACTCGGCGACGAGCTGAACGCGTTGTCGAAGTCGTCCCGGGAGGACAAGTGGGAGGCGATGGGTGGCCTCGTCGACGACGAGGTCCTGCACACCTTCGCGGTCGTCGCGGAGCCGGAGCGGGTGGCGGGCGAGATCAGGCGCCGGTACGGGAGTCTGGTCGACCGGGTGTCCTTCTACACCGCGTACGAGATCGACGCCGAGGTGTGGGAGCCGATCGTGCAGGAGCTGCACGGCAGTTGACGGTACGTCAGCCGAGCAGGTCCAGGACCGTCATCATGGACCTGCTCTGCAGCAGGTAGTCCTCGGCCTCCTGGAGATGGAGGCGCCACAGTTCCTCGGCGGCCTCGGTCCGGCGCCCGGCGACCAGTTCGACGAGGGCGCCGTGGGCGCGGAAGCCCCGGCGGTTGGCCCGGATGTTCTCGGGGCTGCCGGCGTCGAGGTCGACGTGGGACCAGTTCGCCTGGTCGATGATGTGCCGGACCATGCCGTTGAGAACGCTCAGCGTCTCGTTGCCGGCGAGTTCGACGACGAGGGCGTGGAACTCCATGTGGGCGCGGATGAAGGCCGAGGGGTCGTCCATGAGCCCCTCGGCCTCGGCGACGGAGGCCCGCAGCCGGTCCAGGTCCCGGTCCGTGCGGCGCTGGGCCAGCAGTCCGGCGCACGGCGCCTCGATGACCGTACGGGCGTCGTAGACGTCCTTGAGGGTCGTACCGCGGTACTCAAGGACGACTCCCGCATACCTGGCCGCGACGGTGCCCTCCGGGACCTGTACCCGGGCTCCGCCACGGGCGCCCCGGCGCACGCTGATCAGCGACTCCGACTCCAGGACCCGGAACGCCTCGCGCAGTGTCGGCCGGGAGACGGCGAACTCCGCCATCAGGGCCGTCTCTGCGGGCAGCGCATCCCCCTCGGCCAGTTCTCCGCGCACGATCTTGCGGCGCAGCTGTGCCGCCACCAGCTCGGCCATCTTGGGGACCCTCACCGGCGTGTTCGCCACGGCATCCATCTCCTTCAGTCGCCTGGGACCGGCACGAAGTACGGCAGGGTGATCTCGTCGGTGAGGGGCCGGAAGTCCACCCGCACCCGCATGCCGATGACGACGTCGTCCGGGTCGCCCGCGTCGACGTGGGAGAGCAGGGTGCCGCCCTCGTCCAGGTCGATCACGGCCAGTGCGAACGGCGTCCCGAAGCCGGGGCCGGGTGCGCGGTGGACCACGGTCACCGAGTAGACGGTGCCCCGGCCGGCGCTGGGCACGTACCGCCAGTCCGCCGACATGCAGCCGGGGCAGGCGGGTTCGGGCACGAGGAAGCGCAGCCCGCAGGCCGGGCAGTGCGGGACGACCAGGTCACCGCGCCGAGCCGCGTCCCAGAACGGCTGGGACAGCGGAGTGGGCACGGGCACGGGGCGGCTCATCCTGTCCTCCCCAGCACGCTCATCTCGTAGTGCTGCGCGCCGGAGCCGGCGTTGCCGACGACCGCCAGCTCCGCGCCCTCGACCTGGTGGACGGCCGTGCCGCGCAACTGCCGTACGGCCTCGACGACTTTGAGGGTCATCTGCTGGGTTCCGTTCCACGCGTACGCCAGGCAGCCGCCGTCGGGATTGACGGGGTGCTTGCCGCCGACGGCGATGGCACCGCTGGCGGCCAAGGGTCCGCCCTCGCCCTCGCCGCACAGGCCGAGGATCTCCAACTGCCGGATGATCTCGAAGGAGTTGGGGTCGTACAGGGAGAAGACGTCCACGTCCTGGGGGCCGATGCCCGCCATGGCGTAGGCGCGGGTGGTCGCGTCCCGGCCGAGTTGGCCGACCTCCCGGTACAGCGCGGGGTTGGCGTACGCGGCCTGGTGGTACTCCATGCCGCCGCCGAGCACGGCGACGGGCGGGTGGGGCAGGTCTCGGGCCCGTTCGGCGGTGGTCACCACGAGGGCGGCGCCGCCCTCGCCGACGATGCAGCAGTCCAGCAGGTGGAACGGTGTGGCCACCATGCGGGAGGCGAGCACGTCGTCGGCGGTGTACGGACCACGGCCGTACATCATCGCCTCCGGGTTGGTGGTGCCGTTGTTTCGGATCGTGGCGGCGACCTCCGCGAGCTGGTGGGAGGTCGTCCCGTACTGGTGCATGTGCCGGGCCGCCACCAGCGCGAACTGGGCGACGACGTAGCTGCCCCAGACGTCGGCGAACTCCAGCGGGACCCCGGCGCCAACGGGGCCCGCACCCCGCGAGACCAGCTTGCAGCCGCCGACCACGACGGTGTCGGCGAGCCCGGCCCGTACGGCTGAGGCCGCCTTGAGCAGGCCCCGCGAGCCGGCGTTGTCGAGCATCGAGTCGCTGGTCCAGCGCAGGTCCCGGCCGAGCATCCGCGCCCAGGAGCTGCCCTCGCCGGGCACACCGCCCGGGCCGGGCCAGTCGACCTGGGCGCCGTCGACGTCCGCCGGGGTCAGCCCGGCGTCCTCGATCGCGCCGCGCACCGCTTCGAGCGCGAGGCCCATCGCGTCGCGGTGCGGGAGGGACAGGGCCTGCTCGGTGGCGTGTACGCCGACGACGACGGGTTGGCGGTCGCTCATGCCGTCACCGTCCCGCGCCGAGCTGGTCGCCGCCGGGGTAGCCGCCCCCGCCGAAGCGCTCGTCGAGCGCCTCGTAGTCCTTGCCGAAGTCCTTGGTGCGCGGCAGCGCCTCGACGAACTCCACCGTCTTCGGCTTCTTGTACGAGGCGATCCGGGCCCGGCAGTGCTCGATGACGTCCGCGGCCGTGACCGGCTCGGCGTCGGGGTGGAGGACGACGACCGCTTTGACGTCCTGCGCCCAGCGCTCGTTCGGGACGCCGATCACGGCGGCCTCCTTCACCGCCGGGTGGGACTCGACGCAGTTCTCCACCTCGGCCGGGAAGATGTTCTCGGCCGCCGACTTGAGCATGCGGGTCGTGGTGCCGAGGAAGCTGATCGTGCCGTCGGACTCACGCCGGCCGAGGTCGGTGGTGTGCCACCAGCCGAAGCGGAAACGCTCCTCGTTGATCTCGGGCCGGTTCCAGTAGCCGAGGTGTACCAGGTCGCCGCGGACGCAGATCTCGCCGGCCCGGCCGACCTCGCACTCCTTGCCGGTGCCGTCCAGGATGCGTACGGCGGTGAAGGGGCCGGGGCGACCCGCGTTGCCGGTGCCCGAGCCACCGTAGGCTCCGGTCACGGCGAAGCCGGTCACCTCGGTCTGGCCGTAGCCGCGGCCCTCGCCGCCGCCGTTGCGGGTGAAGCGGCTGGTGTCGGTGGGGACCGTGCCCTGCCACAGGGGGGCGGCGACGCTGGCCCGCAGGTGCGAGAGGTCGTGGCCCGCTTCCCTGTTGAGGGCGACGAGTTGGGCGATCGTCGGTGGCATCAGGTACGCGTGCGTGCACCGCTCCGCCGCCAGCAGCGGGAGCAGTTCCTCGGCGACGACCCGGCGGACGACGACGTTCTTGCCGCCGTGCACGAAGGCCGGGACGCCCCAGAACTGGTAGTTGCCGATGTGGAACATCGGTCCGGCGCCGAGGAAGGCGGTCTCGGTGCCGATGTCCCCCATCCAGGCGGAACTCGCGCCCATGGCGAGGAGGTTGCGGTGCGAGAGCATCGAGCCGGACTGGCGTCCGGAGATCGCTGCGGTGTAGATGACCAGGAGCGCGGAGTCCGGGTCGACGTCGACGGCCGGGTCGTCGTCCGTGCCGGAAGCCAGGAAGGACTCGTAGGAGCCCAGGCTCTCGGTGTCGTGGCGCAGCCACAACGCCCGGTGGTCGCTGCCCAGTTCCGCGCGCGCCTTGGCGACCGTGTCACCGATCTCCTCGTCCTGCCAGACCACGACCTTGGGGTCGAAGTCCTCGACGGCGAACGCCATTTCGGGGGCGGCCCAGCGCCAGTAGCCGGGACAGACCATGGCGCCGATCTTCGCGGCGGCGCCGAGCAGCTCCCAGATGCGGAAGGAGTTCTGCCCCAGCCAGAGGACGCGGTCACCGGGTCCGACCCCGGCGATCGTGAGGGCCTGGGCGAGGCGGTTGGTGCGCTCGTCCAACTGCGGCCAGGTCAGCCGGACTTCGCCGTCGACGAGGGCGATGCCGTCGGGAAAGGACCTGCGGTGCTCACGGATGATGTCGCCGAACGTCAGGCGGCGGGCGGAATGCATGCTCTTGGCTCCCAGGGCTTCGGAAGTTCGGAAGGCGGCGGTCGGTCGCGGCCGACACCGGCACCCTTCATCCAGCTTAAATAGCTAACCTATTTATCCAAGGTAGTCAATGAGTACACCCGATGTCAGAGCCCCAGCGAGCGCCCGATGATCTCCTGCATGATCTCCGAGGTGCCGCCGAACACCCGCTGCACCCGGCTGTCGCGCCAGATCCGGGCGATCTCGTACTCGTTGACGTAGCCGTAGCCGCCGAACAGCTGCATGCAGCGGTCGATGACCTGCCAGCCGGTCTCCGAGGTCCAGTACTTGGCCGCCGCGGCCTCCTCGGCCGTCAACTCGCCCTGGAACAGGGCCATGATGCAGCCGTCGAGGTAGACACGGGCGGCACCCAGCTTGGCCTTGATGTCCGCGAGGGCGAAGCGGTTCGCCTGGAACTCCCCGATCGGCTGCCCGAACGCCGTGCGGGTCTTCGCGTAGTCCAGCGCCAGTTCGAAGGCCCGCTCGGCGGCCGCCAGCGAGGAGACGGCGATGGCGAGGCGCTCGGTCGGGAGATTGCCCATCATGTGGTAGAAACCGCGGTTCTCCTGCCCGATGAGGTTCTCGGCCGGGACGCGGACCTCGTGGAAGAAGAGTTCGGCGGTGTCCTGCGCCTTCATCCCGACCTTGTCGAGCTTGCGCCCGCGCTCGAAGCCCTCGGTGTCCCGCTCGACGACGATCAGGCTGATGCCCTTGTGCCCGGCGTCCGGGTCGGTCTTGCAGGCGACGATGACCAGGTCGGCCAGGATGCCGTTGGTGATGAAGGTCTTGGACCCGTCGATCACCCACTCGTCGCCGTCCCGGCGGGCGGTGGTACGGATGGCCTTGAGGTCGGATCCGGCGGCCGGCTCGGACAGCGCGAGCGCGCAGATCGTCTCGCCGCTCGTCACTCCGGGCAGCCAACGGGCCTTCTGCTCAGGGGTGGTGAGGTGCGTCAGGTAGGGCGGGATGACGTCGTTCTGCAGCCCGAGCCCGATGCCGACCGAGCTGGTGGCCGCCATCTCCTCGGCCATGATGGCGTTGTAGCGGAAGTCCCAGATCCCCTGGCCGCCGTACTCCTCAGGGAACTGCCAGCCGATGAGCCCGGCCTTGCCCGCGGCCGTCCACGCGGCCCGGCTCACCTGTCCGTCCCGCTCCCACTGCTCGGCGTACGGAGCGCATTCCCGCAGGTAGTAGGAGCGGGCGGTCTCCCGGAACAGCTCGTGCTCCTCGGTGAAGATCGTTCGGCGCATGCTCGACTCCGCTCAGGCATCTCGCTTATTTAGCTGAAGTAGTTATACGATAGCGCTGTATCGGCAGTCGGGCGAGGGAGGGCGCGTGAGCGTACGGGACAAGGTGGCGCTCGTCACCGGAGCGGGCCGTGGCATCGGCGAGGCGATCGCCGGCCGGCTCGCCGCCCAGGGAGCCTCGGTCGCCGTCTGCGACCTGGACGCGGAGGCGGCCGGCAAGGTCGCGGGCCTGCTCGCGGAGCGGTACGGCGTGCGGGCCACGGGAGTCGGCGCGGACATCTCCGACAGCGCGGCCGTACGCACGGCCGTGGAACGGGTGGCCGCCGAACTCGGCCCGGTGGACGTGCTGGTGAACAACGCGGCCGTCGACGTCATCGGCCGGTTCGTCGACAGCCCCGAGGAGACCTGGGACCGGATCATCGCCGTCAATCTGCGCGGGACGATCACGATGACCCGGGCCGTCCTCGACCCGATGATCGAGCGCGGCGGCGGCCGGATCGTCCACATCGCCTCGGACGCAGGCCGGGTCGGCTCGTCGGGCGAGGTCGTGTACTCCGCGACGAAGGGCGGTGTCATCGCCTTCGGCAAGGCCCTGGCCCGCGAGGTGGCCCGGCACGGCATCACCGTGAACAGCGTCTGCCCGGGGCCCACCGACACCGCGCTGCTCGGGCAGGTCGCCGAGTACAGCCAGAAGATGTACGACGCGACCGTGCGGGCGATCCCGCTGCGCCGCGTCGCCCAGCCCGCCGACATCGCCGGTGTGGTGGCCTTCCTCGCGTCCGACGACGCCGCCTACATGACCGGGCAGACGCTCTCGGTCAGCGGCGGACTCACGATGGTCTGAGGTGGACACCGTGCTGCGTGTCGAACTCCGGGACAGAATCGCCGTGTTGACCCTCGACCGGCCGGGGCAGCTCAACGCGATCGGCTCCGGGACCGTGGAACGGCTAACCCGGGCGCTGGACGAACTACGCGACAACGACGACGTGCGCGCCCTGGTCGTGACCGGGGCGGGCCGGGCCTTCTCGGCCGGGGCCGACATCGGGGAGATCGAGTCGTTCACGGCACCCCGGCAGTTCCACTCCTTCGTCCAGCGACTGACCGACGCCTACGCGCTGTTGGAGGACTTCCCCAAGCCCTCGGTCGCGGCCGTCCACGGGTTCGCCTTCGGCGGCGGTCTCGAACTCGCGCTCGCCTGTGACCTGCGGGTCGCGGAGCGGGGCGCGCGGCTCGGCCTCCCCGAGATGAAGCTCGGCGTACTGCCGGGCGCGGGCGGCACGCAACGCCTGCCGCGTCTGATCCCGCCCGCGATCGCCAAGCAGATGATCCTCACCGGCGAACCGATCGACGCGGAGCGGGCCCACGCGCTCGGACTGGTCAACGAACTCGCCGAGCCCGGCGGGGTGTTGGGCGTCGCCGAGGCACTCGCCGCCGCGCTGACGGCCGGGGCCCCGCTGGCCCTCGCGGCGGGCAAGCGGCTGATCGACTACGGCCTCGGGATGGACCTGGAGGCGGCGATCTCGTACGAGCGGGAGACCGTCTCGGTGCTGTTCTCCACGGAGGACCGGGTCGAGGGACTCAAGGCTTTCCGGGAGCGCCGTCCCGGCGACTTCCAGGGCAAGTAGCGGGCGGACCGACGAGACACCAACAAGCAGGGAGGTGGGCCGTGCGGCCACTGGAGGGCATTTCGGTCGTCGAGCTGGGCATGTGGGTGGCGGCTCCGGCCGCGGCCACCATGCTGGCGGACTGGGGCGCGGACGTGGTGAAGGTGGAGGCGCCGACCGGCGACCCCAACCGCTACACGCTCCGGCACGTCGGCCAGGACATCGACAGCGCGCCCCCGTTCGAGACCGACAACCGCGGCAAGCGCGGCATCGTCCTCGACCTGCGCTCGGAGGACGGAAAGGGCGTACTGGAACGGCTGTTGGAGCGTGCCGACGTCTTCGTCACCAACCTCCGCCCCGGTGCGCTGGAACGGCTGGGTCTGGCCCCGGACGAGCTGCGCGCCCGCCATCCCCGCCTGGTCGTCGGCACGTTGACGGGCTACGGCTGGACGGGCGCGGAGCGCGACCGTGCCGGGTACGACGTCTCCGCCTTCTGGGCGCGGCCCGGCATCGCCGCCATGCTGAACCCCGCCGGCGAGCCACCGCCAGGAATTCGGCCGGGACTTGGTGACCGTACGGCCGCTGCCAACCTGGTGGCGGGCGTGCTCGCCGCACTGCTGCGGCGCCAACACACCGGCGAGGGCGGCGTGGTGGACGTGTCGCTGCTGCGGTCCGGCACCTACGCCAACGGGAACGACCTCGCCCTGCAGAACTTCTTCGGCAGGCGCGGCCGTACCCGGCACCGCACCGAGCACGAGTCGCCGCTCTACAACTCCTACCGGGCCGCGGACGACCGCTGGTTCTGGCTGGTCGGTCTGGAGGGCAACCGGCACTGGCCCGGCGTCGTCAAGGCGCTCGGCCGCGCGGATCTGGAGACGGACGAGCGGTTCGCGACGGGCAAGCAACGGCGAGCGCACGTACGCGAGTTGATCGCCGTGTTCGACGAGGAGTTCGCGAGCCGGCCACTCGACGAGTGGGCGCGGCGGTTCGACGCCGAGGGCGTGTGGTGGGCGCCGGTGCAGACCCTGGCCGAGGTGTCGGCCGATCCGCAGGCAGAAGCGATCGGCGCGTTCGTCGAACAGCCCGGCATGGGCGAGGCACCGCCACTGCGGACCGTGGCAACACCCGTCAGTTTCTGGGGTGTTGACGACAAGCCACGCAGCGGTGCGCCGACGCTCGGCGAGCACACCGACGACGTACTCCGCGAACTCGACACAACCGGGAGGTAGCAGGTGGGCATCCTCGACGACAAGGTCGCCGTCGTGACCGGCGGTGGCCGCGGTCTTGGCCGGGCACACTGCCTGGCGCTGGCCGAGGCCGGCGCGACCGTGGTGGTGAACGACCTCGGCTCCGGCGTGCACGGCGAGAGCACCGGTGACTCCCCCGCCGACGAGGTGGTCGCCGAGATCACCAAGCTCGGCGGGCAGGCGGTCGCCAACCACGCGTCGGTGACGGACTGGGCGGCGACCGAGACCATGGTCGCGGACACGGTCGCGGAGTTCGGGCGCCTGGACATCGTCGTGAACAACGCGGGGATCGTGCGCGACCGCATGCTGTTCTCGATGACCGAGGCCGAGTTCGACGCCGTGATCGCGGTCCATCTCAAGGGCACTTTCGCACTCACCCGGCACGCGTGCGCGTACTGGCGCGAGGCGTCGAAACGGGGTGAGCGCGTCACCGGCCGCGTCATCAACACCACGTCCGGGACCGGCCTGTTCGGCAACCAGGGGCAGTCCAACTACGGTGCGGCAAAGGCCGGGATAGCCGGGCTCACCGTCCTCACGGCCCTGGAGATGCGCAAGTACGGTGTCACCGCCAACGCCATCTCGCCGATCGCGGCCACACGGATGACGGACGGCCTGTCCGTCGGCGAATCGCTGCGCGCCGTGGACGGCTTCGACCCGCGCGACCCCGCCAACGCCTCGGGCGTCGTCGTCTACCTGGCCTCCGACAGCGCGGCCTGGCTCACCGGCCAGGTCCTGCGCATCGAGGGCAACCGGCTGAACCGGCTCCAGGGCTGGACCGTCGCCGGCGTCCACCCCAGCGCGTCGGGACAGGCGCTCACCTACGACGAACTCGTGGACGCCGTACCGCAGTTGTACGGTGTCGCCCCTGCGGGACGGGCGACCGGAGTCGGCCAGTGAGGGCACGGGGCCACGACGTCGCCGCGCTCGTCCTGCGCGCGACACTCGGCCCGATGCTCTTCGCGCACGGCTGGAACAAGGTCGCCGGGCCGGGCGGACTCAAGGGCACGGCGGGCTGGTTCGAGGCGCTCGGACTACGGCCTGCCGAGGTGCACGCCCGGATGGCCGCCGGGACGGAGATGGCCGCCGGCGTGGGGATCACGCTCGGCGCGGCCAACCCCCTCCCTGCGGCGGCAGCCGTCGGTCTGATGACCGTGGCGGCCCGAACCGACCATCGGGGCAAGGGTTTCTTCGTCTTCAAGGGCGGCTGGGAGTACGTCGGTGTCGTGGGCGGCGCGGCCGTCGCCCTGGCCGCGCTGGGCCCCGGCAGGTACTCGCTGGACGGAGTGCTGCGCCGCCAACGCGCGGGCGTGGGGCCCGCGTTGCTGGCCGTGGGGGTCGGTGCGGCGAGCGCCGCCGCGCTGCTGGCCGTGTGCTACCGCCCGGAGCGGAAGCCGGACGAGACAGAAACAGCTGACTAAGGCCAATTGGGGCAACAAGGGAGTCGACATGGACGCGGCTGACTTCAGCGCGGTGCTGTCCGAGGTCCGGCGCTTCGTGCGCGAGCGCGTCGTACCGCTTGAGGCGGAGATCGACGAGAAGGACGAGATGCCCGCAGAGATCCGCGAGGCGGCCAAGAAGATGGGCCTGTTCGGCTTCGCGCTGCCCGAGGAGTACGGCGGGCTCGGGCTGTCGATGTACGAGGAGGCCCAGTTGATGTTCGAGCTGGGGTACACCACCCCGTCCCTGCGCTCGATGTTCGGGACCAACAACGGCATCGCCGGGCACGTCCTGATGGTCGGCGGCACCGAGGAGCAGAAGGCGGAGTGGCTGCCGAGGATCGCCTCGGGCGACGTCCTGGCGTCGTTCGCGCTCACCGAGGCGGAAGCGGGTTCCGACCCTTCGACCCTGACCACCAGGGCACACCTGGACGGCGACGACTGGGTGATCAACGGTGCCAAGCGGTACATCACCAACGCCCCGCTCGCCGACGTCTTCATGGTCTTCGCCCGCACCGACCCGGACGCCCCGCGCACTCGCGGCATCTCCACCTTCCTGGTCCCGGCCGGTACGCCAGGCCTCACCGTGGCCCCTAAAGACCACAAGATGGGCCAGTTCGGCGCGTGGACGGCGGACGTGTACTTCGACGACGTCCGCGTACCGGCGACCGCCCTCGTCGGCGGCGAGGCCGGGCTGAACCGCGGCTTCGGCACGGCGATGGGCTGCATCGCGCACGGCCGGGTGCACATCTCGTCCCTGTGCGTGGGCATGGCCGAGCGGCTCGTCGACGAGTCCGTGGAGTACGCCAGCACCCGTCGCCAGTCCGGGAAGCTCATCGGCTCCTTCCAGCTCGTGCAGGGCCTGATCGCCGACTCCATGACCGACTACTACGCCGGCCGCGCCACGGTCCTGGAGGCCGCCCGCGCGTTCGACGCCGGTACGGACACCAAGATCGGCCCGTCCTGCACGAAGTACTTCGCCAGCGAGATGGTGTGGCGGGTCGCGGACCGCGCGGTCCAAGTGCACGGCGGCGCGGGCTATATGCGCGGGGTCGCCGTCGAGCGCTTCTACCGTGACGCCCGCCTGTTCCGCATCTACGAGGGCACGAGCCAGATCCAGCAGGTCATCATCGCGAAAGCACTGCTGGGCGAGGCGGCCCGGGGCTGACCGGCACCGAAGACGAGGAGGGCCCCGGGGTCACCGCCCCGGGGCCTTCCTCGTCTTCGTGGTCTCCTCAGATCCCGAGCCGGTCCAGCAGCCGCTCGTGGTACACGGCGGGCCCGCCGAACAGCAGCTGCGAGGACTTGGCGCGCCGGAAGTACAGATGCGCCGGGTGCTCCCAGGTGAAGCCGATGCCGCCGTGGACCTGGATGTTCTCCATGGCCGCGAACATGTACGCCCGTGAGCAGCAGGCGTGCGCCACGGCCGCGGCGACGGGGAACTCCGCGGAGCCCTCGTCGGCCAGTCGCGCCGCCTCCCGGGAGGCGGCCTCGGCCAGTTCGACCTGGACGAGCATGTCCGCGCACTTGTGCTTGACCGCCTGGAAGGAACCGATCGGCCGGCCGAACTGGTGCCGGGTACGGGCGTGTTCGGCGCTCATCTCCAGGCACCTGCGGGCTCCGCCCGACTGCTCGGCGGCGAGGGCGACCGACGCGACGTCCAGGACCTTGGCCATGGTGCGCCCGGCCGCCCCGTCCGCGCCGACGAGTGTCGCGGGCACCGCGTCGAAGGTCAGCCGGGCCATCGCCCGGGTCGCGTCCAGGGTCTCCATGGGTTCGGCGGCCAGTCCCGAGGCGTCGCGGTCCACGGCGAAGAGCGAGGGACCGGCGACGGTGCGGGCGACGACGAGGAGCAGATCGGCGGTCGTACCGTCGATGACGAAGGACTTGCGGCCGGTCAGCTTCCAGGCGCCGTCCCCGTCCGGCACAGCGCGCGCGGAGATCAGCGCGGGGTCCCAGGATCCGCTGTCCTCGGCCACCGCGAGCGCGGCCGTCGTCCCGCCGGCCGCTATGTCAGGGAGGTGACGTGCGCAGGCCTCCCGGTCACCGGAGGCGAGCAGGGACTGGGCCGCGAGTACGACCGTCGCGAAGAAGGGGGCGCACAGCAGGGCGCGGCCCATCTCCTCCAGTACCACGCCGAGTTCGACCAGGCCGAAGCCGTCACCGCCGTACTCCTCCGGGATCACCAGGCCGGGCAGCCGCAGTTGTTCGGCGGCCTGTGCCCACACCGCCGGGTCGAAGCGCGGCTCGCTCTCCATGAGCTTGCGGACGGCTTCCTCGGGTGACTTGGCTTCCAGGAACTCCCGTACGGAGAGCCGCAGTTCGCGCAGTCCGGTCTCGTCAGCGGTCATGACCGCACCTCCTTGGGCAGTCCGAGGACGCGTTCCGCGAGGATGTTCTTCATGATCTCCTCGGTGCCGCCGAGGATGCGCAACGCCGGGGTGGCGAGGAGGAGTTCGGACCAGGCGTAGGTGCCCCACTGCCCGGTGTCGGCGATGATCCGGGGTCCGAGCACGTCGGACACGAAGTGCGCGGCGCGCGTGAGGTTCTGGCCGTACATCAGCTTCGAGACGGACATCTCGGGGCCCGGTGTGCCGCCGGCGCGCAGGGTGCGCAGGGCGCGGGTGTTGAGGTGCCGGGTGGCGAGGGCGTCCACGAGGAGTTCCGCGAGCCGGGCGCGCAGGGCACGGTCGTCCCAGGTCCAGGTGGCGCGCATCAGGGCCGAGAGGTGGTCCGGGGACAGCGCGGCGGCCACCGGTCCCGCGCCCTCGCTGCCGACGGTCGCGCGCTCGTTCATCAGGGTGGTCAGGGCGACCGTCCAGCCGCCGTCGACCTCGCCGAGCCGGTGGTCGTCGGGGATGCGGACGTCGGTGAGGAAGACCTCGTTGAAGTCCGCGCCGCCGGTCATCTGCCGCAGCGGCCTGACCTCGACGCCGGGGGCGTCCATCGGGACCAGGAAGGCCGTGATCCCCCGGTGTTTGGGGGCCTCCGGGTTCGTGCGGGTGAGGGCGAGGCCGATCTGGCTGTGCTGGGCGACCGAGGTCCACACCTTCTGGCCGTTCAGCACCCACGCGTCGCCTTCCCGGACCGCCCGAGTGGCCAGGCTCGCCAGGTCGGAGCCCGCGCCGGGTTCGCTGAACAGCTGGCAGGCGATGGCGTCCCCGCGGTACATCGCGGTCAACCACCGTTCCTTGACGGTCGGTTGGGCGTGGGCGAGGATCGTCGGTCCGATCATGCCGAGGCCGATCACGCTGAGCACGCCGGTGTCGGCGACGTCGTACTCGGACTCGACGGCGTCGTAGAGCAGGTCGTGGACGGGGGTCAGGCCCCGGCCGCCGTACTCCGTCGGGCCGGTGATCCAGCCGAAGCCGTTCTCGTGGCGGACGCGCTGCCAGTCGCGCGCCCGCTGCACGTGCTCCCGTTCCTCCTCGGGCGGGAGGCTGCTGAAGTAGGCCATCGAGTCGTCGCCCTCGCCCCAGGTGGGGGCAGTGCGGTCGGGGGCCTTGGCCGCGTGGGCGTCGAGGAAGGCGCGTGCCTCGGCCGCGAAGTCCTGCATGTCGTCTGCCATGTCCGCTCTGCCCTCAGGTGCTCAGGATGGTGACCGCCGACACGCCCGGCGCGCCGTACAGGTGGGTGTAGCCGACGTGCGGTGTGCCGGAGATCTGTCGGTCTCCCGCCGTGCCGCGCAGTTGGAGGACGATCTCGTGGATCTGGCGCAGTCCGGACGCACCGATCGGTTCGCCGTTGCCGAGCAGGCCGCCGTCGGTGTTGACCGGGAGCCTGCCGTCGATCTCGGTGGCGCCCTCGGCGATGAGGCGTTCCTGCTCGCCGTCCTTGCAGAGGCCGTTCTCGGCCATGTGGATGACCTCCGATCCGGCGTCGGTGTCCTGGAGTTGGGCGACGTCGACGTCCTCGGGGCCGATGCCCGCGCGTTCGTAGGCCTCCCGCGAGGCGTCCACGGTCGGGCTCGCGACGATCTCCCCGACCGGGAACGACGGGCTCTGCACCTCGAAGGCGCCGAGCCGGCGGCTGCGCAGGGCGGTGGATCGGATCCGTACGGGCTTCCCGGTGTACTTGTGGGCCTGGTCGGCCCGGCACAGCACGAGGGCCGCCGCTCCTTCGTCCGGGCCGCAGTACATGTACTGGCGGAGGGGGTGGTTGAGGACCGGGGAGGCGAGGATCTCCGCCACGGACAGGGGAGTTCGGCGCCAGGCCTTCTCGTTCCGGGCCGCGTTGCCGAAGTTCTTGGACGCGACGCGCGCGAGCGTCTCGTGCGAGATGTCGTGGTCGTGCATATAGCGGTTGATCTTCATGCCGAAGAAGTGCGTGGTGAGGAAGAGGCCGGTCTGTCCGTACCAGGAGGGGACGCCGGCCACGGACGGGTCGGCGGCGAACGCCCCGCGCGGGTGCTTGTCCAGGCCGATCGCGATGGTCAGGTCGTGCTCGCCGGTCTCGATCGCGCGGGCGGCCAGAGCCACCGAAGTACCGGCCGTGGCACAGCCGTTGAACACCCCACGCAGCGGTACGCCGGTCAGGCCGAGCCGGGCGACGATGGCGTCCGGGTTGGCGACCTCGTAGCTGCCGATGTAACCGCCCTGGATCTGCGGCCAGTTGACGCCCGCGTCGGCGAGCGCGAGCCGTACCGCGTCCGCGCCCATGTCCAGTGCGGGCTTTCCGGGGAACCGGCCGAAGGGATGGAGTCCCACCCCGATGATGACGGCCTCGGTCATGATGCCTCCTCCTCGGCCGGGGCGAACGCGAACGTCATGACCTCGGTGCCGTCGTCCTGCACGCGGTACGGCACGAGCGTCAGCCGCATGTCCTGCCCGATCCGCAGCTTGTCCGGGTCGGGTTCGGTGAGGCGGGCCTCGACCAGCAGTTCACCGGGGAGCTCGATGTAGCCGACCGCGTACGGCTCGAAGGCCTCGGGGCCGTCGTACGGCGGGGACGGCGGACGGAAGTCCTGGGTGGTGTACGTCCAGAGCGTCCCGCGGTCCGCCAGGAGCCGTTCCTTGGACTCCGTGCTCGCGCACCGGACGCAGTCCGCGGCGGCGGGGAAGCTCACCAGTCCGCAGGCCGTGCACTCGGAGCCGATGAGCCGCAGGGGCGTGCTCTCGTCGGGCGGCCAGGTGAACAGGCCTTCGGCAACCGGTATTTGAGTGGTCGTCATGTCTTCACGCCCCGTTCCGGTTGCCCATGGCGTCGGCGTTCGGAGCCGCCTTGGCCACCAGGTTCGGGACGACCGAGGTCAGTTCTTCAGGCGTCCAGCGCGACTCCGCGCTCGCGCCGGGGCCGTTGACCCAGCCTTCGAGGACCGTGACGCGGTTGCCGACGACGCCGAAGACCCGGCCGGTGACCTCGCGTGAGGCGGCCGAGCCGAGCCACACGACGAGCGGGGAGATGGCTTCGGGGGTGAGGTCCTGGGCCTCGGCGGCCTGCTTCATCATCTCGATGTCCTCGGTCAGCCGGGTGAGCGCGGTGGGCGCGATGGCGTTCACCGTCACGCCGTAGCGGGCGAGTTCGGCCGCGGCGATGACGGTGAGGCTCGCGATGCCGGCCTTGGCCGAGCCGTAGTTCGACTGGCCGGGGTTGCCGAAGATGCCGGACGGGGAGGTCGTGTTGATGACCCGGGCGTCGTTGTCGTGACCGGACTTGGCACGCTCGCGCCAGTACACGGCGGCGTGGTGGAGCGTGGCGAAGCTGCCCTTGAGGTGGACGGCGATCACACTGTCCCAGTCCCGCTCGGTCATCGACACGATCATCCGGTCCCGCAGGATGCCCGCGTTGTTGACCAGCACGTCCAGGCCGCCGTAGGTGTCGACGGCCTGTCGGACGAGTCGGCCTGCGCCGTCCCAGGCGGAGATGTCGTCCGTGCTGGCCGCCGCCTCGCCGCCGGCCGCGACGATCTCGTCGACCACGGTCTGGGCTGGCCCGGCCGAGGCTCCCCCGCCGTCGCGCGCACCGCCCAGGTCGTTGACGACGACCTTCGCGCCGTGTGCGGCGAACGCCAGGGCGTGTGCCCTGCCGATCCCGTTGCCTGCGCCGGTGACGACCACGACCCGGCCGTCGACCACTCCTTCGGACATCCTCAACTCCTCGATGACGGTGACTGGTTGATGGTCTCGGCGAAGAGGACCCGCGGGTCCTCGCTGCCGCAGGCGCAGCGGCCGGTGATCACGCGCCCGGCGATGCCGAGCGGGGTTTCGGGAAGCAGCGAGGTGCGCCCCTCCCCCGCCGCCACGGACAGCTGTCCGTCCCGCGCGCCGACCCGCCACTCGGCGGCGTTGACGTGCGCGCCACCGCGCTCGGGGCACTCCAGCGCTAGGGCCGGTCCCACGGTCGCGATCAGGGCGGCGGACACGCCCACTCCGCGCAGCCGCGGTACGGCGGCGGGCCGGGCCAGCACGACCGGCGTCGTCCGGAACATCTCACCGACGTCGGCCGCGCCGGCCAGCCCCTCCAGGGTCTCGGCCGACAGGCCGATGACCGCGTGCGGGTCGAGTTCGCGGTGGAAGACCGCGGTCCTGCGGTGGTCCCAGCCCATCGCCTCGGCGATGCCGTAGGTCACCTTCAGGGTGCGCAGGGCGCCGATCACCGCGTGACCCCAGAAGCCCTCGAAGCCGGAGGTGGTCAGCAACGCCCGCTGTCCGGCGGTCAGTCCGTGGTCCCGGAGGCGGGCGGTGGCCCAGTCGGTGTCGCGGGCGAGTTCCGCCCAGGTCAGTTCCACGTCCCGGATGCCGTCGGCGGTGGGGAAGCGTACGAGGTAGGCGAGTTCGGGCCGGTCGAGCGTGCGGGCCCGGGCCAGGGTGTCGGCGCGGGTCATCAGCTCTTCACCACCCGGGGGAACTTGGCGACGCTGGTCATGGTCTTCAACAGGTCCTCCTCGGTGCGCATGTCGAGCACCGGCTTGACGCCGGTCCGCTCGCGCACGGCCTCGCCCAGGCGTCCGGCCAGGGCGTCGACGTCGTCGGTGAGACGGGGGTCGTAGCCGACGCGCAGCCGCAGTTCGTCGACCTCGCGGCCGTTCCGGACGATCTGGAAGACGCCCGCCACGGTCTCGGGCTGGTCCTCGACCGCCTGCCAGATGTCGCGCAGGACCACGGATCGCCCCTGGACCAGGGTCTCGTCGCCGCGCCGGCCGGCCACCCACATCCGGGCGTGGGTGCGCCCGCAGCCGCAGCGGTCCCGGGACAGCCGGACGAGGTCCTCGCTGCGGTAACGGATCAGCGGCGCGGCCCGGTTGTCGAGGTCGGTGGCGACGAGTTCGCCGAGGTCGCCCTCCGCCGCGTCGCGCCAGCCGTGCTCGTCGACCTCGACGCACTCCGCGAAGACGGTGTCCTCCCAGAGGTGGAAGCCGTAGTGCTCGCGGCACTCCCAGGCGGTGCCGGTGTCGGCGGCGCTGGTGTACTCGTAGACGTCGATGCCCCAGTCCTCGCGGATCCGCTCGCGCATCTTCCGGCTGAGGGGCTGTCCGGCGCAGGAGGCGCCCTTGAGGGAGGAGAACGCCTCCTTGAGATCCGTCGTGCCGGCCAGGTGCTCCAGCTCCACCATCTGCGGATACATCATCTGCAGGTAGGCGGGGCGGTAGGTGCGCAGGGCCTCGACGACCTCGGGCATGTTCCCCATCCAGGTGTCCACCTCGATGACCACCGCGCCCAGCGCCTGGAAGCCGGCGTCCATCAGGTTGCGGAAGGTGCCGGGCGGGCTCAGCACCCGGTCCCCGGGCCTGAGGCCGAGTTCCCACAGGTCACGCACCTGCGCGGTGACCAGGGGCGGCGCGCCCTCCCAGATCTCGGCGAAGAACTCCGGGTCGCCGGTGGTGCCCGAACTGGAGGAGACGGAGGTCAGCTCCTCGGTCGGGACGCAGAGCAGCCCGCCGAAGGGGTCGCCGGTGCGGGCCCGGTGGGCGCGCACCATGTCCTTGGTGATGAACGGGATACGTGCCCGGAAGTCGTCCAGGGAGCGGACGTCGCGCGGGTGCACCCCGTGCTCGTCCCAGAGCGCCCGGTAGAAGGCCGAGTTGCCGTAGGCGTACTCGACGAGTTCCAGCACCCGCTCTTCCTGCCGCGCCCGCAACCGGTCGCGGGACATGGTCTCCACCTGTGGCTCGAAGTACCTGTCCTCGGTGACCCTGTCTCCGACCATGGCGCCTCCTCGCGGCTCAGCTGCCCAGATCTTCCAGCTATCAGCGCAATCAGTCAACTAATTCGACTGAATCTCAGGGAAGTCTCGCACTTGCTCGATCTATATAGTTAACTATTAGCACTCATTAGACCCCCGGGAGGGCGATGTGAAGATCGTTGTCTGCGTGAAACACGTGCCTGACGCCACGGCGGACCGCGCCTTCACCGAGGACGGCACCACCGACCGCGCGGCGGTCGACTCCCTGCTGTCCGAACTCGACGAGTACGCCGTCGAACAGGCCCTGCGGATCGCGGAGTCGGGCCCGGACGTGGAGATCTGCTACCTCACCGTCGGTCCGGACGACGCGAAGGACGCCCTGCGCAAGGCTCTCGCCATGGGCGGCGACTCGGCGGTGCACGTGGCCGACGAGGAGATCGAGGGCAGTGACGTCTTCGCCACCTCGCTCGCGCTGGCCGGGGCGATCGCACGGCACGGCTTCGATCTCGTGCTGTGCGGGATGGCCTCGACGGACGGCGGCGCCGGAGTCGTACCCGCGCTGCTCGCGGAGCGGCTCGGCGTCCCGGCCGTCACCCACATCGAGGAACTGACCGTCGAGGACGGGGCGTTGACCGGCCGCCGCGAGAGCGATTCCGCAACCGTGCGGGTCCGGAGCGCGCTGCCGGCCGTGGTCTCGGTGACCGACCGTTCCGGTGACGCTCGTTACCCCTCCTTCAAGGGGATCATGGCCGCGAAGAAGAAGCCGCTGGAGACTCTCGGCCTCGCCGATCTCGGGATCGACGCCGAGCGGGTCGGCCGGACCGGTGCGCGAACCGCCGTCGACACCGCGACCAGGCGTCCACCGCGCACCAAGGGAGAGATCGTCGCCGACGACGGCGCGGGCGGCGCCGGTCTGGCCGCGTTCCTCACCGCCAGGAAGTTCGTCTGACCGGCACGTCCGTCCGACCGACCCAAGGAGCCCATCACCGTGGCCGAGATCCTCGTACTCGTCGATCACCTGGACGGCACCGTCCGCAAGCCGACCCTCGAACTGCTCACCCTGGCACGCCGGTTGGGCGAACCGTCAGCCGTCTTCCTCGGCCCGGGCGCGGACGTCGCGGCCGAGACCCTCGGCCGGTACGGCGCGCACAAGGTGTACGTCGTGGACGCACCCGAGGTCGGGGAACTCCTCGTCACTCCGGCTGTCGACGCCCTCACCCAGATCGCCGACCGGACCACCCCGGCGGCGATCCTGCTGCCGTCCGGCCCCGACGGCAAGGAGACCGCCGCCCGGGTCGCGCTCCGCCTGGAGTCGGGGTTGATCACGGACGCGGTCGACATCACGGCGGGCGAGGACGGCCGCCCGGTCACCGAGCAGTCCGCGTTCGCGGCGACCTACCAGGTCACGGCGCACATCACGCGGGGCATACCGGTGATCACGGTGAAGCCGAACGCCACCGCGCCCGAACCGGCCCCCGTCACACCCGAGTTGGAGAAATGGGACGTCGTCTTCGGCCCGGCCTCCGCCGCCGTGCAGGTCCTGTCCCGCACGCCCCGGGAGCGCGGCGACCGCCCCGAGCTGACCGAGGCCGACATCGTCGTCTCCGGCGGTCGCGGGGTGAACGGCGCCGAGAACTTCGCCGTCATCGAGCGCGTCGCCGACGCCCTGGGCGCGGCCGTCGGGGCGTCCCGGGCCGCCGTCGACGCCGGCTGGTATCCGCACAGCCACCAGGTCGGCCAGACCGGCACCCAGGTCTCCCCGCAGCTCTACCTCGCCGCCGGAATCTCCGGAGCGATCCAGCACCGCGCGGGCATGCAGACCTCCAGGACCATCGTCGCCGTCAACAAGGACGCGGACGCCCCGATCTTCGACCTCGCCGACTACGGCGTCGTAGGAGATCTCTTCCAGGTGCTCCCGCGGCTGGTGGAGGAGATCGAGCGGCGGCGGAGCTGATCTCCACCCCCTCCTGGCCTTCCGTCCGCCCGCCGATACGATTAAAATCGCTAACTGATTGCATCTATTGACCCGAAGGAGCGTCATGACGAAGATCTGGGTCAACTCGGGGGACTCCCATGTGATGGAGCCCGACGACCTGTGGGTCCAGGCGCTGCCGCCGCGCCTCGCCGACCGGGCGCCGCGCAGTGAGCGCGGCGACAAGTACGAGGTGCTGTACATCGACGGCGAGCGCATCGACCGCCAGCTCAACGACTTCATGGACGCCATGCGGCCACCGGGCGCCCGGGACCTCCAGGTCCGGCTGAAGGACCTCGACCAGGAGGGCGTGTGGGGTCAACTGGCCTTCCCCTCCATGGGGTTCTGGCTGGTGTCGATCACCGACCGGGAGCTGGCCCGGGAGACCGTACGGGCCTGGAACGACTGGGCGCACTCCGAGGTCCTCGGGAAGCAGAAGCGCATCATCACTCCCGCCTGCGTGTCGACCGCCGACGTCGAGGACGCGGTCGCCGAGGTCGAGCGGGTGGCGGAGATGGGCTTCCAGTCGGTGTTCCTGCCGTGCCAGACACGGCCCGGCGAGGAGTACGCACTCGACCGCTGGGAGCCGCTGTGGACGGCGGCCGAGCGGGCCGGACTGACCCTGGGCTTCCACATCGGCACGGGCGGCGAGAACGTCGTCTTCCGCGGGCCCGGCGGCGCGGTCGTCAACTACATGGAGACGACGTATCCGGGCATGCGCGTCGTGTCCCACATGGTCGCGGGCGGTGCCCTGGACCGTCACCCCGACCTGAAGATCCTGATCGCGGAGGGCGGCGCGGGCTGGGTGCCGGCCATCGGCGACCGGATGGACGAGGCCTACCGTCAGCACGGCATGTTCGTCCGGCCGAAGCTCAGCCGGCTGCCCAGCGAGATCATCAGGCAGCAGGTGTACGCGTCGTTCCAGCACGACAAGAGCTCGGTGGAGATCGTCGAGTCGACCGGCTACCGCAACGTGATGTGGGGCGACGACTACCCCCACCTCGAAGGCACGTACGGCCACACCCAGTCCACCCTGCACGAGCTGTTCGACGGCGTGTCCGCGGACATCCGCGAGCGGGTCACCCGCGGCACCTTCGACGAGCTGTTCAGCCTGCCCGAGCAGACTCCCCAGGAGGCGGCCGTCTGAGCGGCGACACCCCGATGAGCAGTCCGCCGTATCCCGAGGATCTGGAACGACCGGGCCTCGTGCGCACCGGCCGGTCGACGTTCGTCCGGCCCGTCCGGCCGGAGGACGCCGACCGCCTGGTCGCGTTCGTCGGCGGGCTGTCCCGGGCGACCCTGGCCTACCGTTCGCTGGGCCCCGTGGTCCGCGCCCGCGACGACGTCATCCGGCGCGGCGCCCACGTGGACTACCTCAACGAACTGGCGCTGGTCGCCCTCGCCGGCGACGAGATCGCCGGTCTGGTGCGCTACGTCCGCGATCCCGAGGAACCGGAACACGCCGAGGTCACCTTCACCATCCGCGACGACCACCAGAGCGAGGGGTTCGGCAGGCTGCTCCTGGAGCACATCGCCGCCGCCGCGCGCGCCCGGGGCATCCGGGTCCTGGAGGCCGACGTCCTCGCCGACAACACCCGCATGATCAACGTGTTCCTCGGCTCGGGCTTCCGGGTGGAGTCCGGGCCGCCCGGTCAGATCGTCCACTTCGAGATCGCCGTCGACCCGCAGGCCCAGGCCGTGGCCCGCGCCGAGCGTCGCGAGCACACGGCCGTACGACGTTCCCTGCGCCCGCTGCTCGAACCCCGCTCGGTCGCGGTGATCGGCGCGAACCGCAGCCCCTTGACGATCGGCCACGAGATCGTCGCCAACCTGCTGCGGGGCGGTTTCCGGGGCTCCGTGTTCCCGGTCAATCCGCGGGCCGAGCAGGTCGCGGGGGCACGGTCGTATCCGAACGTCCGGGAGCTTCCCGAGGTCCCGGACCTGGCCCTGGTCGCCGTGCGGGCCGAGGCGGTCCCCGATGTCGTACGGGAGTGCGCGGAGGCCGGCGTCAAGGCCGTGGTCGTTGTCTCAACTGGCTTCGGGGAGACGGGAGTCGAAGGCCGGGCGACCGAGCTGGAGCTGGCGCGCTTCGCCCGTGCCTCCGGGATGCGGCTGGTGGGCCCGAACTGCATGGGCGTGGTCAACACGACGCCCGCGGCCCGGCTGGCCGCGACCTTCTCCCCCGCGCTGCCGATGCCGGGCCGGGTCGCGATGTCCAGCCAGTCCGGGCCCCTCGGGCTCGCGGTGCTCGACTTCGCCCGGCGGCTGCGGCTCGGCTTCTCCGGGTTCGTGTCGGTGGGCCACGCCGTGGACGTCTCCACCAACGACCTGCTCCAGTGGTGGGAGGAGGACCCCGAGACCTCGGTGGTCCTGCTGCACGTCGAGACCTTCGGCAATCCGCGCCGCTTCGCCCGCGTCGCGCGCCGGGTGGCGCCGCGCAAGCCGATCGTCGCGGTGCACCCGGGGCACGCGGACGCGGCGGTCGACTCGCTCTTCGCTCAGTCCGGCGTCATCCGTACCCGCAGCCTCCAGGAACTCTTCGACGTAGCGCTCCTGCTGGCGCACCAGCCGCCCCCGCCGGGCAACCGGGTCGCCGTGATCACCAACGCGGGCGGGCCCGCCGCGCTGACCGTGGGGGCGTGCGAGGCGAGCGGACTGCGGGTGCCCGTACTCGGTGAGCGCGTACGGCACTCCCTCCGTACGGCTCTCTCGCCCCGCGCGGACGTCACCAACCCGATCGACCTCACGCCCACAGCCACCGCCGCGCACTACCGGCAGGCGCTGGACGCGGTACTGGCCGACGACTCCATCGACGCCGCCGTGGTCCTCTTCATGCCGCCGCTGGCTGACAAGCCCGACGAGGTGGCGGCGGCGATCCTCGACGCGGCCGAGGCCGCGCCGGAGAAGCCGGTGGTGGCGAGTTTCCTGGGCGGGGCGGGCGTCGCCGATCTCCTGCACCGGGGCGAACTCGTCGTACCGACCTACGCGTTCCCCGAGTCCGCGGCGACCTCGCTCGGCCACGCGGCGGCGTACCAGGCGTGGCGGAGCACCCCCGCGGGAGTCATACCGGACCTCGCGGGGGTCGACACGGACCGGGCCCGCTCGCTGATCGCCGGGTGCGCTCCCGGAGCCGTACCGCCGCAGGCCGCCGCCGAGTTGCTGGACTCGTACGGCATCTCCGTACGGGACACGCACGCGCCAGGCCCGGACGCGTTCCTCTCCGTGCGCGCGGACCCGGTCTTCGGCCCGGTGATCGCGTTCGGTCTCACCGGTGACTACGCCGACCTCATGGCCGACGTCGCCCACCGGATCACCCCGCTCAGCGACCGCGACGCCCGCGAGATGATCCGCTCGCTGCGCGCAGCCCCGCTGCTGGACGGCCGTGTGGGCGGCCCGGGTGTGGACCTGACGGCCCTTGAGGAGACCGTCCTGCGGATCTCCGCGATGGTCGAGGACCTGCCCGAGATCGAGTCCATGGACCTGCGACCGGTACGGCTGCTGCCGCCCGGGGACGGCGTCGCCGTCACCCACGCGACGATCCAGCTCAGCGACGACACAAGGAAAGGTGACCCTTCATGAAGGTCGGCATCTACTTCGACATGCGCAACCCCCCGCCCTGGCAGCGGAGTTGGTCACGCGTCTACGGATTCGCCCTGGAGATGTGCGAGGAGGCGGACCGGCTCGGCCTCGACTCGGTCTGGTTCTCCGAACACCACGGCTTCGAGGACGGATACCTCCCGCAGCCACTCACCATGGCGGCCGCGGCAGCGGCCCGCACCGGCCGCATCCGCCTGGGCACCGCGGTCATCCCCGCGCCCCTGCACGCGGCCCCCGAGCTCGCCGAACAGGCCGCGATCGTCGACATCATCAGCGACGGCCGCCTGGACCTCGGACTCGGCACGGGCTACCGCGTACCCGAGTACCGGCTGTACGGCGCCGATCTCGCCAAGCGCTACTCCACGACGGACCAGCGGGTACGGGAGATCCGCGGCCTGTGGTCGGAGTCCCTGGTCACCCCCGGCCCGGTCCAGGACCCGCTGCCGATCTGGCTCGGCTACCAGGGCCCGCAGGGCGCACGCCGGGCCGGACGGCTGGGCACCGGGCTGCTGTCCCTCAACCCGGCACTGCTCACGCCGTACCGGGACGGGCTCGCCGAGAGCGGCCACGACGTGTCGACGGCCCGGATGCAGGGGTCCTTCACCACGTTCGTCACCGAGGACCCCGACGGCGACTGGCCGGTGGTGCGCGAACACCTGGCGTACCAGTGGGACAGCTATCGCCGGTACATGGTCGAGGGGACCGACCAGCCCGCTCCCCGCCCCATCGACCCCGAGAAGTGGCGGGAGACGGGGCTGCGGGCGACAGGTGTGGGTCAGTTCCTCTACGGCACCCCGCAGGACGTCGCCGAGGCCATCAAGGCGTACGTCGCCGGGTTGCCGGTCGAAGGGGTGTTCCTCTGGGCGTCGCTGGCCGGGATGCCCGAGGAGATGGTCGCCCGCCAGGTCCAGCTGATCGCGGGGAAGCTGCGGCCGCTGCTCGCCGATGTCTGACACGAGGAGTTCGAGCATGTCGATGGGAACCGGTGAGACCGGAGTGTGGGCGGGGTCGGACTTCCACGAGCCGCCGCGCACCCCCGGCGGCGTGGCACTGTGCGGCGCGTGCCGCGTCGCCGGTTCCTGCCGTCTGGGGGTCGAGGGCGAACGGCTCGACGAGGACGGCAGCGCGGTCTTCGAGCTCGTCTGCCCGCGCGACCAGGAGGGCGGGCCCAATGTCGCGCACGGCGGTTGGACGGCGGCCGTACTGGACGACTGTCTCGGTCATCTCCCGCTGCTGCACCGGGTGTTGAGCGTCACGGCGGAGTTGAGCGTCAGCTTCGTGAAGCCGGTGCCGGTGGAACGGCCGCTGGAGGTCCGGGCCCGGGTCGAGCGGCGGGAGGGCCGGCGCTGGTACATCGCGGGCGAGATGGTCCTGCTGCCGACCCGCGCCGTACTGGCCCGGGTCTCCGGGATCTGGGTGACCCGGGACCAGGGCCACTTCGCGCGGCACGAGGCGTGGCTGGCCGCGCAGGAGGCCAAGGGCGAAGGCGCGGGTCAGTAGGACCGCAACCCCATGCTCCGGGCGATCCCGTTGCGCTGGATCTGGCTGGTTCCCCCGGAGATCGTGGCCACGATCGACTCCCGGTAGCGGAAGCTCATCACGCTCTCGGTCGAGAAACCGTGCCCGGCACACACCTGCATCCCGAGCCGGGCGGCCGCCACATACGTCTCCGACCCCTTCAGCTTGGCCATCGAGCCCTCCCGCGTGCACGGCCTGCCCTGGGCGAGCAGCCAGGCGGCGCGGTACGCGAGCAGCCGGGCGGAGTCGATCTCGGTCTGCAGGTCGGCCATGGCATGGGCGAGGGCCTGGAAGTTCCCGACCGGACGGCCGAAGGCGTGCCGGGTGCGGGAGTACTCCAGCATCTCGTCCAGCGTGGCCTGCGCGGCGCCCAGATAGCCGCCGGTGATGATCACCTTCTCCAGTTCGATGTTGGAGAGCATGACCTTCCAGCCCTCGTCGCGCGGGCCGACGAGGTTCTCCTTCGGGACCAGAGCGTCGTTGAAGAAGACCTCGTTGGTGCCGAGGATGTGCCGGGCGAGCGTCGGCGTGCGGCGCACCTCGACGCCGTCCGTCGCGGGGTCGACGAGCAGGAGGCTGATGCCACCGTGCTTGGGCTCGCGGGGACCGGTCCGCACGTAGGTCGCGATGGTGGTGTCGGGCAGGCCGCCGCCGGTGCACCACGCCTTCTGGCCGCGGACGAGGAAGTGGGCGCCGTGGTCCTCGGCGGTGGTGCGCAGGGCGGCGGCGTCGGACCCGCTGTCCGGCTCGCTGAGGCCGACGGCGAGGCGGTGGCGCCCCGTCATCACCTGCTCACGGATGAAGTCGCGCTGTGCCTCGTCGCCCCACCGGAACACCGTGATCCCCGGGATGAGCACGCCGATGTAGCACATGGCGACGTCGAAACTGGACCGCCCCAACTCCTCGGCGATCAGGATGAGTTCGAGCGGGCTGCCCCCGTCGCCGCCCTCCTCCTCACTGAACGGGAGGGAGAACCACCCCAGATCGGCCATACCGCGGAACAACTCGGGCGGCACGACGCCCTCCTCGTCCCACTGCTTGGCCTTCTCGGCCGGGCACACGTCGGCGACGAACTGCCGTGCCGTCGCGCGCAACAGGTCCTGCTCGTCGGTCAGCCCGAAGTCCACGGCCACTCCTCGACAGCACTAGGCTATTCATCTATCTAATTATTCTATGTTAGCGGATAGGGCGGCCCGGTAGGAATGCGTCTCCCATGCTTGAGGACCTCGTCACCGACCGAGCCGTCCGCGACCACGTCACGGCACCGGTGGAGCAGTCCCCTTCCCGGGGGCTTGATCGCGACATCCTGAACAGCCCTGGAGGAACGGAAGTGCGGGAAACCCTGAACGGACGTCACAGCTCGGATAGCCTCGACAGTTCTTGGGGCCGAACTGACGTACGGCGCACATCACTTCGGGGGATCCGTGTCAGAACAGCGGCCGCTGCCACCGGACCTGGCGACGAACGAGGCCGCCGCACTGCGGCAGACCGGTGCCGCACCCCTGCGCCTCGGCGACCCGGGTCGCATCGGTCCCTACGCGCCGCTGGCCCTGCTCGGCAGCGGCGGTATGGGGCGGGTCTACCTCGCACGTCCCGCGGACGGCAGCCCCGGTCTGGCCGCGGTCAAGGTGATCAGGCCGGAGTACGCGGACGATCCCGGCTTCCGGCGCCGGTTCGAGCGTGAAGCATCGGTGCACGAACGGGTCAGCACATCGCACACACCGAGACTGTGCGGCACGGGCTTCCAGGACGAGTTGCTGTGGATGGCCACCGAGTACCTCCCGGGGCTCGATCTGGCGCACGCCGTACGGGAGCACGGTGCCCTGGAGACGGCCGCGGTCTGGCGTCTGGTGGCGGAGCTGGGGCAGGCGCTGGCCGACCTCGCCACCACGGGGATCGTGCACCGGGACCTGAAGCCGTCCAACGTGCTGTTGTCCGTCGGGGGCGCGCACGTGATCGACTTCGGCATCTCGAAGGCCATGGACGCCAGCACGATCACCGGCACGGGTGTCCGGGTCGGAACTCCGGCCTACATGTCGCCGGAACACCTGAGGACCGGCAGATCCGACACGGCGTCGGACGTGTTCTCACTCGCCGGGACACTGGTGTACGCGGCGGTGGGGCATGCCCCGTTCGGCGACGGTACGGGGGTCGACGTGATGCACCGGGTGGCGTTCGAGGAGCCGGACCCCGAGCTGATCGCCGAGATCTCGGCGGCGGACGCGCCGCTCGGCTCGCTGCTGACCGCCTGCCTGGCCAAGGAGCCCGAACGGCGGCCCACCGGGCAGGACTTGGTCAACGCCGCCGGGACGCGCACCGAAACGACCGTGTGGCCCGAGCCGCTGGCCGGCCAACTGCTGGCCCGGCAGCGGGCGTACGAGGTGCTGTACCGCCTCCCCGTCGCATCGCAGGCCCGGTTACCGTCTCCGGACGAACCGCCGATGGCGCTGCCGTCGACACCGGCCGGGCAGGGCGGCCGGCCTGGTCCGCCCGTTCCCGAACCACTGGTGGTGGCCGCCGACGCCGCCTCCGGCACACCATCGGCACGCCGCCAGGAGAGCCACGTCCGCACCTGGGCACGGAAGAAGTCGGTACGGGCCGTCGCCGCGGGCATCGCCGTCTGCGCGGTGGCCGCAGGGAGCTTCGCCCTCAGTCGCCACGACGCCCCGCCCGCCGCTTCCGGCCCGGGGACCGCCACGACGACCGGCCGCACCCTGCCCGGCGGCACCGCCTTCTCACCGACGCCCGGGGCCTCGGACGCCAGGACCGCCTCCGGCAAGAGCGTCGACGGCGCCGCGAACCCCGACGGCGCGGCCTCGCACCCCGAGGGCTCGGGCTCCGCCGCACCGGCGGCGCACGCCACTCCCTCCGCTCCCGATGCCGGCACCAGCGCCCCGGCCGACCCGACTCCCTCCTCGTCCCCGAGCGGTCCGCCCACCACCGAGCCCGCGACCCCGGCCTGGATCACGGACTGCACGTACTACCGCGGCAACGGACGCACGCGGCCGGGAGACACCGGCAAGCGTGTACTGCAGGTGCAGTGCATGCTGACGAAGCGCGGATACGACGTCGGGAGCACCGGCGTGGACGGCGACTTCGGCGCCGGAACCGAGTCGGCGGTGCGGAGCTTCCAGAGCGACGAACTGCTGGACGCCGACGGCATCGTGGGCCACGAGACCTGGCTCGCCCTGCGCAGCACGGAGTGATGCACGTGCCCCACCCGCGCGGTGGCACCCACTCCCGAGCCACCACGGCGACCACGCCCGTCCGCCCGCTTCCGGCACGAAACGCCGCCCCTCGCGCCGGCTCGTTCAGCGGGGTGTCTTGACGTAGGTGTACGGGGCGGAGACATACGTACTGTGATGATCCGCGGCACGCAGGGCGGCAGTGAGGCGCTCGCGCGGTTTGAGGCCGAGCTCGGCGGTGGCGTGCAGAGCGCCGAGAGCCAGGTCGTCCCCGGAGCCCACAGCGGAATATCCGTCAACGGGCTCACCGACTTGATAGTCGTCATGAATCTCGAAGAGACGGCCGTGGACGCCGACCAGGAAGACGCCTGCTTGTTCCTGCTCGGAGTCCTTGCGGGCCCATCCACCGTCCTTGAGGCAGGCCCGGACCGCGTTGATGAAGCGCGTGGCCATGAAACGGTCGAGGTCGCCTTCTGGGTGCGGGGCCTCGAATGCGTGGTGCAGGAGCTGACCCATACGGAACGAGGTCGTGAATCCGAGTACATAGGGGCCGTTGGTGAAGACCTTCGGATCACGGCGGATCGTGAGCTGCGACCCGCTGCTGCCTGCGGAGTCTCCGCCGAGATGGACGCGCCCGCGATGGACCAGGCCGACGATGACGGTCAAGTCACCACCTCCAGGGACTTGTCGGGTCCTTGTCGTCATGCATGGACCCGTTCTGCCCCCTGCCCGGCCGGAGCTACCACTTCCGCGAGGAGACGTGAAGGACGGCGTGCTTGCCGACAGCCCGTGCGTCCCGACTCCGGAAGAGCGAGCCATGAAAGGCTCGTACGGTCGCGCCCCAATAGGCAACGCAGATGCCGGTCAGACGGCTCCGACCGTCGCCCCGACCTCACGTTCACCGTCCCCGGCGGGCCCACCTACTCACTTCGGCCCACGCCTCCGCAGGCCCGGGCCGAACGCAACGGCTTCACACCCCCGCCCTTGCCCCGCCCCCTCCACCCACCTAGCCTGATTTTGTGCCGCAAATAAACAAACCCCGAACGCACAACGCCGTGCCGGGCGCCCCCACCGACCTGACCCGCCTCCGGATCACCCTCACCGCGTTCTTCGCCCTGGACGGATTCATCTTCGCCGGCTGGGTCGTCCGCATCCCCGCCATCAAGGAACAGACCGGCGCCTCCGCCAGCACCCTCGGACTCGCGCTCCTCGGCGTCTCCGCCGGCGCCGTCATCACGATGATGCTCACCGGCCGCCTCTGCCACCGCTACGGCAACCACCAAGTCACCGTCGCCTGCGCCGTGTTGCTGTCCCTCAGCGTCTCCCTGCCACCGCTCACCCACTCACCCCTCACCCTCGGCCTCGTCCTCCTGGTCTTCGGCGCGGCCTACGGAGGGATCAACGTCGCGTTCAACAGCGCGGCGGTCGACCTGGTCAGGGCCATGCGGCGGCCCATCATGCCCAGCTTCCACGCCGCGTTCAGCCTCGGCGGCATGGTCGGCGCCGGGCTCGGCGGACTGGTCGCCGGATTCCTCACTCCGACGCAGCACCTGTTCGGCCTGACCGTGATCGGCCTGCTCGTCACCGCCGTCGTAGGGCGCAACCTGCTGCGCCTGAAGCCCCCGGCACTCCCCGAACCCGCGGATCCCCCCAAGGACTCCCCGAAGCAGGAGACCGCGCCCCGCCGCCTCAACCCCCGCACCCGCGGCCTCGTCTTCACCTTCGGCCTGATCGCCCTCTGCACCGCCTTCGGCGAAGGCGCCCTGGCCGACTGGAGCGCCCTGCACCTGGAGCAGGACCTCGACGCCACCGCCGGCGCCGCCGCCATCGGCTACTCCTGCTTCGCGCTCGCCATGACCGCCGGCCGACTCACCGGCACCCGGCTGCTCGAACGCCTCGGCCGCACCCGCACCCTCGTGTCCGGCGGCACGACCGCCGCCCTCGGCATGCTGCTCGGCGCGCTCGCGCCCACCCTGTGGGCCGCCGTCCTCGGCTTCGTGATCACCGGGCTCGGTCTCGCCAACCTCTTCCCCGTCGCCGTCGAACGCGCCGGCACCCTGGCCGGCCCCGACGGAGTCGCCATCGCCTCCACCCTCGGCTACGGCGGCATGCTCCTGGGACCGCCGGCCATCGGCTTCATGGCGGACTGGTACTCCCTCCCCGCCGCCCTCACCAGCGTGGCCGTACTCGCAGCCGTCGCTGCCCTCATCGGTTTCCTCACCCGGCACGCCGCAGAGGGCTGATTCCGCGTCACCGGGCGCAGCGAACAAGCCAACGAGCGTGCCGCTACGGGCAGTTGGGGCCGACGAGGCACACGAGTCGCGCCACGGGGGAATAACGTGGGTGTCCACGGCCGATCTTCGACGGTTCCGTGGTTCTCACCGCGCACGCACAGGAGCTTCCATGACCGAAGCGGCAGACAACTCCGAGCAGGATCCGCTCGCCAGGTTCGACACCACCGTGCCGCAGTCGGCCCGGATCTGGAACTACTGGCTGGGCGGCAAGGACAACTACGAGGTGGACCGCGTCGCCGGTGACGCGTTCCGCGAGATCTTCCCCGGCATAGAGACCGGCGCCCGTGCCGCCCGGTACTTCCTCGCCCGCGCCGTCCGTCACCTGGCCGCCGAGGAGGGCATACGGCAGTTCCTGGACATCGGCACCGGGCTGCCCAGCGTGGACAACACCCACGAGATAGCCCAGCGGGTGGTCCCCGAGTGCCGCATCGTCTACGTCGACAACGACCCGCTGGTGCTGGCCCACGCCCGCGCGCTGCTCACCAGCTCCCCGGAAGGCGTCACCAACTACGTCGACGCCGACCTCCGCGACCCGGCCACCATCGTGCGCGAGGCCGGCAAGACGCTCGACTTCGACAAGCCCGTCGCCCTCATGCTGATGGGCATCCTGGGCCACATCGAGGACTACGACGAGGCGCGCGCGATCGTCCGGCGCCTGGTGGACGCCCTGCCCTCCGGCAGCTACCTCGTGCACTACGACAGCACCGACACCAGCGAGGCCTACGTCGACGCCATCCGCCAGTACAACGAGGGCGGTTCGATCCCGTACATCCTGCGCAGCCCCGAGCAGATCGCGGGCTTCTTCGAGGGTCTTGAACTGCTCGAACCGGGTGTGGCCTCCTGCTCGCGCTGGCGTCCCGACGAGAGCGCCTGGGGCTTGCCGGCGGAGGTGCACCAGTACGGCGGTGTCGCCCTCAAGCGCTAGCCCCTGCCCGGCAGTTCAAGTCTTCTGACGGATCACGTCTCCTGAAGAATGCGATGCAGGATCGTCGGAGTCTCCTCCGGCGATTCCGCCTCCACCACCAGCCGGTTCATGACGTCCCAGTAGCACTCGATCTCGGTCGGCCGGTCGGGGTAGAGGGCGGTGACCCGCTGCTCCAGGTAGACCATGTCGGGCAGCCGGCCGCCGGGCAGCCGCAGGATGGTCACCGGCCCGGCCTCCCCCGCGTGCCCGCCCGCGAGGAACGGCATCACCTGGACGGTGACCTGCGGCAGCCGGCAGATCTCGATGAGATGCCTCAACTGGGCCCGCATCGTGCCGATTCCGCCCACCGGGCGTCGCAGCGCCGCCTCGTCGATCACCGCCCAGAGCTGTGCCGCCGGCCGCTTGCTCAGAATCCGCTGCCGTGTCATCCGCAGCTTGACCCGCCGGTCGAGTTCCGCACCGCCGGCACCCGCGTGGGTGAGCCGCAGGGAGGCGCGCGCGTAGTCGGGGGTCTGCAGCAGGTGGGGAACGCGCTGGACCTCGAAGCAGCGGACGAGGCTCGCCGCCTGTTCGGCCCCGAGGTAGGCCCGCGCCCACGTGGGCACCACGTCGTTGAAGTGCTGCCACCAGGCAGGGGAGTTGGCCTCCTCGGCGAGGGCCAGCAGGGTGGCCCGCTCGGCCTCGTCCGTGACGCCGTAGAGCGTGAGCAGGTCGGCGACGTCGCGTGGCTTGAAGCGGTGACGGCCGGCCTCCAGGCGGCTGATCTTGGAGCGGGAGGCGCGGATGGCCTCACCGGCGACCACGCGGGCGATGTCCCGGTCCTCCCGCAGTTCGCGCAACCGAGCGCCCAGCACCAGCCGCGGCACCACGGGGCCGGCCGACAGCCCGTCCAACGGCGTGGTTAAGACCTCATCGGAACCCATGCACGATCTCCCTGCGGTGAACTGCCCTTGCACGCCCACGAGTTGTACGTCTACGACGTGCACGCCCACGAGCGCTGAAGCCAGCCATCCTAGAGGGCCGCCGGGCCCGCGATCTTCGACTTGCCGGAATGATCTGTACCTTTACGGCCAGGCCGACACCGAGATATTTCCTATACGATTTCGCGCGCGGCCAGCCCCAGCGACAGACGCGGGCTTGGCCCGCCGGAGTCACAAAACCCCTATTCACCAGACCAGTTCATGCCGCAAGCCTTGACGCGCCCGACTTCCTCCCCCACGATCGCCGCATCGATTTCCTATCTGATTCCTATCTGAATCCGCAGGGGTGGGTCATGCGCTTCCCAACCAGATCTGTCCTGCCCGGAGTTGTCGCGGTCGCGCTGCTCGCGACGGGGACAGCGGCCTGTACCTACAAGAACTCCGGTGCGCAGTCCGGCAGTCAGGCCGCGCCGGCCGCCCGGACCGGCGCCGGCGCCGACCTCGTGGACGGCTCCAAGACGAAGGTCGCCCTCGTGCCCGGCGGCGCCCACCCGTACTTCCAGCCCTGGAAGACCGCGGGCGCCGCCGCGAAGAAGACGTACGGCCTCGGCGCCGTCGCCTTCGACGAGACGGCGGAGTGGGACCAGCAGAAGCAGAACAACCTGCTGTCGACGCTCGCGGCGCGCGGCTACAACGCGTTCGGGGTGTTCGGCGTCTCCCCCACCGACATCAACTCGACCTTCGCCGACCTCAAGTCGCAGGGATTCCCGGTGGCTTCGCTGGGTTCGTGCCCCGCGGGCGACAAGAACGACGCCGACTTCTGTCTCTCCACGGACGTCCAACTCGCCGCCTACAAAGCCGCGAAGGCGGCGATCGCGGCCATGGGCGGCAAAGGAACCCTGGTCCACCTCACCGGCAACAACGTCGACGCCAATACCCAGTTGAGGATCAAGGGCGTCGCCCAGGCCGTGCAGGAGTCGGGCGGCAAGGTCAAGCTCCTGCAGACCATCACCGACATCGACACGGACCTGCAGACCGCGCAGAAGGCGGTGTCCGACCTGATGGCGGCGAAGGGCAGTCAGATCACGGGCATCGTCGCGACCGCCTACAACCCGGCCGTCGCCGCCGCCGACGTCGTCAAGTCGTCCGGGTCGAAGGCGAAGGTCATCGCCATCGACGACGACGCCAAGATCCTCAGCGGCATCAAGCAGGGCACGGTCACCGCCACCGTCGTACAGAACCCGGTCGGGCAGGCCGAGATCGGGATCTGGGCGCTGGCGCTGCTCCAGACGAAGCAGTGCACGGTGCGCTCCCCGGGCGTGAAGGTGGACTCGGGTTCGTTCGTCGTCACCAAGGCGAACGTCGCCGGCTACGACAAGGCGCGGCAGGCGAAGACCGCCGAGCTGAAGAAGCAGTTCGCCGACAAGATCCTCTCCTGCGCCTGACGGCCGACCACCGCTGATGGCCAACTCCCCCGACAGAAACCGGAATTGCTGAATGAGCAGCAGCATCATCACGGCCGCGACCGCCAGGCTGGCCGACATCGCCGTCGAGCAGGACCGCACCGACGCGGTGCAGTCGTTCGTCAAACAGGAGACGGTCCTGGTCGACCTGGAGACGGCCGACGGCCTCGCGGGAACCGGCTACTCCTACACGATCGGCACCGGCGGCAGCTCCGTACTCGCCCTGCTGCGCGACCACTTGCTGCCCGCGCTCGTCGGACAGGACGCGCGCAACGTCGAGGCGCTGTGGCAGCGGCTGTTCGCGCTGACCCGGTCCACCACCACCGGAGCCATCACCTCGCTCGCCCTCGCCGCCGTCGACACCGCCCTGTGGGACGTGCGGTGCAGGCGGGCGGGCGAACCGCTGTGGCGGCTGGCCGGCGGCCACCGCCAGGAGGTGCCGGTCTACGACACCGAGGGCGGCTGGCTCCATCTGAGCGCCGAGGAACTGGTCAAAAGTGCCCTGCGCGCACAGGAGTTGGGATGGGCGGGCGTCAAGATCAAGGTGGGCCGGCCGCACCCCGCCGAGGACGCGGAGCGCCTGCGCGCGGTCCGCGAGGCCGTCGGCCCCTCGCTGCACATCATGACCGACGCCAACCAGTCCCAGACGGCGTCCTCCGTCCTGCGGCTCGCGGCGGCGCTGGAGCCGTACGACCCGTACTGGCTGGAGGAGCCGCTGCCCGCCGACGACATCAGCGGGCACGCGCGGCTCGCGGCGGCGACCCGCATCCCCGTCGCCGTCGGCGAGTCGATGTACTCGCTGATGCAGTTCCGCTCCTACCTGGAGGCCGGCGCCGCGTCCGTCGTGCAGGTCGACGCCGCGCGGATCGGTGGCATCACCCCGTGGCTGAAGGTCGCGCACCTGGCGGAGAGCCACAACGTCGCCGTCTGCCCGCACTTCCTGATGGAACTGCACGTCAGCCTCGCCGCCGCCGTGCCCAACGGCCAATACGTCGAGTACATACCGCAGTTGAGGGCGGTGACCCGCACCGAACTGACCATCCGCGACGGGAAGGCCGTGGCCCCGGACTCGCCGGGCATCGGCATCGACTGGGACCCGGACGCGCTGGACGACCGGAGGGTGGCATGACGACCTCGATCAGCCCGCCGGACACCGTCCCGGAAGAGAAGACGGCACCTCACCGCATGCCGTTCTGGGTCAACCAACGACTCGGCCTGCTGGTCCTCGTCATCGCGCTCAGCGTCCTGTTCGGCATACTCCGACCGGCGTTCCTGGACCAGCAGTTGGTGCTCTTCCCGCTCCTGCGCGACGTCGCCACCCTCACCGTGGTCGCGCTCGCGCAGATGGTCGCCCTGTCCGTCGGCCACATGAACCTCGCGGTCGGCCGCATGGCCGCCTTCGGCGCCATGTTCGCGGGCCTCGGCTACGACCGTCTCGGCGTCCCGATGCAGGTGGGGCTGCTGATGTGCCTGGCCGCCGGGGCGGCGATCGGCGCGGTCACCGGCTGGCTCATCGCCCGTACCGGCGTGAGCTCCTTCGTCGTCACCCTGGCCATGGACTTCGCCCTCCTGGGCCTGGTCTCCCTCCTCTACTCGTCCCTCACCGACGACGCCGCCTTCACCACCCACCCCGCCGGAATCGACGCCCTGCGCTCCTACTCCCTCGCCGACATCTGCGCGGGCCCCATCTGCGGCCTGCCGGCCGTCCCGCAGATAGCCCAGTTCACCGTCCTGGCGATGCTCGCCCTCGGTTTCCTCTACGGCTGCACCCGCATCGGCCGGGAACTGCTGCTCACCGGCGCCAATCCGGCCGCCGCGGAGCTGTCCGGCATCCCCACCGGGCGCCGGGTCCTGCTCGCGCACACGCTGTCGGGGCTGCTCGCCGCCCTCGCCGGGTTCATGGCGGCGGCCGGCACGGGTACGTTCCGTGCCTCCATCGGCGACGACTTCATGCTGCCGTCCTTCCTGGGCGCGGTACTTGGCGGCACCCTGCTCACCGGCGGAGTGGTCTCGGTGCTGGGCACGCTGCTCGGCACCGCCCTGGTCGGGGTGATCCGCAAGGGCCTCGACCTGCTCGGCGTCGGGCTGGAGAGCCTGAACATCTATCTCGGCTGTGTCCTCCTGCTGGCCCTGTCGGCCGACCGGATCCGCACGGTGGTGTCCTATCGCAAGGTGGTGCGTTCGACATGAACCGCTTGAACGTGACGCTGGGCCACGGGAGTTGGGGCGGCGAGGCGCTGCGCCGGTTCTCCCGTTCCACGGCGGCGATGCTGCTGTGCGTGGTCGTGGCGGGCTATGTGGCGCTGGGCATCGCCTCGTCGGGCTCCTTCTTCGAGGGTCCCTCGGTGCGGGTCTTCCTCCAGTACCTGGCCACTCCCATTCTCATCGGGCTGGCTCAGATGGTGGCGCTGTGCGTGGGTCAACTCAACCTCGCTGTGGGCGCGTTGGGCGGTTTCACCGCCTGTCTCATGGGCGTTCTCATGGCCGACCACGGTGTGCCCGCCGGAGTCGCCGTGATCGTGGGCCTGTTGACGGCGACGGCCATCGGGCTGGCGACCGGTGTGGCCATCGTGGGCACCCAGATCAACGGGTTCATCGTGACCCTCGCCACGATGACGATCCTTCTGGGCGCGCAGTACCGGCTCACCGGCACCCGGACCGTCGACGGCTACTCCCGTACGCTGCGCGACTTCGGCACGTCGGCGCCGCTGAACATCCCGCTCGTCTTCGTCACCGCGCTGGTCGCGGCGGCGCTGCTGGCCGCGTTCATGTACCGCACGGTCGCGGGCCGACGGCTCCTCGCGGCGGGCGGCAACCCGCTCGCGGCCCGGCTGTCCGGCATCTCCACCGACCGGCAGATCGTGGCCGCGCACACCCTGTCCGGGCTGCTGATCGGTGTGGCCGCCGTGACCGCCACGGCCTCGTTGCCCGGCGTCAACCGCAGCGTCGGCGGCGACTGGCTGCTGCCGAGCTTCGCCGCGCCGATCATCGGAGGCGTGGCCCTCACCGGCGGTTCGATCGCCGTACTGGGCACGGTCCTTGCGGCCTTCGTGACCCGGCTGATCGACGCCGCGCGAGCCCAGTTCTCCCTTGACCCGAGCTGGGTGAACCTCCTCATCGGCCTGGTCGTGCTCGGTACGGTCGCCGGTGGCCGGCTGCACCAGACGCGCCTGGAGAAGTCCGCGACGACCGACGGCGCCGTCCTGCCGCAGACCGGAGGTGCCCAGTGAGCGGCACGGTTCTTCTCGAATGCCAGGACCTGGTGAAGGTCTTCCCCGGTGTCCGGGCGCTGGACGGCGTGGGGCTACGGCTGACCGCCGGCTCCGTGCACGCGCTCCTCGGCGAGAACGGCGCCGGCAAGTCGACCCTCATCAAGGTCCTCACCGGCGTCCACTCCCCCGACGGCGGCAGCCTCACCTGGAACGGCCAACTGGTCCATCTGCGCTCGCCGTTGGAGGCGACCCGCACCGGCATCGGTGTCGTCCACCAGGAACGCAACCTGATCCCCGGCTTCTCGGTGGCGGAGAACATCACCCTGCAGAACCCGCCCTCCCACCGCGGCCTGGTCGACCGCGAGGCCATGACCGCACCGGCCGTCGCCTGCCTCGCGGAGCTCGGCGTCGACCTCGACCCGCAGCGGCCGGTACGCGAACTCTCCGTAGCGCAACAGCAGTTGGTGGAGATAGCCAAGGCCCTCTACACCGAGAGCCGGGTGCTCCTGCTGGACGAACCGACCGCGTCCCTCTCCCCGCAGGAGACGGAACGCCTCTTCGAGGTGATCCGGCGACTGGCCGCCCGCGGCGCCTGTGTCGTCTTCGTCAGCCACAAGCTGGAGGAGGTCTTCGCGGTCTGCGACACGGTCACCGTGCTGCGCGACGGCAAGTCGGTCCTGGAGTCGTCGCCCCTGTCGGACCACTCCCACGACGACATCGTCGGCCTCATGGTGGGCCGCGCCCACGCGGCGACGGAGATGCGCCCCCGCACGGTCGACCGCACCGCCACCCCAACTCTCGTACTGGACAGGGTCTCCACGGCCGGCGGACACCGTGACATCAGCCTGGAGGTCCGGCCCGGCGAGATCGTCGGCCTGTACGGACTGGTCGGCGCCGGGCGCAGCGAACTGGTCAAGGCGGTGCTCGGCCTGGACCGCATCACGGGCGGCGAGGTCCGCGTCCACGGAAGCCCGGTCCGCATCACGTCACCCCGCCAGGCCCTGCACGAGTTCGGCATCGGGTACGTCACCGAGAACCGCAAGGAGGAGGGGGTCTTCCTTGAGCAGCCCATCGTCCGCAACATCACGGTGACGGTGTGGAAGAGGCTCGCCAAGGCGCTCGGGTTCGTCTCGGCGCGCGAGGAGCGGGACGTCGCGCAGGATCTCGTCGACCGGCTCGGCATCCGTGTCTCGGGGCTGGCGCAGAACGCGGGTGAGCTCTCGGGCGGCAACCAGCAGAAGGTCAGCCTCGCCAAGTGGCTCGCCGCGGATACCAAGTTGCTCGTCATCGACGAGCCGACGGTGGGCGTCGACGTCCGCACCAAGCGCGCCTTCCACGAACTGATCTGGGACCTGGCCCGCGACGGCCTGCCCATCCTCCTCATCAGCAGCGACCTCGCCGAGATGGTCACCCTCGCCGACCGCATCGTCGTCATGACGGACCACCGCGTCCGCGGCGAACTCGACAACGACCGCGACTACGACCGCATGAGCGGCCGGGTCATCCGCCTGATCCACGACCGCGACGCGGTGCGCTCATGAGGCGCGTGGCCCAGGTCATCGCCGTACACCCGGAAAAGCTGGACGAATACCGGGAGTTGCACCGAAACGTGCCCCAGCCGGTGCTCGATCGCATCCGGCGCAGCCACATCTCCAACTACTCGATCCATCTACTGGGCGACCGCCTGTTCAGCTATTTCGAGTACGACGGCGAGGATCTCTCGGCGGACCTGGCCCTGATGGCCGAGGACGAGGCCACCCAGCGGTGGTGGGAACTCACCGCCCCCTGCCAGGTGCCCGTGCCGGAGGCGGCGCCTGGCGAATGGTGGGCCACGGCGGAACAGGTGTTCTTGATGGAGTGAGCGGGACAGGCTCCCAACTCCCACTTCTGCAGCAGCTGTTCAGGACCCGGACCCCTCGCCGTCCTCGATCTGCCGTTCCAGGCTGCGCGTCAGATGCTCCGTCATCGCCTCGGCCGCCCGTTCCGGGTTGCGGCGCAAAACGGCACGTACGATCCGCTCGTGCTCGGCGACGGTGGGCCCCCAGGCTCCAACTACCTTGCTGAGCCGGAAGATGTGCAGATGCGCGTGGAGCCGTTCCACCGCGTCCGCCAGCAGCGGTCGGTGCGCGGCCTGGCCGATCGCCTCGTGGAAGCGCTGGTCGAGGGCGGCGAAGTCGCGGTACGACGCGTACCGTTCGTTCGGGCTCGGGTGGGCCTGCATCTCCTCGACGATCCGCTCAAGGCCGTCGAGTTGCGCTTCGGTCGCGTTGACGGCGGCCAGGGCGGCGGCCTTGGGCTCCAACAGCAGCCGCATCTCGAAGAGTTCGTCGAGTCCCTGGCTGGTGAGCAGCTGCGTGGCCCGGTATCCGGAGAGCGCCCGCTTCACCACCAGACCGTCGGACTCCAGCCGAGCGAGCGCTTCCCGTACGGGAGTTGGCGAGACCTTGAGGGTGCGGGCGAGCGCTTCGATGCCGACGCGGGCGCCGGGGGCGATCTCGTGGTCCATGACCATCGCCTTGATGCGCTCGTACACACTGTCCGACAGCGCCTGCCGGACGGGCGGCACACTCCGCTCGTCACCCTCGCCCTCGTCCGGAACCCCGGCCGCGGAAGGACTGTGCGGCGGCATCCCGGCTCCCCCTCAAGGCACTTGGCGTTCCCGACAGTTTACCCAGGTAGACGGGTCGAGAGGCGCGCCCGCGGAACTTCGCCGGCTGGTTCCGCCCGTCACCCGGCCTCCGCGGCGACCGTCGCCGCTCCCCCGCTCTTCTCGGTCAGGTCGAGGCTGCTGCGCAGGCTGACCGGCTTCAGCAGGATCGCGGCGACCACCGCGAGGAGGGCGGCCCCGGCCGAGAGGAGGAAGATCCGCGCGGTGGCGTCGCCGTAGGCGACACGGATGATCTCCTGGACGGCGGCGGGCTGCGCGGAGACGTCCGTGGCGGAGCCCGTGGTCCGCAGTCCCGCCGAGGCGAGGCCGTGCGTGATCTGGTCCTGGACGTGCCGGGCCAGTACGGCGCCGAGGACGGAGACACCGATCGTGCCGCCGAGGGACCGGAAGAACGACACCGTGGAGCTGGCCGCGCCGATGTCCTTCAGGGGCACGGTGTTCTGCACGACGAGCACCAGGTTCTGCAGCGTCATGCCGACGCCCATCCCGACACACAGCATCGCCACGCCCAGCAGGAGCATGGGCGTCCTGGAGTCGATGGTGCCGAGCACGGCGAACCCGACCGTGAGCAGGACGGCGCCGGTGATGATGAACGGCTTGATCTTCCCGGTCCGGCTGATCAGCCGGCCCGCGACCGTGGAGGCGATGAGGATCCCGGCCATCATGGGAATCGTCAGCAGGCCCGCCTCGGTCGGACTGTGCCCGCGGCTGAGCTGGAAGTACTGACTGAGGAACACCGCGGCGCCGAACATGGCCGTACCGACGGAGAGGCTGCCGACGATCGCCAGCGCGGTCGTGCGTTGCCTCACGATGTGGAGCGGTACGACGGGTTCGGCGGCCCGCGACTCCACCCACACGGCCGCTCCGATCAGCACCAGCCCACCGGCCACCATGACCCCGGTCTGCCACGAGGCCCAGCCGAAGGAGTTGTCGACGAACGACACCCACACCAGCAGCACGCTGACGCCCGAGGCGATCAACGTCGCCCCCAGATAGTCGATCCTGACGTCCTCGCGCCGGAGGACGGGAAGGCTCAGCGTCCGCTGGAGCATGAACAGCGCTACGGCCGCGACCGGCACGCCGACGAAGAAGCACCAGCGCCACCCCAGCCACGAGGTGTCCACGATGACACCGCCGAGCAGCGGTCCGCCGATGGTCGACGTGGCCGTGACACTGCTCAAGTAGCCGCTGTAGCGGCCGCGTTCGCGGGGCGGGATCATCGCCGCGAGGGTGATCTGGACGAGGGCCTGCACACCGCCGACGCCGACACCCTGCAACGCCCGCGAGGCGATGAGCTGCCCCGCGGTCTGGCTGATCCCGGACGCCACGGCGCCCAGCACGAAGACGCCGATGGACACCTGCACGAGGGTCTTCTTGCTGAACAGGTCGGCGAGCTTGCCCCAGATCGGCGTCGTCGCCGTGGTGGTGAGCAGCGTCGCGGTGACGACACACGTGTACTGCGTCTGCGACCCGTGCACCGCCCCGATGATCTTCGGCAGCGCGCTGGAGACGACCGTACTGCTGAGCGTGGAGACGAACAGCGCGAGGAGCAGCCCGCTGAGGGCCTTCAGCACCTTCCGGCGGGCCGCGGGGGATATGTCCGGCGGACTCGACTCGTTCACTGCCGTGCTCATACGCCGGACCCCAAGCGACCCGTTCGCTATACGCCATGTATAGCGATACCGGCTCACCATACACGGCGTATAGCGGCGGGAAACAGAGCCGATACGCCCCCGCAGCCCGTTGTGAGCCGCCGGAGATGGGACGCGAAGGAGGCTCCCCGCACCTGACACGGGGAGCCTCCTGGCCGGCGGGATACCTGAGGTCAGGCCGGGAGCACCCTGACGGGGGTGGTCATGGTGCGGGTGCGGTCGACGATGCGCTCGTCTCCTTGCAGGGTCACCTGGACGGGGACGCCGCGGTCGCCCGCCGACCGGGCGACGGTGAGCGTGAGGTCGCCGGGTTCGACGCGTCGGCGAAGGTCTCTCCCGGTGAAGGCGGCCATGTCCGTGTGGACCTCGAACTCGACGACACGGGTCTCACCGGCGGCGAGGTCGACGCGGGTGAAAGCGATCAACTGGCGGACCGGGCGGGTGACCGAGGCGACCGGGTCGGTGAGGTAGAGCTGGGGGACGAAAGTGCCCGCGCGCTCACCGGTGTTGGAGACTCCGGCCCGCAACGTGATCGTCGCGTCGACGGACACGACGGCTTCGTCGACGGACGCGCTCTCGATCTCGAAGGTCGTGTACGACAGGCCGTGCCCGAACGGGAACGCGGGTGTGGGGTCGATGTTGCTCACGCCATCGCTCTTGAGGGCGAGCGGAGGTGCCAGGTAGGTGCCCGGCTGGCCCGCCTCGTCGCCCGGGATCTGGACCGGAAGGCGCCCGGAGGGGTTGATCCGGCCCGAGAGGACACCGGTGATCGCCGCCGCCCCTTCCTCGCCGGGGAAGAACGCCTGGACGGTGGCGCCCGCCCGCCGGGCGTGCCGGCCGATGGCGTACGGACGGCCCGAGAGGACGACGAGGACGGCTTGGTTCGCGGCGTCGAGGACGGCCTCCACCAGTTCGTCCTGGACTCCGGGGAGTGTCAGCACACTGACGTCGCAGCCCTCGCCGGAGGAACCGTGTCCGAACATCCCGGAGCGGTCACCGACGACGAGGACCGTCACGTCGGCCGCGGCGGCGGCAGCCACCGCGGCGGCGATGCCGCCGCGGTCGTCCCCGATGACCTGGCAACCGGTCTCGTGGCGGACCTCGGCGTCGGGGAACTCGCGCCGGAGGGCGTCGAGCACCGTGGGCGCCTCGACGCCCAGGGGGGTGTCGGGGTGGTGGGGCAGTACGTGGTTGGGGAACGAGTAGCAGCCGAACAGGCACCGGACGTCGTCGGCCGCGGGACCGATGACGGCCACGGAGCGCGCGCCGGCGAGCGGCAACAGGTCCGAGGAGTTGTCGAGCAGGACCACGGACTCCTCGGCCAACTCGCGGGCGACAGAGCGGTTTCGGGCCGAGTCGAAGTCCGCGGGAGCGGTGTACTGCCCGGGATTCCAGTCGGGATCGAGCAGGCCGAGTTCGGCTTTCTGGGTCAGGACCCGCAGCACGGCGCGGTCGATGAGATCCGCCGATATGCCGTCGTCCAGGAGCGGCTCGCCGTATGCGGTGGTGTGGGGCAGTTCGACGTCGATTCCGGCCCGGAGCGCGGCCCGTGCCGCGCCCGGGATGTCGGCCGCCACGTGGTGCAGGGAGGCGAGGAACGCGATCGCCCAGTAGTCGGACACCACCGTGCCCTCGAATCCCCAGCTCTCGCGCAGCAGCCGGGTCAGGAGTTCCTCGCTGGCGCCACAGGGCACGCCGTCTATGTCGTTGTAGGCGTTCATGACCGAGCCGACTCTGCCTTTCACCACGGCCTTCTCGAACGGCACGAGGATCAGGTCGGCGAGTTCGCGGGGACCGACGGCGGCGGGGGCGTGGTTGCGGGCGGCCCTCGATGCGGAGTAGCCGGCGAAGTGCTTCAGCGTGGCGACGACGCCGGCCGACTGCAGCCCCTGCACGTAGGACAGGCCGAGTTCCGAAACGAGGTAGGGGTCCTCGCCGAGGGTCTCCTCCACTCGGCCCCAGCGGTAGTCGCGTACGACGTCCACAACGGGTGACAGTCCCTGGTGGATACCGACGGCCGCCATGTCCGAGCCGATGGCCGCCGCCATACGGTGGACGAGGGCGGGGTTGAAGGTGGCCGCCCAGGCGAGGGGTGTGGGGTAGACCGTGGCCTGCCAGGCGGTGAACCCGGTGAGGCACTCCTCGTGGGCGATGGCCGGGATACCGAAGCGGTTCGCCGCCGTCACCCGTTCCTGGAACTCCGCGAGGCGCTTGCGGCCCGCCTCCGGGTCGACCGGCGCCGTACCGAACACCCGGGTCAGATGCCCGAGACCGTCGACGATCGCTTCGTCGAAGCCCTCGGCGCCGCGGAAGGTGTCCTGCATCGGGGCCACGTCGCCGGACTCGTCGTGGCCGGGCCAGGTGCTGCCGAGCTGTGCGACCTTCTCGGCCCTGGTCATGGTGTCGAGGAGGGCCCGCGCGCGAACGGACGCCGGCAGGGCGGGATCGTTCCACAGCCCGGTCGTCGGGCGCTCGTCGCTGATCGTCAAGGTCTCATCCGTTCTGTTGCGGGGTGCGCGAGAGCGCGCGAGTGGTCCAAGAGGTCGTCGAGGAGGCACCGTCGACCGGGAAGGGAGGGGGCCCGGACGCCGGTCCGGCGGTCATGGGGAGGCAGACACGCCGGACCGCGTCGCACGGAGGAGTCGGCGCCTTGCGGCGTCCGGGTCCCGAACTAAGTGGCGTCCCGCTTCGGCGAACCCTGCGGGACGCGGCACCATTACTTGCCGCCGGCTCCCATCAGACCCGCGACGAGGGCGCGGCGGGCGAAGAGGTAGACGACGAGGATGGGTACCGCGGACATCAGCACCGCGGCCAGCAGGGCCGGCACGTTCGACCCGTACTCGGAGACGAAGTTGTACAGACCCAGCGTCACCACCTTGTTGTCGTTCGACTGGGTCATGATCAGCGGGAACAGGAAGCCGTTCCACGCCTGGAGGGCCGTGAAGACGCACGTGGTCGCGATGGCCGACTTCGACATCGGGACGACCAGCGTCCGCAGGGTCCGTGCCGGACTCGCGCCGTCCAGTGCCATGGCCTCGTACAGCTCGTTGGAGATGTCCCGCATCCCGCCGCTGAGGACCAGCACGCTCACCGGCAGCGCGAACGCGGCGGTGGGCAGGATGATGCCCCACAAGGTGTCGTAGAAGCCCAGGTTGTTGATGATCAGGAAGAGCGGGATGATCACCGCCTGCGAGGGGATCGCCAGGCCCAGCAGGAACAGCCGGAACACGCCCTTGGTCAGCCAGCCCCGCCCGCGCACCACGGCGTAGCTGATCGGGACCGCGAGCGCCAGCACGATGGCGACCGTGGCCACCGCGACGACGACGGTGTTCCAGATGTACTGCAGGAAGCCGCTGTCCAGGACCGTGCGGAAGTTGTCCAGGGTCACGGTGTCGGGGATCGAGACGGGACCCTTGTCGGTGTACGTCGTCTGGGGCTGTACCGCCGTGTTCACCAGCGCGTACAGCGGAACGCCGATGATCAGCAGCCAGACCAGGGCGGCGGCGCCGGCGAGGTAGTTCGGGCGCGTCCTCACAGCCCCTCCATCGTGCTCGTCATCTTGTCGTACCCGCTGAGCTTCGTAAGGAGGACGGAGGCGGCGGTGGCGAGCAGCAGCAGGAAGCTGGCGATGGCGCTCGCGTAGCCGTAGTCGTATGTCCGGAAGGCCGTCTGGTACATGGAGAACGGCAGGATCGCCGTGTCGGTGCCGGGGCCGCCGTTGGTCAGCAGCAGGACGATGTCGAAGGCCGTGAGACCGCCGACGACCATGAAGATGGTCGACGTGATCATCGTGTTGCGCAGCTGCGGCAGTGTGATGTGGACGAACTGCCGGACCCGTCCCGCGCCGTCGATCGCCGCCGCCTGGTAGAGCGTGTGCGGGATGGCCCGGGCGGCGCCCTGGTAGAGCAGGCTGTGGAAGGGGACGAACTGCCAGGTGGTCACGAGGACCAGGCAGGCGATCGCGCCCTGCTGGGTGCCCATCGGATTGGAACCGAAGAGCCATTCGAACTTGGACGGCAGACCGAAGTTCGGGTCCAGCAGCTGGCGCCACATGACGGCCGTTGCCGCCGTGGACAGCAGCAGCGGCAGGAAGAACAGCGCCGACAGGACCGCCCGGTTGCGCTGGGGACCGGCCGCCCAGACGCCCAGCAGGATGCTGACCGGCGCCTGCACCACGATGTTCCCGATCAGCAGGGCCCCTGTGACCAGGGTGGACTGCCAGACCTGACTGTCGCCGAAGAACCGCGACCAGTTCTCCGTGCCGGTGAACTGCGGTGCGTTCAGGCCGTCCCAGTGCGTGAAGGAGAGGTACAGCACGCCCACCATCGGCGCGACGGCGAAGACGAGGAAGAACAGCAGCCCGGGAACCGCCCAGGCCATGCCGGGCCGCTCCAGGGTGGGCGGAGCGGCCCGGTCACGAACCCGTTGCTGAGGCACGGGACGCGAAGTCGTTGCGGAGACCACGTGGACGCGCCTTCCTACTTCTTGATCGCCAGAACCGCGCTGACGAACTGCTCCGGCGAACTCTGCCCGTTGAACAGCTTCTGGATCTCGGTCAGCAGCGGCGTGCCGAGGGTGAGGCCGAGCGCCTGGTCCCATGACTGGGTGAAGGAGGGGGCCTTCTGCACCAGGTCGTACTGGAACTTGGCGTACGCCGGGTCGGCCGCCTTGGTGAGGTACTGCGCGGCGTTGGAGGTGACCGGCACCTCACCCTTCTCGACCAGCCCCTGCACGTAGCTGTCGCTGTAGGTGGTCTGCAGGAAGTCGGTCGCGGTCTGCTTGGCGGCGGAAGTGGTCACCGAAAGGTAGTTCGTGGGGTTGCCGACCACGTTGGCGGCATCGCCCTTGCCCCCCTCCACAGAGGGGAAGGCCACGTATCCCAGGCCGTTCTTCGCGAAGTCGGGGGCCTCGGCCAGCTGGGTCGCGTACTCCCACGAGCCCATCAGCACCATGGCCGCCTTGCCCTTGTTGAGCAGCGTGGAGGTGCCGCCGGCGCCGTAGTTGACCGATCCGAACTTCTTGCCGAACGCGCCGCCGTCCACCAGCTCCTTGATCATCTGCGCGGTCTTGAGGACGGCGGGGTCCTTCCACTGCGACCAGTCGCCGCCCTGGATCTTGTCGAACAGCTCCGGCCCCGCGAGGCGGTCGACGAGGTACTCGACCCACATCAGCTCGGTCCACGAGGAGCTGGCGTTGCCGGCGAGCGCGAAGGGGGTGATCCCCTTGCCCTTGAAGACCTTGACCAGGTTCTGCAGCTCGGCGTAGCTCGTCGGCGGCTCGACGCCCGCGTCGGCGAAGACCTTCTTGTTGTAGAAGAGGAACACCGGCTGGGTGCCCCGGCAGGGGATGCCGACCAGCTTGCCGCCGACCTTGCCCGCGGCCAGGGCCGACGGCAGGAAGTGCGACTCCAGGGCCGTGTCCAGCGTGACCAGCTTGCCGGCCGTGACGTAGTCGTTCAGGCTGCCGCCGCCCCAGCTGAAGAACACCCCGGGCATCTTGGCCGAGCCCATCGCGGTCCGCAGCTTGTCCTTGTACCCGTCGGTGGCGATGACGGTCATGCTGACCTTGCCCTTGCCTGCGGAGTTGAAGGTGTCCACCGCGGCCTTCTGGACCGAGTTGGTCGGGTCCTGCAGCGTCCAGAAGTCGACGTTTCCGGTGGGCGAGGACGTGGAGCTGCCGGACGAACCGCAGCCGGCCACGGTGACGCTCAGCGTGGTCGCCGCCGTAGCGGTGAGGAACCATCTCCGGGACACACTGTTCATCGTTGAACACCTTTCGAGTCGGCAGGATCCCTCCGCGGGTGCACTGCACCCGGCAGGCCGTCCCGGGCCTGCCCGCACTGAGGGATCTGGGTCGATGGCCATGACCGTCAGGCGCTGTTGCGCAAGTGTTGCGGTTCCGTTGCTCCTGCGGTTGAGCTGGCGTCGGTCACGTTAAGCGGCGCAATTCGGCCGCGGCAATATCGGAGCGAAATCACTTCCGAAAGACTTTCGTAGTCCGAGGGCTTGCGAAACCGGCTCGGGTTCGTCCCTATTTCCCGGTTTCGGGCGGCGCCGTGGACATGCGCACGACCAGTTCGGTCGCGAGTTCCCTGCGCGTCGTCGCGGGAGGCCGGCCCTCGGCGAGGTTCAGCAGGACACGCGTGGCCTCCTGGCCCAGTTCCCTGAACGGCTGCCTCACCGCACTCAGCGGCGGCGAGGCCATGGCGGCCACCAGGGTGTCGTCGAACGACATCACCGACAGCCCGCGCGGTACGGCGATGCCCAGTTGCCGGGCGGCTTCCATTGCGCCGAGTGCCTGGACGTCACTCGCGGCGAAGAGCGCGGTCGGTCTCTCGTCCCGCTCCAGCACACTGCGGGCGGCGCGCAGTGCCTCGCCGTAGTCGAAGTCCGTCGAGCGCACGAGCGTGGCGTCGTAAGGGATCCCGGCCTCCGTCAGGGCGGCCCGGTAACCGTGCAGGCGCGCGGACCCGGCCAGGGAGTGCGACCGGCCGGCCAGCATGCCGATGCGGCGGTGCCCGACGTCGATCAGGTGCTGGACAGCGGTCGTCGCGCCGTGCCAGTTCGCCACCCCGACGCTGGGGATGTCCGCGGACGACGCGTTCAGGGGATCGACGAGCACCACCGGAATCCGCTGCTCCAGGATCCGGCGCTCGTCCCGCTCGACGAGAGTGGAGATGACGATGACGACCCCGAGGGCGCCCAGCTTCTGAGACTCCTCCAACCACTGTGCGATGGAGCGCCGACTCGTCGTGCCGACGGTCGTGTGGACACCGATTTCGGCCGCCGAGTCCACGATGCCGCGGACCACTTCCAGGGTGTACGGTCCCGCCAGGTCGCGGAACACCGCGAGGATCTGGCGTCGCCGACGAGCTTCTGCCTCCCACGTGCGGACAAACCCACGTTCGGCCAGCAGCGCCTCGATGCGGGCGCGTGTCGCCTGGGACACGTCACGCCGCCTGTGGACGACCTTGGACACGGTCGCCGGCGAGACGCCGACCTCGTCGGCTATCGAGGCGAGAAGCCCGTACTGGGCGTTCCGGCGGGAGCTGGTTGGGCCCGTCACTGCGGTGTGGACCTCCCGTACCCCGTCCGTTGGCCTGTTCTGATCGCGTGCTGAGTGAACGTACACGCCGGCTCGATCACGACAGGCCGGCCGGAGCGCTCAAAGCGCCGTACACCTGCGGAAACGCGGGCACTCAAGGGCTGCGAAAGTCTTTCGCGACCCGATCGGCCGCCTCTTGTAGGCTCCCCCGCAGCCTGTTCGAGCCGCGCAGGCACGTTACTTCCGGGAGGCCGGGAATGCCGGTGCACAGCATCCACGACACACAGCCCGCCGACCGCTGGGAGGACGCTTTCCTCTCCGGCAACGGCGAGTACGGAATCATGGTGTTCGGGCACCCCCACCGGGAGCGGATCGTCCACAACCACCACCGTTACGTGCTGCCCAACGAGTCCCTCGGGATGCGGCCGCCGGCCGTCGCCGACCGCCTTGAACAGGTTCGCGACCTGGCCCTCGCCGGGCAACGGGAGCGGGCACAGCGCGAGTTCTCCGACGGCAGGGGGATGGCCTGGACACAGTCCTTCCACCCCGGGCACATGCTTCATGTGGACACGACCGCCGGGGACGGCCCCATCGAGCACTACCGCCGGGCCACCGACTTCGCCACAGGTGAGGTGACGGTCACCTGGTCCGACGGGGAAGGGGAGTGGGTACGGCGTGCGTTCGTGTCGCGCACCGACGCCGTCGCCGTCGTCGAGATCACCGGTCCGCGGCTCGACCTGGCTCTACGACTGTCCGGAGAGCTGTCGGGCCGCCCCGCCGAGGTCACTTTCACAACGTCCGCCGAGGTCACCGAGGACGGCGAGGCGTCACTCGCCGTCGTGGGCGAGTATCCGCCCGGTCCCGGCGCGGCGGGATTCACCGGCGTGACCCGGGCCGTCGTCACGGGCGGCCGGGTCGCGACCGAAGGCGACACGGTCCATGTCGAAGGAGCGACGCGCGTCGTTCTGCTGACCCGGATGGACCGGTCGGCGCCCCTCCCCCGCATCGACGCGCTCCGCGCGGCCCTGGCCGAACTGCCCGCCGAATACGACGAGTTGCTCGCCCGGCATGCGCCCGTCCACGGCGAGCTCTACGGCCGCGCCGAACTCGACCTGGGTGTGCCCGACAGCCACCGCGGCCTCCCCGTGGGCGAGCTGATCGCCCGTGCCGACACCAAGACGCTGGACGGCGCGCTGATCGAGGCGCTGTTCCACTCCGGCCGCTACCTGCTGCTCAGCTCCAGCGGGGTACTGCCGCCCCGGCTGACCGGTCTGTGGCTCGGCGAATGGGGCGCCGCCTGGTCCGGCGACTACACCACCGACGCCAACATCAACCTCCAGATGGCCGGGGCGGTCCTCACCGGCATGCCCGAACTCATCGCGCCGTACGCCGACTTGATCGACGGTCAGATCGACGACTGGCGCACCAACGCCCGCACGATCTACGGCACCCGCGGGATCCTGGCCCCCAGCCGGACGGACGGCGAACACGGGCTGCTCTTCCACCTGGACGACGACTGGCCCTGGACCATGTGGCTGGCCGGCGCGGACTGGCTGCTGTTCCCGCTGTACGAGTACTGGCAGGCGACCGGCGACGACGGCTTCCTCGCCCGCACCCTCGCCCCCTGGCTCGTCGAGGCAGCCGTCTTCTTCGAGGACTTCCTCACCCGCGAGGACGACGAAGGACACGTCGTCCTGGTCCCCTCCTACTCCCCCGAGGTCGGCCCTCGCGACGGGCGGGGCATGTCCGGGGTGAACGCGACCATGGACCTGGCCGCGGCCCGGCACGCCCTCACCACCGCCGCCGACGTCTGCACCCGCCTCGGCATCGAGCAGGCCGCGGTCGGCCGCTGGCGCGCGCTGGCGGAGCGGCTGCCGCCCTACCGCGTCGACGGGCAGGGGGCGCTCGCCGAGTGGGCGTGGCCGGGACTGGAGACCGCCGACGCACACCGGCACATCAGCCACCTCTACCCGGTGTGGCCGCTGCACGACATCACCCCGGACGACACCCCCGACCTGGCCGTCGCCGCTCGCGAAGCCCTGCTGCGACGGGGTGACGAGAACCTCTCCGCGCACGGCAGCCTGCACCGCGCCCTGGTCGCCGCCCGCCTGAAGGACAGCGGGACGGCGAAGGAGAACGTCCTCAAGATCGTGGGCCACAACATGGTCTTCCGGTCGCTGATGACCTCGCACAACCCCGATCTGAAGATCTACAACGCGGACGCCGCCCACTGTCTGCCGGCCGTGGTCGTGGAGATGCTGCTCGACTCCCGGCCCGGGATCGTGGAACTCCTGCCGGCCCGGCCCCCGGAGTGGCGGTCCGGCAGCCTGCGCGGCCTCGCCACGCGCGCCGGGGTCGGCATCGACGAGCTGACGTGGGACGTGTCCGAAGGCCTCGCGAAGGTGGTTCTCACCTCGCCACTTGAGCGGGACATCGTCCTCGTGTGCCGTGACGGCTCGGACCAGCGGCAGACCGTACACCTGCTGCCGAACGTCCCCACCACGGTGACCGTCCCGCTCGCCTGAGGCCTCAGGGGCGGGCAGCCGCAACGGTGCAACGCGTGCGCCCTGCGGTCACTCACTGTGTATCGACTCACCTGCGCACCGACGTCGAGGTCCGCAGCACGAGCTCCGTCGCCAACTCGATCCGGGACGACGCGGGCGCTCGCCCCTCCGCGAGTTGCACGAGCACCCTGGTGGCCTCGGCGCCCAGCTCCTCGAACGGCTGGCGCACCGCGCTCAGCGGCGGACAGGCCATGGCCGCCACGAGGGTGTCGTCGAAGGACATGACCGCCAGGTCCTCGGGAACACTGAACCCGTGCTGACGGGCCGCTTCCAGGACACCGAGCGCCTGCGCGTCGCTTGCCGCGAAGACGGCGGTGGGTGGATTGCCTGAGCGCAGGATCTGCAGGCTGGCGAGCAGCCCTTCTTCGAAGTCGAAGTCGGTCGAGCGCACGATCGCCGGGTCGTACGCGATCCCCGCCTCCTCCAGGGCGGCCCGGTAGCCGTGCAGCCGCGCCGCCCCGGCCAGCGAGTGCGAACGGCCCGCGACCATGCCGATCCGGGTGTGCCCGAGGCCCAGCAGGTGTTGCACCGCTTCCCTGGCCCCGCTCCAGTTCGTCACCCCGATGCTCGGAATGTCGTGGGTCGGTGCGCTCAGCGGGTCGATCAGCACCACGGGAAGCCGTCGCTCGACGATCCGGCGCTGGTCTTCCTCGGCCAGCATGGAGATCACGATGATCAGGCCCGCCGCGTCGAGTGCCACGCACTCCTCAAGCCACTGGGAGATCGAACGGTGACCCGTCGTCCCGGTCACCACGTCCAGGCCCAGTTCGTCCGCCGCGTCCACGATTCCACGGACGACTTCCAGTGTGTACGGCCCCGACAGGTCACGGAACACCGCGATGATCTGACGCGGCGCCGCGGGATCAGGTTCTCCCGGGCGAACGTACCCGTGGCGTGCCAGCAGGTCCTCGACCCGGGCTCGCGTCGCCGCTCCGACGTCGGCACGCCGGTGCACGACCTTCGACACGGTGCTGAGCGACACTCCCGCCTCGCCGGCGATGCTCGTCAGCAAACCGTACTGCGCATCCCCGCGCGCGCTGCCCCGAACTGTCACTCGTACGCCTCGCCTTTGAGCTGCACTCGAAACTCCGCCGCAAGCCAACAGGACGAAAGGCCCGGTGACAAGGCTGCTGCGTCGGATGACAACCAGCGCGCCGCGTCGGTCTCACCCCCTGTGGATCATCGGGGGTACGCGCTCTCGCGGATCCGCAGCGTGAGAGGAACCCCCGTCGCCACCGACGGCACCACGATGCCGACCCGATCACCGTCGTTCGTCCTGCGGCACCCGGCGCCGTCGTCCGGAAGCAGCACGCGGTGCGCCGGTCGCATGTCCGCACGAGTGAGCCTCGGTACGAGCCCGGACGGACACCGCACCAGCCGCTCACCGCTGAGCGGTCGCAACGGTGAGCGACGGCCGGGATGGCCGACCAGTGATCAGCCGGCCGGCCATGGAGCGGGGGTGCGGAGGTGGCGGGGCTACGCCGTCGTCAGGGGCAGTGCGGCGAAGGTGTGGTGTTCCCAGAGTCGACGGACGGCCTCCTCCGGGTACGCGGTCACCGTCGGTTCGGTGTCGAGGAGTTGGACGAGGCGGCGCTCGGGATCGTACGCGGGCCAGCCCGGGTCACCCGTGGCGGCGAAGGCGGTCCACGCGGAACGGAAGCGGGCGGAGAGCGCCTCGGTCTCCGGCGAGGGGACGGGACCGGTCAGCATGGCGCCGAGACCGCCGTAGACACCGAACGTCAACGGGACGTCGAGCCCGTGACAGGCGCCCAGGGCGCCGCCGTTGGCGGGCGCGGCCCAGGTGAGTTCGTACACGTGCGCCCGGCCGCCGCCGGCCACCTGCGCCTCCGCCAGGTGCAGCGACGGCATCCGGAACAGCCAGTCCGACTGCACCAGTTCGAACAGATACTCCGCCGAAGCATCCGGAAACGCGCCGCGGTAGGCCGACTCGCTCCCCGGCCCCGGTCCGAACAGGCCCAACGCCATCGAGGCCAGCCCCTCGTCCACCTGGCCGAGCAGCCCGCCCAGCATCAGGAAGAGGCGGTATTCGTCCCGGTTGTGCCCGGTGATCAGCTCCACGTCCCGCGCGGCGCCGCTCGCGAGGGCCTGCCACGGCGTGGTGGGCAGGACATCGCCGTCGACGACGGGCGAGAACGGGGTCGGGGTCAGAGCGACCGGCCCCCAGCGCTCCACGTACCCGCGCATACGGCCGGTCAGTTCGGCTCCCGCCTCGGGCAGCTTGCGCGGATCCACACCGGACAGATCGGCGACCGTCGGCCGCAGCCCCAACCCACCGGCCAGCACCTCGGCGATGTCACCGGCCAGCGCGGAGGAGAAGAACGTGCCAGGCACACTCTGGGTGATCGCCCGCCGGAACAGACCCCGCGCCCGCGGCATGGCCATCAGGGCGGCGATGGACCCGGCACCCGCGGACTCGCCGAAGACGGTGACCTGCTCGGGGTCGCCACCGAAGGCGGTGATGTTCTCGCGCACCCACTCCAGAGCCGCGACTTGGTCGAGCAGACCACGGTTCGCGGGCGCGCCCTCGATCAGGGCGAACCCCTCGATGCCGACTCGGTAGTTGAGGGTGACCACGACCAGCTCGCCGTCACGGGAAAGGCGGCTGCCGTCATAGGCCGGGTCGTCGGCGGAGCCGAATTTGTACGCGCCGCCGTAGATCCACACCATCACCGGCCGCCGCGCGGCCGGGTCCGACTCCGGCGTCCACACGTTGACCGTCAGCCAGTCGTCACCGGCCGGAGGACCGGCGGGAGCGTCGGCCGCAGGACCTGCCTGCTCCTGCGGAGGCGGCGGACCGAACGCGAACGCCTCCCGCACACCGTCCCAGCCGTCCACGGGTCGCGGCGCCGCGAAGCGCGCCGCACCGACCGGCGGCTGCGCGAACGGGATACCCCGGAAGACCTCCAGGCCACCTTCACGACGACCGCGGACCGCGCCCGCCACCGTCCTGGCCTCCGGAAACTCGCTACTGCTCATCGACGACTCCTCAAAGGACCGGCCACCGGGCAGACGGTCCGCACGCGGGATTCAAGCGGGTTACCGAACGGGTTACACGACCGCCTCAGATTTGCGTGAATCATATTTCACTAGGCGAACTCATTTGTCGACGAGTTCGCACTTCGAAGACCCGCGTTTCCGAGGATGAAGGCCCGCCGCCTCCCTCCCGCCCGGAGGGAGGCGGCGGCGGCCTCCAACCCCTGGCGAGATCCGCCAAGAGGAGGATTCCGACGATGAGGCGAGCCATCGCCGATCGTGACATCGATTCGATGTGAATATCGATTCGATGACGCATGTGAGAAGATGGCCCGATGCTGGAACTCGCGATACTGGGCTTCCTGGCCGAGGGCCCCCTACCGGGTCATCAGCTGCGCCGCCGCGTTGCGGACCTGACCGGCTACGCCCGGCCGGTCAGTGACGGCACCCTCTACCCGGCCATCAACCGCCTCGCGAAGGCGGGCCTGCTGGAACGGCGGGCCGATCCGCGCGCGGGTGCAGGCCGCTACATGCTCAGCCTGACCGAGGCCGGCCGCGCCGACATGCTGGAGCGCCTGCGCAAGCCGGCCGACCACGAGATCACCGACTTCACCCGCTTCCACACGGTGCTGTCCTTCCTCTCGCACCTCCCTGACATCGCCGAACAGCACGCGGTACTGCGTCGACGCCTGGCGTTCCTGGAGGAGCCGGTGAGCTTCTTCTACGACGGTGACCGGCCCCTGCGCGCCGAGGAGGTCGCCGACCCCTACCGGCGTGGCCTGCTCCTCACCGCCCGCGCGACCAGCCGCGCCGAACGCGCCTGGCTCCGCGAGGTCCTGGGCGAACAACCTCCTGAGAACCCCTGAAAGACCCGGAGGCACATCCATGCTCGCGTCCTGGTACGACCAGCAGGGCTCCGCCGCCGATGTCCTGCACGTCGGTGAACTGCCCGACCCCCACCCCGGCCCCGGCGAGGTGCGGGTCCGCGTGACCGTCTCGGGCGTCAATCCCGGTGACACCAAGAAGCGGCGCGGGTGGCTTGGCTCCTCGATGCCGTACCCGAGGGTCGTCCCGCACAGCGACGCCGCCGGCGTCATCGACGAAGTGGGCGACGGCATCGACGCCCACCGCGTGGGAGAGCGGGTGTGGGTGTACGGCGCGCAGTCCTACCGGCCCTTCGGCACCGCCGCCCAGTACACCGTCGTACCGGATCAACAGGCTGTACGTCTCCCCGGCCACCTCACCGACGAGCTCGGCGCGAGTCTGGGCATCCCCGGCATCACCGCCCACCGCGCCGTGTTCGCGGACGGCCCGGTCGACGGCCGGATCGTCCTCGTCCACGGTGTGCTCGGCGGTGTCGGTTCCCTGGCCGCCCAGCTCGCCCGCTGGGGCGGCGCCACCGTCATCGGCACCGTCCGCCGTGGCGACGACCTCGCCCACGTCGACGCGACCGCCGTCTCCCACGCCGTCGCCCTGGATTCGGCCGACCCGGCGGCAGCGATCCGCTCGTACGCGCCGGGCGGTGTCCACCGCGTCGTCGAGGTGTCCCTGTCGGCCAACGCCGACCTCGACAACGCGGTCACCGCGCTCGACGCCGTCATCGCCGCCTACGGCACCCATGCCGACCGTACCGAACTCCCCTTCTGGCCCCTGCTGTTCAACAACGTCACCCTGCGGCTGCTCGGCAGTGACGACTTCCCCGCCGCGGCGAAGCGACAGGCCGCGCGTGATCTGACCGCGGCCGCCGCGGCCGGGGCCCTCACGGTCGACGTCGCGGACCGCTACCCGCTGGAGGACATCGCCAAGGCCCACGAACGGGTCGACGCGGGCGGGCGGGGCAGGGTGGTGGTCACCGTTCCCGGCTGACCGAAGCACGGCCGATGGCCGCATTTTCAGGGGAGGGGCATTAGTCCTGCGGTACTAATCGCGGCCCGTCCATTCGATGCCACAGGGGGCAGGAAGCGCGGAAACCCGCACCTAGCTTGAGATCAAGGGGCGATCGGGCCCTGCTCACGTAATGATCTCTTCTCCTGGTGGGAGTACCCCGTGGCCACCTTCCTCTATCGACTGGGACGGCTCGCCTTCCGGCGACGACGCCTGTTCCTGATGTTGTGGATCGCCGTCCTGGCCGCCGTAGGCATCGGCGCCATGAGTTCCACCGGCTCCACCTCGGACAGCTTCACGCTGCCCGGCACGCAGTCCCAGAAGGCCATCGACCTGCTGGGCAAGGAGTTCCCGCAGGCCTCCGCCTCCGGCGCCACCGCCCGGGTCGTCTTCGAGGCCCCTTCCGGCCAGAAGCTCACCTCCGCCGCCAACAAGGCGGAAATCACCTCGCTGGTGGCCGAGTTGAAGGCGTCGCCGCAGGTGGCGAGCGTCTCCGACCCGTTCACCAGCGGTCTGGTCAGCAAGTCGGGCTCCATCGCCTACACCCAGGTGTCCTACAAGGTCGCCAAGTCCGACGTGAGCGGCGCCGCGCACGAGGTCCTGAACAAGGTCGCCGCGGAGGGTGAGAAGGCCGGGCTGACGGTCAGCATGGGTGGTGACGCGGTCGAGGACAAGGCGGCCAGCAAGGCTGCCGAGCTGATCGGTCTGGCGGTCGCCGCGGTCGTTCTGGTGATCACCTTCGGCTCGCTGATCGCGGCCGGACTCCCGCTGCTGACCGCGATCCTCGGCGTGGGCGTGGCCGTCATGTGCATCACCATCGCCACCTCGTTCGTGGACATGGCCTCGGCCGCCTCGACACTGGCTCTGATGCTGGGTCTGGCGGTCGCCATCGACTACGCCTTGTTCATCGTCTCCCGCTACCGCAACGAGATCCGCGACGGCCATGATCCGGAGGAAGCCGCCGGGCGGGCCCTGGGCACCGCCGGATCCGCCGTCGTCTTCGCCGGCCTCACCGTGATCATCGCGCTGGCGGGTCTGAGCGTCATCGGCATCAAGATGCTCTCCTCGATGGGCCTGGCCTCCGCCTTCGCGGTCGCTGTCGCCGTGCTCATCGCGCTGACCCTGCTGCCCGCGATGCTGGGCTTCGCCGGGACACGGATCATGAAGGGCAAGCTCCTCAGCCCCCGCATGCACGCCCTGGAGGAACGCGGCGAGGGCGAGGCCATGGGCGTGCGCTGGGCGCGCTTCGTCACCCGCAACCCGGTGAAGGTTCTCGCCGTCGCGGTGATCGGCCTGGGCCTGCTGACCATCCCTGCCATGTCGCTGCGCCTGGCACTGCCCGACGACTCCATGAAGTCCCCCGACAGCACCCAGCGCGTCGCCTACGACACCCTCAGCAAGGGCTTCGGGCCCGGCTTCAACGGTCCCCTGACCGTGGTGGTCGACGCCCGTGACAGCAAGGACCCGAAGGCCGCCGCCGCGGACGCGGTGGCGCGGATCAAGAAGCTGCCCGACGTGGCCACGGTGCGCGACGCCGCGTTCAACGAGGCCGGAGACGTGGCCCTGATCGGGGCCATCCCGAAGAGCGCGCCGAGCAGCCAGGCCACCAAGGACCTGGTCAAGGACATCCGCGCCCGGAGCGGCACGTTGCACAAGGACACGGGTGCCGACCTGATGGTCACGGGCACCACCGCCGTCAACATCGACGTCTCCACCAAGCTCGGCCAGGCCCTCATCCCCTACCTGGCGATCGTGGTCGGCCTGGCGCTGATCCTGCTCCTGCTGGTCTTCCGCTCGATCCTGGTCCCGCTCAAGGCGGCCCTCGGCTTCCTCCTCAGCGTGGGCGCCACGCTCGGCGTCGTGGTCGCCGTCTTCCAGTGGGGCTGGCTGAAGGGCCTCTTCGGCATCCAGGAAACCGCGCCGATCGTGAGCGTCCTGCCCATCCTGCTGATCGGCGTGGTCTTCGGACTCGCCATGGACTACGAGGTCTTCCTCGTCACCCGGATGCGGGAGGAGTACGTCCACGGGGCCGAACCCACACAGGCGATCGTCCAGGGCTTCAAGCACAGTGCCCGCGTGGTCACCGCGGCGGCGATCATCATGATCTCGGTGTTCTCCGGCTTCCTCCTCGACGACGTGGCACTCATCAAGTCCATCGGCCTCGGCCTCGGCTCCGCCGTGTTCTTCGATGCCTTCGTGGTCCGTATGACCATCGTCCCGGCGGTCATGACCCTGCTCGGGCGCCGTGCCTGGGCCCTGCCCAAGTGGCTGGACCGGGTCATGCCCAACGTGGATGTCGAGGGTGAGAAGCTCCGCCAGGTTCTGGCCGCAGAGCAGACGAGCACCGCGCCCGAACCCGTATTCGCCGGCGTACCCGCGGGGAGCCACCAGGGCTCGGACAACCACGCCGCCCCGTCAGTCCTCACCAGCGGCTCCGGCGCCTCCGAGACCACGGGCTTCGCGTCACCGCTTCCCCGGCACAACCGTGGAAGGATCCCGGGACTGTCCGGGCTCGGACAGCGCCGCACGAACGAAGGCGACGCCGCCCCGTCGGCCGACACGGCCGAGCCGAAAGCAACGCCGACGAGGGGGTTGCGGAACAAACTGTTCCGTAAGAGCTGACGGAGACGCGTCGCAGCAGCGACCAATGCCGACCGCTGTTCGACCACTGACCGGATCGGCCACCTCCCACCGGCCGATTCCCCAGCCCCGCCCGCCGGTCCAATCCCCCCGGGACCGGCGGGCGGCCTCCCGACCTATGAAGGACCCCCGTGACCACACCGAGCGCCCCCGCGGCTCCCAGCCCGGACAACCGCCGGGTCCTGGAGACCCTGACCAGCGATTCCGAACAGCGCGTGATCGCCTCGGTCATCTTCCGGCTGGCCGCGCTGCGACGGGCCGACCGGGCCCACCCCAAGGTCCGGCACTGGGGGGTACCTGCCTTCTGCGCGGCGCTCGGCATCAACTCCTACCTCAACCCCTACAACACCGGCGACGTCCCGGCGCAGCTGGCGCTCATCATCGCGTTCACCCTCCCCCTCCTGTGGCGGGAACGCCGGCCCATGCTGGTCTTCGCCCTGACCACCGCCGCCTCCGTAGTGGCCCTCCCGCTGGGCGTGTTGACCGGAGCCGAGTCCGCACGGGTCGTGGCCCTGTTCAACGTCGGCCGCTACAGCACCCCCCGGCAACTCGCTCTCGCCGTCGGCATCACCACCGTGCAGCTCGGAGTGTGGGCCGCCGTCTTCTGGCGGGGCGGCCAGCTGGAACACGCCACACGCCCCGAGGTCGTGACCCTGTTGGCTATGACCGCCATGGCGGCGTTCGCCGCGCTGGGGCTGCTCAGCCGACTGGCCAGTGCTTACATCGACGCCCTGAGGAAGGAACGCGACCAGCAGGCCCGCCTGGCCACAGCGCAGGAACGCGCCCGGGTCTCCCGGGAGATGCACGACATCCTCGGCCACACCCTCGCCGTCATCGTCGGCCTCGCCGACGGCGCCGCCGCCCTCACCGAGAAAAAGCCGGAACGCGGGGCCCAGACTCTCCGCATCATCAGCACCAGCGGCCGTGACGCACTGGCCGAACTGCGCCGCCTGCTCTCCGTCATCGGCGACGAGGACGACCAGCCGGGCGACAAGCCGCTCGCCCCGCAGCCCGGCCTGACCGACCTCGACCCACTGCTGGACCGAGTCCGCGCCGCCGGTCCCACCGTCACCCTGGACTCCCACGGCAACCTCACCGACCTGCCTCCCGGGATCCAGCTCTCCGTCTACCGCATCATCCAGGAGGCCCTGACCAACACCGTCAAGTACGCCGCCCCCGACACCTCGGTCCAGGTGTCCCTCACCGCCGACCCGGACGCCGTACGCGTCACCGTCGAGGACACCGGCCCGTCCCGCACACCCTCGACGAACCGTCCCGGCGCGGGCGGCGGCCGTGGCCTGGTCGGCATGCGCGAACGCGCCGCCCTCTACCAGGGCACCGTCACCGCAGGCCCCAACGCTCACGGCGGCTGGTCCGTCAGCGCCCTCCTCGTCCCCAGCCCGCAGCCCAACTCCCCGGAGAAGCAACCCTCATGACCACCGTCCTCATCGTCGACGACCAGGCCCTGCAACGGATGGGCTTCAACATGCTCCTGGAGGCCCAGTCCGACATGAACGTCGTCGGTGAGGCCACCAACGGCGGTGAAGCGGTCCGTATGACCGCCGAACTCCGGCCCGACGTCGTCCTCATGGACGTCCGGATGCCCGGCATGGACGGCATCGAGGCCACCCGCCGCATCGTGGAGTCCGGCGGCCGTTCACGCATCCTGGTGCTGACGACCTTCGACCTCGACGAGTACGCCTACGACGCCCTGCGTGCCGGAGCCAGCGGCTTCCTGCTCAAAGACGCCCAGCCCGACGAACTCGTCGCCGGGGTCCGGGCCGTGGCCGCCGGCGACGCCGTCATCTCCCCCGGCCTCACCCGCAAACTGATCGACGCCTTCAGCGACCGCCTCCCCGGGCACAGTCCGCAGCAGCAGCGCCGACTCGCCGACCTGACCCAACGCGAGTGCGAAGTCCTCACCGCCATGGCCACCGGCTGGACCAACCAGGAGATCGCCGAGCGTCTCCACCTCGCCGAATCCACGATCAAATCCCACATCGGCCGCATCCTCACCAAGATCGACGCCCGCGACCGCGTGCAGGCCGTCATCTTCGCCTACGACACCGGACTCGTCCGCCCGTCGTAAACCGCCCCGCCCCGCTCGCCCGCCCGCCCCCTCAAGGGCCGCACCGACACCGCTCCTTGTGTACCGACACGTCCCCGCAACCCAGCATCCACAACGAAGAACAGGACACAGCAATGGGACCGTTGGCACGAACCGGCATGGGCGTGGCCCTTGCCTGCGGGGTACTGGTCACCGCCGTCAGCATCGGACAGAGCTCCGACAGCAGCGACAAGAGCAACCAGAGCAACCAGAGCAACGACAAGGAGATATCCAAGGGGCCGTACGTCGCACTCGGCGACTCGTACACCTCGGGCCCCAAGATCCCTCCTCAGACCAGCACTCCGGCCGGCTGTGACCGTTCCGGCCGCAACTACCCGGCCCTGGTCGCCAAGGAACTCGGCCTCAAGGCGGCCGACTTCCGTGACGTGAGTTGCAGTGGCGCCACCATCTCCGACCTCACCACCCCCCAGTCCACCGGCAACGGCACCAACCCCGCGCAGCTCTCCGCGCTGAACACCGACACGCGGCTGGTCACGCTCGGGATCGGTGGCAACGACATCGGCTTCAGCTCGATGATCACCAAGTGCGTCGGCACCGGAACGCTCTTCAAACTGGCCGAGCGCGTCACGGACATCACCGACAAGGCACCCTGCGAGGAGAAGTACACCTCCGGCGGAACCGACAAGGTGGCCCAGAAGATCAGCACCGCGGGTGACCGCCTCACCCGCGCGCTGAACGAGATCCAACGCCGTGCGCCCGAGGCCCGGGTCTACGTCGTCGGCTACCCGTCGATCCTGCCCGCCAAGGGCACACGCTGCGGTCGCGGCCTGCCCATCGCTCCCGGCGACGTCACGTTCCTGCGCGAGAAGCAACAGGAGCTCAACACCATGCTCGGCGAACGCGCGCGAGCCGCGGGCGCAACGTACGTCGACACCTTCACTCCGTCCGCAGGCCACGACGCCTGCTCCCCGGCGGCCACCCGCTGGATCGAACCCCTCAAGCCCAGCAGCCCCGCCGCCATGGTCCACCCCAACGAACGGGGCGAACAAGGCATGGCCACGGCAGTCCTGAGCACCGTGAAGAGCTGAGGACACCACAGCCGGAGAGCGGCGAGGCCATCAAGCAGGCCGCCCCGGCCTCTCTCCTGCACCCGCAACTCCGGTCGCGCGTACTCAAGCGGAGCGCGCGTCCGGTCCGCATCGGCCGTCCGTGGGGACAGGCGCCCGGTGCGGGTGAAGGGCCCGGCCACGATCCGGAACGTCCCAGGATCCGTGGCCGGGCCCACGCCCCCACACACCGTCCCCGCCCCGACCATCGCCGGCCGAACGCCTCCAGGGCCCGGTCCGCCGGGAGAGCACCCGCATGACCACCGTACTCATCGTCAACGACCAGGCTCTGCAACGCCTCGGCCTGCGAATGTTCCTGGAAACCCAGCCCGACCTCACCATCGTGGGCGAGGCGACCGCCTACGCCCAGGCAGTCCGACTCGCCGACACACTCCGACCTGACGTCGTCCAGCACGAGGTGTCCGCGCTGACGACTGTGGAAGATTTCCAGGTACTCGAAGAGTGCGGCGAACAGCTCCAGTCGGGTTCGCCACCGTCTGCGGTTGAGGAGTTCGACCTGGTGCCCCAGAGCTTTGTGGCGGCCATCCGCGGGGACCCGGCCGAGTTCCTCAACGTCCACGTGGACAAGTTCGCGGGGATCTCACCGGTGCGCGCGACAGCTCTCTTCCCGTCTCTCGCGAGGGGCTCGGCCCCAGCCGGATCGGAGTCGAGCACGTCTACAAGACCGCGGAACAGGTGGCGTTCAGCATCCGGCGAATGGTCACCGTACTCGGCCGTCGAGCAGGCGATCGGCAGCACACTCACTTGACCGGACAGACGCCGGCGGACTGACGGCACACCGAAGCTCCGGGCGGTGCAGGCGACTTGATCGGTCACCGGCATCAACCGGAGCTTCGTTGCGTACGGACCGGGCCGACCGCACGTCGTCATACCGTCGCCACCTGCACACTCACGTGATCACCGGGACGGTGAAACCGCCCTGGATGGCGACGGGTGCGCCGACACGTCAATACACAGTGAACCGCTCCTCTGCGAAACACTTTCGAAACGCACTGGTGACACGGATGCCCCGCGCCCGAATAATTGGCCCATCCCCGCTCCCCGTCGGGGAGTTCAGAGGAGGTGAAGGGGTTGCCTTGTTCGCGATGGCACGAAGGCATTGGAACTGCGTTACAACCGCAGCCGGAATGGCGCGCTGCCGGCCTCTTCTGAACGGACCGCCACCAATCCGGTCCGCGCCGTCTGCGAAGTACCGACAGCGACGGGATATCAGCGATTCCCCTGTCACCGTCAACAGTTGAGGAAACCGCAACGCTGCCTTCCTCCGCGAACAGCTGCCGCGGACAGGTCGTTCGACTCCCTTCGGCCTTTCACGCACTCCGTGCCCTCGACGGAATCGGGCGCGACGAGCGAATACAGCAGAGCGGTGGGCGCGCTCGTACGTCATAAACCGTGAATGCGCCCACTTGCCAACCAGGAAAACCCCAGGGCTCGACTCACCTGCACCGATTCGCAGGCTCAGTCCGCGACTCAAACGATGGCATCCCCTTGCCGCAGCGTGGACGGGACGCTCCAAGTGGCCGGGGAAAACAAACTCTCCTCCGCTTCGGCGCCGCCAAGTCGGAGAGAAATCACCGGCCGCCGGCATACGGATCCCGGCCCGCTCCGGACTCCAAGATCCGATCTTGTCTATCTTTTCGGGAGGAAAGATGAAAGGCACAAGACATCCGCGTAGAGCTTTGATCCTCGTTCTGGCCATAGCCGCGACGCTGTGGACCTTCGCGATTCCTGCGCAGGCATCCACACCGACACCCGCCACCCTCTACCAGCTCCCGAGCAGCTCATCTTGCACGAAGGCCACCAACAACTGCGCGCTGTACCCGAAAACGGCCGTGCTGCCGAGTGGACGACTCGTCGCGGCGTTCGAAAAGTCGACGGTAGCCGCCTCGGGTTCGGCCGACGGCCAGACAATGCCGTTGTACAAGAGCGACGACAACGGCACGACCTGGCAACACCTGTCAGACGTCAAGGCGCCGGCGTACGCGTCGTCGAACCCCGCGTACTCCTCGTACGTCAGTAACTGGACCAACCCGTATCTGTACGTGCTGCCCCAGGCAGTCGGAAATCTCGCATCCGGCACACTGCTGATGGCCACCGTCGTGTCGGGCGACGACTACAACTACCTCGACCAGAAGGCAGCCAACTCCAGCTACACGCCGACGCACGACGGCGACCGCAGCAACACGGCGATCGCGCTCTACTCAAGCACCGACTCGGGCGCGACGTGGAATGTCGTCAACGTCATCACGACGGGCAGCTGGTCCAACGGCGCGAACTACCCGGCCACCGCGAACACTTACCACCAGAACGACCCCGTTTGGGAGCCGTACCTGATGGCCTACAACAACCAGCTCGTCGCCTACTACTCCGACGAGAACGACTACACCGGTTACGACTCGTCGACAGGCGTTCCGACGCTCGATCCGAACAACAGCACAACTTCGGATCCCGCCACCCAGATCCTTGCGCACCGGACATGGGACGGCGTCAGCTCGTCGTGGAGCAGCGCGGTTGTCGATGTCTCCGGAACGACGGTCACCAATTCGTCCGGCTACAGCGAGATCGGCGGTGGCCGCCCCGGCATGACCAATGTCGTCCAGACCAGTGACGGCAAGTGGATGATGACCTACGAATACTGGGGTGGCGGTGACAACGTCCGCTACAAGATCGCCAGCGACCCACTGCACTTCTACTCGGTGGGCGGTACCGCGGGCACCGGCGTCACCTCGCTCTCGGTGACATCGGGCTCCAGCGCCTTGTCCCGTGGGGGGAGCCCGGTGCTCATGCGCATGCCGAACGGGCGGATCCTCTTCAACGCCGCAGGCAGCGGGGACGTCTGGACGAACGCCGGCGGAAGCAGCACCGGTGCGTGGACGCAGCAACACACGACGATGGCGTCCTCCTACAGCCGCAGCCTCACCTACATCCCCAACACGGGCCGAGTCGAGATCGTCGGCGGGACAACCACGATCTCCTACGCGGACATCGACTTCGGAAACTCCACCGGCGCGTACTACAAGCTCGTCAACGTCAACAGCGGTAAGGCCCTGGGGGTGTTGGGCGCCGACCTCCTCGACGGGCAGAACGTGGTCCAGTGGACCGACAACGGGTCGGCCGACCAGTTGTGGCACGTCACGGATGTCGGCAGCGGCTACAGCACGCTGCTCGACAAGAACAGCGGCCGAGCCCTCGGCATCCTGGCCGCCAGCACGTCGAGCGGCGCGAGCGCGGTGCAGTGGGTGCAGAACAGCGGCAACGACCAGCAGTGGCAGGTGGTCGCCGTCGGCTCCAACTACAAGCTGGTGAACCGCAACTCGGGCCTCGCCCTCAGCGTTTCCGGAGCAGCCACCACCGACGGCGCGCAGATCGTCCAGCAGGCGTACACCGGCGCCTCGTCTCAGCTGTGGTCCCTGGTGCTGGTTTCGTCCTAGACACCGCCACGCCTCAACGGGCAGCACACAAAGCGGGAGCCCTGCCGCCGGGCTCCCGCCAGGGTGGTCACCTGAACGTGTTCATGGGCCGGCACACGGTGTGGCGCCGGCCCGCCTCACTACGAGCAGGGCTGGCAAGTCGCTGTACACGTACCGTGAGTCTTCGCCATCTTCGAACATGCGGGTCGGAGGCTCTGGGGTGGCGCTGGCTCGGGATACTCGTGCTGGTCTCGGGTAGGAGTCTGCGGGTCTTGATCATCCGTCATGTCATCGGTCGAAGCTGTCACATTAGGGTCATCGAACCCAGCCCAGCCAGCCGGGTTGTCAATATCGGACAGCCACTCGCGGCGGCGCGGCCGGCATCGGCCGTAGCCCGGTCTCCTGTTGTATGTAATGTGCGGACATGACAAGAAGCGAGCGGCTCGCGGACCAGTTGGACTGGTACTGGCGCACGAACCTGCGGCCGCGGCTGGACGGTCTTGCCGATGAGGAGTACTTCTGGGAGCCGGTGCGCGACTGCTGGAGCATCCGCCCACGTGGCACGTCGGCCGCAGCGATGCCGGAAGGTTCGGGGGAATGGACGATGGACTTCGCGTCCCCTGGCCCGGTGCCGGCGCCGGTGACCACGATTGCGTGGCGGCTGGCGCACATCATCGTCTCGTGCCTGGGCTATCGGGTCGGATGGTATTTCGGCGGCCAGGACGTCGACTCCGAGACATTCGCCTACGCGGGAACCGCTGACGAGGCGCTGAAACAGCTCGATGAGATGTACGGGCGATGGAACGCGGGGGTCCGCGAACTCTCGGACGCCGACCTGGAGAATCCGCCCGCGGTGGGTCCCGAGCGGTTTCCCATGGAGAACAGGGTCCTGCACGTCAACAGGGAGCTGATTCATCACGGCGCCGAGATTTCCCTGCTGCGCGACCTCTACCGCCGGCAGGACGGAACCGTACCGCCCCGCGTATGACTTTCCGATAGCCGGCGATCGAGCTTAGGAAACCCACGTGGACTCCGTGGCTGCGAGCTCCAGTGAAGCTGCGCCCTCTTGAAGTAACCGGTCAGGGTGGTGGCGGTGACGGCCAGCCGCGCGGTCGGCTCGTCGAAGACGATGAAACGCGCCCTGAAGGACAGTGCCCGGGCGATCTCCACGAACTGCCGCTGCTCGATGTCCAGTTCACCGACGGGTGTGCGCACGTCCACGCCGACCGACCAGGTCGCCAGCAGTTCATGAGCCTTGCCGCGGACCGTCCCCCAGGCAACCGGTGGCGGCAGCCGAGATGTCCGACGGACATGACGGACGCGGAGTGGGCGGCCGGCCGGAGGCTTACTGCGACCGGGCTGTACTCGCTGCGACCCGCGACCTCGTCGACAACGGCATCAAGGGGCAGGTTACTGAGGATCGAGAAAGGGCTGTGTCCTTTCGTTCGGTGGGGTGAGGTCGGTCCGACGGCCGTTGGCTGCGTGCCTGTCCGGGCATTCCGGGCGGGTGTCAGTGGGTTCTGTGATCGTGTGCCTCCTGGATGAGCTCGTGGAACCCGTTGATGCCCAGGATCGTGTGCTGGGGGTAGTCACTCGGCGGAACGCTGTTCGGGAGGGATGGCTGCACCGGGTTGGCGTGGTGGTGTGCCGCGATGGGCAAGGCCGCTTTCTCGTTCATCGACGTGCCGAACGGCTGTCCCGTTTCCCGGGGCACTACGAACTCGGTGTCGGGGGCGCTGGCGACAGTGTGCCTTCGGTTCAAGTTCCTCAACCGGGGTGGGCTCAGCCCTCGCCGGCTTGGTGTCTCGCCTGCCGTGCCGACCCGTCGCTCTCGCGGAAGCGCAACTCATGAGCTGGGTCAGAGGGACGAAGGCGCTGGTCGTTCCGAGCTCCTTGGGGCGGGGGCCGGCTGCGCGGGCAGGTCCGCGAGAAGGTGGGCCGCGACGCGGAGCCGACGGCTGCAGTGCTCGACTCGCCGTCGGCCGAGCCCGCGCCGGGCCGGTTCACCTCGGCTGCGCGCGTGAGCGGGCCAGGCGGCGGGCGTCGAGCACTCAGCTCACGCAGTTCCAACAGCCCGACCACCGACGGCATCCACGACTTCCCGGGCAGCGACAGCACGACAAGCCACTACACCCACAAGACCGTCGACCCCACGCCCGACCAGCGAAACGCAGTCCTCAACTCCGGAATGACAACAGCTTCTCCATCTCCTTGCCGGTGCGGTGTGCCGGACAGCCGTGTTCAGGCGCGCGGGCGGATCCGCAGTCCGTGCATGCCGCCGTCGACGGCGAGATCGGTGCCGGTGGTGGAGCCGGAGAGCGGGCTCGCCAGGTAGGCGATGGCCGCGGCGACCTCTTCGGCGCTGACCAGGCGGCCCATGGGCTGACGGGCGTTCAGGGCGGCGCGTTCGGCCTCGGGGTCGGCGGCGCTGTCCAGCAGGCGTCCGACCCAGGGGGTGTCGGCGGTACCGGGATTGACGCAGTTGACGCGGATTCCGGAGTGCACGAGGTCGGCGGCGGTCGCCCGGGTGAGGGAGAGGACGGCGCCCTTCGTGGCCGAGTAGAGGGCTCGGTCGGGCAGCCCCGCCGTGGCCGCGATGGAGCAGGTGTTGACGATGGCCGCGCTGTGCGAGCGCCGCAGGTGCGGCAGCGCGGCACGGGTCACCCGCACCATGCCGAAGACGTTGACCTCGAAGACGTGGCGCCACTCGTCGTCGGTGTTGTCGTCGATCGTGCCCTGGGCGCCGATCCCCGCGTTGTTGACGAGGATGTCGATGCCCCCGAGCCTGCGGGCGGCCTCCCCGACGGCCGTTCGTACGCCGGTGTCGTCCGACACGTCGGCCTGTATGCCGATGAGGGGTGCGGGCACGTCGTCCGGCTTGAGATCGAGGCAGGCCACGCGCGCCCCACGTGCGGCGAGCAACTGAGCGGTGGCCAGGCCGATGCCGGAGGCGCCACCGGTGACCAGCGCGGTCAGCCCGGCGAACTCGTTCGTGTTCATGTCCCGGCCTTCGCTTCCCACACCGGGCCCTCGGGGTAGCGGTGGGCCGCCACGGAGTCCGGGTGCAGTTCGGCGCTGATACCGGGGGCGGTCGGCGCGAGGTAGCGGCCTTCCCGGATTCGTACGGGATCGGTGAAGTGCTCGTGCAGATGGTCGACGTACTCGATCACGCGGTTCTCGGTGGTGCCGCTGACGGCGACGTAGTCGAACATCGCCAGGTGCTGCACCATCTCGCACAGGCCGACCCCGCCGGCGTGGGGGCAGACCGGGACGCCGAACTTGGCGGCCAGCAGCAGGATGGCGACGTTCTCGGTGACGCCCGCGGTGCGGCTCGCGTCCATCTGGAGGATGTCGAGCGAACCGGCCTGGAGCAACTGCTTGAACATCACCTGGTTGTGGGTGTGCTCACCGGTGGCCACCTTCACCGGCTCCAGCGCCTTGCGGATGGCGGCGTGGCCGAGGATGTCGTCGGGCGAGGTGGGTTCCTCGATCCAGTACGGGTCGTAGGGCACGAGCGCCCGCATCCAGTCGATGGCCTGCTGGACGCCCCACGCCTGGTTGGCGTCGACGGCGATCCTGATGTCCGGGCCGACCGCCTCGCGGGCCAGCCGCATCCGGCGTTCGTCGTCCGCGCGGTCGGCGCCGACCTTCAGCTTGATCTGGGAGAACCCGTCGGCGACCGCCTCCTTCGACAGCCGCACCAGCTTCTCGTCGTCGTAGCCGAGCCAGCCGGGTGTCGTCGTGTACGCCGGATAACCGTGCTCCAGCAGGTGCGCGGCACGTTCGGCGCGGCCCGGTTCGGCGCGGCGCAGGATGTCCAGGGCCTCGTCGCGGGTCAGCGCGTCCCGCAGATAACGGAAGTCGACCAGGTCGACCAACTGCTCCGGGGACAGTTCGGCCAGCAGTCGCCAGACCGGCTTCCCCGTACGGCGGCCGTACAGGTCCCACACGGCGTTCACGATCGCCGCGGCGGCCATGTGGATGGCCCCCTTCTCCGGGCCCAGCCAGCGCAGTTGGCTGTCGCCGGTCAGCCGCCGGGAGAAAGCGCCGAGGTCGTTCAGGACTTCTTCCACCGGCAGACCGACCACCAGCGGGGCCAGCGCACGTACGGCGGCGACCTCCACGTCGTTGCCGCGCCCCACGGTGAAGGCGAGCCCGTGGCCCTCGTCGCCGCCGCTCGTACGGATCGTCACATAGGCGGCCGAGTAGTCGGGTTCGGGGTTCATCGCGTCGGAGCCGTCGAGTTCCAGAGAGGTCGGGAACCGTACGTCGACCGCGTCGACGGCGCTGATCAGTTCACTCATGGTGCCCGGCCTTCGCGGCCGGGAGGCCGAGGTGTCGTCTCGGGGTCATGGCAACCACCCATCGTCATGTGTACATGGCATGTCTGTTCTGCAGCAGCAACTCCAGACATGGGATGGATTTTTAGTCACTGTTCGCCGCTGTGTCCATAGCCGGAACGAGAAGAGTCCGATACTTTCGCCTCTGACCTGCGAAGTAGACGAGACTTTCATGGTCGCGGTAGCGGATTCAGCCATCCCATGTCTTCCTACGTCATGGGATGTATTGCTACGGTGCCGCTGCGCACGCAATGACGAGGGGCAGCCACGCATGTCACTGACCGACAAGGCCATCGACCGCATCAGGGACCTCATCCAGTCGGGCGAGCTGCTCCCCGGGGCCAAACTTCCGCCCGAGCAACAGCTCGCCGCGGAGCTGGGTCTGTCCCGCAACCTGATGCGGGAAGCGGTGAAGGCACTGGTCGTCGCGCGGGTGCTGGAGATCCGGCGCGGGGACGGCACCTACGTGACCAGTCTGGAACCGGAGCTGCTGCTGAGCAGCATCGGGTCCGCGGTGGAGTTGCTGCGTGGCGACACGTTGCTGGAGCTCACCGAGGTGCGCCGACTGTTCGAGCCGGTCGCCACGGCGCTGGCCGCCACCCGGATCTCGGCCGCCGAGCTCGGCGAGGTGGAGCGGCACCTGGACGCGATGCGGGCGGCCCGCGACGACGTGGAGCGCCTCAACGAGCACGACGCCGCCTTCCACCGGGCCGTGGTCGCGGCCACCGGCAACGCCACGCTGGCCACCCTCCTGGAGGGCATCTCCGGCCGGACGCTGGGCGCCCGTGTCTGGCGGGGACTGGTCGACGACAACGCCGCCGGCCGCACCCTCGCCGAACACGAGGCGATCTACCAAGCGCTGGCCGACGGTGACGCCGTACTCGCCCAGGCGGCGGCGCTGATGCACGTCAGCACCACCGAGCGGTGGCTGCGCGAGCACCTGGAACGGGGTAGTCGGCTCCCTCGGGACGGCTCAGCCGTGTAGGTGCTTCCTCTCCGATTACCGATGCACCCTCTATCGCTTTTCATTCCTCATGTCTCGCTCCCGGGTGGTGAATTGCCGGTCACCGGGCGGACATGTTGACCTCACCGAGGAGGACCGATGAGATTTCTGCGCGTGGGCCCGGCGGGCTCCGAGCGGCCCGTGGTCCTTGACTCAGGCGGCGCCGCGAGAGACCTGAGTCCCCTGACCGTCGACATCGACGGCGCGTTCCTGGCCGAGGGGGGCGTGGAACGCGTCCGTGCCGCCCTGGCCGAGAGCGTGCTGCCGCGCACGGACATCGCCGGTCGGCGGGTCGGCGCCCCGGTCGCACGCCCCGGCAAGGTGGTGTGCATCGGGCTCAACTACGTCGATCACGCTGCGGAGACGGCGACACCGCCCCCTGCCGAACCGGTCGTCTTCATGAAGGCCGCCAACACGGTCGTCGGCCCCGACGACACCGTGCTCGTACCGCGCACCAGTGAGAAGACGGACTACGAGATCGAACTCGCCGTGGTCATCGGCCGCACCGCGCGCTACCTGGACTCGCCGGAGGCGGCCGACGATGTCATCGCGGGCTACGCGATCGCCGACGACGTCTCCGAGCGGGCCTTCCAGCACGAGCGGGGCGGGCAGTGGGACAAGGGCAAGTCCTGCGAGACGTTCAACCCGCTCGGCCCCTGGCTGGTCACCCCCGACGAGACCGGCGACCCGCAGGGGCTGGCCATGCGGCTGTGGGTCAACGGCGAACTGCGCCAGGACGGCCACACCAAGAACATGATCTTCGGGGTGCGCCACATCGTCTGGTACCTGAGCCAGTTCATGGTGCTGGACCCCGGAGACGTGATCAGCACCGGCACCCCGGCCGGCGTGGCCTTCGGCGCCAACGACTTCCCCTATCTACGCGCCGGTGACGTGGTCGAGGTGGAGATCGACCGGCTCGGCCGCCAGCGGCACGTCCTCGGACAGGCCTGATGACCTCCGCGAGCCCGCCCTGGTTCACCGAGCGCGTCCCGCTCGGCCACTCCGGAGCCACCGTCAGCCGTATCGGCCTGGGCACCGCACCGCTGGCCGGGCTGTTCTCGGCGGTCGGCGACGAGCAGGCCACCGCCACGCTCGACGCCGCCTGGGCGGCCGGTGTCCGCTACTTCGACACCGCCCCGCACTACGGCGCCGGGCTCGCGGAACGGCGGCTGGGATCCTTCCTCGCCGACACCCGCCGCCCGCGCGCCGAGTTCACCGTGTCCACGAAGGTGGGACGGCTGCTCGTGCCGGGCTACGCCGCCCCCAGGGACGAGGCATTCCACGGCGAACGCGGGCTGGTCCGGGTGCGCGACTACAGCGCCGAGGGCGTCTACCGTTCGCTCGCCGAGAGCCTTGAGCGGTCCGGTCTCGAAGCCTTCGACACAGTCCTGATCCACGACCCGGACGACCACTGGGAGGACGCGGTCACGGGGGCGTACCCGGCACTGGCCCGGCTCCGCGACCAGGGAGCGGTCCGGGCGATCGGCGCGGGCATGAACCAGACGGCGATGCTCACCCGCTTCGTCACCGAGACCGACCTCGACTGCGTACTCGTCGCCGGCCGCTACTCCCTGCTGGACCGCAGCGCGGCCGACGTGCTGCTGCCGCTGTGCGCCGAGCGCGAGGTGGGCGTCCTGGTCGGCGGCGTCTTCAACAGCGGCATCCTCGCCGCCCCTTCCCCGGGCGCCACCTACGACTACGCCCCGGCCCCCGACGAAGTGCTGCGCCGCGCCCGGTCCCTGGCCGAGCGGTGCGCGGCCCACGGGGTGCCGCTGGCCGCCGCCGCACTGCAGTTCCCGCTGCGCCACCCGGCGGTCACCGGTGTGGTCCTCGGCGCGCGCAGTCCCCTGGAGGTCACGGAGAACATCGCGCACGCCACGGCGGAGATCCCCGCGGAGCTGTGGGCGGAACTCGACGCCCTGGCGGGGGCCCGGCCATGACACGGATCGACGCACACCGCCACGTCTGGCGGCCCCTGCCCGCGACGCCTGCGGCAGAGACGGCTCCGAGAGCGCCCAGGACGGCTTCCGGTCCGAGCCGTCGCGCGCACGACTGGCTGGACGCCCCCGACATGGCGGCCGTACGCCGGGACTTCACCCTCGACGACCTCGCACCGGAGGCCACGGCGGCGGGCATCGACCGGACGATCCTGGTCCAGGTCCTCCCCGATGCCGACGAGACGGCGGAGTTCCTGTCCCTGGCGGGGGCGGCGGACCTGGTCGCCGGTGTCGTCGGCTGGGCGGACCTCACCTCGGACCGCCTGACGGACACACTGGCCGCCCTGCGGACGGGCACCGGAGGTGAACTCCTGGTAGGCGTCAGGCACTTGGTGCAGGGGGAGGCGGACCCGGGCTGGCTGAACCGGGGGGACGTCCGGCGTGGCCTGGGCAGGGTGGCGGACGCGGGTCTCGCCTACGACCTGCTCACCCTCCCGCACCAACTCCCCGCCGCCATCACCACCGTACGAGCCCTGCCCGAGCTGGTCTTCGTCCTCGACCACCTGTCCAAGCCGCCCATCGCCTCCGGCGAACTGCACCCGTGGGCCGCGCTGATCCGTGAACTGGCCGCCGAACCCGACGTGTTCTGCAAGCTGTCCGGCATGGTCACCGAGGCGGACCGCACCGGCTGGACCGTCGCGGATCTGCGACCGTACGCCGACGAGGTACTGGACGCCTTCGGCCCGTCCCGTGTGATGTTCGGCTCCGACTGGCCGGTGTGCCTGCCGGCCGCCTCCTACGAGGAGGTCGTCCGCGCGGCCGAGGAAGTGACCGACCGGCTGACCGCCGCCGAACAAGCCGAGGTCTTCGGCGGCACGGCGGTCCGCGCCTACCGACTGCGGAAGGAAAACCTGTGAAGATACGTCTGGCCTACGGGCAGTCGGGGCTCGACATCGAGGTGGATCCGCGGACGGCGACCGTCGTCGAACCCGTTCACCACGAGGCCGCCGCGGACCAAATGGCCGTACTGCGCGAGGCGTTGCGCGCCCCCGTCGCCGGGCCCCCGCTGCGCGAACGGGTGCGACCGGGGCAGACGGTGGCGATCTCGGCCTGCGACGGCACCCGCCCCCAGCCGCGCCATCTGATGATCCCCGCCGTCCTCGCCGAACTCGAAGGGATCGTCCGTCTGGAGGACGTGGTGATCCTCGTCGCCACCGGCACCCACCGGGGCAACGACGAGGCGGAACTGCGCGCGATGTTCGGCGACGAGGTCGTGGACGCCGTACGCATCGTCAACCACGACGCCCGCGACCGCGGACAGCTGACCTGGATGGGGACATACGGCAACGGCGTCCCGGTCTGGCTGAACCGTGCGTGGGCCGAGGCGGACGTCCGCATCACCACAGGCTTCGTCGAACCGCACTTCTTCGCCGGCTTCTCGGGCGGTCCGAAACTCGTGGCCCCCGGCCTGGCCGCGCTGGAGACGGTCCTCGTCCTGCACGACGCGGCCCGCATCGGCGACCCGCGCGCCACCTGGGGCAACATCCACGGCAACCCCGTCCATGACGACGTACGGGCCATCGCCGAGGCGACCGGAGTCACCTTCTCGCTGGACGTGGTGCTGAACCGGGACAAGGACATCGTGGCCGCCTTCGGAGGCGATCTGGCGCCGATGCACGCCGCGGCCACGGCCACGGCGAAACGCATAGCGATGCGGCCGGTCGAGGCGCCGTTCGACGTTGTCGTCACCACCAACTCCGGCTTCCCGCTGGACCAGAACCTCTACCAGGCCGTCAAGGGCATGTCTGCCGCCTACCAGGTGGTCAAAGCCGGCGGCATGATCGTCTGCGCGGCCGAGTGCCGCGACGGCTTCCCCGACCACGGCTCCTACCGGGAGGTGCTGGCCTCCGCTCCGTCCCCGCAGGCGCTGTTCGACGACATCAGCGCCCGCACCGAAACCGTGCCCGACCAGTGGCAGGTGCAGATCCAGGCACGTATCCAGTCCGGCAGCCGGGTCGTCATGCACACCGGCTTCCTGAGCGACGCCGAACTGGCCACCGCCCACCTGCGACAGACCCGCGACATCTCGGCCACCGTCGCCGAGGCGCTGGCCGCAGCGGGTCCCGGCGCCCGTCTCTGCGTCCTGCCCGAAGGACCGCAGACCATCCCGTACGTCGACAGGAGCGGGGCATGAGGGGAGTACTGGACCTGGGCTACGCCCGACTGGATCTCGCCCGCGAGGCCCGGCAGGGACTCCCCGAGGTCGTCTACGGGCCCGGAAAGACGGTCGCGCAGATCAGCGGCATCGTCACCGGGCTGCTGGAACACAACACCGGTCCTGTCCTCGTCACCCGGATCGAGGCGGAGACCGCCGAGGCCGTCATGGCACGGCTGGGTCCGGACGGGCACGACGACCAGACGCGAGGCCCAGGGCCGCATGACGGTCAGTCACACGGCCCGGGAACGTACGACGCCGAGGCCCGGCTGCTGTACTGGCGGCCGGCTCCGGCCGAGGACTTCCGCGTGACGGTGGTGGCCGCCGGCACCTCGGACCGGCCCGTCGCCGCCGAAGCCGCCGCCGTGGCCGCCACCGTCGGCCTGGACACCACCGCCATCCACGACGTGGGGGTGGCCGGCCTCGACCGGATCCTCCAGGTGCGTGACCGGCTCCAGGCCGCCGACGCGTTGATCGTCGTGGCCGGGATGGAGGGCGCCCTCGCCAGTGTCGTGGGCGGTCTGGTGCGCGCACCGGTCGTCGCCGTGCCGGTCTCCACCGGGTACGGCGCGTCCCTGGAGGGCATCACCGCACTGCTCGCCATGCACGCCTCCTGTGCCGCCGGGGTGACCGTGGTCAACATCGACTCCGGCTTCTCGGCCGCGATGGCGGTTCACCGCATCGCCCAGAGCTGTGTGAACACACCGGGAGGCCGCCGGTGATCGTCTGGATCAACCCGTTCACCGGGCTGGCCGGAGACATGCTCCTGGCCGCCCTCATCGACGCCGGAGCACCGCTGGACGCGATCCGGGCCTCGATCGCCGCCACGGGTCTCACCGGTTGGGAACTGACCGCCGAGCGCGTCACCGACCACGGGCTGACCGCCACCCGGGTCCATGTGGACGTCACCGACCCGTGCACCGAGCGGCAGGCCGCCGAAGTCATCCACCTCGCCTCGCGGGCCACCCCCGAACCTGTCGCCGCCCTCGCGGTCGCCACCGTGACCGCCGTCGCCGAGGTGGAGGGCCGCCTGCACGGCGCCGACCCCGCCACCGTCCACCTCCACGAACTCGGCGGCCACGACACCCTGGTCGACATCGTCGGCGTCGCGGCCGCCCTGGATGCCCTGGGCGTCACCGACGTCTTCAGCGCACCGCTCCCGCTGGGCAGGGGGCGGGTGACCTCGGCGCACGGAGTACTGCCCTGCCCGGCACCCGCCACGCTGGCGCTGCTCACCGGAGCGGCCGTCATGGGCAGCGATCTGCCCGGCGAAACAGTGACGCCCACCGGCGCCGCACTGCTGCGCGCGCTCGGAGCACGGTACGAACCGCCACCACCCATGACCCTGGGCCGCACCGGGTACGGGGCGGGCACCCGCCGCCTCCCGGACCGGGCCAACGTCACGTCGGTGACCCTGGGAGTCCCCGCCCCGGCAGCTGCGCGTCAGGACCCTCCGGCGGAGGACGTCGTCGTTCTGGAGACCAACCTCGACGACGTCACGGGCGAAATCCTCGGACACACCATCACCCGGGCGATGGAATCCGGTGCTCTCGACGCCTGGGTGACGCCCGCCATGATGAAGAAGAACCGCCCCGCGCACGTGCTGCACGTCCTGACCACCCGCCAGGACGAGCGCCGGCTGCGCGACCTCGTACTGTCGGAGACCGGCAGCCTCGGCATCCGCCGCGTCGACGCCACCCGCACCGCGCTGCCGCGGGACTTCGAGACCGTGCACGTGGACGGCCACCCGGTTCGGATCAAGCACGGTCCGCACGGCGCCAAACCCGAACACGACGACCTCGCCTCCGTCGCCGCGGCCCTGGACATGCCCCTCCGGACCGTCGCGGCATGCGCACTCGCGGAGAGCGGCCGGGCCGCAGCCCATCGGCATACCGACCATCTCGCAGGAGGACAACCATGACCGTCACAGACGAGGGAGCGGCCGCGCTCGCACAGGCCGACGCCCTCGCCGACCGGCTTCTGGACCGCATGCGCGCCATCGGCACCGTCGCCGTGGCCTATTCGGGCGGCGCGGACTCCGCTCTCGTGCTCGCCGCCGCCGTGCGTGCCGTCGGCCCGGAGCGGGTTCTCGCCGTCACCGCCGTGTCGGAAAGCCTGGCCGCCGGTGAACTGCCGCACGCCCGCCGCCTGGCCACGGACCTCGGCGTCACTCATCTCACCCCGCGCACCAGCGAACTGACCCGTCCCGGCTATCGCGCCAACGGCCCCGACCGCTGCTACTTCTGCAAGTCCGAGGTCCTGGACACCATCGCCATGCTCGCCCACGACCACGGATACGACCTGGTGGCCACCGGAACGAACGCGGACGACGCCCGGGACCCCCACCGCCCGGGCATCAGGGCCGGCCGGGAACGCGGCATCCACACCCCGCTCCTCGACACCGGCCTGACCAAGGCGGACGTGCGCCTGCTGAGCAGGCACTGGTCACTGCCGACCTGGAACAAACCCGCGACACCCTGTCTGGCCAGCCGGATCCGCTACGGCATCGAGGTCACCCCGCACCGCCTGGCCCGCGTCGACCGGGCCGAGACCGCGGTGCGCGCGCTCCTGGCCGACGCCGGACTGACAGTGACCGACCTCCGGGTCCGCGACCTGGGTGACACCGCCCGCCTGGAAGTGGACGCCTCGCTCGTCGGCCGGATCTCCGCGCTCCCCGGGCTCGCCGGGGCGCTGGCGGACGCGGGCTTCGCCGAACTGCCCCACCGGGTGGAGCCCTTCCGATCGGGACGGCTCAACTCCGAGAGCTCAGTCCGCGGCGCGGCGCCCGGCCCAGCAGCGGATCGGCCAGTCACGCGATGACGAACGGCACCCCTGGCGAGGTCCCTTCCCCTTGCCTCGACTGTTCCTCTGCTGTGTGTCAAGAGTCCGTGACGCCGGGAGGCGACAGCCCCAGTGAACAGCGCGATTCGAGAAACGGGGAACCTGCCCGCAGCCCTCACCAGCTTCGCGGGCAGGCGGTTCGAGGTCGCCGAGGCCCACCGAACCCGAAGCCCGGATACGTCGCCGACTGGGCCGACCTGACGACCTGACAGCAGGAGACGGCTATCGACCAAGTCGGTAGAACAAGATGGAAGGTCCGGATCGGGATCCACTGTTGGGGCGTGGACTCGGAGTGAGGCATGCAGGCATCCCGGACCTGACCAACCAGTCTGTGTTGTCGCGGTTGTCAGCGGATGCCAAGACCGACGTCGCCACGACCCACCGCATGATCAGCCCATAGCCGAGCTTCGCCCACTCCACGCTCAGCCAATCGGACGCGGAGCGCCGACCGGCTCACCAACGGCACTCTCGGACCGCTCCCCGGGATGCGGTGCCCTCAGCCAGATCCATCCGTCACATCGTGAGATCCACCAGCACCTCCGATACCACCCCGGCGCATCCGAACAAGAGCAGTCAACTGCCGTGGCCGTACCGCGCCGACCCGCAACTCCTTCCGTAGGGTCTCAGCAGAAATGGGCCGCTGCCGCAGATCCCGATGCCGGGCATCAAGCATCAACGCCCGCGCCGACAAAGGGTCATCGCTCTGCGGACGGTCACCGCCCCCCGGAGCATCACCCTCGGACAAATCGACCACACGGCACCCCTCTCACGTCGCGCCCCCGAACCCGACGGCTTCAGCAGACCAACTGTCGCCAAGAGCAACAGCCCGTCGACCGGCAGCGGCCACAACGAGGAACTGACCGTGTCCGCTCCGCCCTGACGGGCGAACTCCCGCTGGTGTACGTAGGAGGCATAGGCGGCCACCCCCGCAACGGACCGGAGGTCGACGGCGCCGGTCGGCGGCGCCGGGTGCCCGCGCGCCGCGGTCATCGGCGGCCGGCGAACGGTCCCCTCACCGGCGTCTGATATATCGCTGGTATGCGCACTGAATTCAACCCGGCCCAGATGGAACCGGTCGCGGTCTACCGCCTGCTCACCTCGACGGTCGTTCCGCGCCCGATCGCCTGGGTCTCGACGGTCTCGGCCGACGGCGTCGACAATCTCGCCCCGCACTCCTTCTTCACCGTCTCGTCGGTCGCGCCGCCCATCGTGCAGTTCACCTCGGTCGGCCGTAAGGACTCGCTGCGCAATGTCGAGGCGACCGGGCAGTTCGTGGTCAACCTCGCCCCGGAGTCCCTCATCGACGAGGTGAACAAGACCGCCACGGACTTCCCGGAAGGGGTCAGCGAGTTCGACGCCGTGGGAGTCGAACGCGAGGCCAGCACGCGGGTGAAGGCACCGCGCGTCGCCCACTCCCCCGTGGCCCTGGAGTGCGAACTGCACAGCACGCTACGGCTGGGCAATTCCACCGTGGTCTTCGGCCGGGTGGTCCACCTCGCCATCGACGAGACCGTCCTGCACGACGGCCATCCCGAGGTCACCCGGCTGCGCCCCCTGGCCCGCCTGGGCAAGGACGAGTGGGGCACCCTCGGCGGGGTTCTCGACCTGCGCCGCATCCGCTACGCCGACTGGCCCGAGTCGGACCGAGACCGCCTCCCCCACTGACCCCACAGGTAAAAGACCTGGTCAGAGCCCCAATTCCCGGCACATCAACCCCGTACCCGGCGGCATATAGTCGCTCCATGCAAGAAACTGGGCGAATGGAGCCGGCGCCGCCCCGCAGGAACCTGCGTGAGGAGCAGAAGCTCCTCACGCATCGCCGACTGCTCGACGGGGCCGTCACGGTGTTCACCGAGAAGCCGTTCCTCGATGCACGGATGGAGGACATCGCCCAGGCGGCGGGGGTGACCCGGGCCACGGTGTACGCCCATTTCCCCGGCAAGGCCGAGATCGTCGACGCGCTGGTGGAGCGTGTCTACGGCGTGATGGGCGAGGCGTACGCCGACCTGGCCGCGCTCCCGCGCTGGACCCGGGCCGACATCCGCACCTGGCTGGACGAGGCCGCGGCCCGCTGGCGCGAGATGGCTCCCGTCCGCCGCGTCGCCAACGCGGCGGCCCCGGCCGCGCTCCGCAGCCTCGGCGAGGGCCGGGTGCAGTACGTCGAGGCGCACGAGCGGTATGTCGCGATGCTGGTCGCTCCCCCGGAGCGCTGGCGCGGCGTCGACCCCGCGGAGGCTCGCCAGCGCGCGCTCATGGCCGTACTGCAGACCGAGTCGTTCTTCGCCGCGTGGATCGCCGTGGAGTGGCCACTGGAGACCGCCGACCCCCTGCATCTGCTGGCCGACTCCCTGTGCCATCTCCTCGCACCCGCGTTGGAGAACAACGGCGACCTCGTCTGATCGCGGGCCGCGGGCGTCGGCCAACGGGACGTACGGCAAGGGTAGTTGTCCATCGGAACCCTGCGACCGATGGACAACTACCCCTCAGACAGCTGTCGGCGGACTCCCTGTGCCACCCCCTCGCACCCCGCAGTGGAGAACGGGCGGCCTCACCCGATCGCGGGCCGCAGGCGTCAGCCAACAGGACGTAGAGCAAGGGCAGTTGCCCATCGGAGTCCTGCATCCGATGGGCAACGACCCTTCAGGCACCGGCCGTTGCTCAGCCGCCCCCACCAACACCCGCTGCCCCGGCGGCAGGATGCGCCGCCGCGACAGCCTCCCCCTCGCCGTGCGGTGCGCGGGCGTGGATGCCGATGGTGAGGAAGGCGACGGCCGCGGCCGCCAGCATGCCGATGCCGCCGATCAGGGCGCAGGTGTGCAGCGCGTCTGTGAAGCTCGCTCCGTAGGCGGCGAGGGCCCGGCCCGTCGCCTCGCCGGTGTTGAGGTGGAGGAAGGCGCCTGCCTGGATGCCGGCGCCGTTGACCATGCCGATGACCTGGCCCTGGTCGGCCGGGTCGAGGCCGGACGCGGCGGCGTGTGCGGGCAGGGTGCCGAGGGTGCGGTGGGTGAGGACGACGCCGAAGATGGCGGGGCCCAGGGCGCTGCCGATCTGGCGGAGGGCGCTGTTGGCGGCACCGGCGGTGCTGCCCAGGCGGCGCGGCAGGCTGTTCATGGCGATGGTGGTGATCGGGGCCATCGCCAGCGCGATGCCGATCCCCAACACCGCGATGACCAGGGCCGCTTCGCCGGTGCCGGTGGTGGCGTCGAAGAGGCTGACCAGGAGCGCCCCGATGCCGCCGACGAGCAGGCCAGTCACCAGCACGAGGCCTGGCGAGAACCGGTGCATCAGCCGGCCGACCACCGGACCGAGGAGGACGGTGAAACCGTTGAGCGCGATCAGGCGCACCCCGATGTCCCACGTCGAGGCGTGGTGGACGAGCCCGAAGTACTCGCTGAGCGAGAAGACCAGACCGACCTGCGCGAACAGGGTGAGCGCCATGACGAACGCGGCCCCGGAGAACGCCGGGGACGTGAAGAGCCGCATGTCCAACATCGGGCAGCGCGACCGCAGTTCGACCAGGACGAAGGCCGGCAGGGCGAGCGCCGCCACGACGAACGCGGTGACGACCTCGGCCGAACCCCAGCCCGGGGCGCCGCCGCCCTCGATGACGCCGTAGACGATGGCGGTGATGGCGACGACGGCGAGGAGTTGGCCGGGGATGTCGAGGTGGCGTTCGCGGTCCGAGCGGGAGTCGGTCAGGGCGAAGGCGCCGATCAGGACCGTGACGGCGCCGACGACCAGGGTGGGCAGGAAGATCCAGCGCCAGCTCGCGTGCTCCACGATCAGGCCGTTGAAGAGCGGGCCGAGGGTCAGGCCGAGGCCGAGGGCGGCCGTCCACAGGGCTATCGCGGCGCCCCGTTTGCGGTGGTCGGGGCAGACGTGGCTGATCAGGCCGAGGGTCGCGGGCAGCAGGGCGGCGGTGCCGACGCCGGTGAGCGCCTGGCCGACGCAGACCTCGACGACGCTGTGGCCGGTCAGGGCGACGAGACAACCGAGACAGGACAGCGTCAGGCCGATCAGGTACATCTTCTTGCGGCCGTAGAGGTCACCGATGACACCGCAGGTCAGGAGCAGTGCGGCGGTCGGCAGGATGAAAGCGTCGGTGATCCACTGGAGCCCGGTGGTGGACGCGTCGAGCGCCTGCTGGATCACCGGCAGGGCGACCGACACCCCGACGACCGGCAGGTAGGAGACGAAGACTCCCACGCAGGCCAGGACGATGGTGGCGGTGACGTTCCGGGACGGGGCGTCCGGCTGGGGGGCCGGCGGTGAGACTTCGGACACCTGGGTCGGCATGACACCTCGCGCTTGATCGGCTCGAATCTCCATTGACGTAAGCCATTTCTTTTCGGGAAATCGCTTCGGACCGTATACGGGGACCCGGTCCAGGAGATGCCGTTGGACCTGCAAGCTAAGGTGAACAGCCGCGACGACAGGACGTCTCGTCGAGCGGGAACGCGCAGGTGGCGGGCGGTTCAGCCCGCGGCGACGTTGGCGGTGATCAGCCGGAGGAGCTGCTTGGCCAGGGCGTCCTGAGCGGGCGTCAGGCCCATGGCGTCACCGATGGCGAGGGGCACGGCGGCCGCCTGGTCCCGCATCCGCTCCCCGGTGTCGGTGAGCCGGATGGCGACCGAGCGTTCGTCGTCGCGCCGGCGTTCGCGGCGCAGCAGACCGTTCCCCTCCAGCCGCTTCAGGAGCGGGGAGAGCGTGCTGGATTCCAGTTGGAGCGCTGTGCCCAAGTCCCGTACGGAGATGGAGTCCTGCTCCCAGAGGACGAGCATGACGAGGTACTGCGGGTAGGTCAGGCCGAGTTCTTCCAGCAGCGGCCGGTAGCGGGCAGTCACCGCGCGCGACGCCGCGTACAGCGCGAAGCACAACTGGTCGTCGAGGAGCAGCGATCCCTCGGCCGGTTCCGTGGCGGCTGGGCTCATGGTGCGACTCCTCGCTCCGGCGTCTACGACGTCTGCGGCGCCCTTCAGGGCAATCACCACCTTATCGTTCGAGTCCACCCGATTCTATCGAGCACGCTTTAGTTGTGCACGACTTAATCGCACGCTACTCTCATCCTCGTGCCGCACCACCGGCCGAGACCCGGCCGGAACCCGCCGCGGCACCCGATCCGAGGAGATCGCCATGACCGACAGCACCGCGCCCCGCCCCGTCCTCGAACCCGCCGCCCAGGCCTTCGCCGAGGCGACCGCGAACCCGCCGTACCTCTTCGACCTCGCCCCGGCGGAGGGCCGTAAGGCAGTCGACGAGGTGCAGTCCGGGGAGATCGCGAAGCCCGCCGTCGACGAGGAGTGGATCACCGTGTCCGGCGGCCCGACCGGGCAGGTCAGGGCCCGCGTCGTGCGCCCGGCCGGCGTCACCGGCACGCTCCCCGTGATCCTCTACATCCACGGCGCCGGCTGGGTGTTCGGCAACGCCCACACCCACGACCGCCTGGTGCACGAACTCGCCGTGGGCGCGAACGCCGCCGTGGTCTTCCCGGAGTACGACCTCTCCCCCGAGGCCCGCTACCCGGTCGCGATCGAGCAGAACTACGCCGTCGCCCAGTGGGTCGTCCAGGAGGGCGCCACCAAGGCCCTCGACCCGACGCGCATCGCGGTGGCCGGCGACTCCGTGGGCGGCAACATGACCGCCGCGCTCACCCTGATGGCCAAGGAGCGGGGGGATGTTCCCCTGGTGCAGCAGGTGCTGTTCTACCCGGTCACCGACGCGAACTTCGACACCGGTTCCTACGGCCAGTTCGCCACCGGCTACTTCCTGCGCCGCGACGGCATGCAGTGGTTCTGGGACCAGTACACGACCGACGAGGCCGAGCGCGCCCAGATCACGGCCTCCCCGCTGCGGGCGACCACCGAGCAGCTCACCGGCCTGCCCCCGGCCCTCGTCATCACCGGCGAGGCCGACGTCCTCCGCGACGAGGGCGAGGCGTACGCCAACAAGCTCCGCGAGGCCGGAGTCCCCGTCACCGCCGTCCGTTTCCAGGGGATCATCCACGACTTCGTGATGCTGAACGCCCTGCGCGAGACGCACGCCGCCGAGGCCGCGATCACGATGGCCGTCACCGTCCTGCGCAAGGCGCTCGCCTCCGCCTGACGGAAGAGCCGCCCTCCCCCGGTGACGCGCGCACCACCCCTGCGATACGGCACACTCGGCCGCATGGACACCGATGCGTTCGTGCGGACCCTGGACCGGGAGGGCGGCCTGCTGGCCTCGGCCGCCGAGGAGGCGGGCGTCGACGCCGAGGTGCCGCCCTGTCCGGGGTGGCAGGTGCGGGATCTGCTGCGGCACACGGGGATGGTGCATCGCTGGGCGACCGCGTTCGTCGCAGAGGCGCACACCGAGTACCACCCCGACGGTGGCCTCCCGGACCTGGACGGCGCCGAGCTGGTGGCCTGGTTCCGGGCGGGGCACCGCTCCCTCGTGGACACCCTCTCCGCCGCCCCGCCCGACGTGGCGTGCTGGCAGTTCTTCGCGGCGCCGTCGCCGCTCGCTTTCTGGGCGCGGCGGCAGGCGCACGAGACGACCGTGCACCGGATGGACGCCGAGGCGGCGCGCGGCGGGATGGCCGGCGAGATCGCCCCGGACTTCGCGGCCGACGGCATCGACGAGCTGCTGCGCGGCTTCCACGGCCGCCGCAAGAGCCGGGTCCGCAGCGAGGAACCCCGAGTGCTGCGGGTGCGGGCGACGGACGCGGACGGCGCCGTGTGGACCGTACGACTGTCCCAGGAACCGCCCGCCGCCGAGCGGGACGGCACCGGGGGCGCCGACTGCGAACTGGCCGGTCCCGCTGGGCAGTTGTACCGGGCGCTGTGGAACCGGGGGCCGTTCCCGAGCGTGACCGGTGACACGTCGGTCGCCGCGCTGTGGCGGGAGAAGTCCGCCGTCACCTGGAGCTGACGATCCGTCAGCTGGTCAGCATCTTCGTCAACACCGCGCGCTGCAACGGGAGTACCTCGCCGTGCAGTGTCCGCCCCTTGTCCGTGAGGGTCACGCGGACGCCCCGCCGGTCCTCCGCGCACATACCCCGCTCGACCAGACCGTCCTTCTCCAGCCGGGCGATCAGGCGGGACAGAGCACTCTGACTCAGATGGACACGCTCGGAGATCTCCTGGACGCGGAACGCGCAGGACTCCGCGGACAGTACGTCCAGAACCTCGAAGTCGCTGCCGCACAGGCCGTGTTGATGCAGAGCGCGGTCGAGTTCGCACTGGGTGCGGGCATGCAGCGCCAGCATCTCCCGCCACTGGTCCACGAGCGCCTGCTCGGCCTTCTTCGCCGCCATGACAGCGCACCGTAGCAGAGAAACGGGTTTGTTGCATTGGAATTAAATGCGCTTGCATTCGATGCACGCGCATGTAGTGTCTGCGGCATGACCTCTCCGCTCTCCCCTCCCGCGGCCCCGTCCTCGGCGGTCCGCTGGACCCCACGGCTGTGGGGCACCCTGCTGGTGCTCTGCGCCGCGATGTTCCTGGACGCGCTCGACGTGTCGATGGTCGGCGTCGCCCTGCCCTCCATCGGCTCCGAACTCGACCTCTCCACCTCGACGCTCCAATGGATCGTCAGCGGCTACATCCTGGGATACGGCGGCCTGCTCCTCCTCGGCGGCCGGACCGCCGACCTGCTCGGCCGGCGTCAGGTCTTCCTGGTCGCCCTGGGTGTCTTCGCGGTGGCCTCGCTGCTCGGCGGGCTCGTCGACTCGGGCCCGCTGCTGATCGCCAGCCGCTTCATCAAGGGCCTCAGCGCGGCCTTCACCGCACCGGCCGGCCTGTCGATCATCACGACGACCTTCGCCGAGGGCCCACTGCGCAACCGCGCCCTGTCCATCTACACCACCTGCGCGGCCACCGGTTTCTCGATGGGCCTGGTCCTCTCCGGCCTGCTCACGGAGGCCAGTTGGCGCCTCACCATGCTGCTCCCCGCGCCGATCGCCCTGCTCGCCCTCCTCGCCGGCCTGAAGCTGCTGCCCCGCAGCGAACGCGAGAAGGACCACAACGGCTACGACATCCCGGGCGCGGTTCTCGGCACCGCGTCGATGCTGCTGCTGGTGTTCACCGTCGTGCAGGCGCCGGAAGTCGGCTGGGCCTCGGCCCGAACTCTCCTTTCGTTCCTGGCGGTTGCCGTCATGCTGACCGTCTTCGTGTACGTCGAACGGCGCTCCGCGGGACCGCTGATCCGGCTCGGGGTGCTGCGCTCCGGCAACCAGATCCGCGCGCAGCTCGGCGCGATGGCCCTCTTCGGGTCGTACGTCGGCTTCCAGTTCCTGGTCACGTTGTACATGCAACAGCTGCTCGGCTGGTCGGCGTTGCACACGGCGCTCGCCTTCCTGCCGGCCGGTGCGCTGGTGGCGGCGTCCTCGACGAAGATGGGCGCGATCGTCGACCGGTTCGGCACCCAGCGGCTGATCGTGGTGGGCTTCGCGCTGATGGTCGTCGGGTACGCCCTGTTCCTGCGGGTCAGCGTCGACCCGGTGTACGCGTCGGTCATCCTGCCGTCGATGCTGCTGATCGGCGCGGCCTTCGCGCTGGTCTTCCCCTCGCTCAACATCCAGGCCACCAACGGGGTCGACGACCACGAACAGGGCATGGTCTCCGGGCTGTTGAACACCTCGGTGCAGGTCGGCGGCGCGATCTTCCTGGCCGTCGTCACGGCCGTGGTCACCGCCCACGCCCCGGCGCACGCCACCCCGCAGGCCGTGCTGGACAGTTACCGGCCCGGGCTCGTCGTGGTGACGTTCATCGCGCTCGCCGGGTTGCTGATCACGCTGCCGGGGCTGCGCACCCGCCGTGCCCAACAGTCCATCGTCGTAGCCAAGTCCACTGTGACGGAGGCGGAAGCGGAGCGCGTGGCGCTGCGTGACTAGGGGGACGCCTCCCTGAGTGTGCGCCCGGCGGAGCCGATTGCTGCGCCGGGCGCACACGTGTGAGACTTTCGGGATGACGACGACCGGGGGACGGCGCACGCAGGCCGAGCGGGACGCGATGACCGTGGAGATCGGGTACGCCCTGGTCAGCGCGGTGTTCGTGGCGGCGGTGCTGTTCGGAGCGGTCGCCGGGCCGGCGCTGCTGTTCGAACTGCCGGGTGTCGTCGAGACGTTGCTGGTGCGTGGGGCGCTCGTGCTCGTCCCCGTTGTGTTCTTCCTCCGAGTGGCGACCGTGCTGTACCGGTATCGGCAGGGTGCCGGTCAGCCCAGCCAGCCGGGGCGCACCAACCCCGACTCGTAGGCCAGCACGACCAGTTGGGCCCTGTCCCGGGCGCCGAGCTTCACCATCGTGCGGCTGACGTGGGTCTTCGCGGTCAGCGGGCTGACGACGAGGCGGCGGGCGATCTCGTCATTGGACAGTCCGATGCCGACCAGGGCCATCACCTCCCGTTCCCGCTCGGTGAGTTGGGTGAGGGCGTCGGCGGTCGCGGGTTCCTTGGAGCGGGCCGCGAACTCGGCGATCAAGCGGCGGGTCACGCCCGGCGACAGCAACGCGTCCCCCTCGACCACCGCCCTTACGGCGCGCAGGAGTTCGTCCGGTTCGGTGTCCTTGACCAGGAAGCCGGAGGCGCCGGAGCGGATCGCCTCGAAGACGTACTCGTCGAGTTCGAAGGTCGTCAGCATGACCACCTTCACGTCCTTGAGGTCGCCGTCCCCGGTGATCCGGCGGGTCGCGGCCAGGCCGTCGAGCAGCGGCATGCGGATGTCCATCAGGACGACGTCGGGGCGCAGTTCGCCCACCGTGCGCACGGCCTCCTCGCCGTCGGACGCCTCACCGGCCACCTCGATGTCCGGCTGCGCGTCCAGCAGCGCCTTGAAGCCGGCCCGGACCAGGGCCTGGTCGTCGGCGAGCAGTACGCGGATCACCGGTCGTCCTCCTTCGGCGTGACCTTCAGCGGCAGTACGGCGAGCACCCGGAAGCCGCCGTCCGGGCGCGCGCCCGCCTCGATCGTGCCACCGAGCGCGGCGGCCCGCTCCCGCATTCCGGCCAGCCCGTTCCCGCTGCCCCCGGCGTCCGCACCGGTCGCGGGCCCGTCGTCGTCGATGCGCAGCCGTAGCTCCCGGGGGTCGTGTTCTACGTGCACGCGCGCGTGCCGCGAACCGGAATGGCGTACGACATTGGTGAGCGCCTCCTGGACGATGCGGAAGGCGGCGAGGTCGGTGTTGGGCGGGAGGCGGGGCGGTGTTCCGTCGACCGCGACGGTGAGGCCGGCGCTCGCCGCCTGCTGCACAAGTTCGGGCAGCCGGTCGAGGCCGGGGGCCGGGGCGCGCGGGGCGTCACCCGGGGCGCGCAGGGTGTCGAGAACCTGGCGGACCTCGCCGAGTGCTTCCTTGCTGGCGGCCTTGATGGTGGTGAGGGCCGTGCGGGCCTGCTCGGGGTCGGAGTCGAGGAGGGCGAGGCCGACGCCCGCCTGGACGTTGATGACGGAGATGCTGTGCGCGAGGACGTCGTGCAGTTCGCGGGCCATCCGCAGCCGTTCCTCGTCGGCGCGGCGCCGGGCCGCCTGGGCGCGCTCGGCCCGCTCCCGGGTCCACTGGTCGCGGCGGGTGCGGGCCAGTTCGGAGATCGCGGCGATGGCCACCATCCAGGTGGCGACGGCCAGTTCACGGCCCCACGGCATTCCGTGGTCATGCTGCGGGGGCAGCCACCGGTAGAGCCAGTGCGCGATCAGGAGATGCGCCGCCCACAGCACACCGAGCGCGCTCCAGGCGGCCCAGCGGCGACCGGCGACGACCGCGCTGAAGCAGCCGAGTGCGACGGGCACGAAGACGGGGCCGTACGGATATCCGGCGCCGAAGTAGAGCACGGTCGCGAACACGGTGCCGAAGGCCACCCACACGGGGTACCGGTGGCGCCACAGGAGCAGCCCCGATCCGACGACGAGCAGCACGCGCGCGTAGAAGTCGAGGTGAACGCGGTCGGGCTGGCTGTGCGAGGCGAAGTTGCTGCCGCCCAGCACGAACACGGTGACCAGCAACGTGGAGCGCCACGGCCACCGCGTCGGCGCCACCGCCGCGCCCCACGGCGGTCCGTGACGCCACCACTGCGGCGGTCCCCCACCGCGCACCCGCTGCTCGTCCATGCACGTCACGCTAGACGCCGCGCGGCACCAACGGCGTCGGCCGGACGAGGTGATCACGCATACTCCCCAGGGAGTACGGCGGCCCCTGAAAGGGGCGCGGGGCTGCATCAGGGCACTCACACGTCCGCGAGCCCCACCCCAAGCGCGAGCCGTCGTACCGCATGCCGGAAAAACGGCCCCCGGTCCTCCACTACACGCCGGAACTGACCGAAGAGCTCAAAGCTGACCAACCCGTACAGCTCGGCCCACGCGGCGACCAGAGCGACGGCCACCGCAGGCGGAAGGTCACCGGCGAAGTCCGCGACCATGCGCTCCCCCTCGGGGCGGAGGCCGGAAGGGAGCGGAGGTTCGGTCAGGGTGCCGTCCCGCTCCGCGTCCCGCGCGATCCCGATAAGGAGAAGGGCAACCCGCGCGGCGGACGGAACGGTGGTCTCGGGAGCGACGTACCCCGGAACCGGCGAGCCGTAGATCAGCGCGTACTCGTGCGGATGCGCAAGCGCCCACTCCCGCACCGCCTCGCACACAGCGACCCAGCGCCGTACCGGAACCGCATCCGCCACCTCGGAGTGCGCCGCTTCCGAGGCCTCGCCCAGAGAGTCGTACGCGTCGATGATGAGAGCGGTCAGCAGATCGTCACGGCTGGGGAAGTACCGGTACAGGGCGGAGGAGACCATGCCCAGTTCGCGGGCCACGGCACGCAGCGAGAGCTTCGAGGCCCCTTCCGCGGCGAGCTGTCTGCGCGCCTCGTCCTTGATGGCCGCGGTGACCTCGATCCGGGCTCGGGCGCGGGCGCCTTGTGTGGTGCTCATACGAGCCAGTGTGGCACGGAATCAGAGCAGCGCACACAAACGAGAGCGGCGGACAAAAAAGAGAGCACCGCTCTTGCATTGGATCGCCCTGCCGATGCAGACTGTTCCCGAGAGCGAGAGCAGTGCTCACAAAAGTGAGCCACGCTCTCCGAAACCCAGGAGTCGTCATGAGCACGCACGTCCAGAAGCCCGGCTGGTTCACTGTGAACGTCTTCAACCGCGCCGTCGCCTGGTTCACCCGCCGCGGTCTCAGCGTCTGGGGTTCACGCGTGCTGGCGGTCCGCGGCCGGAAGAGCGGCGAGTGGCGGACCACCCCGGTGAACCTGCTGACGGTGGACGGACAGCAGTACCTCGTCGCCCCGCGCGGGCACGTCCAGTGGACGCACAACATGCGGGCGGCGGGCGGCGGCGAGCTGCGGCTCGGCAAGAAGGTCGACGCGTTCACCGCGACCGAGGTCACCGGCGACGACAAGGTGCCGCTGCTGCGCGCCTACCTCAAGCGGTGGAAGGCCGAGGTCGGGGTGTTCTTCGGAGGAGTCGGCCCGGACTCCTCCGACGACGAGCTGCGCCGGATCGCCCCCGACCACCCGGTGTTCCACGTCACGGTCAGGAGCTGACCTCGCCCTCCACGGGCTCCGTGGGCTCCACGCGCTCGACAGGTTCCGCGTTCCTGCGGTCGATCGCGGTCAGCGCGCGCTGTGCCATCGGGTGGCTGCGTACGAGTTCGCCGAGCGTCGTCGAGCCCCGGGTGATGTCCATGAAGGCCTTCCAGGCCGGCCGGAAGCCGGTGAGGGCGGCGTGGAACAGACCCGGGCGCTTCTCGAAGATCGCCAGCATGCTCTTGCCGACGCTCATCTCGACGCCGAGCCCCGCCTTGATCGCGAACGCGTAGTTCAGTGCCTGACGGCGGGTGTCCACGGCGTCGTGCGCCTCGGCGATCCGCACCGCCCACTCCCCCGCGAGCCGTCCCGACCGCAGCGCGAACGAGATGCCCTCACGGGTCCACGGCTCCAGCAGTCCCGCCGCGTCACCGCAGACCAGCACCCGCCCGCGCGACAACGGCGAGTCGTCCGCCCGGCAGCGGGTCAAGTGCCCTGAGGAGATGCTCGGTTCGAAGCCGGCGAGGCCGAGCCGGGCGATGAAGTCCTCCAAGTACCGCTTGGTGGCGGCGCCTTCACCGCGCGCGGAGATCACCCCGACCGTGAGCGTGTCGCCCTTGGGGAAGACCCAGCCGTAACTTCCGGGCATGGGGCCCCAGTCGATGAGCACCCGGCCCTTCCAGTCCTCGGCGACCGTCTCCGGCACCGGGATCTCCGCCTCCAGGCCAAGGTCCACCTGGTCGGTCTTGACCCCGACGTGCGCCCCTATGCGGCTGGCGCTGCCGTCGGCGCCGACGACGGCCCGTGCGAGCACCGTCTCACCGCCCTGAAGCACGACCGCGACCGTACGCCGGTCCGGGACCGCGGAGCCGTGCTGCTCGACTCGTGTCACTGTGACGCCCGTCCGCAGCTCGGCGCCCGCCTTCTGCGCGTGCTCGACGAGCTGCTGGTCGAACTCGGGCCGGTTGATCAGCCCGAACAACATCTGCCGGGACCGGCGCGTCCGCGTGAACCGCCCGTTGTTCGAGAAGGTTATGGCGTGCACCCGGTCCTTCAACGGCAGTTCGAAGCCGGGCGGGAGGGAGTCGCGGGAGGGTCCGATGATGCCGCCGCCGCATGTCTTGTAGCGGGGCAGCTCGGCTTTCTCCAGCAACAGCACGCGCCGTCCCGCGACCGCCGCCGCATAGGCGGCCGAAGCCCCCGCGGGTCCCGCGCCCACCACGACGACGTCCCACACCCGCTGTTCGTCGTCCGCCGAAGAGTTCTCGCTGCTCACGATGGTCTACTGCTCCCGATCAAGCCGCTGCCGCACCTGTCCCCCGCATCCTACGGCGGACATCGCCACAGACCGCTGTGGGAGGATCGACGGCATCATTCGTACAACGTCGCACCCACAAGGAGCGTGCCCATGTCGTCGCATCCGGTCGCCGAGACCGTCGCCTCGCTGATGCCCACGGCGCGGACGGAGCTCACCGAGCTGGTGGCCTTCCGATCGGTGGCGGACTTCGACCAGTTCCCGAAGAGCGAGAGCGAGGGCGCCGCGAACTGGGTCGCCGACGCGCTGCGCACCGAGGGTTTCCAGGACGTGGCCCTGCTCGACACCCCGGACGGCACCCAGTCCGTCTACGGCTTCCTGCCCGGCCCCGAGGGCGCCAAGACCGTGCTCCTGTACGCCCACTACGACGTGCAGCCCCCGCTGGACGAGGCCGGCTGGACGAGCCCGCCGTTCGAACTGACCGAGCGCGACGGCCGCTGGTACGGGCGCGGCGCCGCCGACTGCAAGGGCGGCGTGATCATGCACCTGCTCGCGCTGCGCGCCCTCAAGGCCAACGGCGGTGTCCCGGTGCACGTGAAGGTGATCGCCGAGGGCTCGGAGGAACAGGGCACCGGCGGGCTTGAGCGGTACGCGGAAGCACACCCCGACCTCCTCGCCGCCGACACGATCGTGATCGGCGACACAGGCAACTTCCGGGTCGGTCTGCCCACGGTCACCTCGACCCTGCGCGGCATGACCATGGTGCGCGTGCAGGTCGACACCCTCGAAGGCAACCTGCACTCGGGCCAGTTCGGCGGCGCCGCGCCCGACGCGCTGGCCGCACTGATCCGCGTACTGGACTCGCTGCGTGGCAAGGACGGCTCGACGACGGTCGACGGGCTCGCGGCCCACGCGGCCTGGGAGGGGCTGGCCTACGACGAGGAGCAGTTCCGTAAGGACGCGAAGGTGCTGGACGGCGTCGAGTTGATCGGTTCCGACACGGTCGCCGACCGCATCTGGGCACGTCCGGCCGTCACGGTCCTCGGCATCGACTGCCCGCCGGTCGTCGGCGCGACGCCGTCGGTGCAGGCCGGCGCCCGCGCGCTGGTGAGCCTGCGGGTGCCGCCGGGCGTCGACGCGGCCGAGGCGACCAGGCTGCTCCAGGCCCATTTGGAGGCCCACACTCCGTGGGGCGCCCGTGTCCGCACCGAACAGATCGGCCAGGGCCAGCCGTTCAGCGCCGACACGACCAGCCCGGCGTACACGGCGATGGCCGACGCGATGGCGGTCGCCTACCCCGGCCAGGAGATGCAGTACGCCGGCCAGGGCGGCTCCATCCCGCTGTGCAACACCCTCGCGGCCCTCTACCCGCAGGCCGAGATCCTCCTCATCGGCCTCAGCGAGCCGGAGGCCCAGATCCACGCCCTCAACGAGAGCGTGTCCCCTGAGGAGTTGGAGCGGCTGTCGGTGGCGGAGGCGCTGTTCCTGCAGAACTACGCGGCCAACTGAGCGCGTCCATGCGGTTCGTCTTCACCGGCCGGGTGATCGAGTGGCGCGGGCCGTCCCCGTACTACTTCGTCCCCGTGCCGGACGAGGAGTCGGCGGACATCCGCGAAGTCGCCGCCCTGGCCTCGTACGGCTGGGGTGTCATCCCGGTCGAGGCCAGGATCGGCGACGTGCTGTTCACCACGTCGCTCTTCCCCAAGGACGGCGGCTATCTGCTGCCGCTCAAGAACGCCGTGCGCAAGTCGCAGGGGCTCGGGGCGGACGACGAAGTGACGGTGGAAATGACCATCGACCTCCAACTCCCGGTCGGCTGACCGAAGATGGGAGACATGGCTCCCACCTCGCGCCTCGTCGCCCACAGCGACATCGCCACGTCCCTCGCCCTGCTCTCCGACCACGAACTCGCCGAACTGGTCGAGGCCGGCACGCCGTTGGGCACCAGCGTCGGCGGTCGCTCGGCGATGATCGAGGTGGACGGCCGAAGGGTGTTCGTGAAACGGATGCAGCTCACCGATGTCGAGCGGCGGCCGGAGAACGTCCGGTCCACGGCCAACGTGTTCGGGGCGCCCGCCTACTGCCATTACGGCATCGGCGCTGTCCCCAGCCCCGGTTTCGGCGTCTGGCGCGAGCTGGCCACGCACGAGATGACGACCAACTGGGTGCTGTCCGGCCGCTTTCCGGGCTTCCCCCTCCTCCACCACTGGCGCGTACTGCCCGACACACCACAGCCGCTGCCCGACGAACTCGCCGACGTGGAACGGAACGTGGCCTACTGGGGCGGCGGACGTGGGCACATCGAGGCCCTGCGCACGGCGTCCGCGAGTCTGACCCTGTTCATGGAACACCTGCCGCACACCCTCCACGACTGGCTCTCCGAGCAGCTGCGCACCGACGACCCCGACACCGCCTGCGCCCTCGTGGAGCAGGGACTCCAAGCGGTCACCGGCTTCCTCCACGAGCGCCAACTCACGCACTTCGACGTCCACTTCAGGAACATCCTCACCGACGGACAGCAGCTCTACCTCGCCGACTACGGCCTCGCCCTCTCCCCACGTTTCCAACTCACGGCGGACGAACGGGACTTCTACGACCACCACCGTCACTACGACCGCGCCTACGCCTTCTCCTACCTGGTGCACTGGCTCGTCGTGGACCAGTACGGCTACGGCAGGGACGAGCGCGAGGACTTCATCCGGGCGTGCGTCGACGGCAAGCGGCCCGAGGGCATCCCCCGGGCAGCCGCGGAACTCATCTCCCGGTACGCCCAACTCGGCGCGACGGTGGGCGACTTCAACCGCCGTCTGTGCGACGAAAGCAGACTGACCCCGTACCTGTCCGCCGAGGAACTCGGCCTCGACTACAGCAACTCCACGCTCTCCGCGTAGTGACAAGCGACCGGGTTGCCCCCACCCCGGTCCACCAGCGCCGGTATCTCCTCGACGCACGACGTCCGTTCGCTGTCGGTGAGCTGGTTCGCGAACTTGGGGCAGCGGGTGCGGAAGCGGCAGCCGCTGGGCGGGCGGACCGGGCTCGGGACGTCGCCCTGGATGGTGATCCGCTTGCGGGCGCGTTCCTTGCGCGGGTCGGGCAGCGGGATGGCGGAGACCAGGGCCTGGGTGTACGGGTGCGCCGGGCGGGCGAACAGCTGCCGGGCCGGGGCGATTTCGACCAGCCGTCCCAGGTACATGACGGCCACCCGGCCGGCCACGTGTCGCATCACCGACAGGTCGTGGGCGACGAAGAGGAAGGACAGGCTGAGTTCGCTCTGCAGGTCCATCAGGAGGTTGAGGACGCCCGCCTGGATGGACACGTCGAGCGCTGACACCGGCTCGTCGAGGATGATCACCTTCGGGTGCAGGGCCAACGCCCGTGCGATACCGATTCGTTGGCGCTGTCCGCCGGAGAACTCGTGGGCGAAGCGGTTGCCGTGCTCGGGGTTGAGTCCGACCAGGCGCAGGAGTTCGCCCACCTCGGCACCCGCGCCGGATCCGTACCGGCCGTGGATGCGCAGCGGCTCGGCGACGATCTCGTGGACGGTCATCCGCGGGTCGAGGGAGGCGTACGGGTCCTGGAAGACGATCTGCAACTCGCGCCGTAGCGGCCGCATCTGACGTCTGCTCAGCTCGGTGAGTTCGTGCTCGCCGTAGCGGACCCGGCCCGAGGTGGCGCGTTCCAGGCCGAGGACGGTGCGGGAGATCGTCGTCTTGCCGGAGCCCGACTCCCCCACCAGGCCCAGGGTCTCGTTCTCGTGGAGGTCGAAGGAGACCCCGCAAACGGCGTGCACGTCGCCGACGCGGCGGCGGATGACGCCCTTGGACATCACCGGGAAGTGCTTGACCAAGTCCCTTACCTGGAGGACCGGTTCACCGGTGCCGCCGTGGCCGGGCAGCGGCGGCAGGGGGCTGGCGGCCTGCGCGGGCGCGGTCATACGGCGTCCTCCTCGGGGTTCGTGGCGGTGGCCGCGTCGGCGAAGCGGGCCAGGGCCTCGGTGTCCGCGCCGACGGCGTCGAAGACCTGGTCGGCGCCGGTGTCGACGAGTTCGTCGGCGAAGTGGCAGGCACTGAGGTGGAGGTCGCCGCCGGCCCTGCGCAGGGCGGGTTCGTCCGTGTCGCACACGTCGCGGTGCATCGGGCAGCGGGGCGAGAAGGGGCAGCCGGGGGGCAGGTTGAGCAGGCTCGGCGGTGAGCCGGTGATGGGGGTGAGACGTGCCTCCTCGCGGTCCATGCGGGGCAGGGAGCCGAGCAGGCCCAGGGTGTAGGGCATGCGCGGGGTGTAGAAGATGTCCTCGACGGAGCCGGTCTCCACTATCCGGCCGGCGTACATGACCGCGACCCGGTCGGTGTGGCCGGCCACCACACCGAGGTCGTGGGTGATGAGGACGAGGGCCGCCCCGGTCTCGGCGCGGGCGGTCTCCAGGGCTTCGAGGATCTGGGCCTGCACGGTGACGTCGAGGGCGGTGGTCGGCTCGTCGGCGATGATCACGTCCGGGTCGTTGGCCATCGCGATGGCGATGACGACGCGCTGGCGCATGCCGCCAGACATCTCGTGCGGGTAGCTGTCGATGCGCCGTTCGGGGCTGGGGATACCGACCGTGCCGAGCAGTTCGATCGCGCGTCTGCGGGCGTCCTTGTGCTTCATCTCGGGGTTGTGGCGGAGCAGGGTCTCGCTGATCTGATAGCCCACGTTGTAGACGGGGTTGAGGGAGGTCATCGGGTCCTGGAAGATCATCGCGATGCCGCTGCCGCGCAGGTCGGACAGGCGCGCGTCGGACAGTCCGAGCAGTTCGGTGCCCTCGAAGCGGACCGAGCCGCGCACCTTGGCGCCGGTCGGCAGCAGCCCCATCACGGCGAGGGCGGTCACCGACTTCCCGGACCCGGACTCGCCGACGATGCCCAGCGATTCGCCCCGGTCGAGCCGGTAGCCGACGCCGCGTACGGCCCGTACCAGCCCGTCCTCCGTGGCGAACTCCACGCTGAGGTCGTCGACTTCGAGCACGGCGGACGTCACGGGGACCTCGTGCACTCCATGACTCGTGGTCGTCACTGTCGCACCCTTTGCTGCCGGGGGTCGAAGGCGTCGCGCAGTCCGTCGCCGATGAAGTTGATGGTCAGCGCGATGGCGATGATGAACGCGCCGGGGATGTAGAAGAGCCAGGGCCGGGTCTCGACCGCCGTCTGCGCCTGTGAGACCAGCAACCCCAGCGACGTGTCCGGAGGTTGGACGCCGAAGCCCAGGAAGGAGAGCGCGGTCTCCGTGAGGATGCCGGTCGCCACCAGGATCGTCGCGTTCACGATGATCGGGCCCAGCGCGTTCGGCAGCAGATGCCGGAAGATGATCCGGGTGTCCGAGGCACCGAGCGCCCGCGCCGCCTCGATGAACTCCTTCTCGCGCAGCGACAGTACGGCCGAGCGCACGACACGGGCCACGTACGCCCAGGTGAGTCCGGCGATCACGATGGCGATCCAGTACCAGGAGCCGCCTGTACGGGAGGAGATGACCAGGGCGATCGCGAACAGGGGCAGCGTCAGCACCAGGTCGGCGATGCGCATCATGACCGCGTCCACGATGCCCCGGTAGAAGCCGGCGACGGCTCCCCAGATCGCGCCGAGCAGCGTGGAGCCGAGCGCGATCATGATGGCGATCTTGAGCGAGGTCTGGGTGCCGCGCATGACCTGGGCGTAGCCGTCGTACCCCGAGGAGTCGGTGCCGAACGGGTGCTTCAGGGAAGGGGGTTTGGAGTTGTCCTCGGTGTACTTCTGGTACGAGTAGTGCCACAGGTGCGGGCCGATGAACGCCCACAGGATGATCAGCACGAACACGACCAGGCTGACCATCGCGGCCCGGTGACGCACAAACCGGCGCAGCACCAGCTGCGTCTGGGTGCGCTGTCGTACGGTGAACTCGTGGTCCCCGCGCGGTAGTTGCGTGCCCGCGGACCCCGGTGCCTCGATGTCAGTCATAGCGGATCCTCGGGTCGAGTACGGCGTAGAGCAGATCGGCGATGAGGTTGAACCCGATGACGACGACGGCGGAGAGCAACAGCCAGGCCATGGTGCGGTAGACGTCGAGGGTGGTCGCCGCCTGGACCAGCATCTCGCCCATGCCGTGCCACTGGAAGATCGTCTCCGTGATCACCGCGCCGCCCAGGATGATCGCGATGTCGAGCGCGGTCACGGTGGCGAGCGGGATGAGGGCGGTGCGCAGCGCGTGCCGGGTCATCACCCTGCCGCGCCGCAGCCCCTTGGCGCGGGCGAGCCGTACGTAGTCGCTGTTGAGGACCTCCAGCATGGAGGCGCGGGTGTAGCGGGTCCAGGACGCGAAGGAGACAAGCGCCAGGGTGATGGTGGGCAGGATGAGGTGGCCCACGTGATCGGTGAACTGGTTCCAGGTGGTGTCGACTTCGAGGTACGGCGACTTCTCGCCGATGGTGCCGAGGAACTGGCTGCCGGTCTTCTGGTTGAACCAGATCCCGGCCTGCTTGAGCAGGACCGCGAACCAGAAGACGGGCATGGCGAGGAACAGGAAGCCGAAGAAGGTGATCGTGTAGTCGGCGGCGGAGTACTGGCGGATCGCGCTGAACACGCCGAACACGACGGCCATGATCAGCGCGAGGATCATCGCGGCGGCGACCAGGGTGATGGTCACCTTGAACCGGGTGAACAGGTCGTGCCCGATGTTCAGGTTGGCCTGCACGGACGGGCCGAAGTCGCCGTGCAGGACGCCGGTGATCCAGTTCCAATAGCGTTCCATCACCGGCTGGTTGGCGTGGATGTGCCGGGCGAAGGCGGCCACCGCCGCTTTGCTGGGCGCGGGTTGCCGTGAGGTGGCGAAGTTCGCCACCGGGTCGCCGGAGTTGATGACGACGAGGAACACGATGAACGTCGAGATGATCAGGACGGGGATGGAGACGAGGATGCGGCGCACGGTGTAGGCGAGCATGCGGTCTTCTCTCGGAGGCCGGCGGGTCGGAGATGCCGTCCGTGCCGGGCCCGGCCCCGGTGTCGCGGGGCCGGGCTCGACGGGCGTGCCGGTGGAGCTGTCAGCCGTAGGACTACTTCTTCAGGCCCCACGTGCCGGTGTTGTAGGCCGGGCCCACATTCGTGGCGTTGTTCCGCATGTTCACGAACCGCGTCTGCACGGCGAGGAACGTCGGCTTCTGGTAGAGCGGCAGGACGTAGGCGTCGTTCACCATGAGCTGGTCGGCCTGGTTGAGGAGCGCGGCGGACTTCGTCGCGTCGGTCTCACCCACGGCCTGCGAGATCAGGGAGTCGGCCGTCTTGTTGCTGTAGCCACCGAAGTTGCCGCCACCGCCGGTGAACCAGTTCTGCTGGGCGCCACTGCTCGGGAACGGCGCCGCGACCCAGGCGAAGACGATGATGTCGTACTGGTGCCCGGAGAGAACCGTGCCGAGGTCGGCGGCGCCGATCGGCTTGATGGTGATCTTGATGCCGAGGCTCGCCAGGTTGCTCTGCAGGATCTGGCACTCGCTCTGCCGGATCTGGTTCCCGGTGGTGTAACGGCAGTTGAAGGGTCCGACGGCCTTGCCGTCCGGTGTCTTCAACGCCGTACCCACACCGGTGAACTTGGCGGCCGTGAGGTACGCCTTCGCCTTGGCCAGATCACCCGATCCCTGGCCGGAGGCGGAGACCACGTCCTTGTAACCGGCCTGTCCGGGAACGAAGTTGTGGTTGCCGAGCGGCTTCACGGCCGGGTCGAACTGGCCGACCGTCTTGGCGATGATGTCCTTGGTGTTGATCGCCGTGAACATAGCCTGCCGCAGCGCCAGGTACTTGCCGATCACCGGGTTGTGCAGGTTGAGGTCGAAGTGCTCCCAGGTCAGCCCGTTGCCGATGGTGTAGGTGACGCCGGGGATGTCCTTGACCTGGTTGACCAGGTCCACCTCGGGCTGCGGGTAGATCGCCTGAACCTCGTTGTTCTTCAGGGCAGTTGGTTCCTGCGTGGCGTCCGAGATGACCTTGAAGATCAGCCGCTGCAGGGTGGCCTTCTTCGCGCCGGTCCACTTGGGGTCGGGCACGTAGGTGGCGTGGTCGTTGTCGACCCACTGCTGCATCTTGTAGGCGCCCGCCGTGGGGTACTTGGTGGGCGGCGTCTTCAGGAAGTACTGCCAGGCCTGCGCCATCTGCGTGGCCGTCATGGCGGCGGCGTCACCGGCCTTGGCGCCGGAGAGCTTCTCGGCGGTGTGGGCCGGATAGAGCGGATAGCCCGCGCCGAACAGCGACTTCCAGTCCGAGTACGGCTTCGACATCACCATGGTGAAGGTCTTGCCGTTGTCGGACGGGGTGAGGGACTTGATCCGGTCGTAGCCCGCGGTGCTCTGCGGCAGACAGCCGTGGGTCTGTGTGGAGTCGCTGGCGGGCGGCGGCGGGCAGTCCTTGCCGTTGTTGGTGCGCCAGTAGTAGGTGAAGTCGTCGGCGGTGATGGGCGTGCCGTCGTTCCACGCCGCCTTCGGGTTGATCTTGTAGACGATGGTCTGCGGGCTGGTGCTGGTCTGCGTCGCCGAGGTCACCAGGTCGGTGTTGAGGGCGACGGTGAAGTCCGGCTGGGGTATGAACACCTGAGGCAGGACGACCTCCAGGGCCTCCCCGTTCTCGAAGGTGTTGCCGTTGACGTCCTGGACGTTCCACTGCTGGATGTTCTTCTCCAGCACATAGGTGAACGTTCCGCCGGACTTGGTGGCGGCCGAGTTGCAGGTGTTGGCCTTGCCCACGGTGTTGCAGGACGTGAGCCCGGCCGAGCTGCCCTTGTTGGAACCGCCGCCCCCGCCACTGCTGCTGCAGGCGGTGAGCACCAGGGCGAGCCCGGCGGCGAGAGTGAGGGCCCGGGTGAGGGCCGAGGATGGCGCGCGCATGTTCCTCTCCTTCGACCGGCGGAAGGTCCGGTCCCGTCAAGGCGGCCGGCGGCCGCGAGAGAACTGAGCTGCGCAAAGACGTTAGAGCTCCGATGTACCTTCTTCACGTTCTTGTTCATACCGGGAAGGCGACAATTCACCCTCGCTTTGTTATCGGAATGACCCGCACCCCGCAAAATCGCCAGGTCGTGTCCCCGAAAAGGCAAAGTCACGTCCAACATCGTTGATCTGACCGCAAATTGACGTGTCGTCAGCCGAGCGGTACGCCCGCCTCCAAGTAGAGCGCGGCCCCGCGTTCCCGGGCCCGGAGCGCCCATCGCAGCCGCTCGTAGCGGACCGGCGGCAGCAGATCGGCGGCCTCCTCCTCGCTGGCGAAGCACCAGCCGCGCAACTCCGGTCCGGGCAGCAGCAGTTGATCGGCCACGGCGGCGTCCAGCCGGCCGCCGTCGAAGAGGAGGCGCAGTCCGCCGTAGCCGGGTGGTACGGGCGGTTCCCAGTCGACGACGAGCAGGCGGGGGACCTCGTCGAGCACGATGCCGGTCTCCTCGGTGACCTCGCGCATGCCGGCCCGGGCGGGTGCCTCGCCGGATTCGACGACACCGCCGGGGAACTCCCAACCGGCCTTGTAGGTGGGGTCGACGAGCAGGACGCGGTCCTGTTCGTCGAAGAGGAGCACCCCGGCCGCGAGGGTCTCGGAGGTGGGCTCCGGGGTCTGCACGATGTCGCACACCGGCACGGCACCGCTGCCGACGGCCCCGGCGATCCGGGCGGCCGTCTCGTACGGGGTGAGCGCGCTGGTGTCGACGAGATGGGCGTCGGCGGTGAGCCAGGAACCGAGGGCGGCACGGTACGACTCGATGTGGTCGTATGCCCACTGCCGTGTCCTGATCTCGCCGTCGGGGAGGTCCGGTGGGACCTCCCGGCCGGCTATTCGCTCGCGCAGGATCGTTTCCGCCGGAGCCAGGAGGACATGCCGGACCGTGACCCGGCGGGCCGCCAGACCGCCGAAGATCTCGTCCCGGTACTCCTGGCGCAGCAGGGTCATCGGGACGACGAGGGTCCCGCCCAGCTCGGCGAGCATGGCCGCCGCCGTGTCGATCACGAGCCGCCGCCACATCGGCAGGTCCTGGAAGTCGCCGACCTCTGCGAGGTGCTTGGGCGGGAGCAGACACGGCAGTGCTCCGCCGATGACCTCGGGGTCGAAGAGCGTGCTGTTCGGGATCAGTTCGATCAGTTCCCGTGCGGTGGTGGTCTTGCCTGCACCGAACGCGCCGTTGATCCAGACGATCACGGACAGTTCCCCCTCTTCTATTGGCCCCCTGAGGCTTGCCCGTTCCACCCTGCCACGGAAACCAGCCGCAGTTGAGAGCCCACATACGACGGCGCCGGTGCCCCCTCCGACGAGGCACCGGCGCCGTACGCTTTCGACCGGTATCAGCTGTTCTCTCCCAGGACTCCCTCGTCGGCGGCGAAGCTGCCGTCGCTGACGAGGTGATCCACGGAACCCACGGTGTCCTTGACGTTCAGATCGCCGAGTACGTCGTGGTCGTGGGAGTGCGACGGGGAGATCGCGGCGACGACGAAACCGGTGGCGAGGGAGGCGATGGCCAGCATGCTGCGCTTCTTCATGCCCCGTTCAACTGACGAGGCGCGCCGGGGTCACGCCCGGACGGCCCGCCGGATGGAACCCGCGCCGCCGCGCGCCCGCCGCACCAGGTCCACGGCCGCCTCGGGCCACTGCGGATGGTCGAAGGTGAACCCCTCCGCCGGCAGCCGTCCCGGGACGACCCGGCGGCTCTTCAGCAGGAGTTCGGTGTCCGAGCGCAGCGCGAGGGCGCCCAGTTCCGCCATCCACTTCGTGGCGGGCAGTCCGACGGGGACTCCCCGGGCGGCGCGCAGGACACGCATGAAGGCGCGCTGCGGGAGCGGTCCGGGGGCGGCGAGGTTCACCGGCCCGGCGATGTCGTCCCGGTCGATCAGGAACTCGACCGCGCGGACGAAGTCCTGGTCGTGGATCCAGGAGACGTACTGGGCACCGCCCGCGACCGGACCGCCGAGCCCGAGCCGGACCAGCCCCGACAGGACGTCGAAGACGCCGCCCCGGTCCGGGCTCATCACCATGGCGGCGCGCAGGGCGACCTTGCGGGTGTGCGGGGTGTCTGCGCGTTCCTGCTCGCGTTCCCAGTTCTTGGCGATCTCCACGCTGTAGGACCAGTAGTCGGGTATGTCGGGTTCGGCGCCGCCGATCACGCCGGTGGCCTCGTCGTTGGGGGCGTCGTAGCGGTGGGCGTAGACGGTGGCGGTGCTCATCTGCAGCCAGACACGCGGCGGTTGTACGGCGGCCGCGACGGCCTCGCCGACGACCCGGGTGGAGCGCACGCGCGAGTCCATCATGGCCTTGAGGTTGGCGGGGGTGTAGCGGCAACTGACGCTGCGGCCCGCCAGGTTGATCACGATGTCGCTGCCGTCGATCTCCCGGGCCCAGGAGCCCAGGGTCTCGCCGTCCCACCACACCTCGCGGTCGCGCCTCGGCCGCCGGGTCAGGACGACGACCTCGTGACCGGCCTCGGTCAGGGCGCGGTCCAGGATCGCGCCCACCTGTCCCGTGCCACCGGGAATGACGATCTTCACCGGGCTCCCCCTTCCGTTCGGGCTGCTCGGGAGTGAGCCTAGCGCAGAAAGTTGAACGCGTTCAAAACGTGCGCGATGGAAAGTCGAACAATAAATACGCAACTCTTCCAACAGAGTTCGACACGTCCTAACGTAATCGCGCACATGACATGCACAGGAAGTGATCCCATCTTTCGCGAGTCCGGAGGAACGTAATGACGCGTCACCCTCACACCCGCACGACCCGCCGAAGAGTGGTCGGAGCGCTCGCCGCAGGGCTGCTGTGCACGGCCGGCCTCGCCGCGCCGGCCGTAGCCGCTCCCTCGCAGGACCCCGTCTCCCCCGCCCTGGCCGACGGTCAGGCGCTCACGCCTCCGATGGGTTTCAACAACTGGAACTCCACCAACTGCCGTGCCGAGTTCAACGAGTCGATGGTCGAGGGCATCGCGGACATCTTCGTCAACAAGGGCCTCAAGGCGGCCGGTTACCAGTACGTCAACCTCGACGACTGCTGGGCCCTGTCGAACCGCGACGCCGACGGCAAGCTCGTCCCCGACCCGGTCCGCTTCCCGCACGGCATCAAGGCCGTCGCGGACTACGTGCATTCCAAGGGGCTCAAGCTCGGCATCTACACCAGCGCCGGCACGAAGACGTGCAACGACGCCGGATTCCCGGGCGGTCTGGGCCACGAGTACAGCGACGCGCAGCAGTTCGCCGACTGGGGCGTGGACTATCTCAAGTACGACAACTGCAACAACCAAGGCGTGGACGCCAAGTTGCGCTACACCACCATGCGCGACGCCCTGAAGGCGACCGGCCGCCCGATCGTCTTCAGCATCTGCGAGTGGGGCGAGAACAAGCCCTGGGAGTGGGCCGCGGACGTCGGACACCTCTGGCGCACGACCGGTGACATCAGCGACAACTGGGGCTCGATGCTGTCGATCCTCAAGCAGAACCTGCCACTTGCTCCCTACGCCGGTCCCGGGCACTGGAACGACCCCGACATGCTGGAGGTCGGCAACGGCGGCATGACGGACACCGAGTACCGCTCGCACTTCTCCATGTGGTCGATCATGGCCGCGCCCCTCCTCATCGGCTCGGACCTGCGCACGGCGACCCCCGCGACCTTCGACATCCTCGACAACAAGGAGGTCATCGCGGTCGACCAGGACCCGCTGGGCAAGCAGGGCAACGTTGTCACGTCCGAGGGCGGACGCTGGGTCGTCGCCAAGGAGATGAAGGACGGCAGCCGTACGGTCGCGCTCTTCAACGAGACCGGCAGCGCCCAGCGCATCGCCACGACCGCGGCGGCCGTAGGCCTCCCGAACGCCCACGCGTACACCCTGCGCGACCTGTGGCAGCACAGGAGCTACAACACCGCGGGCGCGATCTCCGCGACCGTCCCGGCCCACGGCACGGTCCTCGTACGGGTCTCCGCCGACCGGCACGCGCTCAAGAACCCGCCCGCCGTCGAACTCGGCCTGGACAGCGCCCCGTTGGTCCAGGCGGCCACCCCGACCCCGCTCACGACGACGGTCACCGACCTGGGCCGTACGACCGCCGAACACGTCTCTGTGAGCCTGACCGGGCCCGCGGGCTGGAAGGTGCGGGCCAAGTCGTCGACGACCGCCAAAGCCGTACGGACCGGCAGGTCGCTGCGCACGAAGTGGACGGTCACCGCTCCCTCGGGGACGCCGACGGGGTCGTACGACCTGACGCTCAAGGCGAGTTACCGCTCGCCGAGCGGTATGCGTGTCAGCAGCACACTGCCGTTCACCGCGTCCGTGGTGGTAGCTCCCCCTACGGGCACCTCGTACCTCGGTGACCTTCCGTGGATGTCAACAGCCAATGGATGGGGGCCCGTTGAGCGCAACACCAGCAACGGGGAGAGCGCGGCGGGGGACGGTCATCCGATCACCCTCGGTGGAGTGGTGTACGCCAAGGGACTTGGGGTCCACGCCGCGAGCGACGTCGAGTACTACACCGGGAAGACGTGCGAGAAGGTCACCGCGGACGTCGGTGTGGACGACGAGAAGGGCGCCAACGGGACCGTCGCCTTCGAGATCTGGGCGGACGGCACGAAGGTCGCCTCGACCGGCGTCCTCACCAACGCGATGCCCGCCCAGCCGATCACGGCGGACGTGACCGGCGCCCAGGTGGTCCGACTCGTCGTCACCGACGGCGGCGACGGGATCGACTCGGACCACGCGGACTGGGCGGACGCTCAACTCACGTGCTGAACAAGGGCATAGGCCACTGAACGAACGTTTCGTCCGGTAGGTCGCTCACACCCCGGCCGCGGTCGTGCTCGCCTGTCCGGCGAGTGCGGCCGCGGCCGCTCCCACCAGCCCGGCGTCCGTGCCCATCTGAGCCGGCGTCACCGTCAGCCGCTGCACGAAGGACAGCGTCGCGTAGTCGCTCAGTGCCTTGCGCAGCGGCGTGAACAGCACGTCGCCCGCCTTGCCGACTCCCCCGCCGATCACGGCGATGTCGATCTCGACGAGGGTCGCGGTGGCCGCGATACCGGCGGCGAGGGCCTGCGCGGCCCGCTCGAAGGAGGCCACGGCGATCGGGTCACCGGCACGGGCGGCGGCGGCAACGGCCGCGGCCGAGGCATCGCCGTCGGGACCCGGTCGCCAGCCGCCCTCGACCGCCCGCCGGGCGATGTTGGGACCACTGGCGATCCGCTCGACGCAGCCGCGCGAACCGCACGGGCAGGCGTCGCCGTCCAGGTCCACGCTGATGTGGCCGATGTGGCCCGCGTTGCCGGTCGGCCCGGGATGCAGCTGCCCGTTGAGCACGAGGCCGCCCCCGACTCCGGTGGAGACGACCATGCACAGCGCGTTGGCGTGTCCGCGTGCGGCGCCCTGCCAGTGCTCGGCCGCGGTGATCGCCACGCCGTCGCCGATCAGCGAGACCGGCAGGTCACCGGCCGCCGCGCGCACCCGCTCGACGAGCGGATAGTCGCGCCAGCCGGGCACGTTGACCGGGCTGACGGTGCCGGCGGAGGCGTCCACGGGACCCGCGCTGCCGATGCCGAGGGCGCTCGCGCGGGACCACGAGGGCGATGCGGTCAGCTCCGCGAGCACCTCCTCCACGGCTCGCATCACGGTGTCGCCGTCGTCCTGCGAGGGCGTCGGGCGCTGTGCTCGCACCAGGATCTTGCCGTGGCCGTCCACCAGCGCCCCGGCGATCTTGGTGCCGCCGATGTCGAGCGCGGCCACGAGGTCGGTGTGCATCAGTGTCAGATCTCCCCGTCAAACATGAGAACCACCAGAAGGTGAGTTGGGCCGGTCTCGCGGTGGGGGCGCAGGCCGGAGATATCGGTGGACAGTCTCTCTCGCATATGACAACGTTGTCCAGGCTCTATGCTCGACGCCACATCCTCATACAAACCCATGGACCTATGCATCCCCCGTGGACGACAGGACAGGACAGCGCATCGTGCCAGAGACCGCCCGCCGCCCCGAGAACCGCTACGGCAACCGTCCCACTATGAAGGACGTGGCCGCGCGTGCCGGTGTCGGCCTGAAAACGGTGTCGCGCGTGGTCAACGGCGAACCGGGCGTCACCCCCGACACCGAGCGCCGCGTCCAGGAGGCCATCGACGCCCTCGGCTTCCGTCGCAACGACAGCGCCCGCGTCCTGCGCAAGGGCCGCACGGCCAGCATCGGCCTCGTCCTGGAGGACCTCGCCGACCCGTTCTACGGCCCTCTCAGCCGCGCCGTCGAAGAGGTCGCCCGCGCCCATGGTGCCCTGCTCATCAACGGCTCCAGCGCCGAAGACCCGGACCGCGAGCAGGAGTTGGTGCTCGCGCTGTGCGCCCGGCGCGTGGACGGTCTGGTGGTGATCCCGGCCGGCGACGACCACCGCTACCTGGAGCCGGAGATCAAGGCGGGCGTCGCGACCGTGTTCGTGGACCGCCCGGCCGGGAAGATCGACGCCGACGTCGTCCTCTCCGACAGCTACGGCGGCGCACGCGACGGCGTCACCCACCTCATCTCCCACGGCCACCGGCGCATCGGCTTCATCGGCGACATGCCCCGCATCCACACGGCCGTCGAGCGGCTGCGCGGGTACCGGGCCGCGATGGAGGACGCGGGGATACCGGTCGAGGACGCCTGGATGTCCCTCGGCGTGACCGACCCGGTCCGGGTGCGCCGGGCCGCCGAGGAGATGCTGACCGGCCCCTCCCCCGTCACCGCGATCTTCGCCGGCAACAACCGCGTGACGGTCACCGTCGTCCGCGTCCTCGCCGAACAGTCCCGCCGGATCGCCCTGGTGGGCTTCGACGACTTCGAACTCGCCGACCTCCTCCAGCCGGGCGTGACGGTCGTCGCCCAGGACGCGGCGACTCTCGGCCGCACGGCCGCCGACCGCCTCTTCCGCCAGCTGGACGGCACGCTCCTCGCCCCGGAACGCATCGAGCTGCCGACCCGGTTGATCACCCGGGGGTCGGGCGAATTGCCTCCGACGGATTGAGGGGCGCGTGGACGACGGCGTGAGTGAGCGTGCGGTCGACCACGTGGACGACGGCGTGGACGACGGCGTGGACCGGACGTTGGAGGCGCTGGGGCTGGCTCGGGCGCCGCGCGAGGATCCCCTCACCTACCCGGGCGCGTGGCCTGCCGAGTCCGGACTCCTCGTCGGGGACCGGCTGTTGCCCCTCGACGACCGCGCCACGTACGAGGACCGCACCCCGGTCCTCGCCATCGGCTCCAACGCCTGCCCGGGCCAACTGCGCCACAAGATGGCGGAGTTCGGGATCGACTCCCCCATCCCGATGCTGAAGGTACGGGTCACGGGCGTCGAGGTCGGCGTCTCCGCGCATGTGAGCCGGGTCGGATATGTGTCGGCTTCGCCGGTCAAGGCACCGGACGTCGTACGGGAGTTGTTCGTGACGTGGTTTGACACGCGGCAGCTCGCGGTGGTGGACGCGAGTGAGGGGGCGTACGACCGGACGTGGCTGCCCGAGTCCGAATGCCATGTCGAGCTGGGCTCAGGCGAGTTGTTGCGGGGCGTGTACGTCTACGTCAACCGGCACGGGGTGCTGCATGACGGCACGGGGGTGCCGCGCAGACATCCGGGCGAGCGGGCGCTGCTCACCGAACTGCTCAGCGGGTCACGGGAGTTGAGGGCGTTGTTCGGGCGGACTCCGGAGGAGTTCTGCGAGCGGGCGCGCGGGGACCGGGAGTTGTGCGAGCGGGGTACGAGGCTGTTCCGGGAGGAGGGGCTGGTGACGGCGTCGGGCCTGGAACGGTGAGCGACGACTGAGTACCTCGTGCACGTCGTCGGTAATGCATGCGTGAGGTCGCGTCGGCGGGGCCGCGTTCTTCAGCCGGCCCAGTGCCAGATCCAGGCCCCTATGAGGACGAGGCAGCCACCGAGGAAAGCCAGCGATGTCGCCAGGCGGAAGCGGGGCATTCCGTTCCGGGGAGCCCGGGACACCTCCATCGGCTCGTCGGTCTGCTGGAGCGCGATGTAGTCGGCTGCGCCCACGGTCACGGCACTCAGCGCCTCAGCCGGCTCACCACCGGGGGCGCAACGGAAGGAAGTCGCCTCCCCCGGTTCCACCATGGCTGTCAGGGTCGGGCTGGAGCACCAGGCGATCCTCAGTTGCAGCCGATGAGGTCCGGTCGGCAGGTCGAAGCGCAAGGTCTGTCCGCGGCCGATGAGGCCGATCTGGGTGTCGTCGATGAACACCTTGTAGCGCCGGAACTGATCACGGCCACCGTCCGGTGCCCTGGACACGACGATGGTGCCTTGCTTCTGCCGATCCGCGCCCGCGGACGGGACGTTGACCACCACCGTCACCTCATGCGATCGATTCCGGGAACTCCGACAGTTCCGGGAGGGGGACTTCAACAGACCGGGAGACCCGGCACCGGCTCGTCGTTGTCCCCGCCCTTGAGGTAGACGTCGCTGACATAGACGTTGGTGTTGCCGCTGTCGTCGTCCGTCCTGGCCCACCAGGTGTTGGTCCACTGGCCGTACGTCTCGCGGCGGCCCAGGTTCTCCTGGCAGAAGAAATAGTTGGTACCCGCGCCGAGGACGCCGACTTCGGTGCCGGACGCGGTGTAGGACTTGGCGCTGCGCCACACCTGGCAGTTGTACTTGCCGCCGCCGATGGACTGGCAGGCGGAGACGGGGCTGGAGCTGGGGCTGGCTCCGCCCGTCGTGGGGGCGCTGCCGCCAGTGCTTCCGCCACCGGAGGACGTGGACTTGCTCGGGGCGGCGGTGGGAGCCTGCCCCGGCGCCGTGCTCTTCCCCTTGCCGGTGTGCTGCTCTGTCGGCGCCTGGGTCCCGTCGTCGCCCTGCCCGGTGGGCTTGGGGCCGGCCGAGCGGTGGGCGTCCGTACGTCCGGTGGGCGAGGCGGGGCCGACACCGGCACCGGCCGGCGGTGAGTCGCTGGGTTGCGATGTGACCGTGGTGTCCCCGGAGTTGGCCATACGGGCGACGACGACTCCGGCACCGGCGAGGACGGCGGCCACGACAGCGGCGGCCATCAGGATGCGGGCCTTGCGGCGGGGCGTGGTTGGGCCGGCCATGGGCCCGGTCGGTGGGGACGGCTGAGGTGCAGAGGCTACGAAGGCCAGGGGCGGGCCGAAGCCTTGGGGTACGGATGTGGGAGGGGAAGGGGAAGTGGGCGGAAGGGTGTCCGATGAGGGCCGCTCCGAGAAACCGGGGCCGGGGTCCTGGTCCCCTGATCCGTAGGGTCCGGCCGCAGCAGACCTGTACGTCGATGCCTCAAGTGGCCGCGGAGACCAAGGTGTTGCTCCTTCTGGTCCGGGCAGGCCTGCCGCACCTTCCCCGGACGCGGATGCTCCAAGTCGCCTTACCGACCCGGATGTTGGCCCTCCCGATCCGGACCGCCCCGAGGCGTCGACCCCGGCCGTCTCCGGTCCCGCTTCCTCAGGCGAACCGCCGGCCCCCGCCCCCGGCCCACTGCCTCCGGCCGGCTCGTCCGCGCCGAACCCTTGCCCGGTTGGAGCCGCATGCTGCACAGCTCCGAGACCCTGCCCGCTCTCCGTCGGCTCAGCTGCATCCGCTTCCCGGACCCCAGCCCCGGTATCGAGATCGGCACCACCCCGGTCCGCCCCTGAAGCCCCAACACCCGCCGCCCGCGCCTCCGTTGACTCCTCCGGTTCCGGAACCCCCGCTCCCGCCCCCGCACTCCCCCGCGCCCCCACCGCTCCGAACCCCGGCGGCACCGCAGGAACCCCGCCCCCGGTCCCCCGCAGCACGGCCGTAGGCAAATCCACCCCCGGCGCCCCCGCAACCTCCTCCAGCAACCCCCGCGCCACATCCGCCCCGGGCCGCAACTCGGCCCGCTTCTCCATCAGTTGCCGCAGAACCGGCCCAAGTCGACCCGCCCGCCGGGGTTCCGGCAGAGGCTCGGAGACGATCGCCGTGAGGGTGGAGTACGTGGACGTGCGGCGGAACGGGGACGTGCCCTCGACCGCCGCGTACAGCGTGGCGCCCAGGGCCCAGACGTCGGACGCCGGGCCGGGGTCGGCGCCCTGGGCGCGTTCGGGGGCCAAGTAGTCCAGGGAGCCGATGAGTTCGCCGCTGCGCGTGAGGTGCGTGGCGGAGCCGTCGCCCGGATCGTCCATCGTCGCGATGCCGAAGTCCGTGAGGACGACGCGGCCCGAGCGGTCCAGAAGGATGTTGCCCGGCTTCACATCACGATGGAGGACGCCCACGGCGTGCGCCGCGGCCAGCGCCTCCATCACCTTCGCGCCGATCCCGGCCGCCTCTCGCGGGTCGATCGGGCCGCGCTCGCCCAACACGTCGTCCAGGGACGGGCCGTCGATCAACTCCATGACGATCAGCGGGCGTCCGTCGACCTCGGCGATATCGTGCACGGCGACCACGCCGGGATGGCGGACCCGCGCGGCCGCCCGTGCCTCGCGCTGCATCCGCAGGCGCAGGTCGGCCAGTTCGGGGCCGTGGGCGTCGGTGAAGGTGCGCAGTTCCTTGACGGCGACCTCACGGCCGAGGACCTCGTCCACGGCCCGCCAGACCACGCCCATGCCACCGCGCCCGAGTCGCGCCACGACGTGATAGCGCCCGGCCAGCAACCGGTCGACCCCGTCCACGCGTCCGCTCTCCCCCGAAGGCACCGCCGCTCCGTCCCTGTGGCACATCCATGAACGCCGTACAGCCTACGGGGCGGCAGTGACAACAGAAGTCGGCGCCAACACCTGTGACAGGTCCGCTACTTGGCGGACGCCGTGAGGTCGCCCCGCCGGGGCGACGCGAAGCCCTCCAGGTCCATCCGGGTCAGCCCGGTCGCCCTGGCCACCTCGGCGATGTCGAGCGCGCCGCAGTCCAGGCCGCGTAGCAGGTAGCCGCTGAGGGCCTTGGCGGTGGCGGGCTCGTCCATGACGTCGCCGCCGGCGTGGCTGGCGTAGCGGGCGAGGCGCGCGGCGGCCTGTTCGAAGCCCTCGCGGTAGAAGGCGAAGACGGCCGCGTAGCGGGTGGGGATGTGGCCGGGGTGCATGTCCCAGCCCTGGTAGTACGCGCGGGACAACGCCCTCCGGGTGAGGCCGTAGTGCAGGCGCCAGGCGTCGTGGACCTTCGCCGTCGGGCCCACCGGCAGCACGTTCGTCGAGCCGTCCGAGACACGTACGCCCGTCCCCGCCGCGGCGACCTGCATGATCGCTTTGGCGTGGTCGGCGGCCGGGTGGTCGCTGGCCTGGTAGGCGGCGGAGACGCCGAGGCAGGCGCTGTAGTCGAAGGTGCCGTAGTGCAGGCCGGTGGCGCGGCCCTCGGCGGCCTGGATCATGCGGGCGACGGTGGCGGTGCCGTCGGTGGCGAGGATGGACTGGCTGGTCTCGATCTGGATCTCGAAGCCGATCCGGCCCGGCTCCAGCCCGCGCGCCTTCTCGAAGGCCTCCAGGAGGCGCACCATCGCGGTGACCTGCTCGGCGTACGTGACCTTGGGGAGTGTCAGGACCAGGCCGTCCGGCAGCCCTCCGGCCTCCATGAGCCCGGTCAGGAAGATGTCGAGGGTGCGGATGCCCCGGTCGCGTACCGGCGCCTCCATGCACTTCATACGGATGCCCATGTACGGCGCCGCCGTGCCGTTCTCGTACGCCTCGGCGATCAGGCGGGCCGCGCGGGCGGCGGCCTCGTCCTCCTCGGCGTCGGGGCGGGGGCCGTAGCCGTCCTCGAAGTCGACGCGCAGGTCCTCGATGGGCTCGCGCTCCAACTTGGCCCGCACGCGCGCGTGGACGGGCTCCGCGAGGTCGTCGGAGAGGCCGAGGACGGCGGCGAAGGAGGCCGCGTCGGGGGCATGCTCGTCGAGGGCGGCCAGTGCCCGGTCGCCCCAGGTGCGGATCGTGTCGGCGGCGAAGACGTCACCGGGGACGTAGACCGTGTGGACGGGCTGGCGGGTGCCGGGGTCGCCGGGGTAGCGGCGTTCCAGTTCGGCGTCGACCGGTACCAGGGAAGCGCTGATCTCCTCGCTGACCGCGCCCCCTAGGCTCGTCGCCACCTTCTCCTGCTCGCCCTGACCCATCCCACACCCTCCAGTTTTCCGCACTACGGAATCAACAATCCGTAGAGCGAAGTTATCCATGGAGCTTCCCGCCGGTCAACACCCTGTCCACGCCGTGAACCCGCCGTGTTCACTGCTGTCCCCGGGCCCTCTTCCGTCCAGCGCCTCGCCCCTTCATCCTGACTCCCAAGGGGAGGGGACGCACATGTCGACTGTCATGACGGTCACCCGCCGCGCGGGGCTGAGCACGCTGGTGGCGGCCGCCATCGCCCTGCCACTGATCGGAACCGTACGCTCCGGCACCGTCCGGAAGGAGATCCGCCTGCTGGACGTCATGACGTTCAACCTGCGCTACGCCGACACCACCGAACCCAACAGCTGGAAGGTCCGCCGCCCGGTGATGCGCGACCTGCTGCTCCGCGCGGCCCCCGACATCATCGGCACCCAGGAGGGCCTCTACGCGCAGCTCCAGGACATCAGGCAGGACCTCCCGCACTACGACTGGATCGGCGGCGGTCGCAAGGGCGGCAGCTTCGACGAGGAGACGGCGATCTTCTACGACACCCGCCGCCTCGCCCCCGTCGAGTACGACCAGTTCTGGCTCTCCGACACGCCCGCCGTGATCGGGTCGAACACCTGGGGCGCCGCCCACCCGCGCATCGCCACCTGGATCCGTTTCCGCGATCTCGGGGACGACGGACGGGAGTTCTACGTCCTCAACACCCATCTGGACAACGCGAGTCAGTACGCACGCGAGCGTGCCGCCTCGCTCATCGCCGAACGCCTCGCCCACCTGGACGGCTCCCTGCCGCTCGTGGTGACCGGCGACTTCAACACCGCCGCGTACACCACCTCGGTCTACTCCACGATGCTGGGCGCCGGCCCGGGCCTCAGGGACACCTGGGACGCGGCGGCCGCGCGCGGGCAGCTCTACGGCAGCTTCCACGGCTACCGCGCGCTCGTGCCGGAAGGTCCCCGCATCGACTGGATCCTGGTCTCCCCGGGAGTCACCGTGCGCCGGACGGCTCTCAACACCTTCTCCGAGAACAGCCAGTTCCCGAGCGATCACCTGCCCGTGCAGTCGACCATCACCCTGGGATGAACGAAGGCTCCCGCGACCACATGGGTCACGGGAGCCTCGTACAACCTCAAAAGCATCAGCCCTTGCGGGAGTTGACCTCTTCGGTGAGCTGCGGGACGACGTCGAAGAGGTCGCCGACGACGCCGTAGTCGACGAGGTCGAAGATCGGGGCCTCGGCGTCCTTGTTGACGGCGACGATCGTCTTCGAGGTCTGCATGCCCGCGCGGTGCTGGATCGCGCCGGAGATGCCGTTGGCGATGTAGAGCTGCGGGGAGACGCTCTTGCCGGTCTGGCCGACCTGGTTGGAGTGCGGGTACCAGCCGGCGTCCACGGCGGCGCGGGAGGCGCCGACGGCCGCGCCGAGGGAGTCGGCGAGGGCCTCGATGATCGCGAAGTTGTCCGCGCCGTTCACCCCGCGGCCGCCGGAGACGACGATCGCGGCCTCGGTCAGCTCCGGGCGGCCGGTCGATGCGCGCGGGGTGCGCGCGGTGACCTTGGTGCCGGTGGCCTTGTCGGAGAAGGTGACCGCGAGGGCCTCGACGGTGCCGGCGGCCGGGGCGGCCTCCACGGCGGCCGAGTTCGGCTTCACGGTGATGACCGGGGTGCCCTTGGAGACACGGGTCTTGGTGGTGAAGGAGGCGGCGAACACCGACTGCGTCGCGACCGGGCCCTCGTCACCGGCCTCCAGGTCGGTGGCGTCGGTGATGATGCCGGAGCCGATGCGCACCGCGAGGCGGGCGGCGATCTCCTTGCCCTCGGCGGAGGACGGCACCAGGACGGCGGCCGGGGAGACGGCCTCGTAGGCGGCCTGGAGGGCGTCCACCTTCGGTACGACGAGGTAGTCGGCGTACTCGGCGGCGTCGTGGGTGAGGACCTTCACCGCGCCGTGCTCGGCGAGCGCGGCGGCGGTGTTCTCGGCACCCGCGCCGAGGGCGACCGCGACGGGCTCGCCGATACGGCGGGCCAGGGTCAGCAGCTCCAGGGTGGGCTTGCGGACGGCGCCGTCCACGTGGTCGACGTAGACGAGAACTTCAGCCATGGGAATGGTCTCCTGCGTGCGTGCGAAGTCTGAGGGGCGGTAAGCGAGTTGGGCCTTGAGCCTTGGGGCGAGCGGCACCGGGGGCGTGCCTGCACTCCCCCGGTGCCGCTCAGATGAACTTCTGGCCCGCGAGGAACTCGGCGAGCTGCTTGCCGCCCTCGCCCTCGTCCTTGACGATCGTGCCGGCGGTGCGCGCGGGGCGCTGGGCCGCGGAGTCGACGGCGGTCCAGGCGCCTTCGAGGCCGACCTCGTCGGTGTCGATCTCCAGGTCGGAGAGGTCCCAGGCCTGAACCGGCTTCTTCTTGGCGGCCATGATGCCCTTGAAGGACGGGTAACGCGCCTCGCCCGACTGGTCGGTGACCGACACGACGGCCGGCAGGGAGGCCTCCAGCTGCTCGGAGGCGGTGTCGCCGTCACGGCGGCCCTTGACGACGCCGTCCGCCACGGAGACCTCGGAGAGCAGCGTGACCTGCGGGACGCCCAGGCGCTCGGCCAGCAGGGCGGGGATCACACCGGCGGTGCCGTCGGTCGACGCCATACCGGAGACGACCAGGTCGAAGCCGGCCTTCTCGATCGCCTTGGCGAGCACCAGGGAGGTGCCGATGGCGTCGGTGCCGTGCAGGTCGTCGTCCTCGACGTGGATCGCCTTGTCGGCACCCATGGACAGCGCCTTGCGCAGGGCGTCCTTGGCGTCCTCCGGGCCCACGGTCAGGACGGTGATCTCCACGTCGTCGTCCGAGTTCTCGGAGATCTGCAGCGCCTGCTCGACCGCGTACTCGTCGAGCTCGGAGAGCAGACCGTCCACGTCGTCCCGGTCGACGGTCAGGTCATCGGCGAAGTGCCGGTCGCCAGTGGCGTCGGGCACGTACTTCACAGTGACAACGATCCTCAAGCTCACGCCGGCTCTCCTACTGCATCGTCATTTTCGGCTGCCTACTTCCAGGCAGCATAGGCGCCCTGAACGGCCGTTCCCGGTGGGGGCGACCGGTGCTCCGAGCGAAATATTACTCGCCAGTACGCACTCCTACGCTCCCCCAGGGGGTGCCCGCTAAGCAAGCGCTTTGAACTGTGACCTGTGCAACGCAGCGTAATCGGAACTCGACGCTTCCGCAGGGTGGCCCGTCACCCACCCGGAGTGGCCTCAGTCACGCAGCCCGTTGAAGCGCCCCTGGTGATAGAGGAGCGGGCGGCCGGAGCCCGCGTGGTCGCCGAGGACGACCTCGGCCAGCACGATGCGGTGGTCCCCCGCGGGCACGCGCGCGACGACCCGGCACACCAGCCAGGCGAGCACACCGTCGAGGACCGGGACGCCCTCGGGGCCCTCGCGCCAGACGGTGGGCGTCCCGAACCGGTCGGCGCCGCTGCGGGCAAAGGTGGCGGCCAACTGCTCCTGGTGCTCGCCGAGTATGTGGACGCCGACATGGTCGGCCCCGGATATCGCGGGCCAGCTGGACGCACCGGTGCTGATCCCGAAGGACAGCATCGGCGGCTGCGCGGAGACGGAGCTGAGCGAGGTGGCGGTGAAGCCGACCGGGCCGTTCTCACCGCGCGCGGTGATCACCGCCACACCGGCCGCGTGCTGCCTGAAGACGGAACGCAGCAGGTCGGGAGAGGCGTGCTGAGGAGTACGGGTGCCGAGGTCGGGCGTGGCCGTCATGGACGTGTCCTTCTGCGGAGGGGACGAGCTGGGTCCGTGGCTGCTCAACAGCCCGGACAGCGCGCGCTCGCGGTGCGGGCCAGGTCGACGTGCACCCGCCCGTAGAGAAGGAGTTCCGAAGGCATACAGTCAGGCTGACGATAGGTGGTGCGCACAGTCAAGTACGTTCCGACATATGGGAGATGACTCACCGTCGTCCTCACGACCGTCAGACCGCCTCCCCCAGAGCCGCGATGACATCCGCCTTGCGGGGGAGGCCGGTGGCACGCCGTACGACCCGCCCGTCGGCGTCGAGAACCAGCACGGTGGGGGTCTTCAGGATGTCGAGTTCGCGTACGAGGTCCAGATGGTCCTCGGCGTCGATCTCGATGTGGCTCACGCCGGGGACCATGCCGGCCACCTCGCCCAGCACCCGGCGCGTGGCCCGGCAGGGCGCGCAGAAGGCACTGGAGAACTGCACCAGGGTGGCCTTCTCGCCGAGGTCGCCGCCCAGCTCGGCGGCGCCGAGCCGTTTTCCGCCGTCGCGCCCACGCACGCGCACTCTCCCGCTCCGCCGCCGATGCAGCACTCCGTAGGCGCTCGCCGCCGCGAGCACCACCACGCACACCACAAGTCCGCTCATCGACCCTTCCAGCGTTCACGAGACTGCAAAGATTCCCGGCACCACGAATCCTTCCCCTTGCGGAATCCTTGATTCATGGACATCGACGTAAGAGGACCGCGCTTCGGGGCGGCCCTGACGACCGTGGTACTGGCGGTCGTGCTGATCACCGGCAGCTTCTGGCTGCTGGCCTGGCAGACCCTGGCGTTCGCGCTGGGCGCGGCGGGCGGCGTGGGCCGTTCGCCGTACGGCTGGCTGTTCCGGAAGGCCGTACGGCCGCGGATCGGGCCGCCGACCGAGTTCGAGTCGCCGGAGCCGCCGCGGTTCGCCCAGGCGGTCGGGCTGGTCTTCGCCGGGGTGGGACTGGTCGGTTTCGGCCTGGGTCCCGACTGGCTCGGGCTGGCGGCCACCGGGGCCGCGCTGGCGGCCGCGTTCCTCAATGCCGCGTTCGGGTACTGCCTGGGGTGCGAGATGTACCTGCTCGTGCGTCGAGTGACAGTTCGCGCACAGTAAAGGAAAGTTAAAAGGCCGAGGTGGATCAAGCGATGGACGTGACGAGGATCTCGCCGTTCTGCGGCACGAGGACTGGCCAGTCGTACGTTCTTGGGGCACGATCTGCGCAATGCCGTAAACCTACGGCTGCGTAACTTTCCCGCCCGGAGAACCCCTTCCAGGCAGAGAGAAGGGTCCACCCCGTCCATGGCTGAGCTTGTCTACCGCCCCGTCATCGGTCTCGCCCAAACGCTGTTCAAGGCATGGGACCTCAAGATCGACTGCAAGGGGTCGGAGAACATTCCGCGCTCGGGCGGCGCTGTGCTGGTCAGCAACCACATCAGCTACCTGGACTTCATCTTCGACGGCCTGGCCGCCCTGCCGCAGAAGCGCCTCGTGCGCTTCATGGCGAAGGAGTCGGTGTTCCGGCACAAGATCTCCGGTCCGCTGATGCGCGGCATGAAGCACATCCCGGTGGACCGCAAGCAGGGCGAGACGGCCTACCAGCACGCACTGGATTCGCTGCGGTCCGGTGAGATCGTCGGCGTCTTCCCCGAGGCGACGATCTCCCAGTCCTTCACCCTGAAGAGCTTCAAGTCCGGTGCCGCACGCATGGCCCAGGAGGCCGGCGTCCCGCTGATCCCGATGGCGCTGTGGGGTACCCAGCGCCTGTGGACCAAGGGCCACCCGAAGAACTTCAAGCGCAGCCACACCCCGATCACGATCCGGGTCGGCGAGCCGGTGGAGGCCCCGCAGGACCAGTACGCGGGCGCGATCACCCGCCGCCTGCGCGAGCGCATCCAGGAACTCCTCGAAGCCGCCCAACGCGCCTATCCGGTACGGCCCAACGGCCCGGACGACACCTGGTGGATGCCGGCCCATCTCGGCGGCACGGCCCCGACCCCGGAAGAGGTCAAGGCGGCCGAGGCTCGCTGAATCGTCACGCCGGGGCGTGGACGGTGATCCGCGCCCCGGGGCTGAACTTCTCCAGCAGCTCGGCCAGTTCGGCGCCCGCGCGCTCGACCTCGGCGACGGGCATCGGCGCCAGACTCTCCAACAGGAAGACGGCGGAGGTCGTTTCCTCCGTGAGCCTGGCGCGCGGCCCCTGCCGCCAGTTCCAGCGGCGGCACGTGACACCGGCCGCGTCACACCACACCACCTCGCCCGCGTCGGGATGTTCGACGACCTCCTCACCGCCCGCGACGGTCACGAACTCCTCGTCCCCGACGGCCCGTTGGAGGGTCATCGCACCCTGGATGCGGTCGGTGTCCTCACCGCCCACAGGGATCAAGTGGGCGACGCTGATGGCGTTGTAGAGGTCGACCAGCACATTGATCCGGGGCAACCCGCCCTCGGAAAGCGCCCTCTTGGCCAGCGCCTCCGCCGAGTTGCGCGTCCGCGACGGCTTCGACCCGAACGCCGTGTACACCTCCCGCCAGGCCACCATGTGCGGATCCTCGTGCGGGGCACGCCCGTCCAGTCGTACGGCGAGACGGCGGGCCGCGTCGTCGAGGAGCGCCGAACTCGCTTCGGTGCTCGGCCCGTTGACCAGTCCAGTCGCCTCGATCGCGACATGGGTGAACCCGGGCGCGAGAGCGCGGACTTCGTCGGACACGGTGAGCGTGAGCGTCATGACTTGCCTCAGAGTGCGGTCGGGAGCGTCTGCCACAGGTGCTCCCGGTCGGGGGCGGTCTTGAGAGCGCTCAGCACGACCGGGTGCGGTTCAGCGTACAGGACCGGATAGTCCAGCTCATTGAACTCGGGATCGGGTACGAAGGCCAGCCGCTCCCCGTCGAGCGAGAACTGGGCGTCCACGCCCGGCTTGTTGCCGCGCGGATCCTGCCGATGCCAGGCCCCGTTGAAGCGCACGGCGACCAGCCCGTGCACCACGTCGAACTTCTGGTAGCAGAGCGCCGTAGGAATGTCCTCGGCGCGCAGCAGCGCGGCCAGCGCGTGCGCCTTGGCGTAGCAGATGCCGGTGCCCTGCTCCAGGACGTCGGAGGCCCGCCAGGTGACGCGCGGGTCGCCGGAGTCCTGCGAGTGGGGAATGCCGTCCCGTACGAACTCGAACGCCAGCCGTGCATAGCCATACGAGTCGGCGGCACTTCTGGCCAGCCGCGCGGCCGTCTCCCGTACGAGGGGATGGTCGTGGTCGATGGCCTCGTCGGCGGCCAAGTAGGCGGACAGGTCGGGGGTGTTCTGGATCAGCTCCATGGCTGCAGAGCATAGGAAAGCGATCACCCGAGAGTCAATGACTTTTCAGGTGACTGCATATCTATGCACAACACGACCCGCCTCCGAGCCGACGTCGGGCCTAGCGGGCCATCTCCTCCTTGAGCGCCGCCACGAACGCGTCCACGTCGTCCTCGGTCGTGTCGAAGCCGCACATCCAGCGGACGTCGCCGGCGGACTCGTCCCAGAAGTAGAAGCGGAAGCGCTTCTGAAGGCGTTCGCTCACGTCGTGCGGGAGGCGGGCGAAGACGCCGTTGGCCTGCACCGGGTAGAGGATCTCCACGCCGTGTATCGCGCGGACGCCCTCGGCGAGGCGCTGGGCCATCTCGTTGGCGTGGCGGGCGTTGCGCAGCCACAGGTCCTTGGCGAGCAGCGCCTCCAACTGCACTGAGACGAAGCGCATCTTGGAGGCGAGCTGCATGGACAGCTTGCGCAGGTGCTTCATGTGGCTGACGGCGTCCTGGTTGATGACGACGACCGCCTCGCCGAAGATCGCGCCGTTCTTCGTCCCGCCCAGGGAGAGGATGTCGACGCCGACCGCGTTGGTGAACGTCCGCATGGGGACGTCGAGTGAGGCCGCCGCGTTGGCTATGCGGGAGCCGTCGAGGTGGACCTTCATGCCGTGCGCGTGGGCGTGGTCGCAGATCGCGCGGATCTCGTCGGGGGTGTAGAGGGTGCCGAGTTCGGTGCTCTGGGTGATCGAGACGACCTGCGGCATCGCGCGATGTTCGTCGTCCCAGCCGTAGGCCTGCTGGTCGATCAGTTCGGGCGTGAGCTTGCCGTCGGGGGTGGGCACCGTGAGGAGTTTCAGGCCGCCCATGCGTTCGGGGGCGCCGCCCTCGTCGACGTTGATGTGGGCGCTCTCGGCGCAGATGACCGCGCCCCAGCGGTCGGTGACCGCCTGGAGAGCGACGACGTTCGCGCCGGTGCCGTTGAAGACCGGAAAGGCCTCGGCCGTGGCGCCGAAGTGGCTGCGGATGATGCCCTGGAGGTGGTCGGTGTAGTCGTCCTCGCCGTAGGCGACCTGGTGGCCGCCGTTGGCGAGGGCGAGGGCGGCGAGCACCTCGGGGTGGGCGCCGGCGTAGTTGTCGCTGGCGAAGCCGCGGATCTCCGGGTCGTGATGGCGACGGGCGTCGGTCTTCGGAGGGTTCACGGCTTCTCGGTCAGCCACAGACGGTTTCCGTTCACTTCGGTGGCGGGCTTGTCCCAGACGCCGACGATGGCCTCGGCGAGGTCCTTGACGTCGGTGAAGCCCGCGAACTTCGCGTTGGGTCGCTCGGCGCGCATCGCGTCGTGCACGAGCGCCTTCACCACCATGACCGCGGCCGCGGAGCTGGGCCCGTCCTCGCCGCCGGCCTTGCGGTAGCCGTCGGCCATGGCGAGCGTCCACGCCTCGGCGGCGGCCTTCGAGGCGGAGTACGCCGCGTTGCCGGCCGTGGGCTTGCTCGCGCCCGCCGCGCTGATCAGCAGATAGCGCCCGCGGTCGCTGCGCTCCAGGCCGTCGTAGAAGGCCAGGGAGGTGTGCTGGACGGTGCGGATGAGGAGCTTCTCCAGCAGGTCCCAGTCGGCGAGGTCGGTGTCGGCGAAGGACGCGCTGCCGCGCCAGCCGCCGACGAGGTGGACCAGGCCGTCGACACGGCCGAAGTCCTTCTCGATGTGCTCGGCCCAGTCGCGGGTCGCCTGCGGGTCGAGCAGGTCGACGGTGTCCCCGACGACGGTCGCGCCGCCGTGCGCGTAGCGGGCCGCGTCCACGGCCTCCGCCAGGCGTTCGGGATGCGCGTCCGCGCCGACGACGGTCGCGCCGGCCTCGGCCAGCCGCAGCAGCACGGCCCGGCCCGCGGGCCCGCCCGCTCCGGCCACCGCGATCACCGCGCCGTTGAGCGCCCCGTTCCCCATGGTCCTCGCCTCCTGAGCCACTTCTGTCGTGCGGTCGCTCACGCGGCGACCTGCTCGGCGCTCTCCACGCGGATGCCCTTGGTCGAGGCGATCACGTTCTTGAGCTTCTTGGAGAGTGCCTCATAGAACATGCTCAGCGGAAACTCGTCCGGAAGCACGTCATCCACGAGTTTCCGCGGCGGCTGGGTCAGGTCCAGGGCGTCGGGGCCCTTGGCCCACTTGGAGCCCGGGTGCGGGGCGAGATAGGTCGCGACCAGGTCGTAGGCCTTGAACCAGTGGACGAGCTTGGGGCGGTCGATGCCCGCGCGGTAGAGGTCCTCGATCTCGGCGCACAGCTGGTTGGTGACCTCGGGAGCACGCTGCCAGTCGATGTGCAGCTTGTTGTCGGTCCAGCGGACGACGTCGTGCTTGTGCAGGTAGGCGAAGAGGAGCTGGCCGCCGAGCCCGTCGTAGTTGCGCACGCGCTCGCCGGTGACCGGGAAGCGGAACATGCGGTCGCAGAGGACCGCGTACTGCACGTCACGCGCCTGCGGGACGCCGTCGGCCTCCAGCTTCACGGCCTCCTTGAAGGCGGTGAGGTCGCAGCGCAGCTCTTCGAGGCCGTACATCCAGAACGGCTGGCGCTGCTTGATCATGAACGGGTCGAAGGGCAGGTCGCCGTGGCTGTGCGTGCGGTCGTGGACCATGTCCCACAGGACGAAGGCATCCTCGCAACGCTTCTGGTCGTCGACCATCGTGGCGACGTCCTCGGGCAGTCGCATGCCCAGGATGTCCACGGCGGCCTCGGTGACCCGGCGGAAGCGGGCGGCCTCGCGGTCGCAGAAGATGCCGCCCCAGGAGAACCGTTCCGGCGCCTGCCGTACGGCGATGGTCTCCGGGAAGAGCACGGCCGAGTTGGTGTCGTAGCCGGAGGTGAAGTCCTCGAAGGTGATCCCGCAGAACAGCGGGTTGTCGTAGCGGGTCGCCTCCAGCTCGGCCAGCCAGTCGGGCCAGACCATGCGCAGGACGACCGCTTCGAGGTTGCGGTCCGGGTTGCCGTTCTGCGTGTACATCGGGAAGACGACCAGGTGCTGGAGTCCGTCCCGGCGGTTCGCGGCGGGCTGGAAGGCCAGCAGCGAGTCGAGGAAGTCGGGCACCTGGAAACCGTCGTAGGCCCACTGCCCCAGATCCCTGACCAGTGCGGCGTGATAGGCCGCGTCGTGCGGGAGCAGCGGGGAGAGCTCCTCGACGGCGCCCGTCACGCGGCGCATGGCGGACTCGGCCTCCGTGCGGCCCGGGGCACCCTCGGCGTCGAAGTCGATCGAGCCGTCCTTCGACTGCCATGGCCGGATCCGCTCCACGGCGTCCTTGAGCACGGGCCATGCCGGATGCTCCACCACCCTGGTCACGGGAGGAAGCCGCTCCTCAAAACCCACCTGCACAAGAATTTCCGTCATGTCCCATCCTCCACGGGAGAACCTCGCGTATGGACACCGTATGCGTTCGGGGTTTCCTCTAGCAAGGCAAGGCTCCGCAAATTATCCTGCACCCCCCGTTCGTCACCGCTCTTTTTCCTGCCGGACACAAAGAAGGCGATTACTTCCGCTGTGGCGGGGTAGGCGGGTCGGCGCCTGCGATCAAGGGCCACCGAGGGCCGGTTTCGGTCAATGCCCGCCGGACTCGCCCACGGCAGAGTGACGGCGGCGCGCAGTACGCTCCAGATACACCCCGGCCGTCACCCCCAATCCCCCGTGTAAGCGCGGGTACATCGCCGGGCCCGGCCATTAGGCTGCGGCTCTGCCGCGTGGACGCCGGTGTCCGGCCGCGCCCACGCGCGCGTGCCGAGCCGCCGTCGACGGAAGCGAGTTGAACCTTGAACTTCCTTACCATCGGTCACCGCGGAGTCATGGGTCTCGAACCCGAGAACACTCTCCGTTCCTTCGTCGCCGCCGAGCAGGCCGGCCTCGATGTCATCGAACTCGATCTGCATCTGAGCAAGGACGGCGCCCTCGTCGTCATGCACGACGCCGACGTGGACCGTACGACCGACGGGACCGGTCCGATCGCCGAGCGGACCCTCGGCGAGCTGCGCACCCTGGACGCGGGCCGCGGCGAGCGCGTCCCGACCTTCGAAGAGGTCCTGGACGCGGTCAAGTCGCCGGTCCAGGCCGAGATCAAGGACCTGGCGGCGGCGCGGGCGCTGGCCGAGGTCATGCACCGGCGGAACCTCATCGAGCGGGTCGAGGTGTCCTCGTTCCACGACGAGGCGATCGCCGAGATCGCCCGCCTGGTGCCCGGCGTACGGACCGCGCTGATCGCCAGCCGCTTCGGCCCCGACGTGGTGGAACGCGCCACCGAGGCCGGTGCCGAGACGGTCTGCCTCAACATCCGCCGGCTGACCCTGGAGGTCGTCGAGGCCGCCCGCAAGGCGGACCTGAAGATCATCGGCTGGGTGGTGAACACACAGGACCAGCTGCGGCTCGTACGGGCCCTGGGTCTGGACGGCGCAACCACTGACTACCCGGAGATCAAACGCACGGGCCGCTTCACGGCGTAGCGGACCGAACGGCCTTAGGAATCAAGCGAGCTCCTTGACCAGCAGCTCGAACTGCAGGTCGTCGCGCTGCGGAATGCCGAACCGCTCGTCGCCGTACGGGAACGGGGTCATCCGGCCCGTACGGCGATAGCCGCGGCGCTCGTACCAGGCGATGAGGTCGTTCCGTACGGAGATCACGGTCATGTGCATCTCCCGCACACCCCAGGTCTCCCGGGCCGTGCGCTCCGCCTCGGCGATGATGACCTTGCCGAGGCCGCCCCCCTGGAGCTGCGGGCTGACGGCGAACATCCCGAAGTAGGCGTGCGCGCCCCGGTGTTCGAGCTGGCAACAGGCGACCACGCTTCCCTCGCGCTCGACGATGAGCAGTCGGCTGTCGGGCGACTTGATGACCGCCAGCACGCCCTCGGGATCGGTGCGCTGCCCTTCGAGGATGTCCGCCTCGGTGGTCCAGCCGGCCCGGCTGTCGTCACCCCGATAGGCCGACTCGATCAGCACGACGAGGGCCTCCGCATCGGCATCGGTGGCGTCGCGGAAGGTCAGTCCGGTGGCGGCGGTGTCCATGGTGCACAACTCCGATCAGGGCGCGGCTCAGGCAGAGACGAGGGTAACGCGGGCCCGGGGACTAGGCTGCGGCCGCATGGTGCACGTACTGAGCAGCCGCATCCTGCTGCGTCCCACCGATCCCGAACGCTCCCGCGCCTTCTACGGCGAGCGGCTGGCCCTGCCCGTCTACCGAGAGTTCGGTACAGGTGCGGGACGCGGAACCGTCTACTTCCTCGGCGGCGGCTTCCTGGAGGTCTCCGGCCGCTCCGACACCCCGCCCTCCCCCGCCGTACAGCTGTGGTTGCAGGTCGCGGACGCGGGCGCCGCGCACGAGGAGCTGCGGGCGAAGGGGGTCGAGATCGTGCGGCCACCGGTGAAGGAGCCCTGGGGGCTGGTGGAGATGTGGATCTCGGACCCGGACGGGACACGGATCGTACTGGTGGAGGTACCGGCTGATCATCCGCTGAGGTACCGGCCGGGGATGTAGGTCTACGACGACCACGGCGCCGTTTCCACGCCGGATGGCCGGGGCTGCTGCCCGGGCTTAGCGTGCTGGGAGGGGAGCTTTCTGCGGAAGGAACGCCATGAAGCTCGACAGGCCGGTGACCGGTGGGCCCTGCTGGACCGAGCTCGGGACCAGTGATCTGGAGGGCGCCAAGCGGTTCTACTCGGACGTGTTCGGCTGGCGTCCGGAGACCGATCCCCGGCCGGAGGCAGGCGGTTACACGGTCGCGCACATCGGTGACGCTCCGGTCGCCGCGCTGACGCCGCTGTTCCAGGAGTCGCAACCCGTGGCGTGGAACGTGTCGTTCGCGGTTGCGGACTCCGACGCGACGGCGGAGAAGGTCCGCGCGGCCGGCGGAACCCTGCTGATGGAGCCGATCGACGTGTTCGACATCGGGCGCTTCGCGGTCGCCCTCGACCCGGGCGGCGCCGCGTTCCAGATGTGGCAGGCGCGGACCTTCCCGGGCGCCGGGCTGTTCAACGCGCCCGGCGCGCTGGGCTGGGTGGAGTTGCTGACACGGGCGCCCGAGCGGGCCGAGAGCTTCTACACGACCGTGTTCGGCTGGACCGTCCGCCCCTCGGAGCACTACCCGCAATGGGGCATCGACGGCGCCGACTTCGGCGGCATGATGACGATGGACGCGAAGTTCCCACCGGAGGTGCCTCCGCACTGGCTGCCGTACTTCTCCGTAGCCGACGTCGACGCCACCGCCGCATCGGCTACGGCGGCGGGCGGCACGGTCCTGATGGAGCCGACGTCCATCGGCGACGTGCGGCGGATCGCGGTGCTACGGGATCCGCAGGGGGCGATGTTCGGGGTGTATGCGGCGGGTGACGAGGACCACTGAGCCACCCACCCGCGTCCCGCCCTCAGGCCAGTCGCGTCACCGTCACCGTGTCGATCACCGGTGCGTACGCGGAGCGTTGACCGTACTGGTTCCTGGAGTGGCCGTCGTGGTCCGGGAGTTCGTCGGCGGTGAAGGTGAGGGTGTTGGCGCCCTGGTCGAGGGTGACGGGGACGGAGAGGTCGTGAAAGTTGTTGAAGTGGAAGGTGGTGGGGAACAACACGCGCTGCGGGACCGAACCGTTGACCGCGATGTCGGCGTGGCGGCAGACCGGGTCCGGGTTGTAGTGGGTGGCCGGTGCCTGCTCGCCGTTGGAGTAGCGGATCGTGAGCGCGTGACGGCCGGCGCGCTCCGCCGCCACGGTGAGCGTGAGCGCGTTCGCGGGGCCGCCGCCGATGCCCTCGACCGCCTTGCCGCCCGTGGCGAACGTGTGGGCGCCGGTGACCCGGGCGCTGCCGGTCGTGGTGCCTTCCTCGGCCGGGTGCGTGGAGGCGGGGAGGAGGCCGCGCCCAGGCTCCGTCCGTAGGCGGTCCAGAACCAGTTGGTCCGAAGTGCCCGTGACGGTGACCTTGTTGATGCCCGACACGAGGAACAGGGGAGCCGGGGATCGTTCAACAATCCCCACGTTCTCCCCGTTGATCGTCAACTCGCCCTCCCCGGGGCCGATCCGATCGACGCTCACAGCCGCCTCCCCGTCCTCCGCCGCGTGCACCCAGAACGTGGCGGTGCCGCCCCGCGGCAGTACGACGACACCGGGGCCCGAGGCTCCGAGCTGCCCGTAGTCCACGCGAGCGCCACCGCCCAGCACCGCGAACTCCGCGTCGTACAGCGCGGGCGCGGTCACCTGGTCGTCGCGCAGGGCGAGGTCGAGCCGGTCGACGACCGCGTCGCCCCGCGTGACACCGAGGTCGTGGTCCTGCGCGGCGAGGGTGATCGTGTGCGCGCCGGCGGTCAGCTCGACCCGGGTGTCGGTGTGGCCCCACACCGCCCACTTGTAGCCGAGCGGCAACCGGAGTTCCCGCGGATCCCCGCCGTCGACGCGGAGGAACACGTTGGTGGGTCCCTGCTCGCGTACCGCGTCGGCCAGGTTGTAGGAGTTGGCGAAGACGCTCACGTCGTACGTCCCGTCCCGCGGGACCTCCACGGAGAAGACGAGCACGCCGTCGGAACCGGTGCGGAGTCCGCCCACGTGGTAGCCGGTCGAGCCCGCGAACTTGTCGACGTCGGACGGGGACCCTTCGGGCCCGTTCAGCGAGTGGCCGTCACCGATGTAGGCCGCGTCCTCCGCCTGGTACGAACGCCGCCAGTCGACCGAAGGCGGCAGCGCTACGGCTCCGTTGCCGCCCGGGGACAGGATCACCTGGTACGCCGACATCGCCTCCAGGTCGGTCAGACGCAGCGTCACTTTGCCGTCCACGACGGGGAGTTCGTGATCGGCGAGCCTCAACGGCTGTGCGGAGGCGCCGACTTGACCGGTCCAGGGGATCTCAATGAGCCGCACGTGGACGGTCGTACCGAAGACTTCGGGATCGACGTGCTCGAACACGACGTCCGCCGACCCGCCCGCGCCGCCGAGCAGCACCCGCGCCTGCCGCTTGGCGCGGTCGAGCGCGGCGACGCCTTGGAGTGTGTACTGGACGTTGGGGTGGGGCGCGGTGACCTGGACGGTGTTGCCCGTGAACTGCCCGTAGGCGTTGAAGAGCCACCACTGGCCGTTGCCCTTGTTGGCCTCCACCACCGAGTCGTTGAGGTTGCCGTCGATGTTCCAGTACGCCATGTCGGCGTCGACCTTGGACTCCTCGATCGCGGCGATCCACTGGATCATCTGGCCCGGGACGGACAAGTGGTAGTTGTGGGCGTACTCGTTGAGGTTGACGGGGAGCGGACCGATGCCCAACTCCCGTTCCAGCGCACGGTACTTGGCGACGCTCGTGCGGATCTCGTCGGGCGTGGACAGCTCGTGCCAGGTGATGACGTCGGGCAGTACGTCCTCGGCCTGGGCGAACTCCAGGAAGTCCCTGACCTCGTCGTACAGGAGGCAGGTGTTGGGGCCGGCGATGCGGGCGCCCGGGTCGAGTTCCTTGATGAGGCGGTGGATGTCCCGCCAGGCGGTGAAGTAGCGGCCCGGGTCGGTGTGCCAGGAGACCTGGTCGTAGCTCCACTCCCCCGTGCCGAACATGTTGCCCTCGGGCTCGTTGAACGGGACGTACACGACATGGGACTTGTACGCGCCGAGCGTCAGCACCTGGTCGACCTGGCGGCGGACGCGGGCCGTGAAGTCGGCGAGGCGCTCGGCTCCGGTGGCACCGGGCCATTCGTAGGGGAAGCCGCGGTAGATGTCGGTCATGTAGACGTAGACGTCCTGGCCGCCCGCCTCGACGAAGGGGCGGAGGATCTCCAGGGCGTCGGCACCCGGGTGCTGGGTGCCGTCCTGGGCCTTGGTGGAGACCGTGCGGACGTACATGCCCTCGACGGCGTTGCGGCTGGGGACGCCGTCGCCGTACAGGCCGTAAAGCGTGCCGCTCGCGCCTCCGTGGAAGGGGCCCGTGTCGGCGCCGAGGTCGATGGTGAGGTTCCCGGAAACAGGAGCGGCGGAGGCTGCGGTCGCCACGGCATCAATCCCTTGTTCGACATGTCGTACGCCAGTCGGTGTCCCGAACCGACGTGATCGAACGTAGGGAGATCACGCGACTCGCGTCAACGGTCCGTCGGCGCCCGCGCACGGCGGCTCAGACGCGCAGCATGCCCAGTCGGCCTTCCAGCTGGACCAGCAACTCGCCGAGCAGGGAGGCGAGTTCGCCCTGTCCGGGGGTGTCCAGGCCGGCGAGCACGGTCGTCTCGTAGGCGAGTTGCTCGGGCAGGATCGCGTCGACGAGGTCGCGCCCGGTGTCCGTGAGGCGGACGTGGGCGACGCGGCGGTCGCGGGTGTCGCCGCGCCGCTCGACCAGCCCGCGTTCGGTCAGCAGCTTGAGGCGCTTGGTGACGGCGGCACCCGAGGAGAAGGTCTCCCGGGTCAGCTCGCTCGGCGTCAGCTCGTGCCCGGTGCGCCGGAGCGCGCCGAGCAGGTCGAACTCGGGGCGGCTGAGCCCGGCCCGGCGCAGCGGCGCGTCCTCGGCCTGCTGGAGCAGGGCGGCGCACCGGTTGATCCGGCCGATGATCTCCATCGGGCCGGTGTCGAGGTCGGGGTGCACGGCCTGCCACTGCCCGACGACGGCGGCGACGGTGTCCCGCCGGTTCGCACTCGGAGGGGCCGGGCGGGCCGCGCCGTCCCCGTCGACCGGCCGTCCGTTCATTGCCGTCATCCCCGTACGCCCTCCGTCTTTCCGCCCGTACCCCGATCCACGGTCGGCCAGGAGTGCGACTCCCGGCGTCGTACCGTCGCGGCGAGCGTACGGTGTCCGGACTGTTCGGCGAGCACGACCCGCTCCTGCGGCAGGGCGCGCTGCCACCACTCGCCGGACGCGGCGTCGACGGTGGCCCGCAGTTCGACGAGCGCGGCGGCGAGCGCGCGGTGCGCTGATTCCAGGCTCCCGCGCGCGGGAGCCTGCTCCGCCAGCAGGCGCGCGGCCCGCTCCCGGGCCCGTTCGACCGCGGTCAGCGCCTCCTCGATACGGTCGGTCGCGCGCCGGTTGGTGACGACGGCCGCGGCGACGAGGCCGACCAGCGCGCCGACGAGGGTGTCGACGACCCGCTCGGCGATCAGCTCACCGGGCTGCTGCGCCCGCGCGAACTCCGTGATGAGCAACGCCATCGGGGTCACACAGACGCTGCCGAGCCAGTAGTTGCGGCCGATCAGCGCCTCCGCACCGAAGTTGAAGGCGAGGCAGCACAGCACGAGGGCCGCCGGATGCGCGTGGGCGAGCGGCGCGACCGCGGCGAAGACGAGCACTCCGGCGAGGTTCCCGACGACCCGCTGCACACCCCGTCCCCAGGTGAGCGTGATGTTCGCCTGGTAGAGGGAGGCGGCGGTGACGAGGGCCCAGTAAGGGCGGCCGACGCCGAGGGCGAGCGATACGTATCCGGCGAGCGCGCAGCCGAGCGCCGTGCGCAGCACGAGCGGGGTCAGCGGACCGAGCCTGGTCCACAACAGGCGGGCGGGGGCGGCCAGTTCGGCGTCCACACCGAGGAGTTCGTCCACGGCGTCGGCCGGGACGTCGGTCCGCGGGACCGGTCCCCTGCCGCGCAGTTCGCGGGCCCAGGTGCGCAGCCGCTCCGGGTCGGCGTCGGCGGGCGCGGCGAGCGCTACCTCGGCACGGACGAGGAGGCGTTCGAGAGCGCGTCGGGGCGGGGTACGGGTGCCGGTGGCGAGGAGGGAGTGCCAGGCCGCGTGGACGGCGGCCGCGGCGGTGGCACGCGCGCGTGCGTCCCCGTCTCCGGTGCCGTGCGTGGCCGCGTACGTCGCGGCGGCGTTCAGCGCCTGGGCGGTGGCGCGGCGCTCGGGGCCGTGGGGGCGGACGAGTGCGGGGGCCATGCCGACGAGCCATGCCCAGGCACCCGCTGCGGCGGCGAGCGCGAGGTGGCCGGGGACCTGGTCGATTGTCTGCGGTGCGAAGAGCGAGGCGGAGCTGATGAAGGTGAGGACCACGTTGCCGGGCGGGCCGATCCGGGTCGCGTCGCACAGTCCCTTCTGTACGGCGGCCAGGGCGGCGCCGACCGTGACCAGCACGACGGCGTTGGTGGTGAGGGAGGCCGTGACGAGCGCGACGGCGAGGCCGGCGATCATGCCGAGCACCACCCAGACCAGGGCGCGGGCCCGGGCGGCGTAGGGCTTGTTGTGGGCGTAGAGCGCGCACAAGGAGCCGGCCATCGTGTACATCGCCAGGTCGAGGCGGCCGAGGGCCAGCAGGGTCAGGTTGGGCGGGGCGACCGAGGCGACCGCGCTGAGAGCGGGCTTGAACCAGATGTCGGACGGCCGGCCGAGGCGCAGCACGCCGGTGAGCGGGAGACGTCGGACGCGTGGGGTGGGGGCGGGGGTCGCACTGCTCATGGGAAACAAGTTTAGCAGGTGTTTTACTCGTGAAATATTTTTGTCGGGGAGGCCGCCAGGGCGCCATTGACCTGCCTCGCTCCGTCGAGTGCTCCCCATGTACACCGTTGCGCTTGATTGCGCCCCGTGCGGCACGGGCATCCTGTGACCGAACGTCGACGGAGAGCGAAATCCGGGGCGGAACGGGGGACGCGCGTGCATGGTGGACCGGCTTCGCCCGGCTGGCTGTTGGTCGCGCTGTGCGCGGCGACCGGGGCCTACTGCCTGCTGCGGATGCGCAGCCCCGTCGAGGAACAGCGCCGGGCCGCGGGCGGCGAGGCGCTGATGGGCTTCGGCATGGCCGCGATGGCCGTGCCGGCCGCGGTGTTCACGCCCCCGTCCTGGGCGTGGCCCGGCTACGCGGCGGTGTTCGGCGCGGCGGCGCTGCGCGCGCTGTGGTCGGCGCGCAGGAGCCCGCACCATGTGCACCATCTGCTGGGCACCGCGGCCATGGTCTACATGGCGCTCGCGATGGCCGCCTCGCCCGCGCACCACCACGAGCACGGCGACTCCGGAGTCCCGCTCGTGACGGGCGCGTTGCTCCTCTACTTCGTGGGATACGTGCTGCTGTCGGGCATCCGGCTGGTGCCCGTCGCCGGAGCGGTCACCGGCACGGCTGTCGGCGGCGGGAGCGTCGGCTGGGGCGACCGGCCGGAGCTGGCGCGGGCGTGCCGGCTGTCGATGGGGATCGGCATGGTCGCGATGTTGCTGACCCTCTAGGCAAGGCAGGCGCGGCTGTACGAAATCGTGGTCTGCGTCACTTTGCCGTAACAAGCCGTACCCCTGATCACCGCGGCGCTCATAGGGTGCTCCCATGATGGTCCCCGCGGCACTGTTGCTGCTCGGCGCCTTGGCCGCCGTTGTCGCCCCACGGCTGCTCGCCCGGGCCGACTGGCCGGACCATGAGCCGGTGCTCGCGCTGTGGGTGTGGCAGTGCGTGGTGGCGGCCGTACTCCTGTGCTGTGCCCTGTCGATGACGCTCAGCGCGGCCGCCGCGTGGCAGGCGGTGCGCGGCCATGTGTTCGCCAACGCCCCCCACGCGGTCGTGGACGCCTATCCCCTTGTGACGACCGGGCCTTGGGCCGCCACGACCGCCGTGGCCCTCGCGTGCGGCGGGGCGTGGACCGCGGCGATGCTGGTCCGTGAGGTCGTACGGGCCCGGGCGCGCCGTCGGCTGCGGAGGGCCGAACTCCTCGTCCGCGCACCGGTGTTGCCCGGCGAGGCGCCGGGTGCCGAGCCGCTGGTCATCCTGGAGGGGGAACGGCCGGACGCGTGGTGGATGGCCGGTACCGCGCCCCAACTGGTCATCACCACGGCCGCGTTGAGGCGCCTCAAGGGGCGGCAACTGGACTCGCTGCTCGCGCACGAACAGGGGCACGCGCAGGCACGGCACGACTGGTTGCTGCACTGCTCGGGCGCGCTCGCGAACGGGTTTCCGCAGGTGCCGGTGTTCGCCGCGTTCCGGGACGAGATGCACCGGCTGGTCGAACTCGCCGCCGACGACATGGCCTCCCGCCGCTTCGGCCGCCTCACGACCGCCCTCGCCCTGGTCGAACTCAACGAGGACCGCGGGGTGTTCGGGCCGTGCCCCACTCCGCACGCCCATGTCCCACATCGGGTGAACCGGCTCCTCACTCCCCCGGACCGCCTCACGGCGATGCGCCGCCTGGGCTGGACCGCGACGGCGGCACTGGTGCCGGTGGTTCCGGTACTGGTGGCGTTCGTGCCGGGGTTGCGGGCGCTGGGCTGAGCAAGAGCCGGGAGAGGGCGGAGAAGGCACCGCGGTCAGGGCAGGCAAGGGGCGAGTGGAATGTGGCCCCCGAGTCGGGTTGGCTCCGCCCGCCGCGAGTCGGCGAGGATCGTCCCATGCACTACCCGCCCCGCCCGACTCTCCGACAGACCGGCATCACCCTCGCCCTGTGCTCCGCGCTGCTCCTCACTCTCGTCGCGGTGGAGTGGCGTCCACTGATCGACGTCGACGAGCGGGTCGCCCGGACCACGCATCGCTGGGCGGTCGAGAACCACGGCCTGACGCATACGTTCCGCATCCTGACGGACTGGGTCTGGGACCCGCTGACCCTGCGCCTCGTGTGTGCGGTCGCCATGGTGTGGCTGGTGTGGCGCCGTTCGGCATGGTGGACGGCGCTATGGCTGGCGGCCACATGTGCGCTGGGCACCCTGTTCCAACAGACCCTGAAGGCACTGGTCGACCGCCCCCGCCCGGTATGGCCCGACCCCGTCGACTCGGCCCACTACGCCGCCTTCCCCTCGGGCCATGCCATGACCGCCACGGTGGTCTGCGGCCTGTTGCTGTGGCTGCTCCACGACTACGGCGCCGGACGCGCTGTGTGGCGTACGGCCATGACCCTGGCCGTGATCTCCGTCGCGGGTGTGGGACTCACCCGTGTGTGGCTGGGCGTGCACTGGCCGTCGGATGTGGTGGGCGGGTGGGTACTGGGGGCGTTCGTGGTGGCGGTGGCTGTGGGGGTGTACGAACGGTCGGGGGAGCGCGGCCGGGGATCTGAACGCCGGGCCGGAGTGAGCGTGTGACGTGTGCCAGGGGCGCCGATGTGCTGGGTGCACGCGCAATCGACCAGGCCGGTATCGGCCTTCCCGCCGAGTGGAATGCCGCTGCGTAAGATCACCGCATGAATGCCGTCCTCTTCGACTTCTCCGGAACCCTCTTCCGTATCGAGTCCACCGAGTCCTGGCTGCGTGCCGTGTTGCGTGAGACCGGGATCGCGCTGCCGGAACCGGAGTTGGCCGAGGCGGCGCGGGCGCTGGAGGTGGCGGGGGCGATGCCGGGCGGTGCGCAGCCGGAGCAACTGCCCGAGGAGTTCGCGGAGGTGTGGGCGATCCGGGACGAGAGTTCCGCGCTGCACCGGGCGGCGTACACCGGCGTCTCCCGTCAAGTCCCGCTCCCCGACCCGGCGTTGCACGACGCGCTGTACGACCGGCACATGGCGCCGGCCGCGTGGACGCCGTACCCGGACACCGAAGACGTGCTGCGGACCCTGCACGAGCGTGGGATCGGCGTGGGTGTGGTCAGCAACATCGGCTGGGATCTGCGGCCGGTGTTCCGCGAGCACGGGCTCGACGCGTACGTGGACGCGTACGTCCTGTCGTACGAACACGGCATCCAGAAGCCGGACCCACGGTTGTTCACCGTCGCCTGTGAGGCGCTCGGCGTCGACCCGAAGGACGTGCTGATGGTCGGTGACGACCGGCGGGCGGACGGCGGGGCGGCGGCCCTGGGGTGCGGGGTCCACTTCGTGGACCACCGGTTGGTGACGGAGCGGCCGGACGGTCTGCGACCTGTGCTTGAACTGGTCGGGCAGGGGCGGGAGCAGGGCGAGCTTCAGGGCTGACCCAGTCAGTACGCGCGAACACCCTCGCAATCAGCACGCGGGGACACTCGGAACAATCGTCAATTGCAGGTTGACGATGAGGGATCGTCAATTTAAAGTTGACGCATGAGCCCACTCGACATCAGCCTCGCCGATCTGATCGCCCGTCTCGACGAGGAGCTCCCCGACACCGACGAACTGGCCCGCATCAGCGAAGCGCGACTGCGTGCCCAGACCCTGTCCGACCTCGGTGACCAGCTCATCGACCACTACGTCAGCAAGGCCAAGCAGGTCGGCGCGTCGTGGACCGAGATCGGCGACGCCATCGGAGTGTCCAAGCAGGCCGCCCAGCAGCGCCACGCACCCGGCCCTTTCGAGCGGTACACCAACCTGAACCGGCACAGCATCGTGCTCGCGCAGGAAGCCGCCCGAACGCACAAGCACGACTCCATCGGCACCGAACACCTCCTGCTCGGCCTGCTCGGCGAACCGCGGGGCCTGGCGTACGAGGTGCTGGTGGCGAAGACCGAGTCGGAACAGCGCGTCCGTGACGCGATCGCGGAAGCGCTGCCGCCGGCCGGAAAGAAGGCGCTGCGGGGTCACATCGCGTTCCGGCCGGAGAGCAAGGAGGCCATCGGGCAGGCCCGCCGCGCGGCGGCCGACCTCGGCCACGACTGGGTCGGCACGGAACACGCACTGCTGGGCCTGATCCGCGTCGAGGAGAGCCCGGCCGCGCAGATCCTGCACGACCTCGGCTTCACGTCGGACGAACTGCACGAGACGGTCAGGACCGAGATCACCAACAGGCTTGCCGCGCGCGGCGAGTAGCGACGAAGCAATCAGCAGGAGCGACACGGGACGCAACGATCAGCGGCCGCGGAGCACCGGGCCGCCGCGGCCACCCCACCCGTCACCTCACGTCAGCTCACCCCTGATACCCCTCCACCTCGGACTCCGGCCGCACCCGCGCCTCGTCCGGGTTCTCCCCGAACTCCACCTTGGCGCGGCGCTGGCGCAACAGGTCCCAGCACTGGTCGAGTTCACGTTCCAGTTGCCCGAGGCGCTGATGCTCCGTGGCGCTGTCGATCGCGCCGGACGCGACGGCCTCCCGGAGCTTGCGCTCGTCGTCGACCATCTCGTTGATCCGCGCGAAGATCTGCTGGTCCTGCTCCATGCCCGTGCGCCTCCTCGGCTCGACACCCGTGCCCACTCTAGGGACGGATCACGTGCCGTGCGACAGATGTGCGAGAAGGCGGCGCCGGACGCCGGTTCAAAGGTCGCCCGAGGAAACCATTGGGGTGAAAAGGAGCCGCCCGCCTGAGACGATCCCCCGCGTCGCCCCAGACGGACGGCAGCATGCGCCAGGCCCCCTCGATGGGAGACCCGGACGTCCTGAGTATAGTTGGCTGATAGCCAGTCAACGCAGGAGTTACAGCATGTCCCCGCGAAGCGCATCGGTCAATGAAGAGTTGCGCAGGCGTTCCCGGGAACGGCTCCTGCACGCGGCCGTGGAGCTGGTCAGCGAGCATGGCTACGAGGCCACGACCTTGGGCGACATCGCGGACCGGGCCGGCTCGGCGCGCGGACTGGTGTCGTACTACTTCCCCGGAAAGCGCCAGCTCGTGCAGTCCGCCGTGCACCGCCTGATGCACCGCACGCTGGAGGAGGCCCTGGAGCGCGAGCCCCGGACCGACGACGGGCGGGAGCGGATGGCGCGGGCCATCGACGCGATCCTGGGCCTCGCGCACGACCGGCCCGTGCTGATGCGCCAGCACATGGCGGGGCTCCTCCAGGGTGAGGGCTTCGTGCAGTGCCCGGAGCAGCGGCGCCTGTCCGAACTGCTCGGGCAGACGATCGCGCGGTACGGGTCGGGGAACGTCCCCTCCGACTACCCCATGCTGCGCGCGCTGCTCATGGGCGCGGTCTACTCGGCGCTCGTACCCGGGGTGCCCATGCCGATTCCGGTGCTGCGCACAGAGTTGTTCGAACGGTACGGGCTCGACTGGGAGTTGGGGATCCCGCCGGAGTCCGCCGCGCGGGCCGGAGCGCCCGACCCGGACCTCTCACGGTTCTTCGCGACGGACGACAGGTCCACACTCCCGCCCATCTCCCCACCCACGCCAGGGAGTTCGGCCGACGACCGGCCGACCGAGCCCCCCGACGCGTAACTGCCCTGCTCAGCGCCGCGCGTGACGAGGCGTCAGAAACCCGGCGTCCCGCGCCTGCGAGATGAGCCGGAGAGACCGGCGCCGACTGTGCCCGGTCGCGCACATCACCGCGAGGACGGGATCAGCCCCCTCCTCCTGCGCGGCCCGATACTCCTGGGCGATCTGCCATCGCCCCTCGATGCCGCGCGGCCAGGCCGGCCGGGCCCGGCGCGCTCCGCCCGACTCCGTCCACTCCTCCCCCTCCGCAGGCACCGGTTCCAGCCCGCACGCCTCGAAGAGCGGCCCCTCAAGCCAGTCGGCCAGCACCGTCAAGTCGTCGAGAGACAGGGCCGGTTGGGCCCGTACGTCCTCGACGGAGACGGTCTGCTCGCACACCACGGCGAGCGCGTCGACCCGGGCGCCGTCTGGGAAGGCGAGCCGGACGTGGAACCACGAGGTGGCGCCGTCGTGCTCCTGCACTTCCCACGCGGGCCACACGGACACCGCCCCGTCCGACGGAGAGCGATCAGAAAGATTAACGAAGGATGCTTCTAGCACATACGCAACGTAACCGCATGATCACATTCCATACGAACGGACACGCGCGCCCCAAGCGCGTACGGGTCCGTTCGGCACCCTGTCAGCGGAGCACCGGTGGTGCGATCCTGGAGTCGTCAGTGGTCTGGCGAATCAGCGTTCTCCTGTGTGCCTGACGGGTGAGGAGTTCCGCCGTGCTGCGTGTCGCCGTCGTCGGCTCCGGGCCGAGCGGGGTCTACACCGCCCAGAGTCTGGTCCAGCTGGAGCCCGGGGTGCTGGTCGACGTCCTCGACCGGCTGCCGTGCCCGTACGGTCTGGTGCGCTACGGCGTGGCACCGGACCACGAGAAGATCAAGTCGCTGCAGAACAACCTGCGGGCGGTCCTGGAGCACGGGCGGGTGCGGTTCCTCGGCGGGGTGCTCGTGGGGCCCGGCGGACTGTCGGCCGTGCGGCTGCGGGAATTGTACGACGCGGTCGTGTACTGCGTGGGCGCCGCCACCGACCGCCACCTGGGGATTCCCGGCGAGGAGCTGCCGGGCAGCTGGTCGGCGACCGAGTTCGTGTCCTGGTACAGCGCCCACCCCGACTCCACCGCCGACGGTTTCGTGCTCGGCGCGCGCTCGGCCGTGGTCATCGGCGTGGGCAATGTCGCGGTGGACGTCACGCGGATACTGGCGCGCGGCGCGGCCGAGTTGAGCCGTACGGACATCCCGCAGGCGGCCCTCACCGCCCTGGCCGCGAGCGGGATCAGGGACGTCCACATGGTCGGCCGGCGCGGCCCCTCGCAGGCCCGCTTCACCACCAAGGAGCTGCGCGAACTGGGCGGGCTCCCGGGCACCGAAGTGACCGTGGATCCGGCCGAGTTGGCGCTCGACCCGGGCTGTCTCGACCTCTCCGCCCTGCCCGGCGCCCAGCGTCGCAACGTGGAGGCGCTGCGCAACTGGGCCGTGCTCCCTCCCCAGGGCGCCCCACGCCGTATCCACTTCCGCTTCTTCCTCCGACCCGTCGAACTCCTCGCCGACGCTGGGCGCGTGGGCGCCGTGCGCTTCGAACGCACCGCGCCGGACGGGCGAGGCGGAGTGGTCGGCACGGGCCAATTCGAGGAGATCGAGGCACAGTTGGTGCTGCGTTCGGTGGGCTATCGCGGGGTGCCGCTGGACGGGCTGCCGTTCGACGCCGAGCACGGCACCGTGCCGCACCTGGCGGGCCGTGTCGTACGCGAGGGACGGACCGTACCCGGCGAGTACGTGGCCGGCTGGATCAAACGGGGCCCGACCGGCGTCATCGGCACCAACCGCCCGGACGCCAAGGAGACAGTGACGTCCCTGCTCGCCGACGCCTCCATGCTCGTCCGACAGGATCCGACCGAGGACCCGCTCCCCGCCCTGCGCGCCGAAGGGATCGAGCCGGTCGAGTGGGGCGGGTGGGAGGCCATCGAGCGGGCCGAGGCGGAGTTGGGGGCCTCGCTCGGGCGGGGTGGTGTGGTCAAACTGCCGGACTGGGACGCCCTGCTGGCGGCGGTGCGTGAGGCGCGCACATAGAGGTATGTGGGGCGCACACATAGCAGCTGGGCAAGACACACGGCGGCAACAACCCAGAAATCAACAAACTGTTCAAGGCGCCTACGGTCTCGAACTGTTCGCACGTTTCCCCCCTCTCCGCCGCTCAGGAGTGCCCATGGCCACGACCACACCCGTGCATCCCGTCGACGAGGTCCCACCCGTACGGCAACTGGCCGCCTTCGGGCTCCAGCACGTGCTCGCGATGTACGCGGGCGCGGTCGCGGTGCCGCTGATCGTCGGCGGGGCGATGAAGCTGTCGGCCGCCGATCTGGCGTATCTGATCACCGCGGACCTGCTGGTGTGCGGGATAGCGACGCTCATCCAGTGCGTAGGCTTCTGGCGCTTCGGCGTACGGCTGCCGATCATGCAGGGCTGCACGTTCGCCGCGGTGTCGCCGATGGTGCTGATCGGCACGACGGGCGGCGGACTGCCCGCGATCTACGGCTCCGTGATCATCGCCGGGCTCGCCATCGCGCTCCTGGCCCCCGTCTTCGGCAGGCTGCTGCGCTTCTTCCCGCCGCTGGTCACCGGCACGGTGATCCTGATCATCGGTCTGTCACTGCTGCCGGCGGCGGGCAACTGGGCGGCCGGCGGTCAGGGCGCGAAGGACTTCGGCGAGCCGAAGAACATCGCCCTCGCCGCGTTCGTCCTCGCGGTCGTCCTCGGTGTGCAGCGGTTCGCGCCGGCCTTCCTCAGCCGGATCGCGGTACTGATCGGCATGGCCGTGGGGCTGGTGGCCGCGGTCGTGTTCGGGTTCACGGACGTCAGCGGGGTCGGGGACGCCGACTGGGTCGGCATCAGCACCCCGTTCCACTTCGGTACGCCCACCTTCCACGCCTCGGCGATCGTGTCGATGCTGGTGGTGGCGCTGGTGACGATGACCGAGACGACCGGTGACCTGATCGCGGTCGGCGAGATGACCGACCGCAAGATAGAGCCGCGCTCCCTCGCGGACGGCCTGCGCGCCGATGGCTTGTCCACCGTCCTCGGCGGCATCTTCAACACCTTCCCGTACACGGCGTACGCCCAGAACGTCGGCCTCGTCGGCATGACCCGGGTCCGCAGCCGCTGGGTCGTCGCGGTCGCCGGTGGCATCCTCGTCGTCCTCGGCCTGCTGCCCAAGCTTGGCGCGGTCGTCGCGGCGATACCGGCGCCGGTGCTCGGTGGCGCGGGACTGGTCATGTTCGGCACGGTCGCCGCGAGCGGTCTGCGCACCCTGACCCAGGTCGACTTCAAGGACAACCACAACCTCACGGTCATCGCCGTCTCGGTGGCCGTGGGCGTGCTCCCGGTCGGGGTGCCGACGATCTACGCGCAGTTCCCGGACTGGTTCCAGACGGTGCTGAACAGCGGCATCAGCGCGGGCTGCCTGACGGCGATCGTGCTGAACCTTCTCTTCAACCACCTGCCGACGAAGGGGAGTTCACCCGCCACCAGCACTGCGGCTCCCGCCGGCGTTGTCGCGGAGGAGCCGGTCGTCTAGGGCCTGTCCGGCGGATGCTGTCGCAGACGCGGGGCGTGGCACGCACTCCCCCACCGCCCAAAGCGCGTGGGCCCCAACGGCGTTGCCGTCGGCCGCCGACTCCCCCACTGTCGGCGCCCGCGGCGACAACCGCTGATATCCACGTCCGCTCCGTCTCGCGGCCGGAGGCACGACGCCTCACTCATCAGCGCTGATCAGGCACCGCCGATGTCCTGCGCCCTGATCAGCGCAGCAGTCCGGCGGGGACCGTCGCGGCCAACACCCCGTACCCCGCCGGATTGAGATGCAGCCAGTCGCCGACCTGGAGGGACGGGAGCAGTCGGCGCGGGTCGGCGGGGTCGCGCACGGCGCGGTCGAAGTCGAGGACCGCGTCGAAGCAACCGGCCGTGCGGATCCAGGAGTTGACCGCCTGGCGGGCGGACTCGCGTTCGCCCGCCGGGTCGTCGTAGGTGTTGCCGCCGAAGGGGAGCAGGGTCGCGCCGTAGACGCGGATTCCCTGGGCGTGGGCGCGGACGACGATCTGGCCGTAGGCGGCCAACAGGTCTTCCGCGACCCGGTGTTGGGCGGCGGGGGTCGCGTCGGCGGTGCCGATGTCGTTGACGCCCTCGAAGACGATGAGGCGGGTGACTCCGCTGCGGGACAGGACGTCGCGGTCGAGGCGGGCGAGGACGTTGGGGCCGAGGCCGTCGTTGAGGACGCGGTTGCCCCCGGCGGCCTGGTTCAGGATCGCCACGGACGCGGTGGCGGGGTGGGTGCGGAGGCGGTCGTAGAGCTGGTCGGGCCAGCGGTCGTTGGCGTTGGTCGTGGAGCCCCGGCCGTCGGTGAGCGAGTCGCCCAGGATCGCTACGGCCGTGGTGGCGCGCGGGGCCAGGATCTCGACGTCGCTCAGCAGATACCAGTGGTCGACCGGGGTCGCCCCGGGCAGCAGGTCCTGGTCCTCGGTGTGGTCGCCGCTGCGGAGGTACGACGTCGTGCGCGAGCCTGGGTGCGAGGTGAGCGCGAGCGAGGGCTGGCCCGTCGCCAGGTACGTCGTCACGGTCAGGACGGATGCCGGGCGCAGGTCCAAGTCCAGTGGGTCGGAGACCAGTTGGGCGCCTACGGGGACGGTTGCCGATCTGCGTCCGACGAAGGTGACCGGTCTGCTGCTGCCGGGCACGATCGCGCTCGCCCCCGCCTTGCCGTCCTGCGGGAGCGCCAGCGTCACCGCGGTGAGCGGGAGCGGGGTGTCGCCGTAGGCGTTGGAGAAGCGCAGGCGCAGCTTCCGACCTCCGGTGGTGATGCGCAGTGTCTGGCGCAGGGTGGTGTCGACGAGGACCGACCTGGTCCCGGTGAACGGCGCGGGTGGCAGGTTGGCGGGTTCGGTGAGCTGGGGCATCGCCGTCCAGGTGTCCACCCAGTGCGTAACGGGAGGGGCCGAACTCCCTTCGGCGCGTGCCGGGTTGGTAGTGACCAGTGTCGACAGTGCCGTTGTCGTCGTGGCGACGATCGCTGTCCGTCTCGTTGGCTGCACGGAACCGGCCTTCCTCTGGCGGGAGTTGGGGGCGGGGGTGCGTGCCGGAGGCGTCGGGCACGCACCCCGGAGTGGGTCAACCGACCGTGCAGACCGTCCCGTTGAGCGTGTAGGCCGTCGGCGCCGCGCTGTTGCCCGCGTGGTTCGCCTGGTAGCCGATGGTCACGCTCGCGTTGGGCGCGATCGTGCCGTCGTACGAGGCGTTGGTGGCCGTCACCGTGCCGGAGGCGGGGGCGTACGTGGCGCCCCAGCCGTTGGTGATGGCCTGGCCGGCGGGCAGGGTGAAGCCGAGCTGCCAGCCGTTGACCGTGCTCGTCCCGGTGTTGGTGAGCGTCACGGAGGCGGTGAGGCCGGTGTTCCAGGCGCTGATGGTGACGGTCACCTTGCAGGCGCCCGCAGGGGGTTGGGGCGCGGAGCCGGAGTCGAGGCCGAAGAAGGTGAGGACGCGGGCGCCCATGCCGTAGGTGTAGAGGTTGTGGGTGACGCCCTGGAGGCTGATCGCCTCGACGGGGGCCTGGTCACCGGTGGCGCCGTAGCGGGTGCGGGTCCAGCCGGTCGCCGGGGAGTCGGTGGTGGCCGGGGTCTGGCTGACGCCCAGGACGTTGGTCCACTGTTTGATCTCCTCGCCGAAGTTGGGGTAGCGCAGCGTGTCGTCCGCGGTGCCGTGCCACAACTGCATGCGGGGGCGCGGGCCGGTGTAGCCGGGGTCGGCGCCCCGGACCAAGTCGCCCCATTGCTGGGGGGTTTGGATGACGGTGCCGTTGGCGCAGGCGGTGTTCCACTCGGAGCCGTCGGTGGTGGCGAAGCAGCCGAAGGGCACGCCGGCGAAGGCGGCGCCAGCCGCGAACACGTCGGGGTAGTCGCCGAGGAGGACGTTCGTCATCATCGCGCCGGAGGAGATGCCCAGGGCGAAGACGCGGGAGGTGTCGGCGGAGTAGGTGGCGGTCACCCAGTCGACCATGGACTTGATGCCGACCGGGTCGCTGCCGCCGTCGCGGTGCAGGGCCTGGGGCGAGGAGACGTCGAAGCACCTGCTGGCGCGGGTGACCGACGGGTAGACGACGATGAACCCCAACTGGTCGGCCAGCGAGGCGTATTCGCTGCCGGAGTACATCGCCGGGCCCGATCCCCCGCAGTAGTGCACGGCCACGACGACCGCCGGGTGCGCGGTGACGGCGGCCGGGACGTACACGTACATCTGCAGGTTGCTGGGGTTGGCGCCGAAGCCGGTGACCTCGGTGAGGGTGGCGGTGGGGACGGCCTCGGTGCGGGCTGCGGCCGGGGGTGCCAGGAGGGTCAGGGCCGCGAGTAGGGGCACCAGCGCTCCGAAGAGGGTGACGAGTACCGAACGCGGCGGTTTTCTCGATGACTTGAGGGTGTCGGCGGCTGTGGGGCGCACGTCATCGTCCCTTCCTGATCGCGGCTCGTGCGGCATCTTTCGGGGAGAACAATCGGCATCGTGACATGGACATGGATGCCATGGAAGCGCTCCCACGCTTCGAATAGTTTCTGCACAAGCGTTGACTAGAAAGCGCTTGCACCCTACGTTCCGTTCAGAAGTGTGACCGCGTGGTCCTTCATGGCGTACATCGTTCACGTACACGATCACTCCACTCCCCGGAAGGGACGCACCCGCATGCGTACTCGCCCCCCACATCCACGTCCACGACGATCAGCCCTGGCGGCGGTCGCCCTCGCCGCGGCGGCCGTGCTCACGCTCCCCCAGTCCGCGTCGGCGGCCGACGCCTCGCCGGTCGGTTTCGGTGCCGGGACGACCGGTGGCGGCAGCGCCGCGGCGGTCACGGTGTCGACGCTGGACGCCTTCAAGTCGGCCGTCACCGGCAGCAGTTCGAAGGTGGTCAAGGTCAACGGCCTGATCTCGCTGAGCGGTCAGGTCGACATCGGGTCCAACACGACGGTCCTGGGGGTCGGTTCGGCGTCCGGGTTCACCGGCGGCGGGCTGCGCCTGAAGAAGGTGACGAACGTCGTCGTCCGCAACCTGAACATCAGCAAGCCGGTCGCACCCGCCGACGGCATCACCGTGCAGGCGTCGACGAAGGTGTGGATCGACCACAACGCCTTCTCGTCCGACCTCGACCACGGCAAGGACTACTACGACGGTCTGGTCGACATCAGTCACGCCTCCGACTACGTCACCGTCTCCTGGAACACCTTCAAGAACCACTACAAGGGCTCGCTCGTCGGCCACAGCGACAACAACGCGAGCGAGGACACCGGGCGTCTGCGGGTGACGTACCACCACAACTGGTTCGACCAGGTCAACTCCCGTATCCCCAGCCTGCGTTTCGGCACCGGGCACTTCTACGACAACTACGTCGTCGGCGCCGAGACGGCCGTGCACTCGCGCATGGGCGCCCAGATGTTCGTCCAGAACAACGTCTTCCGGGACACGGAGGTCGCCGTCACGACGAACCGGGACAGCGACGTGGACGGCTACGCCAACCTCAGCGGCAACGACCTCGGTGGAGCCGCCACCGAGATCTCGCAGGTCGGCACGTTCACCAGCCCGCCGTACAGCTACACCGCCGAGCCCGCCTCGACCGTCGTCGCCTCGGTGACCGCGGGCGCGGGCACCGGAAAGCTCTGACCACTCCCCCACCTCGGAGAAGGAATCGGGACATGACTTCTTCCGCACGATCACGTGTGCTGACCGGCACACTGGCCGCCTTCGGCCTCTCGGTTGGCATGATCATGGCATCCGGCACCCTCTCGCCGGCCAGTGCCGCCACCTGGCCCACCGCGAGCGGCAGCCAGGCGGTGACCTCGACCATCTCGGTCTCGGGCACCAAGGACTACGGGATGCTGCGCCTGTACGGCAGCGGCGATCTGGGCACGGGCAGCCAGGACGAGGACCAGGGCCCCATCCTGGAGCTGGCCGCCGGTGCCGTCGTCAAGAACGTCATCATCGGCTCGCCGGCCGCCGACGGCATCCACTGCCTGGGCAGTTGCACGCTGCAGAACGTCTGGTGGGAGGACGTCGGCGAGGACGCGGCGACCTTCCTGGGCTCCTCGTCGTCCAACGTGTACACCGTCAACGGCGGTGGCGCGAAGGAGGCGAGCGACAAGGTGTTCCAGTTCAACGGCGCCGGGACGCTCAACGTCTCCAACTTCGCGGCGCAGACCTTCGGTACGTTCGTCCGCTCCTGCGGCAACTGCAAGACGCAGTACAAGCGCACGATCAACCTCAACACCATCGAGGCGACCTACAAGGGCAGCCGGATCGTCGGCATCAACACCAACTACGGTGACAGCGCGACCCTGAAGGCCATCACGATCGTCGGGGACACCAGCAAGAAGATGATCCCCTGCCAGAAGTACATCGGGAACAACACGGGCGCGGAGCCGACCACCAACGGCACTGGCGCGGACGGGACTTACTGCCGTTACTCCACCTCCGACATTACCTACCGGTAGACCGGGCGCCGCAGCTTCAGCGCGGATGATCTCGCACACTGACCTCTTCACCCGCTCTGAGCAGTACCAATAGTGGATCCACTACTGGCTCGCACAGCAGTAGAGGGGGCCGTCATCCGGCCACGGACGACGGCCCTCACAGCCTCAGGGATTCTCAGGGGGTTTCGGCATGCGTATGGGGACTTATGATGACAAATCGCGTGACTACGACCGTCGCGCAGACCAGGCGCTGGTCGCCTTCTACAACCTGGCCAAGGCTGGTAGCGGAACATTTCAAGTCCAGTGAGACGGTCTTGACGCTATGAGGTTTGTGGTGCGGGTTCGCGGCGCTTGGCCGGGTCGTTGATCCAGGCGGTCTGGGGTATCTCGGGTGGTCGGGGGCGTCGGCCGAAGCGTTCGGGGTGTCGGGCGTATGCCCTCGGAGAGGGTGACGGCCCGCTGGTCGCGGACCTCCTCGACGGTCCCGAAGTGGACGGAGGCGGGTGTATGGAAGCCGATGCCGGAGTGCCTGTGTTCGTGGTTGTAGTAGGTGATGAACGCGTCGAACCACTCGCGGGCGTGGGCGAGGGGAATCGAACCGTTCGGGATAGTCCGACATGTACTTCGTGGTCTTGAACTGGGCTCGCTGTAGGGGTTGTCGTTGGAGACCTTCGGCCGGGAGTGTGGCCTTGTCACCCCGAGATCGATCAGCAGCTGGGAGACCTTCTTGCTCGTCATCGAGGTGCCGCGGTCCGCGTGCACGGTCTCGGGCACGATCTGGTTGCGGATGATGCTCTCGCGGATCAACTCCCCGGCCCGCTGGGCGGATTCGGCGAGCTCAACGGTGTGGCCGACGATGTAGCGGCTGAAAATGTCGATGATGACGTAGGCGTGATACCAGATGCCTCTGGCCGGTCCGGCCGCCTTGGTGATGTCCCAGGTGAACACCTGCGACGGGGCGGTGGCCACCACCTCGGGCACCGCCCGGGCGGGGTGGGTGGCCTGCCTTCGGCGTTCACCGGACTGACCCTTGTCGCGCAGGATCCGGTACATCGTGGAGACGGAGCAGTGGTAGCGCCCGGCATCCAACTCGCGGGCCCGGATCTGGGCGGGCGCAAGTTCGGCGTACTCGTCGCAGTTCATCAACGCCAGTACTGCGGCCCGCTCTTCGGCCGTCAGCGCCGAGGGCTGGACCTGCGGTTTCCTGGGTTCTCGCTCCGCCGGGGGCTGCAGCCTGCGGTAGTGAGTGGCCCGCGAGCGGCCGGTCAGCCGGCACGCGGCGGTGATACCCAGTTGGCGCTCGACACAGGCAAAGGCATCGTCCGCGACCGGGTCGGTGGCGTGCCTCAGTCCGCGCTCTCGGAGATCATTTCCAAGAGCGCGGAAGCTGAGATGTGAATCCGAGAGTTCGTGGGCAGCGCGGATTCCGGCGGGCGCGGTGCTGGTCATGAGGGGGTGTTTCTCCTGTCGCGCCCTCTCAGGCTAGCCCGACAAAGCGGGGCGTCTCACCACAGGCTGACAGAGAGGGGTGGCCCGACATCCGATAAGCAGTTCGCAGCCCCAGCTCCCCGCACGGTCCCCGGTCTCTGGAAGGAGCTCGACGGCTCGCGTAGTGAGGGAGAGGTGGCCGTACGGACGGCTCAGGTCACGATCATGACGTCATCGTGGAGTTGCGCGACGTACTCCGGCAGATGCACGGTGACGGGGCCCTCTGCCTGTGGAGAGGAGTCCAGCTCCAGGTCTTGAGTAGGGGTCACCCGTCACCGTGCACTGCTATTAGATCTTGAGCATTGCTCTGGTCGCGCTGATCGTCGAGCTGGAAGTCCGCGGCGAGGGACTGCATCAGCGTACTGGGCCATTGTCTTGGCGCCGTGGCACCGGGGCCGACTCGCTCAGATCGGTGGGACCTTGCATCTCGGCCGCCCAGCAGTACTGCTCGAATGCAGCACCGCCAGTTGCTCCTTCACGTCGCTCAGGACTGGCCGGCAGTACTCGGTGCGGCGCGAGCACCTGGCGCGGCAGTGAGGCCCGGGGGCCGGAGGCCATTGCCGACCTCCGGCCCCTGTGACGCCTCGCTCGCGTTTCCCGCCTCCCCGCCCGATCAGGCGGGAAACTGGGAAACCGATGGGAAAACGATCATGCAAATCTCTGCGCCGTACTACACGAAGACACAGCGAACTACGCGAACACGCATGCTGCGTTGCAGGTCAGGGAATCGGCGCCGCTCTAACCTGCCGTATCCCAGCTCAGCGGACTCTTCTGCGGCATCAACCGACATCTAGAAATACAGTGTTGACCTGCACAGAAACACGATTCGAAAGATCAACTGGGAAACAATTGGGAAACGGTGAACGTTTCGGCGATCCGCATTTCCATTCCCGGTGTCACGTTCGCATACACGCCCTCCACTCCCCCGATCTCGGCGGTGCTGGAACGCCAACTCGGCCGGGATCGGGTGCGGTTCGCCCCGAGTGACCGGATGTTCCTGGCCGCGCTGCTGCACCGGCTCCCGCGCGGCGTGCTGCGCCGGGCACGGCTGCTGGTGAGCCCGGACACTGTGCTGCACCAGCACCGTGACCTGGTCTCGCGCCGCCACGCGGCCCGTTCCCGGCCCAAGCGTGCGGGTCGGCCGGGTACGGTGCGCTCGATCCGCGTTCTCGTGCTGCGTCTGGCGCGGGAGAATCCCGGCTGGGGCTACCGGCACCTGCACGGTGAACTGCTCGTCCTCGGCATGAAAGTGTCGGCGCCCACGGTCTGGGAGATCCTCAAAGACGCCGGGATCCCGCCGGTACCCGAGCGGACGTCCAGTACCTGGGCGGACTTCCTGCGCTCCCAGGCCGATGCCCTGCCGGCGTGTGACTTCTTCGAGACCATCACTCTGTCCGGGACGCGGCTGTACGTGTTCGCGGTGATCGGGCACGCCGGCTGGCGCATCCGCATCCTGGGCACGACGGCGCGCCCGACCGCCTCCTGGGTGGCACAGGCCGCCAGGAACCTCGTCATGGACCTCGAGGACACCGGCTGCCGGGCCCGCTACGTGGTCCGGGACCGGGGCGGGAAGTTCCCCGAACTGTTCGACACGATCCTCGCCGACGCGGGGATCGAGGTCCTACTCAGCGGCATCCGGATACCGCGGATGAACGCGCTCATGGAACGCTGGCTGCAAACCTGCCGACACGAACTGCTGGACCGCACTCTGGTCTGGAACCAGCGCCACCTGCTCCACGCCCTGCGCGAGTTCGAACAGCACGACGACTCCCACCGGCCCCACCAAAGCATCGCGGACGCCCGCCCGCTGCACCCCCTGCCACCGCCGATCACCGACCCGGACGCCATCGCCCGCCTCGACATACGACGACGCGACCGCCTCGGCGGCGCCCTCCACGAGTACCAGCATGCGGTCTGAACTGCACGGACGAAATTCTCGGCAGGGACAGGTCTGTGTGCGCTCGACGTACCAGTACAGGTCCGGTTCCTGGTGGACGATGACGTCGGCGACTTCACGGCCTCGTGCCCGCAGGTAGTAGTCGTGCTGGCCCACCTGGTCACCACGGGAGGTGTGCCGTTTGGCGACGAGGCTCCGTTCGATCAACATGCCCAGGGCCTCGTTCATCTGCTCGAAGGCGCCGAAGCGGTGGCGGAGCATCGGGTAGCGGCGCACGTCGGGTTCGTCGAAGGCGAGGATGCGTTCGGCCAGGTACCACAGGGCCGGATCGTCGGGGTAGGTCTCGAACTCGCTCAGCAGTTCCCAGGCGAGGAAGTCCGGGCAGCGCACCCAGAAAGTCGAGCTTCTACAGAAGCGTTTGGGTGCGGACCACTCCGGCCGCGTCCTGGGGCCCAGGGTCGCCTGCGGCAACGGGGTCGGCGGCGGTCGCGATCAGCAGGAGCAGCCGTACAGCGTTCTGCCACCGGCTGGCTCGCCGTGGTACGGCTGATTCCATGGCGGTTCAGCCAACCGTGCCGCCGTGCATGGTGTCCAACTGCCATCACCCACCGGGGTGAGAACCGACCTCTTGCGCCGTGAAGTCGGGCGGGCGGAGCAGTGCGAAACGATCAGATCCGATCTACCGTTTGGCTGGCGGGCGATGGCAGCCCGTCGGGCTCGGGGCAGGGCCGGGCCACGGTGAAAGGTCGGCGGAGGCCGTCCCGGAGGGAAGTTCCGGGCTGGAGGAGCGGCGCGGCTCGCGAAGCCGCTGTGCCCGGATCATTCCTGCCCGCCGTGGTGGCGGCTGTGCAGCCACCGTCGTATCCGGCTCACCGGCTCTCGCCACGCGTCCAGAAAACGGTTCAAGTCTGCAGCGAGCCTCGCGCCAAGTCCCAGCACCATGCTGACGAACCCGAATCCCGCAAGAACGTACGCGGCGAGTTTGTCCACGCTCGTCCCTTTCAATGAAGGGCCGGACGTGGGAGGCACCGCTCGTGGGTCTGACCCGATCCCCGATTGACGCTCCGGCTGTCCTCACTCTGAATCGTCGACCCGCCGAGCAGTGCCACTGCGCGTACCGGCTCGGCGATCGTGACCTCAGGAGCTTGACCGAGGCGGTCCCATCACAGTCGTGTCCGTCCGCCGAGTCGGTGCGCGCGAGTCCACATCACCGCGCACGGAAGGACCAACTCGGCCGCCATGCCACAGCCCATCGAAGTGATCGGCGGGATCGACACCCACACCGACGTCCACCAGGCCGCCGTCATCGACACCATCGGCCGGCACCTGGCCACCGAGGCGTTCCCCACCACGCCTGAAGGCTATCGGCGCCTGCTGGCCTGGCTGCGCTCGCACGGCCAGGTGCTGACGGTGGGCATGGAGGGCACGGGATCCTACGGAGCCGAACTGGCCCGGCACTTGCGTGCCGGCCAGATCACCGTGGTCGAAGTGGACCGGCCCGATCGTCGAGCTCGCCGCGCCGCGGGCAAATCCGACCCTGTCGACGCCTACGCCGCCGCCACCGCAGTGCTCTCCGGCCGCGCCAACGGCACGCCGAAGGATCGCGACGGCACGGTCGAGGCAATCCGCACACTCCGCGTGGTGCGTGCCAGCGCCATCAAGGCCCGCACCCAGACCGTCAACCAGCTCAAATCACTGATCATCACCGCGCCCGCGGGGACGCGCGAAGCACTGCGCTCGCTGACCACCACCGAGCTGATACGGCGTCTGGCCGCCAGCCGACCCGGCTCCGATCTGACCACCCCGGCCGCCGCCGTCAAACTCGCGCTCAAACGCCTGGCCAAGCGATACCAGCACCTGAGCGAAGAGATCGCGGACGCGGACGCCGAGTTGCGCGCCCTGATCACCCACACCGCGCCCGGACTGCTCGCGCTACCGGGCGTCGGGACCGAAACAGCCGGGCAGTTGCTGGTCACCGCCGGGGACAACCCCGACAGGCTCGTCTCGGAGGCATCCTTCGCCCACCTCTGCGCAGCCGCACCCGTGCCAGCCTCCTCAGGCCGCACGGATCGCCACCGGCTCAATCGCGGCGACCGCCAAGCCAACCGCGCGCTGCACACCATCGTCCTGGTCCGCATGCGCCACGACCCACGCACCCGCGACTACGTCGCACGACGCACCCTCGAAGGGCTCAAGACGAAGGACATCTTCAGATGCCTCAAGCGCTTCATTGCACGAGAGGTCTACCGCCACCTCACCAGCGCACCATCAACATCTCCAGCCACTTGACGTTCTATAGGAGTCAGCCGTTCACCTGCGGTGACGCCTCGCGGGCGTGAAATTCGGTACGTGGGCTGTCCGCCGACGCCGATCGATGTTTGGGCTGTGAGCCCGCATAGGAGTCTGGTGAGGGAGCCGTCCGAGGGGCCGCACACTGTCGCCTTGAGCACGCCGATCAGCTTCTCCGTCCCCCTCAGGCTCCCCGGGCAGCCCCGCCCGCACCAGCACAACAGGGAGCACGCCATGGAGGAGTTGAGAGAAGACCACGACGACGGAACGGTCGCCAGGGTCGCGGCGATCGACATCGCCAAGGCATCCGGAATGGTCTGCCTGCGCGTCCCGCACGACACCATCGAAGGCCGACGGATCCAGCAGGTCTGGAACGTCGCCTCGACCACGAACGCGATCCTGGAACTCGGCGACAAGCTGGTCTGCCAGGGCGTCGAGCGGGTGGTGATGGAGGCAACGGGCTCGTACTGGCGCCCGTTCTTCTATCTCCTGGAAGCTCGCGGCCTGGACTGCTGGCTCGTGAACGCGCGGGACGTGAAGAACGTCCCCGGCCGCCCCAAGACCGACAAGCTCGATGCGGTCTGGCTGGCCAAGCTCGCCGAACGCGGCATGGTCCGCGCCTCGTTCGTCCCGCCCAAGCCGGTCCGCAGACTGCGGGACTTCAGCCGGACCCGCACGGTGTTCGTCCAGGAACGCACCCGCCACAAGCACCGCGTGGACAAGGCCCTGCAACATGCGCAGATCAAGCTGTCCGGGGCCGTCTCCGACCTGTTCGGCCTGTCGGGGCGGGCCATGATGAACGCCATGGTCGCCGGCGAACGCAACCCCCGCGCCCTCGCCGAGCTCGCCCAGGGCAGCCTCGTCAAGAAGAAGACCGCCCTGGCCGAGGCCCTCACTGGGCAGTTCGAAGACCACCACGCACGACTGCTCGGGGTGCTGCTGTCCACCGTCGATCATCTGACCGGCCAGATCCACGAGCTCGACCGGTTCATCGCCCAGATCCTGGAAGAGATCACCACCCCGCACGACGGTCCGGGCACCGGAGACGGGCCGACCGAACCAACGAGCGCGCGGGTCCTGGCCGAGAAGCTGGATGCCGTCCCCGGCATCGGACCGACCACCGCGCAGATCATCCTCGCCGAGATCGGTGCGGACATGCGCCGCTTCCCCACCCCCGAACGCCTCGTGTCGTGGGCGAAGTTGTGCCCCCGAACCATCCAGTCCGGAGCGAAGAACACCGCAGGCCCGGCAGGCCAGGGCAACCCCTGGCTCAAGGGCGCGCTCGGCGAGGCCGCCAACGCCGCCGCCCGCACCGACACCTTCCTCGGCGCCCGCTACCGCCGCATCGTCAAACGCCGCGGACACGCCAAGGCACTCGTTGCCGTCGCCCGCTCGATACTCATCATCGCCTGGCACCTGATCAACAATCCGGACGCCTCCTACCAGGAGTTGGGTGCCGACTGGCACCGGCGCCATCTCGATCCCGCCCGCAAGACCCGCGATCTCGTCCGCCAACTCCAGGCCCTCGGCCACCAGGTCGCCCTCACCCCGACATCAGCCTGACCGCCCGTCCCACCGACATCCGGTCCGCAAGCGGCCCGGATGCTGCCGCCTGCCCTCCCGAACCTCGATTTTCCGTTCAGCTTCAGAGTCAAGCTAGCAGGGGTCCCGTCCTCTCGATCGGAGACTTGACAAAGCGCCGGACCGCGTAATGCAACGGTGTTGCACGACCGGGGACGTGGCCCCATCGATCGCCCTGCGCCTCTTCTTTCCCGCCTCCGGTCTATCCCCGTAAGTGCCGGTCAGGGCCGTAGGCGCCGTGCGGTGACGTGGCGGGTCAAGAGCTCGCGGCCGTCCGGGGCGAACCGTGAGCCACACCTCGCCAGCCGTGACGTCAACTCGTCCCAGGGCAGCCACCAGCCGTCGGCCACCTCCGCCTGCTGGTGGACGATCGGTTCGTGCAGCCCCGGTTCGTAAACCGTCTCGTAGGTGTACGCCAGGAAGTTGGTATGCGTGTCCGTGTACCACTGGCGGGACAGCGGACGCAGCGCTTGGTCCCGCAGCCCGAGCTCCTCGGCGAGTTCGCGTACCGCGGCGCTGTCCGGCTCCTCGCCCGCGGTGATCACCCCGCCGATCCAAGGGTCGTCCAGGCCAGGAAAGAGGTCCTTGGTCTCTGTACGACGATGCACATACACCTGCCCCTGAACATCTCGGACCAGAATTTTCACCGCCGCGTGCGGCAGGTTCCGGGCTCTCATCCGTCTGCGGGGCGCGGTCCCGACGACCCGGCCGGGCACCTCGCCCTGGGCGTAGAGGTCCACTGTTTCCTCCACGTCGGTCTCTCCTTCCTCAGGTGGGCTCCACCAGCACGGTGCCGAGATAGCGCCCCGCCAGCAGGTCGGTCAGAGCACCCGGCGCGCGGTCCAGCCCTGACAGCCGTACGTGCGGAAAACGCACCGTGCCAGCGCGCAGGGCGGCGCCGAACTCCTTCTCCCAACGGGCCGCCGACGCCTGGTGATCAGTGGTGGACAGGCCGATGACGCTGATGCCCCTCGACAACAGCGCGAGCGTGTCGACGGTCGCCTCGGCCCGGGTGCCGCCTGCGGCCTGTCGGCCGACGGCGCCCACCACCACACAACGGGCCCCGCGGCGGGCCGCGGCCAGTCCGGCCTCGAACTGCTCGCCGCCGACCGTGTCGACCAGCACATTCACACCGTCCGGCGCCGACACCCGTACTTGCTCCGCGATCGGCCCGTCGCCGCGCACCAGCACCGCGTCGAAGCCAAGCTCGCGCCGCAGGAGGTCGGCCTTCCAGTGCGATCCGGTCGTGCCGATCAGCCGGCGTGCCCCGTGCAGCCGCGCGAACTGCCCCGCGATCACTCCCACGCCGCCGGCGGCCCCGGTCACCAGGACCGTGTCACCGGGGCGCACCACGCTCCCCGGGGTGACGGCCAGCCAGCCGGCGAAGCCTTGGGACAGACAGGCCGCCGGGTCGGGCCAGAGGCCGGCGTCGACCCGGCGTACCGCGTCCACCGGGAGCACCGCGTACTCCTGCCAGCCGTGATCGTGTCGTACCAGTTCGCCGGGGCGCAGTACGGTGCCCGGGGCCGTCACCACCTCACCCAGGGCCGTGCCGCGCAGCGCCCGCCCCGGCTCGAAGGGGGACATGGGCAGGACGTCGGCGCCGGTCATCAGGGTGCGGGTGGCCGCGCCGATGCGCAGCAGGACGTTGCGCACCAGCACCTCACCCGCGACCGGACGGCGCAGCGGAACCCGCACTGTCTCGAAGTCCCCGGGCCGCAGTCGGGCCCCCGGGCGCGCCACCAGCCGGATCTCGCGGTGGATGTCGGGCGGTACGGTCCCGAGCGCCGACGTCGTCCCGCCTGTCGCCGTCATGCGCCGAGCGCCGGCCGCACCACGGCCAGCGCCGCGACGAACACCCCGAGATACAGCCAGGCCAGATAGCCCATCGCGGGCTGGGGTGGCCAGGTCGGCGGGCGCAGGGACGCGAACCGCTCCGCGCCGCCCCAGAGGAATCCGAGTGCGGTCAGCGGCAGCCAGCCCGCCAGCAGGGCCACCCCGTGGAGCTGCCAGGGACGGATCACGGCGAGGGCGAGGGCCGTCCCGGCCAGCGCGCAGCCCATGGTCAGCGCGACCGCGCCACGCAGCCCGACGACGTTCGAGTACAGCGTCGCGCCGGGAACCACACGGGCGCCGGTCTTACGGGCGAACTCGTAGTGCATGAAGGCGCATGCGCACAGCACGGCCCCCAGCAAGGCGTGCGATGCCGGAGCCGAGCCGGTCGCATCCCGGAACGACAGCCAGATGTGCGCACTGAGCATGGCCTGCACCGGGTAGCTCACCAGCAGGTTGACGAAGACCGAGTTCCGGACCGTCGCCGACCAGTGCTCCAGCCGTACAAGAAAGCAGATGTAGCCGAGGTCCAGCAGCAGCCAGCCGGCCAGCAGCGGCGCGCGCCACCAGTTGAGGGCCAGCTCCGCGAGGACGATCAGTGCCATCGCGGTCCGCAGTTCTCTGACGTCGATCGTGCCCCGCGGCAGCGGTCGGCCCGGGTTGTGCACCCGGTCGTACTCCAGGTCCTTCTGCTCGTCGACGACCCGGATGAACAGCAGTGCCAGGAAGACGGTGACGATCTCGGTGAGAAGGGAGCCGTCGAGTCTCCAGTTCTGCTCCGGGCCGAGCAGTGCGAGGACGCCCTGGAGGGCGAGGACCCACAGGACGGCATAGCCGACGTAGACGCGGGCCGGGGCCCGTTCGGCGAAGAAAGCGCGCAGCCGGCGGGCGGTGGAGCGGGGCGTGCCGGTCGGCGGGCGGGCGGTGCCGGTGACGGTCATGCCTCGTCCTCCTCCAGGATCCTGACGGTGCCGACCGCACCGTCCATCTCCACCCTGGCGCCGTCGGGAATGCGACTGGTGGCGTGCGGGAGTGCCACGATGGTGGGAATGCCGAACTTGCGCCCCGAGATGGCGGTGTGCGACAGCAGCGTGCCGCGCTCGACGACGATGCCGCGTGCGGACAGCATGAGGAACAGCCAGCCCGGGTCGGTCTCACGGGCGATCAGGATCATGTCGTCCGAGGGCTCGCCCCATTCGTGCGGGTCGATCACGACGCGCGCGGTGCCGCGTACGACGCCGCCGCTGGAGCCCAGTCCGTGCAGGGTTCCCGAGGCGATCGTGTCGCGGTCGGGGTGCGGCAGCGCGTCCCGTACCGGTCCCATGGTCACGAAGTCCATGGGCAGTTCGGCGCCCCGTGCGTGGAACTCGGCCCGGCGTACGGCGGCCAGGCCCCGCAGGTCGTCGGTGACGGCGGTACCGTCGTAGGTGCCGAGTATCTCCTCCTCCGTCAGATGCACCACGTCCCGCGCGTTGTCGAGCAGACCGCGAGCGGCCAGGTCGGCACCGAGTCTGCGATACGCCTGACGGCCGAAGCCGTACAGCTCGCTGCGGCGGTAGCGGGTGTTCTCCCGCATGTCGACGTACCGGCGCTGCCCGGCCAGCACGGCGCGCAGTGCGCCACGGCGCAGCGGGTGTCCGGCGAGCAGATCGGCCAGCCGCCGCTCGCCCGTCCGCCGGGCCTCGGCGTCGCGTTCGCGCAGCGACGCGCAGGTGACGTCACCGCGCGCGTACTCGGCGGTGATGCGCAGGAGTTGAGCGGGCTGGTCGCGTGGGACCGGGATCTCCAACTTCAGTTCCTGCAAGCCGCGGTCGCCGTGGAGGTGGGCATGGGCACGCAGCCGGTCGGCGAGGTCACTGCCGTGGACGTGGCGGTCGATGTCGTCCCACACCTCGTCGAGAGGTTTCACGGCGAGCGCCTGGAGGACACCCGGGGCGGCGCGCATCCGTTCGGCGATGTCGACGACGGACATCAGGATGGTGACGCTGCGGTTCTCCTGCCCGCCGCAGAGCAGGTCGCTGTGGAGTCCGGGACCGGCCTGGGGCACCCAGCGGTCGAGCATCTTCATGACCAGCGTCTCGTGCATCTGCAGCAGGACGTCGTTGACCAGGGTGATGCCCCAGCGGTCACCGGCTTCCGTCCACAACGACCGCATCAGTCCGGCCAGCTGCAGCGGGTCGGCGGTCTTCGCGGCCTCCCGGTGTGCGGCAAGGGTGCACTCCCACCAGGTCTCGAAGTCCCTCACCGCCGCGCCGTGCGTCAGCAGCCGCCATGCCATGCGGGCCAGGGCCGCCGCCGTGGCGGGCAGCAGGGCGGGGTCGGTGAGCGGCGGAGTGGGCCGGACATGGGTGACGGACGGGGACATGCCCATCATGCGTTCGAAGCTGTTCCGCCACAGCGGGAAGGTACGGCTCAGTCCGTGCAGGGTGTACCAGGTGCTCAGCGAGTAGTAGACCCGCCCGCGCAGCAGGCCGATCATGCCGCGCAGTTCGCCCTCGTGCCGGTCGAGGACCTTGCGGTTCACGCCGAGCAGCCGGTAGAGGCCGTGGAAGTCCTCGCGGTAGAAGCGCTGGGCGAAGGAGTAGGTCAGCGCGGTGGTGACGTCCGGGTAGGACTCGGTGATGTTGGCGTTGCTCCACAGCCGCTGCCGGTCGAGTTCCAGTACCACCGGGCGAGCCTGGAGGATGTGCAGCCGGCCGTCGGCGGTGAAGGTGCCCTCGATGTCCTGCGGGCGGCCGAAGAGCTTCTCGATCCGGTCGCCGACCGCGACGACCCGCTGGATCTGCTCGTCCGTCAGTGCCGGTGCGTGTCGCAGTTCCTCGGGCGCGGGCACGGTGCGCGGGCCGTCGTCGAGCCGGTCGGGGTTCTCCTCCATCATGTGTGTCTTGTCCGCCGGCACGGATCGGACCGTGTTGCCGCGGCGGCTGACGAAGTAGTGGTCGACGGGGACCTTTTCCTGGACGACGCCCTCGCCGACGCCGAGGCCGGCCGCGAGCACCCGGTCGCGGGCACCGGTCAGCGGGTCGCAGGTGAACAGGACGAAGGAGCGGCGGCCGAACTCCATGCGCTGGACGCCGACCGCCACGGCGAAGCCGTGCTGTGTGCCGCCCCGGGCGGCCCGGTACAGCAGCGCCTGCGGCCCGAACCCGGAGGCCCAGCACTGCCGTACCCGGTCCAGCACCTGGTCGCGGGTCACGTACAGGAAACTGTCGCTGATGCCGGCGAAGGCGTCGTGCGCCGAGTCCTCACCGGCGTCGGTGCCGATGCCGACGACCGAGGAGCGCACCGAGACCACGGCGTCGGGCCCGAAGACCGTGTCGAAGGTGTCGTACAACCGCCGTTCGACGGCCGCCGGCACGGGGGCGGAGAGCACCGTCTCGCGTAGCGCCGCCGCCGTCTTCTCCAGGGTCCCGGGGTCCGCGGTGTCCAGGCCGGTGAGCAGGGCGTCCACGGTGGCGCGTACGGGGCGCAGCACCTCGGTGAACACGCCGGCCGCCACGCAGAAGAAGTGGGGCACCGGGAAGCCCGCCGCCGCCATCCGCGCCTGCCGGGAGAATTTGGGGCCGGCCTCCGCCTCGTTCAGCAGGGCTCGCCCACGGAGGATGGGCCGCTGCCCGGCACGCGACGGGATCCGAGGAGTGCGCCGTGCGCGGAGTCTGCGCATGGGACCGCCTTTCACCAGAGCCAAGGGACGACACGGCGGCGGGTCGCCGCGTAGTCGGGGTATCCGGGGAGTGTGAGCAGGGTTCGTTCCTCGACGAGGATGCGTACGGCCAGCGTCGGCAGCAGGACCATCAGGGCGGCGGCGCTGTAGGTGTTGAGGAAGAACAGCACGAACACGAGGTGGGCGAGGGCCATGCCGAGGTAGGCGGGATGCCGCACCCACCGGTAGGGGCCGCTTCGTACGACCTGGTGGTCACCGAGCACCCGGACCCGGTGCGAGTAGAACCGGCCGAGGGTGCGAATGCTCCACAGCCGCAAGCCGACAGCCGCCGCGAAGACCATGGGCAGGGCCGCCGTCCAGGGATGAACGGTCCGGTCGTCGGGGGCGAGCAGACAGGCCGTGGCGACGGTGGCGGCGCGCGCGGTGGCGTAGACGTAGATCGTGCCGCGGTCGGTGGCCGTTTCGGTCGACTGCGAACTGCGGACGGTCGTCCGTGTCTCCACCAGCAGCCAGACAAGGTGGAGCCCGGCGAGCACGGCGGCCACCCGCTGCCAGGGGTCGGTGAGGTCGAGCAGCCCACGGATCAGGGCAGTGCCGGTCGCCGCGGCACAGACGCCGAAGACGATCAGGGGGTAAATGCGCAGAAGCAGCATGGGAACGTCGTCTCCACGGGGCGGCGCGGGCGGATGGGGGGCAGGACAGTCAGGACGGCTGGGACACAGTGGCCGGACTGAGCGCCCGACGCGGCGACTCCTGGTGCTGCTGCACGTGAGACTTCGCCAGCACGCGGGTCATCTCGTGAAGGTGGCGGGCCTCGATCCGGTCGGCGCACTTCTCGTCCATCACCACGATGTCGACGGAGCCCGACGCGGCGAGGACGTCCGCCTGGAGCAGGTCGCACGTGCCGGTGAAGCGCAGTCTGTCGGGGCCGTTGCGCTGGATGTCCGCCAGCCGGTATTCCAGCCGGGTCGGCAGGGGGAGGAGGAACCTGTGGAAGGTGGTCTGGAGGGAGTTGAGGATGAACCGGCGGGCGGTGTCGGACGGCGTCAGCAGATACCTCTCTCCGACGGCAAGCGAGAGCTGACGCACCGCCTCGGTGATCACCATGCCGGTCACATGGGAGCCGGTGGTGTGGTCGAGGATCATCTCCTGCTGGTCGGAGATGCGCAGCGTCGCCCGGAAAAGGTCGTTCTCGGCCTTGTGCAATCCGGCGACCAGAACGTTCTCCGGACGGCGCTTGTGCACCTCGGAGGGGCTCAGCGGTGCCGGTGCCGGCAGGTTCACGAGCAGTGCCTCGGTCAGTCCGTAGCGGCGGAGCTTGGCGCGAACGATCTTCCGCTCGCGCTCCTCCACTCCCTGTCCCGGTACGAGCACCGGGAGCGGGCCGGACCGCACCCGCTCCAGGAGGGGGTCGAGCCGGGACAGCGACACCAGGTCCGCCGAATCCGACCGGCCGGCCAGATTCTCACCCACGACGAAAACGATTTTTCCGGTCATGGCTCTCCGCCCTCCGTTTTCACGCGCTACGGGAGATCTCCGATGTGCGGTCCAAACTCGTGAGGCCGCCGCACGGCTGGGTACGGACGGTCAGCCGGGGGGCGTCAGGAGGACCTTGCCCCTGGTGCCGCCCGCTTCGAGGAGCGCGTGGGCACGCGGCGCGTCCTCGAAGGGCAGGACGTGGGCGACGCGCAGGGTCAGCTCTCCCGCTTCGACGTGGCGGGCCAGCGTGTCCAGCATGGCGCCGTCGGTCCGTACGCCGTACACCTCCACGTCGACGGACCGCTCGGCCTGCGGTACCGCGAACGGCGTGAGGGAGATGAAACGTCCTCCGTCGCGCACCGCCGTGATCGTCTCCGGACGGCCCGCCGCGTCGATGACCGCGTCGAACGAACCGGCCTCGGGAGCGTGCCTGTCCGAGAAGACCTCGGCCGCGCCGAGCGCCCTCACCGTGTCCGTGTCGGACGTGCGGCCCTGGCCCGCGGGCCGCAGGCCGCGCAGCGCGGCGAGCTGAACGAGGTGACCGCCGACCGCTCCCGCGGCGCCGCTCACCAGGAGGCGCCCGCGGAAGCCGGTGCCGAGCCGCGCGAGTGCCTGCTCAGCGGTGAGGGCAGTCAGCGGCAGGGCCGCGGCGTCCTCCAGCGCGGTGTTCTCGGGGGCCCGTGCGGCCAGGGTCTCGTCCAGGGCGATGTACTCGGCGCTCACCCCCGCTCCGGTGGCGAACGGCGAGCGTGCGGCGATCACCCGGTCGCCCTCCTGGAAACGGCCGGCGCCGGGGCCCACCCCGACGACCGTCCCGGAGACATCCCATCCGACGACGGCCGGAAGGACCGGGGAGGGGATGTCGCCGCGCCGCACCGCCAGGTCAACCGGGTTCACGGCCGCCGCTGCCACCCGGACCAGGATCTCGCCCGGTCCGGGCCGCGGCTCCGCGAGGTCGGCCACGGTGAGGACCTCGGGCGGTCCGTAGCGGTCGATGGTCACCGCTTTCACGCCGCCGCCTTCCGGGAGTGCCCCAGCCAGCGCATGGCCGGCTTCTCCACCGCCACGTACAGCAGCCACGCCACACCGAGCGTCAGCAGCATCTGCGCCAGCAGCACGCCGATACCGGCCGCGGTCCCGAAGTACCGCTCCGGGCCCAGGATGTCGCGGACGACGTTCAGCAGGATGAGATGGACCATGTAGAAGGCGAAGGACACCTCGCCCAGCCAGACCATCGGCCGGCTGCGCAGCACGCTAGGCCGTCCCATGCTGTCCATGCGGGCGACCGCCGGGATCAGCAGGGCCATCGGTACGACGAAGACCGCGTCGAGGGCGTAGAGCCACGGGACGTGGAGCGACAGGGCATACGCGGCCACGCAGGCGAGGGCGGCGGGCAGCGGTCTGACGGTGAACCTCCGGCCGGTGAGCAGGATGCGCGCCATCAGCATTCCGAGTACGAAGTCGAGAGCACGTACCGGCGGGAGCATGTACACGCTCCAGTACTGCCAGACGGACGCCGGGGACCCCTCGGGCATCGGAGGGTTCGCGGGCAGCAGCAGATAGGCCAGCGTGGGTACGGCGATCACCGCGGCCGCCACCGCGCCGGCCCAGCGCCACAGTTGGGCCGCCGGGACCTTCTTGATCCAGTGCAGGAACAGCGGGAAGCACAGGTAGAAGAAGAGTTCACAGGCCAGCGACCAACTGGGCGGGTTCACCCCGAGGAAGACCGTGAACTCCGGTATCCAGGCGTGCACCAGGACGAGGTTGGGCACCGCCTGCCACCACTGGGTGGTGGCTCCGGAGAGCAGGGCCAGGGCCAGGATCCAGGTGACGACGTGGTTGGGGTAGATCTTGAAGAATCGGCGGCGCCAGAAGTTCCGGGGCCGGTCGCTCTCCCGGGCCGACCAGGTCAGGACGAAGCCGCTGAGGATGAAGAAGAAGCTCACTCCGGCCCAGCCGCCATTGCTGGCCAGCCAGCGGTAGCGGTCCGAGACGCCCGGTGAGGAGAACGGGTTGAGAGCGGGCAGGGCGAGCGAGGAGTGGTAGCAGAAGACCAGCAGCGCGGCGATGAAGCGCAGCCCTGTCAGGGAGGGGAGCCGTCCGTGCACGGCCTGCGGCGGCCGGGATACGGGCGGCGTGGATATCGCGCCGGGCTGGGCGGATGAGGACATGGACAAGATGGCTCTCCGGATGCTTACGGAAGTGGGGGCGGGACGGTGCTGCGGGGGCCGGCCCCGGCAGCACCGTCCGGCCGCCGGCCGGGATCAGTCCCGGTCGAGGAACTCGCTGACGAGCTGGACCAGTTCGGCCGTCTTCTCGAACACGACCATGTGGCCGCTCTCCAGTTCGGCGTACTCGCTGTTCTTGACCGTCCGGTGGATCTCGCGGGAGTGCTCCACGGGGATCAGCATGTCCCGGGTCGATCCGACGACGAGTGTGCGGGCGCCGATGGCGGGCAGCAGGTCGGTGATGTCGACCCGGTGATCGAGCTCGATCTGGCGCAGGGTGCCGGCCTCGGCCGTGATACCGGCCACGGTGTTCTTGACGCCGTCGCTGCCGAAGCCGGCCAGGAACGGCGGCGAGAAGATCAGCAGCGCGCTGTACGCGGCGAAGGCTTCCTGGTCGATATCCGGCAGCCGCCGCCACAGGTCGACGGCGAGCTGCTGGCGCGGGTCGTCGTTGCGGGCCCAGCCGTTGATAACGATCAGACGGCGGACCAGCTCCGGGTACTTGGCCGCGGCGGCGGCGGCGACCACGGCACCGAGCGAGAAACCGACGATGTCGAACGGCTGGTCGGTCACCGCCCGGGCCGCGCCGATCACTTGGTCGACCAGCTCGTCCAGGCTCAGTTCGTCGGCGTGCAGCGGGGTCTTGCCGCTGCCCGAGTAGTCGGGGGTGATGACGGTGTGGCGGCCCGTGAAGTGCTCACGAAGATGGCCCCAGTTGCTCTCGCCGTCGGCGGCCGTGCCGTGGACGAACAGGAGTCCGGGCCCGGTGCCTTCGGCGGTGTAGTGGACGGGGGTGCCGTTGACGTCGATCGTGGGCACGGATATCTCCTCATTCTTGCGGGAATCATGGGAAAAAAACGGGGATGGGGGTCAGCGGCCGGCCATGGGGAGCCGGCGTGGACCGGTCAGCTCAGGGTGGGGGCGGGGCGCGGTTCGTCCTCCCGTGGGATGGGGCGCGGAGCCGGTCTGGCCCACCGCCGCATGACCGGGCGTTCGACGCACACCAGGAGCGCCCAGCCGACCAGGAGGGTCACCAGAAAGAAGCCGAGGAGGACGAGGATGCCGGCGGCCGGGCTGAAGAGCCGTTCGTGCATCAGCTTTGTGCGGCCGTAGTACATGACCACGTACTGCGAGAGGTAGAAGGCGAAGGAGACCTCGCCGAGCCACTGCATCGTGCGACCGCGCAGCACTGTGGGAGTGCCCTCCACGTCGGCGCGGGCCACCGCGCAGACCAGCAGGGCGATGGGTATGACGGTCATCAGGTTGAGGCCGTACAGGAACGGCACCGCCATCGCCGCGGCGTAGCCGACCACGCAGAGCAGTGCGGCCGGGATGATGCCGACGCGGGGAGCGGTTCCGCTCATCACGAGCCGGGCCAGGATCATGCCGAGGACGAACTCGAACATCCGCACCGGCGGGAAGTTGTAGCCGAACCAGAACTGCCACAGGGAGATCCCGAAGCCCTCCGGGGTCGGCGGGTGCTGCGGGATCAGGAAGTCGGTGACGAGTTGCACAGCCAGCATGCCGGCGACCATGCCCGCCGCCCACAGCCACAGGGCGCGTTCCTTGATCCGCAGCACCGGCCGCAGCAGGAACGGGAACAGCAGATAGAAGAGCAGCTCACTGCAGAGCGACCAGCTCGGCGGGTTCACGCTGATGAAGGTCTCGTGCTGCGGGAACCACGAGTGGATCAGGAAGAGGTTCGGCAGCCACGCGGACACCGGCGTCGTCGCCCCGGCGAACAGCACCATGGCCAGGGCCCAGGTGGCGACGTGGTTGGGGAAGATCTTCAGCAGGCGCCGCCGCCAGAATCCGGTGACGGTGTCGCCGGGCCGGGCCGACCAGGTCAGCACGAAGCCGCTGAGGACGAAGAAGAACGACACCCCCATCCAGCCGGCCTTGCTGAACAGCCACCGGAAGCCCTCCTCCCAGCCTGCGTCGGCGAACGGGTTCTGGGGTGGGTCGCTGAAGGTGGCGTGGAAGAAGAAGACCAGCGCGGCGGCGATGAAACGCAGCCCGGTCAGCGAAGGAAGCTTGGTCCGGAGACTCCCGGACGCGCCACTGCCGGCGACAGCGGGGGACGACGAGGCCATGGGTACCCTTCCCTTTCCTTCAGGAGGCGGCGGTGAGCTGCGACGGGGGCGTGGAGGGCGCGGCTGGTTCCGTCGGCTTTCTACGGGGCCGGGACCAGCGGCGCATGACCGGGCGTTCGACGCACATCAGGAGCAGCCAGCCGAGGGCGAGCGCTCCGGCGAACTCGGCCGCCACGAGGGCGAGGCCCGCGGGGGTCGCCACGGTCCGCTGGTCCATGAGTCTTGTCCGCACGAACGAGAGCACGATCTGCTGGGCCAGGTAGAAGCCGAAGGAGACCTCGCCGAGCCACTGCATCGTGCGACCGCGCAGCACCGTCGGAGTGCTCTCCACGTCGGCGCGGGCCACCGCGCAGACCAGCAGGGCGATGGGTATGACGGTCATCAGGTTGAGGCCGTACAGGAACGGCACCACCATCGCAGCGGCATAGCCGACCACGCACAGCACGGCCGCGGGGACGATCCCGACGCGGGGGAAGGCGCCCGCGAGCACGAGCCGGGCCAGGATCATGCCGAGGACGAACTCGAACATCCGCACCGGCGGGAAGTTGTATCCGAACCAGAACTGCCAGACCGTCACGTCGGTGCCGGGCGCCGGGGGGCTGCTCGGTGCCAGGAAGTCGGTGACGAGTTGCACGGCCAGCATGCCGGCGACCATGCCCGCCGCCCACAGCCACAGGGCGCGTTCCTTGATCCGCAGCACCGGCCGCAGCAGGAACGGGAACAGCAGATAGAAGAGCAGCTCACTGCAGAGCGACCAGGCGGGAGCATTGAGGCTCAGGTAGACAGCCGGGTCGGGGAACCACGAGTGCACCAGGAACAGGTTCGGCAGCCACACCCGGACAGGGGTGGCCGTCTGGGCGACCACGACCAGGGCCAGGGCCCAGGTGACGATGTGGTTGGGGAAGATCTTCAGCAGGCGCCGCCGCCAGAACCCGGTGACGGTGTCGCCGGGCCGGGCCGACCAGGTCAGCACGAAACCGCTGAGGACGAAGAAGAACGACACCCCCATCCACCCGGCCTTGCTGAACAGCCACCGGAAACCGTCGGCCGTGTCCGGGTCGGCGAAGGGGTTCATCGATATGAAGATCAGCGAGGCGTGGAAGAAGAAGACCAGGGCGGCGGCGATGAAACGCAGCCCTGTCAGCGAGGGGAGCCTGGATCTGGAGGTGGGCACGGAGCTGCTCGCCATGAGGGTGGCTTTCTCGTGAGAAAGTGCCGGCCAGGAGGTCTGGTTCAGGAAGCGGGCGTGCTGGTCATTCCGGGGTCGGTGAGCTGGCGCTGCTCGACATCGTCATCGGCGGTCTTGCGGCGACTACGGCCGCTGTGGACCGTCTGGGCAATCAGGAGGGCGCCCAGAGCGGTGAACACGGCGGCGCCGACCGTGACCGCGCGGATGCCGAGCCCTTGGCCGATGATCTGCCCTCCGGCCCATGAGCCGAGAGCGGCGCCGAGCCCGAAGGCGGACATGTTGGCGGTCAGGGACAGCGTCGGTGCATCGGCGGCAGCGGCGAGCACCTTGGCCTGGAGTCCGGGGATGAGGGCGAAGGTCGCGATGGAGAAGAGGATCAGGAAGACGGCCGCGCCGGCCGGTGAGGGAGCGGCGACCCAGTACAGGAGGCAGACGGCGGCGAGCACCGAGGAGAGGGCGAGTACCGCCGCGTCGGCGGACCTGTCGGCGTACCTGCCGCCGATGGCGTTGCCGACGAGGGAGCCCAGGCCGTAGGCGACGAGCACGGCGGGCACCCAGGCTGCCGGGAAGTCACCGACATCGGTGAGCAGCGGCACCATGTAGGTGATCAGCGTGAACATACCGGCCGAGCACAGGACGGTGGCCAGGACGGTGCCCATCACCTGCCACGTGCCGAACGCGCGCAGCTCGTGGGCCGCCGACAAGCTGCTGCCGCCGGTGTCCGGAATGACCAGCAGGATCAGCACGGTGGCGACCAGGGCAAGGACGGCGACGCTGCCGAACGTGGCCCGCCAGCTGAGGTGTTGAGCCACCAAGGTGCCCAGGGGCACACCGAGCACGGTGGCCAGGTTGATGCCCATCTGGGTGCCGGCGATCGCCGACCCTTCCTTGCCCTCGTCGGCCATGCCGCCCGCGATGACGACGCACACGGCGAGGAAGGTGCCGTGGATGACAGCGGTCAGCATCCGGCCCACGACGAGCAGACCGAAGGTCGGGGCGAGGCTGGAGACGACGTTGCCCGCGACGGAGACCAGCAGCAGCCCGACCAGCAGGTACTTGCGGCGGACCCGGGTGGTGGCGGCGGTGACGAGCGGCCCGCCGACCACCACGGTCAGCGCGTAGACGGTCACCAGAAGCCCTGCGGTGGGGATGGTCACCGACAGGTCCCGGGACAGGTCACCCAGCATGCCGCTCGGCGCGAGCTCGGCCGTGCCGACGCAGAAGATGGCCAGGATCAGGACAGCCATACGGGACCGCATGCAGTGCCTCTCATGTGTGACGGGGCCACTTCGCCGGACAAGAAGCCTCACGAAGGATTGGAGAGTACTTTAGTGGCTAGTTGTCGAATATACAAGTCAATCGTTTCTGGAGTGCGCTGTTGAACAGTCAGGAATCCGGTACAGGACGCCGCACCAGTACGGCGATCAGCACCGCCCCGGCCAGCACGGCCGACACGGGCGGGAGCACGCCGACCGAATGGCCGAGCAGCGCCGCCCCGATACCGGACCCGCCCGCGATACCGACCTGGAAGCCGGTGACGTAGACCGAGGAAGCACGGTCGGCCTGCGCGCCCGCCAGACGCATCACCCCGGTCTGGAAGACGGGCCCCGCTGCCGCGAACGCGCCGCCCCACACCGCGACCGCGACACCCAGCGCGGCCCAGGACACCGCTGCCGGGGCCGGAACGAGGGAAAGGGCCAGCAGACCGACCCCCGCTGTGAAGGCCGCCATGGTCACCTGCGCCGCGCGCCGCGGGGCCCGGTCGTTGTGGCGGCCCATGAGGTACGTCCCCACCGCCCCCGCGATGCCGAAGACGGCCAGCAGCACGGTCACCGAGCCCGGCGCCCCGGTGACCTCGGCGACGATGAGGGCGAAGTAGGTGTAGCTGAGGAAGTGCGCGACGACCAGCACCACCGCGACGGCGCACAGGGTCAGGACCGCGGGCCAATCCACCGTCCCCGACCCGCCGGCCGGCTCCGCCCGCCGGGCCCGCGCTCCGGGCGGGACCACCGGGTCCACCGGAAGGGGCGGTCGCAGGGCCCACACCAGCGCGAGGGTCACCGCCGCCGTGACCACTGCGAGCAGCAGGGCGGTAGCCCGCCATCCGATGAGTTCACCGACGAACGTCGTGCCGGGGCTGCCCATGATCGCCGCGAGCGAGGAGCCGCCGAACACCGCGGCGGTCGCAGTCCCCACCCGCTCACGGGGCACCATGGTGGCCGCCGCCGGAGCGATCAACGACCACAGCACCCCATGGGTCAGAGCCGCGGCGACCCGGCCGGCCACCATCGTGGCGAAATCCGTGGCGGTCGCCGTCAGCAGCTCGGCGCCGAGCAGGACCAGTAGGGAGACCACCAGCGCACTGCCGCGGGAGACGCGTGCGGCGAGGGCGACTGCGGGGATGGTGACGGCACCGGCGACGACCGCGTATCCGCTGACGAGCAGTCCGACCTGGCCGACACCGACCTCCAGATCGGCGGCGATGTCGTGGATGAGTCCGATCGGGAAGACTTCGAAGGTGACGTAGACGAAGGTCGCGGCGGCGAGCACGGCCAGGCGTGCGGCGGTCGGCGCGTCGATCCGTTCCGGCGCGGCCGTCGACGCCGCCGTGCTCACCGGCGTGCTCCGGTTCGGGCGTCACGCGCGGCCGTACGGCAATCCGACGCGTCCCCGAGGAGCGGGCCGACCTGGATCAGGACCTTGGGGCGGGCGCGCCCGCCGTCCGCCAGGCGGGCGAACGCGGCATCGAGGTCGTCGACCGGGAAGACCCGGTCCACGAGGGTGTCCAGGTCCACCGCCCCCGATTCCACCAGGGTGATCAGCCGGTCCCAGTAGCCGATGCCGGAGAGCACACCGTGCAGCGTGACATCCCGGATGACCAGGCCCGCCGCGTCGAATCCGTCGACGGCACGGTGCGGTGTCCCCAACTGGGCCACCCGCCCGCCGGAGGCAACCAGACGGACGGCGGAGCGAACCGCCGTCACGCTGCCGGACGCCTCGATCACGGCGTCGTACGCCTCCTCGTCGTCACCGGCGGGCGCCGCCTCGGCGGAGAGGCCGAGCTGACGGGCCAGTTCCCGGGCCCCGGGCTGGGGGTCGAAGATGACGGTGGGAGCGCCCAGGGCACGGGCAACCTGGGCGGTGGCGAGCCCCAGGGTTCCCGCACCCAGGACCGCGACCCGGTCCTGGCGGGTCACGGCGATCCGCTCCACCGCGTGGACCGCGGCGGCGGTCGGCTCCAGCAGCACGCCGGCGGCGTCGGACAGGGCGTCGGGTATCCGGGTCAGGGTACTCACGGGTGCGGTGATCAGCTCCGCGCCCGCGCCGGGACGCGGGCCAAGGACGCCTATCTCACTGCGGTCGGGGCAGTACCTGACGCGGTGGGCCTGGCAGTGCGGGCAGCGGCCGCAGGCCCGGAAGTTGTGCCCCGCGACCCGCTGTCCCTTCAGGGCGGGGTCGGCTCCGGGACCCAGCCCGATCACTGTCCCGGACCACTCGTGGCCCGGGACGAAGGGGTAGCTCTTCAAACCGTCGCGGAGGTAGTTGCTGCTGCCGTCGTAGAAACCGAGGTCCGTGCCGCACAGACCGAGCAGACCCACCTGGATCAGTACCTCGTCCGGGCCGGGTTCGGGCGGATCGACCTCGGTGACCGTCACCGCACGGGGGCCGGTGAGCAGAATGGCTTTCATCGTTCGTCCTTGGAGTGGCTGAGTCCGACCGCGGCACGGCACAGTGCGATGTCCGTTCGCAGACGGGTCGGTGAGTTCCGGTAGTCGTTCTCCACGAGCACCGAGCGGGCGCCCACGCACCGCAGCAGGGCGGGCAGGGCGTCGAAGACGGTGCCGGGCGGCGGGCCGGCGGCGGGCGCGGAGTCCTTGATGTGCAGGTACGGCAGGAGGAGCCCCGCAGCACCGACAAGGCAGGCGAAGCGCGCGGGGTCCTCGCCGGCGTCCAGGAGGTTGCCGGTGTCCAGCACCAGACGCAGGGCCGGGTGGCCCACGGCCCGGGCGAGGGCGAGGGATTCGACGGGGCCCAGCGGCGACTCGTAGGCGAGCGTCAGGCCCGCCTCCGAGGCCCGCTCGCACAGGAGGCGCAGCGCGTCGGCGGTGCCTGCCCGCAGCCCCTCGGTGACCGGCGAACTCCGCCGGAATCCGGGAACGTGCAGCACCTGTACGCCCAGGCTCCGCGCGCAGTCCAGGGCACGCTCCAGCAGATCGAGGGCCGCCGGGTTGGCCGCGCCGTGTTCGTGAGCCAGCCCGATGTCGTTGACATGGTTGACCGCGAGGACGGGAACCGGGATGTCCCGGGTGATCGCCACGGCCCGGCGCAGTTCGCCCGGATCGCTCAGCGGCGGCCCGCGGTGGGAGCCGCCGAAGTCCAGGTGCAGCTGATCGGCACCCGCCGCGCGTGCGGCCCTGGCCGCTTCCGGCCGGTCCGTGCCGATCCGCCACTGCGGGGCGGCCACGGCGGCCGGGGGCGTCGGGGTGCCGGGTCCGGCGGTCACGGCGGCCGACCCCGCTGCGGATTCCGGGGGCGTCGCCGTCCCCGTACCGGATTCAGCCGTCATCGCCGCCTCCCGTCCGGATCGCCGTCTTGAGCACACGCCGCCCGTCGGCCACCCTCCGGTCCGCGTCCAGCACGGAGTTGACGAGGTCCGCCGCGCCCGGCAGATCCACCTCGTGGGTCAGGACGCCGCCGCCCCGCGGCTCGGGCGGCCGGGCCAGGAGGAGGTCGACCGCCTGGCGCAGATGACGGTTGGACACCCCGCGGTGTCCGTACAGGAGCAGGGGGCCGGTCGGCCGGTCGAAGCGGCGCACCCGGGGTGGCCTGGGTTCACCCCCGCAGTTGTCGGCGCGCAGTGCCGCCACGTCGACCTCTCCCGCGGACAGCGGGACGGGGCCGGACGGCAGGCCCGCGTGCACATCGACCATGAGCCGGCCCCGCACATGGCGGTCCACGGCACTCAGTGCCTCCAGGGTGCCGGTGCGCGGTGTGGCGATCAGGACGCCGACCGGCTCGGGCAGGCCGGCGAGCAGTTCGGCCAGACCGGGCGCACGCGGGTCGACCGCGTCGGCGCCGTACCCCACCAGCAGACAGTGCGTTCCGGGCAGCCGGCGCTGCCAGGCTTCGCGGGCGAGCCGTCCCACGGTTCCGTCGCCCCATACGACCAGGGCGGCTGGCCTCGTCACACCGACGGCGATCTCCAGCCCGTACAGCACCGAGGCGAGCGGCTCGGCCAGGGCGGCCACCTCCGGGCGGTCCGCGCCCTCGGGCACCGGCAGGACCAGGCCAGCACGTACAGCCGTGGCGGGGATGCGGGTGCGCTCCGCCCACAGGCCGGGCAGGTTGTGCCCCAGCAGGAAGGAGGGGTCGTCGGGGTGGGTGGGGTTCACGGTGACCAGCGAGCCGGTGCGCAGACCGGTGCCGCCGGGCTCGACGACCCGGGCCACGCCCTCGTGCCCCAGCACCCGGCTCGGGTCTGCCCGCAGCCCGCGCAGGATCTGCCAGTCCGTGCCGCAGATCCCCGAGGTCACCGGGGCCAGGAGAACGTCCTCGGGACCGAGCCGGGGCGTCGGCAGCTCGACGACCTCGACGCGGGTGCGGCCCCGGGCATCGGCCGGAAGGCGCACCAGCGCACGGTGGGTCGCGGCGCTCACGGCACGATCCCCGGCGACCAGCGGCCGAAACGTTCCGCCCCGTGCAGGGGGTCCACCGCGCCGGGACCGCACCACACCAGCCGGTCGGCGAGCCAGGCCCGCCCCCTGCCCCGGTCGGCGTAGGAGGTGGCGAGGCCGAGCTGCCGGCACAGTTCGCCGACGTAGTGGTCGCCGAGCCCCTCGACGACACCGCCGCCCAGACCGAGCAGGTCGAGGTGCGGATCGAGGCACCACACGGTACGCAGCAGGTTCGCGACCGGTGCGACACACAGTTCCAGCAGTCGGCGCGCCAGGGGATCGTCCGCCGAGAGCGCGTCGGAGAACCGCTCCGGGAGCGCTGATCCCCCCTCGACACCCAGCAGTTCGGCCACGCGCAGGATGCCGGGTCCGGACGAGATCGAGGCGAGGTGGTTGGTCCCCCCGCACTCGCACGGCAGTTGCGCGCGCCGGAGTTCCGGGTCGGTGGTCATCGCCGGAAGGTGACCGATCTCGCCCTGGAGGCCCCGATCGTCGACCGGGATGCGGTTCCGTTCCAGGTCGGCGACGCGCATCGCGATACCGCTGCTGACGGTGAGATATCCGACGCGCCGGACGCCGGGCCGGGCATGTACCGCGACGAAGTCCACCAGGGCGGCGGTGACGTCGTTGACCAGCCGCCAGGTGACATCGGGCCGGCGCTCGCGCAGCACGGCTCCCAGGTCGTACGGCTCCGTCTCCGCGCCCCACAGCGGCGCCGACCCGAGGACCTCGCCGGTGAGGTGGTCGATGGCCGCGCCGAAAGAGACCGCGGCACGGGCACCGGGCGGGGCCGCCCGGCACAGCAGTTCCGCCATGTCCTCACGCAGGCGCGCGAGAGGCCGGTCGGGGTGGTTGAGCCGGCTGGGAGAGCGGAGCCGCTCCACGGGGGCGTCCGACGCCCCGGTCCGCAGCCGCACCCAGGTGCCGCCGACATCGGCGGCGAAGACGGTCACTGCCCGGGGTGCGCTGCCGGACGCCGCTGTCGCACTGGTCATCGCCCTGCCCCGGCCCGGCCGACGAGCGGCTCGGGCGCCGTCAGCGAGACCCCTGTGGCCGCGGACGACGCCGCGGCGACCCGAAAACCACGGAAGTCGGCGTGGCGTTCCACCACCTCGTCGAACTCGGCGAGGCCGCCGATGACCACGGTACGCGCGCCGCTGGCCAGGCCCGCACGCACACCGGCGCCTGAGTCCTCGAAGACGATCGTGCCGCCCGGCTCGACGCCGAGCAGGGCCGCGGCGCGCAGATAGCCCTCGGGGTGGGGCTTGCCGCGGACCACGTCGTCGGCGCTCACCAAGACCTCGGGCAGGGGCAGGCCCGCGGCGGCGAGCCTGACCTCGGCCAGCTTCCGGTCGGCCGAGGTGACGATCCCCCAGGAGCCGCGCGGCAGTTCCGCGAGGAACACCCGCGCGCCGGGTATCTCGGTGATCCCGGTGGTCTCCGACTGCTCGTGCGCGACGAGCCGCCGGGTCTCCGACGCCGCCAGTTCCGGGTCGGCGACGAAGTGCGCGACCGTCTCCCGGGTGGGACGGCCGTGCGCGTAGGCGAGCACCTCGGTGAGGTCGGTCCGGTGCCGTGCGCTGAAGTCCGCCCAGGTGGACTCGACGAGGGCGGTGGAGTCTACCAGCGTGCCGTCCATGTCGAAGAGCAGCGCCGAGGCGTGCAGGCGCGGCGAGGGGTCCTCGGGGGCCGCCGCCGGGGCGGCCGGCTGTGCCTTTGGCATGTTCGTTCCTGACTGTCAGAGGGAGCGGTCCAGGGGCCGGGACTGGGAGACCGGCGGCTCGGCGGTGCCGGACGACCACGTCGCGTCGTCGTACACGACAAGGGCCTGGCCCCCGTACGGCGCACCGCGCGTCCGAGCGAGCTCGACGGCCAGGGGAGCGAACACGATCGGGGATGTGTAGCCGCTGTAGTCGAAGTCCGGTGACCGGCGGGCGCGGATGCCGGGGCTGTCGACCATGCCGGCGGGCAGTGCCTCGACGAACGTCACCTCGTCCGCGTCGGTCTCCAGCGAGACGGACCGGATCAGCGAGCTGGCCGCGGCTTTGGTGGCGGCGTATCCGGACCGGTTCGGGCCGGCATTGTACACCACCTCGGACGAGATGTGCAGGAACAGTCCGGGGGCCGCGGACCGCAGCAGCGGCAGCGCCGCCTTAAGCGTCCAGGCCAGACCGTGCACATTGATGGCGAACTGGTCCATCCAGTCGGTCTCATCGGTCTCCAGGAACGGCTCGCGCCGGGCGGTGAAGTAGATCGCCGAGTAGCAGACCAGGGAGACATCGGCGGGCAGGTGGGTGCGCAACGCCCGCTTGGCCTGCTCGGGGTCCCGAAAGTCGAGCCGGTGCCACACCAGTCGGTCGGCGCCGGGGCCGACCGGTCTGCTGCGGCTGAAGACATGCGTCTCGATGCCCTCAGCGGCCCAGGCGTCGGCGACTCCCCTTCCGATCCCGGTCGATCCGCCGACCACGGCAGCCCTGGTGGCGCCGCCTTCCATGCCGCTCACGCGCCGACCTGCTCGGGCACGAGCGAGGGGTCCGCGGGGGCACGGTCGCGCAGCAGCCGGGTGGCGTCACTCAGTTCGGCGGGCGTGACGTCGTTGACGAAACGGTGCCGTCCGATGCCGATCGGCAGGGGCAGCCGCTGCTGGCCGTCGCGGTGGCGCACCGTGTCCCGCAGCGCCTCCTGGAGCAGTGTCGGGTCTTCGAGGACCTCGTTCCACACGGGCAGTCCGAGCCGGCGCATCACGTGGAAGACGCGGTCGGCCTGGTTCTCGGTGACGAAGCCGCGCAAGGTCGCCAGCGCGGTGGTCAGCGCCATATCGATGACCACGGCCTCGCCGTGGAGCAGCTCGGGCAGAGCGTGCATCTCCAGCGTCGGGCTGAAGGTGTGGCCGTAGTCCACGCAGCGCTCCAGGGCGGATTCCCACAGATTGGGCTGGAGTTCCTCCAGCATGAGGTGGATGGACTCGGCGATGATGGCGTCCGCGGCGCCGGCGAGCTCCTCGGTCGTCCCCTGGAGGCGGTCGGCGCGGACGGCCACGCCCCGCGACTCCAGCAGGGCGAACAGGTCCTCCGAGCGGATGAGGGCCATCTTCAGGATCTCGGCGAGACCGTTGCTGATGTGCCGCAGGGACAGGCTGCGCAGGAAGGACCGGTCCAGGAAGGTGGCCGTCGCGGGCGCGTAGGTGCCCAGCCGGTTCTTGCCGCGCTCGTAGTTGACCCCGGTCTTCACTCCGACTCCGGCGTCGACGAGGCCGATCAGCGTCGTGGGGATGCGGATGTACGGCGTTCCGCGCCGGTAGAGGCTCGCGGCGAAGCCGACGATGTCGGTCAGTACCCCACCGCCGACGGCGAGCACCGGCTCGCGGCGCCGGTCGATCCCGAAGTCGTTCATCGCGTCGACGACCTGCGACACGGCGTCCCACTGCTTCACCGACTCGTCGGCACGCAGCGGGATGACGGTCGCGTCGATCCCGTTGGCGGTGAAATAGGCGCGCACCTTGCCGCCGTAGAGCGCGTCGACGTTCTGGTCGATGACGATGAGCCGCCGGTCGCCCGCGGACATCGGGGCGTCCGGGCATCCGGTCAGCAGCGCGCTGTTGCCGGGCTCGAACAGGCCGTTGGAGCTGACGACGTGGTACCGCACCTGACGGACGGCCTCGACCGTCCAGAACGGGTCGTCCCCGAGACCCTGACGAAGCCCTTGAGTGAAGACCGTACCGCTACGCATATGCCCTCCAGCACGAGCCGCCATTACATGAGCACGGTAAGCTCTTTACTAGCGTCACGTCTATTATATTGGCACGATGGCGCATAGTGTGTCGGTCGTGTTACAGTGAGCGCAAGTGCTGATATACAGGCGACGCGAGCATTAAAGGGGACGCCCGGCGAAAGCCGTGTCGTCCACTCCTCTGCCCAGCTCATCGAGTCGTCGAAGTCCACGGAGGCCGAGACCTATGGCTAAGCTGGCGGAACGCCTCAACTCCTGGTTCGCCGATGCCGCGACACCGGATGCCGTGGGCCGTCTACGTGAGCCGTCCACGTCGGAGGTCGCCAAGGCCATCTCCGACGACACGCGCCACGACGTGACGATCTCCCGGAGCTATCTGACCGCCCTGCGCAACGGCTCGCAGACCAATCCGACGGTCAGCGTCCTTTCCGCGATCGTCACGTACTTCCAGTCCCGGGACATGACCCTGCCGGTGTCGGTGAGCGCGCTCATCAACGAGACGCCGGCGGCGAGCCCGACGGAGTCGAAGGACGGATGGGCGGAGGCACTCGCCGACCGCCAGGTGCAGTCCATCGCGATGCGAGCTGGTCGGCTCACCCCCGAGTTGCGCGAGCAACTGCTGTCGATCATGGATGTACTGGACAGCTCGGCGAAGCCGCCCGCCACCGGGGATTCCGCGGGCGGCAGAGCATGAGCGGCTCACACATGCCCATCCGTACATGACGCCACAGCCCAATCCGGCCCCGGCGGAGTCCGCATCGTACGCAGTTCGCGGGAGAGCTGGACAAGGGTGCCCAGGTCCTCCTCGTAGTCATGGCCGTCGATGCTGTGCTCACCGAGCGGAGCGAGGACGAAGACCGCGTCCGCCGGCGGACCGCCGCCCCGCTCTCGATCGCCTTGAAGCCGCAACGCGTGCGCGACCAGACACGCGGATGCCCTCAAGTCGTCCTGCGACACGGGCTTCGCCGCCTCCTGGGACGCGAGGTGCAAATAGGGGCCGAGCCGTGTCAGTCCGTCCCGGCACTCCACATAACGCCGGTAGACGGACAACGAGTTCATGAAGAAGGCACGCCGCCGGTAGTGGCGCCGGTCCAGAACCAGTTCGGGATAGACCCCCACCAGCCGACGCCATAATTCCTCAAGTCCGCGGAACTGGAGGTGGTGATCGACAATATCCCGCACAGCATTCACCACGCTGAAGAAAAAGGGCAAGGCCAGACCCACGCACACCAGGACGGCGGCGATCTGACCGAAGAAGAAAACATCAGGATACTCGATCAGCTGCCCAGGCTTCCGCAGCGCGGGAAGATTCACCCACAGGAAACGGAAAATACAGGTAAGGGCCAGCGCGCCCAGACCGACAGAGACGATGACCAGCGATATCCGCCGCAGCGGACCGCCACGCCTTGCCTGCCGCTGGGCCAGAGCGGCACTGGCGACATATCCGAACAGCAGATAAAAGTTACCGAAGTCGTAGAAAGTGCGTACTCGCCAGTCCACGAGATACGCCGACGTCAGTGTGTGACTACGCAACGAGGCCGGAAGGAGCGCCGATACTAAGACCATCGCCGTCAGGCAGATGAAGCAGGCGCCTATTTCCCAGGGCCACGGCGGCATCAAGCGTCTCAACGGACGCTCGCGCAGGAATCCGACCATCAGGGCGAGGCCGGTCATGACCTCGGCGTTGTAGACGATCTTGGAGAAGCCCTCGAAGGTCAGGTCATCCACGAGATGGAGGACGGGCTCCAGCGCCAGCAGGTTCCCGGAACTCATCAGTACCAGCGCCAGGAAGAGGTGCAATCGCATGGGATCACGCAAGCGCCGCTGGATCAGACCGGGCATCGTCCACACCGCACCGCTGAAAAGCGTGGCGATGGTGACGAGATTGAGCGCGATCACACTGCTCCGCCGGTGAGCAGCAGACTGTTGTACACCGAGGGCCGCCAGGGCTCGTCAAGTCCGTGACTTCGCATGTGCCGACTCAATGCAATCGCCCGATACATGATCGTCGATGCGATGATCTCGGCGTCCCGCTCGTCCCGGTCGGAATAACAGGTCCGCTCCAGGGTGGCGGACGGCCACTCACCTGCAAGGTCGAACGCGAGGATGTGTCCGACCTCGTGAAGAATGATATGTGCCTGGTGCGCTTTGGTTGTCTTGGCCTGATAGATGATGACGTCCTCGTGTTCACGGGATATCAGCACACCGAACGGCCCATCGGCCGACAGATCCCACTCCATGAGCCTGATCGACCTGTCGCGCATTTCGCCGAGTTCGCCGCACAGAGCGGTGACGCTCAATGGCAGCCGGGGAGTGATCCGACGCATCACACTGCGGCTGTGTGCACGCAATCGGGCGTCACGCAGCCGGTCGCTTCGTGCACTGAGCGACCGCCCTAAGAGGTCCCTATTCCATTTCCTCAACACTTGCTCCCCCTGTGGCAAACGTTGAATCCAACTCCCACAGCACCCCATGGCCGGACCCACGGATATTGATCAAGAAAAATGTACGGCACTTGCCATGCGTCCCTCAACGAAACGAGACCCACATCACTCCGTCGTAACGAGAACTTCACGATCCGTAGCGAACATCCGGCACTTGAAGTACCGCGGGATCATCAGTCCGGACCGAGCCCTCCGGACTCGGCCGAGAGCGTGGCACGGATACCGACCGGCACCCGGAGACCGGCTGGCGCGTCCGCGATCTGCACGGCGAAGTCGTACCACCCAACCGAGGAAGTTCTCGGCTCGTGCCGCTCCGGCATGCCAGTCGAAACGTTGAACGGCTCGCCAGCGTGCGTCGCGGTCACCAGCTCCGCTCGGAAACCGTCCGTCAGCGCGAACGTCTGGAACGACTTGCGATGGCGTTTCCCGGCGACGGACCAGCGCGCCCCACAGGACTGACGACGTTGCCCGGATCACCTCTCGATTTGCCAGACCCTGACGTCGAAGGTGGTGTCCATCGTCCACACCTCGATCCGACCCTGCCTACAACGCCTGCCTCGTGGCAGCCAACCCCTCCGGGCCACTACGGGCTCTATCTCCATGACCCCACCGGCAGCGGGCGCCCGACGGAGCCTTGCTCGCCGACGCCTCCCCCACTCGCCCAAGCGGTCGCCGTCCCGGCTTCTCACTTACGCAGACGAATGCACGAGCGCCCTCACCCCGCCTCGGTCAGACGGCGCGATCGAGCAAGATCGTCCCACATGCGTCCCCCGAAACAGCGCCGCCGATCACGTCCGTCCGGACGGCATGGGGGCAAGGAGCTCCAAACGAGAGGTAACCCGTAGTGACTTCTACCGACCGCTAGGCGTTCATGAGCACACGCGGCACGGGTCCCCTCTGGACACCCTCGCTGGGGAGAATCTGGGGAGTACGGGCAGCGCTGGGGAGCGCGTGGGGAGAATCGACTGCATAGCGCGGCACGATCCGGAAAGCCGCTGAAAGATCCGTCCGCGCAGGCCAGAGGCCAGCTGAGCTGATGGTGTCCCGCCGAGTGCAACACCGTTGCGTTAGCCGTCTGGCCCGGCGTCAATGTCTCCGTCCTTGACCATCTTGAAGTCCAGTGTGTACGTCTGCACGGTGCGCGGATGCTGGTCGCGCTGGAACTGGTACTTGCTGGATGTCTTGCGGTAGCGGGCCTTCAGACGCTGGCGGCGCTGTTCGGGGAGGAGGTTGGCCAGCACTGCCCTGCCGATGGCCCCGATCAACGACGTCGTACTTCCCCGGGCAGGCCCTGGGGCGACGATGATCTGGTCCGCGGCGGTCTGGAAGAGAACGGTGAAGCTCACCCGCTGAACGGACAGTCCCGGCGTGGCCGTCGCGACATCTCCGGCCATGCGGATCAGCGCCTGGTAGACCGTGAGCAGTGCGTAGATCTCCTGCTCGAGACCGGGGACACTGCGGGACCGCAGCACTCGCCCGTCCAGGATCGTGGACTTCAGCGAGAAATAGCAGGTCTCCGCCTGCCAGCGCCGGTGATAGAGCCGCAGCAGGTCATCTGCGGGGTGGCGCTCGGCATCCAGCAGATTGGTCAGCAGCCGCCACAGCTGCGTGCGCCTGGTGCCGTCGGCGAGGACGACGGTGAGCCACGCCTCGACCACCCGCACCTGCACCCGCTGCCCGCTCGCCCTGGCACGGTGGCGGCGCGGCAGGACCGCGGTGAGGTAGGAGCCGTCGGACAGCGGGCGGCGCACAGTCGGGCGCCGCTTGCGGGTAGAGCGCAGTACGAAACGGGCCCCGGTGTCCTGCACGGCCTCAAGGAAGCCGAACGCGTCGTAGTAGGCGTCGCCCAGCAGCAGCATCGACGCATCCAGATGTCCCAGCAGACGGCGCGCGTAGGCGAGTTCGCCGACATCGTCGGGCCCGAAGACCGCGTCCACCAAAGACCGTGTGCCGCACTCCACGAGGGCCACCATGCGCACCAGCGGATAGCCGAACGCGCGGACCCTGCCGATGTGTTTGCGAAAGTGCCAGGTCACCGCTTTCTCGTCGGGAGCGGACAGGGTGGTGCCGTCCACGGCGACCAGACGCAGACCCCGGTAGAAGGCGCAGGACCGGCGGTGGTCGGCCACTGGTCCGGCCAGGACCGAGAACAGGTGGCGCAGCGGTCCGCTTCCCAGCCGGCGCCGGGCACGGGCCAGCGACGAGGCGCAGGGGCGGGCCACGGGCGCGCTGCCCAGTCCGGCCGTGAGCTTGGCCCATACCGCCTGGTAGGAGGATCGCTCGAAGAAGGCGAGGGCCAGCACGAAGTACACCACCACGCGCGCCGGGAGTAGCCGCACCCGCTGCGTGCGAACACCGGTGTCCTCCAGGACCGCGTCGACCAGCTCGGGGCCGATGATCTCGGTCAACTCGCCCAGATGGCCAGGCGCGTACACGTCCAGGGCTGTCGCACCGGACCTGACGCTGACAGAATTCTGCGGCAACGGGACCTCCGGAACACTCGCAATGGCTTCGACACCATGCGAACTACCAGAGGTCCCGCCCTCTTGACAGGGCGCACACACCCTTAACGCACTGGTGTTGCACTCGGCGGGACACCATCGTTCCGCGCGTACCAACGTCTCGGACTGGCGTCTGGCGTCGCCTTCCAGGTCGCCCAGTGCACGGTCGATGACACCTGGACGGATGGTCTCGACGGTCGCGCCGGACGGCGTGTACGCCAGCACGTGGTCGGGCTGCATCCGCTGCGGCAGGCCTGCCAGAGCAGGATGGTCGGCCACCGGGGCGGGAATGACCGCTCCCGCGCAGCCGCCCCACACCTGACTCAGCGCCCCCCAGGCCCGCCGCCCAGCGCACCCATAACGCCTCGACATACGGCACCACCACCAGCAGACGCGGCGGCCGTGCGAACGCCTGCAACGCCATGAACCGAAACTCGTCAGCCACTCCCCCGCTCTGGCAGCAACCGCCTCTCAGAAAGCCACTGTTGAAACCTCTCACTCAATGATCTTCGAGGCTGTTTGGACCGCTCCGGGACGATGGTCTGAGGGCGGGCGGCTCGGCCGAAGCCGCAGGAGGTCAACAGGTGCGGCGGCGGTGCCCAAGCCCGCCAGACTCCGAGATCCGCGCCCTTGTGCGGCCCTCCGGGAAACCGCCGACGCCCTGCAGCCGGTCGGACAGAGGCCGTGCACGGCCGCGTTTCGTCTGAAGGTCCTGCCTGCGTTCTTGTTCCCTCCTGCCCCCAACTCACAGGCTCTCGGCAGCCGGCCGTCGAGCCTTGCAGCATGGAAGGCTCGTCCTATGCGTCTGACCCTCCCGGGCCGGACTGTTCCCCGATGCGTTCCTTGTACCTGCGGGCTTCGTTGACCAATTCGCTTCCCGCATCGATCAGCTCACGCGGCCGGCCGCTTACCGTGCGCAGGTGCAGGACGTGCTCGATGACCTGGATGTCGTCCAGCGAGTCGAGCCATGCCCGCACTGTTTCCGTCTCTGGCCGTTCCGCGAAGAAGGCGAGGAAATCGGCGAGACCGTCGCGGCCGGTGATGGCTGCGATCCTGTCCCGGCTCCGGACGACCGCAGGTGTGCGGCCCGCCGTCGCCAGGGCGTCGCGTACGTCCCGGTGTCCGACGGTGATGTCAAGTTGCGGCGGCAGCGGGCTCACGTCGTGACGTCCGGTGACCAGAACGGGGATGGCCACGGTGCGAACCCACTCTTCGAGAAGCTTCAGCTCGTCGGCGGCGATGGCCCACACACCGGTGTGGGGCCGTTGCAGGGACACCGTCGGCCATACGGAGAAGGGGATGCGGGCGCCGCGCGGCGCGCTAGCGAGGATGTCGCCTTCCCGCAAGGGCAGCCCGTCGCCCGGCTGGGGCCCGTGCTTGAGGGGAAGGACGACAGTCAGGTCACTGTGCGGATCGTCGGGGTGCACGGCGCCGAGCCGGGTCGCCGCGACAGCGGGGGCGCGGTGCTTGGCCACGTTGGTGTAGACGGCCAGGAGCCGCAGCGGATGCTCGTCGGGGGTACGGCGTTGGAACGGCTGCAGTCGCTCGATGCGCTGCGCGAGCGGCGTGCCGGCGTTCAACGCCGGAAGCCGCCGTCGCCTAGGGTTGCCGAGCCACTGGGTGAGAGCGGAGACGCCACACGTGGCCGGCATCTCCACTGTCTTCGCTTCCTCTTCCGTCAGGGAGCGTCCAAGCGTGGCCTCGACCTCGGCATACAGGGTGTGTTCCAGCGCGGCGCGCAGCTGGGTGAGGGCGTCGGCCACGAGCCGGGGAATCGCCTGCGGGAGCGGGGCGACCTCCCGGACCACGACATCCACACGGTCACCGTTACGCACTTCGGCGAACGTGATCGTCCCGCGTTCCGTGTAGTCGTGCGTCAGGCGCAGCAGCCGCTCGATCGTGTGGTCGACGTGGGCCAGTGTCTCCACCACGTGAAGTTGGTGGTCGGGCAGCCAGGAACCGTCCGCGTCGTGCAGGCTCATACAGCGACCCTAGCGACCGACTTCCCAACGTTCCCGTCCCTTTCACATCCCTGCAGTGTGGTGGCTGTCTGCGACGTGATCTCCCCGCCGGCCACGCGAGCGCACGGGGCACATCCCGTTAGCCGTCGGTTAGGTCCGTCTGTCTTCTGGCCGATTCACGCCACGGAGTCGATCCGGTCACTGCACGCCTCCTTGATCGTGGCGAGATCGATCAGCACGTCCCGTGCCGCGTCCTGGTCGTGTTCCAGCGCCTCGATCGCCTGCTCCGTGCGGACCCCGAGGTCACGAGCCGTCTCGCGAGGCACGAACGGGATGCCGAAGATGCCATAGCCGGTGTCAACAGACGTCCACAGGTCCCGCTGCACGGCGTCCCAGCTCCGGCGCGCCGCGTCCTGCTTCTCGCGGGTTGCGTCCTGGCTGGAGGGAATCATCGCCAGGTCCCGTTCCAAGGTCTGGATGTGCGTGTGCAGTTGTGTGGACAGCTTGCGCAACCTGGTCCAGGTCTCATGCCCCGTCGCGATCATGGCTGCGCCGAGCGTCACTGCGGCAGGTACCAGCAGCGCGGGCCGGCTGGGGAAGACCAGCATGTAGACGACGGCTCCGGCGAAGTAGATGCCGGCGGTGTTGGCGACGGTCCGGCCGATCGCTGCCCGTCCGACACGCCTGCCGGTGTCCTCCAGCAGCTGCTGTGTGGAAGCGCCTTTCGGTTCGACCGCCTGCGTCCACATCGGGAGAAGCCCCCACACGTACATGAACGTCATGGCGGAGGCTGCATGTTCAGTCACCTGGTCCGGATGCTGCGCGACACCGTTGACCAGCCGCACCGCGTACAGGACGACACCGCACACGCCCACGCCCAACACGGTCACCTTCACGCGCCACCAACGATGCTGCCACGCTGTGTCGTTCCTCTTCCCGGACATCCAGCGGCTCACCCGCTGGAGGGCGTACCACTTTTCTGCTCTGCTCCGCCAGAACCGGCATCCGTACAGGGCGAGGAACAGTCCGACGGCGAACAGGAGGAGGCTGGCAGCCCTGTTGGTGACGTCGGGCGAGGTATCAAAGAGGGCGTTTCCCCAGACGTTGAGGGTGAATCCGACGGGGAGGATGACCAGCCGCCAGTGGATACGCGCCCCTGCGGTCACCTGATGTGTGAGCGACATGGCCTCATCGTCGGATCACCATCCGGTAAGAGGTGGGGACTTGACACAGATCAGAGGTTGCGGGTCGGGCGCTGCGCGGTCGGTCCAGAGCGGGCACGCGCCCATGACGCTCGCCGGGCCTGGCCGGGTAAGGCAGCGTGTCGGGCGACCATCCGCGAGGCTTGTAGAAAACTCCGTAGCCGCAGGTCAGAGGGCTTCCCTCCCGGGCGCACAAAACGGACAGGGTTGAATCCCGGAACGGATTTCACGACTTCGCAGGTCAGCACATGCGCCAGTGAACAGTGCGCCCCACCGACTCCTCACCGAGCTCTCGCCGGCGAAAACACACCTACCGGCTGTCCCCTCGGCCCCCGACCGAGGAGGCGCAAGCAGCTACCTCAATCGCCTCCCCGGGCGGGTATACCCGATGTATTCTGTCGGGCATGGCACACACAACGATCAAGGTCGAGAGCAGCATCCGGGACCGGCTGGCGATCCTGGCCGCCGAGAAGGACACCACGATCGCGGGGCTCGTCGGCGAATTCGCCACCCACACCCTCACGCAGAGCGAGCGGGACGAGCAGGTCGCAAAGACCCTCGAAGTCCTGCACGCGCTCTCCGGCTACGCCCCAGATCCCGAGCAGGACCGCGCAGCGGACGATGAGCTCACGCGCCGGCTCGGCAGCGCCGCGTGAACCCTGCCGCCCCTGTCGATGTAGTCCTCGACGACAGCGCGCTGCTCGCTCTGGGCTCGGGCAACGTCCTGGCCTCCCGCCTTCTGTACCAGGCCGCCGAGACCGGGGCCTGGCGCGTCCATGTCGCGCTGGCCGCACTCGCCGAAGCGGACCGGGTACGCACCGGACTCGCCGGCCACCTCGGCATGCTCGACCAGGTGGTTTTTCATCCGCTCGATCTCGCCGCCGTCTTGGCTGCCTCGGGCCACGAGCGGTCTCTGGGCTGGTGCCACACCCACCATGTGGCCATGCCCGGCCCCGAGCGCCTGGATGGGGCACGCGTCGCCACCATCCAGCCCAAGGCCTGGGACGGGGCCGACGTCCGGGTGCTCGACCTCTCTCCCTGAGCGGTCCGCCCGGGTCGGGGCGGCCTTCACCAGCGGATGTGATCCCAGCGCTTGTGCAAGTGCACGGAATTCACGGGGTAGTTGACATCTGTTTTATGATTCGCGAATCATGAATCATGGTTCAAAGCGCGCCCGAACGGTTGCGTGAGGTCTCGGCGAAGCTCTTCGGTAATCGTTATCGGGCCGAGGTGTTGCTGGCGCTGGCGATGTCGGATTCCCGAGGGGTCTGTCTGGGGGATCTTGCGGTCTCGCGAAGTGTTGCGCCCAGCGTGTACCAGGCGCCGGTACAGGCTCTGGTGGACGCGGGCCTGGTTGTGCGTGTTCCGCGGGAGCCCGGCGAGCGGCGTCAGTGGTATCGGCGCAGCGACGATGCCGAACTGTGGCGGTGTCTGGCGGACCTTTTGGGCCGTTTGGCAGAGGCAGCCGGAGCCGACCGGGTTGGATGAATGGCGGAGGTGCTGTTTTCGGACGGCGCCCGATGAGGCAGGGTGGAGCCCATGATGACCTTGGCGAGTTCCGTGACCGGCGGTTCGGTGCAGACTGCTTCCGCGGCATTGCTGGGGCGGGACGGGCAGTCTGTGGTGGCCCCGGCGTTGGGGACGGAGGCGCTGTTCTTCTACCGCATGGACTCTGCCGAGGACGTACGCCGTCGTGAGGTTTCCGCAGCGCGCCTGGACAAGCTGCCCCCGCTGGAAACCCTTCTGGCCCTTCCGGTGGGTCTGCCTGTGCCACTGGCCTCACTCGATCAGCGGGAACGTCGTGCTGTACGTGCCTTGCCGGCCGGAGCTGCGGACCGTGACCGCAAGGTGGTGACGCGGCGGGCGGTGCGGCCACTGCAGATCGACCTGGTCGTCGTGCGGGCGTCCGGCTGGCGGCAGGGGCTGGAGCGGGCCGGCCGGTTCGCCCCGTTCTGCCGAAGGGCCGTGCTGCTCGACCGGCGCCCGGTACGCCTGGAGGAATCGCTGGCGGAGGCGGACTTCTACGGTATCGGCGTCTTCGTCCCGTCGGGCGACGGGGTGGAGATGGTGCTGGAGTCCCGGACCTACCGGCCGCAGCGGCACACTGCGGCAGCCTGGGCGTTCGTCGAGGAGCTGTATCAGCGGGTGCGCTGAGCGGGCGAGGGCTCGGCCGGGACAGGGCCGGGGTCGGCAAGGGCCCAGCACTTGAGCTGCTCGGGTGCCCGGAACGCCTTGGGCTGTTCGAGGGCGGCGTTGAGCAGCGGGTACCGGTCGACGGCGATGCGGCAGCGGTCGTACCACCAGCGCTGGCGCGCGATGCCCGGCGGCGTCGCGCAGAGGTCGCGGAGCCATCCCATGAGCACAGCGATGTTGTGCGCCGCGGCTTCTGCCGGGAGCGGGGACTGGTTGCTGGTGAACGTGTCGAGCGCCTTGTGTCCGCAGGCGTAGCACTCGCAGATCGGCGCGGCGGCTGCGGCGTACTTCTTCGCCAGCGTCTCGCCAAGGTAGAAGTCCATGAGCTCGGGGTGCAGGACGTGCGGCGAGCCGGGGCCGCCGGACTTCTTCCCGGTCTGGGCCTTCTCACCGGGGACGATGGTGTGCCGCAGTGAGCTGGTGGCACCAAATGCGGTGAAGGCTGCACCGGCTGCCAGGGCTCCGAAGGCGGCGAGATCGGTGCGCAGCAGTGCGGATTCCGGTACCTGTGTGATCAGTTGCCGGAGGTGGTGTACCGACTTCGCGTACCGGGCCAGCGGGTCCATCTGCCCGCCCAGGATGATCGCCTTCGGCCCATTGACCATCTGCAAATAGGCAATCCCCTCGGGATCAAGATCGCCGCCTCCACCGTCTGGGAAATCCTCAAACAGGAGGGCATCGACCCCGCACCCGACCGAGCCTCCACCACCTGGGCCGCCTTCCTGCGCTCCCAGGCCGACGCCCTGCTGGCCATCGACTTCATCGAAACCGTCACCCTGACCGGACAACGCCATTACATCCTCGCCGCCATCGAACACACCACCCGCCGCATCCGCATCCTCGGCACCACCGCACATCCGACCACAACCTGGGTCAACCAGACCGCGAAGAACCTCACGATGGACCTGGAGGACGCGGGCGCCACCGTCGCATACCTGATCCGCGACCGGGACGCGAAGTTCCCTGCCCTGTTCGACCAGATCCTCGCCGACTCCGGCATCACCGTCGTGCTCAGCGGTGTACGAATACCGCGAATGAACTCGATCATGGAACGGTGGGTACAGACCTGCCGCCACGAACTCCTGGACCGCACCCTGATCTGGAACGAAAACCGCCTACGGCACGCCCTGCACGAATTCGAGACACACCACAACGGGCACCGGCCCCATCAGGCCATGGAACAGGCCACGCCACTGCGCGCAACCCCCGAACCGATCACCGATCCCGACCGAATCGCCCACCTCGACATACGCCGACACGACCGACTCGGCGGCACCCTCCATGAGTACCAACACGCCGCTTGATCTGCATGGATGGGGTTTCCGGCAGGCGCAGGCACACCAGGCGACGGCGCAGGCTCCGTCTGAAGGAAGCCCTGCTCAGCAGGTCCCGTGGTGGGCTGACGAGCAAGGTTCATCTCGCCGCGGACCGCAAGTGCCGTCCGCTGTCGTTCGTCCTGACCCCAGGACAGGCCGCCGACAGCCCGCAGTTCGTCGCCGTGCTGCAGAAGGTGCGGGTCCGCCTGCCTGTCGGTCGTCCCCGGACCCGGCCTGACGCTGTCGCGGCGGACAAGGCCTACTCATCCCGCGCCAACCGTTCTTACCTGCGCAAACGCAACATCAAGGCAGTCATCCCGGAGAAGAAGGACCAGGCTGCCAACCGGAAGAAGAAAGGCAGCCGAGGCGGCCGGCCCACACGCCACGACGCCGGTCTCTACAAGGAACGGAACACCGTCGAGCGCCTGATCAACAAGCTCAAGGCCTGGCGGGGCATCGCGACTCGATACGACAAGACACCCGAGAGCTACCTCGCCGGCCTCCACCTCCGCGCCTCCATCATCTGGATCAACGACCTCCTGAATGCAACCGGCTGATCACGACGTCACACAGGCCCTAGCAGCTGAAACGGCGCCGTCTGCCCAGATCTGTGCTTTCAGGTCGCGTCGCCAAGCAGGGTTTGGAGGGCCTGCCGGAAGGCGGCGGTGTCGATGCCCTGGCCGATGGCCAGGCGCTGCGAATATCCCGTGAGCATGGCGAGCAGTGCGCCGGCCACGCCGGAGGGGTCCGGCGAGTCGGGCAGGCCGCGGGCGCAGCGGTCCTGGCGGATGAGCCCGGCGACCTTCTCCTGGTCCTTGGCCAGTTGCGCCCGGATCTGGGCGGCGAGGTCGGGCGAGACGGCGGCCTCGGCCCAGACCTGCGCCATCAGCCGGGCGTGGCCGCCGTGGCGGGCTCGGACCCGGTCGAGAAGTTCGGCAGCGTCGCGGATGCTGGCGAGGTCGATGACGTTGTCCACGGCGTCCTCGCAGACGGCTGCCACCAGGTCGTTCTTGCTGGGGAAGTAGCTGTAGACCGCTCCGGTGGACAGTCCGCTGGCGGCGACGATCTCACCGGTGGAGGTCTGGGCAAAGCCCTTGGCCGCGAACACCTCGCGGGCGGCGGCCAGGATCTGCCGGCGCCGGGCGTCGCGGTGCTCCTGGGTGACCTTGGGCATAAAAAGAACGACCTCTCGTTTTTTAGTGTAGGGTGGGACCTATCCTACCCAGCCACCGCCTCCCGGAAGGCGGTGCTGGCCGACGAAGGGGCCGTGTCCCATGACATCCACCACCGAGACATCCGCGTCCGGGCCAGCCGGCGGGTTCGCCGGCGTTCGAGTCCTGGTCACCGGCGGCACCAAGGGAATCGGCGCGGCTGTCGCGGTCCGGTTCGCCGAGGCCGGGGCCGACGTCGTCGTCGCGGCCCGCACGCCGGTCGACGAGCCGCCGACCGGCAGGTTCGTCGCCGCCGACATCGCCACCGCCGACGGGACCGCCACCCTCGCCGCGCAGGCGACGCAAATGCTCGGCGGAATCGACGTACTGATCAACAACGCCGGCAGCCAAACGTACATCCCCGGCGGGGCGCTCGACGCCACCGACGACGACTGGTACCGCGACCTCGGCATCAACCTGATGTCCGCGGTCCGCCTGGACCGGGCCCTGCTGCCGGGGATGATCGCGCAAAACCGCGGAGTCATCATCCACATCACGTCGGGCCAAGCCCGCCTGCCCGGCCCCGCGTCGCTCCCGTACGCGGCGGCGAAGGCCGCGACGACCGTCTACAGCAAGGGCCTGGCCAACGAGGTCGGCAAGCACGGGATCAGGGTGAACACCGTCGTCCCCGGACTCATCGAGACCCCGGCCGTCACCCGGCGTCTGGACCAGATCACCGCCGACAGCGGCCAGGACGCCGAAACGGCCCGCCGGCAGCTGATCGACCGGGTCGGCATCCCGCTCGGGCGCCCCGGCCAGCCCGCCGACGTCGCCGAACTCGTCGCGTTCCTCGCCTCCGACCGCGCGGCGTTCCTCACCGGCAGCCAGTACGTCGTCGACGGCGGCAGCATTCCGACGGTCTAGCCAGGCGCGAAGTTCCTGATCGGTTCAGTGGTCGTAGGCGATCAGTGATCGGGCGACGGTTGCACCGGTCTTGTTGTTGTGGTTCCCCCGATCGGCGCCTGCAGACGGATGATGGAATTCGAACGGCGGACTGTACACGCGACTGCGGATGCCGCCTCGCGGCGGCCTCGGCGGGACTCGTCCTTGGCTGGGCAGCGCCCCCGCAGGCCTGAGGTCAGCAGTCGCCGTAGAGCGCCGCGACGGCTGTCTCGCGGATCGCGGTTTCGGCGCTGTCCCAGGACCACCCGGCGTCGGCGACGAGGGTGCGCCAGCCGTGCGGGCCGAACCAGAGCCAGAGCAGGTCGGCGGTCTCCGCCGCCGCGTAGCGCGGGCGCGGTGTGAGGGTGTGCAGGTGGTGTGCCGTCTCGCTCATCGCCGCACGGGAGCTGCGGGTGGCCCGCTCCCACAGTGCCGCGCCGTCTTCGTGCACGGGCAGCGCCAGCCGGATTGCCTCGTGCACCGTGAACTGTGATTCGCTGCCGAAGCGGGTGCCCGCCGCCAGCGCCGCGAGGACGTCGCGCGGTGTACGCAGTTGCCGCAACTGCTCCATCGCCTCATCGCAGCGACCCGCGATCACGCCCGCGTCGATGATGTGGTCCATGATCTCGCGCTTGCTGCCGACGCTCGCGAACACGGTCTTCGGCGAGACGCCCGCCGCGGCGGCAATGTCCGCGACCGTCACCAGCGCGTAGCCGCGCTGCCCGAACAACTCCGTCGCGGCCCGCAGGATCACCTCCCGCGTCTGCGCCGCCGCCTTCTCCCGCAGCGGGGAGGCGTAGGCGCGCTTGGTCGGCATGGCCGTCACTATACCTGCCGGACCTCCTGGATGTACTATCACCCTATTCAATAGGCTCTTGCTGGAGCTAATTCGGCAAGGCATCTCGTCCACTGACCCACAACCGCGGAGTTCCCATGGGCACCAACGCCACCGACAGCGCGCATTCCCTCTTCAGGGTCATAGAGACCGGTGACCCGGCGCTCGCCACGGACGTCGTCCACGCCGACTTCCACAACCGGGAGGCAGCCAACTCTCCCGCCGCCTGCGCGATCCCCGGACCGGCCGGGGTGCTCGCCTCCAGTGCCTGGATGCGTTCGGCGTTCACCGACCTGCGCTTCCCCGTTCTCGACACGGGCGTCGACGACGAGCGCGGACAGGTGTTCGTCCGGGTGCGCATGCAGGGGCGGCACACCGGGCCGTTCGTGCTCTTCCACGACGGGACGCTGGAGAGGGTCATGCCGCCGACCGGCCGCGAGTTGGACTACGAGCAGATCCACGTACTGACCGTGCGCGACGGGAAGGTGGTCAGGCACGAGGCCGTCCGCGACGACATGACCATGCTCGGCCAGCTCGGCACCTTCCCGCCGACCCTTGCCCTAATCGCGCGGCTCGCCGGCTGGAAGCTCACCGGCCGCGACCGGCGCGCGGCGGCAGACGTCTCAACGCGTGCGGCAGAGGCCGCGCAGGATGTAGAAGGCACGGGGACGGCGCGGTGAACCACTTCGGCATGACGCTGCGGGGCTGGGCGGCGTACTTCCGTAACGGCAATTCCGCGGGGAAGTTCTCTACGATCGACAGCTACGTCCACGAGCGTCTCGCGATCTTCGACAATCGCAAGCGTGGCATCCCGGGCAGAAAGTGGGGCAAGCGCCACGACGGCGCGTGGTTCGCCAGGCTCGGAGCCTTTCGTCTGTCCGGGAACGTGCGCAGGGTGGCGGTGCATGCCAGCCGGTGAACGATGTCGGTAAGCCGTGTGCGCGAGAAGCGCATACACGGGTTGACGGGCGGGGGCTGGAAACGGAGCCTCACAGGCCACCGCGTCAGTCCCCGACCCTACTCAGTCGATGTTGTCCAGCCGGGTTCGCCCAGCTGGAGCGAGAACGATCACGTCGATTCCAGAACCAGGGACGTTTGATATGGGCAGTTACAGTAGGGGCCTCACCAAGAATTTTCGCCACGGCTCCCCACAACGTTAGTCCTCGCCGTGCACATCGACGCGCCCGTGAACACCATCCCGCCAGGCCGACAGCGCCAGCATGTGCACGACCACCATGCCGGACGGCAACCATGGTCGATATTCCTCCCATGAGTTTCTTCAGCGTTGCCGCTCCAGGGTGAGGATGGCTTTGGCGATTGACGTCATGCGGTTTGGGCTGCATCGGGATCTGCGGAAGATCTGCCAGGACTTCAGGCGTGCGACGCCGCGTTCGACCGGTGCCCGTGCCGCGGCCAGGGCCCGGTTGAGGGTCTTCTCGGTGAGGGTGAGTTCCTGCAGGGGCCTGCGTTTGATGCCCGTGGTCACCCAGGGGCCGCCGCCCTGGTAGGCGAGGTCGGCCAGGATGGGGACGCCCTGGCGCTCGCAGATGCGGATGATCCGGTGGGTGCGGGCAGCGGTCAGGTCGTGGGATCGGCCGGGCAGTGCGGGTGAGAGCCACAGCAGCCGGCCGCCTGGGTCGGTGACCACCTGCACGTTCACGCCGTGCCGGCGGTGTTTGTGGGAGTAGTCGGCCCGTCCGTCGCCGACCCGGTCGCACTCCGCAAGGGTGCCGTCCAGCAGGACGAAGTCCGCATCGGCCTCGCGCAGGACCTTCAGCAGACCCGGCGCACGTTCGGCGAGCAGGCGGATGACCGCGCTGGTGTAGGCGTGGGCGGTGGACTCGCTGATCCCGAACCCGGCAGCGATCTTCGCCAGGGTCGTGTGTTCGCGCAGGTACACCAGTGCCACCATCGCGCGCTGGGACGGGCGGAGCTTGCAGCGCCGGTCACCCTCACGGGTGACGATGAGCATCGTGACCCACTCCACGAGCGCATGGGGCAGGTCGAGTGCGGCAGGATAGATGACCAACGAGGCCCCCGAGCAGCGTGGTTGAGACGTCAGACATCTCGATCAACAGCCCGGGGGCCTCGCTCGTTGCGCTCCATGGACCATCACCTGATCGGTGGCCAACTCGAAGAAGCTCCATGAGTCCATCTGACCCGCTGTCAACTCTCTCCCACATATCGGAGGGAATCTCACATGACCTGAAAAGTAACCTCCAGGCGCCGTTGGATCCCGTATAGCGAAAGGCAGAAATGAGAGTTCTAGCCATCGGAGTCAGCGAGATTTCGGTTAGCCGTCTCGCGGCCGCGCTGCGATCTTCCGGACTTTTTATGGACCGGGCTGCGAAGATTGCCGAAGCCGATCTGAAACAGACGCTTTTTCGTTATGACTGCCTTATAGTGAGTCGAGTTCTGCCGGACGGCGACGGCACCGCGCTCATCCGCAATCTCCGCGGCAAAGGGACGCGGACCCCGGTCCTGCTGCTGGCCCCGAACAACACGGCCGTCGAGCGGATCGAGGGTTTCGTCGCCGGCGCTGACGACTGCGTCAGTGTGCCGTTGGCGATGGCCGAGGTGGTTGCGCGTGTACTGGCGCTGTGCCGGCGTAAGGACGACGTGTTGCCCAGCCAACTGCGGCTAGGTGACCTCGCACTCGACCTCTCGGGCCGGCGCGTCGCCCGGTCCGAGATGCCGATAACCCTGTCGCCCAGGGAGTTTGCAGTACTGGAGTTACTCGCCATCCGCTCTGAGCAGGTCGTCACCCGGGCGGATTTGATTGAATGCTGCTGGGATGAGATGGCCGACCCACGTTCCAACATGGTAGACGCCCTGATGGCTCGGCTGCGCAAGCGACTGGGACCGCCACCGATCGTCGAATCCGTGTGGGGTGTCGGATTCCGGCTTACCCCGCACGTGACACAAGGCGACTGAGCCCCGGCTCCACCGGCTTGATGCCTGTGGATAGTTCTTCCCGAAACGAAGAAGTGCCTTGCGACCTGTCATGATGGGGTTTCTCTAACTTGATCTTCAGCCTTGGGTGTCGAATGCCTCCTCGAACTTGATCACTCGCGCGGGTAACTCCCGTACGTGCAAGCGGCCTTCGGCTGATCATGTGCTCCGCCCAAGCGATACACACGATCAGCACGAAGGCCGTGGGGATGAGTCTGCTGTATCACGCTGTCCCGCAGGAGTCGTTCGCTGCACTGTGTCCGCGTACTCACTGAAGTGGCTCCGGCAAGAATTTCGTGACGTGGACGTGTGCCACCGTGCGCCGGTGACGCTCCGTCACCCGTGGCGGCGTCGGAGATGGGCCATGAGGACCACGCGGTGTCGGAGAAGGGGGACGCTGGCGCGACCGGCCATGAGCCGCTTCTGGAGCTTCAAGTCCGTAATGCGGCCTTCATTGACGCCGGAGTTGAACGGGGTGGTGATGCCCTGCTCGACCGCCGGTTGGTCCTCGCGGATGGCCTTGGCCAGACTGGCCAAGGGAGCAAGTCGCGACGTGGTGAGCCTCTCCAGCCAGTCCGGCAGCGGTGTGGCGTCTTGGGCATCGAGCATGGCGGCGAAGTCGCGGACCAGGTCATGCGCCGCTTTCAACTCCGGGCAGTGCGCGAGCAGTCGGTCCAGCCGCTCGATGGTGTGCAGACCGCGCCTCGGCGGCGAGGTGGTGATCCAACGGGCGACCTGGCGGGGTGAGGGCGGCCGCTCGCGCGGTATGTCGATCGGCAGGCCGCGACGCAGTGGCGCGAGGGCCATCTTGACCCGCTGGTAGTGGCCGCGATAGCCCTTGGTGAGCAGCTCCTGGTGCAGCACCTTCGCGGTGTGCTCGCCCTCCTCCCAGCGTTGCCGCAGGTAGTCCAGGTACGGATCCAAAGTTGTGGGCTGACGCGGTCGCGGCCGGCGGACGCAGTCTTGCCAGGAGGTGGCCCGGGAGTACTTGCGCACCGTGCGCCAGTCCAGGCCCAGTTCACGGGCTGCCGCGTTGATCGAGCGCCCGGTGTCGGTCACCGCGTGCACCGCCTCGAACAGTCGCTTCGCGTGGCGGCGGGCTGGCGTGTCGATCAGGTCGGACGGCGATGCCGACGCGGCGGGTTCGGGCTCGGGCCCTGCGGCCGACAGGCAGCCGCGGTGCGTGGCGGCGATGTCTGCGACCCGCTTGGAAAGCCCTTGCCACAAGGTACTGGTGGGCCGTCGGCGAGGTGCCTGCTGAGCAGGTCCTTTTCCAACGGCCCCCAGCCCAAACGACGCATGCGACTTTCACCGCACGTCGCTTTCCAGTGACTACTCCGTGAGTGCCGGGACGGGCTTCTTGCCGTGGATGTCCGCGTGACAACTTCCGCAGACCACAAGGGTTTTGCGGTGTCGTGCGGCCATGAGATCTGCCCACGGTGGCCGGGTTCCTGATCGTCCGAGGTCAGCGAGTTTGGCGACGTGGTGGACTTCCACCTCGTCGATCCGCCCGCAGGACTCGCACCGTCCGGCGAGGAGCCGGGTGACCAGCTCCTTGCGTTTGGTGTTGACCGGGGCCAGCCGACGATCATTGATGACCGTCTTCTTGTCCCGTCGCAGCGGGATCCCGCCGAACCGTCCGACCAGTGGCTTCCTGCCGGTGCGTTCGACGCGGGCCTCGAAGCACTTGCGCGGCCCGTGCGGTGTCTCGATGGTGGCCGCGTACATGCGGGCCATCTTCGACACCGACGAGCGGTGCTTGTTGGCGAGCGTCATCAGCATCGAGGTCTCCATGACCCATTGCAGCCGGGCGAGTCGAAAGACGTCGCCGGCCAGCAGGTAGTACTGGACGATGCCGCGGTACTCCGACCCGAAGGTGCTGAGGATGACGTGGTCGTCCTGGTTCAGCAGTTCGGGCCGACGCGCGGGTTTGCCGCGCTCCATGTACTGGGCTTGCTTGGCAGATACCACCGAACGAGGGACACGCAATCTGATGACCCCATTGACGGAACGCCGTCCGCCGGTGATCTTGCGGTCGTTGTGGTGCACGGTGATCTCGTAGCCGAGGAACCTCGCCGCCTGGGTGCGGGCGTGCGTGATGAGGGTCTTTTCCGGCGACAGTTCCAACTTGAGTTCGTCACGCAGGAATTGCGCCAGTCGCTCTTTGATTTCCTCGGCCTCTGCTTTCGGTCCGGCGAACCCGAGCAGGGTGTCATCGCAATAGCGCACATACCGCAGCCGCCGGTAGCCAGGATCCTGAGTATCCATGCTGGGCACACTGCGGAGTTGCTTGCGCAGCTCCCGCACCTTGGTGTGGTCGCCGCGCTTGCGTGCGCGTCCTACGGCCGCCCACACCCGATGAAAGGTGCGGTTCGGCTGCCTGACTCTTCCCCGGGTGCATTCCGGGATCAGAACTTTCTCGACGTACTCATCCATCTTATGCAGATAGATATTCGACAAGATCGGTGAAACAACCCCGCCTTGCGGACTTCCGCTGTGCGTGGCGTTCCAGATCCAGTCCTCCATGTATCCGGCTTTGAGCATGTTACGCATCAGCCGCAGGAATCGGTTGTCTTGGATTCTTTCACCCAGGATTCGGAGCGTGACCGAATGGTCAAGGCGGTCGAAGCACTGGGCGATGTCGCCCTCGACAAACCAGACTGTGCCCGTCCAGGTATTGGCCACATCACGTAATGCGGTGTGGCAGCCCCGGCGGGGACGGAAACCGTGTGAGGAGTTGGAAAACGTCGGCTCGTAATACGCCTCAAGTAGCAGGCGGATCACCTCGCCGACGAGTTTGTCACTCCAGGGAGGCAGGCCGAGCGGTCGCAGCTTGGTGCTGCCCTGTCCCTTTGGGATGTAGACCCTTCTGGCTGGGCTCCACCGGTAGCGCTCGTGGCGCAGCGCGTCGATGACGTGTTCGATCTTGCCCAGCGACATGCCGTCCACGGTCTCCCCGTTGACCCCGGGTGTCATTGCTCCCTTGTTGGAGTACAGACGCCCGTAGGCCAGCAGATACAACTGCGGATTGAAGAGCTGTCGATATATTTCATTGCACGGCAGGCCACGCCTGCCGCGTTCACGGAGGACACCCAGCACCGTTTCGGCGCTCTGCATTTCGCATACCTCCCGAGTCTGTGGTGTCCGATCACCTGGCCCCCTTCGCCCGATGCGGACGGCTTTCCCGTCCTCCTTGGCCGGTCGTGACTCCGGCGACTACTACGGGGCCTCCGTCACCATAGGAAGATCTCTTCCCTTAGGTGATCCCATGTTCGTCCTTGTCGTACGTTCTAGCGTGATGTAGGTGCCCCACTCATTCCCTTGAATGCCCTCGCTGGGCATCGCTCCGCACTCCGGAAGTTGCGTCGACCCTTCCATCATTTCGTCGCAGGGTGCGGCGTCGGTAACGGGCAGCTTCCCGACGGATTCGACCTTCAATCTCCTGAGAATTGGGGTTCAGGCAATGCAGCTTTCACCGTGTCACGCGGGTCCCTCGACGCGTCGCCTCTACTGCCTGAGAGTGACCGTCGATTTTCTGGCATGCTCTGGTCCCGTCACCGTTTCCGGATCGGGTAAGCCATCAGACCCAAGAATCTCCTTCCGAATTCATCCCGACTGAGTCGGGGATACGACAAGGCGCCTCATGGCGCACTGAAAGCGGTCGCTGACCTGGGTCGCGTTGGGCGCACCGTCGCTGATGCCCTGCCGGTATTGAAGCGAGCCGTCGCGGCAGACGACCTCGACGCCTGGATGTTCCCGAAGCCAGGCGGCCAGATGCTCGGCGTCCCGTCCCGCCCAGAGTGTGAGCGGGAGCCGAGTGTCGGCATCGACCAGCAGAGTGCCGTAGACCTCGGCGTACAGCGCGAAGTCGTCCACGCCCAGGACACGGGGCGTGGGTGCTGGTGGCAGCGGCATACGCATCAGGTGAAATAGCACGCTGGTGCGAGACAGCGGCGCGTTCAAGATCTGCAGTAGCCGGGCGCCGCCGCGGCCGGCGAGCAACCCCGCGGCCATCTCCACCAGATGCTGCAGGAGTGGAGTACGACGCTGGTAGCGCACTGTCAGCTCGTCGACCTGCTCGGCAAACGTCCGACGGTCGCACTGCGGGCCGTCGCAGAACAGCCGCCGCACCGACAGCCCGATCGACACCGGGCGGCCGCCGACGGCGAGGTCAGCCAGCGTGCGGACATAGCGACTGTGCACCCGCTCAGAGACTCCTGCGCAATCCGGGCAGCCAACCGGCAACTCTCGGGTACGGGCGGAAATACAGACCACACCGTTCTCCACCCACACCCGCTCCACCCGCACCGCATCCAGGTGCGGTGACACGATCCGTACGAGGTCATCACACTCGCCGACGGTGCCGCCACGGGTGACGGAGCGTCACCGGCGCACGGTGGCACACGTCCACGTCACGAAATTCTTGCCGGAGCCACGTTCACGTGTACGCCGACACCGCCGCCCTCAACCTCATCCGAACCGATGCCTGGCTGACCGGGACTCCACTCGCCAGCACCCGCACCTCCCGCTTCAGCCGCCTGAGCCCCACATAGACGCCGCCGAATTCGCCAACGGTGTCCGCCGAGTGGTGTAGCCGGTTGAGGGTCGTGAACGCGCGGGTGTCTGCCCGGGGCGTGCACCCGCTGTTGGTGACTGCTCCCTGAACAAGAGGCAGGCCACCGCGCAAGTCTCCCTGGTGAACGGGCAGTTCAACCGGAGGAGCGCACGATGGCCTTGTCCCAGTCTGACCTGATACGGCTGCTTGAGTCACTAATCCGTTGTTAAGGCGGCCAGGATCCGCACGATGGGCCGGCTGCCCCTGGCGTCGGAGGTATGCCTTTTGAGTCACCGGCCGGTCAGGTCCAAACGTAGATCGGCACCTTCGACGCCGCCCATCGAACCTCAACTTCCTCATGTTCGTGGGCATTTGTGGTACGAGCCAGCCGCACGGCGATCTCTTGCAGCACGCGAGCCTTTCAGCTCCTGCGCAGACCGAGACCCGCGCGGTGCGCTGGTGCCACGAACGGCTCGTGAGGTGTCGGCCCGACCACATGGTCGAGGCCTGGGATTAGTGCGACGCGTGGCTCCGCATGCGCTCGTGACCAGCGCAAACATCCGTTCCACTGGGAGGGCACACCCTTGATCTATTGCGGTATCGACTGGGCCGAGAAGACACACGACGTCGCGCTGGTCGACGACACCGGCCGGCTCGTCGCCAAGCGGCACATCACCGACGACACGTCCGGCTACAAGATCCTCCTGGACCTGCTCGCCGAGCACGGCGACAGCGAGGCGAACCCCATCCCGGTAGCGATCGAGACCCCACGCGGCCTCCTGGTCGCCGTCCTGCGGACCGGCACCCGCAAGATTTTCGCGATCAACCCGATGGCCGCCGCCCGCTACCGCGACCGGCACGCCGTCTCACGCAAGAAGTCCGACCCCGGCGACGCACTCGTGCTCGCGAACATCCTGCGCACCGACATGCACGCCCACCGGCCACTGCCCGACGACAGCGACCTGGCCCGCGCGATCGCCGTCCTGGCGCGCGCCCAGCAGGATGCCACCTGGAACCGGCAGCAGATCGCCAACCAGCTCCGATCCCTCCTGCGGGAGTTCTACCCCGCAGCCCTGGACGCCGTCGCCATCTGGGCCAACGGCCTGTGCCGACCAGAGGCCCGGGAGCTGCTCAAGTCCGCACCGACGCCGGCCAAGGCCGCGCGACTGACCCGAGCCCAGATCCAGGCCGCACTCAGGCGGGCCGGCCGCAAGCGCGGCATCGAAGCCGAGGCCGACCGGCTGCGAGACATCTTCCGCGGCCACTATGCCCATCAGCCGCCGCTGGTCGAGGACGCACTCGGCAAGCAGATGCTCGCCCTCGTGACCCAGTTGGAGGCCGCCTGCACCGCCGCCGATGACCTCGCCAAGGCGGTGGAAGAGACGTTCCCCCAGCACCCGGACGCCGAGGTGCTCCTGAGCTTCCCCGGACTGGGCATCCAACTCGGCGCCCGGGTCCTCGCCGAAATCGGGGACGATCACACACGCTTCGCCGACGCCCGCAGCCTGAAGGCATACGCCGGCTCCTCGCCCATCACCAGAGCCTCCGGCAAGAAGTCGAGCATCACCCGCCGCTGGATCAAGAACAACCGCCTCAACCACGCCGGCTACCTCTGGGCGTTCTCCGCGATCACCGCCTCACCCGGAGCCAAAACCCACTACCGGCGCCGCCGCGACCACCACGGTGACTGGCACGCAGCCGCCCAGCGCAACCTCTTCAACCGCATGATCGGCCAGCTCTACTACTGCCTTCAAGAGCACGAACTGTTCGACGAACAGACCGCTTTCCCCACCGGACTCGCCGCCGCAGCTTGACACGCTAGCGCCGTGAGGTGTCTACGCTCGACCGACGGAATCGAGCTCATCCGCGCCATCGCCGAACGGATGGTGCAGGAGCTGATCGAGGCCGAAGCAACGGCCCACATCGGCGCGGAGTGGAACGAGCGCACGCCGACGCGGACCAACGTCCGCAACGGGCACCGCGAGAAGGTGCTGACCACGCTGGCCGGCGATCTGGACCTGGAGATCCCCAAGGTCCGCACCGGCAGCTTCTTTCCCTCACTGCTGGAGCGACGGCGCCGGATCGACCAGGCCCTCTACGCGGTCATCATGGAGGCATACGTGCACGGCGTGTCCACTCGCAGCGTGGATGACCTGGTCAAAGCCCTCGGCGGGGACAGCGGCATCTCCAAGTCGGAGGTCTCACGGATCTGCGCGGCGCTGGACGAGCCGCTGACTGCGTTCCGCACCCGCCCGCTGGATCATGTCCGCTTCCCCTACGTCTACCTGGACGCGACCTACTGCAAGGCGCGGGTGAACCATCAGATCGTCTCGCGGGCCGTGGTGGTCGCCACTGGGGGTACCCCCGGCCGGAGGCTGGGGGAGCATCACCGAGGACGGAGGCCGTGAGGTCCTGGGCCTGATGGTCGGCGACAGCGAGAGCGAGGTGTTCTGGAAGGAGTTCCTGCGTTCCCTGCGTGAACGCGGGCTCTCCGGGGTCCGTCTGGTCGTCACCGACCAGCACTCGGGCCTGGCCGCCGCGGTGCGCAAGGTCATGCTCGGCGCCGCCTGGCAGCGGTGCAGGGTCCATTGAAGCCGTCAAGGAACAACCCGTTGCTTTCATAGGACAAGCCCGTTGCTCTGGTATGAGCTTCGCCGACGATGTTCTGGATCAGCTCGCGCTGCGGTTCCAGGTCGTGTTGCCGCATCTGAATGAGCGTCAGCGGCGTCTGATGCTGGCGCAGGAGGCGCGATTGCTCGGCCACGGTGGGGTACGGGCCGTGGCGCGGCTGGCCGGGGTGAGTGAGACGACGGTTCGCAACGGTGTGTTCGAGCTGGAGGCCGGTGGGGATCGGTTGCGGGACGGCTATGTTCGGCGTCCCGGGGGTGGCCGCAAGCCCATCGAGGAACAGGATCCTTCTCTGGTTCCGGCGTTGCTGAAGCTGGTGGAGCCGGACGAGCGGGGTGATCCGATGTCGCCGCTGCGCTGGACGACCAAGTCCTTGCGCAACCTCGCCGAGGAGCTGACCGGGCAAGGGCATCCGGTCTCCGCTCCTACTGTCGGCCGGCTGCTGAAGGGGCAGGGTTTCAGTCTGCAGGTCAGCGCCAAGACGCTGGAGGGCAAGCAACACCCCGATCGGGACGCGCAGTTCCGCTATATCAACGAACAGGTCAAGGAGTGCCAGGCCGGCGGTCAGCCGGTGATCAGCATCGATGCCAAGAAGAAGGAGCAGCTGGGACAGCTGCTGCCGAACCCCGGACGTCAATGGCGCCCCGCCGGCGATCCGGTGCAGGTGGAGGACCACAGCTTCTACTTCATCGGTCCCGACGTCGAGGTGGCGATACCCTTCGGCATCTACGATCTGGCCCGCGACCGCGGCTGGGTGAACGTCGGCACCGATCACGACACCTCGGTGTTCGCCGTCGAGTCGATCCGCCGCTGGTGGCGGGCCCGTGGCCGGGTGGACTACCCGGATGCCGACAGGTTGCTGATCACCGCGGACTGCGGAGGGTCCAACAGCTACCGCTACCGGCTGTGGAAGGCTGAACTCGCCGCGTTCGCCGCCCAGACGGGCCTCACGGTGAGCGTCTGTCACTTTCCGCCGGGCACCTCAAAATGGAACAAGATCGAGCACCGGCTGTTCTCCCACATCTCCATGAACTGGCGTGGCAGGCCCCTGACCAGCCACGAAGTCGTGGTCAACAGCATTGCCGCGACCCGCACTCGCACCGGCCTGCGCGTTCACGCCGAGTTGGACACCGGGACCTACCCGGTGGGAATCTCCGTCAGCTGCGAGCACCTGCGCTCACTACCGATCACGCCCCATGACCAGCACGGATCCTGGAACTACACGATCGCCCCAGTCGGCACCACCGGCGACTGCGCGATCAACACCACCGACCGCGACCACACCAGGTCACAGGTCCTGGCGGTGCTCGCCGACCCGCGCCTGAGCGGCATGACCTCACCGGAACTGGTCGCACTGTGCGGCAAGTTGGCTCCCGCGCAGGCCGCCCGGGCCGAACAGCGCAAGTTCCAGCAGCGCGGCGGCCGGCGCCTGCAGGCCCCTGGAGCGCACGGCAAACCCCTGCTTTCGAACGCCGACCGCATCCTTGTCACGGTGATCTACTTGCGCCGCGTCTGCTCCCAGAAGGTCCTGGTCGACCTGCTCGCCATTAACCCGGTCACGATCGGCCAGGTCATCGGCGAGACCCGCACACTCATCGACGCGCAGAAGATCACCATCTCGCAGACCGCACACTACTTCTCCTCCGCCCAGGAACTGCGCGACTGGGCGCAGGACGGCGCCACCACCAGCAAAATGGATCTCTCCCAGACTCTGTCCCACCCCGCACTCACCGGCATGTCCCGTCCGGACTTCCAGGCGCTGGTCGACCGGATCACCGTGCCCTACCAGGCCGCGCTCGAACAACGCCGGCATCACCAGCGCGGCGGTGATCGGCGCCCGGGAACCCGTGGCGGCGTCTTCCGTCAAAAGATCACCGACGCTGACCGGATCCTGGCGACGGTCCTTTCCCAGCGAGATCTATGCAACCAACAGACTCTGGCCGACTTGTTCGGAGTCAGCCGCGGCACCATCCGCAACGCCATCGACGACGTCCGTCCCCTCCTCGAACAAGACCCGCACGTCCCGACGCCCGCCGAACGACGCTTCGCCACCGCCACCGACGTATTCGCATCCGTCACAGCAGACAGCGAAACACCATGTTGAATCCTTACGGCTTCATTTCCTGCGAAATGCCTTCGGCGTGATCGACCGCGACTCCGGCGAGATGGTCGCGGCGACGATCCGCACGATCTTCACCCAGCCCACCGCCAGCCTCGTGCGCACTCAGCTGGACACCGTCGCGGACATGCTCGGCACCCAGTTCCCCAAGGTCAAGGCCATGCTGTTGGAGGCGAAGGAGGACCTGACCGCGTTCGCGGACTTCCCGCCGCGGCACTGGAAGAAGATCCAGTCGACGAACCCGTTGGAGCGGGTGAACCGGGAGATCAAGCGCAGGGTCGATGTCGTCCAGGTCTTTCCCAACGACGACGCGCTCATCCGGCTGGTCACCGCCGTGCTCTTCGAGATGCTTCCCAATGCGGATGTCAAGCCGGGGCGACTGCGGGTGGTGCGACCTCATAGCACCGGCGGTCACGGATCAGGGCCCACAGGACGTTCACGCGTCGCCGGGCCAGGGCGAGCACGGCCTGGACGTGGCGCTTGCCCTCCGCGCGCTTGCGGTCATAGAACTGCCGGGAGTTCGGGTCGCAGCGGATGCTGACCAACGCGGAGGTATAGAAGACCCGTTGGAGTCGGCGGTGGTACTGGCTGGGGCGGTGCAGGTTGCCGCTGACCTTGCCGGAGTCGCGTGGCGCGGGAGCAACCCCGGCGAAGGCGGCCAATGCGTCCGGGGAAGCAAAGCCGTCCAGGTTGCCGCCGACAGCGGCCAGGAATTCCGCCCCGAGCACGGCCCCGATTCCGGGGAGGCTCTGGACAATGTCGGCCAGTTCGTGGCTTCGGAACCGCTCCTCGATGAGCCCGTCGATCTCGCCGATCCGCTCATTGAAGGCAATCACCTCCTCGGCCAGGGTGCGAACCAGCTGGGCGATGGTTTTCTCTGCTGGCACGGATGTCTGCTGGCGCTTGGCGGCCTCAACGGCCCGCTCCGCGAGAGACCTTGAGTTCTTGACCTTGCGGTTGGCCAGCCACTTTGCCAGCCGCGTAATTCCGGTCCGTCAGATAGCTGCCGGGGTCTGGTACCCGGTCAGTAGCTTGAGAGGACCGACATAGGTGATGTCCAGGTCCCGCTCGAGCGCGGGGAAGAGACTCAGCAGGGAGCCGCGGAGCCGATTCACTGTCCGGGTGCGGTCCTCGACCAGGTCCGTACGGCGCCCGGTCAGCAGTTTGAGTTCGAGCGTGGCCTCATCGCCGAAGTTGATCGGGCGCAGGTCGCGCCGCATGCGGGCCTGGTCGGCGATGACGTAGGCGTCGCGGGCGTCGGTCTTGCCTTCGCCGCGGTAGCCGTCGGAGATGGTGTCCCGCCGAGTGGTGTAGTCACTGGTCGAGCTGGTTCGGTTTCTGCTGTGGTGGAAGCTCGGGTTCGTCCGTGGCGGGTTGCGTCGTGAGGAGTTCGGTCATGGAGGCTTCGGAGAGGTAGCGGCGGTCGAAGACCTGCCATTCGTCGTGGAGTTCGGCCAGGACGGCGGCCGCCAGCCGGTCGAGGGCGGCGGGGTTGGGGAAGACCTGGACGACGTCGGCCCGGCGTTTGACCTCCCGGTTCAGCCGTTCCAGCGGGTTGGTGGACCAGATCTTCTTCCAGTGCGCCGGCGGGAAGTCCGCGAACGCGGTGATATCTGTCGCGGCGTCCAGCAGCATCTTCTTGACCTGGGGGAACTGTCGTCCGAGCATGTCGGCCACCACGTTTAGCTGGGTGCGCACGGCCTCGCCGGTGGTCTGCGCGAAGACGGTGCGGATGGTCGCCGCCACCATCTCTCCCGAGCCCTTCTCGATCACGCTGAAGACGTCTCGGACGAAGTGAACCCGGCATCGTTGCCAGGCCGAGCCGAGGAAGACGGTGCGGATCGCGGCCACCAGTCCGCTGTGGCTGTCGGAGATGACCAGCTGGACGTTGTCCAGGCCGCGGGCACGCAGCGAGCGCAGGAACTTCGTCCAGAACGGCTTCGACTCGCTGTCTCCGACCATCAGTCCGAGGATCTCGCGGTGCCCGGTGGCGGAGATGCCGGTCGCGATGACCACCGCCTGGGAGACGATCCGGTGGTTGACGCGTGCCTTGCAGTAGGTGGCGTCCAGGAAGACGTAGGGGAAGACGGTGTGATCCAGCGGCCGTGCCTTGAACGCGGTCAGTTCGGCGTCGAGTTCGCCGCAGATCCGTGACACCTCGGACTTGGAGATCCCGGTGTCGGCGCCCAGGGCTTTGACCAGGTCATCGACCGAGCGGGTCGAGACCCCGTGCACGTATGCCTCCATCACCACGGCGAACAGTGCCCGGTCGATGCGTCGGCGCCGCTCCAGCAGTGAGGGGAAGAACGATCCGGTCCGCACCTTGGGGATCTTCAGGTCGAGGTCGCCGGCCTGGGTGGTCAGCAGCCTCTCGCGGTGGCCGTTGCGCCACGTGGCGCGCTGGTCGGAGTGCTCGCCCGGGGCGGCACCGATGACCTCGGTGGCTTCGGCCTCGATGAGTTCCTGCAGGATGCGCTCGCACAGCATCCTGATCGTTTCAACTCCGTCGGCCGTACGTAGACACCTCACGGCGCTAGCGTGTCAAGCTGCGGCGGCGAGTCCGGTGGGGAAAGCGGTCTGTTCGTCGAACAGTTCGTGCTCTTGAAGGCAGTAGTAGAGCTGGCCGATCATGCGGTTGAAGAGGTTGCGCTGGGCGGCTGCGTGCCAGTCACCGTGGTGGTCGCGGCGGCGCCGGTAGTGGGTTTTGGCTCCGGGTGTCCGCGTACTCCCTGAAGTGCTCAGCCAAGTACAGATGAACGTGCTCAGCTCTCAGGCCACTTCGGTCTCGCGCTCGATGGCGGCGAGTCGGTTCTTGAGCCGGTAGCTGGGGCCGTTGATCGCGATGACGTCGCAGTGGTGCAGGAGGCGGTCGAGGATCGCGGTGGCGAGGACTTCGTCGCCGAAGACCTGGCCCCACTCGCTGAAGGTCTTGTTCGAGGTCAGGATGATGGAGCCCTTCTCGTAGCGCTTGGAGATCACCTGGAAGACCAGGTTCGCCTCGGCGCGTTCGAGGGGCTGGTAGCCGACCTCGTCGACCACCAGGACGCTGGGCCGCAGGTAGGAACGGAGCTTGCTGGTCAGCCGGCCGGCTGCTTCGGCGGTCTTCAGCTGGCGGACCATGTCGTCCAGCGTCGTGAAGTAGATCGAGAATCCGGCCCGGCAGGCCGCGACGGCCAGAGCAACGGCGAGGTGTGTCTTGCCCACTCCCGGCGGGCCGAGCAGAGCTGCGTTGGCCTTGGCCTCGACGAACGAGAGGGTGGCCAGGTCCTTGACCTTGCGCGGGTCGAGTTCGGGCTGGAAGGAGAAGTCGTAGTCGTCCAGCGTCTTGTGGTGCGGCAGCTTGGAGAGCCGCAGGCCCTGACGGAAACGCCGGTCGTCGCGGACGGCGAGCTCTTCGGCCATGACCAGATCGAGGAAGTCGAGGTAGCCGAGCTTGCCTTCCTCGGCCCGCTCGGCGTACTGGTTCAGGCTCTCGGCCAGGTGGGGCAGGCCGAGTTTGGCGGCCGTGCTGCGGATGCGGGCGGTGACCAGCTGACTCAACGGGCTTCCTTCCTAGTGGAGTTGGGGGTGAAGGGGCGGGTGCCGGTCAGCTCGTCATAGACCGACAACGGGCGGCGGCTGACCTCGACTCCGCTGGCCGCTGTCCGGTTCAGCAGAGCCCTGAGCGGGCCGGCTTCGTCGCCCAGAGCGTCCTGGTGGCGGGGCTGGGGCGTCACGTCGCCGGTGGTGACGCGGCGGTTGTCGCCCTTGGGCAGGCCGTCCCAGTGCTTGTCGTCGACGATGCGGGCGCCGCGGCCGACTGCCCTCGGATGGACGGCCAGGAGGGTCTCGCCGTTGGCGTCGGGGACGGTGGAGTGCAGGATGATCTGCGACTTCGTGGCCCGGATCTCGACCAGTTGACGGGCGCGGACCTTGCGGGCCGGCACCGAGTAGAGGTTCGCGTCGAAGGCGACCAGGCAGTCCTTGCCGACGTGCCGCAGATGCCGCTGAGCGACCACATACGGAGTCTGCGGCAGTGGCCTCAGAGCCATGTGGTCACGGACGGCGCGATGCCCGATGACCTCGCCGTGGGTGCCGTGGACCTTCGCCCGCCGTATCGGCACCCAGGAGGTGAACGCGGCGTCCATCTCCTCGATGGAGGAGAACGCCCGCCCGGCCAGAACATGATCGCGGACGATCAGGACTTGGCGCTCGACGCGTCCTTTCCCGGTCGGGCGGTAGGCGGCCAGGACGTCGATGTCGAAGTCGTAGTGCCCGGCGAAGGCCACCGCTTCCGGATGCAGCGGAACCGCCTCGCCGGGAGCGACATGGCGACGGACAACCGTCTTGGTCCGGTCGTAGACGATCGTCATGGGCACCCCGCCGAAGTGCACGAACGCGCGGCGATGGCAGTCGAAGAACGTTGCCAGGTCCTGGCTGGTGGTGAAGCAGCAGAACGGATCACGCGAGTAGGACAAGGTCATGTGGAACGAGTAGACCTTCGGGATCCCGACATGGGAGAGGATCTTGCCCTCGTCGCCCCAGTCGACCTGGGCCTGAGCACCGGGGACGACCTCGAACCGGCGGTGCAGACCCGCCAGTTCGCCCGGGCTGATGCCCAGTTCGTCCGCGATCCGGGGCCGGGCTTCCTGCAGGTAGATCTTCACGCGCTGGTAGTTGCCGGTGAAGCCGTACTCCTTGACCAGGCGCTCGTGGATCACCGCCCCCTTGATGAGGATCTCGGCCCGCAGCATCGCGTCGATCAACGGCGCGACCTCGTCCACCACCCGAGCCTTCGGCTTCCCGTTCGGCGCCCGCTTCGGCGGCGCGATCGGCACCTGCCCCGACAGATACTTACTGACCGTGCGACGGTTCAGCCCGGTCGCCTTCGCGATCTCCGACAGGCTCATCGCCCCGGACTCGTACAGACCGCGAAAACGCCTCAACTCCAGCCAGCGATGCGGGTCAAGGACCACCGTCAGCCGCCTCTCTGCCACCCGAAGACACAGCAGCAGACTGCCGACACACCACCCTCACCGCATCAAGAACTGAGCACGTTCATCCGTACGCGGCTGTGCACGTTCATGTGTACGCCGACACCGGGTGAGGCGGTGATCGCGGAGAACGCCCAGAGGTAGCCGGCGTGGTTGAGGCGGTTGTTCTTGATCCAGCGGCGGGTGATGCTCGACTTCTTGCCGGAGGCTCTGGTGATGGGCGAGGAGCCGGCGTATGCCTTCAGGCTGCGGGCGTCGGCGAAGCGTGTGTGATCGTCCCCGATTTCGGCGAGGACCCGGGCGCCGAGTTGGATGCCCAGTCCGGGGAAGCTCAGGAGCACCTCGGCGTCCGGGTGCTGGGGGAACGTCTCTTCCACCGCCTTGGCGAGGTCATCGGCGGCGGTGCAGGCGGCCTCCAACTGGGTCACGAGGGCGAGCATCTGCTTGCCGAGTGCGTCCTCGACCAGCGGCGGCTGATGGGCATAGTGGCCGCGGAAGATGTCTCGCAGCCGGTCGGCCTCGGCTTCGATGCCGCGCTTGCGGCCGGCCCGCCTGAGTGCGGCCTGGATCTGGGCTCGGGTCAGTCGCGCGGCCTTGGCCGGCGTCGGTGCGGACTTGAGCAGCTCCCGGGCCTCTGGTCGGCACAGGCCGTTGGCCCAGATGGCGACGGCGTCCAGGGCTGCGGGGTAGAACTCCCGCAGGAGGGATCGGAGCTGGTTGGCGATCTGCTGCCGGTTCCAGGTGGCATCCTGCTGGGCGCGCGCCAGGACGGCGATCGCGCGGGCCAGGTCGCTGTCGTCGGGCAGTGGCCGGTGGGCGTGCATGTCGGTGCGCAGGATGTTCGCGAGCACGAGTGCGTCGCCGGGGTCGGACTTCTTGCGTGAGACGGCGTGCCGGTCGCGGTAGCGGGCGGCGGCCATCGGGTTGATCGCGAAAATCTTGCGGGTGCCGGTCCGCAGGACGGCGACCAGGAGGCCGCGTGGGGTCTCGATCGCTACCGGGATGGGGTTCGCCTCGCTGTCGCCGTGCTCGGCGAGCAGGTCCAGGAGGATCTTGTAGCCGGACGTGTCGTCGGTGATGTGCCGCTTGGCGACGAGCCGGCCGGTGTCGTCGACCAGCGCGACGTCGTGTGTCTTCTCGGCCCAGTCGATACCGCAATAGATCAAGGGTGTGCCCTCCCAGTGGAACGGATGTTTGCGCTGGTCACGAGCGCATGCGGAGCCACGCGTCGCACTAATCCCAGGCCTCGACCATGTGGTCGGGCCGACACCTCACGAGCCGTTCGTGGCACCAGCGCACCGCGCGGGTCTCGGTCTGCGCAGGAGCTGAAAGGCTCGCGTGCTGCAAGAGATCGCCGTGCGGCTGGCTCGTACCACAAATGCCCACGAACATGAGGAAGTTGAGGTTCGATGGGCGGCGTCGAAGGTGCCGATCTACGTTTGGACCTGACCGGCCGGTGACTCAAAAGGCATACCTCCGACGCCAGGGGCAGCCGGCCCATCGTGCGGATCCTGGCCGCCTTAACAACGGATTAGTGACTCAAGCAGCCGTATCAGGTCAGACTGGGACAAGGCCATCGTGCGCTCCTCCGGTTGAACTGCCCGTTCACCAGGGAGACTTGCGCGGTGGCCTGCCTCTTGTTCAGGGAGCGGTACTCACCCGTGGAAGTGCGCCCCGGGCAAACGCCCGCGCACTCCCAGCCGCTGATCCCGTACACCACAACGAGGGACACCATCGTCGGCGGACGTTGTGCTGACGCCGGCGGCCGGCGCCGAGGAGGCGCCTTCAGCGACCTCAGCTACCGCCCATTAGAGACGAGCAACCGGCGAAACTCCCATAACCTGGCACAATCCGTGAACTATCCCCCAATCAAACGGGACGTCCTCTCAGGTGTTCACGCACCACCTCATCGACGGTCTACGAGTCGACGTGACAGTCGATCACGTTGGCATCCGATGAGGTGGGCGAGCCGCACGCTGCCGCGGTTGACAGGACACCGGTGAGTAGCTGGAGCCCTCGTCCGGGTCCTATCCGGCCAGTCCCCGGAGCAGGCCCTCCAGATCGCGCTCGCCGTCACGGGTCTGGGCACCGTGGGCCAGTCCGCCGCGGATCATCCGCTCGGCCGCGGGGCGAACGAGCTGGCCCGCCCAGGCGTCGTGCTCCCGCAGGAGACCCTCGGCCAGGTCCTCGGAGGCGATAGCGCGCTTGGCCGCCGCGATCACGTTCTCGGGCAGGGCCGCGATGTTACGGGCGAGGCGGTCGACGATGTCGTCGAGCTCGCCGCCAGGGACGGCCCGGTTGACCCAGCGGTAGCGCTCTGCTGTTTCGGCGTCGTACAGGTCGGCACTCAGCACCGCCTCCAGGGCGCGATTACGGCCGACCCGGCTGGCGAGGTACTGCGTGCCTCCTCCACCAGGGACGATGCCCATGGGAGCTTCGATCTGGCCGATCCCGGCGCAACCGATCGCCGCGAACGCCATGTCCGCGGCTGTGACGAACTCCGCCCCTCCGCCGCGCGCCATCCCGGCAAGCTTGACAATGGTCACCTGGGGCTGGTGCCGAAGCAGCTCCCCCAAAGCCTGGAAGACGTTGACGCCGTCTGGAAGGTCGGCTGCGAGCTTGTCGAAGGCGTCTGGCGTGTCGACGAGCGACATGTCGACGTGGGCTATGAAGAATTTCGGATTGGCGCTGTCGAACACGATCACCCGAACCGAGTCGTCATCCCTCAGCGCGGTCAGCAAGTGCCGGAGGTCGGCCATCAGGGCGACGTTCAGACGTTGACGGGGGGTTGTCGAGGGTGACGCGGGCGATGCCGTCCTCGCGACTCACCCGCAGGGTCGCGTAGGCGTCGTGGTTCTCCGATCGGTACCTGGTATGCATCTAGGTGCATGATGCATACTTACAGTGCGATGGTGGGCGACCGACGTCCATAACGCACTTTCGGCATCGCAAGGATCGCGAAGCGTACCGAAGTGGCCACTTCTGAAACCGGCGCCGACGCTGGCATCGACATCGTCTACCGGTCCGACTGTCCCAGCCGCCAGCACCATGACCACGACGCCCATGACGCCGTCGCCTCGGCCGGGCAGGGGCAGGTCCGGCTCGTCGGGAGTGATGTCTGGTGCACGGCGGTCAAGGCCAATTCGGTCTACCCGGGTTCAGCACGGTCCTGGACGATGCGTAGGCCAAGACCGGCCAGGGCCCTGCCGTCGTCAGTCACGTCGAGACGGACGAACCGTACGGCTACCTCCGTCGAGCCCCGCTGGACAGCTGACGAGCAGTTTCGCACCCGAAGCCCTTGTTCGCGCCGGTCACAAGCGCTGTTTTCTGCGTGGCCAAGGCGATGGTCCGAAAGGCCATCGCCGAGGACATCCCGCTCCGGTGGGGCATGACGGATGCCGCCTACGGCTTCAGCAAGGGCTGGCGCTTCGAACTCGAGCAGGCGGACGTCTTCCACGTCATGGCCACCATGAAGCACGACACCGTCGTCACCCGCTGGGCCATCGACCACCCGCTTGGTGAAAGCGCTAGGTTAACGCTCCACCGCCCGCGAGGACGGTTGAGGCTGCACGAGCGGACGGATCAGGCCGGCCAGATGCTGGATCACCGTCTCCGAGCTCATGGTCGCCAGTGGGCCGGCATGCACCACGTACCGGCTGAAGGTCACCCCGAGCAGCACCGCTCCCAGCAGATCGACCCGCTCGTCGACGTCTGGCCCCTCCAGCACGGTGCGGTAGGCGCGTGCGCTTTGTTCCTGCATCGACACGTACAGGTGGGTGGCAGTGGGCTCGCTCACGGCGGCGCTACGGATGAGTGCGACCATCGGGTCGAGGCTGCCGGCCATCTCCATGCGCACCACGAAGGCTCGCGCGATCCGTTCCGGCAGACCGGCGCTGTCGCCGGCCAGGACGGCATCCAAGTCCTGAGGTCCGGGGATCGCCGCGCGCAGTAGCCCCTCCTTCGAGCCGAAGTGCCGCATGACCAAGCCATGGGTCACGCCGGCTCGTGCGGCAACGGCCCGGATGGTCATCTTGCTGTAGCCGTGCTCGTGGAGCTCCGCCCGAGCCGCCTTGAGGATGGCCTCCCGGCTCGCCGCCCGGTCGCGCCGACGCCGCGGAGGGGCGGTGCCGCGGCCCTGTCCGGCCGCAGGCTCGGGCTGCGGCGCGCAGTCGACGATTCGCTTGTTCACCCGCCCAAGTATACGGATGGTCAATTGGGCGTCAAGGTGTATGTTGTTTATTGACCATCTGGTCACTAAGGGCGCGATCGGCCGGACAAGGAGCAATACTTCCCGTGAATCACCTGCAACAGCCACTCCCATCCGAAGGGCACCGTCACCGGCTGACCGGCATGACCCGGCACACAGTGGTCGTGGACGGGCATCACGTGAACGCCTTCGAGGCGGGCGCCGGGCCGCAGACCATTGTGTTGGTGCCAGGCATCCCGGACTCATCGGCCGTCTACCGCGGACAGATACCCGGGCTTCTCGACGCTGGATACCGGGTGATCGCACCGGACCTGCTCGGGCAGGGCGACTCGGACATGCCAGCTGCGGTCGAGCACTACACGATCGTCAAGGATCAGGAAAGGCTCTGGGCGGTCGTGGACGCGCTGGGCGTGAACACCTTCCACCTCGTCGGACACGATCGCGGCGCCGGATCGACCTGGGCCATGGCCGCTTGCCGGCCGGACCGGATCACGTCCTACGTCGCTCTCTCCACCGGCCACCCGAGCGCCCGGGCGCGAGCTGGCTATGAGCAGAGACAACTGTCGTGGTACATGCTGCGACTGCTGTTCCCCGACGCCGAGAGCTGGCTGCGCGGTGATGCCGAAGGCGAAGGGGGGCCCTGGTCTACCTTCCGCTGGTGGGTGGAAAACCACCCCGAGGCCGACGCCTGGATCGCCGACCTGGAACGGCCCGGTGCGCTCAAGGCGATGCTGAACTTCTACCACGCCAACATCCACCCGGTGAACGCGACCATGGCCTCCGTTCCCCGGGTGCGGGTCCCCGTTCTCGGTGTCTGGCCCACCGGTGACATCTACAGCAGCCTCGAACAGATGGCCCGCTCCGGAGAATGGATCGACGCACCGTGGCGCTTCGAACGGCTCGCCGGTGCCGGTCACTTCCTCCAGCTGGACCGGCCTGACGCCGTCACCGAGTTGATCCTCGACCACACCGAGAAGCACCGCGGCCGGCTCTCTTGACGGGAGGTGCCTGCCGCCCGACCCGCTGCCGCCCCGTCCGATGACACCGATCTTCGGACAATGAACGGAAAGAGGTACGCCATGACCGTTCCTGAGCCGCTGACACCTGAGAACGTCACCATCGTGATGATCGACCATGCGGTTGGCTTCGCGAACCTGATGCGCTCCCACGACCTCGGAACTCACTTCAACAACGTCGGCGGGCTGGCCAGGACCGCGACGCTCTTCGAGACTGGCCTCGTGGTCACCAACGACCAGAGCGACAAACCTTCCGGCCCAGATGCCACGGGCGGGGCCGCTCTTGGTCCGCGGGATGGCGCCGTATCCCTCCTCGCGGGGCAGGTGGACGAGCATGGTGAACCGGGTGGTCCGCTCTACCAGCGTGCCGATCGCCGACCGGTGCAGCCCGATCATCAGTCCGGAACATTTCAAGTCCAGTGAGACGGTCTTGACGCTATGAGGTTTGTGGTGCGGGTTCGCGGCGCTTGGCCGGGTCGTTGATCCAGGCGGTCTGGGGTATCTCGGGTGGTCGGGGGCGTCGGCCGAAGCGTTCGGGGTGTCGGGCGTATGCCCTCGGAGAGGGTGACGGCCCGCTGGTCGCGGACCTCCTCGACGGTCCCGAAGTGGACGGAGGCGGGTGTATGGAAGCCGATGCCGGAGTGCCTGTGTTCGTGGTTGTAGTAGGTGATGAACGCGTCGAACCACTCGCGGGCGTGGGCGAGGGGAATCGAACCGTTCGGGATAGTCCGACATGTACTTCGTGGTCTTGAACTGGGCTCGCTGTAGGGGTTGTCGTTGGAGACCTTCGGCCGGGAGTGTGGCCTTGTCACCCCGAGATCGATCAGCAGCTGGGAGACCTTCTTGCTCGTCATCGAGGTGCCGCGGTCCGCGTGCACGGTCTCGGGCACGATCTGGTTGCGGATGATGCTCTCGCGGATCAACTCCCCGGCCCGCTGGGCGGATTCGGCGAGCTCAACGGTGTGGCCGACGATGTAGCGGCTGAAAATGTCGATGATGACGTAGGCGTGATACCAGATGCCTCTGGCCGGTCCGGCCGCCTTGGTGATGTCCCAGGTGAACACCTGCGACGGGGCGGTGGCCACCACCTCGGGCACCGCCCGGGCGGGGTGGGTGGCCTGCCTTCGGCGTTCACCGGACTGACCCTTGTCGCGCAGGATCCGGTACATCGTGGAGACGGAGCAGTGGTAGCGCCCGGCATCCAACTCGCGGGCCCGGATCTGGGCGGGCGCAAGTTCGGCGTACTCGTCGCAGTTCATCAACGCCAGTACTGCGGCCCGCTCTTCGGCCGTCAGCGCCGAGGGCTGGACCTGCGGTTTCCTGGGTTCTCGCTCCGCCGGGGGCTGCAGCCTGCGGTAGTGAGTGGCCCGCGAGCGGCCGGTCAGCCGGCACGCGGCGGTGATACCCAGTTGGCGCTCGACACAGGCAAAGGCATCGTCCGCGACCGGGTCGGTGGCGTGCCTCAGTCCGCGCTCTCGGAGATCATTTCCAAGAGCGCGGAAGCTGAGATGTGAATCCGAGAGTTCGTGGGCAGCGCGGATTCCGGCGGGCGCGGTGCTGGTCATGAGGGGGTGTTTCTCCTGTCGCGCCCTCTCAGACTAGCCCGACAAAGCGGGGCGTCTCACCACAGGCTGACAGAGAGGGGGGCCGTACGCCGCCCCTTCCCCCATGCGCTGGGTTGTCGGCTTGCCTCCCCGCAGCCCCAGCGCCCTGTTCTTCGCCGCGTACCGGCTCAACCGGCCCGCCCCCGAACCCTTGTACGACTCCAGGCTGCTTTCGGGTCGGGCCGGGTGCTGTCACGGTGCGGACTGTGTGAGGTCCGGTGGTGCAGATCCAGGAGACGCCGTCAGAGATGGGCTTTGAGGGCGGGCACAATGACATCGTCCGGGGAACACGTTCACCAGCGCATCGTTGACACTTCGAACGCCATGCTGGCCAAACTCCTACACGATTGACCCAGCAATGACGTCAAACAGTTCAGCACGCTACTCGGACTCTGCGGGGCAATATTTCTCAGCGGAAGCCTGTCAGGCGCTTGCCAACACTCTTCACGTTGTTGCGTTTCCTGGAGCGCGCACACTCGAACCCGGCAGGTCGGCTCCCGCGGGTGTAGGTCCGCAATTGGAATATCCCGTTCCGTCGTGACGGCCTGCCTATTCCCGCGCTCTCTCATTCGGCTGGCCCGGCATTCCGTCCCGCGATCTTGTCCCTTGGGGTCGTCCGAGGGTCCTCAGCAACCGTGCCTACCTCGGTCGTACTCCGCAGCTGGCTCCGGCCCCAGCGCGGCGCGGCGTTCATCGAGCCGATCGGGATCAGCAACGGGTTGCCGGCGCAGGCTCGTGCCGTCTCCGTCGTCGGTGCACTGCGTTCCGTAAATCTGGGGTTCGCCGACCGCGACCAAGACCCGGTCGGTGAGGTAGGTCAGGTGGCGTGGAGGGGCGTCTCCCACCGCGCCCGCGGTCGTCAGGAGTTCGAGCGCCTGGCGCCGGAAGGCGGGGGCCAGGTCGGTGTGCTGGGCAAGGAGCCATGCCTGATCGGCTCCCGGTTCACCGACCAACTGGACGCCCGGCCAGCCGTTTTCGACGATGACCCGCTGGAGCCAGGCCGTGTTGTCGGCGTCGATCCGGTTCATCACCGCGTCGCAGGCCAGGGCCCGGTTCGCGTACCCGCGATCGTGACCCCGTCATGCCGCCAGCGGATGCAGCCCACTCGCAGCAGGGCGACCTCCTCATACCCCTGCCCGGAAAACAGGCGCAGTCCCCCTACGTCGCCAGAAGACACGGGGCACTGCTATTTTTCCAGCTCACAGCCCTCTCCGCGAGGGTGATGCCAGGGAGTTCTCAGGGGGTGGAAGTCCGGCGAGGGAGTTCTCAGGGGGGTCCCGAGCGAAAGACACTGGAACATCGGGAAACATCAAGAAACGCGCTCTGGTCCTGGTCACAGCCCCATAAGAAGATCCCACCGCAGCTCAAGTCCATGCGGACGGGACTTAGAGCTCCTGGCAAAATGAACTGCTTGTGCCTTGTAGTGACGAGCTGTCAGTTCATGTGGAGAAAGGTGCCGACACCTTCCACGGCGCCGCGTCGACAGCTTCGATCCGCATCCGGTAACGAGCGTGATGAGCTGCCATCCATCAGACTGACCGCGGTGTCACCCCCGTCTGCCCGATGGGCACTCAGCAACGCGACCACGCTTCTCGGGGTAGGAAGTGAGGGAGGTCGTCCAGTGCCTCACGGGGCACGAACACCGGTCGCGTGAGCAGGTGATCGCCTGCGCGCTGCACATCCAGAACGACGCCCAGCGATTCCGACCCAGGAACTCCAGCGTCCAGATACGAGAGCTCCGAATGCGGCTTGCGGGCCTCGGCACGGCCGATCATCCACTGCTCCAGAACGGAGGGGACCCTGCCGACCAGGGCTTCCCCCTCCACAAAGACTTGGGGTCCTCGCAGCGCATCGACCACGACGCCAGCCAGACGTTCCTCCCGGTAATAGAGCTTCAAACCAAATTCCCGGTACTCGCCCTCCTCGACGGCGTCGACGGTCTCGCCCGCACGCCGGCGAAACCTGTGACGCTGAGCTTCCCTGGTGGCACCACTCAGTACCTGCGACGTCTCGTCGGGACCCATACCGAACGCCAGCAGCCCCACACTCACGAACGGATCCAGAGTCCATTGCTGCCGTTCGTCATCCGCCAGCACATGCCACCACTCGAACATGACCACGGAGACTACGGCAGCGCCACGGACCCAGGGCCACCGGCCGCAAGGCCCGCCGGACAGGTCCTAGTCAACGGCGGTCTTCAGGCGACGCCAGCAGATGATGGCGCAGCCGAGAGCGAGGAAGGCTTCGTGGAGGTCTTCGCGGATCTCCCAGCGGGTGCGCAGACGGCGGAACCAGTGCAGGAGCGCGAAGGCGGCTTCGACGACCCAGCGGTGCACGCCCAATCCGGAGCCGTGCTCGGTCCCACGGCGAGCGATGACCGGGCGGATGCCCACCTCTCGCAGCTCGCGGCGGTAGACGTCGTAGTCGTAGCCGCGGTCGGCGTACAGCACCTTGGGGCGCCGCCGGGGACGCCCGCGCTTGCCCCGGACCGGAGGCACGGCATGGACCAGGGACATGAGCTGGGTGACATCGTGGCGGTTGCCGCCGGTCAGCGAGGCGGCAAGCGGGATGCCGTGCGCCTCCACGATCACGTGGTGCTTGCTGCCCGTCCGTCCCCGGTCCACCGGTGACGCCCCCGTCTTCGCGCCGCCCTTCATCGCCCGCAGATGCGAACCGTCGACCGCAGCCCGGGAGAAATCCAGCAGGCCGACCGCCCGTAACTCGGCCAGCAGGAGTTCGTGCAACGCCTGCCACACCCCGGCCTCCTGCCAGTCCCGCAGCCTGCGCCAGCACGTACTCCCCGAGCCGTACCCCAGCTCCTGCGGCAGGAACTCCCACGGGATGCCCGTGTACAGCACAAACAGGATCCCGTTGAGCACCCGCCGGTCATGCAGCCGCTTACGCCCCGGATACCGCTGCCTGCGTTCGACCACCGGCAACAGCGGAGCGATCCGCTCCCACAGCCCGTCCTCGACCTCCCACGGCCGACGCTGCCCCACACCCCACCCCGATCCATCGGATGCAGGCACAACACCGACTGACAGCCTGTCATTCCAAGGCAACAGCCGGTCATTTTGCTAGGACTCCTTACTGCAAGTACGCGTCCTCGGACATCACGTACAAGTAGGCCTCCCACGGTGACGGCGGCCGTACGAAGCGTCCCCGCACGGCGCTTCGCACGGCCGCTCCGGCACGAACTCAGCCCGGCTGAACGGCCGTTGACCGCATGCCGAGCCACTGCTCGGCGTCCCATGCCTCGAACCGCTCCACCTCGGTGAACCCCAGCTTCGCCGCGAGGCGCATCGAACGGGCGTTGGCGGTCTGGGTGGTGAGCACCACCGGCTCACCGGGAAGGACGCGGTCGAGCCAGTCGAGTGCCGCCGCGCACGCCTCGGCGGCGTATCCGAACCCCCACGCCCGCGGCAGGAACAGGTAGCCGAGATCGACCTTTCCGTCGGCGGCCGGGCGACTGTGCCCGGTCCCCCTCCTGAGCAGGATCAGGCCGATCATCGCCCCGTCGAGCTCGACGACGAGGCTCCCGGGCCTGTGCTCGGGCACCTCGGGTGTCTTGCGCTCAAGCTCATCGCGCGGGTGGGGACCACCGAGGTAGGTGTGCACCTCTGCCGAGGCGAGCAGTTCGATGAACGTCGCACGGTCCCGCGCCTCCGACCCACGGAGCACGAGCCGTCCGGTTCCGATCGGCTCGGGCGGCCAGTCCGCGAGTCCCAGATCTTCCATCCGCGCACGCTAACAGACAGTCAGACCGCCCTGACGAAGCGGCCTATGCCGGGTTCCCCAGCGTGGTCGCGATCAACTCCCGCCGGTGGCGCGTGTATTCGGTGCGCAGAGCCGCGCCCGGCCAGTCTGCGGGCAGGAGTTCGGGAGGCAGGACCGGGTCGGCGAGCAGGTGCCGTACGGCGGCGGCGAGGACGGTGAAGCGGTCGGCCGGGTGGTCCGCGGTGGCGGTGATCCGGTCCAGCAGCACCTCGGCCGTCTTCGCCCAGGCGTCAAGTGGCCATAGGGTCACGGCCAGTTGGCGGGCGAGTTCCTCGGGGCGGGTGGTGAAGTGCCGGGCGACCGCGCCGAGTTCGTCCGGTCGGGGTCGTAGCAGATTGGCCGGGCGGAGCCAGACCCCCTCGCGGAGTTCCGCGAGCCGGAGGGCGGTCAACCTGCCGCGCAGGTCGGCGCGTTCGGCGGGGCCGCGGCCGGTCGCGGTGACGACGGTCATCTCCCAGTCGCCGTCCCAGGGACGGGTCTCGGGGTGTACGGCGGTGTCCTGGCGGCGCTGGCGTTCCAACAGGCGGTCGCTGAGCCGGTAGACCGTGTCCGTGGTCCGCAGGTCTCCGGCGGCCACCATCCGGCTGAGCGCGGCCCGCAGCGTGGAACCGGCGACACCGAGGGGCTCGACGGCACGCAGCAGATCCCGTACGGGCAGCTCGGGCGGATGCGTGCCCAGCAGCAGGCTGAGGACGACCGACCGCGCGGACAGCGGGCGCAGGTCCACCTCACCGGGCCTTTCTGACACGTTCATCCGCATGGCCTCGTACTCTACGTGGCGATTTCCTTGTTACATCATTGATGCGGTCGCAGAGATAGTGCAACACTGAGACCATGGCCCAGACACTCGCGCACATACCGCCGCAGCCGCGGAACGCCACGCACGACGTCACCAACCAGCCCCCACCGCTGACCCCGTACGACGCCTCCGAGGACGCGGCCCTGCTGGAAGGGCTGCGCCGGGAGGGTGCCGGCTGGGCCGAGGAGGACGTACGGCGGCTCGGGCGGGCAGCTGGCAGCGAGGAGGCGCAGGAGTGGGGTGAGCAGGCGAACCGGCACGAGCCGGAGCTGCGCACGCACGACCGCTACGGCAACCGGATCGACGAGGTCGAGTTCCACCCGAGCTGGCACCGGCTGATGGGCGTCGCCGTGGCCGAGGGGCTGGCCGGAGCGCCCTGGGCGGACGAGCGTCCCGGCGCCCATGTGGCCCGTACCGCACGGGGGTTGGTGTGGGGGCACACCGATGCCGGGCACGGCTGCCCGACGTCGATGACGTACGCCGCCGTCCCCGCCCTGCGCGCGACGCCCGAACTGGCCGCCGTCTACGAGCCGTTGCTGACCAGCCGGGTGTACGACCCGGTCCTGCGCGTCCCGACCGAGAAGCGCGGGCTGCTCGCCGGAATGGGGATGACCGAGAAGCAGGGCGGCTCCGACGTCCGCACCAACACCACAACAGCCACCCCCACCGCCGAACCCGGCGTCTACACCCTGCGCGGGCACAAGTGGTTCACGTCGGCGCCGATGTGCGACGTGTTCCTCGTGCTGGCACAGGCTCCTGACGGACTGTCATGCTTCCTGGTGCCGCGTGTGCTGCCCGACGGCAGCCGCAACACGTTCCGTATCCAGCGGCTGAAGGACAAGCTGGGCAACCGGTCCAACGCGTCCTCGGAGCCCGAGTTCGACGGGACCGTCGCCTGGCTGGTCGGTCCCGAGGGGCGTGGCGTCAAGACCATCATCGAGATGGTCAACTGCACCCGCCTGGACTGCGTGATGATGTCGGCAACTCTCATGCGCAAGACGCTCGTCGAGGCGGGCCACCATGTGCGGCACCGGTCCGCGTTCGGCGCGCGGCTGCTCGAACAGCCCCTGATGCGCAACGTGTTGGCCGATCTGGCGCTGGAGTCCGAGGCCGCCACGACGCTCACGCTGCGGCTGGCGGGCGCGGCGGACCGCGCGGTGCGCGCGGTGCGCGCGGACGGCGCCGAGTCGGCGTTCCGCCGGATCGCCACCGCCGTCGGCAAGTACTGGGTCACCAAGCGCGGCCCGGCCTTCACGGCGGAGGCCCTGGAGTGCCTCGGCGGCAACGGCTACGTCGAGGACTCGGGCATGCCCCGCCACTACCGCGAGGCGCCTCTCCTCTCGATCTGGGAGGGCTCGGGGAACGTCAACGCCCTTGACGTACTACGGGCGTTGACCCGCGACCCCGGCACGGCGGACGCACTGTTCGCCGAACTCGCCCTGGCGCAGGGCGCGGACGCCCGCCTGGACGCGGCCGTCAGCCGGTTGAAGAACGGGTTGAGCGAGGCCACCGAGACGGGAGCCCGCCGTCTCGTCGAGCAGATGGCGTTGACCCTCCAGGCCTCCCTCCTGGTACGACACGCCCCGGCCGCGGTCGCCGACGCCTTCTGCGCGACCCGGCTGGCCGGCGACTGGGGGCACGCGTTCGGCACCCTCCCCGACTCCGCCGACCTCGACACGATCCTCGCCCGCGCTCTGCCCGCAGAAGACTGACCCTCGGTTACTCCCCGATTCCGCTTCGTTGTCAGTGGCGTGGTGCAGACTCGCGATCAGTTGGCACTGCGCCTGGGGAGGACAACGTGTTCACGGGGATCGACGAGGTCGGCTGGGCCTCACTGCGGCATGCGTACGGCAGTGCGGAGGACGTGCCCGGACTGCTCCGGGGACTGGCTTCCACGGACCCCGTCGAGCGGGCGAGCGCGCTCGACGGGATGTACGGCGCGGTGCACCACCAGGGGATCGTGTACGACTCGACGCTCGCCTGCGTTCCGTTTCTGCTCGCGCTCGCCTCTTGCGAAGAGGTCGCGGACCGGGGCGAGTTGGTGGAGCTTCTGGTCAGCATCGGGCAGGGCCACGCACCGGAGGAGGGGGAAGCGGGTGACGGGCGCGGGGCGGCCGACGCCGCCGTCCGTGCGGGCGCCGAGGTCTTCGTCGTCCTCATCGGGGACCGGGACTCCGGCGTGCGCCGCGCGGCGGCCGAAGCGCTCGTCCGGTTCCTCGACCAACCCGCGCGCGTGCTGGGCCTGTTGCGCCGGCGGATCGCGGTGGAGCGCGACGACCGGGTCCTGCTCGCCCTCACCGAGAGCGTCGGCCTGTTCGTACGCCGGCACCCGGCCCACGCCCCCGAGGCGCTGGACATCCTGCTGATGCTCGGCACTCCGCCGTACGACCCCGGTCTACGGCTCGCCGCGCTCGGTCAACTCGCGGGCTGCGCACCCGATCTGCTCCCCGCCGACCTGGTCCCGACCGTCGTCGAGCTCCTCGGGGAGCGGTCCGAGCAGCGCCGGTCGGGCCGTTCGGCGCCGACGGAGGGCGGCCATGCGGACCCGGACACGCTCGCCGGACGGTTACGGCGGCTGCGGCCCTCGGACGAGGAGGGCGCGCTGCTGCTGCGTACGCTGCACGCCGCGCTCGGCGGGCGGGTGGGCGACCGGATCGCCCTGTTGGAAGGGCAGTTGACCAGCCCGGACCCGGCCGACCGGTGCAACGGGGTGTGGATGGCGGCGGGGTTGTTCCGTGAGTGGCGGGCCGACTACGCGGTGCCCGTCGAGCTGATCGGTGAGCAACTGGGCGCGGGGGCACCTCCGTTGCTCGGTGCGGCGGTGTCGGACCGGTTGCGCGATGCCGCCGTGTCGGTCCTGGGCGATCTCTTCCACCTGGCCGCGCCTGCCGCCGACCACCTCCACGCGCTCGTGACGTCCCGCCCCGACCTGTGGGTGCACCGCTGGGAACGCCGGGGGCCGACCTTGGGCGGTCCGCTCAAGTCCCTTGCCCGCAGTGGCGATCCACGGGCGACACCGGTACTGGCCCGGGTCCTCGCGCAGCCGGTCGTACCCGACGATCTGGGACGCGTGATCGTCCACCTCGGCCGCGCCGCCACACCGCTCGCCCCGGCACTACGACACCGGCTCGGCCAAGTGCCCCTCGACTCCCCCGAGACCTACGACCGTGCCGTACCCCTGCTGTCGGCGCTGACCGCGCTCGCCGATCGGGAGGCTGTGCCGGAGGTGGTGCGGCTGTTGGGTGGGATGGCGGACGGGGTGCGGTTGAGGCCCCGGGTCGTGGGGGCGGTGGTGCGGGCGCTCGATGTGTTCGGGGGTGGCGCGGAGGGGGTCGTACCCGTGCTGCGGGAGCTGTTGGAGTCAGAGTGCGCTGGTGTCGCCGCGGGTGCGCTGTGGTCGGTGGAGGCGGATGCATCGGCCGTACTGCCTGTGCTGATACGGGAGTTGGCGGGACCGGACGCGCATCGGCGCCGGGCCGCCGCGGAGGTACTGGCTCGGCTGGGGTCGGCCGCGCGGGCCGCGGCGCCCGGGTTGGCGCGGATGGTCGGGGCGGAGTGCGCGCGGGAGCGGACTGCGGGCGCGTGTGCGCTGTGGCGGGTCACCGGGGAGGTGGAGAGGGTGCTTCCGGTGCTGCGTTCGGCCTGGGTGGAGCATCCGGAGGTGCGGGGCGACATTGCCGCGCGCCTGGTCGACATGGGGGCGGCCGGGGCTCCTCTGCATGACCTGGTTGAGGCCGAACTCGCCGCTCCGCGACGGCATTTGGTGCGGCCGGGCGGGCACGGGAGCCAGGACGTTCTGGAGGACGAGCGGCTGTTGGAGGTGTGCCGGGAGGTACTCGGGGCTTGAGATCGGGTGGGAGTGGGTGCCGGACTTGCGGGCAGGGTTGGGTGCCGGAGGTGCAGGGCGAGGGAGATCGGGCGGGTTCTCTGCCGCCAAGTTCGAGCCGAGCAGGGCCAGTCAAGGCTCTGTGCCGGGAAGTACGCGCGGCTTGAGACTGGGCGGGCCGGACGACCGGAGGCGCGGGACGAGTGAGACCGGACGGGTCCATGTGCCAGGAAGTACGCGCGGCCTGAGACCGGGCGGGCCGGACGACCGGAGGCGCGGGACAAACGAGATCGGACAAGTCCATGTGCCGGGAAGTACGGGCGACTTGGGACCAGGTGGGCCTTTGTGACGGGCATGACGAGGGCCCCTGTCTGCGATCCGCAGGGCAGGGGCTCGTGACGCCGTGCCGGGCGTTCAGCCCGTCTTGCGGCCCCACAGCGGGCCGAAGCGGGCCCACTCCTCGTCCCACTGGTCCATGCGCCGGCGTTCCAGCCGGCCGCGCAGGGCCCGGGCGCTGACGAAGGGGACGGCCGCCGCGCCCACGCCCAGGAGGGTGCCGATCATCACGGCCCGCAGCTTGGCCTGCGAGGCGCTGGCGGGCTTGGTGACCAGGTGGCCCTGCGGGTCGGTCCAGACGGTCACCGGAGTGCCTATCGCGCTGCCGGAGGGTACGCGTATCTGGCCGGTGTGCGAGGAGCCGTCCACGGCCGTCCAGCGGACCTTCGCCCAGACCGGTTCACCGCTCGTCCTGCTGGAGTTCGCCGGGGCGGGGCCGGGCGCGTCCTGGACCACCAGGGCCACCACGGGTTTCCAGTCGACGCGTTCCTGGGCCAGCTCGTGTTCGACGGACTGGGTCGCCGTCAGACCGGCGAGCACCCCGGCGAGGACGGTGATCAGCCAGGCGCCGAGCACGATCCACGATTCCACCGCATCGGCACGGCGCTTGAGCGGATTCCGCCGCCACCGCCACAGCCACACCTTCGGACCTCGGAACGCCATCGAAGGCATCCTCCTCATGAACGCACTGACATGCCGAACCGCCCTCCCATACGGGAGACGTCTCCTCGATGCTCACGACGAATACCCCGACTCGACGTTCCCATGGCTGCCGGGACTCCCGCAGGCCCTTCGCGGGAAGGCCTCGCGAATCTGCCCCACGGACCGATATTGACCTCCTGAACTGCGGTGTTGCCGGTTGCAGGGGTGACTGTCAGTGGCGGGGTGCAGACTGGCGGGTGATGGGGGCAAAGTCGCCAAAAACGCAGCGGAGGTGGCCGGCATGACGGAGGTACTGCTCGCGGTGGGCACGCGAAAAGGCCTGTTCATCGGGCGTAGGCGAGGTGGGGTCTGGGAGTTCGACGAGAGTCCGTACTTCAACGCGCAGGCGCTGTATTCGGTCGCCGTCGACACCCGCGGCCCCACGCCGAGACTGCTGGCCGGGGGTGACAGCTCTCACTGGGGTCCGTCCGTCTTTCACTCCGACGACCTCGGCCGGACGTGGGCCGAGCCGGCGCGGCCCGCGGTCAAGTTCCCCAAGGACACGGGAGTTTCACTGGAGCGGGTCTGGCAGTTGCACCCGGCGGCCGCGGAGCCCGAAGTGGTGTACGCGGGCACGGAGCCGGCCGCGCTGTTCCGCTCCGAGGACCGCGGCGAGAGCTTCGAACTCGTCCGCCCCCTCTGGGAACATCCCACGCGTTCGCGGTGGGTGCCCGGCGGTGGCGGAGAGGGCCTGCACACCGTCCTCACCGACGAGCGCGACCCGCGCGCCGTGACGGTCGCCGTCTCGACGGCCGGGGTGTTCCGGACGGGCGACGGGGGCGAGAGCTGGGCGCCGTCCAACTCCGGTGTCCCGGCGGTGTTCCTGCCGGATCCGAACCCGGAGTTCGGGCAGTGCGTGCACAAGATCGCGCAGGGCGCGGCGACCCCGGACCGGCTGTATCTGCAGAACCACTGGGGCGTGTACCGCAGCGACGACGCGGGCGCGCACTGGACGGACATCGGCGCGGGCCTGCCGTCCACGTTCGGCTTCGCGGCGGCGGCCCACCCCCATCGCGGCGACACGGCGTACGTGTTCCCGATCAACGCCGACGCGGACCGCGTGCCCGCCGAGCACCGGTGCCGGGTCTTCCGTACGGCGGACGCGGGCCGCAGCTGGGAACCGCTGTCGGCAGGGCTGCCGACCGAGGACCACTACGGCACGGTGTTGCGCGACGCGATGTGCACGGACGGCGCGGACCCGGCGGGCGTGTACTTCGGCAATCGCAACGGCGAGGTGTTCGCGTCGGACGACGACGGGGACAGCTGGCGGCAGTTGGCGTCCCATCTGCCGGACGTGCTGTGCGTGCGGGCGGCGGTCGTCGCGTGAGGGCGGGAGCTTCCGGGAGGGCAACTCCCGGCAGGGCAGGCTTCGTTCACGCGCGCCCACGGTTCGGTCGTTCTCGGTCGGGCTGCGACCACCGGTTGATCGCCGGGCCCTGTACGGCAGTAGGGTGACGCCCGTGGCACCACGACCGTTGCATGAGATCGTCGAACCGGGCTGGGCGAAAGCCCTGGAACCCGTGGCCGGACGCGTCGCCGAGATGGGGGACTTCCTGCGCGCGGAGATCGCCGCCGGACGCACCTATCTACCGGCCGGACCGCATGTCCTCCGAGCCTTCCAGCAGCCCTTCGACGACGTCCGCGTCCTGATCGTCGGGCAGGACCCCTATCCGACTCCGGGGCACGCGGTGGGGCTGTCGTTCTCGGTGGCCCCCGAGGTACGTCCGCTCCCGCCGAGCCTGCTCAACATCTACCAGGAGCTGAACACGGACCTGGGGCTCCCCCAGCCGTCCAACGGCGATCTGACCCCGTGGAGCCAGCAGGGGGTGCTGCTGCTCAACAAGGCGCTCACCACGGCCCCGCGCAGTCCGGCCGCCCATCGCGGCAAGGGCTGGGAAGAGGTCACCGAGCAGGCGATACGGGCGCTGGCGGCGCGCGGCAAGCCGCTGGTGTCGATCCTGTGGGGCCGTGACGCCCGCAACCTCCGGCCCCTCCTCGGCGACCTGCCCTCGGTGGAGTCCTCGCACCCGTCCCCGATGTCGGCCGACCGCGGCTTCTTCGGCTCCCGCCCCTTCAGCCGCGCCAACGACCTGCTGGTCCGGCAGGGAGGACAACCGGTGGACTGGCGTCTGCCGTGACGGTTGCGGGGGACGGTTCACCGGATGCCGTGGGCAGGTTCCTCGCCGTGGACTCGGGAGGCTCCGGGCTCCGGGTCGTCGTGGGCGAGGTCGGCAGTGGCCGAAGATCGGGCCCGCTCTCGTCCGGAGAACCCGTTCGGACCGGTGCCCGTGGGATCGACGCCGGGCATTTCATGGAGCAACTGGTCCCGATGGTGCGGGCGTTGGCCGAAAAGGCCAAGACGCCCGGGGTATCCGGGGCGTCCGAGGTCGGCACTGCTGTGATCGGGGCCGCCGGGCTCGCCACTCTCGGGGACGGGTTGCGGGCCGAGTTGCCGGGCGCGCTGGCGCGGGAGTTCGGGGTGCGGACCGTCGCGCTCGCCGCTGATGCCGTCACCGCTTATGTAGGTGCCCTCGGGGCACGGCCCGGTGCCGTGATCGCCGCCGGCACGGGACTCATCGCCATCGGCACCGATCTCACCAAGTGGCGAAGAGCCGACGGTTGGGGGCATCTGCTCGGCGACTGCGGTGGCGGGGCCTGGATCGGGCGGGCCGGGCTGGAGGCTGCGCTGCGCGCGTACGACGGGCGGGCCGGTGGTTCCGGGGCGCTGTTGAGCTGTGCCGAGGAGCAGTTCGGGGCGATGGCGGGGTTGCCGGGCCAGTTGTATCCGCGGTCGGACCGGCCCGCCGTACTCGCGGCCTTCGCGCCCCGCGTCGCCGAGTGCGCCGCGGACGACCCGGTGGCGGACGGCATCCTGCGCGCCGCCGCCCGGCACATGGCCGAATCCGCCGTTGCGGTCTGCCCGGCCACCGGCGAGCCCCAAGTCGCGCTCACCGGTGGCCTGTTCAAGATGGGCGAGCCTCTCCTCGTACCGCTGCACGAGGAGTTGGCGAAGCGACTGCCGCATGCGCGGGTGGTTCCGCCGGAGGGTGATCCGCTGGACGGTGCCGTGCGGATCGCGCGTGATCTTGCCGCGGGCGCGCTCGCTCTGCCGTGTGACGACGTGATGTTGTCCGTGGCGAGCCCAAAGGGACAAGGTGATCACTTCTGATCCGTACGTAACTCATCAGACAAAACAGGACGGATACCGCTCACCTGCACCCTCCCCGAACAGGGATGCCCAGGAAGCCAGTAACATGCCTCGCCATGAGCTCCCCCACTGGGCCCGCGTCCGGCCTGCCAGTACGAATGCCGCGACCTCGCCAGCCCGGGCGGCACCGCCGACCCGAGCAGCTGGCGGCTCCCGAGGGCGCGCCCGCGCTGGTCCTCGCCGTGCCGGGCCCGCCGAGCGCGGCCACGCGCAGCCTCGCCGAGGAGGTCGTGAGCATCGCGCGCTCCGAGCTGCCCGGCCTCGACGGCCGCATCGGTTATCTCGACGGGGACGACTCCGAGTTCCCCACCCTGACGTCCGTGCTCGCGCACGCCGCTGAAGAGCGCACCGCCCGCTTCGAGCAGGCCAGGGCCGCCGGCGCCGACGTCAAGGAGCCCGACGGGCCGGTGGCCGTCGTCGTGCCGCTGCTCGCCGGCCCGGACAGCGCGCTGCTGCGACAGGTCCGCCAGGCCGTCATGGACAGCCGGGTCGCGGCCGACCTGACCGATGTGCTCGGCCCGCACCCGCTGCTCGCCGAGGCGCTGCACGTGCGGCTGTCCGAGGCGGGTCTGGCCCGTGCCGACCGTGCCCGGCTGTTCACCGTGGCGACCGCCGCGGACGGCATCATCCTCGCGTCCGTGGGCGGCGAGGAGGCCGTGCAGGCGGCCGGAATCACCGGCATGCTGCTCGCCGCGCGTCTCGCCGTGCCGGTGATGGCTGCGGCTCTGGACCAGGAAGGTTCGATCGCGGCGATCGCGGAGCAGCTGCGCGGGTCGGGTTCGCAGCAGCTGGCGCTGGCGCCGTACCTGATCGGCCCCGAGATCGACCTGGGTCTGCTGCAGGCGGCCGCCGCCGAGGCCGGCTGTGCCGCCGCCGAGGCGCTCGGTCCGTACCCGGCGATCGGCAAGCTCGCGCTCGCCAAGTACACGATGGCACTGGGCATCGCCCCGCCGCAGCCGCAGGGCGCGCCGGTTCGCTGATCCACCCCGCACGCGTAACGCCGTAGCGCCGAAAGGGCCCCTCCTCATGCGGGAGTGGGCCCTTCGGCATGCGTGCCTGGCGAACGCGTCGGATTCAGTCGAAGACCACGCAGGACGCGGCGGTCACCTTGATCGAGCCGCCGCGGCGCGGGACGCCCGTGGCGGGGTCGACGGTGAACCATGTCACGTCGCCGGAGCGCTCGTTGGCCACGTACAGGTGGCCCCCGGCCTCGGCGATCGCGCGCGGCCAGTGGCCTTCGCAGGGCACCGTGCCGATCAGCCGCAGCCCGTCGCCCTCGACGGCGAGCACGGAGAGCACGTCCTCGCCGCGGGTCGCCGTCCAGACGAAGCGGCCGTCCGGCGAGGCCACGATGCCCGAGGGGTAGGCGGCGTCGCCGTCCGGCGGACCGGGCAGGACCGGCACCTCGGTCAGCGGCTTCAGCGAGCCGCTCTCAGCGTCCCAGCGGCAGACGGTGACGGTCGGCGTGAGTTCGTTGAGGACGTAGGCGTGCGCGCCGTCGGGATGGAAGGCCAGGTGGCGGGGGCCCGAGCCGGGGCGTAGCGCGATCTCGCGGTGCGGTACGGGACGTCCGTCGTCCAGCGTGCACACCCGCACGGAGTCGGTGCCGAGGTCGACGCTGACCGCCCAGCGGCCGCTCGGGTCGGGCTGGATCTGGTGGGCGTGCGGACCCTGCTGGCGCTGCTGGTGCGGGCCGGAGCCGGTGTGCCGGAGCTGTCCGGAGGGGCGGCTCGCCAGGGTGCCGTCCGGGCGGACCGGCACGGCAGTGACGCTGCCGGAGCCGTAGTCGGCCGTCAGGACGTGCCCCGCGAACAGGCTCAGGTACGTCGGCCCCGCGCCGCCCACGCGCACCGGCGGACCGAGCGGCTCGGGCTTGTCGCCGTTCACGCGGTACGCGGCCACCGCGCCCTCGGCCGTCTCGCTGACGGCGTAGAGGGTGTCCCCGTCGGGTGCCAGGGCGAGATACGAGGGGTCGGGGACGCCGTTGACACTGCTCAGGACGGTCAGCGCGCCGCTGTCCGCGTCCACGGCCGCCGTGACGACACCCGGGCCGCCCGCCGCCGTGAACGACCCGATGAAGGCCCGCCGTCCCCGCCTGTCGCCGTCTGCCACCGCTGTCCCCTCTCGGTCAGCGCACCGGATCCGCGCGCCGGTTGCGTGCTGTCGGGGTGACGGTAGCAGTCGATCATGACCGGTCTAGACCAAATCCCGGAGCATTCTCCGCCCAGCCGTGCCGGTCTCGCTCCCGTACCGGCTCACGCTCCGACGAGCCGTGAACCGGACCGTGCGCGCAGAGGCTCCGCGAGTTCCGCGAGGGCGCGTTCCAGGCCGTGGAGGTGGGCCAGCGCGGGCTCCGCGGGCGGCCGGGCGGCCGTGGCCGTGAGGTGTGATCCGTCGCCGTCGGTGAGCGCCTCGACAGCTGTCTCCACGCGCCAGCAGGCGGCGGCCAGGCGGGCGTCGTGGGAGGCCTCCGGGTCGGCGGCCACGGCGACGAGGCCGCGGATCTCGCGGGCGCAGTCGTCGAGCAGGGTGAGGACCCGGCGGGCGCGACGCTTGCGGCCGAGCACGGGGTTCAGCGGGTGCACGAGGGGGGCTACGGACAGCCGTACCCGGCCCAGGAGTTGCTCCAGCTCGGCGACGCGTCCGGCGGGGTCGGCCGTCGCGGAACCGGCGAGGCGGGCGGCGGCCTCGGCGGTGCAGGTGTGGACGCAGCGCAGGGCGCGTTGAATCCAGGCGTCGGTGGTGGTGTGGGTGGTCACCGGCAGCACGAGGAGGACGGCCAGTACGGCGCCGAGCGCGCCGACGCCGGTCTCCGCGAACCGCAGCGCCAGCAGGCCGGGGTTCAGGACGCCGAGCAGGCCGTAGAGCAGCTCTGCCATCAAGGTCACCGAGAGCATCATCCAGGTGTAGGAGACGGCGGCCGAATAGAAGATGCCGAAGACGCAGGCGGCGACCAGGATCGCGGTGGGGACGGGGGCGCCGTGGACCGGTACGGCCACGAGCAGGCCCAGGGCGATGCCGAGGACCGTACCGAGGACGCGGCGGAAGCCGCGGACCACCGTCTCGCCGCGCGAGGTGGTGTTCACGAAGATCCACCAGGTGGCGCCGACGGCCCAGTACCACCGTTGCCCGGACACCAACTGACCCACCACGAGGGCGAATCCGGCGCCGGCGGTCGCCTGGACGGCCTGCCTCGTGGTCACACGGGCCAGACCGCGAGCAGCAGTTGGGGCGGGTACGGCGGTCGGAGGGAGTCGGCGTTCGTAGCACCAGAAGCCGAAGCGGACCGTCGCCGCGGTGAGCACAGAGAGGCCAACTGCCGCGTACAGCATGGGCAGTTGGTCCGGTGTCGCGTGCAGGAACTGGGCCACGAAGAAGGTCATGAACGCGAAGACGCCGAGGCTGTGGCCGCGCGGTCCCCAACGGCGCGCGTAGACGCCGGCGCCGACCACGGCGAGGAAGGTGAGGTCGCGGGCGACGGGGTGGTCGTGCAGTTCGGCCGCGGCAGCGAGCACCGGCAGGCCCACACAGGGCAGCAGCGCGGTGGTGACGGCCTGCCCGCGCACCGAGGCGTCCGTCACCGTGAACAGGGCGAGCAGCGCGGCCAGACCACCCGTGACGGCGCCCGCGAGGGACTGCCCGGTGAGCCCGCAGACGACGACCGCGAGGCCGATGCCGAGAACGGCCCGAGCGGCGAACCGCAGCCGCACGCGCCCCGGGTCCGGAGCCACGAACACCCTTTTCAGCACTGCTTCCCGCCCCTGCGCGTACCCCTGGACACCGGTGGACACCGGCATGAAAAAGGCGCCGCGGAGGTCCGCAGCGCCATCGACATGCCCATGAGAGCATCATCGGGGCGGTTGGCTCAAGTGTCTCGCGATCAGATGGGCCATTGGCGCAATCGCATTGCGCTGGGCCATTGGTACAGTCTTCCGTCATGAGCGTGGACGAACTCGACACCCGCATCCTCAGGCTGCTTCTGGAGCAGCCGCGTACCAGCGTGCGCGAGTACGCCCGGCTGCTCGGCGTCGCCCGCGGCACGCTCCAGGCGCGGCTCGACCGGCTGGAGCGGGACGGGGTGATCACCGGTACGGGCCCCTTCCTCTCCCCCGCCGCGCTCGGGCACCCGGTGCTCGCGTTCGTGCACATCGAGGTCACCCAGGGGCATCTCGACGAGGTCGGGGACGCGCTGGCCGCCGTACCGGAGATCGTCGAGGCGTTCTCGATCACCGGTGGCGGGGACCTGCTCACCCGGGTCGTCGCGCGGGACAACGGCCACCTGGAGGACGTGATCCAGCAGCTGATCAGCCTGCCGGGAGTGGTCCGCACCCGGACCGAGATGGCGCTGCGCGAGCGCGTTCCGCACCGGCTGCTGCCGCTGGTGGAGTCGATCGGCCGCGCGGCCGGGAAGTGACCCTTGGCATGCTGAACCCATGAGCAACCTCGGCGGCCTCTCGGTCATCTTCGATCTCGACGGAACACTCGTGGACAGCGAGCCGAACTACTACGAAGCCACCCGGCAGACCCTCGCCGAGCACGGCGTCCCGGACTTCACGTGGGCGCAGCACGAGCGCTTCGTCGGCATCAGCACCCAGGAGACCCTCGTCCTACTGAAGGAGCGCCACGGCCTGACGGCGCCGGTGGAGGAGCTGCTCGCGGAGACCAACAGCCGTTATCTGGCGCTGGCCCGGGCCGCCACGCGTGTGTACCCGGAGATGCGGAAGTTCGTGGAGCTGCTCGCGGCCGAGGGGGTGCCGATGGCGGTGGCGTCGGGTTCGTCGCCGGAGGCCATCGAGGCGATCCTGACCGGCACCGGGCTCGACACGTCGCTGCGGACCGTGGTCTCGGCGGACGAGGTGCCGCGGGGCAAGCCCGCACCGGACGTCTTCCTGGAGGCCGCGCGCAGGCTCGGGGCGGCTCCGGCCGACTGTGTGGTCCTGGAGGACGCGGCTCCGGGCGCGGCGGCGGCGCACGCGGCCGGGATGCGCTGCGTCGCGATCCCGTACGTGGCCGCGCAGGCCGACGCCCCCGAGTTCGCGACGGCTGGGCTGCTACTGCGGGGCGGGCAGGCGGAGTTCAGCGCGCAGGGGGCGTACGACTGGCTCACCGAGGACTGACCGGTCCGTTTCAGGACACCCCCAGCACGGTCTTGTCCCGGTCGCGGTGGATCGGTGCCGCCGAGCCGGTCAGCGGCACGCCCGAGCCGCCGTTGCGTACGGCGACGATCTCCGCCGCGATGGACAGGGCCGTCTCCTCGGGCGTACGGCCGCCCAGGTCGAGGCCGATCGGCGAGCGCAGCCGGGCCAGTTCCCGCTCGCTGACGCCGACTTCCCGGAGCCGTCGGTCGCGGTCCTCGTGGGTTCGGCGCGAGCCCATGGCTCCGACGAAGGCGACGGGCAGCCTCAGGGCCTCTCCGAGGAGCGGTATGTCGAACTTGGCGTCGTGGGTGAGTACGCACAGGACCGTGCGCTCGTCCGTGGCCGTGTGCTGGAGGTAGCGGTGCGGCCAGTCGACCACGATCTCGTCGGCGTCCGGGAAACGGCTCCGGGTGGCGAAGACGGGCCGGGCGTCGCACACGGTCACCCGATAGCCCAGGAACTTGCCGGCCCGCACCAGCGCCGCCGCGAAGTCGACGGCACCGAAGACGATCATGCGGGGTGCGGGCACGCTGGACTCGACGAAGAGGGTCAGACCACCGGGGCAGTGCGAGCCGTCCTCCGAGATCTCCACCGACCCGGTGCGGCCGACGTCCAGCAGCGCGCGGGCCTGCGCCGCAGCGGTCCGCTCCAGCGCGGGGCGTCCGTCGAGACCGCCCTCGTACGAACCGTCCGGGCGGACCAGCAGTGCGCGGCCGAGCAGTTCGGCCGGACCCCGGACGACCCGGGCGAGGGCGACCGCCTCTCCCCGGGCCGCCGCCGCCAGCCCGGCGGTGAACAGCGGATCGCCCGCGTGGACCGGCGTGACCAGGACGTCGATCACCCCGCCGCAGGTCAGGCCCACGGCGAAGGCGTCCTCGTCGCTGTAGCCGAAGCGTTCGCGGACCGGCTCGCCGTCCTGGAGTGCCTGGACGCACAGGTCGTAGACCGCGCCCTCGACGCAGCCGCCGGAGACCGAGCCGATCACCGTGCCGTCGGCGTCGACGGCGAGCGCGGCGCCGGGTGGGCGCGGTGCGCTGCCGCCCACGGCGACGACGGTCGCGACGGCGAAGTCCCGGCCGTCCCGCATCCAGCGGTCCAACTCCTCGGCGATGTCAAGCACTTGGCGCCCCGCCCGCGGTCAGGACCCGGTCGGGGCGGATCGGCAGGGCACGGTGGCGGACGCCGGTGGCGTGCCAGACGGCGTTGGCTATCGCCGCGGCGGTCCCTACGACCCCTATCTCACCGATGCCCTTGATGCCGACCGGGTCGTCCGGGTCGGGGTCGTCGACCCAGTCCGCCTCGATGGCCGGTATGTCGGCGTTGGCGGAGAAGTGGTAGTTGGCGAAGTCCGGTCCGACCTGGGCGCCGGACGCCGTGTCGCGGACCGCCTCCTCGTGCAGGGCCATGGAGATGCCCCAGATCATCCCGCCGACGAACTGACCGCGCGCGGTCAGCGGGTTGACGATGCGTCCGGCGGCGAAGATGCCGAGCAGCCGTCGTACTCGGACCTCACCGCTGGCGGTGTCCACGGCGACCTCGGCGAACTGCGCCCCGAAGGAGTGCCGTTCCTTCTTGGCGAGCGCGGCGACGGCCTCGGCGGTGTCGCTTCGCGCGGTGATGCCGTCGGGCGGGATGTCGCCGCCCAGGGCCAGTTGCTCCCGCAGGTCGGCCGCGGCCCGCATCACCGCCCAGGCCCAGGAGCGGGTGCCCATCGAGCCTCCCGCGAACATCGCGGCTCCGAGGTCGCTGTCCCCGATGTGCACCCGGACCCGGGCCGGCTCGGTCTCCAGCGACTCCGCGGCGACCAGGGTCAGCGCGGTGCGGGCGCCGGTGCCGATGTCCGTCGCGTTGATCCGCACGGTGTAGGTGCCGTCCGGCTCCGCGGTGACGGCCGCCGTGGACGGGCCGACCCCGACGTGGAAGGTGGACGCGGCCATGCCGGTGCCGAGCAGCCAGCGCCCGTCGCGGCGCACGCCGGGGCGGGGGTCGCGGTCGGCCCAGCCGAAGCGCCGGGCGCCCTCGTCGAAGCAGGCGAGCAGGTTGCGGCTGCTGAAGGGGAGTCCGGAGACGGGCCCCACCGTGGGTTCGTTGCGGACGCGCAGGGCGATCGGGTCGAGTCCGCACTTCTCGGCGAGTTCGTCGAGCGCGGACTCCAGCGCGAAGGACCCCGGCGCCTCCCCCGGGGCGCGCATGAAGGTGGGGGTCGGCAGGTCGAGCCGTACGACCCGGAAGGCGGTGCGGTGGGCGTCGGCGGCGTACAGCGGGCGTCCGAACGCGGCGCTCGGTTCGACGAATTCGTGCACGGTCGAGGTGAGGCTGAGTGCCTGGTGGTCGAGGGCGCGCAGCCGGCCGTCGGGGTCGGCGCCGAGCCTGACGCGCTGGGTGGTGGGGCTGCGGTAGCCGACCAGGGAGAACATCTGACGGCGCGTCAACACCACGCGGACCGGGCGCTGGAGAGCGGTCGCGGCCATCGCGGCGGCTACCTGGTGCGGCCGTACGCCCTTGGATCCGAAGCCGCCGCCGACGTGTTCGGACCGCACCCGCACGGCCGCCGGATCGAGGGAGAAGAGTTTCGCGAGTTCGCCGGCCACCCACACGGTGCTCTGGTTGGAGTCGACGACGTCGAGCCGTCCGGCCTCCCAACGGGCCGTCGCGCCATGGGGTTCCAGGGGGCTGTGGTGCTCCTCGGGTGTCGTGTACTCCTCGTCGACGACCACGGCGGACCGGGCGAGGGCGTCCTCCACGTCGCCCTTCACCACCTCGGCCGGTCCGGCGGGCGAGCCCGCGGGCAGGTAGGCGTCGGGGTGCCCGGCGTAGAACGCGATGTCGTGCGGCTCCTCGTCGTAGTCGACCACCAGCGCCTCGGCGGCCTCCCTTGCCTGCTCGGACGTCTCGGCGACGACCAGCGCCACCGGCCAGCCCACGTAAGGGACTTGGTCGTGCTGGAACAGTCCGAGGGCCGGGTCCGGCGGGCCCACGACACTCATGTAGTCGGTGGTGACACGCGGTGCGTTCTCGTGGTGCAGGACGGCGAGGACTCCGGGCATCGCGAGCACCGGGTCGGCCCGGACGGTGCGGATGCGGCCTCGGGCGACGGTGGACAACACCAGCCAGCCGTGGGCGAGTTCGGCGAAGGGGAAGTCTCCCGCGTAGCGGGCCGCGCCGGTGACCTTGTCCCGTCCCTCGACGCGGGTGTGGGCGGTTCCGAAGGCACCCGTCGGCCGAACGGCCTGAGTCGTGGTGGTCATCGAGCGGTCTCCTCGGCGAGTTCGGTCAGTACGGCCACGACGAGATTGCGCAGCAGGGTGACCTTGTAGGCGTTGTCCGACAGCGGCTCGGCGGCGGCCAGTTCGGCGTCCGCGGCCGCCATGAACGCCTCGGCGCTCGCCGGTCCCCCGGTCAGCACCCGCTCGGCCTGCCGCGCCCGCCACGGCCGTGACGCCACCGCGCCGAAGGCCAGCCGTACCTCGCGCACGACACCGTCACGCACGTCGAGGGCGGCGGCGATCGAGCCGATGGCGAACGCGAAGGAGGCACGCTCGCGCACCTTCCGGTAGCGGGAGTTGGCGGCGACCGGGGCGGGCGGCAGCGTGACCCCGGTGATCAGCGCGCCCGGCGGCAGCGCGGTCTCGCGGTGCGGGGTGTCGCCCACGGGGAGATAAAGGTCCGTGAGCGCCAACTCAACGGGCCCGGCGGCGGTTTCGTACGACACGACCGCGTCGAAGGCCGCCAGCGCCACCGCCATGTCGGAGGGGTGGGTGGCCACGCAGTGCTCGGAGGCACCGAGGATCGCGTGGTTGCGGTGCTCGCCCTTCAGCGCGGGGCAACCACTGCCGGGGGCCCGCTTGTTGCAGGGCTGGGTCACGTCGGTGAAGTAGGCGCAGCGGGTGCGCTGGAGCAGATTTCCGCCGACCGTGGCCATGTTGCGCAGCTGCCCGGAGGCGGCGGCCAGCACCGCTTGGGCCAACGCCGGGTAACGGAGGCGCACTTCGGGATGCGCGGCGAGGTCGCTGTTGGTGACGGTGGCGCCGATGCGCAGGCCGCCGTCCGCCGTCGTCTCGACGCGGTCCAGGGGCAGTTCGCGTACGTCGACGAGCCGCGTGGGACGCTCCACGCCGGCCCTCATCAGGTCGACGAGGTTGGTGCCGCCGCCGAGGAAACGGGCGTCGGGCTCGGCGTCGAGCAGCGCGACCGCGCCGGAGACGTCGAGCACCCGCCGGTACTCGAACTCCCTCATGCCACGGCCTCCTTGAAGTCGTCCTGCTCCTCCTCGGCCCGCGGTGCTTCCGTCCCCCGCGCCTCGGCCGCCCGGGCGACCGCCTGGACGATCGACACATACGCGCCGCACCGGCACAGGTTGCCGCTCATCCGCTCCCGGATCTCCTCGGCGGTGAGGGGTGGCGGCCCCGCCTCGGGCCGTACGTCGGCGGTGACGGCGCTGGGCCAGCCCGCCGCGTGCTCCTCGATCACCGCGAGGGCCGAACAGATCTGGCCCGGAGTGCAGTAGCCGCACTGGTAACCGTCGAGGTCGAGGAACGCCTGCTGCACGGGATGCAACCGGCCGCCGTCGGCCACGCCTTCGATGGTGGTGACGGCGCGCCCCTCGGCGGCCACCGCCAGCTGGAGGCAGGAGACGACCCGGCGGCCGTCGAGCAGGACCGTGCAGGCCCCGCACTGCCCCTGGTCGCAGCCCTTTTTCGTGCCGGTGAGGTCGAGGTGTTCGCGCAGGGCGTCGAGCAGGGTCGTGCGGTGATCGACGGGCAGCGTGTGCTTCTCTCCGTTGATGTTCAGGGTGATGACGCTGGACGTCGATGGGGCCATGATCAGCCTTCTCTCGCGGATGGGGGGCGCGTCGAAGCCGGACGAGGAGATCCGTGAGCCCACGGGTCGCCCGAGAATTCCGGACGGCGATCGGCGATCGATCCGGCCGTTCGCACAGCCCGTTCTGCCGGTAGAGTGAGCTCTAAGCGGACAACTGTCCGTTATCCAGGAACCTAACGGACAGCTGTCCGCTTAGCAAGGTCGGCTCTGCCGTATTTCCCGCAAGGAGGAGGAGTGCGCGAAGAGTTGGGCGCGCCCCAGCGCTCGGACGCCCAGCGGAACCGCGAGCGCATCCTCGAAGTGGCGCTCGCCGAGCTGACGCTCGCGGCGGACGTCCCGCTGAGCACGATCGCCAGGAAGGCCGGTGTCGGACAGGGCACGTTCTACCGCAACTTCCCCAACCGCGAAGCGCTCCTGCTGGAGATCTACCGCCACGAGATGCAGCAGGTCGCCGATGCGGCGGCCCCCTTGCTGGAGACGAGCGCACCGGACCTGGCGCTGCGGGAGTGGATGGACCGCCTCGCCCGGTTCGCCAGGGCCAAGGTCGGTCTGGCTGGGGCGCTGCGGCAGGCGGCCGGAGCGTCCGGCACCCCGGCCAGGCCTGGGCACGGCGCGGTGACGGAGGCCGTCGCGCTGCTCCTGCGGGCGAACGACGAGGCCGGCACCATCCGCCCGGGCGTCACCCCCGACGACTTCTTTCTCGCCATCGCGGGCCTGTGGCAGATCGAACCGCACGGCGACTGGCAGGGGCGCGCCGGGCGGCTCCTGGACCTGGTCATGGACGGACTGCGGGCGGGAGCGCCCGGACGCTGACCGAACGAGGAGGAAGGTCGCCGCACCCTCCACGGGAAACCCGAATGCGCCCGCTTGTTCGGTTCTGGGACCATGCGGGAATGATCGACCGTCTCGAACCACTGGTCCTCCGGCACACGTTCCGCGTCCCCCTCCCCACGGGTCCCTCAGGTGAGACCACCGGCCCCGTGGATGAAGGCGCCACCGCTGCGCGGCAGTTCGACGCCGCGCTGCTCTCCGTGGGCTTCAAGCTCTCCCCGGACCTGCTGGTCCGGCTGTCCGAGCTGCCCGAGGAGACGGTCGTCCGTATCGCCGGACGCACGCTGCCGACCGTCCGCGAGCTCGTCGGCGATCACGTCCAGCACAACGCCTACTTCATCGACTTCCCGGCCAACGTGCCCGACACCGTGGACTTCTGGATGTCGTGCATCGCCGACGCGTTCCGCGACGAGAACACCCCGACCGCGACGCTCAAGCAGTTGCGGACCGGGGTGGTGAACCTGCTCAGCCTGCCGACGTACGGCAGGTACCAGCACACGTACGCCGAACTGCTCGCCGCGCAGGACGAGTTGATCGCGGCGGCGGGCGACCGGCTCACGGTGCTGCACGCGGGCGGTGACCTGGCCGGCGAACTCACCGCCCTGTACCTGGCGTTGGCCGGGAGCACCACACCGCTGGGCGAAGAGCACCAGGGCGATCTGCGGGCGCTGGCCGAGCGGTGCGTCGACGGGCCGCAGCCCGAGGCGATCCCGGTCCGGGAGAACCGCGCGATCGTCAACGAGGCCCGGCTGAAGGCGGGTTCGGGGCTGTTGCTGGACACCGTGACCGATGTGCTGCGGCTGGCCTGCGCGCTGTCGGACGGCGATGTGTCGCTGGTGGAGCCGACCCGTTTCCGTTCGCTGTCCCGCCCGGTGCGGCGGGCGTTGCTCGCGGGGCTGGACTCCGTGATCGCCGCGTCCCCCGCCAAGCTCGCCGACGTGCACGCGCACCGCGAGGCGTGGAAGCGGCTCGGGGAGCGGCTGCACCCGCACGAGTACCCGCGATGGCCGCACGCGGCCGACGTGTTCGCGGTGGCGCGAGGAGAGCTGAAGGCGCGGTCGCTCGACGGCCGGGTCGAGGAACTCCTCGGGGAGGCCGACCTGTTGGGTGCGCTGGAGCTGCTGAAGTCCGCGCCCGGCAAGCTGTTCCGCGCGCTGGACCGGCTGCTGCGCATGGCGCTCACGCAGGAGGAGCGGGACGCCGTGGTGGCCGCCGCCGAGCAGGTTGCACCCCAGGTGTCGGGCCGGGTCGTGCTGTCGGTGCGTGAGCATCTGCACAACCGGGCCCGGGACACCGGGGAGTTGCGGGTCTTCGTGAACCGGCGCGGCCGCGCCTGGGTGACCGACGACGAGCGCTCGATCGTAGGACCGGCGGAGCGGAATCGGCTGATCGCCGCGCTCGACGACGAGACGCGGCGTCGACTGCCTTCTCCGGAGCGGCTGTTGGTCGATCCAGAGGTGCTGGACGTGGCGTTGCCGTTGAGTGGGAAGGCGACGGCGGTCGGGCTCGGGGTGCTGCCGCGCGGGTCCCTCTCCCTGGTCGAGGGCGAGTTGCTGCGCTTCTTCGTGTACTGGAAGGAGACTGAACAGCGCACCGACTTCGACCTGTCGGCGCTGATGCTGAACGCGGACTACTCGACGAACGCGTGGCTGTCGTACACCGCGCTCACCGAGGTCGAGGGCGAGCACTCCGGTGACATCACCGAAGCGCCGGACGGGGCCTCCGAGTTCATCAATCTGCGGCTCGGTGCCGTGCGCGGGGCGTTCGTCGTGCCGCAGGTCAACATCTTCGCGGGCGAGGGCTTCGAGGAGGTCGAGGAGTCGTTCTTCGGGTTCATGCTGCGCGAGGGCGAGCAGCAGGGGCGGCCGTTCGAGCCGCGTACCGTGCGGATGAAGTCGGAGCTGCGCGGGACGGGGCGGGTCGCGCTGCCGTTGGTGTTCCTGCGCGGGGAGGACGGCGGCTGGCGGGCGAAGTGGCTGCACCTGTATCTCAGGGGCACCCCGTCGGCGAACCGGGTGGAGCGGAACCGGGTGACGGTGGCGAACCTGCTGCGCGGGATCGTCGAGCGCGAGCAGCTCACCGTGCGCCATCTCGTCGACCTGATGAGCGGGGACGCGACGAAGGTGACCCTGTGGGACGGCGAGACGGTGCCGGACGGTCCGGTCACCTACATCGGGCTGCGCCGCCCGGACGAGCTGCCCGCCGGATCTCTTGTCGTGACTCTCGAAAATCTGCGCGCCCTGATCCCCGCCTGACTGATAGCGTCGGTCTCGGCGAGGCCATGGACGGACTTCCTTCTCAACTCCTTCTTGAAACCAGTTCGTCCGCTTTCCTCGCCCTCGACGTTCCGTGAGGGGTGCCCCAGGGCGCCCCTCACGTTCTTTTTCCGCCAAAACCTCACTTCACGGACTTGTGGGACAATCCTCTATGCGCGGACGAAAGGCCACTTCAGTGAGCGGAACGCACGACGGGTCCGGCTACGACAGCCTTCGGCTCGACCGCACCGGTCAGGCCGAGGCCTTCGATGCCATCGGGGACCGGTACGACGAGGCCTTCCCGCACAAGGAGGGCCAGGTCGGCGCCGGTGACTGGCTGATCGAGTCCCTCGATCCGGGCGCCCGCGTGCTGGACCTCGGCTCCGGCACGGGTGTGCCGACCGCCCGGCAGCTGGCCGACGCGAGCTTCGAGGTCGTCGGCGTGGACTTCTCCGCCCGGATGGTGGCGCTGGCCCGGGAGTACGTCCCCACCGCCACGTTCCATCAGCTGGACCTCGCAGAGCTGCGCCCGGGCGGCGCCCGTGACCTGGGCCGTTTCGACGGGGTCGCCGCGTTCTTCTCCCTGCTGATGCTCCCGCGCGCGGAGATCCCGCTCGCCCTGCGCACGATCCACCACCTGCTGAATCCGGGCGGGCTGTTCGTCCTGTCGATGGTGGAGGCCCATGTGGACGACTTCGAGATCCCCTTCCTGGGCAACACGATCAGGGTCTCCGGCTATCTCCTCGAAGACCTGCACAAGATCCTCGACACGGCCGGCTTCGAGATCGTGAAGGAGAACTCCTACACCTACGCCCCGGCGACCGCCGACGTCCCGCCCGAGGAACAGGTCTTCCTCTGCTGCCGACGGCGCGACTGAGGCCGTAGGACCGACCCGGCGGCCGCTGCCGTACCAGTGACGGGACGAAGCGTGTGACGGAGCATCCCAGCCCCCGCGAAGGCCCCGCCGGAACCGCCCGGCGAGGCTCCTCGGCGAGCGGCCCGGCGCCCGTCGTACCGCTCGGCCGGACGCCCGTGCAGCAGATGGACCGGCTCCAGTACCTCGATGTCGCCACCCGGCGGATCGCCCGCGGGATGGACCTGGACGAGACGCTGCGGGAACTGCGGTGGGCGGCGGTGCCCGCCTTCGCCGACGCGATCGTGATCCACCTGCACGATCCGCTGCCCGTCGGGGACGAGAAGTCGGCCGCGCCCGTCGTCCTGCGGCTGCACAGCATCGACCGGGCGCCGGAGGCGAGGTCCGCGCTGCTGATGCCGCACGCCGAGTACGCGAGCGTGGCCGAGCGGGTGCAGCCGGTGCTCACCGGCCGGCTCGCGAAGCTGCTCCTGGCCGGGCGGCCCGCCTTCGGCGACGATCCGGGCATCCACCCTGCCGTGGCCGAACTGCTCGGCCCCGCGGCGAGTGCGCACGGCACGCTGCCGCCGGGCCGCCGGCTGATCATCGCCCCGCTGCACGGCCGCCACCACGTCATGGGCACCGTCGTCCTGCTGCGCCGCCCCGACCGCTCCGCGTTCACCGCCGACGACCTGCTCGTCGCCTCCCAGCTCGCCACCCACACCGCGATCGGCGTCCAGAAGGCGGTGATGTACGGCCACGAGGCCTCCGTCGCGGACACCCTGCAGCACACCATGCTCCCGTCCTCGCTGCCCGAGCCGACCGGCATCCGGCTCGCCAGCCGCTATCTGCCCGCCTCGAAGACCGCGCAGGTCGGCGGCGACTGGTACGACGCGATCCCGCTGCCCGGCAGCCGGGTCGCGCTGATCGTCGGTGACGTCATGGGCCACTCCATGACCTCCGCCGCGATCATGGGCCAGCTGCGCACCATCGTGCAGACCCTCGCCGGCCTCGACCTGCCCCCGCACGAGGTCCTCCACCACCTCGACGAACAGGCCCAGCGCCTCGGCAGCGACCACATCGCGACCTGCCTGTACGCGATCTACGACCCGATCTCGCACCGCCTGCTCATGGCCAACGCCGGCCACCCGCCCGCCGTACTGCTGCGCCCGAACGGCCACGCCGAGGTCCTCCAGGTCCCGCCGGGCGCGCCGATCGGCGTCGGCGGCGTCGTCTTCGAGTCCGTGGAGATGCCCGCGCCCACCGGCACCACGCTGGTGCTGTACACCGACGGCCTGGTCGAGTCCCGCGACACCGACGTGGGCACGGGCGTCGAGGCCCTGCGCACCCACCTCCAGTCCACCCCGCACCGGCACCGCCTGTCCTCGCTGGAGCGGCTGTGCGACCGCATCCTCACCGCACTGGCGCCGGGACCCCGCGACGACGACATCGCCCTGCTCACCGCCCGCTTCGACGGCTTCCCGCCGGACAGCGTGGGCTACTGGCACCTCGACCCCCACCCGCTCACCGCGGGCCAGGCCCGCCGGCTGACCCGCAGGGTGCTGCGCCGCTGGGGCCTGGACGAGCTGCTCGACACCACGGAGCTCATGGTCAGCGAGGTCGTCACGAACGCCGTGCGGTACGCCTCCCGTCCCATCTCCCTACGGCTGCTGCGCACCGACGTGCTGCGCTGCGAGGTCACCGACGACTCGCCCCAGGTGCCCCGCATGCGGCAGGCCGCACCCGGCGACGAGGGCGGCCGCGGCCTGTTCCTGGTCGACCGGCTCGCCCAGCGCTGGGGGGCGACGCGGCTGAGCACGGGAAAGGTCGTGTGGTTCGAGCAGCAGATCCCGAAGGGCCGGTAAAGGTCCGTCACGTCACGGGAGTTGATGCTCAGACCGGTCCAACTCCCGTGCCTCCCTTGAGGCGTTCGATGTCGGAGGGGCGGACCTGGATCACGATGACGGCGATCAGCGCGGCGGCGACCGTGAAGATCGCGGCCATCACGAACGCGGCCGAGACCCCGGCGGTGAGGACGTGATCGCCCCAGGTGCCCGGGAGTTGGCCGGTGCGCTGGAAGCGGAGGCGTTCGGCCGGGGTCGCCTGGGCGAGGAACGCGGGGATCTGGTCCTTCGCCTCGTTGCGGCTGGCGGTGCCGAACATCGTGACCAGGATGGACAGTCCGAGCGAACCGCCCACCTGCTGCGTGACGTTGAGGAGTCCGGAGGCCGCGCCGGTCTCCTGGACGGGCACGTCGGACAGCGCCATCAGGGTCAGCGAGACGAACTCCATGCCCATGCCGAGGCTGAACACCAGCATCGGGCCGAGCACACTGCCCAGATACGTGGAGTGGACGTCGGTCAGCGTCAGCCAGGACAGGCCCGCCGCCGCGAGGATCGCGCCCACCACCATGAACGGCTTGGGGCCGTAGGTCGGCAGGAACCGTGAGGCCAGCCCCGCGCCGACCGCGATGACCGCACTGACCGGCAGGAAGGCGAAGCCGGCCATGAGCGGGCTGAAGCCCAGCACGTCCTGCACGAAGAGTGTGAGGAAGAAGAACATGCCGAAGATCGCGGCGGCGAGGCAGAGCATGATGCCGTACGTCCCGGCGCGGTTGCGGTCGCGGAACATGTGCAGCGGGGTGATCGGCTGCCGGGAGCGCCGCTCGACCAGGACGAACAGAGCGAGGACGACCACGGCCGCGGCGAACGAGCTCAGGGTGAGCCAGTCCCGCCAGCCCTCCTGCGCGGCCCGGATGAAGCCGTAGACCAGGAACACCACGCCCACGGTGGAGGTCAGCGCGCCGGTGATGTCGAAGTGGCCCGGGTGGCGTTCGGACTCCTTGATCCAGCGCGGGGTGGCGAGGACGATGAGCAGTCCGATCGGGACGTTGACGAAGAGCACCCAGCGCCAGTTCAGCCACTCGACGAGGATCCCGCCCATCAGCAGTCCGATCGCGCCGCCGCCGGCCGAGACACCGGCGAAGACCCCGAACGCCCGGTTGCGTTCCGGGCCTTCGCGGAACGTCGTGCTGATCAGGGCGAGCGAGGTCGGCGAGGCGATGGCACCGCCGACGCCCTGGAGGGCGCGTGCGGCGAGGAGTTCACCGGAGTTCTGCGACAACCCGCCCAGCAGGGAGGCGAGTACGAAGAGCAGCACCCCGAACACGAACACCCGCCGCCGCCCGAGGATGTCCCCGGCCCGCCCACCGAGCAGCAGCAGACCGCCGAAGGTGAGGGTGTACGCGTTGACGACCCAGGCCAGGCTGGTGGTCGAGAACCCCAGCGAACTCTGGATGTGCGGAAGCGCGATGTTCACGATGGTGATGTCGAGGACCACCATCAGCTGACAGGACGCGATGACCAGCAGCGCCATCGTGCTGCCGCCACCGCCGGTGTCCCGGGTGGTGGTCCGGTCCGCGGGGGCTTGCTGAGGGCTGCTGCTCATGGCGAATCGCACTCACGAGAGACCGGTGAACGGCTCCGTCCACCAGTTACTCACCGTTCGACGGTACGCCCGCCCCCTGCTCCCCACCACTCGATCATCACAGGCCCAGGCGCTAGGTTCACACATGACAGGACATGGGGAGAAACCATTGGTGACCGAGGTCGTCGTCGACGGAGGGACGCTGTCCTACGGCGATGTCGTCGCCGTCGCCCATTACGGCGCCCAAGTCGCCTTGGCGGACGGGGTGTTGGCGCGCCTGGCGCGCGAACGGGCGGTCGTGGACGACATGGTCGACCGCCAGATCCCGACCTACGGCCTGACGACAGGACTCGGCGCCCGCTCCTCCTACGCCCTCCCCCGCACGGAACTCGACGCGTTCAGCGTCCGCACGGTCCGGGGCCGGGCGAACGCGGTCGGCGATCCGCTGCCGACCGCCGTCGTACGCGCCACCCTCCTCGCCCGCGTCAACGGCCTCGCGGGCGGCGGCAGCGGAGTGCGGCCGGAGATCGTACGGCTGCTCGTGGCCCTGCTCAACGCACGAGTACATCCGGTGATCCCCGAGGTGGGCTCGATCGGCGCGTCCGACCTCTGCCAGATGGCACACGTCGGCCTGGTCGTCATGGGCGAGGGAAACGCGGAGTGGGCCGGTGAGGTCCTCGACGGCGCGACGGCCCTACGCCGGGCCGGTCTCACCGCGGCGCGCCTCGGCCCGAAGGACGGCCATGTCCTGTGCAGCGCAAGCCCGTTGGCGGCCGGCGTCGGCGCCCTCGCCCTGCACGAGGCGGGCGCGCTGCTGGCCCTGGCACAGGCGGTGACGGCTCTGACCTACGAGGGCTTCCGGGCCAACACCAGTCCGCTCGACGCACGGGTACTGGCGTTGCGTCCCGCTCCGGGGCAGTCCCGGGCGGCGGGCGAATTGCTTGCCCTGCTGGACGGCGGCGAGTTGACCGACCCCCGCAACGCCCGCCGGGTCCAGGACCCGGTCAGCCTGCGTTGCGCCGCGCAGGTGCATGGCGCGGGGTATGCGGCGCTTGAGTTCGCGGACGCGGCGCTGGCACCGGAGTTGAACGGGTGCGGGGACAATCCGGTGGTGTTGATGGAGGCCGGGGGCGGGGTGGGGGGGCTGATCGAGGCCGGGGCTGGGGGCGGCCCGGCGGTACTGGCGGGCGCCGGGGACGACCGGGAGGTGCCGACCGACACTGGCGACACCTTGGATGCGCAGCCCGGCACCAGCGACACCCGTGGCGTACTGACCGGCGCCGGAAGCGACCCGAAGGTGCCGACCAGCACTGGCCACACCCCGAACGCGCTGCCCGGCACCGGCGACAGCACAGCGGAGCTGCCCGACCCCCGCTCCGCCCCGAAGGAGCCGGCCGCCACCGACATCAGCCCGGAGACGCCGGCCCGGACCGGCAACGCCCCGCAGATATCAGGGCCAGTCAGCACAGGCGAGATCCTCTCGTCCGGGAACTTCCACACCCCCGCCCTGGCCCTCGCCTTCGACACCCTCGCGCTGGCCCTGACCCAGACCGCGGCCGTCTCCGCCGAACGCATGCGGCGGCTGCTCGACCCGGCGGTCAGCGGACTCCCCGCGAACCTCTCGCCGTACGGTCCGGAGCGGTCGGGGTTCGCGCCGCTGGTGAAGACGGCACAGGCACTCGTCGCCGAGCTCCGGATGCTGGCCGTGCCGGTGTGTGTCGATCCCCGGCAGGGCGCGGATGCCGTGGAGGACGACTCGACCAACGCGGCGCTCGGCGCGCGGCGGTTGACGACGATGCTCGCGCGGCTGCGTCAACTCCTCGCCGTGGAGGCGGTGGTGGCCGCGCAGGCGGTTGATCTGGCGACGCCGGGCACGTTGGGGCGGGGGCCGGAGTTCCTGTATCGCGCGATCCGGAAGCGCGTGCCCAGCCTGGACGACGACCGGCCGCACGGGGTGGACGTGGAGACGGTGAGCCGCGACATCCTGGGGTCCGACGACGTCCGCAGCACACTGAACGCCTTGGCGGGAGAAGCGACATGACCAACGTCGACGTACACCAGCATCTGTGGACCCCATCGCTGGTGACGGCTCTGCGCGCCCGCCGCGAACCGCCGTACCTGGACGGCTGGACACTGTTCCTGGACGGTGAACCGCCCTTCGAGATACCGCCCGCCGACCACGACATCGCCCGGCGCGCGGAACTCGCCGCCGCCGACGGCCTCGGCCGGGTGCTCATCTCACTGTCCGCCCCGATCGGCGTGGAGTGGCTGCCCGAGGCCGAGGCACGGCCTCTCCTCGACGCCTATCACGACGGTGCGGCCGCGCTGCCCGAGCCGTTCGGGGCGTGGGCCGCGGCCTGCGTACGGGACATCGACGCGGACACGACCGCCAAGGACCTCGACCCGGGCTTCGCCGGACTCCAGCTCCCCGCCAACTCCCTCGCCGACGCGGCCGGTTACGCCCGCTGCGCCCCGCTCCTCGATCTCCTCGAAGAACGCGACCTCCCGCTCTTCGTCCACCCGGGACCCGCGGTCGGCTCCTCGGCCGACCCCGTCTGGTGGCCCGCGATGGTCCCGTATGTCCAGCAGATGCACGCCAGTTGGTACGCCTTCCGCGCCTTCGGCCGCCCCCGCCATCCACGCCTCCGCGTGTGCTTCGCCCTGCTGGCCGGACTCGCCCCGCTGCACGGCGAGCGCCTGTCGGCCCGTGGCGGGCAGCAACAGGAGGGCGATCAGGGCGTGTTCGTGGAGACGTCGTCCTACGGCCCGACCGCCGTCGACGCGATCGTGCGCGCGCTCGGCGTCGACGCCGTGGTCCAGGGCTCGGACCGGCCCTACGCGGAGCCGCCCCGCCACCCGGGGTACGGGTTGGGCGGGGCGGCTGCCTACGCCTTTCGCATCGCCAATCCGAGACGGCTCCTCACCGGGCAGGGGTGACGGGGCGTCAATTCGCCGCGTTCATCAGGTCGAGCGCGCTCTGCTGCCGGGCCGCGTCGGTGGAGTCCAGTGGTCCGGCCCAGTGCAGCCCGTACGCGTCAAGGGAGTTGCGGTCGTTCGCGTAGGCCGTGTCCGCCTGACGTTTGATGTAGGCGGTGTAAGGGCGGTCGGACAGCCGGGAGTTGAAGGCGCCCAGGCCCCGGACGTACGCGCCCTTGAAGGACGGCCCGTCGCCCCCGCAGCCGCTCGTCTCGCACGGTTCCCGGAGGATTCCGCCGGAGTTGAGGGCCGTGGACGTGGTCGAGGCGTCACCGATCTGACGGCCGGTCGTCAGCAACCCAGCGTCCCCGGTCGCCCGGTACAGCTCCGACAGACCGCCGAGCAGCACGCCCTGGTTGTACGACCACGTCGTGTCGCCGTTGTTGCCGCAGGTCGCCAGGTTGATGCCGTCGTTGACCAGATGGGAGCCGTTGATCATGCCGGTGCTCTTGAACCACGACCACTCGGCGTTGGCCCGGCCGAGATACGCCGTGTCGCCCGCGATGCGGTTGTGCAGGGCCGCGTTCAGCTCCAGGTAGAGGGAGTTGGCGATGGCGTTCTTGTAGGTCTTCGCCGTGCTCCACCACACCCCGCCGCCGCAGGTGGAGTCCCAGTACCGCGTCATGTAATCGGCGTCCGCGCGGGCGGTGTTGAGATAGCGGGAGTCACCGGTGAGGTCGTACGCGTCGACCCAGGCCAGTCCCCACCAGCCCGTGTCGTCGATGTAGTCGTTGGTGAAGTTGCCGCCCTGGGCGGAGAGGTTGCGGTCGTAGGTGTTGGCGATGGCGTACTGGTAGCTGCCCATGCCGGTGACGCGGATGTTGTCGATGAGGGCGGTCAGGGCGTTGGCCGAGTTCCACCAGCCGGTGGTGTCGAAGAGGCCGGTGCCCAGGTTGTACGACTGCATCAGTGCCGTGGCGGCGGCAGTCGGTCGGCTCCCCGCGTTCCACGTCGTGCGGGCCCACGACGTACAGGCGATCTCGGCCCGGTCCCCCGCCTTGCCGCAGGCGCGCAGCGCGCCCACGCCTAGGGCGTTCCAGTCGTCGACGTTGTACATCAGGGTGCGCCAACCGCCTTGCCCCGCAGGGATGGTGGTGTCGCCGAGCTTGCTGCCGGAGGCCCAGGTGCGGCCGCCGTCGAAGGAGCGGTCGAGCCAGACCTCGTCGCCGGGGCTGCCGTTGGTGATCGAGGCCCAGCCCATCGCGTCGGTGTCGTCGAAGTGGAGGGCGATGCTGCGGGAGTAGATGGTCGCGCTCACCGGCTGCCGGTCGCCCGGGGAGAGGGCCGGGTCGCGGGCGTCGCAGTACTTGTTGCAGATCGACGCCTGGGCGGCGGCGGTCGCGACGCCGGTGGACACCGGCATGAACAGGGCCAGGGCGGCGATCAGTCCGGTCCCGACTCTCCTGATGTGTCGTGCTGTTGAGGTCATGCCGGCTCCATCAAGGTGGGGGGATGCGGGAGGTCAGCCCAGGCGCCACTGCTGGTTGGCGCCGCCGTTGCAGGACCAGAGTTCCAGCGCGGTGCCGTTGACGTTGCCGGCGGGCTGGTCGCCGCCGGTGACGTCGAGGCAGAGGCCCGACTGGGTGCCCGTGATCGTGCCGTTGGGGTTGACGCTCCACTTCTGGTTGGCGCCGCCGTTGCAGGTGTAGAGCTGCACCTTGGTGCCGTTGCTGGTCTGGTTGTTGTAGGCGTCCAGGCACTGGGTGCCGCCGTAGAGCCGGAGTTCACCGGCTGCGGTGATGGTCGCGGCCTGGTTGGTGCCGCCGCCGCAGTCCCAGATCTCGATCTTGGTGCCGGGGGTGGTCTCGCCGTTGTAGGCGTCGAGGCAGCGGTTGGAGGAGGCGCCGATCAGCGGGTGGGTGGTGCCGACGCTGGTGCCGCTGCCGGCGGAGACCCGGTACATGACCGAGCCGTGGCCGGGGACGCTCGCCGAGATGGAGCCGGTGGTGCTGCTGATCACGTGCGACCAGAGGTTGTTGAGCTTGTACGAGGACGCCGAGGGGAGGCCGGCCGCCGTCGCGGAGGTGGTGATGGTGGCGGCGGAGGAGTTCTCGTTGAAGAGGACCACCGAGACGTCGCCGTTGGCGAGGGGCTTGGAAAGGACGTGCAGGCCACCGGAGTTGGAGATCTCGGTGCCCTGCTTGCCCAGCGAGTCCTGGTCCACGGCGATGACGTCCTTGTTGCCGTAGAGGGAGAGCGTGGCGGCGGTCGCCTTGCGCAGGTCGGTGCCGGCGATCAGCGGGGCGGCCATCTCCGACCAGAGGCTGAAGTGGGAGCGGTCCTCGGTGAACGACATGCCGTTGCCGACTTCGAGCATGTCGGGGTCGTTCCATGCACCCGGCTTGGCGTACGCGGCGAGTTTGACGTTGGCCTTGTAAATGGACACCACGGTCGAGAAGTTGACGTTGATGTCGTCCGTCGTGCGCCAGCTGTTGCCGACGCCCGCACCCCAGGTCCACACGTCGGCGAGGCCCCAGTTGCAGAGGCTGTAGACGATCGGACGGCCGGTGTTGGCGAGGGCGTCGCGCATCGCGGTGTAGCGCTGCTGGTCGGGCACGTTCTGGTGGTTGCAGTTGTCGTACTTGAGGTAGTCGACGCCCCATGCGGCGAAGCTGTTGGCGTCCGTCTGCTCATGACCGAGGCTGCCCGGGTAGCCCGCACAGGTGGCGGTGCCGGCGCTCTCGTAGATGCCGAGCTTGAGGCCCTTGCTGTGCACGTAGGCGGCGGTGCCGCTGATGCCGTTCGGGAACTTGACCGGATCCGGGACCAGTTGACCGGCAGAGTTGCGGGCCGAGGTCATCCAGCAGTCGTCGATGTTGACGTACTGGTACCCGGCGTCCTTCAGCCCGGAGGAGACGAGGTAGTCGGCGGTCTGCTCGACCAGCTGCTCGGTCACGTTGCAGCCGAAGGCGTTCCAGTCGTTCCAGCCCATCGGGGGCGTCCTCGCGAGGCCGTTGTCGAGGGCCTGCGCGGGCGGCGCGGCGCGCAGCACCAGCAGGGCCGGGACGAGAGCAAGCAGCAGCACCATCGTGAGGGCGGCGCTCAGACGTCTCTTGAAGGGTGACGGAACGGTCATGTCGAGGTCTCCTGATTCGCCGTGTGGGGCCCGGTCGAACTCACCTTTGGAAACGTAACCATCGTGAAGGTTCCATCAGCACAGCCACATCGTCAATGGTCCGGACCAAAATGCCCCGGGTGTGAACTGCCCGTGTCGTCAGATGCGTTGACGACCTCATGAGTCGATGACAACGTTTCCATCATCGGCACCCACCCGCACCCATCGACTCATGACTTGGAGGCCTCCATGTCGCTGCGTCCCTCCCGGCGCGTGATGATCGGTTCCGGCCTGGCCGCGCTGACGGCGACGGCCGCCACACCCGCGTTCGCGGCCGAACGCCCAAACTCCGCACGGGCGTTGTCCCGAGCCAAGGCCACCTACGCCGCGCTGGGAAGACACTTCGACGCGACCGACGGCTCCGGGCTGGTCCGCGAACAGATCCCGGCGGCGGCCGGTGACAACCCGTACTCGTACGAATGGCCCTTCTCGCAGGTGCACATCGCCGCGCTCGATCTCACCGTCGTGGCACCGGAGTTGGAGCCCGAGCTGGCTCGGCGGGCGGTGGCGCAGGAGCACCACTGGAACGCGGGCGGCGGGACGACCAGGCTGCCTGGTTACGCCTCCTACCCGGTCGCGCCGTACGGGGCGGGCGGGGACATGTTCTACGACGACAACGAGTGGGTAGGGCTGGCGAAGGTCCAGCGGTATCTGCAGACGGGGGACGCCGCCGCGCTGGCCCGCGCGAAGGAGATCTTCGCCCTGGTCAAGTCCGGCTGGGACAACGACAGCAGCCATGCCGCGCCCGGCGGGGTCTTCTGGACGCAGGCCGACTGGAGCCACGACCGCAACACCGTCTCGAACATGCCGTGCGCCCAACTCGCCCTGCGCCTGCACCAGATCACCGGCGAGGCCGACTGCCTCGACTGGGCCAAGCGCTTCTACGACTGGACGAACGCGCACCTCCAGAGCCCAAGTGGCCTGTACTGGGACCACCTTGACCTGCAAGGGACGATCGAGAAGACCGTCTGGTCCTACAACCAGGGCGTGCCGGTGGGCGTAGCCGTGCTGCTCTACCAAGTCACGCGCGAACGCGCCTACTTGCGCCGGGCCGAGCAGGTCGCCGCCGCCGCGTATGCCTACTACGTCACGCAGGGGCGGCTGTTCGCTCAGCCCGTGTTCTTCAACTCGATCTTCTTCAAGAACCTGCTGCTCCTGGAGTCGGTGACCGGGAAGGACACCTACCACCGGGCGATGGCCGACTACGCCGACCAGGTGTGGGACACGATGCGCGATCCCGCCACCGGCCTCGTGCACTTCGACTCGGCCGGTGGCACGCAGGCGATCCAGCAGGCGGCCCTCGCGCAGATCTACGCCGTGCTCGCCTGGCCGCGTGCCAAGTGGCGGATCCTGTACTGACGTTACGGGTGTCCGATCTCCCCGGTGCCGCGTGCGATCAGCTGCACCGGGAGGACGGTCCGGTGGGAGGGGCTGTCGTCGCCGTCGATGCGGTCCAGCAGGATGTGGGCCGCCCGGCGGCCGAGTTCCTCGGTGTCGGAGGTGACGACGGTGACCGGGGTGGGGAGCATGTCGGCGAGCTTGAAGTCGTCGAACCCCACGACGGCGACGGAGACTTGAAGGTCACGGCAGGCGCGGAGGACGCCCTCGGTGAGGAAGCCCGTGGTGGAGAAGACCGCGGTGGGCGGGTTCGCGGAGGTGAGCAGGGCGCGGGTGGCGGCCTCGGCTTCCTCGGTGGTGCCGCGGCGCAGGGTGACGACCAGGTCGTTGTCGGGCTCGATGCCGCTGCGGCGCAGCGCCTTGCGGTAGCCGCGCAGCCGGCGGCCGGTGCTGTAGTACGAGGGCGCGACGAGGATCGCGATGCGGCGGTGGCCCTGGTCGACGAGGTGCTGGGTGGCCTTGTGTCCGCCGTCCTCGTTGTCGACGAGGACGACATCGGCCTCGGCGCCGGTGGCAGGCCGGTCGACGAAGACGATGGGCACGTGGTCGTGGCCGTTGATCTCGTTGAGGAAGGCGTGGTCGCCCTGGTCGGGGACGATGATGAGCCCGGCGACCCGGCGGCCGATCAGCTCGCCGACGGCCCGGCGCTCGACCTCGGGGTCCTCGTCGGCGGTGCTCAACAGGACTGCGTAGCCTGCCTCGTTGGCGACCTCGACGGCGGCCTTGGCGAGGGAGGCGTAGAACGGGTTGGTGAGGTCGCCGAGGAGCAGCCCGATGGTCATGGAGTTCTGGCCGGGGCGCAGGGAGCGCGCGATCTCGTTGCGCTGGTAGCCGATCGCGGTGATCGCCGCGTTCACGCGCTCGGCCGTCTCCTCGCGGACCGTGCCGATGCCGTTGACGACGCGGGAGACGGTGACGACGGCGACTCCGGCCCGCTCCGCGACGTCGCGCATCGTGGGCCTGGTGTTCTGGCGGTGCGGGGGACGACTGCTCACGTGAGTTGAAGACCAACCTTCCATCGCGTACCGGGGGCCGGGACCGCCCTCAGGATACGTATCGGGTCCCGGCCCGCCGCTCGGCCCGGGACGCTAACCGTTGTTCTTGATCACATCGTTGATCTTGTCGGTCATCGTCTGCAGGTCCGAGAGCGGCTTCTTGCCGTTGAGGATGTCCGGCCAGTAGGCGGTGATCAAGTCATTTGACTGGCTTGCCCACTGGGTGGTGAAGCGCACGCCGATGGTGGTCGGCGTGTTCAGTCCCGCCTTGACGGTGGCCGCGACGGTCGTCTGCCCGGCCTTGTCGAGGGCGCCGAAGTAGGCGTTCTGGGCGGAGAGATAGGCCGGGGCCGCGACCGGGGAGTCGGGCAGCACCTTGGTCCACACCGTGGAGTCGAGGTACTTGAGGACCTTGAAGGTGGCGTCCGCGTTCTGGGTGTACGAAGGGGTGCAGATGCCGACCGCGTCGTAGAGGGTGGCGGGCTTGGTCACCTGGGGCAGGGGCGCGAAGCCGTACTTGATCTTCGGCTTGTCGGTGAGGAAGCCCGCGGCCAGCCACTGGCCGCTCCACAGCATCGGGATCTGTCCGGCGGCGAACAGGCCCTGCTGGTTGCTGATGTCGTAGCCGGGAGGCGCGATGGCACCGCTCTTGATGCCTGCCACGACCTTGCTGACGCCTTCGGTGTACGTCGGGTCGATGGTCGTCTTGGTGGGCTGGTGCACGTTGTCGGCGAAGGGCTTGCCGCCCGCGGACAGGGCGTACGTGCTGAGGGAGAACGGCCCGTCCGTGGAGGTCAACGCGTCGGCGACCAGGCCGTACTTGGCGCCCTTGGCGTGCAGTTTCGCAGCCGCGGCGAACATCTGGTCCCAGGTCCAGCCCGCGGCGGGCACGGTGATGCCGGCGGCCTTGAAGGCGTCGATGTCGTACCAGATGCCGTAGGTGTTCAGCAGGGAGGGAACGCCGCCTATCTTGCCGTCGGCGGTCTTCCAGTTCTTCATCGTGGACGAGACGAAGCTGCTCGCGCCGAAGTCGCTGGAGCCGGAGAGCCGGGAGGCCCAGTCGGTGAGCAGGCCCTGGCTGGTGTACTGCTGCTCGGTGTCGTTGCCGCACCAGAACAGGTCGGGGAGCTTCTTGGCCTGGGTGAGGGCCGCGAGCTTGTCGCTGTAGTTGCCGTTCGGGGTGTCGACGCGCTTGACCGTGATGTTCGGGTCGTGGAAGCCGGTCAGGGCCTGGTCGATGGCCTTGTTGGTGGCGGCGGACTCCCAGGTCATGAGGGTGACCGTGGCCTTGCCGTCCGACTGCTTCCCGGACGAGCCACCACACGCCGCCGTCGCGAGCAGTCCCCCCGCCGACAGCAACACTCCGGCGCAACGGATCCATCGTTTCATCGTGGCCTCCTGATACCTGGCTGGCATACGGCTCGTAGGTGGGTCGGGACGGGATGGGAGGGGGTGCGGATCAGCGCTGGTTGACGGTGCCCAGAGCGCTCAGGCCCTGGATGAAGTAGCGCTGGGCGACGAAGAACACGATCAGTGGCGGGAGCATGTAGAGCAGGTTGGTGGCCATGTAGAGGTTCCAGTCCGGGGTCTGTCCCGCGAACTGGGTGACGAAGGAGGCCATGCCCACGCTCAGCGGCCACTTCTGGGACGAGTACAGGTAGATCAGCGGGTTGAGGTAGTCGTTCCAGGACATCTGGAAGGCCAGGATTGACATCGTTATCCAGGCGGGCTTCGTGATCGGCAGCATCACGCTGAAGAAGATCCGGACGTGTCCCGCGCCGTCCACCTTGGCCGCCTCGTCGATGGAGTGCGGGATCGACAGGAAGTACTGGCGGGCCAGGAAGATGAAGAGCGGGTTGCCGCCGAGGAAGGCCGGGACGATCAGTGGCAGCCAGGTGTCGTACCAGCCGATGTCCTTGAAGAGCTGGAACAGCGGGATGATGCCGATCACCGGGGGCAGCAGCATGCTGCCGACGAAGACGTAGAACCACACCTTGCGGCCGGGGAAGCGCAGCCGGGCCAGGGCGTAGCCCGCCATCATCGAGGTCATCACCCCGCCGATCACCGAAAGCCCGGTGATGACAAGGGAGTTGAGCAGCAGGCGCGGGAAGTGGATGACCTTCGGTCCGTCGATGAAGTTCTTGAAGTGGAACTCGTGGGGCAGCAGTTTCGGCGGGACCTCGAAGACCGCGGAGGGGCCCTTCAGCGCGACGGTGAGCATCCACAGGATGGGCAGGATCATCACCGAGCTGATCAGCAGCGCGGTCGCGTACCAGGATGCTTTGCGTACGGCTCTGCCGGGCGGCTTCGTCGGTGGGGCGGCCGGTGTCGGCGCGGTCGTCGGCGCCCTGGTGACGTCAGGAGACGTGGTCACTGTAGGTCCAAATCGACGAGAAGCGGGCGGTGGCGGCGATCACGACGACGATGACGAGGAAGAGCACCCACACCTGGGCGGAGGCGTAGCCGAACTGGGAGACCTGCCCGAGCCGGGGGAAGCCGTTGTCGTAGATCGACAGCATCAGGGTCCTGGTGCTGAACCCGGGGCCGCCCTGGTTGTCCGGCGAGAGGATCTTCGGCTGGTTGAACGCCTGGAGGGCCGTCACCATCTGCAGGACGACCTGCAGGATCATGATCGGGCTGATCAGCGGCAGGGTGATCCGGAAGAACACCGTGCGGGGTCCTGCGCCGTCGAGCCTGGCCGCCTCGTACAGCTCGGTGGGGACGGCCTGGAGCGCGGCGAGGAAGATGATCATCGTGGAGCCGACGCTCCACAGCATCACGATCACGATCGACGGCATCGCCGAGTCGTCCCCCGACAGCCACTCGCTGGTGGGCAGATGGAGCCAGCTCAACACCTGGTTGGCCAGGCCGACTTGGGGGTTGAACACGAACTTCCAGAGCGTGATCGTGGCCACCACGGGCAGCACGACCGGCAGATAGCACAGGGTGCGCAGCAGGCCGACGCCCCGCATCCGCTGGTTGCAGAACACCGCCAGGGCGAGCCCGATGGCCAGCGACAGCGGCACGTACAGCACGACGAGCAGCAGCGTGGCGCGCACCGAGGGCCAGAAGGACGGGTCGGTGGTGAACATGCGGTGGAAGTTGTCCAGGCCGACGAACTTCGGGTCCGTCAGTCCGTTGTACGTCGTCAGCGCGAAGTACGCGGACCGGAACAGCGGGTAGACGACGAACGCCGTGAAGCCGATGAGCGCCGGTGCCAGGAACACGTACGCGGCCAAGGTGTCCGAGGACCTCTTGGGCGATCGTCGCCAGGGTAGTCCCAGGCGGCCCGGACTCCCCCTGCCGGGCGGCCTGTCCACGGGCGGTACGGCAGTTCGCATCTCTTGGTGCGGAGCGGCTGTCACACGCGCTCACCTTCTTCCTCCGAGGAGTTGACGATCACTCGGATCACGCGGACCCGACCGTCTGGTGGTCGTCGGCCCGCTCAAGGTAACGTTTCCATTCCCTGGCGATCACACGGTGGCGCACGCCACATGAGGGAGTCAAGAGGCGCGATGGTAACGTTTCCCGGATCAACATCCGGAACAGTGTGGGCAGTTCCGGAGTCGCTGAGCACGCTTGGGCGGCGGCTGGCCGGCGAGTTGCGGGGTGGTCCGGCGGGGGAGATCGTCGAGCGGTGCCTGATCAATACGTGGGCTACGTCGATGAGTTGGGGGGCGTCGGCGGGCGGGGGGCCGGGGGGTCTGTCGGACGGCTTCCCGGGTGGTCGGTCGGGTGGGCTGACGAGGGGGCTGCCGGGCGGGGTGTCGGGCGGTCCGGCGGGTGGGTTGCCGGACGGTCTGGCGGGTGGATTCCCCGACGGGTCGGCGGGTCGATTGCCGGACCGTCCGTCGCGTGGGCTGTCGAGCGATCTGCCGGGCGGCGTGTCGGGGGGATTGCCGAGACATCCGGCGCGCGGGGTGCCGGACGGGTTGTGGGGTGGTCCGGGGCACGGGTTGGCAGCCGAGGTGTCTGCCGGGCTATCGGGTGGGGTGTCGGACACGTCGTCGGAGGTGTTCGTGAAGACCGGCGACATCCCGGCGATGTGGTTGCGGGACAGCACGGCGCAGGTCCGCCCTTACCTGGCCGTGGCCACGGACCCGGAGGTCGGCGACGTCCTGGCCGCCGTCTCGCGCCGCCAGATCCGCTGCGTCCTCTTGGACCCGTACGCCAACGCCTTCAACGACGGCCCCACCGGCGCGCACGGCGAACCCGGCGATCTGCCCACGCCGGGCGACTGGGTGTGGGAGCGCAAGTACGAACTCGACTCCCTCTGCGCGCCGTTGCAGCTCGCGTACGCGCTCCGGCGGGCGACGGGCCGCGAGGACCATCTCGACGAGGCGTTCCACCGCGCCGCCTGGCTGATCGTACGGCTGTGGCGGGCTGAGCAGTCCCACGCGCAGCGGCCCTACCGGTTCGTCCGGCCGTCCGGCCCCTTCGCCGGCGACAGCCTTCCCCTCAACGGCCGTGGTGCGCCGGTCGGTTGGACCGGGATGACATGGTCGGGCTTCCGCCCGAGCGACGACGCGTGCACCCATGGCTATCTGATCCCCGCCAACGCGCTGGCGTCCGCGAGCCTGCACGGCCTGGCCGAACTGGCGGCGGCGGTCCTCGACGACACCGAACTCGCCCATGAATGCTGGCGGTTGGCCGACGAGATCGACGCCGGAATCCTGGCCCACGCGGTGACCGAGGTCAAGGGCGTCTCCGTCCTCGCGTACGAGGTCGACGGCCTCGGCGCGGCGTTGATGTGCGACGACGCCAACCTTCCGAGTCTGCTGAGCCTTCCGCTGAGCGGCTGGTGCACACCCGAGGACCCGCTGTACCGGGCCACCCGACGCTTCGTGCTCTCCGGGGCCAACCCCTCCTACTTCAGCGGGAGTTACGCGTCCGGTATCGGCAGCACGCATACGCCGGACCGCCACATCTGGCCCCTGGCGATCGCCACCGCCGGCCTGACCGGCAGCGCGGACGAGGCGGCACGGGCCCTGGAGACCCTGGCCGCCACCACCGCCGGTACCGGCCTGATGCACGAGAGTTTCCATGTCGACGCGCCGGGCCGGTTCACACGGGACTGGTTCGGCTGGGCGAACGCGCTGTTCTGCGAGCTCGCGCTGGAGGTGTGCGGGGGTGGGGTGCGGCATTTCTTTCCGGTACATCCGCGGGCGTTGCCTGGTGGGTCGGGGATGGGCGGCGCGTCGGCGTGACCCGGCGGTGACTGTGGGTGGGGGCCGGGCGTCGGCGGTGCCGCGCTGGCGTCGTGGCCTGTCGTCGGCGTACCGGGACCGGTCGAGCGAGTAGGCCAACGGCGGCGAACTCCCCTTGCCGCGCGGACCGTTCGGCACTCGCCCCGCCTGTCGCCGAACAGGTCGGCGGCGCTGCCACGCCGCCGTCGAGGCCCCGCATTCGGGGGCCCGGTCGGTCGTTGAGCGACAGGTCCCGTACCAGTGCCGAGATCCTGGTCCGGCTCCACCGAACGATCGCCGAGCCCGCCGGGGACACCGTGGTGATCGGTTGCAACACGGTCGGGCATCTGGCTGCGGGGCCGATACCGGTGCAACGGTGCGGAGATGACACGTCGGGGCGCAGTTGGGAGCGGACCCGGCGGATGAGGGGAACACGCTCGCCTTCCGACTGGCCCGGCACAACGGGCTGTTCACCGTGGACGCGGACTGCGTGCCCTGCACACCGCAGACCGGCTGGAACCTCAGCCGGCAGTTCCTGGACCTGGTGGCACGCTCCGGTACGGCCCTGTTCGTGTCGGTGGATCCCGCCGCCCGCACGGACCGTACGGACGCCGACCTCGCGGCGGCCGTACGGCTCGCGCTCGACGGCGGGACACCCGGTGGGGTCGAGCCGCTCGACTGGCTCTCCACCACCGCACCTCGTCGCTGGCGGTCCGGCCCCGAGACTCTCGTCTACGACTGGGCCGAACCGTGGGGAGCGACGCCCCTGGCTGTCTGGCCTCAGGGAGTGATGGTCAGGCTGCCGTAGTCCGAGAGGTTGGTGAGGTTGACCTGGCTGAGGGTGGTCGCGCCGGTCGTGCTTCCGGGCATCACGATGTGGCTCAGTGCCACACCTGAAATGGGCGCACCGGGAAGGCCGTTGACGCGTGCGGCGGTCGTACCAGCGTTGCGGACACGGACGTTGGAGATCGTGACGCCGGTGACCGGGCCGATGCCCGCCGTGCTGCCGGTCATCAGGGCGAGCCAGGTCCGGTTGCCGTCGTTGCTGAAGCTGAGCCGCTCGATGTCGATGTCGTCGAACTTGAGGTTCGTCGCGCTCGCCGTGCCGTACTTGTGGTGGACGCCGATGCCGACCGCCGCGTCGTAGACGACCACGTGCTGGAAGGTGACCTTGTTCTGCGACTCGTAGACGCCCTGGCCGACCTTGACGCCGTAGCAATAGGTCCAGGAGACAAGGTCGTTGAACGTGACGTTGTCGAGGGGGCGGGCCGTGCCGGGGACCGTCTTGTAGATGTCGGCGACGTCGGGCCAGGTCTTGGTGCTGAACGGGTCGTCGAGGCCGATGCCGATCGCGTGGTCGACGGTGACGTTCGTGGACTCCATGACGTCGATGCCGTCGTTCTCACCCATGTCGAACCTGTTGAACATCTTGATGTTGCGGAAGGTCAGGTCCGAGGAGCGCAGCGGGATGACCGCCCAACTGCTGGATTCCCGAAAGGTGATGCCGTCGACGGTGAAGCCGCTCGTGTAGATCGGGGCGAGGAGGTTCACGCCGAGGTTGGAGGGCGCGAGCGCGGCCTGGCCGTTGCCGTCGATGATGCCTCGGCCGTAGATCTTGATGTTCGTCGAGGAGTACCGGGTGGAGACGAACCAGGTGAGGTCGCGGCCCTGCGAGGTCTTGTGTCCGGTCACCACATAGTGGCTGGCCTCTCCTGTGTAGCGGAGGACCGCGCCGGGCGCGAGGTAGAACGCGAGGTTGCTCCGCAGGTAGAGGTTGCCGAGGGTGTAGACGCCGGCGGGGACGTACACGATGCCCTGGGTGCCGTTGGCGGAGCCGTACGCGGCGGCGTCATCGAGGGCGTTCTGGAAGGCAGTTGTGGTGTAGGCGCCGGTGTTCGGCTGGGCCGAGTAGGGCGCGCTCTGCACGTTGAAGATGCCGGTGCCGCTGGTCGCCGGGCGGTTGGTCTCGGCGGGGTCCGCGGCGATGACCAGGTTGGGGCGGCCGTCGAGCTTGACGATCAGGTACTCGTCGTTCTGGACGGTGAAGGTGAGCGTCGGGCCGCTGACGGTTCCCGTGATGCCCAGCTTCTGCGGGCTGATGCTGTACGCGCCGATGTCCGTGTTGTTGAGCTTGCTCACGGAGATGGTGGCGGTGCCCGTGCCGAGGGCGAGTTGGGCGATGTCGTACCCGGTGTACTTGGTGACCGGCACGGACGTGCCATTGACGGTCAACTTGTAGTCGGTGGACGCCGGGTAGATGGACGGGACCGGGTAAGCCGACACGGTGCCCGCCGCGGCCTGTGCGGTCTGCGGGGCGCCGAGAAGCGCGGCGACGCCAAGCAGGAGGGCCGTCAACACGAGGGCCAGGGGGCGCAGTACGCGCTTCTCGGTTCCGTCGGCCGCGGTCAACAGCCGTCTGTCGGCCGCGATCAACGGCCGGCTCATCGACAATCTCATCCGGGGTCCTCCTGTAGTCACATCGGTGGGGGCACGTAAGAAGGGATGGAAACGTTGCCAGTGACATGACCACACTAATGGTCTGGACCGCAGACGCCTATGTGTTGTGCCGGGCCGGCGTCACTCCCTTGTCACCTCAGGACGAACCTCCGTCGCCCGGGACTCAACTCCCGCAAACAGAACGGCGATCCCTCGGTCCGCTCCCGAATCGCTGCCATATTCGAGAACCACTTCGGAGGTGGCTGTGACGCTAGAGGCGACAACATCCCTGACGTCAGTGACAGATACAGATACAGATACGGCGGATCGCACCGCCGCACGCATCGCCGACCTGGAACACCGTCGGGCACAGGCAGTTGCCACGGCCGCGCCGAGAAGACAGAGCGCTCTCGGTGCGCGGGAGCGCATCGAACGGCTGCTGGACGCGGGCTCGTTCGCGGAGACGGGCGGCTTCGTGCGAGCCCGAGTTGTCGGGGACGGCGCCCAACGTCCTTACGGCGACGGGGTCGTGACCGGGTACGGCACGGTCGACGGACGGCCGGTCTGTGTCTTCGCGCAGGACTCCACGGTCTTCGGCGGCAGCATGGGCGAGGCCTTCGGCGAGAAGACCGTGGCCCTCATGGAACTCGCCCTGAAGACCGGCTGTCCCGTCGTCGGCCTCAACGACTCCGGCGGCGCCCGCATCCAGGAGGGCGTCAACTCCCTCGCTCTCTACGCCGAGTTGGTGCGCCGCAACGTGAAGGCGTCCGGGGTGATCCCGCAGATCTCCGTCGTCCTGGGCCCGTGTGCGGGCGGTGCCGCGTACTCCCCCGCGATCACCGACTTCACCGTGATGGTGGACGGTGCCTCGCACATGTTCGTCACCGGGCCCGACGTCATCGAGGCGGTCACCGGTGAACGCACCACCGCCGAGGAGCTGGGCGGCGCCCGCACCAGCAACTCCGTGAACGGCAACGCCCACTTCCTGGCCACCGACGAAGGGGACGCGCTCGACACCGTACGCGACCTGCTGTCGTACCTTCCCGCCAACAACCTGGAACGGCCGCCGGAGTACGCGCCCGGTTCCGTCGCCGACGGGGCGCCGCTCGACGGGATCGTGCCCGACCGGCTCGGCCAGGCCTACGACATGCGGGACATCCTGCACGCGGTCGTCGACGACGGTGAACTCCTGCACGTCCAGGAGCTGTTCGCGCCGAACATCATCTGCGCCCTGGCCCGGGTCGAGGGGGCGAGTGTCGGGGTCGTCGCCAATCAGCCGCTGCACTCCGCCGGTGTCCTCGACATCGACGCCTCCGAGAAGGCCGCGCGGTTCGTACGGTTCTGCGACGCGTTCGGCATCCCGCTGCTGACCTTCGCCGACGTCCCCGGCTACCTCTCCGGCGTGCGCCAGGAGCGGGGCGGCATCATCCGGCGCGGCGCCAAACTCCTCTACGCGTACGCCGAGGCGACCGTCCCGAAGGTCACGGTGGTGGTCCGCAAGGCGTACGGCGGCGGGTACGCGGTGATGGGTTCCAAGCATCTCGGCGCGGACCTCAACCTCGCCTGGCCCACGGCCCGTATCGCCGTCATGGGTGCCGAGGGTGCCGTCGGCGTGCTGCACCGGCGCCGACTCGCCGCCGCAGCCGACCCGGAGGCGCTGCGGGCCGATCTCGTCGCCGCGTACGAGTCCACGCACGGGACGCCGTACCCGGCCGCCGAGCGCGGGTACGTCGACGACGTGATCGCGCCGCGCGACACTCGCACCCACGTCAGCCGCGCGCTGCGCGCACTGCGCGGCAAGCGCGCCCCGATGCCGGAGCGGCGGCACGGCAACATCCCGCTCTGACCGCCCTGTTCACCTCGTTCACCCTCGTCAGCCGACACCGCGATGTTCCGCGATGTGAGGAGTCACGCCCGATGGACAGCCGCCGCCAACCGCTCTCACCCGCGTACCGGACTCTGCCCGAGTACGTGCGGCACTGGGCCGAAGTCACCCCGGACCGCCGGGCGTTCACGTTCGTCGACCATCCGGCCCCCAACTCCCGCGGTGTGCACCGCACTCTGACCTGGCAGCGCCTGGATCTGCGCGTCCGCGCACTGGCCGCCCGGATCGCCGAGCGCGCCGAACCCGGTTCGCGGGTCGCCCTGTTGTGCCCGCAGGGTACGGACTACATCACCGGTTTCCTGGCGGCACTGACGGCCGGGATGGTCGCCGTACCGCTGTATCCGCCCGGTCTGCCGGGGCAGGGCGACCGGCTGGTAGGGGTGTTGGGGGACGCGCGCCCGTCGGTGGTGGTGACCACCGGGCGGGCCCTGCCCGAGGTGACGGACTTCTGCGAGCGCGCCCAGGTCACAGTCCTCGCGGCGGACCAGGTGCCGGATTCCACCGCCCTCAACTGGCAGGCGCCCGCGCCGGATTCGGCCGCGACCGCCTACCTCCAGTACACCTCCGGCTCCACCCGCACTCCGGCCGGCGTGGAGATCACGCACGCGAACGTCGTCGCCAACGCCCGCCAGGCGCTTGCCGCTTACGGTGCCGACGCGCATCCGATGACCTGCGTGGGCTGGCTGCCGCTCTACCACGACATGGGGCTGGTGCTGAGCGTCGCGGCCCCGGTCGTACGCGGCCTGCTGTCGGTGCTCATGGACCCGGCCGCGTTCCTGCACGAACCGGCTCGCTGGCTACGGCTGTTGGCCGCGCATCCGCAGGCGCTGAGTGCCGCGCCCAACTTCGCCTACGACTACTGCGCCTCCGCCGTCACCGGGGCGCAGAAGGAGGGGCTGCGGCTGGACGGGGTCGCCGCGCTGATCAACGGCAGCGAACCCGTCCGGCCCGGCACCGCCGACCGTTTCCAGGCCGCGTTCGCCGCGCAGGGTCTCGCGGCGGAGGTCCACTGCCCGTCGTACGGGCTCGCCGAGGCCACCGTCTTCGTCAGCGCCGCCCGGCCCGGCCGGCCGCTCGGCCGCTTCGCCCTCGACCGTGACGCGCTCGCCGCCGGGAAGGCCCTGCCCGCACGGCCCGAGGACCCGCGCGCCGTGCTACTGGCCGCCTGCGGAACGCCAGTTGGGCAGCGCGTGCGCATCGTCGATCCGGTCGCCTACGCCGTGCTGGCCGAGGGCGAGGTCGGGGAGATCTGGGTGCAGGGTCCCAATGTGGGGCGCGGTTACTGGAACAACTCGGCGCAGAGCAAGCGCGTCTTCGACGCCACGCTCGGCGAGGAGGCGCCGGGCAGTTGGCTGCGTACCGGCGACCTCGGGACCGTGCTGGAGGGGCAGTTGATCGTCACCGGCCGGCTCAAGGACCTCATCGTCGTCGACGGCCGCAACCACTACCCGCAGGACGTGGAGGCCACCGCCCAGGACGCGCATCACGCCGTACGACGCGACCGGCTCGCCGCGTTCGGCGTGCCGGGCGGCGCGGGCGAGCGGGTGGTGGTCGTCGCCGAGCACGCGCGCACGGCCAGCCTCGCCGACATCGACGTACCGGCCCTGACCCGCGCCGTACGCTCGGCCGTCTCCGCCCGGCACGGACTGCGCCTCGCCGACGTCGTCCTCGTCGCACCGGGCATGGTCCCCCGCACCTCCAGCGGCAAGGTGTCCCGGGCCCTGACCCGCACCCGCTACCTGGAGGGCGCCTACACGGCGGAGACCGCGATATGACGGCCACCGACACGAGAACGCTGCTGCGCCGCCGGATCGCGGAACGGGTCGCCGAGTGGAACAACACCCCTGTCGACGACGTCCCGTTGGACCGCCCCCTGGCCGACCTCGGTATGTCCTCACGGGACGCGGTCGTGCTGGCGGGCGAGTTGTCCTCGCTGACGGGCCACGAGTTGCCGGCGACCCTGCTGTGGGAGGCGCCGACCGTGGACGCACTGGTGGAGCGGGTGTACGGCACGGCCACGCGAACTGCCGTACCAGAGGCCCCTGTTGCTGTGGCGCCGGGCGAGCCGGTGGCTGTCATCGGGGTCGGCTGCCGATTTCCCGGCGGGGTACGCGGACCGGCCGACTACTGGCAACTGCTGCTCGACGGCGTCGACGCGATCAGACGTGTCCCCGAGGACAGATGGAGCGACTTCACGGCGTTCCCGCCTCCCGATACACCGTTGCACGGCGGCTACTTGGACGACATCGCCGGGTTCGACGCCGACTTCTTCCGCATCACTCCGCGCGAGGCCGCGGTGATGGACCCCCAGCAACGCATCCTCCTGGAGGTCGTCCGCGAGACCCTCGACCACGCGGCCGTCCCCGCAACCGCCCTCGCGGGCACGGCCACCGGCATCTACGTCGGTGTCTCGGCCCCGGAGTACGGACAGCTCACCGGCGCCGACGCGAACGCCGTCGACCCCTGGGCCCCGGCGGGCGCGGCGCTCAGCGTGACGGCGGGCCGACTGGCGTACGTGCTGGACACCCGCGGCCCCAACATGGCGGTGGACACGGCTTGTTCATCCTCGCTCGTCGCCGTGCACCAGGCCTGCGTCAGCCTCCGCACCGGCGAGACCGACACGGCGATCGCCGCCGGAGTCAACGTCCTCCTCTCCCCCGTCGTCGGCGTCGCCTTCGAACGAGCGGGCGCCCTCGCCCCGGACGGCCGCTGCAAGCCCTTCTCCTCGGTGGCCGACGGCATCGGACGCGGTGAGGGCTGCGCGGCGGTGCTGCTGAAGCGGCTGTCCGACGCGGAACGGGACGGCGACCGTGTCCTCGCGGTCGTCCGCGCCACCGCCGTCAACTCCGACGGGCGTTCCAACGGCCTGCTCGCCCCCAACCCCGCAGCCCAGCAAGCCCTGTTGACCACCGCGTACACACGGGCCGGACTCACCCCGGCCCACATCGACTACGTCGAGGCGCACGGCACCGGCACGCCGCTCGGCGACCCGATCGAGGCGGGCGCGCTCGGCGCGGTGCTGGGCGCTGGCCGTGACCCCGAACAGCCGTTGCTGCTCGGCTCGGTGAAGGGGAACCTCGGTCATCTGGAATCCGCGGCGGGCATCACCGGCCTGGTGAAGACGGTCCTCGCCCTTCACCACGACCTCGTCCCACCCTCGCTGCACGGCAACTCCGTCGGCGACGCACGGCTGCGTGTGGTCACCGAGCCCGAACCCTGGCCCCGCTACGGCAGTACGGCCACCGCCGGCGTCTCGGGTTTCGGGTTCGGCGGCACCAACGCCCATGCGGTACTGGAAGAATGGCGGCCCGCGCTGCCCCCGCTGGAAGAGTCCGCCGCGCGCCTCCATCTCCTCTCCGACGTCGACACCGAGCGGGTCCGCGACACCGCGTCCCGCCTCGCCACGTGGCTCCGTACGCCCGAGGGCGGCGCCGCCCGCCCCGCCGACGTAGCGCGCACGCTCGCCGGACGGGTGGGGCGCGGGCCCGTACGCGCCGCGGTCGTCGCGTGCGACAGGGACGAACTGGCCGACGCACTGGGCGCGTTGGCGCATGGTGGCAGCCCGGACGCGCGAGTGGTGACCGGTGACCGTGATCTCGTAGGGCGGGGTCCGGTCTGGGTGTTCTCCGGGTACGGCAGCCAGTGGACCGGCATGGGGCGCCAACTTCTCCTGGAGGAACCGGCTTTCGCCGCCGCCGTGGAGAAGCTCGACGCGCAGGTGGCTGACGTGTTCGGCTTCTCCCTCCACGAGCACCTGACCTCCGCCGGGGATCTCGACCGCCTGGATGTCGCTCAACCCGCGCTGTTCGGCGTCCAGTTGGCGCTCGCCGAGCTGTGGCGGTCGTACGGCGTCGAGCCGGTCGCCGTGATCGGCCACTCCCTGGGCGAGGTGGCCGCCGCCGTCTGCGCGGGCGCGCTGGATGTGGCGGACGCGGCCCGGGTCGTCGCCGTACGGGCGCGGCTGCTGGGGCAGTTGCACGGGGGCGCGATGGCCGTCGTAGACCTCGATGACGGCGAACTTCCCTCCCTGGAGCGGGACTTCCCGGGTGTGCACGTCGCCGTCCATTCCTCGCCCCGGCAGAAGGTCGTCACCGGTGACGAGATGGCGGTCGCCCGGCTGGTGCGTCGACTGGAGGAACGGGGGCGTGCCGCCCGGGTCATGCGGGTCGTCGGCGCCGGGCACTCACCTCAGGTGGAGCCGCTGTTGCCGGAACTGGCCGAGGTCCTCGCGGATGTCCGGGGTCGGCCGCCACGCGTCCCCGTCTACTCCACCGTGCTCCACGATCCGCGCGGGGCCTGCGAGTTCGACGCCGATCACTGGGCCGCCAATCTGCGTCGACCGGTGCGCCTGGACCGTGCCCTCGCCGCCGCTGCGGCGGACGGCCACACCGCCTTCGTGGAGATCTCGCCGCATCCGGTCCTGGCCAGGTCCATCGCCGACAACGTGCCCGGCGCCCTCGCTGTCGGCACGTTGCGTCGGGATGCGGATGGATCCGCCGCGTTTCTCCGGGAGTTGGGGTCCTTGTACGCGGCGGGACTGGACCTGCCCCTGCCGTCCGGCCGGGTCATCGACCTACCGGCACCGCGCTGGCGGCACGTCCGGTACTGGTGGACCGACGGCCGAACTCCCGTTGCTGCGCCCGCCGCACACCATTGGACAGAACCCGCCCCGGCCGCCGAAGACTCGGTGACCGCCCGCGTCAGCCACCACATCTCCACCGTCACCGGCCATCCAGCGGCCCGTATCACCCCCACCACGGCACTGACCGACCTCGGCCTCGACTCCCTCATGGCCGTCCGCATCCGTTCCGCCCTGCAACGCGACTTCGGCGTCGAGCTGCACCTGCGCGACCTGTTCGACGCCGTCACGGTCGCCGAAGTGGCGGGCCGGATAGGTCAGTTGACCGACGCGCCGTCCAATCCCCCTCCACTCTTCCTCTTCCACGCCGCCGGTGGAACCACCGACGTCTACCGCGCACTCGCCGAACGCATCGGCGAAGACCGCCCGGTGCACGGACTGGACCGGATCGAGGACGCGCACACCGTTTCCGAGAAGGCTCGCCGCTACGCCGAGGCGATCACCACCGCCCACCCCAACGGGCCTTGTGTGCTTGCCGGTTGGTCTTTCGGCGGTTTCGTGGCGCAGGAGACGGCGCGCCAACTCACCGCAGCCGGACGGGACGTCGAACTCGTCGTGCTCATCGATTCCGTACGGCCCCTCCCCCAGCCCGACCGCACCCCCGCCGACCGCGTCCGCGCCCATCTAACGGGCTTCGCCCAGCACATCGCCGACACGTACGGGGTCCAACTCCCCCTGCCCTACGACGCACTCGTGGCGTTGGACGACGACCACGAGTGCATCGACCTCGTGCTGCGCGCCCTGCGCGGGGCCGTGAAGGTGCCGCCGGCGGCACTGGAGCACCAGCGCGCCTCGTACCTGGATCTGCGGATCGGCGAGGCGCATCGGCCGGGCCGGTACGAGGGGCGGGTGGTGCTGTACCGGGCCACCGAACCGGCTCCGCACACCGTGCGTGACCCGGCGTACGAACGGGACGACGACGCGCTCGGCTGGGACGAGGTGTGCCCGCTTCTGACGGTCGTACCGGTGGCGGGGCATCACCTCTCGCTGCTCGACCCGCCGTACGTCGACGAGATCGCCGCCCATCTGCGGCGGGTGCTCGCCTCGCCGGAGGGACCCGCCGAACCAGCCTGAGGAGCCGCCATGCCGCACCACCACCCCCACGGGATGTCCCGACGCGCCGTCACGAGGGCAACTGCAGCCACGGGACTGGCCGTTCTGTTCGGTGCCACGTCCGCCGTAGGCCGGGCCCGGGCCGCGACGCAGATCTCGGCGCGCACGTTCGACGTGTCCGTGTCGTCGCCGGCGCTGGGCCGCAGTGCGCCGGTGCGGGTGATCCTGCCGTCGGACTTCGACGCGCAGCCCGGGCGGACGTATCCCGTGCTGTATCTGCTGCACGGGGCGCACGACGACTACACGTCCTGGACCCGGGAGACGGACATCGAGGCCTTCACGGAGGGCCGGGACCTGATCGTGGCGATGCCGGACGCGGGTCCGACCGGTATCCCGAGCGCGTGGCGCGACGGTCCCGACTACGAGACCTTCCAACTCCAGGAGGTTCCGACGCTGTTGGCCCGCGACTACCGGGCGTCCGGGGTGCGGGCCGTCGCCGGGGTGTCCACCGGGGGCTACGGCGCGATGGCGCACGCGGCCCGCCACCCGGGGGCGTTCACCGCCGCCGCGTCGTACAGCGGCATCCTCGACACCACGGCACCCGGTGTGCCCTCGCTGGTGGACGCCATCGTGGCCCGCGAGAATCTGGCGCCGCGCACCCTCTGGGGCAATCCCCTTCTGGACCTGCTGACTTGGCAGGCCTTCAATCCGCGCGCCCGGGCCACCGGACTGCGTGGGACACCCTTGTACGTGTCCAACGGCAGTGGTGTGGCCGGGGGTTCAGGCGACTGGCTGCCCGAGGCGTTGGAGAGTCTGCTGTGGCCCTCCGCGCACAGTTTCACCGGCTTTCTCGCCCTGCTCGGTATTCCGGTCACCACGCACTTCTACTCGGGAGGAGGCCACAGCTGGGCTTACTGGAAAGGGGAGTTCACCACCTCGTGGCCGATGCTCGCCGGTGCGCTGGGGCTACCGGAGTGATGTCGGTGCAGCCGGGGCACGGAACGGAGCGCAGGGGACGACCGTCCAACACGGGACGTCCCCCTCGTCCCACGGGCAACAGTCCGTGGGCGAGCCGCCTCCGGGGGAAAGGAGTGTCCGTCGTGGCTGTCCCCACCCCGCGCGGAGTACCCACCGAGCCCGGAACCGCTCTGGTTCCGCCCGACCTGGCCGAGCTGCTGCGCGCCCAACTCGCCGCCGTCTCCGACGAGGTGGAGGACGTGGTGCGCAGACATGTCCCCGAGTACGCGCGGCCGGACGACGGGACCTATCGCGAGAACCTCAGGTCCGGGGTGGTGCAGGCGCTCACGCTGTTCGTCGACCACATCGCGGACCCGCACGGCCAGAACGCCGCGATGGCGGCGGCGTACTACGAGGAACTCGGGCGCGGCGAGGCCCTGGAGGGCCGCAGCCTGGAGGCACTTCAGTCGGCGATCCGCGTGGGCGGGCTGCACGCGTGGCGGCTGATGGGCCGTACGGCGGAGGAACTCGGCCTGGATTCGGCGGTGGTGGCCGCGTTGGGCGAGATGGCGTTCCGTACCGTGCACGAGGTCGCGGAGGCGGCCGCCGCCGGGTTCACGGAGGCGCAGTCACGCAGCACGGACGAGGTGGAGCGGCGGCGCCGACGGCTGCTCGAACTCCTGCTGGGCGAGGGGCCGGTGGCCCCGGAGACCTTGCAGGACCTGGCGCACGGCGCGCGATGGCGGGTGCCTTCGCAGGTCGCCGTCATCGCGCTGGCGGGCCCCGCGGACCCGCGTGCGGAGGACCGGCCGCCGGCGATGCCGGGCGCGCTGGCCGACATGGAGTCACGGCCGCCGCGCGTCCTGGTACCGGACCCGGAGGGCTACGGCCGGTTCGGCGGGCGGTCGTTCGTCCTCGGCCTGGGCGGCCGTCCGGCGGCGATCGGTCCTACGGTCCCGGTCGTCGAGGCCGCGCGGTCCCTGCACTGGGCCACGCGGGCGTTGGGTCTGATGGGGCGCGGGGTGCTGCCCCGGCAGGGCGTGGTGCTGTGCGCCGACCATCTGTCGACGCTGTTGCTGCACAGCGACGAACCGCTGCTGGCCCAGCTGGAATTACGGGCCCTCGCGCCCCTCGACACCGCGTCGGAGGGTCAACGCCCGCGGCTGGCCGAGACGTTGCTCGCCTGGCTGCTCAGCGGCAGCAACGTCCCCGATGTCGCCGCCCGGCTCCACATCCACCCGCAGACGGTCCGCTATCGCCTGCGTCAGTTGGAGAAACTCTTCGGCGCGTCTTTGCACGATCCCGGCACCCGTCTCGATCTGATCCTCGCGCTGCGTTCGGCGGATTTGCGGGAGGGCGACCGCGACTCACGAGGCGGTGACCGCGACTCACGGGGCGACAAAAACAGAGAGAGTTTCTGAATTCCCGTCCATAACACCGGGTACGGGAACGCGAATACCTTCGGGGCAGTCCTTTCCACAGGCGCCGCAAGCGCCCCACCCTCAAAGGATTCCCATGCGTATTCGCTTATGCCTGGCCGCACTCTCGCTGGTCGGCGGGGCCGGGCTCGCCACCCTCTCCGCACCCGCCGCATCGGCCGCCACCTGCTCGGACCTCGACGTCGTGGCGGCTCGCGGCACCTTCGAGCCGGGCACACTCGGCCTGATCGTCGGCGACCCGGTGTTCTCCGCGCTCCAGCAGAAAATCACCGGAAAGACGCTCTCCAGCTACGCGGTGAACTATCCCGCCGACCTTTCCCTCACGTCCGCCGCGACGGGAAACGCCGATGTGGTGAACCACGTCAAGGCACAAGCGGCGGCCTGTCCCAATCAGCGTTTCATTCTCGTCGGCTATTCGCAGGGCGCGAACGTCGTCGACAACTCCATCGGAATCAGCAGCGACGGCGCGGTGGTCGGCAGCCCGATCGTCGCGACCATCCCGGCCGCGGTGGAGCCGAAGGTCGCCGCGGTGCTGCTGTTCGGCAACCCGATCCGGGCCCTCGGCAAGAGCGTCACGGGCACCTACCAGAGCCGCACCATCGACTTCTGCGCCAACGGTGACCCCATCTGCCAGAACGGCGGAACCGACGTCCTCGCCCACCTTGGCTACACCTCCGACGCCGACGCGGCGGCCACGTTCGCCGCGGGCAAGGTCTGAGCCGTAGCGACGCTGTAGGGCCCGGGAGTTGATCCTCCTGGGCCCTACTGGTGCGAGGGGAAAGCTACTTGGGCGACAGGGCGAACGCCGCGAGGCTGCTGGAGACGGCCTCGGGGCGGCCGTTGTTCTGGACGGGTGCCGCGGTCAGTACGTCGAGGTGCTGGTAGCCGGGGGCGATCACGGGGTGCAGGCCGGCCGGGATGTGACCGGCGAGCAGGCCGTCACCCGCGAGCACGGTGAGCGTCGGGTTGGCGGTCAACCCGCCCGGGTGCACGAGGAGTTGCTTCACCTGCGGCGAGGTGGCCAGCTCGATGTCGGTGACCAGCTTGGTCGGGAAGTACTGCTCGGTGAAGTCCAGCGGCTGCTCCCCCATGCTGCGGGCCAGCTCGTGGATGTCAGTGACCTCCTTGGAGGCATTGGTGAAGAGGGTGCCGTCGGCCGACCGGTACCCGGGGTCGTCGGCGGCGCCGACACGGTCGTAATCGCGCCAGGTGTAGAGCGGCCCGTGCGGCACGGCCGGGATGGCCTTGTACTCGACGCCGAAGAGCTGCGACTGATCCGAACTGCCGTTGGCTGCGGGGAAGTTCTTGTCGACGATCGGCCCGCCGTCGAAGAATCCGACGCTGCTCTGCAGGAAGGCGAGGGGTACGGAGTTGTCGTCCATGAGTGACCCGAGTACCGCGTCGTTGGTGAGCCGGAAGTCCTTCACCGCGGGTGAACCGGTGAGGAACGTGGCGGCGTCCTTGGAGAACAGGAAGCGGTTCGTGGCCTCGATGTTTACGTTGGAGGGGAGGTAGGACGGCAGGTCCGCCTCGCCGTCCGGGTTCTGTACGGCGCCCAGGCCGGCGATGGCGAGCAGGGTCATCGTCTCGGGGTTGAGCAGCACGGGCGCGGACAGCGAGCGGGACAGCACGCCGCTGTCGAGCCCGGCCTGGACGACCGCGTAACCGAGCCCGATGTCAGGCAAGTTGGTGTCGTCCGGGATGCTGCCGCTGAGGTCCGACAGGTCGGTCGAGATCGTCGTGTCGAGGGCGAAGTACCCGGCGCACTGGTTCTGCCCGGCGTCCGCCGTGGTCGCGGGGTTGCCGTCGAAGTCGGCCGCCGCGAAGTAGCCGGTGATGACACCGCCGAGCGAGTGCCCGCCGCACAGCACCTTGTTCTTGCGCAGGGTCGGATCGGGCAACTCGGCGGTGAGCAGGTCGTATTCGTCCCGTACGGTCTGCTGGATGCCGAGCTTGGCCATCCAGCCGAGCTGGTCGTTGCCGACGAACCCGGCGAAGGTCCGGCCGCCGACGGCCTTGCCGCGGTAGTAGTAGTCGACGGCCGTGTGCTCGTCGCCGGACGCGATACCGGTGGGATCCTCAAGGCAGTTGGAGCGCCGGTCCAGGGCCCAGAACTCGATGTGCCGTCCCTGCGCGGCGGCTTGCGCGACCGTGTCGCGGGCGACGCTGTCGAACGCTCCGGCCCCTTCCAGGATGCCGGGTTGGGCCACGAGGATCCGGTCGGCGTCGGCCGACGCGCTCGGTCCATCGGCGGAGCGGTAGCGCAGATACGACAGCCAGTCGCACGCCGCCGGGCGGGCGCCGAACGACTGCGGTAACGGCGCTTTGACCCGCACCAGCGACTCGACCACACCGTCGGCGGGATGCGTCGACGCCACCGGGGTCTCGGTGCGGGCGCTCTCTCCCTGGGCCTGTGGAGCGGCGGCGGTGAGCGCGCCCGCGGTCAACAACACCGCGAGCGCGGCACCGCGCCACGTACGTCCTGCGCTCGTGGCTCCGCGCCACGAACTTCCTTTGCTGCGACTCGTGTTCATGGCCGGACCGTAGGACGGCCGGGACCACGGGATCAGGCGGTGCTCACAAGAACGCAGCGCGCGCCGGTGCCCTTGTCACCTGCTCGCAGAGAACCTCGCGGACAACGGGGCGGGGTCAGGCGTCCTTGATCGTCGCGGTGACGGGCGTGCCGGTCTCGACCGTACGGCTGACCGTGCACAGCCGGTCGTGCGAGACGGTGACCGCCCGGGGCAGGATCGCGCGGGCCCGGTCCCCGGCCTCCCCCTCCGGGAAGGTCACGGCGAAGGTGACCGCAAGGTCGGTCATCCGGTTGCCGAGGTCGTCGCTGACCTTGTTGCCGGTCACCGTGACGGTGAACCCGTCCGGCTCCGCGTGCCGGGTGGTGGCCACGTCGACGTCGGCCGCGGTGCAGCCCCCGATCGCGGCGAGCAGCAGCTCGACCGGGGTGAACTCGGTGCCGCCGCCGACGGCGGTACCGAAGTCGATGGTGCCGCCGCGGGCGTTGGTCGCGGTGAAGCGGCCGGGGGCGGTGCGGTCGACGGTGACTTGGCGCAGGGGGTTGTCGCTCATGGGGAGATCCTCGCAGAGCACCCTGCCGAAGAGCTCGACCGGTGCGGGCAGGTCGTAAGTGTGCTGCCCGCACCGGCCGGTTCAGGAGACCTGTGAGGCGTCGACCAGGACGACCCGGTGGTTGTACTGGATGGTGTAGTACTTGGCCGCGCCGGTGACATAGGTGTCGCCCGAGACGAAGAAGTCGTCGGCGCTGACCGGGGGTTGGGTGGCGACGTAGGCCTGGCCCGCCGGGAAGCCGTAGACGGTCAGGGGCTTCTGGGTGGACGGGGACAGGCCGGAGGGGTACTCCGACGCCTGCGGGTAGCCGGAGCCGTAGAGGGTCGCGGCCTGGTCGCCGGAGTGGAGGATCGTGGCGCCGGGCGCGGCGCAGGTGTTGACGCCGTGGGGGTTGTAGAACCACACCTTCGCGCCGCTGAACCAGATGGCGGTCCAGTCGCCGTCGACGTCGGCGACCACGAACTGCTGGCCGGCCTGGACGGTGCTGCCCCAGTCGTTGATCGAGTCGGTGCCCGCGCTCGCGCCGGGGTGGATGGCCGGGTCGGCGAACAGGGGCGCGTCCGCACTCGGACCGGTGCGCACCGGAAGGAAGTTGGAGGGCGCGGTGCTCTCGGTGCACGCGGTGGTGGCGCCCGTGGGGTCGTCGGCCGGGCAGACCTGGACGGTCTGCTGGTTGGTCGCGAACTCGGGGCTGATGGTGACCGCCGAACCCACCCTCGGGGCGTGCCGGGCGGCGCTCTGCGCGTGGGCCGCCCGCGCCGGGGCGACCATGTCCATGAACGCCGTCCAGTCCCAGTAGGGGCCGGGGTCCCAGTGCATGCCCCGCACGTAACTGTCCTGCGGGCCGGGCACGTTGTCGTGGCCGATGATGTGCTCGCGGTCGAGCGGGATGTCGTACTTCGCGGCGAGGTACTTCACCAGATCGGCCGTCGCTTGATACTGCGCCTGCGAGTACCAGGTGGCTCCGTGCGCGGCGTAGCCCTCGTGCTCGATGCCGATCGAGTGCATGTTGAACCAGTAGTTGCCGGCGTGGAACGCGATGTCCTTGGTGTGCGCCATCTGCGTGACGGCCGCGTCCGAGGCCCGCATGACGTAGTGCGCCGAGTCGCCGGAACCCGCCGTCTGGAACGTCTTGATCGCGGCGTCGTAGGACGACTCGGTGTCGTGCAGGACGATGTACTTGATCTGCACGCCGTCGCCAGGGCGGCCCGCGACCTGCCCGTTGGAGGCCGCCGCGGCGAGGAAGGTGCAGTCGACCGTGGCGGGGCACTCCGTGTCGGTGGCCGTCACGGCGGCCTTCAGCTTCAGTTCGGACAGCTGCCGCGTCTCGGGGTGGACCGAGCTCTGCGCCGCCAGGCGGACGTGCTGTCCGTCGACGGTCGTCCGCGAGGCGCCCGAGGACACGGTCTTGAAGACGCGGTCGGCGAAGAGCTGCGCGGCCTTCTTGTCGGACGACTGGCTGTACTTGGCCACCGCGCCGTACCAGTCGGCCGGGTCGGCGGAGCTCCTGCCCGTCAACTCCTGCTGGTACGAGGCGAGTAGGGCGGCACCGGCGCGGATGTTCTCGCGGTCGTCGGTGCGCAGTTCCGTCGCCGGGGTGTCGGTGAGCTTCGCAGCCGCGCCGAGGGTGTGCAGGGCCGGGTCGGACGTCAGCTCGGCGAGGTCACCGCGGCCCGCGGCGCCCGCCGCGCCCCCGGACACCATCTTGGCGGTGACGTCCGTCAGGTTCATCGGGCCGTATCCGCCCGAGGTGTTGTAGTGCCCGTCGTGGTCGTCCCACTGCGACTCCTGGTACGACACGGCCAGCAGCACGGGCAGCGGTACGCCGAACTCCTTGGCCGCGTCGGCGAAGGAGGACTGCCGGTCGGCGCCCGGGGCCTGGGCGGCCTGCGCCGTCGACGGCAGTACGGCGAAACAGCCTGCGGCCACGGCGCCGCCGGCCAGGATCCCGGCCAGCACCTTCCGGGGTGATCTTCTACGCGAGGATTGCTGCAAGGCTCTTCCCTTGTATGTAGTGCCCTGAATGTATGCAGTGCTCTGATGTATGTAGTGCTGAATGTATGTAGTGCCCTAAGGCAGACGTGCGCGGGGCGACGCCTGCCCGAACCACTGTGCGGAAGCTTCCAGCATCACCCACCGGACGCCACAACTCCCGCAGCGGGCACGCGAGTCGGCGATTCCCTCAGCGGTGTCACTGGTCTCGACGTCATCCGGCGCGGGGCGGTTGCGGGGCGGCGCCTCGCAGCGCGTCCACGGCAGCGTATGAGCTCACACATCGCGCGGAGATCGCCAAGGCCGTCCTCGGCGTCAACGCGGTCACCTGAACGAGGGCTTGGTCGTCGCGAGTCGTATCCGCCGAATTCTGTTAGGGCAACTCCGCTTCACCCACATTCGGGACATGAGCGGTCGACGCAACCGCACCATGACCGCCTCCTGGCTCCAGGATTCTCCGGTCGGCCCTACCCTGTGGCCGGGCGGCGACACCGACACGAAGCCACGGTGGCTGCGGCGGTCCGCCCTGGGACCTCCCGCGGGGCTAATGTCCGTCGGATGAGCACAGACGATGCGAACCGGCTCTGGACACGGTCCATGCCCGAGGCCTACGAACGCCATCTGGTGCCGGTCTTCTTCCGCCCCTTCGCCGTCGACCTGGCCGCCAGGGCGGCAGTGCTGCGGCCCCGCACGGTCCTGGAACTCGCCGCCGGGACCGGGGCGTTGACCTCGGCCCTGCTCACCTCGGTGCCCACGGCCTCGGTGGTGGCGACCGACCTCAACGAAGCGATGGTCACCGCGGGATCGGCACGGGAACCGCGCGCGGAGTGGCGGCAGGCGGACTCCCAGGACCTGCCCTTCGAGGACGACAGCTTCGACCTCGTCGTGTGCCAGTTCGGGGTGATGTTCTTCCCCGACAGACCCGCCGCCTACACCGAGGTGCGCCGGGTCCTGGCCCCGCAGGGACGGTTCCTGTTCAACAGCTGGGGCCCGCTGGCCTCGCACGGATTCGGGGCCGCCTTCCAGACCACCCTGGAACAGTCCATGCCCGACGGAGCACCCCCGTTCCTGAAGGACGTGCCCCACGGCTACTCCGACCCGGCCGTCGTCACCGCGGACCTGGCGGCCGCCGGACTGACCCTGGCCACCGCCGAGGAGATCACGCTGGAAGGCGTCGCGGAGTCGGCAGCCTCCATCGCGACCGGGTTCCTCACGGGCACACCGGTGAGCGCCGCCGTGCAGGCCCGCGAAGACGCGCAGGCCATCCAGGTCGCCGTCACACAGAAGATGACGGACCGACTCGGCACCGGCCCCGTGACGGCACCGATGACCGCGACCGTCTACACAGCGCACCAGTAGGCAGAACCCTCCTCCCTCCGGTGAGCACGGCCACCGGAGGGAGGAGGCAAACTACGGAGAGGCGAGCCCTCCACCAGGGCGCCAAAGGCGGCCTGCGCAGAACTCTGACGCGGAGGCTCCGCGCCGGCCGACCGCTGAGGAAGAGGCGTCGCCGCGCCGACCAGCGCGCGCCGAGACGTATCGCGCCCACCGTCCTGGAGAGCGGGTCCCGGTCGCCCTCCAGGGTTGTCGGCCGCCCGCCATCTGCCCCCGCACTCGGCCGGGTACGCCGCCGCGCAGCCCTGATCGCGACGTGCCGAGCCCTGCCCGGCACAAGCGTTTGCGGTCCGTGATTGAAACCGTTCAACGCCCTCGCATCCACCTCGCGCGCCGACTCCGCCCGGAGCGATCGCGAAGTAGCCCTGTCACGAAAACATTTGCATGACGATTGACCCCGGCACCACCAGGCTCTACGTTACCCACGCCTCTCATATCTGAATCGATTCATCCCATTCCGTGCGAGTGAGGAGTCGTAGTGATCAGCAGGAGGAACATGCTCGCGGGCGCGGTCGCCACGGTCGCGGCAGCGACCGTCGACAGCGTGCCGGCGATGGCCGCACAGGCATCCGGACAGGCACAGGCACAGGCACAGCGCGACGGACTGCACATCACGGCGCCGACCGTGGAATACGTCCAGCACCCGCTGGGGATCGACGCACAACGGCCCAGGCTGAGCTGGCCGTTGGCCTCCGACAGAGTGGACATGCGCCAGAGCGCGTATCAGATCCGCGTCGCCACCACCGCGTCGGGCCTGTCCCGCCCGGACGTCTGGGACAGCGGGAAGGTCACGTCCGTCGAGTCCGTCCTCGTGTCCTACGGAGGCCCTGGACTCAAGCCCCGGACGCGCTACCACTGGTCCGTACGCGTGTGGGACGCCGACGGCCACGTCTCCGGCTGGAGCGCGCCCTCGTGGTGGGAGACCGGACTGATGGCCGCCGGGCAGTGGACCGCCGACTGGATCTCCGCACCGGCAGGCCTCGTGGACGCACCGTCCTTCGAAGGCGGTTCCTGGATCTGGTTCCCCGAGGGCGATCCGACCATCAGCGTTCCGGCGGCCACCCGTTGGTTCCGTCATACCGCCCAACTGCCCGACGGGATCACGTCGGCCACGCTCGCCATCACCGCCGACAACGTATATGCCGTCTCCCTGAACGGAGTTGAGGTCGCCCACACCGACCTCGACACCGACAACGAGGACTGGAAACGCCCGGCGGTCATCGACGTACTGGAGCGCGTACGGGCCGGTGACAACGTTATCGCCGTCGCCGCCACCAACGCGACCGAGGGCCCGGCGGGGCTCATCGCCACCCTTGTCGTCCGGACCGCCTCCGGTGAGCAGAAGGTGTTCACCGACGCCTCCTGGAAGGCGACGGACCAGGAACCGGCCGACGGATGGCGGGAGTTGGGGTTCGACGACGGGGGCTGGCCGGCGGTCCGCGTGGCAGCGGCCTGGGGCAGCGGACCGTGGGGGCGAGTCGTCCCGGTGTCGTACGCCGTCACACAGCTGCGGCACGAATTCCGGCTGCCGCGCCGGAAGGTGTCCCGCGCGCGCCTGTACGCCACGGCGCTCGGCCTGTACGAGAGTCACCTCAACGGCAGCCGGGTGGGCCTCGACCAGCTCGCTCCCGGCTGGACGGACTATCGCACCCGCGTCCAGTACCAGACGTACGACGTCACCGAACACCTGCGGCCCGGTGCCAACGCCATCGGGGCGTATCTGGCACCCGGCTGGTACGCCGGCAACGTGGGCATGTTCGGGCCCGGTCAGTACGGCCAAGTCCCGGCGCTCCTGGCCCAGTTGGAGGTGGAGTACGCGGACGGGACGAGCGAGCGCATCGTGTCGGGCGCCGACTGGCGGACCGCCGCAGGGCCGATCGTCGCCGCCGATCTGCTCAACGGCGAGACGTACGACGCCCGCAAGGAGACCCCCGGCTGGGCCTCACCCGGCTTCGACGACACCGGCTGGCTCGACGTGCGGGGCATGGGTGGCGTCGGCGACATCGGCCCCGACCTGATCGTCGCGCAGGTGGACGGTCCGGTGCGGGTGGAGCAGGAGCTGACACCGAAGAAGATCACCCAACCCAAGCCCGGCGTCTACGTGTTGGACCTGGGCCAGAACATGGTCGGCTCGGTGCGGCTGCGCGTGTCGGGCGACGCGGGCACGACCGTCCGGCTCAGACACGCCGAGGTGCTCAACCCCGACGGCACTGTCTACACCGCGAACCTGCGGACCGCGGCGGCGACCGACACGTACACCCTCAAGGGCGGCGGGAAGGAGGAGGTCTACGAGCCCCGCTTCACCTTCCACGGTTTCCGGTACGTCGAGGTGACCGGATTCCCTGGCACGCCCTCGGCGAAGGCCGTCACCGGCCGCGTCATGCACACGTCCGCCCCCTTCACCCTCGACTTCGAGACCGACGTACCGATGCTCAACCAGCTGCACCACAACATCACTTGGGGCCAGCGCGGCAACTTCCTCTCCGTTCCGACCGACACACCCGCACGCGACGAGCGCCTGGGCTGGACGGGAGACATCAACGTCTTCGCGCCCACGGCCGCGTACACGATGGAGTCGGCGCGCTTCCTGTCCAAGTGGCTCGTCGACCTCCGGGACTCCCGGACCGCGGAGGGCGCGTTCACGGACGTGGCACCGATGGTCGGCACGGTCGGCAACGGCACGGCGGGCTGGGGCGACGCGGGGGTCACGGTCCCCTGGTCCCTCTACCAGGCGTACGGCGACCGCCAGGTCCTCGCGGACGCCTGGCCGTCCGTCCAGTCCTGGCTGACGTACCTGGAGAAGAACAGCGACCATCTGCTGCGCCCGGACCAGGGATACGGCGACTGGCTGAACGTCGACGACGAGACCCCCAAGGACGTCATCGCCACCGCGTACTTCGCGCACAGCGCCGACCTCGCGGCCCGTATGGCCGGGGAACTCGGCACGGACACCGCCCCCTACCTCGGTCTCTTCGAACGGATACGAACAGCCTTCCAGAACGCCTACGTCACCTCCGAAGGCAGGGTGAAGGGCGATACGCAGACGGCGTACGTCCTGGCGCTGTCGATGAACCTGCTCCCGGACGCGTCACGGAAGGCGGCGGCCGACCGTCTCGTCGCCCTGATCGAGGCCAAGGACTGGCACCTGTCGACGGGTTTCCTCGGCACTCCCCGACTCCTGCCCGTCCTCACCGACACGGGCCACACCGACGTCGCCTACCGCCTCCTGCAACAGCGCTCGTTCCCCAGTTGGGGCTACCAGATCGACCGGGGCTCCACCACGATGTGGGAACGCTGGGACTCCATCCGGCCCGACGGCAGCTTCCAGGACGCCGGCATGAACTCCTTCAACCACTACGCCTACGGCTCGGTGGGAGAATGGATGTACACGAACATCGCCGGCATCTCGGCGGGCGGGCCCGGCTACCGCGAGATCGTCATCCGCCCCCGCCCCGGCGGAGCCGTCACCACCGCTCACGCCACGTTCACCTCGGTCTACGGCCCGGTCTCCACCCGTTGGCGGCGGCGGTCCGGCCGGTTCACGCTGACCTGCGCGGTGCCGCCCAACACGACCGCCGAGGTGTGGATCCCCGCGTCCACCCCGGACGCGGTGACCCACACGCACGGGACCTACCTGCGCCAGGAGGACGACTGCGCGGTGTACCGGGTCGGCTCCGGCACCCACCGCTTCACCACCTGATCAAGACGGTACGGCTGCCCGGAACGGTCACCGGCCCGGGCAGCTCGACCTGAGGCGGCACCCAGAGATCAGAGACGGCATCAAGACCCCGCAAGAAAAGTGAGGCGCACCTTTCGCTCGGGGTTGTCCCTGTTCGTGTCCGCCAAACTCCGTTAGGGCAACTCCTAGCGTAGCTGGGAGATTTGGGGCGCCGAGGGTCCAGTGCGCCCTCGGGTCCGCCCCACCTAGGAGGAGGCGGCTCCGCCTATAGGGGCAAGACGTGGGCGTAGGTCGAGCAGGCCGTACGCGGATCACTGTGACCGTGCGGCCATGTCCGTCACGGGCATGCCCTTGGCCAGACCGACCGAGGCGAAGAAGCCGCAGCCAGTCGGACCTGATCTTCCGGATGACATCCGTGGCCTTCCTGGCTGCATGCCAGGGCCGATCTACCACATACCGGCACCCCAGTCGAGGAGTTCCGCAGCCTGTAGCGGCGGCCTGCCACCTGTTGACCGATGTCGTCCCAGGCTCTCCGGGGCCGCCCTCTCCCCCATCGTCGCGGCGTTCGCGGACACGTGAGCTCGTACGTCCCACTGCATGTCCGCTGACTGACCGCGCAGATCGCCGTGTTGGCCTTCGTGCTCAGATCACCGCGGGAGCTACCGAGTGAGTGATCGTCGGGTTCACACCGACCGGCTTCCCCCTAATTCCTGACGCCGGCGGTGTGCTGGTGAACTCGGCAGACTGCGGAATCCGCCGAACCATGCCTTCCCCAAGTGCGCCTCCAACCGCCGCCGTTGTACGACTGAACAGTCCTGTGTTGGGGTTCGCTCTCACCCGTGGTACAGAACACGGACAACGCACGCGGCGGCCGGAAGCGCGTCGAGGTAGGCGTTGAAGTAGCGGCGCCCCTCGGCCCCTCCGATGGCCACCCAGCGTCCGTCCAAGGTCAGCAGGGCGTGCGTGGGCAGAGCCTCGTCCGTGGCTTCGCGCACCAGGGCGTCGAGGTCATCGCCGAGGTGAGCGACTGGATCGCCGCCCACGAGGTCCTCCAGTTCCGGGTGCTCCAGGAGTGCGACGATGGCCGGCTGTGTACGGAAGTCCTCCAGAGCCTGTGCCTGCGGGTAGTTCTGAGGGTCAGCGATATGTCGGGCCCAGAAATCGCTCATGGCTCGGGCCGGTGGGTAGGCGGAGGCGAAGGCCTGCCACGCCTCGAAGGCCCGGCGCGCCTCGGCTGCCGCACGCGCCCGCGGCTTTTCGAGGTCGAGCAGCGCGCGCGGCCCACCGTCGCACAGTGAAGGAGGAACGTTGCGCGGCTCACCGGACAAGGCCTCAGCGCCCCGGATGAGGCGCGGGTCGTCCTCGTGCCCCGGGACGACCGGGAACTCGCAGCCCCGGCCGTCGACCTGCCAGTAGTCCCACCAGGTCTCGACGTCCGGCCAGTCGGTTTCGTCATCGCGGTTGTAGTCGAACGGCGCCATGGCCACGCCGATGGCCTGGACGACGTCCCCCGAGTCCCATGGGGGGACGCATACCGTCACTCGTTCTTTCGCCATAGTCCTTTTCTCGGTCTCGTCTTCACACTTAAGTCATCGGCGGCGGGTCGCAGGACACGAGCCAGCCGTCACAGCCCCGCTGCCACGATCGCGTCGCGTCCCAGACCATGTACACATCACCGAAGGCTCCGAGACCGTTCATGAGCTTACCCAGCCGGCTTCCCCCGCCCGACTTGGACGTGGACGGCGCATCCGGCACGCTGGGCGCCTTCCCGGAAACCTCACCGGGAGTGATCTGGATGGTCCCGCCGCCGGACTTGCGGACCAACGGCTGTACACGGTGCGTGTCGAAGTAGCCGTCCGGCCAGATCACACGAACGTGTTTGTTGCCGATGAACCTGTCCCGGATCGCCTCTGCCTCGGCCTGGCCCTGGGCAACGTAGACGACGTTCTGGGTCTGCCCCTTGGCATTTGCGTCCATCTTGTTGGAGATTGTCTTGGCGGTATTGTCAACGTTGAACGCCTTGGCGCCGCTCTCGTTTGCGTCCCAGGTCTGGACGCTCACGATCTTGCCGTTCTTCCAGGTGACCTTGATGAAGTCCGCCGTGGCCCCGGCCGCGACATGGTCACCGTTGGGGCCGTGCAGCAGCCCCTTCTTGGGCAGCACGCCGTTGTCGTCCTGCCACAGATACCGGGTGCCGCTGCCGTTCTTGGAACCGTCGTAGTACTTGCCGCCGAAGCGCAGGTCCTGGTTCATGTAGTCGAACGCGACCTTCTCCGAGGCAATCTTCGACTGGGCACCCACCGTGTGCGGGACGCCGCGCTCGTCGTAGATGACCTGACGGCCGCTGACCGTGCGCTCGGTGAGCGCGTGGGCCGGCTTGACCTCGGCCGGGGGCTTCGCCGCAATCGGTACTCCGCCGCGACAGACGGCCGTGCCCTCCCAGCACTCGACGGCCTGCAGGCCGTCCGGGTCGCTCTTGGTGACCGGGTTGTTGTCCGCGTAGGAATAGCCGTTGATCTGCAGCGGGTCGGACGGGTCGATGACCGGGTCGGCGGAGAGGAAGCGGCCGGTGGACTGGTCGTACTCACGGGCGCCGAGGTGGGTCAGGCCAGTGGCCGTGTCGTCTATTCCGGTGCGCAGGTAGGAGTGCCGGTTCGGCCAGCTGGACGGCTGGCTGCCGCGCGTCTCGCCGAAGGGCTTGGAGAAGCGGCGGGTGACGGGCTGTCCGCTGGTTTCGTCCACCGCGGTGGTGGCCGTGCCGAGTTGGTCGGTGAGCAGGATGCTCAGCCTGTGGCTGGTCGTGCTGCCGTACTTGTTGGAACGGACCACGGTGGGTGCGCCCGACTGGGTGTAACTGCGTGAGGCCCCGGCGATGTTGCCCTTGATGTCCGCGCTGACCTCAGTCTCGCCCAGATACAGGATGCTGCCCGCGGCCGTGTGTTCCAACAGACGGTTGCCCACGGCGTCATAAACGTACGCAGTGCGATCGGCAGCGGCCCACTGCTGACCGCTGGTGCTGTTGCAGGTGTACAGCTGCAGATCGGTGCTGTCCGTGTCGTTGGCGTTCGGTACGTCGACACACTTGCCGGACGCCGGGTGGTACAGGCTCTTGTCCGAGGTGCGGAAGGTGAACTTCTGCGCGCCGCTTCCGTCGCAGGTGGCCAGCAGCACCTTGGTGCCGTTCGCGGTGCCGTCGGCGCTCGCGCACTTGCCCATGATCCGCAGGGTGTCGGCGTTCGGCTTCCACTGCTGGGCACGGGAGTTGTTGCAACGGTAGAGCTGCAGGGGGTTGCCGTCGGCCGTGGAACCACCTGCGTCGTCGAGACACTTGCCGGACAAACCGACCACTGCTCCGGCGCCGTCACCGAAACCCTTGGCCTCGGTGACCTTGTCCTCGGCGTTCCAGACCAAGTTCTGCGTGCCACCGGGCAGCACCCGGGTCTCGGCATTGCCGACGGCAGTGTACGTGTAGCTCGCACCAGTGCCCGTCGAGGGCGTGACCTTGTTCAGGGTGTGCGGCTGGGCGCCGTAAGAGTAGGCGCTCTTGATGTCCTTCGCCGAGTCGGCGGGATCATGCTCGGTGAGGCTCGCCCGGTTGCCTATCGCGTCGAAGGTGAAGGACTGCCAGTACGCGCCGGCGTCGGTGGTCACCGTGTTCGCGGCGGGCGCGGCGGCGTTCAGAGAGGCCGCCATGTCGCTGTCGGGCGTGGTGGCGTCGGTGGCGGAGTCCGGCGCCTCGGCGATGGGACCAGCCGAGGACTGGCCGTCCTGCCGGTAACCCCATGCGGTTCCGGATACGGACTTGCAACCGGTGCCACCCGTGCCGACCGTCAGGGATGACGTCCAGGCATGGACCATCTCCCCCAGGTAGTCGTAGGTGAAGCACTGGGAGTCCCAGGTGTTCGCCGACCCGGTGGTCAGTTTGCGGGCGCTGGAGGTGACGTTGCCCGCGCGGTCATAGGAGTAGTAGGAGTCCGCGATTCGGTGGGATGCATCGGTCTCCCGGTCCCACACAGTGCGCTGGACTCGGCCGGTGTGTTCGTCGATGAAGTTCGTTGTCCACACCCGGTACGGCTGCGCGCCGCTGACCGTACGCAGGGGCTCCCCGTAAGGCGAGTAGGTGACGTCGGAGGTGTACCAGGTCAGGCCCGAGGTGGACTGGGCGAGGCCGTCGCTGTCGTACCGTGTGACGACCTTCTCCTTGGCGAGCCCGCCTGCGGCCGGCAGCGTCACGGCCAGCGGCTTGCCTGTGGGTGAGTAGGTGTACTCGTACTTGTACGCGCCAGCGAGGCCCGCGGTGTTGGTGTGCGTGGGGATGACGATCTCGCGCCCGGTCGGCCGGTACTCGCTGTCGTACCCGGTGATCCGGTCGCTGTAGTCGCCGGTCGCGTCGTGTCGGACGGACCCGGCGGCCTTGCCGACCGCGCCGACCGGATCGTAGGTGAACTCCTTGACCGGTGCGGCGGTGGGCGAGCCCTCCCGGACGTAGGTGACGCGGCCGATCGAGTCGTAGGACGTGTACGTCGCCTTCATGGCGGCGTCCGTGCCCTTCGTCTGCCGGTCGAGGTCGTCGTACACGAAGGACGAGGTCCCGAGGTCGGGATCGGTGGAGGCGATGAGCAGGCCGCGGGCGTCGTAGGTGTAGAGCCACTCGTTGCCCTGGTGGTCCTTGACCGTGTTGCGGTTTCCCCGGGCGTCGTAGGTGTACCAGGTGCTGCGCCAGTCGGTGAGGTCCTTGTTGGTGTAGTGCTGGACGCGGCTGGCCCGGCCCAGGGCGTCGGTGATGACCTTGGTCGCCGGAGTCGCGCCACCGGCCGGCTTGCTGAGCGTCCAGTTGTCGCCGTAGCTGGTGGAGTCGGAGTAGACCGCCGTGCCGCTGTCCAGCGCGGTCGTCTTCACCGGGCGCTCCAGGCCGTCGTACATGGTCCGGGTCATACTCGGGACCAGGCTGAGGCTGCGGGGCTTGAACTGGGTTGCCTCCGGCTCGCCCTTGGCCAGGTAATCGCCGGTCTGGTCGCGGACGAGACCGTGGTCGTCGAAGCGAGTGTCGACGATGACGCGGCCGGGACCATGCGCCTCGCTCTGTACCTGGAATTGGCGCCCCAGGCCGTCGTACAGGGTGACTTGCTTGGCGTAGGTGCCGTCGTCCTTGATGGTCTGCACGGTGACCGCGCTGGGCTTGGTCGCGGTGGAAGTGACGGCGGCCATCTGATAGCCGATGATCACGTCCGGGGACTGGGTGCCGGAGGAGCGGGACGCCGACCAGCCCTTGACCAGGCGGCCCAGGGCGTCGTACTCGCTACGCGAGACGCGGTCGTTGGTGTCGGTGACGGCGAGAGCCAGGCCGCGCCCCGGGTCGTAGGTGGTGGTGCTGGTGTGCCCCTTGGGGTTGATCGTCTTGATCGCTGTGACGGGTCCGCCGGTGTCGCTCGGTGTGTATTGGGTCTCCGTGACGCCCTTGAGCGCGTCGGTGACCTTGCGCAGTCGGCCCAGCGGGTCGTAGGACCGGCCGGTCACCACCGAGTAGCCGACGCCGGTTCCGTCGGAGGTCGCGGTACTGGTGGGCAGGCCCTTGGTGGGTGTGGCGCCCCAAGCGCCGTCGTCGTAGCTGGTACGGGTCGCGTTCTTGAGTTCCGTCGCCGGGTCGGCGTTGTCGTAGCCGGCGCACGAGGTCGCCGTCATCCGCACCTGCTTGGGCAGGCCGATGAGGTTGGCTGTCTCGTTGTTGGCGTACTGGGTGCGGGAACAGGTGTAGTCGCTGAGTCTTTCGGCGCTGCCATCGGGTTTGACGACGGCAGTCTGCACCTGTGTGGCCAGCCCGTGGTCGGGTTCGAACTCGGTCTCGGTGCGCACTGCCTGCCAGCTGGAGTCCACCGTCTGGACAGCGTCTGTACGGCGGACGCCGACCTGGTGGGCGAGGAGCGGGTCGAGGCCGCCGTCCCGAGCGCGGGACGCGGTCTGGTGCGACCAGGGGTAGTTCAGGGTGCGCTTGAGGAGTCGGCCTCCGGTGCCGTCGTACGTGAGCGTCTCGGCCGCCATACCCGCGTACTGCGGGGCATCGTCGGCCGCCAGGGTGACCGCCTGGGTGGAGTCCTTGACCGCGCCGCCCGCGCCACGGAAGTAACGCGTGACGGCGTACGACTGGGTCTGCGGGACGCCAACCGTGGTACCGCCGTTCTTGGCACCGCGGACCGTGGCGACCTTCTGGTACCCGCGCCAGACGCTGTAGGTGCGCAGGGACGGTTTGGTGAGTTCGTCGTCGTCCTCGCCCCAAGCCGCGTCGCTGTACGTGTACTTGGTCGTCACGCGGTCCGACACACCGGAGATTTTGTCGATCTCGGTGACCGAGTCGACGACGTACTTGTTGAACCAGGCGAGCGCGGGCTTGGCCTGCTCCGCGTCCGGTGACCAGCGCACGGGGTAACAGGTGCCGTGGTTGTCGTCCTGATCGACGGACGGTTCGCTGCGGCAGCCGCCGCGGTAGACGACTTCGACGTCGCCGCCGTTCTCGGTGGACACCGTGCCGATGCGGGGGCGGGTGAATCCGGGGCGCGGGTCGCCCTTGTAGCGGGGAACGAGGTTGGGCAGCTGCTGGTCCTTCAGATAGCTGCCCAGCGGGTCGTCCGCGCTGACCTGATACGGACCGAAACTGACGCCCGACTTGGTCAGCATGGTTCCGGTGCTGTCACCAGGTCCGTAGCCGGTGCGCGTGATGGAGTCCAGCCACAGACCGGGCGAGGTGTTGTACCAGTCGCGCGGGAACGAATGGTTCAGGGTGTACGTGTCCACGCGTGCGAGGCCGCTGCCACCGGGTCGGGCAGCGTAAGTGGTCACGCTTCCCAGTCGCGTCCGGATCCAGAACGACGGGAACGCCGGGCACAGTTTGGAGTCGGACTTGCAGTTGAGGTTGCCCGGGCTGTCCCACCAAGGGCGGTAGGAGGCGGGATTCTTGGTGTCGTCGAACTTGTCGGCGGCGCAGGACCCGTCGCTCTCCACGCATCGTTGTGCCGCGCCGAAGACGACCTTCGCGGCTGGGTTGGTGAGGTTGTCGGGGCGCAGCCCGTATTCGATGGTGTCCGGGTAGCCGCCGCGGACGTACTTCTCCGGCGACTTGAACTTCTTGTTCACAGCGTAGTAGTTGGTCGACTTGCTCCAGGTGACGACCATGGTGTTGCCGTGCACGTCGACAACCTTGTCCAGGCCCCAGTGCCAGCCCTGCTGCCGCTTGGTGCCATCGTTCGCGGTGCAGCGCGAGTCCGCGAAGGGGTCCTTGTGGCAGGGCTCGCCCGGGTGGTTGCCGAAGACGGGAACAGTGAAGACGGAGTCGGTGTCGGCGTGCGAACCGCCGACTTTGTTCAGCCCGTAGTAGTACTGGGTACCGTCGGTGGTGGTGACGACCCAGTACTCGCCGTTGTCGTCGCCGTTGTCGCCACCCGTCCTCAGCTCGACCCGGGTCCCGTCGTCGCTGCGCAGCCGGTAGACGTCGCTCTCGCCGACCCGCACCAGCTCGGTGTTCCTACCGCCCAGTGACAGCACGGCGTTGAACGACACCCAGCACAGGTCTGACGTCTTGTACTTCTTGTCCTTGTTGTTGGGCGCGCCTGCGGTGATGTCCTCGCGGTCGTCCTTGCAGGTACGGTAGCGGCGCTCGATGTGCCCGGGGTCGTAGTTCCAGCCCTCGCCGACCCAGGACGCCTGCGGCGAGGACGTGGCCGTTTTCCCGTCCACCGCTTGCGAGTTGTAGTCGAAGGAGATCTCCGGGCGCGGGCCGGCGGGCGCGGGCGGCACCTGGAGCGGGTAGGACCAGGTGAACGCGCCGGAGGAGTCGCCGGAGGCCCACTTGCCATCACTCGCCAAGGGCGTGGCTTTGAACGTGCCGGCCGGACCGGACCCGGAGTCCACGGCGCCGACGACGGCACTGTCGCCGCTCGCGGCGGCCGGTGAGACGTAGGTGGCCCGCATGACGCCGGAGCCCGACCCGGAGGACGGTACGGCCGCGGCCTGGCTGACCGTGCCATCGGCGGCGGTGTCGACGGTGGCGGTCACCGTCCTTGTGTGGGGGTCGTTGACCGTGTCGAGTTCCGTGTACTGCCGACACTCCTCTACGTCGGGGGTGGTCAGGTAGCACTCGGGGAACTGGACAAACTCCAGGCGGGAGGCCCAGTCGGCGCCATAGAGGTTCTCGTACGTCTTGTAGCTCAGCTGGACCGAGATCGGCACCGAACCCGTCGCGGGGGCCGTCACCTTGACGAGCGTGCCGTCGACACCCTGGGACTCGGTGGCCGTGCTGGCGAAAACGCCGACCTGCCAAGTGCCGGTGGGCGCTGGGGCGTCGGGGGCCTGGCCCAGCTTGACCGGCAACGCACCGGCGGGCTTGTAGTCGGTCTGCGTGACCGTGGAAAGAGCCGCGGTGCCCGTGCGCAGGGCGGTCTGCTGGATGGTGGTGCCGTCGAAGGCTACCGGCGCGGTACCGGCTGGGGCCGGGGTGGTGGTGCCGGCCGGCGCCTCGGTCTGGTCGGTGGGCTGGTCCGTGCGGATGCTGTCGAGCCCGGCGTCCCGGGTCGTGCCGGCCACCGCCGCGTCCTCGGTGAGTTTCAGCAGGTCGACGTCCTCGCGGGGGGCCTCCGCAGTGGTGGGGTCCGGCGGCGAGGCAAAGGCCTGGGTGGGCAGCAGTGCGAGCGCCAGCGCCACGGCCACCGGTGCGAGCACGGTGGCGGAACGTCTGCGACGGTGCGCGGACAGGAAGAAGGGCACGGCGAAATCCCCCGGTCGACCCGAAACAAGGTGGAGCGGCGCCTGGGCGGACCACAGGTGGAGCCACTTCAAGATCGACCAGATTCTGTGTGGACGCCATGAGGAAATCCAGTGAACCCTGTGCACGTGTGGCAATGATCACGTCATGTAACGGTCAAAGAAACACCAATCAGGTCGCTACGGTCGCCCCTGGGTGCCGATGCCGCCGTCCGGCCACATCGCAGGCGTGACGTGCGCGTTCGCGTGGGTCATGATCTGCAACCGTTGTCCCAGGGGGGAAGGAAGAACACGCCCATGACGAGCAAGTGGCGGCGCCTGCGCGCCCGTCGGGCCGCCGTGGCGGCCGTCGTGGCCCTCATCACGGCCGGCGGCCTGACGTACGCCGGACTGACCGGCACCGGTGGGGACCGACCGGGTGCCGACACCCGGTCGACTCGTCCGGCCGCACCGGTGACCGAGGCGGAGGCCGCCTCAAGGGCGGCCAAGTCCGGCAGGCCCGTCGAGGTCACCGCGCTGCGCACGGCGTACGAGACGACCTGGTCACGTCCCGATGGGCTGCTGCAGCGCCGCGTACACGCCACGCCGATACGCGCCAAAGCCGACGGCCGCTGGCAGCCAATCGACACCACGCTCGTCCGCACCCGGCACGGCTGGTCTCCGAAGGCGACCAACGTGGGACTGACGTTCTCCGCGGGGGCCCGCTCGGCCTCCGCTCGCGCCGACCGGGGAGCCGGGGTGCGCAGGGTGTCGCTGCTCGCCGCGGACACAACGACTGGCAGCACGCTGGTCACCCTCACCGCCAATGGGCACACCATCCAGCTGACCTGGCCCGGCGCCATCCCCGCACCGGTGATCGACGGTTCGCGCGCACTGTACCCCGAAATCATCCCCGGCGCAGACCTGGTGCTCACGGCGGACGACGGTGGCTTCGCCCAGCTGGTGGTGGTCAAGAACCGGCAGGCGGCCACCGATGCCCGGGTGGCCCGCCTGACCTATGGGTTGACCTCTCCCGACCTGAGTTTCAGCCTGGACCCCACCACCGGCATCGTGAGCGGCCGTGACGCCGACGGCGAGGAAGCGGCGATCTCCCCCACCCCACTGATGTGGGACAGCTCGGGCACTCCCGCCCTGACGGATGGTCAGGCCGGTACCACCGCCTCGCCGACGGCTGCGGAGAGCCTGTCCGGAGACTCCACCGCTCCGGCCGACGACTCGGTGTCGCCCACCCCTGCGTCCCCCGAGCCGAGCGACACCGTCAACGACGGTGACAACGGCGACGTGGACAACGAGGCGCTGCCCGACGCGACGGACGAGGCACCGGCCCCTTCGGCCGGGGAGAGCGAGAGCGCCGCGCCATCCGTGCCGCCGGAGCCATCCGCTGACCCCACCCACACCGGGGTCGCCGCCACCCTCGACCTGCCCTCGCTCGCGGGTCCGCAGCCCGACTCCCGGGGCACCCTGATGACGGCCGACCTCGACGGCTCGACCTGGTCCCTGACACCGGACCAGGAGTTCCTCACCGACTCGGACACGGTCTACCCCGTCTTCATCGACCCCTCGGTCAGCAAGCACACCAACGACTGGACCACCGCGTACAGCCGCCACCCCAACGCGAACTTCTACAACGGGCGCAACTTCAACAAGGGCACCCATGAGGCCCGGGTGGGCTTCGAGTCGGACACCTGGGGCACCTCACGGTCCTTCTTCAGCATCGACTGGAACCCGGACCTCAAGGGCGCGACCGTGATCAGCGCCAAACTGCACGCTCTGGAGACCTACTCGTGGTCGTGCAGCGCCCGCACCATGAACGTGTACCTGACTGGGGCGATCACCAACAAGACGACCTGGCGCAACGCACCGAAGATGACGGCGGGCAACAAGCTCGCGAGCAGGAGCTTCGCACACGGCTACCGCTCTTCGGGCTGCCCCGACGACTACGAGGCGTTCGACGTCAAGTCGGCCGCCCAGAAGGCCGTCTCCAACGGCTGGGACACCCTCACGCTCGGCTTCCGAGCCGGGGATGAGGACTCGGCGTACGCGTGGAAGAAGTTCCAGGCCGACGGCGGCAACGACCCCTACGTCGAACTGGTCTACAACCGTCCCCCGACCACCCCCTCGCACCTGGGCCTCGATCCCGACCTGAGCTGCGACACCACCTCGCCCTACATCAACGTCGGCGCCGACTCGATCACTTTCTGGGCGAACAGCAGCGACAAGGACGCCAACCTGGACTCGCTGCGCTTCGAACTGTGGCCGACCGGCGGCAGCGGAAACCTGCTTGGCGGCAAGGCCAAGGTCACCGTGGGAAGCCAGACCGACTCGGCACGCGTGCACACAGACCCGTTCTCCACCGGCGGGCTGAAGAACGGCGTCAAGTACTCGTGGCGGGTCAAGGCGGTGGACAAGCGCGGGACCACCTCCGCCTACGCGCCGTCGAAGACACCATGCCGGTTCGTGTTCGACAGCTCCCGACCCACCCCGCCCGTGGTGGCCTCCACGACGTTCCCCGACGCCGACGCGCAGGACGACGGCTTCGGGAATTCCGACGAAGACTCGACCTGGAGCACCGTCAAGTTCGGTACGGCGGGCTCGTTCACCTTCAAGGCGTCGCAGACCGACGTGGTCAAGTACGAGTACGGCTTCAACTCCGCCTCGTACACCGGCTCCGCATCCCGCACGAACGGCGCCCCCGCCTCTACGATCACCACCTTCTCCGGTTCCAACGCCAGGCCGCCGCTTGCCGGCCCGAACGTGCTCTACGTACGCGCGGTAGACGACGCCGGGAACGTATCGGACCCACGGAAGTACTTCTTCTACGTCACTCCGCGGGACACCGCGGACGTGCCGGGCGACTTCACTGGAGACGGCTTCCCCGACCTGATGGTGGTGGACGCCAACGGCAACCTGCGGATGTACCCGGTCAAGGGCACCACCGACGCCACCAAGGGGACCGGCGCCTTCGGCTACTCCATGTCCGGCGCCTACCAGGAGAACAGCGACAAGGACCCGAACGGCGACGACCTCCCGCTGTACTCCCGCCCGCCGTCCGGCTATTGGAAGAACACCCTCCTCACCCACCTCGGCGACGTCTACGGCGGCGACGGTCTGCAGGACCTGATCGCAGTGCGCGATGGCAAGCTGTGGGTGTACCCGGGCGACGGCTACGGCGCGGTCGACATCAACAAACGGCACGAGATCCTGCTGCCGGCCGGTGCGCCGGCCCCTTCGACGATCACCCAGATCGTCTCGGCCGGCGATGCGACGGGCGATGGCAAGCCCGACTTCTTTCTCACGGTCGGCGACGCGTTGTGGGCACTGATCGGGTACAACGGTGCGACCGTCGACGAGGCCCGGCAATTGTCCGCATCGGCCTGGACCAACCGTGACCTCGTCACCGTCCAAGACGTCTCCGGCGACGGAGTCACCGACTTCGTCTACCGCTCGGACGCCAGCGGACGGCTGTTGCTACGCAAGGGCATCAAGGACACCGCGACCGGTGGGGCCGACATCGACTCACTGGCCTCGGCGGCCGCTTCCTCCGGCGGCGCGGACACGGAGTACGGGGCCTCGGGCTGGGCCGGCTCCAGCATCCGGTTGCTCTTCGGAACCCCGGACGCCAACGGGGACGACATCCCCGACATCTGGACACTCAGAGTGGACGGCACGGTTCGCTTCTACACCGGCAGCCGCACAGCCCTGAGCGGTTCCGGCACGGAGATCATCGGCAACGGCGACGGCACGGGCTGGAAGAACAAGCTGACGGTCGGCTGACACACCGCCGTATACCGCGTACGACGGCGGCGCTCACGGACCTTCCTGTGCGCGCCGTCGTCATGCGCGAGCGGATGCTCCGCCCTCATGTCTCCGAGGCATGGAAACCGAGAACATGTCAGCGCCACTGTCCACACTTGGCGCATGAGGTCGAACACACCAGCACTTCTCACTCGGCACCAACAAGTTCGGCATAGTTCATTGCAGAACTCAGGCGAGGTGGGCAATCAGGCGACGACTGTCGTGAGCGCACCAGTCTGGCGAACCCCTGGGACACCCCCATAGCCCCAGATCCGGACCATACACGGGCCAACTCCGCCCCTCGGACCTCAGAATCTACTGTTTCCGCAGTTCAACGAGGTGTTGAGCATGGACCACCAGCAGACCAAGAACCTGCTGTCGTTTCGATAGCCCACCCACGACCGCACTCACCGACGTCGTTCGCGGCCCTTCGGACAGCCCGGCCACTCAAGGCCTCCCTGCCCTTCGAGAACGATCCTCCCGAGGAGAATCCCCGCTGCCACAACCGGCCACAGATACACCCCGTTCGGAGCGGCCGGGCATCACATCTACGGTCGTCACACCAAGGCCCTCAGCCGAGGAACGACAACCGAACCAACCTGTCCGGATTATCGCCGTTCGTGTCGACCAGACACACCGACTGCCACGTCCCCAACTCCAGCCGCCCGCCCACCACCGGCAACGTCGCATGCGGCGGTACGAACGCCGGGAGGACGTGGTCGCGGCCGTGCCCGGGGCTGCCGTGGCGGTGCTGCCAGCGGTCGTCGGCGGGGAGGAGGGTGTGCAGGGCGGCGAGGAGGTCGTCGTCGCTGCCGGCGCCCGTCTCCAGGATCGCGACGCCCGCGGTGGCGTGGGGGACGAAGATGTTGAGGAGGCCGTCGCGGCCGGCCGCCACCTCCCGGAGGAAGGCCTCGCAGTCGCGGGTCAGGTCCATGACCCGCTCCCTGGAACCGGTGGCGACGTTCAGGACTCGGGTGGTGAAGGCAGCTGACATGCCTCCCATCCTGACCCATCTGTCGGACTCCTCACCCGATTCCCTTCTGTTGGGCTCCACGCTCGATCCATCGCCCGGCCCGTGATACGAGGGGTCCAGTCCGCGAGACACCGTTGACCGTGGCACGCCATCTGACCTATTTTCGGCCGCATGTTGCGTTCAGTTCTGCTCACCACGCGCGGTCACATCGACCTGCTGCGGGTGGCCTCCGCCGCGTGTTGCCGCGGCTGCTGACGTCTCCTTCCGCCTCACCCCTCTCTTTCCCGCACTCCGCCGTGCCCGCGCACACCGTCGTGACACGGCGGCGTTGAGGCGTACCCCCTTCCTCACCGGACGCTCTCCCCCACCCGTGGAGCACCCATGAGCATCAGCCATGCACCGCCTGGTTCATCCGGGCCCGACATTTCCCCTATGTCAACATCGAAGGCCGAGTCCGGCGATTCCGCTCCCCTCGAACTCGTCCCCCTCGTCCCCACCTCCTCGCGCCGCACCCGCGTACCCCGCTGGCTGCGCCGCACCACCGGCCCGCTCGTCCTGCTCGCGCTGTGGCAACTCCTGAGCAGCACAGGCGTGTTGACCTCCGACGTGCTCGCCTCCCCCGGACGCATCGCCCATGTCGGCTGGGACCTGATCGACAGCGGTTCACTGACCTCGGCCATGGCCACCTCGCTCCAGCGGGTCGCCATCGGGCTGCTCCTCGGTACCGTCATCGGCACCGGACTCGCCCTGGTCTCCGGTCTGTTCAGGGTCGGCGAGGACCTGGTCGACGCCCCCGTGCAGATGCTGCGGACCGTGCCCTTCGTCGGACTGATCCCGCTGTTCATCATCTGGTTCGGCATCGGCGAGGCTCCCAAGGTCGCCATCATCACGCTCGGCGTGACCTTCCCGCTCTATCTCAACGTCTACGCCGGAATCCGGGGCGTGGACAGCCAGTTGATCGAGGCCGGGGAGTCGCTCGGGCTGTCCCGCTGGGGGCTCGTCCGGCATGTGGTGCTGCCGGGGGCGCTGCCCAACGCGATGACCGGGCTGCGCTACTCCCTCGGCATCGCCTGGCTGGCCCTCGTCTTCGCCGAGCAGATCAACGCGGACGCCGGCATCGGCTTCCTCATGGTGCAGGCACGGGACTTCCTGCAGACCGACGTGATCGTGGTCTGTCTGATCGTCTACGCCTTCCTCGGCCTGCTGGCCGACTTCCTCGTCCGCACCCTCGAAAGGCTGTTGCTGCAATGGCGACCGACGTTCACGGGCCGGTGACCACCCGATCGGCGACCCAGTCACCGGTGACCGCGCAGGCGGTACGCGTCGAGGGGCTGACCCGTTCCTTCGGCGGCCGCGCCGTCATCGACAAGCTCCAACTCGACGTGCGGCAGGGCGAGTTCGTGGCGCTGATCGGCCGCAGCGGCTGCGGCAAGTCGACGTTGCTGCGCATCCTCGCCGGGCTCGACCGGGACATCGAGGGCACGGTCCTCGTCCCGCGCCGCAAGGCCGTCGCGTTCCAGGCGCCTCGCCTGATGCCGTGGAAGAAGGTGTGGCGCAACGTCCTGCTCGGACTGCCCGGCAGGCCCGAACGGGCCGTAGCGGAAAGGGCGTTGGCGGAGGTCGGGCTCGGGGATCACTCCGACGCGTGGCCCAAGACGCTGTCCGGTGGTGAGGCGCAGCGGGCCTCGCTGGCCCGTGCGCTGGTGCGCGAGCCCGATCTGCTGCTGCTCGACGAGCCGTTCGGGGCACTCGACGCGCTGACCCGGATCAAGGCCCAGCGGTTGGTGGGCGAGCTGTGGCAACGGCGGGGCTGTGCCGTCCTGTTGGTGACGCATGACGTCGAGGAGGCCGTGCTGCTAGCGGACCGGGTCCTGGTGATGGACGAGGGCGTCATCGCGCACGAGCAGCGCATCGACCTGGACCGGCCGCGCGACATCACCGACCCCCGGTTCGCCGAACTGCGCGCCGGACTCCTGGAACGCCTCGGCGTCGACACCGCCGCCGAAGCCGCCTGAACTCCCCCACGCACCACCCCAGTTACCGAGAACGGAACCCCCATGCGACGAAGCCTCGTCCCCGCCGCCCTGCTGCTCCCCCTCGCCCTCCTGCTCACCGCCTGCGGCGGAAACTCGGCCGCCGAGACCTCGACCGGCACCGACGGCAAGGGCTCCCTCACGCTCAACGTCGGTGACCAGAAAGGCGGTTCGGAGGCGGTGCTGCGGGCCGCCGGTGAACTCAAGAACCTGGACTACAAGATCAAGTGGTCCACGTTCACCTCCGGTCCGCCCCTTCTGGAGGCCGTCAACGCCAAGGCCGTCGACATCGGCGGCGTCGGCAACACCCCGCCGGTGTTCGCGGCGGGTGCCGACTCGAAGATCAAGGTGGTGGCCGCCTGGCACGGCACGTCCGAGGGCGACGCCATCCTCGTCCCGAAGGACTCCAAGCTCAGCGAACCGCAGCAGCTCAAGGGCAAGTCCATCGCCGTGGCGCAGGGTTCGTCCGCGCACTTCCAGCTGGTCGCCTCGCTCAAGGCGGCCGGGCTCAGCATCGGCGACGTCAAGGTGAAGTACCTACAACCGGCCGACGCACTGGCCGCGTTCACCTCCGGCAAGGTCGACGCGTGGGCGGTGTGGGACCCGTACACCTCGCAGATCCTCCAGGCCAAGCAGGGCCGTGTCCTCACCACCGGTGAGGGCGTGACCAATGGGCTCAGCTTCCAGGTGGCGGCGCCCGGCGCGCTGGCGGACAAGAAGAAGTCCGCCGCCGTCAAGGACTACCTCGACCGGCTGCGCCGCGCCCAGACCTGGGTGTTCACGCATCAGGAGGCGTGGGCCAAGGTGTGGTCGAAGGACACCGGGCTGCCGTACGAGGTGGCGCTGGCGTCGGTGAAGCGGACCAACTCCACCCGTGTGTCGGTCGCGGTCGACAAGCCGCTCATCGCGTCCGAGCAGCAGATCGCCGACACCTTCACCCAACTCAAGCTGATACCGCGGAAGGTGGACTTCGCCGACTTCGTGGACACGCGCTACAACGAGAACCTGCCGGCCTCCACCTCCGCTCCGCGCACCACGGGAGGTTCGTGACATGAGCGTGCGTCTGCACTGGTTCCTGCCGACCGGCGGCGACGGCCGTACGCTCGTCGACCGGCACGCCTACGGGCTCAACCGCGCGGGCGCGGTCCGCGGGGTGCGGCCGCCGGACATCGAGTACCTCGCCCAAATCGCCAAAGCGGCCGAGCAGTTGGGCTTCGAGGCGGTCCTGACGCCGACCGGCACGTGGTGCGAGGACGCCTGGCTGACCACCGTGGCGCTGGCCCAGCACACCGAGCGGCTGAAGTTCCTGGTGGCGTTCCGGCCCGGGGTGATCTCGCCGACGCTCGCCGCGCAGATGGCGGCGACCTATCAACGGGTCACGCGCGGGCGGCTGTTGCTCAATGTCGTCACCGGTGGCGACTCGGCCGAGCAGCGGCGGTTCGGCGACCATCTCGGCCACGATCAGCGGTACGCCCGTACGGACGAGTTCCTGTCGGTCGTACGAGGGGTGTGGCGGGGAGAGCCGTACGACTTCGGCGGTGTCCATTACCAGGTCGAGGGCGGGCTGACGGCGCTGCCGCCCGATCCGGTGCCGCAGGTGTTCTTCGGCGGGTCGTCGGCGGCGGCCGGGCCGGTCGCCGCCCGGCATGCGGACGTGTATCTCACCTGGGGAGAACCGCCGGCGCAGGTCAAGGAGAAGATCGACTGGATTCGCGGGCTGGCCGAGCGGGAGGGGCGGGACGTGCGGTTCGGGGTGCGGCTGCACACCATCTCGCGGGACTCGTCGGCCGAGGCGTGGGCGACCGCGAACCGGCTGCTCGACGACCTCGACGCGGACACCATCGCGGCCGCGCAGGCGGCGCTCGGGCGCAGTGAATCGGTGGGCCAGCAGCGGATGTTGGCCCTGCACGGCGGTTCGCGCGAGGAACTGGAGATCCATCCGAACCTGTGGGCGGGCGTCGGTCTCGTCCGGGGCGGCGCGGGCACCGCACTCGTGGGCAGCCATGCCGAGGTCGCCGATCTGATCGAGGAGTACCACTCGCTGGGCGTCGAGCACTTCGTGCTCTCCGGGTATCCGCATCTGGAGGAGGCGTACTGGTTCGGCGAGGGCGTGATTCCCGAGCTGGCGGCGCGTGGGCTGGTCAAGGGGAGGGCGAAGGTCGGCCTGCCGTTGCTCGTGAGCGGCGGGCGCTGAGCGGGCGGGAAGATCCACGGCCCCGGTGCTGTTCGTACAAACGTGAACAACACGCGTGAGGTCGACGTGGTCGTCATAGGCGCCGGGCAGGCAGGACTGGCCGGCGCCTATCACCTGCGGCGCACCGGTTTCGAGCCGGAGCGCGACTTCGTGGTGCTGGACCACGCGCCCGCGCCGGGCGGGGCCTGGCAGTTCCGGTGGCCGTCGTTGACGTACGGCAAGGTGCACGGGATGCACGCGCTGCCGGGCATGGAACTCACGGACGCCGATCCGGCCCGGCCGTCCGCCGAGGTGATCGCCGAGTACTTCGCCGCGTATGAGCGCGCCTTCGACCTGCGGGTACGGCGGCCGGTGGACGTGAAGGCCGTGCGGGAGGGCGTGGACGGGAGGCTGCTCGTCGAGACGTCGGACGGTACGTGGTCGACGTGGGCGCTGATCAATGCGACCGGGACGTGGGACCGGCCGTTCTGGCCGCGCTATCCGGGTCAAGAGACCTTCCGGGGGCGGCAGTTGCACACCGCGCAGTATCCGGGGCCTGAGGAGTTCGCCGGGCTGCGGGTGGTCGTGGTGGGCGGGGGCGCGTCCGGTACGCAGCATCTGATGGAGCTCGCCCCGTACGCGGCAGCGACCACGTGGGTGACCCGGCGTCCGCCGGTCTTCCGCGAGGGTCAGTTCACCGAGGACGTGGGCCGGGCAGCCGTCGCACTGGTCGAGGAGCGGGTGCGGCAGGGGCTGCCGCCGAAGAGTGTCGTCTCCGTGACCGGGCTGCCGCTGAACGACGCGATCCGGCAGGCGATCGCGGACGGAGTCCTGGACCGGCAGCCGATGTTCGACCGGATCACACCCGACGGGGTGGACTGGAACGACGGCCGCCATGTGGACGCCGATGTCATCCTCTGGGCAACCGGATTCCGGGCCGCGATCGACCACCTGTCACCGCTGAAGCTGCGCGAGCCGGGCGGCGGTATCCGTGTAGAGGGAACCCGGGCGGTCGCCGATCCGCGGGTCCACCTGGTCGGGTACGGGCCGTCGGCAAGCACGATCGGCGCGAATCGCGCGGGGCGTGCGGCTGTGCGGGACATCCGGCGGTTGCTGGCCGGGGAGCCGGTGGCGGCCTGAGGTTGTTCTGGTGGGGTCGCTTCACGGGCGGGGCGAAGGTGCCGCGCCGAGCCGGCCAAGGGTCCTTTTGAGGGGCGCGAGGAACTGCGCGACCAGCCACAGCGCAGCCGCACCCGCACCCGCACCCGCACCCGCACCCGCACCCGCCAACGAAACACAAGTCACCCACCCCGACGACACATCAGGCGGCGCCGGCCGGAAAGCCGAGCGCCGCCCTACGGCGTCCCGCGCGGGTCACTTCGTGGGCGTCGCGCTGTTCTTCTGGGCCGCGTTGAACTCGGAGACGTTGCGCTGGTGTTCCTCGTACGTGGCCGCGAAGCGGGTGTCGCCGGGCTTGACCGTGACGAAGTACAGCCAGTCGCCCGGGGGCGGGTTGATCGCGGCGCGCATCGCCTCCTCGCCCGGGTTGTCGATCGGGGTGGGCGGCAGGCCCATGCGCTGGTAGGAGTTGTAGGGGCTGTCGAGCCGGGTGTCGCTGCCGGTGGTCTTCAACGTGGCGCGGTTCAGGGCGTAGTTGATGGTGGAGTCCATCTGCAGCGGCATACCGCGTTCGAGGCGGTTGAAGATGACCCGGGCCACCTTCCCCATGTCGGTCGTGGAGGCCGCTTCGGCCTGCACGATGCTCGCGATGGTGACCGCCTGATAGACGTTCATCGCGTTGCGCTGGGCGCCGGCGGCGACCGGGGCGCCGTTGAACTTCTTGTTCGCGGTGTTGACCATGAACGACAGGAGCGACGCGGGCGTCGACTTCTTCTCCAGCGGATACGTCGCCGGGAAGAGATAGCCCTCGGGGTTGCCCTCCGCGTCGGTCGGCAGCTTCAGGCCGGCTTTCGCGATCGACTTCTTGGTGGTCCCGACCGGCAGCGCGAGGACCTTGTCCACGGCTTCGTAGATCTGGCCCGAGCGCCAGCCCTCCGGGATCACCAGGGACGTGGGGCGTGTGTCCCCCTCGCTCTCCAGGCTCAGCAGCGGCACCGCCACGGCGGTGCCGGCCACGACGGCCCCCGTCGCGATGAGGGCGACCCGGCCCCTGCGGGTCAGTCGAATCGTGCTCCGTGGCGGAGTGTTCATCTGCATGCGGGCACGGTAACCCGCATACCCTCACAAACCCGGCATATCTTCAGCTTGTCGGTTCCAGTTGGGCGTCCCGGCGTACGAGGGCCGCGTACCGCCCGTCCCGATCGAGTAGTTCCTCGTGCGTGCCCCGCTCCGCGATCTGCCCGGAGTCGAGGACCACTATCTGGTCTGCGCTCCGGATGGTGGACAGCCGGTGCGCGATGGTGAGCGTGGTGCGGTTGGCCGACAGGGCGTCGATGGCGTCCTGGACGGCGGCCTCGGTGCGGTTGTCCAGCGCGCTGGTCGCCTCGTCCAGGATGAGGACCGGCGGGTCGCGCAGGATCGTGCGGGCGATGGCCAGGCGCTGCTTCTCGCCGCCGGAGAACCGGTGGCCGCGCTCGCCGACGACCGTGTCGTACCCGTCGGGCAGGCCTGCGATGTGCTCGTGGATCTGCGCCGCGCGCGCCGCCGTGTACAGCTCCTCGTCGGTGGCGTCCGGCTTCGCGAAGCGGAGGTTCTCGGCAACCGTGGCGTGGAAGAGGTACGTCTCCTGGGAGACGACGCCGACGGCACGCGCGAGCGTGTCGAAGTCCAGGTCACGGACGTCCACCCCGTCGAGGGTGACCCGGCCGCCCGTCACGTCGTAGAGCCGGGGCACGAGATAGCCGAGGGTCGACTTTCCGGCGCCGGTCGGGCCGACGATCGCGAGGCTGTTGCCTGCGGGGACGGTGATGTCGATGCCGTCGAGGATCGGGCCGCTCTTGTCGTCGTAGTGGAACTCGACTTCTCCGAAGGCGACTTCGCCCTTGATGGTGTCGAGGTGGACCGCGTTCTCGCGCTCGGTGATGTCGATCGGCAGGTCGAGGTACTCGAAGATGCGGGCGAAGAGCGCCAGCGAGGTCTGGATCTGGACGCCGGTCGACAGCAGGCTGACGGCCGGGCGGAACAGGCCCTGCTGGAGCGAGACGAAGGCGACGATGGTGCCGATCGAGGCGTCCGGACCACCCAGGTGGAGCGTCATGCCGGCCGTCCAGTAGATGACGGCGGGCATCGCGGCCATGACGATCGAGATGACGGCCATGCGCCAGCGCCCGGCCATGTTCGACCGGACTTCGAGGTCGACCAGCCCCTCGGACTCCTCGGAGAAGGAGCGGGTGAGCGAGTCGGAGCGACCCATCGTGCGGCCGAGCAGGATGCCGCTGACGGACAACGACTCGGTGACCGTGGCGGCCATCTCGGCCATCTGCCGCTGGCGCTGGGTGGCGATCTTCTTGCGTTCGTTGCCGACGCGGCGGCTGATCCACACGAAGACCGGGAGCAGCAGCAACGAGACGACGGTCAGCCGCCAGTCCAGGGCGATCATCGCGATGATCGTGGCGACCACGCTGGTGAGGTTCGAGACCAGGGAGGTGGCCGTGGAGGTGACGGTCGCCTGCATGCCGCCGATGTCGTTGGCTATGCGGGACTGGACCTCGCCGGTGCGGGTCCGGGTGAAGAAGGCGAGCGACATGCGCTGCAGGCGGCCGTAGACCGCTGTGCGCAGGTCGTGCATGACGCGCTGGCCGACCGTCGTGGAGATCAGGGTCTGCAGCACGCCGAAGATGCTGGTCAGGACGGCGCTCAGGATCATGCCGAGCGCGAGCAGGCTCAGCAGGCCGGTGCGGTTCTGCGGAATGGCGACGTCCAGCGTCTCCTTCAGCAGGAACGGGGTCGCCACGGTGACCAGGGACGCTGCGCCGACCAGGAGGCCGACGACCGCGAGCCGGGCGCGGTAGGGCTTGAAGAGCTTGAGGATGCGGCGCACCTGCCGAGGCTGGTCGGTCGAGGTGCCGGGGGACGGTGTCCAGTTGATGTCGTCGCGGGGCATGGTCTCCTACGGATGGTGAGGCGATCAGGACTGGTCAAGCGCTCAGAACTCGTGGAGCGATGAGGCTTGGTGGAGCATAGCTCATTGTTACCTATACTCACAATGAACCAGGTCCTGATATTGTTCCCGTATGACCACCCCCGATTCCGACGGCCTGCTCGCGGAGCAGCTGCTGCGGCTCACGCGCCGGGTGCACCGCATCCAGAAGCGTCATCTGGAGCAGCGCGACCTCGGCATCACCCCCGCCCAGTCCCGGCTGCTGCGCACCGTCGCGCACTTCGACGCCCCGCCGCGCATGGCCGACCTCGCCGAGCGCCTCGAAGTGGTGCCGCGTGCCGTGACGACGCTGGTCGACGGGCTGGAGGCGAGCGGCAAGGTGCGGCGGGTGCCCGATCCGTCCAACCGGCGGGTGATCCGGATCGAGATCACGGACGACGGCCGCAAGGCGCTGAGCGAGCTGCGGGGCGCGCGGCGAGGGGCGGCTGACGAGATTCTCGCGCCGCTCACAGACGTGGAGCGCGAGGTGTTGCGGACGTTGCTGGACACGTTGGTGGACGGGGCGCCTGGTGCACACGAGGGGCATGAGAGGCATGACGCCCATGGGGCGCACGAGGGGCATGGGCACGGGCGGTCCTGCTGACCCGCTGAACCACTACCCGTTCACACGCTGCCCCGCCGACCCGCTGCCGCACTGACCCGTCGCCCCGGGCTGCCGCCGGAGACCGGGTTCGCCTCACTCCGGCCAGTTCGACGCCTTGATGCGCTCCACGAAGTCGCCCCGCACGAAGCCCGGTACGAAATGGGCCAGCACGTCCGCCTTGATGTTGCCGAACGTGGTCTCGGGGCGGTCCTTGATGCCCTCGGTGAAGGCGGCGAGGATCCCGTTCTTGAAGTCCGGGCGGGGGTGTGCCGCCACGACGGCCGCGCGCTGCTCGTCGGTGACGGCGTCGTAGCCGATGCCCACGACGTCCAGTCCCACACCCCGGTTGACGAGGGCGATCTCGGCCGCCATGTGCAGCGGGATCTCCTGTGTGGTGTGCAGGGCGATGCTCGCCCAGACCCGGTCGGCCGACTCACCGGTGATGCCGTGCGTGTGCAGGAACCGGCGGGCCTCGTCGGCGCCGTCGATCTCGAAGCGCTGGTCGGTGCGGCGGAACTTCTCGGTGAGGCCGAGGTCGTGGAACATCGCGGCCACGTAGAGCAGCTCGGGGTCGTAGTCGAGCCCCTGCTCCCGGCCGCGCAGGGCGCCCCACAGGAACACCCGCCGGGAGTGGTCGAACAACAACGGCGACGCGGCCTCCCGCACCAGCTCGGTCGCCTCCCGCACCAGGGCGGTGTCCGGGATCTCCACGCCTGCGATCACTTCGCTCATCGTTCTTGCCTCTCCTCGATGCCGCGCGACTCGATGCCCTGTCAATCGATGCCGTATGACCCCAGGATCGTCAGCGACGTACGCTGGGGCCATGTCCTCACAGCCAGAAAAACCACAGATTCAGACATGGCTTCAGGCGTGGCTTGAGACGCGGCTTGAGACGTGGGCTGAGACGTGGCTTCCGGCATGACACACCGGGTCGGATTCCTCGTCTTCGACGGCGTGACCATGCTCGACGTCAGCGGCCCCGCCGAGGTACTGCACCAGTCGGGCCGGCTCGGCCACCCCTACGAGCTGGTGCTGGTCTCGCCCCACGGCGGCACCGTGACCGCCTCGAACGGGCTGACGCTGACCGGTACGGTGACCGCGGCCGACGCCGGTCCGGTCGACACGGTCGTCGTCGCCGGGGGCGACCGGCTGGCCCAACAGCCCGCCGAGGAAGGACTGTTGACCGCGACCCGTACCCTCACCGAGCACGCCGTCCGGGTCACGTCCGTCTGCACGGGCGCCTTCGTCCTCGCCCAACTCGGCCTGCTGGACGGCCGGTCGGCCACGACCCACTGGCGGCACGCCGGGACACTGGCCCACCGCTACCCCCTCGTGCGCGTCGAGCCGGACGCCATCCACATCCGCGACGGGCGCTTCGTCACCTCGGCGGGCATCAGCGCCGGGATCGACCTGGCGCTCGCCCTCGTCGAGGACGACCACGGAGCGGACGTGGCCAGGGACATCGCGCGCGAGCTGGTCGTCTTCATGCAACGCCCGGGCGGGCAGTCGCAGTTCTCCGCCGCGACCGCCATCCCACCACCGCGCACCGATCCGCTACGGTCACTGATCGCCTCGGTGTTGGCGGACCCGGCCGCCGACCACAGCCTGCCCGCCATGGCGGCGACCGCGGCCGTCAGCCCCCGCCACCTGACGCGGCTCTTCCGCACGGAACTCGGTACCACGCCCGCCCGTTGGGTCGAACGGGTCCGTCTCGACCGCGCCCAGCATCTCCTGCTCGAAGGCCACAGCGTCACCTCCGCGGCGCACCACAGCGGCCTGGGCACCGACGAGACCCTCCGCCGCGCCTTCGCCCGCCACTTGGACACGACGCCGACGCACTATCGCAGCCGGTTCGCGAGCACACGCGGCCAGTCGCCTACGCCGTGAGCTGTGGCCTGCGGGCTTCAACTCACGCTTGCCCGGACGGTTGTGTCGGCGTCGCAGCAGCCCGCAGCCCTGTCAGCAACGCGGCCAGAATGCGGGTCAGTTGGGGTTCGACGTCGACCAGCGCGTGCGCCAACTCGGGACGGGATTCATAGAGCGTTCGGAGGCGGGTACCGGGAGCGGCCATCTGCAACAGCGCCCCTGCCATGCTCGTCGCCGTGGCGATCACATCGATGGCCGAACGCTCGGTGATCGCGAGTATCCGGCACAACTCGCTTACCAGCGAGGCGACTACGCCGAGTACGACCGTCTTGAACTCGTAGACCGAGTCGAGCGAGACGTTGCGTTCCAGGTTCAACGGCGCCTGAGCCAGCAGGTCGCAGAAGAACGGCCGCGCGACGAGCGTCCGCGCGATGACGGCGGCGACCGCGTCGGAATCTCCATCGGCGACCTCACCCAACCGCACCCGAAGAACCGCCGACCAGTCCTCCCAGCCTTCTGCGGTCAGCGCCAGGAAGATCTGCTCCCGGGTCTCGAAGTACCGAAGCATCGCGGACTTGTGCATGCCGACGGCGGCGGCGATGTCCGTGAGCGTGACCTCGCGCACGCTGCGTTCGGCGCCGAGGGATCTGGCGGCGTCGAGGATCGCCCTCTCGCGCTGTTGCTTGGCCGCCGCACTTCGGGCGCGTTGGGGACTGGGCGTACTCATGACTCAGAGCATAGCGCAACACGGTTGCACTAATAACGAAACAGTGTTTTGCTAGAGGCATGACTCAGACATGGTTCATCACCGGTTCGTCCCGCGGCTTCGGCCGCAACCTCACCGTCGCGGCCCTGGAGGCCGGCGACCAGGTCGTCGCGACGGCACGCAAGCCGGAGCAGCTCGACGACCTCGTGGAGAAGTACGGCGACCGCGTACTCCCCGTCGCGCTCGACGTCACCGACCGGGCAGCGGCAACAACCGCTCTACAGGCGGGGGCCGACCGCTTCGGCGGGATCGACGTGGTCGTCAACAACGCCGGATACGCCAATCTCTCCCCGGTCGAGACGACACCCGAGGACGACTTCCGCCGCCAGTTCGACACGAACTTCTGGGGCGTCTACAACGTCTCGACGGCGGCGATCCCGTTCCTGAGGGCGCGGGGCGCGGGCACGGTCGTACAGTTCTCGTCCATCGGCGGCCGGGTCGGCGGCAATCCCGGGCTCGGGTCGTACCAGGCGGCGAAGTTCGCGGTCGACGGCTTCACGCGCGTGCTCGCGGCCGAGACCGCGCCGTTCGGCATCAGGTACCTCGTCGTGGAACCGGGCGGGTTCGCGACCGACTGGGCCGGTTCGTCGATGCAGATCCCGGATGTGACGCCTGAGTACGACGAGACCGTCGGCGCGATGATCCGCCTCTTCGACGGTCCCGTGGTCGCCGCGGGCGACCCGAAGCGCGCCGGGGAGATCCTGGTCCGCATCGTCAAGCAGCCGAACCTCCCCTCCCACCTCCTCCTGGGCGTCGCTGCCGTAGAGATGGCGCAGAGTTACTCACGCGACCAGATCGCGCAGGCGGCCACATGGGATTCGGTGAGCCGCTCGGCCGACTTCGACCAGGACTACCCGGTCGACCTCATAGCCACCGAGGCGTAGGAAACCGCCCCACCCGGTCACCGAAAAACGGGCCGCGACTCCCCCACCGTAGAAACGGAGCAGGAGCCGCAGCCCGCCACGGCGAACTGACGCAGTCTCAACTGGCCTCGGGGGCAGTCTCCTTGACGCGCTGCGCGGGGATCTCCGCCTCTTCCGGCACACCCTCTTCTTCTACGGCTTCTTCTACGTCCGTGATCTCTCCGTCGAGGACTTTCTTGGCCTTCTCGATGTCGAGGGCGCCCTCCCAGCGGGAGACCGCGAAGACGGCGACGCAGTTGCCGAGGAGGTTGGTGACGACGCGCATCGAGTCCATGATGCGGTCCACGCCGAGGAGCAGGGCGACCGCGCCGGCGGGGATCGCGCCCAGCGAGGAGGCGGTCGCGGACAGGGCGAGGAAGGCGGAACCGGGGATGCCGGCCATGCCCTTGCTGGTGAGCATGAGCACCAGGACGACGGTGATCTGCTGGCCGAGGCTGAGGTCGACGCCCACGGCCTGGGCGATGAACAGCGTGCCGATGGAGAGGTAGAGGGAGGCGCCGTCGAGGTTGAAGGAGTAGCCGGTGGGCAGCACCAGGCCGACCGCGTCGTCCCGGGCGCCGGCTTTGCGCAGCTTCTGCATCACGCGCGGCATGACGGACTCGGTGGAGGCGGTGCCGAGCGCGAGGAGCATCTCCTCACGGATGTAACGGAGGAACTTCCACAGGCTGAGCCCGGTGACCAGCCGCAGGGCGACGGCGAGCAGCGCGACGAAGAGCGCGGCGGCGACATAGCAGAGGATGATCAGCTTGGCGTAGGTCTTGATCACGCCGAGCCCGTACTGGCCGACGAGGACGGCCATCGCGCCGAACACGGCCAGCGGGGCGAGCCGCATGACGAAGCCGACGATCGCGAAGATGATCTCCTGGGCCTGCTCGATGGCGGGCAGGACCTGCGGCACCTTGGTGTGGCCGAGGTGGAGCAGCGCGGCGCCCACCAGGCAGGCCAGGATGAGGACTTGGAGCAGGGAGTTCTCGGCGAAGGCGCCGATGAAGCTGGTGGGCAGCGCGTTGACGATGAACTCGGTCGTCGAGGGCAGCGCGGCGCCGCCCGTCTTCGCGTCCACCGCCGAGGTGTTGAGCGTGGCCGGGTCGACGTGCATCCCGGAGCCGGGCTGGACGACGTTGGCGAGGACCAGACCGATGATCAGTGCCGCGGTGCTGGCGACCTCGAACCAGATCAGCGCCTTGAGGCCGATCCGGCCGAAGGCCTTGAGGTCGCCGGCCTTGGCGATACCGACGACGACCACACAGAACACGAGCGGCGAGATGATCGTCTTGATGAGCCGGGTGAATCCGTCGCCGAGAGGCTGGAGGTCCGTGGCCACGTCGGGCCACAGCTTTCCGACGAGGATGCCGAGGACGAGCGCGCAGGCGACCTGCGCGAAGAGTGAGGTACGCAGTATGCGTGCGACGCGTCGCGGCAGAGGCGGGACGGACGGCGGCACGGGCACTCCTTGAGGGGGGACGGTCGTTCGCGGAAATCGAATGGGGGCGACTTCTGCGATACGGAAAGCGGCTTCCGAGTGGACACTTTGAAGCCGTTGTTGATCGTCCGGAAAACCTCCGTGTGACGGCCGTGTAAATCACACATCTGGGTGACGCATCGCACGCACAGCAGGTCAGCAGCCGCTGTGGTCCTCGGTGAGCACCCCCTGCGCGGTCGTCAGCGAACGGTCGTAGCAGCCGCCCGAGCCGTACAGCCGGTATCGCTCACTCGACGTCCCGACCGCGTGCCGCTGGTCGCGGGGCACGTTCAGCGTGTAGGTCGCGTCCCCGGTGTAGGTGTCGTCGAGCCGTGACCACCCGGTCCGCCGCCCGTCCCGAGTGTCGACGACCGCCGCCCGGTCGCCGAGCGTGAGAACGGTACGCAGCCGGTCGTCCGTCCCGATCGTCGTCGCACCGTTCATCGTGTACGTCCGGTGCGTGGCCGTCGTCCGGGCCGGTCCACGCCCGTCGACGGTCACCGACTCGTCGTCCGTCCAGGTCGCGTCGAGCCCGTCCATGTTCTCGCCGTCGGTCCAACGGTGCACGGAGGTGTTCGCGAGCGTCCGGTCGACGGTGGTCCGCACCCGGCCGTGCGAGGTGTCGACGTATCCGGCCGTCGTCAGCCGATGGCCCGCGTCGGTGTCCACGCGCTCCTCCGAACCGGGCGTGTACGTCGAGGAGTTGGCGAGCTCGCCCACCCGGTCGAGGGTGAGCTTCCCGGTGACGTGGGCGCGCTGCGCGTCCTGCCAGACGAGTACGTTCACCGGCGCGCTCCACCCGCTCTGCCCCTCGGGCACACCCACGACGGAGACGTCGACGCGGTGCGGGCGGCCGTCGTTGAGCAGCCCGGCGAAGGGTGTGAGGTCGTATTCGATCGGCTTGACGTCGAAGGCGCGCGGGCCGGGAATGACGTACCAGAGGAAGGGGTCGGACCAGCCGCCGGTCCACACGTTCGGGAACGGCGCGGCGATTCCCGCGAGTTGGCCGTCGACCTTGATCTGCACCTCGCGGTAGGGGCCCTTGTCGGCCTGGCAGGAGTACGGCGCCGAGTCGGGCACGGCGAGGTACCAGAACTCCTCGCAGCCGCCGCCGGATCCGGTGGCGTAGACCTCGGCGACGATGCGTTCGGTGTTGCGCGGGGTGGTGAGGGTCGAGTCGGCGGCGAGGGTGAGGACGCGGTCGGGGGTCTGCGCCGCGGCCGGCCTGCCCTCGTAGAACGTCAGTGTGGCCTTGACGCCGATGACTCCGGTGTACGTGTCGTCGACGACGTTGCCGATGAGCATCTCGACGTCCTGCGCGCTGCGGAAGGTGGCGCTGTAGCGGGTGACGTCCTTCTCGACGGACCAGGCGATGCCGTCGGGCGAGGGCTCCGGCGTGGAGGTACGGAGGATCTCGACCCCTCCGACGTGCAGATAGCCGAGTCGGTCGTACTGCCGGCCCTTGACCGTGCCGTCGAGGCGCAGCACGACCTTGCTCCAGTGGTCGCCGCAGGCCTTGGGCGGTGTGTAGGTGCCCTGGTACGGGGTGAAGTCGCGGAACTCGGTGTCGGCGAGGGTGACTTGGCAGGACTTCGTCGCGGGCTTGGCGATGGGCGGGGCGGCGGTGAGGGGGTCGTGCCAGTCGGTGCCGAACTCGGCCGGGACGTCGGCGACTTGGGTCTTTGTATCGACCGACTGGGTCTTCGTATCGGCCACTTGGGCCTTCGTGTCGGCCGCCTGGGCGGGGCTCGCTCCGAGGAGGGTGCTCGCCAGGAGGGTCGCTCCGGCGAGCATGGACATGACTATCCGGCTTCTCATGGGCGGTGTTCTACCCCTTGAGGTCCGCCCTGTCCCCCATCAGCACCACGGGATGCCGGGCCGGGTCGAGCGTGCGCAGCAGGTACTCCATCGCCTCTTTGGACAGACTGACGCAGGCCGACGTACCGCTGCCGTGGTCCAGGTGCAGCCAGATCCCGCCACCCTTGTCCTCGCCCTCGGGCTGCTCCGCGTCGTCGGGCGGGGTGCCCGGGACGCGGTTGTAGTCGATGGCGATGACGTAGTCGAAGTCGTGCCAGTGCGACTCGTCCCAGTCGCGCGGCGCCTCGTACGACTCGTCCTGGGAGTACGGGAGCGCCGTGCCCGGGTCGTCGAGCACACCGCCCGCGGCGGTCAGCGTGAACACGCCGACGGGGCTGCGCTTGTCGCCGAGGTGGTGGTCGGTGGTCCAGCCCAGTTTTCCGTTGTGCGCGGGCCAACTGGCGGCCCGGGCCCAGGTATTGCCGTTCTTGGTGAACAGGACGGCGGTGGAGTCCGGGGAGTCCTTGCCGTTGCCGTAGACCGTCAGGACCTGGCTCGTGTCGGTGGGGACGGCGCGCTGGAGCCGGTCGCCGACGTCCGGGATGCGGGTCGGGTCCGGGGCGGAGGTGGTAACGGCCGGTCTCGGGTGGGTCGCCTGCGCGCCGGGTCTCCCTTCCGTGCCACCGGGGTGCCCGGTGTGCGCGCCGCCGCACGCGGACAGGGTCGTCATCGTCAGGAGGGAACCGAGAGCCGCCATCGCGACCGTCGCACGTCGTGTGCCGCCACTCTGCATCGGACCATGGTCACATCGCATTCGGTGGCATTGCGTGAGGTCACGGACATCTCGCCCCTGATGGGTGAACGCCGGTTCTGGCCCCCGGCGGGGAAAACCGCTTGCTTCCGACCACGCTGCGACGCGAACCTTTCACGGTTTGTTGCCGTACTCCGCTCGTGGTGTGTTGCCGCGCTCCACGCTTCCTCCCTCCCCCTTCCCGTCTGACAAGAGCCACTGGGACGTCATGCAGATTCAAGACCTTCCGTATCCCGACCCGGGTGTGCCGGACGCGCGCTCGGGGCCCCGATTCCTGTGGTGGCTCGGCCGGAATCAGCTCGGTGGACAGTTCAGGTCCCTGGCCTGGGGGCTGCTGCACTTCGTGTCCGTCTCCGCGCTGCCGTTCTGTGTGGGGTTCGCCGTGCAGGCCGTGGTCGACCGCTCCGGGAGCCGGCTGGCCCTGACCGGCGGGCTGATGGTGCTGTGCGGGGCGGGCATCGCCGTGGGCGACACCTTCCTCCACCGGGCCGCCGTCACCAACTGGATCACGGCCGCCGCCCGCGTCCAGCAACTGCTGGCCCGCCAGGCGGCCCACCTCGGCTCGGCGCTGACCCGGCGGGTCGCCGCCGGTGAGGTCGTGGCCGTGTCCACGGGTGACGTCGAGAAGATCGGCTGGTTCGTGGAGGCGCTGTCCCGCTTCCTGGCCGCCGCGCTGACGCTCGTCATCGCGTGCGTCGGGCTGTTCCTGTACCAGCCCGCGCTCGGTGTCGTCGTCGCCGTGGGCGTGCCCGTGCTGGCGGTCTCCGTGCTGCCGCTGCTGCCCCGCGCCACCCGGCGCGCGGACGTGCAGCGCGAGAAGGCGGGCCGCGCCACCGAACTCGCCTCCGACACCGTCGCCGGCCTGCGGGTGCTGCGCGGCATCGGCGGCGAGGAACTGTTCCTCGACCGCTACCGCCGTGCCTCCCAGGAGGTGCGCCACGCGGCCGTGCGCAGTGCCCGGATGTGGGCGGTCATCTCCGCGATCCAGGTGCTGATGCCGGGGCTGCTGCTGATCGCGATCGTCTGGCACGGCGTGCGGCTCGCCCGCGAGGGACGGGTCACCGTCGGCGAACTGGTCACCGTCTACAGCGCGGTGATGATCATGTCCTACCCGCTGCGGCACTTCGAGGAGATCGCCATGGCGTACTCCTTCTCCCGGCCCTCGGCCAAACGCGCGGCACGCGTGCTGTCCCTGGAGCGGGTCACCGACACCGGGGGGACGCGCGCGGCCGAGGTGCCCGCCGGGGATCTGTACGACCCGGACACCGGTCTGCTCGCTCCCTCCGGCCGGCTCACCGCCGTGGTGTGCGGCGACCCGGACGCGGCCGGGCGGCTGGCGGAACGCCTCGGCGGACACCCCGCCGAGGAGGGCGTCTCCGTGCTCCTGGACGGCGTACCGCTCGACGAGCTCCCCCTCGACTCGGCGCGCACCGCCGTCCTCGTCCAGGACAAGGACCCGGTGCTGCTGTCCGGTTCGCTGCGCGAGCTGCTCGACGTGCCCGCCTCGGGTGCGGTCGGCGCGGAGGAGGCCCTGGCCGCCGCGCAGTGCGGGGACGTGCTGGTGGCGCTCGCGCAGGGCTCGCTCGACACCGAGGACCCGATGGACGCCCGCATCACCGAACGCGGACGCTCCCTCTCCGGCGGCCAGCGCCAACGGCTCGCCCTGGCGCGGTCGTTGATCACGGACCCGGAGGTCCTCGTCCTGGACGAGCCGACCTCCGCCGTCGACTCCCACACCGAGGCCCGGATCGCCGACGGCGTACGGGAGTTGAGGACCGGCCGGACCACGGTGGTGTTCACCTCCTCGCCCCTGCTCCTGGACCACGCGGACCGGGTCGTGCTGGTGCACGAGGGAGAGGTGGTGGCGGTCGGCGCCCACCGCGACCTGCTCCGGAGCGAGCCCCGGTACCGGGCGGTGGTGACGCGCGAGACCGAGGAGGAGTCCGTGTCGCGAGAGGCGCTGGACGACGAACAGGCCTCCCTGCGGGGTGAGTTGGCATCCCGTGCGGCCCCGCTCCGGCGTGCCGTGGAACACGACGAGGGCACCGCTCCGCAAGGCGCCGCGGCACACGACAAGGCCCCTGCGCGGGGCGAGTCGAACCATGACGAGGCTCCTCTCCGGGGTGCCGAGGACGACGACGGAGGCTCACTGCGGGCCGCCTTGGACGACGACGAAGCCGCTCTGCGGAGCGCACTGGAAGAAATCGAGGAGAGCGCATGATCGGCGTGGCACCCCCGGCCTACGACCCGGCGGCCCCGACCACGGCGAACACCCTGCCGGTCGGCGCCCCCGCGACCGTACGCGCCTACGTGTCCGAACTGTTCCACCGGCACCGCCGTGCCTTCCTCCTTCTCGTCACCGTGAACACGGTCGCCGTGATCGCCTCGATGGTGGGCCCTTATCTGCTCGGCGATCTCGTCGAGCGGGTGTCGGACGGCGCGCGGGAACTCCATCTCGGCCTGACCATCGGAGTGTTCGTGGTCGCACTCGCCGTCCAGGCCCTGTTCATCCGGCAGGTGCGGTTGCGCGGCGCGATGCTCGGCGAGCGGATGCTGGCCGACCTGCGCGAGGACTTCCTCGTCCGGTCGGTCGGGCTGCCGCCGGGCGTCCTGGAACGGGCGGGCACCGGCGACCTCCTGTCCCGCATCACCACCGACATCGACCGGCTCGCCAACGCGATGCGGGAAGCCGTGCCGCAACTGGCGATCGGTGTGGTCTGGGCGGTGCTGCTGATCGGCGGTCTCGTCGTCACCGTGCCACCGCTGGCGCCCGCCGTGCTGATCGCGGTCCCGGTGCTGGTGATCGGCTGCCGCTGGTACTTCAAGCGCGCACCGGCCGGCTACCGCTCCGAGGCCGCCGGGTACGCCGCCGTGGCCGCGGCCCTCGCCGAGACCGTGGACGCCGGCCGCACCGTCGAGGCCCACCGCCTCGGCGACCGGCGCATCGCCCTCTCGGAGCGCCGCGTCAAGGAGTGGACCGCCTGGGAGAACTACACGCTCTGGCTGCGGTCGGTGCTCTTCCCGGTCATCAACGTCACCCATGTCACGGTGCTCTGCTCGGTCCTGATGCTCGGCGGGGTGTTCGTCCTGCAGGGCTGGATCGGGGTGGGCGAACTGACGACGGGCGCCCTCATCGCGCAGATGCTCGTCGACCCGGTGAACCTGATCCTGCGCTGGTACGACGAGCTCCAGGTCGCCCAGGTCTCGCTGGCCCGGCTGGTCGGCGTCCGCGACATCGAGCCCGACGCCGGGGACGCCGCGCTGTCCCCCGACGGCCGGGACGTGCACGCGGACCGGGTGCACTTCGGCTACCGCGAGGGCGTCGACGTGCTGCGCAAGGTGTCCCTGGAGGTCGCGCCCGGCACCCGGCTGGCCCTGGTCGGTCCCTCGGGCGCGGGCAAGTCCACCCTGGGCAGGCTGCTCGCCGGCATCTACGCGCCCCGGGACGGCCGGATCACCCTCGGCGGCGCCGAACTCTCCCGGATGACCGCGGAACACGTCCGCTCCCATGTGGCCCTCGTCAACCAGGAACACCACGTCTTCGTGGGCTCCCTGCGCGACAACCTCCTGCTCGCCCGGACCGACGCGGCGGACGCCGAGCTGTGGGCGGCGCTGGGCGCGGTCGACGCGGACGGGTGGGCGCGGGCACTGGACGACGGCCTGGACACCGAGGTCGGCTCTGGCGGGCTCGCGCTCACCCCGGCCCAGGCCCAGCAGATCGCGCTGGCCCGGCTGGTGCTGGCCGATCCGCACACGCTGGTCCTGGACGAGGCGACCTCGCTCCTCGACCCGCGTGCGGCCCGGCACCTCGAACGGTCCCTGGCCCGTGTCCTCGACGGCCGCACGGTCGTCGCGATCGCCCACCGTCTGCACACCGCCCATGACGCGGACGTCATCGCCGTCGTCGAGAACGGACGGATCAGCGAGCTGGGGAGCCATGACGAGCTGGTGGCGGCGGAGGGGGCGTACGCGGCGTTGTGGCGGTCGTGGCACGGGTAGCTCCGCTGGTCGAGCGGTGCCTGGGGTGCGGGTCGGTGGGGGCTGGTCGCGCCCACGCGGCGGAGCCGCACATGGCACAGCCCCGCGCCCCTTTCGGGGCGCTGTACCGCACCGGAACCGGACGCCTGCCGTTGCGCCCGGGGGAAAAGGGGTGGAAGGCTGGGGAGCGGCACCGGTTCGGGGAGTGCCCGGGGACCATGTGGTTCGTGCCGGGCGCCGACTGTGCCCCGCACAGCGGCGAACCGCCGCCGACCGCGGTGAGAACGGGCCGGTCCCCACCACCTGGAGGTACCCGTGAACAGCGCCGACGGATGGGGAGACGACGTCTACCAGCCCGACGGATCCGAGGTGCAGGACGACGCGGGTCTGCTCGACGCGGAGGACACCCTGATGGCCGACGGTGTCGAGGACCCCCTCGACCGCGGCTGGTCCCCGCCGGATCGCCCCTGGGCGGTGGAACGCGACGACGTGACGGCCGCGGCGCGCGAGCACGGCGAGACGCTCGACCAGCGCCTCGCCGAGGAGGTCCCGGATCTCACCGTGTCCGACAGCGACGGCCTCGGCGACTCCGAGGACACCGACGGCGAACTCCGGGACATCGAGGTCGGTGACGTCCGCTCGGGCCGGCTCGTGGCACCCGACGAAGGAGCACACGAGGACGAGGAGAGCGGCCTGATCGCCACGGACGTGGGCATCGACGGTGCCGCCGCCTCCGCCGAGGAGGCCGCGATGCACATCGTCGACGAGGACGAGGACTCCCTCTACGGCTGACCTCGCCGCCCCTTCGCCGTCCACCGCACCACCGTCGCAGGAGGAGCAGCCATGCAGCAGGACAAGCAGCCCGACTACCACGCCGTGGTCTTCCGGGACCGCGCCGCCGGATACGCGTTCCTGACCCGGTCCACCGCGACCAGCGACCGGACCATCGAGTGGGACGACGGCGAGACCTACCCGGTCGTGGACGTGGAGATCTCCTCGGAGAGCCACCCCTTCTACACCGGCAAGGCGCGGACGGTGGACACGGAGGGCCGCATCGCCCAGTTCGAGCGGCGCTACGGCGGCGGCGAGGCTGGCCAGGGTTCCGGCGGGGCGTAGGCCACTGCCCGCGCCGAAGCCGGAACCGGCGCCGGGCCTCAGATCACGTTGAGCGCCGCCGCGCAGCCCACTCCCCCGAGGAGTATGAACACCGGCATCAGCACCTTGAGCTCGACCCAGCTGCCCGCGCGGAACCGCATCACCTTCGGCGGCCCGATCGGGTACCAGCGCTTGCGGCCCAGCGGGATCGGCCACAGGATCGGGCAGCCGGAGACGGTCAGCGCGTCCCCGATGTCGTGCACCAGCGCACCCAGCACGACCGGCAGTCCCAGCCACAGGTACTGGTGCTGGTCCGTGAACAGCCAGTCCGAACCGTTGCCCGGCTTGTCCAGCACTCCGGCCAGGATCCACGCGCTGGTCGCCGCCAGCAGCCACACCAGGATGTCGCTGCTGGAGCCGCGGGCCGCCCGCCACAGCAGGCCCTCGATGGCCAGCACCATGTGCACGAAGAGGATCACCAACACCCCCCAGCGACCGCCCATGATCGCCACGGCCGCGCTCCCCGCCCCGATCAGGACCGCCCACAACCAGGTATGGGTAAGGGTGCGGTGCCCTCCGGAGCGGCGCGGGTCGCCCTGCTTCCTGGTCCCCTTGTACGCGGCGTACGAGAGCTTGTCGACGATCTCGCACAAAGCCTTGGAGACGGGTCCGAAGGCCCGGGAGATGGTCGCCGCCTTGTGGTCGAGGTCCGGGGCGAGCGCGGCGCCGGCACAGATCAGGGCGCCGACCAGGATCACCGGCCAGGGCATCGGATGCCCAGCCGCGGCGGTCGCCGCTCCGACGCCGAGCCAGGCCGCCGCTCCCGACAGTGAGTGTGCTGGTCCCATCATGGCCGTTCCCCGCCCCATTCCTCTTACGCCGCCGGTCAGTTGCTCGGGCGCCCTGACACTCCGTCGGCGACACAGCGTAGCGGTAGCGATCTTCGTCCCCGCAGCCGATTCCCCCATCGGCCACGGCGCCAGGCAAGATGGGGTCGTGACCCTCATCGACCAGTTGCCGCCGACCGCAGATCCCGACGCCCTCTACGAAGCCTTCGAGTCGTGGGCCAAGGAGCGCGGTCTCACGCTCTACCCCCATCAGGAGGAGGCGCTGATCGAGGTGGTCTCCGGTGCGAACGTGATCGTGTCGACGCCCACCGGCTCCGGCAAGAGCATGATCGCCGCCGGTGCGCACTTCGCCGCGCTGGCCCGGGACGAGGTCACCTTCTACACCGCCCCGATCAAGGCGCTGGTCTCGGAGAAGTTCTTCGAGCTGTGCAAGATGTTCGGCACCGAGAACGTCGGCATGCTGACCGGCGACGCGTCCGTCAACTCCGATGCCCCGATCATCTGCTGCACGGCGGAGGTTCTCGCGTCGATCGCGCTGCGGGACGGCAGGCACGCGGACGTCGGCCAGGTCGTCATGGACGAGTTCCACTTCTACGCGGAGGCGGACCGCGGCTGGGCCTGGCAGATCCCGATCCTGGAACTGCCGCAGGCGCAGTTCATCCTGATGTCGGCCACGCTCGGCGACGTCGCGATGTTCGAGAAGGACCTCACCCGCCGCACCGGGCGCCCCACGTCGGTGGTCCGCTCGGCGACCCGGCCGGTGCCGCTGTCCTACGAGTACAGGCTGACCCCGCTCACCGAGACCCTGACGGAGCTGCTGGAGACCAGGCAGGCGCCGGTCTACATCGTGCACTTCACCCAGGCGCAGGCCGTGGAGCGGGCGCAGGCGCTGATGAGCATCAACATGTGCTCGCGCGAGGAGAAGGACCAGATCGCCGAGCTGATCGGCAACTTCCGCTTCACCACCAAGTTCGGCCGCAACCTGTCCCGTTACGTGCGGCACGGCATCGGTGTGCACCACGCCGGCATGCTGCCCAAGTACCGGCGCCTGGTGGAGAAGCTCGCGCAGGCGGGCCTGTTGAAGGTCATCTGCGGTACGGACACGCTCGGGGTGGGCGTCAACGTGCCCATCCGCACGGTGCTGTTCACGGCGCTGGCCAAGTACGACGGCATCCGGGTGCGCACGCTGCGCGCCCGTGAGTTCCACCAGATCGCGGGCCGCGCCGGACGGGCCGGCTTCGACACGGCGGGTCTGGTGGTCGCGCAGGCCCCCGAGCACGTGGTCGAGAACGAGAAGGCGCTCGCCAAGGCGGGCGACGACCCGAAGAAGCGCCGGAAGGTCGTCCGCAAGAAGGCGCCCGAGGGCTTCGTCGGCTGGTCGGACAGCACCTTCGAGAAGCTCATCACCTCCGATCCGGAACCGCTGACGTCCCGCTTCCGGGTCACGCACACGATGCTGCTGTCGGTGATCGCCCGCCCCGGCAACGCCTTCGACGCGATGCGGCATCTCCTGGAGGACAACCACGAGCCGCGCAAGCAGCAGTTGCGGCACATCCGGCGCGCGATCGCCATCTACCGCTCGCTCCTGGACGGCGGCATCGTCGAGAAGCTCGACACCCCGGACTCCGAGGGCCGCATCGTGCGCCTCACCGTCGATCTGCAGCAGGACTTCGCCCTCAACCAGCCGCTGTCGACCTTCGCGCTCGCCGCGTTCGAGCTGCTGGACCCCGAATCGCCTTCGTACGCGCTGGACATGGTGTCCGTCGTCGAGTCCACGCTCGACGACCCGCGGCAGATCCTCGCCGCCCAGCAGAACAAGGCGCGCGGCGAGGCAGTGGCCGCGATGAAGGCGGACGGCGTCGAGTACGAGGACCGCATGGAGCGCCTCCAGGACGTCAGCTACCCCAAGCCGCTGGAGGAGCTGCTCTTCCACGCGTACAACACGTACCGCAAGAGCCACCCGTGGGTCGGCGACCACCCGCTGTCCCCGAAGTCCGTGATCCGTGACATGTACGAACGGGCCATGTCCTTCACGGAGTTGACCTCGTACTACGAGCTGGCCCGCACCGAGGGCATCGTGCTGCGCTACCTCGCCGGTGCCTTCAAGGCCCTCGACCACACCGTCCCGGACGACCTCAAGTCCGAGGACCTGCAGGATCTGATCGCCTGGCTCGGCGAGATGGTGCGCCAGGTCGACTCCAGCCTGCTGGACGAGTGGGAGCAGCTCGCCAACCCGGCGGAGATGACCGCCGAGGAGGCGCAGGAGAAGGCCGACCAGGTCAAGCCGGTCACCGCGAACGCGCGTGCCTTCCGTGTCCTCGTCCGCAACGCGATGTTCCGTCGCGTCGAACTCGCCGCCCTCGACCATGTCGACGAGCTGGGCGAGTTGGACGCCGAGGCGGGCTGGGACGCGGACGCCTGGGGCGAGGCGATGGACAAGTACTGGGACGAGTACGAGGACCTCGGCACCGGCCCCGACGCCCGCGGACCCAAGCTCCTGCTCATCGAGGAGGAGCCCCAGCACAACCTGTGGCGCGTTCGGCAGATTTTCGCCGACCCGAACGGCGATCATGACTGGGGCATCAGCGCGGAGATCGATCTCGCGGCCTCCGACACGGAGGGCCGTGCGGTCGTCCGTGTCACCGACGTCGGCCAGCTGTGAGCACAGGAGAATCCCACCCATGACGAACCCGGCAGAGCGGCTCGTCGACCTGCTCGACCTGGAGCAGATCGAGGTCAACATCTTCCGTGGCCGCAGCCCGCACGAGTCCCTGCAGCGGGTCTTCGGCGGCCAGGTCGCGGGCCAGGCGCTGGTCGCCGCGGGGCGCACCACGGAGGGCGACCGGCCCGTGCACTCGCTGCACGCGTACTTCCTGCGCCCGGGCCGGCCGGGCGTGCCGATCGTGTACCAGGTCGAGCGGGTGCGGGACGGGAGGTCGTTCACCACCCGTCGGGTCACCGGCGTGCAGCAGGGCCGCACGATCTTCAATCTCACCGCCTCCTTCCACAAGCCTGAGCAAGGTCCCTTCGAGCACCAGCTGCCGGCCCGCGAGGTCCCGGACCCGGAGTCCCTGCCGACGGTGTCGGAGGAGGTCCGGGCCCATCTGGGCGTACTGCCCGAGCAGTTGGAGCGGATGGCACGCCGTCAACCCTTCGACATCCGGTACGCCGACGGGCTGCGCTGGAGCGCCGAGGAGATCAAGGACGCCGAGCCGCGCAGCGCGGTGTGGATGCGCGCGGTCGGGCCGCTCGGCGACGATCCGCTGGTGCACACCTGCGCGCTGACGTACGCCAGCGACATGACGCTCCTGGACGCCGTCCGCATCCCCGTGGAACCTCTGTGGGGACCGCGGAACTTCGACATGGCGTCGCTGGACCACGCCATGTGGTTCCACCGGCCGTTCCGCGCGGACGAGTGGTTCCTGTACGACCAGGAGTCCCCGATCGCGACGGGCGGCCGCGGTCTGGCCCGCGGACGCATCTACGACCTGGAGGGACGCCTGCTCGTCTCGGTCGTCCAGGAAGGGCTGTTCAGAGCGCTGTAACTGGTGGACGTGCTGCGCTGTGGCTCACGCGCTTCTGCGGCGCAGCCAGCCCAGCATGCCGCGTGATCGCTGGGGTTCCGGCCCCGGTTCCTGCTCCGGCGGGCGCTCGCTCAGGGACAACAGCGGTCCGACGGGTTCGGCGGTCGGCGGCGATCCAGCCGGTTCGCCGGTCGCTCGTGATGCAGTCAGTTCGCCGGTCGGTCGTGGTGCGGCCCGTTCGACGGTCGACCGTGGCGCGGTCGGTTCCGCTGTCGGTCGTGGCGCGGGGCGGTGGCCGCGTGCCTCGTCCAGCACCTGGGCCAGATCCGCTCGCAGCCAGCTGATCTCGTCCGGGTCCTCCGCAGTCATGATCCGCTCGGAGAGGTGGGCGGCTGGCGATCCCGGAGCCCCGTGGGCGGGCGGGTCGGGCCGGAAGCGGTTCAAGTAGGCGCGCTCGTACGGGTCTTGGACCATCTCCGCGACCTGGACGGGATCGAGCAGCGCGGCCAGGGCGCCGGCGCGCTCCCACGGGCCGTCGGCCTGGCGGAGCAGGAACCCGAGATGCCGTCCGCGCCAGTTGCGGGGCCGTAGGTCCAGGCCCTCTTGCAGTTGGTCCCTCATTCCCTCGGGTGTACGGCCGTTCAGTAGGGCGGTGTGGTTCTTGTCGGCCGCGAACTGCCGTAGTTCTTCGGCGAGATAGAGCCAGACAACGGCCCGATAGCGGTTGAGATAAAACCTCACCGGCACCACCAGTCCCAGCCGGGCGAGGCGGGTGAACCTGGCGGAAGTGACCTGCATGAGGGCCGCGCCGTCCGTGGTGCCCACGGTCCTGACGCTTTCCAGGAGCGTTTCGGGGAATCCGTCCGCCGAGCGTAGCCGGTCGATCTCGGCGTGGGCGACGCGTCGGCCGCCGCCGTCTTCGTCGGGCGCGGTGCGGATGCGTCCGAGGTGTACGGCGAGGTCGAACTCGCCTCGCTTGAGCCCCAGTTCCCGTGCCGCGCGACTGGGCGCGCACGAGAGGTCGGACGGTTTGGTGATGGTGTTTCCTGCCATGGTCGATCTCCCCCGCGGAGTCCAATGCTCACGCTGTGTGCGTTTGCGATGAACAAACCGTAACCGGATCGGCGGATCTCGTGGCAGGCCTGTGGATAACTCTGCGGAGGCCAGTGAAGTTGCAGGTCAGCGACTCAGCGCACCTTCGGTGCGCGCCGGGGGCGTGGTAAATCCCGTGGCGCGCGCCGGAGATGCTTCTGTCTGCCCTGACGTGGGCCGATGTCGGTCCGGGACGCTGGAGGGGTTCGTTCCGGCCGAAACCGGTGCTTCTGTGATGCCGGTGAGCTCGCAGGTCAGCGTGGTACTGGGGGCCGTCCACGGGAACCGTGGAGTGTTGCTGTGAGCACGTGCGTCAGAATTCCTGATTCACCTTGGCCCTCCCGGAACGGCATACGGGTCCGTCCGGCGAGGGAGGGAGCAAGACCGTGGACGTGCTGCACGAACGCTGCGCCGGCCTCGACATCAGCAAGAAGGACGCCAAGGTCTGCATCCGCACCCCGAGTCCGAAGCGGCGGGGGTCCTTCACGACCGAGACCACGACGTGGGGATCGACGACGAACGCGGTCCTGGATCTGCGGGACCATCTGCTCGCCGCACGGGTGACGCTGGTGGTGATCGAGGCGACCTCGGACTACTGGAAGCCGTTCCACTACGTGCTGTCCGAGGGCCTGAACGTGATCCTGGTCAACGCCCGGCAGGTCAAGAACCTGCCAGGCCGCAAGACGGACGTCTCGGACGCGGCCTGGCTGGCCCAGCTCGGCGCCCACGGACTGGTCAGGCCCTCCTTCGTCCCGCCTCAGCCGGTGCGCGAGTTGCGGGACCTGACCCGGGCCCGGACCACCGCCACCCGTGAACGAAGCCGTGTGGTCCAGCGGCTGGAGAAACTGCTGGAGGACACCGGCATCAAACTGTCCGCGGTCGCCTCCGACATCATGGGCGTCTCCGGCCGGGCCATGCTCGAAGCCCTCATCCGCGGCGAAGGCGACCCCCAGACCCTCGCGGACCTGGCCAAACGCAGGCTCCGCAACAAGATCCCTGAACTCACCGAGGCCCTGACCGGACGCTTCCGCGAACACCACGCGTTCCTGACCCGCCTCCACCTGGACCAGTACGACCAGCTCACCACGATGATCGACCAGCTCAGCGAACGCATCGAAGAGGCGATGGCCCCCTTTCGCGGCGCCCTCGACCTGCTCGACACCATCCCCGGCATCAACCAGGCCGTCGCCGAAGTGATCATCGCGGAGACCGGCGGCGACATGAGCCGGTTCGCCTCCGCCAAACACCTCGCTTCCTGGGCCGGGGTCTGCCCCGGCCACCACGAGTCGGCCGGCCGCACCAAGAACACGAAGGTCCGCCCCGGAAATCCATATCTCAAAGGCGCTCTCGGCCTCGCCGCGTTCGGCGCGGTGAGAACCAAGGAAACCTACCTCGCCGCCCGTTACAAGCGGCTGACCGCACGCCGCGGCCCGCTCAGGGCACTGGTCGCCGTCGAGCACTCGATCATCACCGCGATCTGGCACATGCTGAGCGATCACGTCGGCTACCAGGAACTCGGCGGCACCTACTTCACCCAACGTGATCCCGAACGGGCCACCCGCCGCGCGATCACCGCACTCAACCAGCTCGGATACACCGTCACCCTCAACCCGCGGGAGACCGCAGTCTGACCGGCAGTCCCGGACACCCAGCGACCTTTTACGGCCACCGGGCACCCAGCCCTGCCCACACCCACCCTGACCTGCTGCTATTTACGCGTCAGAGGTCTGTGACGGGGGTCCGCTCGGGCTGTCGGGCGTCCACGCCGAGGTGCTCGCCGACGCGGTTGACGAGGAGGGTCATCTCGTAGGCGATCTGGCCGATGTCCGCGTCCGCGCCGCTGAGGACGCACAGACAGCTGCCGCTCCCCGCGGCGGTGACGAACAGGACGGCGTCGTCGAACTCGATCATCGTCTGGCGCACACTGCCCGCGCCGAAGTGGCGTCCCGAGCCCTTGGCCAGGCTGTGCAGTCCGGACGAGACGGCGGCGAGGTGTTCGGCGTCCTCGCGGCGCAGTCCCGTGCTCGCGCCCGTCACCAGTCCGTCGTTGGACAGGACCAGGGCGTGGCGTACGTGCTCGACGCGCTCGGTCAGATCGTCCAGCAGCCAGCTCAGTCCCTGGTTCTGTGCCATGTTCCGGCCTCCCCGTGTCGCCTCTCCCCCTGGCCGGAGGATCTCCCGTCAGCCTTCCCCACCTCCGTCGCCCGGGCAAGGAGGATAGGGGCATGGCACAGAAGATGACCGACGAGGAATGGCGGGCGTTCGTCTCGCACGGCACGCGCACCGGCAAGCTGTCGACCGTACGCGCCGATGGGAGCCCTCATGTGGCGCCGATCTGGTTCCTGCTGGACGGCGACGATGTGGTGTTCAACACCGCGAAGGAAACGGTAAAAGGGCGCAATCTGGCCCGTGACGGGCGAGTCGCCCTGTGCGTGGACGACGATCAGCCGCCGTTCGACTTCGTGGTGCTGCAGGGGCGCGCCGCATTGTCGGAGGAGCCGGGCGAACTCCGGTACTGGGCCGCCCGGATCGGGGCCCGCTACATGGGCGAGGAGCGCGCCGAGGAGTTCGGTGCCCGCAACGGGGTCCCGGGCGAACTCCTCGTCCGCGTCACGGTCGAGAAGGTCCTGGCACAGAAGGGCATTTCGGAGTGAGATGCCCCCGTCAGCCCACCGAGTCGAGCATCCGGGCGGTGTGCATCCGCCCGGCGTACTCGACGAGCCGGATCAGCACCTCCTTCCCCGAGTCCCGGTCACGGGCGTCGCAGAGGACCACGGGTGTCCCCTGGTCGAGGTCCAGGGCGCGGGAGACATCCCTGGCGCCGTAACTGCGGGAGCCCGTGAAGCAGTTGACGGCCACCACGAACGGGATGTGCCGGTGCTCGAAGTAGTCGACCGCGGGGAAGCAGTCCTCAAGTCGCCGGGTGTCCGCGAGGACCACGGCCCCCAGGGCGCCCTGCGACAGTTCGTCCCACAGGAACCAGAAGCGGTCCTGGCCCGGTGTTCCGAACAGGTAGAGGGAGAGGCCGGACCTGATGGTGATGCGGCCGAAGTCCATGGCGACGGTCGTCGTGACCTTCTGGTCCACGCCGTCGGTGTCGTCCACCGACTGACCGGCCTCGCTGAGGAGTTCCTCGGTGCGCAGCGGCCTGATCTCGCTGACCGCGCCCACCATGGTGGTCTTGCCCACGCCGAATCCGCCGGCGACCAGGATCTTCAACGCCAGGGCGGTCGTCTCGCCGTCCTCGGCGTCGGAGTGCTCGGAGACCATCGATCACTTCTCTCGGGAGTGCCGGAAACGCTCGACGTCCGTAGGTGTGCATCGTGGCAAGTGCGGCCTCACCCTGGGGAGGTTGGACCACTATTTGCCCGATGTGACCGCCTCGCACCGGTTCGATGAGCGAAAGGAGGCGCAAGTGGGCGTCGTACGCGTTCGAGTGGTTCTGAAGTTTCGTCACAGTGCCCGTAGTCCCTCGATCACCTCGCGCAGAATCCGTTCGTCGGGCAGCTGCGCGGGCGGCACCGGACGGCTGACGGTGACGCAGCCGAGCTCCAGGAGGTCGCCCAGGAGCACCCGGACGACTCCCAGCGGAAGGTCTGCTCCGGCGGCGAGTTCGGCGACGGACTGTGTTTCGGGGCGGCACAGGTCGATGAGGGCCCGGTGTTCCGGTCCGAGCCCGGTGTCGTCGTCGAAGCCGGGCGCGCCCGTGTCCAGCGTGACGAGCGCGATCAGGTCGAAACGCACCCCCGTAGGGCCTGGTTTGGTACGTCCGCCCGTCATCGCGTAGGGGCGGACGAGAGGCCCGGCTTCCTGGTCGTACCACTGGCTGCCCGGCTCGCGCTGGGCGCCGGTCGTGTCTTCGGTCATCGGAACGGATCGCTCTCTCGCCTCATCCGGCTGCGGGCGGCCGCGCACCGACGCGCGGCGGCGTGTAGAGATGCTCGCCGACGCGCTTGACCAGCCGCGCCATCTCGTATGCCACCAGGCCTATGTCGGCTGTGACGGCGGTGAGGACGGCGAGGCAGGAACCGTCCCCGGCGGCGGCCACGAACAGGAATCCGTCGTCCATCTCCACCATGGTCTGCCGTACTCCGCCGGCTCCGAAGTGCCGCCCCGCGCCCTTGGCCAGGCTGTGGAATCCGGAGGCGACCGCGGCGAGGTGTTCGGCGTCCTCGCGCCTGAGGTCGGTCGACGCGCCGACGGCGAGGCCGTCGTTGGAGAGCACCACGACATGCCGTACTTCGCTCACGCGCAGCACCAGGTCGTCCAGCAGCCAGTCGAGTTCGCCGGACCGCTGGGCGGCCCTCATGCTCGGGTCCTGGATCACGCGGGGTCTCCTTCGCTGCTGTCGCTGCCCGTTGCGGGGCCTGGGGTGGCACCGCGGCCCGGTTGTCTGCCGCCGCCGCGCGTCCAGCCCTCGCGGTAGGCCGACATCCGGTCCCGTACGGCCTCCGGGGTGCGGTGCTCGTCGCGCGGGGCGGATGGCGCCCGTTCCCGTTCCGCGGTGGGCTGTTCGCGGAGCTGGGGGGCGAGGTGCGCCTGGCGTACGCGGCGTGGGAGGTCGTCGTTCTCGTCGGTCCCTTCGGCGTCCTCGGGGGGACGGTGCAGTCGCAAGGTGGTGACTCCGGGAGGCGGGGTGTCGTTCGCCGACTCCGCCGCAGCCCGTGTGGAGACCGCCAGGGCGGGCCGGTCGGCCGAGGCCGGGACGGACTCCTGGTGCCGGGGCGCGGTGGGCACGCGCGCGTACTCGCGTTCCACGGCCCGCTCCCCGTCCTCGACCGCCGCGCGCGGGGCACGTTCCGCCGCGCCGCCGCGCAGCAGCGCCGTCGGCAGCAGAACGACCGCCGTCGTCCCGCCGTAGGGCGAGGTCCGCAGGTGGACCTTGATGCCGTGGCGGGCGGCGAGCCTGCTGACCACGAAGAGGCCGAGCCGGTCGCTGTCGAAGAGGTCGAGGGTCTCGGACTGTTCGATGCGGCGGTTGGCGTCACTCAGGGACTCCGTGCCCATGCCGAGGCCCCGGTCCTCGACCTCTACGGCGTAGCCGTTGCCGACGGGTTCGCCGGTGACCCGCACGCGTGTGTGCGGCGGCGAGAACTGGGCGGCGTTCTCCACGATCTCGGCGAGCAGGTGCGTGAGGTCGGCGACGGCGGCGCCGACGACGGACGCTTCGGGGAGTTGGCGTACCTCCACGCGCGCGTAGTCCTCGACCTCGGAGACGGCCGCGCGGACGACGTTGGTCAGCGAGACCGGCATGCGCCAGGCCCGGCCGGGTGCCGCCCCGGAGAGGATGATCAGGCTCTCGGCGTGCCGTCGCATACGGGTGGTGAGGTGGTCGAGGCGGAACAGGTCGCTCAGTTCGTTCGGGTCCTCGGAGCGGCGCTCCATGCTGTCCAGAAGGCTGAGTTGACGGTGCACCAGGACCTGGCTGCGGCGGGCGAGGTTGACGAAGACCCCGGAGATGCCGCTGGCGAGTTCGGCACGTTCGACGGCGGCGCGCAGGGCAGCGCGGTGCACCGTACCGAGGGCTTCGGCGACCTGTCCGATCTCGTCCTCCGAGGGCGACCCGGGCGGGGCCTCCGCCCTGACATCGATCTCCTCCCCCGCACGCAACCTCCGCATGGCCTCGGGGAGTTTGTGGCGGGCGATCCCCAGCGCATCGTTGCGCAGGCTCACGAGTTCGACGACGAGACCGCGTCCGATGCGCACCGAGATGACGAGCGACGCGATGACGGCGGCGAGGCCGAGCAGGACCGCGGCACCGGCGGAGGTGAGCAGCCCGCGGGTGAAGGGATCGGCGCGGTCGGCGACCCCGCTGCCCGCGTCCGACTCGATGCTGCGCATGCCGTCCTGCACGCGTGTGTGCGCGTTGTTCCAGGTGGTCTCCGGAGCCGCGGCGATCGCCCTGGTAGCCGAGTCGGTGGCGAGGACCTTGTCCTCGACGGTGCCGACCGCAACGTAGGCGCTGGTGTCGGCGAGGTGCTGCCAGGCGGCGCTTTCGGAGCCGCGCAGGTCCTCGACGGCGGAGTCCGTGAGGGTACGTCGGGTGTCGACGGCCCCGGTGAACAGCCTCAGCCGCTCCCCGTCGAGCCTGCCGTCGAGACGGGCGCCGGCGAGCATCACGTCCTCCTGGGACAGTGATTCCCCGGCCCGGGAGAACTCCAGGAGCACGCGCGCGTCGGATCCGAGGTCGGCGTCCTGGATCCCGGTGAGCGCCCCGCCCACGGCGAAGGCCGTCGCGATGGTCTTCGTGTACTGCCCGTAGGTCTCGTCCCATCCCGCGCGGTGGCCGAGCACGTCGGTCCGCAGTGAGCGCAGTTGCTCGGCTCCGGTGACGAAGGTCTTCAGGCGACGGGCGACTCCGGCGGGCAGTTCCTCGCCGTCGGCAACGGTGTTGTCGTCGCCGAGCCGCAACCTGGCGACCGCCCGGTCCGTGCTCGCCGCGAGCTTCTTCAGGTCTCCGCTCTGCTCGGCGTCGGGGTCGGTCGCGTAGCGCACGGCGGCCGACCGCTCGGCCTGCAGCGCCGCCACGGCGGCCGCGACGGGGCTGCGCACCGCGGAGTCCACGCGCTGCAACTGCCGTAGCCGGGAGACGTCCTGGGCGGTGCTGACGGTGGCGTACGCCCACAGGGCGAGCAGGGAGACGACCGGCACCATCAGGAGGCAGACGATCTTGGCCCGTACGGTGCGGGGGCGCATCCGCCATCGTCCCGCGCGCGGGGGTATGTCCTCCGACGAGGCGTCCAGGGGATCGTCGAAGAGTTCGTCGGCGGGTGGTCCGGCGTGCGCGCGACGACCGCGCACGGGCGGCGTCTCGGCGCCGGCTCTCGGGGTCCTACGGGGGGTACGCATGGCCTCCTCGCTCGGAAGTGGTTTCAGGGGCGTGCTGCGCAGGCCGGACTAGCGGGCGACGCTCTCGACCGGCCGCTGGGCCGAGGCGGTGGCCTCGCGTTCTCCCGTGGTCGGCGACAGCGCGACGAACGCCGAGGTCAGGAACAGATAGGACCCGAGGCCCACGGCGAGGGGGAAGATGAACTGCATCGCCGTGGCGCCGGGAAGGACCGCTCCGGAGGGCGTGACGTGCACACGCACCGCGAACATGCCGGTGTAGTGCATGCTGCTGACGGCCGCTCCCATGACGAGGGCGGCGGCGGTGACCGCGACGGGCGACTTGATGTTGAGGGCCGCCCACAGGGCCGCGGTCGCCGCGACGACGGCGATCAGCACGGAGAGCCCGACGAGCATCGGGTCGTAGCTCACGTCTCCGTGCAACCGCATCGCCGCCATGCCCAGGTAGTGCATGCTCGCGACGCCCAGTCCGGTGGTGAGGCCGCCGAGGAAGAGCGCGCGGCCCCGGTCGCGGCCGTAGCCGACCGCGAAGACACCCGCGCAGACGACGACCATGGCGACTAGGAGGCTGAGCATGGTCAGTGGTACGTCGTAGCGGATGTCGGTGCCGCTGACGCCGAAGCCGAGCATGGCCACGAAGTGCATGGTCCAGATGCCGGTGCCGAGTGCCGAGGCCGCGGTGATGAGCCAGTTGCGGCGCGAGCGGCCGGTGGCGCCGAGTGCGCGAACGGTGCAGCGCAGCCCGAGTGCGGAGCCCATGCAGGCCATCACGTACGACAGCACGGGGGTCAGCCAGCCGAAGGTGGCGTGGTCCAGGTGTCCCATGACCAGGGGACGCTAGTAGGAGCACGGGTGCACAAAGGGGGCGCATTTCGAAAGGTGTTGCAATCTGACGCGGAGAGGTGCCTGAACGACCGCGTCACGCTCGAACATGCGCACCGAAGCGTCATCCGTGTCGGTGAGGGATCATGCGGAACATGAGCGACGACCACACACGTGTCCAGGAGTTCTTCGGTGCGCGCGCCGCCGACTGGGACAGCCGCTTTCCCGACGACGGCCCCGCCTACGCCGCCGCGGTCGCCGAACTCGGGCTGCGCTCAGGAGACCGGGTGCTCGACGCGGGCTGCGGGACGGGACGCGCGCTGCCGCCGCTCCGTGCGGCCGTGGGGCGCTCCGGAGCGGTGGTCGGGGCCGATCTGACCCCGGCCATGCTGGAGGCCGCCGTACGAGCCGGACGGGGCCGTGACGGGCTCCTGCTGCTCGCCGACGTCGCCGCGCTGCCGCTGCGGTCGGAATCGCTCGACGCCGTGTTCGCGGCGGGCCTGATCGCTCATCTGCCCCGACCCGAGGAGAATCTGCGGGAGTTGGCGCGCGTGGTGCGCACCGGCGGCACGCTGGCCCTGTTCCATCCGATCGGCCGGGCGGCGCTCGCGGCGCGTCAGGGGCGGCAGATCACACCGGACGACCTGCGCGCGGAGGCCAATCTCCGTCCACTGCTGGCCGGTTCGGGGTGGCGCATGACCTCGTACACCGACGAGGACGCGCGTTTCCTGGCGCTGGCTGTGCGCGAGAGCTGAGCCCGCGCGCGGGTCACACGTTTCCCGCGACCGACGCCGCGAAGGCTTCGGGGTTGACGAACATGACGTCGTGCCCGGCACCGGGCACGGTCACCACGCACACTCCTGCCGCCTCCAGGCCCTCGCTGTCCGGAAGTTCGCCGCTCAACTCGCCCTGGAGATACACGCGGTCGATCGCGAGTCCTTCGAGGATCGTGCGCATCACGGGATCGAATCCGCGCCGGAGCCCCACGGCGGTGCGGTGCAGGGCACGCGGGTCGGCCAGTCTCGTGGCCGCGCGGCCACGAGCCGGGCTGAACTGACCTGGCTGCGGGCCACGTTGGAGGCACCCGACGGCTGACCCGTCTCCGTGCGAGGCGGTCGACGCACGTGCTTCACCGCACCGTCCCCCTTCTGTCGCCGCAACTCCAACTCTACGTTGGGTAGCAGTAGATGAACGGTCAGCGACAGAGAACCACGCAGGGGAAGGCGGTCAGCATGTTCGACAGGCCCCGTAAGACCTTCGCCAGATTTCTCACCTCCCCGCGCACGGAGCCGGGCAGCGCCCCGCAGCGGCGCCCGCACAATCTCTTCGAGGCCGCCGCCGTCTACGTCTCGGCCCGCGTGGAGGACGACCAGGACCGGATCGACGAGGCCGCGGGCTGGGTGTCGCCGGAGGCGCTGTCCTTCGGGGTGAGCGAGTTGGCATGCCGGGCCGTCGTCGCGCTCGCCAGGGAGCGTGACGAGTCGCCAAGGACGGTGGCTCGTGCGCTTCTTGGGCTCCCCGCTGCCTGACAGTTCGGGTCACCGGAGGTCATTTCGCCCTGTCCAGCCGGAAAACTGCAGCTCCGGGTGTACTTGGGAGTCGTGACAAGCGGCTTCCGCGCACACTAGGGTGCGCGCGGTTGGACGAATGATGGGGAGGCTGGGATGGCCGACACGGATGAAGAGGCCGTCGCCGCCGAGGACGATGCGCTCTATGTGCTCACGGCGGTGCTGCTGACGCCGGCGAAGTTCCCGAGTGTGCTGGGCGACGACTACCCGGAGGCCTGTGCGGCGCTCGGTATGGCGCCGCTCGCCGACGGGTACGGCCTGGTTCTCGGCCAGGACGGCGACGGGTCGCGGTGGACCGTCGTCATCGACGACGTGTCGCTGGTCGCGGTCGCCATCGCGTCCTGGGACTGCGGCATGGAGTACGACCTGTCGCCGAGCGAGCGCACGGTGGTCGCCGCCCTGCCGGGCTGGCCGCTCGCGGTCGCCGTCGCGGCTCCCAACGTGCCCGCGCCGCACGATCCGGACCCCGACCTGGTGGACCGGCCACCGCTGACTCCGCCGGACACCACCACCTGGGGTCCGGCACAACGACGGCTGGGTGCTGACGAGATCGCGCTGCAATGGGCCCTGTGGCGCGAGCAGATCGACGACTCGAACTTCTCGGCGCAGGAGGTTCAGGAGGTTCAGGAGGTTCAGGAGGCGCAGGAGGCCCAGCACGGGGCGGACGACGCGTCGAAGACGGACAAGGCCGCCTCGGACGCCAGCCGCGATGCCGCCACCCCCGACGACACGTCCGAGGCGGACGGAATGCCGTCGGACGACAACGCGTCGGACGGCGCCTCTGCGGGCGGCACCGGGGAAGGCCCTCAGGCGGGCCACAGCGGGGTCCGTCGGGTGCTGACGGAGGTCCGCGCGTACGTCGACAGCCCGCCGCCCCTCGGCCGCGTCAGATCGTCCTTCGCACCGGGCGACGCACGCACGCTGCGCGCCGACGGCCCGGGCTGGTCGTTGGTGGCCCGAACCGACGACATAGCGTTCGTCCTCCTCGACGACGAGCCCGGCGAGGTCCTGCCGGTCGGCCGGGGCCCCGAGCTTCCCGGCCTCCTGGAGGCGCTCGACAAGCTGGCCGTGCGGCCGAGTTGAGCCCTTGGGCTCGGATCCAGGCGCCCAAGGGCCCGGACGCCCTGGTCACGCTCGATCGACCGGGTCGCCGAGGAAAGCTCGGTTCGTGGACGGTGCTCGGCAGCGCACCGTCCACAGGGCTGTTGTCGGCAGTCCCGCGGACGGTGCTGTGCTCTGCTCCTGCGCGCCGGGCCGGAACAAGGCCGGGCATCCGTGGGTCAGCGGCCGATCTCCTTGCCCGCCACGCGGCGCAGCCGGCGCCGCTGCGAGGGGTCCAGCGTGAGATATGCGGCCGTCGGCACTCCCACGACGATCAGGAATGAGACCCACCAGGGCAGCCAGATCAACAGGATCAGTCCGACCGCCACACCGCCTACGGCGATCTTCGCGTTCTTCGACATGTGTCGCCTCCTCCGCGGCCGCAGCCGCTCTCTGATCTGAAAACGGGTCCGCGCTCCTCACAGTTCCGGATCGCGACCCTGAGACATCCCTGAGGCGCTTCCCCTACTGGTATCCGGGCCGTCGGCCGTTCCGTCACTCCGTCCACTCCATGCGCAGCGGCTCCCCCACCTCGTGGAGGTGGCGCAGGGCCTGCCGGTAGGAGTCGACGAGCCCCGTCTCCACGTAGGGGATACCCACATCCTGACAGTGGGCGCGCACCAGGGGTTGTGCGAGCCGCAGATTGGGCCGCGGCATGCTCGGGAAGAGGTGGTGTTCGATCTGGTAGTTGAGGCCGCCGAGGAACCAGTCGGTCAGGACGCCGCCGCGGATGTTCCGTGAGGTGAGGACCTGACGGCGGAGATGGCCCCACCGTTCGCCGTTCGGGTCCGGCATCTCCATGCCCTTGTGGTTGGGCGCGAAGGCCAGGCCGAGGTGCAGGCCGAACAGGGCCTGGTGCAGCGCGGCGAACGCGAGTGCCTTCCCCGGGGACATCGAGATGAGCAGCAGCGTCGCGTAGGCCACGACATGGCTCACCAGTAGAGCGCCTTCGACGACCCGGTCGCGACGGGGCTGGCGCCGCAGATCCTGGAAGCCGTGGACCTTGAGGGCGACGCCTTCGAGCAGCGTGAGCGGGAAGAACAGCCACGCCTGGTTGCGGGTGAGCCAGCGCCGGAACCCTGAGCGGTCTTTGGCCTGTTCGCCGGTGAAGACGAGGACGTCGGCGAGGACGTCCGGGTCCTTGTCGATGTGGTTGGGGTTGGCGTGGTGGCGGTTGTGCTTGTCGTTCCACCAGGAGTAGCTCATCCCCAGCAGCAGGTTGCCGTGGACCAGGCCGATGAGACGGTTGACGGCCTTGCCGCCGGCGATCTGGGAGTGGCCCGCGTCATGGCCTATGAAGGCCGTGCGGGCACCGAACACGGCCAGGAGCGGGGCCAGGAGCAGCGTCAGCCAGGAGTCGCCGATCAGGACGATGCCCGTGACGATGCCGCCCAGCGCGAGGGCGTTGGCGGCGACGCAGCGCGCGTACCAGGCATACCGCCGCTCCAGTAGACCTCTGCCCCTGACCGTGCGCAGGAGAGGCGCGAACTCGCTTCCTGGGGGCGCCGCGACGGCATCTCCCGGATCATGCGCGCCGATGACTGCGGTGGTCTGGGACATGTCCGATCTCCGGCTCTCTCAGGCAACGGGCTGACCTGAGTAAACGTACGAATCGGTGACCGGTCGCGACCATGACGGAACCCCCCGTGTCCGTACGGGGGTCAGTCGGGTCCTCGCAGGGGGGTTGACGACACCCTCGCCGACCCGGTCCCCAGGGATCGAACCTGTGGAGAGGCACCCGGAAAAAGGCGATGGCAAGGAGTTCACGCACTCCTTGCCACACCCAACGTATAGCGCAGCTGGGGGCTTGCGGCAAGGCCCGGGTCGTCCCGCAAAATGGCCGACCGAGGCCGGGACCTGCGGAAACGAAAGACTCGCGAGCGCAGGTCCACGGATCGGCGGGCCGGAAACCAATCTCGTTGGATGGGCGTTCTGATGATTGACGTGATCGTGGTCGGCGGCGGACCGACCGGCTTGATGCTGGCCTGCGAGTTGCGGCTGCACGGCGTGCACGTGGTCGTGCTGGAGAAGCTGACCGAGTCGACCGGGGAGTCCCGCGGGCAGGGTCTGCACGCGCGCAGTGTCGAGATCATGGACCAGCGCGGCCTCCTCGACCGGTTCCTCGCGGTCAGTGAGAAGTTCCGGACGGGCGGTCTCTTCGGAGGCATCGTCAAACCGTGGCCGGACCGTTCGGACACGGCTCACCCGTACGGCGTCGCCACCCCGCAGCCGGTCACCGAGCGGCTGCTCGAAGAGCGCGCCGTCGAACTCGGTACCGAGATCCGGCGCGGCTGTGAGGTGATCGCGTTGAGTCAGGCCGAGGACGGGGTGACCGTCGAGTTGGCGGACGGCTCGCAGCTGTACTCGCGCTACGTCGTCGGATGCGACGGCGGCCGCAGCACGGTACGCAAGGTGCTCGGCGTCGGTTTCCACGGCGAGCCCGCGACGGTCGAGACGCTGCTGGGCGAGATAGAGGTGACCGAGGATCCGGCGACCATCGCCGCGACCGTCGAGGAAGTCCGCAAGACCCAACTGCGGTTCGGCGTCAGCCCCGGCGAGAACGGCGTGTACCGCGTCGTCGTGCCCGCCGACGGCGTTGCCGAGGACCGTGCGACCGCACCGACCCTCGACGATTTCAAGCAGCAGCTACGGGCCGTCGCGGGCACCGACTTCGGCGTGCACTCGCCGCGCTGGCTGTCCCGCTTCGGCGACGCCACCCGGCAGGCCGAGCGCTACCGGGTCGATCGGGTCCTACTGGCCGGCGACGCGGCACACATCCATCCTCCGACCGGCGGGCAGGGGCTCAACCTGGGCGTGCAGGACGCGTTCAACCTCGGCTGGAAGCTGGCGGCCGAGGTCAACGGCTGGGCCCCGGAAGGGTTGTTGGACAGCTATCACACCGAACGACACCCTGTAGGCGCCCGAGTCATCGCCAACACGCGCGCGCAGATCACGCTCCTGGGGACCGATCCCGGTCCGACCGCACTACGGGAACTGTTCTCGACGCTGATGGACTTCGAGGAGGTGAACCGGTACGTGACCGAGATGATCACCGCGGTCGGGATCCGCTACGACTTCGGCGAGGGCCATGAACTGCTGGGCCGGCGGCTGCGGGACGTGAAGCTGAAGCAGGGGCGCCTCTACGAGTTGATGCACGGCGGCCGAGGGCTCCTGCTCGACCAGACAGGCCAGCTCTCGGTCGCGGGTTGGGCGGATCGCGTCGACTACGTGGTCGACGTCAGCGAGGGACTGGACGCACCCGCGGTGCTTCTGCGGCCGGACGGTCACGTGGCGTGGGTCGGCGACGACCAGGAGGACCTGTTCAGCCGACTGCCCGTGTGGTTCGGCGCGGCCCACCAAGACCGCCCAACCCACTGAGTTCGGTCCGCCGGGAACACCCAGCCTCCCGGGCAGAACGGCTCCCGGTCCGCGCGGAACGCCGTAGTCGCGCGGACCAGGTCTCGAACTCGCCCTCGGCGACCGGGCGGAGGAGGAAGGGATCTGTCACCGGGCCTGTGCAGCCGGCAGCGCCACGGGACGCGATCGCATTACGTGGCCGATCTCTCCCAGATGCCGCGCCCGCCCGACAAGCGGCCGACACCCCAGATTCACCTCACCGTCGAGCACCGTTCCTCGTGACGCCCAACTCTGGCCGCTGTCAGCGAACTTGCCCTCAGGAGGCCCGATGTCCCCGCACGACCTCGTCCGACGCCGCGTCCGTCGTCCCGTCGTGGCGGGTGTTCCGCTCGCCGTGGTGGTCGCCCTCGTGGCCGCCGGTACGGCCGCAGGAGCCCCCGCTAAGGCCGAGGCCGCCCATGTCACGCGGACGGCGACGCTGGACGACATTCCGCTCGGCGCGTTCAGCAACGCGCTGTTGCCCGGGACGGTGGACAACGACCGGGGAGTGGACCTCGGTGGTATCGGCAGCGACATCTATCCGGCCGGCCGTAAGGGCGAGTACTGGACGGTCACCGACCGCGGGCCCAACGGCCAGATCAAGGTCGGCGGAACGAAGCGCCGTACGTTCCCCGTGCCCGGTTTCGACCCGGCGATCGTGAAGATCCGTGTCTCCGGGGACAAGGTGAAGGTCCTGGACGCCCTCCCGATCACCACGTCCTCCGGGAAGGCCGTCACCGGGCTGCCGAACCAGCAGGGACGCGACGAGGCGCCGTACTCCTACGACGCGCAGACGGCGCTGCCGTACAACCCGAACGGGCTGGACACGGAAGGCATCGTGCGGGCCGGGGACGGGTCCTTCTGGCTCGTCGACGAGTACGGGCCCTCCCTGGTGCATGTCTCCGCGCGCGGGAAGGTGCTCACGCGGTACGTGCCCAAGGGGCTGCACCTGACCGGTGCCGACTACCCGGTGGTGGAGGCGCTGCCGGCCGTCCTGCTGCACCGGAAGACCAACCGCGGCTTCGAGGGGCTCGCCCAACTGCCCGGCGGCGACCTGGTGATGGCCCTGCAGAGCCCGCTGTCGCTGCCGGACGGGGACGCCGGGAACGCGTCGCTCAACACCCGTCTGCTGCGCTTCTCCACGAAGAGGAAGGCGGTCACGGCGGAGTACGCGTACCGCTTCGACCCGGTGAACGTGGTCGACCCCGGCGAGGACGACACCTCCGAACTCAAGATCTCCTCGGTGGTCGCCGTGGGCGACGATCGGCTGCTGGTCGAGGAGCGCACCGACAAGGCGGCCCGGCTGCAGATGGTGAAGCTGAGCCGGAAGTCGAACATCCTCGGCGGTCCCTACGACGACGACACGACGTCCCCGTCGCTGGAGCAGCTCGACGACCCGGCCGCCGCGGGTGTCCTCGTGCTGGCCAAGAAGCTGGTTGTCGACCTGGGGACCGTCTCCGGGGTGCCGCAGAAGATCGAGGGCATCGCGCGCGTGGATCACGACACGCTCGTCCTCGTGAATGACAACGACTTCGGGATGACGGACGGCGCGGGCGCGTTCGACGCGCAGGGGCGGTTGGTCGACAGCGGTATCGAGACGACCGTGGTGTACCTGAAGCTGTCGCACGGCATCTGAGCGTCCGTCGGCTCCTGAGGCGGCTAGCCGAACAGGGACGGGAGCAGGGACTCGATGTCGCTGGGAACCTCGCTCGGCAGTTCCGAGGGGAAGTTCGACGGAAGCGACGACGGGAGCTTGGTCGGCAGGCTGGTGGGGAGTTTCGTCGGGAGGGTGAGGGACGGGCTGCGGCTCGTGCCCGAACTGCCCCCCGCGGGAGTCTTCTTGTCCGGTGAGTCGTGTCCTCCGGAGGCCATCAGCACGATGGCGGCGACGGCTCCGGCGGCGACGATCACGGCGAGCAGGATGAACAGTGGTCGGGGGCGCCTGCGGGGAGGCGGTCCGTAGTCCCCGTAGTCCCCTGCCGTCGGGTGTCCGAAGTCTCCGGGAGGTGGTGGTCCGAAGCCGCCTCCCGGAGGCGGGGCGGCGCCCGGAGGCCCGGGCGGTCGAGGTGGTACGGGCGGCATGGCCATACGGTCAAGAGTCGCCGCGTGGAGGTCATGGCGCGACCCCCGCGCGGTGGTTGATACGGGCTCATGCCGTGGATCGCATGATTCCGGAGCATTCCGCGCGGGGGCCGGTCACGAACGGGCAGTCACGCACACCAACGGGCTCGCGAGTGACGTGACGCACGCGTGCGTGCGGTCAGCCGCGTGCTCCCAGGAGGTGGTCCATGGCGAGCTGGTCGAGCTGCTCGAAGGCCATCCCGCGCTGGGCGGCCGCCTCGATGTCGAAGTCCTCGAAGGCCGAGCGGTCCGCGAGCAGCGACTTGAGGCCGTCCGCCGCGGTCTGCTGCGCCAGTTCGTCCAGGCGCGAGGCGCGCAGCGCCTCCTGGACCACCGGGTCCGCGCGGAACGCGGCCGAACGCTCCTTGAGGATCAGGTAGTTGCGCATGCAGCCGGCCGCGGACGCCCACACGCCGTCGAGGTCCTCGGTACGCGGCGGCTTGAAGTCGAAGTGCTTCGGGCCGGCGTAACCGGCGCTCTCCAGGAGGTCGACCAGCCAGAAGGCGGCACGCAGGTCGCCGTTGCCGAAGCGCAGGTCCTGGTCGTACTTGATGCCGGACTGGCCGTTGAGGTCGATGTGGAAGAGCTTGCCCGCCCACAGGGCCTGGGCGATGCCGTGCGGGAAGTTGAGCCCGGCCATCTGCTCGTGGCCGACCTCGGGGTTGACGCCGTAGAGCTCCGGGCGCTCAAGGCGCTCGATGAACGCCAGGGCGTGGCCGACGGTGGGGAGCAGGATGTCGCCGCGGGGCTCGTTCGGCTTGGGCTCGATCGCGAACTTGATGCTGTAGCCCTGGTCGGTGACGTACTCACCGAGGAGGTCGAAGGCCTCCTTCATGCGGTCGAGGGCAACGCGCACGTCCTTGGCGGCGCCGGACTCGGCGCCCTCACGGCCGCCCCAGGCGACGTAGGTCTCGGCGCCCAGTTCGACCGCGAGGTCGATGTTGCGGATCGTCTTGCGCAGGGCGTAGCGGCGCACGTCGCGGTCGTTGGCGGTGAACGCGCCGTCCTTGAAGACCGGGTGCGTGAAGAGGTTGGTGGTCGCCATCGGCACCTTCATGCCGGTCGCGTCGAGGGCCTCGCGGAAGCGCTTGATGTGCGCCTCGCGCTCGGTGTCCGAGGACCCGAAGGGGATCAGGTCGTCGTCGTGGAAGGTCACACCGTGGGCGCCGAGCTCGGACAGGCGCTGCACCGTCTCGACGGGGTCGAGGGCGCGGCGGGTGGCGTCGCCGAACGGGTCCCTTCCCTGCCAGCCGACGGTCCAAAGGCCGAAGGTGAACCTGTCCTCGGGGGTGGGCTGGTAGTTCATGACGCGGCTCCTTGTTGCTTCGCTGCGACTATTTCGTCATGGCGGTTTACAAATTAGTATGCACACGCAGCTCTGGGAAGGGACAACGTGTCCCTGAAGGAGTGGGGTACGGGTCACCGCACCCCGGACAGCCTTGAGAACACCAGGTCAGAGCCCGCAGAGCCGCGGAAAAAACAGGGAGAGCCCGATGTCAGCAGCCGAGGGTCCGCTCGTCGTCGGCGTGGACACGTCCACCCAGTCCACGAAGGCACTGGTCGTCGATGTGTCCACCGGACGGATCGTCGCGAGCGGCCAGGCGCCGCACACCGTCTCCTCGGGGGCGGGCCGCGAGAGCGATCCCCGCCAGTGGTGGGACGCCCTGTGCGAGGCCCTGCGCCAGTGCGGGGACGCGGCCCACGAGGCGGCGGCCGTGTCGATCGGCGGCCAGCAGCACGGCCTGGTCACCCTGGACGCCGAGGGCGAGCCGGTGCGCCCGGCGCTGCTGTGGAACGACGTGCGCTCCGCGCCGCAGGCCCGCCGTCTGATCGAGGACCTGGGCGGTCCGAAGGCCTGGGCGGAGCGCACCGGCAGCGTGCCCGGCGCCTCCTTCACGGTCACGAAGTGGGCCTGGCTCGCCGAGCACGAGCCAGAGGCGGTGCGCGCCACGGCGGCCGTACGGCTCCCCCACGACTACCTCACCGAGCGGCTCACCGGGCAGGGCACCACGGACCGGGGCGACGCCTCCGGCACCGGCTGGTGGGCCTCGGGGACCGAGTCGTACCACGAGGAGATCCTGCGGCACGTCGGGCTCGACCCGGCTCTGCTGCCACGGGTGGTGCGGCCGGGCGAGGTGGCGGGGACGGTGCGCGACTGCCACGACCTGCCGTTCTCCAAGGGCACGTTGGTCGCACCGGGCACCGGCGACAACGCGGCCGCCGCGCTGGGTCTCGGGCTGCGTCCCGGCGTCCCCGTGCTCAGCCTCGGCACGTCGGGCACCGTGTACGCGGTGTCGAAGCACCGCCCCGCCGACCCGTCCGGCACGGTCGCGGGCTTCGCCGACGCGCACGGCGACTGGCTGCCCCTGGCCTGCACCCTGAACTGCACCCTCGCCGTCGACCGGGTCGCCGCCCTGCTGGGCCTGGACCGGGAAGCCGTAGAACCCGGCACTTCAGTCACGCTGCTGCCCTACCTGGACGGCGAGCGCACCCCGAACCTCCCCAACGCTTCCGGCCTGCTGCACGGCCTGCGTCACGACACCACCGGCGGCCAGCTCCTCCAGGCCGCCTACGACGGTGCTGTGCACGCCCTGCTGGGCGCGCTCGACCTGGTCCTCGACGAGGACGCGGACCGCACCACGCCCCTGCTGCTGATCGGCGGGGGCGCCCGGGGCACGGCCTGGCAGGAGACCGTACGACGGCTGTCGGGGCGCCCGGTCCAGGTGCCCGAGGCGAAGGAACTGGTCGCTCTCGGTGCCGCCGCGCAGGCCGCGGGCCTGCTGACCGGCGAGGATCCGGCCGCGGTGGCCCGGCGCTGGAACACCGCCGCCGGGCCGGTGCTGGACGCCGTGGAGCGCGACGAGGCGACGCTGGCCAGGATCTCCGGGGTACTCTCCGACGCGGCTCCGCTGCTCGAACGGGGGCCGGACGCCCGTTGACGCACACCGACCGAGGACTGACGGAGGCATGACCGCACCGCTGCACGAGGCGCACCCCACCGGGTCCGGGCGTGCCCTGCCCGACACCCAGCAGGGCATGCGCCGGCGCAACCTCGCGCGCGTGATGCACACGGTGAGCGCCGAGGGTCCGCTCTCCCGTGCTGCCGTGGCCTCGCGCATCGGGCTGACCCGTGCGGCGGTGTCGACGCTGGTGGACGAGCTGATCCGGTCGGGGCTCCTCGAAGAGCTGGGCCCCGAGCGGCCCGGCCGCGTGGGCCGCCCCGGATCGGCGCTCGCCGTCAGCGGACGCGGTCCGGCCGGGATCGGCGCGGAGATCGGCGTCGACCATCTCGCGGTCTGCGCGGTCGATCTGCGCGGCGAGATACGCGCGCGTGCCGTGCGACACGGCGTGAACCGTGGCCGCTCCCCCGAGCCGGTGCTCGCCGAACTCACCACACTGGTACGGCAGGTAGTCGCCGAGGCGGACGCGGAGGGCCTGTGGCCGGCCGGGCTCGCGGTCGCCGTACCCGGTCTGGTGGCACGCGACGGCCGTACGGTCGTCCGCGCCCCGAACCTCGACTGGCACGACACGGATCTCGGCGCCCTGCTGCCCGCCGAGCTGCCGCCCACCGTCGACAACGAGGCCAACTTCGGCGGGCTCGCCGAACTCTGGCTGGGCGACACCACTCCGCGCGACTTCCTGCATGTGTCGGCCGAGATCGGCATCGGCGCCGCAGTCGTGGTCGACGGGGGGCTGCTACGCGGAACCCGGGGATTCGCGGGCGAGTTGGGGCATGTCCCGGTGCGTCCGGACGGGCCGGAGTGCGCGTGCGGCGGGCGGGGATGTCTCGAACAGTACGCGGGCGAGGAGGCGGTGCTGCGTGCCGCCGGTCTGGAGCCCGGCGCGGACCGGGTCGGTCTGCTCGCGACGCGCGCCGCCGACGGCGACGAGGCGGTACGAGGCGCCCTGCACGACGCCGGTACGGCGCTCGGCATCGCGCTGACCGGCGCGGTCAACCTCCTCGATCCACAGCTGGTGGTGCTGGGCGGCGCGCTGTCCGGTCTCGCGCCCTGGCTACTGCCGTCGCTGGAGGCCGAGTTGGCGCGGCGCACGGCGGGGCCCGCCTGTCCGGTGTCGGTGTCGCGGCTGGGGCCCGAGGGTCCGCTGCTGGGGGCCGCGCACTCGGTGGTGCGGGCCGTCCTCGACGATCCGGCGGCGGTGGCCGAACGGGCTGGGGGAATCGTGGCCGGACGGGCTGGGGACAACGTGGCCGAACAGGCCTGAAACCCGGCCGGGTTCACCCGTCCGAGTGACCGGTTTATCCACAGTTCCGCCGCCGTCCACGGAAGCACGCCGCGCCCTACTGCCCAACCCGCAAGCGCCGTACCGTGATTCACGCGAGGCGCAGCCGTCGTGTCGTGACGACGGGGTGCGAGTGCAGGTGCGGATGCGGATGGACGAGGGGGGATTCACGTGTCGGGGGAGACAGTTCAGGGGCTGCGGCGGGATGCCGTCGGGCTGCGTGAGGTCCTGTTCCAAAGTGTCACGGCGATGGCACCGGCCGCCGCGGTCGCCGCGTCGATCCCGTCGGGCGCGGCCTTCGCGGGCGGAAGCCTCCCTCTGTCGGTACTGATCGCGCTGGTGGCCTGCCTGTTCACCGCGTCCTGCGTGGCCGAGCTGGCCCGCGAACTGCCCGCCGCCGGCTCAGTGGCCACCTACGCGGCACAAGGACTGCATCCGGCCGTCGGCTTCCTGGTCGGCTGGGGCTACGTCTTCGTGGAGGCGCTGGTCCCACCGCTGCTGCTCCTCCAACTCGGCTTCACCACAGCGGGCACCCTGCACCAGGAGTGGTCCTCGTATCCGGAGAACCTGTGGTGGCCGTGGGCACTCGCGGGCGCCGCGATCATCGCCGTGGCGGGCTGGTTCGGAGTGCGCGCCTCCGCCCGCTTCGGCACGGTCCTCGGGGTCTTCGAGATCCTCGCCTTCCTGGTGTTCGCCGTCTGGCTGATCGGCAAGGCCGGCAGCGCCAACACCCTCTCGGTGTTCGGCACTTCGCACACCGGCAAGGACTACTCAGGGCTCGGCGGAGTCTTCGCCGGCTCGGTCTACACGGTGCTCGCGTTCGCCGGGTTCGAGGCCGCCGCGCCGCTCGCCGAGGAGACACGGGACCCGCGCCGGACGATGCACCGCGCGGTGCTCGGCGCGGCCCTCGGGATCGGCCTGTTCTACGTGCTGACGACCTACGCCATGACGGTGTACTTCGGGCCGGACCGCTTCAGCGGATTCGGCGCCTCCGGAGCCGCGTCCTGGGAGGGGGTGGCACGCGCGTCGTTCGGACTGTTCTGGGTGCTGGTGTTCCTCGCCGTGGTCAACTCGACGATCGCCAACGCCAACGCGTGCGCCACCGTCTCGACCCGCACGGCCTTCGCCCTAGCCCGCATTCGGGTACTCCCCCGCGTCCTGGCCACCCTGCACCCACGCCACCGCTCCCCCGTCACCGGAATCGCCGTGCAGACCGTCGTCGCGGTGGGCGCCGTACTGGGTCTCGGCCTCGGCTACGACCCGGTGACCGCGTTCCTCCTCCTGGCCACGGTGATCGTCACCGTCGTCATCGGTGTCTACATCGTCGTGAACCTGGCATGTGCGGGCTACTTCCTGCGCCGCAGGCGCGAGTTGCTCAAGCCGCTGCGACACCTTCTGGTCCCCCTCCTCGGGATCGTCGCCTTCGTCCCCGCCCTGCTCACCGCGGCAGGCATCCCGGCCTTCGACTTCGTGACCGAACTGACCGCTCCCGTGTCCTACGCCGGTCCGGTCGTCGGCATATGGATGGCGGCCGGGGTCGTGGTCCTGCTCGTTCTCCTACGACGGCACCCCGAGCGAATAGCCGAAACCGCCCGCGTCCATCTCGACGAACCCGCCTCCACGGGTCATCCGCAGAACGGAGCAGTACAGCCTTGACTTCCTCCCCCTCCTGAAGGAGGGGGATTCCTACGGCTCGCGCTGTAGGGGTTCCTGTTTCAACGCCGACTGCCCGCCAGGAGGACTCCCTTGAGGTCTGACACCAGCTCCACAGGCCGAGACGGCCAGCCCGGCCGCCTTGATGTTGCGGGCCGCGTTGATGTCGCGGTCATGTACGGCGCCGCAGTCGCACGTCCACTCCCGGACGTTCAGCGGCATCGTCGCCGCGACCGTGCCGCAGGCCCCGCACAGCTTGCTGCTGGGGAACCAGCGGTCGATCACAACGAGTTCGCGCCCGTACCAGGCGCACTTGTACTCCAGCATCGACCGGAGTTCCGTCCACGACGCGTCCGAGATGGCGCGCGCCAGCGTGTGGTTCTTCAGCAGGTTGCGGACGGTGAGGTCCTCGATCACGACCGTTTGGTTCTCACGGACGAGCCGGGTGGTGAGTTGGTGCAGGTGGTCGCGGCGCCGGTCGGCGATCCGCGCATGCACGCGGGCGACCTTGCGGCGGGCCTTCTCCCGGTTCGCCGAGCCCTTGGCCTTGCGGGACAGTTCCCGCTGCGCCTTCGCAAGACGGGCGCGGTCACGGCGCTCGTGCCGGGGGTTGGTGACCTTCTCGCCGGTGGACAGGGTCACGAGGGAGGTGATGCCGGCGTCGATGCCGACCGCGTTCTTCGTGGCCGGAGCCGGGGTAATGCGGTCGTCGCACAGCAGCGACACGAACCAGCGGCCCGCACTGTCACGGGACACAGTCACCGTCGTCGGGACCGCACCCTCCGGGAGGGGACGCGACCAGCGGATGTCCAGCGCACCGACCATCTTCGCCAGCGTCAGACGGCCCTCGCGCCACGTGAAGGCGGAGCGGGTGTACTCGGCCGACGCCCGGGACTTCTTCTTCGCCTTGAAGCGCGGGTACTGGGCGCGCTTGGCGAAGAAGTTCCCGAACGCCGTCTGAAGGTGGCGCAGCGCCTGCTGGAGCGGAACGGAGGACACCTCCGCCAGGAACGCGAACTCCTCGGTCTTCTTCCACTGGGTCAGCGCGGCCGACGACTGCACGTAGGAGACGCGGCGCTGCTCCCCGTACCAGGCCCGGGTGCGCTCCTCCAGCGCCTTGTTGTAGACGAGACGGACACAGCCGAACGTACGCGACAGCTCCGCCGCCTGCTCGCCCGTGGGGTAACAGCGGTACTTGAACGCCCGCTTGACCTGCCGCGCCATACCTCACATTCAATCAGCTCCCGTTTGAGCGACGGGTGTCGGCCGGTAGACGGTGGACGCCGGTCCGCCCTGACAGCGAACCGGCTTTCCCTGCCCTGCTGCGCAGGAGCTTCGTTTCCTCCCCCGGCTGAAGCCGAGGGTATCCACGAAGGAGAGCCCCGATGAACGACCCCCGGATCCTGACGGTGCGGCCCGAACCGGGCGAGTACGCCTGGACGTTCGGCGGCGCGCCGCCCGTGGCGCGCATCACGCCCGGCACGGTCCTCGACCTGTACACGGAGGACTGTTTCGCCGGACGGGTACGGTCCGAGAAGGACCTGGTGTCCGAGGTGTGCGAGTTCCCGTTCCTGAACCCGCAGACCGGCCCCTTCCACGTGGAGGGCGCGGAGCCGGGCGACACGGTCGCCGTGCACTTCGTGTCGATCGAACCCGCCCGGGACTGGGCCGCCTCGACCACGGTTCCGCTCTTCGGAGCGCTCACCTCGACGCACACCACGGCGACGCTGCAGCCGCCGCTCCCGGAGACCGTCTGGATCTGGCAGTTGGACCGGACCCGCCGTACGGCGTTGTTCCGCGCGCGGGACAGCGACATCGAGATCGAGCTGCCCCTCGACCCGATGCACGGCACGGTGGGGGTGGCCCCCGCCAACCTGGAGGTGCGTTCGGCGCTGGTGCCGGACGCGCACGGCGGGAACATGGACACGCCCGAGATGCGGGCCGGGGTCACCTGCTACCTCGGCGTGAACGTGGACGGCGCGCTGCTCAGCCTCGGTGACGGGCACGCCCGGCAGGGCGAGGGCGAGACCTGTGGCGTCGCGGTCGAGTGCGCGATGAACACCGTGGTGATCGTGGAGCTGCTCAAGGGGGTCGCCACGCCCTGGCCGCGCATCGAGTCGGACACGCACATCATCTCGACGGGTTCGGCACGTCCGTTGGAGGACGCGTTCCGGATCTCCCAGCTCGACCTGGTGCGTTGGCTGGTGCGCGACTACGGGTTCAGCGAACTGGACGCCTACCAGTTCGCAACCCAGGCGGTCGAATCGCCGTTGGCCAACGTGTGCGACACCAACTACACCTGTGTGGCGAAGATCCGGAAGGAATGGCTGCCCGCACGCGAGACGCATCGCGGACTGCACGCGCGGCTGCGTGAGACCGCGGCGGCACTCCAGCACTGAGCCCGCCGCCCCCTCCGAACACCCGGACGACCCCGAAGACCTCTGAAAGGCAACCCGCAGTGGACCGTTCAAGACCGCTTCCGAGCAGGCGGCGCATCCTCAAGGGTGCCGCGCTGGCCGCCGTACCGTACGCGTTACTTCCCGACCCGGAAGCCGGTGCGCAGACCCAGGCCGTCGACTATCCGCCGGCCGAGTGGCAGCCGGCGAGCACCTCCAACTACACGGCGTCCAACCGCCCCAGCACCTATCCCGTCGACTACGTGATCATCCACGTCACGCAGGAGACGTATCCCAACACCCTGTCCATCTTCCAGAATCCGCAGAAGAAGGTGTCCGCGCACTATCTCGTGCGATCGGCCGACGGGCATGTGGCGCAGTGTGTGCGGGAAGCCGACATCGCCTGGCACGCGGGGAACTGGGACTACAACACGCGCAGTGTCGGTATCGAGCACGAGGGCTGGGTGGATCAACCCCAGTGGTTCACCGACGCGTTGTACGAACAGTCGGCCAGGCTGACGGCGGCGATCTGCACGAAGTACGGGCTCCCGAAGGACCGGGCGCACATCATCGGGCACTACGAGGTGCCGGGTACGGACCACACCGATCCGGGACCGAACTGGGACTGGACGCGCTATATAAGGCTGGTCAATTTCGCCTGAGCCGGGCCGGATCCGGGGCGGATCAGGGCCGGTTCCGAGCCGGATCCGAGAGTGTCGCGGTTGGTTCGGGGCGTACCTGGTCGAAACGGTTGTCCGGATCCGTCTGCGGAGTGACGATGTCCGCATCCGTTGCGGCGCCGTGTCGCTGTCGTGTCATCGCCGTATCGCCGTTGTACCGCCGCTGCACCGCCGTCGTATCGACTTCAAGGGAGGCCGAGTTGACCGATCCATGGGTGGCCCTGGAGCCGGGGGCCGACCCTGCCGAGCGGGTGCGGGTGCTGCGCCGGGCGCACGAGACGTTCGCCGTGGCCGGTACGGTGCCGCAGCCGGTGCGGTCGGTGGTGGCCGATTCCTGGCGGCGTTCCGCGCGGGCCGGTGTCGGCCCCGAGGGCACGGCGAGCGTGGAGCTGACGGACGATGACCTGGGTGTCTATCGCGCGGAGCATCCGCTGGCGCGGGTGATGCCGCTGATACGGGAGTTGGTGGGCACGTTCGCCGCGGACGGCGAGCATCTGCTGGCCGTGTGCGACGCGCAGGGCAGGCTGTTGTGGGTCGAGGGTGATCCGGCGACCCGGCGGAAGGCGGGCCGGATGAACTTCGTGCCGGGTGCGCGCTGGGCGGAGACCGCGGTCGGGACGAACGCGCCGGGTACGGCGGTCGCCGTGGACCGGCCGGTGCAGGTGTTCGCGGCCGAGCACTTCATCCGGCGGGTGCAGCCGTGGACGTGCGCGGCGGCTCCGGTGCACGATCCACGCACGGGGCGGGTGCTCGGTGCCGTGGACATCACCGGCGGGAACGGGCTGGCACACCCGCACAGCCTCGGCTTCGTGCAGGCGGTGGCGCGGGCCGCCGAGTCCCAACTGGCGCTGCTCGCCCCGGAACAGACCTCCGTCGACGTACCCGAACTCACGGCGCTGGGCCGGGACGAGGCCCAACTGTGCCTCCACGGCCGCAAGATGAGGCTGAGCCGCCGGCACAGCGAGATCCTGGTGCTGCTGGCCCGGCATCCCGAGGGACTGACCGGCGACGAACTGCTGTGCGCACTGTACGAGGACGAGTCGGTGCCGCCGGTGACGTTGCGGGCCGAACTGGCGCGGCTGCGGCGCCTGTTGGGCCCGGGTCTGCTCGCCTCGCGTCCGTACCGGCTCACGTCGCCGGTCGAGTCCGACGTGGCGATCGTCGAGCGGCGGCTGGAAGGGGGCGCGGTCATGGGAGCGGCGACGGCGTACACGGGTCCGTTGCTGCCCGGTTCGCAGGCACCGGCGGTGGTCCGGCTCAGGACCCGCCTCGCGGACGGCCTCCGTACGGCGCTCATCGCCCGCCGCGACCCCGACCTGCTGGCGGACTGGGCGCACGCGCCGTGGGGCGAGGACGACCTCGACGTGTGGCGGGCGCTCGCGGCGATACGGCCGACGGCACCGGTGCGTTCGCGACTCGTCGCGCTGGAGTCCGAGCTGGCGGCACCGGCCGGGTGGTCACACCGGACGCCCCGCTGACGTAACTCGTGCGCGGCGCAAGGCACTTACCGCCCAGCCCGCCCTCCCGCACCCCGCACCCCGCACCCCGCACCCACGCAACGTACATGCAACGTCCCGATCCCTAGCCTCGCGCCGAGAGCTGCCCAACGGCGGGCAGCGCTGTTCCGGGAGGCAGACCAGGATGACCCGTTACACGGCACCCGGCACCGAGGGCGCGATCGTCTCCTACCAGGCGCGCTACGACCACTTCATCGGCGGCGAGTACGTGCCGCCGGCCCGCGGGCAGTACTTCGAGAACCCGTCACCGGTGAACGGGCAGCCGTTCACGGAGATCGCGCGCGGCACCGCGGAGGACGTGGAGCGGGCGCTGGACGCGGCCCACGCGGCGGCGCCGGGCTGGGGACGGACGTCGGTGACCGAGCGTTCCGACATCCTGCTCAAGATCGCCGACCGGATGGAGGCGAACCTGGAGCCGCTCGCGGTCGCGGAGAGCTGGGAGAACGGCAAGCCCGTCCGCGAGACGCTCGCCGCCGACATCCCGCTCGCCATCGACCACTTCCGCTACTTCGCGGGGGCGATCCGGGCGCAGGAGGGTTCGCTGGGCGAGGTCGACGACGACACGGTGGCGTACCACTTCCACGAGCCGCTCGGAGTCGTCGCGCAGATCATCCCGTGGAACTTCCCGATCCTGATGGCGACTTGGAAGCTGGCGCCGGCGCTCGCGGCGGGCAACGCGGTCGTCATCAAGCCGGCCGAGCAGACCCCGGCGTCCATCCACTACTGGATGAGCCTGATCGCGGACCTGTTGCCGCCGGGCGTGGTGAACATCGTCAACGGCTTCGGCGTCGAGGCGGGCAAGCCGCTGGCGTCCAGCCCGCGCGTGGCGAAGGTCGCCTTCACCGGCGAGACCACGACGGGGCGGCTGATCATGCAGTACGCCTCCGAGAACATCAAGCCGGTCACGCTGGAACTCGGCGGCAAGTCGCCGAACATCTTCTTCGACGACGTGTCGTCGGCGAACGACGACTTCCTCGACAAGGCGCTCGAAGGCTTCACGATGTTCGCGCTCAACCAGGGCGAGGTGTGCACCTGCCCGTCCCGGGCGCTCATCCAGCGCGGCCACTACGCCGACTTCCTCCAAGCGGCCGTCGCCCGCACCGAGTTGATCAAGCCGGGGCACCCGCTCGACACGGACACGATGATCGGCGCGCAGGCGTCCAACGACCAGTTGGAGAAGATCCTCTCCTACCTGGACATCGGCCGTCAGGAGGGCGCGAAGATCCTCACAGGCGGCGAACGCATCGACTACGACGGCGAGTTGAAGGGCGGTTACTACGTCCAGCCGACGATCTTCGAGGGCGACAACCGGATGCGCATCTTCCAGGAGGAGATCTTCGGGCCGGTGGTCTCGGTGACGTCGTTCGACGACTTCGACGACGCGATCAAGGCCGCCAACGACACGCTGTACGGCCTCGGGGCGGGCGTGTGGACCCGGGACATCAACACGGCGTACCGCGCGGGCCGGGCGATCCAGGCGGGCCGGGTGTGGACGAACTGCTACCACGCGTACCCCGCACACGCGGCGTTCGGCGGCTACAAGCAGTCCGGCATCGGTCGAGAGAACCACAAGATGATGCTGGACCACTATCAGCAGACGAAGAATCTGCTGGTGTCGTACTCGCCGAAGAGGCTGGGCTTCTTCTAGGCGCACGAGAAAAGGCGCCTGACCTGGGTCTTCACCCGTCAGGCGCCTTTCCACTCAACACGTTCTCGGCCAAGGCCGGCTTGCGTGCTAACTCCCAATTTCTCCCACTGCTGCACCCCTCCTGACCAGTGCCTCCGGACCAGTCACGGACCAAACCCTCGGTTCAGCCCTCGGGTGCGTCACCTTGGCTGACGCGCTGCCACTCGTTCATGGACTGCTCGATGAGCCGGTTCGCCTGCTCTCGAAGGCCGTCGAGGAACTTGGCGTAGTGGCGGAAAAGAACCTCGATGCTCTGGCCGGCGCGGCGGGCGCATTCGGCCGGGTCCACTCCGGAGTAGAGCCAGAACGAAATACCGGCGTGCCGGAGATCGTAAGGTCGCTTGGCCAGGCGAGAAGTGCGCTCGGTACGAGTCAGAGCGTGCTCCCGAGCCCGCGCCCACGTTATACCGTATGCGGCAGCGTCCACGTAATTGCCAGCCTGGTTCCGGAAGAGTCGGCCGTCGGGTGCCACGTCGAACCGTTTCACATGGGAACGCAGCATGCGTACGAATTGCGGCGGGATAGGAACAGGCCGCGTCGCGCTTGCCGCGCGACGCTTAAGCGAGTGCACCTCGTGCACCTCACCGTCGTCGGTCCACTCCTTGCCAGACGTGACAACCCCGCCCGAGAGGTTGAGCATCCCCCATCCAGTCTTCGGCAGGTAGCATTGATCGATCCGAAGATGGATTACCTCGGCTGGCCGCATAGCCGCGAAGTACATGCAGCCGAAGAACGCTTCAAGATGAGGGCCCCGCCCACGCTGGCGAGCAACGGCGTCTAGCAGCCGAAAGACCTGGGCCGGATTGGGAACGGCAGCCGGATCCACTTCCTCATTGACTGCTGGCGCTTTCCAACGGAGCCCATTGAGGGGGTTCTCCGCGAAGTACCCCTTCTCCACCGCAGTGTTGAGAGCTTCATTGAACGCAGCCCTCTTGCGTCGGGCTGTCTTGGCCGCAGCCGCCCTGCCGTCCAGTTTGCGGCACATCGCATCGAGGGCTCGCCTCAAAACGTCGGCTTCCGCGAGGGCGCTGACCGGCAGAGAGTTCCGCTTCATCCAGTCCAGCGCCTGGATCCACTCCTCGGTTGGCTCACGCTGCCAAGCTTTCTTGTTGAACGCCCACGAGTACAGGGCACGCCGCAGTACCCGTGGATCGGAAAAAGTTGTGCCAGGGCGTACCAGGGCGGGCGTGATTGTGGCGAAGGCATCAGCCAGGGTGCGGCGGGTGTTCCCTGGCGTGCGCTCCCACCTTTGCTCAATGTATTCGTGCGCCAGGTCATACCACGTAGTCTGCTGCTTGATGGCCCGCAACTCGGATGCCGGCAGACCGCTGTGCTCATCAAACGGCTCACCATCGCGCGTAGCTGTCATCAGCTTCGCGCGTCGGCTATCAGCAAGCGCGAACGTGATGAAGGACTCGGACTTCTCTCGACCGTTAACCGTCCACCGAATCTGGAAAGGCTTGCGTCGGTCGGGGCGTTCGCGTATCTCCCAGAAGCGGACGTTATAACTCATCGCCATCCAGGCGTGTCCCTTTCACATGCCTCCCACCACGCATCCAGATCGGCGCGGCGGCAGCGCAGTTCACCGTTGGGCAGCTTGATCATTCGGGGTGCCTGACCGCGAGCACGCAAGCGGTAGAAGGCCGATGGGCTCATACGGATCTCCGCTAGGACCTCAGCAAGTTTGAGCGCGGGTGGACGAGCCATTGATGTGTTCCTCGGGGCTTTCGGGAAGCGAGACGCCGGGACGACAGCGAGCAACCTGCAGCGCTGCGCCACAAAGGCCATGGCGTCAGAACGGCTCCACCGCCAAGCGCAGCCGAAAAGCGAACACCTCAATGGTCGCGACGATCGCCGGTTTGGCTAACCGGCGATCGTCGGCTATGTTGCGCGCCGCATCACGTCCTCGGCGTCTTCTTGGCCTCGCCGCCAGCGGGGCGAAGAAGGTACGAGCGCAGGGCTCCGGGCGTGCTGTCCGAGGCGACCGCTAGGAGACCGTCGTCCGTAAGCCGGTCGAGATTCGCCGCGACGCGGCGCTCAGGAATCCCGAGGACCTGCGCCACTTGCCGGGTTATGGCGCCGGGATGGCGTGCCAGGTGCACGGGGACGACGCGATCGCCGCAGTACCCTCGTTGCAAAAGATCTTCGCTGAAAAGGCTGGCCGCACAGACCCTGAAACAGGGCCTGGAAGAGACCGCAAGATAGGTACCCGCCGTTCGGCCGACCCAAGCATTCAGTCCGCCGAGGGCAACGGGCACGGGTGATGTGAAGAAGGCAGATCGGATAGCGGAATCAGGCAGACAAGCCTCCCAAGTAGGAGCCACGCCAGCGGGCCAACCCACGCGACGCGTCATTCGGAGCAGGAAACGTGATCGCAGTCGAGCAGCAGTACCGTCTGACCTGGTGTTTTGCGGGTCGTTGTACGTTGACATAGTCCTGGCGTAGCTATCCAGTCTTTCGGCGCTCTTCCTTGTCTGCCGTAGGCGAATCCTCAAACTGACCATGTAGGACACGGTCTAAGTCAAGGCCCCTGGGCCCGCTGCTCGGCACCTCCCGCCCACCCGCACGGTAGAGGCGCCGGTGACGGGATAGGCCATGTCCCGCAGCCTGTCAGAACAGAGCCGCCAAGCCAGCTGCAGTACCAACCGAATCACCGACGCCGTGAAGGCCGTACTCGTCTTTCACCACGCATCACCCTGAGGTTGAAAAACGCTCAGTGCTTCTTTCCTTGCATCTGACAGGAAACTCGACAAGTCCCATCGTTGCAGCTCAGCAGCACTCCCCACTTATTTGATCAAAACCCGGACAAGCCCACTCATGAAAGCGCGGGGTTAGGAGGTAACACGGAACGTCAGTTCGCAAAGCTGGCGGCCGGTGGTAGCGATGTCGTATCGACGCGCGTTGTCGAGAGCCGTTTTACTCAGGGCCATGCGCCGGTGGAAGTCCCGGCCCATCTCGTCTAGGACCACGGCCAGCGAGCACGGGTCGCCAGGAGTAAAGGGAACGCCAGCGCTCCCGAGGATGTCCCCAACACCGGGAAGATCGGAGTAGGCAACCGGAAGTCCGTGAACTTGGGCCTCAATGAGGACGAGCCCGAAAGCCTCCAGACCTTTGGTCGTGAAGACGAAGGCGTCGAATTTCGACAGGCGACGCCACAGCTCGGCGCGTGGCAGGAACGGATCAAAATGAACCCGGTCCCGGAGCCCGAGTTCGATCGCTCGCCGTTCCAGATGCTCCCGTAAGCTTCCTTCGCCAATCACGGTCAGGTGGTGCGGCTGATCGGTTAAAGCGAGGGCTTCGACGGCTGTGATCGTGGATTTGTTGTCGTCCAGGCGACCGGCGTGCACCAGAGCGAGGGGTCCGGTTCCAGTAGGCGGTTGATCGCTTACTCGGACATCGCGCAAAGGGATACCCCACGGGATGACGGTGAGTCGATCGGTGAATCGGCGTCCGGTGAGACGGTCGATGCGGTCGGCGAGGGTGAAGGTCGGGGCGACGATCGCGGCGCTGGCGGCAGCAACCTCATTCATGGCCTCGCGTTCCGATGTGCTGCGCTCGGCCACCATCACGTCGGGGCCGTGGGCGATGGCGATGATCGGGATGCTGCCGGCGGTTCGGGTGAACGCCAGACTGAGAGCGAGCCCGAGGTGCTGGGCGTGAATGGCGTTCGGCTGGATCTTCTCAACGAGCGCACCGACCTCACGCGTCAACTCGTCAACGTAGGGGTCGAAGTCCGGGCCGTGGGGGCGTTTCGTCGTGGAGAGGGCGATCAGCTGATCGAACGCAGCCTCCCAAACCTGATCGACCGGCGCCCTGCCCAGGAAAGTCGTGTGGATTTCAGGCATCGCGCAGTAGAGGTCGTTGACGAGGATCATGCTCCCGGACGAAGGCGCGGCACTGCGGTTGATGCCGGTCAGGATGTTCAGGAGCTTGTCGGTCACGCGGAAACTCCATTCGTGGATGACGGTTGGGGTGGAACCGGAGATCGGACTCCCAGGGCCAAATCGAATCGTGAATCGTCGGCGGCGTTCTGTCTCTCGCGCTGACGGGGTGGCGCCCACCACTCCGCCAGGTGTGGCGTGAAGACGGCCGTGACTTCATCGGCCGGATGCAAATAGCCCCTACCGTCCACTTCTGCCGTCCATGCTCTGATGGTCGATCGGTGGTATACGGGATTTATCCCTATCTCTCCCTTGGGAAGGATTCCGTTGAACGGGGTGGGTATTCCCTCGCTGTTCCAGTAGTCCCATGCCTCTAGAGCCTTGGATTTCTCGAAGCAGTGGTAGAGCTGCTGGTAGCGCGACATGTACCGGATTTCACGGAAGATCATCTGGCCGATCAGTCCGGGCGCGACTTTCCGGAGCGTGCTGAGATCAGCGCCCAGGAAGGTGACCGATGCCGCGTCTTGGGATGGGTGCAGCGCGGTCCGGGCGAACAGGTGGGACAGCCGTCGCCGGACGTACTCGGCGACTCCAGGGCCGAGAGCTGGTTCCATGCCTTCGATGAGCCGGACGAGCTGAGGATGGCGCGGATTGAAACGGGCCAGGTCGAACAACTGGTCCATGCCGTCCACGGCGGCGAAGGCGAGTCGCTTGTAGAGCCAGTTGTTCAGCTCTCCCACCTCGGCGTAGGCCTTGGTCTCCGGAGTGGCGGAGTGGAGCATCAGGTACTCGGACAGAACCTCGAAGTACAGGTAGCCGAGGAACGGCACGTGGGCCACGGCGTCGGACAACTGGTTGATGAACGCGGGTGCTGGAGTGGCATGGCCGGTGGCGTTGCGAAGGGCGACGTCGAGGAATACGGCCGCGGCGCGCAGCCCGGTCAGCACAGCGTGGTCGAGTTGGTCGTTCTCGGCCAGGGTCAGGAAGCTCTGGAAGCGTTCGTAGGTACGCAGGTGGATGGCACCGAGATGCAGGTAGTCGACGCCCTTGGGCCGCATCGGGGCGTCCGGGGTGACCTCGAAGACCATGGGCGTGGTGGAGGGTTTCGTCCGCATCAGGTAGGCGCCGAGGTTGTGGCGGCGAAGTCCCTCGCGCTGGCTGACGAGAGGCGAGCAGTACAGGGCTCCGACCAGGCATCCGGTAGAGACGTGCAACTGCCGGCTGATGCGGATGGCGTCGATGTGCTTGGTGCTGTGCAGCAGGTATATCGGCTTTCCGCTGACGAGCGCTTCGGTCATCGCGTTGTTCTGTATCAGCCAGCCGTTGGGGGTTGAGCATTCCAGGTGCTGGCGCCAGTCGCTCTCGCTTTCGGCCAGCGACGCAGGGAGTTGACGCTGTGCGGGCATGGTGTAGTCCGTGTGGGCGCTTTCCCATTCGTCGCGCAAGAGAACTCCCGGGGATGGAGGGTTGGCAGCACGTCCGGAGGTGGTTTTCGAGAGACTAAAGAGTCTCGACGTTCACTCCGGAAAGACGGTTTCGGCAGTCGAGAACGAAGGTCGCGCATTTCTCGATCATCGGGAGGTCGAATAGTGGATGGTCCATGAGAAGAACCACTGCATCAGCTGCGGCTACCTCGTCGGGGGTCGCATCGACCCGGAGCACGTTCAGCCTGGTGTCGTCGCCGTCCGGGATGTTGGGTTCGGCGCCGCAGACCTCGGCGCCGAGGCCGATGAGAAGGTCGGCGACACGTGCCGAAGGGGAATTGCGAAGGTCGGTGGCGTTGTACTTGTAGGTCAGGCCGAGCAGCAGAACCCGAGATCCCCTGACGGGCATGCCGCGCTTGTCGAGTGCCTCCACGAGACGCCGGACGACGTAGTCGGGCATCTGCCGGTTCACGTCGGCGGCGAGTTCCGCGAACCGGAACGGGACGCCAAGCTCCTGTTGGGCCTTCCACGAGAAGAACATCGGGTCGACGGGCAGGCAGTGACCGCCGACTCCCGGCCCCGGGGTGAACCGCGTGAATCCGAAGGGCTTGGTCGCGGCGGCGTCGATCGCCTCCCAGATGTCCACGCCGAGGGAGCCGGCCAGCATCGCCATCTCGTTGACCATGGAGATGTTGACGAACCGGAAGGTGTTCTCCAACAGCTTGGCCAACTCGGCGACCTTCGTCCCGGACACCGGCACGGTGGTCTCGAAGATGCCGTCGTAGAAACCCTTGATCACATCGAGTGATGTGGTGTCGATTCCGGACACCAACTTCGGTGTATCGAACGACCAGCGTTTGTTTCCGATCCGCTCGGGACTGAAGCCGGCCAGGAAGTCCACCCCGCCCTTGAGGCCCGACACCTCTTCCAGGATCGGCACCAGCAGCTCCTCGGTGGTGCCGGGATAGGTCGTGGACTCCAGGACCACCGTCGTACCGGGGCGAAGGTGCTCGCCCAGTGTCCGGGCGCAGGACTCGATGTAGCTCAGGTCGGGCACGCCGTCCCGCAGTGGGGTCGGCACGGTGATCACCGCGATGTCGAAGCCGGCCAGCGCGGCAGCATCGGTGGTCGCGGAGTAGGTCCCGGAGTCCAGCACTGCGCGCAGCCGCGCCGAGTCCACGTCCCTCACGTAGGACTGGCCGGTGGCGAGCTGCTGAACGCGGTGCGTGTCCACGTCGTAACCGACGACCCGGTGCCCCACCTCGGCGGCGCGTACGGCCAGGGGAAACCCTACATAGCCCTGACCAGCGACAACTATCTGCATGGCAGCTCCTACTCGATTGCGGTGCTTGAATGGACCGTCGTTCCTGGACTGGCAAGGAGAAGCGCTGTGCCCCTGGTGTCCGTCGTGATGCCCGTGTACAACTCGGCAGCCACACTCGGCACGGCCGTCCGATCGGTCCTCACGCAGACCCACAGCGACCTGGAGCTGCTGGTCACCGACGACCAGTCCTCCGATGGCTCCATGGACCTGCTCCGCGAGTTCGCCGAGCAGGACGAGCGCGTCCTGCCGGAGTCGGCACCCGAACAGGGCGGGGCGGGCCGGGCCCGCAACCTCGCGATCAAGCGGGCCCGTGGGGACTACATCGCCTTCCTCGACAGCGACGACATGTGGCTCCCGAAGAAGACCGAGGAGCAACTCGCCTTCGCTGCGCAGTCCACTGCGCCTTTGACGTTCACGTCGTACTTCAAGATGGACGCCGACCACGACGGCGAGAGCACCGACTGGGTCCCGAACGGGCGGGTGATCCGTGCGCGGGAGCACGTGGACTACCGCGCGATGCTGGTCCAGGACCACATCGGTGCTCTCACCGCCATGTACGACCGCAATGCCTTGGGCACGAGGCTGATGCCGGAGATGCGCAAGCGCCAGGACTACGCCCTGTGGCTGTCGATCATGCGGGACGGCGCTGACGCCCGGGGCCTGGCTGAGCCGCTTGCCGTGTACAGGGCCCACCAGGCGGGATCGCTGTCCTCCAACAAGCTCTCGCTCGTGCAGTACAACTGGGCCCTGTACCGCGAGCACGAACATCTGTCGGTCCCTCGGGCGACGCGGGCGCTGGCCGGCGCTGTGTGGCAGTCGCTGCATAACTCCCGCATCTAGGGTCCGTCTTCAAAGATCATTGAGTGGTGGATCATGGTCGGGTGATACGCCGCCATGAACTCACCGACCTGGAGTGGGAGTTACTTGCTCCGCTCATACCGCGTGCCGCGACGGGACGACCGCGCGTGCCAGACCGGCAGGTCATCAACGGGATGGTCTACAAGATCCGGACCGGGGTCTCCTGGCGTGACCTGCCGGAACGTTACGGGCCGTGGCAGACGGTCTACACCCGCTTTCGCCGCTACGCGTTGGACGGCGTGTTCACCCGGGCACTCCAGCAGATCCAGGCCGGCGCGGACGCTGTCGGCGACATCGACTGGCTCGTCCAGATCGACTCCACCATCGTCCGCGCCCACCAACACTCGGCCGCCACCGGCCGAAAAGGGGGATCAGCCGGCCGGACGAACCGGACGATCACGCCCTCGGCCGATCCCGAGGCGGACTGACCACCAAAATCCACCTCGCCTGCGACGGCCGCGGCAGGCCCCTGGCCGTCCTGCTGACACCCGGACAACGCCACGACAGCACCTGCGCGCGTCCCCTCCTGGAACGCATTCGCGTCCCGCGTATGGGACCGGGCCGACCCCGTTGCAGACCCGACCAGGTCGTCGCCGACAAGGCTTACAGCTCTCGTGGTTTCCGCGCCTACCTGCGCAAACGCGGAATTGCATGCACCATCCCGGAAAAGACCGACCAGAAGCGTCACCGCCACAATCGCGGCTACCGAGGAGGCCGGCCACCCGCTTTCGACCGCCGGCTCTACCGTCGGCGCAACGTCGTCGAGCGCTGCTTCAACCAGCTCAAGGGCTTCCGCGGCATCGCTACCAGATACGACAAGACCGCCACCTCCTACGAGGCAGCGGTCAATCTCGCGTCATTCCTACTCTGGGCAAGATCCGTTTGAAGACGGACCCTAGGTCCGTGCACGGGCCAGGGGAGCCCGGTGCGCGACTGTTTCCGGGGGTGCCCGACCAGGCCCGCCTGGTGGCAGTGCCGCGTGCTCGGCGGCTGGACCTGGGGGCGGGACTCGGTAGGTCACCGGTGCCGTCGGCCGGCTACGCGGCTGAGCCATCGCTGGCCTTCGCGCGCAGGAACAACTGGAGGAGCAGCCGCCGGTCGGCGACCGGGACGGTGTCCTGACCGCTGTGGAGTGCCTTCCGACCGTGCAGGAAGCGGCGCTGGTTCACGATGAGGTAGTCCCCGGGCTGGAGCATGAAGGAGACCTGGCCCCGGACGAGTTCCTCGGCGAGTTCCCTGGCGGCGTCGGCGTGCGCCTGGCTGAGCTCGGATCGCTCCAGCATCTTGGCGGTGAACCGGACGAACCCCGCGCCCAGGTCGGAGCCGTCCAGGATCGGGAACGGCTTGTACTCCTCGCCGACGCCGTGCAGGTCGAAGAAGGTCCCGTAGTGGTAGGCCGACTCGGCCAGCAGGGCGCGGTTGTCCTCCGAGAGCCGCGCCACCGCGGCGTGGGCGTCGGAGAGGATGCTGGTGCCGCCGCCGAGCGGGTCGAGGCGAACGCACAGGAGCGTGGTGTAGTCTGGGGGCCGGGTCCCGTTCACCAGGTCCATGTGGAACGCGTTGTACCCGATGCCGCTGGACTTGCCGGGGTCCTTGTCGACCTTGAACCCGATGTCCTTCCACAGGGGCCAGCGTGGGAAGGGCGAGAAGGGGACCGCCACCTCGGCCGCGAAGCCCGTCACCAACCGCCGGAACCGGACGCCACTCAGAGCTTTAGCAAGGTTCCCCAGGCGTAGCACGGCGTACCCGCCGCCCTCCCCGGTCAGCGCGTGGCGCAGCGTCGCGGCGATCTCATCGCGCGCCAGATGCACGGACGTGCAGGCCTCACCCTCCTACGTCACCGCATCCTCCTGGGATAGCAGCACACCGTGTCACCACCGAATGTGAGACAGGGCCATAAAATTGACACACCCGTGCCTGTCGGCGCTTGGTCGTGCGACGGGTCCGCGCACGTTACCGCCGACAGGTCGGCTCTGCCCATGAGTGTTCCTGCGCTGCGCTTCCCGGTGCGCCGACGGGGGAGAGGCGGATGACGGGGAACGTCCGTGTGGTCTTGCGGGCGTAGTCCTCCTCGACGAAGGGCCAGTGCGCCACCGCGGCGCCGTACAGCCGCTTCCACTCCGGTCCTTCGCGGAACACGGAGGAGGTCACGCGCACGGTGCGGTCGCCGAACTCCAGGTCCAGTTCCTCCATCGCCTCGACGTTGGCAACCCACTGTGGCTCCACCGGGGACCCGGCGAAGGATCCGACTAGCTGGTAGTCCCCCTCGAACCTCATGTAGGAGACGGGCGTCAGATACTCCTTGCCGCTGTGGCAGCCCACATGGTGGATGATCAGGAGGTCCAGCTTGCTCAACACCCCCCCTGCTGCCTGTGTCACCTTGCCGGCGTTGGCGCGGAACTCCTCGATCACGGACGTGTTGAAAGCGTAGGACTCGGTCACTTGGCGTGCTCCTGGGTCGGTAAGTGTGGTGTGGGTGCAGTGCGAGGTCACGACACGCGTGCGCGAAGGGGTGTGGTGAGAACAGGTCAGGGCTCGCGGTCAGGCATGATGGTCACCTGTTGATTGGCCAGCTCTGCTGCGAGGGCCGCGAAGTCTTCCGGCCTCAGGGGAGGTGCTGCCTTGCCAGGTTCGGGGTCAATCCCGTTGTCGAGCCAGAAGTCTTCGTGGCCTCCGGGCATGATGAAGGTGAGCAGTTTGGCGGGAAGGTCGCCGGTGTTGGTGAAGCCGTGCCGGTTCCCCCGCGGGACGAAGAGAAGGTCGCCGGGTCCCACCTGGATGATCTTGTCACCGTTAACGAAGTCGAAATCGCCGGAGAGGACGTAGAACACCTCTTCTTCGCGGCCGTGGGCATGTGGAAGCGCACCGCTGCCGGGCGGGACCGATGTCTCCAGCACGCCCACGGCACCACCGGTCTGTGCCGCGCTGATCTTGACCGTTGTGGTGTCACCCGCCATCCACTTGGTGACACCCTGGTCGCGGCGGACAAAGATGCCGTCACGGCGTGTCCAGCGCGGGTCGTCCTCGTCGGGCACGGGCGGCAGAACGAACGTCATGGTGTTGCTTATCTCGGTGGTCAGGTGGGCCGTTGACGGGTTGATCAGCGCGACGCGAGGCGCAGAACGAGCGCCGCCACGCCCGCGAGCAGCAGAACGGCAGCAGGTGCGAACTGCCAGTCGCGCACACGGAGGTGGGAAACGATGGCGCCGCTGAAGTACGCGATGATCCCGATGGCGGCGGCCACGCCGAGAGGCCACCACGCCAGACCGATGAGGATCCCCCCGGCGCCGGCGATTTCCGCCGCCGCCAGCAGTGCAACCCGTTGTTCCGGGAATCCGACCCGTTCGAGCGTCTTCATTTGCGCGGGATCTTTGATGAGCTTGCCGCGCGCGGAGACAAGCAGGATCAGAGCGAACATGACGGACACGACGAAAGCTGCGATAAACATCAGAGTCTCCCGATAGAGACGCGGGCGTCGCTTGCGGGCCGCCCGCGTATGGCTATGTAGTGACAAATAGACGAGACACGTCTGTGAGCTGGGCAGAACGCGAAGTCGGCAGCCAGACAATCGCCCCTTTGATGCCTGTGGTCGGGCATGATGGACACGGCAGGACCGCAGCCGGGGGCGCGATCTATGCGCCAGCGACTTCACCGGCGGGCGTCTTCGACGTCCCGAGGGCGAGCGCGCGCTTCAGGAATTCCAAGGCGTCGGCATTCATCCGTTGAGACACAGCGGCCTGCAGAAGTGCTGCGGCCCCGTGAAACGTGCTCGGGTACAGATGAAGTTCCACGGGGACGTTGGCCTGGGCCAGCCGGCGCGCGTATTCCATTCCTTCGTCCCGGAGCGGGTCGAATTGGCAGACGGTGACGTAGGCGGCGGGCAACCCCGAGAAATCCTCGACACGAGTGGGAGCCGCGTAGGCGGGGACATTCGGCGAGCCGGGCTCCGCAGTGCCCAGCAGGTAAACGGCCCAGCTTATCTCGGCGTTGGGGAGGTTCCAGACTGGTGTGTCGACGTACGCGCGCATCGACGCAGTTTCCAAACGGTCGTCCAGCTCGGGAATGCCGAGGAACTGGAACGTGAATGTCTCCACCCACACCCGCTCAGTCCTCAACACACCAGCCATACACCGGAGATGCCCAGTTCACGCCCTTGTGCAACACCCTTTAGCCGCTGTTAAACGCTTGGGCTGATCTGCTCATCGATGCCGAGCAGTGATTTGCCGTACACTTCATAGCCCACACTGGCATTGAGGACCGCGTGTCGGCCTCCGGTATTTGCGTCCCGCCAAAACTGCTGCAGGGGGCTGGACTCGGCAAAGGCGGCCGAGCCATGGACGTTGATGAGGATGTTGATAGCCTCCAAGACCTGCTGGGTCGCGTAGCCGTACTCGGCTCGGTACTCGGCGCGGGTGGCGTAGTCAATCCGTTCGCCGGCGGCAGCAGCGGCGTCGATTTCATCGGCGACAGCGTAGGTGTGCAGTCGCGCCGTTTTAAGCTTGAGTGCAGCCTCGGCCACCTGGATCTGGACACCTACCGAGTCGCTTTGACGCGTGAAGAAGGTGTGCTGCATTGCCTTGGCGTTCGCCTGGTCGATGACGAAGTCGAGTGCCGCATGTCCCAGGCCAAGGAGCGGCCCGATGAGAGGCACCACGGCCAGAGGGGCCGGCGGCAACTGGTACATCGTCTCGCCCGTCGGGATCGGCCAGGTGCCTTGCAGCATCTGTGCCATGGAGAACGTCCGGTGGTGAGGGACGAATACGTCCTCGGCGACCAGGGTGTCGCTACCGGTTCCTCGCATGCCCACGGTCTGCCAGGTCTCCTCGATCTTCAATTCCGATATCGGTGCCACGCACCAGAGCGCGTCGACAAACTCCCCGGTGTCGTTGGTGACCAGCGCCACCATGGAGGCCCACGTAGAGTGGTGCGATCCGGACGAGTAGGCCCAACGTCCGCTGACGCGGATGCCGCCTTCGACCTGACGGGCAGGGCCGGGGGGCGCTTCCACCAGCGATGCGAGCATCGGGGTCAGTTCCGAACAGATCGTCCTGCGCCTGCGCGGAGGGGAACCCGGCCATCCAGCCTGCCACGGCACCAACGGCCACGACCCAGGCCGCCGAACCGCTCGCCTGGCCGAGGGTCTCAGTGACCTCCACGACGGTACGCAGGTTGGCCTCGAACCCGCCGAAGCGCTTCGGCTTCAGCAACCGGAACATCCCGGCCTCGATGAGGGCAGTGTTCACCTCGTCGGAGAGATGGCGGTCCATCTCGGACTGTGAGGTGTACTTACGCAGGAGCGGCTGTAGTTTGCGCGCACGACTGGTGAGCTCTTCTCGCGTCGTGTGTGCCGATTCCGATGTGCTCATGACTGCACCGATCTTTCTATGCATTACTAACGGTCAGATGGCGGGTAAGCCTGCAATACCCGGCTGTACAGAGGCCCGCGGGTGATGTAGGGGTGCTGGAGATCTTTAATGGCTGGGGTTACGGCGGTTGGAGGTCAAGGCCGGTCTTGGCCATGAGGCCCTTGATGAGGCCAGGTTGGTACTGCATCCGTTTCAACCGGGTCTTCACCAGCGCGGTGAGCTGGTCGAGGCTGTATTTGGTGAGGTTGGCCAGCGACCTCTTCAGGTGCGACCACACACCCTCGACCGGGTTGAGTTCGGGTGCCTACGGCGGCAGTTGATAGATGGTCAGCCACAATCGGGCGGCGGCCAACTCGTGCATGGTGCGGCTGACGTGCGTGTTCAAGGTGAGGTAGGCCGCCGGCGAGGTACCCGTGGATCGGGTCCTTTTCCGTCGGCCCCCTCCCGAACCGTGCAGGCGGCTTTGACCGCACACGGCTCTCCAGTGATCACTTCCGGGGAAGAGGAGGTAGCCTGCGTGATCGAGACGGTCGCTTGCGGGTCCGCGCGTCGGACTAATCTCGACCACTACGACATCCCCGACAGAGTCAAGCTGAGACCACGTTTGAGGCCTCTCTGCGCGACGTGCAGAACGCCTCTTTGAGATGAAGGCGGTCTCCGCGACGGCACGCTGAAGGTCGAATTCATTCACCGGCACCATTTCAGGACCCGAGCCGAGGCCCGCGTGAAGGTCTCGACCTGGATCGCCGACTCCGACAACACCATCCGTCGGCACACCGCCAACGACGGGCTCGCTCCGATCATGTTCGAACCTCAGATGGCTCAAGCCCGAAGAGCATTCCGCTTCCCCAGTCCTTGTAGAAGATCTGGGCGCCGTCGACGGTGGTGACGTAGGTCATGAGTTTCCTTTTGTTGTCGGCCGTTCGCACAACGACCGGGCGACGGACCCTTCCGCCCGGCCTCCTTTCTTTCTTACGGGCGGCCCAAGAACTCGAACAGCTCCCGCACAAGGTCCTCGGGGCGTTCCTCCGCCAAGAAGTGCCCTCCGCCCTCGATCTGTACCTTCGTGATGTCAGTCGCGAGGTCGTCAATGGTTCCCTGGATGAAGGTAAAGTTGCGGCCACCCATGACGAGCACCGGCCCTTCGAATCTTCGGTATTGCTCCCGGTCGGTAATGTCCTGAGGCCAGCTCTGGTACCAACCGTTTCCCGCGCGCACGGCGCCCGGCTGTTCGTAAGCGCATGCGTAGATCTCCCGACTGCGCTCGTCGATGACCGAGGGATCGCGTGTGTGGTGGTCGATCATCCAGTCGAGAAGAGTCCGAAAGCGTCCGGCCAGCAGGCGCTCCGGCAGATCATCGACAAAATTCAGGGAAATCCACCACGGGTAGTAGTCCGCCGACGACTGAGGCATCATCGAGAACTCGTAGAGGCGTTTGTTCGGGTGCGACGTCTCCCACAGCGCGAGCTTGCTGACATGCTCCGGGTGGTTCATGGCGAAGCTGTACGCCACCATGCCCCCGATGTCCTCGCCGGCGATGTTTATCCGCTCGAAGCCGAGCAGCCGGACGAGTTCGAGGATGTCGCGTGCCATCGTTTTCTTGCTGTAGCCGGATTCTGGCTTGGCAGACCCGCCCATACCGCGGATGTCGACGGCGATGACCCGGTAGCGCCGCGCGAGGGCCGGCATCATCTTGTGGAACTCCCACCAGGTCATCGGCCAACCCGGAAGCAGAAACAGCGGTTCACCCGACCCGCCGTCCACGTAGTGCAACCGAGTTCCATTTACTGCGGCGGAGCAGTGTTCGAAGCCGTCGAGATCGGGGGTGCCGTCCCCGGGGGCGATTTCGGATGCCATAGATCTCCTCCGTTGAATACTCCATCCGTGGCTTTCTGCTGGCGGACCACCACGAAACCTATAGCTCCTGTTGGGGGAGCAGGGTGACCTGATGTTTTGTGAGCTCGGGAATGAGGGCGGCGAAGTTCTCCGGGCCCCAGACCGGCGCAGGCTTTCCGGGCTCGGGGTCCACGCCGTTGTCGAGCCAGAACCGCTCGTGCCCGCCGGGAAGCAGGAAGGTGAGCAGTTTGGCGGGGAGTGCTCCGGTGTTGGTGAAGCCGTGCCGATTGCCCTGGGGGACGAAGAAGAAGTCGCCGGGACCGGCGCTGATGACCTGGTCACCGTTGACGAACTCGAAGTCGCCCGAGAGTACGTAGAAGGCCTCGTCCTCGCGGCCGTGGGCGTGTGGGACCGCGCCGCCGCCGGGTGGCACCGAACTCTCCAGGACGCCCAGGGCGCCGTTGGTCTGGGCCGCGCTTATCTTGACGGTGGTCGTGTCCCCGATCACCCACTTGGTGGTTCCCCCGGTGCGAGGAACGAAGATGCCGTCCTTGCGGGTCCACCGCGGGTCGTCCTTGTCGGGGATGGCGGGAAGTCCGAATGTCATGAGAATCCTTGTCCGGTTAGCTGGTTGTCGATGATGGGATTTCTAGGCTCAGCCGTCGATTCGAACCACGACCTTCCCGAGCAGGTGGTGGGTGTCCAAGAGGCGGTAGGCGTCCTGGATGTCATCGAGCGCGAAGGTCTGGTGGATCGGCACTTGCACTGCGCCGGTCACGACAAGGCCTGCGAGTGCGCCGATCGTCGCTGGCGACGGGTCGCCACCGACGGCGGCCACTCCGTACTCTTGAGCGTTGCCTACCACCGAGTTGATGCGAGTGACCGGAACGCCGAGCTCGAGGGCGGTTTCGATCGCTTCGGCACTGTGGTTTTCCAGCGCCGCGTTCAGGCCGCCGGGCGCCGCATCCCGTACCCGGCCGATCAGCCCGCTCCCGTAGGTGATCGGGATGACTCCCAACCGGCGCAGGTAGTCATGGTGGGATTCGCTCGCGGTGCCGATGACGGTCGCGCCCGCCCTGATCGCGATCTGGCTGGCAATCAGCCCAACGCCGCCGGCGGCGGCACTGATCAGCACGGTGTCGGCAGGGCCCAAGCGCAACGAGTTCGCAGAGTTGTATCCGGTTGTGCCGGCCACGGGGAGCGTGGCGGCCACGTTCCAGTCCAGAGAATCCGGTTTGACGACGACGGTGTCGGCCGTTGTGAGCAACGCCTCGGTGAGCGACCGGAATGGCGCCGCGCCGATGACAGGCGTGCCGACCCTGATGTCCGGCACGCCGGTGCCGACGGCTTCCACGATGCCAGCGAATTCGTTGCCCAGCCCGGATGGCGGGGCGATGGGGAGGCGCCCGACTGCCCCGCCGGAGCGGACGATGGAGTCGACCGGGTTGAGTCCTGAGGTCTTGACCCGGACTCGGATCTGCCCGGCGGTCGGCTCGGCGATGGGTGCGTCGATCAGGTGGAGCACGCCGGGTCCGCCGAAGGAATCGAATCGAACCGAACGTGTCATTTGCCGGACGCCCCTTCCCTCGATGTGGTGCCGAGCAGGCGTGCCATCCAGTCCTTGCGGGCGTCGAGCATGCGCCCGGTGAGTACGGCGTCCGGGGCGAAGGTGTCGAAGGTGTGGAAGCCGCCCGGCCACACGTGCAGTTCGGCCTGCACCCCGGCGGCCCACAGGGAGGTCGCGTAGGCCACGTCCTCATCGCGAAACACCTCTGCTGATCCACAGTCGATGAACGCGGGCGGCAGGCCGGCCAGATCGGTCGCGCGGGCCGGGGCGGCGTAGACGGAGACCTCGCCGCTGCCACGGCGCTCGCCGAGCAGCGCGGTCCAGCCGGTGATGTTGCTGCCGCGGTCCCAGACACCGAGACCCTCGAACTGATGGGTGGACACCGTGGCGTCGCGGTCGTCGAGCATCGGGTAGAGCAGCATCTGGCCGAGCAAGGCGGGACCGCGCCGGTCGCGGGCGAGCAGCACAGTGCCAGCGGCGATACCGCCACCTGCGCTCGCGCCCGCGACGATGATGCGGTGCGGGTCGATGCCCAGTTCCGCGGCGTGCTCGGCCGTCCAGACCAGGCCGGCGTAGGCGTCCTCGACCGGGTGCGGGTCGGGGAATTCCGGGGCGAGCCGGTAGTCGACGGTCACACCGACCGCGTCGAATCGGTCGACCCAGTCGACCAGCGACCCGACATCGGTGAACCGGTCTCCGACGATCATCCCTCCTCCGTGCACGTAGTAGATGCCGGGGCCGGCTCCGGTGTGGTCGTGACGGTGCACTACGGAGATCTGGATCTCGTCGCCCTGGTATCCGGGGATGGTCAAGCTGCGGTAGCTGATGGGACGGTCGCCGATCACCTCGTCGATGTTCACCCGCGCGGCGGCCGCGGCGCGAGCCATCGGGATCATGTCGGCCGTCAGCGTGGTGGGCAGGAACTCCTTCAGTGCTTCGAGTGTCTGCTCGAGTTCCGGGTCATACGGCGGGCGGGCGAGTGTTTCGGCCATGGTCAGCTCCTGGTCGATGCGATGGCGTCCGGATGAATCGATTCACCCGGCGGCGGGGCCGGCCCGGTGGAACACGCGGTCCGGGTCGTACTGATGCTGAAGCGCTCGAACGCGGTCACCTGTCGCGCCGGGGAAAGCGCGGGCGAACGCGGCCTGGTCCGGCCGACTGTCGAAGCTGCGGTAGGCGCCGTCGGCGAACGCGCGCACGGGCGCCGCGACGGTGTCGAGGTCGACTCCGCCGAGGTGCGGGAATACGCTGATAATGGCGAGCACCTGCTGGTGGCGGTGGGAGTACGCGTTCGCTCCGGGATCGATGTCGTTGATGGCGCCGCCGAGCGAGCGCAGCTGCACGAGGGCGCCTCCGGGCGAGGCCGCGACGTCCATGAGAGCCCGGGCAGCGGACGGGGTCAGGGTCGGCAAGAGAGCGTTGGTCGACTGCGACGGCTGCTGGCCGGTGTTGTCGTGCAAGTGCGCGGTGGGCACCATGGATTCGTACGATGCCGTTCGCGCCCTCGACCCGAACGGGCGGACTCCCAGCCTGGCGAGTTCGGCGGCGACTGTTCTCGCCCGGCCAAGGTCACCGTCGGCGACCACTGCCGTCAACTGCAGGACGAACCGTGTCCCGTCGCGAACCAGAAGACCATTGGTCGTGAGGTCTCGGGGCGCTGCCGACATGTACTCCGACCAACGCCGCAAGGTACCGCCCTCCCGGTCAGCCTCCACCGCGACCTCGCCGACGCCGATGGAGCTCAGCCGAGCCGCTTCGATCTCGAACTCAGTGACGATCCCGATGTCTCCGGCGCCACGCAGAGCCCAGAACAGGTCGGGATGGGCATCGCTGTCGGCGCGCACCACGCTGCCATCGGCAAGCACCACTCGTGCCGCACGAACGTGGTCGATGGTCAGACCGTACAACCGGGCGAACCAGCCCACCCCGCCGGCGGTGGCCAGTCCGCCGACGCCGACATTGCCGTGGTCGCCTGAACTGATGGCGAGAGCGCTGCGGCCTAATGCGCGTGCCACGTTCGCCCACCGCGCACCGGCCTGCACGCGGACCAGTCGCGTGGCCGGGTCGATGAGTTCCACCTCGTGCATGGAGGACAAGTCGATGACGACGCCGCCATCGTTCGACGAGCGCCCGGACAGCCCGTGACCGCCACTGCGTACGGAGATCGGCAGCAGGGTCCCGGCGGCGTACTGGACCGTCTCGGCGACCTCGGCATCGGTCTCCGGAAGCAGGACCACGGCGGGCGAATGGGTTGAGGTGTACGTCGACCGCACCGCCGCGTAGCGAGGGTCGGCCGGCAGGACTGCGTGGTTCCGCAGGGGCACCGGCAGTATCACGCGAGTCATGCCCGATCTCCGTCATCGATCATGACACCATGATCTGGAGATGGCATCGGGCTGGCAAATTCGGTATTAGGTACTTATACTTTGTAAGTATGTCGTTGACTCAACCCATGCCCGGCATCCTGCCCGAGAAGCTGTGTGTCGGGTTCCAGTCCGCCGTCGAGCTGATCGGGCGCCGCTGGTCCGCCGCCATCCTGATGGCGATCTCCTGCGGTGCCGAACGCTTCGGCGAGATCGCGAAACTGGTGGACGGCCTCTCCGACCGGCTGCTGTCTCAGCGCCTCAAAGAGCTGGAGGGCCAGGGCCTGATCATCCGAACGATCGTGCCCACCACTCCCGCACATTCCGTCTACACGCTGACTGAGCGCGGACGGGAGCTCATGAAGGTCCTCACCCTCCTCGCCGAGTGGGCGAACAAAGACACCCGCCCTGTCCCGCCCGGACCCGCCGACGGCAAGAAGACCTGATCCAGCACCTACTTTTCATAAGTACTTAATGGTCCGCTTTCCCAGGTCATCGCGGTAACAGAGCATGGACTCCCCGAGGCTGCTTTGTCTTGTCAAGCCGTTTGAGGAAGCCCTTCCGCATTCGGCTGGTTCGTTCGAGGATCTTGAAGATCTGCCGGCAGATGTTGCGCTTGAGGCACCGCTGCGCGTCGCTGGAGCTCTTCCCTTCGCTCAGGCGGCGAGCGACGTACGTCTTCGTGGCAGGATCCAACCGCATCCTGATCAGGGAGACTGGGTGCATCGCTCGATTCACTTGGCGTTCTCTTCCCCTGTTGAGCCGGTGTTTGTTCGTCAGGCCGGAGGAGGCGGGAGTCGGGGCGACACCGACGAAGGACGCGAAGGCGGCCTCGGAACGGAACCGGCCAGGGTGTGACCAGCTGATCAGGATCTGAGCTGCGGTGATCGGGCCGACGCCAAGTAACTCCATTAGCTCAGACGCCTGTTGACGGACGAGCTGAAGGAGTTCGCTCTCCAACTCGCGAGCTTCCGCCTGCAGGTGCCGGACGCAGTGGGCTGTGGACCGCATGGCACGAATGGTCATACGGTGCTCGGTGGACAGGGAGGGGCGATCGCGGAGGCCGGCACAATATGTGACCTGCTGTGATCGGCTCAGGCGACGCATTTCGGTGCGCAGGCCGTCCGGTGTGGAGATGATCAGAGCCTTGAGCTGGTTGATGACCGCGGTAGAGGCATGCGCGGCGCCCAGCCAAGTAGCCAGCAGCACGCGCATCGCCTCGCGTTCCCCGCGCATGCGGGGATGGATGACGTACTCGGTGGCCAGGGCCTCCCGGGCCGCGCGAACAGCGTCGAGCATGTCCGTCTTGCGTCCGCCACGCACCGACGGGCGCTTGGGGCGGCAGACCTCGACCGCGCGCTCTCCCGTGTCGTCCAAGAAGGCGGCGAGGCCAGCGCCGAAGCTGCCGGTTCCTTGGAGCGCCCAGCAGCGCCGACCAGGCACGCGCAACCGGGCGAAGTCGAGAAGGCAATGGTAGCCGCGGCCATGGGCGGGTGCGTCAGTGGTCTCCAGGACGGCGCCGATCGGGCTGACGGCCGCTGCGGCGAGCGTGTCGCGGTGAGTGTCGACACCGATGACGCCACCGACGTGTTCTGCAAGCACGGCCACGCGTTTGTTCTCCTTCGTGGGCGCACGACCGTGGTCGGCGTCGGCAGTCCCTGACAGGGCGCCAGTTGTTTTGCGAGTCCTGCCGGATCACGAGCGCCGAGCCTGGCAGCAACCCATCCCGGGTCGCAGAAGAACTCTCACAGTTATGTTTTCTGCAGTCCTGCAACGGGACTGGTGGCCTCTGGGCCCGGCATGACTGGGCGGGTCAACCAATCGAAGGGCTCACCACTTTCCACCGAACAACGTAGGGAGCCTTTTCAGCGGTGCCGCTCCAGGGTGAGGATGGCGGCGGCGATGGACGACATGCGGTTTGGGCTGCACTGGGCCTTGCGGAAGATCCGCCAGGACTTCAGTCGTGCGACGCGCCGCTCGACCAGTGCGTGTGCCGCCGACAGTGCGCGGTTGACGGTTTGCTGTGTTGGCGTGAGGTCGCGGCCTGGCGGGCATCTGCGTGGTGTACGCCGACACATGGGCCGGCACCCATGTAGGCGCGGTCGGCGAGGATCGGGACGATCCCGTGGGAGCGAGCCGCAGTCAGGTCGTGCGCGCGGCAGGGCAGGGCGGGCGAGATCCACAGCAGCCGTCCGGCCAGGTAGGTCACCACCTGCACTTTCACGCAGTGATGTCGGCGTTTTTTGGGAGAAGTCGGCCGGGCTGTCGCCGACCCGGTCGCACTCCGCGAGGGTGCCGTCCAGCATGACTAGTTGGGGACTGCTTCCCGCAGGCTCCGCACGAGCCCGGGCGCGCGGTCGGCGAGCAGGGCGATGAGGGCTGCCGTCGAGGTGGAGGGTAGCGCGGGTCTTGCCAGTGCGTAGAAGTAGGCGCCGCCCAGGTCGGCGCACTCGATGTCGCGGGTGAACATGTGCCAGATCGAGATCAGGATCGAATGGTGCAGGGCGACCAGTGCCCGCCGGCGGCCGCGGCGTCCGACCAGGCGTCGGTAGCGGGCGGCGAGGTAGCTGTCCTTGGCGCGGCAGGCGGAGATCGCGGCCTGGCCCGAGCACGCTCTTCAGCCACGGGTCGCCAGGCCGGGTGCGGCCCGACGGGCTCTTGCCGGCGGACTCGTAGTTGCCCGGGCCCTGTCTCACATTCGGTGGTGACGGAGGGTGTCGCTATCCGAGGAGGATGCGGTGGCGGAGGAGGGTGAAGCCTGCTCGCCCGTGCATCTGGCGGGCGATCCGCTTGGTCTTGGTGTTGACGCCCTCGGTGGGGCCGTTGCTGTAGCGGAGTGTGAACGCGGCGATCACGGCGTCGAGGTCTCGCTCCATCCCTCGGGTGAAGGCGTGCAGGTGCGGCAGATCGGCTGCGCGGATCTGGGTGATCCAGAGCTCGAGCGCGTCGACATTTGCTGGCTGAGGCTTCAGGAGCTGGGCGAAAGCCCGGATAGAGACTGCCAGTTGGGTCATTTCGGGGCAGGCCGCGGTGAGGCGGTCCAGCAGCTGTCGCTGCTCAGCCTTGAGGTTGTCGGGCATGGTGAGCAGCATCCGGGCGAGCCGCCGTGCGGAGATATGGCTGCGGTCGGCATCGGCGCGGCCTTGGTTGATGTACTTGTGCAGGAGGTTGAGGCAGCCGGTGAAACCGAGGGATTTGATCTCTTCGAAAACACGGAGGAGTCGATGTGCAGCAACGTGGCCATGGAGTATCTCCAGCACTGGGTGACTTGAAAGGGCGGGCGCTCGCGGCGGGTGCCGCGGGCTCGTGGTCGGTGAGGTCGAGGCGGCCAGCGGTCAGGCCGGTGGCCGGGGGTGCAGGACGCCGTCGGGGTCGTAGCGCTTCCACAGGTCGGTGACGCGGCTGCGGGTCGGTCCGGGGTAGGCGCGGGCGAACGTCGCCTCGTCGGGTGTGCTCTCAAAGTTCACGTAGGCGCCGTCGGTGTGCAGGGCGAGGGAGCGCCAGGCGGCGGCCAGTGTGGCGGGAGCGTCCGGCGGGAACGCCGTGGCGACGACGAGGGTGTTTGGGTGGCGGTGGGCGAACGCGGTGGCCATGGGGGCAGGGTCATGGGTCGCGCCGCCGAGTGAACGCAGCTGGATCAGGATCGGGTCGGGGGTGGCCGATGCGGTGACCAGTGCGTGGGCGGCGTCCGGGGTCATGTCGGTGAGCAGTCCGTTGGTCGTGCTGGCGGGCATCTGACCGGAGTGGCCGTGCAGATGGTGCGGTGGGACCAGCTCGGCGTAGGGGACGATGTGGCTCTGCTGAGCCCTCACGTCGCCGATGCCGAGCAGCGGTTCGACGGCGTCGCGGATGACGGACGGGCTGTCCGAGGCCACGACCGCGGTGATGTACGCGGCGGTGGTGGCGCCCCGCGAGGACAGCATCACCGCCGTCGACAACTCGCGCGGCGCCCGCGCCATGACGTCGGCCCAGCGGCGCAGCGTCTGACCGGCCGGGTCCACCGCCGCGACGAACTGCGCGTGACCGACGTCGCGGAGATCCATGGCCTCGATCTCGAAGGCCACCGCGATCCCGGCACCCGCCCCGGCCCCGCGCATCACCCACAGCAGGTCAGGATCGGTCTCGACATCCGCGCGTACGGCCGTTCCGTCGGGCAGGACGACCTCGACCGCACGGATGTGGTCGATGGTGAGCCCGTACTGCCGTACGAGCCAGCCGACGCCGCCCCCGGTGGCTATGCCGCCGACGCCAACGTTGCCGTGGTCGCCCGAGCTGATGGCGAGCCGGTGCGGGGCGAGCGCCTGGGCGACCTGGGCCCAGCTGGCGCCCGCCTGGACGCGGACCAGGCGGGAGCCGCGGTCGACGACGTCGATGCGGTGCATCGCGCTCAGGTCGATGACGAGCCCGCCATCGTTGGTGCCGCTGCCGGACAGGCCGTGTCCGCCGCTGCGGACGGCCACCCGAAGCCCCGTCTTCCGTGCGTACCGCAGCGCCGCCGCGACGTCGCCCGCGGACTCGGGCAGGACCACGGCGGCCGGGCGGCCAACGGTGGTGTGGGTGGAGCGCAGCGGCCGGTAGCGGCGGTCGTCGGGCGTGACTACCTTGCCCGCGAGCTCGGCCGGCACGGTGGAGAGGGTGGCGTTCATCGCCCGCTCCGGAGGGTGTCGACGCGCTCGCGCACCGCGGGCACGACCTCGCCTGCGAAGAGTGCGAGCTGGTTCTCGGGGTCGGTGGCGGGCCAGAAGACGAAGGTGTCGAAGCCGAGTTCGACGGTCCACTCGGTAAGGGTGTCCACCCACCTCCGCACATCGTCGACGAGCCCGGGACTGCTCCCGTGGCCGTGGTCGCCGATCACGCCGATCACGTTGTAGACGCGCCGCAGTGTGCTCGGGTCGCGACCCGCGCCGGTGGCCGCCTCGTCGATAATCCGCTGACGCGAGGGCACCTCCCGCGGCGGGAGGTAGATGTTCAGCGGAGCGATCCAGCCGTCGGCCGACCGGCCGGTGACGGCGAGCATCTTGGGCTTCTGGGCGCCGAGCCAGAGCTCGACGGGCTTCGGGGGCACCGGTCCGGCGTGGTAGCCGTCGACGGCGTGGTACGGGCTGTGCAGTTGTACGACGCCTCCGGCCAGGGCCGTGCGCAGCAGCCCCAGGGACTCCTCAGTGAACGCCACCATGTCCTGGCCGCGTCGCGCCGGCCCGCCCATCGAGGCGATGGCGTCCGGGATACCTCCCCCGCCGACACCGAGCTGGATCCGTCCGTCGGTGAGCACGCTCAGCGACGCGGCGGCCTTGGCGAGCATCACCGGCGGGCGCAGCTGCAGGTCGGCGACGCCGGTGAGGAAGGAGATACGGTTGGTGACCGCCGACAGGTGCGTGATCAGGGTCCAGGCGTCGAGGTGGCTGGGCTGGTACGGGTGGTCCTGGACGGCGAGGTGGTCCAGACCCGAGTCCTCCGCCGTGCGCGCGAGGCGCCGGGTCAGTGCCCATGTCCCGGCGGAGGGGTCGAGGCTCACTCCGAAGGAGAGTTGGCGTCCGTAGTCGGTCATGAGGCCAGAGTGGGCCGGGCCGCCCCACTGGCAAAACGATGGGTAAGCTGCTAATCCTTTATAAGTGCACTCCATTCATGACGACAGTTGCCCGAGCTTCGAGGACACCCTCGAAATGGTCGGATGCCGCTGGACGGGTTCGGTACTGCAAGCCGCCGCCCAGAGCGCCGGCGCTTCGGCGAGTACCGGGCGATGATCGACGGCATCTCCGACAGGTTGCTCTCCCAGCGCCTGAAGGAACTCGAGGCCGCAGGCCTCATCGAGCGAACCGTCATCCCCACTACCCCCGTACAGATCCGCTATCAGTTGGCCTCGGACGGCCAGGCACTGGTGAACGCCCTGCTGCCGCTCGCGCAGTGGAGCGTGCACCGCTCGGGCCCCAGGGGAGCGGGGCGGGTTCCTGCGTCGATGTAGTCTCCGGATACGCGCGTCCAGAAGGCGCGCACTCACTCCGTCGGCACGGAGGCGCACAGGCCGCTGGTGCATGTCCTTTCACCAGGACGCTTTGGTGAACTGAACGAAGGATGGTCCGCCGCCCGTGAGGGCGGTGGACCATCGAGGGAGGTAGCGGCAGAGGTCAGCCGGCCTTGGCGGTCTCCTCGGCTCGGGCTCGGGTGCTGGCGAGGCGGTGAGAGTTGGTGCCGGTCTCGATGATGGTGCCGTTGAAGGTGAGCCGGTCGACGATGGCCGCGCAGAGGCGTGGGTCGGTGAACGTTTTGTCCAGCCCCAGATGAATGGGGCCAGGTCTTCGGCGACGAGGTCCTCGGTACCGCGATCCTCGACTGGCTCCTGCACCACTGCGAAGTGATCTCGGTCAACGGTCCCAGTCGGCATGGCAGTCCCCTACGGCCCTCAAGTGCGAACCGAGTGGGTCGCCAACGGTGACCAACAGCGGCGTAGTTGGTACATGTTCTTCTTCCAGACGGCACTGGCGGAGCCGGCCATCGCGCGCGACGACTTCGCCTTCATCGACCGACTCTGGCGAGAATGGTCGCCCGGCTACGAGCTGCCGGACGCGGAGCGTTCCGCGCTCCAGGGGTCGTGACCGAAACCCTGGGCTACTACCGTCAACTGTTCTCGCCCCCCTTGGACCAGGCGACTCAGGCCCTGGAGGAGCGGGCAAACCGAGCAATCACTGATTCCTAATGGTGTCTGTCAAGCTGCGAGAGTGGTGGATGGCAGGGTCTGGTAGGTCCGTCCGTCGCGGAGGAGGGCCCAGAGGACGTTGACGCGTCGGCGGGCCAGGGCCAGGACGGCCTGGATGTGATGTTTTCCCTGGGCTCGCTTGCGTTCGTAAAACCGGCGGGACTCGTCGCAGTGGCGGATGCTGAACAACGCGGAGATGTAGAAGACACGTTGGAGTCTGCGGTTGTAACGCCGTGGGCGGCGGAAGTTGCCACTGATCTTGCCGGAGTCGCGGGGAACGGGTGCGACGCCACCGAAGCCGGCAAGGCGGTCAGCGGTACCGAAGAAGGCCATGTCGCCTCCGGTGGCGGCCAGGAACTCGGCGCCGAGGATGACGCCCAGGCCCGGCAGGCTGGTGATCACTTCGAAGTCCTGATGTTCGCGAAACCGGGCCTCGATCGCCTTGTCGAGCTCGGCGATTTGCTGGTTGAGGGCCGTCACCTCCCTCGCCAGCGTGTGCACCATGTGGGCGGTCAGCTTCTCGCCGGGCAGGCTGGTGTGCTGGCGCTCGGCGGCGTGGACGGCGGTCTCGGCGAGCCGGTCGGCGTGGATGACCTTGCGGTTGCGCAGCCAGGTCTCCAGACGTTTCACGCCGATTCGGCGGATGGCGGCCGGGGTCTGGTATCCGGTCAGCAGCATGAGCGGGCCGGCGTTGGTCAGGTCCAATGCCCGTTCCAGACCGGGGAAGATGCCGGTGAGTTGAGCGCGGAGCCGGTTGACGCTGCGGGTGCGGTCGGCGACCAGGTCCGTGCGGCGGCCGGTGAGGATCTTGAGGTCGGTGACGGTTGCGTCGCTGGTGCGTAGGGGGTGCAGGTCCCGTCGGATGCGCGTTTGGTCGGCGATGACGGCAGCGTCCTTGGCGTCGGTTTTGCCCTCGCCGCGGTAGCTCTCGGGGGCGCGGTGGATGGCCCGGCCGGAGATGTAGTGCACGGGCTGGTCGTGGTTGAGGAGGATCGTGATGGCCAGGGCGGCACCGCCGTCGGCCAGGTCGATGCCCCACATCGCATCGTCGCCCAAGGCAAGCACGGTGGTGAGAAGTTCGAGGAGTTCGGGTTCGTCGTTGGCGACGCGTCGTGACAGAAGTCGGCGGCCGCTCTCGTCGATCGCGACGCAGTGATGATGGGTTTTACCTGCGTCGATGCCGGCCCAGATCGTGGCCATGTGGTGCCTCCGTGCGGTGTGGTGCTGGTGCCTCCCGACGGACGACCTCGCTGTCGATTCCCTACTCAGCGATCATTCGCAGTTCCTAATTGGCAGCCGAGTCGTCGTGGGGCGCCGGGCGGCCAATCAGTGGAAGCCACAAGCGGCAGAGCTTTTTGAACCACACCCGGCACCCCTGGGCGGGTCAACCATACGAAGGGCCCACCACATCCCACAGAACAACGTAGGGAGCTCTTTCAGCGGGGCCGGGAGTGTAAATCTAACGGCGGATCCGACGATCATGGGAGAGACGTCAAGTGACTGACACCGCCGTGGAGTTGGAGACCGTGGAGCCTGTCGAGAGTGCTGAGTCCGGGCAGCCTGTGCCCGTGTCCGACGAGCAGCTGGTCGCGATGCTGGTGGAACGGGCCCGGTCGGAGGGACTGCAGCTGACCGGGCAAGGCGGGCTGCTGCAGCAGCTGACCAAGCGGGTCTTGGAGTCTGCCCTGGAAGGTGAGATCACCGATCACCCCGGCTACGAGAAGCACGATGCCGACGGCCGGGGCAGCGGCAACTCCCGCAACGGGAGCCGGGCCAAGACCGTGCTGACCGACGTCGGGCCGGTCGAGGTCAAGGTCCCGCGTGACACCTCGGGCACGTTCGAGCCGCAGATCGTCAAGAAGCGGCAGCGACGCCTGACCGGCGTCGACGAGATGGTGTTGCCGCTGTCAGCGAAGGGGCTCACGCACGGCGAGATCTCGGCTCATCTGGCCGAGGTGTACGGCGCCGAGGTGTCCAAGCAGACCATCTCCACCATCACCGACACGGTCATGGAAGGCATGGCCGAATGGCAGAACCGTCCCCTCGACCGCGTCTGTCCGGTCCTGTTCGTGGACGCCATCAACGTCAAGATCAGGGATGGGCAGGTCGCGAACCGTCCCATTTACGTGGTGATGGCGGTGACCGTGGACGGCACCCGCGACATCCTCGGCATCTGGGCCGGCGACGGCGGCGAGGGCGCGAAGTACTGGCTGCATGTGTTCACCGAGCTGAAGAACCGCGGCCTGGACGACGCGCTCATGCTGGTCTGCGACGGGCTCAAGGGCCTACCCGAAGCCGTGGAGACCGTCTGGCCTCGCACGATTGTCCAGACGTGTGTGGTTCACCTCCTGCGCAATTCGTTCCGTTACGCAGCTCGCCAGGACTGGGACAAGGTCGCCAAAGCCCTCAAGCCCGTCTACACCGCACCCAGCGAAGACGCGGCGACGGAGCGGTTCGGGGAGTTCCAGGAAGCCTGGGGTCGGAAGTATCCGGCGATCATCAAGCTGTGGGAGAACGCCTGGGCCGAGTTCGTGCCCTTCCTCTCCTTCGACGTCGAGATACGCAAGGTCATCTGCTCGACGAACGCGATCGAGTCCGTGAACGCCCGCATCCGCAAGGCCGTCCGCGCCCGCGGACACTTCCCCAACGAAGCCGCCGCCCTCAAGTGCATCTACATGGCGCTGATGAGCCTGGACCCGACGGGGAAGGGCCGCAGAAGGTGGACCATGCGCTGGAAGGCACCCCTGAACGCGTTCCAGATCGCCTTCGAGGGCCGCCTGACCCCGAGCAACAACTGACCACTCAACAACCAAGATCAGCCGTTAAATTGACACACCCGCGGGGCCACTGAGCACGGTGCATCGTGAAGTTGCTGGTCACGGGTCTGGTGTGAGGGTCGGGCGGGGTATTGCGGACGGGGGTGGTGCGAGCAGAGAACACCCCCCGGAGATCGGCGGCGAAGAGGGTGTACGGGTCTTGGTAGTACTGGACGAAGTCCGGCAACAGGGCCTGGCCCTGGTACGGCACATAGGCGCGGTTGGTGCCTCCGAAGTTGGCCCAGGTGAGCATGTAGGTCACTTGACGGGCCACTGGGTCCGCCCGGAGGGCGTGCAGCAGTTCGGTGAACCACTTGGGGTTACGGTCCTCGGTGCCGCTCTCCCCGAACTCGGTGAGGACCGGCACCTTGCCCCTCTCGTTCGCCAGCCGGACCACCATCACCAGGTCCGTCACCAGGCCGTCCAGCCAGGCGGTCGAACCGGCGGAATCGTCGTAGGAGTCGTAACCGAGGATGTCGACGAACCGATCGCCCGGGTCGGTCTTGAGGTAGCTGGGCGGGTCGCCTCCGAAACCGGAGTTGGGCGAGTAGGCGTAGAGCAGGTTGTGGACGTCCCTGGTGTCGCGCAGGTACTCGACGGTGTAACGGAACAGCTCGATGTACTCGGCCGAGGTGGTGTGGCCGGCGCCCCACCAGAACCAGCCTCCGTTGTTCTCGTGGAAGGGGCGGAGGACGACCGGGATCGCGGTGCCGTCCGGCCGCCGCGCGCCCTTGACCGCCTTCGCGATGCGGTCGAGGAAGGTGTTGAACTCCGCGTGCTTCGCGCCGCCGGGAAGGATCTTGCCGACCACTCGGCCCGATGTGTCGTAGAAGTTCCCGCCGGTGACGAAGTTCGGCATGTGGGCGCTGAGGGTGTTGATTCCGCCGCGTGCGTCTCCCTGGCTGATGGACTGGCTGAGCGCGGCGATGTTCGCGGCCTCGGTTCCGTCCGGTACGCCGGGGCGTTCGTCGCCGTCGAGGATGAGGGTGTCCCAGCCGAAGACAGAGGGATAGTCGCCCACTGCGGCCTTGGTGTCGGACGCCTTGCCGTCGGGAGTGGCGAAGGTGAAACCATAGGTGAGGTCGTGCTGGTGACCGAACAGGATGCCCTTCCCCTGCTGCCGCTTCAGGTATGCGAACAGCGCGCGGGTGGCGGGGGTCGCCTTGTCGTCGACGATCTGGATCGGCGTCGGCACTCCGGTGGGCGCCGCGAAGGGCGCGGCCGCGGCGGCCACCGGCAACTGGGCGCCCGCCGCCATGGCGACCGTGGCGCCAATGAGGATGAACGCACGACGGTTCAGCAGAGGTTTGGACATCTACGTCTCCTTTGGCGTGGCGATTTCCCGTGAGCAGAGGTGGGTCACCGGGGACGGGCGAACCCGTCTGTCCGCAGCAAGCGTCGCGCGCCGTGAGTCACCGGTCAGCGGCGCCGGGCGTTCGGGGCACGGCGGCGATTATCAGGTCGACATGGCCCGGGGCCCTCGCCCGCAGAGGTGGACGTGGCCGACGTTGCCGTATGCCGGGTGTAGGCGTTGCTCAGTCGGGCTCCGGAAAGCGGACTTCTCAGCGGGTCGTCGCAGAACCGTCGAGCTTCCGGGGACCGTCGTCCATCCGCGAGGAACCAGCCCAGCGGGGTAAATCGGTTAAGTAGCCGACGAAGAGGCAGCGGCTTGCGAGCGGGCCGCCCCCGCCTACTTCGTGGCGCCCCGCGCGAACCCGTTGTAGATGTAGCGCTGGAGGAAGAGGAAGAGGAAGAACGTGGGCACGATGACGAGGATCGCACCGGCCGAGATGTCCTCCCAATGGGCGCCGAAAGGGCCCTTGAAGCGGAACAGGGCCGTGGAGATGGTGCCCAGGTTCTCTGAGGGCATGTAAAGGAAGGGAATGTAGAAGTCGTTGTAGACGGTGATGCCCTTGATGATGACGACCGTGGCGATCGCCGGTTTGAGCAGCGGGAAGATGATCCGCCAGTAGATGGTGAGCGCGTTCGCGCCGTCGAGCCGGGCGGCCTCGTCGAGGGAGACGGGGATGGAGCGGACGAACTGCAGGAAGATGTAGATAGACACGATGTCGGTGCCCATGTAGAGCACTATCGGCGCCCACCGGGTGTCGAAGAGGCCAAAGCTGTTGACCACCTGGAACGTAGCCACCTGCGTGGTCACGCCCGGCACCAGCGTGGCAACCAGGAACAGCCCCATGACCAGCCTTCTGCCGCGGAAGGTGAAGCGATCGATGGCATACGCGGTCATCGAACCGATGATCACGGTGCCGGCGATGGAGAACAACAGGATGAAGGCGGTGTTCCCGAACGCCATCAGCATGTGACCGTCGCGGAAGGCGGTGACGTAGTTGGACCAGTTCAGCCAGTCGCCGGGAAGCCGGAACGCGCCGCCTCCTTCCGCCACTTCCTTCGACGTCTTCAGCGAGGTGAGGAACACGACAGCCAGCGGGACCAGGACCACCAGCGAGGCGAGGACCAGGGAAAGATACATGAGGACCGCGCCGATGCCCCGAGGGCGACGGCCGTCCACCGCGTTGGTCGTCACTGGTCCACCATCCTTTCTGCGGGCGTCTGTTGGGCGCTCGTGGTTGGATGCCGGTGAGAGCCGGGGTGACGGCCCGTGGTGGTCGCCCTTTCAGGGCCCGTATGACACTGCCGCCCCCGGTTCTTCCGGAGCTGTCGACCGGCAACAGAGGGACGCGCCGCAGAGCGCCAGTCAGTGACCGCCCGGGGTTCAGCTTCGTCACCGGCCTGTCGCTGATAGGCACGAGGAGAGCTGTGGCACTGCCCGAGAGCGAGCACTACGTCGGGATCGACTGGGGATCGGCCGAGCACGCGGTCTGCGTGCTGGACGGAGCCGGCAAGGCCCGAAGCGAGTTCACCGTCACCCATTCCGCGATCGGGTTCGAGACCCTGATCCGCCGTCTGGCCAGGTTCGGGGACGCGGAGAACGTCCCCGTGGCGAGGCGCGACGCCGAGGTGCTGTCCGAGGCGAAGTCCGACCCCGGGGACGCGATGGTGATCGCGGAATACCTGCGGCTGAGGCACCACAGGCTCAGCAAGGCCCGCCCGTTCAGCGACGAGACGAAGACTCTGCGCACTGTGGTCCGCACCCGCGACGACGTGGTGCGGCTGCGGGTGATGGCCACCAACATGCTCAGCTCGCTGCTGGATACCTTCTGGCCCGGCGCCAAATCGCTGTTCGCGGACATCGAGTCGCCGATCGCGCTGGAATTCCTCACCCGCTACCCGACCCCGGCCTCCGCCGCCCACCTGGGCGAGAAGCGCATGGCCGCGTTCTGCACCAAGCACGGCTACTCGGGCCGGCGCACCGTCGACGAGCTCCTGGGGCGCCTTCGCCGAGCCCCGGCAGGCGTCACCGCCGAGCACCGCACCGAGGCCGGACGCGACGCCGTCACCGCCCTGGTCACCGTGCTCAAGACGTTGGGCGGCGTGAAGAAGGACCTCGACCGCTCGGTGGTCAGCCACCTCGACCAGCATCCCGACGCGCGGATCTTCACCTCGCTGCCCCGGGCCGGGCAGATCAGCGCCGCTCAGATCCTCGCGGAGTGGGGCGATTCCCGCGTTGCCTACGACAGACCGGATGCGGTCGCCGCCTTCGCCGGCGTCGCGCCGGTCACCAAGGCGTCCGGACGCATGCGCGGGGTTTCCTACCGGTGGGCCTGCAACAAACGGTTCCGGCAGGCGATAGTGGTCTTCGCGGACAACAGCCGCCACGAAAGCCCATGGGCCGCCGACATCTACCAGCGGGCCCGAGACCGGGGCATGGACCACCCACACGCAATCCGGGTCCTGGCCCGCGCATGGATCCGCGTGCTCCATCGCTGCTGGCTCAGTCACGAGCCCTACCAGCCCGACCGGCACGGCGGGCTGCAACGTCTCACAACCCCGAAACCGCTGCTTCAAGCAGTGTGAGGTTGACACAGGGGGTGTCATACGAGGTCTACCTTCTCGTCGGGCACGAGGCGGCGCTGGATCCAGGTGATCAGCAGGATGATCAGGAGCAGGACGACGGCCGAGGCGGAGGCCAGGCCGACCTTGTTGAACTGGAAGGCGAGCTTCACCGTCTGGATGACGAAGGTCGTGGTGCCGGTGGCGCCGCTGGTCATGATGTAGGGGATCTCGAACACGGACAGGGAGCCGGACACGGCGAGGATCACGCTCAGGCTGATCACGGGCCGGATGCTCGGCGCGATCAGGTACCGAAACTGGTGCCACCGGGTAGCGCCGTCGAGCTGGGCCGCCTCGTACAGCTCGCCGGGGATGGACTGGATCGCGCCCAGGAAGAGCACGAAGTTCAGGCCGGTGAAGCGCCACACGGAAACGCCCGCCAGGGAGATGTTCGCGGAGGTCGGTTCGCCGAGCCAGGCATGGTCGCTGCCCGCGCCGAACCAGGTCATCACCGAGTCGAGGGTGCCACCGTCCTGGAAGAAGTACAGGAAGACGAACCCGATGGCGACGCCATTGATGAGGTACGGGAAGAACAGGATTCCCTTGAAAAGGTTGCGCAGGCGCAGGTTGAAGCTGAGGACGGTCGCGAAGTACAGGGCGATGACGATCTGCACGGCGGACGCGACCAGATAATAGAGGCTGACGAAGAACACCCGGAACAACTCGGGGCGGGTGAACAGCTCGGTGTAGTTGGAGATTCCGGTGACGTGGATCTCCGGGCTGACACCGTCCCAGTCCGTGAAGCTGTAATAGATCATGTTCGCCACGGGCACGTAGGTGAACGTGATCAGCAGGACCAGGGGGACCAGCAGGAACAGCCAGGGAGTGACTCCGCTGAGCGGGCCACGGCCGGGACGGGACCGCCTCCTCAGCGTCCGGTGTGCCGGACCGCCGGCCGGGCGGGCGACGACGCTCTCCCTGCCCACGCGTGCCGTGGGCGTGTGTGTGGTGTGGGTCATGTCGGCCTTTCGGTCGTCCACGGATGTGGTGGGCGTGCTGGGCCCGGCTGGGAAGCGCCGCCACCGGGCCCGTGCGCCGCTCTCCGTCAGGAGCCCGCGGTCTTCTGCGCCTCGCTCCACTTCTTGTCGAGGTCGGCGAAGTAGTTCTTCAGACTGCCGCTCTGGACTCCGCGGGCCATGTCGACCAGTTTCTGCCGGTAGTCGGGCTTGGACAGGCCGATCTCGGCGGTGTTGTCGATGGCGTTGACCTGGGCACTCTTGGCCTCGGACCGTTCGAGGAGGGTGACACCGTTGTCCTCGAAGGGCTTCAGGGTGTCCGGCAGGGCACCCGACCTGGCCGTCGGGATCGAGCCCTCGTTCTGTGCGAAGCCTGACTTCTCGGTGAACCAGTCGATCCACGCCCGCGCGGCCGCCTTGTGCTCGGAGTGGATGCTCACCGCCTGCTGGTAGTCGGAGGACAGGATCGCGCAGAACCTGCCGTCCTTCTGCGCGGGGAACGGCATGAAACCGATGTCGTCGGGGTTCTCCCCGGCTGTCTTGGCCGCGTCCTGCATCTGGGTGATGGCCCAGGAGCCGAGCTGCATCGTCGCGATCTCGCCGCGGGCGATCAGCCCCTTGGAGTTCTCCCAGTTGGTGGTGGTGGGGTCCTTCTCGGAGAGCTTGTCGTGGACGGTGTCGTAGAGCAGCGTGTCGATGACGTTGAGGTCGCTGCCCGAGGCCCAGGGGGCGGTGGACGTCGCCAGCTTGTCGTTGGCCTGCGCGTCACAGCTGACGGAGCCGATGCTCGCGGTACCGGCGGTCAGCGGCCACTGGTCCTTGAAGTTCGTGTAGTACGGCACCGCGTCGGTCTTCGCCTTGACGGCCTTGAGGTCGGCCACGAACTCCTGTGTGCTGGTGGGCCAGGAGGTGATGCCGGCCTTCTTCCAGACGGCCTGGTTGTAGACGAACCCGTTGGCGTTGCCCACGATGGCCAGGCCGTACACCTTGCCGCCGACGTTCGTGTTGCCGGTGAAGCGGTACGCCTTGCTCAGCTCGGCGTTGGTGCCGAGCGAGGCGAAGAACGAGGGGTAGTCCTTCTTGGCGATCGCGTTCGGGATCATCAGCACGTCACCGTAGTTGTCGGTGTTCATGCGGATCTTGACCTCACCCTCGTAGTCGGTGATGCCCTCGAACTTCACCGTCACCTTGGGATAGATCTTGTTGAACGCGGCCGCGTACTTTTTCATCGTGCCGTTCTGCACCAGGTCCGTGCGGTGCGTCAGGACCGTGATGGTGCCGGACACGCTGCCCGGGTCCGTCGCCTCGGCGGCGGACTCGCCCTTCGGCGCCGCCGCCCCGGTGCACGCCGTCGCGGTGAGCGCCGTTACGGCTATCAGTGCGGCGACCGCCAGCGTCTTCCTCCCCATATACCCCAGCTCCTTCTAGATTGCGGCTCAGGCTCTCCTTTGGGCTGTCGGCACTATGGCACCGAGCCATTGAACCGGTAAAGCTCACCGTTCTCTCGCGATACCTAATCGTTACGCAAGGGTTTCAGAATGGGCCGCATTCCCTCCCGCATAGGTAGGTAAAACGCAACAAATAGGCGCATACTCACGAGAGCTATACCGGTTTATGGACATCGTTCGCCTGCGCGGCTAGGTTGGCGTGCGCCGTAACCAGAAACGACCTTGCGTCACGCGAGGGGAGCCGCACAATGAAGGACGTCACCCTGCTCAGCGACGGGTGGGGGCTGCGCCACGAGGACGCGGTGCTGCCTGCCCGGGTACCGGGCTGCGTGCACACCGATCTGCTGGCTGCGGGGCTCATTCCGGACCCTTTCATCGGCACCAACGAACACGAGGTGGCCTGGGTCGGCGACCGGGCCTGGACGTATACCGCCCGGATCCCGGCCGTCACCGTGCACGAGCGCACCGACCTGGTCTTCGACGGTCTGGACACCGCCGCCGAGATAGCCTTGGACGGAGAACCGCTCGGCCGGACCCGCAACATGCACCGCACTCACCGGTTCGACGTCACCGGTCGCGACGGAGAGCTCCAGGTGCACTTCGCCCCGGCTCGCGAGGAGGCGGACGCGGTACGCAAATCGGTCGGCGACCGGCCCAACGTCTATCCGGAACCGTCCCAGTACATCCGCAAGATGGCGTGCAGCTTCGGCTGGGACTGGGGCCCCACCGTGGTCACCGCCGGAATGTGGCGGCCCGTCCGCCTGGAGCACTGGTCCACCGCCCGGATCTCCCAGGTCCGGCCCCTCGTCACAGTCGCGGGGACGCGAGGCCGGGTCGAGGTCCATCTCACGGTGGAACGCACCGCCGGCGGCACCGGGCGCCCCCTGACGGCGCGGGCGTCGGTGGCCGGGGTGGACACCGAGGTCACCGTCGAGGACGGCCACGCGCTGCTCTGCCTGGACGTGCCCGGCCCGCGGCTGTGGTGGCCGCGCGGGCACGGCGAACAGCCGCTGTACGACCTGACGGTCACCCTCGCCGACGGCGACACCGCGCTGGACAACTGGCAGCGCCGGATCGGCTTCCGCACGATCGAACTGGACAGCACCGCCGACGAGCACGGCACCGGGTTCACCCTGGTCGTCAACGGGGTGCGCCTCTTCGCGCGCGGCGTGAACTGGATCCCCGACGACGTCCTGCCTTCCCGCATCACCCCGGAGCGCTACCGGCGCCGTCTCACCCAGGCCGCGAACGCGAACATCGACCTCGTCCGCATCTGGGGCGGCGGCATCTACGAGGACGAAGCCTTCTACGACGTGTGCGACGAACTCGGGCTGATGGTGTGGCAGGATTTCCTGTTCGCCTGTTCCGCCTACCCCGAGGAGCAGCCCCTGCGCGGCGAGGTGGAGGCCGAGGCGCGGGAGAACGTCGTACGCCTGATGCCGCACCCGTCACTGGTGCTGTGGAACGGCAACAACGAGAATCTCTGGGGCTTCCGGGACTGGGGCTGGGAACCCGGACTCGCCGGTGACTCCTGGGGCGAGGGGTACTACCTCGGCCTGCTGCCGCGTGTCGTCGCCGAGCTGGACCCGACCCGGCCGTATACGGCGGGCAGTCCCTGGTCCGGTTCCTGGGACCACCACCCCAACGACCCGGCGCACGGCACCCACCACTCCTGGGAGGTGTGGAACCGCAGGGACTTCGCGGAGTACCGCGACAATGTGCCCCGGTTCGTCGCCGAGTTCGGCTGGCAGGCGCCGCCGGCCCTGGCCACCCTGCGCCGCGCGCTGCCCGGCGAGGACCTCGCCCCCGACTCGCCCGGCATGCTGCACCACCAGAAGGCCGAGGACGGCAACGGCAAACTCAACCGTGGTGTCGAGCGCCACTTCGTGCTCCCCGAGGGCACCGGGGCCGGCTTCGACCGCTGGCACTACCTGACCCAGCTAGTCCAGGCCCGGGCCGTCGCCGCGGGCATCGAGCACTGGCGCTCCCACTGGCCACGGTGCGCGGGCACCGTCGTATGGCAGCTGAACGACTGCTGGCCGGTCAGCTCCTGGGCGGCCATCGACGGAGACGGCCGGCTCAAGCCGCTCTACCACGAACTGCGGCGCCTGTACGCCGACCGGCTGCTCACCCTCCAACCCGCCCCGGAGGGCATCGTGCTCGGCCTGGTCAACCAGTCGGCCGCCCCCTGGCGGGCCGAGGTCACCGTTCGACGGACGGCCGCCGACGGGACTGTGACGGCCCAGGTGCCCCTCACCGTGGAGGTGGCGGCGCGTGAAGCGGTACGGACACCGCTGCCCGTGGCCGCGCTCGGTCTCCCCGGGGACGGGGAGTTCCTGGTCGCGGACGTGGACGGTCTGCGCGCCGTGTACTTCCCCGTGCCGGATCGTGAATTCCCCTATCCGCGCGCGGAGTTCGACGTACGAGTGGAGCCGGTCGCCGGTGATCCCGATACAGTCGACGTCGTGGTCACAGCACACACCCTCGTACGCGACCTCCTCCTGCAGCCCGACCGCCTCGCCCCCGACGCGGTGGCCGACACGGGTCTCGTCACCCTGCTCCCCGGCGAGGAGGCCAGGATCCGGGTCGACGGCTGGTCCGAGCCCGACGCCGGACCGGCCCGCGCCGCGCTCTTCTGCGTGGAACCGGCGTGAGCGCACCAACTCAACGCTTCACCATCAAGGACGTCGCAGCCCGGGCCGGCGTGTCGAAAGGAGCGGTGTCGCTCGCCTTCAACGGTAAGCCCGGGGTGTCCGACACCACCCGGGACCGTATCTTCCAGGCGGCCCAAGAGCTGGGCTGGGCTCCCAACATGCGGGCCCGCGGTCTGTCGTCCGGCAGCAGGGTGGACACCATCGGCCTCGCGATCTGCCGGCCGGCCCGGCTGCTGGGCCTGGAACCCTTCTACATGGAGTTCATCTCCGGGGTCGAGAGCGTACTGGCCAAGCGGTCCTGCTCACTCCTGCTGCACCTGGTGCGGGACGTGGACGAGGAGATCGCACTCCAGCGGCGCTGGTGGCAAGGCCAGCAGACCGGCGGTTCAATCCTGGTCGACTTCCGCGAGAACGACCCCCGCGTGCCCGCGCTACGGGCCATCGGGCTCACCGCGGTCGCGGTCGGCCACCCGTCGCTGACGGGCGGCTTCACCTCGGTATGGACGGACGACGCCACCGCAGCCACGGAGGCCGTGCGGTATCTGGCGGCCCTCGGCCATCGGCGCATCGCCCGCGTCGGCGGTCCCGCCGGACTCGGCCACAGCGCCATCCGCGCAAAGGCGTTCACCGAAGCGACGCGCGAACTGGGGATCGCAGACGACCTTCAGATCGCCACGGGTTTCGAGGGCGAGGAGGGAGCCCGCGCCACCCGGTCACTGCTGCTCATGGCCGAGCGACCGACGGCCATCCTCTACGACAACGACATCATGGCCGTCGCCGGGACCGCCGTCGCAGCAGAACTTGGCCTCTCGGTGCCACGCGACCTCTCCCTGCTCGCCTGGGACGACTCCCAACTGTGCCAGCTGACCCACCCGCCGCTGTCCGCGATGAGCCACGACGTGCACGGCTTCGGCGCCGACGTGGCGCGAACCCTCTTCGCGGTAATCGACGGCGAGGATCCCGTCTCCCACCAGGTCGCCACCCCCTCGCTCACCCCGCGCGGGTCGACGGCGCCGCCGCTGCGGTAGGCCCGGCGTCTCCGGGCAACGGCAGACCGGCAGCGACCGCGCCCCGGGGGCGGACCGACTGAGGGCTACGGCAAGGTCGTCGTGCGCCCTGCTGTCTGGAGCCGGCTGCCACAATCCGTGACGGTCCAGGCGAACCCCTCGCTCAACCTCGCCATGGACAACCGCTCCGAACACGTTCAGTCGATGGCGTCAGTCCTGGGTACGGAAGACGATACAGACCGGCGATCCGGTGGCCACGGTTCTGCCGACGGGGCGCAGACGGCCTTCCCGTGTAATGCGGAACGCGGTGATGGTGTCGGTTGCCTGGTTGGCAACGTAGAGGGTGTCGCCGTTGGCGTCGGTGGTGAGGAACCGGGGCTGCTCGCCGCCGGCCGCGGTCCAGCGTGGAGCGTGCAGGGTGCCGTCGTCTCGGACGGCGTAGGTGGCGATGCTGTCGTGACCGCGGTTGGAGACGAACAGGAGACGTGCGTCCGGGGTGAACTGGATCTCTGCCGCGGTGCTGTCGCCTGTGTAGGTGGGCGGCAGGGTCGGCAGCCACGAACGCGGGGTGAGGTCACCGCTCATGGGGTCGTAGGAATATGTGGTGACCTGGGAGTTCAGTTCGTCGGCGACGTAGGCCAGGGGCAGGTGTGGGTGATGGGTGATGTGTCGGGGACCTGCGCCTGAGCGGACTGTGGTGGCGGGACCGGCCGGCATGAGGCGCCCCGCGCCCGCGTCGTACGTGAAGTGGTGGATGCGGTCGGTTCCCTTGTCGGGGATGAGGACGTGGCGTCGATCGGGGGCGAAGGGGATGTGGTGGGGGTGGGGGCCGGTCTGCTGGGTGCGGTCGGGGCCGGGTTCGCCGATGAGTTCGACGACCTGGTCGGCAGGCTGGAGGCGGCCGTCGGCTGTGCGGGGCAGGACGGCGAGGGTGCCGGTGGCGTAGTTGGCGACCAGGAGCCTCTCGTTGTCGGGGGTGGGGGTGAGGTGGACGGGGTTGGTGCCCTGGCTCGGCTGGGTGCCCAGGGAGGTCAGGCTCCCGGTGTGACGGTCTATCGCGAAAGCGCTGACCTGGTCGAGATCGCCGTGGACGGCGTAGAGGAACGACTGGGTGTGGTCCAGGGCCAGGAAGGACGGGTTGGGAAGGGTCTCAGTGAGGTCGACCTGCTGCCAGCGTCCGGGACCGTCGACACGGAAGACGGCTATGCCCTTGCCGTGGCCGGCTCGTTGGGGAGTGGTGTAGCAGCCGACGTAGGCGTAACTCGGTTCGGGCGGGCGACGGGAGGGGCCTGTGGTTGCCGCTGCCGTGGAGGCGGCGGTGAGGGAGAGGGCAGTGGTCGCGGCGGCTGTCAGGGCGCTTCGGCGGGAGAGGACGCGGTGCGTCACGTGGGGCTCCTCTGAGCTGGCTCGGTAGTCGGGAGCGGGGCGACCGGTGGCAGCCGGGCGGGGTGCGGTGCGGTCGCCCCGGTCTCCGCGTTGTCAGCCCGCTGCCGCCGGGGCCACGGCGGTGCCGGGGAGAACAGTGGCCGGCTGAGCGTCCTCGTCGGTCATGGCGAGGGGTGGGACGTCCTTGCCGTCGAGGACGGCTTTGGCGCGTTCCAGATCGAACTCGCCCTCCCACTTGGCGATGAAGATGGTGGCGACCGCGTTGCCGAGGACCGTGGTGAGGATGCGGCCCTCGTTGAGGAAGCGGTCGATGCCGACGATGAGGGCCAGGGCCGCGATGGGGACATGGCCGATGACGCCGATACTGCTCGCCAGGACGACGAAGGCGCCGCCCGGGACGCCGGCCGCGCCCTTGCTGGTGATCATCATGATGCCGAGCATCGCCAGCTGCTGGCCCAGGGACAGGTGGATGTCGAGGGCCTGGGCCAGGAACAGCGAGCTCATCGTGAGATAGATGGCGGTGCCGTCGAGGTTGAAGGAGTAGCCGGCCGGGAGGGTGAGGCCGACGACCGGCCGGGAGGCTCCGAGGTTCGTCATCTTGTCGACCATGCGGGGCAGGACAGCCTCACTGGAGCAGGTCGCCAGGATGATCATCAGCTCTTCCTTGAGGTAACGGCAGAGCTTGAAGAGGCTCAGGCCGGTGTAGCGCAGCAGCCCGCCGAAGACGACCAGGATGAAGAGCAGGCAGGTCACGGAGAAGATCGTGATCAGGATCAGCAGCTGGTGCAAGGTGCCGATGCCGTACTTGCCCACCGTCAGGGCCAGGCCGCCGAAGGCGCCGAGCGGGGCGGTGCGCATGACCCAGCCGACGACCTTGAAGACGACCTTCGAGAGGTTCTCCACCCCGCGGAGCAGCCCTTCGGCCGGGGCGCCGACGGCCTTGATGCCGATGCCGAAGAGCACCGAGACCAGCATCACCGGGAGGATCTCGCCCTCGGTGAAGGCGCTGAACATGGTCGTCGGGATGATCGACAGAACGAAGTCCGGCAGATTCAGGTGGGTACTGGTGGTGCCCTCGGGCAGGTCCCGCGTGCTCAGCGAGGAGGCGTCGATGTGCATGCCCGCCCCCGGATGGAAGAGGTTGCCCACAACCAGGCCGACCGCCATGCACAGACCCGTCAGGACGACGAAGTAGAGCAGCGACTTGGCGCCGACCCGGCCGACCCGGCCGATGCTGTCGACCTTGCCCACGCCCATGACGACCGTGCAGAAGAGCACGGGCGCGACGATCATCTTCATCAGGGCGACGAATCCGTCGCTGAACGGCTGCATCTGCGCGGCGGCGTGCGGCCAGACCGCGCCGACGACGATGCCTGCCGCCATACCGATGAGCACCTGGACCCACAACTGGCGCAGCCAGTACCCGACGCCGCGCGTCGTTGCGGTCGCGTGCGGAGAGCTGGACATCAATTCATCTCCCTCTGAAGGCTGGAATCAGTCCCTGTATACAGACACGCATCCAGCTCTGTATAGCCTTCTGTGGACATCTCTTCGAAACGATCTGTACACGTGATGCACGCGAAAGGTCCCGCTTGCCGGGGGTGGGCAGGCGGGACCTCCGAACGGCACCGCAGGTGCGGGGAGCGGTCAGAGACAGACCCAGTAGGTGCGGGTGTCGGTGAACTCGTGGGAAGACGGCACCGGCCGGTTCGCATCCCCAGCCGCTGCGTTCGGTGCCGCAGAAGAGGAGGCGGGGGTCGGAGGCGACCACAAGGCTGACGAACCTGCTGGACACGAGCCCCCGGGCGCGTGTACACCCAGAGCTGGACGGGAGCGAGCGGATCCGTCGGCAGGTCGCCCGGCGCGAGGGCTCGGCAAGAGTCACAAGGCCGCGGCGGGCTGGGGGCCGGCACGGACCATCGGAACGCGGATCTGGTCGCGCCGCTGCGGGAACGAACGGACCTGGTGGTGTCGGAAGCGGTGTATGCCGTGCCCTGCCGCCGTATCGCCGTGCACCACTGCCGGCGCGTCACGTGTCTCCCGCCCAGACCGTGGGCGACTCATGCCCGGTCCGGGCGGGCGGCCTGGTGACCCTGCTCAGCGGGATCGCGGGCTGGAGCATGAACCCGCCGTGAGGGCCGGCAGTTCTTCGGTACCGACTGGACCAGCGGGTGGCCCCTCGGCAGCGGTCCCGACGGTCCATCGGCGTCCGGCCTCGCGGACTTCGAGAGGCCGGGCCACCCGAGGCCGGGACAAGCCCGGCCGGGGACCGGCACCGAGGCGCAGGCCACCGTTTCCAGCCCCCGTCCCCGCTCACACTGCGATGATCTGCCACTGCTCCTGAGCCGCACGGTTGTACGTCCACTGGCTGACGTTGGCGCCGTCGGCGGTGGACCCTCCGTCGACGTTGAGCGACAGCCCGCTGAGCCGGTTGGTGAGGTAGTAGTAGCCGTCTCCGGTCGGCGTCACGGCCCAGTGCTGCTGTGGCACGCTGTCGTCGGACCAGATGCCGACGTTGCCGCCGTCCACGCGCGAAAGACCGGCCACCTCCATCAGCTTGCCGCTGCCGACACTCTTGATCTTGTAGTAGCCGTCCCCGGCGCCGGCGAAGGTCCATTTCTGGTTCGCCTGGTCGAGCCACGGCCACTGGAGAATGTTGGTGCCGTCGGCGGTTCCGGCGCCGCTCACGTCGACCGCCTTGCCGCTGTTGCGGTTCATGAGACGGTAGACCGTTCCGTCGCCGGGAAGGATCTTGCCGACGAGGGCCGGCTTCGCGGTCCGGCCGCCGATGTGGACACCGCCGATGTTCGAGTAGCCTCCGGTCCCGGCGTTGATCTGGATCCGTACGAACCCGACGTTCCGCGCACTCCATTCGGCGGTCTTCGTGGTGCGGTCCCCGGCCCACGCACCGGTGGCGACCTGGGTGAAGGCCGTCCCGTCGGTGCTGGTGTAGATCGTGTACGAGGTGATGTCACCGTCGGTGGAGTTGGTGCGGTTCCACTGCTTGGGGAGGTATTCGAGGGTGGAGACGTTGCTCCACACCCCGCCCAGGTCGATGGTGACGGAGTGGGGCAGCGTGAGGCTCCAGGTGGACCAGCAGGTCTCGAAATTCTTGTCGCTCAGGCCGTCGAGCGCGTTCATCGGCCCCTCGCCCGTGTGGAATCCGGTGGCGTAGGCACTGACGGGAGTCACCGGGTGCTCGGCGCGCGGCATCTGGGTGGGCAGCGCCGCCCGTGACGTGTCGGGGCTCCAGGTGGCGCCGGCCTCGGCGAGGCGGGTCACGATGTTGGTGTCAAGGACGCCGTCCCGGTTGGGCGGGCAGTTGAGGATGAAGGAGGTGTACTTCGGCTCCAGATCGGCGAGATGGGAGAGGATCGACGCCTTGCTCAGGGGGTCGGTGGTGGGCGTGGAGGGGTGCCAGAACCAGCCGTTGCTGATCGTCTGCCCCTGCAGCGAGGCGTAGGTGTTGCCGGCCGGCGAGGTGACGCCGAGCGGCTCCTCGAAGTAGATCGCGTCGCCGAGGAAAGGTACCGACAGTCCGCCGTGGTCGATCATGACGATGTCCGGCTGCAGCGACTTCACGTGCTCCCGGACGCGCTGGTAGGAGATCGCCTGCTGACCCATCTGCCAGGCGTAGCCGTCGGTGACGAACATGTCGATGGTGCCGTAGTTCGTCAGGAGTTCGGTGATCTGGTTGAGGATGTACGTCAGGTCGCCGGGCTGGATCACCTGGTCCGCGGCCACGCCGTGCCGGGTGTCGTAGGCCTGCACGGTGTAGCTGCGGTCCCAGATCGAGAAGTACAGGCCCACCCGCAGTCCGGCCGCCCGGAAGGCGCTGACGTACTGGGCGACGATGTCGTGCGGGTAGGAACTGTTGGCCACGTTGTAGTCGTTGTACGCGCTCGGCCAGAGACAGAAGCCGTCGTGGTGCTTGGTCGTCAGCACCCCGTAGCTCATCTTCGCGGCGGCTGCCGCCGCCGCCCACTGCGAGCAGTCCACGGCCGTGGGGGCGAAGAGGGCCGGGTCCTGGTTGGGGGTGGCCCACTCTTCGTTGGTGAACGTGCCCATGTTGAAGTGGTTGAACATGCCGAACCGCAGGTCGACGAGGTTGCTGAGGTTGGTCTGGACGTCGGCGGCGGCCTCGGACACCATGCCGGAGAAGGCGGGAACGACGGGCAGGACGGTCGCCGCGGCGGCCGAGCCGACGGCGCCGAGGAGGGTGCGGCGGGACAGTCTTCCTGACGACATGCTCACTCCCTGTTCGGTGTGGTCAAGGCGCCCTGCGGCCGTTCCGTCGGCACCGGGTCCGCCGACGGGCCACGGCGGAGCCGACTGCCTGCTTCCGGCACGGGGAACGGGTCCCGGAAGCGGGCGGCACACGGATAGTGCGGAACTGACGGGGCTCGGTCGCCGGACGTTACGCACGAAGGTCGAGCATGTAACCCGTCCATGTCAACGGCTGTGCAGGGATGAAAGCGCATACCTGCCAGGCGATTTATTCATGAATATCCGATACACGAAATTAATTCGTCCGCAGACATGGAATGTCTGTGGGTGATCCGCGTCGTCCACGGACGACACCCGCACTGCGCACGGACTCCGGGCGCATAGGACCAGGGCCCTCACGCAAGAGCGCTCTTAATGGGATGTATTCCTCCGGCGGCCGAGCCGAGCGAGGATACACAGTACCTATCCAGCTGAATCTTCCCGCGACTTGGCGCACGCATCTGGACAGGTCACCACCAGGCCACTTATACATACGTCCCATGTCTGAATCTGGTGCGCTCGACATCGTCTACGTGCACGACCCCGACGACCACTGGCGCCAGGCCGCGCAGGAGGCCATGCCCGTCTCGCCGAGCCGCGCGGCCAAGGACTCGTCGGCGCCATCGGAACGGGCATGGACCAGTCGGCCGTGCTCGCCCGGTTCCTGCGCGTGACGCCCGCGGACGTGGCGATTCCGGCCGGCCGCTACACCCTCCTCGACCAGTCGGCCCTGGACGACGTCCGGCTCACCGCGCAGGAACTGGGCAGGGGTGTCGTGGCGGTCGGTGTCCTCAACTCGGGCCTGCTCTCCCGGGACCGGCCGGTGGAGGGCATGAAGTACGACTACCGGAGCGCTCCCCCGCGGCTCGTCAGACGTGCCAGGGTGATCGCGGAGGGTCTGCGCACAGCACGGCACGACGTTGCCCGTCATGGCGATCGCCTTCCCCTTCACCCACCCCAGCGTCGTCAATGTCACACTCGGGACGCGGAACGCGCGCCAGGTGGCCCAGAGCACCGAACTGCACCGAAGCCGCGTGCCCGGTGAACTCTGGGAGGATCCAAAGGCCTGTGGCTTGATGCGGTCGGGACGTCCCGCCCGCCTCTCCTGACGCGGGCTCCGGAGGAGCGGATCCGAACGCCGAGCGCACCCACGGGAGGAGTCCCCTTTGTCACTGACGGACAAAGCCATTGAACAGATCCGCGAACTCATCAGATCCGGCGCCTTGCCGCCAGGCGCGAAGCTTCCTCCTGAACCGGATCTGGCCGCCCAACTGGGCCTGTCCCGCAACCTGGCGCGCGAGGCGGTGAAGGCGCTGGCCGTGGCAAGGGTGCTGGAGGTCAGGCGCGGGGACGGCACCTACGTGACCAGCCTCCAGCCGAGCCTGCTCCTGGAGGGCCTCGGTGGCGCGGTGGAACTGTTGCAGGGGGATGCCGGCGCCCTCATCGACCTGATGGAGGTGCGGCGGCTGTTCGAACCCGTCGCGACAGCGCTCGCCGCCACCCGCATCTCCGAGGACGGTCTGGCCGAGGTGAAGCGGCATCTGGACGCCATGCGGGAGGCACGTGACGACGTCGAGCGGCTGAACCTCCACGACGCGGCCTTCCACCGCGCCGTGGTCGCCGCCACCGGCAACGAGACACTCCTCACCATCCTTGAGGGCATCTCGGGGCGCACCCTGCGGGCCCGCATCTGGCGCGGTCTGGTCGACGCACAGGCCTCGGGGCGGACGCTCGCGGAACACGAGGCCATCTTCTCGGCGCTCGCCGGCCGGGACGCCGCCCTCAGCCAGGCCGCCGCACTGGTCCACGTCAGCAACACGGAACGGTGGTTGCGTGAACACCTCGACTCGACGAACGGCGAGTTCGATCGCTGACCGCGAAGAGCATGTGCGGCGGCCGGTGGAGGGTTCGGCCGATCAGGAACGGCGCCGGAGCCGCAACGGAACGTAGACGGCGAGGGCGACGACGAAGGCCACGTAGTACGACAGGTCGGCGCCGTGCAGTGCCCGCGCGACCGGACCCACGTACAGCCCGGTGTCCATGAACGGGACCGCGGCGCCGAAGGCGACGACGAACGCCGTCAACGAGGGCCATCCTGTCGGGTACCGGCGTTGTTCGGTGGCGAGGTCGATCGGCGCGCCCTGCCGCTCCCGCGCCCGGACGGCCCAGTCGACGACGACGATCGCCACGAAGCCGGGGATCCAGTAGCCGACGAAAAGCAGCACGTTCTGGAAGCGGGCGGTGGTGTCGGCCGCGTGCATCCACAGCACCAGCGGGAGGCCGAGCAGCGCGGCAAGGGCCGCGGCAGCCGGGCGGGCGACACGCACGCCCACGGTCTGCAGCGCGAGTGAACCGCTGTAGTCGTTCATGGCGTTGCTGCACAGCGCGGCCACCACCACCGCGAACAGCCCCAACGCGCCGACGACCCCGCTGCCGAGCAGATCCCGCACTCCTGCGACGGTCTGGTCGGTGAGCCGGGACGCACCCCACAGCCCGAGCGCCTGGACGGACCCGAGCGAGAGCACGAGACCCAGCAGGGTGCACCAGAACATGCGGGCGCGAGAGGTGGAGCGCGGCAAGTACCGGCTGAAGTCACTGGCGTACGGGGCCCAGGACACGGTCAGACTCAGCGCGATGGTGCTGGTCAGCACGAACGCCCCGGCCCGGTCGGCGCCGTACGCGGTGCCCGCCACGGCGTGGGCGCCGTCGAGCAGATGCCAGGCTATCAGCGCGAAGGCGGCGACGAGCACGAAGGTCATCACGATCTGGAGCCGGTGGATCACCTCGTACCCCAGTACACCGAGAGCTCCCTGTGCGGCCATGACGACCAGTGCGCCGAGCCAGAACGGCCACCCGCACAGGCGGGCGAGCGCGTCCGCGCCGAACAAGCCGATCAGCGCGTCCCAGGCGATGGACGAGAGCCACTGGAGCACACCGGGCAGCACGACGGCCCACCCGAAGGCGAGCCGGGCCAGAGGCAGTTGGCCCGCGCCGGTCAGCCCGCCCCACGTGCTCAGGCAGGCGGTCGGTATCGCGCCGATCAAGGTCCCGAGCACGACGGCAGCAAGGGCCGTGCGCATGTCCAGACCGAGCGCCACCCCGATGGTGCCGGTGAACACACCCGTCATGGTGAGGTTCGGAGCGAACCACACGGTAAACAGGCGCCCGGCGCCGCCGTAGCGGTTGGCCTCGGGAACCGGCTCGATGCCGTGTGCCTCGGCCCGGAGGTCACCGGGGCCGCCGGGCATCCGGCCGCCGAACGGCGTCTGCCGGGAAGGTGCGGGTGACTCGCCCGAAGCATGCGTCAACGGCATGGAAGACATCCCTCCGCCAGTACGAACTGGTTCAGGTTCGACGGGTGTGATCTCAGCCCTCGGCGGGGCACCCCGTGTCCGGTAAGACGAGAAGACTAACCCGGAGCCCGGTTGGCGATATGGCATGCCCATGTCATTCTCTCTCATGGGAGCGCTCCCACACGGTGGGCGCCGGATGTTCGCGCGGAGCCCGCAGAGCTGCCGCGCCCTCCGCACCTGCATCCGTTCAGCCCGCAAACCGGTCGAGCCGGTGCCGCTGGCGGGCCGGTCAGGCGAACGACGCCTCGATGGAGTTTACGGATGGAGTGCGCAGTTCGACCAGGCGCAACGCCAGAGGCTGGACAGCAGCACGGAAGCTGTGGTCGACGCAGCCGCCGAAGTACGCGGGGTCGTCGGAGTTGACGCGGATCACGACACCTCTGTCGGAGCATCCGCCACAGCGAATGCTCCGACATGCCCTCGACAACGCGGAGCCGGACGTCGGACGGCGAGTACACGGTCAGCGGGACCCGCTCGGAACCGAGCCGGGCGACGAGGTCCGGGTCCTCCAGGCACCGCACCGCTCGGTCGACGCGTTCGGCGCCGAGTATGTCCGGAGCCTGGCGAATGTAGTCGGGCGGCCCCTCCTCGCCCGCGTGGCAGACGCGCCGCAGACCCGCCCGGACGCCAACGTCGGAGCCCTCGGTGAAATCCGCCGATGGGTGCCCCACCTCGGCCGAGTCCGATCCGAGATCGAGAATCGGGATGTCGGGGGCCAAGCCGGCGTCTAGCATCCGCAGCGATTCGGCGGCGGGCCGGTCGCGCATCGCGCAGACGATCGCACAGCCGCTGACATCGGGTTCGTCGGCGGCGCGGCGCGTCGTCCGCCCCGCAGGACGGTCGCCGCCGGGATCCCGCGTGCCGTGTTCGTGCGCATCGACGAAGACCTCGACATGCCGGCACCCGGCCGCGTGAGCGCGGACGAGGTAGCGCCAGGTCATCTCCACGACGTCCCGCCGGGAATGGAGGGCGGCGGTCATGTTCGCGTAGTACAGGTCGAGGAAGAACTGCAGGCCGGTGAACCAGTGGCGGCCGGCCAGGTCCGTGAAGTCGGTGTACGGCAGGCGTGTAGCGTTGCGCCGGGACAGCTCAAAGACCGTCTCCGGTTCAAGAGCGCCCTCCAGAAGGAGGTGGAGTTCGGCCGACGGCGCGGGTAGACGGAGCTCGGACACGGGGCTCACTCAGCACTGCGGTCACCAGGTCGAAGAAGGAGTCCAGGTCGCAGACGACCCTTATGGCGGGCAGGTCCTCCCGGCCATAAGGGGCACGGCGTTCCACAACCGTTATGCCTCGCGTCGGCTCCCTCGCCGTTCCACGACGGCGGATCTCCACGCAGTCGACGAGACTGGGGTCGGCGATGGCGGCGACGCTGTCAATCACTGGACTGGCTTCCGTGCAAGCCACGATGCGTACAGCCGCCGAGAAGGCCCCTGCTGCCACTCCCCCGCGGCGCTTCCCGGGCCGCGCCCGTCTAAGAGTCCGCCGACGCGAAGGGCGTGATCACTCGCGCCACTCGACGGGCTGGCCCGGGGCTCTGCGGGCGCGGCCTACTCGGAACACGTCGGAGTTCCTCCGGGTGCATTCCCCGGATGCGGGTGGCAGCCGGTTTCAGGGCAAGGCGGGCAGAGGGAACACTCCACGCCCCTCCAGATCCGCACAGCATTCGCAAGCAGGAAGCTGAGCAGGACTCATCTTCATTCGCGAGATTCGACACCTCACGTCGAATGTCCAGCACTTGCCGACCGAGCATGCAGTTACCGATACCTGATATTTCAAGCAGCTCACTTCATACACATACGGAACCGAGCCATCCACGACAATTCTGATGCACCGTCATTTACCCTGCGGAGTCACGGAATGTGCAAGGTGAGTGAATCGCTTGCGGCGCATCGGCAGCCTGTGTATATGGTGTGACCGTCAGTGTCCGGCCACATTCACTCCTGCACCGCTCGGCGGTTCGCAGGTTCCCGCATTCATCAGGGCGCTTCAAAAGAGCCGCCCGTACGGATGCCTCACGTTCTGGGACTGTCAGCGGGTATCACTTCGTACACTCCCGGGCGGATGACATACCGAAAGGTATGTACCAATCCAGCGTTGTCTTGAAAGGAAACTCGGACGTGGATGACGCGGCCCTGTCGGCTCCCCCCACCCTCGAGCACCCGGGCGACGCGACGGATGAGCAACTCGCCACAATGTTGAAGAAATGCTCGGGGAAGCGACCCGCCCACTATCCCGTCGGTGTGCTTTTGGATCGGCACTGGGAGGCGGTGTTCTCGTACGCGTTGTTGTGCGCGGACGGCGCGCGGGCGGCGGGAGTGCTGACTTCCGCCGCGTTCACGAGGTTGTTCGGCGAAACCATTCGGCAAGCCGGTCCCACGGCCGCATGGCGCCCCCAACTTCTGGTGACAGTCCGCAGGATCGCGGCCGAATGGCAGGAAACGCACAGGCGACGTCTGTTGCGCCCCGAGCTGTCGAGGGACCCTGGCGGGGGCAACACGAAGGCGCTGCTTCGCCCCTCCGACCAGCGACGGCTCCTGGCCGTGGCGTTTCGCCGACTGCCGGAGCTTGGACGTTGCCTCCTGTGGCACACGGAGGTCGAGGCAGAGCCGTTGACCATCCCCTCGCAACTACTGGGCCTCGACGAAGCGGAAGCGCCCGTGGAACTGATACGGGCCTGCGAGCAGTTGCGGACACTCCTCCTCAGCGCCCATCTGGAGTCGGCCCCGGAGCAGGAGTGCCGACACTTCAACAGAATGCTCGACGTCACTTTCCGCCGTGGCGGTGTCAACATCGACCCCGACCTGCGCCGTCATCTGGAGCGGTGCGGACACTGCCGTCTCATGGCTCACGAACTGGAACGCTTCAACGGCACGCTGACGCTGTCATTGGCGGAGGCCGTGCTCGGCTGGGCAGCGCGGGAGTACACGGAGTCACGGCCGGGCCGGAACGAGTCCATCGTGGAAGTGGGCCACGCCTCCGCAGTCGTTCCCAGTCCCCGTGCTCAGGACGGCCCTCCGGCGCACGCTGCCAAGGGCCCTGGTCCACGTGTTGCCGCGCACCGGGCCAAGCCCCGCATCGGCAGTCGTATGAGCCTCGTCCTCGCCATCGCGACGGTGAGCGCGCTCGTGGCGGCGCCACTCGTCATCTGGTCGCTGACCTCCGGCTCACACGCGGTGACGAGGCCGAACGGCACTCCCTCGGGCACGACAGGTGCGAGCCCGGGGGCCGGAGCCGGCCCTTCGTCGACGGCAGGGGCCGGGGACGAAGCGAGCACCACGCGTCAGGGAGGGCTGCGCAACGTGGCGAACGGCCTGTGTCTGGGGGTCGAGGGCAGGAAGCCGGTGGCAGGTGCAGAGGTCGGTCTGACCGAGTGCGGATCACCGAAGAGCCAGGCATGGCTCTTCGAAAAGTCGGGCGGGCTGCTGCGCGATGTGTCCGTACCAGATCTCTGCCTGGATTCGCACTTCGGTTATCTGATCCAGTTGATGCCTTGTACGGGCGCGGCGAGTCCAGGAGCCGGGGACATGCGGTACGACCTCACAGACCGGGGCACCCTGCTGCCGCGCGCTCAGCCGGACCTCGCCCTGGCCCCCGCCGCTACGAAGGGCGAGTCGGACCTGGTACTCAAGCCGAAGGACGGGACGGACGAGCAGCGCTGGACGTTCGAAAGCTCGGCGCTGTTGTCCCAGACAGCGACGGCGGATTGGGGAACGGACGGCGGCGTGTCCGCTGCGGCTTCCACAGGGGCAAGCCCTGGCACGTCACCATCGATGTCCGAGCCCTCCGCTCCCGGCACCGCACCGACCGGGACGTCTCCCTCGGCGACACCGTCGGCCTCTGCGTCGTCGGATCCCGTGGTGTGCGATTCGTACTACACCTGTCAGGGCGGTTGGGGAAACGGAGGCGGCTACCAGGGAGGGGGTGGTGGCAGAGGCGGCCGACGTTGAGGCGAGTTCCAGGACGCGCCGTTCGAGGTCGGGGTAGTGACTGATGTGTCCGAAGTGCTGGACGACAATCACGACGTAGGTTTCATTGCGGGACGCCTTGGGCGGTCTGCTGTCCGTCATGCTCGACACCGGCGACAAGCCCTGGCCGCAGGACAGAACCCCACCGACAGTTGGGACTGAAGCTGACCTACGACGAGGAAACACAAAAGGTGCTACCGCGCACCGCGAAGAAGCGTCAGCGAGCAGGGGCCGGAGCAGACGCCGCCAGGTACCCGCACCCACACACATCGTTCAATTCACGCAGAAAAGTGAGTGCTGTCTTGAGATTCCTCACCTTTTGACCAAGTCGGCCTCCGGTCATGTCGCAGTTCGATCGCCGGTCCCTCTGGTCGTGGATCCGTCATCGCCGGCCCTCGCCGGAGGGCGGTTCGGGGAGTGACTGGCCAGAAGTGACGCTGCGGTGTCGTCGGAGGCACGTGTGCGCAGGCCGGAGACGATGTTAACGGTGCCGTGCAACGCTGCGGGCCCCGATGGCCGGCCGCAGAATCGCCATCCCCGGAACGTGTTCCCAGTGGGGACACGTGAGGAGTCCCGGAATCGGTCGTGCCGCACACGTGGTGGAGCGTGTTCCCGGTGTCCGCGTTCGCGTACCGGCGGCCGATCACTCCGGCACCGGGTATGCCGAGCGACGGGCCGCAGACGGCGGCGGCACACGGGGGTCCGACCGAGGCCGGGCACCCCGTGAGAGGCGTCAGTACGCGGCGCCCTCGTCGAAGGTCGTGTACGGGTCCGGGGGCGCCGGAACGGGTCGTCTGCGCCGTTCTGCCGCGCGATAGCGGCCGTCATCGGGCGGGCCCGCGGGCGTTTCGTCCGACCGTCGGCACAGGGGCCCGTGCCGTCCCGGCGACGGTCGGCACTCCGGCACGTCGTTCCGGGCCGGAACCACACGGCGCGGTCGGCCGACGAGCGCGGTGGCAGCGCCGTGCGGCCCGGGACCGTAAGCCGGTCCCGGGCCGTCGTGCCGGTACGGGGCATGGTCCGAGCCGGCGAGCGCCGTCGCGGTACCCGCACGTCCCGACCGTTGCGGGCAACGGCCCGACGACCCGCGACCTCGCTTCAGCCGCCGTGACCCGCCGGAACCGGGGAACTCCGCCGCGCCGGCTCAGTGGACCATGAAGTACTTGATGAACAGGACCTTGGGATGGCGTTCCGCGATCCCGATGAAAACGTGCCGGGACATCCATTCGTACCTGCCCTGCGGGGCTTCGAAGCGGGACCACTGGCGCAGGTAGTACGACGAGGGGTCCACCACTCCCTCCTTGGCGTCCAGACCGCGGATCGCCTCTTCGCTGCCGTGCCGGTAGCCGGTGTTGTAGATGTTGATGAGCACGCCGTCGTCGGTGAGGTAGGTGTATCTGGCATCGGTCAGCCCCACCCCGTCCGGCCGGATCAGCGGCCAGTCACCACCGCCCGGCAGAATCGTCCCGCGCAGTTTCGGACCCTCGAAATCGCCGCCCTTGATATTGAGCATCAGCCGTTGCCCCATCTCGCCGACGTTTCCCAGCCGCAACGGCGCGGGCTCGACGACGACTCGGCTCGTCAGAACGTGTTCCAGCTCGGGAACCTTGTCGAGGTGGGTCGGCCGGACCGAGTCGTCCAGTTCGAATTCTTCACGGGGCATATTGCAGACTCTCCTCCGCATGGACTCGCAGGGGAGCATGCCGCACCGACGAGCCGTCTGACAACGGCCGGAATCCACTGAGCGGACCGCATCCGTCCCGGTCAGGACGGGCGGACGCGGCGATCGGTCCGGACCGGCCGGGGCGGTACCTCCCGACCAGCCGAAGCGGCCCCGACCTGCATCGATCCGGTACCTGACTCCTGTTCTGGCCTCGGAGACCGTGTGATAATCCGCGCATGCGGACGAATCAGCGGACCGGCGAGTCGGTGCTCCACCGGGCCTTCAAGATCCTCGATGTGCTCGAATCGGCCGGCACGCAACTGGGACTGTCGGAAATAGCCCTTCGCGCCAACATGCCGAAGGCCACCACCTATCGCCTGCTCAATCAGCTCGCGGAGCTCGGCGCCGTCGAGAGGAAGGGCGAGTGGTATCTGCTGGGCTCCCATCTGTTCACTCTCGGTGCCGCCGTCGCGGCCCAACGACGACTGCGTGAGGCGGCCCTGCCGCACATGGCCAACCTGTGCGACTCACTGCGTCAGGTGGTGCATCTGGGCGTACTCGACGCGGGCAGCGTGCTGCACATCGAGAAGACCGTGCCGCGTCTGCACAAGAGCGCCCGCGACTCGCTCGGCTCGCGCCGCCCTGTACACGCCACGGCGATGGGCAAGGCCATCCTCGCCTTCGTCCCCCCGGTGGACCTGCCCAGGCATCTCCAGCCGGAGCTGAAGCGGTACACGCCGTATACGGTGACCAGCATGGACGTGCTCAAGCGGCAACTGGCGACGGTGCAGCAGTGCGGTTTCGCGGTCGAGCACGAGGAGTGGGTACTGGGCTTCAACTGCGTGGCGGCACCGGTCTTCGACGCCTCGGGACTCCCCATCGCGGGGTTGTCCGTCGCAGGCGCCACGAATTCCTTCCGAGCCGAGTCCGGCGCCTCGGCGCTGTGCGCCGCCGCGTCCAGGATCAGCCGGGCGCTGAGCAGCGGTTCCTCGATCTCGCTGGGCGGCTGAGCCCCGGGCGACGAGGCCGTGCGGCGAACCGGAGGCGGTCGGCGAAGGCGCCACTCGGACCGTCCGTCCGCGCCCACCGGGGACGGGACGGGCACTTGGACTGTTTCGGACACGTTGCACGGTGCGGTCCATTGAGTGAACACATGGCCTTGCCCCGCCCTCACGGCTCCCGCACTTTTGTAGCCAAGCGACGGCCGGGGCGACGAAGTGTGTACGCACCGGGCGTCTGATCTCACTTCCGCAAAGGTGCGGCACATGAGCGACAACGTCATGGAGGCGGCCGGGACTCCGGGCCGCGAAGCCGAACGGCCGACATGGTTTTCGGCCGAGCCCGGGCCCCCGGGGATGACGCGGGAACGATTCGCCGCGTACATAGAGGCGTTCAATTCCCAGGACCCGGACCGGTTCGCGCTGGAGTTCTTCGATCCGGACATCACCTTCGAACGCCGTGACCGCCGCTTCACCCGAGGCCGCGACCAGTACGTCGCCGAATACCGGGCGAGCCACGACGGTCTCCTCGAGATCCTGCGCCCGCAGCGCGTCCTGTTCGACGGCGAGAGCATCGCGATGGAGGTGAACGTCGACTTCGTCGCGGAGAAGGACCAGCCCGACTTCATCATCCTGCCGATGAGCGCGGGCGAGAGCATCGTCGTCAAACTCGGCGTGTTCTACACCGTGCGCGACGGCCGGATCACCTATGTCAAGAGTTTCCGCTGGAATCCCGGGCAGCAGTAGTGGACGACCGCCGAGGAGGACGCGTGGCAGCCGATGAGAAGTCCGGCACGCAGGGTTTTCCCGAGGGCGTCATGGGCGTGACGGCCCTGACGTCGGTGGTGCGAAACACCGCGTCGGGGAACGCCCACTTCACCCGCCAGGTGGTCGCGGTGGCGATCCGCTTCCTCGAGGAGGTCGACGGGACCTGTCTGTCACCGGGCATGTTCGCGGCGGTCACCGACTACGCCGACCCGGCTGTACCGCCCGAGGTGAGCCCTCGCGACGCCGTGGCCACCGCCGTGTACACCAACTCGGTACCGGAGCTGCGCACCGACGGCTCGGGACGGCCCGGACGGTATGTGATCGTGGAGATCGACCCGAACGCGCAGGCCGCCCGGACCCTGACCATCGGCGTACGGTGCCCGCTGCACCGGATACCGGCCAGGGTACGGATCGACGGCGACGTGCTCGGAGTCGACGGGCGCGTCCTCGCGCCGAGGTCGGACGCCCCCCTGCCGATGACCGAGCCCGCCCGGCACCTGGACACCGGCCGCTTCGTGCCGCTCGTCCTGACGAACGACGACGGGAACCCGGTGTACGTGCACTACGCGCTGCCCGTCGGCTACCGCGCCGACGGTGCCTACCCGATGGTCGTCCATCTGACCGGTCAGGGGCAGCAGTACATGGACGCCTCGAATTCGGTGAACTTCCCGGTCGACGATCCCTACGCCCCGGACAACAACTTCGGCGCGAACCTGGTCTCCGACGGTATCGCCGCTCATTTCTCGAACCACTCGGAACCCACCGTCGTGGTCTCCGTCCAGGTACGCGGCGACCAGGACATCCCGTACGCCACGAAATACGTCTACCCGGGATTCGACGGCCCCCGCGACATCGCCATGGTGATCGAGCATTTCCTCGCGGAATTCGCCGTGGACGCCGACCGGGTGTATGCCGTGGGGAATTCCGGCGGCGGGATGCTGCTGTCCACGACGATCTTCCGGCGTCCCGACCTCGTCGCCGCATACCTGCTGGTCAACGGACCGATCGTGTTCGGTGACAACGAGGCGGAACTCGACTCGTACATCAGGACGTACGCCGACTCCCGGATCGCTGTGTGGATGTGCCGGGGACGCAGCGACCGGGGACCGGACAGCGCCGAATTGCCCGCCCGCATGCTCCGGGAGAGCTATCGCGACCAGGGGCTTCCGGAAGCCGAGACCGACTCTCTCGTCCGCTGCTCGATCTACGAGGACGAGGAGTTCCACCGACTGGGCAGCAGGAACTACCACGGAGCGACCACCGTGCTCTTCTCGTCCCACTACGAAGACGTGGCGCGCTGGTTGTTCGCCTGGAGGAAGTACCGGCGCCCCACTGCCGACGCCGCGGCGGCACGGGACCTGACCGCCGCCTCCTGACACCTCCCTTCACCACCTCAGGGCCACCCGCCTCCGGTACACACCTCTCCGCTCGGGATCGCGGCTTCCCCACACCCTCGCTCCAGCGGTCATCGAAAGGACTCCCAGGTGCGATCACCCATCTCCTCGGCCTGTTCGGCCGCAAGACTCGCAAGCCGCCCCGCGGCGGCCACGCTCGGCGTCCTCGGCCTCACCGCCGGCCTGCTGACGGGATGCGCCTCCCGCTCCACCGACACCGGCGCGTCCATGGACACCCTGAACGTGGGAGTCAACGGCACCCCGCCGAGCCTCAACCCGGCCAAGGGGATCAACGGAGCCGCCCAGTGGTTCGTCGACCTCGCCTACGCCTCGCTCGTCGAGACCGACGCGAACGGCGATCCGGTGCCGGGCATCGCGTCCTCGTGGAAGGTGGCCGACGGCAACAAGAGCATCACGCTGAAGATCGCCTCCGGGCTCAAGTTCGCCGACGGGACCCCCATCACCGCCCAGGCGATCGTCAACTCGGTCAACTACTTCAGCGCCCACAGCACCGGACCCGCCTCCGGTACCTTCAAGACCGTGTCGGCGGCCGTCTCGGGCACCGGACAGGTCAGGATCAGCACCACCAAGGCCAACCCGAACCTCGTGCAGATCCTCACGCCGACCTATCTCGGCGGGCACATCATGAGTGCCGCGGGCCTGGCGCACCCCGACAAGATGTCCTCGGCCACCTTCGGCGCGGGACCGTACGTCCTCGACCCCACGCAGACCGTCGCCGGCGACCACTACACCTATGTGGCGAACGCCGGGTACGGCCTGGGCAAGGCCCACTTCAAGAAGGTCGTCGTCAAGATCGGCAGTTCACCGGCCTCGATGGTCCTCGCCATGAAGTCCGGACAGATCGACGTGATGATGGGCGACGCCGACACCGTGGCGACGGCGAAGGCGGCGGGCGCGACCGTCACTTCCAGGCCCGCCGCCTGGAACGGCATCATGCTGACCGACCGCAACGGCCAGGTCACGCCGGCGCTCAAGAACGTGCGGGTACGCCAGGCCCTCAACTACGCGGTGGACCGCGCCGCGATCACCAAGGCGGCGGTCGGGACGTACGGGAAGCCGACCGTCCAGCCCAACTCCGAGGGCAACCAGGGCTACGACCCGGCACTGGACGACATGTACACGTATGACCCGGCCAAGGCCAGGAAGCTCCTCGCCCAGGCCGGTTACGGCAAGGGCTTCACCATGAAGGTCAACTACGTCTCGACCGTGCCCGTCGCCTCCAAGGTGGTCCAGGCCGTCGTGGCGCAGCTCGCCAAGGTTGGCGTGAACGTCCAACTCACCCCGGACCCGGACGCCGGGACCCTGATCAAGGACATGTACTCGAAGAAGTTCTCCGGCACGGTCCTGGTCTTCACCGGCAATCCGGAGATCCTGAACTGGAACATCCTGTTCATCAAGAACGCCCCCATCAACCCGTTCCAGACCGAGGACCCCGAACTCGACGCCGCCTACGACACGCTCGCGACGGCGCCTCCGTCGAAGGTCGAGGCAGCGGCGAAGGCAGCGCAGAAGCTCATCACCGAGAAGGCGTGGGCGCTGCCCGTGGTCCAGAGCGACAACTTCATCTACGCGAGCCCCAAGCTGGCCGGCGTGACGCTGGTTCCGCAGGGCATCTCCACCAACCCGCGGCTGTGGAAGCCGAAGTCCTGACCGCCGCCCGCCACACCGGGAAACGATCCGGGAGGAGGAAACCCGATGCGTAATCTGCTGTTCAGGCGGCTGCTGGTGTCCGTGCCGCTGGTACTGGTCGTCTCGCTGTTCACCTTCGTACTGCAGGCACTCATCCCGGGCGATGTGGCACGCACACTGCTCGGCACCACGGGAACCCAGCAACAGTACGAGGCACTGCGTGACAACCTGCACCTCAACGAGCCGTTCTGGGTCCAGTACGGCAGCTATCTCGACGGTCTGGTACACGGCCGGCTCGGCTCGTCCGTGTTCACCGGCGAGGCGGTGACCGACAGCATCGCCGCACGACTGCCGGTCACACTCTCCCTGGTCGGGTTCGGCATCCTGCTGTCGGCATTGCTCGGCGTGCTCCTCGGCGTGTGGAGCGCGGTACGCGGCGGAGTCGTCGGCAAGGTGGTGGACTTCCTCGCGGTCGTCGGATTCGCCCTGCCGAGCTTCTGGTTCGGTTTGATCCTCATCTCACTGTTCGCGGTCGAGCTGCCGCTCTTCCCGGCCTCCGGCTACGTCCCGCTCCTCACCTCGCCCGGCGAGTGGATCGCCTCTCTGGTCCTGCCCGCGGTGGCGCTGGCCATGGGCGGGGTGGCCGGGGTCGCCAAGATGACGCAGGACGGCATGGTCGAGGCGATGTCCCAGGACTACATCCGCACCCTGCGGGCCTGCGGCGTCTCACGCCGCTCGCTCATCTGGAAGCACGCGCTCAAGAACTCCTCCACCTCCGTCGTGACGGTCCTCGGACTGCTCTTCGTCGGGATGCTCTCCGGCAGCATCGTGGTCGAGAACATCTTCAGCCTGCCGGGGCTGGGCAGTCTCGCCGTCAGTGCCACCAGCCAGCACGACGTCCAGGTGGTGCAGGGCGTCGCGATCACCTTCACCGTGCTGGTCGTGGTCGTCAACGTCCTCGCCGACCTCGTCCAGGGCTGGCTCAACCCGAAGGTGCGCATCTCGTGACCGGAGCCGTGTCAGCAATCGTCGTCCATGACGTCACGCCGACGGCGGGCGGCAACGCAAAGCTGTTCAGGAGGATGCTGCGGGACAAGGTCACCGTGACCGCCCTCACCGTCCTGGCCGTCGTCGTCGCCGGATGCGCCCTCGCGCCCTGGCTCGCCCCCTACTCGCCGTTCGACCAGGATCTCCAGAACGTCCTGTCCGGGCCGAGCGGCGCCCACCCGCTGGGCACCGACACCCTCGGGCGGGACGTGCTCAGCCGTCTGATGTACGGCGGGCGCACCACACTGCTCGCCGTCGCCGTCGCAATCGCCGTGCACTGCGCGATCGGCATTTCGGTCGGGCTGGTCGCCGGGTACCGGGGCGGCCTGCTGGACCGGGTCGTCGCGGTCCTGGTGGACCTGCTGATGTCGGTGCCCGGCATCGTCGTGCTGCTGTCGGTCGCGGCGGTGTTCCAGCACAACGAGTACGCCACCATGTGCACGCTCGGCTTCTTCGCCTCCGGCGGGCTGATCAGGATCGTGCGGGCCGAGACCAGGGCGGTGCGCGAGGAGTTGTACGTCACCGCCGCGGTGATCGCCGGCGTCACCACCCGTGCCATCCTGGTCCGGCACATCCTGCCCCGGCTGCTCGGGCCGATCATCGTGAAGATCTCGCTGTTCGCGGGGGTCGCGCTGGGGATCGAGGCCGGCATGGGCTTCCTGAACCTCGGCGTCACTCCGCCGAGTCCCAGCTGGGGCAATCTGGTCGGTGAGGCGTTCTCCGTCATCAACAGCCACCCGTACCTCCTGCTGCCTGCGGGCGGCACCCTGGCCCTGGTGACCCTGTGCTGCGCGCTGGTCGGTGACGGCGTACGGGTCGCGAGCCGCGACCGGCGCCAGGACCGGGTGTCGGCGCGGGTCGTCCGCCGGGTGATCGGCAGGGCACGTGACCGGTCCACCGAGCAGGAGCCCGCGGCCCCGGCCGCCAACGACGCCCTGCTCGCGGTCGAGGCGATGGACGTCACCTTCGTCACCGCCGCCGGCGAGCGGGACGTCATCAGCGGCGTCACCTTCGACCTGCGGCCCGGCGAACTGGTCGCGCTCGTCGGGGAGTCGGGCAGCGGGAAGACCATGACGGCCATGGCCGTCCTCGGACTGCTCCCTCCGAACGGTTTCATCTCCTCGGGCTCCGTGTCCCTGCGCGGCACCAGGATCGACCGGCTGCCCGAAAAGGAGATGTCCAGGATCCGCGGCAGCCGGATCGCCCTCATCTCCCAGGAGCCGATGGTCTGCCTCGACCCGTCGTTCACCGTCGGCGACCAGCTCGTGGAGGTCATCAGGACCCACGAGAAGATGCCGAAGGCACGGGCCCGCGAGGTCGCCGCGGACCTGCTGCGCACGGTCAGGCTGCGCGAGCCGGAACAGATCATGGGGAAGTACGCCCACGAACTGTCCGGCGGTATGGCCCAGCGGGTCGCGATCGCCATGGCCCTGTCGGGAAAGCCGGATCTGTTGATCGCCGACGAGCCGACCACGGCCCTGGATGTGACCGTCCAGGCCGAGATCCTCGACCTGCTGCGCGGGCTGAGCGCGACGCTCGGCATGGCGATCCTGCTGGTCACCCACGACTTGGGCGTCGTGGCCGATCTCTGCGAGCGGGTCATCGTGATGCAGCGCGGCAGGATCGTGGAGGAGGCCAAGGTGCTGGACGTGTTCACCTCGCCCAAGCACCCGTACACCCGCGATCTGATCGCCGCGACACCCAGCCTCGTGAGGATCGACACATGACGACGAAAGACACGACCCCCCTGCTCCAGGTCGAAGACCTGGAGGTCCGCTACCGGACGACCAGGATGAGGAAGCAGCAGGCCAACACCATCGACGGCGTCAGCTTCTCCATTCGCGCAGGCGAGACTCTGGCGCTCGTCGGCGAGTCGGGATCGGGAAAGTCCACGATCGGCAAGGCGGTGCTGGGCATCGCGCCGGTCACCGGTGGCCGGATCCTCCTCGGCGGCCAGGACATCTCCCGGATCACCAAGGCCGACCGCAAGAGCCTCGCCACCCAGGTCCAGATGGTGTTCCAGAACCCCTACGGGTCCCTCAACCCGTCACTGACCATCGGCGACACCCTCAGTGAACCCCTGCGCGTGCAACGGCGGCTGAGCCGTGCCGAGGCCGACGAGCGGACGACGGCGCTGCTCGACGCGGTCGGCCTGCCGCCGGACGCAGCGCGCCGCTATCCCGCCCAGTTCTCCGGCGGGCAGCGCCAGCGCATCGCGGTGGCGCGTGCCATGTCGATCGAACCCGAACTGGTCGTGTGCGACGAGCCGACCAGCGCCCTCGACGTCTCGACCCAGGCGGGCGTGCTCAAGCTACTCGGGGAGCTGAGGGAGAAGCTGTCGCTGTCCTACCTGTTCATCACCCATGACCTCGCGCTGGTACGGACCTTCGCCGACCGTGTGATCGTGCTGAACAACGGCAGAATCGTGGAGGAGGGCACCGCCCAGGGCATCTGCGAAGACCCCCAGCACCCCTATACCCAGCGGCTGGTGGCCGCGGCCCCGATACCGCACCCGCAGCTCCAGGCGGTGCGCCGCGCGGCGCACCGGGCGCTGCTGGCCGCCGCGGACGGCTGAGCCGACGGCACCGAGCACACAGGAGACGGACTTGCAGAGCAGCACCACACCGTCCCACACGTCCGAGGGGATCGTGAGGGACGGATTCGAGCCCGTACGCGAGGTGTTCGACGATCTGTGCGCCCGTAGGCCGGACGCCCGGTCGTGGCTGAGCGTCTACTGGCGGGGCGAGGAGGTCGTCCGCCTGACGGGAAGCCTGAACGCCCCCGAGTGCGCCGACTTCAGCGGGGTCTTCTCGGCGTCCAAGGGCATCTCCGGCATCGCGTTCGCCAGGCTCGTCGGCGAGGCGGACATCGATCTCGAAGCACCCGTCCGGCGCTACTGGCCGCAGTTCGCCGCCAAGGGAAAGTCCGCCGTCACCGTGAGCCAGCTCCTGTCCCACCAGTCAGGGCTGGTCGGGGTGCCCGGCGGGCTGACGATCGGCGAACTGTGCGACAGCGAGCTCGCCGCGGAGAAACTCGCGGCGACCGCCCCCCGCTGGCGGCCGGGATCGGCCCACGGCTACCACGCGGTGACCATCGGGGTGTTCGTCGAGGAACTCTTCCGGCGTGTCGCGGGCGTGAGCCTGCAGGAGTACTACGAGCACGAGATCAGGCGCCCCCGCGACATCGACTTCTATCTCGGGCTGCCCGAGTCCCTGGAGGACCGCTACCGGCCGATGGTCCCGCCCCCGGACGCGCCCACGCGCCGTGCGGAACCGACTTTCGACTCACCGGTCGAGGACGACCTGCGTCACCTCGCCTTCCACAACCGGCTGATCACGGCCGAGTCCCACATGACGCCGGTCCTGCCCAACAACGTGGAGGTGCGGCGCGCGGGGGTCTCCGCGGTCGGCGGGGTCGGCTCCGCCGCCGGTCTGGCCCGTGCCTACGCCGCCGCCATCAGTGATGTCGGCGGCCCCGCCCTGCTGAGCCCCGAGGTGCGCGAGCGGGTCGCCCAGCTCCAGGTCGACGGACCGGACCTGGTGACCGGTGTGCGCACCAGCTTCGCCGTGGTCTTCAAGAAGCCGAGTGCGTACGTGCCGTTCGGCAGCTACGACGCCTTCGGCCACACCGGAGCGGGCGGTACCTTCGCCTACGCGGACCCCCTGTACGACCTTGCGCTCGGCTGGACCACTTCGCCGATGACCGGCCCCGTCGGCGAGGACCGCTCGGCCGCGCTGGCCGTCTCCTTGGAGACCCGCAGGTGTGTGCGCCATCTGACGGCGTCCGGACACTAAACCCACCACACGAGTGGATGGCCCCGGCGGGCACACCCGCCGGGGCCATCCACTCGTCAGTGAGCACTGTGCATCGTGAAGTTGCTGGTCACGGGTCTGGTGTGCGCGGGGTTCGGGATGCTCGTGCTGGTCGTGGGTGGATGACTTTGGTGAAGATCGTCGGTCACCGGGAAACTTCGCGGTTGGTGAGGACGAGCAGGGACCTGACCAGGGCGGTCGCCCACGTCGGGTCGGTGCGGACCTTGCCGAGCACGCGCCAGTTCTTGAGGTGGGCGAAGCCGTGCTCCGCCGGTGCCCGGACCGCTGCCAGTGCGGTATTCGACAGCTTCTGGCCGCGGGTCAGGGGTCGGTTCCGGGCGGCCTTGTAGCCGGTGATCACTGCCGGGTCGGTGTCGGGACCGCTGTCGTCGAGCCCGACGAAGCCCAGGCCGGCGATGGCGCCGAGGCCGGCCGCCCGCAGCTTGGCGGTGAGCTGGTGGTGTCGGCAGGCGGTGATCTCCGAGGTCCGTCCGGGCCGGGCCGCCGAGACCCAGAGCAGTCGGCCGCGGTCGTCGGTGAGCGCGATCACGAGCAGGCCATGGCATTTATTCTTGCCGGAGTAGTTCTTCCGGTTCTCTTTGCCGGTGCGCCGCCGGGTGCGGATCAGCGTGCCGTCCAGCAGCACCACCCCGCCACCCGTGTGGGCGATCTTTTTGAGGGCGCGGTCCAGGCGCGGGGCGCGGGCGGCCAGCAGGCCGACGACTTCCCGAGCCCACCGGGTCACGGTGGTGCGGTGGATCCCGTTGCCGCCGGCCAGGTCGCCGGGCCGCTGGTCACAGCGCAGTACCGCGAGCACGATGGCGGCGATCTTCCCCGCGGGCAGGGCCCGCCACCGTGCCCCGATCTTCTTGCAGTGGCCGCGTATCAGGTCGGCGAGCCAGTTCAGGGTGGCACTCGACAGCGGCAGGCGGGCAGGGTAGACAAGGCCGTCAGTGCCCTCGACGGGATGGTTGCTTTTCTTCACACCAAACTCAACTGCCGTCGGGGGCCCGCCGGTTACGCGCGTCGACGCCCACCGCAGCACCGCCAGGAGCGTGCGGTGAACCTGCCGTCGGGACGCTTGTGCAGCCAGCCGCGGTCGGCGAGCTTGGTCATCTTCGCCCGCAACGGTTCCAGCTTCCCGCGTACCGTCACCTCCAGACCCAACTCCTCGCCGACCGCCCTGACCTGCACCGGGCCGTCGGCAGCCCGCACGATCGCCAGGATCTTGCGGTAGTCGGCGGGCAGCGCGGCCTCGCCGCCTTCCCGCCGCGGTGCGGGATCAGCAGCACCGCCCGCCCCGCCACCCGGGCCGCAGTCGGGGCGACGGCCGCAGCGGCCTCCTGCGCAGCCCGGTCCTGCTCGGCCAGCCGGCGCAGGACCCGCTCGGCGATCACCAACTCCTCCCGCTCGACCTGGACCTCCGCCAGCTGCTTGGCCAACTCCTCGGCGAGCGTGTCCAGTTCATTCCGGCGAGCCGTGATCCGCTCCAGCTCCAGCATCCCCACACCCTCCCCGCACTCTCCCGGCGCACCGGCCCGGTCACGGACCGTAGGAGCGGCACGGCAGTCGGCGCAGCAGAACCCGGCAACGGCCCCGGCCGACAAGTCAAACGATCTTCACCACGGACGCCCGCCGACGACCAGCGCGAGTACCCCGGCCGCCCCGCACACCAGACCCCTGACCTGCGCACTTCATCGCACACAAGTCTCAAACTGAAACGCACCCATCTGATGCCGGCGTCGGTGCCAGCGAGCCCAGCAACGTGCAGGCTCACGCCACACGGCCTTTTCGTTGCTGAGAGTCGGGACGCACTGGCCTGGCGTGCGCGCGACTCCTGGTGGACGGAGTAGGTGCCGTTACAGTCCGCACCACTGCTGGATGATCCTTTCGTAGATGATTGACGACTCCTGGAGTCTGGTCACGGAGCACCATTCGTCGGTGACGTGGGCGAGTTCCGGCTGGCCGGGGCCGCAGATCAGGGTGGGGACGGAGCCGAGGAGGGGCGTGAGGATCGCGGCGTCGGTGAAGTACGTCGCGGCGCGGGGCCGGTTAGTGGTGCTGCCGGTGACGTCGGAAGCGATGCCGCTTGTTTCGCGGGCCCAGGTGTCGTCCGGATCGGTCCATACCGGGGGCAGGTCGAGGAGGGAGGTGAGGGTGATGCCGGGGCCTGTGTGTTGTGCCAGTTGGTCGACGACGTCCGGGTGGCGTTGGCCGGGCACGGTGCGTACGTCGATGGTGGCTCTGGCCTGGTCGGGCACGGAGTTGGGGTTGAGGCCCCCATGGAAGGTGCCGACGTTGAGTGTGGGCGTGCCCATGACCGGGTGCGGGGCGTCGGCGCAGGGGAAGGCGAAGGTTTCCAGGCTGGTGACGGCGCGGGCGAGCTTGTAGACGGCGTTGTCGCCGAGGTGTGGGGTGGAGCTGTGGGCGGTGATGCCGCTGGCACGGGCTTCGAGCCAGAGGGCGCCCTTGTGGCCGTGTACGACGGCGTTCGCGGTCGGTTCCGCGATGAGGAGGGGTCCGCTGCGGCGATCGCGCAGGGTGGCTTGTAGGTGGCGGGCGCCGAGGGCGCCGGTTTCCTCGGCAGCCGTGAGGATGATCCTCACGCCTGCTCGGCGGGGGTGGCCGTTCGTGGCCATGCGGACGGCGGCCAGGACGATGGCGGCCACGCCGCCTTTCATGTCGCTGGCGCCCCGGCCGTAGAGACGGTCGCCGTCGATCTCGCCGGTGTGAGGGTCGTGGCGCCAATCCTGCGAACCGAGGGGGACGGTGTCCAGGTGACCCGACAGGCACAGGGGCGGGGTGTTTTGTCTGGTTGCCCAATCGGCCACGAGGGTGCCGCGCCCAGGAGCGTACTCGAAGACGTGGACGGTGAAGCCGACGGCTTCGAGCAGCGGTCCCACAATCGCGTGGGCGCTGCTTTCGTTGCGGTCCACCGTGTTGAGGGCGATGAGTCGGCGGGTGAGATCGACGACTTCTGTCATGCGTCGGTGCTCCCTGCCGGTCGGTGCGATGACGTCTCCCGGTGTTCCCGGTCTGCCAGGTGTTCGAGGGTTGGGAAGGAGTCCTGTGCTCCGGCCCGGGGCACCGCTGCCGCTCCGACACGGACAGCGAATTCCACTGCTTGGGCGAGGGTGTCGCCCTGGGCGAGCCGCCAGGCCAGGGCTCCGGTGAAGGCGTCGCCGTCGCCGGTGGTGTCCACCGCGGCGACGGGGATACCGGGGACTCGCACGGCACCCGAGGCGTCCGCCGCCACCGCACCCTCCGCGCCGAGGGTCACCACCACCGACCTGGGTCCGAGCCTGAGCAGCGCGGTGCACCACTCCTCGGGGGTACCGTGCTCTCCCGTGTCGCCGAGCATCGCTCTGGCCTCGTGTTCGTTGAGGACCAGAGGGTCGCAGGCTGCCAGTACCCGGGTCGACAGAGGCGCCGGCGGTGAGGGGTTGAGCACGACCCGGGTCTGCGGACCGGCAGCGGTCACCGCTGCTGCGACGGTGGCCAGGGGGATTTCAAGTTGCAGCGAGACCACCCGGGCGGCGGACAGCAGGTCTTGTGACGCGCGCGTGTCCTCCGGGGACAGCAGCGCGTTGGCGCCGGGCGACACCACGATGCTGTCGTCACCCTGCGGCCCGACCATGATGAGCGCGACGCCCGTCGGTGCTCCGCCGACCTGTACAGCGTGGGTGCAGACCCCGGCCGCCTTCTGCGCTTTGAGCAGGAAGCGGCCGTGGGCGTCGTCGCCGACCCGGCTCACCAGCGCGACGCGGGCTCCCAGTCGCGCGGCGGCGACCGCCTGGTTGGCGCCCTTGCCGCCCGGGTGGGTGGCAAGGGCGGAGCCGAGGACCGTCTCTCCGACGGCGGGGCGGCGTTCGACCCCGACGGCCATGTCGGCGTTGGCCGAGCCGACCACCACGACGTCGTAGACCTTTGTCATCAGGGCCGGTCTCCGTAGGGCGCGTAGACCTCGGGGCGCCGGTTGGCGAGGGGGTCGTTGTGCGTGTTCCACCGGCGCAGACGGCGGCCGTCGGTCAGGTCGGCCGTGGCCAGCACGGTTTCCGGGTCCTGGCTGCCTGCGGGTTCCGTCAGCGGCCAGCCGGTGGGGCCGACGATGATGCTCTGGCCGATGAAGGGCTGTTCGCGCTCGGTTCCCACCCGGTCCGCTGCTATCACATGGATGCTGTTGACGTGGGCTGCCGCCTGGCACAGGGAGAGCGCCATGGCTGGCTTGCCGGGCTGCTGCCCGGGGATGGGGACCCAGTTGGTCGGCAGGCAGACGGCGTCGACGCCTTGCAGCGCCAGCGCCTGGAAGGCTTCCGGGAACCAGGCGTCGTAACAGATCAGCATGCCGAGCCGGCCGAAGGCGGTGTCGAAGACGGGCAGGCCGAGATTGCCGGGTTCGAAGATGGTGTTCTCGTTGTCCCAGAGGTGGACCTTGCGGTAGGTGCCCAGATGGCCGTCCGGACCGAGGAGGACTGCGCTGTTGTAGAGGAGGTCTCCTTCTCTTTCGGCGATGCCCGCGACCAGATGGACGCCGAGCCGGGCGGACAAGCCGGTCAGGAAGCGCGTGCTCGGTCCGGACGGAATCTCCTCGGCCAGAGCTGCGGCTTCCTCGCGTGAGGCGAACACGTAACCGGTCGTGCACAGTTCGGGCAGCACCACCAGTGTGGCTCCGCGCTCGGCGGCCTGGGTGACGGCTTCGGCGATCGCGGCGAGGTTCACGTCCACCTCGCCGATGACGGGCCGCGTCTGGACGGCGGCGACAGTGACCCGGCCTGTCATCGTGCTCCCTCGGAAGTCGAAGCGGGCTGGACGGTGTCCAGCGCCGGAAGCACCGGCACCGCGGACGCGCGCCACCGGCGTGGCACGCTGCTGTGCCTGCGCCACGGCGTGACAACCGTCTCCAGGACGGCGATCAGCGCGAAGGCGATGATGCCCATGGCGGCGAGGAGCACGATGTCACCGAAGACACCGGCGGTGTTCAGCCGCGACTGCTGCTGCGTCAGATAAACCCCGAGCCCCCCGGTGCTGGAGGCGGTCTGCTCGCCGATGACGGCGCCGGTGACGCTGAACGTCGCCGACATCTTCAGCGCCGAGAACAGCGGTGTGTACGTGGCCGGCAGCCGGACTGTACGGAACGTACGCCAGGGGCCGCCCCCCATGGACCGGGCGAGGCTGATGGAGTCCTCGTCGACCGACGCCAGCCCGTCGAGCACATTGACCACGACTGGGAAGAACACGATGAGGCCGACGATGACGACCTTGGGCGTCAGGCCGAAACCGAGCCAGATCACCAGGGCCGCGCCGATGGCGATGATGGGCACGGCCTGGCTGGCGATCAGGAGCGGGTACAGGGCCCGCAGCACCCAGCGGGACTGTGCCATGAACACCGCCAGGACGAAGCCGGTCACTGTGCCCAGGAGGAAGCCCAGGACGAATTCCTCCCCCGTGATCACGATGCCCTGCGACAGGACGTCCCAGTCGTCGGCGATGGCGTGGACCGTGGCGCTCGGCGACGGCAGTACGTACGGGGCGACGCCCGCGCCGTGCACCAGCAGCAGCCACACCGCCAGGACGGCGAGCACGGCCAGCACCGGCACGGCCAGCCGCGTCCACAGCCTGTCCTGGTGGCGCCTGCGGTTCATGTCTTCCTCCCGGAGGGCTCGTACGGCGGTTCGTACGACGACGGGGTGTCGGCGCCCTCGTAGATCAGCCCGAGAATGTCGCGCTTGAGCGTGGTGAACTCGGGGGTCGTCAGTGTCGCGAGGCCGCGCGGGCGGTCGAGGCCCACGTCGAAGACCTGCCGGATACGGCCCGGCCGGGGTGACATGACGACCACCCGGTCGGCCAGGAAGATGGCCTCGTCCACATCGTGGGTGACGAAGAGCACCGTGCTGCGATGCTCCGCCCAGACGCTGAGCAGCCACTGCTGCATCTCCATCCGGGTCTGGGAGTCCAGGGCGCCGAAGGGTTCGTCCAGGAGCATGACGTCGCGGGCGAAGGCGAGAGTGCGCATGAGGGCGACGCGCTGGCGCATGCCGCCGCTCATCGCGTGCGGGTAGTGGTGGAGGAAGTCGCCCAGCCCGTACCGGGTGGCGAGGCCGGCCGCGTGGGCACGGTCGGCGCGGGTGACCCTCCGGGTCAGGGAGGCACCCAGGAGGATGTTGTCGAGGGTGGACCGCCAGGGCAGCAGCAGGTCCTTCTGCAGCATGTACCCCACGTGCCCGGAGTGGCCGGTCACGTCCGAACCGTCGAGCAGAACCTGCCCTTCGGTGGGGCGCTGGATGCCGGAGACGATGTTGAACAGGGTGCTCTTGCCGCACCCCGACGGGCCCACTATCGAGATGAACTCGCCGTCGCGGACCTCCAGGGACGTGCTGGAGAGAGCGACCGTGGAGCCGAAGTTCTGGACGACGTCACGGATCTCCAGTTTCGCCGCCGTACTCACGGGGGTCATCGGATCACCACGCAGTTGTGCCGGCCGAACCAGAGGACGTCCTCCTGCTTGACGCCCCACAGGTGGTTGCCCATGAACGGCTCGACGGCCCAGGCTCCCCAGAGGCGGGTCTCGTTCCAGGGGTCGAGGTAGCCCAGGTCGTAGGAGGTGTTCCGGTCCAAGGAGTGGCCGATGTTGTTGAGCCGGTCCAGGAGCAGCAGGCCGGTAGGCTCCAGCGCCTCCTGGAACGCGAAGAACAGGTCGCACGCCCGCATCCCCGGACGGGCCGCGGCCAGTGTGGTCTCATGGACGTGCCGCATGGTCTCCAACGCTTCGCGGTAACCGGGGTTTTCGCCCCGTATGAAGCTGCGGGTGCAGTCGCCCCACCAACCGTCCTCGGTGACGGGGTGCACGTCGACGAAACCGAGGTCGATGTTCCAAAGGACGCGGTCACTGGGCTTGTCGGTGGGAAAGCAGCTCAGCGTTCCGGCACCGAAGCCGACATTGGTCGGGGTCCACACCCCTTTGCTGCCGCGCCTGCCGAGCAGTTCCTCGGTCCAGTCACGTACCGCGATCTCGGTCTGTCCTGCCTGCGCCCGTGCGGCGACATGCTCGGCGACCACGACCGCCAGGCGTTGGGCCGTCACGAGCCCGATCGGCGGGACTTCGGTGAGTCCTTCGGGCGGCGTCGGAGTCGGGGTCACGGCGTGTACACCGCCTCTCGGCTGTCGGCCGCCGCGTCGGCGGGAGCGGAGCAGAGCCACCGCGCGGACTGCTGCCAGAACGTGTCGTAGCCGCTCCAGGCCATGAAGGCGTCGGGCAGCCAGTGCGGTCCCATGTCGGAGGTGAAGGCCATCACCCGTCCCTCGCCGGCCCGGCCGGTGATCGCCAGAGGACGACCGTCGACCTCGACGAGTACGTCCGCGCCCGCTCGGGCCCGCACCCGCTGGTAGCCGAGGACGGCGGGCCACACCACCGGCAGGCCGTAGGTGACGGGGTGTGCGGGGTCGGTGACGAGGGGAGCGACCCCCTGGGGCGTCTCCTCCCGGTCGTCTCCGGCCTCCATGTCGACGGGGAGGATCTGAGCGATCGCGGTGTTGACGTAGTTCGCTTTCGCCTCGATGCCCTGGAAGCTCAGATAACCGCCCACCATCAGCAGGGCCCCACCTGCCCGGACCCACGAGGCGAGGGCGTCGAGCCGGTTGGGGCTGCGGCTGCCGGTGAGGAATGTCGTCGCCGACAGCAGCAGCGTGTTGGCGCCGATGTCGCTGAGGACCACCAGGTCAAAGGCGTTCAGTTCCGCCTCGGTGCGGGGAAAGCTCTCTGCGGCGAGGTGGTTGGGCAGGTATGTCACCTCGTGCCCGGCCGACCGCAGGGCCTTCAGGAACGGCCCGGCTCCTTCGGCGTAGGTCGAGGTGATGAACGAGTCGAACCCCTTGGTGTGGGTCGAGGTCGTCGTCCACGACTCTCCGGCGAGCAGGATCCGGCTCACTTGTTCTCCAGCAGTTCGTTGGTGAAGTAGGCGCTCGGCGCGTCGGTCTTCTTCACCAGCTTGTAGTCGTTCGCGGCCTTCAGCAGGGCCGACCAGTCGGCGCTGCTCTGCGCGAGAGCGCTCGCGGTGACGTTCTTGCCGAACAGGGCGCTGGTCGCCTGCCACTGCAGCGTGGTGAACTCGCGGCTCTGCGCCTTCGGGTACGTGGTCATGAACGCGTCGACGGCCTCCTTGGGGTGCGCGATCGCGTACTGCAGCCCCTCGACGGTGGCGTCCATGAACTTCTGCGCGGTGTCCTTGTGGCCCTTGAGCCAGTCGCTGTTGGCCGCCAGCACCCAAACCGGGCTGTTCGGCACGCCGTGGTCTTTCGCCAGTGTCATCGAGTAGTTTTTGACACCCTGCGAGGCCAGTTCGCTTCCCTCGGCATTGGTGACGCCGGTGATCGCATCCACCTTCTTCTGCAGAAGGAGCGGCACCGTGTCGCTCGACGCGCTGACCAGATGGACGTCAGACAGCTTCAGCCCCTGGCTGTCCAGCATGATCTGCAACTGTGCCTTGGACCATGAGTCGTTGTACGTGCCGATGGTCTTGCCCTTGACCGACGCGAAGTCCAGCGGCTTCTCCGCAGAGCTGATCAGCCCCCAGTTGTTGCCCGTGCCGTACCGCGCGATGCTCACCATCGGTGCACCCTGGGCCCGCGCGAAGACGACGTCCATCGAGGTGTCAAAGGCGAGGTCTGCCCGCCCGGTACCGATGTACTGCGCGGTCGCTGACGTGTTCGGCGGGGGAACGATCTGCAGGTTGATACCGGCTTTGCGGTAGAACCCCTGCTTCTGGGCGACGACCCACGGAATCCAGAACCCGTCGGCCACCGGCCACTCCTGCACCATCCGTACGGTCGTCAGACCGTCGGCCTCGGCCGAACTCCCGGAAGCCGACTGTGTGCCGCTCCCGCCGCTCCCGCAGGCGGTGGCCGCCAACGCACAGGCCGCGGCGACCGTCAGGACGCGCCAGCCCGTCTTCCGGGTGGCTCGGCGAGCGCTGCGGGCTCTGCTGGGGTCGTCTCTCCGGATGTCCATCGGGCTCCTCGGGATCGGCCGGACTCACTTGGCAATCGATTGCCGTGAATCATCGAGTGGCACGCCGCGCGCTGTCAAGGGGGAGATTCGCGGTATTTCCGGCGAAACGAAGCCGTTGCCGCGAGGCCTTCTCGGCCGGCGGCCCATGGGCGTAGCGGAGCCCGCATCCGGCGAACACCGTCAGGGCTGCCCGCCCGACCTTCGTGGCATACTCCCCGCAACGAGCGCCGTCAGCCGCGACGACGCCCCAGGAGGAGGACACCCGGATCACCGTGCAAGCCAGCATCTACGACGTCGCCAAAGCCGCCGGAGTGTCGGCCTCGACCGTCTCCCGGGTACTGAGCGGCGCCCGCGCCGTCCGTCCCGAGTCGGCCGCAGCCGTGGCGGCCGCCGTCGAGGAGCTCGGCTACCGTCCCAACCAGCTCGGACGCGCCCTGCGCAAGCAGTCCACCCAGGCGATCGGCATGATCGTGCCCAGGGTCGACAACCCGTTCTTCCCGAGTGTCGTACAGCACACCGAGGAGTCTCTGCGCCACCAGGGCTACGCGCTACTGCTCTGCACGTCCAACGACGACCCCGACATCGAGGCACAGCGTCTGGACATGCTCACCGAGCGGCAGGTCGACGGCGTGCTGATCAGCCCCTGCCATCAGACCCTCAGCCTCCCCGCGGTCCGGCGAGCGGCGGAACGCATACCCCTGGTCCAGCTGGACCGCAGTGTCGGGGAAGACGCCTACGACTTCGTGGGCGTCGACGACACCGACGGAATCCGCCAACTCGTCGACCACCTGCGCTCCCTCGGCAAGCGGGACATCGCCTACGTCGGCGGCGACCGCGGCAACTGGTCCGGCGCACAACGGCACTCGGCCTTCCTTGCCGCCATTGACGCCCACCGACCCGAGCGCGTCCTTCTCGCCTCGTTCTCCGAAACGTGGGGCCGAGAGGCGGCCGAACAGCTCCTCACCGCACCGACCCCACCGGACGCCATCGTCTGCGGCAACGACCTCATCGCCCACGGCGTCATCACGACCGCGACTCGCCTCGGCCTCCGCGTGCCCCACGACCTGGCCGTCAGCGGCTACGACGACATCAGCACCGCCACCCTCGTCCAGCCCTCCCTCACTACCGTTCGCCAGCCCGTCGGCGACCTGACGGCCCAGGCAACGGACCTCCTACTGGCCCGCATTGACGAGCCGCGACGGAAAGCGCGCAAGCTCATTCTCCCGACCCGCCTCATCGTCCGAGGCAGTACAACCCAGGCAGGCGCGGCGGCCCCCGCAGACGGCGTGCGGGTGCCCGCACCGTCCACTGACGTACTGTCTTCGCCCGTCCAGGTCTGACCGCGGGAATCACGCTGGCGACACATTGAGACTTGTGTGCGATGAAGTGCGCAGGTCAGGGGTCTGGTGTGCGGGGCGGCCGGGGTACTCGCGCTGGTCGTCGGCGGGCGTCCGTGGTGAAGATCGTTTGACTTGTCGGCCGGGGCCGTTGCCGGGTTCTGCTGCGCCGACTGCCGTGCCGCTCCTACGGTCCGTGACCGGGCCGGTGCGCCGGGAGAGTGCGGGGAGGGTGTGGGGATGCTGGAGCTGGAGCGGATCACGGCTCGCCGGAATGAACTGGACACGCTCGCCGAGGAGTTGGCCAAGCAGCTGGCGGAGGTCCAGGTCGAGCGGGAGGAGTTGGTGATCGCCGAGCGGGTCCTGCGCCGGCTGGCCGAGCAGGACCGGGCTGCGCAGGAGGCCGCTGCGGCCGTCGCCCCGACTGCGGCCCGGGTGGCGGGGCGGGCGGTGCTGCTGATCCCGCACCGCGGCGGGAAGGCGGCGAGGCCGCGCTGCCCGCCGACTACCGCAAGATCCTGGCGATCGTGCGGGCTGCCGACGGCCCGGTGCAGGTCAGGGCGGTCGGCGAGGAGTTGGGTCTGGAGGTGACGGTACGCGGGAAGCTGGAACCGTTGCGGGCGAAGATGACCAAGCTCGCCGACCGCGGCTGGCTGCACAAGCGTCCCGACGGCAGGTTCACCGCACGCTCCTGGCGGTGCTGCGGTGGGCGTCGACGCGCGTAACCGGCGGGCCCCCGACGGCAGTTGAGTTTGGTGTGAAGAAAAGCAACCATCCCGTCGAGGGCACTGACGGCCTTGTCTACCCTGCCCGCCTGCCGCTGTCGAGTGCCACCCTGAACTGGCTCGCCGACCTGATACGCGGCCACTGCAAGAAGATCGGGGCACGGTGGCGGGCCCTGCCCGCGGGGAAGATCGCCGCCATCGTGCTCGCGGTACTGCGCTGTGACCAGCGGCCCGGCGACCTGGCCGGCGGCAACGGGATCCACCGCACCACCGTGACCCGGTGGGCTCGGGAAGTCGTCGGCCTGCTGGCCGCCCGCGCCCCGCGCCTGGACCGCGCCCTCAAAAAGATCGCCCACACGGGTGGCGGGGTGGTGCTGCTGGACGGCACGCTGATCCGCACCCGGCGGCGCACCGGCAAAGAGAACCGGAAGAACTACTCCGGCAAGAATAAATGCCATGGCCTGCTCGTGATCGCGCTCACCGACGACCGCGGCCGACTGCTCTGGGTCTCGGCGGCCCGGCCCGGACGGACCTCGGAGATCACCGCCTGCCGACACCACCAGCTCACCGCCAAGCTGCGGGCGGCCGGCCTCGGCGCCATCGCCGGCCTGGGCTTCGTCGGGCTCGACGACAGCGGTCCCGACACCGACCCGGCAGTGATCACCGGCTACAAGGCCGCCCGGAACCGACCCCTGACCCGCGGCCAGAAGCTGTCGAATACCGCACTGGCAGCGGTCCGGGCACCGGCGGAGCACGGCTTCGCCCACCTCAAGAACTGGCGCGTGCTCGGCAAGGTCCGCACCGACCCGACGTGGGCGACCGCCCTGGTCAGGTCCCTGCTCGTCCTCACCAACCGCGAAGTTTCCCGGTGACCGACGATCTTCACCAAAGTCATCCACCCACGACCAGCACGAGCATCCCGAACCCCGCGCACACCAGACCCGTGACCAGCAACTTCACGATGCACAGTGCTCAGTGCTCAGCGAGGCGTCGGCAGATACGTGACCGTGTGGTGCCGGGAGTAGAAGTCCAGCGCCGGCAGGCCCTGTTCCGCCGGGCCGTAGCCCGAGTCCTTCTCCCCGCCGAAGGAGGCGTGGTAGTCGGCGCCGCTGGTGGCGCCGTTCACCTTGGCCATCCCGGTGTCGAAGCGCGGAACCAGGGTGAGGGCCCGGTCGAGGTCACGGGTGAACAGGCCCGTGACCAGTCCGTAGCGGGTGGCATTGACCAGTTGGACGGCCGAGTCCTCGTCCTCGGCGTGCAGCACGGACAGGATGGGGCCGAAGACCTCCTCCCGGTTGAGCCGGGCCTGCGGCGGCAACCCGTCGATGACCACCGGGGAGACGAACCAGCCCGGATCACGGGTCTCCCCGCCGGTCAGCACCCGGCCCCCGGCCGCCCGTGCCGCGTCCACCGCCTCCGTGACGGCCTCCCGCGCGGCGGCGCCGATGACCGGCCCCACCGCGGTCCGCTCCTCGGCCGGGTCGCCGACCACCAGGCCGCGCACGGCCTCGGTGAGCGCCTCGACGAAGCCCGGCTGGTCGCCCACCACAATCACCCGGCTGGTGGCCGTGCACTTCTGGCCCGCGTAGCCCATGGCGGCCGACGCGATGGTCTTGGCCGCGTGCGCCACGTCAGCGTCGGGCAGCACCACGCTGGCGTTGAGCCCGCCCATCTCCGCCTGCACCGGGATGCCCGCGGCCACGCTGGCCGCGGCGACGGTTCGGCCCACGGTGGTCGATCCGGTGAACGAGAGCACGTCGGAGGAACGCAGGAGCGCGGCGCCCGTCGCCGTCCCGCCGGGCAGCACCGTCAGCAGCCCCGAGGGCAGGTGGGGCGCCAGCAGCTCCTGCAGGCGGGTGGCGGTGGCCGTCGCCGCGGGCGCGGGCTTGAGCAGCACCGCGTTCCCGGCGGCCAGCGCGGGCGCGGCCTTCCACAGCGGAATCGCCAGGGGGAAGTTCCAGGGCGTGATCAGGCCCGCCACGCCCCGGGGCCTGCGGGTGTCGAGCAGCAGCGACCCCACCGGTCCCGCGACCGGCAGGTGGTGGCCGAGCGGAACGAGGCTGAGCTGCGCGTTGTAGCGCAGGATCGCCACCGCGCGGTCCACCTCGCCGACGGCCTCGGCGCGCGGCTTGCCCACCTCGGCGATGACCAGTTCGGCCAGTTCTCCCGACGCCGCTGCCAGCGCTTCGGCGGCAGCGGACAGGGCCGTCGCCCGGGCTCCGGGCCCGCTCGCCCACCATTCCGCCTGGGCCGTCCGCGCGGTCCGCGCAGCCGTCTCCATCTGTGCGGCGGAGCACGCGACGAACGCCCCGACCACCTCGTCGGGGCGCTGCGGGGACCGGCTCTCGACAGCAGCGTCCGTCAGAACGGCGCTCACGCGTGGCTCACGGCCGGGGCGGCCACCCGTCGCAGGAAGCGGGTGACGGCGGCGAGGAAGTCGTCCTCGCGCTCCAGCTGGACCCAGTGCCCGCAGTGCGCGAAGACCATCAGGTCCCCGTTCGGCAGGGCGCGGGCGGTGTCCAGGCTGTCGGCGACCGTGACGACCTTGTCCTGCATACCGTGCAGGATCAGCGCGGGCACGGTCACCGAGGCGACCTGCTCGTCCGTCAGACCGGCCTGGGCGACGGACTCGTCGCGGGCCTTGACCACCTCGGCCCAGCGTTCCGGGGCGCCCGGCCGGCTCGCCATCCGGTAGCGGAACTCGACGAGCCCGTCCGGGATCCGGTAGCCGTCCGCCGCGAGGTCCGCCATGACGCGGGCGATGCCCTCACGGGTCACCGTGGGCGCGACATGCCGGCCGACCACCTCCGTGCGCCGGTGGTTGAGGCCGGGGCTGCCCATGGTCACCAGTCCGAGCACCCGGTCCGGCTGGTCGAGGGCGACCTGGAGGCCGATCCGGCCGCCGAGCGAGTTGCCGATCAGCACGGCCGACTCGACGCCGACCGCGTCCATGAAGCGGCCGACCTGTTCCGACCAGGCACCGAGACCGTAGTGGCCGCTGTCCGGTGCCTCGGTCCAGCCGTATCCGGCGAGATCGGGAGCGAGGACGCGGGCGTGGTCTGCGAGCGCCGGAATGGTCCGCCACCAGTTGGCGGCGGCGGACGCGCCGACGGCGGAGCCGTGCAGCAGCACCACGGGGGTGCCCGAGCCGGCCTCGTGGTAATGGATGCGCTGCCCGCCCGTCGTCACCCAGCGGGACGCCAGGTCGAACACCTGGGCCGTGCTCTCAGGACGGAACGCGGCTGCCGCGTCGCCGTTGTCGGACCCGGTCATGGAGGGGTGTCCTTTCACTTGCTGATTCGCTTTCCGGTCCGCGGACCGCTCTCCCCGGCGGTTCATCTGCCGGTGAAATCGGGGCGGCGGCGCTGTCGTTGGGCAGCCAGCCCCTCGTGCAGATCCTCGGTCGCCATGGTCACCGGCTGCGCCAGTGCCTCCCATTCCAGGGCGTCGGCGATGGACCGGTGACCGCCGCGGGCCAGGGCCGCCTTGGTCAGCCGGGTGGCCAACGGAGCCTTCCCGGCGATGGCCGAGCCGACCGACAGAGCGCGCCCGAGTACGTCCTCGGCCAGCCCACTGACCAGCCCCAGGGCCAGCGCCTCCGGGCCCCGCACTACGCGCCCGGTGAGCAGCAGGTCGCGGGCCACGGCGACCGAGGTCACCTCGGGCAGCAGCCAGGTGGTCGCCATCCCCGGGTGCAGCCCGAGCGCGGTGAACGGTACGGACATCGCGGCCGTCGGGGTCGCATAGCGCAGGTCGCAGGCGAGGGCGAGACTGAGCCCTGCGCCCACCGCCGCGCCGTTGAGGGCGGCGACGGTGGGTACCTCCAGTTTCCTGATGGACAGCCAGTCCCGGTAGAAGGCGGACATCCGAGCACGGAAGAAGTCCACCGGTTCGTCACGGGCGTCCCCGAGCCAGTCGAGGTCGCCGCCGGCGCAGAACGCCGAACCCGACCCGGTGACGATCACACAGCGCACCTCATCGTCCCCGCGCAGCCCGGCGATCGTGTCCCGCCAGGCCGCGGTGAGTTCCGTGGTCATGGCGTTGCGGCGGTCGGGGACCGACAGTGTGAGGACGACGACGCCTTCGGAGTGCCGCTCGACCAGGAGCGGCTTCTCCGCGCTCACCTGCCGCCATCCGGCGCGGCGCCCGCGAACCGCGCGCGCAGGTCGCTGGCCGCCCGGCGCAGCAGCATGGTGTCCATGCCGACCGCGACGAAGTCGAAGCCCAGCTCGATGTACCGGGCCGCCTGCTGTTCGTCCACGGTGAGGATGCCGACCGGCTTGCCGGCGGCCCGCACCCGCGACGCGACGTGCTCGACGGCCTCCACGACCTCCGGCGCCCCCGGCTTGCCGAGATGCCCCAGCGAGGCGGCGAGATCGCTCGGCCCGATGAACACCGCGTCCACCCCGTCCACTGCGGCGATCTCGTCGACCCGGCCCAGGGCGGCCCGTGTCTCGATCTGCACGATCAGGCAGATCTGCTCACGCGCCCGGTTCAGGTAGTCCGGCACGTCGCCCCAGCGTCCGGCCCGGGTCTGCGCGGCCACCCCGCGCACCCCGACCGGGGGGAACTCGACCGCGCGGGCCAGTTCCGCGGCGTGCTCCGGGGTGTCGACCATCGGGATGAGGAGGTTCTGGGCACCGATGTCGAGGAACTGCTTGATCCGCACTGCGTCGCCGTAGGGCGGCCGGACCACCACGTCGGCGGGGCCGGCGGCCGTCGCCTGCAACTGGGCGAGCAGGCTGCGTACGTCGTTGGGCGCGTGTTCGCCGTCGAGCAGCAGCCAGTCGAAGCCGGTGGTGGACAGCAGTTCGGCGGCGCAGGGATCGGCGAGGCTCGACCACAGGCCGATCCGGCTCGGCCCCTCGCCGAGGATCGCGCGCTTGAAACGGTTGGTGATGTCCGTGCTCATGCCGTACCTCTCTAGACCCGGATTTCGCACGTGCCTCGTTCGGTTGGAACGGGGCGTGTGCGGTGTCGGGTGGGTGGTGTGGTCGTTGATGTGATGTGTCGATGATTTCGCGTGCCAAGCGGCCACGGGTGCAGCGTCCACGGATGAACGTGGAGATCGCGCCTGTGGTGGAGAGGCGTCTGGGTGCTCTGCCCGCCTCTGCCGAGTTTCTGCGCCGGCTGGACGTGGCCGGGATCATCGACGGGCTGTGTCCGGTCCGGGAGGTCGCGCATCTCACTCATGGGCAGGTCATCGAGGTACTGGTCGCCAACCGGCTTTCCGCGCCCGCGCCGCTGGTGCGGGTCGGTGACTGGGCCCGCGAGTGGGCTGTTGAGGAAGTCTTCGGGATCGAGGCGGACCTGCTCAACGACGACCGTATCGGCCGTGCCCTGGACGCCATCGCGCCCGAGCTGGAGGCCATCGTCGGCAGTGTCGGGGCGAGCGCGATCGCCGGGTTCGGGATCGATGTCTCGCGCCTGCACTGGGACATGACCAGCATGTCCCTGCATGGCGCCCACGAGAGGCCGGAAGAGGGGTTCCCGCAGGTCAAGTACGGTCATCCCAAGGACCGCCGGGCGGATTTGAAGCAGATCCAGGCCGGGATCGCGATCTCCGCGGACGGCGGCATCCCCGTTTTCCATCGTGCTTACGACGGCGGGGCCGGCGAGGTCTCCCAGGTCGTCGGGGCGATGACGGCCCTGCGTGAACTGGCCGCGCCCCGCGACTTCCTGATGGTCGGCGACTCGAAGCTGATCTCCTACGGCAACCTGCTGGCCCTTCAGGAAGCCCAGGTGAAGTTCATCGCCCCGGCGCCCGCGGCCAAGATTCCCGATGGCCTGTTCGCCGGCCTCGACGCGGGCCGGGCCCGCCTGGTCGACTACACCGCCGGGCGGGACGCGGGCAAGCCACCCGCGCAGCGTGGCCGCTACCGCGTGCTGGAAGACACCCAGACGCTGGCCGGTCCACGCAAGCGGGACCCGCAGGTCACCGTGCGCCGGATCCTGGTCCACTCCAGCGCCAACGCCGCTGCCCAGCAGGCAGCCCGCACCCGGCGCCTGGACAAGGCCCGTGAGGAACTGGACAAACTCCAGTCCGCCTGCGGCGGCCGGCACTACGCCACCGCCCAGAAGGTCACCGCACGGATCGGTGTGATCACCAGCAAACGCCGTATCGGCTCCTGCCTGGTCACTTCCATCAGCACCGACGAGACCGGCCGACCCGCCCTGACCTGGCACTACGACCAGGAAGTCCTGGCCGCCCAAGCCGCCACGGACGGCTGGTACGCGCTGCTGACCACCCTCGATCCCGCAGTGGCCGACGCCGCCGAGGTCCTCATCCGCTACAAGGGCCAGCCGATGGTCGAGCGCCGCTACAGCGACTTCAAGGGCCCGCTCGCCGTGGCCCCGGTCTTCTTGCACCACAACCGGCGCATCGCCGCCCTGATCACCGTGATCTGCCTGGCCCTGCTCGTGTTCTGCCTCATCGAACGCCAGGTCCGCCAGGCCCTGGGCGACGACCAGAGCATGCGCGGCCTCTACCCCGACAACCGTGCCCTCCGGCCGACCGGACGCATGATCCTCTACCACCTCGCCGACCTCCGGATCCGTGTCGGAACAGCCACCGACCCACCAACCATTCTGATCACCCGCGCCGTTCAAGCCCACCTCCTCGAACTCCTCGGCATCGACGAAACCCGCCCCCGCTGGCTGGAGACCTCAAACCCCACGTGCGAAATCCGGGTCTAGAGTCCGTCGGCGGCGGCTGCCGGGTTCAGGCGAATCGGCACGAGATACTCCCCAGCGGCCCGTAGTCGCAGTGGTAGACCTCGCCCGCCGAGACCGGCACCGACCGGGTGAAGGACCCGGCAAGCAGGATCTCGCCCGCCTGGAGGGTCTCGCCGTGCTGCCAGAGCTTGTTGGCCAGCCACGCGATGCCGTTGGCGGGGTGGTTGAGCACGGCGGCAGCGACCCCGGACTCCACGACGGTCTCGTTGCACAGCAGCAGCGCGCTGACCCAGCGCAGGTCCACGTCCAGCGGTCGCACCGGGCGCCCACCGAGGACGACCGCGCCGTTGGCGGCGTTGTCGGCGACCGTGTCCATTATCTTGCGGGGTGAGTTGGTGACCGGGTCGAAGCGGTGGAAGCGGGTGTCGATGATCTCCAGAGCGGGGATCACGTACTCGGTGGCCTCCAGCACGTCGAAGATCGTGCAGTTCGGGCCGCTGAGCGGCTTGCCCATCTGGAAGCAGAGCTCGACCTCGACCCGTGGTGCGATGAACTGGTCCATCGGGATGGCCGACCCGGCCTCGTAGAACATGTAGTCGAGCAGGACACCGTAGTCGGGCTCGTGTATCCCCGCGCCCTCCTGCATGACCTTGGAGGTCAGCCCGATCTTGTGGCCGCGGACACCGGCGCCCCGGGCGATCTTCTGCTGTACCCAGCGGGCCTGGACCGCGTAGCCGTCCTCGATGGTCATGCCCGGATGGTCCAGCGTGAAGTGCCGCATGGGGGTGCGGTCGGTCTCCGCGGCCTCCAGCCGGTCCGCGAGTTCCTCGATGATCTCTGCCGTCAGCATCCTCGGCGTTTCCTCTCTTTCGGGTACGGGGTGTTCCACGGGCGGCGCTTCGGCCTCAGGTGCCCGGCTTGCTGGTCGGGACCTCACTCGCGTAACCGGGCTGCCATTCATGGCCCCAGTGGGTTCCGTAGGAGACGTTGCGGACCTCGTGATCGGTCCAGTCCATGACTTCGCCGCCGAAGCCGTACTCGATGTGGAAACCGCTCGGCGACTCCAGGTAGAAGGACACCACCGAGTCGTTGACGTGTCGTCCCAGCGAGCGCACCAGCGGCGCCCCTTCGTCGCGGGCCCGGTCCATGGCGCGGCCGACGTCGTCGAGGGTTCCGACCTCGACGAGGAAGTGGATCAGGCCGGTCGGGTCCGGCGCCTCGATGAGGGCGAGACTGTGCTGGCGAGCGTTGTCGCAGTGGAAGAAGTACCCGCGCAGCTGCTTTCCGTCCGGCCCGACCCGGCGGCCGAAGAAGTCGGAGTACTCCAGCCCCATGACGTTCTCGTAGAAGCCCAGGCACTCCTCGAAGTCCCCGCGCGAGGGGAGGACGACATGCCCCATGCCGAGATCCCCGGTCACGAAGCGGCTGACTCCGGCCGGTGACACGAAGGGAATGGCGGACATGGTCCGACCCCAGCAGACCTCGTGGTCGGTGCCGTTCGGGTCACGGAAGCGGAAGAACTCCTTGACCATACGGACGTCGCACTCCTCCGCGCCGCCCTCCTCCACGGTGAGTCCGGCGGCCTTCGCGTCGTCGAGCGCGGCGAGATAGGCGGCGCGGGAGCGGACGCTCCAGCCCGCCGCGACAAACCTCTCGTCGGGCGCGGGAAGCACGAGGACGCGGTAGTGCCACTCGTCGTACTTGAGGTACAGGGCGCCGTCCGGTCCGTCCTCGGTCATGGTGCCGAGCACCTTGACCGCGAAGTCACGCCACTCGGGAATCCTGGCCGAGCCGATCACGGCGTAGGCGAGTTGGTCCAGCTTCATCGGGTGAATTCCTTTCCCAGGAGCTGCGGTCGGCCGCCGGCGTCGTCGTCCTGGAGCCAGCGTCTGACGGGATCGCTGTGTTCTCCGAGGCGCGGCGGCGGCAGCCGGTAGGAGACGGGGGTGGCGCTCAGCGCCAGCGGACTGGCCACCTGTGCCACCGGAGTGCCGTCCGGGCGCACGGTCCACGCGCGGGGGGACATACCGACGGCGGAGGCGAAGTCGAAGGCCTCCGCGACGGTGTTGACCCGCCCGCAGGCGACGCCGGCCCCGGTGATCACGCCGGTCCAGTGCTCGACGGTGCCCTCCGCCAGGACGGATTCCAGCACCGCGACCAACTCCGTGCGGTGGGCGACCCGTTCGGGGTTGGTGGCGAAACGGGTGTCGTCGGCCAGTTCCGGACGGCCCAGCGCCGCGACGAACCGGCCGAACTGCGCGTCGTTGCCGACCGCCAGCACGATGCTGCCATCGGCGGCGTTCAGGGTCTCGTAGGGCGCGATGCTCGGGTGCCGGTTGCCGTCCCGCAGCGGCTCGACACCCGCTGTCAGCCAGGACGACGCCTGGTTGACCAGCGCCGCGAGGGCCGCGCCCATCAGCGTGACATCCACACGCTGGCCCGCTCCGCTGATCTGCCGCCGGTAGAGCGCGGCGAGCACGCCGGCCTGGAGGTTCAGCCCGGTCAGTACGTCCACGATGGCGACGCCGACCTTGGTGGGCTCCCCGCCGGCGTCCCCCGTGATGCTCATCAGACCGCTCAGCGCCTGCACCAGGAAGTCGTAGCCCGCCAGGTCACGGCCCTCCCCCTGGCGCCCGAAACCGGAGACGGAGGCGTACACCAGCCCCGGATTGCCCGCCCGCAGCGCGTCGTAGCCGAGCCCGAGGCGCTCCGCGACGCCGGGCCGGAAGTTCTCGACCAGCACGTCCGCGCGGGCGGCCAGCCGCTGGGCGAGAACGTTGTCGCCGGGATCCTTCAGGTCGAGGACGACACTGTGCTTGTTGCGGTTCACGGACAGGAAGTACGAACTCTCCCCGTCCACGAACGGCGGACCCCAGCGGCGGGTGTCGTCACCGTCCGCCGACTCGACCTTGATCACGGTGGCACCGAGGTCACCGAGCCCGGCGGTGGCGATCGGTCCGGCGAGCACGCGGGAGAAGTCCGCCACGACGATCCCGTCCAGGATTCCGGTCATGACGCACCCCGTGTCTTCGCACCCGCCAAGGGGGTGCCGCCCGGCCGAAGCGTGCCGATATCCATCACTGTCGTCTCCTCAGCCCGGCGACCTGCGCGGCACCGCTTTGAGCGGCCCCCCTTGCCCGACCGAGCTTGGTTCCCGGTCTCCGGGCGCGGCAAGACTCCTGTGTCATTCAATGGACCCGAGCGTCGCGGCTGTAACGAATCGTTCAGCGAGGGGGAACACACCGCGGCGGCACTCACCGGTCCGGCCCGGCAATTGGAGTTGTCGATTCGCTCCCGTGTCACAAACCCGGATCACCGCCGGAGAACGGCGATACCCGCGTGCCGTGTGCTGCGAAATCGCGCCCTCCGGGCGGGGATAGCGGACCCACTCGCCGTCGGCCTCGCCGGGACTTTCGCATGCTGGTCACGTGCGCCGGCGGGGCTGAGGCGGATCGTCGAACGGCGAGCCGGAGCGGTGCCTTTATAGGATCCGCCCGAGAGGTTCTCCACACCTCTCGAACCGAATTCCCGGAAATCCGGCGCGTGAGGAAGACACGTGTCCACCGAACGCCACGGCTGAAAGACACCAAAAGCCACACCGTACGACTGTCGTCCACCTGACCATCGTCACTCTGTTGGCGCTGGTCTGCGGCTTTCTGGGCGCCGACGCCGCCAACGCCGCCGGAAGCCTCCCACGACGGCGACGTTCAGCACCTCGTTCCAGCTGGGCCAGAACCAGGTGTGGTTCTGGTCGGGGCGCCGCCCCACCGCGGACGGTCGTGCGCTGGGTCGTCCAGGGCCTGCAGGCAAGGTGGACGAGGCCCAGAGCCACGGGGACAAACCGTTCGACGTCGCGCAGGACCGGTTGCGCGCCGGCTGACCAGACAAGACTTGAGCCGAGGGCGCCCCCGCGGATGAAGTCGACGGGGGCCGACCGACGCAGCGCAGCCGGTCGGCGAAGCCCATGACCAACTTCTGTTCGTCCGACGACAGCCGGCCGCTGTCCGTATCGAGGTGCCGTGCTTGCGCGTCAGCCGCGCGAGGGGCTGGACCACTGCCCAGGCGATGACAGTTTCGACCGGTCGTGTGCCGGGGGATGGAACACGACTCGCTCGCCCCTGCCGTCGTCGTGGCTAACATCCGCTCACCCCTGGTGCCCAGAGCCGTGACAGGAGCGCCGACGCCCATGCCCCCATGCTGTCTGCCGGACCCAGCCGACGTGGACGCGGTCGCGCCGGGCCGGTTCGCTGATCTCGACGGAGTCCGGCTGTGGTATCGGGACACCGGTGGCCCGGGGACACCGGTGATCCTTCTGCACCCCAACACCGGCACGTCACAGTCGTGGTGCGGGCAGCTGCCCGCCTTGTCGGCCGCCGGCTTTCGCACCGTCGCCTTCGACCGGAGCGGTTGGGGTCTCAGTACACCCGTAGGCGTTCAGCGCGGCAGCGTCTCGCAGGATCTGGACTCCCTCGTGGAACACCTCGGGATCGGCTGGTTCCATCTGGTGGGGGCGGCGGCGGGCGGTTTCAGCGCGATCGACTACGCGGCCTGGCGGCCGGAGAAGGTCGCGAGCCTGGTGGCGGTGGCGACCACCGGTTGGTTTCGTGAGAAGGAGATCGACGAGTTCAGCGCCGCCATCGACATCGGCCGACTACGCGATCCGGATCTGGTGGTCTGCTGGGAGGTGTCGGCGGGATACCGCGGCACCTGCGTCGACGGTACCCGACGGTGGGTCGAGATCAGCAGGGAAGCCCGGCAGCCGGGCGTCGAGGCCCAGCCGTTGCGGACTCCGAACACGTTCGCCAAACTCGACCGGATCACGGCGCCCGTGCTGGCGCTGGCGGGGGGCGCGGACCTCGCCGCACCACCGGCGCTGATGCGCCGTTGGGCCGCCCGGATCCAGAACTGCGAGTTCGCCGTGATCGCCGAGGCAGGTCACGCGGTCCAGTGGGAGAACCCCGACGCGTTCAACGAGCGGGTGCTGCGGTTCCTTCTCACCCACGACCGGAAACCGGATCGATGAACCGCCCGATGATGGGAGACAGCGTGACGCAGCCAGCACAAGGCAGGGCGGACCAGCCGGGGGCCGATGCGGCGATGGCAGTCCGCAGGGAGGTACTCGGGGACGACAAGGTACCGGCGATGAGCGATCTGTCGGTGGCCGACCAGGACTTCCAGCGGTACGTGACCGACGTGGTCTGGTCGACGTGGGCCAGGCCTGGCCTGTCCCGCCGCGAGCGGAGCTTGATCGTCCTCGCGATGAGTGCCGCGCTGAGCCAGATGCCGGAGTTCGAACTGCACGTCGTCGGCGCTGTCCGAAACGGGCTTGCCGAGCACGACCTGCGTGAACTGGTCATGCAGGTCGTCGCCTACTGCGGGGCCCCAGCCGGGGTACAGGCGAAGCGCGCGCTGATGCGCGCGCTGGACGGCATGGCAGATCAGCCCGGCTGATCGAGTCCGGTCGTCGTCTGCCGTCGGCGAGGTGAGCTCACCGACGTGCCCGGGGAGCCGCTGAGGTCCCCCGGCAGCGAGACCGGGCCCGGGAGGTCGGTGCCGGAGCGCGCCACAGGACGGCAGCACGTCGCTGATACCGGGCCGACACGAACTGTGGACAGTCACATGCTCATGACGTCAAGAGGGGAACACGGGAATTCGTGCGGCACCCAGCCGGACCGGCAACGCACGCCGTGCGGACCCACGGTGTTCCGGTCGCCGGAACTTCCTGCTCGGAGGCCTTGGCCGGCCTCGGCTACGGTGCGATTCAGGCCACATCCCACATGTCATCGGACGTCCGGGATGTGCTCCGCGGACCTCATCACGCAATCGGAGGCGAACGCCGAAGTGTATCCAATCAGACGAGACAACCGCGTGATCCGGAGGGCGCTCTGTGCAGCCTCAGTGATGGCTGCCGGCGTGCTGACCGGGTGCGGGTCGGGCAGCGCCGGTGCGAGCGGCACGGCCGCGGCGGCCACCTGCGATTCGACCGGCGGAGGCAAGAGTCACCAGAGCCTGCCCGCACCGTCGGCCGCCCTGGTCGCGAAGGCCAAGGCCGAGGGGAAACTGGTCTGGTACGACGGCGTGGGGCTGAACCTGCCGGAGATCGGCAAGGCGTTCAAGGACGCCTACGGCATCACCGTCGAGTTCCAGAACGCCTCTTCCGTGCCGTTGCAGACCCGGTTCAGCACCGAGTCACAGGCCGGCACGTACCAGGCGGATGTGATCAACACGAGCAACGCCAATGACTTCATCGTCCAGTCGGACAAGGCCGGTTACCTCCTGCCGATCGACGAGGTGATCCCCGGCTTCGCCATGTACTACCCGGCCGACTACCTGATCGCCGACGGCCAGGCCGCGGTGATGACCATCATCCCGACCCTGCTCACCTACAACACGGGCCTGGTCAAGGGCTCCGACGTACCGAAGGACTACACCGATCTGGCGAGTCCGAAGTACAAGGGCAAGCTGATCGCCTACGACCCGCGCCGTTCGGTCGGCGGCCTCAGCTACTACAACGCCCTGCTCGACGCGTACGGGCCGGACTGGTTGAAGGCCGTCGGAGCCAACACCAGGAAGTACTACGACAGCCCGGTGTCGCTGCTGCAGGGCCTCTCCGCAGGGGAAGGCGCGATCACGCTGTCCTCGACGGCGAGTTCTGTCGCCGGACTGGTCGCCAAGGGCGCCCCCCTGAAGAGCGTCGAGCCGCCGTTCGTCTGGGCCGCACAGTTCACCCCCGCGGTGAGCGCGCACGCGCCGCACCCCGCGGCCGCCCGCCTGTTCGCCTACTGGGCGTACTCCGAGGCCGGCCAGGCCGCGATCAACGCCGCCCAGCAGGCCTCGTCGCCGCTCTGCCTCGGGGCGTTGCCGAAGAAGGTCACCGGTGGCGACCCCGCCCAGGCGGCCAGGAACAAGACACGGATCCTCGATCTGCTGGGCCTTCCCCAGCAGTGACCGATCATCCGCCTCCGCACGCGGTGGCGTTCACGGTGGCGGAGCTCGGAAAGGAGTTGACAGGATGACAGGCCCTGACGGCAACCGGCCGGTGGCCATGGAACTGGGCAGGTTCGTCGCGGGCCTCGGCCCGGACGACATCCCTCCAGGAGCACTCGCTCGCTGCAAGCAGCTGATCCTCGACACCATCGGGGTGGGCGTCGCGGGAAGCCATGACCCGGTGGCCGGGATCCTGGATCGCTGGCTGGACCTGCAGGGAGCGCACGACGGATCCGTCGTGCTGGGCGGCAGGCGTGCGCCCGCGCACGACGCGGCGTTCGCCAACGGCACCTTGATGCACATCCTTGAGTTCGACGACATGCGCTGGCCCGGCCACGGCTCGTCGAGCGTCGTGCCGACCGCGCTGGCACTCGGTGAGCGGCAGCGCTGCGGCGGACCCGAGCTGCTGGCCGCCGTCATCGCGGGACTTGAGATCTTCGGGACCCTCTCCGCGCACAAGGGGAAACCCGTCGATCCGAGCTGGCATTCGACCAGTGTCTGCGCGCTCCTGGCCGCTCCGGCCGCCGGTGCGCGGACGCTCGGGCTGAACGCGACGCGCACGGCCCATGCCCTCGCGCTCGGTGCCGAATCCGGGGCGGGCACGACGGCGACTCTCGGGTCGATGGCGCTCGGCATGCACGCCGGGCACGCCGCCGCGGCCGGCGTGCGCAGCACCGAGCTCGCCGCGTCCGGTGCCGTGGCCAACCTGGGTTCGGTCGGCGGGACCGACGGGTTCGCGGCTGCCTACTTCGGCGGCACCGTGGACTGGGACGGGTTCCTCGGGGCGCTCGGGAACCCGTTCCTGCTGGAGTCGGGCGGGCCGACGATCCGCCCGTACGCGTGCGGCGGTCCGAACCAGCTCGCGGTGGCGAGCCTGGAGACGATCCTGCGCCGGGACCGGCTCACCGAGCCCGACGTCGCCGGGATCGAGGTTCACCTGGATCCGAAGATCCTGCGGTTGTCGCGGTTCGACTGGCCGTCGTCGCGCTACGAGGCGAAGCTCTCGATGCGGTACAACCTGGCTGCCACCCTGCTCGGCCGACCGCCCGACGTGGGGCTGAGCGAGTCGGAGTCGTTCGCCGATCCGGTGTTCCGTGCGGTGGGCGAGCGTATCGTCGTCGTCCCCGATCGGCCGGGCCGCGTCGACCGTGCCGAGGTCGTGGTGACCACAGTGGGCGGCGCCCGGTTCGCCGAGGAGCAGCGGGTGCTGCACGGGTCGCCGCAGGACCCGCTGGAGGACGCCGAGGTGGTCGCCAAGTTCCGCTCGTGTGTCGCACGCGATGTCCCGGAGGAGGACGTGGAGCGCCTGTGCTCCGTCGTGCTCGGCCTGGAGAAGGACACGGCCGGGGACTTCTGGCCGGCCTGGCAAGCGGTGGCGGCAGCCGCCACGAACACGGGCTGAGCGCCGGTGTCTCCCGAGGAGGAGCTGTGGATCCAGCAGCGATGCGCCCAACTCATCCACGAATTCGGCGCGTTCGTCGACGCCGACGTACCCACGCGGGTGGCTGAGCTCTTCACCGCCGACGGGGTGCTGGACAGGGCCGGAATCGTCGCGACGGGCCGCGCGGCGATCGCGTCGTCGATCAGCCGGGCGGCTCCGGGAACGGTCCGGGTGCACCTCTACTCGAACCTGACGGTGCGGGTCCAGTCGTCCGACCACGCCGCCGGGCGGTGCTACTACCAGGCGTTCACCTTCGACGCAGCCCCGGACGAACAGCAGCCGACAACACCCATGGTACTGGGCCGGATCGAGGACACCTTCGTGAGAACGGAGCAGGGATGGCGAATCTCATACCGGCGGCAGGTGCGCGTGGCCACACGCGGACGCGCCCCGAGCCCGCACACGGGCCCCACGCCGGAGCGGTCGTCGTGAACGGCCATCAGGCGGCACCGCCCGTGGTCCGAGTGCGCAACCTGGTCAAGCGATTCCGCAGGACCGACGGCACGATCGTTCCGGCCATCGACGACGTGACCTTCGACCTGGCGCCCGGCGAGTTCATGGTGCTGCTCGGCCCGAGCGGGTGCGGCAAGACCACGCTGCTGCGAACCATCGCGGGTCTGGAACGCCCGGACTCGGGCGACATCGAGGTACAGGGGCAGCCCGTGTTCGCCCGCGGCGGACGGGTCGACGTGCCGGCCGAGCGCAGGCCGTTGAGCATGGTGTTCCAGTTCTACGCCCTGTGGCCGCACATGTCCGTCTTCGACAACATCGCCTACCCGCTGCGCTCGTTGCCCCGCTCCGAGCGGCCGGGAAAGGCCGAGATCGCCGCGCGGGTGGAGAAGGTGATGGAGGTCGTCGGCATCGGCGGGCTCGGTGGCCAGCATCCCCATGCAATCAGCGGCGGGCAGCAGCAGCGGGTGGCGCTGTGCCGGGCGCTTGTCGCGGACTCCGCCCTGGTGCTCTTCGACGAGCCGCTGTCCAACATCGACGCACAGGTACGCGAGCAGTTGCGCGGCGAACTGCTGCTGATGCAGCGGGAACTCGGTTTCGCCGCACTCTTCGTGACCCACGACCGGCAGGAGGCGATGTCCCTCGCGGACTCCGTCGTCGTGCTGGAGAAGGGCAGAATCGCGCAGTCGGACGCGCCGGACGTGGTCTACGGGGCGCCGCGCAGCCGCTATGTGGCCCGGTTCATCGGGCCGCTCAACGAGTGGAGCGTCCGACTGCCCACGGACCCGCCCGAAGACGTGACGGAGAACGTGCCCGACGGGCCCGCACCGGGGCAGACCACCGGGTCGGTCACGGCCGACACGGCTCAGGGGCCGATCCGCGGCCTTCTCGGTGCCACCGTCACCGTCCACTCCGAGGTCGTCGCCGTCTGGCGGCCCGAGGCCGGAGTGCTCACACCGGACGAACCGGTGTCGGCCAACCGGTGGAAGGGCGTGGTCGAGCAGTCGTCCTTCTACGGTCCGCACACCGAGTACGTGGTGCGGATCGGCGAGGCCCGCGCCAAAGTGCTGATCGCCGGAGAGCGTGTCTTCCCCCCGGGTGCCGGCGTGTGGGTCTCGGTCGACCCGTCCGCCGTGACCTTCCTCTCGGCATGACCCGGCACCGCGGCCCGGCCGCCGGCACAGTCCAGTCCAGCAGCGAAGAGGTGGATCATGGTTCTCGCGACGACAGGTGAGGCCGACCGGAGTGCCGGTGGGGGGACGCCGCCGCCCGGCCGGGACCGGCCGCCGCGGTTTCGCCGGCCGACCCCGTTCCAGGCGTTCGGCGGCGGGGTCGTCGTACTTATGCTGCTGGTGAGCCTGTTCCCACTCGGCCGGATGTTCGACGAACTCCTCTGGGCCGACGGTCATTTCGGCCTGGAGGCGTTCACCCGGTTCGCCGCCACCCCGGGTATCGGTGCGACGATCCTGCGCACCGCCGTCCTCGTCGGAGTCGCCTCGGTGTTCGCGGTGCTGATCGGCGGTGTGATCGCGTATCTCAACGAGCGCACCGACGCCCGGATGGGCATGGTCACCGACACCCTCCCCTTCCTCCCGTTCCTCATCCCGGGGGTGGCCGGCGCCGTCGGATGGGTGCTCCTGCTGTCGCCGCAGGCCGGTTTCCTCAACGCGGTCATCCGATGGCTGCTCGACTTCGTCGGCATCCATCTGGAGTCCGGCCCGATCGATGTGTACAGCTACTCCGGACTGGCCATCGTGTACACGATCTATCTCGTTCCCTTCGCCTTCCTGATCATCTCGGCCGGCCTGCGGAACATGGACACCCAGCTCGAGGAGCAGTCCCGGATCTGCGGTGCGAGCCAGTTCCGCACCTTGCGCAAAGTGGTGCTGCCGGCCATGGCGCCCAGCATCGCCGCCGCGTTCCTGCTGGTGGTGTGGAACGGGTTCGGCATGTACTCGGTCCCCTCGGTGATCGGGGAGTCCGGTGGCGCGCGGATCATGTCGGTCGAGGTGGTGAGCCTGCTGAACTTCACCTTCCCGCCGCAGTACGGGCCCGCGATCGTGCTGTCCCTGGTGATGGTCGGCTTCGTGGGCGTCCTGTGGTATTTGCAGACCCGCGTGCTCACCCGTTCCCGGGATTCGGCGGTCGCGGGCCGGGGGCAGCGCGCCCCGCGGATCGCGCTCGGCCGCTGGCGACTGCCGGTCCGCATCGCGCTGCTGCTCTACGTCGGAGCGGTGACGGTGCTGCCGATCGGCGCGATGGTGCTCGTGATGCTCAACGGGTTCTGGACCACCCACATCCGTATGGACAACCTGAGCCTGGCGGCGTTCCGCGAGGCGATCTTCGACAACCCCCAGACACAGCTCGCGCTCAAGGACAGCTTCGGCCTGGCACTGGCCGGCGCCACGCTCGCGGTTCTGATCGCGGTGCTGGTGTCGACCGTCGTGGTCCGGTCACGGTCCCGGTGGACGCGTACCGCCGACGGACTGCTGAAGCTCCCCGCCGTCATCTCGCACCTCGTCCTCGCGATCGGATTCGTGCTCGCCTTCGCCGGGCCGCCGTTCAGACTCGGCGGGACCTGGACCATCCTGTTCATCGCGTACGTGTCGATGTTCGTTCCCCAGGGCACGCTCGCCACCGATCCGGTCGCCGTGCAGGTCGGCGGCGAGCTGAACGAGGCCTCGCGGATGTCCGGAGCCCACGGCTGGCGGACGTTCCGCAAGATCTTCTTTCCGCTGATGGTCCCGGGCATGGCGATCGGCTGGGCGCTGATCTTCGTCAGGATCCTCGGCGACCTCGAGGTCTCACAGATGGCGGCGGGCAGCGGCAACCCGACGATCGGCTCCCAGATGCTCGTGCTCTACACGGCCGGAACGTTCTCCGACGTCGCCGCCCTCTCGGTGGTCCTCGTCGTGGCGACGTCGGTCATCGTCGGCGGGGTGCTGCTGCTGGCCAGGCGCGGCAGCCGGTGGGCCATCGGGGAGACACCGACAGGGGTCACCGGCCCGTGACCGGACACTCCGCCCAGGCCGGACGGACCCGTACGACGGAGGAACCACACGCATGAAGCTCGACCAGCTCGCCTACATCGTCATCGCCTCGGCCGAGGTCTCACGGTGGCGGGAGTTCGCGCGGGACGTGCTCGGCACCATGACCGCAGACGGTCCGGGCGGCAGTCTCTACCTGAAGTACGACGAATGGCACCACCGGGTGCTGGTGGTGCCCGCCGAGGAGGAGCGGCTGATGGCTTCCGGCTGGTCGCTACGGGACAAGTACGCGTACGACGCCGCGCTCGCCCACGTCAGGAACACCGGTACCGCCGTCAGCGAGGGCACGGCGGCGGAACGCGAACTGCGCATGGTCAGCGAGTTCTTCGCCTTCACCGACCCCGCCGGGTCGCGCCACGAGGTGTGCTGGGGGCGGACCATGTCGTCGGTGCCGTTCGTCTCCCCGGCCGGGGTGAGCCGGTTCGTCACGGGCGATCTGGGCATGGGCCACGTCGTGCTGCCCTGCCACGGCGACTTCGACGAGGCGATGACGTTCTACCGCGACGTGATGGGCCTGGAGTACTCGGACTACTTCGCCCGCCGGTTCAGCCCAGGAGGGCCCCTGGTGCGCGCCTACTTCTTCCACTGCGACAACCGGCGCCAGCACAGCCTGGCGCTGATCGAGTCGAGCAACCCCGTGGGGCTTGTGCACTTCCTCGTCGAGGTACCCACACTGGACGACGTCGGCCGCGCGGCCGACCGTGCCGTGGCCACCTCGACGCCGGTCGTGCGGTCGATCGGCCGGCATGTGAACGACTCGGTCGTCTCGTTCTACCTGCTGAGCCCCAGCGGCTTCCAGGTCGAGTACGGCTGCGGCGGCGAGGTCGTGGACTGGACGCGCCACGAGGTCCGCGACATCTCCTACGGCACCTACTGGGGCCACGAGTGGCAGCCGGGCTTCGGCCCCGAGCGCGCCCGTCGGAAGCCGACCGGGAGAGGACCACCCACGACGGCGAGGAGGACACTCATGACACAAGCACAGGTGCCGACACCACCACGGTCGCCCCGCATCGCCCCGTTGCCCGACGAGACCTACCGGGAGATCGTCCGGCAGGTGTACGGCGACTCGGCGGGCCCTGCCGCCGACCTCAACATCACCCGGGCGTGGGCGCACCATCCTGCCCTCATGGCGGCCCAGCACCCCTACCAGACCCACCTGCGCACCACCAACGTGCTGCCCCGGCGCGACCACGAGGTCGCCGTCCTGCGAATCGGGTGGCGCTGCGGGTCGGAGTACGAGTTCGGCCAGCACACCGTCTCGGGGCGCCGGGCCGGCCTGACCGACACGGAGATCTCGCGGATCGCGGCCGGACCGCACGCGCCCGGCTGGTCGGACCGCGAGGCAGCCGTCCTGACCGCGGTCGACGAACTCTACGACGACAACGGGTTGTCGGCGACGGCCTGGGACGCGCTCTCACGGCATCTCGACACCCCGCAGATCATCGAACTGCTGGTCCTCGTCGGCCGCTACTGGACCGTGTCGGTGGTGGCCAACGCGCTGCGCATTCCGATCGAGCCGGGCCGGCCGGGCTTCCCGGGAGCCCCGTCGTGATCACCGACACGCAGGTCCACCTGTGGGAGAGCGACCGACCGGACCGGCCCTGGCCGAAGGGCCCCCGGGCCACCGCGCAACGACCGGTGCCCTTGGAACCGCCCGAGTTCCTCCCGATGATGGATGCCGCAGGTGTGGACCGGGCGGTGATCGTCCCGCCGATCTGGGCGGGCGACGGAAACGAGTCGGCCATCGGTTTCAGCGCCGAACATCCCGACCGGCTCGCCGTCATGGGCCGGTTCGACCTGTGGCACCCCGACCGCTCACGGCTGTCGTCCTGGCGTGAGCAGCCGGGCATGCTGGGCATCAGGCTCAGCTACGCGTCCGACCGCGGCGACGGGTGGTTCGACGCGGACGAGTCGGCGTGGTTCTGGGCGGGTGCCGAGCGCCACGGGATCCCGCTGATGCTCTTCCTCAAAGGCCGGATGCACAGCGACCTCGGCAGGCTCTCCGAGATCGCCGGCCGCCACCCTGACCTCACCCTGATCATCGACCACCTCGGTCTGAGGACCCCGGCTCCGGCGGGCTCCGCGAGCGACTCCGCACGGATGGAGGCGGTGTTCGAGGGTTTCTGCCAGGTCCTGGCTCTGGCCCGGCATCCGAACGTCTACGTCAAGTGGTCGTCGCTGCCGTTCTACGCGGTCGAGCCCTACCCGTTCCCGCGGATGGCGCCGTATCTGCGGCGTGCCCTCGACGCGTTCGGGCCGCAGCGGACCATGTGGGGTTCGGACATCACCCGTCTGCGGGCCGGCTACGACCAGAGCATCGGCCATGTCCGCGACACGCTCGACTTCCTCGGTGACGGTGACCGGGAGTGGGTCCTCGGCCGGGCCGCCGAGACGGCCCTTCGATGGCCGTCCGGACCATGACGGGCCCGCCCCGTCAGCCCGCCGTGCGACCCACCTGCGTGACGAAGGCACGGAGCAACTCGTCGAAGAAGTCCCGGCGTTCGATCTGCGCCCAGTGGCCGCACCGGTTCAGCACGGCCAGGTCGGCCTGCGGCAGGCCCGCTGCCAGCGCCGCCGCGTTCTCCGGGCCCACGACGCGGTCCTGGCGGCCGTGCAGGATCAGAGCCGGCAGTTCGACCTTCGCCAGGGCCTCCTCGGTCACGGCGACCGCCGCGGCGGCGTCGCGTGCGGTGACGGCGTCGACCCACTGCTGCGGCCCGCCCGGCCTGGTCGCCAGCCGGTAGCGGAAGTCCACCAGCGCGTCGGACACCACGGCCGGGTCGACCACCATGTCCTCCATGACGGAGCGGATGCCCTCCCGGCTGAACGACGGGGCGACGTGGCGCTTGACGACCTCGGTGCGCCGGTGCCCCGGACCGGGGCTGCCCATGGTGACCAGCCCGGCGACCCGTTCGGGATGGTCGAGCGCCGTTTGAAGCGCGATCCGCCCGCCCAGTGAGTTCCCCACGAGCACGGCCTGGCCGATGCCGAGACCGTCCAGGACCCGCACCACCTGCTCGACCCACGCGGTCAGACCTAGTTCGCAACCGCGCCCGTACTCCGTCCAGCCGTACCCGAGCAGATCGGGTGCGACGACCCGGGCGTAGTCCGCGATCACCGGGATGTTGAGCCACCAGTTCGCGGCGGCCGACACACCCACCGCCGACCCGTGCAGCAGGACGACAGGAGTCCCCTCGCCCGCGTCGTGGTAATGGATTCGTTCCGTACCGGATTCCAGCCACCACGACCTGAGTTCGAACACCTCCTCCGTGGTCCCTGCCGTGAACGCGGCGTCAGGCCAGGTCGGTTCGGGTTCGGCCATCTTCTCCACCCTTCGGGAACGACTACGGCCCAGTCTCGGCAGACCCGGACCGCTCCCGCCAGCCAGGCGTCCCACGGGACGGCACGTTCCACGGCTGCCACCACCTCCGCGGCGGGCCGCTCCACGACCCGCGACCGGGTTCCGTTATCCGGCACCGTGCCCTGGCCCGCCGGCGCGCGGCACCACGATCATGTGGTCCGTCGAGTCCGAACGAGGGAGCGAGCATGATGACCGGTAGCACCGGCCGCCGGCCTGATCGCGCCGCGGAGTTGCCGCGGACGACGGTTGACGATCCGGGCGGAGTCACCGAGCAGGTGGGAAGGTTCGTGACCGGCGTCGACCTGACCGCCCTGCCGCAGCAGGTCACCGAACGCGCCACGGTGGTCCTGCTCGACACGATCGGCTGCCTGCTCGGCGGATGGTCCACCCCCGAGGCCGCCCGGCTGACGGAGCTCCTGGACCGGCGGGGGAACTGCGGATCGGCGCCGGTCGTCGGATCCACCCGCCGTGCGGCCCCGGAGATCGCCGCGCTGGTGAACGGCACCCTGATCGCGGCACTGGGCTATGACGACGTCGCGCGGGTGATGGGAGGCCACCCCAGCGGGGCCGTTGTCGCGGCGATCGTGGCGGAGACGGGCCGGCGCACCATCGGCGGGCCTGAAGCGCTCGGCGCGTACGTCCTCGGCGTGGAGATCTCGGCCCGGGTCGGAAACGCGCTCGGCCCGGAGCACAGCCGACGCGGATGGCACACGACGGCGACCGCCGGCGTCTTCGGTGCCGTCGCGGCGCTCGCCCGGCTGCGCGGTCTCGACGCGGGGTGCTCGACCCACGCCCTGGGTATCGCGACATCGCTCTCGGCCGGGCTCAAGTCGTCGTTCACGACCATGACCAGGGCCGTGCACACCGGCTGGGCCGCACATTCCGCGATGCTGGCGGTCGACATGGCAGAGGCCGGGCTGACCGGCCAGCGACACGGGCTGGAGGCGCCGGACGGGTTCATCGCGGCCTATGGCGGCCCCGGCTCGGACCCGGCTCGGATCGTGGCCCGCCTCGGCGACCCGTGGGTCTTCAGCGCCCCGGGCGACGGTCTCAAGCTCTATCCCTGTCACGGGGCGACGCACCGGGGCCTGGAGGCCGCCCTGCTCATCCGGGAGGAGTCGGGCCTGCGTCCGGACGACATCGCGAGCGTACGCTGCTACAATCCGCCGCCCTGGTTCAGCTGGGTACCGCGGCTGCGCCCCGCCTCCGGACAGGAGGGGAGGTTCTCGATGGAGTACATCCTGGCGGCGGCGCTCGTCGACGGGCACATCGGGATCCACAGCTTCACCGACGACGCCGTCGCGCGACCCGAGGTCCGCGCGCTGTTCGCCCGCATCGACCTGGTCGAGGACGCCGCATTCCAGCCGCCGGATCCCTACGCCGGTGACCCCGACCGGCCACCGTACGAGGGCTTCGTCCGAGTTGAGATCACCTCGGTCTCCGGGCGGACCTGGACCCGCGACGTCGAGCAACCGCCCGGCGCCCCCGGACGCGTGTTGGACCGGCAAGCCGTCGAACGCAAGTTCCTGGAATGCGCCGTGTCACTGGGCGGAATGGAGGAGCCCGTCGCCCTCGACCTGGCAGCGGCGCTGCACCGGATCACGGCCTGCACGGACCTGTCAGGGCTGCTCGGGTCGGCTTCGGTCCGGCGCTGAGCGCGCCGCGGCCTGTCGTCGGTGTCGGCCGGGCTCGTCCCGGACCGCACCCGTGCCCGTCGCGCGGGTATGTTCCGCGTCTCCGCTCCCTCCGGCCGGGCACCAGCCCGCGCCTGGTACCCGCGATCGGAACCCTCCGTCGATCTCCGGGGTCCGGTCAGGCCGCCTGGGCACGGGTGATGCCGAGGGCCGCGCGCTCGACCTCGTGGGCGAACCGTTGCGGACTGAACCGTCCGGGTGTACCGGTGATGGACACACTCGCGATCACGTTCTTCGAGGCGTCGAAGATCGGGGCGGCGACGCAGACGACGCCGACCTTGGCCTCCTCGTTGTCGTAGGCGACGCCCTCCGCGCGGATCCTGCCGAGTTCGTTGCCCAGGAGCCTGGGTGCCACGATCGTGAACGGCGTGCGCCGTCGCAGCCCCTCGCCGATGACCTGGCGGATCAGGGCCGGATCGGAGAACGCGAGCATGGCCTTCCCCACACCGGTACAGGCCGCGGGGGCCCGGCTGCCGATGCTCGACGGGCACAGGGCCCGGCCACGGCCGCGGATCTTGCCGATGTACATCGCGTCGGTGCCGTCCAGCACGGCCAGGTGCACGGTCTCCTGGCTGACCTGGAAGAGGTGCTCCATGAAAGGGGCGGCTGTGTCGCGCAGGCCACCGGGCCGACAGTGCGGCACCCGCTGGCCCAGTTCGAAGAGGTGGTGGCCAAGGGTGTACTGGCGGCCGTGCCGGGCGACCAGCCGGTTCGACTCCAGCACGGTGAGCAGGCGGAACGCGGTGGACTTGGGAAGTCCGGCGCGTCGGGCCAGTTCGGCGACCCCGATGCAGCGGTCGTCGGCTGTGAAGACGTCCAGGAGTTGGAGGGCCTTGTCGACCGAGGTCTCGGTGTGTGGTGCTGCCTGTACGGAAGGGGTCACGTCGTTGTCTCCTGCTTCGCACACGGGCGTTGGGGAACTCTGGAGCAGTGGGCCGACCGACCTGGGCTGTGGCGGTCTCCTACCTGACCGCGGGCCAGGCCCACACCGGGTCGCGCTTCTCCAGCACCGCTCGCGCGGCTTCGGCGGCGTCGGGGCTTGCTGCCAGGCGCAGTGTGTACTCCTGCTCACGGGCGTAGCCCTCGCGTACCGGCAGGCTCTCCGCGTCGTTGAGAGCCTGCTTGGCGAGCCGTAGGCCCTGCGGGCTCTTGGCGGCGATCCTCCGGGCCAGCGCACGCGCGTCCGCGAGTACGCCGTCGGCCTCCGCCACGTGCTGGACAAGCTCGATCCGGTGGGCTTCCTCGGCATCGAGCGACTCCCCGGTGAAGTACATCAGCCTGGTCTTGCCCTGCGGGATCAGCCGCATGAGGTGACGTCCCCCACCGCACCGGCCAACGTTGATCTCGGGCAGCCCGATCCTGGCGTCACGGGCGGCGAAGCGGATGTCGCAGCACGCCGCCAACACGGCGCCGGCGCCGAGGGCCTGCCCGTTGATCACCGCGATCGTGGGTATGCCGCAGTCGAGGACGGCCTCGTAGCACGTACGTGCCTGGCGCTGCCGGTACTCGTTCGGGGTCTCCGCCGGGTCGGGGGACGTACCGGCTTCGCGGATGTCGGCGCCGGCGCAGAAGATCCGCGGGTTGGCAGAGCGGAGCAGGACGGCATGGACGTCCTCGCGCTCCGACAGTGTCAGGAACGTTTCGGTCAGTGCCTGGTACATGCCGACCGAGACGGCATTGACCGGCGGGCGGTCGAGGATCACCTCGGCGACAGGACCGTCGATCTCCAGCCGAACATCGTCGTTCACTGCGGAGCTCCCCTGTTCGATTCAAGCCACCATGGGCCTGACGGAGAAAAACTGTACACAGAATGAGCCCAGCACAAAAGACGTTGGGACACAGCCGCTATCGTTGTCGGATGACCCCAACTCACCCGACCGCCCCGACGCGGCGGCCCGTACCGGATCCGGAAACCGGCGAACCGCCGGTCGACACCACTCGGCGCACCTACGAGCAGGTGCGCGACGCGATCCTGTCCGGCGTGCTCGAACCGGGGACCTGGGTGTCACAGGTCCAGCTCGCGGCGCGGCTGAACGTGAGCCGCACCCCTCTGCGGGAGGCGCTACGCAGGCTGCAGACCGAAGGCCTCGTGCAGCTCGACTTCAACCGCCGCCTCAGAGTGGCACCTCTGTCGGTCCCCGATCTGGAATCGCTCTACGCGCTGCGCATCGTCAGCGAGCCGCTGGCCGTGCGGATCTCGGTCCCACAGCTCGGCAAGGACGAACTCGACGAGGCCGCGGACTGTCTCGACCGGCTCAGGCGGGCCGACCACGGCGACCAGGACGCCGTGATCATCCCGCACCGCCGCTTCCACTTCCTGCTGTTCTCCCACTGCGAGGACCGGCTGCGACTGCAGGTCGAGGAGATGTGGGACCACGCCGTGCGCTACGTCAGTCTGTACCACCGGGCCGAGGACTTCCGTCTCGGCCTCATCACCATGGGGCGTTCCGAGCACGAACGGATCTTCGCCGCCGCGGCGGCACGGGACGGAGCCCTGGCCGGCCGCCTGGTCGCCGAGCACCTGGCTCGCACGGCGCTCACCGTCGTCGCGGCCGTGGCCGGTGGCCACGACCCCAGAACGGTCCGCGAGGCGCTCAACTTCGTGCTCACAGCAGCGCCCGGAGTCTCGCCGAGCGAGAGGTGAGCCCGGCCACAGAGACATTCTCGTTGCCGGTTCTGCATACAGATTATGCCTCACATGTCGGCTTTCGGCCAGCCGGAGCAGAGTTTCACTCCCCGGCACGGACACGGTGACAGGCCGCCCGCAGATACATAGGTTCCGCTAGTCCGTAGACCAACTACGTCGATCGGGAATGCGAATGCCATCAGCGACGACCACGGGCGTGGGGTCCGCACCTCTGGCGGGCATGCGGGTGCTCGACCTCAGCCGGGTACTGGCCGGTCCCTGGGCCGGCCAGGTCCTCGCGGACCTCGGCGCCGACGTCATCAAGGTCGAACGGCCGGGCGCCGGGGACGACACTCGATCCTGGGGTCCGCCGTTCCTCACCGACTCCGAGGGGCGGGAGACCTCCGAATCCGCCTACTTCCTCGGCGTGAACCGGGCCAAGCGCTCGGTGACGGTCGATCTCAAGACCGAGCAGGGACGGCAGATCATTCGCACGTTGGCGAGCCGGTCCGATGTCGTGATCGAGAACTTCAAGACCGGAACCCTGGAGCGGATGGGCCTCGGCTACGAAAGCCTGCGGGAACTGAACCCGCGCTTGGTCCACTGTTCGGTGACGGGTTTCGGGCAGACCGGCCCGCGTCGGCACCAGGCCGCCTACGACTTCGCGGTGCAGGCGCTCGGGGGTCTGATGAGCGTCACCGGGGAACGTGACGGCGAGCCCGGCGCGGGCCCGCAGAAGGTCGGTATCCCGATCGTCGACCTGACCACCGGACTCTACGCGGCGATCGCCGTGCTGGCGGCCGTCGCGCACCGGAACGAGACCGGCGCCGGGGACCACATCGATCTCTCCATGCTCGACGTACAGGTCTCGTTGCTGTCGAACCAGGCGATGAACTACCTGCTGACGGGGCGGTCCCCCCAGCGGCAGGGAAACCGCCACCCGAACATCCAGCCGCAGGACGTGTACCGGTGCCGGGACGGGCAGGTCGCGATCGCGGTCGGCAACGACGGACAGTTCCGATCGCTGTGCAGGGCGCTCAAGCTGGATGGCACGGTGCCCCGTTTCGCGCGCAACCGCGACCGTGTGCGCAACCTGCCGGAACTCCAGGAACTCATCGCGACCCGGCTGACCGACATGACCCGGCAGGAATGCGTGTCGCATCTCGAAGCGGCGGGCGTTCCCTGCGCGCCGATCAACACCGTTGCGGAGGTGTTCGACGACCCCCAGGTCGTGCACCGCCGGATGCTGCGTGAAGTGGACCACCCGTACGGTGTACCGGTGCCTCAGGTGGCCGGTCCGCTGCGGTTCCGCGACGCGGTGGTGCGCTATGACAGTCCCCCACCGCTGGTCGGCCAGCACACGGACGAAGTGCTGCACGCGATCGGCCTGGACGACGCGCGGATCGCGGAACTCCGTGCGCAGGGAGCGATCTGACCACCGGTCAGAACTGCCGTCGTGCGACGCGGGGGCGGGACGGCCGGGACGTCGGTCGCGCCGTTCCACGCGTCGACCGCTCGCGTCACGGGGCCGCGCCGGGACGGGGGTGCGATCTCGTCCCGGCGCGGCCCGCCGGTAACGGCACGCAGGCTGTGCCCTACGAGCCCGGCAGCGCTGAAGGGCGATCGGCGGCTCCCTACGAACCCGGCGGCCGGACGACGGCGTCAAGCCGCCCTCCGGTACAGCAGCCGCCACGAGCGCACGCGGTGCTCCCAGGCGGGCGGGCCTGCCTCGCGGGTGCGGCCGGCGGTGGACGTCGCGGGGTTGCGCAAGCTCGCCAGCTTGCGTTTTCCGGCGTTCTCTCCCGCCTCGTACACGGCGCAGAACTCCGGGCAGGACAGTCGGGGACAAGTGATCGCGGCGTGCCTGCGCAACCGGAACCCCGCCGGGTAGCCTCCTGTGGCCATGACCTCGGGGACGTGTACGGAGGTGTAGTAGCGGTCGAACTCCGCCCGCGCGCCCGCGTCGCTGTCCGGGCCGGCGTCCATGCCCACCACGAACAGGAACGCCGGCTCCACGAGCGGCACCCCGTGGAGGGCGATCTGGGTCCATACGAGGTTCCAGACCGGCCGGTCGTCGCTGCCGTCCGCCGCTCGCGCGGTAGCCGCCACCGCCTCACCCGTCGTAGGTCCGACCACGGTCAGCCAGCGGGGCCCGGCAGCGGCCGTCGGCTCACCGGCGACGAGTTCGTAGGCGGAGTGGGACCCGTCCACCTGGACGGGCGAGGTGTCGGCACCGATCCAGCACCAGTACCGGTCCGACGAGATCGGAAGGTGGGCGGGCAAGGTCGGCCTCCGGTGGTCGGACAGTCGTACTCGGGTCCCCGATTGTGCGACTCGGAAGGCCAGGTCCTCATCACTGAGGTCCCGCATGCCGGAACACGGCGCTCCCGGTGGGCATCACACGTGAGGGGTCACCGGAGTCGTTCGTGCCGCACACGTGGTGGAACGAGTTCCCGGTCCCCCGTGTCCGCGTACCGGCGGCCGATCGCGACGGCGTCGGTGTGTTCAGGGGTGAGGCCGGAGAGCGCGGCGGGACACGGGGGCGCCCGATCGAGACCGAGCGCCCTGTTTGCGAGGCGTCAGTACGCGGCGCCCTCGTCGAAGGTCGGGTACGGGTCCGGGGGCGCCGGAACGTTCACGTACGGGCGGTCCGGGTGGTAGCGCGAGAGCTCCGCGGTTCCCGTGGGTTCACGGTCGGGCAGGTACTCCGGCGGCAGCTGGACGTCCGGCTGCTCCTGTGTGGCCGCCTCCACCCAACTGGTGCCGTACGGGCTCATGAAGATCGGGTAGACGTGCAGGTGCCAGATCTTCCACACGCCGTCTTCGAGGATGAAGTCGCAGCCGTACTTGCACCACGCCCAGAACGCGTCGTCCGGCGGCTCGTTGCTGCCGAGCGAGAACGACAGCGTCTCGTGGCCCGGTGACACCCAGACGCCCTTCGCCGTCCGGAGGTCGTCCGCGACCTCGATGACCGGGGTGGTGATCGTGTGCATGTGCATCTTGCCCTTGGCGTCACCGTCGGTCCAGGTGTGGAAACCGGGGTAGAGCCGGTCAATGCTCCCGGGCCCCTCGTACACGCCCCACACCATCTCGGCACGTACGTCGGGCGTCTTCATGGCGAACAGCTCCAGGCACTCGCGGTGCATGTTGGCGGTGTGCCAGAACGAATAGCGCCCCATGAGGTTCTGGATCTGGTGCACCGCCTCCAACTTGGCGAGACGTTGTTCCACCGTCGTGGTCGGTTCGGTCATTCTGTCGGTACCTCTCTTGATCACTTGGACATGACTCCGCCGTCGACGGGCACATTGGCGCCCGTGACCCAGCACGATTCGTCGGAGGCGAGATGGACGGCGGTCGCGGCGACGTCCTCCGGCGTGCCCAGACGGCCCAGCGGCACACGGGACAGCAGCGCCTCACGGGCAGCGCCCTCCAGCGCGCCCGCGGACGCGGTCGCCGGGGTCTGGACCATGCCGGGCGCGATGGTGTTGGCACGGACACCGAACGGGCCGCCCTCGACGGCCAGTTGCCGGGTCAGGCCGAGCACGGCGGCCTTGCCCGCGCAGTGCGCCACCATCCCGAAGGTGGAACTCCCGCGGAACGCCGACACCGAGGCGAAATTGATCACCGACGCTCCTCGGGCCGCCACCAGATGGGGCCAGGCGGCCTGGACGGGCAGGAACACGACGTCGATCTCGCCGCGCAGTGTCGGCAGCCACTGGGCCTCGTAGTCCATCTCGGCGACGGATGCCATGTGCGGGGCTATGGCCCCCGCCGTCACCAGTACGTCGATCCGCCCGTGCCGGGACACGGCAACGTCCACGTAGCGCCGCACGCCCTGGGGGGAGGCCATGTCATACGGCGCGAGGACGTCCAGCGTCAGGTGCCGTTCGGCAGCCAGTCGTCCGGTCCCCGCGGCGGCCACCGGGTCGATGTCGCAGCCGACCACCGCGGCCCCCTGCGCCGCGAAGGCCAGGGCGCAGCCCCTGCCGATCCCCGCCCCGGCCCCCGTGACCAGCGCGACCTTGCCGGCGAGCCGCCCCGCGCCGAGGGAGTCCGCGGTGGCCGCCATCTCAGAACGCGCCCGGCACGATGTCCTCGCCGAAGGACTCGTACGGCTCCGGCGGCGCGGGCTCGTTGACATACACGAGGTCGGGCAGGTAGTTCCAGTGGGTCGTCGGCTTACGGTCCGGTGCGAACTCCTCGGGGAGCGGAGGCATGTCGTCGAAGTTCATGTCCTTGGCGTCCTCGGCCCAGCTCTTGTCGTACGGCGTCATGAAGATGCCGAACACGTGCAGGTGCCAGATCTTCCACACACCGTCCTCAAGGATGAAGTCGCAGCCGTACTTGCACCAGGCCCAGTTCGCCTTCATGTGCTTGGAAGTGGGGTTGTGGAAGTCCGGGCCGGTCTCGTGGCCCGGTGAGACCCAGACGCCTCGCGCGGTACGGCCGTCCGCCGCGACCTCGATGACCGGGGTCGTGAGGGTGTGCATGTGCATCTTGCCGGCCGGGTCGCCGTCGGCCCAGACGTGGAATCCGGGGTAGCAGCGCTCGATGCCCTCGGGGCCCTCGTAGACGCCCCACATCATCTCGGCCCGTACGTCGGGGGTCTTCATCGCGAAGAGGTCCACGCACTCGCGGTGCATGTTCGCGGAGTGGAGGAAGGAGTAGCGGCCCATGAGGTTCTGGATCTGCTGAACCGCTTCGAGGCGGGCGAGCCGCTGTTCGACGGATGTGGACGAGGTCATTCGTTTTCCTCTCGGTACTGGACTAACGGGTACGCCCGGGTGACCAGGCGAGTTCGGGTTGGGGTGCCACGGGGTCCACCGCCGGGGTGACCGGATTCGACACCGGCACGGTGATGTCCTGGGAGACCACATCGGTGTTGAGGCGGGTGACGACGGGCGCGCCCCAGGCGTTGTCCGTCAGATAACGGTTGAGTGCCTGGTAGGCGGCTGTCGAGTCGGCCGCGGAAGATGTGGCGGCCTTGTCGATGAGGGCGTCGGCGCCGGTGTCGGAGAGCTTGTAGGTGTTGAGCATGCCCGAGCCGGCGAAGTACAGGTTCGCGGCCGTGTACATGTCCTGGGAGAACATGTTCCAGACGTAGGCGTCGTACTTGTTGGACGTCAGCTCTGTGGTGAACTGGTTGAACGGGCCGTTGAACACCTTCAGGTCCACCGTGACGCCCACCTTCGCGAGCTGCTGCTTGAGGGCGGCACCGAGCAGTCCGTTCGGGTCGACGGTGCCGTTGTCGAGGACCTTGATCTTCAGCCCGTCGGCGTAGCCGGCCTTGGCCAGAAGGGACTTGGCCTCGGCCGTGTCGAAGGAGTACGTGCCGCCGAGGTCGCTGTCGTAGCCCTTGGCGCCGGTCGGGGAGAACTGGTCCTGGGCGAGGGCGTATCCGCCGTAGAGCCCGGTGGCGAGGGACTTCCGGTCGATGGCGTGGTTGAGGGCCTTGCGGACGTCCGGCTCCGCCAGCGGACCCGACGCGCGGTTGGCGAAGAAGAAGACCATCCAGGTACTGGGGGACTTCAGCACGCGGCGGTCTCCGGCCGCCTTCGACCCGAGCTGGGCGAGGGGCAGTTGGACCGCGTAGTCGATCTGGCCCGACTTGAGAGCGGCGAGCCGGGCGTTGTTGTCCGGCAGCACCTTGACCTGCACCGTCTTGAACCGGACCGCCGTGGGGCGGAAGTAGGCCTCGTTGGCGTCGTAGGTGTAGACGCTGTTGGAGACGGTGCTGCCGGTGTTCAGCTTGTACTGGCCCACTCCGTCCGGCGTGGTGTCCAGCGAGGACGGGGTCTTCAGGCCGTCGGGTCCGATGACCATGCCGAGTCCGTAGAACTGGGTGAGGGAGGAGACGGCGTTCGGGTAGGCGCTGGAGTAGTGGACACGGACGGTGTCGTCGTCCACGGCGTCGACCTTCGATATCGGTCCGACGGCGGAGGAGTTGGTGTTCGGAGTGTCGAGGAAGTAATCGATCGACTTCTTGACAGCGGTCGCGTTCAGCGTGGTTCCGTCGGCGAAGGTGGCGTCCGTGCGCAGCTTCAGTTCGAAGGTCTTGTGGTCGGCGCCGACATAGCGCCAGGACGTCGCCAGATCGGCCACGAACTTTCCGTCGGCGCTCTGGTAGATCAGCGGGTCGTAGAGGTAGACGAGGACGGCGCTCTGACCGTTCTTGACCGGGTTGAGGCTCTGCACCGTGCCGTTCATCCCGACAACGAGGCTGGTGTCGGAGCCGGTTGAGCCCGACGTGCTCTTCGCGCTGCATCCGGTGGCCGCAGCCAGCAGCAGGGCGGCTCCTGCGGCTGCGATGGCTTTGTTCATCGAGGCTCCTCGCACATCAGGCGGATCGGGTTGCGGGGTCGTCGGCACGGTGGCAGGCCACCAGGTGGCTCTCGCCGACGGGCACGGGTGCGGGCCGCTCGCTCCAGCAGACGTCGACCGCGTGGCGGCAGCGCGGCGCGAACGCGCATCCGCCCGAGGCCCTCGCCACGAGCGGCAGGGCGGCCCCCTGGGCGGCGTTCTTCTCCCGTCGCTCGCGCTGCAGCGCCGGGTCCGGCAGGGGTGTCGCGGCGACGAGCATCCGCGTGTACGGATGACGGGGGTGATCGGCGACCACGTCGGCGGGACCGTCCTCGACGACCCGGCCCGCGTGCATCACTGCCGTGCGGTGGGACAGGAACCGCACGACGTCGAGGTTGTGGGCGATGAACACGTAGCCGGTGGAGCGGTCGCGTTGCAGATCGCGCAGCAGGTTGACGATCTGGGCCTGGACGGAGAGGTCGAGTCCGCTGACCGGCTCGTCGCAGATCACCAGGTCCGGTTCGGTGATCAACGCGCGGGCGATGGCGATGCGTTGACGCTGGCCGCCCGAGAAGGCGTACGGATACCGCTGGGCGGCGTCGGCGGGCAGGCCCACCAGGGCGAGCGTACGGGCGACGAGTCCGTCGTCCGCGCGGCCCGCCGCGGTCAGCGGTTCGCGCAAGGCGTCGTACACGGTGCGGGTCGGGTTGAGGGAGCTGGTCGGATCCTGGAAGACGTACTGCAGCCGTGACGCGAGGGTCCGGCGCTCTCGCCGGGTCGCGTGCGTGATGTCCTGTCCGTGGAAGCGGACGGTGCCGCTCGCGATCGGGGAGAGGCCGATGAGGGCGCGGGCCAGTGTGGTCTTCCCGGAACCCGACTCGCCGACGATGCCCAGGGTCCGGCCGGCGTCGAGCGTCATGCTCACCCCGTCCACGGCGTGCGTCGTCCGGCGACGGTCGCGGAAGTCGACGCGGAGGTCGTCGACCTGGAGCAGACGGGGGTCTCCCATCTGACGGAGGTGGCGGTCCGAGGTCATGAGGAGACCTCCTGGAGAGTGTGGCCGGGAGCGAGCAGGAGGCAGCGCGCCGCGTGCGACGCGCCGACCGGCGTCAGCGGCACACCCTGGATGCGGCACTCCGGCGTGGCGACCGGGCAGCGTGGAGCGAAGTGGCAGCCCGTGGGCCAGTCGTGCGGGCTGGGGACGGTACCGGGAATGGCGGGAAGGTCCTGGTCGTCACGGGCATGGGTCGGGTTGGCCGCCATCAGCGCCCGGGTGTAGGGGTGGGCCGCCGCGTCGAACACGGCGTCGACCGGGCCGTACTCGACGATCTCCCCCGCGTACATGACCATCGCCCGGTCGCACAGGTCGGCCACCACCCCCCAGTCGTGGGTGATGAGGAGGATCGCCAGACCCGTCGACTCCTGGAGCGAGCGCAGCAGATGCAGGATCTCCGCCTGCACGCTGACGTCGAGAGCCGTCGTCACCTCGTCGGCGATGAGCAGCCTCGGGTCGCCCGCGAGGGCCTTCGCGATGGTGACTCGCTGGGCCATGCCCCCGGAGAGTTCGTGCGGGTACCGGCGGGCGACCCTCTCGGGATCGTCGATGCGTACCAGACCGAGCAGTTCGACCGCCCGGGCCCGCGCCCGTTCCTTGGACACGCCGCTGTGGTGGCGGACCGATTCGGCGATCAGCTCTCCGACGCGCCAGGTCGGGTCGAGCGCGGTCATGGGTTCCTGGGAGACATAGGCGATCGGACGGGAGGAGGGCCGGCCCTTGGCGTACGACGCCAGGAGGTCCTCGCCGTCGAAGGTGATGCTCCCGGACACCACCCGGCCGCCGCCGCGCAGGATGCCCAGGATCGCGCGGGCGACCGCTGTCTTGCCGCTGCCGGACTCACCGACCAGTCCCAGCGTCTCGCCGGGAGACAGGTCGAGGTCGGCGTCGCGTACGACGACCAGGTCGCCGCCCTTCCCCGGGTAGGCGAGGGTGAGCGCGCGCACGGAGAGCAGCGCACCGGGCTCCGGCGGCGCCGTCGACCGGGCGACCGACGGGCGCGGCTTCTCACGCCGTGTCAGCACACCCTGGTCCGAGCCGGTCCAGGCCGCGACCGTCGCGTCCCGCAGCCCGTCCCCGAGCAGCCCGAAGGCCATCACGGTCAGTCCGATCGCTGTGCCGGAACTGATCAGCGGCCACGGTGTCTGCGACATGACCTGCGACGCCTCGCCGATCGTCAGGCCCCAGGAGGCGTCCGGGGGTTGCGTACCGAAGCCGAGGTAGGCGAGGCCCGTCGTGATCAGCAGGGCGTGCGCGCTGTGCAGCGCGCACGGGACCAGGATCACGCCCCGGACCCGCGGCAGGACGTGCCGCACGATGATGCGTCCCGTGCTCAGGCCCGCCACCCGGGCGGCGTCGATGTACAGGTCCTGACGCATCGACAGGACCGCCGCGCGCACCACGCGCATCAGCGCGGGGGCCAGCAGGAGTCCCAGCGCGATCATCGTGTACAACAGGTGGGACTGGAAGACCGCGAGGACGACCAGGAGCATCACAAGGCCGGGCATTGCCATCAGGAGGTCGCCGGCCGTTGTGACGAACCGGTCGATACGTCCCGGTACGAAGCCCGCGAGCAGCCCGGTGCTCACACCGACGAGGATGACGACGACGAGCGCCTCTGCGGTCTGCAGCAGCGGGGGGCGGGCCCCGTAGAGAAGGCGGCTGAGGATGTCCCGGCCGAGTTGGTCCGTGCCGAGCCAGTGCGCCGCGCTGGGCGACTCCAGAATCCTGGAGAGGTCACCTGAGTTGGGGGGATACGGCGCGATCAGCGGGGCGGCGAGCGCGCCCCCCACGACGAGGGTGAGGAAGACCAGCGCCGCGAAGGCGACCGGGCGGCGGTGCGCCAGGAAGCCGAGGACGGACCGCCGGCTGGGACCGGCGCCGGAGGACGGGGAGACACTCATCGGATCGCCTTCACTTTCGGGTCGAGCCACCCGTAGGCCAGATCCGTCAGGAGGTTGACGACGATCACGCCCAGGCAGAAGAAGACGGCCGTGGCGACCAGGACCGGCAGATCGTGCTGAGTGGTGGCCTGGACCGCGGCACGGCCGAGGCCGGGCAGTGCGAACGCCGATTCCACCACCACGGTGCCGCCGAGGATCCCGATGAACATCGTGCCCATCGTCGACACGATCGGGATGGCGGCGTTGCGCAGGACATGGCGCAGCAGGATGCGCCGCCGCGAGAGACCGTCGACCCACAGGGACTCGACGAACTCCCGGCCCATCGCCTCGTCGACACAGGCACGTGTCTGACGGGCGATCCCCGCGACACCGGCGACGGCGAGGGCCGCCACCGGCAGGACCAGCGAGCGCAGCCACTCGTACGGCGAATCGCCGAACGGCACGTACCCGGTGGCGGGCAGCCAGCCCAGGCTTACTCCGAAGACACTCGCCAGGACCAGCGCCACCCAGAAGTTGGGCAGTGCCAGACCGAGCAGCGAGAGCACGTCGATCGCCCGTGCCGTCCAGCCGTGGCGGGTCGCCGACATGACACCGAGGGTCACCCCGGCGACAGTGGAGACCGCGAGGCTGCCGAGGGCCAGCGCCAGCGTCACCACAGCAGCCGCGCCCAGCTCCGTGGAGACCGGCTGTGAGGACATCAGCGACGTGCCCATATCGCCGCGCAGCGCATGTCCCAGCCATTGGCCGTACTGCTCCCACACCGGCTGGTCGAAGCCGAGTTGGCGGTCCAGCGTCTGGATCTGCTCGGGGGTGGCAGTGGCACCGAGGATGGCCGCGGCCGGGTCACCCGGGATCAGCGCGACGAGCAGGAAGGTCAGCGCGGACACCGCGAACAGCAGGAGGACTCCGAGCACGGCCCGTCGGGCGAGCATCGCCCCGATCCCGCCGGCCGCGCCACGACGGCGGGGTGGACCCGCGAAGCCGGGCGAGGCCGTCCTCGTGTCGATCGGACCTGCCGCGCCCATGCGCCTCCCCGGTCGGGGGCCCGGGGGCGGCCCCCCTGCGGCATGCAGCATGATCGTCATCTCCCTTCGATGGTTCGAATCGTCAGGCCGGCTGCCCGCCGGACGCGGGCACGGTCCAGGTGTCCTTGCCGTGCAGCAGGGACCGCAGGTCGGACGCTCGGCCGGTCCGGGCCGCGGTCACCTGCTCACGCACCAGATCGTCGTAGGCCTCGCGTCGCACGGCCCGGAAGACTCCCACCGGCACGGGCACCGGTACCGTGCCCTCCGTCGGGGTCGTGAGCCGTGAGAGAGCGAAGGCCTGGGTCGGATCGTCCGCCGCCACGTCGTGCACGAGCAGCGCGTCTTCACCCGTCTCGGCGACCGTGGCCACGCGAAGGCGTCCCGTGAGCGGGTCCCGTACGACGCCGTACCGGCCGTCCGTGCCGAACCGCACGGGCTCTCCGTCACGCAGGTCGAGGATGTGCTGCTCCCGCTCCCCCGGTTCCTTGAGGTGGGTGAAGGCGCCGTCGTTGAAGACCGGGCAGTTCTGGTAGATCTCCACCAGCGCCGTCCCGCGGTGCTCGGCGGCGGCGCGCAGCACGTCGGTGAGGCCGCGCCGGTCGGAGTCCAGGGCGCGGGCGACGAAGGTCGCCTCCGCACCGAGGGCCAGGGACACCGGGTTGAAGGGGTGGTCGACCGAGCCCTGCGGTGTCGACTTGGTGACCTTCCCCGGCTCCGAGGTCGGCGAGTACTGGCCCTTGGTCAGGCCGTAGATGCGGTTGTTGAACAGCAGGATCTTGAGGTTCACGTTGCGCCGCAGCGCGTGCACCAGATGGTTGCCGCCGATGGAGAGGGCGTCGCCGTCGCCGGTGACGACCCACACGCTCAGGTCGGGACGGGTCACCGCCAGTCCCGTGGCGATCGCCGGAGCCCGTCCGTGCACCGAGTGCATGCCGTACGTGTCGAGGTAGTAGGGGAAGCGCGACGAGCAGCCGATGCCCGAGATGAAGACGATGTTCTCCTTGCGCAGTCCCAGGTCGGGCAGGAAGGACTGGACGGCGGCGAGCACGGCGTAGTCGCCGCAGCCGGGGCACCAGCGGACCTCCTGGTCGCTGCGGTACTCCTTGGCGGAGAGGGGTACTTCGGACACGGGCACGCCGGCGAGGCCGTGCGGCACGGGTGGCGCGCCGGGCGTGGGCAGTCCGAGGTCGATCGCGGTCATGTGCGGGATCCCTTCTTCGCGGCGGTGTCGGCGGCCGCGTCGGATCCGGCCGTGTCGGCCTGGTGGACGGCGTCGGCGATCAGCCCGGCGAGGTCCTCGGCCAGGAAGGGCCGGCCCGTGACCTGGGAGTGGCCCACGACCTCGGCCCGGTAGTGCGAGCGGAGCAGGGAGGCGAGCTGGCCGAGGTTCATCTCGGGGACGACGACACGCTCGTAGCGGCCGAGGACGGCTGCGAGGTCGCCGGGCAGCGGACGCAGGTGCCGCAGGTGCGCCTGTGCCACCGGGAGCCCGCGTTCGCGCACCCGGCGGCAGGCGGCGCCGATGGGGCCGTAGGTGGAGCCCCAGCCCAGGACGAGGACGCGGGCCCGCCCGTCGGGGTCCTCGACGTCCGTGTCGGGGACGTCGATGCCGTCCACCTTCGCCTGCCGCAGCCGCACCATGCGCTCGTGGTTGTCCGGGTCGTAGGAGATCCCGCCCGCTCCGTCGGCCTTCTCCAGGCCCCCGATGCGGTGTTCGAGGCCAGGGGTACCGGGCACCGCCCAGGGGCGGGCGAAGGTCCGCTCGTCGCGGAGATAGGGCCAGAACGCGCCGGACCCGTCGGGCGCGTTGGGCTCGGTGGCGAAGTCGACCCGCAGGTCCGGGAGATCGTCCGGCTCGGGCACCCGCCAGGGCTCGGAGCCGCCCGCGACCGCCGCGTCGGACAACAGCAGTACGGGAGTGCGGTAGGTGAGCGCGATCCGGGCGGCCTCCAGGGCGGCGTCGAAACAGTCCGACGGGGAGCGGGGGGCGATCACCGGCACGGGGGACTCCCCGTTGCGCCCGTACAGCGCCTGCAGCAGGTCCGACTGCTCGGTCTTGGTCGGCAGACCGGTCGAGGGGCCACCGCGCTGCACGTCGACGACGACCAGCGGCAGTTCGGTCATAACGGCGAGGCCGAGGATCTCGCTCTTGAGGGCCAGGCCGGGCCCCGAGGTGGAGGTCACCCCGAGCCCGCCGCCGAAGGCCGCGCCGAGGGCCGCGCCGATCCCCGCGATCTCGTCCTCGGCCTGCACGGTCAGCACCCCGAACTCCTTGTGCCGGGCGAGCTCGTGAAGGATGTCGGAGGCGGGAGTGATCGGGTAGCTGCCCAGCAGCAGCGGCAGCCCGGAGCGTTCGCCCGCGGCGATCAGTCCGAGCGCCAGCGCGGTGTTGCCGGTGATGCGGCGGTACGTTCCCGCGGGCAGCGCGGCCGGCGCGATCTCGTAGGCGGTGACGAACGACTCGGTGGTCTCCCCGTAGTTCCACCCCGCCCGGAGGGCCAGTATGTTCGCTTCGGCGAGCTCCGGTCGGTCGGCGAACCTGCGGCGCAGGAAGGCCTCGGTGCCGTCCACGGGGCGGCTGTACATCCAGGACAGCAGGCCGAGCGCGAACATGTTCCTGGCCCGCTCGGACTCCTTCCGTGACAGGCCGGTCTCCGCGAGGGCGCCCTGGGTCAGCCGGCTCATGGGGACGGGGTGCACCTGGAAGCGGTCCAGTTCGCCGCTCTCCAGGGGAGACCGGTCGTATCCGGCTCGCTTGAGGCCGCGCCCGGTGAACTCGTCGGTGTCGACGATGACCGTCGCACCGGGCGACAGGTCGGCGGAGTTGGCCATCAGCGCCGCCGGGTTCATCGCGACGAGCACGTCGGGCCGGTCGCCCGCCGTGAGGATGTCGTAGTCGGCGAAGTGCACCTGGAACGACGAGACACCGGCGACACTGCCCTGGGGTGCGCGGATCTCGGCGGGGAAGTCGGGGCGGGTCGCCAGGTCGTTGCCGAACAGCGCGGTTTCGGCCGAGAGACGGTCGCCGGCCAGTTGCATGCCGTCACCGGAGTCTCCCGCGATGCGGATGACGACGCGCTTCAGGCGTGTGGTGGTTGCGTTCACGTGATCTCGCCTCGGAGAGGGAACGGGGTTCGTGGGTGGCCCCCCGCCGCCGGGCATCGGGTGCGGCGGGGGCCACGGCCAGCAGTGGAACATCGCGTCAAGCCCCGGGGAATACGTCAAGACGATCACCGTCGTCAATGGCTGCCATCGGCCGGGCCGGTCGCCGGCCCCCTCACGGAATGAACTCCGCAGGTCAGCTACAGAGGATGCGAGACGGGGCGTTCTTTTCGCATTTCGCGATACAGCCGTCATGTCGGATCTTTCTACTAGGAGTGCTGCTGCCTCCCATCGGGACAGGCGATGTTCCCGCCCCTTGGCACGCGCTCATGCCCTATGACATCTCTGGTAGCTCAGCGGACGCCTCCGACCAGGCGTGCCCCGGAACGAGCAGTACCTCGGACAAGGAGGCCATCTGTGCACCCCAGCCCAGCCGCCGGCACCGACACCGACGTCATCGTGATCGGCGGCGGCGGAGCGGGCCCCGCCGCCGCGCTCGCCGCTCAGGACAGCGGCGCACGTCGTGTGCTGCTCGTCGAGGAGCGCGCGAAGATCGGTGGCAACGCGGCGTTCGCGACCGGCCTCTACGCCTGCGAGAGCCGCCAGCAACGCGACAAGATCGTCGATGTCCCCGCCGACGACGTGTTCCGCACCGCCATGGAGTGGCACCACCACGAGCGCGTCGACCCACGCATCCTGCGCGCCATCCTGAACAGGTCGGGGCAGACCATCGAGTGGCTCACCGAGAAGAGCGGCGTCCCGTTCACCATCGCGGTCGAGTACAAGATGTCGTACGACCATGCGCCCACCTGGCACGTGCCGGCCCGGCCCGAGGGCAGGAACGGGCACAACCTGGTCAAGTTCAGCCTCGTCGTGAGGGCCTTGGGCGAAGCCTTCGAGAAGGCCGGGGGCGAGATCTGGACCGGTACGCGCGCCACCGCCCTGCGCACCGACGCCGACGGCGCCGTCACCGGTGTCGTGGTCGAGCGGGAGGGAACCGAGACCGTGGTCGGCGCCAGGGCGGTCGTCCTCGCCTCCGGTGGCTTCCACGGCAACCCTGAGCTGATGAAGAAGTACTTCTACTTCTACGACGAGTCGATCGGCGGCTTCCGCGTTCCCATGGCCGGCGACGGAGTACGCATGGCGGCGGAGACCGGTGTGCGCCTCGAACCGCACGCCACGCTCATCAAGGAGACCTGCTCCAGCAGCGACAGCCCCGGTGAGTTCTGCCTGGGCTCGGCCACCCGGCAGCCCAACACCGTCTGGGTCAACCGCCTCGGCCGGCGCTTCAGCTCCGAGGCCGTCGCCATCCACCTCCAGACCGGCAGCAACCCGCTGCTGCGCCAGCCCGGCATGGCGGGCTTCGCGCTCTACGACGACGCGATGGTCGACGACGCCGACACCGACGGCTGGATCCTGCCGCGCGCCCCCCTTCGCCCCGTCACCCTGCGCAAACACCTGGAAACCGCCACCGGTAAAGGTGACTGGGCGGTCACCGCGCACGACTGGGCCGGGATCGCCGAATGGATCGGAGCCCCGGCAGGGGAACTGGAGGCGACGGTCGCCGAGTACAACGCGCACTGCGCCCGGGGTTACGACGCGACCTTCGTCAAGGACCGCCGCTATCTTCGTCCGCTCCTCCAACCACCGTTCCATGCGATCAAGTTCGGCCCGATGATCATCGACACGGCCGGCCCCGTCCGGGTGGACGAGCGGATGCGAGCGATCGGAGAGGACTACACACCGGTACCGGGCCTGTACGTCGCGGGCTCGCTGGCCTCCGGCTGGATAGGTACCGACTACTGCGGCCAGCACCTCTTCGGCCTGGCCCTGGCCTTCGCGGTCAACTCAGGACGCATCGCCGGAGAAAACGCCGGCCGGCTCGTCAGGGAGGAGGACCGCGGATGAGCGACGTCGTCGTCATAGGGACAGGGTGTGCCGGGCTGGCCGCCGCCGTGTCCGCCGCCGAGGCGGGGGCCCGCGTCACCGCCCTGGAGAAGACCGGCCGCATCGGCGGCGCCATCCGCGGCGGCGCCGGCCTGTTCGCCGTCGAGACCCGGATGCAGCGCGACCGCCAGATCGCCCTCACCCGCGACGAGGCGTTCCACCGGCTCATGGAACATGCCCAGTGGCGCACCGACGCACGCCTCGTCTCCGCGTACGTCAATCAGTCCGCCGACACCGTCGAGTGGCTGGCTGCCATGGGGGTGGAGTTCAGCGACGTGGTCGCCTACTACCTGGGCGCGGAGCCCACCTGGCACTACCGCGAACCGGACAGCCCGGAGATCACCGCGGTCCTGGAAGGACGTGCCCGCGCGCTCGGGGTCGCCTTCCACACGTCCAGCCGGGCCACGCGGCTGCTGGTCGAGGACGGCTCCGTCACCGGAGTCGAGTACACGACCGCGGACGGCGTCACACACCGGCCGCCCGCCGGCGCCGTCGTCCTCGCCACCGGCGGGTTCGGAGGTTCCCGCGCGCTCATCGAACAGCACACCGGTTACCGTCACGGCCAGGACCTGTTCTCCTTCGCCTTCCCCGAACTCACCGGTGACGGAATCGAGATGGCGCTGTCCGCGGGCGCCGCCCCGACGGACACCATGGTGGAGACGTACGTCTGCCTCCCCGAGCCCTACTGGGGTCCGGGAGGCACTCCGGTCGAACTCGGCTCCTTCCGGCAGCCCAACCTCATGGTCAACCACAACGGCGAGCGCTTCATGGACGAGTCGACCATGCGTCACCCCGGCTACGCGGCCAACGCCGTTCACCGCCAGCCGGGCGGCCACGGGTACATGATCCTGACCTCGGACATCAACTCCCGTTACGAGCGGCATGGGTGGGACTTCCTGATGTCCAAGCTGCCCGTGACCCGGCCGGACGACTTCGACGGTGCCGTCGGCAAGGCCGTCGCCGAGGGTTTCCCGCACGTCTTCCGTGCAGGATCGCTCGCGGAACTCGCCGACCTCACGGGTATCGACGAGGCCGGGCTGGCCGTGACGGCCGACGCGTACAACCATGCCTGCTGGACCGGCCGCGACTCCCTCATGTTCAAACAGGGCCGATACCTCCACCCGCTGGAGGGCGGAACCTACTACGCGGCGCGCTTCTACGTCGGCGGCTACGGCACCGTCGGCGGGTTCGCGGTCGACGACCATGGCAGGGCGCTCGACAGGGACGCCAACCCGGTCGCGGGGCTGTACGGCGCGGGCCGTGACGTCAACACCCTGTACGGCGGCACGTATCCCTTCGTCATGGCGGGCAACAGCACGTCGTTCAGTTACAACTCGGGCCGTATCGCCGGCCGTACGGCGGCAGCCGGATAACGTGCAGCAGCTGCCCGACGAAAATGCGGGTCGGGCATGTGCCCGTGGGTCGTCGGCGAGTTGTCCGGGGGGCGGAGTGCCGGGGCGCCGGGCGGCCTGATCCCGCGCCGCCCGGCGCCGACGGTGCGGTCAGAGACTGAAGACCCGTCGTGCGTTGCCGGCCAGGAACAACTCCCTGGTCTCCTCGTCCAGGCCGAGACCGTCGAGGTGCTCAAGGGCCTGGGCGGGAGTGATCATGGGGTAGTTGGTGCCGAACAGCACCTTCCGGCGCCCCCGGCCGCGCAGGTACTCCACCAGTTCACGCGGATAGCGCCGAGCGGTGTAGGCGCTGGTGTCGATGTAGACGTTGGCGTGCTTGTCGGCCACCGCGATCATCTCCGTGGTCCACGGATAGCCGATGTGGCCGCACACGATGGCCAGTTCGGGGAAGTCCAGCGCGACCTGGTCGATGTACGGGATGGGGCGGCCGGTCTCGGACGGGCGCATCGGACCAGTGTGACCGACCTGGGTACAGAAGGGGATGCCGAGGTCTACGCAGGCCGCGTAGAGCGGGTAGTACAGTCGGTCGGTCGGCGGCAGCTGCCACAGCCAGGGCGCCACCCGCAGGGCTACGAAGCCGAGTTCCTGCACCGCGCGGCGCAGTTCCCGCACCGCCTCGACCGGCCGCGTGAGGTCCGCCCCCGCGACCCCTCGAAGCCGTCCGCCGGACTGGGCGACGAACTCCGCCACCTCGTCGTTGCCGATCAGCGGCCCCTCCGGTCCGTACCAGGCCGCCGACAGCCCCAGCTCGACGTCCGCCGCGGTCATCGCGGCCACCGTGGCCTCGACCGGCAGCGGCTCCTCCAGCAGCCCTCGTCCCGTCCAACGGCGCAAGGACTCGAACATCTCGTGATTCGAGTGACGCAGCGTGGGGTGCTGCATCCACGCATCGATGACCGGCACAGCCTGTCCGCCCTTCCCGCTTTCCCGTAGAGCCCTACCGCGGTGCCTCAGGAAAGATCTGAGCGACCGCTTAACCAGACCTTAGTCGCAGCACACCACGGACGACCACCAGCAGTTCTCGCCGCTCACAATGCCCGGACGCGGTGCCGGGCGGCACCCGGCGCCGCGCCGGAAGCGGTACTCGGCGGAGGGCGGCGCCTGCTCGATCCGGCGGACACCCCTCGTCGGGCTTGACGCGCCGGGCTACGGAGTCGTGGACGGGCTCACCGCCGGTCGCCGTCCGACCCCGCCGAAGTGAGCGCGTAGGCGGCGCAGGCCGCACGCAGGGCGTCCAGTCCCGGCCCGTGGTCCGGCGCATGGCCGGTGAGGGTCTCTATCCGCCGCAGGCGGTCGTGCAGGACCTCACTGCGTACGCCGAGTCTTCCGCCCGCCTCGGGAAGGTTGCCGTGCGCGGCTATCAAGGCTTCCAGGGTCAGCCGGAGGACCGGCCGCCGCAGTACCGGGGCTATCGCAGCGGCTGCGGCCGACGCACGCACCGGGCTACTCGCCACCGCGTACTCCACCGCGAGGTCGCCGAGTTCGTACACACCGGGGTCGTAGAGGGCCACGGCCATCGCCAGAAGGTCATCGGCGCTTCGCCGGACGTCCGGCAGGTCCCCGGGGCCGCCCCAGCCGCCCAGCGCCACCCAGGCCCGGCCCAGTTCGGCCCGGGCCAGTTCCGCCCGGACCTGGACCGAGTCGGCCTCCCCCGCCGGGACGAGTACATGGCCACCCGTCGTGCCGAGCAGGCACAGGATGCGCGAACCGCAGTGGCGGCGGAAGGCGTCCTCGGCCTCGTGCCCGGCGGTGTCGCCGAGACGCACCGCGAGTACCGCGTACAGGTCGTGCACGGAGCAGGGCGGTCCGGAACCTTCCATGAGGACGCTGACCAGCCGGTGTTCCGTGCGATCACCCATGCTCGCGGACATGGCGGCCCCCCGGTCCTGGGCCCGTTCGAACTCCAGGACCGCTTCCGCGACGATCCTCGATCCGAGCAGCGCGGCCCGCCGCGCGTGTACATGTATCAGGGCGTTCGGCGAATCCGGCCGCGCGAGTACCTCGTCGTGCAGTTCGTCGGTCACCTCGTACACAGCCTCCAGGAGCGTGTCGAGGTCACCACCACAGCGAGCCCAGTCACGGCTCACGCGCTGTGCCGAACTCACCGCCCGCGGCTCCCAGCCGTCGACATCGTCCAGGGCGTCGAAGTAGGCGGGGAGGAATTCGACACTGAGCAACCGGTTCAGTTCGGGGCCGCTCTCCGGAGCTGCGCCGGGACCGCGCCGCAACAGACCCAGACGAGCCCGCGCCCATCGGGCCACGGCACGCTCGGTGAACGGCTGACGTCGCACTGATCCTCCCACTGTCGCCGGCCGTACACCGGCCGCGCGTCGCGCGCCGCAAGAGGCGCCGCCCCTGGAGGATTCGTCACGGCAGCGGCATCCCGCTTCACGGAAAACCCTCATCTCTCCCCCGCACACGACGTTCTCCGTGGCGAGCGACAGCAGCGAATGGGAAACTTTGTGCGAAAACGGGAGAGTGTGCCGGTGGCAATCGGATATGTTGCTTACGAGCCTGGACGACACTCATCCACTGCGGCGCCGTAGGTGTGTTCGACAGAGCCGTCCCCCGGACCCCGGCCTCAGCGCCGTGCGCCGACGGGTCACCGCACTTCCCCACGGTGTGCGACAGGGAGAGAAACGCCATGCAGGACGCCTCGGACCACCGTGGCGAACGTACCGTCTCCGAGGCGATCGCGCGTCTGCGTGATGGTGGCGGCTCCGGGCTCGTCATCGTCGGCGCTCCCGGAATGGGGCGCTCGACACTCGCGTCGGTGGTCAGGGAACGCGCCAGTACCTTCGCCGCCTGCGCGTCAGCGACCGTGAGGGGCTCCTCGTTCGCCGAGACCATGCGGCTGTGGCAGGACCTGACGGCGCAGTTGGTCACGGCACATCCCCAGGTGACGGCGGCGGACATGGCCTCGACACTGACGGCCGCAGCCGCCGGCGGTGACCACCGGCTCGTCAGCTCGCTCACCGAGTCACTGGAGGCCGCGGCCGCGGCGGGACCTGTCGCCCTGTTCGTGGACGACGCGCACCGGGCGGGCGCCACTTCGACTCTGATCGTGGACGCGCTGCTGAGCGTCGCAGAAAGGCTTCCCCTCCTCGTCACCGTCACCGCGGAGACCGAATCCGAGGAGGGCACCGAGGCGGTGGCCCCCTGGCATCGCTGGCTGGGCCATTCCCGGACGGCGAAGGTGGACCTCGATCCTCTCCCGGACTCTGTCATCCGCGCGGTCATCCGCGAGAACGTGCCCACCGCTCTTTCGTACAGCGCCGAGCAGCGCGTTGTGCGCGTGGCACGAGGCAACCCCCGGCTCGCCCGTGAACTCGCCTTCCGGGACGCGTTCACACAGACGGCCTCGCGCACGCCCGCGGCGGGCCAGTTGCTGATCGACGGACCGGCCCGGCGCATCGTCGCCGTGTGCGAGCGCGAAGCGGTTCTGGCCACGCTCGCGATCGCGGACCGGCCGCTGCCGGTCTCGCTGCTGTGCCGCGCCCTGCGGCAGCGGGCACAGGCAGTCCCCCGAGTACTGGAACGTTCCGAGAGGGCGGGCATCGTCGAGTTCTCCGGCACCGCCGACAGGCCCCTGGTGAGCTTCACGCATCCGCTGTTCGCCGAACTGGCCCTCGTCCTGCCAAGCCCTGAGCGGATTCCTCGTGCCCGGGCGGCACTGGCTCAAGCCATCACAGCCGCGGATCCGGCCGAACTGGCGGAGTGGACCCCCGCGGAGATCGCCACCCACTTCATGGGAACGGGTGACCACTCCGCCGTCTCCGTGCGCCGTTGTCTTGACGCGGCCCGTTGGTGCGAGTCGCACGGGCGGCCCGCCGACGCGATCGACTTCTCGACCTACGCACTGATGGGCACCGTGGATCCGTCGGTCCGTCACACACTGCTCACCGTGCTCGGTCGCTGCGCCGGCCGCGTCGGGGACCACCGGACGGCCATCCGCGCGTTGTCCGACGCGGTGGCTGTGGCACGCGGGCTGACGGACCCCGGGCTGCTGGCCGACACAGTCGCGGACCTCGCCACCGCCGATCGCTTCCCCGGGGCGTCCGGGCCCACCCGCGCGGAGCTGTCGGCGCTGCTGGCCGAGGCGATCGAGGTGTGCTCGGACGATCGTCCCGAGACAAGTGCCCGCGTGCGGGCCGTCGCGGCGGAGACCCTGCGCGAGGACGATTTCCCGGCCGCACGCGACATCTCCGACAGCGCGGTGCGCCTGGTCAGGGAGTATCCGCGGGAGTGTCGGCGGGTCGCCGACCAGGTCCTGGCCACCGACGCGCTTGTCAACGGCAATCCACACGGCTGGGACCGTGTGCGGGAGCACGTTCAAGAGGTGAACGTGACCGATCCGGCCGCGCTGGGCCGTATCGTTCCGGCGGCGACGGGGCTGTTCCTCGCGCAGGGGGACGCCGCGGCACTCGCGTCGCTGGAAAACCGGTGCGCGACCGTGGAGGACATGGTCTGCGACATACGGGTGAGCATCGAGCTGAACCTTCTGCGCGCCACGCGGGCCTTGCTGTCGGGAGACGTGGACGGGCTGGTCCAGGCCCTGCGCAGGCTGCCCGCCCCGCTGTCGGAGGAGGAGCGGATCATGCCCGCCGCCATGGCGATGACCTGGACCGCGCACACCGGCCGGGCACTCGGCATAGAACCCCGGATCGTACGGCCGCCACGGGCGCTGCCGCCACACGTGTCCGCACTGTGGGCGAGCACCGAGACCGTGCTCGCCGCCGCCGGGAACGACGCGGCACGGCGACGTGTACCACCGCTCGCCCGCCGGTTCCGCGAGGCCGGCCCCCCGGCACCAGGTCCCACCTGGTCGCAGGAGACGGCGGTGCGGGCCCTGGCTGCCGGCCTGGCGGGGGACGCGGAGCTGTCGCGGCAGGCGTGCGAGGCGTTGACGCCGTACGCCGGCCAGTTCGCCGTGTACGCCTCCTATCTCCCTGTGGCACCCATCGGCTGGCTGGTCGCGGAGTTGCAACGCCGAGCAGGGGATCTGTCCTCCGCGCGCGCCGCCAACCTGAAGGCCGAGAACACCAGCCGCGGCCTGCGGGCACGCTGGTGGATCGCCCGCTGCCTGCTGCAACGGGCCCGTCTGTTCCGGCGAGGAAACACGGGAGCGGCACTGGATGCCCTGGACGAGGCCCAGGAGATCGCGCGTGAACTCGACTCGGCCCAACTGTTCGAAGAGGCCACGAAGCTGCGCGAGCGTCTCGCCACCCCGGGCCGCCCGATCCGGGAGACTCGGCGGGGCCCCGCCGCACCGCCCGACGGTCTCCCCACGCCCGACGCTCCCCGCAGCCTGGCGGGCACGTCCCTGAGCCGGGCCGGCCTGACCTCGCGTGAACTGGACGTGCTGCGCCTCGCCGCGGTGGGGCTGCGCAACGCCGACATCGCGGCTCGGCTCCACTTGAGCGTGTCGACCGTGGAACGGCACTGCACCAACATCTACCGCAAGCTCGACGTGCGTAACAGGGCACAGGCCCTGGGGCTCCTGACGGGCTGGGAGAGCCGTGACTCCTGGGAGTGACAGGCGCGACGGGGCAGGCCTCGGACCTGTCCATGTGCCGCACCGCACCGTCACAGCGCGGCGCCGGCGGAAACCGAACTCTTGCGGCAGGACGGTCGCAGAACCTTCATCCCGGTTCCGGCTCGACGGCTGGCCAAGGGGGCAGTCCGGCGGCGCCCCCCACCGGCCTTCCTGAAATACCGACCCACATACCCCTCCTTGTCGCGGCCAGGCCATCGCGCGTCCGCGATGAGCGAGGTTCCGTCGAGCACGGCCGAGCCTGCGCAGGGAGTGGCAAGAACCTCGGCGGGTACGTCGGACGGCGCCGATGGCAATAGCACAAGCCGCTCGTGGCCGTAAGGGATGCCCGACGCCCTTCGAGACCCGCCGTTCCTCATGGGAACGCCGGTCGCGGTGGCGCCTCACCGAGTCGGACGGTGGGCCGGCCCTCACCTCCGGGCGAGAATTCCCCCCAGCACGATGTCGAGCATGCGGTCGAGGCGCACCCTCAGGTCAAAAGGCTGCGGCTCGGCGCCGGCCCAGCGGATCACGGAGGCGAAGTAGCCCGCGGCGACGAGCGAACCGGCCTCGCCGGGATCCACTTCCGATATCACCTCACCACGCCGGGCTCCGTCCTCGATGATCCTGGCGATCTCCCGCTCCGGCATCGGATCCCGCAGCAACTGCCCGAACCGGGCCGAGGCCTCCATGAGGACCACCGTCTCGGCTCTGGACCCGATGTTCAGCGAGGCGAGTTCGCCGACATAACGGCGCAGTCGATCACCGACCGGCAGCTCCTCAGCGTGCTCCTGCCGGAGGATCTCCAGGACCCGGGCCCGGCGTCGCGCACCCCATTCCTCCAGGATGCCGGCCTTCTGGGCGTAGTGGTTGAAAACGGTGGCCCGCGACATGTCCACCCGCTCGGCGATCTGCTCCATCGTGGTCGCCTCATAGCCCTGCGCGACGAAGAGTTCGATCGCCGCACCGTAGAGACGGTCACGGGCCTGGCGCAGTTTGCGTTCCCTGCGGCCGGGTTCGGCGGGACGCACTTCCGGGCTCGTCATGACATCAGATCTATCACGTCACGCCCGTCTCTTGACCAGGACTCCTCTTCGGATTTAGATTCAAATCTAATGATGTACCCGAGTCTACTTTTGACCTGCGGGATTCCGCCCGAGGAGGCACGATGGTTTCCGATCGCAGTGCGCAGTACGTCCGCCTGCGACGCGGATGCCATCTGTGGCATCAGCAAGCGGGCGGCTGGGGGATGAGCAACGCCGGTCTGGTCGTCGGACGCGACCAGTCGCTCCTGATCGACACCCTGTACGACCTGCGCCTGACCCGGCGCATGCTGGACGCCTTCGCCGAGCACACGGAACACGCGCCCGTCACGACGCTCGTGAACACCCACGGCAACGGCGACCACTGGTTCGGCAACGAACTGGTGCCCTCGGCCGAGATCGTCGCGGCGCGCGGGTCGCTGGCCGACATGCTCCAGGTGCAGCCGCCCGACATGCTCCGGCTCACGGCGGCGGCCACCCCGTCCGGCCTGTTCGCCCGGAGCATCTTCGACCGCTTCGAGTTCACGGGCATCACTCCCCGCCTGCCCGACCGTCTGTTCGACCGCGAACTGACCCTCGACATAGGCGGCACCTGCGTCCGACTGATCGACGTCGGGCCCGCGCACACGGCGGGCGACACCATCGTCCATGTGCCGCACGCCCGTACGGTCTACACCGGCGACATCGTCTTCGCCGGCGGCACTCCGGTCGTGTGGCACGGCCCGTTCGACAACTGGATAGCAGCCTGCGAACTGATTCTCGGCCTGGACGTACAAACCGTCGTACCGGGCCACGGACCGGTGACCACCAAGGCCGCGCTGCACGCCACACGCGCTTACCTGGAATACGTGCACGACCAGGCGAGCGCCCGTTTCGCGGCCGGGATGACGGTTGGCGAAGCCACCCGCACGATACCGCTCGGACGGTTCGCCGAACTGCCCGAGAGCGAACGGCTCGCGGTGAACGTCCACACCGTCTACCGCGAACTCGACCCCGGCCACACACAGCTCGACGGCCCCGACCTCTTCGGCTGCATGGCCGAGCTCGCCTGCCCCCAGCCCTCACCCTGACAGCTGAGCGCCCCCTGTTCCCGGCCGGGATCTCTCGTCCTGCACGGGCATCCCGCCGTAGCACCGTTCACACCTCCCTCATGAACCGTCATGCCCCGCAACGTCGCGGGGCACTTCCCCCCGGAGGAGCCATGGTCTCCAGCTCCGCTCAACCACTGCCCCAGGCCGTAACGGAAGCGACCACGCCGGAGCGCCACACCGGCACTCTCGTCGCGGGCTGCCTCGCCGTGTGCCTGGCCCAGATCGGCCTCGTCCTGCCCGCCGCGATCAACGGGGTCATCCAGCGCAGTCTGCAGGCCTCGGGGGCCGAACTGACCTGGATCAGCGACGCGTTCATGGTGCCGGCGGCCGTCCTGGCCCTCACCTTCGGAGTGCTGGGCGATCTCTACGGCCGCAAGAAACTCCTGGTGTACGGCTCCCTGGTGGCCGCGCTCGGCTACCTGGTCTCCGCCACCGCGCACTCCCCCGCCCAGCTCATCACGGGGCAGGCACTCTCCGGTCTCGGCGCGGCAGCTCTCTTCCCCGCCTCGCTCGCCGTGGTCACCGCCGGCACCACGACACCCGCCGCCCGCGCCCGGGGCCTCGCCTCCTGGACGACCGCGCTGTCGCTGGGCGCCTTCCTCGCCCCGCTGCTCTCGGGCGCCGTGGTGGAACACACCTCGTTCCGCTGGGCGTTCGCCGTGGTCGGGGTCCTGGCACTGGTCACCGCCGTCGCCGCATGGTTCCTCACCACCGAGTCAAGTGCTCCCGAAGGCCGCGCGCTGGACTGGCCCGGCCAGATCACCATCGCGCTGTCGCTGCTGGGTCTCCTCTACGGCATCATCCAGGGCCCCACCGACGGGTGGAGCTCCGGGCCGGTCGTCGGGGCGTTCGTCGCGGCGGCGGTACTCATGGCCGCCTTCGTCGGGTGGGAGACGCGCTCCGCCGCTCCGATGCTGCGCCTGGAGCTCTTCCGCATTCCCGCGTTCGCCGCCTCGACCGTGGCCGCGGTGGTCGGCATGTTCGGTTTTCTGGGCGGCGCCTACGACCTGAGCATCCGGCTCGGCGTCATCCAGCACCAGAGCCCGCTCCAGGCAGCGGTGCCCTTTCTCGTGATCCAGGGCATCACGCCCTTCATCTGGCCGCTGCTGGTACGGCTGCTGCACCGCACGGGCCCCGGCCCCATGCTCGTCGCCGGTTTCGTGTTCCTCGCCACGGCCCAACTGTGGCTGCGGGCGATCCCCGTCGGCGAGCAGGGACTACTGGTCCTGCTCGGTCCCCTGGTGCTCAACGGTCTGGGCTTCGGCCTGGTCGTCGCCGCGCTGACCGCCGCCGCCGTCAACACGGTCCCGCAGCAGCACACCGGTATGGCCGGCGCCACGACCAGCCTGGTCCGCGACCTCGGCCAGACACTCGGGCCCGCGATCGTCGGCGCGGTCGCGCTCAGTATCGCGGCGGGCCGGATCGCCTCGGGGCTCGCGGGTGCCGGTCTCACCCCCGCCGAGCGCGGCACTGCGGAGGCGGTGCTCGGAGCGGGCGGCCCGATCGCCCTGCACACCGCGGAACTCGGACCGCTCAGCGCCAAGACGGCCGCGCTCACCCAGCAGGCACTCGCCGACGGGTACGGCACGGGGCTCGTCCTCACCGCCTGCGCCTGTCTCGTGGCAGCCCTCGTCTCCGCCCTGTTCATCGGCTTCAGGCGCCCGGCCGAACCGCTCGCCGACGCCCCCCGCCACTGACAAGGGCAAGGAATCCGCCATGCGTTTCGTGACCTGCGAGTACGACGGAGTCCAGCTCTGCGGAGTTCTCTCCCCCGACGGCGACGACATACATCCGTTCCCCACCGGCACGACCCTGTTGCACCTCATCGAGCTGGGCCAGGAAGCACTGATGGAAACGGGATCCTTCACCCAGCGGACCACGGCGCCGTTCGCCCTTGAGGACGTCCGCCTGCTCCCTCCATTGCAGCCGTCCACCATCCGCGACTTCATGACCTTCGAACAGCACGTCGAAGGTGTGGCCCGTGGGTACGGTGAGTACGGTGACACCGTTCCTCCGGAGTGGTACGCGCAACCGGCGTTCTACTTCAGCAATCCCTACAGCGTCGTCGGAGCCCATGACGACGTGCCCGTGCCTCCTGGCTGTACGCGCTTCGACTTCGAACTGGAGGTCGCCGCCGTCATCGGCCGTCGGGGGCGGGACCTCAGCCCCGAAGAGGCTCGCGACCACATCGCCGGGTACACCATCCTCAACGACTGGTCGGCCCGGGACCTCCAGGGCTTCGAGATGAGGGTGAAACTCGGCCCCGCCAAGGGCAAGGACTCCGCCACCACTCTGGGGCCCTGCCTCGTCACTGCGGACGAACTCGACCCCCATCGCGACGCCGAAGGCCGCTTCGACCTGAAGGCCCGTGTCAGCGTCAACGGCGACGTCATCGGATGGGACAACCTCACGCACATGGCGTGGACCTTCGAGGAAATGACCGCGTACGCGTCACGCGGCACCGAGGTACGTCCCGGAGACGTCCTCGGCTCCGGAACCTGCGGCAACGGCTGCCTCGCCGAGTTCTGGGGCCGCCGCGGAAAACTGAGCCCGCCACCGCTCGCCCCCGGCGACACGGTGACGGTGCAGGTGGAGGGCATCGGCACGGTCAGCAATACCGTCGTCGAAGGAACCTCCCCCGTGCCCATACGCCCGGCCCGCCCAAGAGCGTGGGACACCGTGTTGGACGAGCCGGATTCACCCCCCGAATGACCTGACCACCCGCGTGTCCGGCCCCGTGGTGGGCCGGTCGTGGTGGGCAAGGAACGGCGGCACCCAGCAGCTTCCCCCACAGCTACTGCGCCCCCTATGACGGCCGGCCGAGAAGCAGGTCGTCGAGATCCTGCGGTCGGTGTACTGAGAACGTCCTCGCGGTCGGCCCGCCTGGCCGCCGGAAGCGACGGCGGGTCGTCCGCGAGGGTTTGACGACCCGCGCGGACGACCCTGGGGCCGGCTCTCCCCGTCCGACCGGGGGATTCGCCGTCACCGTGCTACGGCTGAAGGCTCCACTGCTGGCAGTAGTTGTTCAGCCAGGTCCACAGGCGGACGTTGGTACCGTCGGTGCTACCGCAGTTCGCGACGTCGGCGACCTTGCCGCTGTTGGGGTTGAGCATGCGCACCCACCCGCTGTCGGTGCTGTCAAGCGTCCAGCGCTGACAGGCGTTGTTGAGGAACAGATACTGCTGGATGTTGGTGCCGTCGGCGGTGCCGCAGTCGGCGACGTCGAGAGCCTTGCCGCTGTTGGTGTTGATGATCCGGCTTGTGCCGTCCAGAAGGGGCTCGACCCGCCAGCGTTGGTTGGTGCCGCCGTGACAGGTCCACAGCTGGACGTTCGCCCCGTCGTCGGTGGACCCGCCGTTGACGTCGAGACACTTGCCGGTCGCCCGGTTCACCAGCATGAAGTCGTTCGGCGTGTAGATGAAGCCGATCTTGTCGACCTCGTCGCCGCTCCGGCCGTGGAAGCCCGAGATCTGCCAGCCGGTGGGCGCGGTGATGGTCGTACAGTCGGAGGTGGTGGAGCCCCCGGCCAGGGTGTTGCCCAGGTTCGTGGTGAATTTGGCGTAGAAGATCCTGGTGTGGCTGTTGTACTCGGCCCGGCACAGATAGGCGCTGGTCACGTATTCGTTGCTCGCCAGCGTCAATGACGAGTACGTACCGCCGGTCCCGCCGTGGGTCAGCGTGGTCCCGTTGCTGAGGGTCACTCCCATCTGGTCGACGCGGGAGCCCGTGCGCAGCGAGATCGCCGTCGCCTGCGCTCCCCAGGGCACGCCGGCGATGTCGGTGAAGTAGTCGCCGTGCGGGCCGCCGAACTGGTCGCTGAGCTGGAAGGCGGGGTTGGTGCTCCAGGTGAAGCCCGCCGTGACGGGGTCGTGGTCGGAGAGCATCAGCCCGGAGGAGTCCTCCAGGAACTTGGCGTGCTCGTTGCTGTAGGACGTCGCGTTGAGGCTGACGAACCTGCTGCTCCGGTACATGATCTTGTCGACGACTTCGCACGTGTTCGTGATGGCTGACTCGTCACAGACGAGCGCGCTGCTGCCCTTGGTGGGCGCCACGCCACCGCGCTCCAGCTGTACCCAGGCGTCGGTGAGCCCGTTGTCCGACACGAAGTCGGCGATGGTGTCGGCGGAACGGGTGTAGCGAGTGTTGGTGTCACCCATGACGACCACGGCGTTGCCGGCGGAGTGCGTCTGGATGAACGAGGTCAGCTGAGCGAGGTTGGACGCTCGTGAGGCCTCGTCGCCGTCGTTGGTACCCGCGTTGGTGTGCAGGTTGTAGAAGTCGACGTAGACACCCTGGGCAAGGCGCTCGCGCATGAAGGTGAAGCCCTTGGGGGTGAGGCAGTCACCGGAGTCGTACTGGCAGGAGTCCCAGCCGACCCGCTCGAAGTCGTCCTCGTCGTAGGCGTAGTTCGAGAGAGTGTTGAGGCCGCTCCCGATGCCCGCTCCGCCGCTGGTGGGAGTTCGGTAGGGATGGGAGTCGGCGGCGTACAGGTAGGCGTGGTAGTTGAAGTCCTCCTCCACGTTGATGATGTCGTACGGGCTGAGCCGCTGGCCGATCGCCGTGGTGGCGCTCGTCCGCTCCGTGTCGGCGCTGTTGATGGCCTGCGGAAGGCCCGCGACGTTGTAGGACAGGACGTTGAAGCTGCCCGAGTCGATGGCGGCGGCGGCGGGTGCCGTCGCGAGGGTGAGACCGGCCAGGCCGGTCAGGAGGAGGGCTCCGGTCGCCAGACCAGAGAGGAGTCTTCGCAAGGATGTCTCCAAGGTACGGAGGTGGACATCCGGGCACTCGGCCGCACGGAACATGCCGAGGCGTTTTGTCCACTGAGGGGGAGTCGCTTCGGCCGAACGCTCAACTGCCGAAGAGCACAGGGGAGTTGGTTGCCCACACCGAGAGACGGACGAGGCGGATGTGACTGTACTGGCGAGTAGGCTGCTTGCGTAAGCGCTTGCACGCTTCGTTTTCCGATCCACAGGAACGCGCTCGGTCGCATCCCGCGCGTCATCGGCCCTCCATGCGTACGACACCCGTTCAGTGCGTCGGATCGGTCTGCCGCGCACCACTGCGGACCCCGTCCGGGGCGGCGCCGGAAGGTGACACCTCGGGCGGGCCGACGTGCCGCACCGCGATCAGTGAAGCAGGGGCACAGAGGGCACAGAGGGCCCTGGGGACATCGGCCCGACGCAAGAGACGCGGTAGGGACGGGAGGCCGGTCGGGCCAGGGGCGTGGCCGTCGCCGCCACGCCCTCCGGCTACTGGTCGGCGGCCAGCACGTAGGTGTTCAGCACCCCCACCGTGGTCAACGGCGTGGGCGAGCCCGTCTCGTACTTGTCGACGGCGAGGTAGTTCGCCTTCTTGCGGGCCGCCGGGGCACAGAAGTTCTCGGCGCGGTTCTGCAGCTTGCCGTTGTCGGTGGCGATGGTCACGTCGATCGGGACGTCCCGGAAGTGGTTCATCACGAACAACGGATGGAAGACCGTGGAGTCGACGGTCAACGGCCGGTCGGTGCCCCATCGGCTGTAGCAGGACCAGTCGGAGTCCCCGATACCGGCGCCCATCGACCAGTAGTTCTCCACGGTCCATTCGCGTTGGTACATCACTCCGAAGGTGTCCCGGGTGGTGTAGCCGTTGGAGATGTCGCTCGCCCGTGTGCGGTCGCTGAAGATCAGCAACTGCTTTCCGCGGGCGGCGAGGTCGGCCATGGTGGGCCAGCCCTTTGTGGCCACCCCCTCCTGGTCGGGCCGGTACAGCACGTCGGAGAGTCCACTGACGGTGCCCAGGGAGGACTTGAGGACGTCCGAGGAGGTGTAGTCCTCCAGGAACACGGTGGCGAACTGTCCCGGATTGGCCTTGAGGAAGGTGACGATGCGCTGGATGTCGGTCGCCAGCGGGACCGGGCTGCTCACGCCGGAGCAGCTGTCGTGGCAGAGCACGGCGGCACCGTCGACGGTGTACGCGTCGAGCATGAACCCGCGTACGCCGTCGCTCAGTTGAGTGCTGATGCCACGGTCCTGATTGGGGAAGAGGTTGACCGGGAAGGAGGCGAAGTTGCCGTCGACGCCGTTGGCGAAGGCGTTATGGGCGGTCAGGAAGGTGACCTGGTCCAGGGTCCGGGTGTCCGCGGAGGGGATGGTCGTCGTGGCCGGGGGCGCGGGGGTGAGGTACCAGCGCGCGAGGTCCCCCGCCGCGCCCAGTTGGACGGCGGTTGAACCCGAGACAGCGGTCAGGTACGTCGTGGTCCCCGGCGCGCTGACGGTGTACGTGTGGGAGCCGGCGTCGGTGATCGTCCAGATGGCCGCCGCGGTGCCGCAGGCGGCGGTGACGGCGGAGGTGCCGCTGCGACTGAGGCAGGTGCCGGTCTCGTCGGTGTTGCGCAGCTCGTAGCCTCCGGTGACAGCGGCCGGGGTCCATTGCTGGTGGTCCTCGCCGCCCTTGGGATTGTGCGCGACCACCGTGCCGGCGCTGTCGGCCGCGTTGAGACCGGTGACGTAACTCTGCACGTACACCGTCCCGGCGGGCACGGCGACCGCCTCGCCTGCGCCGGCCAACGGTATGACCATGGCGGCCAGCACAGCGCCGCACACAACTCTTCGACTGGGCAACGTACTTGTCCTCTCGTGTGCCTGGACGACCAGAGGTCGGGAGATCGGTCATGACCATGACACACCCGTGCGGTGCCGGCGCACCAGTGTGCGTTCCGATCGTGTGACACGCTCACCCGTGCCCCGGATCGCTACGGCAACGGGATCGGCGACGACCGTGATCCGCCGCCAGGAGACATGGCATCGGACATGGCTGTCTTTCGGCTCGCGGTGCGCCGCCACCGGCCCGCGACCGAGTCCCTCGACATCTTCGTACGACCATGCGAACGGGTCACGCGCAGCCGGCGCGCCGCGCGATGGCGGCCGCCGGACCGTGCGGCAGCCGACTCGACCGGAGCGGCCCTTCCGCTCCCCCGCGGCCGCGAAGAGAGCCAGCAGCCAACCCGGGGTGGGCCGGTCCTCCGGAGCCCTGGCGAGACTGTTCAGGACGATTCCTCTCAGTGGTCCTCGAAGCCCGGTCAGATCCGGCTCACCACGCAGGAAGCCGTCACCACCGTGCTGCCGGGACGATTCGTTCGCTTCCAGTCGAAGTCGGTCACCCCGGTCATCGATACGCGCGATCGGACTGGCTCCGGGGCACATCCGGGCTCAGCAGCCCGTGCGCGCGCAGTTCGTCCCAGAGCCCGGCAGGTACAGCCCGGACGTTGAGTTCCGCGTTGCGCGTGACCTGGACCGCGGTGCGCATGCCCAGGGTGACGTTGACGACGCTGGGATGGGTGAAGGGGAACGCGATGGCGGCAGCAGGAAGCGTGGTTCCGTGCCGCTCGCACACATCGGCGATCGCCGCGGCACGGCGCACCAGGTCCAACGGGGCTGCCTGGTAGTCGTACTTCATACCCGTGGCAGGCCGGTCACCGGAGAGCAGGCCAGAGTTGAACACGCCCGCCGCGACCACGCTCTTCCCCAGTGCTCGCGCCGCGGGCAGTACGTCGCCCAGTGCCGACTGGTCGAGCAGCGTGTACCGCCCGGCAACCATCACCACATCGGCGGCGGTCTCACGGAGGAACCGGGCGAGCATGACCGACTGGTTCATTCCGGCTCCGATGGCGCCGATGACTCCCTGGTCACGCAGGCCCGCGAGGGCGGGCATGGCTTCCTCGGCGGCCTGCCGCCAGTGGTCGTCGGGGTCGTGCAGGTACACGATGTCCAGGCGGTCGAGCCCGGTGCGCCTCAGGGTGTCGTCGATGGAACGCAGTACACCGTCCCGGCTGAAGTCCCACTGCCGCCGCAGATCGTCACGAACGACGAAGCCCTCGGTGTCGGTGCCGCAGGGACGTTCGTTGGGGACGAGGAGACGGCCGACCTTCGAAGAGATCACGTACTCGTCGCGCCGACGGCTCCGCAGAAAGGCTCCCAGTCGAATTTCGGAGAGGCCGAGCCCGTAGTGCGGCGCCGTGTCGAAGTAGCGGATACCCGCGTCCCACGCCGCCTCCAGCGCGTCTGTCGCGTCCGCCACCGGTGTGGGCCGGTAGAGATTTCCGATGACGGAGGCACCGAAGCCGAGCTCGGTGACCTCCAGAGGGGTGTTCCTGATCTTCAGGCTCCGCAAGGCGTCCTCCCTGGTGGTACAGGCATGGTGGTACGGCGGTCCTGTTGCCGGTCAGCGTCTGACGCCGGCCGAACCACCGGCGATGAGCGCCTCGACCTCGATGAGGGTGGCCATGGAGGAGTCGCCCGGGGTGGTCATGGTGAGCGCACCGTGGGCGGCGCCGTAGGCCAGGGCGCGGTCGAGGTCGTCGTACTTCAGCAGCCCGTACACGAGCCCGGCGGCGAACCCGTCGCCGGAGCCGATGCGGTCCAGGACCTGGAGTCCTGGCATCTCCGGGCCGGTACGGAAGCCGGTCTTGGCCGACCATGCCGCGGAGGACCAGTCGTTGACGCCTGCCGAGCGGACGGCACGCATGGTCGTGGCCAGGACCCGTGCCTGAGGGAGCCGTGCGTTGACGGCGGAAAGCGCGTCGGGTACCTCGTCAGCGGTCAGCGGGACGGTGTCAGGGCCATCTCCTGCGAGGCCGAGGGCTCCGGTGATGACATCGGCGTGGCGGGCGAGGCGCAGATCGGTCTCGCGGGCGCGGGCCGCTCCGCCCCGCGAAGCCCACAGGCTGGGGCGGTAGTTGGGATCGTAGGAGATAGTGGCGCCGTGCCGCCGTGCGGCGGTCATGGCCTCCTCCGCGACCTGAGGCGTGGTGTCGGAGAGCCCCGCGAAGATGCCGCCGGTGTGGAACCAGCGCACGCCCCGGGAGAAGACCTCGTCCCAGTCGATGTCGCCAGGCCTCAGCCGGGAGATCGCCGTGTGCGCCCGGTCGCTCGCCCCGAGCGCGCCGCGCAGCCCGAATCCGCGCTCGACGAAGTTGAGTCCGTTGCGGGCCGAGCGGCCGACGCCGTCATCGGCCGTCCACCGCACGAGTGAGGTGTCGACGCCGCCCTGGAGCATCAGGTCCTCGACCAGGCGACCGACCGGATTGTCGACCAGGGCCGTGACGACACCCGTCCGCAGGCCGAAGCAGCGCCGCAGACCCCGTACGACGTTGTACTCACCGCCCCCTTCCCAGACCTGGAAGGTGCGGGCCGTACGGATGCGTCCCTCGCCTGGGTCGAAGCGGAGCATCACCTCCCCCAGAGCCAGCACGTCGAAGCGGTTGCCGCTCATGACACGCCCCGCTCGCCGATCGCCACAGCCTCCGCTGTCAGCCTCCGTACCTGCGCCCAGTCGTTGCTTTCCAGGAGAGCGGCGGAGGCCATCCAGCTGCCACCGACCGCGGCCACCGCGGGGTGGCCGAGATACTCCGGCAGCCGGGCCGGCCCGATTCCGCCGGTGGGTACGAAACGCATCCCGGGGAAGGGCGCCGCGAGGGCGGCGATCACGGCCGGACCGCCCAGCGACTCGGCCGGGAACAGTTTGACCGTGCTGACGCCGTCCCGCAGTGCTCGCTGCACCTCCGTCGCCGTGGCCACGCCGGGCATCACCGGTACGCCCAGCAGGCGGCAGCGCTCCACGGTCTCGGCGTCGTAGCCGGGCGACAACACGAACCGGGCCCCTGCCTCCACGGCTCTCTCCGCATCCTCCGGCGTGAGGACGGTACCTGCGCCGACACACAGACCGCCGTGCGCCGCCATGGTCCTCACCGCCTCCAGCGCCGCCGGTGTACGCAAGGTGACTTCGACGCAGCGCGCCCCGCCGGCCACGAGTGCCTCCGCCAGCGGAGCGGCCGTCGTGGCGGACGGCACTGTCAGGACAGGCAGGATGCGCGAGCCGGGCAGCACGGATGCCGGATCCGCCGTTCCGTTCTGACGTCTGGCGAACGCGTCTGTCATCGTGCGAGCCATCCGCCGTCGACGGGCAGGACCGTGCCGTGCACATAGGCGGCGGCGTCGGAGGCGAGGAAGACGGTGGCGCCCGCGAGGTCGTCGGCGTTGCCCCAGCGTCCGGCGGGGATTCGGTCGAGGATGGCTTTGCTGCGTACCGGATCCGCCCGCAGGGCCTGGGTGTTGTCGGTGGCGATGTAGCCGGGGGCGAGGGCGTTGACGTTGACGCCGTGCGGGGCCCACTCGTTGGCGAGGGCTTTGGTGAGGCCGGCGATGCCGTGCTTCGCGGCGGTGTAGCCGGGCACCGTGATCCCGCCCTGGAAGCTGAGCAGTGACGCCGTGAAGATGACCTTGCCGCTGCCCCGGGCCACCATCGTCGCGCCCACCGCCCGGGTCAGCGCGAACTGGGCGCCGAGGTTCACCTGGAGGACCAGGTCCCAGTCGTCGTCGGTGTGTTCGGCAGCCGGGGTCCGGCGGATGGTGCCCGCGTTGTTGACGAGGATGTCCACCGGCCGGGCCCGGCCGGCCAGGTCGGCGCCCAGCGCGCGGACGGCACCGGGATCGGCGAAGTCCGTGCGGATCGCCTCGAAAGAGCGCCCCGCGGCGGAGACGTCCTTCGCCACGTCGCTGCCGGACTCCTCCAGGTTCGCGCTGACGCCGATGACGTCCGCGCCGGCCTCGGCGAGCGCGCGGGCCATGGCCCGGCCGATGCCGCGCCGGGCTCCGGTGACGACGGCCAGCCGGCCCGTCAGGTCGAACGTGTTCACGCGGCGCCCCCCTGTGTCTCGGTGGTGCAGTCCACGAGGATCTTCATCACGTCTCCGCCGGCCTCCAGCGCCTCGAACGCCGAGGGCGCCTCGACGAGTGGTACGACCTTGCTGATGAGCCGCTCGGCGGGGATCGTCCCGTCGGCCACCAGGCTCACCGCCTGCTCGAAGTCGGAGCGGTCGTACAACCGGGCGCCGACCAGGGTGAGTTCGCGCCAGAAGAAGCGGTGCAGGTTCACCTCGCGCGGGCGCGGGTGGATGGCCACCAGGCACAGCCGGCCCCGCACCCCCAGCACCTCGACCGCGGTCTCCACACCGGCCGCGGCGCCGGACACCTCGAAGGCCACGTCCGCGCCGGCCTCGGCGGTCCACTCCCGCACCCGCTCGGGCACGTCGTCGCCCGCCGGGTCCCACACGCCCAGTCCCAACTCCTGGGCGAGCAGACGGCGGTGCGTGCTCGGCTCGACCACCCGGACGTCGGCCCCGGCGTTCCGCGCGACGAGCGCGATGAGGATGCCGACCGGTCCGCCGCCGACCACGACGGCCTTCTCGCCGCCCCGGACCCCGGCCCGGCCGACATCGTGCACGGCGACCGCCGTGGGTTCCACGAGCGCCGCCCGGTCCAGCGGGATTCCCTCAGGCAGGCGCACGAGTGTCGAGACGGGCACGGTCCAGCGCTGCTGCAGCGCGCCCGGCGAGTCGATCCCGATGAAGTCGAGGTGCTGACAGATGTGCCTGTGACCCGCCACGCAGGCCGGGCAGGTACCGTCCCAGCGCAGCGGCATCACGGTCACCGCGTCCCCCGGCCGCCAGCCTTCCACGCCAGGGCCGACCCGCACGATGCGACCGGACATCTCGTGCCCGAGGACGGCCGGTGTGGTGACCCGGGCGTCCATGTCGCCGTGGAATATGTGCAGGTCGGTACCGCAGATCCCCACGTAAGCCGGTGTCAGTTCCACCTCCCCGGGGCCGGGAGGCGCGCCGATGGCAGGGCCGGTGTCGAGCGTACGGGCGCCGGCATAGCGCACGGCCAGTGCGTCGGTCACGAAAGAAGCTCCTTCTGGATGGATCACAACTGGTAGAAGGCGGAGGCGGTACCCGCGAGGACCGCCTCGGTCTCAGGGGCGGAGCAGACCGCCAGCAGCTCGTCGACCGCGGCGGCCCAGCGGTCCCAGCCGCCGGCGAGGAGACACAGCGGCCAGTCGGAGCCGAACATCAGCCGCTCCGGGCCGAAGGCCGACAGGAGCACGTCCCATACAGGGCGGATGTCCTCGGTCGTCCATGCCTCGTGGTCGGCCTCGGTGACGAGTCCGGATACCTTGCACCGCACCTGTGGATGCGCGGCCAGCAGCCGAATCTGTTTCTCCCAGTCGGCCAGTTCGCCGCCCGCGACGTCCGGCTTGCCCGCGTGGTCGAGGACGAGCGGCACCTGCGGATGGCGCCGGGCGAGCAGGACGGCGCTCGGCATCTGGTGAGCCCGGACCAGCACGTCGTACGCCAGTCCCCGTTGGCCCACCGCCCGCAATCCCCGCTCCACATCAGGGCGTTGCAGCCATCCGGGGTCGGTCTCCGCCTGTACGAGATGCCGCAGGGACCGCAAATAGCCCCCGCCGGGCCCCGCCAGCAGACCGTCCAGAGTGTCCCCGATCGCGGAAGAGGTGAGATCGGCCCAGCCGACCACCGCGCCGATGAGCTGTTCCCGCTCGGCCAGCGCGAGCAGTTCCCGCGTCTCGGGCAGGGAGGTCACGCACTGCACGACCACGGTGGCTCCCAGCCGGTGACCTGCGATCGGACGGGTTGCGTCCGATCGCAGGTCACCGACAGCGAAGGCGCGGCGGATCGGTGCGAGCGTGGGCTCGTCGAGCCACGGCTGCGGCCGCCGGGTGAGGTCCCAGAGGTGGTGGTGGGCGTCGACGAGCGGCACGGGACCACCGGGGTCGGGCATCGGAGTCGCTGGGACCTCGGACCTCACTGAATGGTCCAGAGCTGGTTGGTCTGGTTCAGCGGTGTCCACTGGTCGATCACCGCGCCGTTGGCGGTCGAGTTATTGTAGACCTCCATGGCCTGCCGGGTTTCGAAGTTGCGGATGACGTACCCGCCGCTGGTCGGCTCGAAGTACCAGAGTTGGTTGTTACCGCCGTTGTACGTCCACTGGACCAGTGCGGTTCCCTTGGCGTGAGACTTGTTGTTGACGTCGAGGACCTTGCCGCTGTTGCGGTTGACGATCTTGTACAGGTTGCCGCTGACCTGCACGACGTTCCACTGCTGGTTGGCCCCGGAATCGGCGGCCCACTGGACGACGCTTCCGCCGTCCGCAGTCGAGTTGTTGTAGACGTCGGCGAGCAGCCCGCTGCCCACGTTCTTGATCGTGTAGTACGTCGACGGGTTGAAGTCCGGCGTGGTGGCCGCGTCCTCCAGTGCGCCTCCGGCTTGCTGCACGCTGAAGTCCGTCACGTAGAAGTAGCCGCCGTCGGTCTTGGCGATCCGCAGGTAGCGGAACTTCTGCCGTGCGTCGATCTTCGCCGTGAGTGTGGCCCCGTACGGCAGGGCGGTGCTGTCCTGGCGGCCCAGCACGGTGTACGTGGCGAATGAGGGGTCGTTCGAGCCGCGTACCTCGAAGTTGTTGCGGGTCGCCGACTGGTCGATGTCCTGTCGGGTGGTGAGCGAGAACTGACCGAGCGCGTAAGCCTTGCCGAGGTCGACCTGCCACCAGGCCGAGGTGTCGGCCGCTGTCGGTGACCAGCCGGTGGCCGGGTCGTTGTCGTTGGCCTTGGCGGCCGCCCAGTTCGCGCTGTATACGGAGGAGGCCGAAACCGCCTTGCCGTAGGCGAGGTTGAGCTCGGCGAGCAGCCCTCGGTACGGCGACTGAAGTCCTGCGGCTGCCATGACGGCGGCACCGGTCGTCGTGTTGCCGCTCAGGGTGACGTTGGAACCGTTGCGGTTCTGCTGGATGAAGTTGTCGGTGCGCGAGAGCACGTTGTTCGATGCGGTGAGGTTGTCGGAGCCCTCGTCCAGGTAGATGCCGGCCACGGCCGAGCCGCACGCCGTGGGTGAACGGACCACGTCGTGGATGTAGTTGGCGTTGATCACCGTGCCGGGGTCGTTGGACAGGTGGTAGATCCCGGCGGTGTCGCAGAGCTGGTTCTGGACGTTGCCGATGCGGTTGAAGCTGACCGAGTTGTCGCCGAGCGCGTTGGCCGCGGACTGCCAGCCCCAGCCGAGCGAGATCCCGGCCCAGGGCGAGTCGGAGATGTCGTTGTGGTCGATGGTGGTGCCGTGCACGAAGCCCGCGTTGATGCCGGCTGTGCCGGGATAGTCCTGACCTGTGCGGCTGATCAGGTTGTTGGTGACCGTGACGCCGGTGACGACCTCGCGAACGTCCTCACCCGCGGGAGAGGTCGGCGGATCGTAGACGGTGTGGTATTCGACATCGGGGTCGGAGAACTTGCCCACCATGATTCCGTTGCCGGCGACGTCGTACACGATGTTGCCGGTCACCGCGGAGTCATGTACCCCGTGGTGCAGGTCCAGGGCTGTGGAGCCCATCTGCGTGAACGTGTTGGCAGTGAAGGACACGTCGTCGGCGTTCGCCACGTACACGCCGGCCGGCGGACGGTCGACGTACTGATTGTTGCTGGCGTCCGCGGAGAGGTTGAAGTTGCCGCCCTGCGCGTTGAGCAGCCCGTTCGTACTCGCCTCGGTCCATGTGGTGCAGGTGAAGGTGATGCCGGAGAACCGGAGGTCGTGGACCGGGTGGTCGAGGTCGGTGCCCTGGATGTCGAAGAGCGTCTCAAGCGTCGGGGCCTGCACGCTCGCCGTGGACATGGTCTCCCCGCTCCGGGGCAGGTAGTAGACCATCTGCTCGTGCGTGTCGACGTAGAACTCGCCCGGCTCGGTGAGGAATTCGTGGGCGTTCTCGAAATACAGCGGCGAACCGTTCGACAGCAGCGGATACGGGCGCTGGAACAGGATGCCCGCCTCGTGGTCCTGGAGGGACAGGCTCGCGAGACCGCCACTGTTCGTGTACGACTTCAGCCGCAGGTAGCTCTCCGCCCACTGCAGTTGGAGCACCATCTCGACCTCGTCGAAGTGGTCCCACGAGGCCACCTGCGAACTCAGCACCTTCAGCACCTGATTGGTCTTGTCACCGGACTGCAACTGGAAGTCGGATCCGACGTCCGGGTAGCGCGCCCTGGTGGCGCGCACCCCGTCGACGTACATCTGGCGGAAGTCGAAGTCGCCGACCGGCGCCTTGTACTGGCCGTTTCCTGCGGCGGTCCAGCCCGTGACGGCTTTGCCGCTGGTGACGACGGGGGTCTCGTTCCCGTACGCCTGATAGACCACGGAGTGACCGTTGCTACCGGAATCCGCGGAGGTGAAGTCGACGGGCTGCGTCAGCGAGTACGTCCCTCCGCGCAGGTTGACCACGATGTCCCCGGACATGTCCGAGTTGATCGCGCGAACCGCCGACTGGGCCTTCCCGATGGTTCTGAAGGCCGAGGCCGTGCTGGTGCCCGAGTTGTTGTCGTTCCCGCCCGACGGGTCGACGTAGAGATTGGTCGTGGCCGCGTAGGCCTGCTGGGCGGGCAGTGCCACGGCCGCCGTGACGGCCAGAGCAAGCGCTTGCAGCAGTCCCGCGAAGATGCGTGCGCGTCTCATCCGGTTGAACTCCTTTCTGGATTGGGTCAGTTCACTTCCCCTGCCGGTCGGCGGCTCAGAGAACGTCCGACGGGTTCTCGCTCAGGCGCCAGATCTCGGTCATCTCCGACCACTGGCCGCTGGTTCCCCGGTCCGGCCACGGCTCCTGGCACGGATCGGTCAGTTTCCACCAGCGCTGGGTCTCCGGGTCGGCGGCGATCGCCGCCATGTCCGCCTCGAAGTCCTCACCGACGTACTCGAAATGGCCGAAGAGGATGTCGCCGTGCAGAAAGATGCTGTAGTCGCGGATGCCCGCCCGGCGCAGGGTGGCTTCGACGCCCGGCCAGACGGCGGCATGGAGCGCCAGGTACTCCTGCCTGCGCTCGGGCCGGAGTCGGATGGTCTGCGCGATACGCCTCACGGGGCATCCTCTCCTCGGTGAGCGGCAGGCTCCGCGGACGGGCTGTCGAACGGTGTGCGGTAGCCGGGGGTTCGCGCGCGCAGGTCCAGCCCGAGCGTGAGCCTGATGCGGGTGGACGCGGGGAGCAGGACGGTGAGCCACGGACCGTCGACGAACGCCTGGGTCTCGGTGACGACCGGCCGCCCGTGACCGTAGTCGTACATGTCCCCGACCCAGGAGCCGTCCTCGCACGACGTGTACCGCACCGACTTGATGGTGTCCTGGGCGAAGGCACCGGCCTGCACGATCACCGTCCGGGTGGACTCCGGGTCGAGGTTGACCAGTTCGACGACGGTCGCCTCCGGGTCGATGGAACTCACCAGGGCGGACACTCGCGGCGGCAGACCGGCACGGCGGGCGTCGGCGTCGTAGTAGCGCAACCGCGCCTGTTGCAGGCCGCCGTTGTAGAGGACCTGGGGGCCACCCCAGGTCAGCTGGACGAGTGCTTCGGTGACGACCGGGTTGGACTGCTGCCAGAGGTGGATGTCGGCCTCGGGGACGTCGAGGTCGCGATAGCGGTCCATCCTGGCCAGCCGGTGGCGCACCTGCGCCTGCGCCGCGGCCAGGATGCGCTCGGGGTAGTGGGGGTCGTCGCCGGCCAGGAACGCGAACCATGGCTCCTCATGGCCGGCCTCCTCCTTGAGGCGGTACGGCCGTACGACACTCCAGTCGATGCCTGAGGCCTCACGGAGCCGCTCCAGTCGGGACCGGTCGGCGGCGGACATGGTGTGGTGCCACAACGCCACGGGTACGGCGGCGGTGACCGGGTTGTAGTCGAACCACCCGGTGTCGCGGTACCGGTACGGCACGTGCAGCGTGGGCGTGTGCACGTCCTCGGCGAGCTGCACGACCCAGCGGGAGGCGAGGCTGGAGTCGGCCTCGCTGAAGGCCATCACCTTGCCGTTGCCGATGACGGCGTCGAGTCCGCTGGTGACCATCGAGAGGTGGTCGTCGTCGCCGGTCACGGTGGCCGCGGCCAGCGCGGCCACGAGTGCCGCATGGCCGACACTGTGCCAGCCGTGGGGCCATGACCAGCCGTAGTGCCCGCCGTACCAGCGACCCTCCAGCAGGCCGCCGACCTCGCCGTCGGGGCCGACGTTGTCAGGGATGAGACCGTCGTTGGCCTCCGTGCGTTCCCGCCAGGCCCCCACGTACTCGACGATCCAGTCGCGGTAGCGCTCCTCGCCCGTCAGGATCCAGGCGTTGAGGACCAGTCCGGCGGCGGCCAGGTTCACCGCGGTGTCGCCGGAGCCCATCCGCTCGTGCATCGACTTGCCGAGACGCGGGTCCTCGGCGGGAGGCAGCTGTGTGTCACCGGTTCCCGGGAGCCAGTCGAGTGGGAAGCCGTACAGCTCGGCCTCCTTCGGCAGCCACGGGTAGGCGTCGCCGTCGAAGAGGCCCTGCCGGTCGGGGTCGCTGCCGTTGTGAGGTCGCTTGATGATGCGATGCTCAGGGTCGTAGTTGCCCTTCGCCGGGTCGGCGTACAACTCGGCGAAGCGGACGGCCCGCTCGGTCCAGCGCTCGGGAGCGGCCATGCACAGGAAATAGAGAAGCAGCAGACTCTCGCCCTGGTGGAACCAGTCGTAGCCACGCTCGTACTCGTCCTGGAGCATGCCCAGTTCGGTCAACTGCCGGGTGACGCCCTCCCAGTGCTTCTCACTCGCGGCCAGCAGGTCGTCGGCACCGCCCAGCAGGTACAGCTGAGGCCAGTTGAAGAACACCTCGTAGAAGTCGTCCACGCCGTCGCGGGTCGTGAGCCGGCCGCTGTAGGTGAGGCGCCCGTCGGGGCCGGTGAAGTCCCGGTCGAATCGGCGCCAGGCATGGTCCAGCAGGTCGAACAGCTCGCGCTGTGCGAGGGCCCAGCCGGGGGGCTCAAGGAGCGGGACGCTCGCGTGCACCTCCGGCACGGGGCGGGCGGGTTCGCCGTTGTCCTCGCCGGAGGTCCGGTCGGCAGGACTGATCGTCATGAGGATGATCTCCGTTCGGGGGTGCGTGCCCGCGACGGGCTGCACGGTCATTCGGTGAACGTCCGCGCTGGACCGCGCGGTCATTCCTTGGTGGCTCCGGCGAGCATGCCGGCGACCAGGAAGCGCTGTGAGAAGAGGAAGACGACCAGCACCGGCGTGATGGCCAGCAACGTGGCCAGGGCCAGCTGCGGCCGCTCGATCGCGAGGGAGCCGACGGTCGGATTGAACGACGGCACATTGCTGAGCAGCGTGCCGACCCCCACCTGCACCGGCATCTGGTCGCTCTCGGGGAGCATCACGTAGGGCAGGAAGTAGTTCGTCCAGTTGGCCACGAAGCTGAAGAACCCGACGAGCGCGATCACCGGCGTCGCCAGCGGCAGGGCCACGTGCCGGAACACTCCGAACTCCGTACAGCCGTCGATCCGCGCCGCGGCCAGCAGGTCCCTGGGCACGGCGGTGGTGAAGTAGATGTACGTCAGATACACGCCGAAGGGGTAGAACGAGTACGGCAGGATGATCGACCACATCGTGCCGACCAGCTGAACGGCGTTGATCTCCAGGAACAGCGGCACCACCAGGGTGGCGTTCGGCATCAGCATCACGATCAGCGTGGCGATCAGCAGGGTGCGCCGGCCGCGGAACTCGGTCATGGCCAGCGCGTATCCGGCCGGCACCGCCACGCACAGGGTGATGACCAGCGAAATGCCCGCGTACACGGCCGAGTTGCGCAGCCACAGCATGATGGCGTCGTCCTGGAAGCCGGTCAGCGCGCTCCAGTTGGCCTTCAGCGCATGCCAGGAGCCGAACGAGAGCGGGTTGCCGTTGACGAGCTGGTGGTCCGTCTTTGTCGCCGCCAGCACGAGCCAGAGCACCGGCAGGACGAAGAAAACCACGAAGGCGGCGAGTACGGCGCCGACCAGCAGCCGGGACGCCTGGCTGCGGCGGGGGGCGTGGGGCTTCCGGGGCCGGGGGCTCATGGCGCCGTGGCCCGGCCTCGGGCCGGCGACGGCGACTGCGGGGCGTTCATGGGCCCTACTCGGCATCGAAGAATCCCGACCGTGCGACGAAGAGACCGGCGACCGACAGGCTGACGACCAGCAGTTCGACCGAGACGGCCGCGGCACCGTTGATGTTGTTCATCTGGAAGGCGAAGTCGTACGAGAGCTGGTTGAGGGAGTAGTCACGCCCCGCCACTCCCACGCTGGCCAGCGACAGCAACTGGGGTTCGACGAAGAGCTGGGCGCCTCCGGCGAAGGCGAGGATCACCATGTAGACGATCCACTTGCGGAGCATGGGGATCTGCACCCGCCAGGCCGTCTGCCAGGCGCCCGCGCCGTCGATGCGGGCGGCCTCCATCACGTCGCGCGGGATGTTGTTCAGCGCTCCGTAGATCACCACGATCCAACCGCCGGCACCGGTCCAGAACGCGATGGTCGTGAACAGCAGCGGCAGATGGCCCGGCGCGATGACCTCACCGAAGGTGTCGTATCCCATCGCTCCCAGCAGTGAACTGACCGGGCTCACCGTGGGGTCGAGCATGAACAGCCACACCAGGACGCTCGCTGCACCGGCGAGCGCCCCGGGAATGTAGAACAGGAAGCGCAGCGCCTTGCTGGTCCCGCCGGACGCGAGGCGGTGCAGCAGCAGCGCCAGTCCCACGACGATGACCACGAGGGAGGCCAGCCAGAACACCAGGTAGAGCGCGACGTGCCCGACCGCCGGCAGGAACCGGAAGTCCTGGGCCGTGGTCATGAAGTTGCCGAACCCGGTGAAGCCGCCCTCGGCGTTGGTGAAGGCGAAGTAGATGGCGTATCCGGTGGGGACGACGCCGAAGGCGATCAGCAGGACCACGTAGGCCGCGACGAAGGCCACGCCGGCCCGGCCCGGCCGGGAGACGCGGCGACGTCGGTGCTCAGCGCCCGCCGAGGAGTGGGTGAGAGTCACTGCGAGACCTTGTATCCGTTGGACTCGGCGTACTTGACGATCGAGTCCTGCCAGGCGGGCAGCAGCGAGACGACGGTCTTGCCCTGGGTCAGGCCGGGCTTGACCGTGGCGGCCCAGATGGCCTCCTGACTGAACTGTCCCGAGCCCCACCCCGACCAGACCTGGGTGGAGGCGTCCTTGAGGGCGCTGACGTCCCCGGCGAAGTAGCCGGAGGCGTTCTGCTGCTTCAGCCACACCTCTGCCGCGGGCGCGTAGGCGGGGAACCCGGGCGCCTTCTCGCCTTGGTAGGCGTTGTCGGTAGTGACCCAGGTCAGGAAGTCGGTGGCCGCCTTGACGTGCTCCGAGTGCTGGGACAGCAGCCAGGTGCCGCCGCCCACGTTCCCGGTGGACGGAACTGTCTCACCGCTCCACTGCGGCGCAGGGGCCACGGCGATCTGCTTGGCGGGAGTCTTGAAGGTCTCCTTGAACAGAGCGCCGCCGAACCAGGCCGGACCGGGCATCATCAGGACCTTGTCGGCCTTGTTCTTGCCGAAGTCGGTGCTGAAGACGCCACTCACCGACATGGACTTCTTCTTGATCAGGCTGTCCATGAGCTCGGCCATCCTGGTGCAGTTCGCACTTGTGGTGTTCACCGAGACCGACTTGGCGCCGGTGATGTCGTTGGCACCGCACTTGCTCGCCCACAAGTAGATCTCGGGCGTGAAGGAGTCGCCGGCGTCGCCCACGAGGTAGCCGGGGTGGTCGGCGGCCACCTTCTCGCCCAACTGTTGGTATTCCTCCCAGGTCGTCGGCACCTGGTAGCCGAACTTCTTCATCAGCGGCGCGTTGTACCAGAGCACGGCCTGCGAGAGGTCGTTGCGCAGGCAGTAGAGCGTCCCGTTGACCGTGCAGACGTTGTTGGCGCCCTTGGCGAAGTTCCCGAGAGTGGCCTCGGGTATGAGGCCCTTGTTGAGCGGGGCCACGAAGTTCGCGTCGACGGCCCAGGTCACCTCGTTGTTCTGCGAGCTGAAGACCACGTCCGGCCAGCCCTTGCCCGTGCGGTTGAACAACTGGACCTTCGTCTGCAGGTAGTTCGACCCGTTGGCGTCGCCGTCGTAGCTGACGATGTTCATCTTCACGTTCGGGTGCTGCTTCTGGTACAGCTTCGCGGCGGCAAGCCGGGTCGAGTCCACCCAGACGGTCAACGCCCCGTCCTTCTGGGGGACCTGATTGAAGCCGTCCTTGCTGGTCGTGCTGGTTCCGCCGCCACCGCAGGCCGTGGCGGTGACGACGGTCGCCACGCAACAGGCCAGCAGTGCCGAGCGCCTCTTGGTGACAGCCCTTCCTCCGACGGCGGAAGGCTTCCTTGCGGTCATGGTGACTCCACTACGTTGCGGGCGCCCAGAAGGAACAGGGCATCGACTCCTGCAGCTGCGGAAGAAATTAGGCGCCCTATCGAGTAGTAGGTCAAGAGGATGCGCAGTCACAGTTTTCGACGTTCTAACAAGCTGGACATGTAAAATGTCCCATTATGAACGTTAAATTCTCAGATATTCACCTGGTGGATTTACAATGTCGAAGCGCAGGGGTAGAAATAAGTACGACTCATTCTTCCATGAGCGTCAGCATGCGGAGCGGGATCACCAGTGGAGGCAGGACAGATGAAGGACGCGTCCGACGTCGCGACGGCTTCGGCGACAGGGGCGGAGAGGGAACGCGACTACCGTCCTGGCTACGAACTCATCGCGGAGCGGATCCTCGACTTCATCGGCGAGTCAGGGCTGCAACCGGGCGACCGGCTGCCCACGGAGAACGATCTGGCCCGGCAACTGGAATCCAGCAGGGCCGTGGTCCGCGAGGCGATCAAGATCCTCTCCGCACTCGGGCGGGTTCGAGCGCAGAAGGGACGTGGACTCTATGTCGCGGACGACGAGGGCATGCTCACCGCCCGACGCTGGGGAGGCTTCTTCCGGCCCACCGACCTCGACCACATCTTGATGTTGTTCGAGTTCCGCCGGGTCCAGGAGATGGCCGCCGGCAGGCTCGCGGCCACCCGCGCCACCCCGGCCGAACTGCGGGCCATCGAAGTCGCCGTGGAGATGTGCCGTCATGGATTCGTCCATCAACAGGTCGACGTGTTCAACCAGGCCGACGACGACTTCCACACCGCCGTCGCCACGGCCTCGCACAACAGCCTCCTCCTCGGCGCTGTACGCGATGCCCGCCGGCTGCAGCGCCAGTCCAGCGCGATCGGGATACACGACGTACTCGGCGACCACTCCGAGGCGGCGGTCGAGGAACACATGGCGATTTACGAGGCGATCCGCGACGGCCTGCCGGAGGTCGCGGCTCAGGCGACGGCCGCCCACCTCGACAGGACGCTGGAGGACTACCGGCGTGAGATCCAGCGCCGGCTGTTCGGGTAACGGCTCCGGGCGCCGCACGGCCTGGGCGCCCTGAAGGGGGCTCCACCACCGACAGGGGGTTCATGTCCCGGCATCCGCCGGACCGGGTCTGTTGCCGGATGTCGCAACGGCTCGTGACATCGCGGTCGGACAATCAAGCGGTCAGACATGTGACGCGGGACGCCGTGTGCCTCGACGCGGATACGGTGTCCGGGTACGGATCAGGACGCCGCGATCATCGCGGATCCCGGGATGACAAGCATGGTCATCCCCTCTCTCCACGGCCGTGACCCATGATGCACACAGCGGTGGATTCCATACGGAAGCGCGCGGGTTTGCAGATTCCCGGAGGGAAACGAGCGAGAACTCGCGCGTCGGTCTGCCGATGGGAAGCTCTGACGCGCAGGTTCCGCACGTTCGTGGTTGGTTCACCGGGGATTTCCTGTACACCAACTACCCACACTCGGACGCCAACGGCGCGAAGCTGTGCGCCTGGCGCGACCCATCCGGCAGTCCGGCGTCGGCCCGGGCCGTCACCAACCATCCGGGGTGATGGCGTCTTCCTTGCTTGCCTGCCTGCAGGCAGGCAAGCAAGGAAGACGGCTTGAAGGGCTTCGGTGGTGGGCAGGATCAGCAGGCCAGAGGCGTGCGTTGCTCGGCGCGTTCTGTCGAAACCCGTCAGGGCTGAATGGCCACGTTGGAGACGTGTCAGTGGGCGAGATGGTCTTGGGATCCTTCTGGATGTGCCGGGGACTTCAGCGTCCGTCGGTGGTCGCGAGGGGGCGTCCGGGCATGGTCCGAGGGCTCGGTCGTTCCGGAGGCAACAGGTCGAGCTGTACGCCGAGTTGGCCGATCAGTCGGTGCAACTCGGCGGGCGTTGTGGCGGCGCCGAAGAGATAGAAGTCGGGGCGGACGACGGCCGCGACATGGCCGTGCTCGCGCATATGGGGCAGGTAGGCGTTGTCGGTGTCGATGTAGGCGTTCTCCGTGAACACGGCGGGGTCGTCCGGTGCGTACAGCGGAACGAGCGTCGCGCCGACGCGGTGCAGCATGCTCCGGTCGGCGTCGTCCAGCGCTGAGCAGGGGGCCTCTCCGTCGGTCAGGACGACGAACCCGCCCCCGGTCATCTCGTCCAGGAGGCCGGTCCTGCCGTGGTGGGTGATCCCGTACTGCGGGGTGAGGTGGCCGACGTTCGCCTGGCGGGAGCCGTCCGTGGTGTGCTGGAGCACGCCGTCACCGAGGACCGGCGGAGGGGTCGGCGGCAGGACCCGCGCGGGGTCGGCGCCACCGGCGATCATGCGCGCGTCCCGCTCGGCGGCGGCCCCCTCGTCGAGTACGCAGATGACCTGGCCCAGGGCCATCGAGATACCGATGGCGTGCTGGACGTGTTCGCGTCGCTCGCTCGTGTAGGTGTCGAGGAGGGCAGGTGCGGCCGTGCCTGTCAGCACCAGATCCAGCTTCCAGGCGAGGTTGACCGCGTCGCGCAGTCCCGAGCACATGCCCTGGCCGGCGAAGGGCGGCATCAGGTGGGCGGCGTCCCCGGCGAGCAGCAGTCTGCCCAGCCGCCACCGCTCGGCCCACCGGGCCTGGAACGTGTAGACGGCGTGGCGCTCGATGAAGCTGTTGTCCGGAGTTCGGCCCCAGGGCTTGAGCAACTCCCATGCGGATTCGAGGGTGTTGAGGTCCTCGACACTCTCCTGCGGCAGCCGCATGAACTCCCAGCGCCGCCTGCCCGGGCCGCCGGACACGATCGTCGTGGGGCGCGCGGGGTCGCAGAGCTGCCAGTTCATCGGGGACCAGACGGTGTCCGTGTCGCGGGGCACGAGGTCGACGATGAGCCAGTCGTAGAAGAAGCCCAGATCGGTGACCGCCGTGTCCATCCGGCTGCGGACGAAGCTGTTGGCGCCGTCGGCGCCGACGCAGTAGCGGGCCCGGAAGGTCTGCTCGGTGCCGGTGGGTGTGCGGGCGGTGAGGAGGACATGGTCGACGTCCTCGTGCAGGTCGGTCACCTCCAGGCCGCGGTGCAGGGTGATGGCCGGGAGCTCGGCGGCAGCCGTGGCGAGGACGGCCTCCAGTTCGGGCTGGGAGAAGAAGTTGGCGGCCGGCCACCCCGAGGGACCTGTGCCGGACCAGTCGATGCGGACCAGGGGTTCGCAGTCGCGGTTGTGCCATTCGTAGTGGTCGGGCACGGGGTCCGTGATGGCGCGGACCTGGTCGCCGACGCCGGCGGACTGGAAGATACGGCCGATCTCGTCGTCGAAGTGCACGGCGCGCGGCAGGCCGTAGGCCTCGGGCCAGCGTTCCAGGACGAGGACCTCGTGCCCTGCGCGGGCCAGCAGGATCGACAGGAGCTGGCCGACCGGGCCGAAGCCGACGACGGCCACGCCGTACAGGGGGGAGTCTGTCGTGGTCACGGTGTCACCTCGTCGCACTGTGGGTGCCGGTCATAAGGTCCGCGAGGTCCTCAGGTTGCAGGAAGGACGGGGACGGGGGCGGTCCCCAGCTGAACAGCCCCTTGGCACCTTCGAGGACTTCGGGTGTCCACAGCTGGTCGTCGACGACGCAGTCCATGTCGGAGTAGTACTCGCTGAAGTTGCCCGCCGGGTCCTTGAGGTACCAGAAGAAGTTGGACCCGGCGTAGTGCCGGCCGAGACCCCACACATGCCGTTCGGGATGGTTCTCCAGCATCGCGAAGGCACCGCGGCCCACGTCGTCCACGTCGTCGACCTGCCAGGACGTGTGATGCAGGAAGGTGACGGGAGCGGCCATGACCAGGATGTTGTGGTGGTCGGTGGAACAGCGCAGGAAGGCTCCGCGGTCCTTCATGTAGTCGCTGGCCCTGAAGCCGAGTCCGTCGCGGAAGAAGGCGGTCGTGCCGTCGAAGTCGGTGGTGCCGACGACGGCATGGCCGAGCTTGCGAGGCTTGACCGCGACGTCGCGGACGACTCCCGGCGCCCGGCCTCCGGTGCGCTCGGAACGGCCGGGTCCGTTGTACGGCGTGGCGGGGACGGCCGCCTGGACCATGCGGGGGACGACCTCCATAACGGCCCGCACGGCAGTGGCCTTGTCGTACGCGGTCAGGGAGGTGGAGGTACCGGCAAATTCGCTCTCGATGCCCAGCCGCCGCAGCCGGGACGCCGCGGCGGCCAGGTCGTCGGGGTGGTCGGCGCCGATGCGGACCTCGACCAGGCGCCGGGTGGGGGCGGGCACGATGTGGAGCTGGCGGCCGCCGTCACGGGAGCTGAACCAGCCGTCTCCCTCGGGGGAGAGGCCGAACTCGGCGTAATAGGCGCCGGTTTCGGCGATGTTGGGGACCCCCATGGTGACGGAGGTGAGACGGTGCAGTGCCACGACATGGACTCCTTCGTCCAGTGGATCGGAGCGCTCTGGCCTGTCGGTCAGGCGGTGAAGGTCTGGCGCAGTTCGCCGATTCCCTCGACGGCGGAGACGAGCACGTCACCGGGGGTCAGCCAGCGTTGCGGCTCCCGGCCCAGACCCACGCCGGCCGGGGTGCCCGTGAAGATGACGTCGCCGGGCAGCAGCGGCAGGATCGCCGAGAGCTTGTTGATCAGGGCGGGCACGGAGAAGATCAGGTCGCGGGTGCGGCCCTTCTGGACCTCTTCACCATTGATGGCGCAACGGAGTTCGAGATCGTCGGGATCGTCGAACTCGTCCGGGGTGACCAGCCAGGGACCGATCGGGGTGAAGCCGGGAAGGGACTTGCCCAGGCTGAACTGCGGTGCGGGGCCGGCCAGTTGGGTGATCCGTTCGGAGATGTCCTGGCCGACGGCGAGACCGGCGACGTGGTCCCAGGCGTCGGCCTCGGAAACGTACGCGGCACGGGAGCCCATCACCACGACCAGTTCGACCTCCCAGTCGGTGTGTCCCTCGGGCGGCAGCGCGACGTCGGTGACCGGACCGGAGATGCTGGTGGCGAACTTGGTGAAGACCGGAGGCAGGCCCTCGGGCGCCGCGAACCCGGACTCGGCCGCGTGGTCACGGTAGTTGAGACCGATCGCGAACACCTGGCGCGGGGCGGGCACTGGTGAACCCAGCTCGGCGGCCCCGAAGGACCTGCCCGCGGGCAGGTCCGCCCGGTCCGCCCAGTCGCGGAACTCCTCCCAGCGCTCGTAGACGGCCTGCGTGTCGGCGGAGAAGCGGCCGTCGCTGGCCTGCTCGACGTCGATCGCGAGGCCGTCGTGCACAAGGGCCAGACGTCCGGAGAGACGGGCAACGCGCATGGGGGGGCTCCGTGAGTTGTCGGGTGAAGGTGGCCCGGGAGAGCGGATGTGGCAGGGATCAGGCGGGGACGGGGACCGACCAGCCGAAGGCCGCCAGATCGACTTCGGGGTGAACGGCCGCGCACGTGGGGCAGCTGCGGGCGGACAGGTCGGCGGTGAATCGGGCGCAGGCCGCCATATACATCTGGACCGCCGGTGTGTCGTTGTCGTGTTCCCACTCGTAGCGGTGCAGTTCGCTGTCGCACCCCTGGCAGTACCACGCTGCACCCAGCAGACCGGCCTTGAGGGGCAGGTAGCGGATCGTGACGCCCTCCTGGACGGGCGTGATTCGGTGCGGAGTGCCGGCCGGGACGTAGACGTGATCTCCCACGTCCATGCGGAACCGGTTCACCGAACTGTCGCGCAGATGCACGTGTGCCTCGCCGGACAGCTGACTGAGCACCGTGTCCTTCTCGCAGATCAGGTGAAAGGGTTGCGGGAGCCGGTTGCGCGACAGATAGAGCTGCGGGTCGGTGTCGGCGGGCAGGACGGCCGCGTCCTCGTAGTTCCCGAGTTCGGCTGCGACCTTGAGGGCGTGGAGCATACGGCGGCGGTTCATGACTGGCTCTCCTGCTCGGACTGTGCGGTGGCGGCCTGACGCAGTGCGCGGAACGCCGAGTTGACGGCGCCGGTCTGGGCCACCGTCCTCGCCCAGCCCCAACTCGCCTCCGGGAACAAGGCGTTGACATGACCACAGGCCTGACAGGTGCGCCCTGCTTCCGTGTTGCGCAGGGCGGCGAACTCGGTGGAGCCGAGCGTGGTCGCGAACTGCCGTACGGGGTCGCTGGGTTCGCCGTGGCGCTCCACGTCGTAGCCGGGCAGCGGGAAGGGCGTCGCGTCGTAGTCGTGGCGGACGAGTTCCGCCTTGCAGTTCTTGCAGCGGGCGATCAGGGCCTCGGCCTGGTCGCCCTCCTCGGACTGGTGCTGGGTGACGACGATGACGGCGAAGGCCTCGGGGTTCTTCTCGTCGCGGAGGAAGGAGTTCACCCCGTGCAGGTGCTGGGTCGCCATGATCTGGCCGGAGCCGAGCAGCGACTCGTGGGAGCCATAGGTGACGACCACCTCGTTCACGGCGTTCCAGTGGAAGAAGTGCCCGTACTCCGACTCGAAGCCCCCGATGAGTACGTTGCCGCAGGGCACGATCGAACCCGCGTGGTCGTAGGGGAACAGGGGTGTCAGTTGCGCGGCGGCCTTGGACATCCGCTCGTACACATTGGCCTTGAGCGGTTCGCGATCGGGGTCGGGCGGCGGGATCCGGCGCGTCTCCTGGAGTGATGGCGGCTCGGTGAACTGCTGACTCACAACATCTCCTCCTGACGATGATGTCGCATCATGCGGAACGGTAGCCGTCATTGTGGAACCGTACTTCGTTGAATGGCAAGCGGGTCCGGGTATGGAAAAGCGGCCGGACCTGTGCTCTCAGGTCCGGCCGCTCCCGTGTGTGTACCGAGCCGTCTCAGCTCAGCCGGGCGCCCAGTTCGCGTGCGGCGGCCGCGGTCGCGTCGCCGGTCTCCTCGGTCCAGCTCGCGCCGGACCGTGACAGCGGTGCCGTGGTCACGAGTGCGGCCCGGGTGTGGCCGCGCTTGTCGCGCACCGCGGCCGCGACCGCGCTGACGTCGTCTTCGCTCTCCCCGTGGTTGACCGCGTAGCCCGTGCGCCGCACGTGGTCCAGCTGTTCCCGCAGGGCGTCGAGGCTGGTGAGGGTGCGTGAGGTGGGCGCGGCCAGCCGGCCCGACGGGTAGAGGGCGCCGAGCCTGTCGTCGGGCAGTTCGGCGAGCAGGGCCTTGCCGGCCGCGGTCGCGTGGGCATGCATCGTCCAGCCGATCCGGCCGCCGGTGCGGACGACCTGCCTGCTCTCGACGCTGTCGAGATACACGACTTCGGTGCCGCGCAGCAGGGCCAGGTGGACGGTCTCGTTGGTCTTGTCGCGCAGGTCGAGGAGGGTGCTGTGGGCCAGGCCCCGGATGTCGATGTTGTCGACCACGGCCAGGCCGATGTCGACCAGTGCCGGACCGGGTTTGTAGCCGCGGGAGAACTCGTCCTGTTCGACGAACTGGTGGTAGCTGAGGGTCGCCAGCATGCGGTGGACGGTCGAGCGGGAGAGGTTCATGTCGCGGGCGACCTGATTGACCCGGATCATCTCGTGGTCCTCGAACAGGCGCAGCATCCGAAGCACGTTGTCGACCGCTCCGATCAGCCCCGTCGGGCGTTCGGTGTGGCCCGTGTCCTCGGTGCTCTCCGTGTTGTCGCCCCTCTTCGCTTCCACGGAGAGCACAGTAGCGCAGCATTTTCCAGCCTTGCGTCTCTTGGCCTTCAGCGGCACTCTACGGGACACTGTTCCGCAGAGCGCTACATAGGTGCTCCGCATATCGCCACATGAGGGAGAACGGGATGCCTCTCTACGTGAGCCTCCACCAGGCCCCGGGTCTGTCACCGGAAGAGATCGCGGGTAACGCCCCGGAAGTCGCCCAGCAGGTGCACGCGACCTTCCAGCGGTTGTACGTCAACACCGACACCGGATTCATCGTCTCGGTCTACGAGGCCGACGACGCCGCTGCCGTGGAGCGGGAGTTCGAGCGGGTCGGATTCCCCTTCGACTCCATCAATGAGATCGACTTCACCCAGGACGCGGCCGCTCTGGCCGAGATGGCGGCCGAGGTGACCCATGGCTGACGAGCCCCGCCTCGATCACGAGGTCACGCTGCACTTCCGTGGGGACTGGGGCCAGGCCAACATGCACCGCATCTGCGGCTGGCTCGCCCAGGAGATCGGCGACCGGGCCCCCGAGGGCTCCCGGTTCGCCGTCTGGTCGGGCCGGGGCGGCCTGGACCAGATCGAGGCGCTCCATGCCCGGACCTGTGACATCACCGTCGTCACGCCGGCCTGCGCGGTGCGGATGCTGCACCGGGCGGGCCGGCTCGACGGCCTGTCCGCGCTCGGCGTGATCGGCCAGCGCGACCGTCTCGTCGTAGCGGTGGACGCCGCGCTGCCGGTCAGGACGGTCTCCGAACTGGCCGCCCACGCCGACCGGTTGACCATTGCCACGTCACCGGACGACGGTGTGAACGTCATCGGCCTGGCCGCGCACAAGGGCCTGCGCCTCGCCGGACTCGACCCGGACAAGCTGACCTTCGCCTACAGCGAGCGCCCCTTCCCCGCGATCACCCGGTTCGCGAACGGCGAGGCCGATGTCCTTATCCACGAGGCCGTGATGACCCCGCACTGGCAACGCGTCGCCGCCGTCCGCCCGGTGAAGTACCTGCCCTGGGGCGACGAGGTCCTGGAGGCGTTTGCTGCCGAGGGCTGGCCGGGCGCCGTGGTGGAGGCCGGGTACCTCCCCGGTCTCGAACGGGACCTGCGCACGCTGGAGTTCTCCGACTTCGTGGTGCTCTGCCGGGACGACCTGGCCGAGGACGTCGCCCACCTCGCCACGTGGTGCATGGTGCAGACCCGTCGCGCCCTGGAAGCGCAGTACGCGCACCTGCCGGCGGACCACTCCCCGGTCACGTATCCGCTGGTGCCCGAGGACATGGCCCGCGCCCCTCTTCCGCTGCACCCCGGTGCAGCACGTGCCTACGCGGAACTCGCGGCGCGGGACGTACTGCCCGACGCGCCCGTGTGGGGGTGACCATGCCCACGTCTGACACGGACACTGAACTGCTCATCATCGGCGCCGGACCCACCGGGCTCTTCGCGAGCTTCTACGCCGGCCTGCGCGGCCTGAGCGTCACGCTGCTCGACAGCCTGCCGCACCTCGGCGGCCAGGTCGCCGCCCTCTACCCGCGCAAGGAGATCTTCGACATCGCCGGGTTCCCGGCGGTCACCGGACAGGAACTGGTCGACCGGCTTGTGGCACAGGCGCGGCTCGCCGAACCGGTCATCCGGCTCGACGAAGCCGCGGGCAGGCTGGAGAGCGGACCCGACGCGGTGACGGTGACCACGAGCAGCGGCCGCCGCATCAGGGCGGGTGCGGTCCTGATCACCGCTGGCATCGGCCACTTCACCCCGCGGCCCCTGCCCGCCCTGGACACCTTCGCCGGAAGCGGCGTGCACCACGTGGTGGCGGAGGCCGAGACGTACACCGGGCGTCACGTGGTGATCGTCGGCGGCGGTGACAGCGCCGTCGACTGGGCCAACGCCCTTGTCCCGTACGCCCGCCAGGTCACTCTCGTCCACCGTAGGAAGCGGTTCCGCGCCCACGAGCAGTCGGTGACCCGGCTCATGGACTCCACCGTCAGGATCCTCACCGACAGCGAGATCGCCGAGGTGCACGGCGGCGACCGGATGGAGGCGGTGACCGTACGCGACTGCGGCTCCCAGGCGCTGCTGCGACTCGACGCCGACGTACTGATCCCCGCCCTCGGACACATCGCCTCGCTGGGCCCCCTGACCGGTTGGGGGCTGCACCTGCGCGGTCAGCAGATCGAGGTTGCCACCGACATGTCCACCGGCGTCGACCGTGTCTTCGCAGCGGGCGACATCACCACCTATCCCGGCAAGGTCCGGCTCATGGCGGTCGGATTCGGCGAGGCGGCGACCGCCGTCAACAACCTAGCCGTCCGGCTGCGACCGGGAGAGGACCTCTTCCCCGGGCACTCCACGGACCGGCCCACCGCTCCACCGCCGCAGAAGGAGGTGACGGCATGGCCTATGTGATCAACGAGAAGTGCATCGACGAACTCGACGGGTCGTGCGTCGACGTGTGCCCCGTGGACTCCATCTACGAAGGCCTGGTCAAGCGCTACATCCAGCCCGACGAGTGCATCGACTGCGGCGCCTGTCTGTCCGAGTGTCCGGTCAGTGCCATCACCTCGCCCGCCGACATCAAGGACCCGACCTGGGCCGAGGACAACAAGGCGTTCTTCGCGCTGCCGCTGCCCGGCCGCGACGCACCACTCGACAGCCCCGGCGGAGCCACCGGGACCGGGCCGATCGGGGCGGACACCCCGCTCGTGACCGGCTGGACCAAGGAGTGACCATGCAGCACATCCCGATCCTCGTCATCGGCGGCGGGATAGGAGGAATGGCCACGGCCCTGGCCCTGGCCAGGGCGGGCTTTCCGGCGCACATCGTTGAACAGGCCCCCGCGTTCGGGGAGATCGGCGCGGGCATCCAGCTGGCCCCCAACGCGCTCAGGGTCCTGGACGGCCTCGGTGTCCTCCCCGCCCTCGACGACGTGTCCGTCCGCCCGCGCAACCTGGTCTTCATGCACGCCGACACCGGTCAGCACCTGACCACGGTCGACCTCGGCACGCCGTTCCAGCGGCGCTACGGCAGGCCCTATATGGTCCTGCACCGCGGTGACCTCCTGGACGTCCTCCTCCAGGCATGCCGGGCCGACGAACGCGTCACCCTGGAGACGGGCCGACAGGTCGTCGAGATCACCGACCTCGACACCAGCGCCGAGGTGCACTTCGCAGACGGGGACAGCTACCGGACCGACGCCTTGATCGGCGCCGACGGCCTGTGGTCCCGCACCCGCCGACTGCTGTCCGAGGACCGGCCGATCACCGACACGTACGTCGCCTACCGCGGCGCACTGCCCATGAGCGACGTGACGGCGCCGGACGAGCCGGACGACGAAATCGTCTGGATCGGCCCGCACAAACACCTGGTCCAGTACCCCATCCGCCGTGGCGAGCTCTACAACCAGGTCGCCGTCTTCCGCAGCTCCCGCTACACCCCCGAACAGGAACTCACCGACACCTGGGGCCTGGCCGACGAACTGGACGAACACTTCGCCGGCTCCTGCGAGCACGTCCGCACCTCCATCGCCACGGTCAACCGTGAACGACGCTGGGTGATGTACGACCGCGCACCCCTCGCCGACTGGACGCGCGGACGGATCACGCTCCTCGGAGACGCGGCCCATCCCATGGTGCAGTACCTGGCCCAGGGCGCCTGCCAGGCCATCGAGGACGCCGGATGCCTGGCCCGGTCGATGCGCGAGAACGACGGAGACGTCGACAAGGCGTTCGCCGCCTACCAGGCCGAACGCATCCCACGGACCGCACGGGTGCAGCGCGTCGCCCGTGGCTGGGGGCAGGTCTGGCACGACGACGGGGACGTCATCCCGGCCCTGCGCGACCGCGTCTTCGGCCGCAGACGCCCTGACGACTACACCGACATGGACTGGCTGTACCAGCCGGTCGCGAGCTGACGGGAGCCGTGATGAAAGAGGAAATCGAGGACACCGTACGCGCGAGCCGCGCGCTGGCAGCGGCGGGCCTGACGGACATGGTGTGGGGACACGCCGCTGTTCGCGCACAGGACGGCGACGGGGTCTGGATGAAAGCCGCCGGCTGGGGCTTCGAGGAAGTGGACGCAGAGCGAGTGGTCCTGGTGAGCCGGGACGGGGACGTACTCCACGGCCGGGGCAAGCGCCACATCGAGTACCCCATCCACACCGAGATCATGGCGCGGCGCCCGGACGTCGGCTGCGTCGTGCACACCCACGCCCCGGCCCTGAGCGCCTTCGCCTCTCTCGACGTCGAACTACGCCCCCTCTCCCACGACGCAGTCCCCTTCTGCGAACCGCAGTTGCCGCGCTTCACGCAGACGGGCGCGCTCATCGCAACCGCGGAACTCGGCGCCGCACTGGCCCAGAAGCTGGGTGACGCGAACGCCGTCCTGATGCCCCAGCACGGCGCCGTCACCGCCGGACCGGACGCGGCCACCGCGGTCATGTACGCGGTCCTATTGGAACGCGCCTGCCGCACCCAGCTCATGGCCATGTCCGCAGGCGGTCCGAAGGTCTGGTCCGACCCGGCCGAAGTGGAGCTGAAGAACCGCCAGGTCTGGAACGCGGGCCAGCGTGAGGCGGGTTGGAAGTACCTTCAACGACTCGCCGAGAGGACCAGCTCATGACGACCGACACCACAGCCGCTCCCGCCACTGCCACCGCTGAGGAGAAGCAGCTCTACGACGACTTCGCCCAGCACGGCCTCATCCCGCTCTGGACCCAGCGCGAGGATCTGATGCCGCTACGGCCCACCCCGAAGGCGGTCCCCCACGTCTGGCACTGGGGCGATCTGTATCCGCTGGCGGCCCGGGCGGGCGCGCTGGTTCCGGTGGGGCGAGGAGGTGAGCGCAGGGCGATCGCCGTCTCCAATCCGGGCCTGCCCGGGCTGCCGTACGCGACGCCCACGCTGTGGGCGGCCATCCAGTATCTGGGGCCCGGCGAGATCGCGCCCGCCCACCGGCACAGCCAGAACGCCTTTCGGTTCGTACTGGAGGGTGAGGGGGTGTGGACGGTCGTCGACGGCGACCCGGTCGCCATGCGGCGCGGGGACCTGCTGCTCACGCCGGGCTGGCGGTTCCACGGTCACCACAATCCGCATCCGCGGCCGATGGCCTGGCTGGACGGTCTGGACATTCCGCTGGTCCACTCCATCAACGCCGGGTTCTTCGAGTTCGGCGAGGACGGTGTCGAGGAGAGGTCCACCCCGCACCGCTCCCGCGCCGAGCGCCTGTGGGGACAGCCAGGACTACGGCCGGTATCGGCCACCGCACACGACACCCCCGACTCCCCGCTGGCCGCCTACCGTTGGGAACACACCGACGCCGCTCTCACCGCCCAGCTGGAGCTGGCCGCCGAGGGGCACCCGGGTGTCGTCGAACCCGGCCACGCCGCCGTCCGCTTCACCAATCCCACCACCGGCTCCGACGCGCTGACCACCCTGCGCACCGAGATGCACCGGATCGTGGGCGGACAGCACACAGCCGCCGTGCGCGAGACGGGATCGAGCGTGTGGCAGGTCTTCGACGGCAGGGGTGCCATCACGCTCGACGGCACGCGCAGGGACCTCGCGCGCGGCGATCTGATCGCCGTGCCCTCCTGGTGCGAGGTGACCATCGAGGCCCACAGCGACCTGGACCTCTTCCGGTTCGGCGACGCACCCGTCATGGAACGGCTCAACCTCGCTCGCAGGGAGTACGCGTGAGACTCGCGACCATCCGCACCCGCGGCACCACGGCCGCCGTACGCATAGACACCGACCAGAGCGTGGCCGTCGAGATCGGCTACCAGGACGTCGGCGCGCTCCTGACCCGCCCCGACTGGCGCGAGCGCGCCTCCCGCGGCGAAGGTCCCCACCACGACCTGACCGGCCTTGACTACGCCCCGGTCGTCCCCCGTCCGTCGAAGATCTTCTGTGTCGGTCTCAACTACCGTTCCCACATCGTGGAGATGGGCCGCGAGATCCCCGCGTTTCCCACCCTCTTCGCCAAGTTCGCGCCCGTCCTGATCGGCGCGCACGACGACATCGTGCTGCCGGCCGTGTCGGAGGCGATGGACTGGGAAGGCGAGCTGGCGGTCGTCGTCGGGGCGCGGACCCGGAAGGTCACCCCGGACGAGGCCGCGGACCGCATCGCCGGCTACTCCGTCCTCAACGACGTCACCGCCCGCGACTGGCAGTACCGCACGAAGGAATGGCTCCAGGGCAAGATCTTCGAGGCCACCACGCCGTTCGGCCCCTACCTGGTGACCCCCGACGAGGCCGACGTCACGACGCGAACCCTGACCACCGAGGTCGACAGCGAGCCCGTCCAGCAGGCGGGCATCGGCGACCTCGTCTTCGACCCCGCCGCCCTCGTGGCGTACCTCTCGACGATCATCACTCTCGAACCCGGCGACGTCATCGCCACCGGTACCCCCGGCGGGGTGGGCCACGCCCGCACGCCGGCCCGCTATCTCACCGACTCCACCGTGCTCACGACCCGCATCGAGGGGCTCGGCGAATGCCGTAACACGTGCGTACAGGAGAAGGTGCGTTGACTCCGGACGAGATCCCACGAACCCGACTCCTGCGGTGGTTGACGGAGGGCACCGACCTACTCACCGTGCACCTCGCCAAGGTCACCAACGTGCGTCAGCCGTCCACCCTGCCGGGCTGGACCATCGCCCATCTCCTCACCCATCTCGCCCGCAACGCCGACGCCTTGAGCAATCTGGCGCGATGGGCCGCGTCCGGGGTCGAGAACCCGATGTATCCCGGCGGAGCCGGCCAGCGAACGGCCGACATCGAGGCCGGAGCCTCGCGGCCCGGACCCACGATCATCTCGGACGTGGTGGACAGCGCCGGGCGCCTGGCCGGCCACCTCGAAAGCCTGACGGAAAGCGCCTGGAATACTCGAGTCCGCACAGGACAGGGGCGTTTGGTGCCCGCCGCGCTCATCCCGTGGCTGCGCGTCCGGGAAGTGTGGATCCACCTCGTCGACCTGGGTACCGGCATCTCCTTCGCCGACCTGCCGGACGACCTGGCCGCCGCGCTGCTGCCCGATGCGATCGCCACTCTGGCGCGCCACCCCGACTGCCCCGCCCTGGTCCTGCGTCCACAGCCGCCCGGCAGCGAAGTGATCACTCGTCCTGGGGCTGTCGCCATCACGGTCGAGGGAACCACCGCGGATCTCCTCGGCTGGACGACGGGCAGGGCCGGTGGCCGAGGGCTGACGACCTCCGCACCCGCCCTTCCCGACCTGCCTCCCTGGCTGTGACTGTCAACCGATACCGGAGCGCATCATGAACCTCACCCACTTCGGGCACGCGTGCGTGCTCGCCGCGTTCGAGACCTCGGAAGGGAGCACGCGCCTTCTCCTCGACCCCGGTACCTACGCCTCCGGATTCGAGGACGCCCGTGACCTGGACGCGATCCTCTTCACCCACGAGCACCCCGACCACCTCGACGTGGACCGGCTCCACGGCCTCGTCAAGGCCAATCCCGGTGTGCGGTTGATCGCCGCCCCCGGCGCCTCGGCCCGCCTCGGGGAAACCGGGATCGCCCACGAGGCCGTCTCCCCGGGGGCCACCTTCAGCGTCAAGGGTGTCTCCGTCGCGGTCCTGGGCGGTGAACACGCCGTCATCCACCCGCAGTTGCCGCGCGTGTCCAACAACGCCTACCTGATCGACGGCCGACTCCTCCACCCCGGTGATGCGTTGGTCATCCCTCCCGGCCCCGTCGAAGTCCTGCTCGTCCCGGCGGGCGGGCCGTGGATGAAGATCAGTGAGGGCATCGACTACCTCCGCGAGGTCGCGCCCGGCACCGCGGTGCCAATCCACCAGGCAGGCCTCGCGGACGCCCACCAACAGCTCCACCATCAGCTCCTGCGCACCCTCGCGCCCGAGGCCACCGACATCCAGGTACTCGAACTCGGCGTACCCACCGGCTTCCCGGGCGACATACCCAAGAACACGGTGTCGGGCCGCAAGCCGTAGAGGGTGGACTCCTCGCCGGAGGGCGTTCCTGGCACAGGCCGATTGGGGATCCGCCCCCGCGGCTTCGGAGGCGACCACACACACCGACGATTCTGGCACAGAGATCTTGGGGGACGGTCGCGAAGGGTCACCACGGCGTTCGACCGCAAGGGTTCAGGTTCGTGTGAGACTGCCTACGCCCTGCCGCCTGGCAGGCGGAGGGTGACACTCCGTCAGGTCTGTGATGGTTTCCGCTGTGACCGGTGACGGTACTGGTCATGCAGGCCGACGCTTCATTTGCCCGGCACCGCCGAAGGCTTGCTTCACGGGACTGCCATTCCCTCGCAGCCAGTGTGGGCAGTAACGGTTGTCGGGATTCGTGGCCCAGTTGAACTTGGATCCTATGTCCTCATTGTCGGCACGAAGCCGTGCAAGCGGCGGGTAAGTTCTGGTGAGCTCCTGCAGGGCCAGGGTCTGAACCTCGGGCACGGTTGGCTTCGTCGGCGTCTCCCGACTCCATCTATAGACCTGTTCTGACTCCACCTGCTGGGTCCTTTGACACCGGGCCTTCGGTCCCGAGGCCGCGCCCTGTAGGTCGGTGCATGCCTTACGGATCACAGCTGCTGCTCGCTGCGCGGACCAGCCCTGGGCTCTGCATGAGCAGCGGCTCATGGTGGGTGCGGTACTCCTCCAGCACGCCCTCGACCATGCTTGGCTCCTGAGGCGAAACGACACCGACGTCCCACAGAAGGCCGAGCATCAAGCGCTGCGACCGGTCTGGCGGCCACCGCCGGTAACCCGCTTCCCTCCGGTCATCGAGCGGTGAGGACGTGCGCCCACGGCTCATCGATGTCGGCCAGACCCAGCACGGCGACCACGTTGTCGAGCATTCCAGCGCCGAACCAGCGCCGCACGGCGTCGTCGTCGCCCAGCAGCTGCCCAACGGTGTCAACCTGCTTGGCGTAGCAGCGCCGCACGGCCTGCCCCACCAGCGGCTCGCCGGCGGCACAGTTCGCGTGCATGAGGAAACGCAGGATGCTCCGGTCCGCGACGAGCGCGGCGTAGGCGCCGCGCGCCGCATCCAACGCCGCCTCGGGCGCCGGCCCAGCCCCACTCGACGCCGGCGAGTGAGCGACCAGCGTGTCGGTCATGATGACGGACACGTGGTCGACCACTGCCGCGAACAGCGCTTCCTTGTTCGGGTACAGGCGGTAGAGATACGGCTGAGAGATGCCGACCCACTCGGCGATCTCGTGCGTCGTCGTACCGTAGAAACCCTTTTGCGCGAAGCAGTCGACCGCGGCGGCCATGATGGCCCGACGTCGTTCGTCACTCTTCGTGCTGGTACCGGCGGCAGGCATGGGTGTCAGTCAAACACGGCTCCCCTCACCGTCCAAAAGTCACGCTGCGGCCAGAGTCGGACGGCACGTCGTGGGGCGTGAGTGCCTCGATCGCCACCAGCGGGTTCCAGTAGTCCAGGTAATGGGTGATGCGCGCGTCGTCGTCAGTGCGGACGACGGAGATACAGGTCTGCTCGTACGGCTTGCCGGTCGGCAGTGCAGTGCCCGTTGAGCGGAATTCGGCGATCACCAGACTCGGATCGACCGTGTCGTGGAACACCAGGTCGACGAACTTGACGTCAAAGGTCTCGGGGAAGCCGCGCATGTGGGCGAGCAGGGCGTCTCGTCCCGTGACCTGCTTCGGCACGCCGTCCGGGGCGTATGGGAACTCGAGCACCGCGTCCGGGGCGAACAGCTTCACCCACTCCTCGGTGTGCCCTGCGGCGGTGAGGCGCAGGTGCTCGGCTACAGCGTGCTGGGCGGCGGCACGGCGGTTGGCGTCGACTTCTTGGGCTGTCATATCCACTCCTATTGCGTTAGTGGTCGACCTATAACATACCATGCAGCAGCCGTTGCTGGTAGTCGGTCCGCAGCCCAGTCCGCCGCTCAACCGGGGCGGGAGGCATCCCGGGCATGACCGCAGGTCCAGGTCAGTCCGACGGGCTCCATACCCGTTCGCCTTGCGTGCGTCTGCCACGCGGGACCATCGTGGAGAAGGTTTGTCGTCCGTCGAGGCCAGGTGAGGCGCAATGAACGACTCCGCAGTGCCGCGGAGCAGCCCCTTGACGGGAGTGAGAGCGGTGACGGATTCGGCCGTGGTCGTGATCGTCGCCGACGCCCACCGCACGGTGATCTGCTGGAGCAACGGCGCACGCGCGCTCTTGGAGTTCACTGCCGACGACGTCATCGGTCGGCCCCTCGACGCCCTGCTCTCGGCCGACGGCCCGGCGTTCCGGCATCGCCGGGGTGTCCGGGTCGACGGCTCGCCGCTGGTCTTCCCACTGATCCTGGAAGGTTGGCGGGCCGGGTATCTCCTGACCGTCGCACACGAGGCGGACTCGCACCCTCCGGACGATGACCAGCTTCTGACCTGGGCGTTCTACGGGAACCCGATCGCCATCGGGGTCACGGACCTCGATGGCCGGCTGCTGTGCGCCAATCAGGCGATGGCCCGAGCAGCCGGATCGTCCGAAGCGGAACTGCGGGGGCACAACGTCACGGAGTTCCTCACCGGACCCGGGTTTTCGGAGATCACACGGCAGCTGCTGCGGGTGGCCGAGCCCGGTGTTCCCAAATCCATGGAAGCGTATGTCCGGTCCCCCGGGGAGCCTCAGGCGCCTGCCTGGGCCATCGACACCTTCCCGCTCACCGACGAAAACGACCAGACGCATGCAGTGGCCACGTGCATCTACGACTACTCGGAGCAGTACGGTTTGCGGAAGCGTATAGCCCTGATCAACGAGGCCCGCACACGCCTGGGGATGAGCCTGGACGTGTGGGGCACCGGCAGGGAACTCGCCGAGGTGGTCGTTCCACGCTTCGCCGACGCCGTCGCGGTCGATCTGTTGGGCAAGGTCCTCGGGGGCAAGCTGCCGACCTCCGTGCCCGTCGGCCGGCTCACGCTACGCCGAACGGCGTTCCTCCCCCACTCCGGGACGCCGTTCGGCCACCTCGCTCCCGGCGAGCTGGTCGTGCACCCGGTCTCATCCCCCTGGCCTCATGTCTGCGAAGCGGGAGACCGGAGCTGCACACCCTCACAGACCGGAAGGTCGCCGACTGGTCCAGAGGAATCCGGCCGAGGCGGAACGTCTCCGACGCGACGGCGTCCATTCGCTCATCGCGGTCCCCATCCAGGCTCGCGACACGCCTCTGGGTGCGATGCTGCCCCTGCGAAGCGCGCACACTCCGGAGGACTTCACATCAGATGACCTCGCAGTGCAGGCGACCCGCCTCATGCTCGATCTGCGTCAGGAAGTCCTCCGGCGTGCTGATCAGCAAGTCCGGGAGCGAGACGTCCCGGCCCCGGCCGCCGTCAGCTGCATCGTCGTCATCACGTGTTCCTCAGCAGTGGCTGCCCGCCGCCCGGGTTGGAGAGCCTGGAGGCGGCGGCCCCGAGCGCGTGTACGCCGGTACGAACACATCAGTCGGACCGGTCCTGCACTGGAGCGCAGACCACTCTTCGAGAGTGTCGGCGGAAGGAAACTAAGGGCCCGTAAAGAATCAACACGTTGCTTCCCGGTCTGCCTGTCGTTGGTGTGGTATGCCCATACCGAACGAGGTTCGTGACCAACTTGCCCTGAAACTTGGGGTGTTGTTACCTCATCTGAATGAACGGCAGCAGCGGTTGGCGCTGGCCGCCGAGGCCCGGCTGCTGGGCCACGGCGGGGTCCGGGCCGTCGCCCACGCCGCAGGGGTGAGCGAGACGACGGTGCGCAAGGGGGTCTTCGAGCTGGAGGGCGGTGAGGACCCATTGCCCGATGGCCGGGTGCGCCGGGCCGGCGGCGGTCGCAAGAGCGCCGAGGAGCTTGACCCGCTACTCGTTCCAGCTCTGCTGGCGCTGGTCGAGCCGGATGAGCGGGGCGATCCGATGTCGCCGCTGCGGTGGACGACCAGGTCGCTGCGGTCTCTGGCCGGGGAGCTGACAGGGCAGGGCCATGCCGCCTCGGCGCCGACCGTGGGCAGGCTGCTGCGGGAGAACGGTTTCAGTCTGCAGGCCAATGCCAAGACCCTTGAGGGCGCTCAACACCCCGACCGGGACGCGCAGTTCCGGTACATCAACGACCAGGCCAAAGACCATCAGGCAGACGGCGAGCCGGTGGTCAGTGTGGACACGAAAAAGAAGGAAGTCGTCGGGGAGTTCAAGAATACAGGACGCCAATGGAGGCCGGCCGGTGAACCCGTGCGGGTTGACGTCCATGACTTCCCCGGTGATGCATTGGGCAAGGCCCTGCCCTACGGCATCTACGACCTGGCGGCGAACACCGGCTGGGTGAACGTCGGTACGGATCACGACACCGCAGCCTTCGCCGTCGAATCGATCAACCGTTGGTGGAACGGGCAAGGACGCCTCGACTACCCGCAGGCCGGCCGGCTGCTGATCACTGCCGATGCCGGCGGCTCCAACGGCTACCGCACCCGGGCCTTCAAGACCGAGTTGGCTGCGTTCGCCGCCCGGACCGGCCTGACCATCACGGTCTGCCACATGCCGCCGGGCACATCAAAGTGGAACAAGGTGGAACACCGGCTGTTCTCCGCGATCACCATGAACTGGCGCGGCAGACCGCTGAACAGCCACGAGGTCGTCGTGCAGTCCATCGCCGCGACCACCACCCGCACCGGTCTCACCGTCCACGCCGAACTCGACACCGGCGCCTATCCCACCGGTATGAAGGTCAGCGATGCGGAGCTGAACGCAGTGCCGGTCACCGGACATGCCTTTCAGGGCAGCTGGAACTACACCGTGCACCCCCACCCCGCCAGCCCGGCAGGCCCCACCGGACCAACGCCCGGGCCGACGGCGGTCTTCGACCGCGGAGCTCTGTCACATCCCGCGCTGACCGGTATGACCTGCACCGCACTGACCGAGCTGACCGAGACCCTGACCATCGACTGGCGGACGCTGCAGAAACAGGACCCCGCCGCCCGACGCGACGGCGGCGAGCGACGCCGGGCTCCGGGCGGCGGCCGCAAAGCCAAACTCGACCTGGCCGACCGGGTCCTGGTCACCGTGTTGCAACAAAACCTCGCCCTGCCGCCTACCGTGCTGGCCCACCTCTTCGCCGTCAGCAAGGACACCATCCGCCACACCACCAGCGAGATCCGGCGGTTGATGGACCAGCACGCACACACACCCCGGCCCCCAGCAGCACACCTCAACACCGTGGCAGGACTCCTCGTCCACGCCACCGCACACGGCGTGACCCTCACGAGAGAGACCGCAGCAACGTGTTGATTCTTTACGGGCCCTAACGAGCTCGTGCATGGTTGGCGTTGGCGCGTCGAGAGGCGTGGTCCGCCTTCAGGTTCACATCTGCCCATCGCCGGACAGCGTGGCGGTCTGCTGGTGGGAGTGGAGCCCGGCGACGGCTTGGATGATGTCGGTCATGTGCTCGCGGCGGCCGTGGTGCCTGGCGAGGGCCCGCCAGTTCTTGAGGTGGGCGATGCCATGCTCGACGCGGATGCGTCGGGAAGAGTGGGCCTTGCGCTGGCGTTCATGCATCTCCTCGTACCATTCCGGGGCGTTCTTCTTGAACTTGCGGTGCGGTGGTGTGACCACGCGTCTGCCCGTCTGTGCTCCCAGTCCCTGGTAGCCGGCGTCGGCCAGGATCTCCACGAAGGCCCCGTCCGTAAGCAGCTTGACCAGGCCTAACCGCCGGGCGGGAGCGCGTCGTGGACGGTGCGCAGAACGCGCTCGGGGTGGGCCATGTGGTGCATCGATGCCGATGCCCAGATCAGGTCGGGCGAGCCGAGGTCGGGCCAGGCGTCGTCGAGGTCGGCCTGCACGGTGCGCACGCGTTCCTTGACACCGCGGGTCCACGCCTTGGTGCGCAGGCGCTGAAGGTGTTCGGCGGACGTGTCGACGGCGGTGACGTGCGCGTCGGGGAAGCGGTCGAGGAGGGCGAAGGTGCCCGCGCCCGTGCCGCAGCCGAGGTCCACGATGTGGCCGGGGGCGGTCTTCAGTGGCAGCGACGCGGCGATGGAGGCGGTGTGCTCGGCGAGGACCTCGGCGTCCAGGTCAAGGATCTCCGCCTGACCGCTGGTGTCCTGCTCGTGGTGGTGGCCGTGCGAAACGCCGTGGTGGGGGGTGTGCGTGTGTGCTTGGTTCATGCTCTTCACCGTAGGTCGACTATGCGCCAGAGGCGTACCGTCTCCCTGTTTGCGCAAGGCGATGGCCGTAGGTGCTGCGTGACGCGCAAAAGGGCACCGCTACGGAGGCCGTCGTGCGGCTCGCGGCGTCATTCGGGAGGGCCTTGAGCGTCGCCGTCGTCGCGCTGGTGGCCGCGGCGGGCGTCGCGGTCGAAGAGACCCAGGATCTCGCAGGGTCCACCCCCGGCGCCGATCGCGTGCGGCATCATCGTGGGGAACTCGGCGGCCTGATTGGTCTCGATGCGGAAGCGGCGCTGGCCGAGCATGAGGATCGCGGTGCCGGAGAGTACGACGAGCCACTCGCGCCCCGGGTGGGCGCGCATGCGGGCGGAGTTGTCGGGCGGGGGGTCGGTCAGGCGCTGGCGCACCACGCTCATGCCGGGGTCGGCCTTCAGGGTCCAGCGCATCCGGCCGTGGGTGCTGTCGATCGTCGGACTGGTGACGATGTCGTCGGTGGCGGTCTCCACGAGCTGATCCAGCGTGGTATCCAGGGCGCGGGCGAGGGTGACCAGCTGGTCCAGTGCGAGGCGGCGCTGGCCGTTCTCGATGCGGCTCAGTGAGGACTGGCTGAGGTGGGCGCGGGTGGCCAGTTCTTCCAGTGACAGGCCCTGCGCCACCCGCAGCGCGCGGATTCGTTTGCGTACGAGGCCGTCCAGCTCTCCACTTTCTTGCGGCATGAGCAACATTATATGCCCTAGATGCAATGCGGGGTTAGCGTCTGTGTAGATGGTCCGGTGTCTGGGACCACGCATGACGAAACAGCAGGAGGACATGGCTATGACGACTTCTCCGTACGCGAGCGACGCACTGCCCCGTGGAACCATCGACGCAGTGGTGATCGGCGGGGGCGCCGCAGGGCTGAACGGTGCTTTGACTCTGGTCCGCTCCCGCCGGTCGGTCGTCGTGATCGACAACGGCTCCCCGCGCAACGCGCCGGCTGCGGCCATGCACGGCTTCATCGTGCTGGACGGCACCGAGCCGCGCGAGATCCTCCGGCGGGGCCGGGAGCAGGTCCGCCAGTACGGCGGACACATCGTCTTTGGCACGGTGGCCTCTGCCGCCCCAACCGCCCCGTCGGCCGACGGAGACTTGCGTTTCACCCTCACCCTGGCTGACGGCCACAGCATCACCGCGCGCCGCCTCCTGGTGGCCACAGGTCTACGGGACGTGCTGCCCGAGGTCCCCGGCCTCGCCGAACACTGGGGAGACAGTGTGGTGCACTGCCCGTACTGCCACGGCTGGGAGGTCCGCGACCAGGCCATCGGCGTCCTCGCCACCGGCCCGGCCTCCGTCCACCACGCATTCCTGTTCCGCCAACTGACCGAGGACCTGACCTACTTCACCCACGGCACTGCCCTGGATGAGGACACCCGCGCCCGCTTCGCCGCCCGCAACATCCCCATCGTCGACACCCCGGTGCAGGAGGTCGTCAACCACGAGGACGGCACCCTCGCCGGGCTGCGCCTGACCAGCGGCCAGGTTGTGGGCCGCCGCGTCCTCGCGGTCGCCACACAGATGCAGGCCCGCACCGAGGGCCTGGACGCGCTAAAGCTTCCCATGGAGGACTTGCCAGACCACATGGGCCGCCGCTTCGCCTCCGGCATGGCCGGCACCACCGAGGTGCCGGGCGTGTGGGTGGCAGGCAACGCCACCGACCTTGCCGCCCAGGTCGGCGCCTCTGCCGCGGCCGGCGCCCTGGCCGGCTCCCACATCAACGCCGTGCTGGTCACCGCGGACACCGACGCCGCGCTCGCCGCCGCGCGGGGCGAGACACCCGCCCCCTGACAACGCCTCCCCGGGGGCCCAGCCGACCGCCCGGCCCAACTCGCCCCGTTCACCCACCGACCGGCCCTGCCCGGCGTCAGCTCGGCATGCCTATTTTGTGAGGAAATCCATGAGCACACCCCAGCCCCCACAAGCCGCGCCAGCCAGTGGCGAAGGCAGCCCAGACGCGCGTCAGCTGCGGACGGTCCTGATCACCGTCTCCATCGCGCTGATGTCGGTCATCGCCTCGGTGTCCGGGCTGAACGTCGCGCAGACCCACATGGCAGTGGAGTTCGGTGCCTCGCAGAACACGGTCCTGTGGATCATCAACATCTACACCCTCGCCCTGGCCGCCCTGCTGCTGCCGCTCGGCGCCATCGGTGACCGCCTGGGACGCAAGCCCATGCTCCTCGCCGGACTGGGCTTCTTCGGCGTCGCCACCGTCGTCTCGGCCCTGGCCCCGACGGCGGAGGTGATGATTGCCGCACGCGCCGCCAGCGGTATCGGCGCCGCGATGATCATGCCGATCACCCTGGCCGTCATCACCTCTACCTTCCCCGAGGAACAGCGCGGCAAGGCGATCGGCGTATGGACCGGCGTCGCCGGCGGCGGCGGCATCCTGGGCATGTTCCTCTCCGCCCTCCTCGTCGACGTCGCCTCCTGGCGTTGGCTGTTCGCTCTGCCGGTGGCCCTGATCCTCGCGGCCCTGGCCATGACGGCTAAGTCGGTTCCCAACTCCCGCGAGACCTCGGCCCACCGCTTCGACACCGCCGGTGCGCTGCTCTCCACCCTCGCCGTGACCGGCCTCATCTTCGTCCTGCAGGAAGGCCCCGAACGCGGCTGGACCGCCCCCATCACTCTGATCAGCCTCGCCGTCGGTCTCCTCGCGGCCATCGGCTTCGTGGCCTGGGAGCTGCACCACCGCGACAGCGCACTGCTGGACGTGCGGCTGTTCCGCGAGCGCGTGTCCGCGTACTCCCTGAAGTGCTCAGCCAAGTACAGATGAACGTGCTCAGCTCTCAGGCCACTTCGGTCTCGCGCTCGATGGCGGCGAGTCGGTTCTTGAGCCGGTAGCTGGGGCCGTTGATCGCGATGACGTCGCAGTGGTGCAGGAGGCGGTCGAGGATCGCGGTGGCGAGGACTTCGTCGCCGAAGACCTGGCCCCACTCGCTGAAGGTCTTGTTCGAGGTCAGGATGATGGAGCCCTTCTCGTAGCGCTTGGAGATCACCTGGAAGACCAGGTTCGCCTCGGCGCGTTCGAGGGGCTGGTAGCCGACCTCGTCGACCACCAGGACGCTGGGCCGCAGGTAGGAACGGAGCTTGCTGGTCAGCCGGCCGGCTGCTTCGGCGGTCTTCAGCTGGCGGACCATGTCGTCCAGCGTCGTGAAGTAGATCGAGAATCCGGCCCGGCAGGCCGCGACGGCCAGAGCAACGGCGAGGTGTGTCTTGCCCACTCCCGGCGGGCCGAGCAGAGCTGCGTTGGCCTTGGCCTCGACGAACGAGAGGGTGGCCAGGTCCTTGACCTTGCGCGGGTCGAGTTCGGGCTGGAAGGAGAAGTCGTAGTCGTCCAGCGTCTTGTGGTGCGGCAGCTTGGAGAGCCGCAGGCCCTGACGGAAACGCCGGTCGTCGCGGACGGCGAGCTCTTCGGCCATGACCAGATCGAGGAAGTCGAGGTAGCCGAGCTTGCCTTCCTCGGCCCGCTCGGCGTACTGGTTCAGGCTCTCGGCCAGGTGGGGCAGGCCGAGTTTGGCGGCCGTGCTGCGGATGCGGGCGGTGACCAGCTGACTCAACGGGCTTCCTTCCTAGTGGAGTTGGGGGTGAAGGGGCGGGTGCCGGTCAGCTCGTCATAGACCGACAACGGGCGGCGGCTGACCTCGACTCCGCTGGCCGCTGTCCGGTTCAGCAGAGCCCTGAGCGGGCCGGCTTCGTCGCCCAGAGCGTCCTGGTGGCGGGGCTGGGGCGTCACGTCGCCGGTGGTGACGCGGCGGTTGTCGCCCTTGGGCAGGCCGTCCCAGTGCTTGTCGTCGACGATGCGGGCGCCGCGGCCGACTGCCCTCGGATGGACGGCCAGGAGGGTCTCGCCGTTGGCGTCGGGGACGGTGGAGTGCAGGATGATCTGCGACTTCGTGGCCCGGATCTCGACCAGTTGACGGGCGCGGACCTTGCGGGCCGGCACCGAGTAGAGGTTCGCGTCGAAGGCGACCAGGCAGTCCTTGCCGACGTGCCGCAGATGCCGCTGAGCGACCACATACGGAGTCTGCGGCAGTGGCCTCAGAGCCATGTGGTCACGGACGGCGCGATGCCCGATGACCTCGCCGTGGGTGCCGTGGACCTTCGCCCGCCGTATCGGCACCCAGGCGGTGAACGCGGCGTCCATCTCCTCGATGGAGGAGAACGCCCGCCCGGCCAGAACATGATCGCGGACGATCAGGACTTGGCGCTCGACGCGTCCTTTCCCGGTCGGGCGGTAGGCGGCCAGGACGTCGATGTCGAAGTCGTAGTGCCCGGCGAAGGCCACCGCTTCCGGATGCAGCGGAACCGCCTCGCCGGGAGCGACATGGCGACGGACCACGGTCTTGGTGCGGTCGTAGACGCTCGTCATGGGCACCCCGCCGAAGTGCACGAACGCGCGGCGATGGCAGTCGAAGAACGTTGCCAGGTCCTGGCTGGTGGTGAAGCAGCAGAACGGATCACGCGAGTAGGACAAGGTCATGTGGAACGAGTAGACCTTCGGGATCCCGACATGGGAGAGGATCTTGCCCTCGTCGCCCCAGTCGACCTGGGCCTGAGCACCGGGGACGACCTCGAACCGGCGGTGCAGACCCGCCAGTTCGCCCGGGCTGATGCCCAGTTCGTCCGCGATCCGGGGCCGGGCTTCCTGCAGGTAGATCTTCACGCGCTGGTAGTTGCCGGTGAAGCCGTACTCCTTGACCAGGCGCTCGTGGATCACCGCCCCCTTGATGAGGATCTCGGCCCGCAGCATCGCGTCGATCAACGGCGCGACCTCGTCCACCACCCGAGCCTTCGGCTTCCCGTTCGGCGCCCGCTTCGGCGGCGCGATCGGCACCTGCCCCGACAGATACTTACTGACCGTGCGACGGTTCAGCCCGGTCGCCTTCGCGATCTCCGACAGGCTCATCGCCCCGGACTCGTACAGACCGCGAAAACGCCTCAACTCCAGCCAGCGATGCGGGTCAAGGACCACCGTCAGCCGCCTCTCTGCCACCCGAAGACACAGCAGTAGACTGCCGACACACCACCCTCACCGCATCAAGAACTGAGCACGTTCATCCGTACGCGGCTGTGCACGTTCATGTGTACGCCGACAGCGCGGCCTGAGCGGCGGCTCGATCACACTGCTGGTGGTCTTCGGTGTCCAGGCGGGCATCGGCGTGGTCCTCTTCCCGTTCTTCCAGGCCGTGCTCGGCTGGTCCGGGTTGCTGTCCACGGCCGCCATGATGCCCATGGCCGTCATGATGATGGCCACCTCCGGCCTGGCCCCCAAGCTCGCCGCGGGCATCGGTTCCCGCTCCACTATGGCCGCGGGCATCGCGCTGGCCGGACTCGGTCTCGCACTCATGGCCCTGCTCGTCTCCGCCAAGGGCGGCTACGTGTCCATCCTGCCCGGACTGCTCCCCATTGGACTGGGCATGGGTCTGTCGATGACCCCGTCCACCACCGCCATCACCGTGTCCCTGCCGCGCGCCAAGCAGGGCGTGGCCTCCGCCCTGAACGACGTCACCCGCGAGTTCGGTACCGCACTCGGCGTCGCTCTGCTCGGCGCGCTGCTGGCCAACGGCTACCGCAGCGCCATCGACAACCGGCTGCACGGCATCCCCCAGGGAACCGCGGACACCGCCCGCGACGGCGTTGCCAACGCCGTCGAAGCAGCCAGCAACGCCGGCCCGCACGCCCAGGACCTGCTCCACGCAGCCCAGCAGTCCTTCGTCGACGGCTGGCAGCAGTCCATGTGGGCAGGCGCCACCGTCATGGGCGCCCTGCTCGTCTACATCGTCTTCCGCGGCCCCAAGAACGCGACACCTGCGGTCACCGCCGAGGCAGAAACCGCCGAGACCCTCGCCGCCCGCTGACCGCACACGAGCCAGACGCACACCAGACACACCGGGGCCGTGAACATCGCGTTCGCCGGCGCACGATCAGCCGACGGATCCCGGTCCGGCTGATCGTGCGCCGATTTCGTGACCCGGACCAAAGTCCGTGAAGGCCGCGCCAAGGTCCTGCTCACCGTGACCGTCTCGATGATCTCGCCCGTCGGCGCCGAGTACGAGGCTGTGCTCGCCGACGTGAGTGCCGCCAGTTGGGCTTAATCCGCTTTGACGGACATCCGAGATCAGGGGTTCTGCCCCGGGAGGATGTCCATCATGGAGAGTATGGGGAAGAAGAAGCCACGCCCTCGCCGCTCGTTCATGCCGGAGTTCAAGGCCGAGATCGTCGAGCTGTGCCGGCGTGGTGACCGCTCGGTCGGCCAGATCGCCAAGGACTTCGACCTGACCGAGACCGCCGTGCGGCTGTGGGTCAGCCAGGCCGAAGTCGACGCGGGCGAACGCGACGGACTGACCAGCAGCGAACGCGAGGAACTGGCCGCGCTGCGGCGGGAGAACCGCCGGCTGCGCGAGGACGTCGAGGTCCTCAAGCGGGCGACAGCTTTCTTCGCGTCAAGGAGACCCGGTGACGGTCCACCCGTTCATCGAGGCGGAAAAGCATGGCGGTCACAGCGTCAAGCGTGCGTGTGAACTGCTGCAGGTCTCCCGAACCGCCTTCTACGCCCGCCGCACCGGCAATCCCGGCCCGCGGGCGGTCCGTGACGCCGAACTGACCGAGAAGATCACGGAAGTCCACGAGCGGTCCCGTGGAACCTACGGGGTCCCGCGGGTCCATGCCGCCCTGCAACGACAGGGCGAGGACTGCGGACGGCGCCGCGTCGCCCGGCTGATGCGCGACGCCGGGCTGCAGGGCCGCCACCGCAGACGACGGCATCTGACAACAGTCCCCGACCCGCGGGCCGCCGCCCGGCCCGACCTTCTCGTCCGCGACTTCGCTCCCGACCCGGACGGCCTCGACACCCGATGGTGCGGTTGTCCGCGTACTCACGTTCACGTGTACGCCGACAGCGGTGACATCACCTACGTGCCGACCGCGGAGGGCTGGCTCTATCTGGCCACCGTCATCGACATCGCCTCCCGCCGCGTGGTCGGCTGGTCCACCGCCGACCACCTGCGGACCGAACTGGTCGCCGACGCTCTCCAGTCCGCCTGCCGCGATCGTCGTCCCGCGCGGCCGGTGATCTTTCACTCGGATCGCGGCTGTCAGTGCACCAGTCAGCAATTCGCCACTCTGGCAACGGAGTTCGGCATCCGTCTGTCGGTCGGCCGCACCGGGCAGTGCTGGGACAACGCGCTTGCCGAGTCGTTCTTCGCCACCATCAAACAGGAGTTGCTCGACACTAGCTCCTGGCCCAGCCGGGCCGCCGCCCGCACCGCGATCTTCGACTTCATCGAGGGACCCTGTTGCCCAATTGGGTGAATGCCTTTGATCTCGGTCGTGGCGGGTGGTCGAGGGGCGGACTCTGAGGTGGGGCTTGGGCAGCAGGCCTGTGATTCGGTCTTGGGGCGGAGGGTCGGGTGTCGATGCGGGCGGGCGCCGGTCGGGAGGTTCCTGAGGGGACGCGGCTGGTGGCATGGGCTGCGTTTCCAAAGGGTTGTCTGGCGATGCGGGTGCGGGACGCGCTTGGTCCGCTGTTCGGCGACGAGATCTTCAGGTCCGCATTCGGTGTGCGTGGCCGACCCGGTGTCGCGCCGGGGCAGCTGGCACTGGTCAGCGTGTTGCAGTTCGCGGAGAACCTGACGGACCGCCAGGCCGCCCACGCGGTACGAGCGAGAATCGACTGGAAGTACTTGCTCGGCCTTGAACTGGCCGATCCAGGCTTCGACTTCACCGTGCTGACGGGCTTCCGCGACCGGCTCCTGGCCCACGGGCTGGAAGGGAAGATCCTGGATCTGCTGCTGAAACGCCTCAACGAGCTGGGACTCGTGTCAGGCCGGGGCCGGCAGCGCACGGACTCCACCCACATCCTCGCCGCGGTGAGGGATCTCAACCGCCTGGAGTTCGTCGGCGAGACCCTGCGGGCTGCGCTGGAGGCGGTTGCCGTCGCGGCGCCCCAGTGGCTCATCTCCTGGATGCCCGGGGGCTGGCAGGAAAGATACGGAGCCCGAGTCGACTCCTACCGACTGCCCAGCGACGAAAGCGAGCGAACCCAACTGACCTGGCGCATCGCGGCCGACGGCTACCAGTTTCTCGAAGCGGCCTTCGCGGCCAGTGCCCCGGCCTGGCTGCCGCAGGTCCCGGCCGTCGGCATCCTACGGACGGTATGGCTCCAGCAGTTCCAGCGCACGATCACGGACGGGGTGCAGGAGGAGGCCTGGCGGGGGAAGGACGAGCTCCCGCCCAGCAGAGCACCGATCACCTCGCCCTACGACCCCGACTCCCGTAACGCCGTCAAGCGCGGCTCGGCCTGGGACGGCTACAAGGTCCACTTCACCGAGACATGCGACGCCAAGGAGACCGGCCGACCGCACCTGATCACGCATGTGGTGACCACGGACGCCACGGTCGGCGACCCCGTGGTCGTCGACGAGATCCACGACCGGCTCGAGACCAAGGGCCTGCTGCCGGGCGAGCACCTGATGGACGCCGGCTACATCTCAGCGGAACTCCTGCTCACAGCGCCCAGCCAGCGAGGCGTCCGCGTTATCGGCCCGGTCCGGCCCATGACCCGCCGCACCGTCCAAGCAACCGGCTACGACAAGGCATCCTTCACCATCGACTGGGACGCTCGCCGGGCTATCTGCCCCGTCGGCGCCCACAGCCGCTTCTGGACCGAGGGACTCGACAACAATCAGCGACCCGCGACCCGCATCCGCTTCGCCACCCAGACCTGCGCGCCCTGCCCCTCCCGCGGGCAGTGCACCAACTCGACACGCTACGGCCGGCAGCTGACCGTCCGCCCGCAGGATCAAGACGCCGTCCTCGAACACGTCCGCGCCGAGCAGTCCACAGAGGGGTGGAAGGCCGTCTACGCGATCCGCTCCGGCATTGAGGGCACAATCCACCAGGCGGTCACAGCCACCGGCGGACGCAGAACCCGCTACACGGGACTGGGGAAGACCACCCTCGCACACATCCTCACGGCCACCGCCGTCAACCTGCTCCGACTCGACGCCTGGTGGACTGGACAACCCCTCGCCCCCACTCGGACATCACACCTCGCCGCCCTGGACCTCGCCGCATAAGCAATTGGGCAACGGGGTCATCGAGGGCTGGTACAACTTGCACCGACTGCACAGCAGCCTCGGCCACCGCAGTCCCGCCGAATACGAGACCGCACTCGCAGCCTGACCACCACACCGATGGTGTCCGTCAAAGCGCAACAAGCTCAGGGCACACCGTGCAAGCTCCGACGCACACGTATCCTCGGCGGAGCCATCAACCAGTACCAGTACGCGACTTGACCTGCGGCGATGACTTTTCGAGCCCCCACAAGGTCAGCCTGTCACCCGAACCAGCACCAGCACCAGCACCAGCACCAGGCTCGAACGAAGGGGCGCGCCGCCCACGACTGCAGCTGATCAAACCCTGCTATAGAGACGAGCAGGTCATCCCTGCGGTTGTACGACCTCGCCACCGGACAGATCGAGAAGGTCGTCGAGCTTGGACACGAGGCTCTCCGGGGTCAGCTGCGGGTCGCTGATGCCGCGGCTGCAGAGGACAGCGAGGCGGGACACCTTCCCGCCGGATGCCCGCAGCGTCTCGCCGGTCAATCGACAGGCCGGGTGTGCAAGGTACACGGTGACAGGTGCCACCAGTTCCGCCGGCATGGTCTGGCGCATCTGATCGACGATCTGGGCGTCCACCGAAGCGGCCGTAGCATCCATCATTCTCGTGCTCGCGGCAGGGGCCACGGCATTGACTGCGACTCCGTGTGGTGCCCCAGCGACGGCCATGTTGCGGGTGAGCCCGAGAACGCCTCCTTTGGCCGTCCCATAGTGGGCTACGTCTACGGCGCCCCAGACGGCGGCGGAGATCGTGTTCACCACACGCCCCTCACCCGTGGCGCACAGGTGCCGCCAGGCCGCACGGCTGACGAGGAACGCTCCGTTCACATGCACGTCCAGTTGGGCCTGGAGATCGTCGAGGGTGAGGTCCTCGAACGGCTTCGTGCTGAAAATGCCCGCGTTGTTGACGACTGCGTCGACACGACCGTAGGTGTCGATGGCCGTGGCAACGATGGCGGCAGCCCCCGCCTCCGTTGCCACTGAGTCGTGGCACGCCACCGCCTCACCGCCAGCGTCTCGAATCGAGGCGACGACAATCTCCGCCGGGTCCTCGCGGCTCGGTGTTCCGTCCGCCGCACCGATGTCGCACACTACGACTGCCGCGCCACGCTGGGCGAACAACTCCGCCTCGGCGCGTCCGATCCCTCGGCCCGCTCCGGTGACGATGACCGTCTTGCCATCAAACCTCAGCTCGTCCATGACTTCTTCCTCGGTTGTAGATCCGAATCGTCTGTTCAATTGGTTGGGCAGTCACCGCGATGCCCGGGGACACACAGACTCCTACGGCTGTCGCGTCAAGCACCTCACGCCGCATCGCTCATTGACCGGCCTCGGCCACAATGGACCGGACCGCCCAAGGCGCATTGGCCGCGACCCAGGCCAACGAGCGAGTGGATGTCACTGGGAAAGCCCCCAGTCGTTGGCTTCGAGAACACGCTTCTGCAGATCCCCCGGATAGGCACCGGCGAACGAGCTGTGGGCGAGCCGACCCTCGCCGGGCGCGGGGAGCAGACCGTCATGGATGACGAGAGGCCCACGTCCGGCGACTTTCTCCTCCGGGGTGAAGCAAGTGTGCAGCGGTGTCGCCCAGCCCTCGCTCACCTTGACCCGCTTCACCGGATGAACGCGTGTGGCCAGCGCCCAGATTAGTTCTTGGTCGTTAAACGGGTCGATGTCGTCGTCGAGAACGAACGCCCGTGGCATCATCTGGCCGGCGCGGGTGGACCGCAAGATTTCATCGATACGGCGCGTGAATTCTGCGGAGTCGATGCCTGGAAGCCGTTCCCGCCAGTTCTGTGGAACGGTAATCACCAGCCAATGATTGGCTGCGTAGGTCGGCAGCCAAACCATGGTGACCGGCAAACCGGCCGAACGTAGCTCCTTCAGCGCCGCGGCTGATAGCCCAGGCATTGAGATCGTGTGACATTCATCCACCGGGCGACCTTCAGGCACGATCGGCCAGATCGGGTCGTCGCGGTAGGTGATCGCCTCGATGCTGTAGATCGGCTGCGCTGAGGTGTCCGCGGACATGTAGCCGTGCATTTCACCGAAAGGTCCCTCGATGGCGTCTCGCCCCACCGACAGGTGCCCTTCGATTACAATCTCCGCACTAGCCGGCACCTGCAGATCTGAGGTCTCGCAGGTGACGACCTCGAGCGGCTCACCGAGCAATGCGCCGATGAAGCCAGACTCGTCCACCTCAGCGTCGGGAAATGGCATTCCACCCACGCACGAGATGGCCGGGTGACCTCCTTGGACAAGGGCGAAGGGCACCGGATTCCCGATGTCCGCCCATTCCTGCCAGACCTGGCCGATGTGCTGCGGGGGCACGACCATGCCGGTCATGTGCTTCCCGTCGATCATCATGATCCGTGCGATCGACCAGTTCGTCCATCGTCCGTCGGGAGTCCGGGCGATGATGACGCCCCAGGTGCCCGGGTAGGGCCCGCCGTCTTCCTGGTGGACCTTCGGCACAGGAAACCTGTCGAGGCTAGCTTCATCGCCGAGCAGGACATTCTGCTTGCACGGCGCGGCCTCGCGGGAAACGGCCACTGGCGGAACCGGCGTTGCGCCACAGGTCGCGATGAGCTTCTCGACCAGTTGTTCCGGGGTGAGATCGAGCGGCAGCCCGAGCGAGAGCGCGACGCGCGCCCACGGTTTGCCTTGTACGGAACTGAGCCCTGCCGGAGCGCCGAATAGCCGGAAACCCGGAGCCGCTCCCGTCACCCTGTCGAACAACGGCGCCGGCAAGCCGCGCTCGTAGGCGAGCCGGGTGATGGCGGCGGCTTCGAGATCAGCGCTGACTTCCCGCTTGATTACCTTCAAGTCGCCTAGCTCGTCGAGAGCGTGCAAATATTCCCGCAGATCCTTGATTCGGGTCACTACGCTACCCCTCTCGGGCTATTGTCATTGAGCGGCAAGGATTCCGGGAGCCCTTCCCATCGACGGACCCGGACGGATTCGATGTCGAACTGGTCGAGAACGCGTGCCACCAGGTGGTCGACGAGGTCGTCGATGGTGCGCGGTGCGTTATAAAACGCCGGCATCGGCGGCACCATTGATGCGCCCATCCTGACCAATGCCAGCATGTTTTCCAGGTGGATCTCACTGAGCGGTGTTTCCCTGGGCACCAGAACAAGCTTACGGCGCTCCTTTAGGGTGACGTCGGCAGCCCGCGCAATCAGACCCTCCGAATAGCCGGACCGAATACCGGCGAGAGTCTTCATGCTGCACGGCACGATGACCATGCCGTCGGCTTTGAACGAACCCGACGAGATAGCAGCCCCCTGGTCGCCTGGGGAATAACAAACGTCGGCATACGCGGCCAGCTCCCGGGCACTGAGCCCAGTTTCCAATTTGACCGTCGAACGTCCCCACCTACTGATCACCAAGTGAGTCTCAACGTCCGGATGTCGCCGCAGTTCCTCCAGTAGCCGCACGGTCAGCAGCGCACCAGTGGCCCCGGTCATCCCTACAATCAGTCGCATTGTGTGCTTAACGCAACCTTCCGTGTACTGACGTTCCGTACACAGAGTATGCTTGGGTTATGGTGGACGTCAAGGCAGAGAACGACCTCGTGCACAACCTGCTGACTCAGCTGCGCCGGGCAAACCAGGCATGGGCGGCGATCTGGCGGCAATACAACCTGGAACTCACCCCGCCGCAATACCTGCTGCTCGCCATGCTGGCCGAGCATGGCGAGCTGGATCAGTCACAGCTGGGCGCGCGGGCTTCGATCGACCGTTCGACACTCACCCAACTGCTGACCGGACTGGAGAAACTCGACCTGGTCAACAAGATCATCGACGCGGACAACCGCAGGCGCAGACTGGTCACCATCACCGACGGCGGCAGGCGAGCCCTCGACGAGGGACGGGGAACCTTTCTGCAAATCGATCAGGAGGTGAAAGAGATCATGAGCGAGGAAGGCTTCGCCCATCTGATCGTCCTGTTGCGACGCCTTGGAGACCATTCACCATGATTGCCCGCCAGAGGCCTGCCACCCGTATGCGGACCGGATCCGTGTTGCGGAACCAGAACCAGCGACGGCCGGCCAGACGGCACTAGGTCATGTATCGAAAGTGGATCTTGGGTTGTGCATGATCACAGATCATGGGTCGGGGAGATCTCACAGACGAACAGTGGGCGGTGCTGGAAACACTGTTGCCGAAGGGTGCCAGGGCGGGGCGGCCACCGATCTGGCCTCGACGGCAACTGATCGACGGCATACGGTTCCGGGTCCGAACCGGAGTGCCGTGGCGAGACATCCCGGTCGGATACGGACCGTGGAACCGGGTCTACGACCTGTTCCGCCGGTGGCAGCGGGACGGCACGTGGCACCGGATCCTCACCCGGCTCCAGTCCCTGGCCGACGCGAAAGGCGCGATCACGTGGGAACTGAGCGTCGACTCCACAGTGTGCCGCGCTCATCAGCATGCGGCCGGGGCCCGCAAGCAGGGTGATCTGCAGAAGGAACCACCGGGCGGTGTGTTCACCGAGCCGAATGATCACAGGTTGGGACGCTCGCGCGGCGGGTTCACCACCAAGCTGCACCTGGCCGTCGAGCAAGGCCAGAAGCCCATGTCGATCGTGGTGACCGCCGGGCAGCGCGGGGACTCACCGCAGTTCGAACCCGTGCTGGAGAAGGTTCGCGTGCCTCGCATCGGGCCGGGCCGGGCCGGCCACGCGTCCGCCCCGATCGCGTGCGGGCCGACAAGGCGTACGCCTCCCGCAAAAACCGCGCCTACCTGCGCCGACGCGGGATCCGCTGCACCATCCCCGACAAGGCAGACCAGGCACGCAACCGCCAGAAGCTCGGCTCCCGTGGCGGCCGGCCGCCGCATTTCGATCCGGCCGACTACCGCGAGCGCCACGCGGTCGAGTGCGGGATCAATCGCCTCAAGCGACACCGAGCCGTGGCCACGAGATACGACAAACTCGCCGTCCGCTACGAAGCCACTGTGCTGGTCGCGGCGATCAACGAATGGATATGAATGGCTCCGGCGTACTCATAATCGCTAGCCTCACCGGCTATGAAGCAGCGCCAGCAGAAGAAGCTCTCCCGCCACCTCTTCGAAGCAGTCCTGGCAGGTGACGCCATGTGCACGAAGGCCCTGCTGCGCAGTGGAGCAAGTCCAGAGAGACGGAACAGTGACGGCACCACTCCGCTGTACCTGGCTTCAGTGCAGGGCGAAGCCGAGACAGCTCGTTTGCTCATCGAAGACGGGGCTTCTCCCGACACCGAAAGCAGCGGCCTCGGCTCTGAGGGCACATCGCTCTGCGCAGCCGCCTGCTGGGGGCACACCGAAACGATCCGGCAGTTGTTGACGCATGGCGCCGATCCCAACCTTCGCGAAGACCACGGCACAGGCAAGTCCCCGCTGGACTGGGCGAACAGCGGCCCTCACCCTGACACTGCCGAGATCCTTCGGGCAGCAGGGGCGCAACCGGCAACTCACCCAACTCCGTAGCTAGCGCGCCTCAGCACTCACTTTCACAACAGGGCCTAAGACGGTGTCCTCCGTGGTGAGGCGGTCGTTGACTTCGATATGGGGCGGGGTACGTGGAGTTGGATTGTTCCGGACGGACTGTGGGAGATCGCGAAGCCGCCGATCCCGCCGTTGAGAGTGCGGCCGCAGGGCGGCGGAACGCAGGACACACCTGATGAGATGTTGTTCGCGGCCATCATCTACGTCCTGGTCAGCGGCTGCGCCTGGAGTGCTCTGCCGCCCTGCTTCGGGTATCGAAGTCGACCGCTCACCGCCGGTTCCTGATCTGGTCGAGAGCCGGTGTCTGGGGCCGCCTGCACGAAGCGGTCCTGCACCGCCTCGATGACGCCGGCCTCATCGACGTCACCCGCGTCGTCCTCGACACCGCTCACGTCCGCGCTAAGAAAGGCGAACACACAGGTCCGAGCCCCGTGCACCGAGGCAAACCGGGCTCCAAGATGCACATCCTGTCGGACACGAACGGACTGCCCCTCCTCGTCGGCGTCTCGGCCGGCAACACCCACGACAGCGAAGGGCTGAAGCCCATGATCGCCGGTCACCAAACGATTCCCAATGAGGTTGTCAAGCCTGGCTGGTGACGTGCTGTGAGCGTTCAGCCCAGGGCGACAGGGGGCGGGGGCGCGGTGATCTCGAAGGTGCGGCCATCGCGTATGAGAGCAGACGGCCTGGTCAGTTGTCCGCGGCTTCCAGGAACCGGCCGTAGAGGCAGGGCAGGACACCGCCGTGTCGGAAGTGGATGATCTCGGGTGGGGGTCTCCAGCCCCAGCTCCCCGGCGGACTCCCCCCTCGACGAACTGGACTGGGAGAAGGCCGAGTTGGAGCAGGAACTGGAGCGATGAATGCGCTCGAATGACTGTGTCACCACGGCTCGGACGCCGAGGAGCGCCATGGTCTTCGCAGCCAGGTCGCGAGAGGATCCGATCCCGTACTCGTGACCGGCGACGACCAGCAGCGGCGCTTCGGCCGTGGCCTAGGAGACCGCCGCGTCGTGGACGGGCACGGGCGCATCACCGTCCAGGACGAAGCAGCGGGTCGAGCCTCTCCCCCGGGAGCGAGCCGAGTGGCCTGCCGGGGGTTGGCGAAGCCGCCACGGACCATGACCTCGAAGTTGCCGCGACGTGAGGTACATGTGTCCCGCTCGATCCCGCCGAGTTCCGTGAGAGACCGCCCTGCGCAACCGTCGGCGGGGATGTGACCGGCCGGACTCGTGTGGTCCGTGGTGACGGAGTCGCCCAGGACGACCAGGACATGGGTCCCGAGGACGTCGGCCGGCTGAGGCGGGGCAGTGGCCACGCCGTCGAGGAACGGTGGGCGTCGCAGGTAGGTCGACTTCGGTGCCCAGTCGAGGAGTTGGCCGGTGGCCGCAGGCACGACTGTCCATCGCTCGTCGCCGTCGAGGATGTGGGCGTAGGCGGTGTCGCACACGTGGCGTGTCACGTGTGTGTCGACCAGTTGCTGTATCTCGGCGTCGCTCAGCCACAGGTCGGCGAGCATGACCGGACGCCCCTGCGCGTCGTTGCCCGGAGGTTCCTTCTGTACGTCGTGGGTGATGGAACCAGCGAACGCGTAAGCCATGACGAGCGGAGCGGTGGGGGCAGGTAGTTCAGGGAGATCTGGTTGTTGATCCGGCCGTCGACGTTGCGGTTTCCGGAAAGGACCGAGGCGAGGAGGACGTCTTCTTCCGCCGCCGCGGCGGCTTGCGGAAGCAGGGAGCCGGAGTTTCCGATGCAGGTCATGCGGCCGTATCCGACGAGGTGGAGTCCGAGAGCGTCCAGCGGCTCGGACAGCTCTGCGGCAGCGAGGTAGTCGGTGACGGTGCGGGAGCCCGGCGCCAGGCTGGTCCTGACCCACGGTTTTGGTTTCAAGCCGTACCCGGAGGCGTTGCGGGCGAGCAGGCCGGTGGCGGTCATGACGTACGGGTCGGAGGTATTGGTGCACGAGGTCATGGAGGCGATGGCGACGGCGCCGTCCGCCACCGGTGTGGTGGAAGGGCTCGAAACGGCGGAGCGACCGGGCGCGGCGACACTGTCATGGCTGTTCCCGGCGGTGCATGTCCTCTGCTCAGCGCGTAGTTGACGGATGGTCGCGTGTGCTTTCGCGGCGACGCCGGACAGTGACACCCGGTCCCGCGGTCGGCGGAGGCCGGCGAGGGAGGGGACTACCTCTGTCAGGTCCCTGCGAACTGTTCCGTCGAATCACGGAGCGGACTTCGGGTCCCACCACACGCCCTGTTCCTCGGCGTAGGTCGCGACCGCGCTGATGCGATCGGTGCCGCGGCCTGTCAGACGCAGGTACGCGAGGTTGTGGTGTCGATCGGGAACAGCGCAGCGGTGGCGCCGTATTCGGGGCACACGTTGGAGATCGTCGCCCGGCGGGCGAGGGGGGTCGTACCGAGGGCTTCAGCACGTCCGGCGGATGTGGCCACCTGCACTCCGTCGTCCGTCGAGACGGAACAGGAGCAGACCGAGGCCACGAAGGCCGTGCGGACAGCCCGCGAAGTGCTCCGGCAGGCGGACACGACCGGTCTCCGCCGTCCGTCGGCTCCATCTTCATAAGCGTTGGCGTGCCGGCTCTCCCCGGGGCCTGCATGAGGCAGCTCGCGCCGGAGACCCGTGAAGCCGGGGGTGTTCCTGGCTGACTAGATAAAGCGGGGTCCAGACGCGGCCGCGGCCGGCAGCTGCGGCGGTTCATGGACTTCGGCCGACCTCGGCTTCGTTACCCATCGGCAAGCCGATGGGTAACGGCCGTCCCCCCTCAAGGCCAGGCCGCCGCCCGTCTGGGACGAGGAGTATGTACGGCTGCTCGTGATGACGCTGGGTCCTGCCTTGAGAGGTGACGGCGACTCGCCGAAGCGTGAGCTCGTCGACCGCCATTGATCCTGCGTTGCTCTCCGACTGCTCGCGATGCGGACCAGCTGATCGAGGGCGGTGCCGGTGGGACGGCACCCAGGGCCGAACTCCCTCACGATGGCCAGGGCCTGCCCTCGGCCCGGACCCGGTCACAGCTCCGCCGGCCATGTGCTCCTCCGGCACGGGAACGGCGACGTGTCCCGACCCCAACGCTGTCGCCGATGCCCGCCACCGACATCGCTCGCGGACCTCCATCCGACTGGATACGGGGCGGCTGGACGCCCTTCTTCAAGAGGCCGGTGCGGCCGGCGATCAGCAACCGTTGCATGCCGTCGGGGCCGCCATGACCGGCTCGCCCATGGGGGTCAGCGCCGACTGACGTGGTGTCTCGGCGTGGGAGCCGAGGTGTGCTCTTGCGCCGAAGCGCGCTGGTGATCCGTTCGCCTCCCTGCGGTCGACTATCTGGGTTGTGTTTTTAGTAGTCAGCCCCCTACAGTCCTGACTATGCAATTCAAAAGTCAGAGGAGAGTCCGACTTGCGGGCCACCCGGGCCTGATCCTCACGGTTCTCTGTTCCGCCGCCTTCATGGCAAGCCTTGACGTGTTCATCGTCAATGTGGCGTTCGACGACATAGGCCACGACTTCGGGGGCGCGCACCTCTCCGACCTGTCGTGGATCCTCAACGCCTACACGATCTTCTACGCGGCGCTACTGGTTCCCGCCGGGCGGATCGCCGACCGATTCGGCCGCAAGAGCACTTTCATGTTCGGGCTGGGGTTGTTCACCGCAGCGAGCGCAGCCTGCGCGGCAGCCCCGGGTGTCTGGTGGCTCGTCGGGTTCCGGATCGCCCAGTCCCTCGGCGCCGCACTGTTGACGCCCGCGAGTCTCGGTCTCGTCATCGCATCCGCTCCAGCGGCGCATCGTGCCCGGTCAGTGCGGATCTGGGCAGCGAGCGGCGCCTTCGCGGCCGCCCTGGGGCCTGTCATCGGGGGCCTGCTCGTCGAGGTGTCGTGGCGATGGGTGTTCCTGGTCAACGTCCCGGTCGGGATCGCGGCGCTCGTCGCGACCATGCTGCTCGTACCTCCCTCACGGGACGAGGAGGCCCAACGGCTCCCCGACGCGCTGGGGGCGACCCTGCTGATCCTCGCCATCGGCGCGATGACTCTCGGACTCGTGGAAGGCTCTGACTGGGGGTGGACCGACACCCGGATCTACGCCGCATGGGTCGCCACCCTCGTGGCGTTCGGCGGCTTCTTCATCAGCTCCCGTCGGCATTCCGCTCCGGTGATCGACCCCGCCCTGCTCAAAGTGCGGGCGTTCACCTGGGCCAACGTGACCGCCCTGTTGTTCTCGGTGCCGTTTGCCGCGGTCCTGCTCTCGAACATTCTGTGGCTGCAAGAGGTCTGGGGCTATTCGGCGATTCGAACCGGCTTCGCCGTCGCGGTCGGGCCCGCGATGGTGCCCCTCTTCACCGTGCTCGGACATCGGGCCAGCCGAAGGATTCCGCTCGGCTACATCGTGGCCGCCGGATGCCTGCTGTTCAGCGCTGCCAGCCTGTACACGTCCCTGTCTGTCACGATCCACCCGAACTACACCACCTCATTGTTGCCCAGCGCCCTGGTGGGCGGTGCCGGCGTAGGTCTCGCGCTGCCGACGATCCTCTCCTCCGCCACAACCGACCTCCCTGCCGCGCAGTCCGCCACGGGCAGCGCCGTCGTCAACATGAGCCGACAGATCGGCACGGTGCTCGGTGTCTGCATCCTGGTCGCGATCCTGGGAAATCCGGCCACCGCTCAGGCCGCTCACACGGTCTTCCGGCACTCGTGGTGGGCATTGGCCGCGGTCGGAGTGCTCGCCGCCATAGCGGCGCCGCGTATGACTCCCAAGTCTCCCGACGAAACGCCCTCTCGTACGGCCGCACCGGTGAGCGACCGGGCCGTCTGAGCCCTCCCTTGCCCACTCGTAGAAATCCATTCGGAGGAGATCCTTCATGACCGACCTCAAGAACGCCGTCGTCCTCGTCACCGGCGCCAACGGTGGCCTCGGCCGCGAGTTCGTCGCTCAGGCACTCGCCCGCGGTGCCGCGAAGGTGTACGCCACCGCCCGCACACCGCAGGTCTGGGACGCCGACCGCGTCGTACCGCTCACACTCGACATCACCAACCAGGCGTCCGTCACGCAGGCGGCAACGGAAGCCGGCGATGTCACCGTGTTGATCAACAATGCCGGCGCCTCCACCGGAGCCTCACTCCTGAGCGAGGACCTGGAGGCGGCCAAGGCGCTCTTCGACACGAACTTCTGGGGTCAGCTGCACGTCAGCAACACCTTCGCGCCGGTGCTCGCCGCCAACGGCGGCGGTGCCTTCCTCAACGTCCTCTCTGTGCTGTCCTGGCTCGGCATCGCCGATGCCTACAGCGCGACCAAGGCGGCGTTCTGGTCCGCCACCAACACCCAGCGGCTGGCCCTGGCCAAACAGGGCACCCAGGTCACCGGTCTGCACCTGGGCTACACCGACACCCCGATGACCGCCGGACTCGACACGGAGAAGAACGATCCCGCCGACATCGTCGCGGCCGCGTACGACGGCCTGGTGGCCGGTGACCCCGAAGTACTGGCCGACGAGACCAGCCGTCAGGTGAAGGCCGGCTTGGCCGCACCCGTCCAGGTGCTCTACGCGCCTTTCGCCGGCTGAGTTCCGTACTCAATGCACCCGGCGAGTGGCGCTCCTGGTCGTAGTCGTCCCGACGTCCGCCCCATGTCAAAGAAAAGGATCACTCAAGGAATGAACAGCACATCCATCCTTGGTGTGGCAGCCGCGGCGACCGCGATGCGCCGAGGCGAGATCACTGCGGAGTCGTACGCGACTGCCCTCCTGGAGCGCGCGCGACAGTACGCGCATCTGAACTCCTTCATCACCATCGACGAGTCAGCCGTACTCGACGCGGCCAGGGAGGCAGACAGGGCACGTGCCGCGGGATCCACGGCCCCACTGCTCGGTGTGCCGTTCGGGATGAAGGACAGTTACGTCACGCGTGGACTCCGTACGACTCTCGGTGTGAAACCGTTGGACGCCTTCGTTCCCGGGTGGGACGCCGAGGCCGTGGGATCGATCAAGTCCGCCGGCGGAATCGTGTTCGGCAAGAACAACCTCGTCGAGATGTCGTGGGGGCTGACCGGTGAGAACAGCGCGTACGGACAGGTCAGGAACGCAATTGACCAGGACCGTGTCTCGGGTGGGTCATCGAGCGGCTCGGCCGTTTCTGTCGCCGCAGGCATCGTGCCGGCATCCTTCGGAGGCGACACGGTCGGTTCGGTGAGGGTGCCCGCTTCCCTGAACGGAGTGGTGGGGTTCAAGCCCACCACCGGTCGTTGGCCGCGCGGCGGAGTCGCTCCGGTCTCGCACACTCTCGATACAACAGGTCTGCTCGCACGCAGCGTTGAGGACTGCGTTCTGATAGACCAAGTCGTCACCGGTGCCCTGATCGAATCCCGGCCCGTTCCCTCCGATCTGGAGGGAGTCACGTTTGCTTACGCGCCCCACCACTACGTCGGCCTGATCGATCCCGAGATCGAAGCACATTTCACCAAGGCGATCCGACGATTCCGCGACGCCGGAGCCGAAGTGCACGAGGTCGACCTGGGACCAGATTTCTCCGAGCTCGCGGGCGGAGTCACTTGGAATATCTTTTTCCGCGAGACGTACCACGCAATCTCGGAATTTCTCAGCCAGAACAATTTTCCCGTCACCTTCGACGAGATCTATCACGATCTGAGAGCGCAACTGAAGGAAGCATGGAGTTTCCTGGTGGTGCCGTCGGGCGATGGCCATCTGTCCGACACCGCCTTCGACCAGACACTCTGGGGGGATCGTCAGGCCTTGCAACGTCGCTTCGAGGAGACTTTCTCCGCCAGTGGCGCTGATGCGCTGCTTCTGCCGACCACTCCGGCTCTCGCGCCGCTGATCACGAGTCAGGGGAAGTTTACGGTGGCCGGCCAGGAGGTCGATGATCTCTTTCTCGCCAGGAACACCGTACCGGCCAGCGGCGCAGGTCTGCCGGGTATCAGTCTCCCCCTGGGCGTCTCGGCCGACAGTCTGCCTTTCGGGATCGAGTTGGACGGCGAGAGAGGTGGCGATCAGCAACTCCTCGACATCGCACGGCGGGTCGAGAGCGTTCTCGGAACGGAATCAGCCCCTGCCTGATGTCTGAACCGCATCATCAGCCGTCCGACCCCGGAAGGTCGGCACCGGGGGCAGCGGGCTCCACGACTGACACCACGATTTCGGCCGGCGTGACCACGTGACCACGTGCACAACGCACCTCTGCGGCCACGGGCTCACCACAGCCTTCATGACTGAGCGCGATCCTCTTGCCGGGTTCACTGGGCAATCCGTCCCCGAGGTGCGCGAGCGCCACAATGATCGGAAAGATTTCCAGCCCGAACTCGGTGACGGTGTACGCGTGGCGAGTCCGTTGTCCCGGTTTTTGGTACGGCTCGCGTTTCAGCAGCCCGTTGTCGACCATCTCGCGCAGGCGCTGCGACCCGATTGCCGGAGTCACGCCCGCCCGACGGACCAGGTCGTCGAAACGTGTCGCGCCGTAGAACGCCTCACGCAGCAACGTCATGGCCGAACGGGTTCCGATCAGAGCGAGCGCGCGCTCCATCGAGCACCACCGTGCCGCCGTCCAACTGTCCCGGTCGGACAGCGGTCCCGCCAACTTGAAGGACCCACTCATTGACACCTCCAAAATTTCTGACTTCTTCATAGTATAGCCAGCTGCGATCGCACCTCCCTTTCGCCCAGTGAATTCAGATCCTTGATCACCGCGCGCCGAGTGATCCATGACCCTCCGAGGTTTCCTTTGAATATGGCATCCAATACCGTCGTCGCGGATCTGCATTTTCCCGAGGCGCCCAGATGGCGTGAGGGCCGGTTGTGGTTCTCCGATTTCTTCAGCGGTCAAGTGGCGTCGGTCCTGCCGTCCGGATCGGACCTCAGGGTCGAGGCACTCGTCCCTGAGCAACCATCCGGCCTGGGGTGGCTCCCCGACGGCCGTCTCCTGATCGTCTCGATGCGCGACCGCAGGATTCTTCGGCGAGAGACCGACGGGGTGCTCGTCGTCCACGCGGACCTGTCGGAGCACGTCACGGGGCATCTGAACGACATGGTGGTCGACAGTCTCGGGCGGGCCTATGTGGGGAACTTCGGGTTCGACATGGCCGTCGATGCCGACTTCGCCCCGGCATCGCTGCACCGGGTCGACCCGGACGGAACCATCGTGGAAGTTGCCTCCGACCTCTGGTTCCCCAACGGCAGCGTGATCACCGAGGCCGGAACGCTGCTGGTGAACGAGACATTCGGCAATCGGATAACCGCCTTCGACCTCACATCTTCAGGAGACCTCGTCAATCGACGTACATGGGCGTCCTTCGGGCCGGTCCCGGCGGGGCAGGACTTCAGTCGGATTCTCGACCAGGTGGTGGTTGCGCCGGACGGTTCCTGCCTCGGCGACGACGGCGACCTCTGGATCGCCGACGCGGGAGGCGGCAGGTTGCTCCGCCTGACTGGAACAGGCGAAGTCGGCGATGAGATCAGCCCGTCGGCTCCGGTCTTCGCGTGCGCCATCGGCGAAGGAACACTCTTCGCCTGCACGGCACCCGACTTTCACGAGCAGCCTCGTAAGGCCGCTCGCGACGGGCGCATCATCTCCCTCACCATCTCCTGAATCTCCGAAGGGTGTTGGGCAGGTCGTTGGGTGATGTGGTTGTGCGTGGGAACCTTCGAATCGGTGCGTGATGGTCGATCAGGCGGTGCTGCGGCAGCCGGGGGCGGGCCGCAGTGCCGACGTCCACAATGGCGGCCCACTTCGCTCCCACGCGACGGACGGACCTATGAGGCCGTGCCACCCACCGCTCACGCGGCTTGACAGACAGCATTAGGAATCACGGTCAGCAGTCCCGCCCAGAGGCCAACGAGCCCTCAACCCGGCCTCATTGTCGCACCACCACGACGGCTCCACCGGGCAATCCACACCCGCGAGGAAAGCGGATAGCTCCTGGTCTTCGAGGGGAAGACCAGGAGCCACCTGCGCCCTTGACCCATCGAGAACCGCTTGGGTGTGTCACTTCTGACACACCCTGTCCCGTGCACGGTTGCGAACGAGAGCATGGGCAGAGGGCCATACCGATCGTTATGAGCGCAGGAACGCACCAGGCGGTCGGGGAGCGGCCGCGTGGAACACCGCAGGGCATCAGTACCAAGTTCTACTTGTGGCGTGAGTGAACAAGACCGTGGTCGATCAGGCTCTGCCCGGTGTCTCGCAGAATCTCCGCAGACGAACGCGAGGTCCAGCCCAGCTCGTCGATCGCCTTCTGACTAGACAGTCGTTCGCGGCCGACGAAGTCGAGTGCCACACGAAGGGCGGGGTCGAAGCGCGCGGCGAGCCACATGGCCGGGTAGGGCAACCGAAGAGTGGGGACGTGAAAGCCCTGGGGAGCGAATTCGGCGGCGAGGACGTGGGCCATGTCCCGCATTCCGGTGTAGGTGCCGCCGCAGAGGTAGCGGTTGCCAGGGGCTTTTGGACTTTCCATGGCCAGGCGGTGGGCGACGGCTATGTCTCGGACGTCGACAATGCTCCAACCGATGTTCGGGACGGCTGGCATGGAGCGGTTGAGTAGTCGTTGGACGACTACGGTGGACGTGCTCACCTCGGGGCGCTGCAGGGGCCCCAGGACCAGTCCGGGGATCACTGCGACCAGGTCGAGTCGGCGGTCTTCGGGCAGGTCGTCGAGGAAGGTCCAGGCGGCGCGCTCGGCGAGGAGCTTGCTCTTGGCATAGGGGGTACAGGCCTCGGGGAGTGACCAGTCGTCCTCGGTGTGCCAGCCGTCCTTCGGTTCGTTGCGGCCGGCGTTGACGGTGAGAGAAGAGGAGGTCAGGACCAGTCTGCGGACGGTGCCGCTGGCGGACGCGGCACGGAGCACGCGCAGGGTGCCGTCGACGGCGGGGCGGATGACCTCGTCCTCGTCGCGCGGTATCGCGGGCGGGTTCGGTGAGGCCGTATGCAGCACGAAGGTGCAGCCGGCGACTGCGTCGGCCCAGCCCTCGTCGGTGTCCAGGCGGGCGGCCACGAACTCGAGGCGGCCGCCGAGCTGCGCGGCCAGGGCGGTGAGGTGGGTGGTCTTTTCGGTCCGTGCCACATCGCGGACCGTGCCGCGGACGGTGTAGCCGTGCCGGAGCAGTTCCTCGATGACGTACCCGGCGATGAAGCCGGAGGCGCCGGTGACCAGGACGGTTTCGGTCTGGGAGGGACTCATGGTTTTCCCGTCGAATCTTGTGAGCGGCTCAGCAGCTGAGCGCGACTAGGGGTGGTGTCGTTAGTGCGGCCGAGGTGTTGTTGGCGCCAGAGCTCATACCAGGCTCTGCCGGTGCTCTTCGCCCGCTGCTGCGGGGTTCACGCGATGGGCCGCCCCAGTTCCCACAGTCGCGCCGTAGTAGTGGTGACGGTGAGGAAGACTAGGCCAGCCCGACGGTGTTCTTCTGCACCCGAATTGGGTGATGCCTGCCGGGAATGGTGAGGCGACGTGTTCCGGGCGCTGCGGTGTCAGATCTGGTTCTCGCCGCCGTCGACGTACAGGTTGGTGCCGATGAGGTAGCTGCTGTCCGCGGAGGCGAGGAAGGCCACGGCGGCGGCGACCTCCTCCGGGCGGCCCATCCGGCCGATCGCGACGCCCGCGCCGAGATTGGCCTTGAAGGCTGTGTCGTCCTGCTCGCCGGCGAGTTCGGCAAGTTCGGTGATGCCGGAAGTGTCGATCGGCCCCGGCGAGACCGCGTTGACCCGGATTCCCCGGTCCTTCAGTTCGTTGGCCCAGGTCCGCGCGAAGGACCGGACCGCGGCTTTGGACGCCGCGTACGCGCCGAAGGCCGGTGCGCCGTGTTCGGCTGCGGTGGAGGCGTTCAAGATCACCGCGGCACCGTGGTTGAGCAGCGGCAACGCCTTCTGCACGGTGCGAAGCGTGCCCTTGACGTTGACGTCGAAGACGCGGTCGAGGTCCTCCTCGGTGATCCGTTCCAGCGTCGCGAAGGATGCGGTGGCCGCATTGGCGAACAGCACGTCCAGGCCCTGACCGCGCTCGCGCACCAAGGCGTACAGCCGGTCCAGGTCGGCCGGGTCGGTGATGTCACCCGGCACCGCGGTGACTGCGGAACCGATGACCTCGGCGGCCTCGTCCAGCTCGGCCGTGCGCCGACCGGTGATGAATACGTGTGCCCCCTCGGCCGCGAGCCGCACGGCGGTGGCCCGGCCGATCCCCCGCGTTCCTCCGCCGGTAACGACAGCCGTCTTACCCTCAAGCGTTCCCATGATGTGACCTCTCCATATTTCTGTTCCGTTCCGAACGGAACAGAATAGAGTGTGACCGTAGCACTTCTGGTCCGGTCGGGACAGAAGGGGTATGATCTGGATCGTGGAGGCTACGAGCAGGGCACCGATCGGCCGGCCGCGAGGGTTCGACACCGATGAGGCCCTGCAACGGGCCATGGTCGTCTTCTGGGAACACGGCTACGACGGCGTCAGCCTCACCGACCTGACCCGAGCCATGGGAATCACCAAAACGAGCATGTACGCGGCCTTCGGCAACAAGGAAGACCTTTTCCGAAAGGCCCTGAAACGCTACACCGAGGGTCCCGCCTCTTACAGCACCCGCGCACTGCAGGAGCCCACCGCCCGGGAGGTGGCCACCGCCTACCTCACCGGCTCCATCCAGGCCTCCACCCGGGCCGGCTGTCCGGCCGGATGCCTCGGCGTCCAGGGCTTCCTGGTCGCAGAACACCTCGGACAGAGCGCTGCCGACGAGCTCGCCGCATGGCGCAACGGCAACCGGGCACAACTTCGCGACCGCTTCCAACTAGCCATCGACGAAAAGGACCTGCCCGCCGGCACCGACCCGGACACCCTCGCCCACTACCTCATGACCATGGCGAACGGCATCGCAGTCCAGGCGGCCACGGGCGCCACCCGCGACGAACTCCAACGGGTCGTGGACGCGGCCCTCCACAACTGGCCACCCGCCTGAACTTGCCCTGCGCCCTACCAGGATCTTCAACGCTTGCCGATGGCCTGAGGGTCTCTGAGGTTCCCCCGAGATGCGGGGGAACCTCAGCCACGGCTACCGGGGTCTGGCAGTCCGGCGCCAACTTGGAAGATCTGCGATCCCCATGCCCGTTCGTCCGTTACGGCCCGCTCGCCGAGGCCCACGAGCGCGGCACCGCGGTCGAGACCATGTGGACGATCTACCGTCAGACCACGGCGTCACACGTCGACCACGACCTCATCGAAGCCTCTTACGCCCAGCCACAGCTTCGAGCCTTGTTCCCTTTCCACAGCCACAGGTCACTGACCTTCAGCCGTTGCACCGGATTCCCCTACACCCACGACGTTCCAGTGGTTACTCCCGTGGACGGGAGATACCGAGTCACGTGGTGGAAGACTCGCTCGCCTCAAGGACCGGCGGACATCGGAGAGGCTGACAACCCACATGACGCAGTCGCCTTGGTCGTCGCCTACCTTCCCCCCAAGTGCGGGCTGGCAGTCGCTGACACTGCCAATGACCTTGACAAGTCAGATTCCACATAACGCCCTGGCAGTCGGTCTACGGCTACTTCGCCAGCTGGCAGAAGGACGGTGTCTTCGCCCAGCTCAACGGTCTGCTGCGGGAGTTGGTGCGACAGCAGGAAGGCCGCGGTGCCGCCCCGTCCGCCGGCGTGATCGACGCGCAGAGCGTGAAGACCTCCACCAGTGTCCCCGCGCGGAGTCAGGGCATCGACGCGGGCAAGAAGACATCCGATGCGGAAGAGCTGTCAAGCGACAAGGGACAGGTGGGGTTCCCCTCTCTGACAGTCTCGGCTGAGACGCCCGTTTTATCGGGTTAGTCTGGATGGGCGAGGCAGGAGATCCCCTCAGCATGGCCAGCACCACCCCGATACCCGGCACCGGCGGCGACGATCCGTCGCCGAAGCCGAAGCGACGGACTTTCCCCGCGGAGTACAAACTGCGGATCGTCGCCGAGTACGACGCCGCTCCGCCGGGCGAGAAGGGCGCGGTCCTGCGCCGTGAGCGGCTCTACCACTCGCACATCATCGGGTGGCGCCAGGCCCGTGAGGCCGGCGCACTCGACGCGCTGACCGACCGGCGGACCTCGACGGTGCGGCCGAAGAAGGCGGCCGAACAGGCCGAGCTGGAGCGGCTGCGCAAGAAGGTCGCCCGTCTGGAGAAGGACCTGGCCCGCCGCGATGCCGCGCTGGAGGTCATGGGAAAAGCCAACGCGCTCTTGGAACTGCTCTCCGAGAGCGCGGACTGAAACATGCCGCCGTGCCCGTGATCGATGAGGCGTTCGCGAGCGTCCGGGGACAGTTGGGGACCACGGCGGCCTGCCGGCTGACCGGACGCTCACGCGCCACCCACTACCGCCGCATCAACCCGGTGCCGAAGCCCGCACCGTCCCCAAGACCCGCGCCCGCCTCGGCTCTCTCGCGGGCCGAGCGGGCCGAAATCCTGACGCTGCTGAACCGGCCGGAATACGTCGACCTGCCACCCGCGCAGGTCTGGGCGCGTGAGCTGGACTCGGGCAACTACTGGTGCTCGCAGCGGACGATGTACCGGATCCTGTCCGCCGCCGGGCAGAACGGCGAACGCCGCCGCCAGGCCACCCACCCGCCACGGACGATCCCCGAACTGGTCGCCACGGGGCCGTCGCAGGTCTTCACCTGGGACATCACCAAGCTGCCCGGCCCTGCCAAGGGCATCTGGTATCACGCCTACGTCATCATCGACATCTTCAGCCGCTACATCGTCGGCCACACCGTCGAACTGGCCGAAACAGCCGAGCGGGCCGAGGAGTTGATCCGCGAGACCATCGAGCGCAACGGCATCGTCCCCGAGACCGTGCACGCGGATCGCGGCACCTCGATGACCAGCAAGAAGGTCTCCCAGCTGCTGATCGACCTCGGTGTCACCAGGAGTCACTCGCGCCCCAGGGTCAGCAACGACAATCCGTACTCGGAAAGCCAGTTCAGGACCACGAAGTACACCGCCGACTATCCGGAACGGTTCGATTCGCTGACCCATGCCCGGGAGTGGATGGAGGCGTTCATCGCCTACTACAACCATGACCACAGACACTCCGGGATCGGCCTGCACACCCCCGCCTCCGTCCACTTCGGCACCGCCGAGGAGGTCCGCGACCAGCGGGCCATCGCGCTCGCCGAGGCATACGAGCGCCACCCCCAACGCTTCGCCCGCCGACCGAGACCACCCCGGATACCCGGCCAGGTCTGGATCAACGACCCGGCAAAACGCAGTGAAACCGAACCACAAGGTTCATAGCACCGCGAACGTCTCATTTGACTTGACAACTACGTGCGCCGTGGAAAGCGCTGTTTGACCGAGTGGAGGTGGAAGACCTGCGCCGCGAGCCCCGTCGCAGCGGGGCGAGCGTAGCTGACGGCAGCCTGAACCGAGAGGTGTCGGGGAGGGCGAGAGCAGCCGTGACAAAGCCGGGACGGCCCAGCACTGCCAGATGGGTCGGGTCCGGCGAGCGAGACGCAGAGGTGTACGCGAGGAACCGGCGTTTACGTCCCGTAATGAGTCACCGGCTCAAAAACCTGGTAGATCCGGGCCGGATGGCGGCGCGCAACCGCTTCCGTAGTCAGGAAGGCGGGGAACTTCCGGGCAGGTCTGGAGTTGCAGGCCCGGGAGGTCACGGTGAAAGTCTGCGGCGTAACCGTGGCGATGCCGCCGGGACAGAGTCGGGCACCTCCTGCGACGAACGGTCAGCAGTGAACACGGGAACCCTCCCGCATCCGCCACAAGTCCGCGACACCAGCGCGGAGTTCGAGGCTGGACCCACCGTCGGTCGACCGGTGTGGGAGGGGGCGGAGCCGCCGTAGTACTCGGAGCCGGGGAGAGCCCGGCGCAAGGGGAAGGGCGGCAGCAGTTCCATGAAGGGAAGGAGGCTGTAATGCCAGAAGACGCACCGCCGAACGGCGGCGCTTCGGAAGAAGATTCCCCGGTGGGGGCCTTCGGCCGGGTACTGGAGATGCAGGCCAAGCTTCACCGTTGGGCGGTGGCCGACCCCGGCCGCCGGTTCGACGACCTGTTCAACTTCGTTCACGACCCGGCGACGCTCATCGTGGCGTTCGACCGGGTCGCGGGCAACCAGGGAGCCCGGACCGCCGGCGTGGACGGCATGACCGTCGCCGACGTCGAGCGGGACATCGGGACACCCGGGTTCCTGGACGGTCTGCGCTCGGACGTGAAGTCCGGCGCGTTCCGGCCGCTGCCGGTGAGGGAGCGCAAGATCCCCAAGCCGGGCGGGGCCGGAAAGGTGAGAAGCCTCGGGATTCCTTCCGTGGCCGACCGCACCGTTCAGGCCGCACTGAAGCTGGTGCTCGAACCCATTTTCGAGGCCGACTTTCTGCCGGTCTCCTACGGGTTCCGGCCCAAGCGGCGGGCTCAGGACGCGATCGCGGAGATCCAGCGCTTCGGCTCCAAGGGATACCACTGGGTGCTGGACGCCGACATCGAAGCGGCCTTCGACAACGTCTCCCACTGCACCGTCATGGACGCCGTGCGGAAACGGGTCAAGGACAAGCGTGTTCTGGCGCTGGTCAAGGCGTTCCTCAAGTCGGGCATCCTCAGCGAGGACAGCCAGCGAAGGGACACCCACACCGGCACCCCGCAGGGCGGCATCCTCTCCCCGCTGATCTTCAACGTCGCGTTGTCGGCGCTCGACGAGCACCTGCACCGCGACTGGCTGCCCGGCGGGCGGATGGATGGCCAGTACCCGCGCCGCAAGCGCCGTCGGCACGGCCTGCCCAACTGGCGAATTGTCCGCTACGCGGACGATTTCGCGATCATGGTGCATGGCTCCGCAGAGGACGCGGCGGCCCTCCAGGACGAAGTAGCCTCCGTGCTCGAACTCTTGGGGCTGAGGCTGTCACCAGCCAAGACCCGAATCGTGCACATCGAGGACGGGGTCGACTTCCTCGGGTTCCGCATCCGGCGGCGCCGCAAGCGAGGAAGCAACAAGTGGTACGTCTACGCGTTCATCGCCGCGCGGCCCATCCGTTCGGTGAAGGACAAGATCCGTGCCCTGACCCGCAGGACGTCACAGGCTGACCCCAGGGACGTGCTGATCCGGCTCAACCAGATCATGCGCGGCTGGGCCAACTACTTCCGGCATGCCGTCGCGAAGCACACGTTCCGCATGCTCGGGGCCTTCCTCTGGCATCGCGTGATCATGTGGCTCAAGACGATGCACCGCTGGTCGTGGAAGGACGTCCGCAGTCGGCTCCTCGGCCCGCACGGGTCATGGCTGCCGATCACCGCGGACGGGGTCGAACTGATCAACCTGGCGCGGACACCGGCGATCACCCGGTACCGCTACCGGGGAGACACGATCCCCAGCCCCTGGCCCACAGCCTGACAATCAGCCCGATGGCAGGAACTGTGGAGAGCCCGGTACTCGGAGACGGGTACGCCGGGTTCGGAGAGCGGTCTGGAGAGACGGGCCGGTGGCAACACCGGAACCGCGCTTCAGGCCGACTCAACCGTTCGGGTGTGGCCTGGAAGGCTACGGCCTCGTCGAACGGGACGCGGTGAGCCAGGCAGTGGTGCAGGCAGCCGATCATCCTGTTGAACAGGTTTCTCTGGGCGGCTGTATGGCGGTCTCCGGCAGAGCGTCGGCGGTCGTAGTGGGCTCGTGCTCCGTCTGAGTGGGCCATCGCGGAGAAGGCCCACATATAGCCGACGCCGGCCAGCCGTTGGTTCTTTACCCTACGGGCCAGCACGGACACGCTCTTGCCAGACGCCCTGGTGACAGGGGCAGCGCCCGCGTACGCTTTCAGACCTCTCGCATCAGCGAACCGACTCCGGTCATCGCCGATCTCAGCCAGGACGCGGGCTCCGCTGAGCGGACCCAGTCCCGGAAAGCTGGCTATGATCTCCGCATCGGGATGAGCCTCGAACGCCTGCATCGATGCTTCGGCGAGATCGTCGGCACTCATGCACGCGGCCTCCAACTGCCGTAGCAGCGCCAGGGTCTGTCGCCCCATCGCTTCTTCGACGAGGGGCAGATGACGCACTGCGGGATGCGGAGCTCACGGTGAAGGTGCTCGGCCTCCCTGTCAATAGTGTTCTTCCGTCCGCCTTCTTCAGCAAGGCTCGGAGCTGTGTCCGGGTGAGTTTCGCTGCCCGCTCAGGTGTGGGAGCCGCGGCCAGGAGAGTCCGGGCTATGGAGTGGAAGATGCCCTCCCGCCGGTGGCCGACGGCGGTCAGTCAGGAAGCCGGGAAAGTATGCGCGCAGGTGGGAGGTCAGCTTGTTGCCGGCCTGGGTGCGGTCCCAGACCGCGTCCTGCTGAGCACGGGCGAGAACGGCGACGGCCTGGGCCAGCTCAGAGTCGGCGGGGAGCTGACGGTGAATGATCGAGGCTAGGCGGGCCCTGACCTGCAATCTCACGGCCTTCTGCAACGCGCTTTAAGGGCTGTCCCGTAACCACTCAGGCGGGCACCTCGGCTGAGACGAACAGAAAGTTAGGCAGGTGGACGTAACTGTCGATCGCCGGAGTAGCGGAATGTGCCGCTGCTGCTACGGCAGGGTCGAGCCCTGGCTCGACGACCTCACGCAGGCGGCAGCCGAGGGAGGCGAGTTCGTTGAGGTATGCCGAGAGCGGTCGGTGGAAATCAGATGCGGCGGGCCCGACGATCTCGTACTCCTCCAGGTACCGCTGTACTTGATATGCACTGTGTTCCTGCCAGGTGCTCAGCAGTTGCTCGAAGGCGGGGTGAACCAGAGCGAAGACGAACAGGCCGCCCGGGCGCACCGTTTCCACGCAGGCGCGCATGGCAGGCTTCCAGTCGGGGATCGCCATCAGGACCATGCTGCACACCACGGCGTCGAAGGGGGCACCCAGGTCGGGCAGCCGTGTCAGGTCTGCCTGGACGTAGGTGATTCCCTGCTTCAGCTCGACTTCTCTCTCGCGGGCGAAGGAGCACATCAGGTCCGTCGGTTCGACTCCTACCACCTGCGCTCCACGCCCGGCGAGGATGCGGCTGAAATACCCGTTGCCGCAACCTGCGTCCAGCAGCCGCTGGCCACGCACATTGCCCAGCAGCCGCAGCAGGGTGGGATTGACCAGGTGCCGTTTGGCGAAGTCCCCGTCCTCCGCCGTCGTTTCCAGCGCCTCGCGCGTGGTGGAGGTGTTCCACTGCGTGATCGCAGTCTCGTTCGCCCTGGATGTCATTCACGCGAGCTTAAAGATGCCGGGGGCAACGTACGACCCAAAAAGAGCAAGGTGAGGTCGCAGTCGGGCGGCGATATACGGGGCGCGCAAAGCCGGTCTTCGGGCAGCACGACGACCTGTCCGCCGAGCGCGGGCGGACAGGTCGTCGTGGTCGTGCGAGCCGGTCAAGCCCCGGTCAGGCGCTGACCCAGTAGGTGCGGATGTTGGTGAACTCCCGGATCCCCGCACTCGCCAGTTCGCGACCGTAGCCGCTGCGCTTGGTGCCGCCGAAAGGCAGGCGCGGGTCGGAGGCGACGATCGCGTTGACGAACGCGGCGCCGCTGGTGATGCGGCGTGCCACCTCGATGCCGCGCGCCAGGTCGGTTGTCCACACGCTCAGTCCGAGGCCGAAGCTGGTGGCGTTGGCCAGCCGGACGGCCTCGTCGTCGTCGGCGGCGATGGCGATGGCGGCCAGGGGGCCGAAGGTCTCCTCGTCGAAGGCCGGCATGCCGGGCTGGGTGTCGGCGAGGACGGTGGGCTGGTAGAAGTAGCCGTCGCTCGGCAGCGGCTTTCCTCCGGTGAGCAGACGGGCGCCGGCGGCGACGGACTCCTCGACCTGCCGCTGGATGGCCCCGCGCAGGTCGTCCCGGGCGAGGGGGCCGACCTGGGTGCCGGGCTCGCGGGGGTCTCCCGTCCGCAGGTCCTGGACAGCGGCGACGAAGGCGTCGGTGAAGACGTCGGCCACGTCCTGGTGGACGATGAACCGCTTGGCGCACACGCAACTCTGGCCGGAGTTGGCGAAGCGGGCCTTCACCGCGGCCGCGGAGGCCCGCTCGATGTCGGCGTCGGCGAGCACGACGAACGCGTCGGAGCCGCCGAGTTCGAGGACCGACTTCTTCGCGGCGCGTCCGGCGGCCGAGCCCACGGCCGCGCCGGCGCGGTTGCTTCCGGTGAGGGTGACGGCGGCGATGCGGTCGTCCTCGATGAGCCGGGCAGTGGCGTCGGGGACGTCCGCCTCGGCGATCAGCAGAGCGGTGACCAGGTGTTCGGGCAGTCCTGCCTGGACGCACAGTTCCTGCAGGGCGAGCGCGCTGCCGGTGACGTTGGAGGCGTGCTTCAGCAGGATGCCGTTGCCCGCCATCAGGGAGGGCAGGGCGAAGCGCATGACCTGCCAGACGGGGAAGTTCCAGGGCATGACGGCCAGGACCAGGCCGATGGGCTCGTAGGCGATCCACGTCTCGGCACCGTCGATGGCGACGCGTTCGTCGGCGAGGATGCCCGGCCCGTTCTGGGCGTAGTAGTCGGCGGTCAGCGCCGACTTCTCGACCTCGCCCAGGGCCTCGGCCAGCGGCTTGCCCATTTCCTGCGCGGCGAGGTCGGCCAGTTGGTCGGCGTGGGCGCGCAGGGTCTGGCCGAGGCGGGCGACCCGCTGGGCCCGCTCGGTCACCGGGACGAGCGCCCAGGCGCGGCTGGCGGCGCGGGCGCGCTGGACAGCCGCTTCGATGCGTTCGGCGTCCCACGCTTCGTAGCTGGTGATCGGCTGCCCGGTGGCGGGGTTGACGGTCTGGATGGTGCTCATGTGGTGGGCGCCCCTCCCTTGTCGCCGGCGGACAGGTGCTCGAAGGTCTCGCCGGTGGCGGTGATGGTGCGGGTGACGTCCCGACCGCCGTAGACCCAGTAGATCCGCATGACGCCCTCGCCGCGGTTGAAGAAGCGGTGCGGGGTGCCGGCCGGCACCCAGGTGGCGTCGCCGGTCTCGAGGTCGAAGTACTCGCCGTCGATTTCGGCGGTGGCCTCGCCTTCGAGGATCAGGACGGACTCCTCGACGTTGTGGCTGTGCAGGGGAAGGCCGTTGCCGGGCTGGAAGACGGTCTGGCCGGTGGTGATGACGGCCTTCTCGGAGTTCCACTTGCCCACGTAGGGGATGGTTGCCACGCCACCGCCGCGGTCGAAGCGCTCGACCTGGTCGGGGCGGATGAGCAGGTTCGGCTCTGCGGGCCGGTTACACATATGAGGGCTCCGTTCGGGGCGTCAGGAGTGGTGGAAGAGGCGGCGGGAGAGGGTGTTGACCTGGCTGCCGGGCACGACGTACTTGGCCGCGGCCTCGCGCCACACCTTGAAGTGCGGGGCGGTGCGGTGGGCTTCCACCGCCGCCTCGTCGTCGTACAGCTCGTGGAAGACGAAGTGGTGGTCGTCGTCCAGGTCGCACACCACGTCGAAGTAGCGGCAGCCCGGCTCGTCGGAGAAGGAACGCTCGGCGTTCTCCTCGATGGCCTTGAGGAAGTCGTCGCGGCGGCCGGGGACGACGTGGAGGGACACGGTCAGCGCGATCATGCGGAAAGCTCCTGTGGGGTCGAGGTGGAGTCGGTCAGGGGGACGGGCAGGGCGACGCCCGTCGACGCGGAGATGCGGGCGAGGGAGGACCAGGTGTCGTCCACGACCGTGATGCCCTCGGTGCGCAGCCGCTCGGCGGTGCGGATCTCGGGCTCGCCCGGGACGAAGATCTCCTGGGTGCCGGGGGCGGCGGGGGTGGACTTCGTGTCGTCGACGAGGGCTTCCATCCGCTGCTCGAACTCGGCCGGATCGGCCATGGCGCGGATGTCGATGCAGATCAGCAGGTGCCCCACGCCGCTGCGGCCGGTCGGCTGGTAGGGGCCCACGACCTGGGAGCCGAAGGCACTGCCGGTCAGCACGCCCGCGAGCACGTCGAACATGAAGGACATGGCATAGCCCTTGTGTCCGGCCATCGGCAGGATCAGGCCGTCGATCGCCCTGCGTGGATCGGTGGTCGCCACCCCGTCCGCGTCGGCGGCCCAGCCTTCCGGGATGGGCTCGTTGCGCTCCTTGGCGTGGTAGATCTTCCCGCGCGCCACCGCGGTGTTGGCGATGTCCATCACCACGGTGCCGAAGCGGCCGCCGGGCGCGGCGATCGACCACGGGTTGGTGCCGACCCGCTTCTCCCGCCCGCCCCAAGGGGCCATCGCCGGGCTGGCGTTGGTGGCCAGCAACGCCACGCAGCCCCGCTCGGCGGCCTTACGGGTGAAGTACGCGGCCGTACCGAAGTGACCGGAGTTGCGGACGGCGACCGCACTGATCCCGTGCCGCCGCGCGCGTTGTACGCCTTCGTCCACCGCGAGGTCCGTGAGGACCTGGCCGAGACCGTCATGGCCGTCGATGACCGCCACGGCCCCGCTGTCGCTCACCACTTCAGGAGCGGCGACGGCCGTCGTGGCGCCGCTGCTGATCCTGGCCAGGTACCACGGCAGACGCAGCATTCCGTGGGAGGCGTGCCCCCACAGCTCGGCCGTCACCAGGGTGTCGGCGAGCAGCCGGGCATCGTCGGCGGGAACTCCATGGGCTTCGGTGGCCGCCGAAGCGAACTCCAGCAGGTCTGCGGCTTTGACGGTGTGCGGCATCATGCGGCCTCGCCTTCAGTAAATGTATCCACCCCTGTATACATCACAGGGTGCAAAGAAATAACCCCAGGGTCTGCTCAAATCCGGTACTGCCCCAAGGGAGCGGCTCAGCTCACGGCGTCGAGCTGCACTTCGACGCCAGAGTCGGCGTTCCGCCCGGTCAGGCTGTCGATCAGCGCCTGCAGTGTCTGAGCGAGGTGATGACGGCAGGCGGCCGACGCCCCCGCCGCGTCGCCGCCGACGATCGCCCTGAGCATCGCGCGGTGCTCGTCGAGGGAAGTCAACATCCGGCGCGGTCCGCTGTGGGACAGGTGACGCAGGCGCACGGTCTGGCTGCGCAGGTCTCGCACGGTACGGGCCAGGTAGGGGTTACGGCAGGTCGCGATGACGTGCTGATCGAAGCTCTCCGTCAGCGTGTAGAAGTCCTGGAAGGACTGGGCCTGTCGGGCGGCGTCCATGGCCCGGAACGACTCCTCGAAGTCATCCAGCTCGGCGAGTAGCTTCCGGAACGGCTCGACAACCCCTTCCTGCTCCCGTCCTCGCGCGGCCACCTGAGCAGCCGCCTCCGGTTCCAGCAGCATCCGGAACTCGAACAGGGACCGGACTCCACCCAACGAAAGGGCTGCCACACGGGCCACCTCACCCGGAACGAAATCGACCAGCCCCTCACGCGACAGCCGCCGGATGGCCTCGCGCACCGGTGTACGGGAAGCCCCCAGCTCCTCACCGAGCTGGATCTCGCTCAACTTGGCCCCAGGCTTGAGCCGCAGCGACTCGATGTCCTGCCTGAGCCGCTCGTAGACAGCTTCGCTCTTCCCGGTCGCCCGAGCCATATCGCTCCCTGTAGTCAGTTGCACATATCGACGTGTATACAGCCTAGCGCCGCCGGACAGACCTGGGGGAGCACGGAAGGACGCCCAACGAAAAGCTCGGCAACAGCCGCGACCTGACGACCGGACCCCACACACGCCGACAAGGTCCAGGAAGGAGGACAGTTCGGGCGAACCGATCAGCGGCCGAACTCCGCTGCCGAATCGAGGCTAATGTGCTCATGTCCTTCCGACTATCCGCTTCCTCTCGCTGTGCGAGCGCGGACTCACCAAACTCCTCGGGGGCCCTGTCGATGCTCACTTCTCCTTCCGTCCGCAGACCCGCCGTGCTCACGGTGGAGGACGACGCAAGTATCAGTTCCATGCTCGGCGTCGCACTGGGTTTCCTCGGCTTCGACGTGGTGGCCGCCTCGACCGGGAATCAGGCGCTGACATCGGCGAGCCTCAGCCCTCCCGATGTCGTCCTGCTCGACGTGGTCCTTCCCGACGTGGACGGGTTCGAGGTGTGCCGCCGCCTCCGGGAGGCGGGCATCGATGCTCCCGTGCTCTTCCTGAGCGCGCGGGACGCCGCGGAGGACAAGGTGCACGGGCTGTCCCTCGGAGACGACTACGTCACGAAACCGTTCGACCTCAACGAGGTCGTGGCACGTATCCACGCTCTGCTGCGGCGCTCCCAGCCGTCCCAGCCGCCCCGTGGCCGACTGCGCGCGGGATGGGTGGAGCTGGACCGGTCCACCCACGAGGTGTGGCGGCACGGTCAGCAAGTGCAGCTCTCCACCACCGAGTTCGCCCTGTTGCAGCACCTCATGCAGAATGCCGGCAAGGTGACGTCCAAAGCAGAGATCTTGGACACGGTCTGGCAGTACGGTTTCAACGGCGAGTCCGGCATCGTGGAGACGTACGTCTACTACCTTCGGCGGAAGCTGGGGGACACCGATCAGTCACTCATACGCACGGTCCGCGGTGTCGGATACCTGATCCGTGGCGCCGGGGCCGAGATCCCCGCGGAGGACTGAGCGATGGTTCTCCGGCGCGGCCCGCGTTCCCTGCTCGTCAGGCTGGCGCTAGGCTTCGTCCTCGTCACCGGGGTCGGTGTCGGAGTCGCCGACATGTCCTCGGTGTGGGCTCTCCGACACCAGTTGCAGGACCGGACCGACCGTCAGCTGGGCTACATCCGCAACAACAGGTTGGCCGAACTGAAGCAAGGGCGGCCGCTCTCACCCGCGCAGACGACCTGCCTGATTCTCCTGCTGGACGCCGACGGTGACATCGAGTCGAGGTCCGTCGGCGCTCAGGTGACTGCGGCGAAGGTCTCCTTGTCACCGGACGAACTGCACCGGTTCGCCGACAGCGGGGGCCCGCACTCATTGGGCGGCGGAGGTTTCCGGGCCTACGTGAACAAACTGCCCGACGACCGCTACCTGGTGACGGCCATGGCGCTCGTCGAGGACGACGCCACCATGGACTTCCTGGTGGCCATCGAGGCCGCGATCAGCCTGCCGCTGATCGGCGCGGTGGTGGTCGGTTCGCTGTGGTTCAGCCGCCGCACGCTCGCGCCCATGCGCGGGGTCACCCGCACCGCCCGCCGGATCGCCACGGTCGACGGCGACCTGTCGCACCGCGTCGAGGTCCCCGACCAGCCGGACGAAGCCCAGCACATGGCTGACGCCTTCAACTCGATGCTGACCCGCATCGAGAGCGAGTTCCGGCGCCGACGCAAGGCTGAGACGGAGCTACGCGACTTCGTCGCGGCCGCGAGTCACGAACTGCGTACTCCCCTGACTGCGATCTCCGGCTATGCCCAGCTGGTCCGCTTCGGCGCGCTGGACGATCCGCTGCAACTGGACCAGGCGATGGAACGGGTGCAGAAGGAGGCCGGCCGAATGTCACTGCTCGTCGACGAACTGCTGCTCCTGGCCCGTCTCGACCAGGGCAGGCCACTGGAACGGCACAGGGTCGACCTGGGCGAACTCTGCCAGGAGGCGGTGGCCGATGCCCAAGTCGCCGCCCCTGAACACCCGTTGACCTGTGTCGTGGAGGCCGGGCAGCACCTGGTGCAGGGCGATCCGCACCGGCTGCGGCAGGTGGTGACCAACCTGCTGGCCAACATCGCGGCACATACCCGGCCCGGGGTTACCGGTGAACTGCGGCTCGCCAGCACCGGCGACGAGTGCGTCCTCGATGTGACCGACGAGGGGCCGGGCATTCCCGTGGTGCTTCATGAGCGGGTCTTCGAGCGCTTCTTCAGGGTCAGCGGGTCGCAGCCGTCCCCGGGAGAGCCCGAGGACGGACGGGGCAGCGGGCTCGGGCTGAGCATCGTCGCGGCCATCACCCGCGCCCACGGCGGCTCGGTGACCGTCGAGTCCTCGGTGCAGGGCGCGTGGTTTCGCGTACGTCTTCCCGCCGTGCTCGCGTCATCGCCGAAGAGTGAAACGCGGACTCTGATCGAACTCTGAGCTTGATTCTGATCAAACGCTGATGGTTCGGGTGGCCAGAGAGTGTTGGATGAAGTCAATGAAACGCCGCGCTTTTCAAGCATTATTGAAAACCGTCGGCGCTGGACGTGTTTCCCTTTCCGTGATTCCGTGGATCTGTTTACGCGTTATTCATTTCAGACACCCCCATTCCCGTTGACCCCGCCCCGATGAATCCGGGATATTGACCGCGCCGATACTTAGTCGGCCAAGTCGGAGCCGTTCACCCGGCTTGAAATTCCCCCGTTTCCACGGAGCATCATGCTGTCCCATCACAGCGAGAACACGTCCATCGGCCGCCGTATCCGCACAGCGGGAACCGCCGTCTCCCTTGCCCTGCTGGGCGGGCTGCTGATGGCCCCACAGGCCGTCGCCGCCGACAGCCCCACCAGCGCCGATCTGCTGTCCGCATGCGCATGGGCCGACGTCTGCACCTTCCACCCGCAGTCCTACACCACGTACATCGGACCGGAACACCAGGTCGGCACCACGGCGTACAACTGCGGCACCCTCACCAACGACCACTCGATCAGCTGGTCGGACACCACCAGCGAGACGAACAGTGTGAGCGTCAGCGTCAAGGCCGGCCTGAAGTTCACCGAGGTCTTCGAGGCTTCGGTCGAGGGCACCTACGGTCACGACTGGACCACGAGCCACACCGACACGGAGACGAACACGCTCCACATCCCCGCCAAGAACGTCGGCTGGATCACCCGCGGTACCTCCAAGCAGCAGGCCAGCGGCTGGTACGAGCTCCACTTCGGTTCGAAGTACTACGGCCACTACTACTGGTACGTCTACGACTTCCTCCAGTCGGGATTCAATGTCGACAAGCCGAACGCCGGCTATGTCTCCTTCCAGAACCGCGCGATGACCACCGCCGAGCGCAAGGCGCGGAACTGCTGAACCCGAGTTGGTCCCGGCTCCGCCGCGATGTGACCGCGTACCCGCCCCGTCCTGGATTCCGTGTACGCGGTCCTTCTGACCGCAACCGCCTTCCCCGCGAAGGCAACCGGACGTCAGTCCGCATACCCGCAGCCCGTCCGGCCCGGTGACTCCGCCGGGCCCGGTCCAGGAGGATTCCATGCGCAAGTCCCTTCGCCGTGCCCTGACTGTCGGGGTGATGGCAACGGCCCTGTCCCTGTCCGTCGGCCAGGCGTTCGCGGCGACGCAGGTCTACCAGCTCGACGGCACCCTGAACGGCAAGATCACCCGCTTCTACAACGACTACGCCAACGTCAAGGCCGGCCACGACGGCTGGTGCTACTGGGGTGTCAAGCACCCGAGCGACTACGCGTGCACGGTCAACACCACGACCGACACCCGGAAACTGGAGATCCGCGTCTGGGCGGGCACCCTCCCCACGGCCCACGGGAACAAGAAGGTGTATCCCACACCGCCCTCGAACAACCCCGGTCTCATGCCGCTGTGCCTTCCCATTTCCTGGGTCGAGGGACTCTCCCCGCACTCGGACGCTCACGACACGAACATCTACTACTGCGGGTTCTGGACCAACTAGAGTTTTCTCCGCGCCCTCTCATCGACTCCGTCCGCCCCGGAAACTCCCCCCGTCTGTCCGGGGCGGGCGGCCCCATATTTCGGCACTAGCTTCTGTGCAATTCCCCGCACAAGGTGGAGAACCGTGAATTCAGGAATTCGCCGCACCGGTCGGGCGTTCTCCATGGCCTTTGTCGCGCTCGTGTCCGTCACGGGCTGTGCCACCGACGACACCTCCGGCACCCGCAGTGGCGCTGTGGACGGAGCGGGCACCATGTCGATCGCCGTCGACCGCACGGCCGAGAGCCGGGTCATGGGGCAGCTCTACAGCCAGTTGCTGACCGCGGCAGGGAAGGAAGTCCGGCTGAAGCCCGGATACGCCACCCCGGCCGACACGGCGGAGGCGGTCACGGCGGGCAAGGTCTCCCTGGCCCCGGCCTACGAAGGCGCCCTGCTGCGCACCATGTCCGGTGGTCAGCGCGTGGACGGCAACATGGCGGCGACTCTCAGTATGGCTCTCCCGCCCGGAGTCACCGCGCTCGCCCCCGCGTCCGCGCAACGTGCCGATGTCTTCGTCGTCACCCGTCGCACCGCCGACCGGTACAAGCTGCGCAGCATCGCAGACCTCAAGAAGCCCAAACACCGTCTGATCTTCGGCGGTGCCCCGAACACCGACCCCGAACTCGGCACCCTTGCCGACGTCCAGACGGACTACGGCTTCGCCTTCGGCTCCGTCCGCACCCTGGACGTGGCCGGCCCGGCGAGCCGCGCGGCCCTCGCCGACGGTACGGCAGACGTGGTCGCCCTCCTCGGTACCGATCCAGCGATCATCCGCAACCACTGGGTGGTGCTCACGGACCCTCAGCAGATCATGCCGAGCGAGCATGTCTTCCCCCTGATCAGCGCCCCGTACGCCGATCTGGCGACGCGAAAGGCACTCGCGAAGATCAACAAGGCACTGACCACGAAGGAACTCGCGGCGCTCACGACCGCCGAGAACCCAGAGCAGGCGGCACGGAACTGGCTCGAGAGTCGCCGTCTGGTCCGGCACTGAGGGGGTCTCCGGCTACGGAGTGACGTCGTACGGCGCCCCTTCAGACAGGCGCCGGTCTCGGGCGGACGGGGCTCCGCGGTGGACGCCTACGATCGACTCGTGGAGTAGCGGCAGCCGCCGCGTTCCACGTGCCCACCGACCACGGCTCCGACCAACAGCCCTTCGAAACGCATCAGTATCTGTTCCAGGTCCGCCGCGGCGAACGACGTGGAGTCCGTCCCCAGGCTGATTCCGGCTGTCTCCGACACGCTCCACACATCGAAGGAGAGCTTTTCGGAGTACGAGTCGGCCGGCCCGGGGAATCGTCCGTACCGGCTGGACTCCACAGATCGCTCGATCTCCCGCACCGCGTCCGGACGGGCCCGGATCAGCGCCCGGGGTGCGATCGGGCGGATGTTGACCCAGTACGGGCTGTGCGCGGAGCGGCCCAACTCGGACGAGACGTCGGCCAAGGACCTGGCGTAGCGGTCAGGATCCCGCAGGCTGACGGACGGAGACCTGACGAGGGCCGCTTCGACGGCCCGGCACAGCGCGGGGAACCGGTCGGCGCCCATGGACGTGTCGACCGGGACGAGGACCCTGCCGGCGAGATGGGCCACCGCCTCGCGGGCGAAAGCGGTCTGCCGGTTGGCGGTCACGGTGTTGAAGACGCCCCTGCGGATGCCGAGGTGCTCGGCGAGCGCGCACGCGTAGGCGGCTTCGAGGACAGCGGCCACGGATGTCCGGTACTGCTTCGCCAGACTCGCCGCCGCGAGCGCGACCGCCGTCGAGTCGAGGCATACGAGGTTGTAGACCGCGTCCCCGCCGCACCTGGACGGCGCCTTCAGATCGGGCATGGAGGACTGTCTGAGCAGGGCCCGGTCGTGGGCATCCACCCGATGGGCGTGACGCAGCCCCGACGGGCTGGCCTCGAAGTCCGCGATCTGCCGTGGATGCCAACCGGAGCCGAGGTCGGCGCCCGGGTCGGCGGCCAGCCGGACGATGTGCCCGGCCACGAGCCGGGCAGCCGTGGTGTCCGCCGAGAAGTGGTGCAGGGACAGCACTATCTGGGTGGGTCTGCCGTCCACCGTCACCACCGCGACCCGCAACGGCAGTTCGTCCGCGGCGAATCCCAGGTCTGCCATGCCGACTGCGAGCTTGTTCAGCTCGTCGCCGTCAGCCGGAGCCTCGGAACCGTACTCGTCGACCTGGAGAACGCCGGAGGGCACGACCACCGCGCGTGAACGCCCGTCCATGTCACGCGGGTACAGCGTGCGCAGAGCCTCGAATTGCGCAACGACCGCAGCGATGCCGTGCAGGACCGCGGCCATGTCGGGCGTACCGTCGAGTGCCAGCGCCATCCGGACGCTCCTGTTACGGGCTCCGTGGAGATGGGGCCGGCACCCTTCGCGTTGGTGTGCCTTCTGAGACCAGGTCAGTTCGTGCGTACCGGCGGTGCCGGCTGCGAAGACGACGTCATGGCGTGCGATCTGCCGCATACCGGCCTCAGCTTTCCTCCAGTACGTCGGTGACGCGACGCGCCTCGTGACCGTCGTCCGGGAGCGCGACGACGTGACTGGAGGCCGACGCTCCACCTTCAGGCTGAGAATAGATCCGCGCGGTCCGCCCGCGTCAAGGCCCGGGAGCCTTGGACCGGTGCGGTTGGGCAATCCTTGCCGTCATGGGGTGCCGAACCGCATCGCGGCAAGGTGGGCAGCGCCCCGAAGTACGACACGCAGATCGTGAACTCCCCTCGCCCGCACGGGTATCGATGCGCTGACCGAGCACCAGTCGTACCGGTCGCCCGAATCGGCGGGCACGTGGACGTCGGCGACCAGGGTGCCGGCTCCGGGACCGCCGTCCGCGTAGATCTGCACGGACGCGTCCCCCTCCGCATGACGGGAGACCTCGGCCGTGAGGACGAGCGGCCCTTCGATCGAGCCGCCCAGGTCGACCGAGCGGTACAGCAGTTCGCAGCGAGAAGCACCGGGTGCGGCAGTGACCGCCTCGCCCCGGCCCCGGGCGGCGTCCACCAGTGTGGCGCCGACGCACTCGTCGAAGTCGATGGCCTGCAGTCGCGTTCCGACGACAGCTCGCGGAGGAAGCGTCGGGCCGGTCACGGTGAAGGGGACGGTGAGGGCTGTGTCCTCGGCGGAACGGCCGACGAGGATCTCGTACGGCCCCGGCTCCACGACGAAGGCGCCCGCCGAGACGGACCAGTGGGCGAGTGACGCGACGGGCACACTGAACTCCAGCCGTCGCAGCTCGCCGGGGGCGAGGGTGACCTTACGGAAGTCCGTGAGCCTGACCCTGGGCGCTTGGTGGCGGGCGGCGAGCGCGCGGGTGTAGAGCTGTACGGTCTCGGTGCCGGTGCGCGTTCCGGTGTTGGCGAGCTCCACGCTCACCGTCACGGCCCCGTCCTGCGCCGCCTCCAGGGCGGACAACCGCAGATCGGAGTAGCCGAAGCTCGTGTAGGACAAGCCGTGCCCGAAGGGGTACAGCGGCGCGGCCTCGTGGTACTGGTACGTCCAGCCGGCGCCGATGACGTCGTAGTCGAGGCGGTCGGGCAACGGGTCGTCCGCCCGATACCAGGTCTGCGGGAGCCGTCCCGCGGGTTCGGCTTCGCCGAGCAGTACGGCGGCGAGTGCCGTGCCCGTCTCCTGCCCGCCGTGGGATGTCCACGCCACGGCGGGCAGGTGCTGGTCCGCCCAGTCGACGGCGTAGGGGTAACTGCTCATCACGATCAGCACCGATTCGGGACGCGCGGTGGCGACGGCGCGCAGCAGGGCTTCCTGCACGGGCGGCAGGGACGTGCCGACGCGGTCCTGCGTCTCGCGGCCGTTGATGTGGGGATCGTTTCCGAGGACGACGACGGCGACGTCGGCCGCCGTGGCTGCCGCGACCGCGTCGGCGATGCCGCTCCGGACGATCGTGCGGGTCCAGCGCTCCGCGTCCTCGGGGGCCTCGGCGGCGAGGGTGATCCGGCCGGTGGCGGGGTCCACTACGGCGTACCGGCCGTTGCTGATATTGCGCAGCAGTTCAGTGCCGTCCGGCTGCGGCTCCAGCTGGAAAGTCTCTTGGACGAACCAGCCGTTCGGCTGTGCCTGGTCGGCTGCGAGAGTGAGGTCGGCATCCCTGAGGCTCACGTAGCGATCTGTGACCGCGTTGCGGAGTGTCAGCACTCCCTCGCCCCAGTCGAACAGGTCGTGGCAGGCATGGTCGCCTGTCTCCCGCTCCTCGTCGGTGAGGGCCGCAGCCACCATCGGCCCACCCGGGTCGAACGCCGGAACGCGCAGGAAGCCCCCCGTGGAGGCGGCCCGCAGAGTGATCCGGTCAACTCCTTCCGCGCACACCAGCTCGGCACCACGCTCCCGCAGTGCCACCCCCAGCCCCGTGGCGACCGTGATCTGGTAGGGCATGGTGCCGCTGTACCAGTCCTCGAAAAGGGTGTCCGTCAGCGGACCGACAAGCGCCACCCGCTGGCCGACGGCCGGTGACAGCGGCAGTGCGCCGTCGTTCTTCAACAACACCACCGATTCCGTGGCGGCGCGCAGCGCGAGCGCGCGGTGGTCCGGGCTGTCCACGGCCTCGTCACGGATGTCGGCGTAGGGGTCGAGCTCGGGATCGAACTCACCGAGGCGGAAGCGGATCGACAGGTGGCGCCGCGCGGCGCGGTCGACGTCGGCCTCGGTCAGCAGCCCGCGTTCGACCGCCGCGCGGAGCCGGCCGAGGATGACGCTGCCGTCCTCACGCTGTTCGGTGATGCTGTCCACACCGGCTCGCACCGCCGCAGCATGGGACTCGACGTGGTCGTCGAAGTAGTGCTCCGAATCGACCAGGTTGGGAACGGCCCCCGCGTCACTGCAGACGAAGAGTTCGTGCCCGGTGGGTTCGGCCCAGCGCCGCGCCTCGGTCTCGATCAGCGGACTGACGTGGCAGGGGCGGCCGTTGACCAGGTTGTAGGCCGGCATGACGCCGGTGGCGGCACCGGACGTTATCGCGGGGCGGAAAGCGGCGAGGTCGTATTCGTGCAGCACCCTGGGAGGCAACCCGGAGGAGGTCGTGTCGCGCTCGTCCTCGTTGTTGTAGGCCAGGAAGTGCTTGAGGAGTGGCGCCGTCCGCAGGTAGACCGGGTGGTCTCCGGCCAGCCCACGGCAGAAGCTGTCGGACAGCCGACCGGTGAGGACCGGATCCTCCGAGTACCCCTCCTCGTTACGGCCCCAGCGCGGGTCGCGCAGCAGGTTCACGACCGGGGCCCACACCTGCAGGCTGCTCCGGTAGCCGTCCGCCGGGCCCCGCTGGTGGAAGGCGCGGGCCTCGGCGCCGATCGCCGTGGCGACCTGGCGCAGCAGCTCCTCGTCCCAGGTGGCGCCGAGGCCCACGGCCTGCGGGAAGACGGTGGCCGGTCCCAGCCAGGCCACTCCGTGCAACCCTTCGGTGCCGGTCTTGAAGGGTGCCACGCCGAGGCGTGGGACTCCTGAGGAGTACTGATAGAGCAGTTCGATGCGCTCGTCGAGCGTCAGTCGGGAGAGCAGGTCGTCGACTCTCTCATCGAATGGTAGAGCGGAGTCACGAAACGGAACGCCGGTGACGGGCGTCAGCTCAGAAGGCACGGAAGCGGTACTCACCTGGAGATCCCTTGCAGGAGGGGTGAACGAAGAAGGAGTTGGCGGCTCGACCCCGAGGCAGCGATGGATATCCGCGAACACGCTCGGTTGTGGAGTCGAAGCGCTTCGACGTTGACATGACGCTCAGCCATGTGTCAATCACCGGCCACCTGCCCGTCACAGTCTCCGTTTCCGGTCGCACCGCGGCCCGGCGAGGGTCGGGTGAAAACGGCCGGTCACCATGGATGTTGCTCTACCGCAGGCATCGGGTGACACGGCCCCATATCGCGCCTGTTACCGAAAAGTGACCTGCGCGAAGCGTTGTCGCCCTCGGAAACACGCCGTTACTGTCACCGAAACGTCGAAGCGCATCGACGCGGACTTTCACCACCCTTTCCGGCCTCGGGCCACCGGACACCTCCGTGCCGGTCCGCCCGCCGGTCGGATCCTCGAAGACGAAGGGCCGCCAACGAGCCATGAGCATCGAAATGAACCGCCGAACCGCTCTGCGAACCGCCGCCGGCGTAGCGGGCGCCGCCGCACTCTCCCCGCTGCTGACCGCGTGCGGCGGAGGCGCCTCAGACAGCGGCAAGGGCGGCACCAACAGCAAGAAGGGCCTGGCCGCCGTACTGCCCGCCTACATGCCCAGCACGGTCGCCAAGCCCGACATCGCCTCCGTCAGACTCTCCAACGGCGCGGTCACCGAGCCGGGTTACCTCGCCTTTCCCTCCGAGCCGGTCACCACGGTGAAGAAGACGCCGGGCAAGGGTGGTCACTACACGTCGAGCACGCCGACGTGGGGCACCATTCCGTCCGCCGACAACCAGTTCTACCAGGCCATGTCCAAGGCGCTGGGCACCACGATCAAGATGCAGCCCGGCAACGGCAACACCTACGCCACGGCCCTCGCCACGCTCTCCGCCGCCGACAAGCTCCCGGACTGGGTGCAGATACCCACCTGGATGAACGACCAGGTGCGGACCGGGGAGTTGGTGGGCCGGCACCTGGCCGACCTGACGCCCTACCTGTCCGGTGACAACGCCAGGGAATACCCCAACCTGGCGGCCATCCCCAGCAGCGGCTGGATGTCGGGCGCCTGGGAGGACAAGCTCTACGGCATCCCGTCCTTCACCAGCGGCACGAACTTCAGCCAGCTCATCTTCTACCGGCAGGACGTGTTCGAGGACCACGGCATCGGCGCGGCCGACATCAAGTCCGCGGACGATCTGATGCGCGTCGGCAAGGAGCTCACCGACGCCAAGGCGGGGCGCTGGGCGTTCGACGACATCTGGACGTACTTCAACTGCGCGTTCGGCGTGCCCCAGACGTGGCGCGTGGACGGCGGCAAGCTCGTCCACAAGTACCGGACGCCGGAGATCCTCGAGGCCCTCGCCTGGCACCACAAGCTGGCGAAGTCCGGCTACATGAACCCGGACGCACTGGCCGGCAACGTCAACGACGGCAAGACCCGCTTCTACGCCGGCAAGACCCTCATCGCGGGTGACGGCATGGGCGCCTGGGGCGTCGGCGACGCGCAGTCGGGTCAGGCCGCGAACAAGAAGTACCGACGCGGTCTCCTCGCGGTCTTCGCGGCGGACGGCCACTCCAAGCCGTACACCTACATCGGCGCGGGCACCGGCTACGTGAGCTATCTCAGCGCACGCCTGAAGCCGAGCCAGATACGCGAGTTGCTCGCCGTGGCCAACTACCTGGCGGCGCCGTGGGGCTCGGCCGAGTACACGATGACCCTCTACGGCGTCAAAGGCGTGGACTACAACATGGTCAAGGGGATTCCCACCGCGACGAGTACCGGGCAGAAGAACGTCCAGCAGGCCGCATACCCCTTCCTGGCCTCGTGCCCGAACACGGTGAACAACCCGGGTTACCCCGAGATCACCAAGGAGCAGTGCGCCTGGCTCAGGGCCACCGCGCCGTCCGCGACAAAGCCGGTCTTCTGGAACCTGAACGTCTCCGTCCCGGGCCGCTACAACGCCGGCTCCGCGGGACAGGCCGTCGAGGACACCATCACCTCCGTCATCCACGGTCTGAAGCCCGTCTCGGCGTACCAGGAGGCGGTCAGCACCTGGCGGCGCAACGGCGGTGACCGGCTCACGGGCTGGTACCAGGACACGGTCCTCGCCAAGTACGGCACCAACCAGTAACGGCGAAGCCCGCTGTGACCAAGCCGCCGGCGCGACGAGAACAGCGCCCGGGCGGATCGAGCCGAGCTCAGGAGGAAGGGTGCACACCACAGTCGCCGAAGTCAGCCCGGACAGCCCGCAGCACGAGCGACGGCGGACAACCGCCTGGCGCAGGGCGGCCCCGACGGACACTGCACCGAAGCTCACCCTGGGGATGCGGCTGCGCCGCGACAAGTCCCTGATCCTGATGACCCTGCCGGTCGTCGTCGTGCTGCTGGTCTTCAACTACTTCCCGATCCTCGGGAACATCGTCGCCTTCAAGTACTACGACCCACTCGTCGGAGTGATCGACAGCGACTGGATCGGACTGGACAACTTCCGCCAGTTGTTCGGCGACCCCCTCTTCTGGCAGGCCGTGACCAACACCCTGGAGCTCAGCTTCGTCCAGCTGGTGCTCTTCTTCCCGGTGCCGATCATGCTCGCGCTCCTGCTCAACTCGGTACTGAGCAACCGGATCCGGTCGGTCATCCAGTCGGTCACCCTCCTCCCCCACTTCTTCTCCTGGGTCCTGACGATCACCCTGTTCCAGCAGATGATCGGCGGGGCAGGACTGCTCAACCAGTACCTGCGCAACCACGACATGACGCCGTGGAACATCATGACCGACCCGCACACCTTCCAGCTCCTGGTGACCTCCCAGGTCGTGTGGAAGGAGTCCGGCTGGGGCATCATCGTCTTCCTCGCCGCGCTCGCCGCGATCGACCAGAACCTCTACGAGGCGGCGGCCGTGGACGGCGCGAACCGCCGGCACCGCATGTGGCACATCACGCTGCCGGGCATCCGCGCCGTCGCCGTGCTGATGCTGGTGCTCCGCCTCGGCAGCATCCTCAGCGTCGGATTCGAGCAGCTGCTCATCCAGCGGGCCGCGGTCGGGCACGATGCCGCCGACGTGCTCGACACCTTCTCCTTCTACTACGGCATCGCCACCAACAACTACGGCTACGGCGTGGCCGCCGGCATCTTCAAGAGCGTCATCTCTCTGTTGCTGCTGTGGGGCGCCAACAAGCTCGCACACGCCATGGGCGAGGACGGACTGTACCGCCGATGACCATTTCGATCGCAGCCACGACGGCTGCCCGCCGCCGCAACCCCAACCGCCCGGTGTGGGAGGAACCGCCCTCCGCCGCCGGTCAGGCCGGAAAGGGAGCCGTCCTCGTCGTCATCCTGCTCGCCATCCTGGTGCCGCTGTGGTCCGTGGTGATCACCAGCCTGTCCAGCCAGGCGGCGATCAACACAGCCGGGGGCATGGTCCTCATACCGGGCGACCTGACCGTGAACGCCTACGACGCCATCCTGCGCGGCGGCCCGGTCGCCCGGGCGCTCGTGGTGAGCCTCGGCATCACCGCCGTAGGCACCCTGTTCTCGATGGTGATCTCGGTGTTGTGCGCCTACGGGCTGTCACGCAAGGGCTCGCTGGGCCACCGCACGATCCTGATGCTGCTGATCGTCACCATGTTCGTGAGCGCCGGGCTGATCCCCAGCTACCTGGTGGTCGTGGGAGCGGGCGGATACGACCAGTACTGGGCGCTGATCGTGCCGAGCGCGGTCAACGTGTTCAACATCATCGTGCTGCGCGCCTTCTACGCCGGCACGGCCACGGAACTGATCGACGCCGCCAGGATGGACGGCGCGAGCGAGTGGCGGATCCTGTGGTCGGTGGTGCTGCCCACCTCACGGGCGGTCACCGCCGTGGTCACCCTGTTCTACGCGGTCGGTTACTGGAACTCCTTCTTCAACGTCATGCTCTACATGCCGCTCGACAGCAGGAAGTGGCCCCTCCAGTACGTGCTGTACCAGTACGTCAGCCTCGGCTTCAACATGCCCGGGCAGACCAACTCCGGTTTCGGCAGCGGACAGTCGCAGACGGCGCCGCTGTCGCTCCAGATGGCGGTGGTCGTGCTGACTCTGCTCCCCGTCGTCATCGCGTTCCCCTTCCTGCAGAAGCACCTGGCCAAGGGCATGCTCACCGGCGCGATCAAAGGCTGACGCATCATGGTTCACCGCATCACCGAACGTCTCGGCGGTCTCGCCTTCGGCGGCGACTACAACCCGGAGCAGTGGAGCGAGCAGGTCTGGAAGGATGACGACCTGCTGATGCGCGAAGCGCGGGTCAACCTGGTCACGGTCGGCGTGTTCTCGTGGGCGCTGCTCGAACCCGAGGAGGGCCGGTACGAATTCGGCTGGCTGGACGCCCATCTGGACCGGCTGCACGTGGCCGGCGTCGCCGTGGACCTGGCCACGCCCACCGCCTCCCCGCCCCCCTGGTTCACTCTCGCGCACCCGGAAGCCCTGACGGTCACCGCGGACGGCACCCGGCTCACCCACGGCAGCCGCGACACGTACTGCCTGGCGGCACCGGCCTACCGGCGCGCCGCCGGCCGGATCGCCGACGCCCTCGCCGAGCGCTACGGAGACCATCCCGCCGTGTGCATGTGGCATGTGCACAACGAGTACGCGACGGTGTGTCACTGTGACCAGGCGGCGTCCGCGTTCCGTGTCTGGCTGCGCCGCAGGTACGGCACCCTCGACGCCCTCAACGACGCCTGGGGCACCGCCTTCTGGAGCCAGCGCTACGGCGCCTGGGAGCAGATCCTGCCACCGCGCGCCACTCAGTGGCACCACAACCCGGGTCACACCCTGGACTGGCGCCGCTTCTTCTCCGACGAGACACTGGCCGCCTACCGCGAGCAGCGCGACGCGATTCGCGCACACAGCGACCGGCCGGTGACCACCAACCTGATGCTTCCCGCATACCAGGTGCTCGACCTGTGGAAGTTCGGCCGCGAGGTCGACTTCGTCGGCGTGGACCACTACCCGGTCGCGCCGGGTGTCGACGCCGGCGCCGACACCGCGTTCGGCGCCGACCGGGCCCGCTCGTTCGGAGCGGGCAAGCCCTGGCTGCTGATCGAGCAGGGCACCAATACCGTGTACACATCCGACGGCACGCTCGGCAAGGAGCCCGGCGACATCCTGCGGCACACGCTGGGTCACATCGCTCGTGGTTCGGAAGGTGCGCTGTTCTTCCAGTGGCGCCAGTCCAGAGCGGGGGCCGAGCTGTGGCACTCGGCGATCGTCCCGCACGCCGGACCGGACACCCGGATCTTCCGCGAGGCGTCCGTCACCGGCGCCGCCGTGGCCCGGCTGGGCGAACTCGCAGGCTCCACCGTGCGGGCCCGCGCGGCGGTGCTGCACGACGCGGACGTCTGGTGGGCGCTGGACACCCGCGGACTGCCGCCCACCGGACCCGGCCACCACGACAGCCTCCGACGAGCGCACCGCGCACTGTGGGACGCCGGTGTGACCACGGACTTCGCGCACCCCGCGGACGACCTGTCGCGCTACCCGTTCGTCATCGCCCCCAGCCTCTACCTGCTGTCCGACGCCTCGGCCGCCTCACTGCGCCGGTACGTGGAGCAAGGGGGCACTCTTCTCGTCGAGCGCTTCGCCGGTGCGGTGGACGAGCGCCACCAGGCCCGGCTCGGAGGGTACCCGGCCGCGCCACTCCGCGAGGCACTCGGCATCCGGGTCGAGGAGTACCGGCCGCTGGCTGCCTCACAGAGTTTGGTGCTCTCCGACGGCACGAGGGGCACGGACTGGAGCGAGGTGCTGCGTCTGGAAGGCGCCACCTCGATCGCCTCCTACACCTCCGGCATGCTCGCGGGCCAACCGGCGGTGACGCGGCATCAGTTCGGGCAGGGCAGCGCCTGGTACCTGTCCACGCGGCTGGAGGACGACGCCTACGCCGCACTGCTCGGCAGCGTGCTGGCGGCGGCGGAAGTCGGTCCCGAGATCGCCGATCCGCCGCCGGGCATCGAGGCCGTACGCCGCCACGCTCAGGACGGCCGCGACTGGCTGTTCCTCCTCAACCACGGCGACACCGCGAGGCACCTCGCCGTCACCGGCCACGACCTGCTGACGGACGAGCCGGTCGGCCCGCGCGGGCTGACCCTCCCCGCCCGTGGCGCGGCGGTCCTGCGCCACGACTGACGCCGCCCGCCACGACCCCCGCCCGCTTCACCCGCAGCCCGAGCCGCTGGGCCCGCTGATCCCGTGATCGACCGGTACGGGCCCGTATCAGGAAGGCAACCCCCGCCATGACCCCTGCCCCGCACCTCTCCCGCAGAGGGCTGCTGGCCGCCGGCGCGGCCGCGGCCGCGCTCCCCCTGCTCGGCCCCGCCGCATCCGCACGCGCCACCGCGAACGCGCGATGTGCGCCGTACACCTTCCGCAACGCGGAGATCGTCGGCGGCGGCTTCGTGCCCGGCATCGTCTTCAACCAGAGCGAACCAGGGCTGGTGTACGCGCGCACCGACATCGGCGGCGCCTACCGGTTCGACACGGTGGCCAAGCGGTGGATCCCCCTCACCGACTGGATCGGCTGGGACGAGTACGGACACACCGGCATCATCAGCGTCGCCACCGACGCGGTCGACCCCGACCGCGTCTACCTCGCGGCGGGCACCTACAGCAATCCCGAATGGGACCCCGACCTGGCGGCCATCCTGCGCTCGTCCGACCGGGGCCGCACCTGGCAGACCACTCCCCTGCCGTTCCGGCTGGGCGGCAACATGCCCGGCCGCGGCATCGGCGAGCGGCTGGCGATCGACCCCAGCCGCAACAGCATCCTCTACCTCGGAGCGCGCGGGGGCCACGGACTGTGGCGCAGCACCGACCACGGTCGATCCTTCACGCAGGTGACCGACTTCCCCAACGTCGGCAACTTCGTCCCCGACCCCACCGACACCAGCGGATACTCCAACGACAACCTCGGCGTCCTGCAGGTCCTCTTCGACAGGCGCACCGGCAGGGCGGGCAGGGCCACCCGGACCCTCTACGTCACCGTCGCCGACACCGAGAACATCCTGTACCGGTCCACCGACGCGGGAGCGACCTGGGCGCGGGTGCCGGGGCAGCCCACCGGCTACATCCCGCACCACGCGGTCTTCGACCACGTCGGCGAGTACCTCTACCTTGCGACCAGCGACACCGCCGGCCCGTACGACGGCGCCAAGGGCGACGTGTGGAAGCTGGACACCGCCACCGACACCTGGACCCGCATCAGCCCCGTCCCCTCGACTAGCGCGGACAACACCTTCGGCTACAGCGGCCTGACCATCGACCGGCAGAACCCGGACACCCTGATGGTGTCCACGCAGGTCAAGTGGTACCCCGACTGCCTCCTCTTCCGTTCCACCGACGGCGGCGCGAACTGGACCCAGGCGTGGGACTGGGGCACCTACCCCGACCGGACCCTCCGCTACGACATGGACATCTCCACGGCTCCCTGGCTGACCTGGAACGCCTCACCGTCGCTTCCGGAGATGGCCCCCAAGCTGGGCTGGATGATGGAGTCCGTCGAGATCGACCCCTTCGACTCCGGCCATTTTCTCTACGGAACCGGCGCGACGATCTACGGTTCGGACAACCTGACCGACTGGGACGGCGGCGGCACGGTTCATCTGTCCGTGCGGGCCCAGGGCCTGGAGGAGACCTCGGTCGGCTGTGTGATCAGCCCGCCGACCGGCGCCGCCCACCTCTTCTCGGGCGTGGGCGACGTCGGTGGCTTCCGCCACACGGACCTCCACAAGGCGCCGAAGATGTACGACAACCCGACCTTCGGTGCCACGCCCGCCCTGGACTACGCGGAACTGGCGCCCCAAGTCATCGTGCGGGTCGGGAGTCCCACCAGCGGCTGGACCCAGCACTTCGCCATCTCCACGGACAGCGGCGACACCTGGTCCCCCTCGGGCAGCGAGCCGTCGGGCGTCAGCGGGCCCGGGGCCGACGACCAGTCCGTCGCGGTCAGCGCCGACGGCAAGCGCGTCGTCTGGTCACCGGCCGGCGCACCGGTCAGCCGGTCCAGCGACAACGGTGCCACCTGGACTGCCTCGACCGGGCTGCCGACCGGAACTCCGGTGCGCTCGGACCGGGTGAATCCGGCGAAGTTCTACGCCTACGACGCGGGCGTCTTCTACGTCAGCACGGACGGCGGCGAGAGCTTCACGGCAACGGCGGCGACCGGCCTGCCCACCTCGGGGAACGTCCGCTTCAAGGCCGTGCCCGGGCACGAGGGCGACATCTGGCTCGCCGGCGGCACCAACAAGTCCACCACCCCCACGCCATACGGGTTGTGGCGGTCGACCGACTCCGGGGCGTCGTTCACGAGATTCGACGCGGTGGACGAGGGCGACGTGGTCGGCTTCGGCAAGGCCGCGCCGGGCGCCGCCTATCCCGCCGTCTACACCAGCTCCAAGATCAACGGCGTGCGCGGCATCTTCAGGTCCGACGACGCCGGCCGGAGCTGGATCCGCATCAACGACGACCGGCACCAGTACGCCTGGACCGGCAACACCATGACCGGAGACCCGCGGGTCTACGGCCGCATCTACTTCGGGACCAACGGACGCGGAGTCATCTACGGCGACACCGAGTGAGGTCTGACTCGCCGTCACCGCAATCCGCACCCGCCGTCCCGAAGGGGAGAACGACGCGGCCCCGCTGCCACAGCGGGGAAGCCGACCTCTCCTCCTCTGTGTGATTCACCGAGCAGTACCACTACAGGAGGGTAGATGAAATCCCGCACCGGCTGGGCTGCACTTCTCGCGGCCCTGGCCCTCGTCCTCGCCCTGCCGAACTCCGCGTCGGCGGCCTCGGCCACGTACTACTTCAAGTACTACAACACCGGAGGCAGCGCTTCTACCTGGTACACCAACGACAACTCCTGGGGCGTGAACTCCTCGACCGGCACCGGCTTCGTCGCCATGTTCGACGGCGCGGACTGGGGCAACACCTCCCCGGTGACCACGCTCCCGAAGAAGCTCAGCGCCATCAGCTCCAGCAACACGTCGTGGTTCTCCCAGACCTCGTCTCCGGCCTCGGGGTCGTACTACGACGCCACGTACGACATCTTCATCGACCCGACAGCCGGTCCCACCAACCGCAACTCCGACAACGAGCTGATGATCTGGCTCAACTGGTCGGGCACCCAACCGCTGGCGAACTCCTACGACGCCAACGGCAACGCCGTCCCGACCGCGTCCAACGTCAGCCTCGGCGGCCGTACCTGGAACATCTACGAGTACAGCTGGCCGGACGGAGTCAGCCACACCGTCAGCTACCTGGACACCAGCAAGTCCGGCTGGTGGTCCGGCAGTCTCACGCCGTTCTTCAACTACGGCGTCAACCGGGGCTACTACACCAACGACCAGTACCTCAACAGCATCATGGCCGGCTGGGAGTTCGGTCCGGGCAGCTACGCCGCCACGTCCTGGGGCGTCGCGGGCTTCTGACCTCGCGACGACCCGAAGCGGCCATCCGGAGAACAGCGCCTGAAACCAGGGGGCCGGGGCGATCCCGCCCCGGCCCCCTGCGTTCGGCGCGGGTCACCGGATCAGTCCGAACTGCTATCGAGAGAGATGTCCCATGCACATGAGCGCCGCCGTGGCGATCCGCAATCCGGTGCTGCCCGGCTCGCACCCCGACCCGTCCGTGCTGCGCGTCGGGCCGGACTACTACCTGGCGACCTCGACATTCGAGTGGTACCCGGGCGTGCGCGTGCACCACTCCACAAACCTGGTGAACTGGCGTCCGCTGGGCGGGATCCTCGACAGCGTGTCCCTGCTCGACCTGGCCGGGCGTCCCGACTCTGCGGGGGTATGGGCCCCCAACCTGAGTTATGCGGACGGCCTGTTCCACCTCGTCTACAGCAACGTCTCGACCTACGAGGGCGGTTTCACCGACTGCCCGAACTACGTCGTCACCGCGCCCTCCGTCAAGGGCCCCTGGTCTCAGCCGGTACTTCTCCACTCGCGCGGCTTCGACGCCTCGCTGTTCCATGACGGCCCCGAGAGCTGGCTGCTGAACATGGTGCACGACTGGCGTCCCGGGCACGGGGGTTCGGCCGGACTGGAGGCTACGCCGTACGACCGGGCCACACGCGCCCTCACCGGCGACCCGGTGAGGGTCAGGCTGCCTCCGACTGCGGGGTGGATCGAGGGACCCAATCTGTACCGCCGTAACGGCTGGTACTACCTGCTCACCGCCGACGGCGGCAGCGGATACCAGCACCAGGTCACCGTGTCGCGCTCCCGCGCGCTGGCCGGCCCGTACGAACGCAACCCCCATGGTCCGCTCATCACCGCTCGCGACCATCCCGAACTGCCCCTCCAGAAGGCGGGACACGGCAGCCTCGTGGAAACGACTTCGGGGCAGTGGTACCTCGCTTATCTGGTCGCCCGGCCGCACGGCACGCACGGCCCTTGCATCGCCGGACGCGAGACCTCACTCGCGGCGGTGCGGTGGATGCCGGACGACTGGCCGCGGGTGGACACGGGACTACCCGCCCTTGAGGTGCCCGCGCCGGAACTGCCCGCGTCCCCGGCGACCTCGTCGGAGGGCGACAGCGGCGCAGACGGGTTCGACCAGCCGGACCTGGGACCCGACTGGTCCACCCTGCGCCGCCCCCCGGCCTCGGACTGGCTCTCCCTGACCGAACGCCCCTCGCATCTGCGGATACGGGGAGGCCGTTCGCCACGGAGCCTGGACGAGCCCAGCCTGGTGGCCCGCCGGGTCACGGCCGCACGCTGCTCCTTCGAGGCCACCATGGACTATCGGCCGCGCGCCTTCCAGCACCTGGCCGGGATCACCGCGTACTACAACACCCGCAACTGGTACTACCTGTACCTCACCGCGGACGACGCCGGGCAGCCGGTACTGCGTCTCGCGAGCAGCGACCAGGGCTTCCTTGTCGTGGGCGCGGTCACCGAAGCGGGACCGGACGGCAGCACGCCCATCCGTCTCGGTCTGGACTTCGACGGCCCCCGTCTGCGATTCCGCTGCGACACCGGTGCCGGCTGGCGTCCGTTCGGCCCTGCGCTCGATGCGACGGTGCTGTCGGACGAACATGCGGAGGACATCGACGCCGACGGTCAGATCCGCTCGCTGGGCTTCACCGGCGCGTTCGTCGGCCTGTGGGTGTGGGACCTGACGGGAGCCTGCCATCACGCCGACTTCCACGAGGCTACCTACTCCGTCGGCTCGTAGGGGCTGAGAGGCGGCAGCCCCGGTTCTCCTTCGGCGCCCGCGACCGCTGCCGTGGCGGTTTCAGCCCCGACCCAGGCCCGCGCCCCACAGCACCACAGCACCACAGCACCACACGTGCCGGGTGGTCCTGGTCGACGGCGCCAACCTCCACGTCGTCCTCGATATGGTGCACCTGTTGAAGACGTTATGGGCGGCCGCGCGGCGTTTCCACACCGCCACCGATCCCGCCGCCGAAGACTGGAGCCGGACCAAGGCCGCCCGGATCCTGGCCGCCGACGCCCCCGGCGCCCTCGCAGCCATCCGCGCCGCGGCCGACTGCACGGGCCGTCCTCAGATCAGTCGGCCGCGGCGGACAAAGCCTGCCGCTGCCCGGAGAACAATGGTGCCTTCGAGCGCTGCGACAAGGTCCTGAAGGCCGGATGGCCGATCGCCGGCGGCATCGTCGAAGGAGCAGCACGTCACCTGGCGGCCGACCGTCTCGATATCACTGGGCAGTCGGTGGAACGTCCCCGGAACCGAAGCCGTCCTCACCCTCCGGACCCTCATCAGCAACGGCGATTCCCCGCAGCACTGGACCTTCCACACCCACAGGGAACAAGAACGCTTCTGTCCCCCACCCGACCAGCACAACTACGAACTCCGGACCTGCCAGAGGAGCCGCACCCAGCCGTCATACGCCCACTAGCGGTGTGGGCCGCGGCTGTCAGCCCCCTCCACCTTTCACAGGTGGTCATGACCAGGTGGATCCTTCCGGGCGGGTGGAGGCCGTTGACGCCTCGAAGTACGTATGCAACCGTTCCTTACGTAGATGGTGATGCGCGGATCGACCCGCAGTCCACGTCAAGGAGGGGTGTCATGACCAGGGATCCGATGTACGACATCGAGAAGAAACTGCCGTTCCGTGTCCTGACGGAGGAGAACTGGCAGCACTGGAAGACCTGGGGGTACGTCATCATCCGCGATGTCGTGCCGCGGGAGAAGGTGGAGAGCCTCGCAGCCACGCTGTGGACGTTCAGTGAGCTCGACCCTGACGACGAGGAGACCTGGTATCGCCCCAAGGTCGAGAACCACGCCATGCCCGAGCTGTGCGGCAGCGGCATGGTCGAGATCTACCAGCACCAGCACCTGTGGGACATCCGCCAGGAGCCTCGTCTCTACGACGCCTTCGTCGACATCTGGGACCGCGAGGCCCTGTGGGTCACCCTCGACCGCGCCAACCTCAACCCGCCCAACCGGCGCAACCGGCAGTTCAAAGGCTTCATCCACTGGGACATCGACACCTCCGTCGACCCTCTTCCGTTCGATGTGCAGGGCATCGTGTCACTGGTCGACACCAATCCCGAGATGGGCGGGACCCAGGCGTACCCGGACATGTTCCGCGGCTTCGACGACTGGGTGGCGACGCAGCCGGCGGACCGCAACCCGTGGCGCCCGGACACCGAGGGCATAGGCGAACCGGCCCCACTGGTCATGAAGGCCGGCGATCTGCTGATCTTCAACAGCCTGCTGGCTCACGGCGTGCGGGCCAACACCTCAGAACACCAGGTCCGCCTCGCCCAGTACGTCAGCATGTTCCCGGCGGACGAGGCGAACGCCGCCCTCGTCGAGGAACGCGTGACGTCCTGGCGCGAGAAGGTGACGCCGAAGAAGGCCGCCTTCCCCGGCGACCCGCGCGGCTGGGAGAAGAAGGACCCGGTCGCCGAACTGTCGCCCCTGGGCGAACGACTTCTCGGCCTGCGCTCCTGGCAGGACGAGTCGGTGTCCGCACGTCAGTGACGTGCGGATGCGTGGAAGGCGTAGGGAAGCGCGGGCGCGGCGCTTCCTCCGCCTTCCACGCATCCGAGATCGTTGGGGGGTCCGGCAACTGCCGGACCCCCCAACGTCATTGACCGCGGAAGACGACGAAGTCGCACTTCACGTCGTGCATTGCTTCGAGCATCACCCCGAACGTCGTGACCCGACGGCCGATCTCGTCCGTCAGGCGGCTGAACTCGTCCTCCGTGAGCTCGTGAGGGTGGTCCGACAGCAGCGTCACGACCGAGAACTCGTCGCCCGGTCCCAGGCCGAGCCGCTCTGCCTCGACCTTGGCTGCCACATCCTCCACGACGGCGGAAGCGTCGAAGGTGTCCGGTCGGCTGGTCAGGTCCTCTTCCGGCATGATGTGCTCCTCGTGCATCGGCGGGCCGGGCGGGGACCCGCCCCGACTGGTTTGCCGTATATTATTTCGAACCTGTACGGGCAGGTCAACGGCCTGCCGTGGTGCTCAGAGGGCAGCACGACAGAGAAATGGTGAGGGGATGACTCCCAGGGTGGCGTCTCAACCGGACACAGCGATGCCCGCCTCCTCCGTGGGCAACGGCCTGGAGACGGGCCTGGTCCTCCCGCTGGTCTCGCCCTCCGACGCAGGGCGCGTCAACCGCGCCAGACTCCTGCGGCTTCTGTATGCCCACGGTCCCCTCTCCCGGTCCGAACTGGCCCGGCTGCTCGGGGCCCAACGGGCCGTGGTGGGCACGGTGGCCCAGCCCCTGATCGACGGAGGCATGCTGGAGGAGCGCGAGGCCCGCCCCAGCGGCCCGTCCGGCGGCAAGGGCGGCCGGCCGTTGTGGTTCGCGGAGGACAGCGCCCCCATCGGGGCCGTCCACCTCATGCCGGCCTCGGTGCGCGCCGCCGTGGTCGGCGTCGACGGCACCGTTCTCGCCAGCGCGGAAGCTCCGCTGGATCCCAGAGCCGGGACCGAGAGCGTTCTGGAGACGGCGGAACGGGCGCTGCGGTCGGTGATGGGCATGGCAAACCGGCCGCTGCGTGGTGTGGGCATCGCTGTCGGCGGCATGGTGAACACCTCGACCGGGGAGATCGTGCACGTCGAACTCGCTCCCGAACTCGACGGCCTGGCAATCGCCCCCGAGATGCGGCGCAGGCTCGGCCTGCCCGTGCTCCTCGATCTCCATCCCCGGGCACAGGCGCTCGGCGACCTCTGGTTCGGCGAAGGCCGCGGCCTGTCCTCCTTCGTTTCCCTGTACTGCGGCGACGCCATCGGGATGGGCTACGTCACCGACGGAGTGGTGCAGCGCGGCAATCTCGGCGCGGGCGGAGAGATCGGGCACACGGTCCTGAACGTCGGCGGCGACCTGTGCCGGTGCGGGAAACGCGGTTGCTGGGACACCATGGCCACGGCGACCTGGCTGCGCCGCCGCGCGGGCGAACTCGGCCTGCCGGGCGCGGAGCGCCTGAGCGGCTCGGCTCTGACAGGGCTGGTGGCAGCCGGCACCGAAGGCGCCGACGTGCTTCTTCAGGAATACGCGGAGCATCTCGCCCTGGGGGTCGCACTCGTCTACCAGTTGCTGGCGCCGGGGGCCGTCCTCCTGCACGGAGACCCCGCCGAGGCCGGTGAGCCGTTGCGCCGTGCGGTCGAGAGTGCGCTCTCCCCACTGGTCATGCGCCACCCCGGGGTCAACCCGTCCGTCATCCTCGCCCCCCTCGACGACGCCGCGACCCTGCGTGGCGCCGCCTGCCTGGTCCTGGCCGACATGATGCGCTTCAGCGTCTGACCTCTGCCGTGGGCCACGTCCCATGTTCCGGCACTCCCGCCCGCGGCCCTTCGCCTCCGGTCCCGCAGCGGGGGCGGGGTCGACCGCGGTACGTGCGACGCCCGTGTCCGGTCCTGGCTCCGTGAGCCTCGACAGAGGAACCACGACCACCGGTCGGGACAGTGACGTCGGCATCCGCCTTGTCCGATCGGCCGCGGCACATCACGGGGTGCACCGTCGGCGCCCGGAGTGAGCGGAGGGAGCACCGTCTCCAGCGGATACCGAACCCGACGCAAGCCCGGCGAACCCTGGCCGCCAGGGCGTCATCGGCCTGTGGGCAACGACAAGGACGCCGTGCGCCGGGAGAGCGGGAGCCCACCCGTCTTCGGCGAGGAGGAGGTCGCCGAAGGGAGGCCAGGCGGTCGGCAGTTGAGCCGCGGGCCATCGTGTGCGTTCCCATGCCGGCTTCGGCGCCGACGGTGGAGCCCAAGGCTCCGCGGGACCGGAGATCGAAGTCCTGCTGCGCACGGCTCGTCCCGAAGCCAGGCGTCGCGTTGTGCGTGCTGACGGCCTCTGCGGACGGCCCATTGACACCGCGGCATCGAGTAAATAGATTCCAGCCATTGTTTACGGTTAACCGTCAACCAAAGGTGGGGCATGTTCGGCGTACCTCCCATACAGCAGCAGGCGTCCCTGGGCGATCATGTCGTCCGGGAGCTGCGCGCGATGATCATCAACGGATCTCTCCCACCCGGGACACACCTGGTCGAATCGCGGTTGTCCGAGGAATTCGGCGTCAGCCGCGGTCCCGTCCGGGACGCCCTGCGGCAGCTGGAGGCCGAGGGGCTGGTCGAGTCGCGGGGGCGCGGCCTGTCGGTGATCGGTCTGCACGACGAGGACATCGACGAGCTGTACTCGCTGCGCGGATCACTGGAATCGTTGGCTCTGCGGCGCAGTTGCGCACGGCTGTCGGGCACACAGTGGGACGTGCTCAACGAGCACCTGGACGCGATGCGCGAAGCGGCGGACCGGCGTGACGCGGCCGGGTTCGCGGTCGCCGACCTCGAATTCCACTCGCGGTTCTACGAGTTGTCGGGGCACCGCCGACTGCGGAGCGTGTGGCAGCACTACCTGCCGACATTCACCGTGCTCCTGCAGGTCACCACGGCCTACGACGACGATCTGCACCCGTCGGCGGAGTCGCACCTGCTGCTGCTGAACCTGGTGCGGTCGGGTCAGGTCGAGGAGGCGGTCACGGAACTGTCCGGGCACCTCTTGGGCGCGAGCCAGCGCCTTCGCGCGGCGCGGGCCAGGGTGGCCGGCTCCGCGGGCAGCGCGGCACAAGGTGTTCGGGGCGACCGATGAAGGCCGGATCCCGCCCGATACTGGTCGCCGCGGTCCCGACCCCGTTCGGGCCGGACGGCGACATGGACCTGCCGGCGGCGGCGAAGCTCTTCGCGGCGATCGACCAGAGCGGCGTGGACGCCCTCTTCGTGGCCGGCACCACCGGGGAGTTCCTGGCGCTGACCCACGACGAGAGGCTGCGGCTGATCGAGGTGGCCCTGGAGGTGTGCACGTCGGCACGCGTCGTCGCACACGTGGGCACCAGGGACGGTGACGGTACGGCCGAACTCGTCTCGGCGGCGGTGGCGGCCGGGGCCGAACAACTCGCGGTGGTCACGCCCTTCGGCGCCCGGGGCGGAGCCGACCGTCAGCTGGATCACTTCCGCGCGGCGTGCGAGGCCGCGGACGGCGTGCCGGTCTACGCGTACGTGTACCCGGAGCTGACCGGAGTGTCCGTCGAGCCCGCGACGATGGCGGCCCTGGCCGACATCCCCGGACTGTGCGGGGCGAAGGTGAGCTCACCCGGCGCGGAGATCATCGCGGGGTACTCCGCCGTGGTTCCGGACGATTTCACCCTGCTGACCGGCAGTGACCGGGACCTGGCGGCGGCGGTGCGAGCCGGCGCGTCCGGCGCTGTCTCCGGCGTGTCGTCCGCACTTGCAGAACCGTTCCTTCAGCTGATCTCGGCCATAGAACGAGCCGATCCCGACGGCCAGGCGGTAGCCCAGACGCTCGTCGAGGCTGCCGTGGCCGAAATCGGCCCCAGTGTCGCCCTCCTGAAACTCGCCCTCGAAGTGCGAGGCCGGCCCGGTGGCCCCCTGCGTATGGCGGCCGCCCCCCCGGCACCGCAGGCGCGTGACCGGATCACCGCTCTCGTACAGAGCCTCGGTGCCCCATCTCACTGACCGTCGAACGGGGCACGGCACCAGACCCGATCCGCCGTTCTCTCTCCCCCTACGTTCACGCCCGGCCGTCGGCAGGGCGACTCCTTCCCGACACCCCAGGAGCACACGATGGACGTTCAGAGACCCCTTCTCTCTCACCAGACCCCGTCCCGTCGGAGGTTCCTCGCCGGAGTCGGCGGAGTTCTCGGTGGGCTCGCCGCGGCACCGCTGCTGTCCGGCTGCGGCTCCTCGGACGCCAGTGGCGCGGGTACGGACCAGCTCACGCTGTGGTCGCAGCTGGCCGGCAGCAAGCAGGCCGCAGGTGAAGCCCTGGTCGCCGCGTTCCGCAGGCAGAGCCCCAAGACCAAGCTGACCACCAACCTCTACGGCGACCCCGACCAGCTCAACCAGAAGCTGCTCACCTCGTTCGCCGGCGGTACCGTCCCCGACCTGGTGGTCCACCACTGGCTCTACTCCGTGGACTACGCCGCCAACAGACGGCTGGCCGACCTGCGACCGTACATGTCCGCGAAAGGCCCGGCCGCCGCGGCGCTGGACAGCGCGCTCCTCCGCTTCGGCACCCTTGACGAGGTGGTGTTCGGACTCCCCCTGTACGGCACGAGCCGGGCACTGACGCTCAACAACAAGCTGGTCCGCAAGGCCGGCCTCGACCCGGAGCAGCCGCCCCGGACATGGGCCGAGCTGCGCGAGTGGGCCAAGGCGATGACGGTCCGCCAGAACGGGGACCTCAAGGTGGCCGGATTGCACACCTACACCGTCGGGCTCGACGGCTGGGAACTCTTCCTGCTGTTGCTGCAGGGCGTGGACGGCAGCGTCCTGGACCCGGGCGGCACCAAGGCCGCTTTCAACAACGATGAGGGCATCGAGGCGCTGCAGTTCCTCGTCGACCTAGTCCGCAAGGACAAGGTATGCGACCCGGGCTTCGGTGTGGGAGCCCAGGCGACCGCGATCCCGTTCATGACGGACCGGGCCGGAATGGCTGTCGGCGGCAACTTCACCATCAACGCCGCGAACACCGCCAAAGTGGACCTGGGCCTCGCCCCCTGGCCGAAGAAGGACAGCGGTTACACCACCATCGTGGATCCCTTCTGCTTCTCCGTCCCCGCCCAGGCCCGCAACAAGGACGCCGCCTACTCCTTCATCGAGTACGCCCTGGGACAGGCACCCGAAACGGCGTTCTGTGCGGCCAGCAAGAACCTGCCCGCACTGCGAGCCGCCCAGAACGCCTCACAGATCACGTCCGACAAGCAGCTGGCCTTCTTCGTCGACGTGGCGAAGTACGCCCCCGCCAAAACGACGGTGGTCGGCGGCTACTCGCAGATCCAGACGATCGTCTCGGCCGCAGTGCAGGAGGCGGTCTACGGGCGCAGATCCGCGAAGGCCGCGCTGAACGACGCCGCGAGCCAGGTCATGACCGTACTTGCCGCGGGGTGAACGCACGATGATCACCGTCTCCGCCCGGGAGAAGGGAATCGGCGCACGCCGGAGTCCCGAGCGGGCCCGCTCCTCCCGGCCGCACACCCGACGCGAATGGCAGGCGTACCTGTTCGTCGCACCCGCCCTCGTCGTCCTTGCCCTGATGCTGCTGATCCCGGCGCTCACCTCGCTCGGATTCAGCTTCACCGACGTGTCGTTCCTGGGACCGACCCATTTCACCGGTCTCGGCAACTACCGCGCCCTGTGGCATGACGCCCTGTTCCGGCAGGCCCTGTTCAACACCGCTTACTACACGGTCGGCACCACCGTGCCCACCCTGGTGCTCGGCCTCCTCGCGGCCGTCGCACTCAACGCGAAGTTCCGCGGCCGGTCACTGCTGCGTGCCCTGTTCTACCTGCCCGTCCTCACCTCCATCGTGGCCGCGGCGGTGGTCTGGCTCTATCTGTACGACCCTCAGCAGGGTCTGATCAACGGCCTCCTCGTACACCTGGGCATCCCGCGCCCGACCTGGCTGCAGAGCCCGTCCACCGCGATGCCGTCCTTGATCGTGATGGCGGTCTGGCGCGAGTTCGGCAGCGCGATGCTGCTCTACCTCGCCGGACTCCAGGGCATCCCCGGTGAGCTCTACGAGGCGGCCAGGCTGGACGGAGCGGGCCGGTTCCGCATCCTGACCAGGATCACCGTCCCGATGCTCAGGCCCGTCACCTACTACCTCGTGGTGATGACGGTGGTGGGGTCGTTCCAGGTGTTCGGCTCGATCTATGTGATGACCAAGGGGGGGCCGGTCGGCTCCACCACCACGGTGGTCTACGACATGTACCAGAACGCCTTCACATTCTCCAAGATCGGCTACGCGTCCGCGATGTCCACGGTCCTGTTCGTCGTCATCCTCTGCTTCTCCCTGGCCGGCGCCCGGCTGCTGCGCACGGAGGACCGATGAGGACCGCGTCGGCACGCTCCGGCCTCACCGCCCGCTACCTGCTGCTGGCAGCCGCCGCGGCCGTGTGCGCCCTGCCGTTCTTCTGGATGGTCTCCTCCGCGTTCAAGACGCCCGCCGACATGGCGCGCTTCCCGCCGACATGGCTGCCGTCCCACCCCACGCTCGCCAACTTCACCGCGGCGCTGGAAACCGGGAACTACGGCCGCCAGCTCCTCAACAGCCTCGTCTACGCGGGCGGCAGCACCGTCGCCAACCTGGTCCTGTGCTCGCTGGCGGGCTACGCCTTCGCCCGGATGACCTTCCCCGGGCAGCGATGGATCTTCGGCCTCGTCATCGCACTGATCATGGTGCCGGCGCAGAGCCAGCTCATCCCGGTCTTCGTGATCCTCAAGCACATCCCGCTCGCCGGCGGCAACGACCTGCTCGGCGACGGGGGAACCGGCCTGCTCAACACCTACGCCGGACTGGTCATGCCCACGGCCGCGACCCCGTTCGGCATCCTCCTGATGCGCCAGTTCTTCCGGGGACTGCCGCGCGACTACGAGGAGGCCGCCCGCATCGACGGCGCGGGAACCTGGACCGTCTTCAGCCGGATCATCCTTCCGCTGTCCCGCCCCGCCATGGCCGCGCTCGGCATCATCACCTTCCAGACCGCCTGGAACGACTTCGTGTGGCCCCTGATCCTCACCAACGACTCGTCCATGACCAACCTCCAGTTGGGCCTCCAGCTCTTCCAGTCCAGCCACGACGCCCAGCAGCAGATCCTGATGGCTGCCGGCGTGCTGAACATCCTGCCGATGATCGTGGTCTTCCTCATCGGCCAGCGCTACTTCGTCGGAGGACTCAACGTCTCCGGCCTCAAGGGGTGAACCGTGCCTGTCACACACGCAGAGGTCTACCGTGAGCCCGGCCGGTTCGCGGCCTGGCCGGCCAACTACGGGATGTGGAGTTGGGGCGACGAGATCGTCCTGATCTTCGCCTCGGGTCACCTCAACACCACGGCAAACGGCTTCCACGCCGTCGCTCCCCGACGCCCCTTCGACACGGTGGAGGCCCGCAGCACCGACGGAGGACTCACCTGGAACTGCCACGCCTTCCCGGGCAACATCCCCAACCCGTACGGGCTCTCCGTCGACGAGCACCTGGCCGCCGACCTCGCGACCGGCCCCGCAGCCCGCGCGCTGCCCGCCGCACCCGGTGTGGACTTCGCCGACGGTGAACTGGCCCTGATGTGCGGTCGGACCGGCCTGCACAGCGGCGGCACCAGCTGGTACTACGCCTCCACCGACCGCTGCCGGACCTGGCAGGGCCCCTACGCGCTGCCCGAACTGGGCGCCGCCGGCCTCGCCGCCCGCGCCGACTGGGTCCCGCTCGGCCCGCGGGAAGCCCTGCTGCTGCTCACCTCAACCAAGAGCGACGGCCAGGAAGGCCGCGTCCTGTGCGCCCGTACCCGGGATAGCGGCACCACCTTCGAACGGCTGTCCTGGGTCGGTGACGAACCGGAGGGCTTCGCGATCATGCCCGCCACGGTACGGCTGGACAGCGGACGTCTGCTGTCCGCGATCCGCAGTGCGGGAAGCGATCCGACCGCGGCCGGCACCCGCCACTGGATCGACCTCTACGCGTCCGACGATCTCGGCGGCCAGTGGTCCCACCTCGGCCGCCCGGTCGACAGCACCGGCTACGGCGGCAACCCGGCCACCCTCACCCTCCTGCCCGACGGCCGGCTCTGCCTCGTCTACGGATACCGCGACCAGCCCTACGGCATCCGCGCCCGGCTCAGCTCCGACGGCGGCGTCACCTGGAGCGCGGAGACGGTACTGCGCTCCGACGCCGGCTGCCACGACCTCGGCTATCCCCGTACCGTGCTGCGCGCGGACGGCTCCGTGGTCACTGCCTACTACTACAACGACAGCCCGGCCGGCGAACGCTACATCGCCGCCACGGTCTGGACGCCATGACCTCCGGCACCGGCCCGCGCACACGACCGTCCCGGTGCCTCACCCCACCGCCCCCGTCCTCCTGGGAGGAGCCGTGACCGTGACCGTGACACGCCACTGCCACTGCCAAAGAAGAACCAGCTCAGGGCACGAATTCTCACTGGAGTACCAACTCGTGGTCAACATCGGCAGGTTGGAAGAGACTCGGACCCGGACCGCCTGACGCACATGGGGAAAGCGTGTCAGCGGCGACCCCCTCATCACTTGACGAAAGGTCCCGGCCGCTGAGCGGCCGGGACCTTTCGTTGTTCGTTGGGCCCTGTGTCTCGCGCCTCACGGCGTCGGGCCGGTGTCCACCGTGTGGTCGAGGACCAGCATGTGGCCCGGGTAGTGAGTGATCGTGTAGGTGGCGTTGGCCATGGGCAGGGCGAACTGGGGTGTTACCCCGCAGGCCCAGAACACCGGGACGTCACCGGGTTCCATGGGCAGTGGCGGCCCGAAGTCCGGGCGGGCGAGGTCGCGGATGCCGAGCGCCGCCGGGTTGCCGATGTGCACGGGGGCACCGTGCCCGGTCGGGTAGCGGGCGGTGACCTCTACGGCACGGGCCACGAGCGATCCGGGGATGGCCCGCGCGCTGACCACCAGAGGGCCGGAAAGCAGCCCCGCCTGCCGCGTCGGCACGTTCGTGACGTAGACGGCGGGCGCCGCGGTGTGTCCGGCGTGGCGCACCGGTACCCCGGCCCGGCGCAGCGGCCCCTCGAAGGTGTGGCTGCAGCCGAGGAGGAAGCCCACCGCGTCCGCACGCCAGTACGCCGTGACGTCGTACGGCTCGTCGACCAGTTCACCGTGCTGCCACACGCGGTAGCGGGGCAGCTCCGTGCGCAGATCGGCCTCTGTTCCGCCCAGGCGCACCACCGGGTCGCCGGGCTCGGTCACGGCGATGACCGGGCACGGCTTCGGATTGCGGGTGCAGTAGAGGAGGAAGTCGAAGGCGAGATCACGGGGGACGATCACGAGGTTGGCCTGCTGGAAGTCGTCGAGGATGCCGGCTGTGGGGCCGGTCCAGTGCCCGGACGCCGCAAGGAGGCGGAGTTCGGCGGGGGTTGACGGTGCGGTGCCCACGGGTGCGGGGCGGGGCTGTCGGTCGGTCGTGGCCGTCATGCCGACTCCCCCCGGCTTGGCTCGGCGACCGTGCGCAGCGTGAGCAGGGCGATCACCGCGGCCGCCATCAGCAGGTAGCCCGGGGCGAGCAGGTTGCCGGTGGTGGAGGTCAGCCAGGTGGCCAGGTAGGGGGTGAGGCCGCCTCCGACGATGGTGCCGAGGTTGAAGCTGATGGAGAGGCCGGTGTAGCGGACGCGGGTGGGGAAGAGCTCGGCGTAGGTGGGGTATGTCACCGCCTGGACGATCGGCATGGGCAGGGCCAGCACCACCATCGCGGCGACCGCGAGCGGGAAGCTCCCGAGTCCCATGACCAGCATCGTCGGGATGACCAGGACCGCGTATCCGGTGAACCCGATCGCGATCACCTTCTTGCGACCCCAGCGGTCGGACAGTCCCCCGAAGAACGGCATGAGACAGGCGACGAAGTAGCTGATGCCGGCCATGATCCAGAACGTGCCGGACGTGGAGTAGCCCAGCTCCTTCGTCAGGTAGGCGTTCATGAAGATCAGTCCGACCCAGTACCCGCAGTTGGAGCCGATGGCGAGCAGGGTGACCCTGACCACCGCGCCGCGGTGCCGCGTGAGCACCTCGGTCAGCGGCGCCTTCGCCGTCGTGTCCTGTTTCTTCTCGGTGAGGAAGGCCTGGGAGTCCTCCAGCCGGTTGCGGGCGAACAGGGCTACGACGACCAGGGGGAGGGAGAGCAGGAACGGGATCCGCCAGCCGTACGCCGCCATCTGCCCGTCGCTCAGCACGGTCGTGACGACGCCCGCCACCAGCGCCGCCGTTCCACCGCCGAGGGCTACGCCGACCGGGGTGAAGGCCCCGAGGAAGCCGCGTTTACCGGGTGGCGCGGACTCGGCGAGGTAGGTGGCCGAGCCGGTCACCTCACCGCCGGCGAAGAAGCCCTGCGTCAGCCGTACCAGCAGCAGCGCGGCGGGCGCCGCAAGACCGACGGTCTTCGCGGTGGGCAGCAGCCCGACGGCCGCGGTGGCACAGCCCATCCCGACCACCGTGATGATCAGCACCGGCCTGCGGCCCACACGGTCACCCAGCCTGCCGAGGACGATGCCGCCGAGCGGCCGTATCAGGAACGCGCTGCCGAAGACCGCCAGCGTCGCGAGCAGGGAAGCGGTGGGGTTGTCGCCTGGGAAGAACTGCGGGCCGAGGATGACGGCGAGATAGCCGTAGACGCCGAACTCGTAGTACTCGATGGCCGTGCCGGCCGCGGCGGCCAATGCCGCCCCGCGCGGGCGGAAGCGTTCGGCCGACGCCTCCGTGTCGGCCGCTGTCGCGTTCGTGGCGCCTGCCGGGGGCGTTCCCTCGCCCCGGTCGTCCCTCTTGCTCGTTGGTACGCTCGTCATGGGTGTCCTCCGGGTCTGACGTGGACGTGTCCTGTGCCGGGATGTGCTGTCAGCCGTGCGGGCCGCCGCGCCTGGACGCGCGGATGGGGTGTACGGCGCCGGAGCCCCGTACGACGGTCGTCAGCGGGACTGGACCTCCCGCTGATGACCGTCGTCACTGCGCTTCCGCCGCCGGATCAGACGGCGAACAACTGGTCGAGGTCGGCGAACGCCTTGAACTCCAGCGCGTTGCCCGCAGGGTCGAGGAAGAACATCGTCCACTGCTCGCCCGGCTCGCCCTGGAAACGGACGTAGGGCTCGATCACGAAGGCGGTGTCGACGGCCTTGAGTCGCTCGGCGAGTTCCTGGAACTCCGGCACCGGGAGGACCAGGCCGAAGTGCGGCACCGGTACCTCGTGGCCGTCGACCGGGTTGGTTCCGGCCACCCCGTCGCGTGGGGATGCCGACGGGCCGTCGCCGACCTGGTGGGTGACCACCTGGTGACCGCGGAAGTTCCAGTCGGTCCAACGGGTGTCCGAGCGGCCCTCGGAGAAGCCGAGGACCTTGCCGTAGAAGTCCCGTGCGGCGTCGATGTCGTCGACGGGGATGGCCAGGTGAAAGGGGGGAAGGGTGGTCGGGTCGTCGGTCATGGCCGACTCCTTTTCATATGAGGGTTGGTGATTGAGGGGGTCGGGGGTCGAGGGTCGGGGTGTCTCAGGGCACCGGTACGAGCCGTAGCTCCTGCCCTGGCAGGGCCTGGCCGATGAGGTCGGTGTCGGCGTCGGTGACGACCCCGATGACGGGGTAGCCGCCGGTGACGGGGTGGTCGGCGAGGAAGATGATCGGCTCACCGGCCGGTGGTACCTGGATGGCGCCGCGTACGGTTCCCTCACTGGCCAGGTCGACGGAGCCGACGGCCAGCGGCCGACCGGTGAGCCGCGCGCCGACGCGGTCGCACGCGGCGGAGACGCGCCACGTCTGTGTGGCGAGCCTGCGCCGGTCGGCGGCACTGAACAGGTCGTGCCGCGGTCCCCAGCGGAACCGGGCGGTGACCTCTCCCGCGGTGGGAACGATGCTGAAGGCCAGTTCCAGCGGGATCGCCGGGACCGGACGGGCCGGGCCGAGCCCGAGGGTCGTCCCGGCGCGGACCGCTTCGGATCCGAGCCCGGTGAGGGAGTCCCGGGACGCCGACCCCAGGACGCGGTCCGTCTGGATTCCACCGGAGACGGCCAGGTAGGTCCGGCACCCGGCCCATGGGCGCCCGATCGTGAGCCGGGAGCCGGCCCGCAGGTGGACGAGGGTCGGGTCGGGTCGCCGTACGCCATCCACCGTGACCGGGACGGGCGCCCCGGTGATCGCCACATGGCGGGAGACCGTCGTGGTCACCGTGAGGTCGCCGAGGGTGACCTCCAGAGCCGGGGTGTTCTCCGGATTGCCGACCAGCCGGTTGGCGAGCGTGAAACTGCGCCGGTCGGCCGGGCCGGAGGCCGGCACGCCCAGATGCGCGAACCCCGGCCGGCCGAGGTCCTGCACACTGACCCCGACGCCCGCGGAGAGCACGGTGAGGGTCGGCGCTGTGCGGGCGGCCGGACCGCTGAGCGCTGTCATCGGGTCGGGATGCCGGCAGGGACCGCCACGGCGCCCGGAATCCTGCGCGGACGCGGTGGCCGTCGTAGCCGCCATGGTGTGCGCGATGCTCACGGCGCGACCTCCTGGAACACGACCCGGTCGCCGATCTGAAGACGGTTGGGCGGTTCGTCGCGCACGTCCCACAGCCGTGCCGTGGTGGTGCCGATCTGATGCCAGCCCCCAGGGGTTCCGCCCGGGTAGACCACCGTCTGGTTCCCGGCGATGGCCACGATCCCGGCGCCGACCCGCTCGCGGGGACTGGACAACCTCGGCAGCCGCAGAGACTCGGGGACACCGTCCAGATAGGCGAATCCGGGGGCGAAGCCGAAGAACGCGACCGAGTGTTCAGCGTCCGTGTGCCTGCGCGCGACCTCGGCCGGCGTCACTCCGGCCCGCTCGGCGACGCTGCCCAGGTCGGGCCCGTCGTACCGGACGGGTATCACCACCGTGCGCGGGGCCGCGGCCGTCGCCCGGTCGGCGCTCCACTCCGTCAACAGCGCGCGCAGTTCGGAGGCGAGCCACTGCATGCCGGGGGTTCCCTTCGAGCCCGCGGCCCGCTCCGCCACCACCAGGACGGTGTCGGCGGCGGGGATCACGTCGCACAGCTCCGACGCCCAACCCTTCGCGCGGATGGCCCTCGCCACCTCTGCGGGGCGCCGCCCGGCGCACTCCACCAGCCAGCCGCGGTCGCCGGCGCGGCGCACTACCGGCCGAACGGCGGTCACGACCGTGCCCCCACGGGCGAGCCGGCCAAGGCCGCGTCCGCGGGCGAACCGGTCGTGATCCCGTGCGCCGCGAGCTCGGCCCGTACGGCGGTCGCGATGGCGACCGCGCCGGGGGTGTCACTGTGCACGCACATCGCGGCCACCGCACCACCGTCCGGGGCGACTTGCACGGACCGGCCGCTGAGGGACGTCACGGTGCCCGTCCTCGCCATCCGCAGCGCACGCCGCGCCCCCTCCGCGGGGTCGGTGACGAGCGCCCCCGGCTGCGATCGCGCGACCAGCAGCCCCTCGTCGGTGTAGGCGCGGTCGACGAAGCCCTCGGCCAGCGGACGCAGCCCCGCGGCGACGGCCTGCGACCAGACCTCGGTGCGGGACTGGCAGAGCAGCGGCAGACCTGGGTCGAACAGGGTGACCGCCTCGACGATCGCCGCCGCGTGGCCGGCATGGTGCGCCGCCGCGTTGTACAGCGCGCCATGCGCCTTCACATAGCTCACCCGGCTCCCGGCCAACCGCGCGAACACGTCCAACGCACCCATTTGGTAGAGGAGTTCATTGACGAGTGTGGCCTTCGGTACGTCGATGAAACGCCGGCCGAAGCCGACCAGGTCGCGTTAGGAGACCTGAGCGCCGATGGCAACCCCCCGGGCGGCGCTCATCTCGCAGGTGCGGCGCAGGATGTCGGGGTCGCCGGCGTGGAACCCACAGGCGACGTTGGCAGCCGTGACCTGGTCGAGCAGAGCCCCCTCGTCGGTGGGCCCCCACACCCCGAATCCCTCGCCGACGTCCGTGTTGAGGGCGATCGCCGCAGCCGTCACCGGGCCCCCTCCGCCCAGTAGGCCTGCATCGTTCCGCTGCCGCTCTCCCAGGCGGCGTGCAGCCCCTGCTGGCCGCCGTCGATGTGCGCGACGATCTGCCGCGCGAGCTCCTCGACGTCCCCGTCAGCCAGCGCCTGGACCATCGCGGCGTGCTCCCGCTGCACGCGCTCGTAGGCCGAGGTGCCATGCACATAGAACCGCGAATAGGGCTCCAGCCGGTGATACATCCGCGAGATGACGTCGTAGCGGATCGGGAGCCGGGCCATCCGGTACATGTCGAGATGGAACGCCAGGTTCGTGCGCGACCAGGCGTCCGCGCCGGTCTCGCCGATCCGGTCCATGTCGCCGACCATTCCGTCGAACCTACCGATGTCCCGACGCGACACCCGGTCCGTGACGTGCTCGGCGAAACTCGGCTCGATCAGACGCCGCAGGTCGTAGATCTCGTCGATCTCGGCGAGGTCCAGCACGGTGACGAAGGTGCCTCGGCCCGGCACGGAGCGCAGCAGCCCCTCGGCGATCAGCGTGCGCATCGCCTCCCGCAGCGGGATGCGGCTCACCCCGAACCGGTCGGCGATCTCGTCCTGCACCAGGCGGTGTCCCGGCGGGTAGACACCCTCGACGATCAGCGCACGCAGCTGACCGGTGACTGCGTCGGCGCTGTGGGCGTCACCGCGTAGGGAGTGGTCTTCTCGACTCATATCCCGTGTATACAGTGGATCCGAAAGGCCCGGGAAGGGGTTCGTCCAAGGGTGACAAGGCCTTAACTCCGCCGAAACCCGGCACCGTGCCGACGATGAGGGTCTTTACTGAGCTTGATCTCGGGTTGTCGTAGTGGGTTGTGCGGGGTGGAGGGCAATCGAGGTTTTCGCTTCGGGGTGACGGCGGCTTCGGTGGTGGGGATGCTCGTTCATCACCCCGGCCGGCGCGGTGAGAGGAACGGCTTCAGGGAGCGGGACTCCGCCGAGTTGCCGGCAGCCGCTCACCAGCAGCTCGGTGGAAAGACCGTGCCGGTCTGGGACACCTCCACTCAGCACAAGGACACGCTGACGCGCGAGTTGCCGGCCGCACGGGAACGATGGCTGACCGCCTTCCGCCTGCCGGCCTGTGCCTCGGACCTGAACCCGGCGGAAGGCGTGTGGGCGAATGTGAAGAACGGCCTGGGCGGACATCGGGCAGATCGGTCGCGAAGAGGTTGTCGTAGACGTAGGTGAACTGGTCGTGGGACATCATGTACTCGTACTTGTTCATGACGTTCTCCACCTCGCGGGCGGCGAAGGCCTTCAGCGCCTGGAGCTCGAACCGCTGAGCGGCGCCGGCACGTGCGGTGTCGAGGGTCTCGGTCATGGGAGGTTCCTTGTCTGTCTCGTCATGGACGGGGCTTTGGGCAGATGCGCGTGGATCGGTCAGTGCGCGCAGACAGCGGTGAAGGGTTGTCCACAGGTCGCTCGTCTGCGCGGAGGAGAGGAGGGCGACGAGTTCGTCCTCGACGCCATCGGCCCGCGCGTCGCAGTGCCGCAGGAGTTCGAGGCCGGGTTCCGTGAGGTGGGTGCGCAGCACCCTGCGGTTGCCGGGGCGGGTCGCCCTGGCGATCAGCCCCCGCCGTTCGAGGGACCTCACGAGTTTGTGGGCGGACTGCGCTGTCACGAAGGATCGTCGCGCCAGCTCCGCCGAGGACAGCCCGGGACTGGAGCGCAGGACACTGAGCAGGGTGTACTGAGGCACAGTCAGTGCCTGTTCCCGAAGGAACCTGTCGAGCCTTTGGCGTACGCCGAGTTCGAGTTGCTTGATCAGATAGAGCAGGCTGCCGCGGCTGCGGGTCTCACTCACCGGGTCGGGCTCCGCCGGACTGCGTGCCGCCGGGCGCCGCGTGGTCTTCCTCCGTGCTGTCGATGCCCTCGAGTGCCGTGACGACGGCCTGGGCATACGGTGTCGGCGCGTCCCTGCGGACCACGTGGCCGGCGCCTGGGATACGCCGTACTTCGTCACGGCCCAGCAGCCGCACGCACTCCGCTTCCTCCTGGTACGTGACGATGGAGCCCCGTTCAGGATCGCCGGCCAGCACGGTGATCCGGAAGGGCGCCTCGGCGAAGACCCGCCGCCAGGGGCGCACGAACCAGTCCAGGCCGTATTCGACGAAGCGGGGGTCGAACTTCGCACGGTCCTCCGCCACGATCCGCACCGCGTCCTCGCTCGCTTCCGGCATCGCTCGGCGTACCTCGTCGAGCAGTTGCGCCGGGGTGAGTGCGGCGGCGCGGCTGAGGTTGTGTCGCATCTCCTGGACGTAGGAGGCGGGTTCGGTGCCCGCACGCAGCGGCGGGTCCTCCAGGACCAGTCCGGCGACGAGGTCGGGGCGCTGTGCGGACAGGTTCACCGCGAGGGCCGCCCCCAACGAAGCGCCGATGACGGCGGCCCGGGCGATGTCCAGGTCGTCGAGGACCGTGGCGACGTCCCGGGACACGTCGGCCCGGTCGAGGGGGCCGTCCGGGAACCCGGACTCGCCGTGGCCCCGTACGTCGACCGCGACGACGAGCCGCCCGGCCAGGACGGGCAGCAGGGTGGACCATGCGCGGCGTGACGACGACGCCCCGTGCAACAGCATCACGGGCAGGCGCCTTCTGTCGTCATGGCCGGGAACCGGCTCCCACCGGCTCCAGGCGACATGGCCGGTGCGTCCGCTCCGTTCTACGTGCTGGGCCGTGGCGTGGGGGAGGCACTCATACGACTTCCTTCGTGACGGTGGCTTGCGGGTGGCCGGACCGGGGGTCGAACAGGTGACAGGCGATCAACCGGTCGCCGACCGGGGTGTCGGCGGGACGGCTGTCCATGCAGACGTCCGCGACGCTCGGACAGCGCGGGGCGAACGGACAGCCCAGCGGCGGGGGTTCGGTGGCGTTGGCGCTGTTCTCCCGTACCGCCTCGGCCCGTTCGGCACGACGGGCGCGCTGCACGGCCGGGGCCGAGCTGGGCACGGCCAGGGTGAGGGCCTTGGTGTAGGGGTGGAGAGGGTGCTCGTGGACGTCCTGGGCGGGCCCGCGCTCCATGACCCTCCCTCGGTACAGGACGACCACACGCTGGGCCAGGTAGGCGACGAGCGGCAGGTTGTGGGCGATGAACAACAGGGCCACGCCGGTTTCGGCGCCGAGCCGTTGCAGCAGTCCCAGGATCTGGGCCTGGGTCACCACGTCCAGGGCGCTGGTCGCCTCGTCGCACACGACGAGTTCGGGCCGGGTGGCGAAGGCGCGTGCGATACCCAGGCGCTGGCGTTGTCCGCCGGAGAACGCGTGCGGGTAGCGGTCCGCGGCTTCGGCGGGCATGGAGACCTGGCCGAGCATGCGGGCGATCTCGGCCGCCGATCCGGCTGCACGGCGCCCGTCGCGCGCTTCCAGCGGCTCGGCGAGGCTGCGGCCGACGGTCCGCGCCGGATTGAGCGAGCCGTACGGGTCCTGGAAGACGGCCTGCTGCGAGCCGGAGAACCGGGAGTGCTGCTCGGCCCTGAGGCGGGTGATGTCCTCGCCCCGGTAGAGGATGCGCCCGTCGGATGCCTGGGTCAGGCCCAGTACGGCGCGGCCGATGGTGGTCTTCCCGGAACCGGACTCGCCGATGAGACCGACGGTCTCGCCCTCGGCGACATCGAAGCTGACACGGTCGACGGCGCGCACCGGTGACCCGCGCCGGCCGCGGCGGGGAAGGTCACGTCAAGGGCGTCGAGGCTGAGCAGGGTGGTCACTGGGGAATCCTTTCCGCCAGGGGGAGTTCGGCGACGCGGACGCAGCGCACCCGGCGCTCGTCCGGCTGGTCGAGCAGCTCCGGCGGGTGCTCGACGCAGGCTTCGGTGGCATACGGGCAGCGGCCCTCGAAGCGGCACCCGTCGGCCCACTCCCGGGGCGACGGCACCGTCCCGGAGACCGTGACGAGCGGGACTCCGGGGACCGCGTGCTCGGCGGAGGCCGCCCGCGGGGCCTGCGTGCAGGGATGCGCCGGCGAGGTCAGTACCTGCTCCACGTCGCCCTCCTCGACAACCTGACCGGCGTACATCACCACCGCCCGGTCGCACAGGTCCGCCACGACCCCCAGATCGTGGGTGACGAGAAGGACGGCCATGCCGAGGCGGTCACGCAGGGACCGCAGCAGGTCGAGGATCTCGGCCTGGACGGTGACGTCGAGGGCGGTGGTCGGCTCGTCGGCGATCAGCAGGTCCGGCTCGCCTGTCAGGGCCAGGGCGATACACACGCGCTGGGCCATGCCGCCCGACAGTTCGTGCGCACGGTGGCGGAGCACTCTCTCGGGCTCGTGAATGCCCACCAGGCGAAGCAGTTCCGCCGCGCGGACCTGCGCCTGGACCTTGGTCATGCCCCGGTGCAGCCGCAGAGGTTCGCACAGCAGGTAACCGACCGTGAAGCAGGGGTCGAGTGCGCCCATGGGTTCCTGGGAGATGTAGGCGATCCGGTTGCCCCGCAGCCGCGCGACCTCCCTCTCGTCCATCCCCACGAGGTCGTCGCCGTCGAGCAGCACACGGCCTCCGCTGATACGACCGGGGGTGCGGAGTGAGCCGCAGCAGGGCCAGCGCCGTCATCGTCTTTCCGCACCCGGACTCCCCCACGAGGGCGACGATCTCGCCGCGCCGCAGGGTCAGGTCGACGCCGTCCACGACGGTCAGCGGTGCCCCGTCCGACGCACCCGGGTCCGGGAAGGACACGGTCAGGTCGTCCACCCGCAGCACCATGTCGTCGGCGATGGCACGAGCCGCGGGTGAGGCCGCCGCCTTGGGGCCTGCCCCGTCGGCGGCCGGCTTCTCAGCTCTGCCAACGATGCCCGTGCGGTATTTCCTGCCGTACGGCGCCAGCAGGCTCCCCCGCTGGGCTCGTGGCAGCGCGTCCACCAGCGCCGAGCCGAGGAAGTTGAGCGACAGCAGAGTGAGCACGACGGCTAGCCCGGAAGGGACCATCATCCAGGGGTGGTCCTGGAGGTGCTGGGTGGCGTCATTGATCATCTGGCCCCAGCTGGGCGACTCCGGCGAGTAGCCGATGCCCAGGAAGGAGAGCGAGGTGAGGAAGAGGAACGCTCCGCCGTACAGCAGGAACGCCTCCACGACCAATGCACCGAGCACGCTCGGCAGGATGCGCCGGGCGAGGATCCGCCACCGCGGCAGGGCAGCGACCCGGGCGGCGTCCACGTACAGCAGATCGCGGGTGGCCCGCGTTCCCGCCCGCACCAGGCGGACCACTCCGCCACTGAGCAGCACGCCCAACGTGAGGGTCAGTGCCCAGAGGCTGTTGCCGGAGACGATCGCGACGGCGAGTATCACCACGAGGGACGGCACCGAGAACAGCACGTTCGTCACGAAGGTGATGAGCAGGTCGGGCAGACCGGACAGGTAGCCGGCGAGGAGCCCGAAGACCACGCCGAGCAGACAGGCGACGGTGATCGGCAGCAGCGCGGCGGCGAGCAGCACACCACCGCCGTGCAGCAGACGGGAGAGCAGATCGCGGCCGAGTTCATCGGTGCCGAGCGGATGGACACCGGACGGACCCTGCAGGGCGGCGGACAGGTCCTGGGCCAACGGGTCGTGCGGTGCGAGCACCGATGCGAGGCAGCTGGCGGCGACGACCAGCACGATCCAGGTGAGGGCGGTCAGCACGAGCGGTCGGCGCACGGCCCGGGCGAGCGCCGCCCGGGTCGGGCTCTGCGTACGGCGGCTCATGCGACACGCACCCGGGGGTTGAGGGCGCCCACCGCGAGGTCCGCCGCCAGGTTCACGACGGTCACCAGGAGGCTGAAGTACACCACGGCACCCTGGACAACGGTGAGGTCGTGGTTGTTCACGGCCTGGAGCATCACGGTGCCGAGCCCCGGCAGATTGAACACCGCCTCGATGATCACCACGCCGCCCAGCAGGAACAGGAAGGTCAGCCCGGCCACGGTGACCACAGGTACCGCCACGTTTCGCAGCACATGCCGAACCAGGATGCGCCGCCGCGGCAGGCCAGCGGCCTGGAGGGTGCGGACGAAGGGCTGCCCGAGTACGTCGATGACGGCGGCCCGGGACTGGAAGGCGATCCGGGCGACGGAGGGGACGCCGAGCGCCAGCACCGGCAGGACGAGGTGGCCGAGCCACTGGCCCGGCGACTGCGTGAACTCCACGTACTCCCCTGTGGGGAAGAGCCGTACCCGCACCGCGAGCAGCAGCACAGCCGCCAGCCAGTATCCGGGAACAGCCATGACGCACGTGCAGACGGCGTACACGATCCGGTCGGTCCGCCCGCGCCGGACCGCCGCGAGCAGCCCCAGACCGGTGCCGCCGGCGAGCGCGAGGAGGGTGGCCAGCACCGCCAGGGACACGGTGACCGGCACGGCCTGGCCCAGCGCCTGCGAGACCGGCTGGCCGGTGATGAAGGACGTCCCGAAGTCGCCCCTGAGGGCATGCCCCAGCCAGGACAGATACTGGGTCGGGAGCGGCTGGTCGAGGCCGAGTTCACGGTCCATGGCGGCGCGCTGGGCGGCGTCCGCCTCCTGGCCGAGGATCAGGGAGGCGGGATCGCCGGGCACCATCTGGACAAGGAAGAAGCTGTTGGTGGCGACGACGAGGACGGTCGGCAGTGCGATGCCGAGGCGTTTGGTGAGGAAGGTCCACATGGTCTGACCCCGGGGTCCGACTGCGGGATGCGTGGGGCGGGAAGGGGTCGCTGTACCGCTCAGTCGGCGGGCTGGATGTCGTAGAGAGCGAGAGCTTGGGCGCTGCCGTTGGTGAGTTCGACCTTCTGGGCGTTGTACGCGATCCGCGTCCGGAGCAGCCCGGGGATGATGTACCAGGCCTGGTCGGCCGTGTAGTCGAGCAGCCGCCGATAGGCGGAGTTCCTGGCGGCTTCGGTGGTGGCCGAGCCCGCCTCGGCGAGCAGCGCGGTGATCTTCGGGTCGTCCACGTGCTGGAAGTTGAAGAAGGCGCCAGGGGTCATCGAGAGGGTGACGTCGGTGAACGTACTGCCGGTGACGGACAGGTTGATGTTGCCCGCGGCCCACTTTCCGCTGGTCGCCTGCTGAAGGAGATCGCTGATGTGGTCCTCGATCGTGACCTTGACGCCGATCTTGCGCAGATACCCGGCGAGGGCCTGCACCAGGCCGTCCGCGGCCGGGGTGCTGAGCACTTTCAGGTCGAAGCCGGAACCGTAACCCGCCTCCTGGAGAAGCTTGCGGGCCTTGGCCGGGTCGTAGGTGTAGGTGTTCGCGAGCTGCCGCGTCCAGCCCGCGCTGGAGGAGTTGGCCGGGATGGAGGGGTTGATCTCCGCGTCCCCGCCGAGCACGGTCTTGATCACGGTCTCGCGGTCGATCGCGTAGTTGAGCGCCTGTCGGACACGGACGTCACCGAGCGGCTCGCTGATCTTCCCTTCGACGTCCATGAGCGCGATGCCCTGTCCCATGGGGGCCGCGCCCTTCTGTACGGTCAGACCCGCGACGCTCGTACCGGGGCTGACCGACAGCACGTCGATGCCGCCGCTGCGCACCGCGTTGACCTGGGCCGTCCGGTCGGCCACGATCTTCATCGCGACCTGGGAGAAGGAATAGGTCTTGGGCGACCAGTAGTCCGGGTTGCGCTTGAGCACGTACTTCTGCCCGGCCACGGTCCTGGTCGTGTCCAGCTGGTACGGGCCGGTGCCGTCCGACGCGAGCCGCAGCGACTCGGGCTTCTTCAGAGCCTTGGGGCTGGCCATGTAGCCCGCCGAACCGATGGCGAAGGCCACCCCCTCTCTGACCGGAAGGTCCGGATTCGGGGACGTCAGAGCGATACGCACCGTCGTGGCGTCGACAGCGGTCACGGACTTGACTCCGGCGAGTACGGACTTGGAGCCGTTGGTGGCGTTCTTCCTGGCGTACTCGAGATTGGCCACGACCGCGTTCACGTCGAACGCCGTACCGTCCGTGAACTTCACGCCGGTACGCAGCTTCAGCTCCAGCGTCCTGGTGTCCGTGAACTTCCAGGAGGTGGCGAGCCACGGCGTGGCGTTGCCCTCCTTGTCGACGTGGGAACGCCGGACACCTCTGAACTCATTACCGAGTGCCACCGTGACCTCCTCATCGCCGAATCGTCCTGCGCCCGCTCCGGGCGTGCAGCGAGTGAAGCACCAGTTGTTAACGTCGCTGAAATAAAAGCTCGCCATGCGAGTCATCAACCGCTCTGATACTCCGAACCATGGTTGCGACGAGCTTCTGACCAGGCAGTTCGCCCGGACGTTGGGGCGGCTCGGGCGGAGAATCTCCGAGCCCGATGACACCCATACGGAGGCGGGGTACCCATCACCTGCACGCGGAGACACCCCCGACCGCTGCCGACTGACGCCCCAATGGCGTTGCCTGCCTCGCACGTCTGCCGACGCCGGTCGGCTTCCTGGCCGCCTCACGCCCGTGAAACCGCCGCCCGTGACGACCGCGCCGACCACGACCTGACGGCGACGGTCCACACCGCCCTGAACGACGGAGCACCGGGCAGCGTGGAACCCCACGGCCACGGCAAGATCGAGCGGCTGATCGGCACCGTCACCCACATGTGCCTGCCCCACCTGCCCGGCCACGCACCCCGCCGCACCGGTGATCGTGCCGGGCAGGCCAGACTGCCCCTGCCCGAACTCGACGCCGCCATCGGCCGCTTCATCCGCGAGGTCTGCAACCGGCGCCCCCACTCCGAAACCGGTCAACCGCCCCAGGACCACTGGGAGGCCGCTTCGGTCATCCCCCGCATGCCCGCGAGCCTCGAACAACTCGACCTGCTGCTGTGCACCGTCGCCAAGCCCCGCAAGATCCACGAGGATCGCCACGTGGTCGGTGCTGTGGTCGGTGGAGAGGTTCGAGTTCGAACTCGCCGTGAGGGGGCCGCGGCAGTTGCGCAGTGGAAGCGAGGAGGTTTCACCGGCTCGGAGCGGAACTCGAGGTCGAGGAGTTGGGCGCCGTCGCGTCGCCCTTCATTACACGTCACGGCACCCGGACGGAGGCGCGTCCTGGATCTCAGACCAGTTGGCCGGAGGAATGAAGCACGTCGAACACCTTCTTGTCCACTGGCGAGACCCGCGCACGATCGCCGTAACCGAACCAGTCCGACTCCGCGATCTCCCCCGAGGGAATCAACGGACCTGTGTGGTCAGCGGTGTAACAGATCATCCGGAACTCGGTACATCCGTCGGAGTCCCTCCGCCTCTCGAAGGTGCCGACGTGCAGCATCGTGGCCGTGTCGATGCGGGACCCGAGTTCCTCAGTGATCTCGCGCGCCAAGGTCTCGGCATCGGATTCGCCGCGCTCTCTCTTCCCACCCGGGAAGTAGAAGACATCCACACCACGGTTGCGCGTCACCAGGACCCGCCCGTCACGCACCAGAACCCAGGCCACCTTCTCCGGAACGACCTCGGTCTTCTCCATGCCCGGACCCCTTCCCACCATGTCTGCACATCAGCGAGAGTAAGCGTTCCCACGCTTCCCACGGTCAAAGCACTCACCCGGAATGACAGAGAGGGCCTCGCCCCGCTTCGGCCGACTCGGATTCAGTAGAAGGCTCACGAAGTCTTGCGCCAGGCGATGGCGCGTTCGACGGGGGGCCGCCATAGGCGGTGCTCCTCCTGCCAGGCGGGATCGGCGACGGGCCTGCGTGCGGCGGCCAGCAGCTCGTGCTGGGGATGGACTCGAGGCTGCGTCCGGTCTCGGATGTGACGCAACGCCCGCACAGGGGCAGCCGGTACACACACGTCTGAACTGGGCGGTGGTGTGCGCCGTCGGCTGTGATCTGACCGAAGGTGGCGACCTGCCCGGCCGGGCGGGTCGTCGCGGTGCCGACCGCCATATCGATGCGGAAGTCGTCGATGGCGAAACCGCCGGGGACGGTCTGCCTCACTGGCGACGGCTTGATGACTGGCGTGTGGCCGTCGGCTCGCAGCCGCGCGCGTAGGAGTCCGGTGGCGTAGGCCGAGTCACTCAGCACGGTCACAGGCTGGTCTTCTTCGGCAAGCCGATGCACAGCGGCGGCGGCTTCCTGGTGGGCGGCGCCCGTGCCGGGCGTGACGGCGGCGGCGGTGTACAACACGGTCTTCGGCGCGAAGGAGGCGTGCGCCTTGCAGCCGTCCTCGTCGTGGGTGCGGTTCTTGTGGAGGTGCCGGGCTTCCGATCACTCCCCCGCTCGATCGCGGCAATGATCGACTGCGGGCTTCATCCCGGTGTTCGGGGAGGCGTGATACAGCCCCTGGGAATCCTTGGCGCCGAAACCGTAGGGCTGCACCAGCGTTGGGCAGTACGGGAGCAGGGCGGGCAGTGCCCGGAATTGCTCCAGCGCGGCGTCGAACGCGTGGGCGTGCCGCAGGATGGCCTCTGTGTCGTACGTTCCGGTGCGGTCGCCCTCCACTCCCTTCAACATCACCTCCCACCCGTGCCTGACCACCGTGTACAGCAGGTGACCGTAGCGGGTGGAGACCTTCAGATACGCCTCGTCGGCGGGATCGGGCAGTTCGACCCGGTCGGCCAGTTCCACCATCCGGCGCCAGATGTCGACGGACTCGGCCTTCTCCGCGATGGCGTGGTCCACTCCGTCCCGGTCGACGATGGTCCGGAAGTCGGCCTTGAGCTGGTTGTCGGAGCCGCCGAGGAACTGGTCGCGCATCCAGAACGGGTTGGCGAGGGTGAACATCCGCGTGTAGTGACCACGAAGAACGGCGGCCGCGGACAACAACGCCAGTTCCCTGAACCGATCCTGGTGACGTCGGGGAACTCTCACGTGTTCCAGGTAGTCCTGGAAGACCGCCTTCTCGGAACGTCGGGTGTCCTGCGCCCAGCGGGCGGCCACGTAGACGTTGAGCTCGCACCACATCTCGTTCGGGATGTAGGGGCCGCGCCAGCCTCCCCCACGCGACCAGGTCCAAAGCCCCTGGAAGGTGGGATGATCGGCGATGTCCGCCAGTCCCCTGGGGCCGGTCGTCGAGCCGTACTCCTCGAAACCGTCGATCACTCCGTTCAGCACGTAGTCGGGGTGGGCGCCTTTCCCCTCGTACTCTCGCTGGCACTGCACCTCGACGATCTGCGGGTGCGAGCCGAGCGTGAGGGTCGGATTGAACGCGTAGGTGCGCAGGAAGTCGCCGGCGGTGTGCTTGACGGAGAAGACCAGGTTCGGATGCGGGGCGATCGGGTCGGTCACCTCCAGGTAGTAGTCCGGGTCCTTGGCGAACCCGTCGAAGGACCAGGTGCGGTAGAAGACCAGCTTGTCGCGCTTCACACAGACCTCCTCCCGCAGGAGGTCCAGCAACAGACGATGGCTGGCCGGTCCCTGGGTGATGGGGTTGTTGCCCGTGTGATACGGGACATTGGCCAGGTAGGTCTCCCCCGTCCGGATGACGAGGCCGTCGAGGCCCGGGAACCGCTCGAAGACCTCGTCCAGGAGGACGCGGTGGATCTCCTGCGTCTTCGCTCGGTGCAGGTCGATATGGCCGGACGCGTCCAGGATCTCGTCGGCGTACAGCGAGACCAGCTTCCTGGGCAGCGTGATGATGTCGGTGAAGTAGAACGCCTTGAGACCTGCGGCGTGGATCTGCTGGCTCCGGGCGTCGATCCGGTCCGCGACCGTCTCGGCCCATACCCGCTCCTCGGAGTCGGCCGGGAAGATCCGGGAGTCGAAGGCGTCGAAGGTGACCGCGGCCGTAGGGGGCCTGTTCTCGTTGACGACCTGCCCGTTGTACCCGTAATCGGCAAGCTTCTGGGGGTCGTTGAACGAGGTCAGTACGACCGCCTCGGCCGGGTTGGACATCGCCATGTCGAGAATCCAGGGCAGTCGTCGTCCCCCTCCGGCTGAGGGCGTCCGTGTGGCAGCCGCCGCCCGTGCCGTTTGCGCACCCGCCGTCGGCCCGGCCATCGCACCGGCTGCGACCACGCCCGATCGGGCGAGAACCTGACGGCGACTCATCTCGTTCGGCACAGCGTCTCCCTTCGTGCGTTGCCACCTGCCGTGGCGATGCACTGGACGAATGGCTTCTGAGCGATCAGGAACAGCGGGATCACCGGGGCCGCGGTGAGACAACTGGCCGCCATGAAGGTGCCGTAGTCGGCCTGGTACAGCCTCCGGAAGAAGCCGAAGGCGTCGGCGTACGTGTGATTGATCCGCGTGCCCGGGTTCCTGCGGCGGTACGACTCGACGATCCGCCGGTAGATCCCGCTGGAGATGGTGTCGCCGCGGAGGTCGAAGGCCAGCCCGTCCTTGCGCCGGCCCCTCTGCAGGCGGCCGTGCTCCCGGCGATCGCGGCTGTCGCTCCGAGCGCAGTCCCCGCGCGCAGCACTGTTCTTCGCGTGCGAGGACACATGGTCATCGCATCTCTATCGCCAGGCAGTTGACGTACGGCGTCGGAGGGTGATCGGGAAGTTCCACCACCAGTTCACCTCCCGGGTAGATCTGGTGGTACTCCGCGGGTCCCGCTCCCAGGAGCCGGACCGAGGTGATCGAGGCCTGCGGTCCAAGAGTGCGGATGACGGACCGCCGGTCCTCGGGCCAGGCCATCTGGAAGGCGTAGACCGTGTTGTCACGCCGGGTCAGCCGGTAGTCGGACTCCGTCCAGGCGACCCGTTCCTCGCGGAAGCCGTCCACCACGACACCGCTGGGTCCTTCGGTACCCGGTCCGAAGGGACGGGTGCCGTGAATCCCCTCCCCGCATACGTCCATCCAGCCGGCCAGCTCCTTCAGGACGTGATGGCACTCCTCGTCGACGGTCCCGTCGGGCAGCTGCGGGACGTTGAGCAGGAGGCTGCCGTTCTTCGCAACGACGTCGACGAGCAGCTCGACCACGTGAGCGGCGCTCTTGTAGACGGCGCGCACGTCGTAGAACCAGCCCCCCAGGCAGGTGTCGGTCTGCCACGGCTCGGGCGACAGTGCCGGTTCCTGACTGCGTTCCACGTCCAGCACACCGATCCGGCGAACCTCCGACCACCGTTCCTTCTGGGTGTAGACGGCCTGGTTGCGGCCGCCGTGGTGCGCCGCACTGGTGTTGTACAGGTGCGCGGCCGCTCGCAGACCGGCCTGCATGCCGTAGGCCCCGAAAGGTGGTGCCCCGTCGGAGTAGAGAAGGTCGGGCTGGTGAAGGTCGATCATCTCGGTGACCAGGTCCAGCCACCGTCCGTGCCAGCCGGGGTTGGGGGTGTACCAGGGCGCCACCAGGTCGGTACGCCGCCCTTGGACGAAGTGCTCGCCATTGGGTAGATACAGGTCCTCGACGGCTGGGTTCGTGCCGTCGTAGGGCACACCGGCGTAGGGGCCGGTGGAATCCGCGCCCTTGTTGACCGACCACCAGCTGAACGCGGCACCGAGATGCTCGGACAGGCCGAAGCGCAGTCCCCGCGCCCGCGCCGCCTCACGCCACAGTCCGACGACGTCCTTGCCGGGCCCGACCTCCGCCGAGTTCCAACGGTGCAGCCGCGAGGCGTAGTTGAGGAAGTTGTCGTGGTGGGACGCGAGGGCGACGAAGTAGCGGGCGCCGGCCCGGGCGTACAGGTCCATCAGCTCGTCCGGGTCGAACTTCTCCGCCTTCCAGAGCTGGACGACGTCCTTGTAGCCGAACGTGGACGGGTGACCGTAGGTCCGCAGGTGGTACCGGTACTGGTCGGAGCCCTCGATGTACATGTTGCGGGCGTACCAGTCGCCGTAGCGCGGCACGGACTGCGGTCCCCAGTGCGACCAGATTCCCAGCTTGGCGTCGCGGAACCACTCGGGGCACTCGAAGGTCGACAGCGATTCCACGGTGGGCTGGAAGGCGCCCGTTGAGTCCGTTCTCTGGGGCACGGCGATATCACCTCTGCTGGGGCCGTCCTGATCGGTTCCGGGTGACCGTAGAACGCCTGGGAAACGGAAGCCAATGGTCAGGAGTGGATATCGCTGGTCCGTTCTCACCCTCTTGGTCTCACGGCTGCAGCGCTCTGGCCGGGCGCGGTCACCCCGATGTACGGTCCCGGCATGCCGGACCGGATCTCCACGATCACCTGCCGGGTACCGCTCACCCAGCCGCCGATCATCGCGGACCTGGGCATCGGTGTGCACGGGGTCGACCGCCAAGTCGACGACTGGTGCCTGGCCGACCTGTGGTCACTCCACCTGTACGGGTACGAGGGCGAAATGGAGGTGTACGGGGAGGTCGTTCCGATCGCCCCAGGACACGTCAGTCTGGTTCCCCCGGGCGTCGCCACGCGCTATCGCTACCGGGGAACGTCCCGCCACCTGTTCGCCCATGTCCGGCTGCCCGGCCCGCCCGGCGAGGACTGTCCCGAACTCCCCGTCATGGTGGACTGCGGCGCCGACCTGCCCCGCGTCCGCGACCGGTTCCAGACGGCGGTGGAAAGCAGTTCCCGGCTGCCTCTGCTCGCACGTGCCGAACTGTGGAGCCTGCTCTCCCTCCTGTCGGCCCGTCAGTCCTCGCGCTACGACGACGCCTCCGGACTGCACCCCGCCGTACGTGCGGCCCTTGCCCACATCGAGGCGCACCTGACGGAGCACATGAGCGTCGCATCACTCGCCCGAAGAGTGGGTGTGTCCCACAACCACCTCACGCGTCTCTTTCGCGCCCAGATCGGCACCACAGTCGTCGCTCACATCAGGAACCGTCGCATGCATCGCACCCACCACCTGTTGACGCGAACGGCCCTGCCTGTCAAGTCCGTTGCCCACATGATGGGATTCACGGACCTGCAGGTCTTCAACAAGGCGTTTCGCAAGGTGTACGGAATCGCGCCCAGCTCCATCCGTGACGGCGTCGTGAACCAGCCCTCCGAGGAAAACAGGACACAGGCGGTCCCAGGCAGACCCGGCCTGTCGCACCGGTTGGCGCAGCAGCTTCCTCTCGCTCCCGCCCCAACCCGGTACTGAACCGATTCACTTCCGTCGGCCCGCCTCGGGCCGGGGTGCCTACCAAACAGTGAACGTCGGCTCGGCCGAGACTCGCACAGTCGTGGTCAAGGCGGCGAACGGCGCCGTCTGGAAGGCCATGACCCTGCGCCGGGCCACCCTGACCCCGACGCACCGTACCCGCCGCGCGGCCTGGGATCCGGCCATGGTCGACGGTGGTTTCACCTTCAACGTGCCGACACCGGGAATGGTCGTTCACACCAGCGTCGCGGGCTACGGACTACGGCTGTCCACCCTTCGCGGCAGCGCGGCGCTCGCCGTCGGAGCCGTCGACGGGACGGTCCGGGCACCGCGGCGGCGCGGGCACCCACCACACTGCGACCTTCGGCGGCTCCGGAAGCACGACCGTCGCGGCCGGGGACGAACCTCACCAGCGACGTCGCCACGACGCCCGTCACCGCCGGACAGACCCAGCCGGTAAGCATGTCTGCCGGAGACCAGCGGCGCCTCCACCTGGCACAGGAACGCCCACCGAACCTCGTACCTGTCGGCCTCCGGCACCGGCGACTTCCTGCACGACGACGCCACCACTGCCTGGTTCCACGTGTCGGGCCTGGACGTGGTGTCACCCACGGCCACCGGGACCGCCACAGGGCAGACCGGGGGTGAGCCGGTTCGCCCATGACGTGCTGGGGCAGCCCCGCGTGCAGACGGTGATCGTGCTGGAAGGCATCAACGACACCGGTGCCACCGGCGCTCAGATCACCGCCGACTACCAGAGCACGATCGACGAGGCGCGCGGCCGATGTGAGCATCGTCGGCACGATCCTGCCGACGATGCCCACAGTCCGCAGCCAAGGCGGCCATCAGGGCCTCCGTCAACAACTGGCTCCGAACCGGCGGAGCCTCCGGGGGGCATCGACTTCGACACGGCCCTACGCGACCCGGCCAACACCGGTGCGCTGCCCGCCGCCTACGCCAGCGGAGACCACCTGCACCCGAACAGCGCCGGTGGAGGCATGGCGAACGCTGTCGATCCCTCTCCGCTCGCACCCTGAACGGGGCACGTGATGCCCAACACCTATGAGGCGGGTCGGAACACGGACCTCAGCCGGCGCCGCCGGGCGGACCGCTGCTGTGCCGGACGACCAGGTCACTCACCACGGCCGAGCGCGGCCAGGCCGGTGACGGATCCCTGAGCCGTTCGAGCATCACCGTGATGCACCGGCGTCCCACTTCGGCGAAGTCGGGCCGTACGGTGCTCAGCGGAGGAATCATGAACGCGGCCTCGGGTATGTCGTCGAAACCGATCACGCTGACGTCCCGGGGTACCCTGCGGCCGGCATCGCTGAGGGCGCGCAGCAGCCCCATGGCCATCTGGTCGTTCGCCGCGAACACCGCCGTGACATCCGGGCGTGCGGCGAGCTCGCGCCCGAGTGCGTATCCCGATCCCGCGGTCCAGTCCCCGACCAAGCAGCCGTTGACCTCGGCTCCCGCCTCGCGCAGCGCCTCGCGCCACCCGGCCGCCCGTTCCTCCGCGGCGATCCAGTCAAGAGGGCCCGCGATGTGCCAGACCGTGCGGTGGCCGAGCTGCAGAAGATGCCGGGTCGCCTGCCGAGCGCCCTCCGTCTCGGCGACGGTGACGACCGGGATGTCCTCGTCCGGACTGCGGTCCAGGGTGACCATGGGCAGTTTGTGGGGTGTGTCGGCGAGCGCACGGACCACCGTCGTCTGGGAGGCGATGGTGATGATCCCCTCGACTCCTTGGCCGGTGAGACGTTCGACGGCGTCGAGCACGGCCTCGCGATTCACGACGCGCAGCGGCATCGAGCAGACGAAGTACCCCGCGTCGCGCGCCGCGGTGTTGATCGAGTGAAGAACGGCCGCGGGGCCGTAGCTCGTGGCATCCGAGGTGATCACCCCCAGCATCCGCGTACGCCCGGTGATCAGCGCCCTGGCCGCGGAGTTGGGGCGGAAGTCCAACTGTCGCGCGGCGCGCAGGACCCGCTCGCGGGTCTCCTGGCGGACGTTCGGGCTGTCGTTGAACACGCGGGACACGGTCTGTTTCGACACCCCGGCCAGCCGCGCGACATCCTTCATCACCGGCGGGGTCCGGCCGGAGTCCTCCGGCGAGGCGGGATCCCCGTCGGTTCCGCCGACGACACCGTCTGCCATGTGCAAGCTGTCCCTGCCTCGGGGTTCACGCCCGGACAAAGGATCCAGGCCCGTTCGGGAGGACGGTCGTTCGTGCTGCGTCTCCCGTCTGACGTCGAGGTCATGTTACCGGGATCATCCTCAGTTCCGAAAGGGTGCCCGCGATGTCGCGTCACGATCCTTGCCGACAGCTGGGACGCTCCGTTCCGAGCGGCCGGCCGGACGTGCCGCGGGCATGCGGCTCTACCCGTCATGAGCTGCTGCTTCATGACTCTACTGGCCCCATTCGCGGGATGTGCGGAGCGGTTTGACACGCACTCCCCGGAGCACAGAGGGTCCCGAATGTCGCAGGTGTTTCCGCTTGATGTCTTGACGCGCGCGATGGTCGCGGTAACACTCGGCCGCACCGGACTCTCCGGTCGTACGCCGCGCGAGGGTGTCAGTCCCGCGACGGCAACTTCCCACTCCTCAGAACACCCGGCACGGCCGGGACCGCGACGAAGGACGTGCAGCACGATGTTGTACAGCGACAGAACACGCCGGAACCGGATCGCGGTGCCCGCCGCCGTTCTGGCCATTTCCCTGACGGCCGCCGCGTGCGGAGGCGGCGGAGGCTCGGACAAGTCGAGGGTCACTTCGGACGAGTCCGCCACACTGACCGTCTGGACGGACGACACGCGGCAGCCGGCTGTCGAGGCCTACGTCAAGGCCCACCCGGACGCCAAGGTCAAGGTGGTCCTGACCAACTACGGCCCCGGTGAGATCCCGCAGAAGATCGCCCTGGCCGACAAGGCGGGCAAGGGCTGGCCGGACGTGGTCTTCCTGGGCGCGCCCTCCGACGTCTCCGCCCTGGCCGCCGCCCCGCTGAACTTCGCACAGCCACTCAACGACCTGGTTCCGGAGACCACCCGGAAGCAGTTCACCAAGGGAACCCTGGAGGGCTGCACCTACAACGAGAAGGTGTTCTGCCTGCCCAACGACGTCGCCCCCGCGGTGCTGTGGGTCAACACCAAGCTCATGAAGGACTTCGGCTACGCGGTACCGAAGACCTGGGACGAGTACCAGGCCCTCGGCATCAAGGTCGCCAAGGAGCACCCCGGATACCTGATCGGCGGCGTCAACGAGCGGGACGGTTACGGCGGCTTCTTCGGCGGCAGCGGCTGCCCGGACCGGGAGGTCACCGGCGCGACCGACATCAAGATCGATCTGTCCGACAACAGGTGCACCCGGGTCGCCGAGCTCCTCCAGCCCCTGGTCGAGAACGGCACCGTCACCGCCACCAGCCCCTGGGACCCGACCTTCACCGAGAAGATCGGGAAGAAGAACAAGATCCTCATGTACCCGGCGGCCGCCTGGTTCGGCGAGTACGGTTTCAAGGGCTCGTACAAGATCCCGGACGGCCAGATGGCCGCCTACTCCGTGCCGACCTGGGCCGGTGAGTCCACCGCCACCACCGGTGCCGAGGGCGGCGGCCTGTGGGTCGTCTCCCGTCACAGCAAGAACACCAAGGGCGCCGCCGCCATCGCCGAATGGCTGACGACCAGCACCGACGACAAGGGCATCGTCGCCGCCTCCGCGCTGCCCGCCTACGCCCCGGCCGCCAAGAAGTGGTGCGCCGCGCGGGCCAGCGACGCCTTCTACGCCAAGGACCCGTGCCCCGCTGAGCAAGCGGCCGCCGCCCTCATCGCGGAGAACTTCGACTACATCCGCTTCGAGGGACAGTTCGCCGACTCCTACGCCCAGACCTTCGTGGCCGCGGCGGCCAAGAAGGGTGATCTGTCCGCCGCCCTCGCCACGTGGCAGACCCAGCTCACGCAGGCCGCCGAGAACGCCGGATACCAGGTTTCGAAGTGACGATGACCAACCCCAGCCGCACCGAGCAAGGTCGGAAAGCGGTCCGTACCCGGGGGGCTGCCTCCGTCCAGCTACGGCCCCGCCGCCCCGGCCGTGTCCGGCGGCACAGGTGGGCAGGCCCGGCGTTCGTCACTCCGTATCTGATCTTCCTGGTCGTCTTCGGGCTGATCCCGGTCGGGTACGGACTGTGGACGACCTTCGTCGTCACCGACCCCTATGGCGGCGACCGGCTCGGCACCGACAACTGGAGCCGCGTGGCGGGCGACTACCGGCTGATGCCCGCCGTGGAGAACATCGCCGTCTACCTCGTGGTGTGGCTTCCGCTGCTGCTGCTCACCGTGGTCGCCCTCACCCTGCTGCTGCACGCCCGCAAGGGGCGGTTCGCCGGGTTCATGCGGTTCGTCTACTACCTGCCGGGCGCGGTCACGGGCTCGGCGGCGGCGCTGATGTGGATCTTCATGATCAGCCCGCAGTACAGCCCCGCCAGGTCGCTGCTGCACGTCATGGGCTTCACCACCAGCGCCGACATCCTCGGCTCGGGCTGGCTGCCGTTCCTGCTGGCCGCCATCGCCATCGAAGCCGGCGCGGGCGGCTGGATCGTGATCCTCTACGGTGCGCTCCAGTCCATCCCCGACGAGATCATCGAAGCCGCGCGCATCGACGGGGCCAACGGCTGGCAGCAGGCCGTCCACATCAAGCTGCCGATCGTCCGGAAGTACCTCGCGTTCATCCTGATCACCAGCTTCGCGGGCGGCACCCAGCTGTTCGTCGAACCCCAGATGCTCTCGTACGCCTCCAACAACGCCATGAGCAGGACATGGTCGCCCAACCAGCTCGCGTACACCTACGCCACCAGTGAACTGTCCTTCGGCAAGGCGTCCGTTCTGTCCATCCTCCTGATGGCCGTCGGCCTGATCGCGGCGCTGGTCGTCATCTATCGCACCAAGTTCTACGAGACCGACGCCCGGAGGTAGCTCGATGACCGTCCTGCCAACCCGTCCCCGGCCCCGACGGTCGCTGCTCGACAGCCCCGGCGCACTGGTACGGGACCTGCTGTTGACCGCCGCCGGCACGGTCTTCCTCGTGCCGGTGCTGTGGCTGGTGCTCGCCCCTACCAAGACCGAGGACCAGATCCGTGACGACTTCCCGTTCGCCGTCGGCTCCCCGTCGAACGTGCTCACGGCCTGGAACAACCTCTACGCCTTCAACGACGGCGAAGTGGTCCGGTGGATCGTCAACTCGGTGCTCTACTCGGTGAGCAGCGTGACCCTGACCCTCGTGCTGTGCGTGACGGCGGGCTACGGCATGGCGAAGTACCTCTTCGTCGGGCGCAAGACGCTGCTGATCACCACACTGGTCGCGATGATCATCCCGACCGCCGCCACGATCCTGCCCCTGTACGTGGAACTTGCCGCCGTCCACCTGACCGGCACCGCCCTGTCGGTGATCCTCCCGCTCGCCTTCTACCCCTGGGGCGTGTACCTGGCGTACACCTACTTCACCAGCAGCCTCCCGGAAAGCCTGATGGAGGCCGCCCGGATGGACGGCGCCTCCGAGACCCGGATCTTCCTGCGGATCGCGCTGCCGCTCGCCAAGCCGCTGATCGCGTTGATCACCTTCTTCGGCTTCGTGTCCTCGTGGACCAACTTCATGCTGCCGTACCTGATGCTCGGCGACACGGGCGACTACCCGCTGCCGCTCGGCCTCGCCGTGCTGCCGCTGGCCAATGTCGTCTCCGGCAACCCCAACTTCTCCACCGTGGAGATCGGGCTGCCCGAGGCCGCGCTGGCCGGAGTGCTGTCCGTGCTGCCGATCCTGCTGATGTTCCTCTTCGCCCAGCGCTATCTGACGTCCGCGCAGCTCGCGGGCTCCGAGAAGGGCTGACGCGGAGCGAGGACAACCGGGACGGCATCGGATCGTCCGATGCCGGCCCGGCGCCCCGTCCCGGTGACGTGGAAGTCCGTGCGGTCGGCGGGCGGGGCCGGACGGCCCCGCCCGCCGGCATGGCTACGGCTGACGACTCTCGCGTACCACGGCAACCTCGCCGGGCGGGACGACCAGTGTGCCCGTGACGTGGACCCCGTTCAGCAGCTCGAAGCCGGTGCATTCCAGCCGGGCCTCGGAGCCGGTGTGGTTGACGACGAAGAGCCAGGAGGCGTCCGCCCCCTGCCTGCGCACCGTCTCGATCCCGTCACCGCCGCCACGTGCCGCGGGTGTGCAGGCGGCCTCGGCCAGGGCTCCGGAGAGCAGGGCGCGCAGGCTCGTGTCGTCGAACCGGGTGGCGGCGTAGCGCACCAGGCCCTCACCGACGCGGCGGCGCAGCAACGCGGGAAAACCCGCTGCCGGGCCGCTGACGAAGGAGGCCTCGACGGCGGCGGTCCCCGGCACCACGTTCTCGCACCAGACGCGGCCCGCGAGGCCGTTGTCCAGTTCCGTGGTCTCTCCCTCGCCGAGCGGCAGGAACTCGTCGATGTGCAATCCCAGCAGTTCGCGGAGGGCGCCCGGGTAGTGGCCGGGGTGAACCCGGTCGTCGGTGTCGACGAGTCCGGAGAAGGGTCCGACGACCAGGTGGCCGCCCCCTTCGGCGTACGCCGTGAGCGCGGCGGACGTACTCCCGCTCATCAGGTACTGGGACGGCACGAGGACCAGGCGGTAGCCGGCCAGGGTCCGGGCGTCGGCGGTCGCGGGCACGACATCGCAGGTGATGCCCTCGCGCCACAGGGCGCGGTGCCAGGCGCGCACCTCGTCGGCGTAGGTCATGCCGACGCTGGGGTGGGCGTCCATCTCCAGCGCCCAGTAGTTCTCGTAGTCCCAGACGATCGCGACCTCGCAGGCGACGGTGGAGCCGGCCACCTCCCTGACGCGTTCCAGGGCACCGCCCAGTTGGACGACCTCGCGCCAGATACGGGTGTCCTCGCCGCCGTGCGGAACCATGGAGGAGTGCCACTTCTCGACGCCCGAGTCGGACTGGCGCCACTGGAAGAAGCAGGCCCCGTCGGAGCCGCGGGCGATATGGGACAGGCTGTTGCGGAGCATTTCCCCGGGCCGCTTCGCCTTGTTGCGCGGCTGCCACTGGACGGCGGAGGTGGAGTGCTCCATCAGCAGCCAGGGCGCGCCGCCCGCGGTGCCGCGGGTGAGGTCGGCCGACAGGGCGAGATCCACATGGCTGTCGGGATCGGCGGCGACCAGGTAGTGGTCGTTGGCCACGACGTCCATCTCCGTGGCCCAGTGGAAGTAGTCGGCCCATTTGTAGGTGCCGGCCATGAAGTTGGTGGTGACCGGGGTGGCGGGGACGTGGCGGCGGATGAGTTCCCGTTCGGCGCGGTAGCAGTCGAGGAGTTCGTCGGAACCGAAGCGGTAGAAGTCGAGCTGCTGGGCTGGGTTGACGCGGCCGGGGGTGAGACCGGGAGGCTGTATCTGTGACCAGGCACTGTAGCGCTGGCTCCAGAAGGCCGTGCCCCAGGCCCGGTTGACCTCGTCGAGGCCACCGTGCCGTCGCTGGAGCCAGCCGCGGAATGCCTCGGCGGTCGCGTCGCACCAGCAGTGGGCGTTGTAGCCGCCGAGCTCGTTGCCGATGTGCCAGAGCACCACGGCGGAATGATCGCCGTACCGTCGGACGAGCTGCTCGACGACGACGGCCGAACGCTCCCGGTAGCCGGCGGCGGAGGGGCAGAAGCCCTGCCGGGAGCCATGGCCGAGGCGCCGGCCCGTGCGATCCACGAGCAGGGCCTCCGGGTGCGCCTCGGAGAACCACGGGGGCGGGGAGGCCGTCGGGGTTGCCAGGTCGATGGAGATGCCCCCGGCGTGCAGCAGTTCGACGACCTCGTCCATACCGGAGAAGTCGAAACGGTCCTGCTCGGGCTCGATCCAGGACCACGAGAAGACACCCAGGGTGACCAGGTTGACGCCGGCCTGCCGCATCAGCCGGATGTCTTCCTTCCACACCTCCCGGTTCCACTGGTCGGGGTTGTAGTCGCCACCGAAGGCGAGCCGGGGAACACGGCCCCATTCGGGGCGGTGTACGGAAGATGACGACGATCGTGTTGTCATGGATGCTCCAGTGCGGGTCGGAGGGATCGCGGGCCGGGATCAGAAGGGCCGGGCCGCAGTCGGCCCCGGGGCCGGAACGGGGGTGTCGGGCCGAAGCAGGCCGACTCGGGCCAGGTCGGCCCAGAGCCCCGTCGGCGGTGGGGCGTTGAGCAGCGCGGCGTTGCGCAGGATCTGTCCCGGGGTCTCGGCGCCGACGACGACCGAGGCGACCGAGGGGTGGGAACCGGCGAAGGCGAGCGCGGCGGCGGGCAGGGTGGTGCCGTGCCGCAGGCAGTGCGAGGCGATGGTCCTGGCACGGTCCACCAGTTCGGCGGGGGCCGCTCCGTAGTCGTATCTGAGATGCGCGCCGGGCTGCTCCGCGGCGAGCATCCCGCTGTTGAAGACGGCGGCGTTGAGTACAGAGATGCCCCGCTCCAGACATATCGGCAGCAGCTCGTCCTGGGCGGACTGATCGAGGAGGGTGTGGCGGCCGGCCACCATGAGGGCGTCGGCGTCGGTTGCGGCGGCGAAGCGCCTCAGAGCATCGACCCGCATGGATCCGACGCCGATGGCACCGACCACGCCCTGGGCACGCAGTTCATGGAGTGCTGGATAGCCCTGGTCCAGCGCCTCCGCGAGGCGGTGCTCGGGATCGTGCAGGAGGACGAGGTCGATGCGGTCGAGGCCGAGCCGGGCGAGGCTGCCCTCGATCGATCGCCGGATACCGTCGGCGCTGAAGTCCCATACGCGGATGTGGTCGGCGGGAACGAGGAATCCGTCGTCGAGGCCGCGCGCGCCGTCCGGCTCCGGAACCAGCAGCCGACCGACCTTGGTACTCACGGTGAACAGGTCCCGATGCCGCCCTGCCAGACCGAGCCCGAGCCGCCGCTCGGAGAGGCCGAGGCCGTAGTGCGGTGCCGTGTCGAAGTACCGGACCCCGGCGTGCCATGCGGCGTCGACGGTCGCTGTCGCGTCTGCGTCGGTGAGCTCGCGGTACATGTTCGCCAAGGGCGCGCACCCGAGACCGAGGCGGGTGACCTGTACGGAGGAGTGGCCGAGGCGGTGGCTGGGGGGAAGGAGTTGTCTTGGTGTCACAGGGACAATGAACACAGATCTTGATACCGGTATCAAGGTATGGGTTGGATATTTTGGGCGACATGAGCACGTTCCAAGGTCGCCGACTGCCACGTTCCCACAGTACAGAGGCAGTTTCCGCAGATCCTGCCTGCTTTTTCCGTCCCACTCGTTGACACGCGTTGTGGGACCGGTAACACTCATCGGCAGTCACTTGGCCTGTAACGGCGGCGTAAAGGCGTGTGTCGTGCTGCGGACGACTCCGGCCCGGCTCGCCCCAAGCATCAAAGGAGCCCAGATGCAGTTCGTCGCCCTTCACACGAGGCTTCGGCCCGGCATGGAGGAGGCGTACGAGGAGACTCACCGTGAGGTGCCCGCGGCTCTCGTGCACGACCTCAAGGCCCGTGGTGTCGTGGAGTGGCGGATCTGGCGTCACGGCCGAGACCTGTTCCACCTGGTCGAATGTGAGGACTACGCGGCCTTCGCGGCAGGACCGGCCACGAATGAGACGGCCGAGACCTGGGGCGACCGGATGGATCCGTACCTGGAAGTGCAGAACGACCTCTCGGACCCGGACAGGAACATGATGCGTGCGGTCTGGACAATGACCGGCAACCCACAGTGACCGGGCCGAGAAGCAACTGAGCCGCCCCCGGAAAGTCGGCACGGCACCCGCGCACCACACCCCTGTGCACCCTCGCACAGTGCGAGCAGAGCCAAACGGGGAACCCGTACCCCCTGACGTGGAGACACACCCATGCGCCCTCATCGCAGACCGGTCCTGGCGGGACTCCTCGCCACGGCCCTGCTCGGATTCGTACCCCTCACGGCGTCGCCGGCGCAGGCCGCGGCCACCACCTACTACGTCGCCACCTCCGGCAGCGACAGCAACGCCGGGACCTCACTGTCCGCGCCCTTCAGGACGATCGACAAGTGCGCGGACACAGCCGTCGCGGGCGACCAGTGCCTCATCCGGGGCGGTACCTACCGCGAGACGGTGACCCCCGCCAACTCCGGCACCTCCTCCGCGCCCATCACCTACGCCCCCTACAACGGCGAATCGGTGACGGTCAGCGGCGCCGACCCCGTCACCGGCTGGACCCGGTACTCCGGCAACGTCTACGTCACCGACGTCACCCTGCCGGTCAGCAACGAGACCAGCGACACCACCAGCAACACCGTGACTCCCGGCGCCGTCTCGGCCAACCAGGTCTTCGTGAACTCCACGATGATGCCCGAGGCCCAGTACCCCAACCCCAGCGGTGACCTCTCCCGCCCGGCCACCGCCACCGCCACCGCCGGTACCGGCGAGCTCACCGTCTACGACTCGGGCCTGCCCGCCCACGACCTCACCGGCGCGGTCGAGCACGTGGTCAACAACCGGGGCTGGACGGCGACCGCCAACATCGTCACCTCCTCCACCAGCGGTTCCTTCACGGTGCGGCGCGCCTGCTGGGCCGGCAACTGCAACGACGTCGGCTCCAAGTACTACCTGACCGGCGGCGCCAACGGCCTCGCCCTGCTCGACGCCGCCACCGAGTGGTGGTACGACGGGGCCAACCACAAGCTCTACCTGTGGGCGCCCGACGGGGGCGCCCCCACCGGAGTCGAGGCCAAACAGCGGAACTACGCCTTCGACCTGTCCGGCCGCAGTCACACGAACATCACCGGCCTGGGTATCTTCTCCGCCACCGTGCTGACCTCGTCGACCAGTGGGAACAACACCCTGGACGGCCTGAACGCGCGGTACGTCTCGCACTCGCTGACCCTGCCGGCCGATCCGCAGGACACCGTGGGCTGCAACATCTGGTGCTCCAACATCACCAACACCGGCATCATCCTCGACGGAACCGGCAACACCCTCAGGAACAGCGTCGTCTCCGGCAGCGCGGGCAGCGGCGTGGCCATCCTCGGCGGCGGCACGACCGTCACGAACAACCTCATCCGCGACGTCGACTACCTCGGCGGCTACGCCCCGGGGGTCGGCTTCGGCTTCGGCGGCCAGGGCACCGTCACCCACAACACGATTCTCGACTCCGGCAGGTTCCTCATCGGGCTCAACCCCGGTGGCACCTACTCCGGCAAGAACACCATCTCGTACAACAACCTCTCCAACTACGGCATCCAGACCCGCGACCTGGGCGCGATCTACGTCTGCTGCCACGCCGTGGACGGCGACGGCACGTCGATCGACCACAACCTGATCTACGACAGCGAGACCGCCGACCGCTACTCCACCGGCGTCTACCTCGACGACGGCGCGAGCGGATTCGTCGAGCACCACAACGTGTTCTGGGACACCGGGCGGTACGGAACCGGCCTCAACGCCACCGGCAGCGGCAGCGACGGCACCTCCAGCAACCTGCTCTACAACAACACCGTGGCCCCCGGCGTGGGCTACAGCGTCAACGGCTACCTCACCGATGCCACCGGCACCGAGATCCGCAACAACGTGTGGGCCCACGGCTCCGTGATCTTCCTCAGCACCCCGCCGAACGCCGTGGTCGATCACAACTCCGCGAACAGGGTCCGGCCCCTCTTCGTCAACCCGGCCGTCCATGACTACCGCCTCCAGGCGGCCTCGCCCGCCCTCGACGCCGGCACCGCCGTCTCCGGCATCACCGACGGCTACTCGGGCAGTGCCCCTGACCAGGGCGCCTACGAGTCCGGCGGCGAGGACTGGACAGCCGGCTGTGGGCTGTCCGCCTGCCGGGCAACCACGGATCCGTACCTGGGCGTTCAGGCGGCCTCGTACTCCGCCCAGCAGGGGACGAGCACGGAGAACGCATCCGAAGGCGGCCGGGACGTCGCCTTCATCTCCAACGGGGACTGGAACGCCTACGCCGGGCTGGACTTCGCCGAGGCCCCCACCACCTTCCACGCACGCGTGGCCGGCCCGCGTACCACTCCCGGCACCATCGAGGTACGGCTCGGCTCGGCCACCGGAACCCTGGCCGGTACCTGCACCGTGCCCAGCACCGGGAGCTGGCAGACATACACCGACATCTCCTGCGACGTGAGCGGTGTCGGGACCGGGACCAAGAACATCTACCTCGTCCACAAGGGCAGCACGAGCCTCAGCAGCCTCTACAACCTGCTGTGGTTCCGCTTCTCGACCGACCCGGTCACGACCGTCGATCCGTACACGCAGGTCGAGGCCGAACAGTACGACGCCCAGTCCGGCACCGACCTCGAATGGGCATCCGGGGGCAGCGCCTCCGATGTCAGCTACGTCAGCAACGGTGACTACACCGCGTACCAGGACGTGTCCTTCGGCAGCTCGGGGGCGAGTACCCTCACGGTCCGCACCTCCAGCACCAACACCGCGGGCGGTACCGTCGAGGCGCGCCTGGACAGCCCCACCGGCACCCTGCTCGGCACCTGCACGGCCCCGGACACCGGCGGCTGGCAGGTCTACAGCAGCCAGAGCTGCGACGTGAGCGGCGCGACCGGAACCCACACCCTGTATCTGGTCTTCAAGGGGGGCAGCGGCAACCTCATGAACTTCGACTGGTTCAGGTTCACCTCCTGACCTCCTCTCCGCCGGCCGGGGCGGCCGAACGCCCGCCGTCGCCGCCCGCCCGGGCCGGGCCCACCAGCAACGCGCCCTCACGGATCAACAGGTTCAACAACGGAGTCGAGCCATGCCGCGTCCTCTCTCCCGTCGTACGTTCGTCGGACTCGCCGTGGCCACGGCGGCCGCGGTCGTCCTTCCCACCGCGCTCATCACCGCGCCCGAAGCCCGCGCCGACGTCGGCGAGACCGGTCTCTGGGGTGACCAGGGCGACGGCACCTACGTCAACCCGATCCTGCCCTGCGACTTCAGTGACCCCGACGTCATCCGGGTGGGCAGCGACTACTACCTGGTCTCCTCGACCTTCCAGTTCTCCGGCGGTGTGGTCGTGCTGCACTCCAGCGACCTGGTGAGCTGGGAGACGATCGGACATGTCGTCGACGACGTCTCCGTGCTCGGCCCCAACTTCGACTGGGACCGGATGAACAACTACGGCCGGGGGATCTACGCCCCCTCCATCCGGTACCACGACGGCATGTTCTGGGTGTACTTCCCCTGCTACGGCGGCGAGGGCATCTTCGTCGGCACCGCCACCGACCCGGCCGGTCCCTGGACCGTGACCCAGCTAAAGGACCGCAGCGGCGCGGCCCTGAGCACCTACCACTGGTCCGACCCGTGCCCGTTCTGGGACGAGGACGGCAACGCCTACCTCGCCCTGAGCAAGCCCGGTGGCCCTTACTACACCTACCTGTTCGGGATGACGGCCGACGGTACGCAGATCCTGGACGGCGAGATCACCGCCATGAACGTCCAGGGCACCGCCGCCGCCTACCCCGACCACGGCACCACAGTGGTCCCGGTCTTCTCGACCGAGGGCAGCAAGATCTTCAAGAGGAACGGGTACTACTACCTCTTCCAGATCGTGTTCCAGGGCAGCGGCGCCGGCCCGTGGATGTACCGGTCGGTGAACCTGTACGGCACCAAGGCCGACGGCACCCCCGGCGGCCCCGGTGACCCCGGCACGTACGAGACGAAGTTCCTCGGCTCCACCATCCCCAGCCAGGGCGCCTTCGTGGACACCCCCGACGGCGACTGGTACTGGGTCGCGCAGTTCAATGCCGGGAACTACGCGGGACGACGCCCCCATCTGCTGCCGGTCAGCTGGGTGGACGACTGGCCGATGCCCGGCATCGACACGAACGCCGACGGGGTGGGGGAGATGGTGTGGCGTGGTGACAAACCCGTCACCGGCCAGGCCGTGGTCCTGCCGCAGGGCAGCGACGAGTTCACCTCCGCCGTCCTCCACCCGCGCTGGCAGTGGAACCACCAGCCGCGCTCCGGATACTGGTCGCTGACCGAGCGCCCCGGCTGGCTGCGGCTGAAGGCGTATACCCCCCTCACCACCGGTTCCTTCTTCAGGGCCGGCAACACCCTCGGCCAGCGCTACGTCCACGGCGACTGGGCCGAGGCCACCACGAAGGTCGGCATCAGCGGCCTGACCGACGGGCACGAGGCGGGCATGTGCCTCTACGACGGCGGCAAGAGCTACTGCACCCTCGGCGTGGTCCAGTCCGGCCCCGTCCGCACCCTCAGGCACAACGCCAACGGCACCGTCACCGACGGCCCGACCCTGACCGCCACGACCCTGTACCTCAGGACCGCGGTCGACAAGACCGGGCTCAGCACCTTCCACTACAGCCTCGACGGCACCACCTTCGCCCAACTCGGCACCGCCTACCAGCTCACCTGGGGAAACTACCGCGGCACCTCCATCGGCATCTTCGGATACAACAACCTCACCGACACGGGCCGGCTGGACGTCGACTGGTTCCACTACGACTACGCCGGCCCCACCCAGCCGCCCACCAACCCCTACGCCACCGTCCAGGCCGAGACCTACAGCGGCCAGGCAGGCACCCAACTCGAGAACTGCTCGGAGGGCGGCAAGGACGTCTGCTTCATCAGCAACAACGACCACACCAATTACCGGAACATCGACTTCGGCAGCAGCGGCGCCTCCACCTTCCTCGCGCGGGTGGCCAGCAACACCACCGGCGGCACCATCGAAGTCCGCCTCGACAGTCCCACCGGCCCCCTCGCCGGCACCGCGACCGTGACCAACACCGGCGGCTGGCAGACCTACACGACCGTGACCTGCCCCGTCACCGGCGTCACCGGCACTCGCTGGCTCTATCTCATCTACAAGGGGGGCAGCGGCAACCTGTTCAACGTCAACTGGTTCCGCTTCGGTGCCAGTCCCCTCGCCCGCTACGCCTTCGACGGCGATGCCACCGACGCCACCGGCAACGGCTGGACAGCCGCCCTCAACGGCGGTGTCACCTTCGTCACCGGCGAGAAGGGCCAGGCCGTCGACCTGTCCGGCAACAGCCAGTACATCAGCCTGCCCACCGGCATCGTCGCAGGTCTGACGGACTTCACCATCGCCACCTGGGTGAGGCTCGACACCACCGCCGCCTGGCGCCGCATCCTCGACTTCGGCACTGGCACCACCGCCTACATGTACCTCGTCCCCACCACCGGCTCCACCACCCGTTTCGCCATCACCACCAGCGGATCCGGTGGTGAACAGCGCATCAACTCCACCACCGCGCTACCCACCGGGGCCTGGACCCATGTCGCCGTCACCCGCAGCGGCACCACCGGCATTCTCCACATCGACGGCGTCGTCGCCGGACAGAACAGTGCCATGACCCTCAGCCCGTCCAGCCTCGGCAGTACGACCAACAACTGGCTGGGCAGATCGCAGTTCTCCGGTGATTCCTACCTGGACGGCCAGATCGACGACTTCCGGATCTACGCACGGGCACTGACCTCGACGGAGATACTCGACCTGTACCAGAACCCCTGAGGCCTGGCCCTGGCCGCCCTCGATTGACACCCGTCTTGATACCGGTAACGTTCAGCTGCCGGGCCAAGCGGAGCAGGAGAATGTGACGGCGATGAGTGAGCGCGAACCGTACGGGCCCCCGCTCGTGATGTCGGACGTCGCCAAGGCGACAGGAGTGTCCAAGCAGACGGTCTCCCGGGTGATGAACAACAGTCCACACGTCCGCAGGGAGACGCGTGAGCGTGTGCTCGCGGCGGTACGCGAACTGGGCTACCAGCCCAACTCCGCCGCCCGTGCCCTGGCCACCGGCCGGACCCGCACTCTCGGAGTCGTCGCCTTTGACACGGTCCATCACGGACCCGCCAAGGTCCTCCACAGCATCGGCCGGGCCGCCCAGGAGGCCGGTTACGTCGTCAGCGTGGTCCCGATGCGCTCCCCGGACCACGGGGCGATGGCGGAGGCCGCCGACCAGCTGCTCGAGCACGACGTCGACGGTCTGATCGCGATCGCACCCGAACACGACATGTCCCGGGCACTGCTCGACATTCCCCGGAAGATTCCGATGGTCGTCCTCGACGGCACCCCGGATCCACAGATCCCGGTGGTCGCCGCGGACGACGAGGGCGGCGCCCACCGCGCCGCGAGTCATCTTCTGCAGCTCGGTCATCGCACGGTCCACCACATCGCCGGTCCCCGGCAGTCGTTGGCCGGATCGAGGAGGGTGGCCGGCTGGCTCGGCGCTCTGCGGGAGCAGGGAGCCTCGGCGCCCGAGGCGCTGTACGGTGACTGGGAACCTCACTCCGGCTACGAGGCAGGGCTCGTCCTGGCCGACGACCCCGACGTCACCGCGATTCTCGCGGGCAATGATCCGATGGCGTTCGGTGTGCTGCGGGCGCTGCACGACAGGGGCAGGCGGGTCCCGCAGGACGTCAGTGTGATCGGCTTCGACGACATGCCCGAAGCGGGGTACGCGATTCCCCCGCTGTCCACCGTGCGCCCGAACTTCTCCGAGATGGGACGTCGGACCATCAGCGTTCTGGTGGGCCAGATCAGGTCCGGGGAACTGCCTCGGATGATGCGCTCGGTGGTGAGCACGGATCTGGTCGTGCGGCACAGTTCCGGTGCGGCGCCCCGTACGACGTGACCGCGGCGGCTACCACGGCTCGCCGGAGACCGACCCGCGGAGCGGCACCACGGTCCGGAGTCTCCGACAGCCCCGGGGCGGTTCGGGTTCCCCTACACGGGCAGCGGCCACGCTCCCCATTCCCCGCTCCAGTCGTACGCAAGCGTGCCGGCGGCCGAGCGCCAGTGCCGGGGCGCGGTGGTGGACTGCCAGTCCAGAGGTTCCAGTCCGCCGACCGAACCGCCGTCGAGGGCGACGCGCACGGCATCCGCCAGGTCGGCGTCGGCGTGCGCCGTGCGTGCGGCCGGGTCCACGGACACGAACAGGGCCGTGCCCGAGCATGCCACCAGGTCGAGGAACCGACGGTTCGCCGCCCAGTCGGTGTCGGGCGTGCAGGGGACGCAGTCCGCGTCGAGCACGAAGAAGCGCCGGTGCTGTGCCAGCCGGAAGGCAAGCGTGTTCACACCCATCCGGCGGGTTCGTTCCCATTGGCGACCCGACGTGTCGTCGCCGGTCCGCTGCACCTGTACGAGACCGGCCGCCAGATGACCGACCGTGTTGCAGCCGATGACGACCGCGTCGCCCGCCGCCTCGGCGATGGTCCGGTACAGGCGCACGAGGATCTCCGCGCTCGTGTGCGACCGGTCTGCGAACGCCCAGCCGGGATCGGCGAGTTCGGGCGGGGAGTCAGCGGCGAACCTGCCGAAGACGTCGTACGTCGAGAAGTCGTGCTTGATCAGCTCGTAGCCCCAGGACCTGAAACGCCGGATGTCCGCGGCGACCGTGTCCAGTGCGGCGTCGCGAGAAGGATCCAGGGGATACCCGGAGTCACGGCGCACCCCGCGCTTCGTCGCCGGAGTCTCGACGCGGGACAGCAGTGGGCGGAACCACAGACCAGGCCGGGCACCCACGGCCTTGATGCGGTCCGCCGTCTCCTGCATGTCGTCGAAGACGCCGGGCAGCCCGGTGTCCCAGGGCCCGCCGGGCGCGCTGCCGCCGCCTTCCGTCCAGCCGTCGTCGATCACGCAGTAGGGACGCACGGGGTGGCCGTCGGCGAATTCGACGATGGTCTTGGCGTCACGCAGCACGGCGTCCGGACCGAAGCCCTTCCCGTACGCGTAGTACCAGTTGTTGGAGCCGACGATTGGCGTGGCGGGCAGTACCGGGTCGGGGCTCATCGCGGCGCAGAGTGTCTCGTGGGCGGTGAACGGCGTCGCGGCCGAGGCCGTGACAACGGTGGCCACGTCGAGTACCCGTTCGCCGAGGAGGACCGGACTTCCCCCGTTGCGTACGTCGGCCCACAAGGTGACGCCGTCCTCGTCGACCGTCCATGAGCAGAAGGCTCCCGCGCGGGTCCGGACGCCCCAGCCCTCGGTGGTCCCGCCCGGCCGCTCGGAGATCAGCGCGTACCAGGGGAGGACGCGTTCGGGTTGCACGGTGCGCCACTGGAGGTCGCCGTAGCTGCGTTCCCAGGCGTCGCCCAGGACCAGTGCCCCGACGGGGACGGGGCGCCGCCAGCGCAGAGCTATCCGGGAGAGGCCCGCGGCGGGGGAGGTGGCATGCACGCGCAGGCCGTCGGGCCGGGGCACGATCGTGATCTCGGCTTCGCGGCTGCACCAGACGCCGTCCGTGACGGAGAGCGCGCGGTGGGGACGTATGTCGTCCGCCATGACGTGAACCGAGTCCGGCAGGGACAGCACGAGATCTCCTGGGGGTAGCTTGCAGGAGAGTATCTCCCACGGATCACCGGGGCGGTCACGGAGGTCGTCGGTGGCGACCTCCGCGGCCCCCGCCACCCGAAGGGCTGCCGTCTCCTCGCCGCTCGCCCCTTCCGCCGTACCGGCAGGCATAGGGGCAGCACGGGCTGACTGCCGGGGTCGACGCGGGATCCGTCGGCGGTGGTGTCGGGGACGACGACGATGCGGAGGGGCGTGGGCCTCACCGTCGTCGGGGAGGGCGGGAACGGGGTCGGCCGGGAGGGTGCCTGCCGGGGGCGTCGAGTTGCCCGGAACGAGCAAGGTGAGCGACTCCGTCTGCGGTGACGCCACCGAGGTGTCGAACTGCCACTGTTGGGACGCGTCGTCCGTACGGGACTTGAGGACCAGGTAGGCCCTCTCCTGGTCCGAGATCGGTGCCAGAGCGAGGTCGGACTCACCGCGCGGCAGCAGATCGCCCTGGACGGTGAAGTCGTAACGCGCACGCGGCCTCCTCGACTCGTCGTCGCACGCACCGAGTCGGACGGAGAAGGCCCGCCGGGCGTCGAGGCACAGTCCCGAGGCGCCGAGGAGGCGCAGTGACCCGTCACTCCGGTACGACCACTGCTGCCGTATGGACGTGCTGCGCACGGCCAGGACGACGTCCGAAGGTCACGCCCCGCCGAGTGGTGTGGTCACTGGTCGAGCTGATTCGGTCTCTGGTGTGGCGGGAGCTGGGGTTCGTCGACGGCCGGTTGGGTCGTGCGGAGTTCGGCCATGGAGGCTTCGGAGAGGTAGCGGCGGTCGAAGACCTGCCATCCGTCGTGGAGTTCGGCCAGGAGCGCGGCGGCGAGCCGGTCGAGGGCGGCGGGGTTGGGGAAGACCTGGACGACGTCGGCACGGCGTTTGATCTCCCGATTCCGCTGCTCCAGCGGGTTGGTGGACCAGATCTTCTTCCAGCGGACCGGTGGGAAGTCCGCGAACGCGGTGATGTCCGTCGCGGCATTCAGCAGCACGGCTGCGGCTGAGTACGACGCTGGGTGCGGTGGGTCCGGTCGCCGGTGTTCTCGCCGACCGGGCCCGCGCCGATCCCGCCACAGGCGGCGTGATCGGCGCGGGCCGTGATCATCCTCAACGGCGTCCGGCGGTTCGGGCGGCCTGCCCGAGGCGGATAGCCGAGATCAGGAAGAACACCCCGCCGAGTACCGCGTACGCGGCCAGACCCGTCAGCGACGGGTCGTCCTGGGGCGCCATTGCGATGAAGGACACCCCGACGAGGGTGGAGAGCCCTCCGCTGAGGATCATCGCCCACTGTCCCCCGAGCCGGCGCCGCCGCAGGGCGACGACAAGTTGAAGAGCCCCGGACGCAATGGCCCAGGCGCCCCAGACCCGCAGCGCGGCGGGAATGCCGGAGGTTGCGGCGCAGGCCAGTCCGAGCGCCGCAAGCGAGCTGATCACGATGTTGAGCACCAACTCCCGGGCCCGCGACGACCGAGCATCGACGATGGCCGCGGCCACGTCGAACAGCGGGTAGGCCACGAGCAGCACGCCGGCGGCCACGCCAAGGCCGGATGCCGTTAAGGCGAGCAGGCCGGCCCAGACGACGGCGAAGCCGAAGCGTACGAAATACAGTCGGCGCAGTGCGGGAGCGGTGTCGAGCGGCGAGGCTGCGGCGGCAGTGGTGGTCATCGGGTGCCCCGGTCCGCCTGCTCGACCAGCTGTGCGACCGCGGCCGGGTGGCTGACCATCGCAGCGTGCGAGGAGTTCACCTCGACGGTGTGCGAGCCCGCCCGTGCGGCCATGAAGCGCTCCAGGTCGGGGGCGAGGATCTGGTCGTGGCTGGCGACCAGGTACCAGGACGGGATGGTCTTCCATGCCGGGGTCCCGCTGGGGCTGACGGAGGCGGCAGCGTCGAGCGGGCGCTGGGTCGCGGCCATGTCCGCCGCGGTGTCCGGGGCGACGTCGGCGGCGAACGCCGCGCGGAACCGGGCCGGGTCGAGATAGAGGTCCGTGCCTGTGGTGCCGTCGGGCTCGGTGATCGAGACGGGTTGGACCGGCAGCGGCGGCACTGGGTGCGCGACCGGGCGGGCGGTCAGCGAGCCCAGGCTCTCCCCGGCGTCCGGTGCCAGGGCGGCCACGTAGACCAGGGCTTTGACGTTGGGGTCGCCTACGGCAGCGTCGGTGATCACCGCGCCGCCGTAGGAGTGGCCGACCAGGATGATCGGGCCGGTGATGCTGTGCAGGAGTTCGGCGACGTAGGCGGAGTCACTGGCCAGCCCGCGCAACGGGTCGCTGGCGGCCCGGACCGGGTAGCCGTCCTTGCGCAGCCGATGCATGACGCCGTCCCAGCCCGAGGAGTCGGCGAACGCACCGTGCACGAACACCACCGTCGGCTTTGGCGCAGCCGGCCTGGCCGGGGCCGACCGGGATGATGCCCCGGCGGGTCCCGTCACAGCGAGGCCGACCACAGCAAGGCCGACGACGGCGAGGGTCGTGCGGCGGAGATTCCTGAGCATGGGAGGCCCTTCGGACTTCAGAGAGACAGAACGATCGGTATTGCGATGCAGAGAGTTCCATGGACGCGCGAGCCCTGTCAAGACCGATCATTCTTTCTCCCTGTTAGGGTGGGTGGATGACCGCCACCGAAACATCCGGACGCCCCTCCGAGGCCAGGGAACGCCTGCTCGCCACGGCCACCGGGATCTTCTACGCGTCAGGCATCCACTCCGTCGGCGTGGAACGCCTCGTCGCCGAGGCAAAGGTGACCCGCGCCACTTTCTATCGGCACTTCCCCAGCAAGGAAGACCTGGTCGCCGCCTACCTGCAGCGCATCAACCAGCACATCCGTGACCAGCACGAGCGGGCTGTGTCCGGCGGCAAACCGGCCGCCGACATCCTGCGCGAGATCGGCCGGCAGATCGTCGCGGACATCCGCTCCCCCGGCTTCCGCGGCTGCGCCTTCCTCAACGCCGCGGCCGAGTACCCCGACGCCGACCACCCGGTGCACCAGCTGGTGCTCGCCCACCGGGAGTGGTTCCTGGCCGCGATCACCAGCCTGTTCGCCCGAACCCACGACAGCCCGCCCGAAGGCTCGGGCCGGCACTTCGTGATGATGCGCGACGGGGCGATGGCGGCCGGCTACCTGGGCGACCCGATCGTGACCGGCGAGACCTTCCTGAACAGCATCGAGGGCCTGCTCCAGGTACGCGCCGTCGATGGCGTCCGTTTCCTGCTTCCCACCGAGACACAGAGATGACCACCTCCGCGGCCAACGGCGCTACGCGGTGTTCAGTCTCGTGCGGCACGGCATTGAGCACCATCGGTGACGGAGTTCGCGACATAGGCATGAGTGTCATTTCTCGATCACCTCGGCCGGTAGCAGAAGACGGCTGTCCCCCGCGACGTCCTCGACCACCGGACTGCCTCCGGGGCCGCGGACCGCACCCTCAATGGCAGGAGGCGTGGCTTCCCGGGTCGTGTCCCTCGGCGTGGTGTTGGGATCAACTGGCGGGCGTGTTTGGAGTGTTGGGCAGGGCCGGGGCGCTTTCGGGGAGTTCGCGGTAGATCTCGCCCATACCGCCTTCGGGGAGGTAGCGGCCGGGGAAAGGCGATCCATTCGCCGTGCATCTCGAAGAGCACGGCGGTGACCAGCCGGACCAGCGCGATTCCGGTGAAATGGTCGCCGCGACGATCCGCACGATCTTCACCCAGGCCACCGCCGGCCTCGTGCGCACTCCGCCGAGCATGACCTTGCGGACCGCGGCGACCAGCCCGGGGTGCTGGTCGGTGACGACCAGACGGACACCGGACAGGCCGCGCTCTCGCAGCGAGCGCAGGAACTCCTTCCAGAACGCCTCGCTCTCGCCGTCCCCGACCATCGTCCCCGACCATCAGGCCCAGGACCTCGCGGCCTCCGTCCTCGGTGATGCTCCTCCAGCCTCCGGCCGGGGGTACCCCCAGTGGCGACGACCACGGCCCGGGAGACGATCTGATGGTTCACCCGCGCCTTGCAGTAGGTCGCGTCCAGGTCGACGTAGGGGAAGCGGACGTGGTCCAGCGGGCGGGTGCGAAATGCGGTCAACGGCTCGTCCGGCATCGTGCAGATCCGCGAGACTTCGGACTTGGAGATCCCGCTGTCCCCGCCCGGGGCTTTGACCAGGTCATCGACGCTGCGGGTAGAGACGCCGTGCACGTATGCCTCCATGATGACCGCGTAAAGGGCCTGGTCGATGCGGCGCCGTCGCTCCAGCAGGCTGGGGAAGAAGCTGCCGGTGCGAACCTTGGGAATCTCCAGGTCCAGGTCGCCGGCCAGCGTGGTCAGCACCTTCTCGCGATGCCCGTTGCGGACGCCTGTCCGCGTCGGAGTATGCTCGTTCCACTCCGCGCCGACATGTGCGGTCGCCTCGGCCTCGATCAGCTCCTGCACCATTCGCTCGGCGATGTCGCGGATGAGCTCGATTCCGTCGGTCGAGCGTAGACACCTCAAGCAGCCGTATCAGCTCAGACTGGGACAGGGCCATCGTGCACTCCTCATGGTTGAACTGGGCGTTCACCAAGGAGAGTTACGCGATGGCCCGCCTCCTGTTGAGCGAGCGGTCCTCACCCTTGGAAGTGCGCCCCCGGCAGACGCCCGCGCACTCCCAGCCGCTGACCCGTGCACCCCGACATGGGACACCATCCGCGATCAGGACCGAGTAGCCCTGCGAACAGCCGCCGACCATAGTGCGGGGCGGTGTGTCCCGGCGTCCCTGGGAACGCGATGCCGACCTGCGCAGAAGCGGGCGTCGGAGATCTTCGCGTCGGAGGTTGACCGACTCCCTCCAGCACTGCCGTAACGCAGGGGGTGGACTGCCGTAACACCGCGCGGCCACAGTGGGGCATGAGCGTTGAGCGGATTCAGGTACTGGTGGACGCGCTCGCCACGCGGCTGCGGCGGGCTGTTGTGGTCGACGATCAGGACCTGCGGCTACTCGCGGTGAGCGAGGACTTCGGGGACGCGGATCCTGCCCGAGTGTGGTCACTGCTGCACCGCAGGACGCGCCCCGAGGACGTTTGCTTTGACGAGATCAAGCACACCACCTCCCCCGGTCGGATACCGGAGAACCGTGATCTGGAGCTGTGGCAGCGCTTGTACGTGCCTGTCCGCTGCCGGGGTCTGCTGCTCGGTTTCGTCTGGATCACGGATCGGTACGGGGATCTCACCGACGCCCAGATCGCCGACGCGGCGGATACCGCGCAGGCTCTGGGGTCGGTGATGTACCGCCGGTGGACCGCAGCCGGCCACGAGCGGGACACACAGCAGCAGTTGGTGGAGCAGTTGCTGAGTCAGAACGACGCGACACGGCACGCGGCCCGCGAGGAGATCTTCGACCGGGGTCTGTTCGAGGTCGACGGACAGGCGTCGGTGCTGCTGGTGAGCCGTCGTGCCGGCGTCGAGGGCGAGGAGGCCGCGACCGCGTTCGCGATGGCCGTGCAGCGGTTCTGCCGGGGCCTGCCGTGCGCGTCCGTGCTGGCGGCGTACTGGCCCCGCCGGGCTACCGTGATCCTGACGCTCCGCGGCTCCGACCCACAGGCCGAGCTGGCGCGGGCCGCGCGCATGCTGCTCGACGGACTCGCCGCCGAACCGCGTCTCACGGGCGGCTACCGGATCGGCGTGGGCGGGCCGGCGCCAGGTCTGGGGGCGCTGGCCGTGGCGAAGCGCCAGGCCGACATCGCCCTGTCCGCGGCACCGGAAGACGGCCTCGCCCTCTGGTCGGATCTCGGCCCGCACGCCCTGCTCGCCCAGCTCGCGCCCCGGGCCTGGAGCGACTCCCTGATCCCGGCAGGCGTGGCCGCCCTGCTGGCGGATCCCTCGGCAGCCGTCCTTGTCCCGACGGTCGAGACATACCTCGACTGTGCCGGGGACGCGCAGCGCACCGCGCGGGAACTGTGCGTGCACCGCACCACGTTGTACTACCGCCTCGGCCGCGTCGAGCAGATCTCCGGGTTGAGTCTGCGCGACGGCCGGGACCGGCTGCTGCTGCATCTGGTGCTCGGGCTGCGCCGCCTGACGGCAGTGTCCTCGGACCGCCTTTCCCCGGTCGTTTCTACAGATGTCGAAACGGAGCCGCCGAAGCTTCGACGCCGTGCCGGATGACCCCGCCGGTGCGCTGCTGCGACTCTTCCGTCCACCAGCAGCACGCCGACCACAGCGGGAGGATGCCGGATGAAGCAGAGGTACGCGCACATCGTGCTCGGCGTCGGGGGCATCGGCAGCGCCGCCGCCTACTGGCTCGGCAAGCAGAGCGACGGTGATGTCCTCGCCATCGAGCAGTTCCGCCTCGGCCACGACCGCGGGGCCTCCGAGGACCACTCCCGGATCATCCGGCACTCGTACCACACCACCGACTACACCGCCCTGACCCGCGCCTCGTACGACCACTGGCGAGCGCTGGAGGAGGAGACCGGGCTGCCTCTGCTCCAGATCACCGGCGGCCTGCATCTGGCCCCGGCGGGCAGCACCGGTGAGGCGGAGATCGGCAGCTACGCACGGGCGCTGGCTCAGCAGGGCCACTTCTACGAGGTCCTGGACGCGGGCGCGCTGCGCGAGCGCTGGCCGCAGTGGCACATCGGGGACGATGTGATCGGCCTGTACCAGGCGGAGTCCGGGATTCTCGACATCCGGCGGGCGAACGCCGCGCACATCTCGCGTGCACTGGCCGCCGGTGTGACGTTCGTCGAGAACTCCCCCGTGCGGAAGATCGTCCCGCACGCCGACCACGTCGAGGTGCACACCGACGACGCGGTGTACGAGGGCGGCACGCTCACCGTCTGCGCGGGCTCCTGGACCGGGACGGCGCTGGCCGGCCTGGACCTCGACATCCCGCTCAGCCTCACCCAGGAGCAGGTCACCTACTTCGCGGCTCCGGACCTGCGTCCCTTCGCCGCGGACCGCTTCCCGATCTGGATCTTCCACGGGCACGACCGCACCTTCTACGGCTTCCCGGTGTACGGCGAGGCCGCGGTGAAGGCCGCCCGCGACATGTCGGGCCGCTTCGTCACCCAGGAGACCCGTTCCTACGAGCCCAACCCCGAGCAGACCGAGGAGGTCGCGGAGTTCCTCGCCGAGTACCTGCCGGGTGCCATCGGCCCGGAGCTGGTCAGCAAGACCTGTGTCTACGACCTTCCGGCCGACCGCAACTTCGTCCTGGACACCGTGCCGGGTCACCCCAACATCTCGGTGTTCGTCGGAGCCGGGCACGCGGCCAAGTTCGCGGGGCTGATCGGGCACATCCTCGCCGACCTGGCGACGAAGGGCGGCACCGAGTACCCGATCGACACCTTCACGATCGACCGGCCCGCGATCACCGACCCGGACCACCCGTCCGACTTCCGGTTCGCCGAGGCCGCCCGCAATCCGGAGGCCGGATCATGACGTTCGGCGAGTATCTGCAGCGCCGCGGCGATCTCCTCCTCGACCAGGCCGGGCAGCACGCCCTCCTGGTGGGGCTCGCGGTCCTGATCGCCACGGCCGTCTCCGTCGGCACCGGCGTACTCACGTGGAACCGGCCCCGGCTCGCGGGCGCGGCAACAGCGACCGCCGGAGGCCTCCTCACCCTGCCCTCCTTCGCCCTGCTGGGCCTGCTGATCCCACTGCTCGGGCTCGGCTGGGCGCCCTCGCTGACCGCGCTCACCCTCTACTCGCTGCTGCCGATCCTGCGCAACACCGTCGTCGGACTGCGTGAGGTCGACCCGGCCGTCGTGGAGGCCGCACGCGGCATGGGCCTCGGCCCGGTCCGGGTGCTCGCCGTCATCCAGCTCCCGCTCGCCTGGCCGTACATCCTCGCCGGGATCCGCGTCGCCACGCAGATGGTCGTCGCGATCGCGGCGATGGCCGCGTATGTAGCGGGCCCCGGACTCGGCCTGCCGATCTTCGACGGACTGTCCCGGCTGGGCTCGGCGAACGCGCTCAACGAAGCACTGGCCGGCACGCTCGGCGTGGTGCTCGTAGCCCTCGCCTTCGACCTCTTCTACGTACTGCTGCGCCGCCTGACGACCCCGAGGGGGCTCCATGTTTGACTCCGCTGGGACGGGCCGTGGCCTGAGTATCCGGCTCGACGAGCTCACCAAGGTCTATCCGGGGCAGCGTGAACCGGCCGTCGACCGGGTGACGATGGAGATCCCGGCCGGGCAGATGACGATGTTCGTGGGGCCTTCGGGCTGCGGCAAGACCACAACGATGAAGATCATCAACCGGCTGATCGAGCCCTCCTCCGGCACGGTCAGCATCGACGGGCAGAACGTGCTCGGCCTCGACCCCAACGAGCTGCGCCGTCACATCGGTTACGTGGTCCAGCAGATCGGTCTCTTCCCGCACATGACGATCGCCCAGAACATCGGGCTCGTCCCGAAGCTCCTCGGCTGGAGCAAGGACAAGGTGAGGGCGCGCATCGACGAACTGCTGGAGATGACCGGACTCGACCCGGCCACCTTCCGCGCCCGCTACCCACGCCAGCTCTCCGGGGGCCAGCAGCAGCGCGTCGGCGTCGCCCGCGCTCTGGCCGCCGATCCCCCGGTGCTGCTGATGGACGAGCCGTTCGGCGCCACCGACCCGATCACCCGTGAGCGCCTGCAGACCGAATTCCGGCGGCTGCAGCGGGAGTTGGGCAAGACGGTCGTCTTCGTCACGCACGACTTCGAGGAGGCGCTGAAGCTCGGCGACCGGATCGCGGTGCTCGCCGAGCGCTCGCGGATCGTCCAGTACGACACCCCGGCTCGACTTCTGGCCCACCCCGCCGACGACTACGTACGCAGCTTCATCGGCTCCGCCCCGTACCTGAAGCAGCTGGCTCTGGCGACCGTGGCCGACGTGAAGCTGCAGCCGGTGCCGGCGGCGGCCGACGGGCTGGCCACCGTGGAACGGTCGGCCTCCCTGCGGGACGTGATGGACCTGATCCTCCAGCACGGCGGCGAGCCGGTCACCGTACTCGACGAAGCCGGAGCGGTCGCGGGAATCCTGGCCTTCCCGGACGTGTGCCGGGCCCTGCGAGCTCAGGAGGCGACCCGTGTCGGCTGACACGCTCTCGCCGGTGAAGGCACCGGCCCTGCGCAGGCCGGCCGTCCTACGGCATCTGGGTACCCCGGCCGCGCTCGCGGCGGTGCTCACCCTCCTGTATCTCTGGGTGTCCGCACAAGACCTGGACTCCATCGAGCGGCGCACCCTGAACCGCACCTACATCGTCGACCGGGTCACCGAGCATCTGCGGCTCAGCTTCACCGCGGCCCTGCTCGTCGTCCTCATCGCCGTGCCGGCGGGCATTCTCGTCACCCGCCCGTTGCTGCGCCGGACGACGCCGATCGTGCTGGCCGTGGCCAACACGGGCCAGGCCATCCCGGCGATCGGTCTGCTCGTCCTGCTCACCGTCCGGCTCGACGTGGGCTTCCGCACCGCTGTCATCGGCCTGGTCGCCGCGTCGGTGCTGCCCGTGCTGCGCAACACCATCACCGGAATCGAACAGGTCGACCGCGGCCTGGTGGAGACCGCGCGCGGCATGGGCATGCGGCCCGTGGAGGTACTGCTCCTCGTGGAGCTGAGGCTCGCGGTACCGGTCATCCTCGCCGGGCTGCGCACGGCCCTGGTCTTCGCGGTCGGTACGGCGACCATCGCCACCTTCGTCAACGCGGGCGGCCTCGGCGACATGATCGTCAACGGCATCAAGCTCCAGCGGATGCCGGTCCTGGTCACCGGCAGCGTCCTCGCCTGCTCCGTCGCATTCCTCCTCGACTGGCTCGGCAGCGTCGCCGAGGACCTCCTCAAACCCAAGGGGCTGTAGGCCCGGCCCCGCGGCAACCCGCAGCGCGTTCGTCCCCCTCTCCAGCACCGCCCCTTCACCAGCTCGGAGCACACCATGCGCATGCCCATGCCCTCCGCCCACCGTCACGCCAGAGCCTCCGCCCTCCTCGCCTCGGCCACCGCGACCGTCCTGCTCACCGCCGGCTGCGGCGGCGACACCCAGGCCGCCACCGGCAGCGCCGGCGACGAACTCAAGGGCGCTACCTTCACCGTCGGCTCCAAGGACTTCACCGAGTCGATCGTGCTCGGCCAGATCACCATGAAGATCCTCAAGGCCCACGGCGCCAAGGTCGAGGACAAGACCAACATCAAGGGCTCGGTCACCACCCGCAAGGCCCTCACCAGCGGCGACATCGACATGTACTGGGAGTACACCGGCACCGGCTGGATCAGCTACCTCAAGCACACGACGCCGATCGCGAACGCGACGAAGCAGTACACGGCCGTCCGCGACGAGGACTTGAAGAAGAACAAGATCGTCTGGTTGAAGCCCGCGCCCCTCAACAACACCTACGCCCTCGCCCTGCGCGAGGACACCGCGAAGAAGCTCGGTCTCAGCAAGCTCTCCGACATCGCGGCCCTCGCCAAGTCCGACCCGTCCAAGGCGACGTTCTGTCTGGAGAGCGAGTTCTCCACCCGCGACGACGGCTGGCCTGGCGTGAAGAAGACGTACGGGATCGACGTGCCCGACAGCAACATCAAGATGCTCGACACGGGCGTCATCTACAACGAGACCGGCAAGGGCAAGACCTGCACCTTCGGCGAGGTGTTCACCACCGACGGCCGCATCTCGTCCCTCAAGCTCAAGGTCCTCCAGGACGACAAGCACTTCTTCCCCGTCTACAACGCGGCCCTCACGCTGCCGAAGTCCGTCGCGGACAAGTACCCGCAGATCGCGAAGATCATGGCGCCGGTCACCGCGAAGCTCACCGACAAGACCCTCCAGAAGCTCAACGCCGACGTCGACGTCGACGGCCTGACCCCCGAGGAGGCGGCCCAGGACTGGCTCGACTCCGAGGGCCTCCTCAAGTAGTCCCCCGCGACCAGCGCCCCGCTCCCCCGCCTTCCGGTCCCCGAGAGGAGTACGCCGATGACCACCGCCCCCACCTCGGTGTTCATGCCGACACTGCCCGGCCACTACTACACCGACCCCGCCGTCTTCGAACTGGAGAAGCGGAACATCTTCGAGAAGCAGTGGATGTACGTCTGCCGGGCCGAGGACGTGCCCACGCCCGGCCGCTTCGTACGTGCCGCACTCGGCGACGAGACCGTCCTCGTCGTCCGAGGACGGGACCAGAAGCTGCGCGCCTTCCTCAACGTCTGCCGCCATCGTGGCGCCCAGCTGTGCCTGACCGACTCCGGTGACGCGGGCAAGGCCATCCGCTGCCCGTACCACGCCTGGGCCTACCAGTTGGACGGCCGCCTGATCACGGCCCCCAACTGGCAGTCCATGGAGACGATCGACAAGGCCGACTACGGCCTGCACTCCGTGCACCTCGCCGAATGGCACGGCCTGGTGTGGGTGAGCCTCGCCGCCGCCCCGGAGCCGTTCGAGGACCAGATCTGGACGCAGCTGGACTACCGGCTCGGCGGCGACCGCGACAAGTTCGCCCGCTACGGCCTCGCCGACCTGGTCCTGGGCAAACGCGTTGACTACGAGTGCGCCGCCAACTGGAAGATCATCCAGGAGAACTTCCAGGAGTGCTACCACTGCGGCACCATCCACCCCGAACTCGTCGAAACCCTCCCCCAGTTCCAGAACCTCACCGGTGGCGCGGACGCAGGCTACGACACCGACGGCTACACGTTCGCGGACGGCAAGACGTCCTTCTCCGTCAGCGGTACCGCCGAGCTCCCGCGCATCGGTGGCCTGGAGGAGGACGACGACCGCAAGTACTACGGCATGGTGATGCGGCCCAATTGCTTCATCTCCCTGCTCCCCGACCACGTCATCGTGCACCGCTTCGAGGTGACCTCCACCGAGACGACCCGGGTGGTCTGCGAGTGGCTGTTCCCACCGGAGACGGTCGCCGAGGGAGCGCCGTACGACATCTCCGACACCGTCGAACTGTTCCACCGCGTCAACCAACAGGACTTCGCCGCCTCCGAGTGGTGCCAGCCGAACATGAAGTCCCGCGCCTACCGCGACGGCGGAGTACTGGTCCCCACGGAGCAGGAGATCATCGGCAACTGGTACTACCGCTGGTACCACCAGGCCATGGGCCTGGACGCGCCCGGCCGCGGGGAGCGGTCGTGATCGAGGTGTGCCGACTCGACGAACTCCCGCCCGGCGAGGTGTCCGTGGTGAAGACCGCACACGGGCGCATCGCGGTCTTCAACGCCGACGGAGAGCTGTACGCCGTCGACGACCGCTGCACCCACCAGGAGGCCTATCTCTCGGACGGCTGGCTGGAGGGCTGCCTGGTCGAATGCCCGCTGCACGCGTCGAACTTCGACCTGCGCACCGGCCGGCCGACGGGACCGCCCGCCACCGCGCCGGTACGGGTCTACGCGGTCGAAGTACGCGACGGACTAGTCCACGTCTCCGCCGAGCCGACGGCTTCCGGGAGCGGCACATGAGGAATCTCGTGGTCGTGGGGGCGTCCCTGGCCGGGCTGTCGGCCGCCCGTGCGCTGCGGGCCCGTGGGTACGACGGGCGGCTGCTGCTGGTCGGCGCGGAGGACATTCCGCCGTACGACCGGCCGCCGCTGTCCAAGGACTACCTGCTCGGCCGCGCCCAGGCGGCGGATCTCGCCCTCACCACGGACTCCGACACCGCGCTGGACCTGGAGTGGCGGCTGGGGTGGCGGGCCGTCCGCCTGGACGCGGCCGAGCGCGCGGTCGAGCTTGACGACGGTACGCGGGTGGTGACCGACGGCGTGGTCGTGGCCACCGGGGCCACGGCCGTGCCGTTGCCCGGCACCGCGCGTCTCGCGGGTGTCCATCTGCTGCGCACCCTCGCCGACGCCGAGGCTCTTCGCGCCGAACTGCGGCCCGGGGCCAGACTGGTGGTCGTCGGCGCCGGTCTGATCGGCGCCGAGGCGGCGTCGAGCGCGGCAGCCCTCGGCCTCAATGTCACGGTCGTCGAACGCGGGCCCGCTCCGCTCACCCGGATCCTGGGTCGCGTCGGCAACGAGGTCAGCGCCGCACTCCACGCCGAGCACGGGATCCGGCTGATCACCGGCGCGGCCGTGACCGAACTCGCCGGACGGGACCGCGTGACGGGCGTCCTGCTCGCCGACGGCCGGCTGCTGCCGGCCGACGTGGTACTGGTCGCCATCGGCTCCCGGCCGTCCGTGGACTGGCTGGCGGGCAGCGGGCTCGAACTCGACGACGGCGTGGTGTGCGACGCCGGATGCGCCACCGCCCTCCCGAACGTGGTGGCCGTAGGCGACTGTGCCCGCCCCTACCACCCCTGGCTGCGCCGTCACCACCGGGCCCAGCACTGGACAGCCGCCCTGGAACAACCCGAAGTGGCCGCCGCCCGACTGCTCGACGGCCCCGGCGGCTCGTCGGCGTACACCTCGGCGCCGTACTTCTGGTCCGACCAGTTCGGCGTACGCATCCAGTTCGCCGGGCACACCGGGCCCGACGACCGTGTCGAGATCACCGATGGCAGCTTCGAGGAACGCAGTTTCCTCGCCGTCTTCCGGCGCGGCGAACTGCCCACCGCCGTGCTGGCCATGAACCGGCCGAAGCTGTTCGGCCGGGCGCGGCGGCTGATCGCGGCCGCCGGACCACTGCCCGCCGCCCAACGACCCCGTTGACCAGATGAGCCCAGGGAACCCAGGGAGCACGACGATGACGACCGCCCTCACCCCCGTCACCCCGCCGCTGGCCCGTCCCGGCCGGGACCTGGACCTGCTGCGCGTCATCGAACGCCGGGTGCTGTGGCTGGCGACCAAGGTGGTCGACCACGCCAACCACGCCCGCTCCGACGCCTCCGGCATCAAGACCGGCGGCCACCAGGCCTCCTCCGCCTCGATGGCTACGATCATGACCGCCCTGTGGTTCGACGCGCTCACCTCGGCCGACCGGGTCTCGGTCAAGCCGCACGCCTCGCCGGTGCTGCATGCCGTCAACTACCTGCTAGGCGGCCTGGATTCCTCTTATCTCACCACTCTCCGTGCCTTCGGCGGGCTGCAGAGCTACCCCAGCCGCACCAAGGACCCGGACCAGGTCGACTACTCCACCGGCTCGGTCGGCCTCGGCGCCACCGCACCTCTGTGGGGCGCGGTGGCCCGCCGCTACCTCGACAGTCACCACCCGAACCCCGGTGGGGAGGGGCGTGGCCGCCAGTTCGCCCTGATCGGTGACGCCGAGCTCGACGAGGGCGCTGTGTGGGAGGCGTTGCGCGACCCGATGACCGCCGACCTGGGTGAGGTCGTCTGGGTGGTGGACCTCAACCGGCAGTCCCTGGACCGAGTGATGCCCGGCATCGAGGCACAGCGACTGTCGGGCATGTTCGAGGCGGCAGGCTGGCAGTGCCTGACCCTGAAGTACGGCTCCCGGCTGGAGGAACTGTTCGCCCTGCCCGGCGGCGGGGCCGAGCTGCGCGCACGACTCGACCTGATGTCCAACCAGGAGTACCAGTACCTGCTGCGCAGCCCCGCCGCCGAGCTGCGCGAACGGCTGCCGGGCACGGGCCGCCCCTCCGCCGCCCTGGCCGCGCTGATCGCCGGCCTCGACGACCGTCGGCTGACCGCCGCCTTCGCCGATCTGGGCGGGCACGACCTGGGGTTGCTGCTCGACACGTTCGACCGCGTCGACGACACCCGTCCCACCGTCGTATTCGCCTACACCGTCAAGGGCTACGGCCTGCCGACCGCCGGTCATCCGCAGAACCACTCCGCGCTGCTGACGCACCAGCAGATGGAGGAGCTGGCCGCCGCACTCGGCGTCGATCCGGCCGATCCCTGGGCGCGGTTCCCCGACGGCAGCGCCGGGGCCGCGGCGTGTGCGACCGCGGCCGCACGACTGCGTCGTCCGCCCGTCGTCGCGTCCAGGCCCCCCTCGCCCCCAGCCGACCTCGGCCGTACCCCGTCCGGCCGGATCTCCACCCAGGACGCGCTCGGCCGGGTCCTGCTCGATCTCACCCGCCGCGCACCCGAGGTGGCCGAGCGGATCGTCACCGTCAGCCCCGACGTGGCCTCCTCCACCAACCTCGGCGGCTGGATCAACAAGGTCGGCGTCTGGTCCGCGGGCGAACCGGCCGAACCCGCGTTCCGCCACCCGGACTCGATGCTGCGCTGGCAGGAATCCGGCAGCGGACGCCACATCGAACTGGGCATCGCCGAGACCAACCTGGTCGGTCTGCTCGGCGAACTGGGCGCCACCTGGAGCCGCTGGGGGCAACCGCTGCTGCCCATCGGCACGGTCTACGACCCGTTCGTCACCCGTGCCGCCGAGCCCTGGTCCTTCGGGATCTACGCGGGGGGCCAGTCGATCCTGGTCGGCACGCCGTCGGGTGTGACACTCGCCCCCGAGGGAGGCGCCCACCAGTCCGTGGTCACCCCCTCGCTCGGCATCGAACAGCCGGGCTGCACGGCATACGAGCCCGCCTTCGCGCAGGACGTGGAGTGGTGCCTGCTCAAGGCACTCGGAGAAATGGGCAGGTCGGGCGGCGGCTCCTTCTACTTCCGCCTCTCCACCCTCCCCGTCGACCAGTCCCTGGCCGCCGTCCCCGAGGACCCGGCGGCCCGGGCACGACGGCGCCGACAGGCCCTGGCCGGGGGTTACGTACTGCGTACGGCGACCCGGCCCAGGGTGCGGATCGCCGCCATGGGCGCCACCGTTCCCCAGGCCCTCGCAGCGGCGGAAGACCTGGGGCGGCTGGGCTGCCCCGCCGAGGTCATCTGCGTGACCAGCGCCGATCTGCTGTTCCGTGCCGTACGCGCCCGCAGCGGCCATCCGTCCGACAGCCCCCTCCCCCTCCTCACCACCGAACTCTTCCCGGACGACCGTCCGCTGCCGCTCGTCACCGTCGTGGACGCGCATCCGCACACCCTGGCCTTCCTCGCCGGCCCCTGCGGCGGGCCCGCCGCGCATCTCGGTGTGACGGGGTTCGGGCAGAGCGGAGCCCTCGAAGACGTCCTGCGCCACCACCGGATCGACCATCACGCCGTCACCGACGCCGCCCTCGCCCTGCTGGGCCGCCACCCGACCGAGGAGACCCCCACCCCATGACCTCCGCCTCGTCCCACGAACAGTCCCAGCAGTCGTTCGCGACCCGAGCCGTGCACGCCGGTCACGACCCGGCCCGCCACAACGGCTCGGTCACCACCCCCGTCTACCTCGCCTCCACCTTCGTACGACCGCACGCCCGGCCCGTGGACAGCGGCTGGGACTACTCCCGGATCGCCAACCCGACGCGTGACGCGCTGCAGGAGTGCCTGGCCTCCCTGGAGGGCGGAGCCTCGGCGGTCGCGGTGGCCTCCGGCATGGCGGCGAGCACGACGGTGCTCCAAGCCCTCTGCCGGGCCGGGACGCACATCGTGATCCCGGACAACGTCTACGGCGGCACCTGGGACCTCGTCTCCGAGGTCTACGGGCGCTGGGGCCTGACCCACACGGCCGTCGACATGAGCGACCTGGATGCCGTCGCGGCCGCGACACGCCCCGGCATCACGGCGCTGATCTGGGCCGAGACCCCGTCGAACCCGCTCCTGAAGGTCACCGACATCGCCGCCGTCGCCTCGCTAGCCCACGACGCGGGCGCCCTGCTCGTGGTCGACAGCACCTTCGCGTCGCCATACCTCCAGCAGCCCCTCGCCCTGGGCGCCGACGTGGTGGTGCACTCGACCACCAAGTACCTGGGCGGGCACTCCGACATCACCGGCGGCGCGATCGTCTGCGCGGACCCGGACATCGGCGAGGTGATCACCCGTCATGTCGGCATGCTGGGCACGATGGCGGCACCCCAGGAGGCCTGGCTGGTCCAGCGGGGGATCAAGACCCTCCCCGTGCGGATGCGGCAGATCTGCGAGAGCGCCCAGCGGGTCGCGGAGTTCCTCCAGAGACACCCCGCCGTGCGCGAGGTCCACTATCCCGGGCTGCCCTCCCACACCGACCACGCCCTCGCCACGAAGCAGATGCGGCACGGCTACGGGGGTGTGGTGTCCCTGGTGGTCGACGGCGACGCGGACACGGCCGGACGGGTGTGCGAGCGCACGCAGGTGTTCACCCTCGCCGTGTCTCTGGGCAGTGTGGAGTCCCTGATCGAGCATCCGGCCCGGATGACCCACTGCACCACGGCCGGAACCGCCATCGGCGTCGACGACTCACTGCTGAGACTGTCCATCGGGCTGGAGGACTGCGACGAACTGATCGCCGATCTGGACCAGGCCCTCAGCAGTTGACCTGTCCCGGCCGCAGCCAGTCACGGTCGGCATCATGAAGCTCACCAGCAAGGGCACCGCAGGCATCGCGGCGAACCCACGGTGTCACGCGCTGAGGAGCGTCCGGGCCCCGAGTACGGCACGCAGGGGACCGGCGAAGTAGGGACATGGCCCATGGCGACTGCCCCATCGAGGGGTCCGGTCGGCACCGGGACCTGATCGGCCGGACTCAACGCGGCTGCGGCCGACATCCCGTGTGGGATGTCGGCCGCAGCCGTCGCTCGAGATCGGCGTCTCCGCTGGCTCCGGGCGCCGCCGGGAGCAGGGAGCCGCGGTGGGTCAGCTCACGTCGAAGCGGTCGATCACGAGCCAGGAGCCTCCCGTTTTGGTGAGGGTGAGGGTGTGCCGTTCGGCGGTCAGTCCGCTGACGGTGTAGACGGTCTGCTGGACCTGGCGACTGGTGGAGTTGGCGGTGACGGTGCCTTGTGAGGCGCCGTCAAGGGAGACCGCGACAGTGCCTTCGTCGGTGTTGGTCTCCGTGATCAGGCTGATCCCGGTGCCGGTGAACGTGACGGTGACCGAGTCGCCGTTGGTCCTGGCGGCGTGGACGTCGTCCTGGTAGTCGCCGAGGCCGCGATTGGCGGAGTGCATCCAGGAGGAGCCGGTGTAGGTGACGGAGGAGGCGGTGTCGTTGTGGACGCCGGTGACCTCGAATCCGTCGATGGTGGCATAGGTGCCGCTGCGCTTCACGACCTGGATGGTGTGGCTGCCGGCGCTCAGGCCCGCGGTGCTGAAGACGGCCTGTTGGACCTGGCGGGTGGAGGCGGAGGTGCTGAACAGGCCCATGGAGACACCGTCGATGTAGACCTCGATGTTCCCTTGGTCGGTGTACTTCTCTCCGATGACGGAGACGCCGGTGCCGGTGAAGGTGAGGGCAGCGGAGTCTCCGTTGGTGCTGGTGGCGTGCAGGGCGTCGTGGAGGTCGCCCAGGCCGCGGTTGCCCCGGTCGCTCCAGGTGCCGGTGTAGGCGATCGCGGTGTCGTCGTCGTCGAGCAGCCCGGTGAGCGGCCGGTACGCGGCCTCGGGCCCGGCCGCGGCGATGATCGCCTGGGCGGCGGTGGGCCAGGCACCGCCCGTGACGAGGGTCGCGTCGGTGAGGGTGATGTTGGTGCCCTTGTTCTGGTAGTTGGAGCGGTCCGCGTAGTTGTCGTGGATGGTGTTGTCGTGGATGGTCGGGGTCCACATGCCGACCCAGTTGCCGTTGCCGGTGCGTATCACGTTGTCGTGGGTGTTCCAGTAGGAGCTGCCCTCGTCGTGGTAGATCACCTGGTTGGTGCGGTTGGTCACCTCCAGCAGGTTGCCCGCGAGCACGGAGGTGGTGGAGCCGTCACCGTTGCCCTGGCCGCCGTTCGTGTAGATCGGGCCGCCGTCGCTGAGGATGTTCATCACGTCGTGGACATGGTTGTCCAGGATCTGGTTGCCGCCGGCGTAGATGGTGCCGTGCGCGCACGTGGTCAGGCCCTGGGCGGCCTGCATGGTGCAGTCCGAGGCATAGCCCCAGCCCCAGCCCAGCGATATCCCCGAGTAAGAGGTGTGGCCGACATCATTGTGCGAGATCACGAGGTCGCGGGTGTAGCCGGCCCAGATGCCGACCGCGTCGCGGTAGTCCAGACCGACGTGCTCGATCCAGTTCTGGTTGATGGTGTCGCCGGTGGTCATGCGGGCGGTGTCGGTGAGGTAGTAGTCGTCGACTTCTCCGACGTAGGCGCCGCCGCCGGAGAGGTCGTGGATGAAGTTGCCGGTGACCGAAGAGTCCTGGGTGCCGTCCGCCACGTCGATGCCGTTGCCGCCTGCGTGGGCGATCTCGTTGCCGGTGAAGGTGATGCCCGAGCCGCGGTGGATCTGGACGGCGGCGGGGATGCGGATCGGGGCCAGGGTGTCGGCGTCCCACAGGATGCCGGCCTGGTTGTCGATGTAGCCGGTGGTGGAGGGCAGCGTCCAGGTGGTGTACGCGAAGGTGATGCCCTGGAAGGTGATGTCGTGCACCGGCGCGATGACGTCCGGGACGACGGTGAAGCCGTCGATCACCATGTAGCTGCCGCTGGTCTTGACCAGCTTGACGGTGTGCTGGCCCTTGGTCAGGCCTGACACGGAGGCGATGACCTGCTGGGCGAGCCTGGTGGAGCTGTTCGCGGTGACGCTCTGGGTCTTGGTGCCGTCGACGTAGACGTCTATGCCGCCCTCGTCGCTGTTGGTCTCGGAGAGTATGTCGACACCGGTGCCGGTGAAGGTGTAGCTCACCGAGGCACCGTTGGCTGTGGCGTAGTGCACGTCACCGTACAGATCCCCGTAGGCGCGGCCCGTGGAGGTGTGCCAGGAGGAGCCGGTGTACGTGGCAGCCGCGTCCGTGTCGTTGACCGGGGCCAGGTGGCCAGGGGTGCCGGACAGGTCCAGCAGCTCCTCCTGGACGGGCAGTTCCACGTCTGCGGTGCTGAGGTCCTCACCGGTGCGCGGCTTGTAGTAGAGATAGCCGGCGTTGCTGTCGAGGTAGAACTCACCTGGGTCGTCCAGTAGTTCGTAGGCGTTCTCCACCCAGGTGATCCCGTCCAGCTTGGGCAGTCCGGCACCGTTGAAGGGGAAGCCGCGGTTGGGCACCGAGGTGTTGTTGCTCGCGAAGCACGCCGGGTCGACATCCAGGCTGGACCCGCCGCCACTGGGCACGCTGATGCCCGCCAGGGGGCACTTCATGTGCTTCCACTGCTTGTCGTACGCGATCTCGACATCAGAGGGGTTGGTGAAGGAGGCGTACGAGGAGTCGCTGGTGGTGAAGCTCGACCCGGAGAGCGTGAAACCGGACGGGTTGAGGGGGCCGCGGGCCCGCTGCGCCCTCACTCCGTTGACGAACAACTGCCTGCTCTGGGTGCCGGCCGTTACCGAGGCGCGGTAGATGCCCTTGGTGCTGTCGTACAGCGAGAATCCGGTGACCTTCTTCGCGCCGTTGAAGACGGGCTTCTCGCCCGGGTAGGCGGCGTAGACGACCTGGTGGCCGTTCTGCCCCGAGTCCGAGGGGCCGAGGGTGAACGCCTCCGACAGGCGGTAGGTGCCTCCGCGGAGATAGACGTCGACGTCGGCGGCCATCCCGGAGACAAGGTCCCGCACCTTGCTCTTGGCGCCGTCCAGACTGCAGGGCGCGCTGAGCGTACAGGCGGTGCCTGAGCCGGTGGGCGACGCGTACAACTGGGTCGGCGTGGCAGCGGACGCCGGGGTGGCCGTGACCGCGGCAGCGGCGATCAGCACAGCGCCCAGCGTGGCGATACCGCGGACAGATCTGCGGCGGAACAGCAGCATTGATGCTCCTTCAGGGGAGTGCGGTTGCGACCCGTCATGGGAAGCGACAGGGGGCTGACCGTCGGGCTCTGGGCCTACGGCTGCTCTCGCCATCAGCGAGAGAGATCCGATGATTCGAATATCAGGGGCGATCATTCTTGCCAGATGACGGAGCAGACGGGGGTCGATTGGAGTGCCGCTCAACCGGGTCTAATGCATCACGTGCGAGCCAGTCGAGACCATCACGCTCGCCCTTTGCGTTCAGCATGGGCCAGTCAGTCATCGGATCTATAGCGGACAGCGGGGAGATTACGGCGAAGTTACCGACACGGGCAAGAGCTGCGGGCCACGAAAGTCGGGGGATTTTCGGGGCCGTGCGGAGCAGCGCGGCCACGGATCCGGAATCCCGGACGTGGAAGGGTCTCTGGTGTGCCGGTACCCCGGCAGCGGCCAGGGCGCTGTCGGGTCTACGGGGTGCGCGACGGGCCCGTCGTCCCGCCGCCGAGGCCGGCACCGGGCGCGGGCCCGACTCGGGCGGCGGCTGCTTTCTCCCTACGCGGGCGAGCGTGGCCGCCGCGGCCCGCGGTTTCTCCGCTCGGGCGGCGATCGCCAAGACGTCAACGCGCCAAGGCGACGCACCGTCAGTGTCGGCCTGCCCTCCCACCGGGTCCACGGCACGTCCGCCAGCGGGTCCTCGGGAACTCCGGCGTCTCACCCGTCGAGACCCTGGGCAGCCCTCTCCGCGCCCAGGCTCCTCGCCAGCCACTGCTCGACGGCGGCGACATGCACCGTAGCAGCGGACACGGCGAGCAGGGCGTCCCGCGCCTGGAGCGCACGGAAAATCTCCTCGTGCTCGTGGTGCGCGTTTTCCAGAGCCTGCTGGATCTGGCTGCCCCGCACGATGCGCACCCGCTGTGTTTGGGTGGAGAGAACCCGCAGCAACATGGAGAGGACCGGGTTGCCGACCGCTTCCACGATCCGCAGATGGAACTCGATGTCGTGGGCGACGAATTCCTCGACGGTGGCCGCGGCCCGGCACTGGTCGAGTATGCCGCGCAACACCTGCAGTTCCTGGGGTGTCAGCAGGGCCGCGGACAGCCCTGTCGCCTGCGGCTCCAGGAGGCGGCGCACCTGGAGCAGTTGCAGGGCGGTCCGACCCTGGGAAACGTCGGCGGCGAAGGACAGTGTTTCGAGGAGCAGGTGGGGTTCCAGGCTCGACACATAGGTGCCGTCGCCCTGCCGGGCCACAAGGATTCGCATGGCGGTCAGCGCCCGGACCGCTTCGCGGAGCGAGTTGCGAGAGAGGCCGAGCTGTCCGGCGAGGTCTCCCTCCTTGGGCAGGCGGGAACCGGGGGCGAGTTCGCCGGTGAGGATCATGGCCTTGATCTTGTCGATTGCCTCGTCGGTCAGCGCCACGACTGCTGCCCTTTCTTTTGTCGGCGAGCGGACGGTTCGGCCCCGCCAGGATCCGGCGGGGCCTCGCTCGTACCGCCTACTCCTGCTTCTCGCCGGAGGCGAAGCGGGAGATGATCAGGGCGACGATGATGATGGCGCCGTTGAGGAACTGGTTCCACAGGGGTGGTACACCCGCCAGCGTCATCACATTGACGACCAGCTGGAGGGTCAGCACACCGGTGAGCGCGCCGAACACCGAGCCCCTGCCGCCGTTCAGGCTGACCCCGCCGATGACCGTCGCGGCGAACACCTGGAAGATCCAGCCGCTGCCCTGGGTCGCGGAGATGGAGCCGTAGTGGCCGCTGTAGAGGATGCCGGCGAACGCGGCCAGCAGGCTGCCGATGACGAGAACGACCCACACGATCCGGTCGACCCGGATACCGGCGGTCCGCGCGGCCTCCGCGTTCCCGCCGATCGCGTAGAGCGCCCGCCCGTGTCGCAGCCAGGCCAGGACGCAGCCGCCGGCGGCGAAGAGCACCGCGCAAATCCAGATGGCGGCCGGGACGCCAAGCCAGGAAGCCCTGCCCAGGTAGGTGAAGGAGGGCGGCAGGTCCACGATGGACTGGCCTTCGGAGAGGGCCACTTGGAGCCCGCGCAGCATGGTCAGCCCGCCGAGCGTGACGATGAACCCGTTGAGTCGCAGCTTGAGGATGAGGAAGCCGTTGAGGGCACCGATCGCCACCCCGACCAGGAGACAGAGCGGGATCGCCATCCACTCCGGAAAGAGCCCCAGGCCGTTGAACCGACCGCCGGTGGTGGGCAGGACGAGCCATACGGCGATGACGGGCGCCACCCCGATGGTGGACTCCAGGGACAGGTCCATGCGGCCCACGACGAGGATCAGGGTGGTGGCGAGGACGAGCAGGCTCAGCTCGGTGGACTGCTGAGCCACGCCGATGAGGTTGTCGGACGTGAGGAAGGCCGGGGAGACGATGAACCCGATCACGCACAGTACGAGGATGGCGGGGACCAGGGACAGCTCGCGGAATCGACCGAGGCGAAGCGTGCCACGTCGGGGGGCGGTATCCGCGACGGGCTGCTGCTCCGCCGTGGTCGCCGGGGGGTCGGTGACATTTGAGGTCGCGGACATGACTACCTTCCGTGCTCTTCGGCGCCGTGCTGTTCGCCGCCGGGTTCGTCTTGCGCGCCTGCCATGCCTTCCATGGCGGCGACCACGTGTTCGTCCTTCCAACCTCGGTCGAACTCGGCGACCACCCGGCCGTGGAACATGACCACGACCCGGTCGCAGACCTTGAGGTCGTCCAGTTCGTCGGAGACGATCAGGGCGGCCCGCCCTCCGTCCGCGACCTCCCGGATCCGGCCGAGGAGGAACTCCTTGGACTTGACGTCCACACCGTTGGTGGGGCGGATGGCCACCAGGACATGCGGATCGGTGGCCAGCGCGCGGGCGATGACGACCTTCTGCTGGTTGCCGCCGGAGAGGGCGGACACCGGGGTGGCTGCTCCGGGGGTCTTGATGTCGAGGTCACGGATCATTCGCTGGGCGAATGCCCTCGTACGGGAAGGGAGCACGGTGCCGAACGGGCCGAGTTGGGCGGTGACGGTCATGGTCGCGTTCTCCGCCACACTGCGGTCGTTGACCAGGCCCTGAAGGTGACGGTCCTCCGGGACCAGACCGACGCCCGACGCGAGCGCCACGGGCACACTGCCGGTACGGACCTCCCGGCCGTTCACGCGGATACGGCCCGCCTCCGGACGGTGCAGCCCGGCGATGGTCTCCCCCACCCGGACGTTGCCGCTCGCCGTGGCGCCGGCGAGCCCGACGACTTCGCCGCACCGGACCGTAAGTGCCAGTTCCCGGCACGCGCCGGACAGCGTGAGCCCGTCGACCGCGAGGAGCTCCTTGGCGTCACCGGCAGCCGGCGCGACGCCGCCCCGCGCGGCCGACGCGGTGCCGGCGGACTCTCCTGTCATGGCCTCCACCAGTGCCTGGTGACCGAGATCGGCCACGGGCGCGGTGAGGATGTGGGCCGCGTCGCGGTAGACCGTGACGGTCGAACAGAGGTCGTAGACCTCCTGCAGATGGTGGGAGATGAAGAGGAAGGCGACACCCTGCCGCTGGAGGTCGCGGAGCTTGTCGAAGAGCCGGCCGATACCCCGCGCGTCCAGCTTCGCGGTCGGCTCGTCGAGGATGATGAAACGCGCGCCGAAGGAGAGGGCCCTGGCGATCTCGACGAACTGCCGCTGCTCCACGGTGAGGTCCCTGGCGCGGGCCGCGGGATCGATCTCGACGCCGTACTCACCGAGCAGTTGCTGGGCCCGCTCCCTGAGCCGCTTCCAGCGGATGGGCCGCAGTGCGCCGGAACTCTGCCGGCCCAGGAAGAGGTTCTCGGCGACGGTCAGGTCACCGATGACGGTGGAGCGCTGGTAGACGCAGGCGACTTTGGCCCGCCAGGCGTCGATGTCACCGAAGGCGGGCGCGGGTTCGCCCGAGAACCTCAGCGTCCCGGTGTCCGGCTGCTGGAGCCCGGTGAGGATGGACACGAGTGTGGACTTGCCGGCGCCGTTGCGGCCGACCAGGGCGCGCGACTCGCCCGCGGCGATCGTGATCTGGGCGTCGCGCAGCGCGACGGTGGCGCCGAATCGTTTACTGATTCCCGTGGCCTCGACCACCGGGGAGGAGCTCACGGTGCCGGTCGCCGGGGCGGTCGCGGTGTCCGCCATGGTGAATACCGTCCTTTGCATGCGGATAGGGGTGCGGGGCGCGGGCGGAGGGGCGGGGTGCCATCCCTCCACACCGCGGCCTGACCGTGTGGTCACTTGCCCACGTTGTTGCCCCACAGGGCCTTGTCGTCGACGTTCTCCTTGGTCACCAGTGGAGCCGGCAGCTGGTCCTCCAGGCCGTTGGGGAGCTTGATGATGGTGGAGCCGTGGTCGGTCGCACCCGGCTTGAAGGTCTTGCCATCGGCCGCGGCCTGCGCGTAATACACGGCGTACTTGGCGTAGAGGTCGGCCGGCTGGGAGACGGTCGCGTCGATCTCGCCCTTGCGGATCGCGTCGAACTCCTGCGGGATGCCGTCGTTGGAGACGATCGAGATGTGCCCCTTCTGACCGGCCGGCTTGAGCAGGCCCTTCTGCTCCAACAGGGCCAGGGTCGGCTGCAGGAACACGCCTCCGGCCTGCATGTAGATGCCGTTCAGGTCAGGGTGCTGGGAGAGGAGGGTCTGCAGCTTGGCGGAGGCCACATCCCCCTTCCAGTCGGTGGGCAGCTCGAAGACCTTGATCTTCGGGAACTTCTCCTTCATACAGGCGGCGAAGGCCTCGGAGCGGTCGCGTCCGTTGATGGAGTCGAGCGCTCCCTGCAGTTCGGCGACCTTGCCCGTGCCGCCCAGCTGCTTCCCCAGGAACTCGCAGGCCTTGGTGCCGTACGCCCGGTTGTCGGCGCGTACCACCATGTAGACGTCGCCCTTCTCCGGTCTGGTGTCGACACTGACCACGGGGATCTTCTTCGAGGCGAGGGTGTCGAGGGTGGAGGCGATGGCGCCGGTGTCCTGCGGGGCCATGACGACGGCCTTGGCACCGGTGTTCTGGAACACCTGGACGTTGGCGACCAGCTTGGTGATGTCGTTCTGGGAGTTGCTCAGAGGCAGCGCGTTGACGCCGTCGGTCTTGATGTCCTTCTCGACGTACTGCGCGTACGAGTTCCAGAAGTCGGAGTCCGAACGGGGCAGGTCGATACCGATGGCGGGCTTGCCGCTGCCTGACGCCGTGGTGGAGCTGGTGCTCTCGCGGTTGCAGGCTGTGGCGAGCGCCATCACCGCGAGGGCGGCCGTGGCGACCGCGGCGGCGGAGCGTGTACGAGCAGGCTTCATGACCGGGTTCTCCTCTGAGCGGGCGAGTGCCGCCGGATGACTTGGGGTGCGGCCGAGGACCCGGATTCCTAGGGGGGACGGGAAGGGTCCTGGTCCTCGGCCGCGGAAGCCGCGGTCGAGGACGGGGCATACCTGGACCGCGGGTAGGGCGGGAGGTGGAAGGAGGGGCACTGCTGGGTCCGAGTACCGGACTTGATTCGGTAGTAGGCGACGAGCCCGCCGAATCCTCCGATGTATCTCGGGACGTCGAGGACATTACGACGACGTTGCCAGAGAAGACAAGAGTTCACTGCGATGATTCCTCCGGCATCGCGCCACACAGGGCTGCCCGCATCGCACGATCGCCTGCACGCGTAGCGGAAATACGGCCCTGAACTGCGGAAACAAGACCTCTCCAGATCCGATGCCGACACCGCGCCCCGGCTTACGATTGAGCAACGCCGCCGTTGCTCGAACGCCTTCCGGTACGAACACCCACGCTCTGAAGATGTCCGACCTCGCACAACTGGGCGTCTCGGCACCCAGTGGCAGCCAGAGGTTCGAATCAAGCAGACGCCGCAAGACTGAGGCCCAGTGATCGGAGGACGCGGTCGGCGAGAGTCACCAAAAGTGACTAATTCCGGCAATCTGAGCCGTGAAGCCTCACCACAGCCCCCGGTCTCGCCAGATACATCCGATGAATGCTTGTCAGGCAAAGGAAATGACTCTAAAGTCGCCCTGGCCGCCAGACCTCCGATGTATCTCGGAGGGGAGATCACCACCCCACGCCAAGGGAGCTGCCCAAGTGAAACTGCTACGCATCGGCGAGCCGGGCGAAGAAAGACCCGCTGTCCGAACCGACGGCGGCGTGCTGCTGGATCTGTCCTCGGTCACCGCCGACATCGACGGCGCGTTCCTGGGCTCCGGCGGCCTGGAGCGGGCCCGTGCGGCGGTCGACGCGGACCTCCTGCCTGAATTCGACGCCGGGGGCCTGCGCGTCGGCGCACCCCTCGCCCGCCCCGGAAAGGTCGTCTGCGTCGGTCTGAACTACCGCGACCACGCCGCCGAGACGAAGGCCGCCGTTCCCGAGCGACCGGTGATCTTCATGAAGGACCCGGGTACAGTCGTCGGCCCCTACGACGAGGTACTGATCCCGCGCGGCTCCGTGAAGACGGACTGGGAAGTGGAACTCGCCGTGGTCATCGGCCGCCGGGCCCGCTATCTCGACGGTCCTGACGCGGCACGGGACGTCATCGCGGGCTACGCGATCAGCCATGACGTCTCGGAGCGGGAGTTCCAGCTCGAGTACTCGCCGCAGTGGGACCTGGGCAAGTCCTGTGAGACCTTCAACCCGCTCGGCCCCTGGTTCGTCACCGCCGACGAGGTCGCCGACCCGCAGAACCTCGGACTGCGGCTCAGCGTCAACGGAGTGAAGCGGCAGGACGGCAACGCCCGCGACATGATCTTCCCCGTCGCGCACATCGTGTCGTACCTGAGTCAGTACATGGTCCTGGAACCAGGGGACGTGATCAACACCGGTACGCCAGCGGGCGTGGCCCTCGGGCTGTCCGGCACCCCCTATCTGCGGCCCGGTGACACCGTCGAACTCGAGATCGACGGGCTCGGCGGCCAGCGCCAGACCTTCGCCCAAGCCTGAAAGGCAGCACCTTGTCTGCGAACTCTCCCTCCCCCCGGATCACCGCGGTCGACACCTTCGACATCCGGTTCCCCACCTCCCGGGAGCTGGACGGCTCGGACGCGATGAACCCGGATCCCGACTACTCGGCCGCCTACGTGGTGCTGCGAACGGACGCCGGCGACGGACTCGAGGGCCACGGCTTCACCTTCACCATCGGACGCGGCAACGATGTGCAGGTCGCCGCGATCGGAGCGCTGCGCCCCCATCTGCTGGGCCGCTCCGTGAACGAGCTGTGCGCCGACCCGGGCTCACTCAGCCGCGACCTGATCGGGGACAGCCAGCTGCGCTGGCTCGGCCCCGAGAAGGGGGTGATGCACATGGCGATCGGCGCGGTTCTCAACGCTGTCTGGGACCTCGCGGCGAAACGAGAGGGCAAGCCCCTGTGGCAGTTGCTCGCACACTCCACGCCCGAGTGGCTGGTCTCCCAGATCGACTTCCGGTACATCGCCGACGCGCTGACACCCGACGACGCCCTCGCGCTACTGCGCGAGGGACGGACCGGTCTGGCGGAGCGCGAGAAGGCGCTGCTGCGGCGCGGCTACCCGGGCTACACCACCTCGCCCGGCTGGCTCGGCTACTCCGACGACAAGCTCGTCCGGCTGGCCAAGCAGGCGGTCGCCGACGGCTTCACGCAGATCAAGCTCAAGGTCGGCGCTGACCTCGAGGACGACATCCGAAGGCTGCGCACCGCCCGTACGGCCGTCGGCCCCGACATACGGATCGCCATCGACGCCAACCAGCGGTGGAACGTGGACGAAGCGATCGAGTGGGTCAACGCGCTCGCCGAGTTCGACCCCTACTGGATCGAGGAGCCCACCAGCCCCGACGACATCCTCGGCCATGCCACGGTGCGCGGGGCCGTCGCCCCCGTCAAGGTCGCCACCGGGGAGCACGTCCAGAACCGGATCGTCTTCAAGCAGCTGCTCCAGGCCGGCGCGATCGACGTGCTCCAGATCGACGCCGCCCGGGTCGGCGGCGTCAACGAGAACCTCGCCATCCTGCTGCTCGCCGCCAAGTTCGGCGTGCCGGTCTGCCCGCACGCCGGCGGAGTGGGGCTGTGCGAGCTCGTGCAGCATCTGTCGATGTTCGACTTCCTCGCGTTGTCCGGCACCACCGAGGACCGCGTCATCGAGTACGTCGACCATCTGCACGAGCACTTCGAGACCCCCGTACGGATGCGTGACGGGCACTACGTCGCGCCGCTCGACCCCGGTTTCTCGGCCACCATGGTCCCGCAGTCCATCACCGACTACAGCTACCCGGACGGCACTTTCTGGGCCGCCGACCTCGCCGGACAGGAGGAAGTGGCATGACCGGTCTCACAGGTCTGCGTGCGGTCGTGACCGGCGGCGCCTCCGGCATCGGACTCGCCACGGCGCGGCTGCTGACCGCCCAGGGCGCCAGGGTCGCCGTCCTGGACCGCGACGTCTCCCCGGTCGCGGAACCGCTCTTCGCGGTCGAGGCCGACGTCTGCGAGGACGCTTCCGTCCGGGCCGCCGTCACGAGGGTGGCCGAGGAGTTCGGCGGCCTCGACATCCTCGTGAACAACGCGGGCATCGGCGCCATCGGCACCGTCGAGGACAACCCCGACGAGCAGTGGCACCGCGTGCTCGACGTCAACGTCCTCGGGATCGTCCGCACGTCGCGCGCCGCGTTGCCGTATCTGCGCCGGTCCGCGCACGCGGCGGTGGTCAACACCTGTTCCATCGCCGCGACCGCCGGACTGCCCCAGCGCGCCCTGTACTCCGCGAGCAAGGGCGCCGTACTGTCGCTGACCATGGCGATGGCCGCCGACCACGTCCGCGAGGGAGTCCGCGTCAACTGCGTGAACCCCGGCACCGCGGACACCCCGTGGGTCACCCGGCTGCTGGACACCGCCGAGGACCCGGCGGCCGAGCGCGCCGCCCTCAACGCCCGTCAGCCGACGGGCCGACTGGTCTCCGCCGACGAGGTGGCCGCGGCCATCGCCTATCTGGCGAGCCCCGCCGCCGCCTCCGTCACCGGCACCGCCCTGGCCGTCGACGGCGGGATGCAGGGCCTGCGGCTGCGCCCCGCGGCGTCCTCATGAGTGCCACGAGTCCCATGAGGCCGGCCCCCATGAGGACGACGGCGCTCGGCGGCAGCACCGTCCCCGTCACGGAACTCGCCTTCGGGGCCGCCGCCATCGGCAACCTGTTCCGCCCTGTCACCGACGAGGCCGCCGCCGCGACGGTGGACGCGGCCTGGGACGCGGGTGTCCGTGCCTTCGACACCGCGCCCCACTACGGGCTCGGCCTCTCCGAGCGGCGCCTCGGCGCCGCCCTGCGCGGCCGTCCCCGGGACACGTACGTCGTCTCCACCAAGGTCGGCAGGCTGCTCGCGCCCCAGGACACGGACGGCGACGACCTCGCCAACGGGTTCGCCGTGCCCGCGACCCATCGCCGCCTGTGGGACTTCAGCGCCGACGGCGTCCTGCGCTCGCTGGAGGCCAGCCTGGACCGGCTCGGCCTGGACAGGGTCGACATCGCCCTGCTCCACGACCCCGACGACCACGCCGAACAAGCCTTCCAGGAGGCGTATCCGGCGCTGGAGCGGCTACGCGACGAGGGGGTCGTCGGGGCGATCGGCGTCGGCATGAACCATGCCCCGTTGCTCGCCCGCTTTCTGCGCGACACGGATATCGACCTCGTCCTGCTGGCCGGCCGCTACACCCTCCTCGAACAGGAGGGCAGCGCCGAGGTACTGCGCGAGGCCGTCGCACGGGGCCGCAGCGTCGTCGTCGGCGGCGTCTTCAACTCCGGTCTGCTCACCGATCCACGGCCCGGCGCCACGTACGACTATCTACCCGCCCCGCAACCGGTCCTTGAACGTGCCCTGCGCCTCAAGTCCGTGACCGAACGCCATGGTGTGCCGCTGCGCGCGGCAGCCCTGCTGTTCCCGCTCGGCCACCCTGCCGTGGCGAGTGTGCTGACCGGGGCACGCAGCGCCGACGAGGTGCGTGACACCGTCGCCATGCTGCGGCAGCCGGTGCCGGCCGGCCTCTGGGACGAACTGCGTGCCGAAGGACTGCTGCCCCATGACATGCCGGTGCCCGCACCGTCGGAGGAATCGCCGTGAGGATCGCCCTGCACACCAAGGTCCGCACCGACCGCGTCGAGGAGTACGACGCCGCGCACCGCGAGGTCCCAAAGGAACTGACCGCCGCCATCCGTGCCACCGGCGTGAGCGAGTGGACGATCTGGCGTGACGGCACCGACCTCTTCCACGTACTGGAGGTCGAGGACTACCCGGCGATGATCGCCGCTTTGGAAGGACTTCCGGTCAACATCGCCTGGCAGGCACGGATGGCGGAGCTGCTGGAGGTCGTCCACGACTACTCGTCGGACGGCGCCGACGCCTCGCTGCCCGTGGCGTGGGCACTGTGACGGCCAAGGAGACCGGCACGGGGATCATCGACGCGCACCACCATGTGTGGGACCTGTCCGTTCGCGACCAGGACTGGATCACCGGACCCGAACTCGCACCGCTGCGCCGCGACTTCTCCCTCGCCGACCTCGAACCCGAGGCACGGGCCGCCGGCGTCACCTCCACCGTGTTGGTCCAGACCGTCACCCTGGCCGGGGAGACACCTGAGTTCCTGGCCCTGGCCGAGGCCAGTGACCTCGTCGCCGGGGTCGTCGGCTGGACCGATCTCACCGCCCCCCGGGTCGCCGACGCCCTCGCGGCGATGCGGGAACTGCCCGGCGGCAGGCACCTGGTGGGCATCCGCCACCAGGTGCAGGGCGAGCCGGACCCCGGGTGGCTGGTGTACGACCTGCTGGTCCTCCCGTACCAGTTGCAGGCCGCCTGCGAGGCCGCCGAGCTGCTGCCGGACCTCGTCCTCGTCCTGGACCATCTGGGAAAGCCGCCCGTCGCCTCCGGCACACCGGGACCATGGGCGGACGCCCTCCGCAGGCTCGGCTCCTTGCCGAACACCGTGTGCAAGTTCTCCGGAATGGTCACCGAGGCCGACTGGGACTCCTGGTCCGTCGAGGACCTGCGACCGTACGCCGACACCGTGCTGGATGCCTTCGGGCCGGATCGGCTGATGTTCGGCTCCGACTGGCCCGTCTGCCGACTCGCCGCCTCGTACGCCGAAGTCGTCGACGCGGCCCATGCCCTCACAGCCGGACTCACGCCCGCGGAACGACGGTCGGTGTTCTCCGGCGCCGCCGTCCGCACCTACGGTCTGACCGCCGGCCCCGACACCCTCCCCGGACAGCCGACGGTCCCGTCCCCGGCACCCAGCCCTGGAACGCCCCATGCGCATAGCTCTCTTCATCACCTGCTTCAACGACACGATGTACCCCCGCACAGGGCAGGCCGTCGTCACGCTGCTGGAACGGCTCGGCCACACCGTCGAGTTCCCGCAGGCCCAGACCTGCTGCGGTCAGATGCATTTCAACACCGGCTACCGGCCCGAGGCTCTGCCGATGGTGCGCCGCTTCGCCGGGGTCTTCGGGCAGTACGACGCCGTGGTCACCCCTTCCGGGTCCTGCGCGGGCATGGTGCGCGACAACCACCGGGTGGTGGCGGCTCAGTACGGCGACGCGGGTCTCGTCGACGCCGTCGAGCACGTCGTGCCGAAGGTGTACGAGTTGTCGGAACTCCTCGTCGACGTCCTGGATGTCACCGATGTCGGCGCGTACTTCCCGCACCGCGTCACCTACCACCCGACCTGTCACTCGCTGCGCATGCTTCGGGTCGGCAACCGGCCGCTGCGCCTGCTGCGCGCCGTGAAGGGCATCGACCTGGTGGAGCTGCCCGCCGCCGAATCCTGCTGCGGCTTCGGCGGCACCTTCGCTCTGAAGAACTCCGACGTCTCGAACGCCATGCTCGCCGACAAGATGCGCCAGGTGCTGGACACCGGCGCCGAGATCCTCTGCGCGGGCGACAACTCCTGTCTGATGCACATCGGAGGGGGCCTGTCCCGACTCCGCACGGGCGTCGGAACGATGCATCTGGCCGAGATCCTGGCCTCCACGGAAGGGGACCGCCGATGAGCGGCGCCGACAATGTCATCTGGCTCGGCACGCCGGCCTTCCCCGACGCGGCCCGTGCCGCGCTGGCCGACACCCAGCTGCGCACGAATCTGCGCCGGGCGACCGGCACCATCCGCGACAAGCGGCTGGCAATGGCCGCGGAGCTCGACGACTGGGAGGACCTGCGGGAAACGGCGGCCGCGGTCAAGCGCCGCACCCTGCGGCATCTGGACCACTATCTGCTCCAGCTGGAGGAGGCGGTGGCGGCCGCGGGCGGCACGGTCCACTGGGCGACCGACGCGGCCGAGGCCAACCGCATCGTGACCCATCTCGTGAAGGCGACCGGCGAAAGCGAGGTCGTCAAGGTCAAGTCCATGGCCACCCAGGAGATCGGTCTCAACGAAGCGCTCGCCGAGGCCGGCATCCACGCCTACGAGACCGATCTGGCCGAACTCATCGTGCAGTTGGGCGAAGACCGGCCTTCGCACATCCTCGTGCCGGCGATCCACCGCAACCGTGCCGAGATCCGCGACATCTTCCGGCGGGAAATGGGCAGGTGGGGGAAGCCGGCCCCCGAGAACCTCGGCGACGATCCACGGGAACTCGCCGAGGCGGCCCGGCTCCATCTTCGGGAGAAGTTCCTGCGGGCCAAGGTCGCCGTCTCGGGGGCGAACTTCGCGGCCGCCGACACCGGGACCGTGGTGGTCGTGGAATCGGAGGGCAACGGCCGGATGTGCCTGACCCTGCCGGAGACGCTGATCACGGTCATGGGCATCGAAAAGGTTCTGCCGTCCTTCACCGACCTGGATGTCTTCCTCCAGGTGCTGCCCCGTTCGTCCACGGGCGAGCGGATGAATCCGTACACCTCCATGTGGACGGGCGTCACCGAAGGCGACGGACCGCAGGACTTCCATCTGGTGCTGCTCGACAACGGTCGCACCGCGACACTCGCCGACGACGTGGGCCGTCAGGCACTCTCCTGCATCCGCTGCTCGGCCTGTCTGAACGTCTGCCCTGTCTACGAGCGCACCGGCGGCCACGCCTACGGTTCGGTGTATCCGGGCCCCATCGGTGCCGTGCTGACCCCTCAACTGGTCGGGATCGAGAACGCCGCCTCGCTGCCCTTCGCCTCGACCTTGTGCGGGGCCTGCTACGACGCCTGCCCGGTGAAGATCAACATTCCGGAGGTGCTCGTTCATCTGCGCGCCGAGGCCGTCGAGGCGAAACGCCGGGACCGGCTGCTGCCCTCCCTTGAGGCCGTGGTCATGAAGGCCGCCGCCGCAGTGCTTTCCTCGCCGCGGCGGCTGGCCACGGTCCAGCGGCTCACCGCTCTCGGTGCCCGCGTGGTGGCCCGGAACGGGCTGATCGGCAGTCTCCCCGGCCCGTTCGCCCGCTGGTCCGCCACCCGCGACACGCCCGTGCCCCCGCGCGAGTCGATGCGGGCCTGGTGGCGCCGTACGAGGGACAGCCGCACGAGCGAGAATGCCGCGAGCGAAGGGAAGGTCGTACGATGACCGGCCGCGAGACCGTACTGCGTGACATTCTGGCCGCCCTCAGCGGCGTGCCCGACTCCGAGACCCCCGACGACGTACCGGTTCCGCGCGACTACCGTCCCGATCACGCGGGTCCCGACATCGTCGGCCTCTTCGCCGAACGCGCCGCCGACTACCGTGCCACGGTCGTCCGTGTCCCGGCCGCCGAAGCGGCGGCGGCCGTCGGCCGTGCGCTGACTCGCACCGGAGCGCGAACGCTCGTGGTACCGCCCGGTTTCCCCGAGGCATTGCTGCCGCACGGCCCGTGGTCCCTGCTGAGCGACACACCCCCGCTCACCGTCGGACAGCTCGACGCCGCGGACGCCACCGTGACCACTGCCGTCGTCGGTATCGCCGTCACCGGAACAGTGATCCTCGACGGCGGGCCCGGCCAGGGGCGCCGCGCGCTGACCCTGCTGCCGGACCAGCACGTCTGCGTGCTCCGCGCGAGTCAGATCGCCGGTGATGTGCCCGAGGCCCTGCGCCGTGTCGCCCCGCAGCGACCGCTCACCCTTGCCTCCGGCCCGTCTGCCACCAGTGACATCGAACTCGACCGCGTGGAGGGCGTCCACGGGCCCCGCACCCTGGACATCATCGTGATCGAGGAGGGGGCCGGGCCTTCGTGAGCCCGCTCGCGGCACGTCGCGGCCGGAGCACCAGCCGTACCCGGACCGTTTCCCACCTGGATACGGCTCCGGACTCCTATCTCTGACCCACGGTGCAAAGTAGCCGTCGCTCCCCGCCGTCCTCCCGTTGCTTCGTGTCCGGCCGGTTCGTTAGGCCGAACGAGTAGTCGACGGAGGGGTGGGGCGTTCATGCGCCGGGAGTGGTCGTCTGAGGATGTGGTGGCGTGCTGGACGCCGATAGGACCTGACTGGGAGCTGGTCGCGAACAAGTCCGGCCCGACCCGGCTCGGGTTCGTGCTGATGCTGAAGTTCTTCGAGCTGGAGGGCCGGTTCCCCCCAGTTCGTGGAGGAGTTCCCACAGGCCGCGGTTGACTACGTGGCCGACGTCGTCAAGGTGCCGGCCGAGGACCTGGCGAAGTACGACCTTGCGTCCCGCTCCGCGAAGGGGCACCGCACGCAGATCCGCGAGGCTCTGGGGTTCCGCCCGGCGACCCGCGATGACGAGGAACGGCTGACCGGCTGGCTCGCCGATGAGGTCTGCCCGGTGGAGCTGGTGGAGGACCGGCTGCGCGAGGCCCTGTTCGTGCAGTGCCGCAACGACCGCATCGAGCCCCCGGGTCGTGTCGAGCGGATCGTGGCCACGGCACGGGCGCGGGCGGACCGCCTCTTATGTGCGCAGACCGTGGCCCGCCTGGGTGAGGTGTGCGCCCGGCGCCTGCTGGAGCTGGTGGCGGAGGGTAACGAGGGCGGCACCGCGCTGCTGGCCTCGCTGAAGCGGGACCCGGGCGCGGTGGGGCTGGACTCGCTGCTGACGGAGATCACCAAGCTGACCGCCGTACGGCAACTCGGTCTGCCCGACGGGCTGTTCGCGGACTGCTCGGAGAAGCTGATCGCCGCGTGGCGGGCGCGGGCGATCAAGATGTACCCCTCGGACTTCCGGGACGCGGGCGAGGACGTGCGGACGACCCTGCTGGCCGCGCTGTGCGCGTCCCGGCAGGCGGAGATCACCGACGCCCTGGTGGAACTGCTCGTGGCCCTGGTCCACAAGATCAACGCCCGTGCCGAGCGGCGGGTGGAGCGGCAGCTGACGGCGGAGCTGAAGAAGGTGCGGGGCAAGGAGAGCATCCTCTTCCGTCTCGCCGACGCCGCGGTGGGGCGTCCGGAGGGGACCGTGCGCGCGGTGCTGTACCCGGTGGTGGGTGAGAAGACGCTGCGCGACCTGGTCGCGGAGGCGAAGGCGAACGAGAAGGCGTTCAGGGCCAAGGTCCGCACCACGCTGCGCTCCTCGTACAGCTCGTACTACCGGCAGATGCTGCCACCCCTGCTGAACACGCTGGGCTTCAAGTGCAACAACACCGCCTACCGGCCGGTGATGGACGCGCTCGCGCTGCTGGCCAAGTATGCCGACGTCGACGGCAAGACCCGCTTCTACGACGTCGGCGACACAGTGCCGATGGACGGCGTCGTACGCAAGGACTGGCGCGAGGCGGTCGTCTATGACAAGGGCAGGGCCGAACGCATCCCGTACGAGCTGTGCGTCCTGGTCGCGCTGCGGGACGCGATCCGGCGGCGCGAGATCTACGTCGAGGGCGGGAAGCGGTGGGGCGACCCGGGGGAAGACCTACCCGGCGACTTCGAGGCCACCCGCACCGTGCACTACGCCGCGATCCGCCGGCCCCAGGACCCCGCCGAGTTCATCGCGGGCCTCAAGCGGCGGATGACCGACGGCCTGGACCGGCTGTCCGCCGCGCTCGCGGACGGCTCGGCGGGCGGGGTGAAGGCCACCACCCGCAAGGGCGAGCCCTGGATCACCGTGCCGAAGCTGGAGCCGCTGGCCGAACCCACCGGCCTCCAGGCCCTCAAGGACGAGGTCGTACGACGGTGGGGCGTCCTCGACCTCCTGGACGTGCTGAAGAACGCCGACTTCCTCTCCGGCTTCACCGACGAGTTCTCCTCCGCCGCCGCCTACGAACGCATCGACCGCGCGACCCTCCAGCGCCGCCTGCTGCTCGCGCTGTTCGCTCTGGGCACGAACATGGGCATCCGGGCGATCGTGGCAACCGGCGAGCACGGCGAGACGGAGGCCGCACTGCGCCACATCCGCCGGCACTTCATCACCGTCGACAACCTCCGCGCCGCCGTCACCCGGCTGGTCAACGCCACCTTCGCCGCCCGCGACAGCGCATGGTGGGGCCAGGGCACGGCGTGCGCGTCGGACTCGAAGAAGTTCGGGTCCTGGTCCTCGAACTTCATGACCGAGTACCACGCCCGCTACGGCGGCAACGGCGTGATGATCTATTGGCATGTGGAACGGAAGAACGTCTGCATCTACTCGCAGCTCAAGAGCTGTTCGTCGTCCGAGGTCGCGGCGATGATCGAGGGACTTCTGCGGCACTGCACGGACGCCGAGATCGAGTCGAACTACGTCGACAGCCACGGTGCGAGCGTCGTCGGGTTCGCCTTCACCGAACTGCTCAACTTCCGCCTGCTGCCCCGGCTGAAGAACATCGGCAGCATCCGCCTGTACCGCCCGGACGACACCCCGCCCGGCTGGCCAGCTCTCGGAGCCTCGCTGACGACCCGGGCCATCAAGTGAGACCTGATCGCCCAGCAGTACGACCAGATGGTCAAGTACACCACCGCCCTGCGCCTGGGGACCGCGGAGGCCGAGCAGGTCCTGCGGCGCTTCACCTGCGGCGGCCCCAAGCACCCCACCTACCAGGCCCTCGAAGAACTGGGCCGCGCAGTGCGTACCGTCTTCGCCTGTGACTACCTGGCCAGCCCCGGCCTTCGCCGGGAGATCCACGGCGGGCTCCAGGTCGTGGAGAACTGGAACTCGGCGAACACCGTGCTTCACTACGGCACGGACGGAGCGCTGACCGGCCCGGACAAGGAGCACGCCGAGACGTCGATGCTCGCGCTGCACCTCCTCCAGTCCAGCCTCGTGCACGTCAACACGCTGCTGCTCCAGCAAGTCCTGGCCGAGCCGAAGTGGGCGAATAAGCTCACCGCCGAGGACCGGCGCGGCCTGACCGCGCTGTTCTGGTCCAACGTCAACCCGTACGGCACCTTCCGTCTGGACATGGACAAGCGGCTCGACCTCGCGCCGGCCGCAGCCGTGCCCCGTCCCCGCACTCCGGCGGACACCGCCGCCCGCCCTGCCACGGAGACGCGACGACCGAGATCCACGACTTCCAGGACCTCAGCAACCCCCGCATGAACGAGGCGTCCTGGCGGGCGCTCGACCTGCTGCGGGCCTACGCGGCCGGGGACCGCGCAGTCGCCGGGTACCTCGTGCACCTGAAGGACGACCAGTTGGAGTTCGCTCGGGGCGTGACCGTGAACTTCTACAACGACAACCTTCAGATGCTCCGGGACACCGAGCGCCCGTACATCCCGACGTCCCTCGTGCGGGAGGTTGACGGGCTGGCTGGCCCGCTTCGCGTCGGCCGAGCACGAGTTCGCCGTCACCGCCGCCGCCCGACGGCTGGCCCGGGGAGAGGTGATGATGCGGAAGCTCATCGACGGCGGGTCGATGGAGGTCCGCGACCGCATCCACACCCTGGCCGTCTATATGCTCGCCCCCTCCTCGTCTCCTTCAGCCGCAAGTAGGTCCAGCAGATGCTCGACATGTCCGCGGACATGACCGAGGCGCTCGGCGGACGGCCTCGCCCCTGCAGCGTCGTGTGACACGCGGGACTGACCGGGAAAGCCACAGCACGGCGGGTGCCACGCACACTCGGCACTGTGATACGCACCGGGTTTCTCGGCACCGGACCGGACTGCAGCCCCACCCACTCCTTCCATCCCGCGCCCTCCGTATGGTGCTGCGCAACCACGTCTTCGCTCTGGAGGCCGGCGTAGTGGTCGGACTGGATCAGCAGCGTCGGGTGCCTGGCCCTGGTCCGGTCGGCGGCCCGCTGGTGGTCCAGCGCGGTGAAGTTGTCGTCGATCCAAACGGCGGGAGCCTGGCCGACATGGTCGCGTTTCAACAGGTAGCCGTCTGGGTGGCTGGCGGTGATCGGCAGGCGGGGCGGTTCGATGTGCTCGAAGGCAGGCAGGTCGATCACGCCGGGTGCGGGAGTATCGCAATCCATGACACCCCCTCGCCACGCCTGTGGCGCCCCTTACGGGCCGCTGAGGTCAGTTCGAGAGGGTCAAGGTGACCGCGGTGACGATGGCGAGCGCGGTCAGGGCGATGGGAGCGATGGCGCCACCGCGGGTCTTCGGGTCCGAGTAGTCGCCGGATCTGGCGTGGAATCCGACCGCTCCCACCATGACGGCGGCGAAGCCGAGGGCGGCGGCGATGCCCAGCGGCTGCCAGAAGATCCCCGCTACCAGTCCGCCGGCGGCGGCCAGCTCTGCTGCGCCGATGAGCCGTACCAGCGTTGCGCTGAGCTCCATGTGCGTCTGCAGTTGGGCGGGTACATCCCCCTTGAGCAGCGTCTTCGGCGCGCCGGCGGCGAGTGAGACGAGGGCGAGGAGCACGCTGAGGATGGCGGCGGTGACGTACATGGAGGAGTGCCTTTCGGGGAGCCCGGACCTGATCAACCCAGGAATTGGTTGATCTCTAAACTAATACTAGAGAGCTTTGGTTGAGTAGTCAACCAAAGCCCTCAGGGGTTGCGGTCGTGGCCCCACCCGGTGAGGACTGGTGGGGGTGCGCCGGGTCAAGCGTTCACCCGCTCCCGCGCGACGCCTTTCGGGCTGCCCCCTGCGGGGGGGGGGTCGACATGAGCCTCGAATGGAATGGCGAACCCTGTGAATCCTTGCGCCGCCCGCGGAACACCCCGGGCGTGACCCTCGCGTCTCGGGACCGCAGGCGCGGCCCGGCCGAGTCGCTATCTCCAGCCTGCGGTCGGCTCCCGGTTCCGCCGTCACGGGTGCCGGGCGCCATCCGGAACGCCGACGCCGACGCCGTGGGTGGGGGTGCCGGGGCGTCCGGCGGTCCCCTCAGCCCCCGGCGGTGCCGTCGTCCCGGGCGGGTTCGTCGGCGAGTCGACGCAGGATGCGTTCGTGGACGGCGACGAGGGTGTCGAGTTCGCCCGGCGTGAGCAGGTCGATGAAGTACATGCGCACGTTGCCCACATGTCGGGGCGCCGCCCCCTCGATGGCCCGGTACCCGGCGGGCAGTAGCAGGACCAGGCAACTGCGGGCGTCGTCGGGATTGGGCTCGCGGGTGACCAGTCCGCGCCGCTGCATACCCCGGACCTGGTGGGAGAGACGGCTCTTCTCCCAGCTCAGCAGGTCGCACAGCTCCCGCGCCGAGGCGCGCTCCCCGGGGCACTCCGACAGTACGGCCAGGACCTCGTAGTCGGCCTCGCTCAGCCCGGAGTCCTGGATGAGGTGCCGCTCCAGGCGGACACGAAGCTGGTGGTGTGCGTGGACGAAGGTCCGCCACGCGCGGTCCTCGCGGGCGTCGAGCCACTTCGGTCCTGTCGGCATGCGCCCCACCCTACCTTTCGGTTGACGGCTCAACCGATCGATGTATTGTTGAGTACTCAACCAATGGTTTGGAGTGATCCTCAGCCCGCGATGCGTGCACCGGGATCCCCCTCATACCCGCACCCGCGCCGGCTGTTCCGGACGGGTGCGTCACCGACCGCACCGACCGCACCAGGAGCAGCCATGTCCGTCCGTATCGTCGCTCTCGTCGGATCCGCCCGCGCCGGTTCGCACAACCGTCAACTCGCCGAGGCGGCTGCCAAGCTCGCTCCCGAAGGGGTCGGCGTGCACCTGCAGGAGGGCCTGGCGCAGGTGCCCTTCTACAACGAGGACCTCGACGTCGAGGTCGGCGTCCCGGAGCATGCTGCGGCCCTGCGCGAGTCGGTCGCGCACGCCGACGCCCTCCTGCTGTTCGTCCCCGAGTACAACGGCACCATGTCCGCCGTCCTGAAGAACGCCATCGACTGGCTCTCCCGCCCGTTCGGTGCCGGCGCCCTCGCCGGCAAGCCCGTCGCCGTGATTGGTGCCTCCGGCGGCCAGTACGGCGGAGTATGGGCGCACGAGGACGCCCGCAAGGCCGTGAAGGCCGCGGGCGGCACCGTGATGGAGGACATCGCGTTCTCCGTCGCCGATTCCCTGAACCGGTTCGCCGAGACCCACCCGCTCGACGACCGCGAGGTCGCCGCCGAACTGGTGTCCGTCGTCGGTCGGCTGGGGCAGGCCGCCCAGCGTCCGGCCGACGGGACGACCGCGGCGCTCTGAGTCTCTCCCGCCCCCAGCCACCTTCTCCGGCTTCGGCCGCGAAAGCAGGCATATCTCATGAGCACGATCAGCATCATCGGTCTGGGCACCATGGCCCGCGTCATGGGCGCTCGTTCCCTCGCGGCCGGCCACCACGTCCAGGTCGTCGGCCGCGACGGGAGCAAGGCCGCCGCCTTGGCCGCCGAACTGGGCGCCAACGCGACGGCCGGGACGGTCGGCAGCGGCGCCCTGGCCGGTGACCTCGTCATCCTCGCCGTGCCGTACGCCGCCGCCGCATCGGTCGTCGGTCACTACGGGGACACGCTGGCCGGCAAGGTCGTCGTCGACATCACCAACCCCTTCGATCCCACCAGCCTCACCGGCCTCGCCACCCCGGACGGCAGCTCCGCCGCACAGGAGATCGCCAAGGCCGCCGCCCCGGGCGCGCGGCTGGTGAAGGCGTTCAACACGCTCTTCTCCGGCGTTCTGGCCTCCGGTGAGGTGGAAGGCCACCCGCTCGACGTGTTCCTCGCCGGCGACGACGACCACGCCAAGGCCTCCGTGTCGTCGTTCGTAGAGAGCCTCGGACTGCGCCCGCAGGACACCGGGGACCTGAAGACGGCCCACTGGCTGGAGGGAGCGGGTCTGCTGATCGTCGGCCTGGCCAAGCAGCAGAAGAACTTCGCCCTCAGCATCAAGATTCTCGGCTGACTGGCTGACTGACTGGCAAGCCGCAAGGGATTATCACGAAGTCCGGGCCACGGCGGCACCCCGCCGCTTCGCCCTGCCGACACGCCACGCCAACGGCAAACCCCAGACCCCTGGCCGCAGTGCCGCTGGCCGCCCGCAAGACATCCCCTGGCACGCCGACACCGCCGCCGCCGGCATCGCCCGCGCTGCAGCGGGTCGTGCGGCCAGCAGCAGCGAAGGAGCACACCCATGAAGTTCGGAATGATCGGTGCGGGCACACTGTCCCGCGCCATCGCCGGTCACGTCGTGAAGGCCGGTCACGATGTGGTCTTCAGCAACAGCCGCGGCCCCGAGACGCTACGTGACATCGTGGCCGCCTTCGGTCCTCACGCTTCCGCCAGCACCGTGGCCGAGGCCGGCACCGCGGATTTCGTCGTGCTCGCCGTCCCCTGGACGAAGGTCCGCGAGGCGGTGCGTGACCTGCCGGCCCGGGAGGGACGGATCGTCATCGACGCCACTAACCAGTGGGCGAGTCTGACCCCCACGTTCGTGGCCGACAAGCTCGACGTCGGAGGCAGTGAACTGGTCGCCTCGCTGGTCCCCGGGGCACGCGTCATCAAGGCCTTCGACAACATGTACGGCACCTACGTCGCCGCCGACCCCGTCACGGCCGCCGGCCGTCGGATCCTCTTCTACGCCGGCGACGACCAGGACTCTAAGACCCTCTTCCGCTCAGTCGTCGAAGGCTTCGGGTTCGCCCCCGTCGACCTCGGCCCGCTGGTGATGGGCCGCCTCATGCAGGTGGACGGAGGGCCTCTGACTGGCCTGCACGCCGTACGCGAAGGCTGACACCGGTACCGCCCGGACCTGCGGTCCCCACCCTCCCTCCGGCTGGCCGCACCCCATGCGACAGAGAACCCGCCTCCAGCCGTTTTGCCGACCCACCACACGGCCGCGACCGGAACCGGAGCCAAGCGTTCGTGCCGCCCTCCCTACGAGCGGAGGCACACCGTGCGGAGCGCATCGCCATGAAGCCGCTTCGCGGGTCTCTGCAGGTCGCCCGATACGACGTGCCTCTTCCCACGGGGCGACCCCACACGCACACCTCACTCAAGGAGCGACACGATGACGAAGGACTTACAGCAATACGCCGCCCGCCGCGCGTTCCTCAAGGGGACGATGGCCGCTGCGGCGGTGCCCGCCGCGGCCGCTCTGATCGGTGGCGCGCTGCCCGGCACCGCGGTCGCCGCGGACTCCACCGACCTGCCTGAGTTCGCACCGGTGCCGAGGGGCGCACTGGGGCCCAAACTCAACGCGGACGGCTATTTCGTCGGTCGCATCAAGGGCAACCTCTATTGGGTCACCGACTCCTACTACCAATCCATGTTCCTGAGCACACGCGACGGGATCGTGCTCGTCGACGCACCGCCGAGCATCGGCCACAACCTGCTGCGCGCCATCGACGACGTCACCAGGGCCAACGGCAGACCCGGCAAGGTGACCCACCAGGTCTACTCCCACTCCCACGCCGATCACATCGCGGCCTCCGCCATCCTGGGCAAGGATGTCGTCCGCATCGGCCACACCGAGACCCGTCGCCTGCTGCTCCTCGACGCGGACCCCAACCGGCCGGCACCGACGGTGACCTTCGACGACCGTTATACCCTGCACGTCGGTGGTGAACGCCTCGAACTCGCCTACCACGGCCCCAACCACACGTACGACAACATCTTCATCCACGCCCCCGGCCAGGAAACGCTGATGGTTGTGGACGTGTTCTATCCCGGGTGGGTGCCGTTCACCGGCCTGGCCGTCTCCCAGGACGTCCGCGGCTGGGTGGACGCGCACGGCGTGGCAATGCGCTACCCGTGGAAGACCCTGGTCGGCGGCCACGTGGGCCGCCTCGGCGTCCGTTCCGACGCCGAACTGCAGCAGCAGTACATGACCGACCTCGACGCCAGCACTCGGGCCGCCTACGATTCCCTGGACCCCACTCCGTTCTTCGACAGGTACGGGCCCTCGGGGAATGCCTGGGCGATCTTCAAGACCTACCTCGACGCCATTGCCCGACAGGCCGCCCTTCCTGTCACCGCCAAATACACCGGAGTACTGGCCGGGGCCGACGTCTACACGACCGACAACGCCTTCGCCATGCTCGAATCGCTGCGTGCCGACTACGGCGTGCTCGGGCCCTCCGGTATCCACTCCTAGAAGCAATACCGGCGATTCAAGTGTTCTACCGGCGGCTCGGGACGGTTTTGGTCGGCTTGGCCATCGTGACGGTCGGCGTTTCGGGGTGGGGCGGGCGGAGGGTTCGGCCCGTTTGAGTTCCCAGTCGGCCATCTTGCGTTTGATCACGCGAGGGTCGGACCGTAGCCGCCGGGGAGGCAGGAGCCGTTCCCGGATCTCACGCAGGGCGTGGGCCAGGGCCCGGGTGAGTCGGCAGGGGGAAAGCGTCGCTTGCCCGGTGACATGGCGGCGGACGACGCGCAGGGTGCGGACGAAGGAGATCCGGTCGGGGTCGTGGCCGGTCTGGTGGAGCGCCTCGTGCATCAGATCCTGCAGGGCGCGGGGCGAAAGTGGGGCCAGTTCTCGCGCGGTGAAGCCCCCTTGCCGACCGTGGGCGCCTGGGCGGCGACGAAGCATCCGTCCTCGCCGGGTTCCCGAACCCGTTCCGCCGCACAGTTGACGCTCGGGCAGGTCCAGCACCACCAGGCCGATGCTTCAAGAAACGATGGCGAGCTCAAGCGGTCAGCGCATCACTGCTGTTCAGGAGGTCAGCGTAGACCTCCGCCGCAGTGCGGTAGCCGTGGGTCTTGCGCGGACGGTGGTTGAGTTCGTGAGCGATGGCGTCCAGGTCGGCCTGGCTGAACGTGCGGAGGTCGGCGCCCTTGGGGAGGTACTGCCGAAGCAGCCGGTTGGTTCTCGTTGGTGCCGCGTTGCCACGGGCTCCGCGGCTTGCAGAGGTAGATCGGCATTTTGGTCTCGGTGGTGATGGCCTGGTGCTCAGCGATCTCCCGGCCGCGGTCCCAGGTGAGCGTCCGCCGCAGGTGGGGCGGGATGCCGAGGAGGCTCCTGGTGAGGTGCGGGGTGACCTGCTCGGCCTTGATGCCGTCCGGCAGCGCGACGATGGACGTGTAGCGGCTGGTGCGCTCGACGAGCGTGGCGACTGCCGAGGGCCTGGTGCCCATCACGAGGTCGCCTTCCCAATGACCGGGGACTTTCCGGTCCTCGACCTCGGCGGGGCGGGCGGTGATGGACACCATGCCGCGGATGATGCCCCGCCCGGTAGGCCGACGGGCGGTCTTCGGGCGGCGCATGGGCCGGGCTGACCGCAGGCGCTGAGTGAGGCTGCGGTCGATTGCCTGGCGGCGACGGGGGTCGTAGAGCGAGAGGCAAATCGCTTCGTGCGAGATCTGCATGGCGGTGTCACCAGGAAACTGGCGTCGCAGCCACCCTGCGATCTGATCGGGAGACCAGCACAGAGCGAGCTTCGCCTCCACCAGGGCGCGCAGAGCCGGTCGTTGGGCGAGCTTGGCCTGCTTGGGCCGGCGCCCGCGCGCGTAGGCGGCCTCATCGGCGGATGCGGCACGGTAGCGGTCCTGGCCTCCGTTGCGGGCGATCTCGCGGGAGACAGTCGAAGGCGATCGGCCCAGCCGCCTGGCCAACTGCCGGCCAGATTCCCCGGCGGCGATGCCGCGGGATATCTCTTCGCGCTCGCTGCCGCTCAGACGCCGCTCTGATCGCTGCTGCGGGGTGAGGCGGACGCCACCGCTCTGGTACAGGAACCGACGGGCGTTCTGCATCGGTGCCCCGAGCGCCCGCCCGATCAAGCTGAACGACTGCCCCTCGCGCCAGCGTCTCCAGATCTCATCCTGCTGAGCTGGCGAAAACCCGTAGTCCCGCACTTGTGCCTCCACGATCACATGATCATCCGTGGGTGGCGCGTTGATCACTTGAGGGTGCCAACGTTTTCTGAAGATCACCATTTCAAGATCGAAAAGAACCGGACGGCCTTCAAAAACCCCTTCAACAACCCGGGCCGTTCAAGAACCCCGGACTACCGTTTTCTGACATGATCCGGGGTCATGAGCGACCTCCCGGAACCGTCCGGCTCCCCCGAACTCCTCGTCGCCGAGTTCCTCGTCCGCACCGAGATCAAGATCGGGTACGGGCGGGTGTCCAGCGGCGGGCAGAAGCTCGACCGCCAGATCGACGCCCTCACCGCCGCCGGGTGCCGGAAGATCTTCGCGGACAAGAAGTCCGGCAAGACCGCGCTCCGTCCGGAGCTGAAGGCGTGCCACGCCTTCCTCGACGCGGGCGACACCCTCGTGGTCCCCTCGCTCGACCGCTACGGCCGCAGCCTCCAGGATCTCATCAACATGGTCGCCGAACTGCGCGAGCGCGGCATCGGCTTCACCTCGCTGCACGAGAACCTCGACACGACGACCCCCGGCGGCCGGCTCGTCTTCCACGTTTTCGCCGCGCTCGCGGAGTTCGTCCGCGAACTCATCGTGCAGGGCACCCGTGAGGGCCTGGCCGCCGCCCGCGCCCACGGCCGGGTCGGCGGACGCCCCACCGTCGCCACCGAGGAGATCATCAAGGCCGCCCGCGACCTTCTGCCCGACCCCGGCCGCTCCATCACCTCGATCGCCAAACTCCTGAACGTCTCCCCGGGCACCCTCTACAACCACATCCCCGACCTCCGCGAACTGCGGACGGCCGGAGCCGTCCCCCGCCAGCTCGACGCCGCGGAACGGTGACCCGCACGTGCCGATCCGACCCGAGAACCGAGACCGGTACCCCGCCGACTGGCCGGAGATCTCCAAGACCATCAAGGAACGCGCTGGCTGGCGGTGCGAGTGTGAGGGCGAGTGCGGACGTGGCACTCATCCCGGCCGGTGCCCCAACCTGCACGGACAGCCAGCGTACGGCACCGGCTCGCGCGTCGTCCTGACGACCGCGCACCTCGACCACGCGCCGGAGCACTACGGCCCGGCCAACCTCAAGGCCATGTGCCAGGGCTGCCACCTGCACTACGACCAGGACCACCACGCCCGCACCCGGGCCGAAGCCAGTCGTACCGCCCTCGAAGCCTCCGGACAGATGGCATTCGAGCTGTAGCGGCTACTTTGCACCGTGGGTCACGGATAGGAGTCCGGGGCCGATACGGCCCGGGCGAACACGGTGGAAGACCGGCCTCACGACAGCGCTCCGGGGTCCTGGTCGGGTTGACCGGCGCGGATTACCCGTTCCTGGTCCGCCGACGGGATGTACCCGAGGCGGCACGGGTACCGGAGGAGGCTGGATGGTCCCCTGGAGAACGCCGCGACTTTGGTTGCGTCCAGGAAAGTGGTGTACGGGTTCGACCCGGAACAACCGTAGCTGCGCAATCCGAACGGCTCCGGAGCCGTGTGCTCCACGGGGCTGCTCCGGTCGCCCCGCGCCGATCGTGTCTGTCGCCCGCTCGGCTCGCGCGAGAACCGCCTTCGTCATCCGCAGGGCTGGTACGCGCGGGGCGTGGAGCCCGTCCAGCGTTTGAAGGCCCGGTGGAAGGCGCTCGGTTCGCAGAACCCCAGGCTCTGGGACAGCTCTTCGACGGAGGTGTTTCCCGAGGCCGGTTCCATGATGGCCATGTCCCGGCGCGGCTGGTCGCGGATCTGCTGGAACGACGTTCCCTCGGCGGCGAGCTGGCGCCGCAGTGTCTGCGGGCTCACCGTGAGCCGCGTGACGATATCCGGCGCGGGTGGCATACGGTCCGGCAGCGACCGTACGAGCGGCTGCCGACGCGCGCGACGGCCGTGCTGCCGTAGTCCAGGCGTGCCAGTACGTCGGCGGGCGCACGCCGCAGGAACGTGCTCGGACCCGGCTCGTCCTGGAGCACGGGCTGATCCGGGACGGCTCGGTCCAGGACCAGCGCCGTGCGAGGGGCGTCGAATGTGTACGGGGCGCCGTAGTGGAGGTCGCACTCCAGGGCGTGGGCGGGCCGGGGGTGGCTGAACTCGGCCCCGGTGAGTGGGGTCCGGCGGATGAGCCAGCCGGCGAACCGGTGCAGGACGAGGGTGACGGACTCGGTGAGGCAGTGGTCCGGGTCGTCGAAGGCTGTGCGGTCGAAAACCACCCGGGCCATGCCCACACCCGCCGGATCCTTGGTGTCTCGCACATCGCCCGCCTCCTCCACACGGAAACGGGACCGTCGGCTCCGCTGTGGAGGGCGGCGCGGAGCGCCCGGGCTCGCCGGCGCGGTTGCACGTGCGGATGCGGTGGCCGGCATACCCGCCGATCTACCCCTGCCCCGTGTCTCCCGCCCTGCCCGCCGTGCCCTTCAACAGCCGGACGAAGGCCCGGAAGGACGCCGCCATGTCAACCTCCTCCGGATCGTGCAACCACTGCAACTGGAGACCGTCCATGACCGCGGCCAGCAGGGGCGCGGCCTCGTGCGGGGTGAGACCACCGGGCATACGGTCACCGAACTCGCTGTGCAACGCCCGCTCGGCTGACTCCCGGAGCGCCCGATAGCGGTTGTGGAAGTACGCCCCGGCCGGGTGGTCCTCGGTGATGCTGTCACCGGCCAGGACGCTGAAGACCTGCACGATGCCGGGCCGTCCGGCGTTGTACTCCACCAGCGTGCTCATGGTGTCGAGCGGCCAGGAGGTACCAGCGAGCGCGGCGGAGGCGATGTCCCACTGATCGCGAGCCTCCAGCACCGCCACGAGCAAGGCCTCCTTGGACGGGAAGTGGTGCAGCAGCCCTGGCTGGGTCAGCCCCACCCGGTCGGCGACGGCCGCCAGGGAGGCACCCCTGTATCCGTGTTCCGCTATCTCCTCCATGGCTGCCTGGACGATCTCCGCCTTGCGGTCCACGTTGCGCACGGTGCGCCCGGCCCTGCGGACGTTCTCATGTCCTGCCACTACGTGAGCGTAACCCGAGGACCGCACCCAGAACGCAAATATAACAAAGTAATAACTAGACCTACCGGCCACTAGGTCTGCTACCTCAGTATGTGCGTCACGTAACAGGGACGTTTCGCCGCTCAGGCCCCTGTACACACCCTCGCCGCACGTGAACTAGGAGGTAGGCCCGTGGACCAGGCAGTCGTCCCCAACGCCCCCACAGGCGAAGCCGCGCCCAACGAAGGGGCGTCCGCCCCCCGGGGGTTCATCACCCGGATCGCGCTGGCCGAGTTCGGCCTCTTCGGCGCGCTCATGACCCCCGTCCTGGTCACCCTCGCACTGCGCGTGGCCCAGGTCGCCCCCGAGACCAGGACGGCCAGTCTCAGCCTGGTCCTCACCATCGGCGCGTTCTTCGCGCTTCTCACCAATCCGCTGGTCGGCCGTCTGTCGGACCGCACGACCTCGCGTTTCGGCCGACGTCGTCCCTGGCTGATCGGCGGTGTACTGGTCGGCTTCCTGGGCCTGGCGATCATCGCCCTCGTCCCCTCCGTACCGGCCATCGCCTGTGGCTGGGCGCTCACCCAGACCGCGTACAACGCCGCTCTCTCCGCGTTGCAGGCCACAGTCCCCGACCAGGTGCCGAGCCGCCAGCTCGGCAAGGTCTCCGGAGCGCTCGGTATCGCTCTCACGCTGGCCGTCGTGAGCAGCGCTCAGCTCGCCGCGCTGTTCAGCGACGTCAAGGTGCAGTTCCTCGTGCCGGCGCTGGCCGCGGTCCTGTTCGTGAGCTGGTTCGCCGTGACGCTGCCCGACAAGCGGCTGCTCACCCGGCCTGCGCGCCTCTCCGTCCAGGAGTTCCTCGGCAGCTTCTGGACCAATCCCGTTCGTCACCGCGACTTCGGGTGGGCCTGGCTGTCGAAGTTCCTGGTCGTCTTCGGGATGGTGTCCCCCATCTCCTATCTCGCGTACTTCCTGATGGCCGACTTCGGCGTCTCGACTGGCGAGGTAGCGGGCAAGGTGGCGCTGCTGGTCGTGATCAGTTACGGCTTCAACGCGGTCCTGGCCGCCGTCAGTGGCTGGCTCTCCGACAAGCTGGGCGTCCGCAAGCCGTTCGTCATCGGAAGCAGCCTGGTCATCATGGTGGGCCTGGTGGTGCTGGCCTTCGCGGACAGCTTCGCCATGGTGCTCGTGTCGCAGGTCCTCGTCGGCATCGGCGGGGGCATGTTCTACGCCGTCGACATGGCCCTGGTCACCGAGGTGCTGCCCGACCCGGAGCAGGCAGCCAAGGACCTGGGCGTGATGAACATCGCCAACGCCCTCCCCCAGACCCTGGCCCCGCTGCTCGCGAGCGTCCTGCTGTCGGTCGGCGGAGGGGAGAACTACACCCTGTTCTTCGCCGTCGCCGGCGTGGTCACGCTCGCCGGGGCGCTGTGCGCGACCCGCATCCGGAGCGTCCGCTGAGCCCGCGGCTCTGAACACCGCACCGTCCATGTCTCACAAGGGAGTTCACCCATGACCGATCACGCCCGGGAAACCGCGGTGGAGCAGGCGCTCGGCAAGCTCGACCTCGACGCCAAGGCCCGGCTGCTGGCAGGGCAGGACATGTGGTCGCTGCCCGCACTGCCCGAGATCGGTCTGGCCTCCCTGGTGATGTCGGACGGCCCGGTCGGCGTGCGCGGTGTCCGCTGGACGGCCGACGACCCGTCCGTCGCGCTGCCGAGCCCCACCGCGCTCGCCGCCACCTGGGACCCGGAACTGGCCCGCCGGGCGGGACATCTGCTTGCCCAGGAAGCCCGTCGTAAGGGCGTCCATGTCCTGCTTGCCCCGACCGTCAACCTGCACCGCTCGCCGCTGGGCGGCCGTCACTTCGAGGCGTACTCCGAGGATCCCCTGCTCACCGGTGCCATCGGAACCGGGTACGTGACCGGGGTCCAGGAGGGCGGAGTCGGCACCACCGTCAAGCACTTCGTGGCCAACGACGCCGAGACGGACCGCTTCACCGTCAACAACCTCGTAGGCGAGCGGGCGCTGCGCGAGCTGTACCTCGCGCCGTTCGAAACCATAGTCAAGAACGCCCACCCGTGGGGCATCATGGCGGCGTACAACTGCGTCAACGGCACCACGATGAGTGAGCACCACTACCTCCAGAACGAGGTGTTGCGGGGCGAGTGGGGCTTCGACGGCTTCGTCGTCTCGGACTGGATGGCCGCCCGGGACACCGTCGGGGCCATCAACGGCGGCCTGGACGTCGCCATGCCGGGCCCGGAGACCGTCTACGGGACCGCGCTCGCCGAGGCGGTTCGGGACGGCAGGGTAGAGGAGTCCGTGGTGGACGCGGCCGTGCGCAACGTACTGCGGCTGGCGGCCCGTGTCGGTGTCCTCGACACCGTCCCGCCGGCCGTCGCGGAGGCCGCCCGTCCCTCCGGCATCGACGCCGGCGCGCTCGCCCGGGACATCGCCTGCCGGTCGTTCGTCCTGGTCCGCAACGAGGGCTCCGTGCTGCCGCTGCCTCGGGACGTCGGCACAGTCGCACTGATCGGTACCGCCGCCCGCGAGGCCCGGATCCTCGGCGGTGGCTCCGCCCAGGTGTTCCCCGACCAGGTGGTCTCGCCGCTGGACGGACTGGCCGCCGCTCTTCCGGCCGGCTCCCTTACGTACTTCGTCGGAGCCGACCCCAGCGAGGAACTCGCCGTAGCCGGTGAGGGCTTCGCGCTGCGCGCCGTCTGCCGCGACGCCGAGGGCCGGCTCATCGGTGAGACACCGCTGCCCAGTGGCCAGGTGCAGTGGCTGGGCACCGATCTGCCCGAGGGAGTCACCCACGACACGATCCACTCCGTGGAGCTCACAGGTACCTTCACCCCGCGCGAGTCCGGCCCACACCAGTTCGGCACCCGTGGGGTGGGCGGCTTCCGTCTCACCGTGGACGGGCAGGTCCTCTTCGACGGGGAGAAGCCGCTCGGTCCCGACACCGGCCCCTTCGAGGCGTTCTTCGGCGCGCCGGACGAGCGGGGCAGCACAGCCCTTCGTGCCGGCCAGCCGGTGGAGGTCTCACTCCGCCACCTGGTGCTCAAGTCCACCGGAGTCCCGATCAAATCGATCGTATTCTCGCTGATGCACCAAGACCCGCGGCGCGACGCCGACGAGCTCATCACCGAGGCGGTGGAGGCGGCACGGGCCGCGGACACGGCGATCGTGGTCGTGGCGACGACGGAGCGCGTGGAGTCAGAGGGCTTCGACCGCAAGGACATGCGACTGCCAGGACGTCAGGACGACCTGGTGCGGGCGGTGGCCGCCGTCAACCCGCAGACCGTCGTCGTTGTCAACTCCGGCTCACCGGTGGAGCTTCCGTGGCGCGAGGACGTGGCGGCCGTGCTGCTGTCGTGGTTCCCCGGCCAGGAGGCGGGCAACGCGCTCGCCGACGTCCTGCTCGGCGCCCGGGAGCCGGGCGGGCGGCTGCCCACGACCTGGCCGGTCCGGTTGCGGGACGCCCCGGTCTCGCGAGTCGTCCCGGACAAGGGCGAACTCCGTTACGAGGAGGGAGTCCTCATTGGCTACCGAGCATGGGAACGCGAAGACGTACCGGCACCCGCGTACGCCTTCGGGCACGGCCTGGGATACACCGACTGGACGTACGAGTCCCTGGAACTGGTCGGCCGTACGGCCAGGGTGAGGGTCCGAAACACCGGTGCTCGCCCCGGCCGCGAGGTCGTCCAGGTCTACGTCGCTCCGCTCGCCCCGGCCGGGATCGAGCGCCCCGCACGCCAGCTGGCCGGCTTCACCTCGGCCGAGGCGGGGCCGGGGGAAACGGCGGAGGTGATGGTGCAGCTGCCGGAGCGTGCCTTCCAGGTCTGGGACGACGCCGCGGGCTGCTGGGCCGTGGCGGGCGGTGAGTACTCCGTGGAGGCCGGCCGCAGCGTCACCGACCGGCGCGTCGGCGCCCGCACGACCGTCTGACGACGTGGCGGTCGGACCGGTCGGCCGATGAACCCCGGGGGCGGAACCTGACACCCGCCCCCGGTCCGTCGTGTGTCCGGGTCCGCTCGGCACCCCCCCTGCGAGCGCGGCGTCGGCCTCCACTCGATGCCGGGTTTCCGGAGCGGCGCCAGCGGTGTCCGGGCCGCCTCCCCAGGCCCCGAAGTTCCGGGGTGTACCAGGAACAGACCCCGGAGTCGGCCCTGTCGGCACACGGACACACGTGTGCGCGTACACGGTCCCGGCCGGTCCTGCGGGCGGCGATGTATCCGATGAAGAAGGCATGGACACCTCCGACGAGTCCAGCGAAGGCGGCGACGAGCGTGAACAGCGCGAGTTTGAAACGCCCTACGGATACCCCGCTGCAGCTCGGCGCCTCTCGCTGATGGCGAGGGCACGCAGGGCGCGTCCGACCCGGGACGTCACCACGTTGCGGGGTACCAGCACAGTGACCGCCGGCGTTCCCCAGGCCAGGTAGGCGTAGTGCGCCTCCTGCTCCAGTACGATCCCGCCGTCCGACTGGTGGGGGCTGTTCTGGGCGCCGATGGCTCCACCGGCCCATTCGGCGTCCCCGAGCAGGGAAAGCAGGATGAGCTGCAGGGCGATGGCGGCGAAAGCCATCAGGGACAGGCCAAGCCGCAGGACGTACATCGACAGATCACTGCCGGACAGCCACAGCGGCAGGACCACGACGGCCGCGGGCACGGCCGACACCAGCCACCGGGGCCTTCTGGGCGCCGTGCTGTCCTGTGACTGCGGTGTCTGTGGAGCCGCGGCCTCCGGCAGGCCGTCCGGGCCTGCAGACAGCTTCGGGCGGAGTTGAACGCGGTGGAGTGGAGGGGCGCCAGCAGCACACCGGCCAGCCCGCCCAGGGCACCGCACATGGTGAAGGCGGCGAGGCCCATCCCGGCGACCGAGATGCCGACGACCCGGGTCGAACAAGCCGACCCGCGCGGAGCGCGAGAAGCTGAATCGGCTGCGCAGGCAGAGCGCCGAACAGCAGAAGACGATCGAGACGACCGTCGGCGTCGGGGCCGGTCGGCCGTCGGATTCCGCGTTCGAGGATCAGGACGGGCACCCCGGCCGGGGCTGGCCGCAGGGCTGTGATGCCGCCGCCGCATCACGGGCCCCGCCACGACGGCTCCGCGGTGTTCCCTTGTCACAGTCCGAACCGGCGGGAGAGTCGCGCAGGGAAGCGTACCTATGACCTAGCTCATAGGCGTGGGGTGCATCGCCCGGTGACAGCCAACGTCTTTCTCCAGGTAGAGGGGGTCGGTCGGAGCAGGGACGGTGCGGATGGAGCAAGGGCGAGCCGAGGAGTTCGACGGGTTCGTGGCAGCCCGTTGGTCGGCGTTGTTCCACCTCTCTCGGCTGCTTGTGGGAGGGGACAGTCACCGGGCCGAGGACCTGCTCCAGGAGTCACTGGTCAAGCTCTGGTTCGTCTGGCCCAAGATCGCGGACGAGGCCCCGGAAGCGTATGTGCGCACGGTTCTGGCACGGGCTGCGGCCCGCTCGGCGCGTCGTCGCTGGTGGGGGGAGCGTCCGGTCGAGCAGTTGCCGGACCTGCCGCAGGCGGGCGACCTGTCGGCCGGTGTTGCGGAGCGTTCGCTGCTGGAGACAGCGCTCGCTCAGTTGTCGCCGCAGCAGCGGGCCGCCGTCGTGCTGCGCTATTACCAGGACCTGTCCGAGAAACAGGTGGCGGAGGTGTTGGGGTGCCCCGTGGGCACCGCTCGGTCCCATGCCTCGCGTGGAGTGGCGCGGCTACGTCGGATCCTGGCCGATGCCATCGAGCCGGTGGAGTGAAGGGGTGTTCATGGATCAGTTCGAACGGGAGTTGGCGCGCATGATGCGCGACACCCAGGAACACACCCCCTTCAAAGTCGAGGACCGGGTCCGACTTCGGACCGGGGTACTGACCCGCCGGCGTGCCCGCCTCGCTCAGCGGGCCGTCGGCTCCCTCCTGGTTGTCGCGGGCCTTGGACTGGGCTTTTTCCTGCTGCCTCAAGACCAGGTGGAGAACAGGCCGCAGGCACCCCTTCCGCGGCTGGCGACGAGCCCTGCGTACCTGTCCAGCCCGACCGCCACAAGCACCCCGGTCGAACATGTCGAGGGCACGCCGGTCTTTCCTGCGACCCCAACCGAGAGCGGTAGTTCGAGCACATTGTCTCCGGATCCGACCACCGTCGAGCCCGGAGAGTCGTCACTCGTTGCCCCGGGGACGCCGAGCGCACCTCCGACGCCTTCGAGTACTCCCACGACAGCGTGGCCGTCGGTGGGTCCGACGGCCAGCGGCTAACGGGAAGCGCTCCACCTCCCGGACCATCCATCGCCCGTAACCACTGACCGCAGCGCCGCCGCGTGTGACTTCGTCATGCCCTGTGGCAGGACAAGAACCAGGATGAATCGTGACGAAAGCAGAATCGGCCGCCCTGACGTGTCACTCCTCCGTGGGCGACTCACCGGGCGCCTTGATGGACCGACTGCCGCTGCGCACTCCCCTGGCGGCACAGCAGCGCGAGCCCGTTCTGGACGTGGTCGTCCCGGTGTTCAACGAGGCGCGCGACCTCGAACCGAGCGTGCGGCGGCTGCACGCGCACCTGCGCGAGACCTTTCCGTACCCGTTCCGGATCACCGTCGCGGACAACGCCAGTACCGACGCGACTCCCCGGATCGCGGCCCGGTTGGTCGCCGAGCTGCCCGAGGTGCGGTGGCTGAGGCTGGCCAAGAAGGGACGGGGCCGGGCGCTGCGCGCCGCCTGGTCCGACTCGCGCGCACCCGTCCTGGCGTACCTGGATGTGGACCTGTCGACAGACCTGGCGGCGCTACTGCCGCGGGTGGCTCCGCTGATCTCCGGGCACTCCGACATCGCCATCGGCACCCGACTGACCCGCGGCTCCTGGGTGGTGCGGGGCCTCAGGCGGGAGGTCATCTCCCGCTGCTACAACGCCCTGCTGCGCTCCACTCTCGCCGTGGGCTTCTCCGACGCGCAATGCGGATTCAAAGCCGTACGTCGTGATGTCGCCGAACGACTACTGCCCCTGGTGGAGGACACCGGATGGTTCTTCGACACCGAACTGCTGGTGATCGCCGAGCGGGCCGGGCTGCGCATACACGAGGTGCCGGTCGACTGGGTCGACGATCCCGACAGCCGGGTCGACATCCTGCCCACGGCGCTGGCAGACGTGCGCGGTATCGCCAGGACCGGCCGTGCCCTGGCCCGCGGCACCCTCCAGATGACCGGACTGCGCCGGAGCACCGACGGCGACCCACCGAGTGGCCCGGGCCTGGCCGGCCAACTGCCGCGCTTCGCAGCCGTGGGAGCCCTGAGCACCGTCGGATACATGGTGTTGTACGCCGCGTTGCGCCCCGCGACGGGGCCGCAGACGGCCAACGCGCTGGCCCTGCTGGTCTGCGCGGTCGCCAACACGGCCGCTAACCGGCGGCTCACCTTCGGGCTGCGTGGCCGAGGCGGTGCGCTGCGCCACCAGGCCAAGGGCCTGTTGGTCTTCGTGATCGGCCTGGCCCTCACCAGCGGATCACTCGCCGTGCTGCACCACGCGACGCCTCGCACCGCACGCCTTACCGAGTTCGGGGTGCTCGTCACGGCCAACCTTGCGACGACACTCCTGCGGTTTCTGCTCTTCCGGGCCTGGGTGTTCGCCGACCGCCGCACCGGGACGGGAGCCACGACGGCATGAACCATACGATGACGCCGACAACCGGGCCCAGCGTCGGCAGCCCCGACATCTCTGTCCGCCTGCTCGACCCCGAGCGAGGCCCTGGGCCGCGCGTGCGCCGTGTGGCCGGGCAGTACGGTCCCGTACTCGCCCTGTACGGCGTGCTGAAGCTCGTCGGCTTCTGCGTCTTCATGTACCTGCTCGACTCCGACGGTGGCTTCAGGACGAGGGACCCGCGCTTCGGTGGCGGCGCCCACGCCTGGGATGTATTGGCCAGTTGGGACGGCAGGTGGTACCAGCAGATCGCCGCCCACGGCTATCACCCCGCGCTCGTCCCCGTCCCGGGAGCCACCGGACTGATCACACTCGAAGGCAACTCGGCGGCGTTCTTCCCGCTCTATCCCGCGGCGATACGCCTGGTCTCGGCATGCACGGGTCTCGGCCTGTACGGCGCCGGCATGCTGGTCTCGGTCGCCGCGTCGTTCGTCGCCGCCGTCGGCGTCTACGCCGTCACCGCACGGTTCGGCGGCAGGCGGGCCGGGCTGGCCGCAGCGGGGCTGTGGGCCGTGTGGCCCGGCTCCGGAATGGAGTGGTCGGCCTACTCGGAGTCCCTCTACGTCGCCCTGGCCGTCTGGGCCTGCTACGCCGTCGTCTGCCGCCGATGGCTCACTGCGGGAATCCTCACCTTCGCCGCCGGTCTCAACCGGCCCACCGCCCTCGCCCTCGTCGTCGCCCTGGCTGTTGCCGCGCTGCCGGCGCTCCGCCATCGCCAGGACGGCTTGGCGCGTCCGCTGACCGCGGTGCTGATCGCTCCGCTCGGGCTCGTCGGCTACCTGCTCTGGGTGGGTGACCGGATGGGCGACCTGGGCGGCTACTTCACACTGCAGAAGGGCGCTTGGGCCCACACCTTCGACTACGGCGAACACACCCTCGACGTCCTGACCTCCGTCGCGGTGGGCCACTTCGACTACCTGTCCGCGTTCCCCCTCGAGGACTCCATCGGCGTCGCCGTCGTACTGCTGGGCCTGCTTCTGATCCCCCTCCTCATCCACCTGCGCCTGCCGGCCGTCCTGACCATCTACACGGTCCTCACCTTCACCCTGATCCTGGGCAGTCAGCAGATATTCGGCAACGTCTCGCGCTACCTGCTCCCCGCCTTTCCCCTCTTCATCCCCGTCGCCCTCCAACTGCGCGGCCTGCGCCTTCCGTTGCTGTGCACTCTGCTTGGCATCGCCGCCGTGGCTTCAGGCTCGTACGCGGGATACGTACTCTTCGAGGCGGGGGTTCCTTAGACCGGCGCGCCCGGTCGTCCAAGTGGACCATTCACTCGATGTCCGCCGGTCGTAACCGGTCTGGATTCTCCTGTCGAGAAACGCCTGGGCCGGGGAATCAGCGGGACCCTTCCTGGTGGGCTTCGGGGGTGCGGGCCCGGTGTTTCCCTGGACCTCAGACGCGGATCAGCATGGACACCAGGTCGGTGGCGACGCTCCGGTCGACGGGCTCGGGAACGGGTTGCGCGACTGGGCCGAAGGGCTGATCCGTCGTCGTGGCGAGCGCGGCGAGGCTGCGGGTCTGGAGGGCGAGTCCGAGGTACACCGCCTGGATCGGGGTGCCCTTGGCCGCCGTGAGGTTGATCATCTCGGTGCCGGCGAGCACCACCAGTTCACGACCGTCGTCGAGGCGCGTCCGTACTGAGCTTGTTGCGCTTTGACGGACACCATCGGTGTGGTGGTCAGGCTGCGAGTGCGGTCTCGTGTTCGGCGGGACTGCGGTGGCCGAGGCTGCTGTGCAGTCGGTGCAAGTTGTACCAGCCCTCGATGACCCTGTTGCCCAATTGGGTGAATGCCTTTGATCTCGGTCGTGGCGGGTGGTCGAGGGGCGGACTCTGAGGTGGGGCTTGGGCAGCAGGCCTGTGATTCGGTCTTGGGGCGGAGGGTCGGGTGTCGATGCGGGCGGGCGCCGGTCGGGAGGTTCCTGAGGGGACGCGGCTGGTGGCATGGGCTGCGTTTCCAAAGGGTTGTCTGGCGATGCGGGTGCGGGACGCGCTTGGTCCGCTGTTCGGCGACGAGATCTTCAGGTCCGCATTCGGTGTGCGTGGCCGACCCGGTGTCGCGCCGGGGCAGCTGGCACTGGTCAGCGTGTTGCAGTTCGCGGAGAACCTGACGGACCGCCAGGCCGCCCACGCGGTACGAGCGAGAATCGACTGGAAGTACTTGCTCGGCCTTGAACTGGCCGATCCAGGCTTCGACTTCACCGTGCTGACGGGCTTCCGCGACCGGCTCCTGGCCCACGGGCTGGAAGGGAAGATCCTGGATCTGCTGCTGAAACGCCTCAACGAGCTGGGACTCGTGTCAGGCCGGGGCCGGCAGCGCACGGACTCCACCCACATCCTCGCCGCGGTGAGGGATCTCAACCGCCTGGAGTTCGTCGGCGAGACCCTGCGGGCTGCGCTGGAGGCGGTTGCCGTCGCGGCGCCCCAGTGGCTCATCTCCTGGATGCCCGGGGGCTGGCAGGAAAGATACGGAGCCCGAGTCGACTCCTACCGACTGCCCAGCGACGAAAGCGAGCGAACCCAACTGACCTGGCGCATCGCGGCCGACGGCTACCAGTTTCTCGAAGCGGCCTTCGCGGCCAGTGCCCCGGCCTGGCTGCCGCAGGTCCCGGCCGTCGGCATCCTACGGACGGTATGGCTCCAGCAGTTCCAGCGCACGATCACGGACGGGGTGCAGGAGGAGGCCTGGCGGGGGAAGGACGAGCTCCCGCCCAGCAGAGCACCGATCACCTCGCCCTACGACCCCGACTCCCGTAACGCCGTCAAGCGCGGCTCGGCCTGGGACGGCTACAAGGTCCACTTCACCGAGACATGCGACGCCAAGGAGACCGGCCGACCGCACCTGATCACGCATGTGGTGACCACGGACGCCACGGTCGGCGACCCCGTGGTCGTCGACGAGATCCACGACCGGCTCGAGACCAAGGGCCTGCTGCCGGGCGAGCACCTGATGGACGCCGGCTACATCTCAGCGGAACTCCTGCTCACAGCGCCCAGCCAGCGAGGCGTCCGCGTTATCGGCCCGGTCCGGCCCATGACCCGCCGCACCGTCCAAGCAACCGGCTACGACAAGGCATCCTTCACCATCGACTGGGACGCTCGCCGGGCTATCTGCCCCGTCGGCGCCCACAGCCGCTTCTGGACCGAGGGACTCGACAACAATCAGCGACCCGCGATCCGCATCCGCTTCGCCACCCAGACCTGCGCGCCCTGCCCCTCCCGCGGGCAGTGCACCAACTCGACACGCTACGGCCGGCAGCTGACCGTCCGCCCGCAGGATCAAGACGCCGTCCTCGAACACGTCCGCGCCGAGCAGTCCACAGAGGGGTGGAAGGCCGTCTACGCGATCCGCTCCGGCATTGAGGGCACAATCCACCAGGCGGTCACAGCCACCGGCGGACGCAGAACCCGCTACACGGGACTGGGGAAGACCACCCTCGCACACATCCTCACGGCCACCGCCGTCAACCTGCTCCGACTCGACGCCTGGTGGACTGGACAACCACTCGCCCCCACTCGGACATCACACCTCGCTGCCCTGGACCTCGCCGCATAAGCAATTGGGCAACGGGGTCCCTCGATGAAGTCGAAGATCGCGGTGCGGGCGGCGGCCCGGCTGGGCCAGGAGCTAGTGTCGAGCAACTCCTGTTTGATGGTGGCGAAGAACGACTCGGCAAGCGCGTTGTCCCAGCACTGCCCGGTGCGGCCGACCGACAGACGGATGCCGAACTCCGTTGCCAGAGTGGCGAATTGCTGACTGGTGCACTGACAGCCGCGATCCGAGTGAAAGATCACCGGCCGCGCGGGACGACGATCGCGGCAGGCGGACTGGAGAGCGTCGGCGACCAGTTCGGTCCGCAGGTGGTCGGCGGTGGACCAGCCGACCACGCGGCGGGAGGCGATGTCGATGACGGTGGCCAGATAGAGCCAGCCCTCCGCGGTCGGCACGTAGGTGATGTCACCGCACCATCGGGTGTCGAGGCCGTCCGGGTCGGGAGCGAAGTCGCGGACGAGAAGGTCGGGCCGGGCGGCGGCCCGCGGGTCGGGGACTGTTGCCAGATGCCGTCGTCTGCGGTGGCGGCCCTGCAGCCCGGCGTCGCGCATCAGCCGGGCGACGCGGCGCCGTCCGCAGTCCTCGCCCTGTCGTTGCAGGGCGGCATGGACCCGCGGGACCCCGTAGGTTCCACGGGACCGCTCGTGGACTTCCGTGATCTTCTCGGTCAGTTCGGCGTCACGGACCGCCCGCGGGCCGGGATTGCCGGTGCGGCGGGCGTAGAAGGCGGTTCGGGAGACCTGCAGCAGTTCACACGCACGCTTGACGCTGTGACCGCCATGCTTTTCCGCCTCGATGAACGGGTGGACCGTCACCGGGTCTCCTTGATGCTGATCGGAAAATCGATCTTCGGGAGGGCAGGCGGTGGCATCCGGGCCGCTTGCGGCTCGGATGCCGGGGTGGGGCGGGTCAGGCGGTCGCGGGTTCGAGAGTGACCTGGTGGCCGAGGGCCTGGAGTTGGCGGACGAGGTCGCGGGTCTTGCGGGCGGGGTTGAGATGGCGTTGGTGCCAGTCGGCGCCGAGTTCCTGGTAGGAGGCGTCCGGGTCGTTGATCAGGTGCCAGGTGATGACGAGTATCGAGCGGGCGACGGCGACCAGGGCTCTGGCGTGGCCGCGGCGTTTGACGATGCGCCGGTAGCGGGCGCCGAGGAAGGTGTCGGTGCGGGCGGCGGCGTTGGCGGCCTCGCCGAGGGCGCCCTTGAGCCAGGGGTTGCCCTTGCCGGCCGGGCCTGCCGTGTTCTTCGCGCCGGACTGGATCGTGCGGGGGCACAACTTGGCCCACGAGACGAGGTGTTCGGGGGTGGGGAAGCGGCTCATGTCCGCACCGATCTCGGCGAGGATGATCTGCGCGGTGGCCGGCCCGATCCCCGGGACGACGTCCAGCTTCTCGGCCAGGGCGCGGGCGTTCACGCCGCCGGCGGACGGTTCCGTTCCTGGGCCGCCGTGCGGGGTGGTGATCTCCTCCATCGTGCCAGTGATGAGCCGGTCGAGTTCCTGGATCTGGGCGGTGAGATGGTCGACGGTGCCCAGCAGCACCCGCAGCAGCCGGGCATGGTGGTCCTCGAACTGCCCGGTCAGGCCCTCGATGAGGGCGGCCTTCTTCTTGACCAGGCTGCCCTTGGCGAGGTCGGCGAGGGTGCGCGGGTTGCGTTCGCCGGAGACCATCGCGTCGAGCATGGCCCGCCCGGACATGCCGAACAGGTCCGAGACGACGTCGGACAATTTGATCTGCGCGTCCTGGAGAGCTTTGTCCACCCGGTGCTTGTGGCGGGTGCGTTCCTGGACGAACACGGTGCGGGTGCGAGTGAAATCCCGCAGCTGCCTGACGGCCTTCGGCGGGACGAACGAGGCCCGCACCATGCCGCGTTCGGCGAGCTTGGCCAGCCAGATCGCATCCAGCTTGTCGGTCTTCGGGCGCCCGGGGACGTTCTTCACATCGCGCGCGTTGACGAGCCAGCAGTCCAGGCCGCGGGCCTCCAGCAGGTAGAAGAACGGGCGCCAGTACGAGCCCGTCGCTTCCATGACGACCCGCTCGATGCCCTGGCAGACCAGGCGGTCACCGAGTTCCAGGATCGCGTTGGTGGTTGAGGCGACGTTCCAGACCTGCTGGACGCGCCGACCTTCGATGGTGTCGTGCGGGACGCGCAGGCAGACCATCCCGGATGCCTTGGCGATGTCGATCGCCGCGACCCGCGCGACCGTCCCGTCGTCGTGGTCTTCTCTCAACTCCTCCATCGGTTGCCCCCTGTTGTGCTGGTGTTCGGGCAGGGGCTGCCCGGGGAGCCTGAGGGGGTCGGAGAAGCTGATCGGCGTGCTCAAGGCGACAGTGTGCGGCCCCTCGGGCGGCTCCCTCACCAGACTCCTATGCGGGCTCCCAGCCCAAACATCAAGCGGTGTCGGCGGACAGCCCCTGTACCGATTTTCACGCCTGCGGGGCGTCACCGCAGGTGAACGGTCGACTCCTATGTCAAGCAGCCAGGCTGATGGGCGTTGAGGGGAGGGGAGTGAGGGGTTGGTCGAGGTCTGCTTGGTCGGCGAGCAGAGCGCGGTAGACGCGGTCGGAGATGCGACGCCGCAGCAAACGCAGCGCCTCCGTCTTGGTCTTGCCGGCAGTGAGTAGCTTGGCGAAGTAGGCGGCGCCTTCGCCATCGCCTCGCACCTGCGTCACGGCGATCATGTGGAGAGCATGGTTGACGGTGCGATTGCCGCCCCGGTTGAGCCGGACACGAACCTTGTTCCCTGACCAGACGGGGATCGGGGCAGTGCCGTTGAACCGGGCGAAGGCGGCCCTGGAGACGAACCGAGTGGCGTCGGCGGCCTCTCCGATGATGACCGCGGCGCCCAGGACGCCGCAGCCGGGGATCGCCAGCAGATGCGGTGCTCGGGCGGTGACCAGACGACGGATCTGGCTCTCCAGCACGTTGATGCGTTCCGAAAGACGGCGGCAGTCCGCGACCAGTTCGCCAGCGATGGCCGCGAGTGTCCCGCGATGATGGATCAGGGCTTGGGCCAGGTGGTCCAGGATGCACAGGCGGCGCAGGCCGCGAGAGGCGACGGCCAGCTCGGGGTCGAGTTCATGCAGGAACCAGCGCAGCTTGTTGCCGATCGCGGTGCGCTGAGCGACCAGGGTGCGCCGGTGGTCGACCAGCAGTTTGATGTCCCGGCTCGGCCCGTCCAGGCATGCCTTGGGCAGGTCTGGCTCGCGCAGAGCGACCCGGGCCACAGCCTCGGCGTCGATCGGGTCGGACTTTCCGCGCTCCCGGGCCGAGCGTCGCGCGCCGGCCATCAGCCGGGTGTGCACCCGTACCACCGCGTGTCCGCTGTTGAGTAGGTCGGCCTCAAACCGGCGGGTCAGGTGGCGGCAGTCCTCGACTGCTACCAGCACCGGACCGAAGCCGTGCAGCCAGGCCAGCGCCTTGAGATGGCCGGCGGGTCGGGCAGCTACGGTCAGTTCCGCCAGCCGCTTTCCCAGCGGATCGACTGCCACCAGCGTGTGCGTGTTCTTGTGTCCGTCTATCCCGACGACGATCAACGTGCCTCCCTGCGACGATGCCGGACGCGAACGGATCGTCCGGCGCCGGGGGCACGCCTCAATCGGGCCAGCGGCACGCTCCTATCAAGCCACACCGCACCGGACGGCCTGCGATCGGTGGGCGGCACATCGCCGACAAGCCACCGCCTCGCGGGGCAGCGAAGAAACGAGCCAGCCCACCGATCGACAGGATCCTGCCACCGGTCGGCGGCAAATCAAGGACCAGCCACCACAGGCGAGTTCGGCTCGCGCACGCCCACCGATCTCCAACAGCCTGACATTGACGCGAAGAAAGCTGTCGCCCGCTTGAGGACCTCGACGTCCTCGCGCAGCCGGCGGTTCTCCCGCCGCAGCGCGGCCAGTTCCTCGCGTTCGCTGCTGGTCAGTCCGTCGCGTTCGCCCGCGTCGACTTCGGCCTGGCTGACCCACAGCCGCACGGCGGTCTCGGTCAGGTCGAAGTCCTTGGCGATCTGGCCGACCGAGCGGTCACCACGCCGGCACAGCTCGACGATCTCGGCCTTGAACTCCGGCATGAACGAGCGGCGAGGGCGTGGCTTCTTCTTCCCCATACTCTCCATGATGGACATCCTCCCGGGGCAGAACCCCTGATCTCGGATGTCCGTCAAAGCGGATCAAGCCCACACCCAACTCCCACGGCATGTGTCCGACCCTTGCGATCACCACACCGTCGCGCAGAACGTTCAGCGCGGCCGCGCCGATCACTCCTGGGTGGCCGGTGGCGGGGAAGAGCAGCTGGGTCCGGGGCAGGAGATCGCACAGCTCTCCGACCTGATGACTCGCCATCAGCGCCTCCGGCACGCCGCCCGCGGCGCCGATGGCTGTCAAGAGTGTCCCGATGACACGGCGTTAACCATGTTCTGAGTCCTCACACGACAACGCTGGTCAGCCCGGAAAGGCCGCGGCCGAGATCCATGCCGCTTCCTCACCAGCCGGCTCAGCGGCTAGTCGCTCCATGTCAGCGGCGGTTGCACTCCGACGGAGCTGACCTCGGCCAGTGGCCGGACACCCCCAGGAGCGGTGGCAGGTCACAGCCCAACGGCAGGACCTTGGGGCACGGTCTGTGCGGACCGTGCCCCAAGGTTTCGCAACACCTGGGTCAGGACGGGTCGCCGTATTGGATGCCGCGTCCGTTGGTGCCGACGTAGACCCTGCCGTAGGTGTCAGGGTCGCCGGTGATGACGCCGACGCCGCCGATGCCGCCCCACTGGTGGGCGTCGTCGTTGACGCGGGTCCAGGTGGCGCCGGTGTCGGTGGAGCGGAAGACGCCGGTGACGTCTCCTACGGTGCCGATGAGGTACAGGGCCTGGTAGGTGGCGCCGGAGGCCTCCTTGCCGAAGCCGACGGCACTCGCGTACTTCACCGTGGTGAGGGCGGTGAAGGTTGCGCCGCCGTCGGTGGAATGGAGCAGGCCCTTGGTGGTGCTGGCCACCCACAGGTCCTTGGCCACGCCCGGGACGGCCTTGAGCTGGGCGCCGGTGCCCAGGCCGGTGGCGCGGGACGTGAAGGTCTTGCCGCCGTCGGTGCTGGCGTAGAGGGTGCCGCCGGTCAGGGAGTAGAACGTGTCGGCGGAGGAGCGGTCGGCTTCGACCACCGCGTCGGCGGCCAGGCCGCTGACCTTGGTCCAGGTGGCGCCCTTGTCGGTGGAGCGGTACGGAGCCTGGCCGGACTCCGTCCAGATGATAGTGGCGCCGTCCGCCGAGATCCCCACCTTGCCGCTGTCTGCGCTGCTGACCGGCTCGCCGCCGAACGGGGTCCAGGTGGTGCCGCCGTCGCTGGAGTAGGCGCCGTCCTGGGTGCCGCCGCGGCCGACGCGCACCATGACATCGGGCTTGGACTGGGCGAAGTCCAGGCTGGTCGTCGTGGTCATCTTGGGATTGGTCATCGGGGCGGCGGCGACCTTGGTGAGGTCGTCGTGGCGGAAGCCCTCGATGTCGCCCATGCCGCTGATCAGGGCCGCGCCACCGGGCGGGGCGATGAGATCCTGGATCGCGGTCTCCTCCAGGCCGGCCGCGCGGACCGTCCAGTGGGTGCTGTCGCCGCTGTCGGCCGCCGTCACGTCGTCGCTGCCCCAGATTCCCGAGCCGGTCCCGTACAGGACGTGGCCGGAGTCGAAGGGGTCGACGGCCAGGGCGCTCATCCAGTGGCCGATGCCGGTGCCGACGTAGGGGGCGGCGGAGTCGTCGCGGACGGAGGTGGCGCCGAGCGCCTTCCAGGTGGAGCCGCCGTCGGTGGAGCGGTACAGCTCGTCCTCGGGCCACCAGCGGTCGATGGTGGTCACCATGACTGTGGACGGCTTCTGCGGGTCGACGGTCAAGCCGGCGAAGCCGTAGCTGCCGCTGGAGGGCGAGATGTCCTTCCAGGCGGAACTCGACGGCGTGTACTTCCACACCGTGCCCGCCGTGGCGCCGTTGGGGCCGACGGCGTCGCTGTACGTGAGGTAGAGCGTGCCGTCCGAGGAGAACACGCCGTGGTACGGCAGCTGGCCGGTGGGCTGACCGGAAACGGCCTTCCAGGTGGTGCCGCCGTCGGTGGAGCGGTACAGGTTCGTGGTCTTGTCGGCGACCCCGGCATAGATCGTCTTGCTGTCCTTAGGGTCGAAGGCGACAAACGAGATGCCGACGCCGCTGCTCGCGCCGTCCGTGACCGGGAAGCCGCTCACCTGGGCCCAGGTGGCGCCGTAGTCGGTGCTGCGCCACAGGCCGTTCTTGCGGGTGCCGAGGTAAAGGGTGCTGTTGTCGGCCGGGTCGACGACCAGGCGCTCGCCCATGGTGCGGCCGTCCTCGTTGCTGCCGAGCTTGAACGGCAGGTCGGCGCGCTTGAAGGACTGGCCCTGGTCGGTGGAGCGCAGGATCGCGCCGTTGCCCGCCCAGTCGTTGGTGTACGTACCCGTTGCGAGGTAGAGGCGGTCGGGCTCGACCGGGTCGGTGGCGACGGACTCGATGCCCAGTAGGTTCCAGTCGGTCTCACCGAGGAAGTCCGTCAGCGGGATCCACACCTTGGCGGACGCGTCCCAGCGGTAAGCACCGCCCATGTCGGTGCGCGCGTACAGCAGGTCCTTGCGGCTGGGGTTGAAGACCAGGCCGTCGACGAAACCGCCGCCGTTGATCTGGGCGTTGCGCCAGGTGTACGTGCCGGTGGCGGTACTCGTCGTGCCGCTCGCCGAGGCGGTGGGGGTCGCCGTCGCAGCGGCCTCCTTGACCAGCTTCCACTGCTGGTTGGTGCCGCCGTTGTCGGTGTACTGGACCACAGCCGCACCGTTGGCGGTGGACTTGGCCTTGACGTCGAGCACCTTGCCGCTCTGGCGGGAGGTGAGCTTGACGACATCGGTGCCGCTGCCCGAGTCGGCGATCTTCCACTGCTGGCTGCTGGCACCGGTGTCGGTCTGCTGCTCGGTGGCGGCATTGTTGGCCGTGGAAGCGCCGTGGACACCCAGCACCAGGCCGCTGTTGCGATTGACCAACTCGTAGTAGCCGTCGCTCGCGGCCTTGAGCTGCCACTGCTGGTTCGTTGTGTCCTGATCGGTGTACTGCTGGACCGCGGTACCGGCCGCCGTGGAGAAGCCCGGAACGTCAAGGACCTTCCCGCTGCGCACCGATGTCAGGCGGTAGTAGGCGGAGCTGTCGACGGTCGCGGCCTGTGACTCCATCTGGGTGTAGAGCACGTACGGCACCACGGCGGCCGGAATGCCGAGCAGCACTCCCAGCGCGATCCGGCGCCGTCGGTGACGGCCACGACGGGGGCCGCTCCTGGTCTCGCTGTTTCTTCGGCCGGCGGGGACGGTAGGGCCGTTGATGTCGTTCATCGGGGAGATCTCCTTGATGGCGCCACAGAACGGCGCGGAAGGCCCGGGCGGGTGATCGCCCGGCTCTGCCCATGAGTGGTTGCCGAGCCCGCATAGGTTGCCGTGATGTCCCAAGTTTTTTCGACCGCGCCTTCACTACCTGCGGTAACAGCTGAAAGGCCGACCCGGGACGGGGTCCGGCCCGGTCAGGACGCGGTCAGACAGTCAGTGGCCACGCTCCCCACTCCCGCCCCCAGTCGTAGGTGAGCGTTCCGGTGGCCGAGCGCCAGTATCGAGGCGCGGTGGTCGACTGCCAGTCCAAGGCTGCCGACCCGCCGGGTGAGCCGCGGTCGAGGGCGGTGCGAACCGCTTCCGTCAGGTCACGGTCGCTGCGGGACGTGCGTGCGGCCGGGTCCACGGAGACGAACGGGGCTGTGCCGGAACGGGCCACCAAGTCGAGACTCATGCACACGATCGCGGGCTTCCGCGGAACCCCGGACGACGTGAGCGAGGCGGTCGAAGTCGGCATACGCCGCGCGCCGGTCATCCACGAAACCGACCACCGCTTCGCGACCCTGATCGAGGAGAACGTCCTCAACCACCGCGGATCGGCGAACCGGACGTGATGGCCAGCCAACTCGGCAACCTTCTCGCCGCGATGCCCCTGCCGTCGATGTCGCTGGGCATCATCCCCGCGGCGGCACCCCGGGAACAGGCCATGTGGCCGCTCGAACAGTTCACGGTCTTCGAAGACACCCGCATCCATGTGGAGCTGCTCACGGCGAAGGTGACCGTCACAACCCCCGGTGCACTCGACATCTACCTGCGGGCGTTCGCCCGGCTGGCCGAGCTCGCCGTGTACGGCGCCGACGGTCGCGCCCTCATCATGAAGCCATCGACGCACTGCACCGACCCCGGACATGACGAAACGCCCTGCACGGCCGTCAAGACCGTGCAGGGGGCGTCGTGTTCAGCGCATGAGGAACTGGGCAATGACCCCGGCCCTCGCGACGACGACGGCCCCGGATGCGCGCCCGAACCTGGCCGCACCGATCAGGCGCGTGTCCGAACGGCGCACGGTGCAGATTTCCCGGATTCGGACCAGCGACGAGAATCAGGACGCCGGCGTGTCCGGTCAGACGTCGATCGCCTGAAATGGCGCCGAAGCCTCCCCCGTATTACTTTGACCCGGAAGTCACAGTTCCTGGCCTTTCCGATGCGTTCATACGTCCCGGCCGAGTGTTTTGCCCAGAAGCGTGTCAATCCCTGGACCGGTAGTGCCGCCCTGGGGAAAAGCGTCGCCCACCAAGAAGGGGAAGCCGTGGCACTTGCTGAACGCCTAGCAGGGGAAAACCGGAGAAAAACAGCCCCGCTCAGGGGAGGACGCCAACTGAGCATCAGAGCCCTCGTCGCCGTATTTCTGTCGGCCTTCGTCCTGATGTTCCCCGCAGGGCCGGCCAGTGCAAGGGTGTACTTCACCGCGGCCAATCCCTACCACGGTGGCCCGCACATCACTACGGCCATCAATTTCTGGCAGAACACAAACGGACACGCCCAATGGCCCGAAGGGAACATCAACGCCAACGTGGGCTGGTGGCGGCGCGACACGCTCCAGATCAACGCGCATCACCAGCCTCAGGTGAATACCGACTGGATCTACCTCGGCGGCCGCTACCGGGACAACGACGGGCAGTTGCGGAGGTTCTTGCTCGGCGGCCGGACCGGAGACACCGGAATCACCACAACCGACTCCGCAGGGCATCACCATTTCGCCCTGTACAACGCCGCCAACTGGCACGGCAGATTCACGGAGTACGACGTCAACTTCGGGGTTCGCGGACGCGCCCGGGACGCGTTTCGACTCGTCCGGGACGACTGGAACGGACATCTGTTCTTCACGGACAATCACTACACAGACTTCTACTACCTCGGGCAGTACTGGTAGGGAGCGGGAAAACACCCGGCGTCGCTCTGTACGCGGGGCGGGGCGACGCCCTTCTCTCAGCGGTCGAGGAGGGCACACCCCCGCTCGGCGGGAGAACAGCCACGAACAAGAACAGGGAGGTGCTCTCCACCATGGCCGAGGCCTGGATCGAACTGCCTGTCGCCGACTATGAATCGACCTGGCGTCGGATCCATCGGGAATTCCGATTCCGGCCGAGTATCAACCCTGCGGACTGGCCGGTATTCGCCGAGCCGCCGGGCTCCGCGACCTGGAGTGTCGACGGAATTCTGCCTCGCGCGGATAGCCCCTCCCGTGCACGGGAACGCGAGCTTGCGACAGCAGCCCGGGACGTTCTCCTGACCCACGTGCCCGAGCCCCTGTTCGCCCTGAACTGGCAGCACAACGGGTACGCGTTCCGGCCGTCACGCATGGTGGATCCGCACGACCTGAACTCCTGGCTCGTACCCGTGTGCCCTAACGGTGACTACGTTATTTTCCTGTCCCAGGACTACGCCGCCGGCCTGCTCGGTCAGCCCTGGGAGCGGACCCTCTGCGTCTTCGGCGACCGGCTGGTGCCCGCCTTCTCCCTCGCCTGCAAGAACCTGCTAGGACCGCCCGTTCGAATGCGGGCCGCTGGTGCACCGGGTGCATAGGTTCCGCAGCAGGACACACGCTCTTACGGTGGGCCACGGGCGCCGAGGACGAACAGACGCCCGCCTGACGATCCCGCCGCTCCGCTGCTGCCCTTCAGCGGCAGATCACTGATCGGTTGAGTTCACGGCGATCTTCTTCACGGTGAAATCGACGGAGCAACCGTGCACTACGCGTTCGTCGATGCGGAGAAGGCCGCCAAGCGTGATCGCAACGATCTTTACGTCGCGCACAGCGACTCCCGACCCGTCGAGCAGCCGGAGTGAGGAACCTCGTTCCGGCTACGGCTGCTCGTCCCTGCCGAGTTCAGTCCTGAGATGCGGCTGGGCAGCGACACTCATCCATCTTTGAGCTATCTCTGATCGAGCGCTGAGGCCTGCGGCACCTTGATCGGGTCATCTGGATACCGCAAGGCGAGTGAGGAGAGGAACCACATGTCCACGACCACGGCGCCGGATGCTCGCGCAGGTGCTTCGACAGCTGAATTCCGCTGCGGAGTCAGCTATGCCGCTCGCGGATTGCTTCACGCGGCACATCGGCTCACGAAGCAGCGGTCGGACCAGCTACTGCTCCCTCACCGCGCAGGGCCGAAACCTATGCGGGCACCGTCACAGGCGATGGCAGGGAAGTCGTATCCACATCGCCGGCGTCGCGGCGGACGGGGACCGCCTGCGTGACCGTCAGCGCGTTGTTCGGCAATGCGCTCCGGTGCCACCACAGCCCTGCCACTCCCTGATTCCCTACAACGCAGCCGAAGCGGGAGCAGCACTGGCCCCCTGAGGTGAACGAGGCGGTGAGCAGACCCCGCTTCTGGGGTGCTTCCGTTCGGCGATCCGACTTCTCCAATTCACGCGGTCGCACGACATACGCAACAAACGCACAACTCGCGTATGAGCCTTGTGTGACCGCACCATCGGCCTTGTACGGAAACACCCAAACGCCGCGACGACGGCACGAGGCCAAGGTAAGAAAGGGTCATAGATGAATCTCCTGACACTCTTCTCCCCCGCACGGCAGGGGGTGGTGCGCCGGGCCCTGATCTGCTGCGCACTGATCCTCGCGGCCGCCGCAGGATCGCTGACCCTGCCGACCCGCGCCGAGGCCGCTGCTGCCTGCCCGGTGGTCGGCTGTGAGCTGGTGATCTCGAACTTCGACGGGGACGCGGGCACGAAGGTGTACGTCGAGTCGTACGGCGGCACGGCCCAGATCGTCTGGACGTACCGGAACGCGATCGTCGACCGCTACAAGGTCCAGTCGAACGCCAGGCAGTCGGTCTTCGTCATCCAAAGAATCATCCGCGGGCGCCAGACGCTGGGGAACCCGGCGCAGACGGGAATCTTCCACCCGACGGCCTATCCGCACGAGTACGACCGGGTGAACTCGCAGGGCATGGGCTACGTCGGCCTCGCCGCGTACCGTGAGACGAACGGCGCCGAGGTTCCCGAGCATGTCATGATCCAGGTCACCGGCCAGGACGGTGCCGTCTACGGCCAGGACTTCCGCCGGTTCGGGAACGCCGCCAACGTCCAGGGACCCCTGAACACCTTCCTGACCCAGGCCAGGGCCGCACAGCAGCAGCGCGCGATCTACCTCAGCCAGATCGGCCGGATCCTGGCCACCGTGCCGGCCCTGGCCACTGCCCTCGCCGCTCTGATCTACACCGGCCTCAACCCGGTCACCATGGTCGGCGTCGCGGGTGCCTTCGCCACCATCGGGATCACCGGAGCGCTCAACCTCCGCGACGCGTGGATCAACTGGCAAGCCGCGAACAACAACCTGCTCGACACGTACCGGGTGCTGATGGACGCCGCCGACCTGCCCAACCCCGCCATCCGGCCCGTCCCGCTGGTGCGCAACAACTTCCGGACCATGGTCCGCCACACCTACTGGACGTACGCCGAGAACAGCATGCCGTAGCCCGGAGGACGCCAGGGAAACACCACTGCGGCCAGGAGAGAGAGCCGGCTTCTGGCGGCACCACCCGATGGGTGCCGAGGCGGTGACCGCCGCTTCGGCCGTTGGTCCGGCCACGCCCGTCGTCCATGACGTGGGCGTGGCGGATCTCGGTCAGGTCCCGCACGTGCATGACGAACGCCCGTCCGCAGACGCGGCCGTTGTCCCCGATGACCTTCCCCTCGTAGCGTCGAGGCCGTGACTGCAGGGGAAGGTGAGAGTGGCCATCCCCAGCACGAGCAAGGCCCGCAACCGGCACAAGTTCAACGGGGGGGAGCGATCGGGGGGCGGTTCCATAAGGAGGCCGGGAGCGTTTTCAGCGCACCAGGAGACCGATGGCGACCGTCAGCCGTTCGAGATAGAACTCCCGTGATGCGACCTGATACTTGAGGCCGACCGCTGCGCTGATCATCGTCTGTGCGACAGGGCGGGCCGCCTCTCGTACCGACTCGACGGCGATCGCGTCTGTGATCAGTTCCTCGAAACGTCGCGGCGTGGTCTCGACGATCTGTCCGAGGAGGTCGGGGTTGTCCTCGATGACCACCGCAACATCGCGTGTCAGCGGGCCGATGTAGCAGCCTGCCCAATGGCCGAACGCTTCGACGAGGCGCTCTGGAAGGGGTCGGTGCTCCGTCGCGGTCGCGCACTCAATCGGTCCGCCGGGCCAGTGAGCGGTTGGCGTCGTCGACGCGTCCCTGGGAGAGGAGGAAGCGGGGGGTCTCCGGCAGGCGCCGTCTGTATACCACCACGATCAGGGCGAACGTCCAGCGCCACACCAGGTGGTCGCCGCCGAGCACGGGCGCGAGCAGTCCCAGGAGCAGGAGGAACAAGCCACAGGAGAGGAAGTTGCCGACGCCGCCGGGACCGACGTTGAGGATCGCGACGAGCGTTCCGCGGTGGCGGGTCGCGACCATCTCGCACAGCGTCGCGACGCCGATGGTGAACTCGCCGCCCTGGGATCACCGGGGACCAGGACTTGCTGCGCGAGCGGCTGGGTCCGGCGCTGCTGGAACTCGCCCTGTTCTACGAGAACTTCCTCACCCTCACAGACACTGACAGCAACGTTGTCTTCGTGCCGTGGCCTGGGGCCGGTCCGACGCGTGCCGGCCCCAGGCCACGCCGACCCGCTCAGTTGTTGTCGCTCACCGTGAACGACCCATGGATGTCGTACTGAAGACCCCCGTTGCCGCTCGATGTGTTGTGCGTGACGCTCCCCGAGCCGACGAGGGTATGGATGCCGTCGGCGGAGTTGTCCAGCGTGGTGTTTCCGTCGATGACAAGGTTGTCGCCGGTCGCCATGATGCCGTCGCCGTCGTTGTCGTTGAAGGTGTTGTCCGTGAGGGTCACGTTCTGCGGTCGGTCTTGGATGTTCACCCCGTGGGCGGCGTTGCCGCTGAACTCGCTGTCCTCGATGGTGATGTCGGAGCTGGTGCCGGCCACGTGCAGCCCAGTGCCTATGAGCGAGTCGTCCATGGTGCAGTGCGTGATGAGCACGTCGGTGACCCGGCGCAGGTAGCTGTTGTGGAGCCAGTAGGCGATGCCGTTGTCGTGCACGTCATCGTTGTCCAGGGTCACGCCCTGGGCGCCCTTGATGTGGATGCCCATCGCCGTGTTCTCGATCTCGGCGTTCTTGACCAGGATGTCCTGGTCGTCGTACGTGAAGGCCGCGAAGTAGATGCCGAGGGCGCCGGAGTAGGGGTTGTCCGCGTCGGGATCCGTGGTGAGGGCGGAGGCGGGGATCCGTCCGTCAAGCTTCAGGTTCTCCACCATGACGTCGCTGCGCGGCTCAGGACCGGTCAGCGTGATCAAGGCGTAGTCGTACACCGTGGAGGGCCCCCGCAGCACGGTGGCGGTTCCGCTGCCGTTGAGCGCGACACCTGTCCGCATCTGCAGGGACTGCGAGAGCGTCCAGGTGCCGGCGGCGAGATTGACGCAGCCGCCGCCCGCGTCGGCCACCTTGTCGATGGCCGACTGGATGTCGCCGCCCGCGGACACGGAGACCTGGAGCACCGGATCCGTCTGATCACAGCTCGCGGCGGCCGAGGCCGTCGTCGCTCCGACGCCCAGTCCGCTGCCCGCCAGAACAGCGAGAAGGAGCGCGGCCCCGGCAGTCGGGCTGAACGCGGTCCGACGGCGTCGTCGGGGCGGTAGAGCAGTGGTTGCGGGCATGAGTGACCCTCTTCCTTGAGGACTTGAGGAGACGCCATGGGGAGGCCTACGGGCGCCGACCGACTCATCAGCAGGCGACGCAGGGGACAGCAGACCCGTGGGGGGACAGCAAGAACACGCGTGAACCGAGGAGCGGGGAGCAGGAACCCGGGTGCGCGTGGCTTACGTCACGGTGTCCCTGCGTTTTTCGGTACGGCGAGGAGGCCGGACCCGTGAGCGGGTGACAGAGCCGGCCTGCGAACGGTGTCCCCCCGTTCCGTCATACGGAAGGCACCCGCCGACCGGAAAGCGCTTGCCGAGAAGGTACACACCCCCTCAACGCGACGGCAATACCCGCGTCACACTTGACCGGCGCTACCCGGCACGCCCCCGTGACAATGAACGCGAAACCTCAGAGATCCCACCTTTCTACAAACCCTGTGAGTGCCGGTCACCGGGTCGCGGCAGACATAAGCTGTCATTCAGTGGCTCTATGGGCGATTCGAGACTCAATCCAGCAAGTGACTGGACAGAACGACCACCCCTCTTGATTAATTCCTCCCATGTCTACGAGTTACCACGCCGAGTTCACACCGGGCCATGACACCCTGCCTCCGCGCTCGGACTTCCGGTCCGACGCCCGCCGTCTCAGCCTCAACGGCGTCTGGCGCTTCCGGCTCTCGCCGAACGTTCCGGACGACGAGTCGTGCGCCCGCCCCGACCACGATGACTCCGCCTGGGACGACCTCCCGGTGCCTTCCATGTGGCAACTGCACGGGCATGGACGTCCCGCCTACACCAACGAGACGTACCCCTTTCCCGTCGACCCGCCCCACGTGCCGGACGAGAACCCCACGGGCGACTACCGGCTGCGCTTCGCCGTGCCCGGGGACTGGGCGGGCACGGACGCGGTGCTGCGCTTCGAGGGGATCGACTCCTGCGGGAAGGTCTGGCTCAACGGACACGAGCTGGGGGTGGTCCTCGGCAGCCGGCTGCCCTCCGAGTTCGACGTGACCGGCATCGTGCGCCCCGGCGGGGACAACGTGCTGGCCGTCCGCGTCCCTCAGTGGTCGGCGGGCAGTTACCTGGAGGACCAGGACCAGTGGTGGCTCTCCGGCATCTTCCGCGACGTGACCCTGATCGCCCGGCCCGCTGCCGGGGTCCGCGACTTCTTCATACACGCCGATTACGACCATCTGTCCGGCCGGGGCACGCTCCAGGTCGAATGCGACCAGGCGGTCCGCGTCACCGTCCCCGCGCTGGGCCTGACGGACATGGACCCGAACCATCGCCACGACGCCGGACGAGTGCGGCCATGGACCGCCGAGACACCTCACCTCTACGAGGGAACCGTCGAGTCGGACGGCGAGAGCGTGCCGGTACGGATCGGCTTTCGCACCGTACGAATCGAGAACGGGCTGTTCACCGTCAACGGCCGCCGCGTGCTGTTCCGCGGGGTCAACCGGCACGAGTTCCATCCGGAGTCGGGCCGGACCGTTCCCCTCGGCGTGGTGCGCGCCGAACTCGTCGAGATGAAGCGGCACAACATCAACGCCATCCGCACCAGCCACTATCCGCCCGCCCCCGGCGTACTGGACCTCTGCGACGAGCTGGGTTTCTGGGTCGTGGACGAGTGCGACATCGAGACGCACGGCTTCTGGGAGCCCGAGCGGGGCGCGTACGCCGACAACGTGCCCGCCGCCGACGAGCGCTGGGCCGCGGCGTTCCTCGACCGCATGACCCGGATGGTGGAGCGGGACAAGAACCACCCGAGCGTCGTCATGTGGTCCCTCGGCAACGAGAGCGGTTACGGACGCAATCACCGCCTGATCGCCGACTGGACCCGCAGCCGCGACCCGCACCGCCCGATCCACTACGAGGGCGACACGGAGTGCCGGTCAACGGATGTTTTCAGCATGATGTACGCCGCCCCGGAGCAGGTCGATCTGATCGGACGGCGGGAGGAGAAGCCGCTCGACGACCCCGGACAGGACGCGCGGCGCCGGGCCATGCCGTTCATCCTGTGCGAGTACGCCCACGCCATGGGCAACGGCCCCGGTGGGCTGCGCGCCTACCAGGACCTGTTCGAGCGCCACCCACGTTGCCAGGGCGGCTTCGTGTGGGAGTGGATCGACCACGGCATCGCTCACCCAGCGTTCGGATTCGCCTACGGGGGCGACTTCGGCGAGGAGGTCCACGACGGTACGTACTGCTGTGACGGCTTGGTCTTCCCCGACCGAACCCCCTCCCCCGGCCTGGCCGAACTGGCCAAGGTCTTCGCCCCGCTCACCCTCATGCCGACCAGCGGAGGCGGGTTGCGGATCGTCAACCGCCACGACTTCCTCACCTCGGATCATCTGCGTTTCGAGTGGACACTGGAGGAGGGGGGCCGACGGACGGCCGAAGGCCTCCTCGACGTACCCACGCTCGGCCCAGGCGAGGCGACAGAGGTGGCCCTGCCGTCCCTGCTCGGCACCACCGGGGAGACGTGGCTGACGCTCTCCGCCCGCCTGGCGCGCGCCACCGCCTGGGCGTCGGCCGGCCACGAGGTTGCGTGGGGGCAGGTACGTGTGGGTGTGGCCGCCGACCCGCCTCGGCCGCCGCGTCCCAGGGCATCCCCGGTGGTGTCGAGCGTGATCCGGCTCGGCCCGGCAGTCTTCGACGGACGGTGGGGCACGCTGCTCGAACTGGGGAGTCTGGGGATCGGCGCGGCCCGGCTCGACGTCTGGCGCGCTCCGACGGACAACGACGCGACGCCGTACGGCGATGTCCGGCTTGCCGCTTCATGGCGGGCAGCCGGACTGCACCGGATGCGCGAGCGTGTCCTGGAAGTGCGCGCGGGCGACGACGCTCTGCTGGTCCGCACCAGGGCGGGCGCCGCGGGACAGCGTGCGGGCCTGCTCGCCGACTACCTGTGGAAGGCGGTGGACGGGGAACTGGAGCTGGAGCTGCGCGTGAAGCCGGACGGCACGTTCGACGTCCCACTCCCGCGCCTCGGACTGCGGTTGTCGCTCCCGGGCGGCTTCGATCACGTCGAGTGGTACGGGCTGGGGCCGGGCGAGGCGTACACCGACTCGCACGAGGCGGCCCGCGTAGGGTTGTTCAGCCGAACGATCGACGAGATGCAGACCCCGTACATCCATCCTCAGGAAAACGGCAACCGGATGGACGTCCGCCGGCTCACACTGCGCGGCCCCGGTCTCGCCCTGCGGGTCGCGGGCATCCACCGGTTCGACTTCTCGGTTCGCCGCTGGACGTCCGAGACACTCGACGCCGCCCGTCACCGCTCCGATCTGACGCCCGACGGCGCGGTCCACCTGCACCTGGACGCCGGTCACACCGGTCTGGGCAGTGCCTCGGCCGGGCCCGCCGTGGCACCCGCCCACCGGCTCGCCGCCCTGCCGACTCTGCTGCGTGTGTCCCTGCGCCCTTTTTGAGCAGAGTCTCAGCGCGCCTCCCCTCCCGCCCGTGAAACGCCGTGGTATACGGTTTCTTCGTCGAACACGTGCGGGCCCTCCGGCCCTGGGAGGGAGCCCACCTTGGGCAGGCAGAAGGCGGCAGCGGACGAGGCCCGCATCACCATCCGGGACATCGCGGCACGCGCAGGCGTGTCCGTGGCCACGGTGTCCAGGGTGCTGTCCAGCAGCCATCCCGTCTCCGACGACCTGCGGACCCGCGTCATGGACGTGGTGCGCGAGCTCGACTACGTACCCAACGCGCACGCCCGCTCGCTGGCGGGAGCCGGCCCGAAAACCGTCGCCATACTCATCGACAGCATCACCGGAGCGGCGTTCGCGCACGTGGCCAGGGGTATCGAGGAGGAGGCGTCGGCCCGGGACTGGCTCTCCCTCGTCTGCGTGACGGGCGGCGATCCCGAACGCGAGCTCGCCCTGGTCAACCTGATGCGGCAACAGGGCGCCGCCGCCGTGGTCCTGCTCGGCGGCACCTATGACCTGGCCGACTACCAGCTGCGGATGGCGCGGTTCGCGAAGTCGCTCGACAGCGCGGGCTCACGGCTGGTGCTGTGCGGCCGTCCGCCCCTCCAGGGCGATGTGCCGGCGACGACCATCGAGTACGACAACGCCAACGGCGCGTTCACGATGACCAGTCACCTGCTGTCCATGGGCCACCGCCGTGTGCTGATCCTCCCCGGCCCCGAGAACTTCACCACCGCCCAGGCCCGGCTGGAGGGCTACCGCAACGCGCTGACCACCTACGGGCTGCCTTACGATGCCGGCCTCGTGCGGCACGGCCGGTACGAGGACGGCGTGGCACACCGGATCGTGCTGGACGCCCTGCGGGGGAAGAACGACTTCACGGCCGTCTTCGCCGGCACCGACGTCGTGGCGACGGGGGTGATGGAGGGGCTGCGGGAGGCCGGGCTCAGCGTGCCCGACGACATCTCCGTCGTCGGTTTCGACGACATCCCGCTCGCCCGTCACCTCAGCCCCGGGCTCACGACCGTCCACGTGCCCTATGAGGAGATGGGGCGCATGGCCCTCCGGCTGGTGTCCTCGCCCCGCCGGGACAAGGACCACGTGGTGCTGGGTACCCATGTCGTCGTGCGGCAGTCCGTGCGTCCGCTGGCGGTCTGACGACAGCGGGTTCCCGGCCGTACGCTCTTCACAGGTCCGATGTCTTCGGGCGTCCGACCGGGACCAAGGCACATCTTCCTCGCACCGGGCAGCTCACCGCTCGCACTCTGCGGTGCGCAGCCTGCCTTTGACCTGCACGTTCCCCGGCTTCCCGCGCGGGAGCGTGCCCACCGGCCGACTCCCGGAAATTGCAGGCATCCTGCCTCTTGACGTGCGCCGTCCGTCCGGTGGAATCTACTGCCCAAGCCCGAAACACACGCGTAACGCTTTACAGAGCGGTACACGCGCCGTTCACCACGAGGCCCCGTCACCGTCGTGGTCCACCCCATCCATCCCTGCTCGGTCACCGATGTGAACCAGATTTGCCTCCCTGGCCGATCCCGACCCGACGAGAAACTGGTTACGACATGTTTTCAGGCAGCCCAGCAACCGTCTCCCTCTCCTTCCGGCGCCGTGCGGTCACCCGCCTCACGGCGGTCGCGGTCGCCGCCACCGTCCTGGCCGCCTGCAGTTCGGGGAACGACACGACCTCCACCGGTCCCGCCAAGGACGCCGACCCGGCATCGGTCACCGGCACCCTGCGCGTACTGACGCCGAGCTACGGCACCAGCACCGTCGGCAAACAGTCCCTCCAGAAGGTGATCGACACCTTCCACAAGACCTATCCCAAGGTGAAGGTCGAGGCGGACAACGCCACCTTCGACAACCTCAACCAGAAGATCTCCACCGCCCTGGCCGGCGGCGAGGGCTACGACGTGTACGTGACAGGGATCGGCTGGATCCCGCCCTTCGCCTCCAAGGGGCTGTACGCGGACCTGTCGAAGTTCGGCTTCACCGAGGAGACCCTCGGGAAGGACTTCAACTCCGCGATGTACGACGCCGTCCAGTACGGCGGCAAGATCTACGGCGTTCCGCTGATCGCCAGTCCCAAGCTCGTCGCCTATCGCAAGAGCATGTTCAGGAAGGCCGGCCTGGATCCTGACAAGCCGCCGACGACCTGGGCCCAGCTGCGCTCGTACGCCAAGAAGCTCACCGAGCGCGACGGCTCGGGCAAGCTCAAGCGAGCGGGCCTCGACTTCTGGGCGGCCCCCGGCCAGCTCACCCAGCCGTACATCTCCTTCCTCGGTTCCCTCGGCGGCACCCAGTACGCCAAGAGCGGCAAGCCCGCGTTCAACGACGCCAAGGGCGTCAAGGCGGCCGAGTTCGTCACCGACCTGATCGAGAAGGACAAGGTCACCGACTTCGGATACGTCTCCAGCGACACGACCGCCCTCGTCCTGAAGGGCAAGGCGGCCATGGGCTTCGCCGGCGGGTACATCGACTGCTCGGAGAAGACCGGAGTGGGCCAGGACGTCTGCGACGACCTCGGCTTCTTCAACATCACCGAGGACAGGCCCGCGATGTTCACCGGCGGTCAGGTGGCCTCGGTGGCGTCCGCCTCCAAGCTCCAGGCGGCCGCGTACACGTTCGTCCAGGTGATGTCCTCACTGGAGGCCGAGAGCGAGATCGCCAAGCTCAACTTCGCCGTCCCCGCCCGTCAGGGCGCGACCGCAGACGACCCGGCCGGCCAGTTCGTGCTGCAGAACCTCAAGTACGCCGCCTTCCAGGGCGGTTCGACCGGCTACCTGGACACGCGGACCAAGTTCGGCCCTGCTCTGGACGAGATCGTCCTGGGCAAGAAGACGGCCAAGTCGGCGCTCGACGCACTCGCGCAGGACGAGCGGTGACCCCCGCCCGGTCCCGCCGTTGAGTTCCGCGCCACCCCTTTCGACAAGGACCCCGGCCATGACGCTCCTCTCCGCCACCGACAAGACACCACGACCGTCGGCCTCTCCCCCGCCGGCCCCCGCCCGGTCCGGGACCCGCCCCGGAGAGCGGCGCCAGCGCCGGGCCGGGTGGGTCCTGTTCTCGCCCTATCTCGTGCACGTCCTGCTCTTCACCGCCATCCCGATGGCCGTCGCCGTCGTCCTCAGCTTCACCGACTACGGATTCCTGGGCGCCACCCACTGGGTGGGCCTGGCCAACTACCAGGAACTCTTCTCCGACGAGAGGTTCCGCAAGGCCACCGTCAACACGGTCCTCTACTCGATCGTGGCCGTCCCCGTCGCGATGGCGGCGGCCCTCGGTGTCGCCCTCGCCCTCAACCAGCGCGTTCGCTTCCAGCGCACGTACCGCGCGGCGTTCTACCTGCCCCAGGTCACCGCCACCGTCGCCGTGGCCCTGGTGTGGAAGTGGATCTACGACCCGAACGTCGGCATCGCCAACGCCGCGCTCGCCTTCTTCGGCGTCGGCGAGATCCACTGGCTGACCGACCCCGACTGGGCGCTCCCGGCCGTGATGCTCCTCGGCCTCTGGCAGGGGCTGGGCGCAAAGATGATCATCTATCTGGCGGCCCTCCAGCAGGTACCGCGCGAACTCCTGGAGGCAGCCCGGGTGGACGGCGCCGGTCGGTGGCAGGTCTTCCGGCACGTCACGTGGCCGATGCTGCGCCCGGCCACCTTCTTCGTCCTGATCACCTCTGTCGTCAGCGCCTTCCAGGTCTTCGACCAGGTCTACGTGATGACTCCGACCGGCGGTCCGCTGCAGAGCACGAACGTGCTCACGTTCGACATCTACCTCAACGCCTTCGACGGGCTGCGCTTCGGCTATGCCAGCGCCGAGTCCGTGATGCTCTTCCTCATGATCGGCGTCGTGACGCTGTTCAGCCTGCGGATGCGAAAGGCCCACGACGCATGACACCCCCTGTGTCAACCTCACACTGCTTGAAGCAGCGGTTTCGGGGTTGTGAGACGTTGCAGCCCGCCGTGCCGGTCGGGCTGGTAGGGCTCGTGACTGAGCCAGCAGCGATGGAGCACGCGGATCCATGCGCGGGCCAGGACCCGGATTGCGTGTGGGTGGTCCATGCCCCGGTCTCGGGCCCGCTGGTAGATGTCGGCGGCCCATGGGCTTTCGTGGCGGCTGTTGTCCGCGAAGACCACTATCGCCTGCCGGAACCGTTTGTTGCAGGCCCACCGGTAGGAAACCCCGCGCATGCGTCCGGACGCCTTGGTGACCGGCGCGACGCCGGCGAAGGCGGCGACCGCATCCGGTCTGTCGTAGGCAACGCGGGAATCGCCCCACTCCGCGAGGATCTGAGCGGCGCTGATCTGCCCGGCCCGGGGCAGCGAGGTGAAGATCCGCGCGTCGGGATGCTGGTCGAGGTGGCTGACCACCGAGCGGTCGAGGTCCTTCTTCACGCCGCCCAACGTCTTGAGCACGGTGACCAGGGCGGTGACGGCGTCGCGTCCGGCCTCGGTGCGGTGCTCGGCGGTGACGCCTGCCGGGGCTCGGCGAAGGCGCCCCAGGAGCTCGTCGACGGTGCGCCGGCCCGAGTAGCCGTGCTTGGTGCAGAACGCGGCCATGCGCTTCTCGCCCAGGTGGGCGGCGGAGGCCGGGGTCGGGTAGCGGGTGAGGAATTCCAGCGCGATCGGCGACTCGATGTCCGCGAACAGCGATTTGGCGCCGGGCCAGAAGGTATCCAGCAGCGAGCTGAGCATGTTGGTGGCCATCACCCGCAGCCGCACCACGTCGTCGCGGGTGCGGACCACAGTGCGCAGAGTCTTCGTCTCGTCGCTGAACGGGCGGGCCTTGCTGAGCCTGTGGTGCCTCAGCCGCAGGTATTCCGCGATCACCATCGCGTCCCCGGGGTCGGACTTCGCCTCGGACAGCACCTCGGCGTCGCGCCTCGCCACGGGGACGTTCTCCGCGTCCCCGAACCTGGCCAGACGGCGGATCAGGGTCTCGAACCCGATCGCGGAATGGGTGACGGTGAACTCGCTTCGGGCCTTGCCGGCTCCGTCCAGCACGCAGACCGCGTGCTCGGCCGATCCCCAGTCGATCCCGACGTAGTGCTCGCTCTCGGGCAGTGCCACAGCTCTCCTCGTGCCTATCAGCGACAGGCCGGTGACGAAGCTGAACCCCGGGCGGTCACTGACTGGCGCTCTGCGGCGCGTCCCTCTGTTGCCGGTCGACAGCTCCGGAAGAACCGGGGGCGGCAGTGTCATACGGGCCCTGAAAGGGCGACCACCACGGGCCGTCACCCCGGCTCTCACCGGCATCCAACCACGAGCGCCCAACAGACGCCCGCAGAAAGGATGGTGGACCAGTGACCACCACCGCGCAGACCGCCGCTCCGGCCTCCCTCCACCGCCGTCTCCCCACACCCGGCCGGGTCCTGCTCCACCTCTTCCTGGCCGTCGGCTCCCTGGTGATGATCACCCCGTTCGTGTGGATGATCCTGAGCTCCCTGAAGACCAGGAAGGAACTGGCCGTCTTCGGCTGGCTGCCGGAGTCACCGCAGTGGCACAACTACAGCGACGCGATGAGCGTGGCGCCCTTCGGCCGCTACTTCTTCAACAGCTTCGTCATCGCGACAGGGCAGACCGCCCTGACCCTGCTGTTCGCCACGGCCGCCGGATACGCGCTGGCCCGGGTCCCGATGCGGGGGCGGGGAGCGCTGTTCACCTTCACGCTCGCCATGCTCATGGTGCCGGGCTACGTGACGCTGATTCCCCAGTTCGTGATCGTGAAATCCATGCCGCTCTTCGGCGGCAACGACATCCTCGGCCAGGGCGGGACGGGCTGGCTGGACACCTGGTGGGCCCTGCTCGTGCCGGGCGCCATCGCTCCGTTCTACGTCTTCCTGGCACGCCAGTTCTATCTGGGGCTGCCCGCGGAACTGGCAGAGGCGGCGCGCCTGGACGGGCTGTCCGAGTACGGCATCTTCGCGCGCATCATGACCCCGCTCATCAAGCCGGCACTGGCCACCATCGCGGTCTTCCAGTTCCAGGCCGCCTGGAACAACTTCCTGTGGCCGCTGCTGGTGACCAAGGACGACCGCATGCGGCCCATCCAGCTCGGACTCGCGGTGTTCTCGCAGGACCTCAACGTCCAGTGGGCGTACCTCATGGCCGGCGCGACACTCGCCGCGCTACCGATGGTGCTGCTGTTCCTCTGCGCCCAGCGGTACTTCATCGAGGGCATCGCCTCCGCCGGGCTCAAGGGCTGAGGGGAGCAGACCATGAGACACACGCTCCCCGAGACGCCCGCCGGTTCCCGCGGCGGGATTCGGGTGCCCCGCTGGATGGGCGTCACCGGCGGCCTCGCCGTGCTCAACCTGTGCTGGCTGGCGGCCTCGCTGCCCCTGGTGACGGCGCTGCCGGCCACGGTGGCGTTGCAACGGGCCATGAACCGCTGGCTGGACGAGGACGAAACGCGGCTCGCCGCCGCGTTCGTCCGGGAGTTCCGTGCGGGGCTGCGCGGGTGGCTGCCGCTGGGGGCCGGTGTGGTGGCCCTCACCGGATGCGGGTCGCTGGCGCTCTCCTTCTGGCTCGCCGTCGCCCGCCCGGCCCTCGCCGTCCCCGCCCTCGCGGTGCTGGTGAGCCTGCTGCTCCTCGGCGCCGCCTGGGTCACCGTGCTCGTAACGGTCGCGGGTACCCGCCCCGGGTGCCGTCCGCGCGAGCTGTCCGGCCCGGTGCTACGGGTCCTGGTGGCCGCTCCCGGCCGCGTCGCCGCGCTCCTCGTGCTCGGCGCTACCTGGCTCGCCCTGATGAGCACGGTACCCGGCCTCGGTATCACCTTCGGGGCCAGCCTGCCGGCCTTCGTCGCGCACCGGCAGTTGCACACGGTGACGCGTCGGCCGCCGGAGCTACCTACGAGCGATCCCCTGCCTGCTGCGCGCATCCACTCTCCACGCACCCCCCTGGACTCCGCGTGAAACCGTTTTCCACAATTTCTTCCGGCGACGTGGCCGCACCGCGATCCGCCGCAGACGCGGCTGGGCCCTCCGCCGCTGATGCCGCCGAACCCGACGTCCTGCTCTGGTACCGGCAGCCGGCCCGTGAGTGGCTGGAGGCGCTACCCGTCGGCAACGGCAGGCTGGGCGCGATGGTCTTCGGCGGTACCGAGGAGGAGGTGCTCCAGCTCAACGAGGACACCCTGTGGGCCGGCGGTCCGCACGACTACGCCGACCCCCGGGGACTCGACGCCCTCCCCCGCATCCGCGACCTGGTGTTCCGTGAGGAGTGGGAACAGGCTCAGAAGTTGATCGACGCCGAGTTCATGGGCATCCCCGCACGGCAGATGTCGTACCAGCCGGTCGGTTCGCTGCGGATCACGTTCCCAGAGCCGGACGAGGTGTCGGACTACCGCCGCACGCTGGACCTCGACGAGGCGGTCACGACGGTCGGCTTCACCCGCGGCGGCGTGCGTCACCGTCGCGAGGTGTTCGTGTCCGCCGCCGACCAGGTCGTCGTCGTGCGGCTGTCCGCGGACGCGCCGGGTCGCACCGCCTTCACGGTGTCGTTCGAGTCGCCCCAGAGAGCGGCGTGTTCCCGTCCCGACCCGAACACCATCGCCCTGGACGGCGTCGGTGGCGACGAGCACGGGCTGGCCGGCGAGATCCGCTTCCGGGCCCTGTGCCGGGTACTCGCGGAGGGCCGCGCGCAGACGCACCGCCAAGGAGACACGCTTCGGGTCACGGGCGCGGACTCCGTGACGCTGCTCGTGGCCGTCGAGACCAGTCACCGCAGCTGGCAGGACACGGGCGGGGATCCGCTCGCCGAGGCGGCCCGCGTGCTGGAGGCCGCCGCCGGCGTCCCGTACGCGACCCTGCGGGCCCGTCATCTGCGCGAGCACCGCACCCTGTTCCGCCGCAGCATGCTCACCGTGCCTCCCGGACCCGCATCGGGTCTTCCCACCGACGAACGCGTCCGGCACTTCGGCTCGGGCGAGGACCCCCGGCTGGTCTCCCTCTACTTTCACTACGGACGCTACCTGCTGATCTCCTGTTCCCGGCCGGGCACCCAGCCGGCGAACCTCCAGGGGCTGTGGAACGACCTGATGGCGCCGCCGTGGGGCTCGAAGTACACCATCAACATCAACACGCAGATGAACTACTGGCCCGCCGGACCGGCCAACCTCGTCGAGTGCTGGGATCCCCTCTTCGATCTGCTCCGGGAGCTGGCCGAATCGGGCCGCCGCACCGCCCGCGTGATGTACGGCGCTCGCGGCTGGGTCGCGCATCACAACACCGACCTGTGGCGGGGCACGGCTCCGGTCGACGGTGCTTTCTGGGGCATGTGGCCGACGGGCGGCGCCTGGCTGAGCACGGCCGTGTGGGACCGCTACCGCTTCACCGGCGACATCGCGCACCTGGCCCGCCACCATCCCGTACTCGAAGGGGCGGTCGAGTTCTTCCTGGACACCCTCGTGGCCGACCCGGCGACCGGGCGACTGGTCACCTGCCCCTCTGTCTCTCCCGAGAACGCCCACCACCACACGCTCGGCACGAGTGTCTGCGCGGGGCCCGCCATGGACCAGCAGCTCCTGCACGACCTGTTCGAGGCGTACATGTCGGCCACCGACGTCCTCGACACCGGCCCGGGAGTCCGGGACAAGGTACTGGAAGCCCTGCGGCGACTCGCCCCGGGCACCCGGATCGGCGCGCGGGGGCAACTCCAGGAGTGGCAGCGGGACTGGGACGACACGGCCGAGCCCGGCCACCGTCACCTGTCCCACCTCTACGCCCTCCATCCCGGCGCCCGCATCAACCCGAGGGACACCCCGGAACTCGCCGAGGCGGCCCGGCGGGTGCTGGAGCACCGCGGGGACGAGGCGACCGGATGGTCGACGGCCTGGAAGCTCAACCTGTGGGCCCGGCTGGGGGACGGCGACCGGGCCCACCGCCTGCTCGCACGGCTCCTGACCCCGGGGCACACGGCACCCAACCTCTTCGACCTGCACCCGCCCTTCCAGATCGACGGCAACCTCGGGGCCGTCGCCGGCATCGCCGAGATGCTGCTGCACAGCCACGCCGGCGAACTGCACCTCCTGCCCGCCCTGCCGGCCGCGCTGCCCGACGGCGATGTCCACGGGCTGCGGGCGCGCGGCGGTGTCGAGCTGGACATCGGCTGGCGAGGTGGCCGGCTCACCGAGGCACGTCTGCGCAGCCTGCCGGGCGGCAGGGTGATCCTGCGCCATGAAGGACCGCTGGACGTCCGCGGCCCCGACGGCGACACGAGTGCGCACCGCCCGGAGCCGGATGTCGTCGTCCTGGACGCGCGTCCCGGCGTCGTCTACCGCATCAGCAGGGTCTGCTCGCCGTAGCCGACGTCCGGCCCGTCCCTTTCCCTCCACCCACGCGCCGCCCTGAGCCGTCGCGTCAAGCCACGTGCCCGTCCCCCTGACCCGTCGCGTCCGCAACCGGAGGAATCCATGCACTCCCCCCGTGCCCAGCGCCTGCCCGTCGTGGCGCTCGCCATGGCCGCAGACCTGCCGCCCCGTCTGTTCGGCCCCGACCTGACGGTCGCCTTCGCCGACCTGGCGGCGGAGCCTCCCCCTCGGCAGCCGGTCACCGACTTCCTGGCGCCCGGTCCACGCCGTCTTCTGCACGAGGTCGAGGTACTGGTGACCGGCTGGGAGTGCCCGCGCCTCGGCCCGGAGGAGCTGCGTCTGATGCCGTCCCTGCGGGCGGTCGTCCACGCCGCCGGAACCGTGAAGCCGATCGTGCACGACGCATGGTGGGAGCGTGGGCTGCAGGTGTCGTCGGCCGCGGCGGCCAACGCCCTGCCCGTGGCCGAGTTCACCGTGGCCACGATCCTGCTGGCCGGCAAGCAGGTGGGCATCGCGCAGCGGGACTACCGGCGTCGGCGCACCTTCGTCAACACCAGGGAGAGCTATCCCGGCTGCGGCAACTACGGCCGCACCGTGGGGTTGCTCGGCGCGTCCGCCATCGGACGCCGGGTCGCCCAGCTACTGCGCCCCTTCGACCTGGACATCCTCATCAGCGATCCCTATCTGAGCGAAGCCGAGGCCCGTGCGCTGGGCGGGCGCAAGGTGGACTTCGACGAACTGCTGCGCCGCTGCGACGTGGTGAGCCTGCACGCACCGGTCACACCCGAGACCGAGGGCATCCTCGACCGTCGCCGCCTGGCTCTGATGCGGGACGGATCCACCCTCATCAACGCGGCGCGCGGCGCCCTCGTCGACCACGAGGCACTCACCGACGAACTGGTCGCCGGCCGCCTGCACGCCGTGCTCGACACCACCGAGCCCGAACCACTGCCGCCCGGCTCGCCCCTGTACGACCTTCCCAACGTCCTGCTCACCCCCCACATCGCCGGATCCGTCGGCAACGAGATACGGCGGCTCGGCGACACCGCACTAGCCGAACTCGGCCGCTACACCCGCGGTGAGCACTTCGCCCATCCGGTGTCCCCGGACACCCTTCCCATCAGCGCCTGACCACGAGACGCAACGACCAGCAAGAAGAAGGGAACCCCTGTGCCAGAGCACATCGCACGCCGCAGGCTGCTGCTCCTCGCCGCAGGCGGCGGACTCGCCCTCGGCCTGCCCTCACTGACCGGAACCGCCGACGCGCGGGCAGCGACACTCGCGCAGGCCGCTGCCGACACCGACCTCACCCACCCGTGGATCTACACCGACGCCTCCGAAAAGGAGGCGCTGATCGCCAAGGTCACGGGCAGCGACTGGGCCAAGTCCTCCTACGAGCAGATCAAGGCGGTCGTCGAGCCGCTCGCCGACCGGCATCAGAACGACCCGGAGTGGATCCTGTCGCGGATGTCGATGTACTGGAAGGAGGGACAGCGCTACACCCAGGTCTACGTCGCGAAGCAGAACTTCTCCTACGGCGAGGGCAATGCGCCCGTACCCACACTGCGCTTCGACGCGACCCGCGGCTGGAACTCCAACAAGAACCCGGCCCTCGAACAGCGCCTCGCGTACAGCGAGGACGGTTCGATGGTCAACCAGGACGGTGCGACAGTTCCGTACACCGAAACCGGCCACATGATCCGCCTCAACAACCAGGAACTCCTCGACCTGGCCCAGCGCGCGGCCTTCCTGCACTGGATCACCGGTGAGGAGAAGTACGCCGCCCTCGCCTCGGACATCTACTGGCAGTGGCTGATGGGCGTCTACTACATGAAGCCCCTCCTCGACCCCGCCAAATCCCTGGGCGGACCGGGCGGTTACGAGCCGGGCGGCATCTGCGGCTACTACGACTACGAGGTCATCCACGACCCGATGGGCGGCCAGGCCGCGGTCGTCTACGACTTCCTGTACGACTACCTCGACGCCCACCCTCATCCGCACGCGGTCGAACTCGGCAAGGGGCTCAAGGAACTGTCGACCGAGGTCTTCAAGCGTTTCATCGACATCGGTCTGGTGCGCGGCGGCGCGACCGGCAACTGGAACATCAACGGCTTCGCCTGCATCCTCCCGGCCATCCTCTCCCTGGACCCGGACGAGCAGTACGCCGACGGCAAGGGCCGTGAACACTACCTGGCGAACTACACGACCACCACGACCGCGTACCACACGGCCCTGCCCGACATCCTGACCGAGTACGACAAGGTCACCGGCCTGTGGCACGAGTCGCCCGTGTACTCGTTCGGGACAGTCGGCTCCCTGCTGGACTTCGCGGTCCCGGTAGAACGGCAGGGCACGGACACCATCGCGGGCAACGACGTGCTGCGGCGCGCGGCCCTCGCGATCGGACCGTGGCTCGACGCGCGGGGCAACATGGTCGTCTTCGGCGACGGCCGCGGCGGATCACCCGGCTACACCGCGTTCGAGCGGTTGCTGACCTACTACACCGTCACCGGGGACACCGAGCACGCGGCCCAGGTCGCCGAGGTGCTCAGCAACGCGATAACGGCCGGCCAGTACAGCCGTGACTCCCTGTCTCTGCTGGACATCATCGTCGACCTCGACCTGCCGGACACCGCCGCGACGGCCTCCGACGTACGCACCGCCTACTCCCCGCACCACCGCCACATCACCATGAAGAACAAGAACGACGTGGCGACCGGTCTCATGGCGACCCTGTACGGCGGCTACAACAGCGACGACCATCTCAACCCCAACGGACTGGCCATCCAGTTGTACGGCCAGGGCTGGGCGCTGTCGCCGAACTGCAAGTCCTACGAGTCGTACACCAGCGCCGACTACGCCTACAGCAAGGGTCCCGCCGGCGCGAACACGATCGTGCCCGGCTACGCCTACGGTCCGGTCACCGTTAACGCAATGGAGCCGGCTCCCCCTGCCGACTCCTTCGTCAACACCACGCAGATATCGGCCTACGCGCAGTTCACCGACGTCTCGGCGAGCGAGAAGCGACGCCAGCTCGCCATCATCAGGACCTCGGCCACCACGGGGTACTACGTCGACGTCTTCCGCTCCGACCAGGCGGACAACGACTACGTCCACCACAACCTCGGCAACAGCCTCACCCTGGCCGACGCCCACGGCGAGCCGCTGTCCCTCACCCCGGCGGACGACCTGGGCACGGTCAACACCGCCTACTCGTTCTTCGCGAACCCTGTCAGCGCGGGCCACGACGGCGACCTGCGCGCGACCTGGACCGTCGACGCCTCCGACGACACCCCCCGCATCGACATGCGGATGTGGATGCTGGGCCAGGGAGGACGCACGGTGTACCGGGTCGACGGCCCCGGCACCACGCTCAACTCCAACGTCACGCCCGGCGCGGTCAACCAGTCGCCGCAGACCACGCCGACCCTGATCGTCCGTCAGCAGGCCAACAACGCGGCGAGCGCCCCCTTCGTGTCCGTCTTCGAACCCGCCAAGGACAGTGCCGGAGCGGTCCGGGGAGTGACGCGGCTGGCCGGCAACGACACGTTCACGGCCCTGCGTGTCCGCAGCGAAGGAGCGGGTGAGCTGAAGGGCAGAGTGGAGTACGTACTCAGCTCGGCCGACGACCATGCGCACTCCGCGCACCCCCACGTCGAGTTCACCGGCACCTTCGGTGTGGTCAGCCTCAACAACGACACCCTGCGGTACCTGTACCTGGGCAGCGGGCGGGACCTGCGCCACCGCGACCACCGCATCACCGCCGACGGCGACACAGCCGTGGCCGCCGGGCTGGTCCGGTCCCGGGACGGGATGCGGTACTCGGCGAACGCCCGGGTGCGGATCACGCTGCCCTGCGGCGGGCCGGCGCACCGGGCACGGATCGCGTACGAGACGAAGGACGGCTTCGTCTTCGCTCCGACGACGGCCGACCCAGCCGCCGGGACCGTCACCGCACCCGTCCCAGCCGGCGACGACGTACGGATCAAGGTCGTCACCCCGCACCGTAAGTGACCAGCTGCGACTCGTCATCGTCCTCGACCCCGGAGGGGCTCGCCCTCCAGCTGAACGGAGCATGTATGTCCATCACCGCACACGCGGACGCGGCGGCCGACGGCGAGCCCCTGCACCACTTCTGGAATCGCTGCGTCGGCGCCGGGCGGGCCAACGAAGGGCTGCGTGCGACGTGGCTGGAGCACCTGCGCACCGCGATCGACGCGTGCGGCTTCCAGTACGTCCGCTTCCACGGCCTGTTCCACGACGACATGTTCGTCTACCGCGAGGAGGACGGCCGGCCCGTCCACAACTTCCAGTACGTGGACGATCTGTTCGACCGCCTGCTGGACCTGGGCATCCGGCCGTTCGTCGAACTCGGTTTCAGCCCGGGCGACCTGGCCTCGGAACGAGGCACCGTGTTCTGGTGGCAGGCCAACGGTGCACCACCCAGGGACCTTGGCAAGTGGGCCGCTCTGGTAGAGGCGATCGTGCGCCACTGGGTGGGCCGCTACGGCGTCGAGGAGGTGCGCCAGTGGTACTTCGAGGTGTGGAACGAACCCAATCTGCACCCGTTCTTCCGCGGCACCCGCAGTGACTACTTCCGCCTGTACTCGGCGACGGCGGCTGCGGTCAAGGGCGTCGATCAGGAGCTGAGAGTGGGCGGCCCGGCCACCAGCAACTTCGTGCCCGACGACCGGTTCGCCGGGGAGACGGAGGACTTCGGCCAGCACGCGGCGACCATCGCGGAACCCGACCTGGACGCGCTCGACTGGCAGCCCGTGTGGCTCAAGGAGTTCTTCCACCACTGCGTGGCGATGGGCTCGCCCGTGGACTTCGTGTCGGTCCACCCCTACCCGACCGACTGGGCGCTGGACGGGCTGGGACAGAGCGTGAAACTGACACGGGGCGTGGACTCCACCCGGCGGGACCTGGCCCTGGTGCGCGAGCTGGTGGACGCCGGCCCCTTCCCGGATGCCGAGATCCATCTGACGGAGTGGAGCTCCAGCCCCTCCCCGCGCGACCACACCCACGACTACCTGCAGGCCGCCACCTTCGTGGTGAAGGCGAACCTGGAGTCGGCCGGGCTCGTGGACTCGCTGTCGTACTGGACCTTCACCGATGTCTTCGAGGAGAACGGGGCAGGCGACACCCCGTTCCACGGCGGCTTCGGCATGATCAATTACCAGGGGGTGCCCAAACCGACCTTCCACGCCTACCACATGCTGGGCCGCCTCGGCGACGAGCGCCTCGCACAGGAGCCGGGCGTCGTCGTCACCCGGCACTCCGCCTCCGGCCGGCTCACCGCACTCGCGTACCACTACCCGCCGGAGGTCACGACCGCCGTCCCTGCCTCCTTCGGAGGCCCCGAGGTCGCCGAACGCACACTGGCCACGGGGTCCCCGACCGTCCTGGACCTCACACTGACCGGCCTGCCGCCGCACGCCTCGTTCCTGGTGGAGACCCTCGACCAGGAACACGGGAACGCCGTTGGGCTGTGGCGGTCAGCGGGTTCCGCGGCCTGCCCGGGTCGGGAGGAGACGGCAGAACTCAATCGCCGTGCGGGCCGGTTGAAGGTTCACGAGGCGGCGGCCGATGGCCAGGGCACTCTGCGCCTGGACGAGCCCGTCAGTCCCTGGAGCCTGATCCTGATCACCCAGCGATGACCAGGCAGACCAGGAAGCGGTCTCAGACACCCCATGTCGTTTGGTGTCAAGCGGCTTGGGTGTGTGCGTGGTGCGACCAGGCGGTCGCTTCGTCGTAGAGGGTGCGGGTCTTGAGGCAGCCGTGGAGGATGCCGACGAGGCGGTTGCCGACCTGTCGGAGGGCGGGGTTGTATCCGCTCTCGCGGGCTCGCTGTTTGTCGTAGTAGTGGCGGGCGCCGGGTGAGGCGCGCAGGGCGGCGAACGCCTGACGCTGGAGGGCGTCGGCGAGGCGGTTGTTGCGGATGTAGCGGGCCTGGACGGTGTGGCTCTTGCCGGAGGCCCGGGTGATGGGGCTGGTGCCGGCGTAGTTCTTGCGTGCCTTCGCGGATGCGTAGCGGGTGGGGTCGTCGCCGAACTCGGCGAGCACCCGGGCGCCGGTGATCTCCGCGATGCCGGGCATCGAGAGGTAGATCTCAGCGTCCGGGTGCTTCAAAAAATGGGCCTTCACCTGCACCTCCAGCGCGGCTATCTGCTCGTTCAGCGCGATGATCAGCTGTGCGTGGGCGGTAGCGGCGGCCGCGTAGGCTGCCGTGACCGGCTCGGGCAGGCCCAGCTGCGGCTCGCGCAGGACGGTCTGGATGGTGGCGGCCCTCGCCTCGCGGTGACGGCGGCGGTGTCGGGCCAGGACCGCGACGATCTGGCTGCGCGTCAGCTTCGCCCCAGCCGCCGGGGCCGGCGCCTTGATCAGCAGTTCCAGAGCGTCCGTGCTGGTCAGTTCCAGGTCCGCGTAGGCAGACAGGGCTGCGGGGAAGTACTCCCGCAGTGTGCTGCGCAGCCGCTGGAAGGTGCGGGTGCGTTCCCAGACCAGACTCTGATGGGCGCGGGCGACGACCTTGACGGCCTGGGCCTGCTCACTGTCCCCGGCCACCGGCCGCAGCTGGTCGCGGTCGATACGGACCATGTCCGCGAGCGCGTGCGCGTCGCCCTTGTCGCTCTTGGCGCCGGACGTCGCGTACCGCTCCTTGAAGCGGGCGCCCTGCCTCGGGTTGATCGCGTAGACCTGGTAGCCGGAGGCGATCAGTGCCTGCACCCACGAGCCCCGGTCGGTCTCGATCCCCACCACCACTGCAGCTGGATCCAGGTCCGCGCCGCCATGCTTCGCGAGGAGCTCGTGCAGCCTCGCGATTCCCTGCACCCCCTCGGACAGCCTCGCCGCGGCGAGTTTCCGGCCCGCCTCGTCCTGGACCTCGACGTCATGGTGGTCTTCGGCCCAGTCATCGCCGATCAGCAGCAACTTTCCCTCCCTGCACGGCACTTCGTTTCCTGCAGCCCGCGGAAGGCAGCGCGCGGCCTAATGGATCCAGTGCTCACGCCCCACTGCCCGGCGGGCACGCCACCCCATCAGCGGTCTGGCCTCCCGGCCGACCAGCAGGGGCACGGTCTGACACCAGAACTCGACTGCTTCCGGCGATGGAAGTGCTCACCTACTGGCGGCTACAGCACCGAGTCTCTCCGACCCGGCAACTCCCATTAGGCGGTGGTGTTCGTCGTCGTCGAGGCGCGGCTGAGCTGGACAACGGTCACGGCGTCCTCGCCGGCGGATCGCGTCCAGCAGGGCGGTCCACGCTGTGCGTCCCCTTTCCAGGACAGCGACAAGGGGGCAGGGCCCGCCGGGGACGAACCGCTCAGCGCTGCGGCCTCGCCCGTAGACGTGGCAGAAGAGCCGGTCAGGGTGAGTGGCTGCGCCGGGACACGGCCAGTCGCTCATGTCCGTCGCGAGGACGGTCCGTCCGTCGGTAGACCTCGGCAACCGGGTGGAGGCGAGAACCCTGCCGGGCGACATGGTTCCAGCCAAGCCGTGGACCGCCTCGCATGTCGCCCCGTGACCAGGCCGGTGCTCGCCCCTCAACGCCAGCTCGGCCGACGACGTCACCGGACCGTCGCCACACAACACCGCGTCGGCGAACCCCATGGCACGGCGACTCCGTACGCCGACGCTCGCAGCAGCCCTCGCCACATGGGTCGCGGGCTGCGCGGGCGGTACGGTCCCGACCGCCACAGCGCGCTCTCCCACCTTCGCCTGCTCCTACCACCTGGACGTCGTCACCGGCTGGGACCCGGCGACCTCGTACTCCCACGAGCTCATCGTCCTCCAGAACGTCTACGAGTCCCTCGCCCATGCGCAGGGGACCACACCCGGCAACTCTTCGTCACGCTGCTCTCCTCCGGCCTGCAGGACCTGAACATCACGCTCCACGCCAAGCCCGTGCAGTGGGACGCGTAAGTGCAGGCCAAGGCCGCTCATTCGCCGCACCGGCAGGACATCCTGCTCATGTGCTGGTACGCGGACTACGCCAGCGCCTACAGCTGGTTCATCAACATTCCACCTGGAGCAGCCCGTCTCTTTCAGCCTCAGCTACCTCGACGACCCGACCGTCGACAAGGAGATCGACGCGATCCCCCAGCTGACCGCGTCCGACCCGGCCGCCGCACGGGCCGACTATGCCCTGCTGCAGACCGGCTGCTGGAACAGCACGCGGCGGCTGTGCCGCTCATCGTCAACACCTACCAACGGGTCAACGCCGGCGGAATCACCGGTTACCTCGACGCCCCTGCCGACCCCGGCCCTGGGGACCAGCGGAGCAGCCAGCAACGCTGAGCACTTGATCTTGGGCTTCCAGCGCAGGTGATCGGTGCAGGGCGGGGGTTCGGCGGAAGGTCCCCGATCGCTGGTGGGGGGTGGTTACGGCCCCCCGCATGCCGGTGGAATTTCTGACTGATGAGCAGGCCTAGGCGTATGGGAAGTTCGCCGAGGACCCTACGAAGCCCGAGCCGGAGCGGTTCTTCTTCCTCGACGACGAGGACCTGAAGCTGGTCGCGATGCGGCGCGGTGACCAGGACCGTCTCGGCCTCGCTCTCCAGATGTGCACGGTGCGGTACATCGGGCTGTTCCTGGAGGACCCCCTCCCGGTGCCGTGGCCGGTCGTCGAGCATCTGGCCGAGCAGTCGGGGATCGTGGATGTCTCCCAGATCAAGCGGCATACCGAGCGCGGGCCGACGCCGTTGGGTCGAAGACATCGCCGCCTTGCAACTGGGCCGCCCCAAGCTGGAGCAGGTTCCGCCGGACCGGCTGTCCGCACTGGCCCGGTACAGGCTGAGCACCAAGGCGCCGAAGCTGGAGCGGACCCCGGAGCCCAAGCTCACGGCGATGCTCACCGCGTTGATGCGCCACGTGGAGGCGAAGGCAATCGACGACGCGCTGGACCTGTTCGAGATCCTGATGGCCACCCGGCCGATCGGTACCGCGAAACGATCCACGGACAAGCAGTGCCTGTCCACGCTGCCGCAGTTGGAGAAGGCGGCACGGATCACAGCCCGGGTCCCGAAGGTGGTCATCGAGGAGCTGGAGCTCGTTGAGGAGACCGGCTGCGATGTCGACGTGGCCGCGCTGTGGCGGGCCTTGGAGGAGATCGCGCCCCAGGCCGCGACGACCGCGCCCGGACTGATGGCCCGGCCCGTGGCGGGTGCCGGAGGACGACGGCACGGCGGAGACCCCGCTGCGCGGGGCTCTGGCGTTGTGCTACGACACCGTCAAACCGTTCCTGTCGCTGCTGGGTGAGCCGAAGGCACTGGACGCGGCGCCCGGCGGCAGGCGGGTCCCCGCCGGTGTGCAGCGGCTCCCGGCTTTGTCACGGCGGAAGGCGGGCGAGAAGCCGCTGCTACCGGGCGAGGTCGACGACAAGCTGGTGCCGGCGCACTGGCGCAAGGCGGTGTACGCGAACGCTCCGGACGGCGGCCGTGAAGGGTGCTTCGCGGCCGCCGTCCGGAGGGCACTGTTCCTAGGCGGCGCTACGGTGGGCTATCTCCTTGGCCATGGAGGCTGCGTCATCCAGTGCCCGCTGGCGGGAGGCTTCGAAGAGGGGAATCAGCTCGGACATCGCCGGGTTGTGTACGGCCATCGTGAGCTCCGGGACGATAAAATTCACATCCAACGCGAGCGCGTCTACCAGAACGGCCGCGAGGTAGTTCTGCACGTATTCGTAGCCCTCGCGGGGCGTGCCCGGGGCATAGGAGCCGCCGCGGCTGGCGACGACGATGACAGGGGTGGCCTTGAGCTTGGAGTTTGCCAGGCCGGCGGTGCGGCCGACGAGGACGATGTTGTCGAGCCACGCCTTGAGGGTCGAGGGGATCGAGTAGTTGTACATCGGAGCGCCGATCAGTATGGCGTCGGCGATCTCCAGTTCGTCGATCAGCGTCAGCCGGTGGGCGAAGGCGGCGGCCTGAGCGGGGGTGCGCGCGGCGGGGTCTGTCTGGCCGGCGGTGTGGGCGTCGGCGGTGAGGTGCGGTACGGGGTCCGTGGCGAGGTCACGGTAGATGACCATGCCCTCGGGGTGGTGCTCCTGCCAGGTCCGGCGGAAGGCGGCGGTCACAGCGCGGGAGGAGGAGGCGTCGCCGGGGAACAGCGAGGAATCGAGGTGCAGAAGAGTGGCCATGGAATGTTCCTCAGGTGTAGCAGTGGTCGAGAAGCAGATGCGGATGAACGGTGGCGGTCCGCGTGGAGAGGCGATCTCGCGATCACCCGGCCGGCTTTGCCCGGTAAGGATGGCGCTGCGGCACCGCGGCTCACGGCCCTGGTCAGGAGGCGAGGACGAGAGTGACGGCGGCAGCGATCGCGATGATGGTGAGGATGACGGGTGCCATCGCGTTGCCGCGGGTCTCGGGGTTGGCGTAGTCGCCGGACTTGGCGTGGAAGCCGATGGCTCCGACGAGTACGACGGCGAATCCCAGAGCGGCGGCAACGCCGATGGGCCACCAGAAGAGACCGGCGAGGAGCCCTACGGCTGCGGCCAGCTCGGCCAGCCCGATGAACCGGACCAGCGGGGCGCTGAGGCCTCCTGGAGACTGCAACTGGGTTGGGATGCTGCCCTTGAGCAGGGCTTTCGGTAGTCCGGCGGCCAGCCCGACAGCGGCGAGCAGAACGCTCAGTACGGCGGCGAAGACAAACACAGGTCATGCCTTTCTGGAGAGTGATTCGGACCGCCCGAGCTGTGAGGGACCGGCGTCCGTGGAGGATGGATGTGCCGGAGGGTTTCGCTGCTCACGCATGAGCGTTGCTGAAGTGCGGTCTTATCGATGGAGAGCGCTGCGGTGCCGCAAACTGGCCGCGGGCCGGGCGCCGGCCGCCGCGGTGGGGCCGGTGACGCCAGCTACTGACGCGGGACGGCTCGTCGGGGCCGGCCGTGCCGCCCGTGGGAGACGGAACGCGGCCACTCAGGTGAGGGGCTGTTCGGTGAGATTCCTGAGCACCAGTGCGCCTGGAACCTCAATGAGGCGTCCGCCTTCGTCGATCCTGCCCAGTTCAACGGGCGACAGGCCGAGCGTGCGGGCGAGCTCGGCGATCTGGGAGCTGGCCTCGTCGGAGTCGCTGGAGACGAAGACCACGCGCTTGCCCTGGCCGGAGGGCACTTCGGCGGCGAGCGTCTGGGCGGGAAGCTGGTTGAAGGCCTTCACGATCTGGGCGCCGGGCAGCACCTCGGCCGCGTACCGCGAGGAGAGCCGGCCCTTGAGGATGTCGCCCGCGTTGGGCGCGTAGTGCGCATTGGCGGTATCGACGACGATCTTCCCGTTCCAGTCGGGCAGGGCCTTGCCGAACGTCTCGACCGCGCCGAACGGGATGGCCATGAAGATGACGTCGCTCGCCAGTGCCTCAGTGAGCGTCACGGCCCGGACTGTGGAGCCCCAGGAAGCGGCGAGTTCGCTGATCGAGCGCGGTCCACGGGTGTTGGCGATGCTTACCTCGACTCCGGCCCGGGCGAAAGGCGCGCCAGCGCCGAACCGATGTTCCCTGTGCCCACGATGGTGTAGCGGGTGTCTGTAGACATGTGTGCTTCCAGTTCCAGTCGATTGCTGAGGGCTGTCGAGGCAGCAGAGAGGCTTCGTCGCCGCGTTCCTGTCGGCGGCGCCAACCTCCGCCAGCCGATTTGGTTGAGGTGTTAACCAAACCCTATGACAGGCTGGTTAACATGTCAACCAAAGCGGTAGGGTGGACTCCATGGACGAAGTGCGATGGCTGGACGAGCGTGAACAGCGAGCTTGGCGCAGCCTCATGAAGATGCAGGCCGGCCTGTCCGAATACATCGAGCGGCAGCTGCGCACCCACAGCGGGCTGTCCACCGCCGACTACCAGGTGCTGGCTCACCTGTCCGAGGCACCCGAGGGGCGCCTGAGGTCGTTCGCACTCGGGGATGCGCTGCAATGGGAGAAGAGCCGCCTGTCGCAGCATCTGACCCGCATGCAGAACCGCAACCTCATCCGCCGCGAGCGATGCGCGACCGATCAGCGAGGAGCCGTCGTGGTCATCACCGAACAGGGCCGCACCCTCGTCGAGGCAGCCGCCCCGCTCCACCTGGCTGACGTACGCAATGCACTGATCGACTACGTGACCCCCGCGCAGATAGACCTTCTGATCGAATTGGGGGACCAGGTGGAGGCGCGACTCGCCGTGGTCGATCAGAAGCCGAGATGAGCCCTTGCGCCCTGGCCGGGCCGACACCGACCGTGCCGTCAGAATCTCGCCCGGGGTGCCGATGAGGGTCCGGCATCGCACCAACCGCCCTTACTCCAACACTCCGATCCAACAAAGAAGACGATGCGGGTCGGCGAGCCTCGCCTTCAAAAAACGATGCTTTCTGAAGATCGCCGGGAGGGTGCCCCCACACCCTCGCAGGGCCTTCAAAAAAACCCTTTAGAGACCTGGTTGCTTCAAGAACCCTCGCCCACCGTTTTCTGACACGATCCGGGGTCGTGAGTGGCATTCCGGAGCCGTCCGGCCATCCCGAACTCCTCGTCGCCGAGCCGCTCGTCCGCGCCGAGATCAAAATCGGATACGCGAGGGTGTCGAGTGGCGAGCAGAAGCTCGACCGGCAGATCGACGCCCGGGAGCGGTGACCCCCGCGTGCCAATCCGACCCGAGAACCGCGACCGCTACCCCGACAACCGGCCGGAGATCCCCAAGAGCATCAAGGAACGCGCCGATTGGCGGTGCGAGGGCGAGGGCGGACGCAACAGCCACACCGGCCGCCCCCAACCGGCACGGACAGCCCGCGTACGGCACCGGCTCAGGGGGATCCTGACGAACCGCGCACCTCGATCACACGCCGGAGAGCTGCGCCCCGGCCAACCTCAAGGCCATGCGCCAGGGCTGCAACTGCGCTACGACCACGCCCGCACCCGGGCCGAAGCCCGTCGCGCCGAACTCGCCGCATCCGGCCAACCGACGTTCGAGCTGCAGGCGAGCGCAGCAAGATCAAATACTTACCGTCATTGGCTGTTCCGCTGGTCCCCAAGGCACACGCGGACGCGTCGTCTTCGTCCACAACCTGGAGCAGTCGCCATGGGGCACCTGATCCAGCGCCTCGCCCAGACCGCCCTCGTCCTTATAGGCGTCGTCGCCCCGACCTTCGTCATCGCCCGCCTCGTCCCCCGCGACCCGGCCATAACCTACGAGGGCCCCCGCCCACCCACGACCCGAAGGACCCGGAGGACCCGACCATTGCCCCGAAACTCCACCATGCCCAGGCAACAGAACCGCCTCGACCACCCAACAGTCGATGATCAACGCAGCCGCCCGCCCAATCGAAACGGCGAGGCTGGCGGGCTGATCGACTCGTCTGCCCAGGCCGGATCTGCCGCACTCCGCGAACAGCCGCTGTCCCCCTGCAACAGCAGGCATGTACGGCCCCGCCCGGCAGGAAACGGAAACACAAGGCCGGGTTTCACACCCGGGCAACGCGGCGTACGCCTCACACCGCCCGAAGCGATCCAAGGATCTCGTCGCACAAGCTCATGGTGGCCACGTTGTCCGTCGCCGAACTGAGGGGCGTATGCCCCTCGGCCACGCACTCCAGGAAGTGCCGCACCTCCCCCGCGAAGCCACGCAGGTACAGGTCCCGCAGCCCGCCGGAGGCCGGGGAGTTGGAGGGTCGGCGGACCACGGTCTCCTCTCCGATCCCCTGCCACGCGTCCGGGGCGGTGTCCTCGGCCCGGAAGTGATGATGGGTGAGTTCCTCCAGGTTCGCGACGCGGGCGAAACCGTGGCGACCGGTGACGGTCAACTCCTCCTGTTCCCGGCTCCACGCCGGTACGGCGGCGAAGGCGAGGTTGCCGATCACCCCGCTGTCGAAGCGCAGTGTGCAGGCCATGCCGATGTCCGCGCCCCGAGAGTTGGTGAAGCCGACGACCTCCTGTACCTCGCCGAACAGGAAGCGCACGAGGTCGACGATGTGCACGGCGGCGAGCTTCAGGTAGGTGTCGTCCCGCAGTTCGTCGGTCCACGGGCTGAACGCGAACAGGCCGTTGAACGACATCACGCGCCCGAACCGATCCTCGTCGGCGATCAGGTCGGCGAGCGCGCGGTAGGCGGGCGCGTGCCGTTTCATGAAGCCGACCATCACCTCGCGGCCGCAGGTCCGCGCCGCCGTCGCCACGCGCCGGGCGTCCCTGCCGGTCATACCGAGCGGCTTCTCCACGAAGACGTGCGCCCCGGCCTGCAGACAGGCCTCCACGATGCCGGGCTGGTCCTCCGGGGCCACACTCACGAAGACGGCGTCCAATCGGTCCTCGTCGAGCATCCGCCGGTAGTCGCCGTGTCCGCGCTCGGCACCGTGCAGCGCCGCCGCGGCTCGAGCCGCCGTCTCGTCGCGGGTGGCAACGGCGGTCAGGCGAGCGCCGGACAGGGCCAGCGCCGGATAGAGGTTGGCACGGGCATGGCGCCCGTGCCCGATGAAGCCGATCCGCAGATCCTCGACTCGCTGGGCCATCGCGATTCTCCTGTGCTGTCGTCCGACGGTGGGGGCTGTCTCACTCATTCACCCGAGACGTAAGAAGTTATACGTAACACCTTCTCCCCCACAATCAAGAGTTCCCGGTCGGCGCCGGTGGAGCGAGACCGGTAACGTCCTCCCTCACGCGCCGAGACCGCGGTCGTGTCGGGTGAAACAGCTGGTGGCGAGGGACGCGCCGCCCAGCGCTGTGACCACATAGTTTCGCAGGGTTGGCGATTGTGGCGGTTGGATGTGGCGTGGCGTCCGTCCGACTGCTGAGGTGTGGTGGCAGAGCCTGTCTACGCACGCAGGTTGACCGACCTGGAGAGGCAGAGGCTGCAGTGGATTGTGCGCCGGGGCAGCACCAGTTCGGTACGGTACCGGCGCGAGATGATGCTGTCGGCCTCAGCAGGCGGGAACCGGGTCGCGGTGATCGCGAAGCCGGTACAGGCCGACGAGGACACCCTCCGCGACGTTTTCCACCGCTTCAACGAGATCAGTCCGACCTGCTAGGACCCTCGGTGGGCGGGAGCTCGTCCCCGCCTGCTCAGCCCTGACGGACTTCGTCATCCAGACGGCCATCCGCCCGACCACGCTCGGCCAGCCCCTCACCCACTGGTCCATCCGCAAACTCGTCGCCTACCTGCACAAAGCGCACGGCCGCGTCATCCGCATCAGCCGGTAGGCGTTACGGTGCCTGCCCGCCCGCCTCGGCATCACCTTCCAGCGCACCAAGACGTGGAAGGAGCCCCCGAGCGCGACGCCAAGCTCGACAGCGGTGCCGGATTCCGACGTGGACGGAACCCGGCACCGGGAGGACCTGCGAGGTGGACCTGCTCCACACCTCGGTCGGCTGACAGCCCAGTACGTTCCCGACGAAGCGACCGCCTCTACGAATCCCGGCATGCCACAGATGACCGGCACAGATGAGCTTTCCAGCGGGCGCGGCCGCAGGACGGCGTCAGGTCAGTGCTTGCTCTGTCCAGATGCATTTGCCGTCGGGGGTGAAGCGGGTGCCCCAGCGCTGGGAGAGCGCGGCGACCAGTTGCAGTCCTCGGCCGCCCTCGTCGGTGTCGGAGGCACGGCGGATGTGGGGCGTGGTGAGGCTGCCGTCGGAGACCTCGCAAATGAGAGTTCGGCTGCGCAGCAGGCGCAGCTTCATGGGTCCTTTCGCATGGCGGATGACGTTGCTCACCAGCTCACTGGCCAGCAGCTCGGTGGTCATCACCAGCTCGTCCAAGTGCCAGGTCGCCAGCTGCTCACGGATGTGCTCACGGGCCTGGCCGGCGGCCTGTGGGGCATCGGGGAGCGACCAGGACGCGACGTTGTCGGGGGTCAGCCAATGGGTTCGGGCGATGAGCAGGGCCGCGTCGTCGCTGCTCTGCTGCTGAGCGGGCAGCAGTGTCCTGCTCAGGGTGTCGCACAGCCGGTCCAGGTCGCCGGTTCCTCCGACGCGCTGGACGCTGGTGAGGGTCTGGGCGAGGTGTTCCATACCGCGGTCGATGTCGCGGATCTTGGATTCGATCAGCCCGTCGGTATAGAGCACGAGCAGGCTGCCCTCGGGAATTTCCAGGTCGGCCGTGTCGAATGGCGGGTCGGCAGTGCCCAGTGGCGGGTTGGGGGTCAGGGCGGGGAAGCTGACAGTGCCGTCAGGGCGCACCACGGCGGGCGGGGGATGTCCGGCGAGGGCGAGAGAGCAGATGCGGGAGGTGGGGTCATAGACGGCGTACAGGAAGGTGGCGTAGAAGTCGTCACCGAGATCGCTGACGATGTCGTTGAGGCGGCCCAGGATCTCGTCGGGCGGCAGTTCGAGGTCGGACAGGGTACGCACGGCGGTGCGTAGCCGCCCCATGGTGGCGGCCTCGGACAGGCCGTGGCCCATCACGTCGCCGATGACCAGGGCCACTCGGTCGCCGGAGAGCGGAATGACGTCGTACCAGTCGCCGCCGACGTCCAGGCCCTGCCCGGCGGCCAGATAACGCGCGGCGGCGTCGACGGCGGGGAGCGTGGGCAGTTCACGGGGCAGCAGGCCCTGTTGGAGGGCGCGAGCACGGGTGTGCTCGGCGTCGTAAAGGCGGGCCCGTTCCAGTGCCTGGGCGACCAGGCCACTCAGCGCGGTGAGCAGAGTGCGCTCCTCCTCGCCCAGGCTGCGTGGCTGGTCGAAGGAGATGACACAGACACCCACGGGCTGGCCTGAGGCGATGAGTGGCAGAAGGGCCCATGCTTCCTGCGGCACGGTGTCGACGAGGTCGGTCAGCAGCGGATACCAGGTGAAAAGTTCTTCGCGGGAGGAGCTGAACCGGGGGGTGCCCGTTCGCAGGGCGTCAGCGACGGGCGGGAGTCCGTGCAGTGGGGTTCCGTGAACCTTCTCGAGGAATTCCGGCGGATAGCCGACAGAGCCGACCACGTGCATCCGGTCGATCTCCAGCGTCAGGACAATCAGGCCAGTCGCACCGAACGGGGGCAGCACGCGCTCGGCGACCGCGGTGACCACGTCCTGCGATGTGACCGCCTGGGCGAGAGCAAGGGTCAATTCACCGATGCGCGCCGCTCGTTCGGCGGCAGCGTGTTGCGCGGCGGCGAGTTCGGCCGCGCGCTGGCGTTTGTCGGTGAAGTCGGTGAAGTAGAAAGTGAGACCATTCGGTACGGGGACGAGCCGCAGGTGGTACCAGCGGTCGTTCTGCGGCCAGCGGATGTCCAAGCTGGCCGGTGTGCCGTCGGTCGCGGCCCGGCGACAGCGGGCTTCCAAGCCGGGTACCTCCCGTACTGCGGGCACGTCCCACAGCGGACGGCCAACCAGCTCCAGGGAGGAGCCGATCAGCCTTTCGGCCTCGACGTTGACGAAGATGATCCGCCAATCGCCGCCGACCGCGAGGAAGCCGTCACTCATGTGGCGCAGTGCGCGCCCGACGGACTCCATCGCGGCATGCGTCTCCGTGGTGTCCCACACGGTGCCGATCACGTGCCGCGGCTCGCCGTCCTCACCGACCACGACCTGGCCACGGCTCTGCACCCACCGCTGTGTGCCGTCGGGGCGGCACACTCGGTACTCGGACTCGCCCGCCCCGCGGGTACGCACGATCCGATCGGATTCGGCGACTACCCGGGGCAGGTCGTCGGGGTGCACCAGTGCCGTCCAGCTCTCGATCCGGCTGTCGAATGACTCCGGGGTGATGCCGAACAGGTCCAAGGTCGTGTCGCTGAACGACACCTGTCCGGTGCGGATGTCCCAGTCATAGGTACCCATCCTGACCGCGTTCAGCGCCTGCTGAGGGCTCGGGCCGGTCGGCTGGGGCTGCACCCAGGTGGCGGCGGTCTCGGCAGTGATGGCCGCGGAACGACGCAGCCGCCGGGCAGTCCACTCGCCTACGGCTTCGAGGAAGGCGCGGTGCCCGGGGTTCGGCCTGCCCGGCGCCATGGTCAACACGGTGAGCGTGCCCAGCGGGCCGTTCGGGCCCAACAGCGGTACAGCCGCCATCCCGGTGACCTCCGGCAGACTCGGCGGCGCCTTCGGCCCGGGCGTCTCACCGCCGAACCCATGGCGCGGGTCGGATTCCGGCCCGGGCAGCCACACGAACGCGTTCTCCCGTACGGCCAGAGCCGGGGCCACGGCCTGGTCCCCTCGGACCTCGAGCCATGCCTGGGCGAAGGCACGGGGCACTCCGCTGCTCACGATCAGCCGCAGCCCAATGCGGGCATCCGGTCCCGGGCCCCGCAGATGCACCATGCCGCCCAGCCCCCCGAGGTCGGCGACCGCATGCTGCAGCGCGGCCAGTAGCACGTCCGTCTCCGCCAGATCGTTTTCCAGGGACTCCAGAATCCGCAGCCGACCTGCAGCCGACCGCCCCGTGGACAGATTTCGCTCCCGGGACCACTGCGAGTGCGCGGCCATACCTCACCTCCCGGAGTGGACCGCTACCGATGAGCACATTGTCCGTCTATCAGTCGATTCACGCGAAGCTTGGAGTCCACATCCGCTCCCGTGCCCAGCGCGGATGTGTGGGGTTGTGCGGGCCGCCCATGGGGACAGCGCGGACAAAGCGGCAGTCAACTTCCGGGCATCCGATGACGGTGAGAGCCCGGCGCGCGGTGGCGGCGCCCTGGGCCGGCATCTCGCTTGCGGAGCAGGTTGAAGTTGGCACAGCATCGGCCTGTTCGGCATCGTGGACTTGTTGTCGTGGCCTTCGGCAGAGCCGCAGAGAGGGCCACATCCTCCGTCCACTCACGCTTGTCGAGTTCACCACAGCCGGGACGATGCACATGGCTCCCCGCCATGCATCATGACGAGGAGCGCGACCAGCCGTGTCACGAGTTGGCCATTCCCGCACCGTGGCTCATTCGGCGCCCAGCCAGACCACAGGCCCCGGTCACGGCAGTTCCCGGAGCCTCAGGAGTCGATCAGAATTGCCGCCTCTGCCGTGTTCGGCGTCCGGTGCTTCGCAGGCAGGCGTACCCGGAACCAAGCTCCGTGTTCGGACGGCTCGACGGTAACGCTGCCGCCATGTGCCGCGACTATGGCGGTCACGATGCTGAGCCCCAGCCCGGTGCCTGTACCTCCAACTGAACGGGGCCCCCGGAAGAATCGTTCGAAGATCTGCTCGCGCAGCTCCTCCGGCACGCCGGGCCCCTCGTCCACGACGTCGGCGATCAGCATGCCGCCCTCCCGGCAGAGCCGCAGCTCCACCGGTGTGCCGGGCGGTGTGTGGGTCAGGCAGTTGCCCAGCAGGTTGGCGACCACCTGCCGCAGGCGGTTCGGGTCGCCTTCGAGTACATGCTCGGCGGGCTCCACAACGAGTGACAGGGCCCGGTCCGGTGCCAGCACACGCAGATCGGCCATGGCGTCGGCACACAGTTCGGCCAGGTTCACTCGTTGCCGTTCGAGCGGGCGGCCCTGGTCCAGTCTGGCGAGCAGGAGGAGCTCGTCGACGAGTTCCGTCATCCGATCGGTCTCCTGCTGCACTCGCCTCATGATCTGGTCCAGGGTGGTTTGGTCGTCCGCCGCGCCGAAACGGACCAATTGCGAGTAGCCGGCGATCGCGGTCAACGGGGTTCGCAATTCGTGGCTGGCCCCGGCGACGAAGTCGCGGAGTTGTTGTTCCGCCTTTCGCCTGCGGGTGAACTCCTCCTCGATGCGTTGAAGCATGCCGTTGAAGGAGTCCGCGAGACGCACCGCTTCACGCGGCGATCCGGGCTGGTCGACCCGGTGGGACAGATCACCTCGTGTGATCTGCCGGGCAGTGTGGGTGACCTGTTCAATCGGGGCCAACGTCCTACGGGCGGACCAAAGGGTGCCGACCACCACGACCGCAACGAGTGAAACGCCAGCGATGGCCTCGATCATCACCAGGCTTCGGACAGCAGCGGTGGTTTCGGTCGTCATCTGGGCGACGACCAGAAAGCGGCCGTCCGAGAGTCTGCTCACGGCTGCCCGGTACGGGGCGTTCCGCACGCTGAAGGCGCGGCCGGTGGCCGCAGCAGCCCGCAGGACGGCTGGCGGACAGGGCTTCAGCGGGGTGATCCTCGTCTGGAGACCCGCTGCCTTCTGGAGAACCTGCCCATGGCCGTCGACCACCATGACGACGCCGTTGGGCGGCGTCCCGCCGGGCCACAGCTGGTGCCCCGACTCCACCATCGAGTGGACGTAGTCACGGGCGCCGGTGATCTGCTGGTCCACTCTGCTGTTCATCCGCTTGCTGAGTGCCACGACAGAGACGAAGTCGGCGACGAAGACGCCCATCACCGTGACGACCAGGACACCCAGCGTCAGCCGCCAGTACATACTCCACGGCCGTTGTGTGCGTCTGCCCGCTCCGCCACGCATCCGCTACACTCCGGCCGAGTCGCCGAGGGGCGTCTGCGAGAGAAGGTATCCCGCACCACGCACCGTACGGATCAATGACGGGCCGGTGTCCCCCAGCTTGCGCCGCAGGTTGTAGATATACGTCTCCACCACTCCCGACTCACCCTGGAAGTCGTACTGCCAGACGGAATCCAGAATCGCCGCCTTCGAGATCACACGGCCCGCATTCTCCAGCAGGAAACGCAGGAGTGTGAACTCGGTCGCCGACAGCCGTACCGCCTGACCGTGTCGGGTGACGGCGTGGGTGTCCCGGTTGAGTTCGACCCACCCGGCCCGCAGGATGCCCGCAGCCGACGCCGACGCCGACGGGTGGATCGACCGTCGTAGCAGGGCCTGGATGCGCGCGGCGATCTCATTGAGGTCGAAGGGCTTGGTGACGTAGTCGTCTCCGCCGAGCCCCAGCGCCTGGACCTTGTCCTCGACGGAGTCCCGCGCGGTCAGAAAGAGTACCGGCGCCCGGCATCCGGCCGCGCGCAGGCGGCGGCAGACCTCGAACCCACTCAGGTCCGGCAGTACGACATCCAGCAGGATCACATCCGGGGAATGCCGGGCAACGGCGTCAAGTCCTCGCTCCCCGTTCTCCGCCGTGACCGCCGTGAAGCCGAGGAACCGCAACGCCATGGTGAGCATCGAGGAAATCGCTGATTCGTCCTCGACCACGAGAACACAAGGCATACACATCGGCCTTCCTGCGCTTTGTCAGCGATTTCGGTCAGGAAGGTGGATATAACACCGGCCGGGTTACGGAGAGGTGAACGACCAGCGTGGCAGCGGATAACGGGATGGCCTGGGTTGCCCACAGCCGATCAGGCGACAGACGACTCGGGAACGGCCGGCCCGTACCGGCTCACCTCACTCGCGCCACCGTGATGCCGGCCTCCATGGCGGACGGTGGCCGACCCGACGGCGCAGTCGCGGACCCGGCTGCGAAACGGATCGCGGTCCAAAGCCCCGGTGAACAACGGCGTACGTGCGCCCACTTGGCACGGGCCGGAGAGCCCCAGGGAGGACGCCGGCCTGTCGACGGATCCGACCAGAGTGTTCGCACGGCGGCACGTCACGGGCAGGCAGGCGTGGCTGAGCCGTTGGGGAGGGCACGCAGTGCCCAGGGCGGCTTCAAGTTCCCGGTAGGAGCGGGCTGTCGGTGATGCCCCAGATCCAGACGGCGTGTTCGGTGCGGCCCGGATCGCTCGGGTGGTCTTGGCGATGTTGTCCGCTCCCGGCAGCCGCAGTCTGCCGGCGGCCAGGTTCCGCAGAGCGGCCATCGCCCGCGGTGCGCTGCCGGTGTGGACGGTGGAGGCGTCCTCGGCGAACACCACGTCTCTGACATGGTGGCTGGAATTTTCGATTCCCCAGTGTCCGCGCGCGTATCCGCCCAGGTCGGCAGGGCTGGCTTGGTGGGTGTCGAGGCCGATGGCGGTGCTGCCGGTGCGCGGAGCCGGACAGCGCCTTGCCGTCCACCGCGATCGCCGGCTGCGGCGCGAAGCCGGTGGTGCCGACGTCGGTGTGGACGGCAAGGTAGGCGCCGATCGCGGCGTCCAGGGCATCGCCGTCGAGGGCGGCCAGGAGCCGGGTGAGGGTGGCATGGGACGGGGCGCGCCGGCGTCCGGGCAGATGCCGGCGGATGCCGAGCTGTTCCAGCACCGTGGTGGTGGCGCGCTGTCCCCACTCGGTGATCTGAGTGATGGTCCGGGCGCCGGAGACGACGGCGCAGGCGCAGATCAGCAGCAGGCCGGCCAGGCGATACCACTGCCCGCGACGCGAACGCGGGTCGGGGACGCGCTGGAGGTGGACGCGCAGGCGGCCGGTGTCGTGCTGGTGGAGGGGGCCCAGTTTCGCCAGGACGGCAGGGATCGGGGAGGATGGAGCGGCAGGCACGTGACCTCGATGTGATCAGCTGGCGTAGACACCCTGATGATCACCGGTCTCGTGCCTGTGCTGTTGCCACGTCAACTCCCGCTGGACACAGACAATCTACGCGATCCCGGAACTTGCAACCGCCCGGGTGCGTCCCTGAAGCGGGATGTCTTTCCAGGGAAGGGCCTTGAGCTGTCGGCGCAGTTGGTCAACGGCAGGCGGGATCAGAGAGGATGCGTCGGCAGGCACGGTCTTCCATTTGGATCACGCGCGTAGAGGACTCCATGATCTTGGAAGCCGTGCCTGTCACGCTCCGAGAGCACCGCCGCCGAGCTGTCAGTCCGCCACGAACCGGGTGTCATGCGACTACACCGAAGCCCAGGGGGAGAACGCCGAAGCCCTGGTGCTGATCGGATGTTGATCGAACATTGATGCAACTCTCATCGCGTCCAAGGCGATTGAGTCGCGGCCCCGCTCTTCAATTCTCGTTGGCGAGTCCGCGCACCGCAGCCAATCGCCCTGGTGGGCGCGCTCCCACCAGGGCGCCTGTGATTTCTGTTCGCTGATCTCCCGGGTACGGAACCGTCGAGGAGCCATCTTGCGATCGTTCGGGCAGGGGATCAATCATCAGCGTTGCATCAGCGTTGAATGGGAAAGATTGCCCACGGTTCACGTACGGATCTACTGTGGCGAGCAACCGGTCATCGGGGAAACAGAGAGACCGGCAAAATTCCTCCTCAGCGGAATCCCGTAATCACCTCTTGTGGTGGGGGAGCCGGGGCACGGGAACCTCTCGCCACGATAGAGCCATTCACAAGAGTGAAACCTGTGCTCTTTTCAGTCCCCGGGTCGGAAATCCGTACCCCCGAGAAGGAGTTGGACATGAAAAGATCCCACAAAGTGCGGTTCGCGCCGAAGCGGTCACTGACCGCGGTCCTGGCCGCAGTCGGCGTGGCCACGGCCATTGTCGCACTTCCGTCCCCGGCCGTCGCCGCGCAGAACACGCAGCCAACCACCGCGCAAACGTCGTCGTTGACCAAGTTCGCGAACGACCACCACGGCCTCGGCGTCTACCAGGACAGCCAGAACCGCGACGTGGTGCGCCTGGCCAAGGGTGCCTCGGTCCCGCAGGGCGCTCCCGTGACGGGAGTGAAGTACACGTTCAGCAGGTTCACTTCCGAGGGGCTCAACAAGGCAACCGACGAGGCTCTCGCCCTGCACAAGCTTCCGAAGAACTACAGCGTCGGCGCCGGCTACGACCCCGCGACGGACACCCTGCACGTGATGGCTGACGCCCCCGCGGACAAGGTCGCGGCCCTGGCCGCGACCCTGGCCGTCGGCTATGCGGGCGCGGTGAAGGTGGAGAACGGTACCTGGACCCCGACATCCGGCCGCTTCAGTGACGTCAAGCCCTTCTGGGGCGGTGATCGAATCATCAGCGGCAACACTGGCGCCCAATGCACCAGCGGATTCTCGTTCAAGATCGGCGCCTTGTACCTGGGCAGCACCGCGGCCCACTGCATGGGAACGGGTGAGTACGTCTACAATGCGACAACCAGTGGCTCATGGGGGAATTACATGGGCTACGTCGCGGACCGGTACCCGAGCATTGACTTCGAGACTCTTTACGAGTCCGGAGACTACTACGGCAACGGCATCTGGACCGGTGGGACCGCGACCAGCACCTCTTCCCAGTCCGTCGTGGGCAGCCTCACCCCCACGAGCAGCATGAGGAATATCTGCATCTCTGGGACCACCACCTTCAACAGGTGCGACAAGACAGTGACCTACCCCAACCTCTTTTACTGCCTCTCTGGCGGGCCCTGCATCAGTTCCGCGGACGGGTTCGGCATGACCGGCGGAATGAACCGGCTACCAGGGGACTCCGGCGCACCGGTCTTCGAATCCGTCAACAGCACCGCCTACGCAATCGGCACGATGTCCGCGACATACACCGAATCGAACGGAGTTCAGGTCAGCGCCGCGACGAAGATCAGCTCCGCGCTGTCCAAACTCTCCAGCACCTATGGCGCCACCGCACAGGTGTACACGATCTACAACTAGACCTCGATCCCGCGTAAGGGTCCGTCAGCTTGCTGGCGGACCCTTACCGCCCGTTCAGGGGGGTCTGTCAGGAATCAGGTTCGATTCCTGACAGACCCCAAGTTCAACCTCAGCAGTACAGCAGCAGCAGATCTTGTGACGGTTGATCGGTGCTGTCGTCGAGTTGTCATGCTGGTGGATGTGGCGGAGGAGCATCTCGGCCTGTGGGCTGAGGCGTTGGTGTCGCTGACGGAGGGGTCGGGGGATCTTGGAGCCCCGTCTCCGCATCGGCCGCAGTCGGCGCGGCCACCCTGACTGTCACCGGGCGGGGCTCCTCCGCAAGTACTCCGCCTGTTCACCGGTGCAGCGAACGGGCCGGGGCACGGTGCGTCAGGGCGTTCCGGTCGGGGACCCTGCTCCGCCGTCCTCGCCCGTGTTGGTCTTGGACGGGTCCACTTCCATGACGAGCGTGGCGGCAATGCCTTTGGTGATGTCCTGCCCGTCGCTCTGCCGCAGCGTCAGCAGTCCCGCGGCCGCACCGCCACCGCCTGCCGCCCGGTAGATGTTGTCCTGCTCCAGTTTGGTGCGAACCACGGTGTTGGTCCGGTACGGGGCGAGGGCCTCGACCTTGGCGACGGTGTCCTCCTCGAAGTACAACTGCCCGGTGTGGCAGACGTGTCCGCCCTCGTAGCCGGTACCCACGTGCGTGCCGCCGACGTGCACCTTGGTGTGGATATGGATGGCCCGGCCGCTGTACCAGCCGGGGAAGATCGTCCTGAACTGAACCCCACCACCGCTGTCGGACATCTGCACACCGCGCAGGAACGTGAGCTTGTCGGTGGGCTGCTGATGGCCACCCGCCATTCGCCCGGCGGCGCCGCTCGGCATCCCGCTGGGCGCACCCGACGGGAACGCGGTCGGTATGCCCGAGGACTGGCCGGACGGCCTGCCGCCGGTGTTGCCGGCCTTGCCGTAGCCCGAGTAGATGCCCAGAGCGTCGCAGTGCCAGATCTCCACCGCCGCGTTCGGCAGCGGCTTGCCGGTCGTGGCGTCGAGAACGGTCAGCCGCAGAGTGAGCGGCACGCCTTTCTTTCCCTCGGTCACGTTCCGCCGGAACAGCTCGTAGTCCAGGTAGTAGGGGCCTTCCATCTGTTCGACGGCGAGCCCGGTGGCGGACGCCGGCGAGGCGGACGCCGACGCTCCCGAAACCCCGGAGTCCTTGCCGCAGGCGGTCACCCCGAGACCGATGGCCACGGCACCCGCGCCGCCGACGGCCAGCAGTCTGCGTCTGGACACAATCGCCCGGGATATCTGGTTGTTGTCGAGTTCTTCCACTTCGTTGTCATTGATCATGCGACGTACGCTAGGAGTCGGCTATGAGGACCCCATAAACGGCATATGAGAACCTCGACTCAGGTCCAAGCCCTTGGTTGTGCGGAGGACAGCGCGCCACACCTGCCGGGACCGCCCGCGGTGGCGGGTGGTCCCGGCAGGTGCCGTGGCCGGACAACCGACGGCCACCGGATGGTCAGGCGGCCAGCAGTCCGCCGCGCGCCTGCCGCAGTTCCTCGGCTGCGGCGTCCATGTCCTCTTGGGTCGACTTCGGATCTGCGCTCACGGTCTCCGCCGAGGAGAGCGCCGTCTGAAGCCGCTGCCATGAATCGGCGGAGTAGTCCGCCTCCGACAGAAGGCCGGCGGAGGCCCGCTGGTAGCCGACGACCGCGGTGTCCACGAAGTGAGCCCTGATCTGTACCTCGGCGACATGGAAGTACTGGACTCCGGCGATGCGCAGGTACCGGTACTGGGTGGCGTCGCCGGTCATGGTCAGGTCGTACCACTGGACCTGGGTGTTGTCGGTGATCGTGGGCGCGGTTCCGACGGTCGTCCAGGTGGTCTTGTCGTTGGAACCCTGCAGTACCGCCTTGGACAGCCGCTTGGCCTCGTTGGCCCGCGGGTAGAAGCGGGCGCCGTCCACGACGGTCGGGGTTCCCGGCCCGAAGTCGATGTTCGTCGGGGTCCAGTTCACGCCGTTGGGCGTGGTGTCGAGTTTGCCGTCGAAGGCCAGTGTGGCGTTGGTGTTCGACGTGTCGCCGTCATAGGTGACGACCGCGTTGCCCAGTACGTCGATGGCGCCGTCGGCGTCGGCCGTGTAAGGCTTGCGCATGCGGTCGACGGTGCCCTGGACCAGGCCGAGGTAGGCGTTCACGCGATCGAGAGTGATCGTATCCTTGCCCGATGCGGGCTGATCCGGGTAGCTGATCGCCTTGTCCTTGACGGCGGTCCTCGCTTCGGTCACGGCCTCTTTGAGGGACTCGGCCGACTGATCGGTGTAGTCGGACGGGTCCACCGCGGCCGCGATCTCATCGACGGCTGCCGTGGCGTCCGCCAGTACGTGCAGTGTGACGTCGGAGTAGACGGTCCGGTCACCGGCGCGCGCGAGCAGGGTCACGTGGTGGTCGCCCGTCTGCTTGCTCGTCGGCGTCCAGGTGAACGTGCCGGTCGCAGGGCGGAACGTGGCGCCCTCGGGCAGACCGACGGCCCGGACGTGGACGTCCTGGCCGAACGGATCGCTCTCTTCGTACGTGACGGTGACGGGCTGGCCGACGAAGTACCTGGTGCTGATTTCCGAGTGCGTCACCGTCGCGGGTGCCGCGACATCCGGATCGGACTGCAGACTCGCCAGACTGAGCCGGTTGTCCGTCGTGAAGTACGTGAACCCTCCTGTCACCGTGTCCGGCAGCGGGACGAAGTGGGTACGCCACTCGCCGCGCCTGGTCTGCGGCAGTCGGGCCGTGGCCACCGGGTCGGTCGCGAGGTCTCTGGTATGGACCTTGACCGTGGCGGCTCCCTCGGGCGAGCTGTAGCGCACGGCCAGGTAGTCGCCGCTCAGGTCGATCGCGGCGAAGCCGAGGGTGGTACCTGCCTTCAGGCTGAGAGCGCCCGTCTCGTCGGCTTCGGCGTCCGGCTTCGCTCCGCCGCTGACGACGGAGAGGTAAGAACCGGCCGTGGTGACCGGGTGGACCGGGTGGACATAGGTGAAGCGGAAGGTGTTGATCGCCGCCGGCTGCGATCCCTTGTAGACGAGGGTGACGTCCTGACGGCCGAGGAGCTTGTCCGCGGTTCCCAGAGCCGAGAAGTCGGCCCACTTCCCGCCTGTCGACGGCAGGGCGATACGCCGGATGAGGCCGCCTGCCGCCGAACCCCTGTGGATCTCCAGAGTGCCCGCCGACGTGGTGTTGATGTTCAGACTCACGCTCGCCGCACCGTTGTCGAAGTCGAGGTCGCTGTACCCGACCGAGGTTCCGTCGGTGAAGGTGAGCCCCTTGCCTCCGGGGCCCTCCGTGGTGCCGGACTCTTCGGGGGCGTCGGCCACGCTGTTGGTGGTCTGGGCGCTGCCCGCGGCCGCCTTGAACCAGTTCAGCCCGCCCTGCCAGCCGTAGGTGTTGTTGCTGCCGGACCACTGCAGGACGACGGTGTGCGTGCCGGAGATCGCTCGCGTCAGCTTGGTGACGATGGTGGCCCAGCTGACCGCTCCGCCCGTCGAGGGCACCTTGACGGTGCCGATGGTCTCGCCGGTCGGCGAGTCCAGCTTCACGGCGATGCTCGATCCGATCGAGCTGCTGACGCCGGCCCGCATCACGAGGGTGCTCCGTGGAGTGTCACCGAAGTCGAAGTCCTTGTACTCCACCCACCCGTTCTTCTGCACGTTGGTGATGATGTTCCGCGCACCGTCGGAGTCGACGTACGGCTCGACACCCACGTCGTCCGTGCCGCTGATCGCGGTGATCCCGTCGGCCGAACCATGCCTGTCGAACGCCGAGTCGGGTGTCACGTCGGTGTCGACCGGGGTGAGCGGGCCACGGCTCGCCGCCTTGGCCGGGGTGGTCTGCAGGATGTCCAGGGGGTTGAGGTTGCGCTCCAGGACGAGCTGTTCGTTGCGCTCCAGATACGGATGGTCGTCCATGCCGACGCCGGCCACGTACTTGTAGTGGTTGTACAGCGGCACCGAGGCGAGGATGATGCCACGCCCCGTCGTGGACACCTTGCCGTACGCATACCCGGAGTCCCAGGTGACGTCGTGTCCGAGGTTGTAGCGGGCGAAGTAGTCGGCGCCCTTCAGGAGCCGGTTGTCCAGATAACCGAAGAGGTCGACGCCGTCCGCCCCGAGGTCACCGCTCGTGTGCTGGATGTAGGCGGTCGACGCGATGTAGGCGGGCTGTGCGACGTCCAGGCCGGCGTGCCCCTGGTCCCGGCCCATCTCGTTGACCTGACCGTCGGCGGTGATCTGCTTCGAGATCGCGACGTCGAGCAGAGGATCCGGGTTGTTCCCCACCGTGATCCGGTTCATGTACTGGTCGTAGGCATCGCGGTCGTCGAGGAAGACGGCGAACGACACCAGTGCCTGCAACTGCGCGCCGGCCTGGTTCATGAACGCGCCCGGCTGGTCGATGCCACCGTCGTCGCGGGAACGCATCACGAGGCGAGCCATCGAGGAGTACGAGGCGGTGTCCGCGTCCGTCCAGCCCGAGCCCGACGTGTAGCGGAGGATCTCCGCCGCCTGGGTCATCTCGGCCAGGCCCACCGGCGCGTGGATGCCTTCCGTCATCTCGGTCAGGGTCGACGTCCACGCTCGGATGATCTTCAGGGCGTTGTCCCGGTAGGCGTTGTCGCCCGTGACGTACCACATGTCGGTCTGGATGCCCGCGGCATGCCCGTCCTGGTACAGGCGGTACTGGTTGGCCCCGTTGGAACGCCAGCTGACGACGCTCACCGGCCCCTTGAGGATGTAGTCCTTGGCGGCGGTCGGGTCCACACTGAGCGCCTTGTAGGCCGAAGCCCAGGGCTCCTTTCCGGCGGCGACCATGTCCCGCATGGTGGTGAGTTGGGCGCGGTCGATGTTCACGCCGGGATGGGCGAATCCCGCCTTGCTCACCACGGTGCCGTCCTGAACGCCGATCCTGGCGGTCAAAGGCGCGGAAGGGGTCCGCGCGTGGGCGGGGGCCACCGCCAGAAGCGCGAGAAACGTCACCAGAGCCGTCATCAGGGCACCGAGCATGCTCAGGTGCGCTCTCGTGTGAAGACGGACGGGCGGTGGCGGAAGCGGGTGGCCCATGCCGGTGCCGGGTCTCTGCCCGATTCGACCAGTGTCATTCATCGCTGGAAACCTCCGTTGGTTTCGAGCCGAGAGCGGCTCCGGGTCCTGACGGGCGCCAGGACCTCGGCTTCCCCGTTGCGGTGGTGTCGTTTCGTCAGGCCTTGACAGCGCCGGCCATGATGCCGCCGACGATCTGGCGGGAGAGCAGGATGAACGCGGCGAGCAGCGGCAGCAGTCCGAGCGTCGCTCCCGTGACGACCAGGGTGTAGTCGATGCCGTAGCCACTGGCGAGCGAGGACAGGGCGACCTGGACGGTGGGGGTGTTGCTGGGGTCGAGCACGATGAGCGGCCAGAAGAAGTCGTTCCAGGCCCCCATGAAGCTGAACATGCCCAGCACCGCCGCCTGCGACCGCATCGCGGGCAGGGCGACATGCCAGTAGGTGCGCAGCACCGAGCAGCCGTCGACGCGCGCCGCCTCGACGAGTTCGTACGGGATGGACTCCTCGGCCGCCTGACGCATCCAGAAGACGGCGAAGGCGCCGATCAGGGCCGGCACCGTGACGGCCTTGAGGGTGTCCGTCCAGCCGAGGTCGCTCATGAGCATGTACAGCGGGATGACACCCAGTTGAGCGGGCACCATCGACGTGATGATCACGACCATGAAAAGGGCGTTGCGGCCCCGGAACCGTAGCCGGGCGAAGGCGAATCCGGCGAGCGAGCCCAGCAGGACGTTGGCGAACGCGGTCACCCCGGCGACGAGCAGCGAGTTCCGCAGGGCGAGCCAGAAGTCGACGGTGTCGAAGACCCGTTGGATGTTGGCGAGCAGATGCCCACCGGGTACGAGCGGCGGAAAGCGCGAGCCGATCACCGAGTTGTCGTGCGTCGACAGCACAAGGGAGTAGTAGAGAGGGAACACCGACGCCGCCACCACTGAGGCGAGCACCAGGTATCCGAACCGGCTGGGCCGGTCGGACTCCGAGGGGACGTAGCGCTTGGTGCGCTCCGCGCGGGCCGGGCGCGCTTCGGGCGCGGCGGTCTGAGAGGTGGACACAGACATCACGAGTTCACCCCTTCGACGCGATACGGCGCGCCAGCGTGAAGTTGAGGAACGAGACCACAGCGATGACGACGAAGATCACCCATGCGATGGTGGCGGCGTAGCCCGCGTTGAAGTCGTGGAATCCGCGCTCGTACAGGTACATCATCAGCGTCTGGAACTGACGGTCGCTGCCGCCTGTACCCGCAACGCCCCCTGTGTCGAACAGAGCGGGTTCGGCGAACAGATGGAGCCCGCCGATCGTGGACGTGACCACCACGAACAGGATGGTGGGCCGGATGTTCGGCACGACCACGGACCAGAAGGTCCGGGTGCGTGACGCCCCGTCGAGAGCGGCGGCCTCGGTCAGCTCCCTCGGCACGTTCTGCAGGGCGGCCAGAAAGATCAGCGTCGAGTAGCCGGTCCAGCGCCACATGACGATCACACTGATCGCGATCACCGCGGACCAGTGATGGGCCTGCCAGTTGACGGCATCCAGGCCGACCAGCCCGAGGAGGCCGTTGGCGAGACCGGTCTGGCTGGCGAAGATCTGCGCGAAGATCAAGGTGACCGCGGTCACCGACATCACGTTCGGCAGCAGGACCAGCGACCGCCACAACGAGCGCCCCCGCAGACGCCGGTTGAGCAGCGATGCCAGGCCCAACGCGAGAAAGAGCTGCGGAACGGTGGAGAGCAGGAACAGAACAAGCGTGTTGGACAGGGCGTTCCAGAAGTACGGATCGTGCAGCAGCCGTGTGTAGTTGCCCAGTCCGACGTACCCGTGATCGCCCTGGACAAGGTCCCACCGGTGCAGCGAGAGCCAACCCGTGTAGAGCAGCGGTATCAGCCCGAACACGGCGAAGATGACGAAGAAGGGGGAGACGAGCCCGTAAGGCGTGAACCTCGCGTCCCAGCGGGACAGGCGGCTGCGGAAGGCACCGCGGCCGCGGAGGGTCGGCCCGACGCTCGGCGGGGGTTCGCCGGCCACCGGGCGTTTCCCGGGCTTGGTGGCTGTGTCGTGGGACATGGATGACTCCTGGTCCGTCGCGGAGGGGCCGGGCAGGCGTGCCGGCCCCTCTCCGGTGTTGCGTCCGGTGGTCGAGCGGTGTGCCGGGACGGCCCGGCCTCCGGCTATTGCTGGAGCGCCGCCTTGGTGTCGGCGATGGCCTGCTTCCAGGCGGCCTCGGGCTTCTGGTTGCCCTGCACGACGCGCAGCAGCGCGGCGAGGAAGGGGCCCTGAGCCGTCCCGTCGTCTCCGCCGCGATAGAAGTCGCCCTTCAGCTTCAGGGCGGAGGCCGCGTATATCCGGCCGATCGGCGCGTCCGAGAAATAGGAGCTCTTGGCATTCTGGACTGCGGGTGCGTTGAGCGCCTCGACCGTGCTGGGCAGGTAGCTGCCGCTGGCGAAGTTGGCCTCCTGCTGCGCGGGGGCAGTGAGCCACTGAGCCAGCGCCACGGCCTCCTTCACGTGTTCGCCCTGCTTGGGCACCATGAGGTACGAGCCGCCCCAGTTGCCGCCCCCGGGTGCCGCCGCCAGTGACCACTTGCCCTTGTACGCGTCACCGCCGTCGGTCTGGATACGGCTGAGCATCCAGGCCGGGCACACCGATACCGCGGCCTTCCCTTGCTTGAGCACCGCGTGCCATTCCGGGGTGAAGGGTGCCACTCCGTTGGTGACACCGGCCGTGGCGAGTTTCGCCACGGTCATGAAGTTCTTCTTGAGCAGCGCGTTCTGGTCTGCGTCGAAGGAGTCGTCCTTCGCTGAGAAGAAGGTCTCGTCCATCTGGCCGAGCATCGCCGTCCACACGTTGCCAGGGGAATCGACGAACTTCACCCCGGGGACCTTGCTCTGGAACCGCTCGCCCACCGTGACCAGGTCGTCCCAGCTCGTCCAGAGCTTCCCGACGGCCGCAGGGTCGGTGGGCAGGCCCGCCTCGGCGAACAGGTCCTTGCGATAGCACAGGGCCATGCCCCCGATGTCGGTCCCGAGCCCCGTGATCGTCTTGCCGTCGGCGCTGCCGGCCTGCGCCTTCCAGCCCAGCCATTGGCCGGTCTTGCTGCCGTAGTCGGCGAAGTCGGCGAATTTGTCCGAGGACTTGAGGTACAGCGGCATGTTGTCGTTGACCATGCCCACGATGTCCGGTGCGCCGCGGCCTGCGGCGAGCTGGGTGGTCAGCTTGGTGGAGAGAGTCCCTCCGTCGAGCTGGACCAGCTGGACCTTGATGTTCGGGTGGGCCTTCTCGTACGCGCCGACCAGGGTCTTGTAACCGTAGTCGGCCGCGGTCACCACCTGGATCGTGATCTTTCCGTCGCTGCTCGTGCTGCTTGATCCGCCGCAGCCGGCCAGGGACAGAGTCAGCGCCGCTGTGGACGCCAGGGCCAGACTTTGGGCACGTCTGAAGTGCATGACAGAGCTCCTGTGATGGGTCGTCCTGATGTACCGGCCGCCGCGAGGAAACGGGCGAGCGGTGGTGAATGGCCCCGGCGACCGGTGACCGGGTGTCCTACGCGACCTTGCATCGCTCCCGAGGCGATGCAAGGTGATCTCCGAGATGGCGGAAAGCGGAGTGAACCGAGAGTTTCGATAGTGTGCGGTGGGCTTCAATTGGCCGGTCAGATCCGGCCGTCTGAAGCGTTTGCCAAGGTAGGGTCGGGTCCATCCATCGTCAACGTTTCTTCCTCGTTTCATCGAAAGATCGAAACTTTCCGCCTCCCTGTGTGCTGACACCGCAGGTTGAGGAGCCGAAGGGGGATTTTCATGAGGTCTTCCAGTCCGAGCGGCCCGACCATGGCGGAGGTCGCACGCCACGCCGGGGTCTCGGTCCCCACCGTGTCGAAGGTGCTCAACGGCCGCGAGGACGTGGCCGCCGAGACCCGCCGCCATGTCGAGGCGGCCCTGCACGACCTGGGCTACCGACGCCGCGAACGGCTTCGGTCATCCGCGCATCAGGGATCTGTCCGCACGATCGATCTGGTCGTCCACCAACTGGGGTCGACCTGGACGGCGGCCATCGTCGAGGGGGCGGAGGAGGCAGCGCACGAAGCAGGTCTGCACCTGGTCGTCAACGCGATGCTGGGGCGCACCCGTCACACCCGGACCGAACGCGGCTGGCTGGAGCGGATCTCGGCACGGGGCACCCGCGGAGTGGTGACCGCACTCGCGCACTTCTCCGCCTCACAGGATGCCTGGTTCCGGCGCAACCAGGTGCCGTACGTGATGCTCGACCCCATCAGCCCGCCGCCCCGAGACACCTATTCCGTGGCCGCCGCCAACTGGGAGGGGGCCCGGAGCGCCGTCGACCACCTGCTGGATCTGGGGCACCGTCGGATCGCCATCATCGCGGGCAGACGCGGCCGGCACTGCAGCGACCTGCGGATCGAGGGGTACCGCTCCGCGATGCGCTCCGCACGCACCCGGGTACTGCCCGGCTACGTCCGAAACGGGGCGTTCACCCCGGAGGGCGGCGAGGAGAGCATGCGCACGCTGCTCGGGCTGCCCACTCCGCCCACGGCGGTCTTCGTCTGCTCGGACTTCATGTCACTCGGCGTTCTCCGAGCGGCTCGGGAGCACGGTGTCAGAGTGCCTGAGGACATCAGCGTGGTCAGCTTCGACGATCTCCCCGAAGCACGCTGGACCGTACCGGAGCTCACCACGGTGCAGCAGCCGCTGAACGAGATGGCGGCAACAGCCGTGCGACTGCTCATGCGCCTGTCGGCCGGTGACGTGCCGGGCAGCCACCGCACCGAGCTGTCCACCACCCTGGTCGAACGGGCCTCCACAGCGCCACCCCCTCAGATCAAGGAGTGACCGCAGAGCAAAGGGTGACCACGGAGGGGTTGCTCCTGCGCAGTCGGTGTCCCTAAAATCCTTCCCGAACCGAGTAAACGCTTGCCGCCCGGCCGGAGGTCCCGAGTCTCCAGGCCCGCATCCGACACCCTCTGGGTTGTACGGTTGACAGGTGGCTTGTCGGTAGGTGTGCGGCGGAAACCAGCCAGACCGTCGGCCGGACCACCGGCGAACCGACGTACAGGGCTCACAGGCCACGTCACGTCAGTCACCCGGGGTGCGGTCCCCATCCTGGAGTCCGCCACCTTGACTGTGCTTCCTTCCACGTCCGACGCGTCCTCGGCCGTCGTGGCACCCGGCATCGGCGCTCGGCTCGGCCCCCTGATACGCAACCCGGTACTGACCGGATTCCACCCCGATCCGTCCATCCTGCGGGTCGGCCGTGACTATTACCTGGCCACTTCCACTTTCGAGTGGGTTCCGGGCGTCACCCTGCACCACTCGCGCGACCTGGTGAACTGGCACCTCCTCGGCGGCGCTCTGACGGAAAGCCGCCTGGCCGACCTGGTGGGCACGGTGGACTCCGGGGGCATCTGGGCCCCCTGTCTCTCCTACGCGGACGGGCAGTTCCACCTGGTGTACACCCACATGGTCAGCAACATCGGCCCGTACCGCGATCTGCGCAACTTCGTCATCACCGCCCCTTCCCCCACCGGCCCATGGTCGAATCCGGTCCCACTGCACAACCGAGGCTTCGACCCGTCGTTCTTCCATGACGAGGACGGCCGGAGCTGGATGCTGTCGATGACGTACGAACACCGTCCCGGCCGGGACTCGTTCGGCGGCATCATCCTTCAGGAGTGGTCCCGGCAGGAAAGGCGTCTCGTCGGACCCGTACACCACATCTTCGGCGGCACCGGGCGAGGTTGCGTCGAAGGCCCTCACCTCTACCAGCGGAACGGCTGGTACGTGCTGCTCCTGGCCGACGGCGGTACCGGGTTCAACCACGGCGCCCTCGTCGCGCGCAGCCGCGAGATCACCGGACCCTACGAACTCGACCCGGCCGGACCGCTGCTCACCACCCGCGACGCCCCCGAACACCCCCTCCAGAAAGCCGGACACGGCAGCCTCGTCGAGACTCCCGAGGGCGAGTGGTATCTCGCCCACCTGTGTGCCCGTCCCATCCCGGGTACCGATCGCTGTGTCATGGGTCGCGAGACGGCTCTCCAGTCGGTCGAGTGGACCGACGACGGGTGGCCGTGCGTCCAGGACGGACAGCCGGCACTGAGCGTGCATACCGTCACGCACTCGGCCGAAGCCGAAGCCGAATCGGCGGTGACCACCGCCGGTTACCGATTCCACGACGGATTCGACGCCCCGGGGCACGCCGGACTCGACCCGCACCTGATGACCCTGCGCCTGCACGCCGCCCCGGACTGGCTGGAACTCACAGAGAGTCCAGGCCACCTGCGGCTGCGCGGGCAGCAGTCGCTCGCCTCGGCCCATCGTCAGAGCCTGGTGGCACACCGTCAGACCTCGTTGCGCTGCCAGGCACAGACCGTCGTCGACTTCCGGCCCAGCTCCGCACAGCAGATGGCCGGGCTCGTCCACATCTACAACACCCAGCTCTGGCACTATCTGCACCTCACCTGGGACGCCGACCTCGGCCGCGTGCTGCGAACAGGCAGCCTGGACTACCAGACCTATCAGGAGGGCGCGGTCATCCCGGTGCCCGGCGAAGGCCCCGTCCATCTGCGCGCCGACGTCGACGAAGCGACGACCCGCTTCTCGTGGTCCACGGACGGCACCGGCTGGATCCGCATCGGCGGCGATCTCGACGCCTCCCTGCTGTCCGACGAGTACGCCACCCGCACGATCGCCGGAAGGATCACCAACTGGGGGTTCACCGGGGCGTTCCTCGGGATGGCCGTCCAGGATCTCACCGGCGCCGCCCTGCACGCCGACTTCGACCACTTCTCCTACCACGAAGTCTGATCCGCCATGGGCCGGAGCCGGCACCGCATCCGGCTCATCGCTCTCCTCATCGGTCTCGCCATCCCTGGAGCCATTCGTTGCTTTCCGCGACCCTTGCCCTTGACCCCGCCTTCCGGATCGCGGAGGTCAACGCCCGCATCTTCGGCTCCTTCGTCGAACACCTCGGCCGCTGCGTCCACACCGGGATCCACGAACCCGGCCATCCTCGTGCCGACAAGGACGGGCTGCGCCTCGACGTCCTGGACCTGGTGCGCGAACTCGGGGTGACCACGGTGCGCTACCCGGGGGGCAGTTTCGTATCGGGTTTCCGCTGGGAGGACAGCGTCGGTCCGGTCGCCGAGCGACCCACACGCCTCGACCTGGCCTGGCACAGCAGCGAGCCCAACACCTTCGGACTCCACGAGTTCATGACCTGGACCGCGAAGGCGGGGGTCGAACCCATGATGGCGGTCAATCTGGGCACCCGCGGCGTCGCCGAGGCCGTCGATCTCATGGAGTACTGCAACCACCCGCAGGGCACGGCGCTTTCCGACCGCCGGATCACCAACGGGGCCAAGGAGCCCTTCGGTATTCGCATGTGGTGCCTGGGAAACGAGATGGACGGGCCCTGGCAGACCGGCCACAAGACCGCCGACGAGTACGGGCGGCTGGCCGCCGAGACCGCCCGGGCCATGCGCATGTTCGGCCCCGGCCTCGAACTGGTCGCCTGCGGCAGCTCCGCCCGCGACATGCCCACTTTCGGCAGCTGGGAGGCGACGGTCCTCGAGCACACCTACGACCAGGTCGACCTCATCTCCTGCCATGCCTACTACGAGGAGAAGGACGGCGACCTGGCCGGCTTCCTCGCCTCCGCCGTGGACATGGACAACTTCATCGATGCCGTGGTCGCCACCGCGGACCACGTGCGTGCCAAGGTCCGCGGCAGGAAGCGCATCGACATCTCCTTCGACGAGTGGAACGTCTGGTACATGTCGAAGGCCGAGGACAGCAGGCCCCGTGACGGCTGGCCGGTGGCCGCGCGCATCATCGAGGACGAGTACGACGTCGCCGACGCCGTGGTGGTCGGCGGTCTGCTCATCAGCCTCCTCCGGCACAGCGACCGGGTCACGGCCGCCTGCATGGCCCAACTGGTCAACGCCATCGCACCGATCCGGACGGAACCGGGTGGCCCGGCCTGGCGCCAGACCACCTTCCACCCGTTCGCCCAGGCCGCCCGCCATGCGAAGGGCACCGTGCTGCGAACCGAGGTGACGGCGCCGTCGCACGAGACGAGCGCCTACGGAGAGGTCACAGCCGTGGACGCGGTGGCGACCCACGACGAGGACAACCGCTCCCTCACCGTGCTCGCCGTCAACCGCCACCCGGGCGAGCCCGTCGCCCTCGGCCTTGGTCTGCGCTGCTTCCCCGGCTACGAACTGGTCGAGCACTCGGTGCTGTACGACGACGACATCCGGGCCACCAACACACTCCACCGGCCCGACCGGGTCGTCCCCCGCCGCCAGGCCTCCACCGGGCCGGTGGACGGGGAGCAGCTGACAGCGCTGCTGCCCCCCATCTCCTGGAACGTCCTGCGGCTGCGGCGTGCCGCCGCCTGACCATCAGGTCAGCGCCCAGACCACCGTGCTCTGAGGCGTCACGACGACGGTGTGGTTCGGGGCGTAGGTGAGGCCCGTGATCAGGTGGCCTGTCGTGCCGTCGCTGCCGCGGATGCCGTCGGCCTGCTGGGACACGGGCTCGCCCTCGTCGGCGAGTCGAGGGGCTACGGGAGAAGGCGGACCGTGTCCAAGCCGAGCCGGCGGCGGCCGAGCAGGAATAGCAGGAGTGGGCGATCACCCGTAGGCGGGAGGATACGGAGCTGGCTCCGGGCAGCGGCCACACCATCGGCACGTAGGTCGCCGCTGGTGGCGCCTGAAGTCAGCCCGTGCACCTCGTCCCACAGGGCACCCAGCCCACACCACCCCGACACAACCGCGAGAACGACGGAGCCGGACCGGGACACGAAACGCCCCCATGAACGCCTATGCGGCTGCTTCACGGTCCCAGGTGGCCGGGGTTACCCCTGCTTCCTTGAGCCGGAATTTCTCGACCTTCTGGGTTGGGTTTTTCGGTAGTTCCGGGAGGAATTCGACGAAGCGGGGCACCATGTACGCGGCGGAACGCTGGGCGCTGTATGCGATGAGTTCTTCAGGTGAGAGCTGGGTGCCGGGACGCAGGACGACGCAGACTTTGAGGTCTTCCTCGGTGAGTTCGCCGGGGACGCCGAAAGCGGCGGCTTCGAGGACGCAGGGGTGACTCTCAATGATCTGTTCGACTTCATAGGCGGAGATGTTCTCGCCCCGGCGGCGGATGCCGTCCTTGGCTCGGCCGCAGAAGTAGAGGTAACCGTCGTGGTCGAGGCGGCCGAGGTCCCCGGTGTGCAGCCATCCGCCACGGGAGGCTTTGCCTTCTTCACTCCCGCAGGCAGTGGAACACCGATCGCCCAGGGCGGCCTGCCGTGGCGCTACGACTTGGACGGTGCCGTCACCGCGGCCTCTCCCCCCAAGGAGATGCGCGTGTTCGCGGGCCGCGACCACGTACTGGAGGAAGCCATCACCACCGACTTCGCGCTCGTCCACACCGCGAAAGCAGACCGCCATGGGAACCTCGTGTTCAACAAATCGGCGATGAACTTCAACACGCTGTGTGCCATGGCCGGCCGTATCACCATCGCCGAAGCCGAAGAACTCGTCGACCCTGGCGAACTCGACCCAGGCCAGATCCACCTTCCGGGCGTCTTCGTCCAACGCGTGGTCCTCCTCGCAAGGACCGACAAGCACGTCGAAAAGCGCACCCTGCGCGCGACGACGGAGGCGAACCGCTGATGGTCCTCACCCGTCACGAAATGGCCGCCCGCGCGGCCCGCGAGCTGTCGGACGGCGAATACGTCAACCTCGGCATCGGTCTGCCGACACTCGTCCCCAGCCACCTCGCGCCCAGCCTGCACGTCACCCTGCACAGCGAGAACGGAATCCTGGGCACCGGCCCGTACCCGTACGAACACGAAGTCGACCCCGACCTGATCAACGCGGGCAAAGAGACCGTCACCACCACTCCCGGTGCGTCGTTCTTCGACTCCGCTCTCTCCTTCGGGATGATCCGCGGCGGGCACATCGACACCGCCATCCTCGGCACCATGCAGGTGTCGGCGAGCGGCGACCTCGCCAACTGGGCCATTCCCGGAAAACTCGTCAAGGGTATGGGCGGCGCCATGGACCTCGTGCACGGCGCACGCAAAGTCGTCGTACTGATGGAACATCTCGCCAAGGACAACACCCGCAAGATCCTCACTGAATGCTCCCTGCCGCTGACCGGACGACAGGTCGTCCACCGAATCATCACCGACCTCGCGGTACTCGACGTCACCTCCGAAGGCCTCGTGCTGCGCGAACTGGCTCCCTGCGTCACCGTCGCCGACGTGCAGCACGCCACCGAGCCCAGCATCCACCTGCGCGGACACCCCACATCCATGCACCCACCCGCACTGCACAGCAGCACGCCCTGACGGGCGCCCCCATCCACCGAAGGAGGGCACCTGGCGATGAGCCAGCCACTCGTGATCCAGCGGGTCGACCGCGCCATCGCGACCATCACCTTGGACTCGCGCATGAACCGCAACGCACTCTCGCAGGCGCTGTTGAACGAACTGGAAGACCATCTGACAGACACCGCCGCCAACGACGCGGTACGCGCCGTCGTCCTCACCCACACCGGTACCACCTTCTGCGCGGGCGCCGACCTCTCCGAGGCCCGCAACGGCTCCATGACCGCGGGAGCCGAACGCCTCCTGCGCCTGCTCCGAAGCATCGTCGTCCACCCCAAACCCGTCATCGCTCACATGAACGGCCACGCCCGCGCGGGAGGACTCGGCCTGCTGGGCGCCTGCGACATCGTGATCGCCGGTCCTCGGTCCACCTTCGCCTTCTCCGAAGCCAGACTCGGCCTCGCACCGGCCGTCATCTCCCTCACCACGCTGCCCCGACTCACCGACCGGGCGGCCGGCCGCTACTACCTGACCGGCGAGACCTTCGACGCACACGAAGCAGTCCGCATCGGACTCGTCACCGAAGCCACCGCCGACCCGGACTCCGCCCTCACCACGATCACCGACGCGCTGCGCCGCTGCTCACCACAAGGCCTCGCGGAATCAAAGCAGCTGACCACACACATGCTGCGGGACACCATCGACACCCAAGGCCAGGCAACTGCCGCCCACTCCGCCCGCCTGTTCAACTCCGACGAGGCCCGAGAGGGCATGCAAGCGTTCATGGAAAAACGCCGGCCCCGGTGGTCCACCTGACGGCACTTCAGCCAATCGCCCCTGGCTCTCACGCCGACTGGACCCGGCGGATCGCCTTGCACCGGAGTCGCGGGACAGCCGCAGCCGGGGCGCCGGGCTGGGTACGTCTGCGGCTGCCTCACGAACACACCCGTGGATGACAGCACGCACACGCGCTGCAGCATCATCGCGATCCATGCACCCATCGCATCTACGCGCCTCCGGACTACCGCGTCGTACGGGAGCCGTGCCCTGGGCCGCGAAGCGTGGGGAGCAGGGAGCGGACCGAGCGAGCTCTGACGGCCCCGGCCCACAATCCGGCGCCGTACGCGAGGTCGTCCAGCCGACGCGCGAGGGCGAATCGGACCGGGTCCATCTGAGGCGAGCGCAAGTGATACTCCAGGAACCCGTCGGTGACGGCAGCCAACGCGGCGGCTCGGCGCACCCGTGCGGAGAACACACAGCCTGCCAGGGTCACCGGCCACCAGTGGCGCAGCAGCATTCCCATCGTCTGTTCAGCTGTGGCAGCAAGTCCGAGCCCTGTCAGGCGAACCGCCAACCGGTTCGGACCGCCGCTGCCTTCCGGTACCTTGCGCCGGTAACCGCAGCCCGCCCAGACGACCATCACCGCCGCTACGGGCACTGACCAGCGGCGCTGTGCCAGCAGCGCGACAGCGGCCCCGGCGGCCCAGGGGGTGAGCGCGGCAGGGGCGACCGCGGGGCCGTGCCGCTCGTACAGCGCGTGGGCTCCCGAGCCGTAGTAGGCCTTGCGGCCCAGCCAGTCGGTGAATCGGGTGCGGTGCTCGTGCCGGACGGTGACGGCGGGCTCGTAGCGGACGCGTCGCCCTTCGGCCGCAAGGCGCCACACGAGGTCGACGTCCTCGCCGACGCGCATGCTCTCTGTGAAACCCGGCCCCAGGGCGTCGGTCCGCGCGAGCAGGAAGGCACTGGGTACCCAGGACACCCGTGAGCGCGGGTGCACCAAAGCGGCGTGAGGCCCCAGGTCCAGAGACGATCGCGCCGACTCGTAGCGTGCGATCCAGTTCGCTCCTGCCCTCCGACTTTCCAGGCCGAGGACCCGGGGGGCCACCACGGCGAGGTGCTGGTCGTGGAAGTGCCGCAGAAGCATCGGAATGGTGTCCTGGCCGATGACGATGTCGGAGTCGGCGAACGCCACGTATCGCGTACGGACGTGTCGCAGTCCGTCATTGCGAGCAGCCGCGGGCCCTCTGTTCTCCGGGAGGACGACCAGCCGGGCGCTGTGGGAGGCAGCGACGCGTGCCACTGCGGCGGAGTCACGAGAGCAGTCGTCCACGACGATCACCTGTGTCCGCCGGCCGATGCCGGCGAGCAACCGGTCCAGCTCTCGTGCCCGGTCGCGGACCGGTACCACCACAGTCACCTCGGCGGGGTCGTGCGGGGGCAGTAGGGCGAGGACGGGATGGGCCATGCCGAGAGCGAGCAGTCGCTCCGCGAGCCTGGCGGACGGCGGATCCACGAGAGTGATCCTGCCGTCCCGGAGAAACCGGAGAGCACGCTCGCTCAGTCGCACGAGGCGTGTGGGAGTCCCGCCGACCAGGATGCGACCGCCGTCACAGACGCGGACATGAGCGCCGATCTCGACAACCGCCCCTGACGGCAGCGTGGTGGTCATCCCCGGAACCCTCCCTCGGCGCACATCACGGAGCCGTTCGCGACGCCGCCCTGTCGGGAGCAGCAGAAAGCGATGACGGCGGCGATCTCCTCCGGCTCGATCAGACGGCCGTTCAGCTGTGCACCGGCGAACGACCCGACGTCGTCGAGTCCGTAGAGCGCGGCCGACGCATCGAGCATGGCGGTACGGGTCGAGCCGGGTGATACCGCGACCGCGGTCACCCCGGTGCCGGTGAGGTCCGCGGCGAGGCCACGGGTCAGTCCGATGACGGCGTGTTTGGCGGCGCCGTACCCGGCCAGATGGAAGAGTCCGCGGGTGCCGGCCGCCGAGGCGACGGCGACGAACCGGCAACCACTGGGGTCGGGGCCACCGAGCATGCGCGGCACGCAGACGGCCGCGGTGTTCCAGACCCCCATCACGTCCACGTCCCACAGCGTGCGCAGGTGGGCTTCGGGGACCTCCCACAGTGGTTGCCCGCCGCAGATGACCGCTGCCGCAGCCACGGCCGCGTCGAGGCGGCCGAAGCGATCAACGGCCAGCGCGGCCGCCTCTTCCAGCGCGCCCCGGTCACGGACATCCCCCACGTGGGCGACCACCTGGCCCGGGTGCTCGCTGCACAGCTTCTCCAGCTCCCGGCGGTCTGCCAGCGGATAGTCCAGGCCCACAGGTCGCTCCGGGCCGTCGCCGGCACAGCTGTCCACTGCCACCACCGCGAACCCGTCGGCGCACAGGGCCCGCACGGTCGCGGCCCCGATGCCGCGTGCCGCGCCCGTCACGAGCGCCACCCGCCTCACGGCCGGCATGGTTCGGCCTGCGCCGAGCACAGCCGGCCGTCGGTACCGAGCCGGCCGTCCTCGATCCTGGTGGCGACGTCCGCCACCAGATCGTCGAGTACCCGTGCGCCGCCTTCGGCTGTCGCGGTGGTGGGGTCGCCGAGAACACCGGACGGCGACACCGCCGAGACGCCTCCGGCGATGATCGCGGGAAGCAACTCCGCGATGGGCGCCGGATTGCCCTTCCGGGCCAGCGTCATGTCCACGAGATCGGGGACCAGGTGGAGCATCAGCGAGGTCTCGGTGTGACCGGCGTGCGCGTCGACGGTCTCGGTCTGACACGGGACCCACGCGACATCCTGTCCCTCCTCGGTCAGTTGACGGGCTGTCTCGGCCAGACATCTGAGGTTGCCGCCGTGGGCATTGACGAACACGATGCGGCCGGACCAGACGCACATGGAGCGGACGAGTTCCACCAGCATGAACCGCAGGGCCTCGTTCCCGATGGAGATCGTCCCCGGAAACGACTGATGCTCCCCGCTGGCCGCGTAGACCACCGACGGCGCGACCACCACCGGTTCCCGGGGGCGTCGCTGACGTAGTCGGCCCGCCGCGCCGCGTGCGACGGCGTCGGCGATCCTGGTGTCGGTGTCCAGGGGCAGATGGGGCCCGTGCTGTTCGAAAGAGCCGAGCGGTACGAGGACCAGTGGCCGCTCCGGAAGCGCGGGCCAGGCCATCCGGGACAGTTGCGCCGATCCCGTGTGCGGTGTCATGCCCGCTCCACGCTCCCCGCCGACCTGGAGAATCCTGCGGGCACCAGCACGTCGTCCCGGGTGAGATCATGGATCGAGGACCGGCCGAGCGCCAGCAGCGTGGAGTCGATACCTGCGGACATGATGTCCAGTACGTTCTCCACTCCCGCCTGTCCCCCGGCGGCAAGGCCCCACAGGTACGCCCGTCCGATCATGACGGCCCGCGCGCCCAGGGCCAGCGCCTTGACCACGTCACCGCCCCGACGGATACCACCGTCCAGCAGTACCTCCACCTCTTCGCCGACGGCGTCCGCCACTGCTGGCAGGCTACGGATCGGGGCCGGCGTGGTGTCGAGGTTGTTGCCGCCGTGGTTGGACACCGAGATCGCGGTGACTCCCGCGTCAACGGCCCGGCGGGCGTCGTCCACCCGTGAGATGCCCTTCAGCATGAACGGGCCCTGCCACTGCTCCCGCAGCCAGCGGATGTCGTCCCAGCTCGGTGGCGGGGTCTGCATCCACTCACCGTAGGCACCGAAGAAGGTCGGAGGCCGTTCGCCGGGACCGGCGAGATTGGGCGTTGTCAGGTCCGGAAGGCTGCCAGAGCGGACGTAGTCCAGCAGCCAGCCCGGCCGGGCCAGTCCCTGCGGGGCCAGCCGCGCCATCGCCTTCAGGTCGAGCCGTTCGGGAATCCAGGGGCTCCCCCAGTCACGGCCGTGTGAGAAGGACCAGTCGAGGGTGACGATGAGACCCGCCACCCCGGCCGCGCGGGCCCGGTCCATGGTGAGGATCATGGAGTCCTTGGAACCCGACCAGTACATCTGGAAGAAGGTCTTGGCGTTCGCGGCCACCACTTCGGCGGCGGGTTTGCTCGCGAAGGAACTCAGGCCCATCGCCGTACCCCTTGCGGCAGCTGCCCGAGCGACTGCCACCTCGCCATCGGGATGTACCGCCTGCACACCTGTGGGCGAGATGACGACCGGGAGCGACACCTCCTGGCCCATGACGGTGGTTGCCAGATCCCGCTTCGCCGACAGACCCGCCACGTGCGGAGCGAAACCCAGTTCCCCGAACGATGCCGTGTTGTCCCGGTAGGAGACACCGGCTTCCGAGCCGGCGAGGATCGCGTTGTAGACCGACCTCGGAAGCCTTCTGCCGGCTCGTCGCTGGGCGTGTGCGACGGTCTCGAACCAACTGTTGCCCATGACGCACCTCTCGCTCACGAACTGTTCGTGTTTCGCGGACTGTGTTGCTCGTCGAGCCGTCCGACGAGGACGTGCCGGGAGCCGGCCCGCCCCGTTCACTGGTGCTACGCGCCGCGGAATCCGGCCAGCGGGTTCTCGGCGCACGGTGACACCGGGGGGGCCTGAGGGACCGGGCGCTCGCCGAGCGTCACGAACACCGGCGGCTTCGAGGCGCGGGTGCGATGCGAGTGGTCCTGGCCCGGCGCGGGCACCGTACGTCCGGGATCGGCGAGAGCCGTCTCGCCGTGGCCCTGTACGCATTCGGGGTCAGGGCCGTCCAGCGGCAGCCCGGTGAAGAACTTCGCCGCCATGCATCCGCCCCGGCAGACGTCGTAGAACGTACAGGAGGAGCAGGCGCCGGCACTCTGCGGCGAGCGCAGTTCCCGGAACAGCTCCGAGGTCCGCCAGACGCTGGCGAAGCCCCCGTCCGTGAGGAGGTTCCCGGCGAGGAAGTTGTCGTGGATGGCGAACGGGCAGGCGTAGACGTCGCCGACCGGATCGATGAGGCACACGACTCGGCCGGCCCCGCACATGTTGAGCCCGGGCAGTTTCGTGCCGAAGCCCGCCAGGTGGAAGAACGAGTCCCCGGTGAGCACTTTCTCGCCTGCCCTGACCAGCCATTCGTACAGGTCCCGCTGCTGTGCCTGGGTTGGGTGCAGTTCGTCCCACACGTCGGCACCCCGCCCGGACGGCCGGAGCCGGGTCAACCGCAGCGTCGCGCCGTGCTCGTCGGCGATGCGTTTGAACTCGTCCAGTTGGCCCACGTTGTGGCGTGTGACGACGACGGAGATCTTGGTGTCACGGAATCCGGCGGCCGCGAGGTTGTCCAGCGCGCGCATCGCCATGTCGTAGGAACCAGGACCGCGTACCCGGTCGTTGACCGCGGCTGTGGCGCCGTCGAGGGACACCTGTACGTCGACGTAGTCCGTCGAGGCGAGGTATCGGGCCCGCGCCGGATCTATGCGCACACCGTTGGTGGAGAACTTCACGCCGACCTGATGCTCCACCGCGTAGGCGAGCAGGTGCCAGAAGTCCGGTCGCACCGTGGGTTCGCCACCCCCGATGTTCACGTAGAACACCTGCATGGCCTGGAGTTCGTCGATCACCGCCTCGCACTGACCGGTGGTGAGTTCGCGTGGGTCGCGTCTGCCCGACGAGGACAGGCAGTGCACACAGGCCAGGTTGCAGGCGTAGGTGAGTTCCCACGTCAGACAGATCGGTGCGGCCAGTCCCCGCTCGAAGCGTTCCACCAGGGAATCGCCGGGCCCGGGGCGTGTCGCGTTCGGCTGGTTCACGGTGATACCTCTCCTCCCGCGTCGGCCGCGGTGTCCCGATGACGGATCATGTCCGTGCTGGCAAGTCCCCGGAGCGTTCGCAGATAACCGCTCCACTGTGCCGGCGGAACTCCGGCACCGGTGAGGGCGGTACGAACGTCCGGGGAACAGCCCAGCAGGCGGACGACGTCGACGAGTTCACGCCGCTTGAGAAACGTCAGCCGCCTGTTGCCGAAGTGGTAGGCCAGCGCACCGAAGGACTCGGAACGCAGTGCCACAGAGGGCGACAACTCCCATGGCTGGTCCAGGATGTCGGTCACAGTCGGCTCCCTGCTCTTGTCGGTCCTGGCCGTCGGCGATCAGTACACGCCGCACATCCCGTCGATGGAGACCTCTTCCATCAGCGACTCGTCATCGATCAGCTCATCGACCTCAGTGGTGTCCACATCCTGGGTCTGCGCCTGTTCCTCCATGACTGCTCCTTTCTCGATCGCGCGCACCACCTCGACGCGCACGATGCCGGACACTAATGGCACCCAGGGCCAAAAAGATAGGGATCCGACGCGGATCCGGATACATTCCTGTGCCTGTGAGCACTGGATCGCAGAACCTGCTGGGCCGCCCGCCCGTCACCGACCACGCGTCGATCGAGCGCGTCGCCTTCGAACTGTTCGCCACCCAGGGATTCGAGGCGACGACCCTGGACGCGATCGCCGCGGCAGCGGGCATCGGGCGACGCACCCTGCTTCGGTACTATCCGTCCAAGAACGACATCCCCTGGGGTCAGTTCGAGGCGGGTCTGGTCGACTTCGCGAGAACACTGCAAGCCATGCCTCACGACATTCCCGTCTACGCGGCCGTCCAGGAGGCGGTGCTCGCCTTCAACGAGGTGGACGAGGCCGCGTTGCCCCAGCATCGCCAACGCATGCGGCTGCTGTTGCGGACGCCGGCCCTCCAAGCCCATTCGGCACTGAAGTACCAGTCGTGGCGTGCTGTCGTCGCCTCTTATGTGGGACAGCGGTTCAATATCGCTTCGGACGACCTTCTGCCCCGGACGGCGGGCCATGTGACGCTTGCCCTCGCTGTGTCCGCGTACGAACAGTGGCTGGAGCAGGAGGACCGTCAGCTTCACGAGGTTCTCGGCGAGGCGTTGTCCGGGCTTCGGAAGTATCTCGCTGATCCGAAGCGATGAGGCCGACCGTGAAACAGTAGTCGTGCGGTAGGTACCTGCTGATGAGCGTCTCACGTTGCCTCCTGTGCTGCGGCTTCGCGCACGTGATCGCGTCGGACTGGTCCTAGCCGACCGGGAGCGCCACGCCGGCGGTCCGTCCCCGGTGGAAGACCAGCGGATCGCCCTCGAACAGCTCGGTGGCCAGCACCCTGCCGACGACGATCTGGTGATCACCGCCCGCGTGGACGTCCTCGATCCGGCACACGATGCGGGCGACGGCGCCGGCGAGCGCCGGGAGTCCGTCCGGGGCAGGGCGCAAAGGCACACCAGCGAACTTGTCCCCGCCGGACCGGGCGAACGATCGGACGAGGTGACTCTGCGGTTCGGCCAGGATGTTCACGGCAAAACGGGAACTCTGCTGGATCAGAGGCCAGGTGGATGATGTCGAGGCGGGGCAGAAGAGGACCAGTGGCGGTTCGAGGGACAGGGAAGTGAAGGAGTTGACCGCCATGCCGAGGGGCTGTCCGCCGTGATCAGTGCCGGTGACAACGGCGACGCCGGTAACCCATCGGCCGCAGACCTCACGGAGGGTCGCGGGCGAAACGGCGGGCTGGGTGGAAGTCACGATGCTGGGTCCTCTCGGTTGCGGCGCTGTGGGCCGTCCCGGTAGCGGCAGAGACATCCGAAGACGGCTCCGGCCAGCTCGGCACCGGCTGGACACATCGTCGCCAGCGCCGGCCTGGACTGTCGGCAACCTGGATTCGCCCCATGCGTGACTTGACGCACACACCTGCGTTCCCACCTGCGGGAACGCCGTCGCGAGCGACGTGAGGGCCCCTCTCCGCTCGACGCTGCGAGCACCTTCGGAAGCGAAGTGCCGCAGGCTGCGCCGGCACACGCCCGTGGGCGGCCGGGGCTCGGGACACCAGAGGGAAGTGTTGTCCGACCCATTGACGTGTGGAGTCGATCGACACACTCTGTAGCCGTTGGGCAGGCACGATCATCCATCAGCCGCAGGTCCCGCCGGGGCGGACCTCTCGCAGGGCGACCGAGCCGCTCACCGCACAGAAGTGCGTGTACGTGGGCACCCTTTGGTAGGTGATCTGATGAGCATTGTCAGCATCGAGACTGATCCGGTCCAACGGGCCTGGGAATCCAGTTTCCTCGCCAGACTCCCCGACGCAGCGCAGCGGGAGCTGCTGGCGACGGCACACGAGGAGGAGATCTTTCCCGAGCAGAACGTCTACCGCGAGATGCTGGAGCCGCGCTTCTCTTTCGTCGCCCTTGTGGTGTCGGGGATGTTGCGTTCCTACGTGACATCGGCTGGCGGGCGCCGCATCGCCGCCCGCTACTGGGGGCCGGGTCAAGTGGTCGGGCTGACGTCGGTCGTCCTCCACGGCGCCCCCAGCGGGGTCGAGGCCATTCGGAGGGGCTCTCTGCTGCGGCTCGATCCGATCACGCTGGAGCGGCTCGGGCGCACCGACGGCAAGGTCGCGTGGGCGATAGCGCAGGAGCTGGCCTGCCGGTTGGTCGAAGGCGCGGCGAATCGCGTTCCCCAGACGTTCGGCTCGGTCCGAGTGCGCGTCGCCTGGCATTTGCTCAAGCTCTCGGTCGACGTCGAGGGACGGCAGACCGTGCGGGTCACTCAGCAGGAGCTGGCCGACTCGGTCGGATCGGTTCGCGAGGTGGTCGGTCGTGTACTGCTCGCACTGTGCGACGAGGGCATTCTGTGCCGCGAGGGCTCAACGATCGTGATTCGTGATCCGCAACGGATGGCGAGCCTGTCGCAGGGGGACGAGGAAGAGCAAACCCCACAGCCCCCCGTGGGCGGGCACCATCGCCCTCTGCAGGCACGTGACAGCAGGAAGGCCTGAACACCAGGGCGCCTCGGTAGCCGGCAAGCCAGGCAGGCCGCCTACGCGACTTCACGACCGACCGCGACACGCACGCCCCGTCGTCGTGCTGCGCATGACCGTGCCGTGTCGAGTACGCCGATCGCGGGCGTACCCGACGCGGCACAGTGCTGTCGGCCGTTCGCGCGTCAGCGGCTCACAGGCCCGCACACCCACCGGGCCCCAGGGGCGTGACCGGTGTGCGCACCCGTGCGATCCGTCCTGCGGCACCCCGTGCTTCGACCGCTCGTGAGCCAACAGCACCGTGTGCGGTTCACACGGTCCACTCGACATGGGCCCGCACCAGGCGACCGTCCGCGGACAGCCAACCCTTCCGCGCAGCGTAGTCGATCATCGCCTGCCACCGCTCACCCCAGTCGTCGCCGACGCCCCCGGCCTCCGCGTGAACGCGCAGGAACGCCAGGTCGAGCAGAGTCGAACCATCGTCAGTCAGGCAGCCGGCCCTCAACCTGACAAGCACCTCGTTGACGGCGTCGGCGTCGAGACGCGTCGCCACATGGAGACGGGTGAGATCCCCCCTGTCTTCAACGACGATCTTCGTATCGGTCACACGCACGATCACGCCCACGCCTCCTGTTCGGCCAACACCGCCATCGCCATAGCGACCCACTCCAACGGGACCCGAAAACCAGTCGCGGTGTACTCCGTCAACCGTCAGGAGCGTAGGACCACCTATGACGAAAACGCTGCGACCCGGGTCCGGGTCGCCGTGACTCAAGTCGGGCCAACGAGCCGACAACACGGTGGTCGTCACAGGTCGCCGCGACAACTGTCACAGACGGGGGTCTGCCACCGGACGAAGAATTGTGCCAAACACAGCGAAGTGATCAGTTAGGGCGGCCGATCGGCGCGCCCGGAGAGGCGAGGCCGGCATGACTCGTTCGCTTGCCACGGTCTACGGAACTGACCTTGCCGTCGAGGAGTTCGGCTCGGGCGCACCGGTACTCCTGCTCCCCAGCGAGGAGGGGCCCGCCTCGACACGCCCGTTCGCCGAGGCCCTTGGCCGCGATCGCCACGTGCTCATGCCCCACCATCCCGGGTACGGCGAGAGTCGGCGGTTGCCCTGGAACGCGTCGATCCGCGATCTCGCCTACCTGTACAGCGATGTGCTTGAGGGCGAGGGGCTGCGCGGTGTCCACGTGGTCGGGTCGTCGCTCGGCGCCTGGGTCGCCCTCGAACTCGCCGCGATGGGCAACGGCCGGATCTCGTCCATGACGCTCGTCGGACCTGTCGGGATCAAACTCGGCGGCACCGAAGAGCGGGACTTCGTGGACGTTCACTCCATATCCGCCGAGGAGCGCGCCGAACGCGCCTATCACGATGCCACGCTCGGCGCGCTCCACGCCGACTCGCTGACCATCGAGGAACTCGCCCACGTCATGCTCTGCCGCGAGACCTTCACCACGTACGTGTGGGAGCCCTATCTGCACTCGCGGAGCCTGCGCCACCACGCGGCCCGTATCCGTGTCCCCACACTCGTGATCAGCGGGTCCTCGGATCGCCTTGTCCGCGCCGGTTATCACGAGGAACTGGCCGACTTCCTGCCCAACGCCCGGTACGCCGAACTTCCCGCGTGCGGCCATTTCCCCGACATCGAAAGCCCGGCCGAGACGGTGACGCTGTTCAACGTATTCGCGGCCTCCGGCACCGCCACTGTGTAGAAGCGGAGACGACTGTGGAGTACTGGCACTTCAGCGAGAGCGCTTACCCGTACCTGCCGGACCTCTCGGAGACCGACTCGATAAGGGTGTCGCTGCCCAACCGTGTCTTCGACCCCGAGAAGGGTGCCGCGCTCTACAACCGCTATCTCGACGACTGGCAGGTCGCTGACGGGCTCGGCCTCAATGTGATGACCAACGAGCACCACCAGACACCCACCTGCATACAGCCCGCGGTCGGGCTGACCGCGGCCATCCTGGCCCGGATCACCCGTGACGCCCGGATCCTGGTCCTCGGGAATCCGGTCGCCAACCGCCGCGACCCGGTCCGGGTCGCGGAGGAGATGGCGGTCGTCGACAACATCTCCCGTGGCCGGCTGGAGGTCGGGTTCGTCCGCAGCGTGCCGTTCGAGGTACTCCCGGCGAACAGCAACCCGGTCGGTCTCGCGGACCGGATGTGGGAGGCCCACGATCTGATCAAGAAGGCGTGGACCACTCACGACGGCCCGTTCAGCTGGGAAGGCACCTGGCACTACCGGCATGTGAACATCTGGCCGCGTCCGTACCAGCAGCCGCACCCACCGATCTGGATCACCTCGACCAGCAAGGGCGGCATTCGTCCGGTCGCACTGAACGGGTACGTCCTGGCGACCTTCCTCACCGGTTTCGACACCACGAGGATGCTGTACGACACCTACCGCCAGACGCGTCTGGACGAAGGCCTCGAGCCGCTCGGCCCGGACCGCTTCGCCTACTGCGGCCTGGTGCACGTGGGCGAGAGCGACGAGGCCGCGTTCGCGGCCGCGGAGCAGTTGCGCTGGTACTTCGACATCAACAAGGTGCCACCGCACCTGTCCATGCCGCCCGGGTACGTTCCGGCCCACGCTGCGGCTGCCGCGCTGAAGGGCGGGGGGCCGGGCCGTGGCCCCTTCGGCGGCATGAACCCCAAGGGCCAGTCCGTCGAGTGGCTCATCGAGCAGGGCATCATGTTCGCCGGCAGCCCGGACACGGTCGCGGCGCAGATCCGCCGTCTGCACGACCGGGTCGGCGGATTCGGGCACTTGCTCATGATGGGACAGGCCGGACTGATGTCGCACGAAACCGTGTCGCGCAGCCTCGAACTGTTCGCGAACGAGGTAGCGCCCCAGCTCAAAGAACTCAACGTCGGCACCGCGGAGAGCACGAAATGACCCCGGCAGTTCCTCCGCCACCCACGCCGAACTGGCACAGTCGCTTCGTCTCCGTGGACGGTGTGCGGACCCATTACCTGGAGGCAGGGGAAGGCCCGCCACTCGTCCTGCTTCACAGCGGTGAGTTCGGTGGCTGCGCGGAACTCAGCTGGGAGTATCTGATCGGTCCCCTCTCCGAGAACTTCCGTGTCCTGGCGCCGGACTGGCTGGGCTACGGCCGGACGGACAAGATTCACGACTTCGGCGGAAAGCGCGGGCGCATGCTGGCGCACCTGCGCCGATTTCTGGAGGTCATGGAGATCGGCAGGGCGGACTTCGTCGGCAACTCGATGGGCGCGACCTGGCTGACCCAGGAAGCCGCCCTGGTCCCGCCCGGCCTGCCGGTGAACCGGATCGTGGTGCTGAGCGGTGCCGGGTACGTCCCGGACAACGCATACCGGCGCATGACCCTTGACTACGACTGCACTCCCGAAGGCATGCGGCGACTGCTGTCCGCGATCTTCCACAGCCCCGTGTGGTCCACCGATCCCGCGTACGTCGAGCGGAGGAACACGCTCGCCACGGCGCCCGGTGCGTGGGAGGCCGTGGCCGCGGCCAGGTTCAAGTCCCCGCTTACCCCTCCACGCAGCAGCCACGGGCAGCCCGACCGAACCGAGTACGAGCTCGTCACCGCGCCGACGCTGCTCATCGCGGGCAAGGAGGACAAGCTGCGTGAGCCGGGTTACGCCACAGGCCTGGCCGAGCGGATCAAGGGCTGCGAGCTCTTGGTCATCCCGGATTGCGGCCACTGCCCGAACATCGAGCGGCCTGACGTCGTGCTGTCACACACTCTGCGCTTCCTGGCAGCCCCCGCCCCCATGACCGGCACGACGACCCCCCTCCGGACGGTGTCATGACCGACGACGCCGTACTCCCCCTCGCCGGGGTCCGGGTACTTGAACTGGGCAACTACATCGCCGCTCCCACGGCAGGGCGGCTGCTGGCCGATTTCGGCGCCGAGGTGATCAAGGTCGAGCGTCCTCGAACTGGCGACGAACTGCGCAGGTGGCGGCTCTACGCCGGGACCACGTCCATGCTCTACCGCACCATCAACCGCAACAAAAAATCGGTCGTACTCGATCTGCGGTCTCCCGCCGGCCGTCGCGCGGTGCTGGGCCTGGCCGCGTGCAGCGACATCGTCCTGGAAAACTTCCGACCGGGCACCCTGGAGAAGTGGAGCCTCGGGCCGGACGAGCTCGACGCCGTCAATCCCGACCTGATACTGACCCGGATCTCCGCGTTCGGCCAGACCGGGCCGCTGGCCGAGCGGCCCGGCTTCGCCGCCGTCGCGGAGGCGATGGGCGGTCTGCGCGAACTCGTCGGGGAGCCGGACCGACCACCGGTACGGGTCGGAGTGTCGATCGGCGACACCATCGCCGGCCTCTACGGCGCGTTCGGTTCGATGATGGCGCTCTTTCGCCGCGAGTCGAGCCGGTCAGCCGAGGGAGCGCGGCTCCGACTGCCGCTCTCCGGACGCGTCATCGACGTGGCTCTGACCGAGGCGGTGCTGTCCGTGATGGAATCGCTGGTCCCCGACCACCTGGCCCACGGCGTGAACCGGCGACGGGCCGGGGGACGGATGGAAGGCATCGCCCCCTCGAACGCCTACCCCTGCGGGGACGGAGGAAGCGTGGTGATCGCGGGCAACGGCGACGGCATCTTCCACAGGCTCATGATCGCCATCGGCCGGCCGGATCTGGCCGAAGACAGGGACCTGTCGGGCAACGAGGGTCGGTGGGGACGGCGCGACGAGCTTGACACCGCGATCGCCGCCTGGACAGCCACTCTGCCGCGCGCTGCGGTCCTCGCCGAACTGGAGGCGGCTCAGGTGCCCGCCGGGCCGATCCACACCGCCGCCGACATCTGCCAGGACGGCCAGTTCCTCGCACGGAACATGATCCAGTACTTCCCCGTCGACGTGGGCGGCACCGAGCCGAAGCGGGTCGGCTTCCCCGGCATCGTGCCGGTGATCGGCGACGCATCCCTGCCGGTCCGTTCGCTGGGCCCGGACCTGGGTGAGCACACCACAGAGATCCTCGTCGGCCTGCTCGGCCTCGACGCCGACGAGTTGGCGGCCGCGACCGCCGGATCGCAGGACCGGACATGACTGCGGAGGCACCGGTACCCGGCACGCACCCCGGTGACGTAATCCTGCGCGATGTGACACTGCGCGACGGGCTGCAACTGACCGGCAAGACCCTCGGCACCGCTCACAAGGTCTCCGTCGTGCGGGAACTGCTCGCTCTGGGAATGCCGAGCATCGAGATCGGCTCCCTCGCCCGACCCGACCTCGTACCACCCCTGGCGAACAGTCTCGCGGTCGTGGCCGCCCTCACCGCCGAGGAGCTCGAACGGTGCTGGCTGTGGGTGGCCACACCACGGCACGTCGAACGCGCCGTCGCCGCGGGCGCCCGGAACGTCCAGTACTGTCTCTCGGTGTCCGACGCGCACAACCGGGCCAACATCGGCCGGGACACCGAAGCCAGCATTGCCGCGATGCCCGCCGCCTCCGAGATCGCCCATGCTGCCGGGGGGCGCGTCCAACTCTGTCTCGCCACCGCGTTCACCTGCCCGTTCGAGGGCCCGGTCGCACCGGACCGCGTCATCACCGTCGCCAACGACCCCCGCACCGCGGGCGCGGAGGACATCGTCGTCTGTGACACGCTGGGGCAGGCGGTGCCGTCGCAGGTGGCTCACCTCATCGGCCGGATCCGTGCCGAGACGCCGCGGCGGCGCATCGTCTTCCACGGTCACGACACCTGGGGTCAGGGAGTGGCGAACGCGCTGGCCGCCGTCGCCGCCGGAGCGGACATGGTCGACGGAGCGCTCGGCGGCCTGGGGGGCTGCCCGTTCGCTCCGGGCGCCAGCGGCAACACGGCGACGGAGGACCTTCTGTTCGCACTGCGCCCGACCTGGCTGAGCCCAACTGCCCTCAATCAGTTGGTCGCCGTCTCGGACGGACTCCTCAGCGCGCTCGGCGAACCCAGCCGCTCCAAGGCCGCGCAGGGGACCCGCTCCCCGGCCACCGTCTTCGAGTGGACGAGAGCCGCGGTGTCCGGCGCCGCGCCCGGACCCTCATGATCTGTGATCTGTGACATAGGTAGCCACACGCAAAGTGGAATGTCGCTGCTTCCGGTCTGCCACATGCTGCATTCTCTTGAAACGCGGGACAGGGTCGGAAGTGGTTATCGCCTCTAGTCGGCTTCATAACACCGAGCGGGACCCTGCGGCCGATCGCCGCGAACCACCGCCAAACGCGATTCATCCCGAACGAGTTGAGGCTGGCGGAGGGAGGCACATGAAAAGTGCCGTTCGCATCAGAAATCTATCGAAGAGTTTCGAGGGAATCACAGTTCTAGACCGAATAGGCTTCGATATCGCCCCGGGCGAGATCCATGGCCTGATCGGCGAGAACGGATCCGGAAAGTCGACACTCGTCAAGATACTGGGGGGCGTGCACACCCCCGACGAGGGAAGTATCTGCGAAGTCGGGCAAGGGCCACTGGAATTCCCCGTGACTCAGCCACAGAACCATGGAATTGCCATCATTCACCAGGATCTTGCCCTGTGTGACGAGATGTCGGTGGCCGAGAACATCGGAATTTCCAGCGGATTCGATACGGCGATGCTGGCCCCCTTCCGGCTGTCTCGCGAAGCCAAGCTCGTACGCCGACTGGCCGGGGAATTCGGATTCGACGTCGACCCGATGGCCCGCGTCGCGACCCTGACCCCGGCCGAGCGCTCGGTCGTCGCCATCCTTCGTGGCCTGCGCCTCGTGCGACAGCGCCGGTCCGATCACATCCTCGTCCTCGACGAGCCCACGGCCGCACTTCCGCATGCGGAGTCCGAACAGTTGCTGTCGATCGTGCGGGGTCTCGCCGAAGCGGGAACCGCAGTGCTCTTCATCAGCCACCGGCTCCACGAGGTGCTGGACGTCTGCGACCGGGTGAGTGTGCTGCGCAGTGGCAGGCTCGTTGCAACCGTGGCCACGAGCGGTACGACCGACGCGGAACTCGTGCGGATGATGCTCGGATACGAGATCGGAGCGTTTTACCCCGACCGCCATATCCCCGAGCAGGACCGGGATGTGCTGTCTGTCCGGGGGCTGGGCGGCGGCACCGTCGAGGATGTCACCTTCGGCGTCGGGCCCGGTGAGATCGTGGGCGTGACCGGGCTGGTGGGCATGGGCCAGGAGGGGTTGCCCTACCTGATCAACGGACACGCCGCGCGCTCCACCGGCACCGTCGTCGTGAACGGTGCGGAGGTCCGCAACTCGGTGAGAGCCGGTCGTCAGGCCGGAATCGCACTGGTACCTGGCAACCGCCTGCGCGACTCGATGTGGGGCGACGGCACGGCGGCGGAGAATCTCACCCTCCCGTTCGTGACGCGGTTCACGCGTCGGGGGTTCCTCCGGCATCGGGAGGAACACCACTTCGTCGTGAGCCAGTTGGAGAAGTTCGACGTCCGCCCCCGGAACCCGGCTCAGCACATCACCCGGTTCAGCGGAGGCAACCAGCAAAAGGTGGTGCTCTCGCGCTGGCTCGCGACGGAGCCCCGGGTGCTGCTGCTCCACGAACCCACTCAAGGGGTGGACGCGGGGGCCCGGAAAGAGATCTTCGAGATGATCCGGCGGACGGCCGACGCCGGCGCGGCCATCGTCGTCTTCTCCTCCGACGTCGAGGAAGTCGCACACGTGTGCCACCGAGTCCTCGTCCTGCGGCACGGGCGGGTCGCTGCGCAGCTGTCCGAGAACGAGCTTTCGGAGGATCGGCTGATCACCGCCTGCCAAGGCGCCACCCCCAAGCTCGAGCGGAAGTGAGATCCCCTATGACCAGCAGCTCGGTCGAGCCGTCCCGGCCGTCGGCGCAGGAAGGCACACCTCAGAGCGACCCCGGTCCGAACACCGCGACGGCCTCTGCGTCCGCCCGCACAAGGATCTTCGGATCACTGCCTCAGGCAGCCGTACCCCTGCTTCTCGTCGCCACGTTCGTCGGCTTCAGCGTGCTGTCGCCGGAACTCTTCTTCACATGGACCAACTTTCGCATCATGCTGGCCAGCCAGGCGACCGTCCTCCTGCTCGCCGTCGCGATCACCATCCCGCTGCGCGCGGGCGACTTCGACCTCTCGATCTCGGCGGTGATGGTCCTGTGCGCGGGGACGGTCGGTGTGCTCTTCCGCGATGGCTGGCCGGTCTGGACCTGTGTCGTGGTTTCCCTGGCACTCGGCGGCCTTGTCGGAGCCCTCAACGCGGTGTTCGTGGTCGGTATCGGTCTGGACGGCCTCATCGTCACTCTGGGTACCTTCACCCTGCTGAACGGTCTTCTGACCTATATGAGCGACGGATCGCTGATTTCCACCATCCCGTCCGGGGTGAAGGACTTCGCCAATCTACAGATCCTCGGACTCCCGAGCGTCGTGTGGCTCGGCTGGATCATCGCGCTGATCGCCTGGTTCGTCTTCGAGTACACCCCGCTGGGGCGGTACCTGCTGTTTATCGGCGGCAACCGGTCGGCCGCTGCACTGGCCGGACTCCGGGTGGGCAGGATCCGGATCGGCGCCTTCATCGCGGCCTCGCTGATAGCGGCCCTGGCCGGGGTGCTGCTCGCGGGTTCGGTCGGATCCGTGGACCCGAGCAGTGCGGGTTCCTATCTGCTTCCGCCCGCTACCGCCGCGTTCCTGGGGACGACGACCATCCAGTTGCGGCGGTTCAACATCCTCGGCACTCTCGTCGGCCTGTATCTGCTGGCGTTCGGCATCACCGGTCTGCAATTGCTGGGTGTCCGCGGATGGGTCTCCGACGTCTTCAACGGCGCGGCTCTGATCCTCGCCATCGCCTTCGCGCGCTGCTTCGAGCTCCTCAAGACGCGAGGACACCGGCCCGGACTCACGCGTCGCCGAGCCGCGCCCGCCGCGTGAACCCGTTCCGTCAGGGGCGATGACGTACCCGCCCCTCCCCGATCGACACGATCCGGTTCCGGGGGTCGTGAGGTCCTGCTCGTAAGCATCCACCTGCCCTCAACGCGACCCCACAGTCGTGTCACAACCGTCGTCGCACCGCGATCGACACAGGTCCAAGCGCCCTCGGCGCAGTTCTCAGAGTGGAGAAAACGCGTGGTCAACACAGAACCCGGGACAGCCCGGAAGAACCTGCGGTCGAGAGCGGTGGCAACCTCCCTGTTGACGACCGTGAGCCTGCTGGCCGCCGCCTCCTGCGGCTCCAGCACCACTCCGGCGGCGTCGGAGGGCTCAGCCGACGTGGCGAAGTGCGTGGCCGAGTCCGGCAGAGCGGTCACTTCTCACCTCGCTTCCACCTCGTCGAACACCTATCCCACAACGAAGGCCGACGGATCCTTGGTCAAGGGGAAGTCCTACTGGCTGGTGGCTTTGACGACCGCGGTGCCGACGCTCGCCGCGTACGCCGACAGCTTCACCGCCGCGGGCCGTGCCGCGGGCGCCCAGGTCACGGTGTTCGACGGAAAGGGCACGCCGGCGACGGCCGCGCAGGGCATCAACTCGGCCATCGCGGCCAAGGCCGACGGTATCGTCCTCGCCGCCGTCGACCCGCAGACCGTCCAGCAGGCCCTGACCGCCGCGGCGGCAGCCGGCATCCCGGTCCTCAACGGCTCGGGCGGCGACCCGAAGGCAACATCCCTCCCGCCCGGCGTCGTCGGGAACGTCACCGAGGTCAGCGCCGACATGGGGACATGGGAGGGTGACTACGCCCTCCACACCACCGGGTGTCGGACCAGGGCGATCCTCGTGACGAGCCTGTCCGTACCGACGGCGAAGGTCGTGACCGAGGCGACCGAAGCGCGTATCAAGAGTCTGTGCGGCAGTTCCTGCGCGACCGAGACCCTGGACGTGGTGCCGAACGACATCGCGACGAAGACCCAGAAGGAGATGCAGACGCTGCTGCAGCGCAATCCCGACACCAACGTCATCGTCACCACACTCAACACCTACGACCCCTATATCGAGCAGGCCTTGAAGGCGGTCGGCAGGAAGATTCCCATCATCACGAACTCGCCGCAGGGTTCGCTCAAGGGGGCGGTGTCGGACAACACGGTGGCGAACGTGCTGCTCCCGCCGCCGTCCGTGTATGGCTGGTTCTACTTCGACGGGATGGTCAGGAGCGCCGGCGGCGGCAAGGCCGTCTCGGTCACTGTGCCCATCTCGATGCTGGACAAGAGCAACTGGGGCAGTGACCCGTCGACTCCGGCCAGTCCCCGGTTCGTCGATTACCAGCAGAGGTTCGAAGCAGTGTGGGGAATCAAGTGACCGGTCCACGGGGGTGGGAACGGGGAGGGGCGGCCACGGTGATCCGTGGCCGCCCCTCCCCGTTCCCCTTGTGGCTCCGGTGAACTCACCAGCCCCGCTCACGCCACTGCGTGAGCGAAGGCCGCTCGGCACCCAAGGTGGTGGCCGCACCGTGGCCGGGGTAGATCGCGGTGCTGTCGTCGTGGACGTCGAAGAGTTTGGCGACGACGTCGCGATAGAGCGCTTCGAAGAGAGCGGGCTCCTTGTGAGTGTTTCCCACACCGCCGGGGAACAGCGAGTCCCCCGTCCAGACGTGATGAGGTCCCCCGGGCTCCGCGTAGAGGAGCGCCAGCGAGCCGAGGGTGTGTCCGACCAGGTGCACCGCACGCAGTGAGACGTCACCGATCCGGACCTCCTGGCCGTCGCGGACCTCGACGTCTGTGGGGACCGGCACTCCGACGGCGTCGGCGGGATGCATCAACGTCGTCGCCCCCGTCCGCTCCACCACCTCCTTCAACGCGCCCCAGTGGTCGTAGTGGAAATGCGTGGTGAGCACTTGGCCGAGCCCGCCGCTCCCGATCACGCCCAGGACGGCGGCGGGCTCCGCGGCCGCATCGATGAGCAGCCGTTCCCCCGTCGTGGCACATTCCAGGAGGTAGACGTTGTTGTCGTACGGGCCGACCGACAGCGTGGTCACGCGCAGCCCGCGCAGTTCGCGGATGCCGGCCACGCCGCCGACAGCGCCGTTCTCCGAATCGACGACGTGTGACATCGCGTCTAGTCCTTCGTTCGGGCCGCCGGGCCGGAAGCCCGGCGGGGCCGGTAGTGCGCCTCACGTTCGGCGAGGTGCCAGAGAGTTCGTCCCATCGGAGCACGTGCCTCCTCGGCCAGGTGGCCGACGATCCCGGCTGCCCGGGACACGACGGCGACCCCACGCAGCGCGGCGGTGTCGATCCCGAGATCGCACAGCAACGCCCCGCACATTCCACCGGCGTTGAGAGGCAGGGACTTCCCCGACGGGGAGGTGGCGTGGTCCTGTACCCGGAGCATCAACCGGGTGTGCGGGCCGAGCAGGCCATGATCCTCTGCCATGGCACACAGCCGGGCCGCACGCGGGTCCACGCCCTTGTGAAAGGGGTGGCCAAGGCCGGGCAGCCGGTCCCCGCGACTGCGGTGGGCGTCCACGATCCCCCTGGCGAGCCGGTCGAGTTCCGCGTCGTCGGCTTCCTCGCTCGGGGCAGCGGCCCGCAGCATGCGACCCGCGTTCTCGAAGACGCCGAGAAACTCCGATCCCGCACCGAGCACCCCAGCGGCGATCGCGCCCTGCACGGCCTCGGGCGCGCCGGTGTAGGTGAGCCGGGCGGCGAGTGCGGACGGGGTGAGTCCGTGGTCGGCCAGGGCGACCAGTACGGCGTTGAAGAGCCGGCCCTCCCCCGCCGTAGGCAGCCGGCCGGTGACGAGGAGGAAGAACGTGCTCCCGAAGTCGACCTCCCCCATCAGTTCGTCGGCGAGGTTGTATCCCTGCACCCAGATGCCGTCCGCGGTCGAACGACCGATCGATGTCGTCATCGGGGGGAGGTCGGCTTCGAAGAGTGTCATGGCCGTCAGTCCGCCTGCTGCTCCAGCACGGCGGGCACCGGCTTGGCGTCGTCGAACCACGGATCGGCGTCGAGATCGCGCGCGCTGACCGAGAACTCGATGGAGATGCCGTTCGGGTCCGTGGCGTACACCGAGCGGACGAGCCCGTGGTCGATGACCTCGCTGACGTCCGTACCGGCCTCGGCCAGCTTCTTGCGGATGCCGGCCAGGTCCTCGTCGGTCTCGACGCCGATGGAGACGTGGTCGAACTGGATCCCGGTCGTGGGAATGCCCGAGTCCTTGCGCGGGGGCATCTCGGCCTCGGGCCACTCGAAGAAGGCGATCGAGGCACCGCGTCCGATGCTGAGGAAGTAGTGCCGGTACGGGTAGCCCTCGTCGCGGTTGCCGGTGGTGCCCACCAGCGGCATGCCGAGTACGTCGCGGTAGAAGCGCACGGTCTTGTCCATGTCGTTGGTCACCAGTGCGAGGTGGTTGAGACCGACGAAAGTGACGTCGTTCATGTTCTCTCCTGCTCTTTCATGGTTTCGGGTGGAGCCGATCACTGTGCGAGGTCGACCTCGGCAGGGGTCCGGTCCAGGGGCAGCTCCTTCTTCGCGATCTTCTGGGTCTCGGTGAGCGGCCATTCCTCGACGAACTCGAGGTAGCGCGGCCGTTTGTACGGGGGAAGCCGCTGAGCACACCACCGTCCGAGTTCCTCGGCGTCGGCCGATGTCCCTGGCTGCAGCAGGACGAATGCCTTCACGTCCTGCTCTGACAGGGCGGACGGCACCCCGATCACGGCGCTGGAGGACACGGCGGGGTGGGTGTCGAGGACCAGTTCCACCTCGGCCGGGGACAGGTTCTCGCCTCGGCGTCGGATGATCTCCTTGAGCCTGCCGGCGAAGAAGTGATTGCCTTCGGCGTCACGCCTCGCGAGGTCGCCGGTGTGGAGCCAGCCGTCACGCAGGACGGCGTCCGTCTCCTCCGGCATCCCGAAGTAGCCGGGGGTGAGTGCCGGGTTGCGGAACAGCATTTCCCCCACCTCCCCGCGAGTGACGCTGCGAGAGGTTCCCGGCGCGACGATCCGCACATGGTTGATCTCGCCCAGTCGCGGGTGCTGGCGCGGTCTGCCCATGGACCCGTACACGGGAGGCTCGTCCACCGGGCAGATCAGCCCGTACGGGGACTCGGACAGCCCGTAGCCGATGACGAGGCGGAATCCGAACCGCTCCTCGATCTGCCTATGACGCCGCTCGTCCGGGGCAGGAGCCGAGTAGCAGACCCGGAGTCGATGTGCCCTCTCGGCCGGGGACGGCGCCCGCTCCGCGAGAATCTCCAGCATCGCGCCGATCGCGTTGAACACGGTCGCCCCGGTGTCGCGTGCCGTCTCCCAGAAGGTGCTCGCCGAGAACTTCGGCAGCAGCACGAGCCGGGCTCCGCAGCCGTAGGAGCCCAGGGTCGAGTACGCCTGGGCGTTGAGGTGCGAAAGGGGCAGACTGGTGAGCAGTACGTCGTCCTCGGCCAGCCCCAGCCAGTACGGATAGCCCTCCGCGGCTAGCGTGTACATGCCGTGGGTCTCGATGATGAACTTCGGCTCGCCGGTGCTGCCCGAGCTCTGGATGTAGGACGCGGGCCGGTCCGCCGGTCCGTCGACGGGTTCGGCGGGAGCGGCCCGGCGCAGTTCGTCCACGCTCGTCGCGGTGGTGCCGGCGGGCACGGTCACGCCGGGTGCGGCGACGACGACACGGGCGCCCGTGCCCTCCAGCACGGACGCGAGTTCGGTTCCGGCGGCAAGCGGGTTGACCGCCACGCTGACGGCCCCGGCGAGTACGACTCCGAACCAGGCGTGGAGGAATTCCAGGCCGTTCGGCAGCAGGAGGACGACATGGTCTCCCTCACCGACACCCAGAGCGTGCAGGCCACCGGCACAGCGCATGGCGTCTGTCCGGACCTGTGCACGTGTGGCCTCGCCGTCGGGAGCGGTGCACCACGGCCGGTCCGGCCAGCGCTCCGCGCCGTCGGCGAGGAACCGGGCGAGCGTACGGATCTCGGTCACGGGCCTTCCTCCTTCGGGGCGCTGGTGAGCGTCTCAATGCCTGGTGTGTGACGGATCGTTCAGATCGTGAAGAAGAGCTTGCGAAACTTCTTGATCGCCTTCTTGTCGCCGAAGGCGGTTCCGCCCCGCGTCCGCTGGTACACGTCCAGGCAGAACTCGTTGCAGGGGAAGCTGAAGCTGGCGTCGGGCTTCTTCGGTCTGCCCGGCTCGTACGTGAGCGCGCCGTCCTTGACCCGCACGGTCCAGTGCTCGTCCTTCGACGTGGAAAGGTGGATGCCCACCGTCAGGTCCACGCCCTCGGCCCGTTCCGCGGCGAAGGTGATCTGCATCAGTCCGAACATGAACGGGACCAGGGTGTCGGAAGCCTCCAGCTCGACGTAGTCGTCCTTGCCGAGGGCCTTGCGCAGGTCCCAGTTGTGGACCGAGTAGTCCATCAGCTGGAAGGCCGCCATCATGAAGCCCGGCACCGGCCCGACCCAGGCGTGCGGCACGGGACCCGCGGTCCACTGCTCGTCACTCAGCCGGTCGAAGTAGTCGAAGAGCAGGGTCGCGCACGCGTCGAGGCGTCCGAGCACCTCCCAGCGGGGCACCTTCCGGTACTCCAGAGCGCTGATGCCCAAGGCGTCGCCGTAGGCGCGCATGCCGCGCGGCTCCTCGGTGGGCCAGCCGTGCTCGCCCTGCCGGAAGTACCCGAGATAGCCGTAGGCCGCGTCGAGCAGATGCCCGGCCATGTCCCGGACCTCCCACAGCTCGCACGGAGTCTGGGTGTGCCACTGCTTCTCGTCGGCCTCCACCAACATCTCGAAGCAGTCCTTGAACTCCTGGCGGACCAGTCGGATCAGCGTGTCCTTGCCCGTGTCCTGGGTGACGTCCACCCGAGGCGGCAGGAGGGGTGCGGTCATCGGGAACTCCTTCGCTTGTGTGAGGTCATGACGAGATCACTCCGGCCTGCCGCAGCCAGTCGTCCCGGTCGAACAGCGTGCGGACCAAGGTCACACGACCCGCCCGGACACGTACGACGAGGACTCCGGGCACCGTGAAGCGTCGACCGGTGCCGTGGTGGAGCCGGCCACCCCACATGAGCTCGCCGGTGAACGCGCCCGTGAACACCACCTCGGCCAGCACCGCGTCCCTACCGACGGCCGGGGGCGGGACTAGGGCCATCTCCAATTCGCTGAACGTCGAAGTGGTCCGGGAGAAGTGAGCCAGCGCGGCCTCACGGCCAGTGACCGGGGCAGAGCGGAACAACGAGTGAACCGCCGCATCCTCAGCCAGGACGTGGGCCAGCCCCTCGACGTCTCCGGACTCATGGGCGGCGTACCAGCGTCCGAAGGCGGCGAGCACGGCATCCGCTTCGACCGCGCTTGGGGTGCCCATTTACAGCACCCCCTCCGCTGTGAGCCGATCGACGTCCTGTACCGACAGGCCCAGGAGTTCGCCGTAGACCTCCTGGTTGTGCTCGCCGATACCCGGTCCGGCGTGCCGGATGGTCGTGTCGCGGTCGTCGAAGCGGATCCAGGGGCGCAGCATCGTCAGAGTTCCGGCCTGGGGATGCTCGACCTCGACGAACGCTCCCCGCTGTCGGATGTGGTCGTCCTCGATGACCTCGTCCAGCCCCAGCACGGGAGCACCGGGTATTTTCTCGGTGCGGAACGTCTCCCACAGTTGGTCGCGGGTCCGTTCCCTGACCCATTCCCGTACGCGCAGCATGAGCTTGTCGAAGTTGATCCGCCGGTCGTGCGGAGTGAGGAACTGCGGGTCCTCGATTCCCTCGGGGTGTCCCATCGAGACGCAGAACCTGCTCCAGCGCCGGTCATCGAGGTCGGGCATGTGAAAGCTGACGAACCCGTCGAGGCACTCGGCCGGGGCGGTGGCCACCTCCTGCTTCTCGAACAGCGTGTGGAAGGAGCTGACCATGAACCCCATCTGGGCCTCCTGCATGGAGACGTCCAGACTGGTGCCGGAGCCCGTGCGCTCCCGCTCGACGAGAGCCGCGCAGATGCCCAGTGCCATCGAGACCCCGGCGGCCTCGTCACCCATGCCCAGCGGCTTCGAGCCCGGGTGCCCCGAGGTGTTCCAGGCCGAGTCCGTCCAGCCGGACATGGCCATGATCGTCACGGCGAAAGCGGGTACGCCGGCATAAGGGCCGTCGTTGCCGTAACCGCTGGAGCGTGCGTAGACGATCCTGGGGTTGATCTCCTTCAACCGGTGGTAGCCGTACCCCAGCCGGTCCATGACGCCCACCGAGAAGTTCTCGACGACGACATCGGACGCGGCGACGAGTCGCCCGAACAGCTCGCCTCCGCGGGGATCCTTCAGGTTCAGCGTGACGCACCGCTTGTTCGCGTTGACGACCAGCGACTCGTACCCGTCGCGGCCCGCGTCGGACGGCATCCAGGAGTGCCGGAAACGGTCGCCGGCGCCGTGTTCGACCTTGATGACGTCGGCTCCCATGTGGGCCAACAGCATGGTGCAGAACGGCCCGTTGAGAACATGGGTCAGGTCGAGAACCCGAATACCGGCCAGAGGGCCGACAGGACGGTCACCCATGGTCATGCTCCCTTCCACCATTTCTTGATCTTGGATTTACCCGGACTGGCGAGTACGGCTCCCTCGTTGAGAGACAGTGCGACCGCCGAGCCGAGTGCCGGACGTCCCTTCACCCGCGCAATGACACGGCTGCCGGATTCCAGCCGCACCACGCCGAGGGCCACGGTGCTCGTCCCGGCGACTCCGGCGACCCGCCGGAGGATCGTGGCGTGCTCAAGCACTCCCCCGGCGACGGGGGTGTGGCGCCACTCCGACGCCCCGCATCCGGCGCACACGGCTCTCGGCGGGTAGGCGGCCCGGTCACACGTCACGCAGACCGTGACCACGAACGGCTCTCCGGCGCTCACCGGGTGCGCTCCAGGACCGCGCCGACCGCAGCGGCCCCGTACCGGTACGGGACAAGTCCGTAGTTGGTCACCACGGAGAGTCTGGCGTCGGCCAACTGACCCGCGCCGCGCGCGCCTCGCAGCTGACGTACCGCCTCGACAAGCCCCTTCATGGTGCCGCCGGCCCCGCACTGGCCGCCGGAGAGCAGGCCGCCCGACGTGTTGATCCCCTGCCAGGGTGCGTCGGGCGACCGACTCGCGATGAACGATCCGGGGTCGTCGAAGAGTCCGAGATCCTGGAGCTGGGCGAGGACCATGACCGGGTAGTCGTCGTAGATCTCGAAGTGGTCGACGTCCTCCACCGCCACGCCGGACTGCTTCCACAGCCGGGGGGCGAGGGCGGAGATTCCCGTGGTCAGCCCGTCCCCGTCTTGGTGGTCATGGTTGTACGAGGCGGCGACGGCGCGTACCGCGATGCGCCTACGCGATCGCTTTCGCCCCCTGAGCCGGTCGCGGTCCGCGACCACGACGGCCGTGGCGCCGGCCGCGAGAGGAGGACAGTCGTAAATACACAGCGGGTCGGCGACGCGGGGCGCCGCCAGGTATTCGTAGATCGAAAGCGGAGCACGGTAGAGGGCACGAGGATTGCGCGCCGCCCACAGGCGCTGTGAGAGGGCCAGCCGGCCGTAGGACTCACGGGTGAGTCCGTACCGCTCCATGTGTGCCTGGGTGAGCAGCGCGAACAGGGCGTTGGGTCCGCCGACCGGCAGGCGTGCGAGGTGGTCGCGCCAGATGGTGCTGTAGCCCTGCTCCATCATCGCGGTGAACCCACTGCCCGTCATTCTGTCCCCCGCGACCAGGACGACGACGGAGGCGTCACCTGCTTCGACCGCGCGCACCGCCTGCTGCAGCAGCGCCAGACTCAGGATGTCCTGAGCCTGCCAGGTAGTGGTCAGCCCCATCTGCCACGCCAGGTCGATGGCCTGGTCGGGGGCGAGCAGGAAAGAGGAGACGCCGATCCCGTCCACATCGCGATGGGACAGTCCTGCATCGGCCACGGCCGCGCGTGCCGCCGCCACCAGCAGACCGGGAGTGTCGATGCCGGGTGCCGGACGCCGGGTCGCCGGGATCTCCCCGATACCGGCGATCACCGCGCCGGTCACCGGGCGTCCTTGGTCAGGGCGACGTGTGGGTCGTGTGATTCGGACATTGCTCCGCCCCTTTGCGGTGCCGTGGGAAGCCTGCGCCGAACTCCTCCCGGAGGAGGGACGGGTGAGGTCAGGGATCTTCGGAAACCGGGAGGTCCTAGGTGGTCCAGGCATCGAGATCGGCGCCGAGCAGGGCGCGCCCGTAGACCTCCAGGTTCACGCCGGGTACGAGCATGCCGTGCCGACTGCCCGTCTCGACGTCCCTCCAGATGCGCTGGAGGGGGTTCGCATGGGCGAAGCACGAGGCGCCGTTGGCGTCCAGGAGGATTTCCACCGCCTCCTGGCACGACCGGGTGATGAAGGCGACGTCCCGGCGGATGCGCGCCCGGTCCAGCAACGGCATGGTCTCGTGGGCCTTGGCCACGGCGTCGATCTCCTCCGCCGCGTGCCACATGCACAAGTACGCCATGTCGATCTTCGCACTCGCCTCGGCGACGGCCAGTTGCACCGTCGGCGAATCGGCGGAGCTCTTGTAGCCGGTGTAGGCGACGGGGCGCTTCGGCAGTCTCTCCAGGGACAGTTCGAGCGCGGTGGTGGCCAGGCCGAGCAGCGGGGCCGCCGGGATCAGCGCGAGAACGGGTATGTACGCCGACTGGTAGAGCGTCTCGTCGGAGAACTCGGTGGGCACCCCGCCCTCTCCCGCCGAGTCCAGCGGCAACACCCGGTGGTCCGGGATGAAGATCTCGTCGGCGACGAGGGTGTTGCTTCCCGTCCCGCGCATACCGGTGACGTCCCAGGTGTCCTCGACGGTGATGTCGGACATCGGCACGAGGCCCTGGCCGGCCTCCACCCAGGTCCCGTCCGACGCGAGCACGGGCACACCGATCAGCGTCCATTCGGCGTTGAGGCTATTGGACGCGAACGTCCACCGACCCGACACGACGATGCCCTCTTCGACCCGCCGCGCGTCCGGCGTCTGGGTCTTGACCGAGCACAGCGGGACGTTGGGCCTGGCCCCGAAGACCTCCTTCTGGGCATCGCCGGGCAGCATCCCCACGAACCACGACACCGCGTTGGAGATCATGGTGACCCAGGCCGCGGAGCCGCAGCCCCGCCCGAGTTCGGTCACGGCCCGGACAAAGGTCGTGATGTCCGTCTCGTGTCCGCTGAAGCGCCGGGGAACGGTCAGCTGCCACATCCCGGCCTCGTCGAGGGCCCGGATCACGGCCTCGGGGATGATCCTCTCCCGGTCCGCCCGATCCGCGTGAGAACGCAGCAGCGGAACGAGGTCCCTGGCCCGCCGTACGATGTCCTCCCCCGCCGACGGGAGGCCCGCGGTGGGGTACTGGGGCGGAGTCCATCGAGTCACTGACGCACCTCCTGGTGTGTCGGCCGGTACCCGGTACCGGCGTCGCTGCCGTCGTCCGGCACACATCCATGAAAGACGCGGGAGCCGCCCTCCGTCTTGGACGTATCGTCCAATCCTGCGATCGTGATCATGGCGTTCCGGCAGGCCGGCCGACCGGCCCGCGCAGGAGTGTGTGCCAGGTCGTGCCCGGCTGTGACGTAGGTACCGGACAGGTGGAGTGCCCGTCGGGACGATGGTCGGAGCCGGCCCTGAGGCGCGGCACGCGCAGACGCGGACAGCGACGTCCGCCAGAGCGAAGGAGTCCGATTGAGTCCCCTCACCGACGCCGAATCGCAGGACCGCGTCGTGGCGGTGCTGAGCTGCGAACGGCTCATCCACCAGTTCGCCTGGCACCTCGACCAGGGCAGCCCCGCCACGGAGATCGCGGCGCTCTTCGCCGAGGACGGCATCTGGGAACTGCCGACGCACGGTCTGCGGTCGGAGGGACGGGCCGAACTGGCCCGGTACTTCGGCTCCTTCTCCCCCCAGATCACCTCACGCCGGCTGTGTACCAACGTCATGGTCGATGTCCTCGGCCCGGATGAAGCGCGAGGGACGTCGTACTTCACGACCTTCCGCGTCGACGGTCCGCCGACCGGCGACGGACCTCCGCCGCCTCCCCCCGTGACCCAGGTCGGCTACTACACAGACGTGTTCCGCCGCGTCGAGGGCGAGTGGCGCATCGCCCGCCGGACCACCACCGTGACCTTCGCGGCGCCGATGCCCCGGACCGATGCGAACGTCACTGTTGGCCGCTGACCCCGAGGTGATGCGGACGGTGCTCCGGGCACTGCGTCCGCCCCCGGGCCTGGCGGCCGACGACCGGCCCGCTCCGTTGACCACCGAGGCACACCGAGCGACCGCCTCCGTGGTGATCGGACCGGACGCCGTCGAGTGGGCGGTCTGGGCCGCGGAGAGACTGTGCTGCTTCGTCCTGGAGAACGTTCCCCAGGTCGGAGGCGGGCCGGGTCCCGCCCGCAAGCTGCGCCAGAGCGCGGAGTCACGGATCCTGGACGTCCTCGTCCACCTCGCGCGGGGCACCGAACCCGCCCACGCGACCGAGTACGCGATAGCGGTGGCGGCCGATTTCGCTCGTCGTGGTGTCGAGCTGCAGCACGCCCTCGGCGGCGTCACCCTGGGGCATCAGTTCCTCAACGAAACCCTGTTGGAGGTCGTCGACCGGGAGACGCCGGCCGCACAGCGATCCGGCGCCTACCGGGCCATCTCCGATCTGCTGTTCCGGTATCACAACATCCAGCTCGCCGATGTCGCCGAGGCGTACAAGGCCGAGCGCGTCCGCTGGACGGCCGGTACGGACGCCGCCCGCCGTGCGACGGTCGTCTCCCTGCTCGGCGGGGGTGGGACCGATCCGGCCGATGCCGGGCGGCTGCTGAACTACGACCTGACGGGGCACCACCTGGCCCTCGTCGCGTGGACCGCGAAGTCCCACCTGGGGCGGGTCCGCCCGGAGCGGATCCGCCGCCTGGTCGGCATGCTGGCCCGGCGGCTCGGCTGCGGGAACCCGCTGATCGTCACCGAGGACGACACCGTCCTGTGGGCCTGGATAGGGCGTGCGACCGCTTTCCGCGAGGACGACCTCGCGCTCATCCGCACCAGTCCCGACACCGAGGAGGGTGTCCTGGTGGCCCTCGGCGACCCGGCCCACGGCCTCGGCGGATTCAGCGCGGGTCACCGGACGGCCCTCCAGGCCCGAAGGGTCGCGACCCTCGCGGCGACCGGCGGATGGCTGGCCGACTATGACCAGCTGTGCCTGGTGTCGCTGCTGACCGGGGACCCGGACGCCACGCGTTGGTTCATCGCGCGCGAGCTCGGGGACCTCGCCGCAGATGACGACAGGACCGCGGACATCCGGGAGACAGTCCGCGTCTACCTCGGCACCGGAGGCAGTCTGGTCGCCTCGGCACGGGAGCTCCAGGTGGCCAGGAACACCATCGTGTACCGCCTCAGGCGAGCCGAGGAACTCCGCGGGCGAGGTGTCCGGGAGCGCGTCGCGGAACTGCACGCGGCGCTCGAACTCCTGCACGTGCTCGGAAACCGGGATCGGCTCACGCCTCCATGACCCCCCGCGCCTGCTCGCTCAGTCGGCCAGGCCTGATGCGAGGGCCTCCAGCCGAGCCGGGTCGCGGACGACGAGCAGCGTCCCCTCACGCGCGAGGATTCCCTCGCCGCACAGGCCCAGCAGTGCCCGGGCGACCACCTCACGCACGGACCCCACGGAGTCGGCCAGCTCCTGCTGAGTGGCCCTCACGACCAGCTGTTCGTCGATGTCCACGGCCAGTCGCATCAGGTGCCAGGCCACCCGTACCCGCACAGATCCGAACGCCTGCGGCACGTGGTTCACAGCACCCTCGGCCAGTCGCCGAGCCAGCTCCTGGGCGATCGCCCACGCGACCTGCGTGTCGGTTCTGCCGAGCCGTTCCATCACCATGGGATCGAGGCGTAGCAGCGAACCCCGCCGCACCACTTCGACACCGCTGGGCGCCCCGCGCAGCAGGACGGACGTCAGACCGACGACCTGGCCGCAGCTCCAGTAACGGGCCGCGATGCGCCGGTCGCCGGGTGAGGTGATGTACGAGCGCAGCATCCCCGAGACGACCAGGGCGAGGTAGGAGAACCGTGGCTTGAGCAGTTCGCGGTAGACGTTCTGGTCAGGGACGATCTCCTCCTCGTGCGCGCTCGCCAGCAGTTCTTGTTGCGCGGCGGGCGGGAGCCCAGCGAGAAAACTGAGCTCCCACGCACGCCCGACCGGATCGGCGCCAGCGGTCACAGCGCATTCCTACCTGTGATGACGGGCCGCCGGCACTGGACGGAGTGGGACCGGCCGGATGAAGCCGGCGGGCCCCGGCCGCGCCGGGCAGCGGGCCGGACGGTCAGAGGATGATGTCGCCCCCACCTTCGGGGATGAGCGAGCTGTACTCCTTGTGCCAGAACTCGGCCAGCTCACCGTAGGTGCCGATCCAGACGTCGTCGTAGCTGCGGGCCCTCTCGATGAGCGCTTCGAGACCCTTGATGTTGTCCGGGCGGCCGCTGATCAGGGTATGCATCCCGTAGTTGAAGATCAGCGGGTGGGTCTGGGCCGCGTCGTGGTAGGCGTCGAATCCCTCGACGACGTAGCTGGTGAGTTCACCGACCGACCGCGGTGCGCCCAGGGTGGTGGTCAGCAGCAGGTCGTTGAAGTTGCCCACGAAACGGTAGGGGATCACCGTCAGGGTCTTGTCACCGACGTGCAGGAAGTACGGCAGTTCGTCGTCCTGGAGGTCGCCGTTGTAGGTGAAGCCGTGGTCGGCGATCAGCTCGATCGTGTTCTGGTCCGCCTTGGCACCCGGGCCGAGCCAGCCCAGGGGGCGTCGGCCGGTGACGGAGGTCAGCAGATCGATGGAGCGCTTGATCGAGTCCTCCTGGAAGGCCCGGTCCCCGGTGGGCATGGGGTGCCCCTCGCTGTAGGAGTGCCCGCCGAGTTCGTGACCGTAGTCGGCCAGTTCCTTGATGACGTCGAAGTTCTGCTCGACAACGGTGCCGTTGGTCCAGAGCGTGATCTTGACGTCATGCTTCTTGAACACGTCCTGCATGCGGTACAGACCGACATTGAAGCCGTACTGGACGGCGGTCCGGGTCGACCAGGACTGGTACTCCTCCCCGTGCCGCCACATGGCCGGGACGTCCATCTTCTCGTTGACGCCCCATTGCCACTGCTCGGGCGCGATGTAGATGAGGCATGCCAGTTTGGCTCCGCCCGGCAGCAGGGACTTCCCCTCACGATTCCGGTACGGGATCCGGCTCGACGGGTACATGAAGCCGGACGGGTCGCGGTCCTCGGACATGGATCCTCCTTGATCAGTTGACGAGAACGGTCGTGCCACAGTCCACGACCAGGTTGGCCCCGTTGACATATCTGGCCTCGTCCGAGGCCAGATAGAGCGCCGCGTACGCGATGTCCTCCGGCGCACCGAGCTTCTGGAACGCCGTCGCTCTCACGAACGGCATGAACATCGCGTCATCGCCGTCCCTGTCCAGCATGCGCTGCACGGGAGGGGAGCTGATGACCCCCGGTGAGATGCTGTTGACCCTCAAACCGATCTCGGCACCCTCGCCGGCCAGTGCGCGGGTGAGGGAGACGATCGCTCCGTTGGCCGCATGATGCGCCGCCGATTTGTAGACCCTCGACCCGATCAGGGCTGACGTCGAAGCGATGTTGACGATGGCCCCGCCCGGCCGCGACGCGAAATGCGGCCATGCGGCCTGGGAGGCGTTCCAGACCAGGTGCAGCTCGTTGCGCAGGGTGAAGTCCAGATCCTCCTCAGACAGATCCGGGAACGCGCCATTGCGATGACGGCCGGCGTTGTTGTAAAGCACATCGATTCTTCCGTGGTCAGCCACGGCGCCGTCGATCCAGCCCCTGAGCTGTTCCTGATCCGTCAGGTCCACCACCGTGGAGTACATCTCGAATCCGTCGCGCCGGACGATCTCCACGGTCTCCTGCGCGGTCAGCGGGTCGATGTCACACCCGACGACGATCGCTTCCTCGCCGGCGAAGACACGCGCCGCCGCTCTGCCCTGCCCACCACCGGTCCCGGAGATGAGCACCACCTTGCCAGCCAGCCTCCCCGGGCGGGTAATCATCGGACAGTCTCCATGAGGAGCGCGACCGGTACCGGTTGCGCGACTTCGGCTGCGGACGGCTTCTGGTGATCCGGCATCACAAATGGAACCTCCTGGCGCATCGTCGCGTTCCCGTGGCATCGGGATCCGGCACACCGACCGATGCGTCGTGCCGGATCGACCGAACCGTAGGACCGCGGCCGGAGCCCGTACAACGACGTTCGTTCCCCGAACCGTGCGACCTGGGTCACTGCGCCGACGTCGCCCGCTGTGAACCGTCTCGCCGGTCGTGACGCGTCCGGGTGCGCGTTCCTCGGCTACGTTCCATGTGTGCGTCAAGTCACTCGGAGACCGGACCTGCATCCCCGACACGAGCCACCACCCCGCGCGAGGATCCCAGCAAGCCATCATCGAGGAGGCCGGACATGACAGTCGGGACGACACCAGCCACGACTCGGGTCGAGACCGCGCTCGCCGCCCTGCGCGAAGGCCGCATGGTCCTCGTCGTCGACGACGCCTCCCGCGAGAACGAGGGTGACCTCGTCGCCGCGGCCCAGCACATGGAGGCGGCGTCGGTCAATGCCATGATCAGCGAGGGCCGGGGACTGCTCTGCGTCGCGATCGCCGGCTCGATCGCCGACCGCCTGGGCCTGGCGCAGATGGTGGAGCGCAACACCGACACACATGGCACCGCGTTCACCGTCTCCGTCGACGCGGTGTCGACGGGCACCGGGATCTCCGCAACCGACCGGGCCGCCACGGTGCGCGCTCTCGCCTCTCCGCGCACTCTTCCGCAGGACCTCCGCAGGCCCGGTCACGTCTTCCCGCTACGAGCGATGGACGGCGGCGTGCTTCAGCGGCGCGGACACACCGAGGCTGCCGTGGAGCTCACCCGGCTCGCCGGTCTGGGACCCGCGGCGGCGATCTGCGAGGTCCTCGACGACGAGGGATGGGCGGCCGACCGTGCCCACCTGACGGCACTGGCCGGCCGACTGGACATTCCGATCCTCGACGTGGCGGACATCGTCGAGCACGTCCGCGGGAGAGAAGAGCCCTTCGTCGGGGCCCGCATGCCCACTCGGTACGGCGTGTTCACTGCGACAGGGCACCGGGACCCAGCGGGCACGGAGCACATCGCCCTGGTGATGGGCGACCTCGCCGACGACGAGGCACCTCTCGTGCGAGTGCACTCGGAGTGCCTCACCGGGGACGTGCTCGGCTCACAACGCTGCGACTGCGGCGACCAGTTGGAGTTGGCGATGAGCACGATCGCGGAACACGGAGCCGGGGTTGTGCTGTATATGCGCGGCCACGAGGGCCGCGGCATCGGGCTGGTCGAGAAACTGCGGGCATACGCCCTCCAGGACACCGGATGGGACACGGTCGACGCCAACCTGCTCCTCGGCCATCCCGTGGATGCCCGCGACTACCGACCGGCCGCCGACATCCTGCGGCGGCTCGGGATCGGACGCCTCACCCTGCTCAGCAACAACCCTGCGAAGGCCGACGGCCTCCAGGCCCAGGGAATGGACGTTGCCGAACGTGTCCCCCTCGTACCAGCGATCCGGCCCGACAACCGCGCCTACCTGCAGACGAAACGGAATCGGCTCGGTCACACCATCAACGTCCCGGAAATGGGGCCTTGCGCGGTGCCGGACCGGCCGACCTCGGTGCCCTGCTCCCCTCCAGACACCCGCGTGGGCTGACAGCACGCGCGCTCTTCGGCCCTGGGGCTTCACGTGACGCCGGGATCGCCTACGGCGGCGGACAGCCCCTGGGCCCGCCCTCCGACGCCGTGGGCTGTGACTCAGGTCGCATTGCAGGTCAACGCATATCACTGCTCGGACGCGCCCCGCTCATACGATGACTGAACCACGCGATCCCGGATCCACAGGGGTGACCGATTGAAGACAGGCACCCAAACGAACAGCGAGACCGCCGTCCCGCCGTTCACCGTCCCGGTCGACGTATGACCACTGAGCGGCACGATGCGTCCTCAGACGGCCTCTCCGTCGGTTCCCGGGTGGCCTGCCCGCTTCCGATTCGGCCAACACCGCTGTCGCCGGGCTCTCCCATCGTGTCATGTCACACCAGTCACACCCCAAGGCCGTCGATTCCTCGTTTCGAGGATGACGGACGTGCGCGAGGGCTCATCCCGAGCACCGGCCGGCAGTGCCATCCGCCGGCCCGAACGTCGTCAGAGAGGACGCGAAGTGTCGGAGCACGAGCACACCGACGGCGCCGTGAACAGCACGCCGCAGAAGCACTGTCCGTGGCACGCAACATACGATCCACTCGCTCCCGGGGAACTCAGCGAGCCGACCGTGACGATGGCGAAGGCGCGCCGGGAGTCGCCGGTGTTCTTCGCCGAACGTATGGGGATGTGGGCCGTCGCCGGCAGGGCGGACATCCTGGCGGTGCTGCGGGACAAGAAGAACTTCTCGTCCCGCAGGGCGATGCCGTTCCCCGAGGTCGCCGAGATCGTGCGGAACCGTCTCCCCCAGCTGAACGGCAAGGCCGTCTATCCGTCGGCCCTCACCCCGCTGGTCAAGGACGATCCGCATCACCGTCCGGCGCGTGCCCTGCTGCAGGCGCCGTTCACCCCACGCCGGGTGGCCGAGAGAGAGCCGCGCATCCGGGCGATCGCGGCTAGTCTCCTGAGCGCTCATGAGGACGGCCCGTTCGACTTCATCAACGGCTACTCGATGCCGTTGGCCCTGCGCGTCATCGGCGACATCGTGGGGATCCCCGACGCCGATCTCCCCTTCATCGAGCGTTCCATCGACGCCGTGTTCCAGCTCAACGGTCTCGGGCTCACCGATCCGGCCGCCATCGACGCATGCGCGACGACGGTCGCCGACTACTGGGACTACATCTACGCGATCGCCGAGGACCGGTGCGCCACGCCCAGGGACGACTTCACCTCGGTGATGGCCCGGACCCGCAAGCCCGACGGCGAAATGCCCACGGCACGCGACATCGCGGAGAGCATCCATTCGATCGTCTCGCCAGGCTTCGAGACCAGCGCGCAGGCGATCAACTGGGGCATGACGAGCATCCTGGCGCATCGGAAGCAGTGGGAACTCCTCCGCTCCGACCGGTCCCTTATCGACCAGGCCATCACCGAGATGCTCCGCTATCGCACCGTCGCCAAGCGCGCCTTCCGAGTGACGACTCACGACGTCGAGGTGGGCGGGGTAACCATCCCCAAGGACAGCATGGTCACGCTGTTGTACCCCTCGGCGAACCGGGACGAGACGCATCACGCGGAACCCGACACCTTCGACATCCGCCGCACCGAGGACAACCTCGCCTTCGGCCGCTTCCAGCACACGTGCGTCGGTGCCCCCATGGCCCGGCTGGAGATGAAGGTGACACTGGAGCTCTTCCTCGACAGGTACCCCGACGCCCAGCTGCCGGATCAGGACTTCGTCTGGCGCCGCGACGCCCGGATCGACGCGCTGACCGGCTGCCTTGTCGACCTGCGCGCGCCCGAGGGGGCCGCGTCTTGAAAGGCGATGTCGTGAATCCAGCGACCTGCGCCCCAGGCCGCGGAGCCGACGAGGAGCATGACCTGGCGCTCGTCGTCACCGACCGGGCGACCGTGGCAGAGGGCATCGTGATGGTGAGCCTGCGTCCCCGCGACGGCGGTTCCCTTCCTCCGTGGGCGCCGGGAGCCCACATCGATCTCGCCCTGGGTCCGGACCTGGTGCGCCAGTACTCACTGTGCGGAGACCCTGCGCGCCGTGATGTGTGGCGGATCGGGGTTCTCCGCGAGCCGAACGGCCGCGGGGGCTCAGCGTTCGTGCACGACCGGCTGCATCCGGGCACACACGTCGCCGGTCGCGGTCCACGCAACCACTTCTGCTTCGATCCGTCCGCCGCAGAGTACGTCTTCATCGCCGGCGGTATCGGTATCACTCCGCTCGTCCCGATGGTCGCCGCGGCAGCGGCGGCCGGGGACCGATGGACGCTGCACTACGGGGGCCGCAGTACCGCGAGCATGGCGCTTCGGGAGGAACTGACCCGCTACGGCGACAAGGTGCGCCTGTATCCACAGGACGAGGTGGGACTCCCGGACCTTGCGTCCATCATGCGGTCCGCGGGGCCTGGAGCGGTCGTGTACTGCTGTGGCCCGAACGGCCTGCTGGACGCGGCGGAGAAGGCGGCGGCCCGGCAGGGTCTGACGATCCGCGTCGAGCACTTCACGCCGAAGGCCACCGCCGGGCCCGAGGGGGACAGCGAGTTCGAGGTGGTCCTGAGCCAGACAGGCGTCACCGTCACCGTCCCGCCGGACCGTTCCATCCTCGATGTGGCGGAGGAGGCCGGAGCGATGGTCGTCTCCTCCTGCCAGGAGGGAACCTGCGGTACCTGCGAGACCCCGGTACTCGAAGGCATCCCGGACCACCGGGACTCCCTCCTGACGGACGAGACGGACACGATGATGATCTGTGTGTCCCGGGCCGCATGCCCACGCCTCGTCCTCGACTTGTGACAGGACCTCACGTTCACCGGCTCATGGCGAGCCCCGCCCGTCAGGCACGTCGTCCCGCCACCGACGACCGTGCCCGCTTGGCCGGACGAAGGGAAGACTCATGGTGAACAGCAATCCGGACGGCGATGCCGCATGGGTCGCCGTCGTCGGCGCAGCCGGTCGGACGGGCCGAGTGGTGATCGCCGCGCTCGCCGGTCGGGGAATCCCGGTCCGGGCCGTCGTGCGGTCCGCGGCCGCTGCTGAGCGAGCCGCCGCGGCCGGGGCCTCGTCGACCGTGATCGGCGATCTGACCGCCCCGTCTTCCCTGCGGGACGCCTTCGACGGCGCCGACACCGTGCATGTGCTGCCGCCCGCCTTCAACCAGGCGGAGGAGTCGCTGGTCGGCAACGCCCTGGACGCAGCCGCGGCCGTCGGAGTCCGCTTGTTCGGATACCACTCCGTACTGCAGCCCGACGATCCGCACCTGCCGCACCATCTGCGCAAACACCGTGCCGAACTCCGCATCCGTCAGGGCCCGCTGCCCTGGGTGATACTGCGCCCGGCCATGTACGCGCAGACCGCCCAGAGCCTGCTGGGCGGCGACGAACCGCAGCTTCCGTTCGGTGGCCGAGGGCGGTTCTCCCCGATCGACCTGCTCGACGTCGCCGAGGCGACGGCAGTTGTACTCACCGACCGCGCGTACGCCTACGGTGCGTACGAACTCGCCGGGCCCGACGTCCTCACCATGGCCGACATGAGTGCCCTGGTCACCGGCTCGCGCCCGGCGACGGAGCCGCGGGCCGCCGCTGAGACACTACGCGACCGGGGAACCATGACATGGGCCGCCATCAGCGACCTGGCCGCCATGTTCGCGCACTACGAATCCCATGGACTCTTCGGCAGCCCTTCCGTGGCCGGCCACCTCCTGGGCAGGGCACCTACCGCCTTCGCAAACGTGGTGAAACGCAGCACTGTGGATGGTTGAGGCACCCATCCGAGCATGTCCCGCAGGCCAAGACGTGACTGGTTCGGTGGTCCTGGCGTACTGAGTATCTGCGCTCGCCGTGATGGTGTACGGCTAAGATCGCTTGGCCTCGCTGTTCACCGAGGACAGCGAGGTGAGGACGCCATACGCCCCCGCTTAGGTCGCAGTCGGGCCGAAATTCGCCTCGGGATCGAGCGGCTCCAAGGCCCGGCTGGCTCGGCGCCGGCGCCGCGATAATCAGTTGCGTACCGGCAGTCGCTTCGCCACCTTTGCCACGTGACATCACAAGACGAAGAGCTGATAGAGCTCCGTCGGGAGATCCACCGCCGCCCCGAGCTCGCCGGCGAGGAGCGGGAGACGGCCGGGCTGGTCGCGGAGCAGCTGCGGGCGGCCGGGCTCGAGGTGACGACCGGCGTCGGCGGGCACGGAGTCCTCGCGGTGCTCGACGGCTCCGCGGACGGCCCGACGGTGGCGTACCGGGCGGACATGGACGCCGTCGACGCGCAAACGAACGTGCTGCCTTTCGCGCAGTCGGAAAGGGTTTTCGACGAGGGCTTCGCCTCGCGCGTCCCCGGCGTAGCGCACCTGTGCGGGCACGACCTGCACACGGCGATCGGCGTCGGCGTCGCTCGGGCGCTGGCTCAGGGCTCTGAGCCGGTACGCGGCCGGCTGGTGTTCGTCTTCCAGCCGGCCGAGGAGCCCCTGCAGGGCGCGCGCGCGATGCTGGAGACCGGCCTGGTGCAAAGGCTCGCGCCGCGCGAGTTCTATGCGCTGCACTGCAGTCCGTTCCCCTCCGGCACCATCGGGGTGTCTCCGGGATACGGCCTGCCCGGGCTCGACCATTTCCGGATAGTGCTGCCGGGCGGCGACGACGTGGCCGTCGCCGCCGTCGCGGCCGAGGTGGCGGAGCTCGGCACCGTCGGGTTCCCGCAGAGCATCGCCGACTACAACGCGCGCTTCAACGCGTTGCTGGAGCCCGAGATCGCCGCGTCGATCCAGGAATCCGTGTGCGTCGCCCAGTGGACCGAGCAGACGCCCGACGCCGAGCCCATCCCCAACGTACTGCTGCGGGTCTGGCCGCAGGAGCGGCTTCCGGAGCTGCGCGCGCAGGTCAGGCAGCTCGCGGCGGCCGCGGGCGGACACGTTGAGTTCCCGGGCGATCCGTTCCCCGCCATGGTGAACTCGCCGGAGCTCAGCACGGCGGCCGGCCAGTACCTGAGCGCGGCGCTGGGGCCGGAGTCCGTCGTATGGGCCCGGGCATCCTGGCCCTTCAACTGCGAGGATTTCGCACTGTTCCTCAACCAGACGCCGGGCGCGCAGTTCTACCTCGGCGTCGCGGACGCCGAGTCGGGGATGAACGGCGCGCCGCACACCCCCGACTTCGCCGCCGACGAGCGGGCGATCGGCCACGGCGTGCGCGCCATGGCCGGCCTACTGACCGACCGGCTGGCAGCCCGGTCGGCCACGGGCGACGGCCTCAGGTCCCGGTCGGAGGACGCAACGCGTTGATTCCAACCTTGCCGTAGTCGCAGATCGTGATTGGACCGGCGGAGATCGGTACGGTGATCCGCGTCTGCTCAAGAGGGCCTGCAGCTCGTCCTCGCTCGCGCCCGCGTCGGCGGCATTACTGGCCATGGCATGCCGCAACATGTGCGGAGAGACCGACCGCTCCAGGCCGGCTCGTCGCCCCAGCTCCTCGAACACCTCATTGATCGCATCGGGCGGCATCGGTGACCCCAAAGGCTCCCGGAACTCGTTGACCAGGAGCAGATCGCTGCCGCTGGCTCATATCGCTCGTCGATGTCCTGGTCATAGGCATGAGGGTTCTGCCGCCGGACGACGTGGATATGGGGCCCGCGGACATCGCCTGCCGCCCGCGAGCATATGGCAGTCGGCGCGATGCAGGCCCGCCGCCTGACCTCGACGGAGTCCGACCCGCCGGAGCAGGAGCACGATCCCCGAACGCCTGCACGCCTCGCTTGAGGGGGGACCTGGTCCAGCGTCAGCGAGCGGGTGCAGGCGGCGTGGACCCAGCAGGTGCGGTCGGCGATGCGTGTGCCGGTCTCGTCGAAGCCGACCACGTCGCACTCGATGAGCTGTCGGCGTACGGCCCCGGTGTGCGGGGCGACCGCGTCGGCGGCCTGCCCGGCCCAGCTCAGCAGGGTCGCGGTGGCGACCTCGGCGTCCAGGCGGTCGGCCAGCAGTTCGGCGCACCGCTGGCAGGGCAGGTGCTGACGGGTGAGCAGGTAGACGGCCAGGCTCTTCAGCCGCGGTCCTTACTGGGCCGGGGCCGCGGGGGCGTCGGACGGGGTCGCGGCGGTGATCTGCCCGCACGCGCAGCAGCGGTGCTCGATGCGGTGTTGTCACCCGCAGGCGGATCTCGGGAAGGTCGAAGACCTGCCGCCGCTCAATGGAGACCACCTCGGCAGACGCCAGGTCGCCCGCACACCCATGACAGACGGCCGGGGAGTGGACCTCGACCGCGTCCGGTTCCGCGACCTGCATCAGCGCGCCCCCGGCACCGCCGCGGGGTTTGCCCGGGCCCCGGCCCGAGGGCTTGCGGAGCGACGCCGGCCTCGCGAGCCCGTCACTGGACGGCGGCTTGGAGGAGCTCTTCGAATTCATCCCCAGGCGCCGCTTGAACTCGGCGTTCTCCGCCCGCAGCTCGGCGATCTCCGTCCGGGCGGCGGCCGGCTCCGCCCGGGTCGCCGCCAGTTCGCTCCGCAACTCGCCGGCGAGCGCGAGCAGTTCCGCGTGGGTCGGCAGCGGCGGGGTCTCGGACACGGGCCCCAATGATCAACCAGCTGGACGCCAAGATCAACTCACTGCGCCAGGACCACCTAACCAGTCACGCCAAGACTTATGTCACTGCACAGCCTGTAAAGCCTCCATAGCATCGCTGCGACGCAGCCGAGAACTGAGAGGGTGCCGTGGGCAAGGAACTGGACGGCAAGGTCGCCATCGTGACCGGTGGGGGCAGGGGGATCGGCAGGGCCTACTCACACGCCCTGTCCGCAGAGGGCGCTGCCGTGGTCGTCAGCGACCTGGCGGGTGGAACCGATGGCACGTCGGCCGCCGAGACAGTGGCGGCGGAGATCCGGGCCGCGGGTGGGCGTGCCGTGGCCGGCCACGCCGACGTGGCCGACATCGCCGACGTCGCCGCCCTCGTCGCAAAGGCGGTGGAGGTGTTCGGGCGCCTCGACATACTCGTCGCGAACGCCGGCATCACGCGGCCCGCGCCCCTGTACAAGACGTCCCCGGCCGATTGGAACGCGACCTTGGCGGTGCACGCCACCGGCACCTTCAACTGCATCCATCAGGCGGCGCCGGAACTCATCAAGGGCGGCGGCGGATCCATCGTCACCGTGGGGGACATCACGACCGGCCTGTACTACCCGAAGAACGGCGCCTACCGGGCGGCCAAGGCCGCTGTCGCCGTGATCACCCAGTATGCGGCCGAGGAGCTGGGCGAGTTCAACATCAACGTCAACACGATCATGCCCGGCGCGACCGCCACCGACATGGTTGACGCGTACCTCGGAAGCATCGCCGGGCTGGGCGACCAGTTCGACAGGTTCGTGGCGAAGGCCAACGCGCATTTCAAGCGCCCCGAGGGGGTCAGCGTCACCGGGCCGGCCGCGCCGGAAACGGTGCCTCCGCTAGGCGTGTACCTCTGCACGGACGAGGCTCGGGCCATCACCGGACACCACTTCCAGGTGACCGGCGGACTCATCCGCCTTGTCTCCTCGCACACGGGCGCGACGGACGTGCGCTCCGACGACATCGGCTGGAACCTCGGGAGCCTCGGCGTCGAGATTCCGGCCCTGGTCTCCAAGGCGGAGCGGGCACAGGACTGACCGGGCCGCCCGGACAGCGTGACGGCCGGTCGAGCAGCCGCGCCTCTGTACGCAGAGGTCATCACCATGCGGGGACGGAACATGCCACTGATCGACATGCACACTCACTTCTTCCCCTCCGGATTGCTGGACGAGCTGGCCCGGAGACACAGCGCACCCTGCGTCGAGGTCGACGACGGCATCACCTACGTCCGTTACGCCGCCGACAGACGGTTCCCCCTGCGAGCCGAGATGACGGACCTCGACGCGAAGCTCGCCGACATGGACCGGCTCGGGATCGACGTCTCGATCCTGAGTGTGACGATGCCCGGCGTCGACGGCCTGGGCGACGACGCGGCGAGGGTCGCGAGGACAGCCAACGACCAGCTTGCCGAGCTCACCTCCGCGCACGCTGCCCGGCTCGGCTGGGTCGCCGTGCTCCCGATGGACGCCCCCGCCGCCGCGGGCGCCGAACTGCGCCGGGCCGTCGGCATGGGAGCCCGGGGCGCGATGATCTACTCCAATGTCGCCGGACGGCCTGTGGACCTCGATGTCGACCGTCCGCTCTTCGAAACCGCGTGCGAACTCGACGTCCCGATCCTCCTCCATCCCACGCTGCCGTTGTCTGCGGCCACATTGCAGGAGTTCGAACTCATCTCCACCCTGGGCTACCTTTTCGACACCACGACAGCGGCCCTGCGGCTGACCCTCAGCGGCATGTTCACCCGGTATCCCAACCTGAAGTTCGTCGTCTGTCACGCCGGGAGTCTGTTGCCTTACCAGGCCGGTCGCATCGACCACCAGGCGATGAACCGCCCCGGCGGCCACGGCCCGATCGCCGGCACCCCGAGCGAGGAGCTGCGCAAGCTCTACACGGACAGCGTCTGCCTGCACCCGCCGACACTGCGCTACGTGGTCGACTTCTTCGGCGCGTCAAAAGTGATGATGGGAAGCGACCACCCGCAGTGGAGCATGGCCGGCGGGGTGAGCACCGTTCGGGACACACGGCTGAGCGCTGACGAACGCGCACTCGTGGAGTCCGGCACCGCGGCCGCCCTCTTCAAGTGGTCCTTCACCGGCCTCCCCCTCTCCCCCGAGGCCCCACAGCCGCCGCGCACCGTCGACGGCGGCCGCCGGCACCCCACGAACCGCTGACGGCTTCGGGGCAAGAAGCCCCGGCCGATCAACGCGCGAACACCCTCAGTCCAGGCAAAGGAGCCGAGATGACTGTGACCCTCATCGAACACGACGATCTGTTCATCGGTGGCCGTTGGATCACCGCTTCGTCCAGCCAGCGGACGGAGGTGGTCTCACCCGCCACGGAGGAGATCGTTGCCCGGCTGTCCGTCCCCACCACGAAGGACGCCGAGGCTGCCGTGGCTGCGGCACGCGACGCGTTCGACAACGGGCCGTGGCCCAGGCTGACGATCGCCGAACGCGCCGACGTGATCGGCAGGTTCGGTGAGGTCTTCGAGTCCCGCAGCACGGAATGGGCCGCTGCCTGGACGGCCGAGAGCGGCCCCACCCAGACCCATGCCGCCATGCTCAACACCATCGTGGCGGGGCTGTGGCGCGACGTGGTCGAGCAGGCCCGCACCCTGCCGGCCACGGAGCGCCGGGAGCTGCCGGACGGCACCGTTGACGTCGTGCGTGAGCCCTACGGCGTCGCGGTGACCGTCACGACCTGGAACGGGCCCGCGCTCTATCTGGTCGCCAAGGTCGTCCCCGCACTGCTCGCCGGCTGCTCGGTGATCGTCAAGACCGCCTACGAGTCGCAGCTCACCGCCAGACTGATCGGCGAGTTCGCGGCCGAGGCCGGGCTGCCCGAGGGCGTGCTCTCCGTGCTGGCAGCCCCGACCGAGGTGAGCGAGTTCCTCGTGGCGCACCCGCAGGTCGACAAGGTGAGCCTCACCGGCAGCGTCGCGGCAGGCCGCCAGGTCATGGCGGCCTGCGCGGCGAACCTCACCCCGGTCACCCTGGAACTGGGCGGCAAGTCCCCGGCCGTCATAGCCGACGACATACCGCTGGACCGGGTGCTGCCCACGCTCCTGCCCGCCTTCTTCATGTACAGCGGGCAGATCTGCGTGGCCCTGACCCGGCTGCTCGTCCCCGCGCACCGGCACGACGAGGTCGTCGACGCGGTCGTCGCGGGTCTCTCGGCCCTGCGGGTCGGCGCGCCCGACGATCCCGAGACCGTGATCGGCCCGCTCGGGACCAGGGCCCAGTACGAGAAGGTGCTCCGCTACATCGAGTACGGGAAGGCAGAGGGCGCCAAGCTGGTCCTGGGCGGCGGTCGGCCCGCGGGCCTCGACCGCGGCTACTACCTTGAGCCGACGGTCTTCACCGGTGTGACGCCGGAGATGAGGATCGCCCGGGAGGAGATCTTCGGTCCGGTGCTGTCGGTGATCACGTATTCCGACATCGACGACGCCGTGCGGATCGCCAACAGCACTGAGTACGGCCTCGCCGGCACGGTCTACGCCGAGGACGAGGAACTCGCGCGTTCGGTCGCCGGACGCATCAGGTCCGGCAGTGTCGCGATCAACTGCTTCGGCCCGTCCCTCTTCGCCCCGTTCGGCGGCTACAAGCACTCCGGCATCGGCCGGGAAAACGGCGTCGAGGGCATCACCGAGTTCCTGCAGACGAAGTCGATCAAGATCAGCTGACGCTGTCGCGCCATCGAACCAGGAGACCCGTCATGAAGACACGTGCAGCTCTGCTCCGCTCCGCCCCCGGCACCTTCGAGGTGGCCGAAGTCGATCTCGACGAGCCACGCCAGGGCGAACTACTGATCAAGATGGTCGCCTCGGGGCTCTGCCACTCCGACGACCACGTGGCCACCGGCGACTTCCCGGTCGCACTGCTGCCCATGGCCGGCGGCCACGAAGGGGGCGGTGTCGTCGCTGCGGTCGGACCTAACACACCGGGTTGGGAAGAGGGCGACCACGTCGTCCTGAGTTTCCTGGCGGTCTGCGGCAGGTGCCGCATGTGCGCCACGGGCCGACAGAACCTGTGCGACTTCGGAGCCGGAGTGCTGACGGGATCCCGCCCGGACGACCCCACGAGCTTCCGTATGAGTCTCGGTGGCAGGCCTGTCTCCCAGGGGGCGGGAATCTCGACGCTGAGCGAGTACACCGTGGTCGACGTGCGGTCGGCGGTGAAGGTCGACCGCGACCTTCCGCTGGACAAGGCCGCGCTCGTCGGCTGCGGCGTCGCGACCGGCTGGGGATCGGTCACCAACATGGCCGATGCGCATCCCGGAGACGTCATCATCGTCATGGGCGTCGGCGGCATCGGCATCAACAGTGTCCAGGCCGCAGCGGCCATCGGCGCGCGGGCGGTGATCGCCGTCGACCCCGTGGCGTTCAAGCGGGAGTCGGCCGTCGACTTCGGTGCGACGCACACCGCCGAGAACATCAAGGAGGCCACCGAAATCGCCCGGTCGATGACCAACGGCCAGGGCGCCGACGCAACGATCGTCACGGTCGGGGTGGTCGAAGGAGAGCACATCGCCGACGCGATGGAGTCCATCCGCAAGGCCGGAACGGTCGTCGTGAGCGGCGTCGGCAACATGTTCAAGACCGGCGTCCCGCTCAATCACACCACGATGACGCTGTTCCAGAAGCGCCTGCAGGGCTCCCTCTACGGCGGCTGCAACCCGACGTACGACATCCCGAACCTCCTGGCCCAGTACACCGCGGGCACCCTCAAACTCGACCAGCTCATCACGCGGACCTACACACTCGACCAGGTGGCCCAGGGATACGCGGACATGAAGGCCGGCAAGAACCTGCGCGGCGTCGTGCTGTTCGACTGATCCCCTGGATGGCTCCCGGGTGGGCATTCCCCTACCGCAGCCCACCCGTGCACCGTGCAAGCACAGAACGGAGTGACACGGTGATTGTCGAGAAGAACGGTCAGAGAGTCGACCTGCACGATCTCCTTGCCGACGCACCCACCGCGGTTCTGGCGACCATCAAGGGCGACGGCCGTCCTCATCTCACCCCGGTCAACCAGTTCTACGACCGCGAGGCCGGGATCATCTATGTGTCGATCGCCGAGGGCCGCGCCAAGACCGCCAACCTGCGGCGGGATCCTCGCGCGAGCCTGGAGGTGAGCAGTCCGGACGGTTGGACGTGGGCCACTGCGGAGTGCCGGGCCGTGCTCACCGCGCCCGCCGCCGATCCAGCTGACGAGGTGGTGGACCAACTGGTCGAGTACTTCAGGGCCGCCGCGGGTGAACACCCGGACTGGGACGAGTACCGCTCGGTCATGGTCGCCGAGCGGCGTGTCCTGCTGAAGCTCCACGTGGAGAGGATCTACGGCGCGAAGGTTCGCTGACGGGGTGCGGAAACGGTACGCGCCGCGCTCTTCGCCCCACCGAGACCCAGGTCGGCTCCCGTACCGAAGGAGCAGGCCGCGCTCCAGGGTCGAAGAGCGTCGGCGCCGTAGCAGACACACTCGCGGCCGACGCCGATGTACGGATCGCAGCGCCACGCGGAGACCGGGTCCCTGACACCGGAGCGCCCTCGTCGAGGGCCGCTTTCCCGGCGCGCCGGAGACCCTGGCCCGGGCCCGGACCGGAGGCGCGTACGTGCCTCCCGGGTCCACCTGAAAGCAGGCATCGCAGTGGAGGAAAAGAGCCGAAGCCGGCAGAATCGCGGCGCGGGCGGCGACACCGCCGCCGGTTCGGACTCGGCCCCCGTCACGACGACGGGCGCGGACCAGCGTTGTCCACGTCGTCGCCTGATCTGCGTCGTGGTCGGTCTTACGTTGTTGATGTTCGCGGCTGACCAGACAGCGGTTGCCACAGCTTTGAAGCAGCTCGGCACTGATCTCGGCGCGGGTGTCGCCTGGGTCGGCTGGACGATCACCATCCATGCCGTGGGGCAGATCATCGCTCTGCCGCTCGGTGGCCGACTCGGCGACCAGTTCGGCGGGAGACGCGTCGTGATCGCCGCGATGAGTGTCTTCGTCGTCTTGTCCCTGGCCTGCGGTCTGGCACAGAACATCGGTCAGCTCCTCGTGTGCCGACTGATGCAGGGATTCGCCTGTGGCGCCCTCGTGCCCTCCGCGAACGGGATCGTCGCTCATCAGTTCGGTCGCGATCGCGACCGGGCACTCGCTCTTTTCACCAACGTGTTCCCTGTCGGTGCCATCCTCGGCCCGCTCCTCAGCGGGTTGTGCCTGGAGCTGGGCTCCTGGCGGTTCAGCTTCCTGGCGGAGGTGCCCCTGGGTTCGGCCCTGCTTGTCGCGACGGTGGCCCTCGTCCCGGATCCACCGCGACGCACTGTGAAACAGGTCGACGTGACCGGGATCATCCTGCTCACCACGACCCTGCTCGCCGGCATGATCGCAGTCGCGCTGCTTGGATCGCCCGGCATGGGGGCAGCGCGGTCGGTCGGCGCTGCGGTCGCCGCGACGGCGTCGGCAGTGGCGTTGCGGGGCTTCTACCGACATTCCCTGCGTCACCCTGACCCCGTCGTTCCGATCCGCCTGCTCACGGGCCGGGAAATGGCCCCCATGAACCTGGTCAACACGGTGATCGGCAGCTGCGCCCTGGGCTTTTCCGCCCTGCTGCCGATGTACGCGCAGACCCGTTACGGCCTCCCGCCGCTGGCTGCCGGGTCGCTGCTGACTGCACGCGCGGTGTGCATCGTGGCCACTTCAGGCGTCGCCGTCGCACTCCTGCGCGCGACGGGTTACAAGCCCCTGCTCCTCGGCGGTATGTCTGTCACGGTCGTCGGACTGGTGACAACGGCGGTTCACCCTCCGGCCGGCATCTCCCCTGCCGTCTGGCTGACGGTGGCGGTGGCCGCGATGGGCGCGGGCATGGGCCTCGCGGCACCGTCGTCGAGCAACGCCTGCATGCACCTCGTTCCGGGCGACGTCCCTGCCGTGTCGGGACTGCGGCTCCTGTTCCGACAGATCGGAGGGATCATGGCGATCTCCTCAGTCACCGCCGCCTCCGCCGGCCGATCGAACCCGAGCACGACCACTGCGGTCGGTTTCGGCGTTCTCGCCGCCCTCATGACCCTGACCATCATCGTCACCGCCCGGCTTCCCAACCATCGCGGCCGGTGGTGATTCCGCAGGTGGCCGGCCTGCACCGCCGCCACGACGGGCGACCAGAGACGCTCCGCCCAGCCGCAGAGAAATCTCCGGTCTGATCATGACTCTCCACCATCTGCGAGCAACCACATGGGCCGCGGCCCGGAAGGCAGGTACATCGTGAACAGCACCAGCGCACCTCGAACGGGCCTGCCCACCCAGGCGGACGTGGACCGGCTTCAAGTACTCAGGGCAGTCGAACAGCGGGTGTTGTGGCTGTCGGCAGCGATCGTCGATCACGCCAACCGAGTGCGGCCCAACCCCTCCGGTATGAAGGTGGGTGGCCATCAGGCCTCTACCGCCTCCATGGTGACGATCATGACGTCGCTCTGGTTCGACCACCTGCGGCACGAGGACAGGGTGTCCGTCAAACCGCACGCCTCGCCGGCCCTGCACGCGATCAACTACCTGCTCGGCACACTGGACGAGTCCTACCTCACCACCCTGCGCTCCTTCGGCGGGCTGCAGAGTTACCCCAGCCGGTCGAAGGACCCCGTCCCGCCGGACTACTCCACCGGGTCGGTCGGCATCGGCGCGACGGCCCCGATCTGGGGCGCGCTGGCCCGCCGATACATCGGTGCCCAGTTCGGCACGGCCGGAACCGGACGGCAGTACTCACTGGTCGGTGATGCCGAGCTGGACGAAGGGGCGGTGTGGGAAGCCGTCCTGGATCCGATGGTCGCCGAACTCGGTGAGGTCGTCTGGATCGTCGACCTGAACCGCCAGTCCCTCGACCGAGTCGTGCCCAACATCGGCGCGCCACGCCTGCAGGGCATGTTCGCCGCCGCCGGATGGCAGGTGCTCGTCGTGAAGTACGGGCAGCTCCTGGAATCGTTGTTTGCCCGGCCGGGCGGGGCGGCCCTGCGCGCCAGGCTCGATTCCATGCCCAACGCCGAATATCAGCGGCTGTTGCGCTGCCCGGCGGAGCAACTACGGGATCGGCTGCCCGGTACCGGCCCACAGGCCGGCGCTGTCCGAACGGCGATAGCCGATGTCCCCGACACACAACTGCACACAGCCATCCGCAATCTGGGAGGCCACGATCTCGATGCCCTGGCAGGCGCGTTCGCCGCGATCGACGACACACGGCCCACCGTGATGTTCGCCTACACCGTCAAGGGATATGGACTGGCCAGCGAAGGACACCCGCAGAATCACTCCGCGCTCCTCACGGGGGGTCAGTTCGCCGAACTCGCTCAGCGAGTCGGCGTCGACCCCGACCGCCCGTGGGAGAAATTTCCGGCCGGGTCCGCCGAACAGGTTCTGTGCGCCGCCACTGCGCAGCGCCTGCACCGCGAACCTACCGGGCCTGCGCGGGTCCCGGACCTGCCGGGCGATCTCGGGCGTACCCCGACCGGCGCGGCCAGCACCCAGGCCGCGCTCGGCCGTACCCTGCTCGACCTCGTCCGAGCGGCGCCCGAGGCGGGACGGCGCATCGTCACGGTCAGCCCGGACGTCGCCTCCAGTACCAACCTGGGTGGCTGGGTCAACAAGGTCGGTGTCTGGTCCCAGACGGAGCAGGCCGACTGGTTCGCCGATGACGCCGCTACCGTCCTGCACTGGCGGGAAAAGCCGACCGGGCAGCATATCGAACTCGGAATCGCCGAAACCAACCTCGTCGGCGTGCTCGGCGAGCTGGGTGCGACCTGGAGTCGCTGGAGCCAGCCGCTTCTGCCGATCGGCGTGCTGTACGACCCCTTCGTCGAACGCGCCCTGGAACCCTGGTCGTTCGGCATCTACGCCGGCGGGCAGTCCGTCCTGGTGGGCACTCCGTCCGGTGTCACCCTCGCCCCTGAAGGCGGCGCTCACCAGTCCGTCAAGACCCCCTCCATCGGCCTCGAACAGCCTGGGTGCGTCAGCTACGAGCCCGCCTTCGCCCTGGACACCGAATGGGTTCTCCTGGCCTGCCTGGCCCAACTCGGCCGCCCCGGCGGCAAGTCGGCCTACCTACGCCTCTCCACCCGTCCCGTCGACCAGACGCTCGCCGCCGTCCCGGAGGACCCCGGGGCCCGCGAACACAGACGGCGCGGCGTGGTCGCGGGCGGCTATCCGCTGCGACGTCCTCCGCGTCCCGCGATCACCCTCTGCGCCATGGGAGCTGTCATACCCGAGGCGGTCGCGGCCGCCGACCGTCTGGAGGTGCTCGGATTCGCCACCGAGCTGATCTCCGTGACCAGTCCGGGCCTGCTCTTCCAGGCAGTCCAGGCACGCCGTGGCCACGGCCAGGCACCCACCTGGATCCTGGACTCGCTCCTGCCCTCCGAGCGAGCCGCTCCCATGATCACCGTCCTCGACGGGCACCCGCACACCCTGGCATTCCTGGCCGGTGTCAACGGGGTGCGCGCCACCCATCTCGGTGTCACCGAGTTCGGGCAGTCCGGTGACATTCACGCCGTCTACCGCCACCACGGCTTGGACACCGACAGCATCCTCGCCGCCGCTCTCTTCCTCCTGAGTTGACCGCCGACGCCGGATTTTCCGGGTAGAGCATCGTACGGCCTGCCTCGGCGTTACCGGACGAGGAAATGGGCAAGTGGCACCTCCGAGTCCGTACCTGGCTGCCGGCGCGGCCTGGCGCAGCTGCACCGGTGGGGCGTAGAGCCCAGTCCCGAACTGGTGCGGCAGCTCATGCGCGAACTGGGTTTGAGTTTTGCCAGCCCCACCCCAAGCGCTTCAGTCTGCCCCAGGCAGCCGTGGGTACGGATACGGACCTCGTCGGCGCCATCACCTACGTAGAAACCGGCGCGTTCCGGCGACCGTGCTCCTCGGTGGCGAGGTTGAGAACGTCGGTGCTCGCGGTGCCGCTGGACGGTGTCCAGGCGCCGCCGATGGAGATCTGGTCGGTGTTCATCGGATCGGTTTTACCCTCGCGACTGCGGCGGGCGGGCCATCATGGGCGCGGATCCGTCGGCCTGCCAGGGAAAGTGAGCACGAGGCCCTGCCGAGGGTCGACGCGGCCCAGCTGCAGGTCTGTCCAGGCCCGCCGCAGTGCTTCGGCGTCCTGGTGGGTGGTGACGTCGAGATGATCATGCAGAAGCGGCTGGAGGCTCTCCCAGGCCGCGTTGTAGCGGTTGGCGAGCTCCCCTGGACCCCATAGGGCGGCTCGGGCCCGCAGGTGATCGAACGCCAGGAAGACGGTTGGCTCTACGCCGACGACGTGAGCGCCGTCCATCTCGGCGGCGGGGGCGGTGACGTGCGAGGCTCCGAGTACGGCGTCGTAGGTGAGGTCGGCCGCGAGATGGCGGTGCAGCCGTGTCCGCAGGCCGGTGTCGCCGGCCACGTCCGCGTACAGGGTGGGAGCCGCGGGCAGAGCCTCGACGTCGTCGTAGGTGATCACGGCGTCGTAGCAGCCGAGTTTCCGGGTGAAAGCGAGGTTGGCAGGGCTGGTGATGCCGACGACCTCGATTCCGGCGCGGGCGTGGGCGAGATGGGCGACCCCGTATCCGGTCTTGCTGGAGGCGGAGGAGATCAGAAGCCGGCGGGCTCCGAACCAGTCGTTGTCGGCGGCGAAGTCCTCGAACACGAAGCTGGTCATGAACAACGGCCGGTACAGCGCCGTCAGGTTCTCCCGCTCGGCCGAGTCCCGCGCCCCGGTCATGATCGAGTACTCGTTGTAGATCGGCATGAGGTCGGCCCGGTGCGGGGCGGCGTCGCGGAACCGGCCGACGGTCAGCGGTTCGGGGGTGATCAGGAGGTGACTGGCGCTGGGAAGGTAGCCGAAGACCCGGTCACCGACACGGAGCACCGCCGATTCGCTCGCGACGACGTCGGCGAAGCCCCACAACGGGACGTGGGCGGTGCCGGCGACGCCGGTGGGAAAGAAGTCCCAGTACCGCAGCGCCTCGCCCAGGACGGCGTAAGTGAGGTTGTTCGTCGACAGCCCAACGCGACTGAGCCGCACCAGAGTCTGGCCCGGGGCAGGACTCGGCAACGGGACCCCGACCAGCTCAGTGGAGGACAGATCCGAACGATCAATGAGCAGGCCCCATGCCGCCATGGTGATCTCCCGTGGTGAGGCCACTTGCCTGAGCGCAGCGGCGGATGCGGCCATCCTGAACCCGAACGACGACGACCACTTGCCTTCACATGCCAGAAATTTATCCTCCCACGACAGTCCGCCGGAGCCGACGAGCCTCGTGCCGCACCTGGCTGGGGGGTTTGCCGAACCAGCGCCGTGAAGCACGGGTGAGACCCGACTGCTCCGACAGGTCGATCATCGAGGCGATCTGTGACAGCGGGAGATCGGTCTGGGTCAGCAACCGCAGGGCGGTCTGCGAGCGGACGTCGTCCAGGACGTCGTTGAAGGTGGTGCCCTCCTCGGCGAGGCGGCGTTGCAGGGTCCGGGGATGCAGTTGGAGCCACCGGGCGACGCTCTCGATTCGTGACGGCGCCGTCCCGAGGCCTCGGACCAGGGCGGCGCGGACACTCGCCGACACCGTTCGCTCGGGATCGGTGAAGTGGCCGGCCAGGTAGTCGACGACGATCTCGCGCAGTTCGGAGTTGGCCCGGCTGGACACCGCCGTCTCGAACAGCCGTGTCGGGACGCGGAGCAACGCGTCCTGCTTGTCGAAGTGGACGTCGGCGCCGAAGAAGTCGGTATAGGTGGCGACCGAGGCCAGCGGTGGGTGGGGCAGATAGACGGACCGCAGCCCGTAGTCGCCAAGCGAGGCGAGCAGGATCCGGTGTACGAGCCCCAGCCCCGCGTCGACCGCCTGAGCAGGCTGGGGTTCTCCGGGACGCGAGGGCCGGTAGACGACGACCGACGTGCCGGCGAACCGTTCGGGATCGCTCTGCTGGGAGACGTGCGCTCCCGCACTGTGCACGAAGAGGAACCGTGAGGCGCAGTCGAGCGCGGCCCCGACGGTCGGCGAGTTCTCGATCGCGATCGCCAGCGGTCCGAGGATGGACAGGTCCTGGCGGGCGGCCAGGCGCAGGCCGAAATCCGGGCATCCCAATGCCTTCGCGGCGCCCTGCAGCAATCGCGCGGCCGTGGCCGCGGGCAGCAGCGCGTCATCGGATTCCACATCGGCCGCCCGCACCCCGAAGCGCTCCATCAGGCCAGGGGTGTCGCCACCGAGGTCGGCCACGAGCTCGGGCAGACCCCTCAGTCCCGCCGCCCGCACATAGACCTGCATGGCACCCAAGGGTAAATAACTGTCGCGACAAGTCAAGCAGTGCGTGCCGGCGGTGGGCACGCTGGACCCATGACAGCGACTTCAACCGCGATACCCGATCACGTCGAGGTGGTGATCGTCGGAGCGGGCCTGTCCGGGATCGGCGCTGCCTACCGGCTGCAGGACAAGTGCCCCGACCGCTCTTGTCTGGTCCTCGAAGCGCGTGAGGCGATCGGCGGTACCTGGGATCTCTTCCGCTACCCGGGGATCCGCTCGGACTCCGACATCTTCACCCTCAGCTATCCGTTCCAGCCGTGGACAGGAGAGCTGTCGATCGCCGACGGCGATGCCATCCTCGACTACATCCGGCAGACGGCGGCGCAGTTCGGGATCGACCGCCGAATCCGCTACGCGACGAAGGTCATGGCAGCGGACTGGTCGTCGCGGACGGGGCGGTGGACGCTCGCCCTCGAGCGGACCGATCCGGACGGAACGGTGTCGCACCGTACCCTCACCTGCTCGTTCCTGTACTGCTGCACCGGCTACTACGACTACGACCAGGGGCATGCTCCGGACTTCCCTGGTGCTGGATCGTTCGCCGGAACCCTGGTCCATCCCCAGTTCTGGCCCGAGGACCTCGACTACGCCGGCAAGCGCGTCGTCGTCATCGGCAGCGGCGCCACCGCGATCACCTTGGTGCCCTCGCTCGCCGCGCGGGCCGCTCACGTGACCATGCTGCAGCGGACCCCGACCTGGATCAGCGCCCTGCCGCGCCGTGACGCCTTGGCCGACAAGCTGCGCCGCCGCCTGCCCGCCCGGTCGGCACACCGACTGATCAGGGCCAAGAACATCGCGTCCAGCATCGCCTTCTACCAGTACTGCAGGCGGTTCCCGCAAGCGGCCCGCCGCCTGCTGACCACCGCCGGCATCCGTCGGCTGAAGGACGAGAAGATGGTGCGCGAGCACTTCACCCCGTCCTACGACCCGTGGGACCAGCGGTTGTGCGTAGCGGCGGACGCGGACCTGTTCAAGGCCGTCCGGAGCGGGTCGGCAGAGGTCGTCACCGATCACATCGAGGAGTTCGTGCCCGAGGGGATCAGGTTGCGGTCGGGGCGGATCCTTCCCGCCGACCTCGTCATCACAGCCACCGGCCTGCGGTTGCTGGCCTTCGGCCGGGTGAAGCTGAGCGTCAACGGCGCACCGGTCGAGCCCGCCAAGCACCTGGTGTGGCGTGGCGCGATGCTGAGCGACGTACCGAACTTCGCGATCTGCGTCGGCTACACCAACGCCTCCTGGACGCTGCGCGCGGATCTGACCTCCCGGCTGGTGTGCAAGATCCTCAACCACATGACGCGCCGAGGGCTGGCCGCGGTCGCGCCCAAGCCAGGCCCCGAGGTCCGTGAGCGGCCCTTCCTCGATCTGGCCTCCGGCTACGTCCAGCGATCCATCGACGACTTCCCCCGCCAGGGTGATCGCGGCCCGTGGCGCGTCCGGCAGAACATCGTGCTCGACACCCTGACCACAATGCGCACCGACCTGGACAAGACCCTCACCGCCACCCCGCAAACGTCGCCCAACCGTCCCTTCTTCGACTAGGAGCCTCCCATGCCCGGACTCACGCGTTTTCACTTCAGAGGCGGTACGGCCGTGCTGACCGGTGCGGCCAGCGGAATGGGCGAGGAGATGGCCTACGGCCTGGCCGCACGCGGCTGCGGCCTGGTCCTCCTCGACCGCGACGCGGAACGACTGGCCGCCGTCGCCGACACCATCCGGCAGCGGCACGCCTACCTGCCGCTGGAGACCCATGTCATCGACCTCAGCGACCTCGACCACCTCGACCGGCTGACCGAACAGATCCTCGCCGACCACCCGAGGATCACTCTGCTGATCAACAACGCCGGCGTCGCGATGGGCGGCACCTTCGAGCAGGTGTCGGCCGAGGAATTCGACTGGGTGATGCGCATCAACTTCCAGGCCCCGCTCCACCTGACGCGGCGGCTGCTGCCGCGGCTGCGACGATCGCCGGGCAGCCACATCGTCAACATCTCCAGCCTGTTCGGGCTGATCGCCCCGCCCGGGCACGTGCCCTACACCGTCAGCAAGTTCGCACTGCGCGGGCTGAGCGACGGCCTGCGGCACGAACTGGCAGGTCACATAGGCGTCACCACCGTGCACCCCGGCGGAGTCCGGACCCGGATCGCCGAAGACGCGCGAACTGCCGTCGGCGTCGGAGAATCCCAGGCCAGGAACGGGCGCGCCGACTTCAACCGCCTGCTGACCTACCCGGCCGACCGAGCCGCCGAACGCATCCTCACCGGCGTTGAGAAGCGCCAGCCGCGCGTCGTGATCGCGTTGAACGCCATCATCCCCGATCTCGTCGCCCGGATCTTCCCGGTCACCTACTGGTCGAAGATCTCCCGACTGAGCGGCAGCTCCCGCCACGTCACCCACCGCTCCGAAGCCGACCTCGTCCCTACGACGTCCGGCTCCGACAAGTCCTGAGCGCCACCACCCGCTCTCATGGAGGCGACATGCCGACAGCAACCGTAGGCGTCCGGCCCACGGCCGAGCCGCTGGCCACCGACGAACTGACCCCGATCCCCGAAGATCGGCTCCGCTACCCGAGCCGTCCGGTCTTCGACGACGTCGACGTCGAACGGCGGCATCGCAAGGAACGGCTCGCAGCGGCGCTGCGGCTGTTCGGCCGGTTCGGGTTCGAGGAGGGCGTGGCCGGGCACGTCACCGCCCGCGATCCCCAGTATCCCGACTACTTCTGGGTCAACCCCTTCGGGATGTCCTTTCGACACATCAAGGTCAGCGACCTGCTGCTGGTCAACCACACCGGTGACGTCGTCCAGGGCCGGCACCGGGTCAACCGTGCCGCGTTCGCGATCCATTCGGCCATCCACCGGACACGCCCCGACGTGGTCGCCGCCGCGCACAGCCACTCGGTGTACGGCAAGGCGCTGTCGGCCACTGGCCAGTCGCTGGAACCGCTCACCCAGGATGCGTGCGCCTTCTACGACGACCACGCCCTGTTCGACGACTACACCGGCGTGGTCACCGACCCGGGCGAAGGCCGGCGCATTGCCGACGCGCTGGGCGGTTACAAAGCGGCCATCCTGCGCAACCACGGCTTGCTCACCGTCGGGACCACCGTGGACGCCGCCGCCTGGTGGTTCATCACCATGGAGCGTTCCGCACAGGCACAGCTCGCGGCCAAGGCCACCGGGCACACCGTGCCGATCAGCGCCGAGAAAGCCCGCCTCACCCACACCCAGATCGGCGGAGAGCAGACCGGCTGGTTCCAGTTCCAGCCGCTCTTCGACCAGATCGCGCGCACCGACCAGGACCTGTTCGGCTGAACATCATCTGCGGGGGCGGGTTCACGCTGGAGTGGTGGTCACGGAAGTTCGGCTTGCGGAAGATCGTGTCGATCTTCTTGCAGTGCCGGAGCCGCGACCGCAGAACGTTCAGGGTGGGGTGCCGTTCGGCTGCCGTGCCGGACGTTCACTGCGGAGGGGACGCCGTCGCGGGTGATCTCGCGGAGAGGTTCGGCGCTCTTTGACCAGGTGGACGGACGGCGCTCACGCATGTCCAGATGATCTGCTGTCCTCGGGCGTGAGTGCGTCGCCTGCCGCTGCACATGGCGTTCGTCTGGGCTTCGACATCGCGGCTGGGCACCGGGACAATGCCTTTTGAGCTTGCCTTCGAGAACCAGGCCCTCGAAGGTTGGCGTCTGGTGATCATCGAGTAGACCGAGGCGGTCGAGGATCTCCGCAGCCCGGTCCACGCGCAGACCACGTTCGCGCAGCGTCGGAGCCGGTGCGGACGTATCGGAACGCGGCAATGTGGACTTCGGTCCATGCGTGCTGGCGCAGGGTCGGCATCGGCCGGATGAGCCTGTCCGCGAACACGGCAGCACCATGGCCTCCCGGCCCGGCTCGACGTCGTCGCGCAGGGCTGGTGAATCGTGGAGACGGTCATCGTCCCCGGCGGGCTTTTGATGCAGTCGGTCTTGCCCACCCACCAGCCGAGCGCCACCATCAACCGCTGGTCAGCGCACGCGCCCTGAGGTGGGCGCACTGGCGCAGACGACGCCGAACCGCGGCCCGCGGCAGCCGCTGGCAGCGGCTGCTGCACACGATCGCGGAGCGGCCCAGGAATGGAATCACCTGCCGGAAACCGGCCCAGTGCCGCCCCTGAACAGGGAAAACGTCAAAGTGCCGCTGGAGCACAAAGCGCTCCGGCTGCGAGGCAGGAGCCGTCGGTTCTCAGGCAGGTTCCGCCGTGGTACCTCTCAGTACGAGGCGGGGGGTGAGGACGACCTCGCGGGGGGCGAGGCGGTCCTGGTCGAGGCGTTCGACAGCTGCGGTCACAGCGTGCTGGGCCTGCTCCCGGGCGCTCTGGCTGACGGTGGTCAGATTGAAGCAGCTCAACCGAGAGAGGGCGTCGTCGTCATAGCCGGCCACGGAGACCTGTCCCGGGACGGAGACGCCGGCCCTGGCCAGAGCGGCCAGGACGCCGATGGCGGACTGGTCGTTGAAGGTGACGACGGCGGTGGGCAGGCGCTCGCCGTCGAGCAGCTTGCGGGCGGCGCGTTCGCCCGCCGCCTCGGTGTGGTCGCCGTGCAGGACGCGGACGCGGTCGTCCAGGCCGTGGCGGCGCATGGCTGTGCGGTAGCCACGGCGCCGGTCGGTGGCGATGACGCCCTTGCCGCCGTCGACGTACGTGATCGCGCGGTGGCCGAGTCCCACAAGATGGTCGACGACCTGCCCCACGCCGTCGTCGTCCGCGGTGCGTACGACGTCCAGGGCGGCGTCCGCGATGCGGCGGCCGACCGCGATGATGGGGGCCTTGTTGTCGAGGGCGACGAGCGCGTCCGCGGGCATGGTCGGGCCGAGCAGGATCAACGCCTCGCTTCGGAAGGCCAGCAGGGTCTCCACCGCAGTCCGTTCGCCGCGGGTGCGGGTGAGGCTGCTCAGGACGAGGTCGTAGCCGACTCCCTCGGCGGCTGTGTGCAGGTGCTCGACCAGCTCGGCATGGAAGGGGCGGTGTACGTCGACCATGACACCGAGCAGCCGGCTGCGCCTGCTGGCCAGCGTGCTCGCGGTGCGGTCCACCTGGTAGCCGAGGTCGGCGGCCGCTTTCAGGACACGCTGCCGGGTCTTCTCACTCGGGCCGGGTACACCTCGCAGCACCAGAGAGACCGACGCCGTGGACAGGCCGACTCGCGCGGCCACCTCCTCCAGCCTGGGGCGTTTGTGCACGCCGTTCCGACGACGCTCGGCCCCGACCTCGCCCACGTGTGCCTCCCTGCGGCAAATCCCCTCGCGCAACACCCTTGACACTGTCATGAAACAAGGTCGATAGTACCAGAACTTAAAGCGCTTTAAATTGTCCTGTTGTTCCAACGAACCCAGACTCGAGAAAGCGACGCCCTACAACGGCCGCACGCACTCGAACATCGGCCTCCTCGCTCCATCTCCTGCGTCCGAGGTCTGGTCACCACTCCTCCCCAGCGGCCCACCCGATATCCGCGGCTCCCCTCCCCCTCCATGCACAGTGAGGTGCACACATGAACGGCACAGCGCTTCTCCGTTCCCGCAGAATCGTCCCCGTCGTGGCTGTGGCCGCCGCGGCCGCGCTGACCCTCGCGGGCTGTTCGAGCAACTCCGGCGGCAAGAAGGCCGCGGAGGACACGGCAGGTGTCTCAGCGGGCAAGGCCACCACGCCCCGTATGACGATCGCGATGGTCACCCACGCGCCGTCCGGCGACACCTTCTGGGACACCATCCGCAAGGGCGCCCAGGCCGCGGCCGCCAAGGACAACATCAAGCTCATCTACTCCAACGACGAGAACGCCGGTGACCAGGCCAACCTGGTGCAGAACGCGATCGACCAGAAGGTCGACGGCATCGCGGTGACCCTCGCCAAGCCGGACGCCCTGAAGGCCGTGGTGGCCAAGGCCGAGAAGGCCGGCATCCCCGTGGTCGGCCTCAACGCGGGCCTGAGCGTCTGGAAGCAGCAGGGACTGTTGTCGTTCTTCGGCCAGGACGAGGCCGTCTCCGGACAGGCACTCGGCACCAAACTCAACTCCACCGGCGCCAAGCACGCCCTGTGCGTGATCCAGGCCCAGGGCGACGTCAACCTCGAACAGCGCTGCGCCGGCGTGAAGAAGACCTTCAGCGGCAAGACGGACATCCTCTACGTCAACGGCACGGACATGCCGTCCGTGAAGTCGACCATCACGGCCAAGCTGACGCAGGACACCTCCATCGACGAGGTCGTCACGCTCGGCGCCCCCGTCGCGCTGACCGCCGTGCAGGCCGTGTCGGAGGGAGGCAGCAAGGCGAAGATCGCCACCTTCGACCTCAACAACGAGCTCGTCTCCGCAATCCAGAAGGGCACCATCCAGTTCGCTGTCGACCAACAGCCCTACCTCCAGGGCTACTTGGCGATCGACTCACTGTGGCTCTACAAGACGAACGGCAACTACAGCGGAGGCGGTGAGGCTCCCGTGCTGACCGGCCCGGCCTTCGTCGACAAGGCCAACGTCGACGCCGTGGCCAAGTTCGCCGCGAAGGGCACCCGGTGATGAGTGTGACCCAGCATGCCGAGCCGGCGGTGACCTCACCGCCGACCCCCGGCCCGAAGGAATCCGACGGCCGGACTTCTGAACGGCCCCTGGCGCTACGGCTGTTGGCGCGGCCCGAGGTGGGTGTCTTCCTCGGCGCGGCGGCGGTGTACGTGTTCTTCCTGATCTCCGCCCCGCCGGTACGCGACGGCAGCTCGATGGCCAACATCCTCTACCAGTCCTCCACCATCGGGATCATGGCCCTGCCGGTGGCACTGTTGATGATCGGCGGCGAGTTCGACCTGTCGGCCGGCGTCGCCGTGATCGCCTCGGCGCTCACCGCGAGCATGGTGACCTACCAACTGACGGTGAACGTATGGGCCGGCGTGATCGTCGCCCTCGTCGTCTCGCTGGGGATCGGGTTCCTCAACGGCTGGCTGGTGGTCAAGACCGGCCTGCCGAGCTTCCTGATCACGCTGGGCAGCTTCCTGATCCTGCAAGGTGTCAACCTCGCCGTGACCAAGCTGGTGACGGGGAATGTGGCGACCGACGACATCAGCAACATGGACGGCTTCGGCCAGGCCAAGAAGGTCTTCGCGTCCTCGTTCGATGTGGGCGGCGTGCAGGTGAAGATCACCATCGTGTGGTGGCTGGTCTTCGCCGCCATCGCCACCTGGGTCCTGCTGCGCACCAAGTACGGCAACTGGATCTTCGCGGTCGGCGGCAACAAGGACTCCGCCCGCGCCGTCGGCGTCCCGGTGGCGTTCACGAAGATCTCGCTGTTCATGCTGGTCGGGTTCGGTGCCTGGTTCATCGGCATGCACCAGCTGTTCTCCTTCAACACCGTCCAGTCCGGCGAGGGCGTCGGCCAGGAACTCATCTACATCTCCGCGGCCGTCATCGGCGGCTGTCTGCTGACCGGCGGCGCCGGCTCCGCGATCGGCCCTGTCTTCGGCGCCTTCATGTTCGGCATGGTGCAGCAGGGCATCGTCTACGCCGGCTGGAACCCCGACTGGTTCAAGGCCTTCCTCGGCGTGATGCTCCTCGGCGCCACCCTCATCAATCTGTGGGTCAGCCGCGCGGCGACCCGGAGGTGAACCAAGTGACCACCACCCACGGAGCCATCCTTCCCGAGACGCCACCTGCGGCCGACGGCCCCCTCGTCCAGCTCCGCAACGCGGGCAAGTCCTACGGCAACATCCGCGCCCTGCACGGCGTGGACCTCGCGGTCCGCCCCGGCCAGGTCACCTGCGTCCTCGGCGACAACGGCGCGGGCAAGTCGACCCTGATCAAAATCATCTCCGGGCTGCACCAGCACACCGAGGGCGAGTTCCTCGTCGACGGCGGGCCCGTGCACTTCACCACCCCCCGGCAGGCACTCGACAAGGGGATCGCCACCGTCTACCAGGACCTGGCCGTCGTACCGCTGATGCCGGTGTGGCGCAACTTCTTCCTCGGCTCCGAGATGACCAAGGGCCCCTGGCCCTTCCGCCGTCTCGACATCGAGAAGATGAAGAAGACCGCGGACGAGGAACTGCGCAACATGGGCATCGTCCTGGACAACCTGGACCAGCCCATCGGCACCCTCTCCGGCGGCCAGCGCCAGTGCGTCGCCATCGCCCGCGCCGTCTACTTCGGCGCCCGCGTCCTCATCCTCGACGAGCCGACCGCCGCCCTCGGCGTCAAGCAGTCCGGCGTGGTCCTCAAGTACGTGGCCGCAGCGCGCGAACGCGGTCTCGGGGTCATCTTCATCACCCACAACCCGCACCACGCCTACATGGTCGGCGACCACTTCAGCGTCCTACGCCTGGGCACCATGGAGTTGTCGGCGGAGCGCAGCGAGATCACGCTGGAAGAGCTCACCAACCACATGGCGGGCGGCACCGAACTCGCCGCACTCAAGCACGAGTTGTCCCAGGTCCGCGGCGTCGACGTCGACGAGCTCCCCGATCAGAAAGACCTCACCGCAACCGTGGCGGCTTCGTCCGAGGTCCCACCTCCCTGACGGCGGCGTCGGCGCGCGCACAGCAACACTCCACCCACTTACCCTGATCCGAAGGCATTCCCCATGAAGATCGCCCTCGACCCCTACATGATCCGTCACGTACCCCTCCTCGAACTGCCCTCAGTGGTGGCCGAGTTGGGGTATGAGTGGATCGAGCTGTCCCCCCGCGAGGACTTCGTCCCCTTCTTCCGCCACCCCCGCGTGGACGACGCGACGGTCCGCAAGTTCCGCAAGGCGCTGGACGCGGCGGGCGTCGGGATCTCCTCCCTGCTGCCGCTGTTCCGCTGGTCCGGCCCGGACGAGGACGCCCGGCAGGCCGCCGTACGCTACTGGAAGCGCGCCATCCAGATCTGCGCGGACCTCGGAGTGGACAGCATGATCTCCGAGTTCAACGGGCGCCCCGAGGAACCGGACCGCAGCGAGGCCCAGTTCTGGAACTCGATGGACGAACTGCTCCCGCTGTTCGAGCGCGAGGGCATCAAACTCGCCCTGGAACCCCACCCGGACGACTTCATCGAGAACGGCTACGACGCGGTCAACCTGATCCGGGGCATCAACCACCCCAACGTCAGCTTCCTCTACTGTGCCCCGCACACCTTCCACATCGGCAACGACGCCCCCGGCATCATCGAGTACGCGGGCGACCTGCTCACCCACGTCCATCTGGCCGACGTCTTCGACCACACCGCGTCGTCCGGCAACCGGTACATCCTCAACCCACCCGGCACCGCGGCCCGCGTCCACCAGCACCTGGACATCGGCCAGGGCGAGGTCGACTTCGACGAACTCTTTGGCGCACTGCGTGCGAACGATTTCGACGGCACGCTCACCGCCTGCGTCTTCGCCTGGGAGGAACGGGCCAAGGAGTCCTCGGTGTTCATGCGCAAGAAGATCGACGAGTACCTGACCACCTGATCGTGACAGGGCGCGACCTCCGTCGGCAGAGATGTCGTCGACGGGAGCCGGCATATTGCTCTAACAATCTATTGACATGACATATAGCCGCAAGGCACTGTGCTGCCAAGAGCGCCTTTAAAGCGCTTTAAGCCTACACTCCCGGTGTCTCCGGAGCGAAGGGAAACCAGCGTTATGCCGTTCGAAGTGCTGACCATCGGCCGGGTGGGGGTGGATGTGTATCCGCTCCAGACGGGCGTCGGTCTGGCCGAGGTCACCTCGTTCGGCAAGTACCTGGGCGGCAGCCCGACCAATGTCGCTGTGGCCGCCGCTCGCTACGGGCGCTCCGCCGCTGTGATCACCAAGACGGGAGGGGACCCGTTCGGCGACTTCGTCCGTACGGCTCTGGCCGGGTACGGCGTCGACAGCCGCTTCGTCGGTATGTCGGACATCGCGCCGACGCCGGTGACGTTCTGCGAGATCTTCCCGCCGGACGACTTCCCGCTGTACTTCTACCGGCTGCCGAAGGCACCCGACCTGGACATCGCGGCCGGTGAACTGGACCTGGCGGCAGTACGGGACGCGGGGATCTTCTGGATCACCGGCACCGGGCTGAGCGAGGAGCCGAGCCGCTCGGCCACCCTCGCCGCCCTCTCCCACCGAGCGAAGTCCGGCCCGACGGTCTTCGACCTGGACTGGCGGCCGATGTTCTGGACGGACCCGGCCCAGGCACGTGGGTTCTATGCCGAGGCGCTGCGTCATACGACGGTGGCGGTCGGGAACCTCGACGAGTGCGAGGTCGCCACCGGTGAGCGCGAGCCGTACGCCGCCGCGAAGGCGCTGCTCGCCGCCGGGGTGGAACTGGCGGTGGTCAAGCAGGGCCCCAGGGGCGTCCTGGCCATGGACCGGGAGGGTACGGCCGCCGAGATCCCGCCGGTACCGGTGGACGTGGTCAACGGCCTCGGAGCCGGTGACGCGTTCGGCGGCGCGCTCTGCCACGGGCTGCTGTCCGGCTGGGACACGCGGCGCTCGGTGTCCTTCGCCAACGCGGCCGGCGCGATCGTCGCGGGCCGGCTGTCCTGCTCCGACGCCATGCCGACCGAGACCGAGGTCGACGCCAAGCTCCACGAGGCGAGCCTCTCCTCCACCTCCACCGAACGAAAGGCGTGACGCCGTGCTGTCCGACAACGTGAGCCGGATCGTCTCCGCCCGGGTGGGCGACCCCGGCGCCATCGCGGCCGCGGCAGCGCGCCGCGTGAAGGCCACCTCGCTGCTGGGCGAGCACGGCAGGGCGATGATCATCGCCGCCGACCATCCGGCACGTGGCGCCAACGGCGTCGGCGCCGACCCCACCGCGATGGCCGACCGCTTCGAGCTGCTGGACCGGCTGTGCATCGCGCTGGAGCGGCCCGGTGTGACGGGGGTGCTGGCCACCGCCGACATCCTGGAGGACCTGCTGCTGCTCGGCGTCCTCGACGGCAAGAGCGTGTTCGGCTCCATGAACCGGGCCGGGCTCGCGGGTTCGGTGTTCGAGATCGATGACCGGTTCACCGGCTATGACGCCGAGACGATCGCCGCGATGGGCTTCGACGGCGGCAAGATGCTCACCCGCATCGCCTTGGGTGACCCGGCGACCCCGTCCGTGCTGGAAAACACAGCCCGTGCCGTCGATGAGCTGAACGACCGTCAACTGATCGCCATGGTCGAGCCGTTCCTCTCGGTGTGGCAGGACGGGAAGATCCGCAACGACTTGTCCACGGACGCCGTAGTCAAGTCGATCACGATCGCCTCGGGACTGGGCCGGCGGACCGCCTATACCTGGCTCAAGCTCCCGGTCGTGGCGGGCATGGAGCGGGTGCTGGCCTCCTCGACGCTGCCGGCACTGCTCCTGGGCGGCGAGGTCACCGACCCCGCGGCCGCGTTCGCGTCCTGGGGCAAGGCGCTCAGGCAGCCCACCGCGCAGGGCCTGGTCGTGGGCCGCTCCCTGCTCTACCCGGCGGGCGGCGACGTCGCCGGCGCGGTGGACAAGGCGGTGAGCCTGCTGTGAGTGACACCACCGAGTACCACCTGCCGAAGGGGACTTCGGCCGACGGCCCATACGACCTCCTGGTCACGCCCGAGTCGGCGGGCTGGGGATACTCCGGCCTCAGGATCCTGACCCTGAGGCCGGGCGAGGCACACGCCCTGTCCACCGGGGATTCCGAGTTCCTGGTCCTGCCGCTGACGGGTTCCTGCACCGTCACTACGGACGGCAGCGCCTTCGAACTCGCCGGTCGGACAGGCGTGTTCGCCTCGGCCACCGACTTCGCGTACCTGCCGCGCGAGTCGGAGGCTCTGATCAGCAGCGCGGACGGTGGAACGTTCGCGCTGCCCTCCGCCCGTACCGAGCGGAGCTCACTCTCCGCTCGGTACGGGCCCAAGGAGGACATACCCGTCGAACTGCGCGGTGCGGGGGCCTGCTCCCGGCAGGTGAACAACTACTGCCTGCCGGGCACGTTCGCCGCCGAGCGGCTGCTGGTGTGCGAGGTCCTCACCCCTGGCGGCAACTGGTCCTCCTACCCGCCCCACAAGCACGACGAGGCCCGCCCGGGCGTCGAGTCGGAGCTGGAGGAGATCTACTACTTCCAGGTCGCGGGCGGTGAGAACGGCTTCGGCTACCAGCGGGTCTACGGCACCGAGGACCGGCCGATCGACGTGCTCGCCGAGGTCCGCTCCGGCGACACGGTGCTGATCCCGCACGGCTGGCACGGCCCGTCGATCGCGGCGCCCGGATACGACCTCTACTACCTCAACGTCATGGCGGGTCCCGGCCAGGACCGTGCCTGGCTCATCTGCGACGACCCCGCGCACGGCTGGGTGCGCGCCACCTGGGAGACCCAGGACGTCGACGACCGGCTGCCCTTCGAAGGACTCAACGACCGATGAACACCGTCCGACTCACCACCGCCCAGGCCCTGGTCCGCTTCCTCGCGAACCAGTACAGCGAGCGCGACGGCCAGGAACAGCGGCTGATCCCCGGGGTGTGGGGGATCTTCGGGCACGGCAACGTGGCCGGGATCGGCCAGGCGCTGTTGCAGGCCGCCGTCACCCAAGAGGCGGACCTGCCCTACTACTTGGCCCGCAACGAGCAGGGCATGGTGCACGCCTCCGTGGCCTACGCGAAGATGCGCGACCGGCTGGCCACCTTCGCCTGTACGGCGTCGACCGGCCCCGGCTCCACGAACATGATCACCGGTGCGGCTCTGGCCACCACCAACCGCATCCCTGTTCTGCTGCTCCCCTCCGACATGTTCGCCACCCGCGTCGCGGAACCGGTGCTCCAGCAGCTGGAGGACACCCGGGGTGGAGACGTCACGGTCAACGACGCCTTCCGGGCCGTATCGAAGTACTTCGACCGCGTCTCGCGTCCCGAGCAGCTGATCCCGGCCGCGCTGGCCGCGATGCGGGTGCTGACGGACCCGGTGGAGACCGGCGCGGTCACCCTCGCCCTGCCGCAGGACGTGCAGGCGGAGGCGTACGACTGGCCGGTCGCCTTCTTCCGGCGGCGGGTCTGGCACGTGGGCCGCCCGGTGCCGGAGCCGGCCGCCGTCGAGCGGGCGGCACGGCTGCTGCGCGGCGCGCGGAAACCGCTCGTCGTGGCCGGCGGGGGTGCCGTGTACTCCGGTGCCGAGACCGCCCTGCGCGCCTTCGCCGAAGCCACCGGCATCCCGGTCGCGGACACGCATGCGGGCAAGGGCGCGGTGCCGTGGGACCACCCGCAAGCGGTGGGCGGCATCGGCTCGACGGGCTCGTACGCGGCGAACGAGCTGGCGAAGGAAGCCGATGTCGTCCTCGGCATCGGCACCCGCTACTCCGACTTCACCACCGCCAGCCACACTGTCTTCGGCAACCCGGACGTCGCCTTCGTCAACCTCAACGTGGCCCGCCTGGACGCGGTCAAGCACTCCGCCGAACCGCTGGTGGCCGACGCTCGCCTCGGCACCGAGGCCCTCGCCGGGGCACTCACCGACTGGGAAGTCGAGCCGGAGTACCGCGACCGCACACGTCAACTCATCGCCCGCAACCGGGAGATCGAGAGCGCCTGCTTCACCGTCGGCCATGGCCCGCTGCCCGCCCAGACCGAGATCCTCGGCGCCCTCAACGACGTCCTGGACGACCGCGCCGTCGTCATCAACGCGGCCGGGTCCATGCCGGGCGACCTGCAACAGCTGTGGCGGGCGCGGGATCCGAAGGCCTACCACGTCGAGTACGCCTACTCCTGCATGGGCTACGAGATCGCCGCCGGCGTCGGCGCCAAGATGGCCGACCCGTCACGTGAGGTCGTGGTCCTGGTCGGTGACGGCTCGTACCTGATGATGGCCCAGGAGATCGTGACCATGATCTCCGAGGGCCTGAAGGTCATCATCGTCCTGGTCCAGAACCACGGCTTCGCCTCCATCGGCGCCCTGTCCGATTCGCTCGGCTCACAGCGCTTCGGCACCAAGTACCGCTACCGCAACGGCGATTCCGGTCAGCTCGACGGCGACGTACTCCCGGTTGATCTCGCCGCCAACGCCTCTTCCCTGGGCGCGGACGTTCTGCACGCCACATCGGTGGACGAATTCCGGGCCTCGATGGAGAAGGCCAAGGCCGCCACCCGCACCACCGTGGTCCACGTCGAGACCGACCTGTACGGCCCCAACCCGCCCGGCCACGGCTGGTGGGACGTCCCGGTCAGCCAGACCTCCGCCCTCGACACCACCAGCGCGGCGTACGAGACGTATGCCGCCCACAAGCAGGCCCAACGCCACTACCTGTAACACCCCTCGCCCCAAAGGAAACCCACGTGACCACCATCCAGCACTGGATCAACGGCTCCCCCACCCTGGGTGCCGCCACCGCCACCCAGCCGGTCTTCAACCCGGCCACCGGCACGGAGCGGGCCCGTGTCGTCCTCGGCGGCGCGGCTGACGTGGACACCGCCGTCCAGGCCGCGTCCGCCGCGTTCGAGACCTGGTCCGAGTCCTCCCTCGCCCAGCGCACCCAGGTCATGTTCAACTTCCGCCAGCTCCTCGTAGAACATGAGGAGGAACTCGGCCGGATCATCTCCGCCGAGCACGGCAAGACCATCGACGACGCCCGCGGTGAGATCACCCGCGGTCGCGAGGTCGTGGAGTTCGCCTGCGGTCTCGGTGACGTGCTGAAGGGCAGCTTCTCCGACCAGGTCTCGCGCGGCGTGGACGTCCACAACTTCCGGCAGCCGCTGGGTGTGGTCGCGGGCATCACGCCGTTCAACTTCCCGGCGATGGTGCCGCTGTGGATGCACCCGATCGCGATCGCGACCGGCAACACGTTCATCCTCAAGCCCAGCGAACGCGACCCCTCCGCCGCCAACTTCGTCGCCGACCTGTACCGGAAGGCCGGCCTCCCGGACGGCGTGTTCAACGTCGTCCACGGTGGCAAGGACGCGGTCGACGCGATCCTCACCCACCCCGGCATCGAGGCCGTCTCCTTCGTCGGGTCGACGCCGATCGCCAAGTACGTGCACGAGCAGGCCACTTCGCACGGCAAGCGCGTCCAGGCCCTCGGCGGCGCCAAGAACCACGCCGTCGTCCTGCCCGACGCCGACCTCGAGTTCGCCGCCAACCACATCACCGCCGGCGCTTACGGCTCGGCCGGTGAGCGCTGCATGGCCGTCTCCGTCGCCGTGGCCGTCGGTGACGCCGCCGACGCCCTCGTCGAGGTGCTGGAGCGCAAGGCCCGCGCGGTGAAGGTCGGCCCGGGCGACCGGCCCGACACCGAGATGGGGCCGCTGGTCACCAAGGTCGCGCAGGAGCGCGTCGAGAACGCGGTCGGCACGGCCGCCGCGCAAGGAGCCACCGTCGTCGTCGACGGCCGCGGCCTGAAGATCGACGGCCACGAGGACGGCTTCTTCACCGGCCCCTCCCTCCTCGACCACGTCACCACCGAGATGGACGCCTACCGGGAGGAACTGTTCGGCCCCGTCCTGGCGATCGTCCGCGCCGAGAGCCTCGACGAAGCGATCGCACTGATCAACGCCAACCCCTACGGCAACGGCACCGCCCTGTTCACCGCCTCCGGCGAAGCCGCCCGCCGATTCCAGCGGAACATCAAGGTCGGCATGATCGGCATCAACGTCCCGGTCCCGGTCCCGATGTCGTACTACTCCTTCGGCGGGTGGAAGGACTCCCTCATCGGCGACTCCCCCGTCCACGGCCCCGAGGGCATCCGCTTCTACACCCGCCCCAAGGTCGTCACCACCCGCTGGCCCGAGCCGAGGCAGCAGGTCACCGCCGGCTTCAACTTCCCCACGTCCAGCTGAGTTGCGACCAGCTCCCGCATCAACCGGTAGGAGGTGGCCATGGACGTCAGGCACAACACGCCGACGATCCCGCTGGGCATCCCAGGCTGTCTCGAACGGGATGTGGCTGCTCGGCCGCCACGGTCGGCACCCGATGGTGCTGACCGGACAGGTCTGCGTCACGATCTCTCTGGTGCTGATCGCCGTCTGCTTCCTGCTCCTGCCGGAATCGGGCGTGCGCAGCCATCTGGTGCTCGCATCGATGCTGACCTTCCTGCTGTTCATGTGTTCATGCAGGGCTGCATCGCGGCCTTGCTCTGGCGGATGCGCTCGGAGATCTTCCCGCTCCGCCTGCGCGGCTTCGCAACGGGCACGACCGTGTTCGGCACCTGGCCGGCCAACTTCGTGGTCACGCTGACCTTCCCGCCACTGATCGACGCGGTCGGCGGGACCACCGTCCTGATCTCCGCCGCGGCCAACGTCGCGACCTTCGTCTTCCACCTCCGCACCATTCCCGAGACCCGGCGCCGCTCGATGGAAGCCGTCGCGGCCCACTTACGGCAGTTCGCCAACTGATCACCCCTTCTTTTTGAAAGGCACCGCCATGACAACCTCCGCCAAACCACTCTCCGTCGCGGTGATCGGGGCCGGCATGGCCGGCCGCAGCCACGCCGCCGGATACCGCAACGTCAACACGGTCTTCGGGGCCGGTCTGCCGCCGGTCCGGCTGGCCGCGATAGCCGACGCCAACACCGCGCTCGCCGAGGACGGCGCGCGCCGCTACGGCTTCGAGAAGGCGCTGCCGAGCTGGGAGGCGGTCGTCGAGGACCCGACGATCGACGCCGTCTCCATCGTCGTGGGAAACGCTCTGCACCGTCCGATTGCGGAGGCGCTGGTTGCCGCTGGCAAGCACGTGCTGTGCGAGAAGCCGCTGGCAGAGTCACTCGAAGACGCCCGTGCGATGGCCGAGTTGGAGCGGACCGCCGAGGTCGTGACGGCAGTCGGGTACACCTTCCGGCGTGCTCCTGGCATCGCCGCGATCCGTAACCACGTCCAGCACGGCGAGCTGGGTGACCTCACTCTGTTCAGCGGCCGGTACTGGTGCGACTACGCGACCGACCCGAACGGGCCGCTGAGCTGGCGCTTCAAGGGCGGACCCGGCTCGGGCGCACTCGGGGACATCGGCTCGCACATCATCGACGCTGCCGAGTACGTCGCCGGGCCCATCGCCTCGGTCTCCGGTGCCTCGCTGTCCACGCAGATCCCCAAGCGTGCGCTGCCGCTGGGCGCGGTCGTCGGGCACAACGCCGCCCCCGTCTCCGACGAGGTGGGCGAGGTCGAGAACGAGGACACCGCGACCTTCACCGCCCGTTTCGAGTCCGACCTGGTCGGCACCTTCTCCGTCACCCGCACCGGCTTCGGCCTGCCCAACGGACTCGCTTTCGACGTCCTGGGCGTCGGCGGCCGGGCCGCGTTCGACCAGCACCGCCCCGCCGAGTACCTCTTCGACGACGCCCAGCCCGACATCCGGACCCGGGGCGCCCGCCAGATCATCGCCGGCCCGCAGATGCCGTACTTCGCGGGTGGCGTGCCGATGGAAGCGGCGGGTGTGGGTGCCAGCAACGCCGACAACTTCACCTACCAGGCACGGGCGTTCCTCGACCAGGTCGCGGGCGTGGCCGAACCGTTGCCGGCCTGCGCCACCTTCGCCGACGCACTGCGGACCATGGAGATCATCCGGGCTGTCGTCGCCTCCTCCCAGAACGACGGTGCCGCCGTCACGGTCCCGCCCGCCGTCTGACCCCCCGCACCCATTCAAGGAGCACGCACATGGCACTCAAGCTCGGCGCCTACACCGCCTGTCTGCACGACCGCCCGCTGGCCGAGGCCCTCGACATCCTCAAGGAGAACGGCCTGACCTCCGTCGAGGTCAACACCGGCGGGTTCATCCCCTCCCCGCACTGCCCGGTCGACCTCCTGCTCTCCTCGGCGACCGCCCGCGAGGAGTACCTGGCGACCTTCGCCGAGCGCGGGATGGAGCTGACCGGCCTCAACTGCAACGGGAATCCGCTCAACCCGCTGCCCGGGGTCGGCCCCAAACACGCCGACGACCTGCGTCGCACGATCCGCCTCGCGGGCCTGCTCGGGGTGCGGCACGTGGTCACCATGTCCGGCACGCCGGGCTCCGACCCGGACGCCAAGTACCCCTCCTGGGTGGTGAATCCGTGGGACGGCGTCTACATGGACGTCCTGGACTACCAGTGGGGTGTGGCGGTCGAGTTCTGGAAGGAGATCGACGCGCTGGCCCGGGAGAACGACGTCCGGGTCGCCATCGAGATGCACCCCCACAACCTCGTCTTCTCCCCCGTCACCCTGAAGCGGCTCGTCGACGAGGGCGCTCTGACCAACGTCGGTGCGGAGATGGACCCTTCGCACCTGATGTGGCAGGGCATGGACATCGTCGCCTCCATCAAGTGGCTGGGCCCGCTGGTGTTCCACGCCGCCGCGAAGGACGCGACGCTCTGCCCCGGCGCCGACATCCGCGGTGTCCTGGACACCTCCTTCACCCGCGTGCCCGCCGACGCACCCGACAAGGTGCCCACCGGCTACGGCTTCTGGTGCAACTCCTGGCCCGAGAACCCCGCGTGGAAGTTCGTCGCCGTCGGCATCGGCCACGACGTCGCCTACTGGACCGAGTTCCTGCGCGCCCTCGCCGAGGTCGACCCGGACATGGCCGTCAACATCGAGCACGAGGACGCCGCCTACTCCCAGACCGAGGGCCTCGCCCTGGCCGCCAAGAACCTCCACAGCGCAGCGGCCGCCCTCTGACCAATCCATCATCGTGGGCCTTGTACCCGTCAATCGGCGGCGAGTTCAGGGCCCACATGCCTACCGGTGCGAACGGACATCGGAGCACGGGCGGGGCTGGCGTAGCAGTGAACCGTTCTGCTCCTGGTATGTCCCGAACCGCGTCTTACACCGGGATTAATCCCGGTCGTCCAGCACAGCGCCGGGATATCGCGTCGGGTTTCTCAGACGATAGTTGGCCGCCGGCCAGGGACAACTATCCTCCGCCGGGTATCGGTGGAATTTCTGACCATGAGCAGGTGACGTCGTACGGACGATTCGTTGAGGAACCGACGTAGCCGGAGCTGGAGCGGTCCTGCTTCCTGGACGACATGGACCGGGACCTGATCGCGTTGCGGAGGGCGATGGCTCTCCAACTGGCGTTCGCGGTGCAGATGTGCACCGTCAGGTAGGTCAACTGCTTCCTGGTGGCCGATCCGCTGGATGTGCCGTGCTCGGTCATCGAGCACCTGGCCACGCAGCTGCGGATCCAGGACCGTCCGTGCTCTAGCGCTCCCTGCACTGCACCGCCGTGACAATGGATCGGCGAGATTCATCAGTGAAGGCGGGACGTACGCCATGACCTCGTGATCACGAACGGCCGACGCAACCACAGAGACTGCCCCATGACGCTCGCCTTCATTCTCGTAAGCGTCCCGGTCGAGAACTGACGGGACCACCAGCGAGCTGCGTGCGTGAATACCTCGGTGCTGTGGCGGCGATGGGCTTCTTCGGGGTCCGCGACGATCTCCCGCAGGTGTCGGCCGAGAGCCCCCTCATGTTGGTGGCACATAGCAACGCGGGCTTGTTCATCCCGGTGATCCGCGCGGGCCTCGACCATCCGGTGACCGGCTCGGTCTTCGTCGATGCCGCTCTGTCGGCGCGGACCGGCCCCGGGTGCGTGGCCCCAGTTCCTGGCCCGGTCCCCGGTCCTCGACGGCCGAGACGGCCATCCCTGCTTCTATGTGCTATTCGACTCTCCATACGACGACTTGTCCGCCGAAATGCGCGAACGCGGCTGGCGCGTGGCCCACCTGCGCGGTGCGCACCTCCACCAGATCGTCGATTCTGCCAGGACACGCCGGCACCTCGTCGAAACCCGCCACCACGACTTGATCTACTTCCGATACACGTCCTGGAGGCGCAAAACTGCCGCGCCCCCGAAGATCAGCTGGAACTCGAAGCCGCGCCGCGAGGACGGGTAGGAGTGGTTGCTGTACTCGACGGGTCGGCCACTCTGGTTGAACGTCGTACGCGTCAGGGTCAGCAGTGCGCTGCCCTCGGCTACATCGAGCAAGTCACACTCCTCAGCCGTGGCGGCACGTGCCCCGATCGCGTGCTGAGCGGTACACGCGAAGACTCCGGCCGCCCGCATCAGGCCGTACAGGCCAACGGATCCCAGACTGCCGTACGGATTCAGCGGTTCTGGACACAACAGGTCGTAGGGCAGATGGTTGCGCAGGTGACCGATGTACAGACCGTCCGCGTACTGCAGCCGCTCCAGGACTGTGACCTCGCTGCCCTCTGCAAGACCAAGAGCGGCGAACACCTTGGGCGAGGCGGTTTCGGTCCCCTAGCGCAGGATCTCGTTCGCCGGGGCACGTCCCGCGCAGGTCTTCGTGCACGGCGGCGAGATCGAGGTCGTGCAGGGTCCGGCCGTACGCCACATGGGTACCGATGCCCCGGCGGCGTACCAGTAGCCCCTGGTCCGTCGGCGACCGGATCGCGTGGCGGACCGTGATGCGCGACACTCCCGTCTCCTGGGCTATCCGGGGCTCACTGACGAGCACGGTGCCGGGCGCCAACTGGCCGTGCTCGATGGCACGTTTGAGCTGCCCGGCAAGTTGTTGGTGGAGCGGTGTCCGGCTCGTGCGGTCCATGACAAGGTCGTGGGGAGTGGAGCAGCTCGCGAGGACATCCGGTTGTGCATCCCGCATGGCGTCGTCCTGACATGTCTCACGTGTTGGGCGCCGTACGTTCGACCGTACGGGGGCACCACCCACGCACCCGCACGATCGCCGTCGCGCAGTGGGCGATCAGCTCTCGGAGTCCGCCTCCATCTCCATTTCCATCTGCATCTGCATCTGCATCTGGGCCAGTTCGGCCTCGAGATCGGCCATCGCCTCGCCGCCGGCCATGAGGTCGGTGATCTGCTCCCTGGTGCGCTCACCCTTGCGGAAGTCGTCGGCCTTCTGGCCATGGATCAGTACGGCGAAGTGGTCACCGACCATCATGGCGTGGCGAACGTTGTGGGTGACGAGGATGACCGCGACACCCTTGGCGCGGGCCTGCATGATGATCCGCAGGACGTGGGCGGCCTCCTTGACACCGAGGGCCGCGGTGGGCTCGTCGAGGATGAGGACGTTGGCGCCGAAGTAGACGGCCCGCGCGATCGCCAGGGCCTGGCGCTCACCACCGGACAGGCTGCCCACGAGACGATTGCCGTCGGTGACGCGGGTGATGCCCAGGGACTGCATCTCGTGTACGGCGATCTCACCGGCCAGCTTCTTGTCGAACAGCCTGAACGGGCCCCATCCCTTGGTGGGTTCGGCGCCGACGAAGAAGCAGCGCCCGACACCCATCAGCGGGAAGGTGCCGCCGAACTGGTGCACCGTGGCGATGCCCCGGTCGCTCGCGTCGCGGGGGCTGTCGAAGGCGACCGGTTCGCCGCTCACCTCGATGGTGCCGGTGGTCGGCTTGTGGAACCCGGAGAGGATCTTGATGAGGGTCGACTTGCCGGCGCCGTTGTCGCCCAGCAGGCACAGCACCTTTCCGGCGTCCACCTCCAGGGAGATGTCCTGCAGCGCGTTGGTGCCGAGGAACGACTTGCTGATGCCGGTCAGGCGCAGCAGGGGTGCGGTCATGATCAGGCCTTCTTCGCGGGTCGGGAGGCGGACAGGGCGAGCCGACGGAAGGTGTTGTTCATCAGCACGGCCGTGAGGATGAGGACGCCGAGGATCAGGCTGGCCCAGTCGGAGTTCCAACCGGTGTAGTAGATGCCCTGGTTGACGATGGCGAAAGTCAATGTGCCCAGCACGACGCCGACGACCGAGCCGTAGCCGCCGGTGAGCAGCACACCGCCGACGACCACGGCGATGATGGAGTTGAAGACGAAGGACTGACCGTTGGCGACCTGGGCGCCGTTGTAGAGAATGGTCTGGATCACGCCGACCAGGGCGGCACCGAACCCGCTGGCCATGTACAGGGCGATCTTCACCCTGGCGACCGGGATGCCGGTGGCGCGGGCGCTCTCCTTGTCACCGCCGATGGCGAAGATCCAGTTGCCGTACTTCATCATCTGCAGGACCACCGTGACGACGGCCGCGATGCCGAGCCACCAGAAGATCGCCACCTCGAACTGACCGGCGATCAGCTGGCCGAACAGCGCCTTGGACAGCGGGTCGGGCTGGATGGCGACGCTGGTGGTCCCGGTGGTGGCACGGGACAGGCCGAGCGTGAGGCCGGCCAGGCCGGACAGGGTGGCGAGGGTGACCACCAGAGACGGGACGTTGGTCCGGGTGACGATGATCCCGTTGAGCAGGCCGATCAGCAGGCCGAGGCCGAGCGCGCACACGATGCCGACGATCATCGGGGCACCCCAGTAGCCGGACACAATCGCCAGCGTCATGGAGCTGGCGGCCAGCACCGAGCCCACGGACACGTCGAGTTCGCCGGCGATCATCAGCAGGCCGACGGGGATGGCGATGATGCCGAGTTCCGCGGCGATGTTCAGCCAGCTCGCCGCGCCCGCGGGAGCGAGGAACTTCTCCCCGCCGAAGATCGCGAAGAAGACGAACACGCTGAGCGTGCCGATGAGCGCGCCGACCTCGGGACGGTGGCGCAGCTGCCGCAGTGCGCCGCCCCCGGATGCCTTCGGCTGCGCGCCGACGGTCCTCGTTTCGTCCGGCGCCGCTGGAAGGGAAGTTGTCATGGGTCTGGTACCACCTTCGTGGGTCATGGATGTCCCGCGTTCGCGGTTGCGCGTGGTCGAGGCGCCGGGCCCCGGTGCGGGCCCGGCGCCTCTCGTGGATCAGCGGACGCCGGACTTGGTGCCCTCGATGGCCTGGGCGACGTTGTCCTTGGTGATCAGGAGCGGGCCGGTCAGGATCGGGTCCTGCGGCGGGAACAGGCCGTAGGCCAGGTACTGGTAGGCCATCGACACGGCGTAGAAGCCCTGCAGGTACGGCTGCTGGTCGATCGCGAACAGCTGGGAACCGGTCTTGATGCGGTCGAGTTGGGTCTGCGAGACGTCGAAGGTGCCCAGCTTGACCTTGTCACCGGCGTTCGCCTGCTTGATCGAGGAGGCGGCGCTGTCCGCGTCGCTGACGCCGATCGTCACAAGGGCGTCGATGCTGGTGTCCTTCAGCAGCGCCCCCTTGATGGCCTGGGTGACGGCAGACGGGTTGCCGAAGTTGGAGGAGGGCAGAGCCAGTTGCTTGGAGGCGGCACCCTTGCTCTTGGCACCGTCCTCGATGCCCTTGCAGCGGGCCTCGGAATTGGCCCCTCCGGGCAGGGTGTTGACGCACAGGATGTTCTTGGCACCCGATTCGGCGAACTTGACACCGCCGGCCTTGCCCGCTTCGTAGTCGTCGGAGCCGATGTACTTCAGACCGCCGACCTTCTTGGCCGCGGCGGTGCCGCCCGAGTTGTAGATGATGACGGGGACTCCCTTGCCGGTGGCCTGCTTGAACGCGGAGTCCTGGTTGTCGGGCACCCAGTCCGGGCCGATGATCGCCGACGGGTTCTGCGACAGCGCGGTGAGTGTCAGCTTGGCGGCGTCCGGGCCGAGGTTGTCGTAGTTCTGCGGCCCGAGGAAGGTCACCTTGCCGCCGGCTGCCTTCACCAGCTTCGCCGCGTCCTCGCCGCCGCGCTTGACCGCCGACCAGAACGGGTCGTCGGACTTGCCGCCGATGACATAGATGGAGATCTTGCCGCCGCTGTTGGCAGCGGCCGTCGACGTACCACCACTCGCCGCCGTGCCGTCCGAAGCGTCGCTCTTCGCGGCGCCGCTGCTGCACCCGGCCAGGGTGGTCGCCGTCGCGGCCAGCAGGCCCACCGCGGTCAGGACTCGTCGGGGAAGGCGGCCGGGCAGTCGGCGCCGGGTCTGCGTGCGTTCCATGTGCGGGGTACTCCTTCGTGAGAAACCGGGCGCGAGCGTGGGGCGAGGCCTGGAGAACAGCGGATGACATTTAGTGATTCGTCTTGTGCGCGCCAAGAATGGTCCCCGGGCGCGCGGGACGACGGGGCCGGCCTGCCGCCGACCCGGATGGGGTCGCGTGGCGACGAGGCGGGCACGGCATCCGACCCCGGGCCGGACACAGGTGTCGGGTGGGTCCGGGCGGAATGCCAGCGGGTGGGTTGTCACCGTGCTCGAAGGGCGGCTGCAGGCGGTCCGGCAACCGCCTGCCGGAACGTCTGCCAGCCCACAAGCCGGATGAACCTTTAAAGCGCTTTAGGTGGTGCGCAGAGCATGCTGGCGTTTCGAGGGCGTGTCAAGACTTTGTGATGACATGCGAACGTGCCATCCGGTTTACGGGACGAGCCGCCCGCCCGCCGGGAAGACTCATGCGAGACAGGACAGCGCCGTCGGCAGACGGCCCTTCAGTCGGGCGAACACGGCCGTGGTGCCGCGGACGATCAGCCTGGGGACCAGGGCGATCTCACGGAATGCTACGCGGCCCTGGTCTAGACCCGGATTTCGCACGTGCCTCGTTCGGTTGGAACGGGGCGTGTGCGGTGTCGGGTGGGTGGTGTGGTCGTTGATGTGATGTGTCGATGATTTCGCGTGCCAAGCGGCCACGGGTGCAGCGTCCACGGATGAACGTGGAGATCGCGCCTGTGGTGGAGAGGCGTCTGGGTGCTCTGCCCGCCTCTGCCGAGTTTCTGCGCCGGCTGGACGTGGCCGGGATCATCGACGGGCTGTGTCCGGTCCGGGAGGTCGCGCATCTCACTCATGGGCAGGTCATCGAGGTACTGGTCGCCAACCGGCTTTCCGCGCCCGCGCCGCTGGTGCGGGTCGGTGACTGGGCCCGCGAGTGGGCTGTTGAGGAAGTCTTCGGGATCGAGGCGGACCTGCTCAACGACGACCGTATCGGCCGTGCCCTGGACGCCATCGCGCCCGAGCTGGAGGCCATCGTCGGCAGTGTCGGGGCGAGCGCGATCGCCGGGTTCGGGATCGATGTCTCGCGCCTGCACTGGGACATGACCAGCATGTCCCTGCATGGCGCCCACGAGAGGCCGGAAGAGGGGTTCCCGCAGGTCAAGTACGGTCATCCCAAGGACCGCCGGGCGGATTTGAAGCAGATCCAGGCCGGGATCGCGATCTCCGCGGACGGCGGCATCCCCGTTTTCCATCGTGCTTACGACGGCGGGGCCGGCGAGGTCTCCCAGGTCGTCGGGGCGATGACGGCCCTGCGTGAACTGGCCGCGCCCCGCGACTTCCTGATGGTCGGCGACTCGAAGCTGATCTCCTACGGCAACCTGCTGGCCCTTCAGGAAGCCCAGGTGAAGTTCATCGCCCCGGCGCCCGCGGCCAAGATTCCCGATGGCCTGTTCGCCGGCCTCGACGCGGGCCGGGCCCGCCTGGTCGACTACACCGCCGGGCGGGACGCGGGCAAGCCACCCGCGCAGCGTGGCCGCTACCGCGTGCTGGAAGACACCCAGACGCTGGCCGGTCCACGCAAGCGGGACCCGCAGGTCACCGTGCGCCGGATCCTGGTCCACTCCAGCGCCAACGCCGCTGCCCAGCAGGCAGCCCGCACCCGGCGCCTGGACAAGGCCCGTGAGGAACTGGACAAACTCCAGTCCGCCTGCGGCGGCCGGCACTACGCCACCGCCCAGAAGGTCACCGCACGGATCGGTGTGATCACCAGCAAACGCCGTATCGGCTCCTGCCTGGTCACTTCCATCAGCACCGACGAGACCGGCCGACCCGCCCTGACCTGGCACTACGACCAGGAAGTCCTGGCCGCCCAAGCCGCCACGGACGGCTGGTACGCGCTGCTGACCACCCTCGATCCCGCAGTGGCCGACGCCGCCGAGGTCCTCATCCGCTACAAGGGCCAGCCGATGGTCGAGCGCCGCTACAGCGACTTCAAGGGCCCGCTCGCCGTGGCCCCGGTCTTCTTGCACCACAACCGGCGCATCGCCGCCCTGATCACCGTGATCTGCCTGGCCCTGCTCGTGTTCTGCCTCATCGAACGCCAGGTCCGCCAGGCCCTGGGCGACGACCAGAGCATGCGCGGCCTCTACCCCGACAACCGTGCCCTCCGGCCGACCGGACGCATGATCCTCTACCACCTCGCCGACCTCCGGATCCGTGTCGGAACAGCCACCGACCCACCAACCATTCTGATCACCCGCGCCGTTCAAGCCCACCTCCTCGAACTCCTCGGCATCGACGAAACCCGCCCCCGCTGGCTGGAGACCTCAAACCCCACGTGCGAAATCCGGGTCTAGACGAGTTGATCCGAAGTTTTGGCCCGCCAAAGGGGCGAGGGTGTCCAAGATCCGTGCGTGACGACAGAGCTGAACACCCTCTTGACCGCACTGTGCGTGAAGATCGACGACGAGATCGGAGGAATCCGGGGCAGGCCGCCGCTGCTCAGCGATTCCGAACTCGTCTGCCTGGCCGTGGCCCAGGCCCTGCTCGGCTACCACTCTGAGTCGCGCTGGTTGCGCTACGCGAACAAGCACCTGACGGGTATGTTCCCGTACTTGCCGCAGCGCGCGGGCTACTACAAGCGGCTCCGCTCCACGCTCGGGCTGGTCAAGCGCATGATCCGGGAACTGGCGATGGATAGCGACTTCTGGTTCGACAACCTCTGGATCACCGACTCGACCCCCGTGCCGTGCGGGATGTCGCGCCCGACCGTACAACGCTCCAACCTGGCCGGCTGGGCGGGCTACGGCTACTGCGCCTCCCACTCCCGGTTCTTTTGGGGCCTAGGGTTGTACCTGGTGTGCACTCCGACCGGAATGCCGATCATGTGGTCGCTGGCCAACCCGAAGATAGGCGAGCGCGAGGTCCTTGCGACGATGGTGGAGGTCGACGCCGACCTGGTCGCCGACCGCGAGGGCATCGTGCTGATCTCGGCGCCTCACCCTTCCTTCACGCCGGAGTCCAAGGCCGAGATCGTCGAGCAGTGCTGGCAGGGTGACCGGTCGGTCGGCGAGGTCGACGAGGACTTCGACCTGACCGAGACCGCGGTGCGGCTGTGGGTCAGCCAGCGTTCCTCACGTCTCAGGAACTGGCCCCGTTCATCCGTACGCGGGTGCGGACGTTCAAGGTCGGGTGGCCCAGGGGAGTCGTACTAAATATCCCTACCCGAGTGGGAAGACGGCGAGCAGGACGCGCAGGAGTTCCCCACCCGGGTGCACTTCGCGTGGGAGCTGCCCGAGGACACCCGTCGTGGCCTCAAGCCCCGCGTACGGCGCATTACCTACGTGCTGGCGCCCATCCCTGCCACGACCCCAGACGGCGACGCCTACCGCGAACCCCTCATCGGCGGTGATGGAACGTAGTTGCCGACCAGCGGCGACAGCAGCAGCCCGACACCGGGGCCATCACCCGCAGCTACCCGTGGGCGCCCTGGCGAACCCTCCTCGGCCGCCTGCTACCTCACCGACGCCGATTGGATCCCCGACGACCTCAAGGGTAACCACGACGTCTAGAACCTGCCCGCCGACAGGGCCCGCTACCGGTGCTGGTCATTGTGTGCACCCCGTTGCGGCGAGGAGGTGGGCGCGGCAGAGGTCGAGCCAGCGCGGCTGGTCCGTAGTGACCATACGGACGGCGACGGCCATGACCCCCACAGGCGGAGCAGGCCACCGAGCCGGGCGGGCCAAAGCGGGCTCTGACACGCCGCCCCGACGGGAAGCCCCGAAAACGCCGCCCGACCCGTCTGCTCCCCTTTTCACACCGACAGCCCTGCTGATGCTGCTCAACACCTAGCGAAGCTTGTTGAGGGCGTCCTCAAGCAGGTGGAACCGCACGCGTTCTTGTTCGAGTCGCACGTTCGAGCCGAACTCGCCGTCAACGAGGCTGTCGTAGACATCTGCTTCGTCCGGTGTGAGCGTGCCGAGCAGCCGGTGGGTGGGCGCATCTTCCTTCACCCACTGCCCGCGGTGCCCCAGGAGAGTGGGCCGGTTCATCAGGATCGACTGCGTATGCGCGAAGGTTTGTCGCAGCCGGTCAAGGATGGTGAAGCCGTGGGTGTCCACATCGCCCCAGTAGACCAGGCGTACGTCGTGCAGCCAGGTCAGGGCGGACAGTTGGGTGACGGCGTAGCCGCCGCCGTGGATCACGATGCTGTGAGGTTGGTCGGGGAAAGCGAGGTAGGTGGTTTCGTTCTCGACGACGTAGACAGTCGTGGTGGAAAGCGGTGGCGCGGTGAACTCATCTGCGCGCACCGTGAGTTCGCTGAAGCCCGCCAGTGACTCGCCTCCGAGCAGTCGGAACCTCAGGTAGGCGGGTTTGGACAGGAAGCGGAAGCGGGCGGCGAAGTCGGTGCGCGCGGCCTCGGCCTCGATGCGATCTTCGGGAAGGCAGTGCTCGAGCAGGGCGGTCAGGATGGCTCTGTTCTGTTCGATGAACTTGGTGTCCACGCCGGGTACGTCGAGCTGGCGCAGGTAGACGGCCGGACCGCGGTAGTCGGTGATCCAGCGGATGGCGGCTTGGAGGCGTGGCCAGTCGGCTTCCCGTTGGACAACTGTCATCGGGTGAACGGCCATCCACGTGGCCAGTGGGGGCAGGGTCTCGTTTGCGGCGGCGAGGAGGGACGCGTAGCGGTTGACCGTGTTGGTGACGCCGAGGAGTTTGAACAGGTCGTCGCGGCGTTCGATCCAGACCCGGGCGGGGGCGTTGTTCACGCCGGCGAGGCGTCCGCCGAGCCGCCGGTATTCGATGCGCAGGTGTCGGTGTGCTGCGGGAGCCCAGGACGTGCCCCAGGCGAGGACGTCGTCGTAGTGCTGGGTGATGTCGCCGGCCTTCGGACCGCGCAGGGGAACGGCGAGGGGTTCCCAGTCGCTGCCGTCGGCGACCTGGCTGAGGAACTCGCCGCGATCCCAGCGCTTGCGCAGGCGAGCGACGACGTCGCGGGGCGTGGTCCAGTTCGGGGTGCTGGTGGTTGCCATGTCAGCTCACCTGTCCGGATGCGGGCTGCAGGGCGGCCAGGGTGTGGGCGAGGCGTTCTTGGCGGTACTGGGCGATGGTCAGGGTGCGCAGGCGGGAGTGGCGTCCGGTGGGGTTGTCGACGAAGCCGACGGCGGATACGTAGGGCTCGATGACGTGAATCTTCTGCAGGGGCGTGACGATGAGGAGTTGCAGGCCGAGGCGCTTGAACAGGTCTAGGGCGAAGCGAGCGGATTCCTCCGAGCCGCGGCCGAAGGCTTCGTCGATGACAACGAACCGGAACGTGCGGCTCCTGTTGCTGGTGGTGTCGAGCCTGAACTGGTAGGCGAGGGAAGCGGCCAGGATGGTGTAAGCGAGCTTCTCCTTCTGCCCGCCAGACTTGCCGCCGGAGTCGGAGTACACCTCGTACTCGGAGTTGTCCTCGCGGCGCCGTTCGCTGGCGCTGAAGACGAACCAGTAGCGCACGTCGGTGACGCGCTTGGTCCAGGCACGGTCCGCATCCGTGTACCCCTCGCGACCCTTGAAGCGTTCGATCAGGCGCTGGACCTGGTGGAACTTTTCTTCGGAGTACAGGTCGGAGTCGTCGCCCGACAGGACGTCGTCGGTGCAGGCTCGCAGTTCCGCGGTGAACTCGCGGATCTCGGTGTTCGGGGTCTGCTCGGGCTTGAGCATGATGTAGCGGCCCGGGTTGTAGTCAATGCCGGCCAGCGACTCGTTGATGGTGGCGATGCGCTCGCCGATCTCATCGGCCCAGATGTTCAACTGTGCATGGAATCCTGCGACTTCGCGGATCACGTTGGTCTTCAGATACGTGCGGAACTGATCCTCAAAGCGCGGCAGGTCGTCGGCGACGAGCCGCTGGTGCAGGGCACGGTAGCCACCGGCGGAGGCGACGGAGTCATCGAGCTCGTTGGTCTCGGCCGGGTAGTTGGCGCGGAAGGTGCCCATCTGGGAAGCGATCGCCTGGGCGAGGCGGGTCTGTTCTTTGCCCCAGCGGTTCTTCTGAGCTGTCAGCTCCTCGCGCAGCCGGGTCTCGGTCTGCCCGCACTCCTGCGCGGTACGGCACGTCAACCGGGCAGTGGTCAGGCGCTGTTCGAGGGCCGGAAAGTGGGCCTGTGTATCGGCGGCGGCCGGTTCATCGAGTACGGCGCGGGCCGCATCGCGGGCGCGGATGGCCGTGTCCCGCTCGCCCGACACCTTCCCCCAGTTCTGGTTCGCCTTCTCGTAGGCGGCTTCCTGCTCGCCGATCTCGCCGGCGATCTCCTCCAGGCGGCCGGTGAGTTCGTCCAGGTCACGGGAATCTGCCTGAAGGCGCTGCTTCTCCTTGGTCAGCTCGGTGATGCGCCGCACCGCGGACGGCCAGTCGATCTCGCTGAACTCCGTCATCGCCCCCAGCCGGTCCAGGACCTTGTCGCGGCTGATGGAGTCCTCGTGGGCGGCTTCCAGGCCACGCTTCTTGCCGACCATCTCGCGCTGGGCGGCATGCACCCGGCCCGCCTGGTCCAAGAGGGCGTCGATCTTCGCCTGGTTCGTCCAGCCGAGCGCGTAGGTGCTGCGGTCGTCGATGCGGGTGCTGTCGTTCTTCTCGTGGCGGCCCCGCGCTCCCTTGATCAGTCCCTGTGCGGTGACAGCCAGTTCGGCATGCCGAAAGTCCTCCATCGTGGGCACACAGGTGTGCGGCGCGCGGCGTTCGAGCTCGCCGGCCAGCCACGGGGCGAAGGATGAGTCGTCGCGTACTTCGAGCTTGGTGAACAGTGCGGCCGAAGGGGCCATCTGGGAGCGCCGGGGCGGGAGCTTGTCGGGGACGCGGAAGTAGACCAGCTTCGTCCCCAGGTGGTGGTCGTTGATCCATTCGGAGACGCGGGCGTACTGATCGCCAGGGACGAGGAGGGACAGAGCGAAGCCGCGCAGCAGCCGCTCGGCCGCGCCAGCCCATGCTTGTTCCCCGTCGCACACCTGGACGAGTTCGCCGGAAAACGGCAAGGCACTCTCCTCGATGCCGAGTTCGCGGCACAGGCGGGTGCGTACCTCCAGCTGCCTGCGAGGGATGTTGCTGCGGCGTGAGCGCAGGCTGACCAGATCCTTGTTGAGATCCTCGGCCTGCTGGTGCAGGCGATCGGCCTCGACCGCGAGCGTCTCCAGAGCAATGAGCGACTCCTGCTTGTCCGCGGCGACGTCGTGCTGGGCTCGAGAGATCTCCACCAGACGGTCGGTGAACTGAGCTTGATCAGTGACCGGGGCCAACTCGGCCTGTTCCAGCAGATTGGCGTGCTCGCAGGCGCGCCTGTCCCGTGTCGTGCGCAGACGCTCCGTCTCCTCGATCTGGCGCTCCAGTTCACCCAGACGCCCACCGCCCAGGCCCTCACGCTGCAGTTCCCACCGGCGCTCCTGACCCCGCAGCCGTTCCAGCTCCTCTTTCGCGACCTTCATCTCACGGTCCAGTCTGGCCAGCGACCGTTCCAGGTCGGTGCGCTCGGCCTCGTGCAGGACCAAGGTGCGCTCGGCGATGAAGTACCGCAGGGCGGCCTGCTGGGCCTCGGCCTCCTCGATCCGCGCGGCCAGGCCCTCGTAGGTGTGGCAGTCCCTGAGCAGCGGGGTGAGGGCCTCGATCTGGGCGCGGGCCCGCTGAACGGATTTGTAAGTGGTGGTCAGGGCGTCGAAGTGGCTGACGATGTTGTCGGTCATGGCGGCCGCGTCGAATGGTTCGAGCATGTGGCTGCGCACGAAGTCGTCCAGGCTGCCCACCGACTTCATCGACACCGTCTGGTGGAAGAGATCCAGGGCCTGCTCAGACTCGATACCCATGCGGCGCCGGAAGTCCTTGCTGTAGGGCGGGAACGTCTTGTGCACGCGGACATCGTCAGCGTCGAGGCGCTTCTTCAAGGCCCGCACTTCGGTGCCGAAGTCGGCGAAGTCGCCAGCGACGGACAGAGCCCGGTCTGCGACGAGGAACAGCCGCTCCGGTCTGGTGGCGTTGGCGTCGGCCAGCCAGAACACCTGTCCCAGCGTGACGGTCGACTCCAGCGCCGGGTTGCGGAACACCCCCAGGATGACCGAGTAGTTCCCGGGCTTACGCAAGCCCACCGGCTTGGTGAAACCGGTCTCTTCGTTGCGTTCGGACTTGTAGTGGCCCAGGACATAGGAGCGCAGGCTGCGCTCGCGGCTCTCCGCGCCGGCCGCCCGGTTGTAAGCGATCTTATGGGCAGGCATGAACAGGGTGGTGATCGCATCCACCAGGGTGGACTTGCCAGAGCCGATGTCCCCGGTCAGCAGTGCGTTGGCACCGCCGAGGCCGAACGACCACACGTGTTTGTCGAACGTGCCCCAGTTGTAGACCTCCAAGCGCTCCAGCCGGAACCCGGCCGCAGCAAGATCGGTGGAGGTGGCCGTGCCGACGGGGCCGGACTGAGCGGGAATCACTGCTGCTTCTCCTGCGGGGTGTGGGAGGCCGCGTACTGGGCCAGGTTCGTTTCGAAGTCGGCGAGCCACTGCCCGTCAACGAAGGCTTTGATGATCCGCTGCACCTCGAACAGCTGCTCCTGACCGCGGGCGCGCCGCAGGAACTGCAGGTCGACCACCTTGTTGATGTGGGCGTCAATCTGGTCGACCAGACGCGCCTCGTTGGTGCCGGCCGGGAGGAACGTGCGGATCATCTCGACAATCTCTTCCCGGGTGATCATGAGCCGGGTGCCGTCGGCGCCCGCGTCGAACTCGGCGAGCCGCTTGCGCAGCAGCACGACCAGCAGGCTGACCGGGTAGGACAGCGATCGGCGGGGCATCAGCCGCGGCGGCGCCGCACGCGGATCGCGAACTTCGTCTGCGACGTCGGGCTTCGACTGAAGGAAGGCGTAGCCCTCCACCTCGTCGATCACCACGCGCAGACCCATGACCTCGACGTAGTCCTTGACGCGGGCACTCATGTGCAGCAGCGCGTCCCAGGCCCGCTCGTGCTGGTCGCGGAAGATCGGCCCCTTGAGCAGCTGGTTGACCGGCAAGGAGAGGGTGTGGGGTGGCTGCGCGGTGGGGGTGGAAGGCGTGGTCATCGCCCCTCCTTCTTCTGGCTGGCGGCCCAGGCAACACCGGGGCTGGTGCGGGCAAAGGTGACCACGGGCACGGTGGCGACCTGCTGAACGTCGTCCTCGCCGATCCACGTGATCTCTTCTTGGCGTTGGTCGTCGAAGACCGTGGTGAACCCGTCGTCCGGGAGGGCGAAGTAGGCGACGAGTTCGGCCAGTCCCTGCTCGAGCGGGTGCTCGCGCAGCGTCTCGGCAAGGGAGACCTGGGTGCGGGTGCCAAGAGCGCGGTGGACCGCGGCCGTGAGCCGGGCGGGATCCACGTACACCGCCTCGAACAGGACGTCAGCGGCGAACTCCTCGTCGCCCGCCTGGATACCGGTACTGTCGATCGGCGCCTTGACCACCGGCGTGTACAGGGGCCGTTCCATCGGCAGCACGATGGCCGGTGCCGTCGCATCGAGCTCAGCTATCAGATCCACACCGGGAACGTCGCGCAGGGAAAGGGCCCGGGACTCGATCCCGCGCACCAACTGCAGGACGCGACGGTCCTCCGAACGCACCTGGTCATCCAGGAAGCGGCGCAGCTGGTCCGAGAGTTGCCGCACCGTGCCCTGGGTGCGTTCGGCGGCCTCCAGCCAATCCCGGGGCATGCGCCGCATCCTCGGGTCGGGCTCGCCGATGGCCTCCATGGTCTCGACCTCGGCCAGCAGCGTCTTGAGTTCGTCCTGTCGGCTCGGGGCGAGCAGGAAGTCGTAGAACGCCTGGAAGGTCCGGCCCTGGTCAGACTCGGCGATGCTCTCGCGACTGCCCAGTACCTCATCGAGGAGTCCGGCCTTGGCCCCGTCCCACGCGGCGATCTTGCTCCGCAGGTCGCGGTCCAAGTCCCGGAAGTTCGCCTCGACCTCGCGGAAGTCGGCCAGCAGCCCGTACGCCGTCGTGGTCACCTGCTGATAGCGGTCCCGCAGCCCCGCGCTGTCCAGCACATCTACCTCGCCGGCCTCAACGCGCTCGATCTCCTGGTCGATCTCGTGCCGACGCCGGGTGAGCTCGGCCAGTCGCGCATCGGGGTCGGTCTCGGCCCCGAACGTCATCTGCCGCAGCAGATCGAAGATCGTGTTCAAGCGCGACTCGGTACCGACGAACGAGCGCTCCTCCAGCGACCGGATCCACGAGATGGCCTTCTCCACCGCAGCCGTGGCGTCAAAGTGCGGCTCGTCCGAATCCGGCGGGTAATACTTGCGCAGCCAGCCATTCTCCGGCGCCGACCAGACATCCAGATACGCCTTCGCAGACTGGGGAAACGTGGTCCGCCCCAGCCGCTCATTGAGCGCGAACAACTCGTCGTCCAGCCGTTCAACAAGCTCCGCACCGGCAATCGAGCGCGCCCCCTGCTCGACGAACACCTTGTTGAAGAAGCTCAACATCAGCGCCGTGTTACCGGCCGTCAGCAGCCGCCAAGCGGAGCTCTGCTTCCGCAACGCGACCAGACGGTCGTAGTCCAACTCCATGCATCCTGCCCCTCACTACCCCACCGCGCACGACGGTATTTCTCGCCAGCGTCGAAAACGCACGCCCCACACGGCCGACGCCCACGCCCGCACAAGCCGTGCACGGACATTCCGTGGCGGCCACAAAAGACCGTAGAGGCCACCACTGACAACGGGGGCTTCGCAAGAGAGGCGACCGGATGGGTCGCACGCGGACTCAGGGAAGGAAGACAGCGGGCAAGAGGGCGTGCACATCCGGATTCCAGACCGTTTCCGATCCTCATGCCCGCAGTATTTTCCGAACGAAATTTCGAATCCCGGCCCCAGGATCCTGGCCACTGATCTGCCAGCATGCTGCGCCGTCGGGTCTGGGGCACATGCCATCTGCCGGACGCAAGGCCGCGTCATCGAATCTCGATCACGCCCGGTCGGAGCTGGGCAGAGGGTGCCGTCTATACACCGAGACACCGGAAAGCACGGCAGGGGACAGCGAGATCGGAAAGCTCCCTGAGCCGGTTGGGTTTTCTGTCTAGATTCCAGTCGCTGTTTCCCTGTGACAGGCATGCCGGCATAGATGCAGGGAGGGCCTCGCGAATGAACAGGCAGTTAGATCAACGGACCGTACTGCTCATGCTCATTGGTTGTGGCACCGTGTACGTCGCCTTCGAGCACCCGTCGTTTGGCACCGCCCTCGTCGTCGGTGTTGTCGTGGTGACACTCCTCCACCTCCTGATGCGGGGACGCTAACCCGCGCGCCGCTCAACTTCGAAGGCACGCGTTCAGGGTCCGCGCCCTGTCTACTGGGCTCTTGCATCCCCGCTGAACGTTGGCCCTGTGCCCTGCTCCGTGCTGCGTCGCTACAGCTACCCGCTCGAAGCCCGGAACAGCGAACTGGAGCAGAGCAAACCTCATCGCCCACCGCTCAACCGGGCCCATCCCCGAACGCAGAGACCCCCACCAGATCGAGCCAGCAGGGGTCAACATCAGTCATATGCGTATCACCAACAGTGTCGACGCGCCTAGACCACAAGGCCCTGAACAGGCCAAATGCTCCCGACCTGGACCACCTGGACGTCAAAGACGGTTCCGACCACCTGTGCCATGGGGCACCACACGCGCGGGCGACTCCCGTAAACCGTCACCCTTCCGACTGTCCGCAGTCACCCGCGCCAACAAAGCCACGGGACAATCAAGATCCGGACCATACGCGGGCCAACCGAGCAGCAAAAGCCACCGAATACACCATCACCGCAGCTCAGAGGCCCGCAAACGCTGTACCACCAGCAGACCAAAAACCTACTGGTGTCGTACTCCCCGAAGAAGCTGGGCTTCTTCTAGACCTGGGCCCAGCGAAGGGTGCCTGGCCTGGGAGAACTCCCGTCAGGCACCCTTCGCGGCGACCGTTCCAGCCGCGAGGCGCCGTATCCCCGCAAGTCATTCCGTACAAGTCATTCCGTCGACGCACACGGCCGCAGACACCTCACCGCGACACGTCACCGCGAGATCGCATCCCGACACAACGCAGCCGACGCCGACCAGGCCGCCGAATTTCGAGGAACTCCCTCTCCCTCGACCTGAATGTGACGGAAGATCCCCGCATGACTCAACATCAGAGCGACCCGGCGTCGGCTACCGGCGCGGCCGACTCCTATCTGGCGGGGCTTCGTCAACGGCTGGCTGCCGACGGGTCGGTGGTGACCGGGACCACCTGGCGCGACCACCCGGTGATGATAGGCAGCCGGTCGGACCGCAAGGCGCGGTGGTTCGGCACCAAGGCGGAACTGTTCGTCCTCGCCGCCTCGGTCCCCGAGGTCGACCAGGCCTTGCTGGCCGAGTACACCCGGTGGGCCCTGGACTACGCGAAGAACCTGCGGGGCGGGCTGGCCGGCGCCCGCAACGCCACGCTGATCCTGCCCGCACTGGTCACCGGCAACGCCCGGCCCGATGCGCGGACATGGGCCGCCAAGGACGCCCGGGTCCTCGGAACGTCCCTCATAGGGCGGCCCATCACCGTGGAGACGTCGGGGTCGGGAGTCATCCGGGTCACCATGTACCGGGGCGGGAGCATGTACGGCGGGATGTTCACGGGACACGTCCTGGAGAAAGCGGCACTGTACTTCCCCTAGTGACTCCCTCAGTAGCTCCCTGACTCCCCAACTCCCTTGGTGACTCTTCCTGTCAGCCGATGGGCTCCGGCATCGGACGGACGTCGTAGGAGAGGCCGATGACGTCCCCGCCCGCCGGGTCGGCCAGTTCGACGCGCCAGCTGTCGGCGAACTGGTCGACACCCGCGGCCATGGGGATGGTCCCGGAGATCAGGACGGTCCCAGGGATGAGGTCGCCGCGGGATCGCAGCACGTCGACCCAGTAGCCCGGGGTGAGGAGTTCGGCCAGCGTTCCGGTCTGGATCTCCGTCTCCGTGCCGGCGTGACCGACCCACGCGCGCAGCGTGATCTCGTCGATACGGGACTCCACATCGGCCAGCCGCCAGGCGCGGCGCGCGAGGACGTCGGGGCCGGCGTTCTTGCTCCACGCCACCCCGTGCACCTCCAGGTCACGATCGGTGTGATCGCACGCGGCGGTCAGCAGCAGCTCCCCGCCCTCCGCGACGACCAGCGCCCACTCGGCCTCGCCGGACGTGCGCCCGTGCTGGACCGCGACCCGCTCCGTCTGCTGGGCGAGGTACGGGGAGACGGGATAGAGCGCCGGCGTCACGGCCGGACCCGGCACCCCCAGCTCAGCGAGTTCCGCGACGTGCGCGGCGACATCGTCCTGGCTGCGCCCGGCGTACCCGGCGTTGAGGACCTGGACGACATCGACCTCGCGCGTCGATCCGTCGGGCAGTTCGAAGGTCAGCACGGGCATGAGAGCACTCCCAGGGATCGGGGAACAGGGAACGGGCCACGGGAAACAGGAAACGGAGATCGAGGATCGGGGATCGGGGAGCCGAGAGTGCGCCCCCGGAACCTGGTTTCTCCGCGGTTAACTTCCGGCGCAGGGCTTGCGCATACGACCTGTATACAAGAAGTATGCCGGAAGGTCGATGTCTCCGAGCAAGGATGGGCACCATGCACGACACCCCGAAGAGCGGCACCGACGCTCCGAAGAGCGACGCCGGCGCCCCGCGGAGCGACACCGCCGCCTCGGCGAAACGCTCCGGCGTCCGCCGCGCCTTCGTCGCCAGCCTCACCGGCACCGCCCTGGAGTGGTACGACTTCGCCGTCTACTCCGCCGCGGCGGCCCTCGTCTTCGGCGACCTCTTCTTCCCCTCCGAGGACCCGCTCACAGGCACACTCCTGGCGTTCTCCACCTACGCGGTCGGCTACCTCTCCCGCCCCCTCGGCGGCTTCGTCTTCGGCCGGCTCGGCGATGTGATCGGCCGCAAGAAGGTGCTGATCGCCACCCTCGTCCTGATCGGCGTGGCCACCTTCGCCATCGGCCTGCTGCCCGCCTACGGCACGATCGGCGTGGCCGCGCCCATCGCCCTGGTCGTGCTGCGCTTCGCCCAGGGGGTCGGCGTGGGCGGCGAGTGGGGCGGCGCCGTCCTGCTGTCCAGCGAGTTCGGCGACTCCCGCCGCCGGGGCTTCTACGCCTCCGCCGCCCAGGTGGGCCCGCCCGCCGGCAACCTGCTCGCCAACGGTGTGCTGGCCGCCCTCGGCGCCCTGCTGACCGAGGCGCAGTTCGAGTCGTGGGGCTGGCGGGTCGCGTTCCTGCTGTCCGGCGTCCTGGTCGGCTTCGGGCTCTGGATCCGGGCCAAACTGGAGGAGACCCCGGTCTTCAAGGCGATGGAAGCCGAACAGTCCCGTCCCCAGACCCCGGTCCGCGAGGTCTTCACCACCCAGCCCCGCGCCCTCACCGCCGCGATCCTCTGCCGGGTCGGCCCGGACGTCCTCTACGCGATGTTCACTGTCTTCGTGCTGACGTACGCCACCCAGGAACTCGACATGTCGCGCGGCTCCGCCCTCGCGGCCGTCCTCATCGGCTCCTCGGTCCAGGTCTTCCTGATGCCCCTGGCCGGCGCCCTCTCCGACCGCGTCAACCGCCGCCTGCTGTACGGCATTTCAGCGATCGCCGCCGCGGTGTGGCCGTTCGTGTTCTTCCCGATGGCCGCCGGCGGTTCCTGGCTGCCGCTCGCCGCCGGAGTCCTCGTCGCCCTGGTGATCCACTGCTGTCTCTACGGCCCGCAGGCCGCCTTCATCGCCGAACAGTTCTCGCCCCGCCTGCGCTACACCGGCTCCTCGCTGGCCTACACTCTGGCCGGCCTCATCGGCGGCGCCATCGCCCCGCTCCTGTTCACCACCCTGCTGAGCGCCTACGACAGCTGGGTACCGCTGGCCCTCTACATCGCCCTCGCCTCCGCGATCTCCCTGGTGGGCGTCATGCTGGGCCGCAATCCCGAGGCCGCCGTGGACGAGGACGAACAGCTCGCCGCGCCGAAGATTCCGGCCACGGCAGACCTCCACTGACCACACCCACACCACCCCGCCCCGGACAAGGAGGCACCGCGTCATGCGGATCGCCCTCAGCCAGCTCACCACCGGCCCCGACCCCGAGAAGAACCTGCGCCTCGTCGAGGACTGGACGCGCCGCGCCGCCGACGCCGGAGCCCGTGTCGTCGTCTTCCCGGAGGCGTCGATGGCCTGCTTCGGCACGCCACTCGGCCCGCTCGCCCAGCCCCTCGACGGACCGTGGGCCGACGGCGTCCGCGAGATCGCCCGGGCGACCGGCACGGTCGTCGTGACCGGCATGTTCACCCCGGCCGACGAGGGCCGGGTGACCAACACCCTGCTGGCCACCGGCCCCGGCGTCGAGGAGTCGTACGACAAGATCCATCTCTACGACGCCTTCGGCTTCCGGGAGTCCGAGACCGTCGCCCCGGGTTCACGCCCCGCCGTGATCGACGTGGACGGCGTCCGGCTGGGTCTGGCGACCTGCTACGACGTCCGCTTCCCCGAGCTGTTCCGGGCGCACGCCGACGCCGGGGCGGTGGGCACCCTGCTGGCGGCCTCCTGGGGCGCGGGCCCCGGCAAGCTCGACCAGTGGGAACTGCTGGTGCGGGCCCGCGCGTTGGACGCCACCGTGTGGATCGCCGCCGTCGGCCAGGCCGATCCCGGCACCGGTCCGGGCCCGGTGCCGACCGGCATCGGGCACAGCCTGGTGGTCGGCCCCGACGGGTCCGTACGGGCCTCCCTCGGCGCCGAGCCGGAGCTGCTCGTCACCGACCTGGACGTCGACGAGGTCGGCGCGGTCCGCGAGAAGACGTCCGTACTGGCGAACCGGCGACCGGAGGTGTGGCGATGAGCGGGCCCGAGTTGGAGTTCCACCGTCCGGACGGACCCTGGCGCCCACCGGCCGGCGCCGGACCCGGCGTGGAGGAGTGCGTGCTGGCCGAGGATCCCGAGAGCGGGCGGCGCACCGCGCTCGTGCGGTGGGCGCCGGGCACGGACTCCTCGGCCGCGGGCGTGGCCCTGCACGCCGTATGGGAGGAGGTCTATCTCGTCGAGGGAGCGATGCACGACCTGACGCTGGACCGCACCTTCACGGCGGGCATGTACGCCTGCCGTCCTCCGGGCATGCCGCACGGGCCGTGGACCTCGGCGGACGGTGTGACGATGCTCGTGATCACCTACCCCTGACCGCCGCGGAGTGACCTCAGCCGTCGAGGAGCACCTTGAGGGTCGACCGCAGGTGGTGGTCGATGGCCGCGCACGCCGCCTGCGCGTCACCGGCGGCGAGGGCGTCGACGATGGCCTCGTGCTCGTCGAGCACCGCCTTCTGCCGGCCCTGCTGGTTGAAGACGGCGACCACTCCGGCGCGGACCTGACGGCTGCGCAGACCGTCGTAGTGCCGGTCCAGCAGGGTGTTTCCCACGGCCGACACCAGGGACGCGTGGAAGCGGTGGTCCACGGCGATGAACTCGTGCGCCTCCTCGGCGCCGGTGAGCGCGCGCTGCTGTTCCAGCAGGGAGCGGAGTTCCCCCAGGGGCACCCGCCCGGCCGCGACGAGCCGCTCGGCCGCGTACCGCTCGACCATGCCGCGCAGCTCCATCAGCTCCCGGACCTCGCGCCCCGTCAGAGGTGCCACCCGGGCACCGCGTTTGGGCACGAGTTCGACCAGGTCCTCCGCGGCGAGCATCAGCAGCGCCTCGCGGATGGGGGTGCGGGAGACACCGATACGATCGGCGAGCTCCTGCTCCGACAGGAAGGCCCCCTGCATCTCGGGGTCCGTCAGCACCGTGTCCTTGAGATACGCGTAGGCCTTCTCCCGACCGGACGCCACGGCAACCCCCAGACATCGCATACAGTTTGTATACCGACGCTACCACGCACGCTCCCGCCCACCGGAGCCGTAGGGCGCCGGCCGGCACCGCGCCTCGGGAAGCCGGCGCCGACGCACGAGCTCCGCTCTGTGGATAGAGTTCGACGGACTGGACTCCCATCAGAGCCCTTTGACGTAACGGCCTGGCGTTCGGCACACGGTCACGCCAGGCAGAGGGTGCAACACACCGAAAGTGACAGAATTGACCATGAGCAACGTCTACTTCGACATCACCATCGACGGCGCCCCCGCCGGCCGCATCGTCTTCAACCTCTTCGACGATGTCGTCCCGAAGACCGCCCGCAACTTCCGCGAGCTGGCCACCGGGCAGAACGGTTACGGCTACGCGGGCTCCGGCTTCCACCGCGTCATCCCGCAGTTCATGCTGCAGGGCGGTGACTTCACCAACCACAACGGCACCGGTGGCAAGAGCATCTACGGCGAGAAGTTCGCGGACGAGAACTTCGACCTGAAGCACGACCGCCCGTACCTGCTGTCGATGGCGAACGCCGGCCGCAACACCAACGGCTCGCAGTTCTTCGTCACCACCGTCGTCACCTCGTGGCTCGACGGCAAGCACGTCGTCTTCGGCGAGGCCGTCGAGGGCACGGAGATCATCGACAAGATCGAGTCCCTGGGCTCGCAGTCGGGCTCCACCAAGGCCAAGATCGAGATCGCCGCTTCCGGCGTCGTCGAGGGCTGAGCCAGCCCCGTACACGGTCGTGACCGCGGGCCCCGGTGATGATGTTCCGTCGCCGGGGCCCGCGGCATGTCCGGGGCGGAACCGCGGGGCAGCCGCCACGCAGGCGCCGGTACACGCCCTCAGTCGTGCAAGGTCCGCCGCAGGAAGTCCGTGACCAGGTCCATCGTGCGGCGGGTCGACCAGGGCCGCCCGACCTCCTCGTCATCGAGGACGGCCAGGTCGCCGTGGCCGGCGCCGAGGAGGACGACGCGGGTCGAGTCGGCGCCGTGGGCGCGCAGGGCCTCGTGCAGCAGCAGCGTCTGGCTGGGCGAGACGATCGGGTCGGCGGTGCCGTGCAGGAGCAGGAAGGCGGGCAGCGCCGACGCGGAGCCGAGGTGGCCGATCGGGTTCGCCTCGGCGGCGGCCTGCGGGGCGTCGGCCAGAGACGCGCCGCTGGTCCGGCCGTTGACGAACATCGCCGCGATGTTGTCCGCCCCCTCGAACCTCGCCCGCGTCGCCGCGTCGAAGTCGGCCGCGATCCGGGTCAGGTCCGAGGCACCGAAGTCGTCCACGACGGCCTGGACCGCGGCATCGGGGTCCGTGGCTGCCGGATCGAGCAAGGACCGGCCGCCGAGTACCCCGGTCATCGCGGCCAGGTAGCCCCCGGCCGACTCGCCCCACAGCGCGACGCGCCCCGTGTCGATGCCGTACTCCTCGGCATGGGCCCGCAGGTGGCGCAGCGCGCTCTGCACGTCGGCGACGGCATCGCGGAAGGTGGCGTCCTGGGGAATGGTGCGGTACTCGATGCTGGCGACCGCGAACCCCGCCTCCGCCACGTAGGCCTTGGTGTCCGGCGCCAACTCCTTCCTGGAGATCATGAAACCGCCGCCGGGGACGTAGACCACGAGCGGCGCGGGTTCGTCCGTGTCGGGGACCAGCAGGTCCAGCCGTAGCGGGATCGGGTTGCCGTCGGCGCCCCTGCGCGTCGCGTACACGATGTCGTGCTGCTCGGAGAGCTTGCCCTTGCCCAGCGTGATCTGGGGCTCGCCCGTGGGGTCCACGACGATGCTGGTGCCGGTGTCGCTCTCGGCCACCGACGTGGCGTAGGCGAGGACATTGCGGGGCGCGGCATCGGCCGGGGTGAACTCGGGGCTCGGGGTGGTGGGTTCGGGCATGGTGTCGCTTCCTCTGCGGTCGGGAAGGCGGTGGCGCCTTCACTGAGGTGTGGCCGTCAGCTGGTCAGGAAGGAGTCCAGGAGGTTGTTGACCAGGTCGGGGCGGGTGGCGAAGGCGAAGTGGTCCGCGCCGGGCAGTTCGGCCAGGCGGGCGCGGGCAATGGTGGTGCGCAGGTACAGGGAGACCCCAGTGGGAACCTCCTGCCCGATGGTGCTGGCCATCAGGAGGGTGGGCGCCTCGATGGCCGGGAGCAGGGCCCGGTCGTCGTCCAGGGAGATGTCCTCGAAGAATCCGAGCAGGGTCCGTACACCGGCGTTGTGGCTCATCTCCCGGAACCAGGCGCCGAGTTCGGCCGCGCGGGCGTCGTCCACGTCGGCGAAGACGACCTCGGGATCGAGCACGGCGTCGGTGATGCCCTCGATGCCGCCCTCGGCCGCCGCGTCGGTGAAGCGGGCGATCCCCTTCTCGTCGAAGCCGTAGGGCCAGTCGGCGGAGCGGCGGAACTTGGGTGAACCGTTGATGACCGCCAACTTGCCCACGAGGTCCGGGTGTTCGGCGGCGAAGCGCAGCGCGACGTGTCCCGCGGAGGCGAAGCCGACCAGCAACGGGGCCGTGAGTCCCAGGTGTTGGATCAGCGCTGCGAGGTCGGCGACGTACAGGGCGGTGACGCCGGTCACGTCGGGCGGCAGTTCGCTGGAGGCGCCGTAGCCGCGCAGGTCGAGGAAGACGTTGCGGGCGCGGCTGTCGAAGAACTCCCGCTGGGCCACCCAGGATCGGGAGTCGAGCGGCAGGCCGTGCACCCAGACGATCACCGGTGCGGTGGGACCGGTCGCGCCGGTCTCGTAGTAGGCGATACGGCCGCCGTCCGGTACGTCGAGGTGGCGGGCCTGGTCGAGGGTGAGGGGGGTGATCGGTGTGGTCGTGGGCATGGTGGGGGCTCTCCCGGAAGGTGTACGTGGGCCAGGACCGGGGCGGAGGGACTTACAGGTCGGTGGGGTACGTGACGCCGTCCAGGCCGGGAACGACGACCTTGGCGGGGTCGTTGCCGGCCTCGACGAGCTGTCGTACGGCGAAGTCGGTGACGCAGCCGGAGAGCAGCTGGCGCGGGTCCTCCAGGACCATGCGAAGCCGGGTGGTCATGGCGCGCCAGTCGTCGGGGCCGTGGATCACCGGCATCTCGCTGATCTCGGTGACGGCGGGGTCCGCGACGTCGGGGACCGTCAACTGCCCTGGGGCGTAACGGGGATGGCCGTCGAACATCAGCTCACCCAGTTCGACGGTGGCGCGGGTGTTGAACCAGATCTGGCGCAACGGCTCCTCCAGCGCGGCGACTTCCGTCAGGTCGCCGTCGACGGGGGTGGCGAAGGTGGGAGCGTGCGGGGCCATGTAGAGCCGCTCCAGGGGCAGTTGGTACTCGGAGGCACCCAGGATCATGGTGGCGACGCTGCAGGTGTTCCAGGTGACGCCCGCGGTGGGGCGGCCCTGTTGGCCGGCGATCACGACCATCGCGCGGGCCCAGTCGATCTTCTGCGTGGTGAACCAGCGCAGGATGCGGTGGGAGATGTCCAGGCCGGTGAGGAAGAACGTCGCGATCATCATCTGGTTGACCGGGACGGGCAGTTTGCCGCAGGGGCCGCCTTCCAGGTAATCCTCGCGCAGGGTACGGGAGTTGAGGTACGCCTCGTCGGCCAGCGCGGCGCGCAGATAGCGGGCGGTGACCGCGCACGCGTAGTCGACCATGTCGGCGATCGCCTGCTCACGGCCCCGGTACGCCTCGACGGCGATGGTCTCGCGCCACAACTCGGCGCTGTTGGCGGCGCGGGAGCGCTCGACCTCGTGCAGCAGCCGCTCGGCCTCGGCGCGCCAGCCGAAGTCGGCGTACTTCTCGCGGAGTTGGACGAGGGTGGCCACGGCGGGGCCGAGATGCGAGACACCGGCCAGTTCCTTGAAGCCGCGGGTGGAGAAGCGGAAGCCCTCGACGGTGGGCGGCCGGCCGTCGCCGGGGTAGAGGGCGAAGTCGGCGCTGGTGGCCACGATCAGCGGATCGGCGCTGCCGTGCTCGACGGCGGCCCGGGTCAGATGCGAGCCGATGCTGCCGGGCCCGGCGGTGTAGGTCGTGAACAGGTCGACGAGTTCGGGGCTTTGGTGGGACGGCATCGGCGGATCCTCTCTCCAGATCTTCGAAGGGCGTGGACTTGGCCGGCTCCTACTGGTCGAAGCGGTACAGAACAGTCCGGGCGGCGAAACGGACGTCGGCGGTGAGGCTGTTGCTGACGGCGACCAGCAGGCCGCCGTCGTGGCCGCGGAGCACGGCGGCGTCGGTGGCACCCGTGGTCGGGAAGGACTGCACGGCCGTGAGGCGTCCGTCCGCGAACCGGTAGAGCTGGGAGTCCAGCGAGGTGACGGGCTCGGCCTGGGTGCCGAGGATGAAGTTGACGCGTACGACGTACAGCCCGTGCTCGGTGTCGAGGACGGCGAACTCGCGCGCCCCGAGCCCGTCGAGCACCTGGTGTTCGACGAAACGCTCCCCGTCCCAGCGGAGCAGCCGCGACGGGCTCGCCAGGCAGGCGACCAGGAGATAGGTCTCGCCCTGCGGGTCGGTGAAGTGGGCGAAGGCGCGGCCGTGTTGGGGAGCGAGGTCCTGGACGTGCTCGAACTTCTCGCCGTTCCAGCGCAGCAGCACCGAGGGGCGCACATGGTCGGCGTAGGCGAGGAAGTGCTCGCCGCCGAGGTCGAAGGCGTGCCAGTTGTAGCCCCAGAGCGAGTCGACGTCCTGCAGCGCGGCGAAGCGGGTTCCGTCCCAGGTGTAGATGCGGGAGGGCTGGTTCTCCTGCTCGTGGCCCGGGACGGTCACACCCTGGGCCAGGGCGAGGAAGTGCCGCTCGCCGATGGCGAAGTGGCGCCACTGCTTGGCCGCGAAGCCCAAGACGCTCTGGAAGGGCGTGAATTGGGTCCCGTCCCACTCGAAGACCGTGGAGTCGGTGGTGTATTCGTACGGTCCCTTGCCCGAGCGGATGTCGGCGACGGCCAGGAAGGCGCGCTCGCCGATCCGGAAGAACTCCGCGTCCTCACCGCCGGGCGCCCGCAGGGCCTGGAAGGGCTCGTACGTGTCGGTGCCCTCGGCCCGGCGCAGCAGGAGCAACTCGGTGTCACTGTCCCCGCCGTTCATACCGGCCGGGGTCCCGGGGATGTCGTAGGCGAGTTGGGGGATCGCCAGCAGCTGCATGCCGTCGAGCTCGAAGGGCTCAACGGCACGCGCCCCGGATGCAGGCAGCGCGGCCACCTCCGTCAGGCGGGCAGTGTGGGTGACGGACATGTGGTTCCTCGATTCGGGGTACGGCAGCAGTTCGGTGTACGGCGGCGGGGGCGGCGGCGACTCGGTCAGCGCGGCGGGGCGGGCTGGAGCCAGCCGTCTGCTGTCACCGGCGAGGCGGGTCGGACTGGAGCAGGCCGTGTGCCGCGAGCCGGGTCAGTGCCTCGACCGCCGCGTCGCCCTCCGCCTCGCTCTCCGGAGGGGCCACGAGCTGGCAGAAACGCTCGATCATGGCGACGACCGCGAGCGCGGTCAGGCGCGCGTCCACATCCGGAGCGGCGAGCCGACGTGCTTCCGCCACATGTGCGGTCCAGATAGTGACGTGCCGTGCCCGCATCCCCTCCCAGTGCGCGGCGAACTCCGCGCTGACCAGAGAGGCCTCGTATATGGCGGTCATCTCCGCGCGGTGGTCGCGGTAGATGTCCCAGTAGGCGCGCACGTGCCCGCGGATGTCGTCGATCCCGTCGAGGGCATGCCCTTCCCCGGACTGCTCGACCACGCGCTCGCGCAGGGCGGCGGCGAAGTCGTCCGCTATCGAGCGGAGCAGGTCGTCCTTGTCGGTGAAGTACCGGTAGAAGATCCCGGCCGACTTGCCCGCCTCGGCGGTGATGTCGCCGATCTTCGTCGACAGGTAGCCCTGGCGCGCTATCACCCGGAGGGCGGCGGCCTTGAGCTCGGCCGCGGAGCGTTCGCCCTTGGACGTGGCGGTTGCGGGCATGGGTCCTCCGACGATCACGTGAGCAGAAAAGTAAATCTGAATTCAGTTTCAGTTATGTCCACGCACTTGTCAACCGAAGCGGAATCCGAGCAGGGACTGGCGCTCCGCGGGTACTACGCCGATACCTCGCCACCGGTTGCGTCCTCGTGCCGCGCCCCCGGGCTGACGAGTCCCGTCTCGTACGCGACGACGACCGCCTGGGCCCGGTCGCGCAGGGAGAGCTTGGCGAGGATGTGGGAGACGTGGGTCTTGACCGTGGCCTCGGAGAGGTGGAGCCCGGTGGCCAGTTCGGCGTTGCTCAGGCCCTGGGCGAGCAGGCGCAGGACGTCCAGTTCGCGGGGTGTGAGCGCGGCCAGGTCGCGATGGAGGGAGGCCGTTTCCGGGGCCCGGCGGGCGAACCGCTCGACCAGGCGGCGCGTGATGGCGGGGGCGAGCAGCGCGTCACCGGCGCGCACCGTGCGGACGGCGGCGACGAGGTGTTCCGGGGTGACGTCCTTGAGGAGGAAGCCGCTGGCTCCGGCGGCCAGCGCCGCGTAGACGTAGTGGTCGAGGTCGAACGTGGTCAGCATGACCACGCGCGGCGCGTCCGTGTCACCGACATCCTTGAGAATGCGCCGTGTTGCCTCCAGTCCGTCCATGTCCGGCATGCGGATGTCCATCAGCACCACGTCGGGCCGGGTGCGCCGGACCGCGTCGACGGCTTCGGCGCCGTCGGTCGCCTCGGCGACCACCTCGATGCCATGGGCGTCGAGGATCAGCCGGAAGCCGGTACGTACGAGGGCCTGGTCGTCGGCGACCACCACGCGCGGGGCGCGGTTCACAGGTCCTCCAGGGGGATCAGGGCCCGCACGCGGTAGCCGCCGAACGGGCGGGGGCCGGTGCGCAGGGTGCCGCCGTAGACGGCGAGGCGTTCGCGCAGGCCGATCAGACCGCGGCCGTTGCCGGTGGCCGCGGCGGGGCCGGGCCTGCCGCCGGTGTCGGTGACCTCGACGTGCAACTCGCCCTCGCCGTACGCCACTTGGACGCTCGCGTCGGCGCCGGACGCGTGTTTGACGGTGTTGGTCAGAGCTTCCTGGACGACTCGGTAGGCGGCGAGTTCGATGCCGGCGGGGAGGGGGCGGGGCGCTCCGGAGACGGTCAGTTCGACCGGTACGCCGGCGCCGCGCATGCGGCCGATCAGCGCCTCCAGCCGGTCGAGACCCGGTTGCGGATCCAGCTCCGGGCTCTCCAACTCGTCGGCGTCCTGGCCCAGTTCCATGGTGAGGAGGCCCATCACGTGGCGCAGCTCCCCCATCGCCGCCCGGCCGCCCGCCTCGACGGCGAGGAGTGCCTCGCGCGCCCGCTCCGGGGACTTGTCCATGATCGTGCGGGCGGCGCCGGCCTGGATGACCATCACGCTGACGTTGTGCGTGACGACGTCGTGCAACTCCCGGGCGATCCGGGCGCGTTCGTGTTCTACGGCCCTGTGCAGCTCCTCGGTCCGGGCGCTCTCCACCGCGGTGAGCCGGGTGCGGGTCTCAGCGGCCCGGATCTTCCAGGTGCGCAGTCCGATGGCGGCCACGACTATCGGCACCGAGATGAGCAGGGCCACGTACTGCGTGGGCACGGTCGGGGCGACGTAGAAGTACGGGTTGGCCGGGTCGACTTGGCCCGATCTGCTGATGACGGCGACCGCCGCGGCGAGGCTCACCAGGGTCGGCAGGCGGTGGGGGCTGTAGGCCGCGGCGCTGTAGGCGGCGATGACGCAGGCGTAGAAGGTGAGCCGGGCGACGTCGTCCGGTGTCAGGGCCGTCGCGACCGTCACGAGCCACAGCACAGCGAGGGGGTAACGGCGTCGCCACGCGAGCGCCGCCGAGGCCAGGAACACCAGAATGACCAGGTCGGTCATGCGGTGCCGGTGGGCCTCGTCGTAACCGTCACCCCACGCGTACTGCACCGAAGCGAAGGTGAGGACGATCGCGAGCGCGGCGTCGACGAGCCGCTGTTGCCCTGTGGGGCGCGGCAGTTGACCACCGGGGCGCAGAAGCGCGTTAGCCGCTCGGCGCAGCCCGACCGGAACCAGCCGAGCCGGAAACTGCCGAGCCTGGACTGGTCGAGCCGGGACTTCCTCTCCCACCGTCACCGGCCCATTCTCGCGGGTGCCGACGGCGCCCGGAATCCCTCCGACGGACGGGCCGCGTACATCCGTCGGCTACATCTCAAGGATGACGTCGTGAGCCATCACCCCAGTGCGGTGCGGTACGGCAATTGGCCTGGACGACCGGCGCGCCCGGGGCGGCCGGATGGGCGGCACGCATCCGTACGGCGACCGCACTCCGAGCCGAGTAGAGGCGAACAGAGCCGAACAAGTACGCCCCCACAGGCACGCAACCCTCTCGCAACCTTGCGTGTGATGCCCTGGGTCGACGATCCGCATCCGGCTCCTGGGACGGCTGACATGGACGACAACACCCCGCGCGTCGAACTCACCCCCGCCGCAGCCGACCTGCTGCGCCAACTCCACGCACAGCACGGCCCGTTGATGTTCCACCAGTCAGGCGGCTGCTGCGACGGCAGTGCGCCCATGTGCTACCCGGAGGGCGAGTTCCGCACCGGCGGCTCGGACGTGCTGCTCGCCGAGCTGGAGGTCGAGGGTGTGCCGGAGCCCGTGACCTTCTGGATCTCGCGCAGTCAGAACGAGGTGTGGAGTCATACCCGGCTGATCGTGGACGTCGTAGCAGGGCGCGGCAGCGGTTTCTCGTTGGAAGCACCCGAGGGGGTGCGTTTTCTCACTCGTTCCCGTGTAGTCGGCGCCTAGCAGCCCCGCCGGTCATCGTCATCTGCTGCACTTCCCCTGAGACTTGAGAAAGTTGACGAGACATCAGGGGATCCTGTGACGCACCGTCAAAAATGTTTAAGAGCAGGCAGATCCGTACTCACACATCTCACGGCATTCGGCGCGCTGGCCGGTGCGGCCCTGGTGGGGGCGGCACCGGCCGACGCCGTACCGGGCACCACGCGGCTCGCGCCGGGTGTCACCTACGAGCAGTTCGACATCACGGCGGCCAAGGGTGTGACCCACGCCCATGTGGTCGTCGTGGACCTGCGCACCGCCCATGTGCGGGTCAACCTGCTGTACCCGGGCGCGGTGGCGGCCCGGGAGCCCGTCTCCCGGCTGGCCGACTCGGCGGGCGCCGTCGCGGGCGTCAACGGCGACTTCTTCAACATCACCGAGACCCAGCACCCGGGCGTCGAGGCCACCGGCTCCACCGACGGACCGGCCATCGCGAGCGGCATCGCGCTGAAGGCCGCGGTGCCGGACGGCCAGCGCTTCGGGCCCGCGCTGCCGCCCGGCACGAACACCCGGAACGTGCTCGGTGTGGGGGTCGACCGGGTGGCCCGGCTGGACAGCCTCGCCCTCAGCGGGTCGGTGCACACCCCACACGGGCGGCTGACGCTCGGCGGGTTCAACCAGTACGCGCTGCCGGAGAACGCCATCGGTGCGTTCACCACACAGTGGGGCAGCGTCTCCCGGGTGCGTGCCACATGTGGCACGGACACGAACCGGGCGGGCGCCTGTAGTGCCGACACCTATGAGGTGACCGTGCGTGGGGGCCGGGTGGTGTCGGCATCCAACACCCCCGGCAGCGGTGCCATCGCCGCCGGCACCACCGTTCTCGTCGGCCGTGAGGCGGGTGCGCAGCGGCTGCGGAAGCTGTTCACGGGCGAACGGGTCCAGGTGCAGCACCGTCTCGTGGCGTCGAGGTCCGGGGTTCCGTACCGCTTCGCCCTGGGTGGCTACCCCGTCCTGCGCGACGGTCAGCCTTTGGCCGGTCTCGACAACACGACCTCGGCCGTCCGCACCGCCGTGGGAATCGCGAACGGCGGCCACCGTCTGCTGCTGTTCGCGACGGACGGCGCGGTCGCCTACCGCAGCGGTCTGACGATCGCCGAAGTCGCCACACAGATGCGGGAGTTGGGCTCGGTCGACGCCTTCAGCCTGGACGGCGGCGGCTCGACGACCCTGGTCGCCCGCGCACCCGGCGCGAGCGCCGTCACGGTACGGAACCATCCCAGCGGCGGCGCCGAGCGCCCCGTACCGAACGGCGTCGGAGTCTTCTCGACCAACTGATCAACCAATTGATCAACCGGCTGATCAGTCAACTGGTCGACCGGCTGAACTCACGGATGCAGGCCGCTCACCAGATCCGCGGTGGCCGTCAGGCCACTGTGGATCGTGGACGCCATGCTGGTGCTCGCCATGAAGAACCCGAGCAGTGCGCAGACCAGCGCATGGGAGAGCTTCAGCCCGCCGCTGCGCATGAAGATCACCGCAAGGATCAGGAGCAGCAGCACCACAGAGATGGAAATCGCCATCGTCACCCTCCTCCGCCACGCCGCCATGTCTGGTTCACGGCGTTCGGCCGCAAGTGTGGCGTAGCGGAGGGTTCGTCCGGGCTACTGACGTGTCCCCCGAACGGGTGTCACACAGACCGGCGCGCGTCCAGGAACGCTTCCAGCCCGGCCAGGTCGTCGGTGTTGAGGAAGTCCACACCGGCGGCGAACAGTTCGTCCCACAGCGCGTCACGGGCGGGGCTCGCCACGTCCGGGGTGTTCCAGAACCGCACGGTCTGCTCGTGCGCGTGCGCCTGCTGGACGATCGACCGCAGCTTCTGCCGTTCGGCGTCGGGGAAGGCGCCGGTGCCGAGCCAGGTGAAGTTGGTCTGCCAGTTGTCGCTGATGAGCGAGATGAAGGAGGCGGGCGCCGAGCTGCCGAGGTCGGTGAGCCGGCCGTCGTAGAAGGCGCGGCGCACGGTCTGCGCCTCCATGGGGATACGGGCCGCGCGGTCGCCGGAGATGACGTTGGTGACGGCGCCCGGGTGGACGCGTCCGTGGGCGTAGGTCGTGAACAGGTGCTTGTAGCGCTGGAGATGGCGGTCGAGTTCGAGGTACGTCGAGGAGCCCTCGGTCTTGATGTCGATCAGGAGTTGCAGCGGATGGCGCCAACCCCGGTACACCGAGCCGTGGTTGGCCTTCACGAGGGCGGAGAGCGGGTCGAGGTAGAGGGATTCCAGCGTGCGGCTCGGATCGAGTTCGGACGCGGAGTGACCGATGAGGAGTTGGTCGCCGACGAGGAAGATGTCGGCCTCGACGCTGCCGAAACGGTGGTCGAGGGCGTCGAAGAGCGGCCGGGGGTGCTCGTAGTCGTTGTGGGCGTGGGCGCGCCACAACGGCCGCTTGCGGTGCCCTTGTTCGCCGGCGAACGCACTGCCGGCGGGCGGCGCGAGGACTGCCGCGACGGTGGCGCCGAGCGCGGTGAGGGCTCTGCGACGGGTGATGAGGGCCATGGTGTTCCTCCCTGTGGGGCGGGTTCGAACCACAGGGAGTATGAGGCTGTGAGCACGCCAACGAACCTGTACATGCCAGGAGTTGGCCGGACTGCCCTCGCTTGTTCACTCCTTCGGCGGGGGCGCACGGAAAAGCCCACCCCAGGTGGGACGGGCTTCACCGAAGGGACGACCGGCGGTCAGGGAGCGCGCAGATCGACCAGTTCCGCCAGCGCCTCGCGATGGGCGCCCGCCGTGCCGTAGGCGATCGAGTCGGCCTTGGCCCGCTTCAGGTAGAGGTGGGCCGGGTGCTCCCACGTCATGCCGATGCCGCCGTGCAACTGGACGGCCTCCTCGGCCGCGTGGACGGCGACGGACGCCGCGTAGGCCTGCGCGACGGCGACCGCCACATCGGTGTCGTCACCGGTCGCGAGGGCGTCGGCCGCGTTGCGCGCGGCGGCCCGCAGGCTGACGACCTCCAGCCACAACTGCGCCAGCCGGTGCTTGAGCGCCTGGAACCCGCCGACGGGCCGGTTGAACTGCTTGCGCTCCTTCAGATACCGGACCGTCTCCGTCAACGTCCAGTCGGCAACGCCCAGTTGCTCGGACGCGAGCAGCCCGGCCCCGGCCCGCAGAGCACGTCGTACGGCGGGTTCGGCGTCTCCGATCCGACGCCCCGCGGCCCCGTCGAACACCACGCGCGCCAACGGCCGCGTCAGATCCAGCGACACCTGCGGTACGACGGTCACGGCGCCCGCGTCGACGGCGTACAGCCCGCCGTCCGCACCCGGCACGAGCAGCACATCGGCGGCGGCCGCGTCGGCGATGCCGGTCAACTCCCCGTACAGGGAGCCGTTTTCCTGCCGTACGGTCTTGTGGGCACCGCCCGGTGCGACGCTCAGGGAGACGGCGAGGACGCCGATCCTCCGGCCCGAGGCCAGGTCCGCGAGCAGGTCGTCCGCGTCGCACGCGAGGAGTGCCTCGGTGGCGACGACCGCGCTCGTGAGGTACGGGACGGGGGCGACCGCGCGGCCCAACTCCTCCAGGACGACGGCGACTTCGCGGTGCGTGGCGCCCTGGCCGCCCCGCTCCTCGGGCACCAGGAGGCCGGCGAGGCCCATGCCGTCGGCGAGGGACTTCCACAAGGACAGGTCGTGCGGGGCGTCCGACTCGGTGCGCACGATGACACTCGCCGCGTCGCAGTGGTCGGTGAGCAGGTCCCGGACGGCGGCGCGCAGCGCCTCTTCCTCCTCCGAGTAGAGAAGATCTGTCATCGGGAGAGGTCCTTCCACGCGACGTTCTTGTCGGTGCGCGGCTCGGCCGGGAGGCCCAGGACGCGCTCGGCGACGATGTTCAGCAGGACCTCGCTGGTCCCGCCCTCGATGCTGTTGCCCTTGGAGCGGAGGTAGCGGTAGCCGGCGTCGCGGCCGGTGAAGTCCACCATTTCCGGACGCCGCATGGTCCAGTCGTCGTACAACAGGCCTTCCTCGCCCCGGAGTTCGACCTCCAGGCCGCTGATCTCCTGGTTGAGGCGGGCGAAGGAGAGTTTCATGCCGGAGCCCTCGTGGCCGGGCTGGCCCGCGACGAGCTGTTGGCGCAGCCGTTCGCCGGAGAGCCGGGCGACCTCGGCCTCGACCCAGAGCTTGAGGAGGCGTTGGTGGAGGTCGTGCGTGCGCAACTCCGGGCGCCGGCGCCAGGTTTGGCTGATCGGGCCGATCATGCCGCCCTCGCGCGGAATGCGCATGCCGCCGATGGAGACGCGCTCGTTCATCAGCGTGGTCTGCGCGACCCGCCAGCCGTCGCCGATCTCGCCGAGGCGATGGGCGTCCGGGATACGGACGTCGGTGAGGAAGACCTCGTTGAACTCGGCCTCGCCGGTGATCTGGCGCAGCGGCCTGACCTCGACGCCGGGGTCGGTCATGTCGCAGATGAAGTAGGTGATGCCCGCGTGCTTGGGCACGTCCGGGTCGGTGCGCGCGATGAGGATGGCCCAGCGGGCGAGGTGGGCGCTGGACGTCCACACCTTCTGCCCGTTGACGACCCAGTCGTCGCCCTCACGGACGGCCCGCGTGCCGAGCGCGGCCAGGTCGGACCCGGCACCCGGCTCGCTGAAGAGCTGGCACCAGACCTCCTCGCCGACCCAGAGCGGCCTGAGGAAGCGCTGCTTCTGCTCCTCGGTGCCGAAACGGAGGACGGTCGGCGCGGCCATGCCGAGGCCGATGCCGATCCGGCGCGGGTCGTTGTCCGGAGCGCCAGCCGCCTCCAACTCGGTGTCCACGACAGCCTGGAGAGCGCGCGGGGCACCCAGCCCACCGAGCCCCTCGGGGTAGTGCACCCACGCGAGCCCGGCGTCGAAACGGGCCTTGAGGAAGTCGAGCTGGCCGGTCTCCAGCGGTGGGTGCGCGGCCAGCAACTCCTGGGCGCGGCGGCGCAGTTCGGCCGCGCTCGTGGACGCTCCCGTGGTCTCTTCGCTCATACGGCGGCTCCGTTCTCCAACGACGGTACGACGACGACCCGGCCGGTGGTGACACCGTCGCCGACCCGCTGCACGGCGGCGGCCGCACCGGCCAGCGGGACGCGCTCGCTCACCAGCGGCTTGATGGCGCCGCGTGCGGCCAGGTCGGTCAACCGCTCGTGGCAGTCGAGGATCAGCTTCGGGTTCTTGACGGCGTACAGGCCCCAATGCAGGCCCAGGATCGAGTAGTTCTTCACCAGGGCGTGGTTGAGCGACGGGCTGGGAATCGTGCCGCTCGCGAAGCCCACGACCACGATCCGGCCCTCGAAGGCGACGACCTTCGTGGACTGCGTGTAGGCGTCGCCGCCGACCGGGTCGAAGATCACGTCGGCACCGCGTCCGCCGGTGGCCGCCTTGACGGCCGCGACGACGTCCTCGGTACGCCGGTCGATCACGACGTCGCAGCCCAACTCCCGTGCCACGACAGCCTTTTCGGCACCGCCGACGACACCGATGACGGTGGCACCGGCTGCCCTGCCGAGTTGTACGGCCGCGCTGCCGACCCCGCCGGCGGCTGCGTGCACGAGCAGGGTCTCGCCTGCCTCCAGGTGGGCACGCTGGTGGAGCGCGAACCAGCCCGTCTGGTAGCCGATGTGGAGTGCGGCGGCCTCGGCGTCGTCCAGCGAGTCGGGGGCGGGCAGCAGACCGGCGGCGTCCGCGACCGCGTACTCGGCGAAACCGCCGTACGGCAGCGCGGGGTTGGCGATCACGCGGCGGCCGTCCTCGGTCTCGCCGCAGATCTCGACACCCGGGGTGAACGGGAGCGGGGGCCTGACCTGGTAGTGGCCTCGGCACATCAGGACGTCCGGGAAGTTGATGTTCGCGGCGCGTACCTTGAGCAGGACCTGGCCGTCGCCCGGCGTGGGTCGTTCCACCTCCGCCAGGCGCATCGCCTCACTTGGCTCGCCGTTCTCGTGCACTTGCCATGCCTGCATGCGGGGCCTCCACGGGACTGCTCTGTCTGACCGGGGTCGATTGCATACTAAGCGGTCGCTTGCCGATGAGGGAACAGTCGGGTTCGTCACGGTCGAGTGGGTGCGTGCCGTTCTTTGACCGCAGGCCGGTGGGGGCTGGTCGCGCCCACGCGGCGGAGCCGCACATCGATACAGCCCCGCGCCGCTGAGGGGCGCCCCGGTGGCCGCGTCTTTCACTGACCGCGCTTCGGCCTCGCCCTCACATGCATCCGCTCCCCCTGCGGGCCGAACAGGCTCAGGAACTCCGCGGGACCCTCCCCCGTGGACCCGAACCAGTGCGGCACCCGCGTGTCGAACTCGACGGCCTCCCCCGTCGCGAGCACGACATCGTGTTCGGCGAGCACGAGCCGGAGCCGTCCGGACATCACGTACAGCCACTCGTAACCCTCGTGCGTCCGCAGGTCGGGTTCCTCCTTCCGCTGTGGGACCAGCACCTTGAAGGCCTGGAGTCCGCCCGGCTGACGGGTGAGCGGCCAGTAGGTGCGACCGTGCCGCTGGATCGGCTCGGACCGGACCCGTGGATCACTCACCGGCGGCGTCCCCACCAGCTCGTCCAACGGCACCTGATGAGCCCGCGCGATCGGCAGCAGCAGTTCCAGGCTGGGCTTACGCAGCCCGGACTCCAGGCGGGACAGCGTGCTCACCGAGATGCCGGTCGTCTCCGAGAGCCCGGCGAGAGTCGCGCCCCGCTCCTTCCGGATCCGCCGCAGTCGCGGGCCGACCTCCGCCAGGACCTCGTCCGTGTCGTCGTTCATGACCGATATTGCAGTTTCGGCAAACACGTTTGTCAATACGGCAGCGATGGGGCGACCTTCGGGGGTGGAGGTGGTCACCGTGACCGAGACACGTACCGGAACCTACGAAGTGGTCGTCATCGGCGGCGGAGCGGCAGGGCTCTCCGCCGCGCTGGTCCTGGGCCGGTCCCGGCGTCGCACGCTGGTCGTCGACGCCGGTGAGCCGCGCAACACGCCCGCCGCTCACATGCAGGGCTATCTGTCCCGGGACGGCATGTCACCCGCCGAGTTCCTCGCCCTGGGCCGCGAGGAGATCGCGCGCTACGGCGTCGACCTGGTCCGGGACCGTGCGGTGGACGTCACGAAGGGCGAGGACTTCGCCGTAGCGCTGGCCGACGGGGAGACCGTGCACGCGCGGCGGATCGTCGTCGCCACCGGGCTCAAGGACGAGCTGCCCGCCGTCCCCGGAGTCGCCGAACGCTTCGGGCGGGACGTGATCCACTGCCCGTACTGCCATGGCTGGGAGGTCCGTGACCAGGCCTTCGGTGTCCTCGCGACGACGGCGATGAGTGTGCACCAGGCGCTGATGGTCTCGCAGTGGTCGAAGGACGTGACCCTGTTCCTCCACACGGTCGCCGAGTCCGAGCTGACGGACGACGACCTGCGGAGGCTGGCCGCGGCCGGGGTCGCCGTAGTGCCTGGTGAGGTCGCGGAACTGGTGGTCCAGGACGATCGACTCACCGGCGTCCGCCTCGCGGACGGCACCACGCACCCCCGCGAGGCCCTGTTCGTCGCGCCCCGCGCGATTCCGCAGACCGGCCTCCTGGAGAAGCTGGGAGCCGAGCTGCAGGAGACCCCGTTCGGCGCGTACCCCGTGGTCGACCCGACGGGCCAGACGACCGTGCCCGGGGTGTGGGCGGTGGGCAACGCGATGGGCTTCGCGGAGCAGGTCGTGAACGCGGCCTCCGCCGGGTACCGGGCGGGCGCCACGATCAACGGCGAGCTGCTCATGAGCGACCTCGACGCGGCCGTCCGGGTGTAGACCGCCCGCCTCCGTTGCACGATGGCTGCATGCTGCTGACCCGGCTCGCTCATGTGTCCCAGGAGGTCGCCGCCACCTCGGCGCGGTCCCGGAAGATCGCCCTGCTCGCGGAGCTCTTCCGGGACGCGGAGGCCGACGACGTCCCGATCGTCATCCCGTATCTGGCGGGCCGCCTGCCGCAGGGCCGCCTCGGTATCGGCTGGAAGGTGCTGAGCCGGCAGGTCGAACCGGCATCGGAACCTACTCTCACCGTGCGCGAGGTGGACGCCCGGCTCACCGGCCTCGGCACGGTGTCGGGCGCCGGTTCGCAGGCCGAACGCTCCCGCCTGGTGGGCGAGTTGATGGGTGCGGCCACCGCCGACGAGCAGCGCTTCCTGTTCGGGCTGATCACCGGTGAGGTCCGGCAGGGCGCGCTGGACGCGGTCGCCGTGGAGGGGCTGGCCGAGGCAACTGGCGCGCCCGCGACGGACGTTCGGCGGGCCGTGATGCTGGCGGGTTCGCTCCAGACGGTGGCCGAGGCGCTGCTCTCCGAAGGCCCCGCCTCCCTCGACCGGTTCCGGCTGACCGTGGGCCGCCCGGTCCTGCCGATGCTCGCGCACAGCGCCACGTCCGTCGCCGAGGCGGTCGAGAAGCTGGGTGCCTGCGCGGTCGAGGAGAAGCTCGACGGCATCCGTGTCCAGGTCCACCGCAACGGCGAGGTCGTACGGCTCTACACCCGCACCCTCGACGACATCACCGACCGCCTGCCCGAACTCACCTCCGCCGCCCTGGAGTTGAGAGGCGAGCGGTTCATCCTGGACGGTGAGGTCATCTCGTTCGACGCGGACGGGCGGCCCCGTTCCTTCCAGGAGACGGCGGGCCGGGTCGGCTCGCGCGTGGACGTGGCCACGGCCGCCGAGACGGTCCCCGTCTCCCCCGTGTTCTTCGACGTACTGTCCGTCGACGGCCGCGATCTGCTCGACCTGCCGTTCGCCGAACGGCACGCGGAACTGGCCCAGTTGGTGCCTGAGCCGATGCGCGTCCGCCGGACTCTCGTGTCCGGCCCCGAGGATGTCCCGGCGGCCGAGACCTTCCTCGCCGAGACCTTGAAGCGCGGCCACGAGGGGGTCGTGGTCAAGGGCCTCGACGCCCCGTACAACGCGGGCCGCAGAGGCGCCTCCTGGCTGAAGGTGAAGCCCGTCCACACGCTCGACCTGGTCGTCCTGGCCGCCGAGTGGGGCCACGGCCGCCGCACCGGCAAGCTCTCCAACCTCCATCTGGGCGCCCGGAGTTCGGACGGTTCCTTCGCGATGCTCGGCAAGACCTTCAAGGGCATGACCGACGCCGTGCTGGCCTGGCAGACCGAGCGCCTCCAGGAGCTGGCCGTGGAGAGCGACGGCCACGTGGTGACCGTACGGCCCGAACTCGTCGTAGAAATCGCGTATGACGGCCTGCAGAAGTCGACCCGCTACCCGGCCGGTGTCACGCTGCGCTTCGCGCGGGTCGTGCGGTATCGGGAGGACAAGCGGGCGGAGGAGGCGGACTCGGTGGAGACGTTGTTGGCGGCGCATCCGGAGGTGAAGCCGTGAGTGGGGACGCGAGGGGCAAGCGGAGCGCCGGGCTGTTGTTGTTCCGGCACACCGATCGTGGGCTGGAGGTGTTGCTCGGCCATATGGGTGGGCCGTTCTTCGCACGCCGGGACGCGGGGGCGTGGAGTGTGCCCAAGGGTGAGTACGAGCCCGACGAGACCGCCTGGGACGCGGCCCGGCGCGAGTTCCAGGAGGAGCTGGGGATCGCGCCGCCGGACGGTGAGGCGATCGGGCTCGGCGAGGTGCGGCAGAGCAACGGGAAGGTCGTCACCGCGTGGGCGATCGAGGCTGATCTGGATCCGGCGGCCATGGTCCCCGGCACGTTCCGGATGGAGTGGCCGCCGAAGTCCGGGCAGGTCCAGGAGTTCCCGGAGCTGGACCGGGTGGAGTGGCTGAGCGTCGAACGGGCGCGGGAGGTGATCGTCACAGCGCAGGCCACGTTTCTCGACCGGCTGGTGGAGCACTCGGGCTGAGCGAGCGCGTATGCGTACGCGTTGCGGTCCCCCGCGCCGCGCGGGAAGGTCGAAGCACAGCCCGCTCCAGGAGGTCAGCCATGCCCATCGCGACGGTCAACCCGGCGAACGGCGAGACGCTCAAGACGTACGAGGCCATGGGTGCCGAGGAGATCGAGCGCCGGCTCCAGCTCGCGGAGGCCACGTTCCGTACGTACCGGACGTCTTCCTTCGCCGAGCGCGCCCGGCTCATGCATCGGGCCGCCGATCTGCTCGACGAGGACCAGCAGGACATCGGCCGGACCATGACCACCGAGATGGGCAAGCCGGTCAAGCAGGCCCGCGCGGAGGCGGCCAAGTGCGCGAGGTCGATGCGCTGGTACGCCGACCACGCACAGGAACTGCTCGCCGACGAGCTGCCCTCCGCGGCGGACGTCAAGGACTCGGGCGGTTCACGGGCCCTGGTGCGGTACCGGCCGCTCGGCCCCGTCCTCGCGGTGATGCCGTGGAACTTCCCGCTGTGGCAGGTGATCCGCTTCGCCGCGCCCGCGCTGATGGCGGGCAACGTCGGCCTGCTCAAGCACGCGTCGAACGTCCCGCAGACCGCCCTCTACCTGGAGGACCTGTTCCACCGCGCGGGCTTCCCGGAGGGCGCCTTCCAGACCCTGCTGGTCGGTTCCGGCGCGGTTGAGGAGATCCTGCGCGACGAACGGGTGAAGGCGGCCACGCTCACCGGCAGCGAGCCCGCAGGCCGGGCGGTCGCGTCCGTGGCCGGGGACATGGTCAAGAAGACGGTGCTGGAACTGGGCGGCAGCGATCCGTACGTCGTCATGCCGTCCGCCGACATCGAGCGGGCCGCGCAGATCGCGGTGACCGCGCGCGTACAGAACAACGGGCAGTCGTGCATCGCCGCCAAGCGGTTCATCGTGCACACGGATGTCTTCGACGCGTTCACCGAACGGTTCGTGGCGGGCATGAAGGCGCTCACGGTCGGTGACCCGCTGGAGGAGGAGACCGAGGTCGGACCGGTCGCGAGCGAAGCGGGCCGTGGCGATCTGGAGGAACTCGTCGACGACGCGGTGGAGAGCGGGGCGACCGTGCTGTGCGGTGGTGAGCGGCCGGATGGCCCCGGCTGGTTCTACCCGCCGACCGTCCTCACCGACATCACCCGCGAGATGCGCATCCACCGCGAGGAGACGTTCGGACCTGTCGCCACGCTGTACCGGGTAGCCGACCTCGACGAGGCCGTCCTCCTCGCCAACGACACGCCGTTCGGGCTGAGTTCCAACGTGTGGACGCGGGACGAGGCCGAGGTCGAGCGGTTCGTACGGGACCTGGAGGCCGGTGGGGTGTTCTTCAACGGGATGACCGCGTCGCATCCGGCGTTCCCGTTCGGCGGGGTGAAGCGGTCCGGGTACGGGCGGGAGTTGTCGGGGCACGGAATCCACGAGTTCTGCAACATCACCACGGTATGGCACGGAGCGTGAGCGTTACGCGGCTACGATCCCCTCTGTGAACCGCGAAGTGACTCTGCCTCTGATCGTCGACGACCGCGGGACCCTGCAGGTGGCTGCCGCCGATGTCAGCAAGCTTTTGCGTACCGTGGGTGGGCGGTGGCTGCACCTTGTCGAGGCCGGGGAAGAGGGGCTTGATGAGGACACGGTGGCTGCGTTGACGATCGAGCTGGCGAAGTTGGCGGATCGGATTGACGTGGCTTGCATCGCCCATAGCAGTGGGGGGTCGTCGTAGTTCGCTGAGTGCGGGTGCGCCGTGGCTTGTCGCGCCCACGCGACGGAGCCGCAAATAGATACAGCCCCGCGCCCCTAGGGGGTGCCCTGAGCCGGCGTTGGAAGGCTCGCCCAGAACATTGCCTCGTAGTGCTTGAGCTTGCTGCTGTATCCCCGTACCAGGTTCTCGTTCACACGGCCCGCGTGTACCGCTGCCGCCGCCTTCTCGTCCAGTTCCGGGGACGGCTCGGCGAAGAAATCGAAGAAGCCGCAGGCCGCCTCCGTGAAGGCGTAGTGCTCGCGCAGCGCAGCGGCGATTGTTGCGCAATAGGCGCCCCATTCCGCGAAGTTGGACGTCAGGGCGAGTACCACGTCCGTCGGGTTCGCGTTGAGGGCTAGCCACGCGACGTAGGCCGGATAGGACTGGCAGCCGGGCAAGGGTTCGTAGCTGGTCAACCGAGTCTCGTCCACGCCGCAGGCCTCCGCGAAGGCGATGAGCCGCTCCCCCGCCATCGACTCCCCCTCCGCCAGGAACTCGAAGAAAACCGATGCCTCCGGGGTGGTCTCCGGGCGTTGCGCCAGATGCAGGAAAGCGCGGCGGTCGGCCGGGATCACCCGGTGTTGTTCCAGGGCCAGGGTTGCGAGGGTTTCCCGGGGTGCGGCACCGGTCTCGATCCGGGCTACCAAAGGGTTGGTGGTCATCGCGTCCTTCTTCGGCCGGGGTCCGGATACTGATCCGACCTTTACACAGGGTCCCTGAATTGGAGTAGTCCACCGAGAGATCGTCGCCCTCAAGGGTGATCGTGGGTGCACCACCCTCTGAGGTGAACCACCTTCTGACCGGCGGGCGAAGGCCTTCCGGAAGGCGAAAGCAGGGACGGTTCATGGCGACTTTGTGCAAGCCCTCGGTGTCGGTTCCCGAGCACGTGATCACGATGGAGGAGACGCTGGAGCTGGCGCGCTCCCGTCACGCGGACCACCCCAACCTGCCGCTGGCCCTCCGGCTGATCGAGAACACCGGTGTGCGCACCCGGCACATCGTGCAGCCCATCGAGGAGACCCTGAAGCACCCCGGGTTCGAGGACCGCAACAGGATCTACACGGCCGAGGCGAAGGCCCGGGTCCCGTCGGTCGTGCAGCGCGCGCTCGACGAGGCGGAGCTCCTCACCACCGACATCGACGTGATCATCTACGTCTCGTGCACGGGCTTCATGATGCCCTCGCTCACGGCCTGGCTGATCAACGAGATGGCCTTCGACGCCACCACCCGCCAGATCCCCATCGCCCAGCTGGGCTGCGCGGCCGGCGGCGCGGCCATCAACCGGGCGCACGACTTCTGCACGGCCTACCCGGACGCCAACGCGCTCATCGTCGCGTGCGAGTTCTGCTCGCTGTGCTACCAGCCGACCGACCTCGGCATCGGCTCCCTGCTCTCCAACGGCCTGTTCGGCGACGGCATCGCGGCGGCCGTGGTGCGCGGGCGCGGCGGCACGGGCATCCAGCTGGAGCGCAACGGGTCGTACCTGATCCCCAAGACCGAAGAGTGGATCATGTACGACGTCCGGGCCACCGGGTTCCACTTCCTGCTGGACAAGCGGGTGCCGGCCACCATGGAGCCCCTCGCGCCGGCGCTCCAGGACCTCGCGGGACTGCACGGCTGGGACGCGGCCGACCTGGACTTCTACATAGTCCACGCGGGCGGGCCCCGAATACTCGACGACCTGAGCAAGTTCCTGCAGGTCGACCCGCACGCGTTCCGGTTCAGCCGGGCCACCCTCACCGAGTACGGCAACATCGCCAGCGCCGTCGTGCTGGACGCGCTGCGCCGGCTCTTCGACGAGGGCGGCGCCGAACACCGGGCGCGTGGACTGCTCGCCGGGTTCGGACCCGGTATCACCGCCGAGATGGCCCTGGGCCGCTGGCACAACGACGACCGAGAGACGGCTTGAGTACGGCATGACTGAAGAGACGCTCACCGAGACCCTGCCCCCGGTCCGGCCCTGGCCGGCCCTCGACCTGACCGGGGTGGACTTCGACCCGGTCCTCGCCAAGCTGATGCGGGAGGGTCCGGTCAACCGGATCAAACTGCCCAACGGCGAGGGCTGGGCCTGGCTGGTCACCCGGCACGACGACGTGCGGATGGTCGCCAACGACCCCCGGTTCAGCCGCGAGGCGGTGATGGACCAGCCGGTGACCCGGCTCGCCCCGCACTTCATCCCGGCCCGCGGCGCGGTCGGCTTCCTCGACCCGCCGGACCACACCCGGCTACGGCGCTCGGTCGCCCCGGCGTTCACGGCGCGCGGGGTGGAGCGGGTGCGGGAGCAATCCCGGCTGCTGCTCGACGAGTTGGTCGACGAGCTGCTCCAGCACGGGCCGCCGGCCGATCTCACCGAGACCGTGCTGAGCCCCTTCCCGATCGCGGTGATCTGCGAGCTGATGGGCGTCCCGGCCGCCGACCGGCACGGCATGCACACCTGGACGCAGCTCATCCTGTCCTCCTCGCACGGCGCCAAGGTCAGCGAGAAGGCGAAGCAGGAGATGGGCGCCTACTTCGGCGATCTCATCGGTCTGCGGGAGGGCGGCGACGGCGAGGACGTCGCCTCGCTGCTCGGTGCCGCCGTGGGCCGGGAGGAGATCACGCTGGAGGAGGCGGTCGGGCTCGCGGTGCTGCTGCAGATCGGCGGCGAGGCGGTCACCAACAACAGCGGGCAGATGTTCTACCTGCTGCTGACCCGCCCGGATCTCGTCGAACGGCTGCGCGCCGAACCGGAGTTGAGACCCCAGGCCATCGACGAGCTGCTGCGCTACATCCCGCACCGCAACGCGGTCGGGCTGTCCCGGATCGCCATGGAGGACGTGGAGATCCGCGGCGTACGGATGCGGGCGGGCGACCCGGTGTACGTGTCGTACCTGGCCGCGAACCGGGACCCGGACGTGTTCCCGGACCCGGACCGGATCGACTTCGCGCGCAGTCCGAACCCGCATGTGTCCTTCGGTTTCGGCCCGCACTTCTGTCCCGGCAACATGCTGGCGCGGCTGGAGTCCGAGCTGCTGGTGGACGCGCTGCTGGACCGGCTGCCGGGGCTACGGCTCGCGGTCCCGGCCGACGAAGTCCCGTTCAAGAAGGGCGCGTTGATCCGCGGTCCTGAGGCGCTGCCGGTGACGTGGTGAGGTGTCGATGACGGCGACAGAGGGGTTGCTGGTGCCGCCGGGTCACGGCCGGGTCGTACAGACACCCGCGCAGCACGTGACGTTCAAGGTGACCGGCTCGCACTCGCGGACCGCGTCGACCTTCGAGGTGGTGGTGCCGCCGGGGTTCGACGTCGGGGCCCATGTGCACACCCGTAGCGAGGAGTTGTTCTACGTGCTCGAAGGCGAGCTGGATGTCCTCGCCTTCGAGCCGCGGATCCGTACGCCGGACAACTGGCAGCGGTGGGAGTCGAGTTCGGGCACGCGGGTGGTACGGGCGACACCGGGGACGGTGATCGTCGTGCCGCCCGGGTGTCCGCACGCGTTCTCGAACCCGACGGAGACGGCGGCGAAGATGTTCTTCCAGGCGTCGCCGCCGCCGGATCATGAGCGGTATTTCGAGGAGCTGTTGGAGATCCTCGGGGGTGGGGGGCCGCCGGATCATGCGGCTATCGAGGAGTTGCGGGGGCGGTACGACATCGAGCAGCTGACGCCTTTGAAACACCGGTAGTTGTTCGTCCACCGGCCGGTGGGGGCTGGTCGCGCCGACGCGGCGGACCCGCACATCGATACAGCCCCACCGGTCCCGTACCCGAAACTCAACGAATCGGCATTCCCGACAACGTCCGCGCGATCACCAGCCGCTGGATCTCGCTCGTACCCTCGAAAATCGTGTAGATCGCGGCGTCACGGTGCATCCGCTCGACCGGATACTCACGCGTGTAGCCATTGCCACCGAGGATCTGAATGGCCTGCCCGGTGACCTTCTTCGCCGTCTCGCTGGCGAACAGCTTCGACATCGACCCCTCGGCCGCCGTGAACTGCTTGCCGTTGACGGCCATCCAGGACGCCCGCCACACCAGCAGCCGGGCCGCGTCGATGGACGTACGCATGTCGGCGAGCTGGAAGGCGACACCCTGGTTGTCGATGATCGGGCGGCCGAACTGCTCGCGGGTCATCGCGTAGTCGAGGGCGACCTCGTACGCGGCACGGGCGGTGCCGACCGCCATCGCGCCGACGGCCGGGCGGGACGCCTCGAAGGTGGCCATCGCCGCGTTCTTCACGCGCTCGCCACCGCCGGCCTTCGCGCGCTCACGGGCGCGGGCGAGGCGCTCGTCGAGCTTCTCTTTGCCGCCGAGCAGGCAGGAACCGGGGATGCGTACGTCCTCCAGGACGACCTCGGCGGTGTGCGAGGCGCGGATGCCGTGCTTCTTGAACTTCTGCCCCTGGGACAGGCCCGGCGTGCCCGACGGGACGATGAAGGAGGCGTGGCCCTTGGAGCCCAGGTCCGCGTCGACGACCGCGACGACGACGTGGACGTTGGCGATACCACCGTTGGTCGCCCAGGTCTTGGTGCCGTTGAGCACCCACTCGTCCTTGGCCTCGTCGTACACGGCACGCGTGCGCATGGAGGCCACGTCGGAGCCGGCGTCGGGCTCGGAGGAGCAGAAGGCGGCGACCTTGACGTCGTTGGCGTCGCCGTACATCTGGGGAATCCAGGTGCCGATCTGCTCCTCGGTGCCGTTGGCGAGGACGCCGACCGCGGCGAGACCGGTGCCGACTATGGAGAGGGCTATGCCCGCGTCGCCCCAGAACAGTTCCTCCATGGCCATCGGGATGCCGAGGCCGGTGGGGTCGAAGTACTGCTGGGCGTAGAAGTCCAGGGAGTAGATGCCGACCTTCGCGGCCTCCTGGATGACCGGCCAGGGAGTCTCCTCACGCTCGTCCCATTCGGCGGCGGCGGGGCGGATGACGTCGGCGGCGAAGCCGTGCAGCCAGTCCCGCACCTCCTTCTGTTCGTCGTTGAGTTCCATGGTGAACTCGGCCATGACTCCTCCAGCGGCGCACTAGCATGTTACTTGCGGTAACGACAGAGTCTGTTACCGACGGGTAGGAAAGTCAACTCCCGATGACCACTCGGCAGCCCGTTCGAGGCGTTGGGGCCATTGAGTGTTAGTTTGCGCAGGCGTCACCGATTCAGCACGGGCGGGGAGAGACCATGAGCACCACGCAGCGGACCGATCAACAGCGGTCCGCCGACCGCCGACGGCGCGAGTTGCTGGAGGCCGCGGACAGAGTGGTGCTGCGTGACGGTCCGCAGGCCTCGATGAACGCGATCGCCGCGGAAGCGGGTATTACGAAGCCGATTCTGTACCGGCACTTCGGGGACAAGGGTGGACTGTACGCCGCCCTTGCCAAGCGGCATACGGATGCCCTGTTGTCTTCTCTGCGGGCGGCGTTGGATGCGCCCGCTGAGCGTCGGGAGCGGGTTGAGTCCACGCTCGACACCTACCTCGCCGCGATCGAGGCGCTGCCCCAGGTGTATCGGTTCCTGATGCATCCCGTGGAGGGTGGGCAGACCGCGGATCAGGGGTTCGACACGGGGAATCACTCTGTTCCGCTGCTCCGGCGTATGGGCGAGGAGTTGGCTCAGGTCATCGAGGAGCGGGTGGATCTCGGGCCCAACAGTCAGCAACTGGCTCGGGTGTGGGGGCACGGGATCGTCGGAATGATGCACGCGGCCGGGGACTGGTGGCTGGGTGAACGGCCCTGCTCCCGGGCCGAGTTGGTGCGGAGTCTGGCCGACCTGTTGTGGGGGCGGTTGGCTGCCGCCGGGGACAAGGTCGGCGGGCCGGGGTTCTAGCCGGTTGCGTTTCGGGGGCGGGTCCGGTGGGGGCTGGTCGCGCCCAAGCGGCGGAGCCGCAGATCGACACGGCCCCGCACCCCTTAAAAACCTGCGCTGGCCGGTGCTGAAGAGCTGTCCACGCCCACGCGGCAGAGCCGCAAACCGATACAGCCCCGCGCCCCTCAAGAAGCTTCGCTCACCGGTGCCATGAGGCTCGGCTCACCTGTCGCTTCAGGCGTTTTTGGCGCCAGCCCGTCAAGTGGTCCGCGTACACCCGGCCCTCCACGTGGTCGTACTCGTGCTGCAAGCACCGTGCGAACCAACCCGTGCCGTGCACGGTGATCGGGTCCCCGGCCACCGTGAAGCCCTCGATCACCGCGTGGTCGTAGCGCTCCGTCCCCGCCTCCAGGCCCGGTAGGGAAAGGCAGCCCTCCGGGCCCCGCAACACCACACCGTCCGTCTCCACCAGGCGTGGGTTCACCACATGGCCGAGGTGGCGGGTCTCCTCGTCGTCGGGGCAGTCGTAGACGAACACCCGCAAGGACTCGCCCACTTGGTTCGCGGCGAGGCCCACGCCCTGGGCCGCGTACATCGTCGCGAACAAGTCCTCTACCAGGCGGGCGAGTTCGGGGCCGAAGTTCGTTACCTCCTCGCACGGGGCATGCAGCAGGGGGTCGCCGAGCAGGGTGAGGGGACGGACTCGCCCGTGGGCGCCCGGGATGGAGCCGTATCGCATGGGCGCAAGGGTACGGTTCTCTACGGCGCACGCCCGCCGCGAGGGGTTCGCGGTGCCGCGGTTCGGGCACCGATAAGGATCTCGATAGGCTGAGGTCCACACCACGTTGCCGGAGGCAGAGGCGCGGCGCGTACGCAAGGAGGATCGAGAACTGATGGCAGGCAACTCGGACCCGCTCACGCCGCGGGCCAAGCTGGCCGTGACGGCGGGCAAGGCGGTCGCGGCGGCATCGCGTGCCGCGGGGCGGGGCAGCGGATCGGTGATCGGCGGCCGAGTGGCACTCAAACTCGACCCCGACCTGCTCGCCCGGCTCGCACAGAACCTGGACGTGACGCTCGTCTCGGCCACCAACGGCAAGACCACGACGACGCGCTTGATCGCCGAGGCCCTCGGGGCCGCCGGGGAGGTCGTCTCGAACGCGCTCGGCGCCAACATGCCCGCCGGTATCACCTCGGCGCTGGCCGGTGGCTCGGCCGCCAAGTTCGGTGTCATCGAGGTCGACGAGAAGTACCTCGCCGGCGTCGCCCGTGACACCGACCCCAAGTGCATCGCCCTGCTCAACCTCTCCCGCGACCAGTTGGACCGCGCGGCCGAGACCCGCATGCTCGCGGAGAACTGGCGTGAGGGGCTGTCGGGTTCCAAGGCCGTCGTCGTCGCCAATGCCGACGACCCGTTGGTCGTGTGGGCCGCTTCCTCCTCCCCCAACGTGATCTGGGTCGCCGCCGGGCAGATGTGGAAGGACGACGCCTGGTCCTGCCCGTCCTGCGGTGGCGTGATGCAGCGGCCCGGTGACGACTGGTTCTGCGGCGAGTGCGGATTCCGTCGGCCGACGCCGAGTTGGGCGCTGTCCGGGGACCATGTCCTCGATCCGCACGGCTCCGCCTGGCCCATCCACCTCCAGCTGCCGGGGCGCGCCAACAAGGCCAACGCCGCCTCCTCGGCCGCCGTCGCCGCCGTCTTCGGGGTGCCGCCACAGGTCGCCCTGGAGCGGATGTACCGGGTGCAGGCCGTCGCCGGACGCTATGACGTCGTCCAGTTCATGCAGCGCGACCTGCGGCTGCTGCTGGCGAAGAACCCGGCGGGCTGGCTCGAAACGTTCAGCCTGATCGACCCGCCGCCGACCCCGGTGATCCTCTCGGTGAACGCGCGCGGCGCCGACGGCACCGACACCTCGTGGCTCTGGGACGTCGACTACACCCGACTGACCGGCCACCCCATCTTCGTCGTGGGCGACCGCAAGCTGGACCTCGCGGTCCGCCTGGAAGTGGCCAACCAGCACTTCCAGGTCTGCGACAACCTCGACCAGGCCGTGCAGCTGGCCCCGCCCGGCCGCATCGAGGTCATCGCGAACTACACCGCGTTCCAGGACCTGCGCCGCCGCGTCGGCAACTGAGACTCAGAGGACGAATTGACCATGAGCGACAACCAGCTGCGTCTGGTGTGGATCTACCCGGACCTGCTGAGCACCTACGGCGACCAGGGCAACGCCCTTGTCGTGGAACGCCGGGCGCGGCAGCGCGGCCTCGACGTGGCCCGGATGGACGTGCGCAGCGACCAGCCGATCCCCACCTCGGGCGACATCTATCTGATCGGCGGCGGCGAGGACCGCCCACAACGGCTCGCGGCGGAGCGGCTGCGCCGTGACGGCGGGCTGCACCGAGCGGTCGGCAACGGCGCGATCGTCTTCTCGGTGTGCGCCGGCTACCAGATCCTCGGCCACGAGTTCATCAACGACCTCGGCCAGCGCGAGCCCGGCCTCGGTCTGCTCGACGTGGTGTCGACGCGCGGCGAGGGCGAGCGGTGCGTCGGCGATGTCCTGGGTGACATCGACGCGCGCCTGGGCCTGCCCCAGCTGACCGGCTTCGAGAACCACCAGGGCGTCACCCATCTCGGACCCACCGCCCGCCCGTTCGCACAGGTGCGGCTCGGCAAGGGCAACGGCACGGGCGACGGCACGGAGGGCGCGTACAACGACACGGTGTTCGGTACGTACATGCACGGGCCCGTGCTCGCCCGCAACCCGCTGATCGCGGACCTGCTGCTGAAGCTGGCCCTCGATGTGAACGCGCTGCCGCCGATCGACGACCGCTGGTACGAGGCGCTCCGCAACGAGCGCATCGGCGCAGCTCAGCAGCCTGCCTGAACCAGGTCCGAGGGCGGGTGTACATCTCCTCTTCGGACACCGGAAACCAGCCCGTCTGACGGCTCGTCCGCGCAGGTGAGCGGGGTCGTCCAGCAGGCGGACGCACGCTACGGTCCCGCCCCCTCCTGCCGTTAGGGTGGCGGGGTTCGTACCGGACAATGTGGTCCGGTTTCGGCCCACGTTGAGAAGGTTCTTCGGGCTATGCGCATTGGTGTCCTCACGTCCGGCGGCGACTGCCCCGGCCTGAACGCCGTCATCCGGTCCGTCGTGCACCGCGCCGTCGTGGACCACGGCGACGAGGTCATCGGCTTCCGGGACGGCTGGAAGGGCCTCCTGGAGTGCGACTACCTCAAGCTCGACCTGGACGCGGTGAGCGGCATCCTCGCTCGCGGCGGCACCATCCTCGGCTCCTCGCGCGTCCAGCCCTCACAGCTGCGGGACGGCGTCGAGCGGGCCAAGGGCCATGTCGAGGAGCTCGGCCTCGACGCGATCATCCCGATCGGCGGCGAGGGCACGCTCAAGGCGGCCAAGCTGATGTACGACGCCGGTCTCCCGGTCGTCGGCGTCCCCAAGACCATCGACAACGACATCGCGGTCACGGACGTCACCTTCGGCTTCGACACGGCCGTCGGTGTCGCGACCGAGGCGCTCGACCGGCTCAAGACCACCGCCGAGTCCCACCAGCGCGTCCTGGTCGTGGAGGTCATGGGCCGCCACACCGGCTGGATCGCGCTGCACTCCGGCATGGCGGCCGGCGCGCACGCCATCGTTGTACCTGAACGCCCCTTCGACATCGAGGAGTTGGCCGCGCGCGTCGGCGAACGCTTCGAGGCAGGTAAGCGCTTCGCGATTGTCGTGGCCGCTGAGGGGGCCAAGCCGCGGGTGGGGTCCATGGACTTCGACGAGGGCAAGAAGGATGTCTACGGTCACGAGCGCTTCGCGGGGATCGCGCGGCAGCTGTCCATCGAGCTGGAAGAGCGGCTCGGCAAGGAGGCGCGGCCGGTGATTCTTGGGCATGTGCAGCGTGGGGGTACGCCGACTGCGTACGACCGTGTGCTTGCCACTCGGTTCGGGTGGCATGCGGTGGAGGCCGCGCATCGCGGGGAGTTCGGGAAGATGACCGCGCTTCAGGGGACCGACATAGTGATGGTGTCGCTGGCGGATGCGGTGGAGACGTTGAAGACCGTTCCCGCTGATCGGTATGAAGAGGCTGAGTGCGTGCTGTAACTCGTCCATGAGCGAAACTGCCCCCGGTCACGATCGTGACCGGGGGCAGTTCTAGTCTGTGTGCGGACAGACTTGCACAACCCCCACGAATCAGGAGCCGTCCGATGGATCACGGCGGGCACGGTATGACCATGGATCTGCCGCCGTTTACCTTTGCGCGCGGGCTTGAGTGGTCGGCCGACCCGTTCTTCCTGACCGCCTGCCTGCTCGGGCTCGGGCTTTACGGCTGGGGGGTCGTGCGGTTGCGGCGGCGGGGCGACTCGTGGCCTGTGGGGCGGACGATCTCTTTCGTCATCGGTGTGCTGACCATCGGGCTGGTGATGTGCACCAAGCTCAATGACTACGGAATGGTCATGTTCAGCGTGCACATGGTGCAGCACATGGTCATCAGCATGTTGACGCCGATCCTGTTGCTGCTCGGTGCTCCGGTCACCCTGGCATTGCGCGCGCTGCCCCCGGCCGCAAGGGGTCGCAAAGGGCCCCGTGAGCTGTTGCTGATGTTCCTGCACAGCCGGTACATGAAGATCATCACGCATCCCGCGTTCACGATCCCGCTGTTCATCGCGAGCCTGTACGCGCTGTACTTCACGCCGATCTTCGATTTCCTGATGGGGTCGAAGACCGGGCACATCGCGATGATGGTGCACTTCCTCGCCGTGGGTGTGGTGTTCTTCTGGCCGATCATGGGTGTGGACCCGGGGCCGAGTCGGCCCGGTTATCTGATGCGCATGCTGGAGCTGTTCGCCGGGATGCCGTTCCACGCGTTCTTCGGCATCGCGTTGATGATGGCGTCGGAGCCGATGGTCCAGACGTTCAAGAACCCGCCCGCCTCGCTCGGCATCGACGCGCTCTCCGATCAGAACGCGGCCGGCGGTATCGCCTGGGCGTTCAGCGAGGTGCCGTCCGTGCTGGTGCTGATCGCCCTGCTGTTCCAGTGGTACAGCTCGGAACAGCGGCAGGCCAAGCGCCAGGACCGGGCCGCCGACCGGGACGGCGACAAGGAACTTGAGGCGTACAACGCCTATTTGGCCTCATTGAACACACGAAGCAATTGAACACATGCGGCAACTGAACGGAAATTTCGTTCAGTAGCATAAGCGCGATGGGGGAACCGCCACCGGGGGGAGCGGTAATGACATTTCGCACTGTTGTGCAAAGGACCGGAATTCCGGTGATCCGCAGGATCGCCGTGCTGCTCGTGTGTGCCCTGGTCGTGACCGGACTGGGCGGATGCGGCGGGGGCGCACATACGTTCGCCGTGCAGGCGGTCGCCGCCGGAGTTCCGTCGCTCGCGCCTTTCTTCGACGAGAAACAGGGGCTTGGGCAGGACGCCGAGGTGCGTTCGATGCCGGTGCAGGGCAGCTTGCAGCAAGGGGACACGCCTGGTCTGTACGGCGGCACCAAGAAGCCGACCGTCTGTGACGTGGCGAAGCTCAAGAGGTTTCTGACCGATCCCGCGAATCGTCCGAAGGCCGTTGCCTGGTCGGGCGTGCTGGGTATCACCACGGATCAGATACCGGGCTATCTGGATCGGCTCACACCCGTGCTCCTGCGTCACGACACTCTCGTACAGAACCACGACTACAAAAAAGGAAAGGCCACGCCCTACAACTCCCTTCTCCAGGCGGGAATCGCGATTCTCGTCGACGAGCAGGGGGAACCCGCCGCGAAATGCTCGTGCGGAAATCCACTGCGCCCCTTCAAGGGCGACGCGAGCCGCATTTCCGTCAAGTTCGCGGACGGCAACGAGAAGTGGAACGGATATCACCCGTCCTCGGTCGTGGCCGTACGTCCGGCACCGCGGAAGATGGAGGGGCTCGCGCTCGTCGACGTCGACGATCCCGACACCGGCATCACGCGTCCGGTCGGTACGACGGGCAGGCACGACACCACCTTCGACACCCGGAAGCAGCACGCTGTGCCTGACCTCGCGGGGATGACCTTCGGGGCGGCGCGGCAGCAACTGGTGAGCAGTGGGCTGGCCGTGGGGTACGGCGGAAGTGCGCTGCCGTCCGACGACGCTCACGTCACGGCCAGCGATCCGCCCGCCGGGACCGAGCTGCGGTTCGGGGAGTACGTGCTGCTGAGCGTGGCCGGTGGGACGAGTGAGGGCACTGCTTCCACTCCCCCGGGTCCGACGTCCTCCGGGCCGACGACTTCCGAGCCCACGCTGGCTCCACCGACGTCCACGGCACCGCCCTCGACGTCCGCACCAGCACCGCCCACGTCCTCGTCTCCGCCTTCGTCACCACCACCGTCCTCGCCCACGAACGAGCCGCCACCGTCGAGCAGTTCGCCTACGACCGGTTCGCCCGCGGTGGTGTCCCACTCGCCGTCGACGAGCGCACCGGTCACCAGCAGCGCCCCGATGACGAGTGCTCCCGTGACCAGCAGCGCGCCCGTCACCGCCAGCGCCACCGTGACGACCGGCACGCCCACCGCCACCACCGTCACCGCGACCGCCACCACGACCGAGACGTGACGCGGACCCGGAAGGAGGAGTCCGGATGCCACAGGGATCGCCGACCTCGGGAGTGGGCCGGGTCATCGCCGGTCGTTATCTCCTGCTGAACCGGCTGGGCAGTGGCGGTATGGGACATGTGTGGCTCGCACATGACCAGCGGCTGGCCTGTGAAGTCGCGCTCAAGGAGATCGTGTTCAGTAACCCGGCCTCCGCCGACGCCGAACGGGAGGCCCGGGTCGCGCGGGCACGGGCCGAGGCGCGGAACACGGCGGGGCTGCGCGGTCATCCGCATGTGGTGACCGTGCACGACGTGCTGGAGCACGAGGGGCTTCCCTGGATCGTCATGGAGTACGTGGCGGACGCCGTCGACCTGCGCGACATGGTCGGCCGGTACGGCTCCCTGGCCCCCGCGGAGTGCGCCCGCATCGGGCTCGCCGTGCTCGACGCGCTGACCGCCGGGCACCAGCGGGGCGTGATGCACCGGGACGTGAAACCGGCGAACATCCTGCTCGCGCCGGACCGCACCGGTTCGCCGTACGCCCGCGTACTCCTCACCGACTACGGGATCTCGGTGCAGCCGGACGCCGGGGAGACGCGGTACACACTGACGTCCGTGCTCGTCGGTACGGCGGGCTATCTGGCACCGGAGCGGGCCACGGGCGGGCCACCGACCGCCGCCGCCGACCTGTTCTCGCTGGGCTGCACGCTCTACCACGCCGTCGAGGGCCACGGCCCTTTCGTGCGCGAGACCCCGCTCGCCGAGATCACCGCAGTGGTCATGGAGGACCCGCTGCCCCCGGTCCGCGCGGGCGCCCTGGCCTCGGTGCTCCACGCGATGCTGGAGAAGGATCCGCTACGACGGATTCCGGCGGCGGAGGCCGAGGCGGCGCTGGCGCGGATCGTGACGCCGCAGACGGAGCCGGAGGCGTACGCGCGGACCCAGACCGACCTGGGCTCGCCCTCACCCTGGGAGGGGCAAGCGGTGCCTTTCACGGCAGGGCAGCCGCCTCCCACGCACTCCCCCACCGGCCGGCGCCGACGCCCCCGCCCCCGGCTCCGCCAGGCCGCCCTCGCGGGCCTGCTCGGGCTCGCCCTCGCCCTGGGCGGTGTCTGGTACGCCATGGCCCACCAGTCGTCCGGCGACGACACAAGCACGAAGAAGGACAGTCCGCCGTACGGCACAGCCATCGGGCTCTCCGCGCCGCTCAAGGACGGCGACTGTGTGACCGCCGACTGGCCGGGCGGGAAGCGGTTCGAGGGGACGCCTCGGCTCGCCGTCGACTCCACCTGCCGGAACTCGGTGCCCGACGGTCAGGTCATGGCGTTCGTGTCCACCGCGTCCGCCGGCGAGGCGCGCAAGGTCGGGGCGGACCGGTGTGCGCAGCGGACGCAGGAGATGCGGGAGAAGCTCGCGGACGTGCGGGGCTTGGCCGTCGTACCGACCGACGCGGGTTTCGAGGCCGCCGGGCATCGCACCGCGTGTCTGGTGCTGGGCGCGCACGGGCCGGTCTACGGGCCACTCGGCAGTCGTCGCGCCCTCGGGTCGGCGTTCGCGGACACGTCGACCATGCAGAAGCGGGACTGTCTGGACGTGCCGTCCGACCGGGCCGCGAGCCTGGTCTCCTGCACCGGCAAGCACGATCAGGAAGTGCTCGGGTTCACCCGGTTGGGCGCGGGCGTCAAGCTGGCCCAGGCGCGTACGGAATCGGACGCGGCGTGTGCCCGGGACGTCCCACCGGCCGACTACGGCTTCGATCCGTCGGTGTACGAGGCGGCCTCCTGGACCAGCCAGGGACCGTGGAAGTCGGGCACACATTTCGTCGTGTGCGCCGTTCGGAGGCAGAACGGGGGCACCATGGAGGGGAACGAACCATGAGGAGGGTGTTGCGATGCCCGGTTCCACGAAGACCATGGGGGTCATCACCGTCGGCGGTCTGGTGGTGGTGACGGCCTACACGGTGGCGCTCGGCAGTAACGGCTGGCTGTGGTTCGGCTGGGTCGTGCTCGGGCTGATCACCCTCGGGATGGTGGCCACGCGGAGCACCTGACGCCCGCTACGCCTCACTCCGGCGGCTCGCCGAGTGCACGCCCGGCTGGTACTTCGGCAGCCGGGCGGTGATCTTCATGCCCGCTCCTACGGCGGTCTCGATGACGAGGCCGTAGTCGTCGCCGTAGACCTGGCGGAGCCGGTCGTCGACGTTGGACAGGCCGATGCCGCCCGAGGGGCTGACCTCGCCCGCGAGGATGCGGCGCAGCAGGTCGGGGTCCATGCCGGCGCCGTCGTCCTCGATGACGACGAGTGCCTCGGCGCCCGCGTCCTGCGCGGTGATGCTGATGCGGCTCTTGTCGGCCTTGCCCTCCAGGCCGTGCTTCACGGCGTTCTCGACCAGCGGCTGCAGACAGAGGAACGGGAGCGCGACCGGCAGCACTTCGGGAGCGATCTGCAGGGTGACCGAGAGCCGTTCGCCGAAGCGGGCGCGGACTAGCGCCAAGTAGTGGTCGATGGCGTGCAGTTCGTCGGCGAGGGTGGTGAAGTCGCCGTGCCTGCGGAACGAGTAGCGGGTGAAGTCGGCGAATTCCAGGAGCAGTTCGCGGGCGCGCTCGGGGTCGGTGCGGACGAACGAGGCGATCACCGCGAGCGAGTTGAAGATGAAGTGCGGGGAGATCTGGGCCCGAAGTGCCTTGATCTCGGCCTCGATCAGACGGGTGCGGGACTGGTCCAGATCCGCCAACTCAAGTTGTACGGAGACCCAGCGGGCCACCTCTCCAGCGGCTCGGACGAGGACAGCGGACTCGCGCGGTGCGCAGGCGACCAGGGCGCCGTGGACCCGGTCGTCGACGGTGAGCGGGGCGACCACCGCCCAGCGCAACGGGCAGTCGGGGGCGTCGCAGGTGAGCCGGAACGCCTCGCCGCGGCCGGTCTCCAGCGGGCCGGCGAGCCGTTCCATGATCTCGGTCCGGTGATGGTCACCGACGCCGTCCCAGGCGAGGACCTGCTTCTGGTCGGTCAGGCACAGCGCGTCGGTGCCGAGCAGCGTGCGCAGTCTGCGGGCCGAGCGGCGGGCGGTCTCCTCGGTGAGGCCTGCGCGCAGCGGGGGCGCGGCGAGGGACGCGGTGTGCAGGGTCTGGAAGGTGGCGTGCTCGACGGGGGTGCCGAGCCCGCCGAGGCTCTCGGGGCGTGCGGTGCGCCGGCCCAGCCAGAAGCCGGCGGCGAGCAGCGGGAGTACGGCGACACAGAGGCCGGCCAGGAATCCGCTCATGCGGCCACCTCCGTAAGGGAGTTGGGCGATCCGCCCACGGTGACGCCAGGACCGCCCGTGGGTGTCGTCACGCCTTCACCTCCGCCCGCAGCTCCTCCGGCAGATGGAACCGCGCCAGGATCGCCGCCGTTCCCGTCGGCACCCGGCCCGGCGTGGCCAGGGACACCAGCACCATGGTGAGGAACCCCAGCGGCACCGACCAGAGCGCGGGCCAGGCGAGCAGCGCGTGCAGGGGCCCGGTGCCGGGGAAGCCCGCCATGGTCGCGGCCACCGCGACGAACGCCGACCCGCCACCGACCAGCATCCCGGCCGCCGCGCCGGGCGGGGTGAGCCGCGTCCACCAGATGCCGAGGACCAGCAACGGGCAGAAGGAGGACGCCGATACGGCGAACGCGAGCCCCACGGCGTCGGCGACGGGCAGCCCGCCGACGAGCACGCTCGCCACCAGCGGTACGGCCATGGCGAGGACCGTGCCGAGTCTGAAGTGCCGTACACCGCGCGACGGTAGGACGTCCTGGGTGAGGACCCCGGCGACGGCCATGGTCAGCCCGGAGGCGGTGGACAGGAAGGCGGCGAAGGCGCCACCCGCCACCAGTGCGCCGAGCAGATCGCCGCCGACGCCGCCGATCATGCGGTCGGGCAGCAGGAGGACCGCCGCGTCCGCGTCGCCGGTGATGGTGAGTTCGGGGGTGTACAGGCGGCCGAGGGCGCCGTAGACGGGCGGGAGGAGGTAGAAGGCGCCGATCAGGCCGAGGACGGCGACCGTGGTGCGGCGGGCGGCGACACCGTGCGGGCTGGTGTAGAAGCGGACGACGACGTGCGGCAGGCCCATGGTGCCGAGGAAGGTGGCGAGGATGAGGCCGTACGTCGCGTACAGCGGGCGTTCCTCGCGGCTCGCGGCGAGGGAGGTCGACATGCCGCCGTTGGTCCCGCGGTCGACGACGGGGACGGGGTCGCCCTTGGCGAAGGCGAGGCGGGTGCCGCGCTCGATGTGGTGGGTACCGGTGGCGAGTTGGAGCTTCGTGGCGTCGTGGGTGTGGCCGTCGACCTTGCCGGTCACCGTGACCGTAAGGGGGCGGTCGAGCCTGAGGTCGAGTGTCTCGTCGACCCGAACTGCCCGCTGTTCACGGAACGTTGCCGGTTCCTCGAAGGCGCGCCGGGGTGCTCCGTCGCTCTGCCAGGCGAGGACCAGGAAGAGGGCGGGGACGAGCAGCGCGGTGAGCTTCAGCCAGTACTGGAAGGCCTGCACGAAGGTGATGCTGCGCATGCCGCCGGCCGCGACGGTGGCGACCACTACGACCGCCACGATCAGTCCGCCGAGCGAGTCGGGCGCGCCAGTGAGGACGGTCAACGTGAGCCCGGCGCCCTGGAGTTGGGGCAGCAGGTACAGCCAGCCGACACCGACGACGAAGGCGCCCGCGAGGCGTCGTACGGCGTGCGAGGCGAGGCGGGCCTCCGCGAAGTCGGGGAGGGTGTAGGCGCCGGAGCGGCGCAGTGGAGCGGCGACGAACAGCAGGAGGACCAGGTATCCGGCGGTGTAGCCGACCGGGTACCAGAGCATGTCGGGGCCCTGGACGAGGACCAGTCCCGCGATGCCCAGGAACGAGGCGGCGGAGAGGTATTCGCCGCTGATGGCGGCCGCGTTGAGGCGGGGGCCGACCGTGCGGGAGGCGACGTAGAAGTCGGACGTGGTGCGGGAGATGCGCAGGCCGAAGGCGCCGACAAGGACCGTGACCACGACGACGAGGGCGACCGCCGGTACCGCGTAACTGGAGTTCACCGGCTCAGCGGTCCTCGACCAGGCGGACGAAGTCGCGTTCGTTGCGTTCGGCGCGGCGCACGTACCAGAGGGCGAGGAGGACGAGCGGGGCGTAGAGGCAGAAGCCGAGGATCAGCCATTCGAGGCGGTGGGAGTCCGGGGTCGCCGCGAAGACGAGGGGCAGGGGGCCGACCAGGAGCACGAGGACCGCGAACACCGTGAGGGCGGCGCGGAGTTGGGTGCGCATGAGGGAGCGGACGTAGGTGTGGCCGAGGGTGGTCTGTTCGTCGATCTCGGTGCGCGGGCGGGAGTAGCCGGAGGCGCGGCGGGTGCGGCGGGGCGGGCCGGTGACAACTACCCTGCGTTCGCTGGGGTCCTGAGGCATCGTCATGACCTCCGCATCAGCAGGTCCCGCAGTTCGCGGGTGTGGCGGCGGCTGACCTGGAGTTCCTCGCCGCCGACCAGGACGCTCACCGTGCCCGCGTCCAGGCGGAGTTCGCCTATGTGGCGCAGGGCGACGAGGTGGCGGCGGTGGATGCGGACGAAGCCCCGGGCGCGCCAGCGGTCCTCCAGGGTGGACACCGGGATGCGGACGAGGTGACTGCCCCTGTCGGTGTGCAGGCGGGCGTAGTCGCCCTGGGCCTCGACGTGGGTGATGTCGTCGACGGCCACGAAGCGGGTGACGCCGCCGAGTTCGACGGCGATGTGGTCGGGGTCGGGTTCGTGCACGGGTATCCGCGGTGCGGAGCCGCCGAGTTCGGCCGCCCGGCGCACCGCTTCCGCGAGGCGTTCCTTGCGGACGGGTTTCAGCACGTAGTCAACTGCCTTGAGATCGAAGGCCTGTACGGCGAAGTCCTCGTGCGCGGTGACGAACACGACGAGCGGCGGCTGCGCGAAGCCCGTCAACAGCCGTGCCATGTCGAGCCCGTCGAGGCCGGGCATCTGGATGTCGAGGAACACGACATCGATCGCTTCCGGTCCGTCCGGCCCTGATTCCAGGGCCCTGTTGATGCGGCGCAGCGCCTCGGTCGCGTCGCCCGCGCCCTCCGCGCTGCCGATGCGTGGATCGGCGTTGAGCAGGTAGAGCAACTCCTCCAGCGAGGGGCGTTCGTCGTCGACGGCGAGGGCGCGCAGCATGAAGGTGGAGTGTAGGAGTAATTCGTACGGCTGGACATGTACCGGGCGTGGACGTTCGCGCTGGATACAGTGCGCACATGAACAGCAGGACCGCCCCGTTCGACGAACTCGACCGGAAGATCATCACCGCGTTGATGGCGAACGCCAGGACCAGTTTCGCCGAGATCGGCGGGGCGGTCGGGCTGTCCGCGACGGCGGTGAAACGGCGCGTGGACCGGCTGCGGGAGACGGGTGTGATCACCGGGTTCACGGCGACGGTGCAGCCGTCCGCGCTCGGCTGGCGCACGGAGGCGTACGTGGAGGTGTACTGCGAGGGCGCCGCGCCCCCCAGGCGGCTCGCGGAGGTGGTGCGCAACCATCCGGAGATCACCGCGGCGATGACGGTGACCGGTGGCGCGGACGCGCTGCTGCACGTTCGGGCGACCGACGTCGTGCACTTCGAGGCGGTGCTGGAGCGCATCCGGCAGGAGCCGTTCATCCGGAAGACGATCAGTGTGATGGTGCTGTCCCACCTCCTCCCGGAAAGCCCGGAGGCGGGAGCCACCCATCCCGCCCCGGACGACGCATCAGGCATGCGCTGAAGCCACCTAAGACGCAGCATTCCTGCGCGGACACGCAGCCTTCATCGCTTGTCGCGCGTATTGGTCTCTTCCTACCGTGGTGTCAACCCCAGTCGTCATCACAGGAAGCGGAGGGACCCCTCTGTGCCCGACACCCGTGTGCGGCGCCGGCGGCGCTTTCTCGTCTGCGAACCCAGACACTTCGCCGTGCAGTACGCGATCAACCCCTGGATGCATCCCGACACCCAGGTGGACGTCGATCTCGCCCAGGAGCAGTGGCGGACGCTGATCGACACCTACCGTGCCCACGGCCACACCGTCGACACGGTGGCGCCGGTGGCCGGTCTCCCGGACATGGTCTTCGCCGCGAACTCGGCGGTCGTCGTCGACGGCCGCGTCTTCGGCTCCCTCTTCCACGCGCCGGAGCGGCGCGCCGAGTCCGACCACTACGACATGTGGTTCAAGGCGGCGGGCTACGACGTCCACCGCCCCGAGTCGGTGAGCGAGGGCGAGGGCGACCTGATCCCGACCGGCCGTTACGTGCTGGCCGGCACCGGTTTCCGTACGACCCGCGAGGCCCATCGCGAGGTGCAGGAGTTCTTCGGCGTCCCGGTGATCAGCCTGACGCTGGTGGACCCGTACTTCTACCACCTGGACACGGCGCTGTTCGTCCTCGACGAGGACAACATCTGCTACTACCCGGAGGCGTTCTCGCCGGGCAGCCGCGAGGTGCTCGCGCGGCTGTACCCGGACGCGGTGCTCGCGACCCGCGAGGACGCGATGACGTTCGGCCTGAACTCGGTCTCCGACGGCCGTCACGTCTTCATCTCCCCCCGGTCCGGGGCGCTCGCCTCGCGCCTCGCCGACCACGGTTACGTCCCCGTCCCCGTCGACCTGTCGGAGTTCCACAAGGCCGGCGGCGGCATCAAGTGCTGCACCCAGGAGATCCGCTCATGACCGCACCCGCCAGTGCCCGTACGTCCGCCGACCTCATCCGCGCCGAGGAGCCGGTCCTCGCGCACAACTACCACCCGCTGCCCGTGGTCGTCGCCCGCGCCGAGGGCACCTGGGTGGAGGACGTCGAGGGCCGCCGCTACCTCGACATGCTCGCGGGCTACTCGGCCCTCAACTTCGGCCACCGCCACCCGGCGTTGATCGAGGCCGCCCACCGCCAGCTCGACCAGCTCACCCTCACCTCCCGCGCCTTCCACAACGACAAGCTGGCCGAATTCGCCGAGCGGCTCGCGGAGTTGACCGGGCTCGACATGGTGCTGCCGATGAACACCGGCGCGGAGGCGGTCGAGAGCGGCATCAAGGTGGCCCGCAAATGGGCCTACGACGTGAAGGGTGTCCCGGCCGACCAGGCGACCATCGTCGTCGCGGCGGAGAACTTCCACGGGCGTACGACGACGATCGTCAGCTTCTCCACGGACGAGACGGCGCGGGCGGGCTTCGGTCCCTTCACCCCCGGCTTCCGGATCGTGCCGTACAACGACCTCGCCGCGCTGGAAGCGGCGGTCGACGAGACCACGGCGGCGGTCCTGATCGAGCCCATCCAGGGCGAGGCCGGGGTCATCATCCCGGACGCGGGCTATCTGGCCGGTGTGCGTGAACTCACCACCCGCAAGGGCTGCTTGTTCATCGCGGACGAGATCCAGTCGGGCCTCGGCCGCACGGGCCGCACGCTCGCGGTCGAGCACGAGGGTGTCGTCCCGGACGTACTGCTGCTCGGCAAGGCGCTCGGCGGTGGCATCGTGCCGGTGTCGGCGGTCGTCGCGCGCCGGGAGGTGCTGGGAGTACTGCACCCGGGCGAGCACGGGTCGACGTTCGGCGGCAACCCGCTCGCCGCGGCGGTCGGCACGGCGGTCGTCGAGCTGCTGGAGACCGGTGAATTCCAGCGCAGGGCCACGGAGTTGGGCGTGATCCTGCGGGACGGTCTGACCGAGCTGGTCGGCAAGGGCGTGGTCGGTTTCCGCGCCCGCGGCCTCTGGGCAGGCGTCGACGTCGACCCGGCGATCGGCACGGGGCGCGAGATCAGCGAACGCCTCATGCGCGAGGGCGTGTTGGCCAAGGACACGCACGGCTCGACGATCCGGCTGGCGCCGCCGCTGACCATCACGGCGGATGAACTCCGGTCAGCTGTGGGCGCGTTGGAGAATGTGCTGAGGCAGGGGGCGTGAGCCTGCGTCAGCTGTGGGGGCTGGCTGGATCGACGGACGGTCCAGCCAGGCCCCGCAGGGAGGCGGGCAACTGCCCTGCGGCAGGCGCCACTGGGCGTGAGGTGTGGGGCGGGGTGGATCGACGCACGGAGACCCGTCCAGCCCACCCGCACGGAGGCACGTAACTCCCGTACAGCAGCTGCCACTTGCCCACCCGCAGGGACGCAGGTAACTCCCGGACGGCAGAGGCTACTTGCCCGCCGCGCCCTGCTCCGCGGGAGTACCCGTGCCGGTACCGCTGTCGGCCAACGCGGCCTGGGCGAGGAGGCGGCGGGCCAGGTCGCGGGCCTCGTCCACGGTGAGGGAGGCCCAGAGTCCGGGCTCGCCGCGCACGACGGGGCCCACGTCCAAGGTGACCCGGCTGATCGGCCGTTCCGGGATCGCCAGCAACAGCCGCTTCACCGCGACCTGTCGGCCGCAGGTGGTCACCAACGGTGCTTCACCTGACGGCGGGAGCGGCTCCTGCCCTGACCGATTCATCTCCTCCACGACCCTTCCCTGAGTACCCGGCGAGGTATCAGGAGCAGCGCCGAGCGGGCCCGGGTTGTTCCCGGGCGCCGGCTCCGCCACCCGTTCGGGCCGACGGCGACGCGTGGTCGTATGTACCGCTGCTTCGCCGGGCGCCGTCGCGTTCCACCCATCACTGACCTGAATCCGGGCCGGCCGGTTGCCCCAGCGCGCGGCGCAGCCGGTTCGGCCTCACCCGCATCGCACCCTCTTCCCCTCCACCAGAAACTCCCCGTGTCGACCCACGCCCCCAGCCGTAGCCCACCGTGCACCCCCACACACCGCACCGTGGCCGTCACGGACCGTCCGGTGAACCCCGGGCGAATTCTCGCCCGCCCTCCGGTCAGAACAGGGTCAAGGGACGCGGTGGGGGCCGTAGCGCCCTCATAAGATCGCTGGTACCGCCACCTTTCGTACGACTCCCCCTGGAGGCCCGGCGTGCCCGAAACCGCGCGCGGCGCCGAAGCCGATGCCGAGCCTGGTCCGATACCCGCCTCGGAGCCGGCCTCGCCCACGCCCGAGCCCCGTACCGCCCGTCGCCGCACCGTGCTGCTCGCGGCCGGTGCCCTGGTCGCCGTGGCGGCAGTGGTCGCCGGGGTGCTCGCGGGCCGCGGTTCCGGCTCGGGCGGAAAGGCCACCGCTGCCGCCGACGGGCTCCCGCACACCACCGTCGAGGTCGCGACCGCCGGGTGCGGCAGCGGCTGGACGCATCCGCAGGCCGGGCACCAGGTCTTCGAGCTGCACAACACGTCCAGCACCGCCGCCGAGGTGTATCTCACCGACGTGAAGACCGGCGCCGTCTACGGCGAGGTCGAAGGACTGGCGCCGGGTACCGTCCGGCCGCTCGGGGTGACCCTCGGGAACGGGTCGTACGCGTTCAAGTGTCTGCCCGATGACGCCGACGCCGTGACCGGGCCCACCGTGCGGATCACCGGTTCGAAGGTGAAGAGCGGACCGGCCGCCGTGCCGATCACCCAGCAGGAACTCATCCCCCCAACGCTGGCCTACCAGAAGTGGATTCAGGCCCGGACCGTCGAACTCGCCCAGAGGACTGACGTGTTGCGTGCCGCCGTCGACCATGGCGACCTCGCCGCCGCCCGCGCCGCCTGGCTTCCCGCGCATCTCGTCTACGAGCGGATGGGCGCCGCCTACGGCACGTTCGGTGACTCCGACGGGGCGATCAACGGCACCACGGCGGGGCTCGCGGGCGGGGTGCACGACGCCGGGTTCACCGGGTTCCACCGGGTCGAGTACGGGCTGTGGCACGGCGAGTCGGCGAGCGGGCTGCGCGGGCCCGCCGATCAACTCGCCAAGGACGTCCACGCGTTGGAGGGCAGCTGGCCCTCCCAGCGGATGGATCCGGCCGACACCGGGCTGCGCGCGCACGAGATCCTGGAGAACACCGTGCAGTTCGAGCTGACCGGCCGTACCGACTACGGCAGCGGCACCAACCTGGCCACCGCCCGCGCCAACCTCGACGGCACCCGGTTGCTGCTCGGGTATCTGCGGCCTCTGCTGAAGACCCGGGACGCGGGATTCGCCGAACTCGGTACCTGGATGGACCGCGCCCAGCACACCCTGGACGGCCTCGACCACTCCGGGAAGTGGACACCCTTGGCTCAACTCACCCGTCCGCAAAGGGAGAGGGTCGACGCCGACCTCGGTGGACTGGTCGAGCGGCTGGCCGACGTGGCCGCCCTCACGGACGTACGGAGGACCGCGTGAAGCGCGTGAACGAGGTGGGCCGCCGGGGCTTCCTGGCGAGTGCGGCGGCCGTGGCCGGTGGCGGTCTTGTCGCCGCCGATCGTGGTGCCGCCGCGGCTGCCGTGCAGACGTCGGCCGCGGCCGTGCCCTTCCACGGGGTCCATCAGGCCGGGATCATCACGCCCGCGCAGCGCGCCACGGCGTTCGTCTCCTTCGACACGACGGCCGCCGATCGGGCCGAACTCACCGACCTGTTGCGGACGTTGACCGACCGGGCCCGCTTCCTGACCACCGGTGGCAGCCCGGAGGACCTGGGCATCACCGCCCCGCCCTCCGACTCGGGCACGCTCGGCCCGGACCTGCCCGCCGACCGGCTGAGCGTCACCGTCGGCGTCGGGGCCTCGCTCTTCGACGACCGCTACGGGCTCGCGAAGCTCACGCCCCGCCGGCTGACCGCGATGCCGTCGTTCCCCGACGACGATCTCAACTCCGCCTGGTGTCACGGCGATGTGAGCGTGCAGTTCTGCGCGGACAGCGCGGACACCGTGCTGCACGCGCTGCGCGATGTCACCCGGCACACGCGCGGCGGGCTCCAAGTCCGGTGGCGGACGGACGGGTTCATCAGTCCGCCGCGTCCCTCGGGCACCCCGCGCAACCACCTGGGCTTCAAGGACGGCATCTCCAACCCCGAGGTGACCGACGCCCGCGCGATGAACGACCTTGTGTGGGTGGGCAGTAGCGGCGGGGAACCCGACTGGGCGACCGGCGGCAGCTATCAAGTCGTACGGCTGATACGGATGTTGGTCGAGTTCTGGGACCGGGTCTCCATCACCGAGCAGGAGCGGATGTTCGGCCGCGCCCGGGACACCGGCGCCCCGCTGGACGGGCACCACGAGAAGGACACCCCCAACTTCGCGCAGGACCCGCAGGGCGATGTGATCCCGCTCGACAGCCACATCCGGCTGGCCAACCCGCGCTCCACGCAGAGTGCCGACCAGCGCATCCTGCGGCGGGGGTACAACTACGACCGAGGCATGGACAGCAACGGCAACCTCGACATGGGTCTGCTGTTCTGCTGCTACCAGCAGGACCTGGCGCGGCAGTTCGAGAACGTGCAGAAGCGGCTGGCCGGTGAACCGCTGGTCGACTACGTCTCGCCGTACGGCGGCGGCTACTTCTTCGCGCTGCCCGGGGTGCGGGACACGTCCGACTGGCTGGGCCGCACCCTGCTGACCTGAGAAACCGCCGATCTGAGACACGGGTCAAGAACAGGCCAACAGACCATGAGAATTTCCTGACCCGGCGTTCGCTCTCACGTCATTGCCGCTCCCCCGCCCCGCCGTCACCATTGCCCAGGCTACGGCGGTAGGTGCCACGGCCATGGACGGTGTGGCAGCAGAACCACTGCTCCCGGAAGGCGAGACAGCATGATCGGCAAAGGAAGAACCCCCGGTGCACGGCGCCGGTTGACGCGCGTGGGCGCCCTGCTCGGCGCCGCGGCCCTGGCCACCGCGGGCGGGGCCGTCCCCGCGTCGGCGGCCTCGCACGGCCACCAGCCCTCGGGCAACACGCACACGTCGACGCCGATCAAGCACGTGGTCGTGATCTACGACGAGAACATCTCGTTCGACCACTACTTCGCCACCTACCCCCAGGCCGCGAACACCGACGGCACCACGTTCAAGGCCGCGGCGCACACGCCGAAGGCCGACAACCTGCTCAACGCCGGGCTGCTGAAGAAGAACCCGAACCTCTACACGCCCACGCGGCTGAGCAGTTCGCAGGCGATGACCTGCGACCAGAACCACTCCTACGGCCCCGAGCAGTACGCGGCCGACGGCGGCAAGGCCGACAAGTACGTCGAGAACACCGAGGTCAACAAGTGCACCGGCCTCTTCGGTGAGCCCGGCCTGGTGATGGACTACTACGACGGCAACACCGTCACGGGCATGTGGAACTACGCCCAGCAGTACGCGCTGAACGACCACTCCTTCAGCTCGAACTTCGGCCCGTCGACGCCCGGCGCCCTGAACCTGATATCGGGTCAGACGCACGGCGTGATCTCCGTCGACCCGGCCTCGGGCACCGAGAACCCGAAGCAGACGTCGACCCCGGACTCGTACGCCGTGGTCTCCCCGAACGCCAAGGGTGTCGGCACGGTCATCAACGACCCCGACCCGGCCTTCGACGACTGCTCGGACAAGGACCACACCTCGACCAGCGCGCTCGCGGAGATGCAGGGCAAGAACATCGGTGACCTGCTCAACTCCAAGAACGTGAGCTGGGGTTGGTTCCAGGGCGGCTTCCGGCCCAGCACCACGTGGGACGGCAAGAGCGGTGACTACGCGCAGTGCGCCGGCACCACGCACACCAACGTGGGCGGCGCGGCGTCGGAGGACTACAGCGCGCACCACGAGCCGTTCGAGTACTACAAGTCGACGTCCAACCCGCACCACCTGGCGCCGAAGTCCGTCGCCGAGATCGGTCACAACGGCCGGGCGAACCACAACTACGACCTGACCGACTTCGACGCCGCGCTGAAGGCGAACAACCTTCCCGCGGTGAGCTTCCTGAAGGCGGCCGAGTACCAGGACGGGCACGCCGGTTACTCGGACCCGACCGACGAGCAGAACTTCCTGATCAAGGAGATCAACGCTCTTCAGAAGTCGCCCGAGTGGAAGTCGACGGCGGTCGTGCTCGCCTACGACGACTCCGACGGCTGGTACGACCACGTCTCCTCGAAGGTGCTGAACGGCTCGAAGGACTCGACGGTCGGCTCCAACAGCAAGGCCACGGACAGCCCGGCCTGCCAGGCCGGTCCGGCCGCGAAGGGCGGCTACGCGGACCGCTGCGGCCCGGGTACCCGGCAGCCGCTGCTGGTCATCTCGCCGTACAGCAAGGTCAACAAGATCGACCACACCGCCACCGAGCAGGCGTCGATCACGCAGTTCATCGAGGACAACTGGCACACCGGCCGCATCGGTGACGCGTCCTTCGACCAGCGGGCCGGCACCCTCGGCGGCATGTTCGACTTCCGGCACCCCAACAACAAGCAGGTGCTGCTGAATTCGAACGGTTCGGTGAAGTCGGTCAAGCGGATCCCGCACTACACCCAGACCTCGTCGACGGCCACGAAGGCCCCGTACCCGGCGTACGTCCAGGACCTGAAGGCGCAGAACGTCGCCGCCAGCAGCGACTCCTCCACGGCTCTGCCGGTCGCGATCGGCGCCGGTCTGCTCACGGCGGTGGGAGCGACCACGGCGTTCGCCGTGTACCGCCGCAGGACGCGTACCGCGGCTCTGTAAGTCACCGTGCACCAGGGCCGGTTGGCCCGTACCGAGGGCGGCGAGGACGATCTCCTCGCCGCCCTTCGTCGTGCCCCGTGTCGGCCTGATCGCCCCGGTTCCACGGGACGGCACCTGCCCCTACACTGGCAGCTCACGAGGTACCGGGTGACCTGCGAGAACAGGTCGGTCGAGCCGACCCGCCGGAGTGAGGAGCGACCCCCCTTGTTCTACTACCTCCTGAAATACGTCATTCTGGGGCCTTTGCTCAGACTGGTCTTCCGCCCCCGGATCGAGGGCCTGGACCACATACCGGAGGAGGGCCCGGCGATCGTCGCCGGCAACCACCTGTCGTTCGCCGACCACTTCCTGATGCCGGCGGTCCTCAAGCGCCGCATCACCTTCCTCGCCAAGGCCGAGTACTTCACCGGCCCCGGCATCCGCGGCCGCCTCACCGCGACCTTCTTCCGCAGCGCGGGCCAGATCCCGGTCGACCGCTCCGGCAAGGAGGCGGGGCAGGCCGCGATCCGCGAGGGCCTCGGCGTCCTGAGCAAGGACGAGCTGCTCGGCATCTACCCCGAGGGCACCCGCTCCCACGACGGCCGCCTCTACAAGGGCAAGGTCGGCGTCGCGGTCATGGCGTTGCGGGCCCAAGTCCCCGTCATCCCCTGCGCGATGATCGGCACCTTCGAGGCGCAGCCGCCCGGCAAGGTCATCCCCAAGATCCACCCCGTGACGATCCGCTTCGGCAAGCCCCTCGACTTCTCCCGCTACGAAGGCATGGAGAACGAGAAGGCGATCCTGCGCGCCATCACCGACGAGATCATGTACGCGATCCTCATGCTCTCCGAGCAGGAGTACGTCGACCAGTACGCGGCGGTCGCCAAGGCGGAGGAGGCGGCCGCGGCGAAGGAACGCAAGTTCCCGCGCCTGCCGCTGAGTTGAAATCCCGAGAACCCTGAGTCGATGTGAGTGAGGGGCGGCCGGTTCAGAACCGGCCGCCCCTCACCACGTACAACTACTGTCTACGACTTGTTGCTTACGACGTGCTGCTTACGGCACCGGCGTCGCGTGCGGGGTGCACGTGAAGTCGGCGGCGTCGAGCTTGCCGGTCAACAGGTAGGCGTCGACACGGGAGTTGATGCACGGGTTGACCAGACCGGTCACACCGTGCGAACCGGCGTCCTTCTCGGTGATGAGCCGGGAGCCCTTGAAGCTCTTGTGCAGGACGACCGCGCCCTCGTACGGCGTGGCGGCGTCGCGCTGCGACTGCACGATGAGGACGGGCGGCAGACCCTTGCCGGTCTTGACCTTGACCGGGGACTGCTGCTTGACGGGCCAGGTGGCGCACGGCAGGTTCATCCAGGCGTTGGACCAGGTCAAGAACGGGTACTGCTTGTTGAGCGCCGTGTTGTCCTTGTCCCACTTCGCCCAGCTGGTGGGCCACTTGGCGTCGGTGCACTCGACGGCCGTGTAGACGGCGTTGCCGTTCTCCGAGGAGATGTTGCCCGCGGTGTCCGACAGGTCGGGCGAGGCCGCGGCGATGAGCGGCTGGGGGTCACCGGCGAAGTACTTGCTGAAGGCGGTGGCGACCGGCACCCACGAGGAGTCGTAGTACGGGGCGCCCTGGAAGAAGCCGAGCAGCTCGGCCGGTCCGACGACCCCGCCGAGGGGGTTCTTCTTGGCGGTGGCGCGCAGTTCGAGCCACTTGGCCTGGACGGCGGCGCGCGTGGTGCCGAGGTGGAAGGCCGCGTCGTTCTTGGCGACCCAGTCCTCCCAGTCCTTCCAGCGGCCCTCGAAGGCGACGTCCTGGCCCAGGTTGGCCTCGTACCAGATGTTGTCCTGCGCCGGGTTGACGACGCTGTCGACGATCATGCGGCGGAGGTGGCTCGGGAACAGGGTGCCGTAGACGGCGCCGAGGTAGGTGCCGTAGGAGACGCCCAGGTAGTTGAGCTTCTTCTCGCCGAGGGCGGCGCGGATGACGTCGAGGTCGCGCGCGGTGTTCGGCGTGGTCATCTGCGCGAGCATGGTGCGGCCGGTGCGCTTGGCGCAGCCGTCGGCGTACTCACGGGCCAGCTTGCGCTGCGCGTTCTTGTCGGCGGTGCTGTCCGGTACCGGGTCCGCCTTGGGCGCCTTCACGAACTCCTGCGGGTCGATGCAGGAGATGGGCGCCGAGTGGCCGACACCACGCGGGTCGAAGCCCACGAAGTCGTACGCCTTGGACGCGTTGACCCACAGCGGGTTCTTGGTGGTGACCCGGAGCGGGAAACGCAGCCCGGAGCCGCCCGGACCGCCGGGGTTGTAGACGAGCGCGCCCTGGCGCTCCGCCTTGGTGCCCGTGCTGACGGCGCGGTCGACGGCGAGCTTGATCTTCTTGCCGTTCGGCTTGGTGTAGTCGATCGGCACGGTGACCCACCCGCACTGGACCGGCTTGGCCAGCGCCCAGTCGGCGGGGCAGTCCTGCCAGTTGATCCCGGCCTTGGCGGCGCGGGCGGCGGTGAGCGCGGCGCCCTGGGCGGCCGCACTGTCCTGCCTGTGCCCTGCCGTCTGACCGGTCTGCGCGTTGGCCGCGGGTGCCACCACGGCACCGGCTATCAGTGCCGCCGCCGCGAATCCGGCCGAACCGAACGCCATCACCCGGCTCTTCGGTCTGTTGTGCCTCAAGTGGGCCCCTCCCCGTACATCGTTGCGAAATGGTCTCGGAGGATCCTCGCGGCTGTGAGCCACCTGAGAACAGAGGCAGTTGACCTTCTTTACCAATCCGATAAGCGGAAACACCCGTACCGCTCAGCGGATACTCACCCCAGCGACGCCAACGCCTCGTCCAGCACCCGCCGCAGCCGCAGCGCGTCGGAGGCGATCGCACTCACCAGCAGAGCGGGCCCGGCAAGCGGCACCAGGGCCGCACACTCCCCCAGCATGCGCGCCGCGACCGGATTCCGGGTGAACTCCGGCCGTACGACGAGGAGTTGCCCCACAGCACGATGCCCCCCGAGCACGGCGGGCCCGTCCCAGCCGCCCGGCGCCCCCGGCCCACAGGCCAACTCCTGGTCCAGCACGGTACGCCCGGCAACCCTTACGGACAGCCGACTGGTGAGCCGCCCGGGCTCCTCCCCGACCCGCCCGAGCACCTGCTCCTCACGGAGTACGAGCCGAGCGGAGTCGGCGAGATCGACGCGCGTCGTGACGCGCAGGTCACTACCGCGCACGGAGATCAACTGCTCGGGCAGCCAGTGCAGTTCACCGCCTTCGGCGACGCTGAGCCGAACGTCGTACCGAGACTCCCCCTTCGCCTGCCCGGGCAGCGCGATGGTCGCGGCAGCGGACCCGACCCGCAACCGAGCGCCCCGCTCGACACCTGCCTCGACGGCGAAGTGGTCCCCGCCGAGCGGCCCGCTCATGGCCCCGACGAGCATGACCTGAGCCTCGGCCCCGCTCCCCCGGGTCCGCCGCAACGCAAGCGGCCCGTCCCCCTCCAGGACGGGCAGCGCGGTACCGCCCCGCCCGTCCTCCCGGGCCACGATCCGAGCGGTGGCCCGCACCCCGCTCACGCGACCCACGCGGCAAGCCGCTCCCTCACCCAACCGGCAACATCGACCACTCCAGCCTCACTCCTCAACGACTGGAAGACGACGGGCAGTTCGGCCCGCTGAGCCTTGGCGTCGGCGGCCATCCGCCCCAGATCGGACCCGACGTAGGGCGCGAGGTCGGTCTTGTTGACGACGAGCAGATCGGCGGTGGTGACACCGGGCCCGCCCTTACGCGGAATGTCGTCCCCACCGGCCACGTCAATGACAAAGATCTGCGCGTCGACAAGCCCCTTGGAGAAGGTGGCGGTGAGGTTGTCCCCACCCGACTCGACCAGGATCAGGTCCAACGGCCCGACCTCGTCCTCCAGATCCTCGACAGCTTCGAGGTTGGCGGAGATGTCGTCCCGGATAGCGGTGTGCGGACAGGCCCCGGTCTCCACGGCGGTGATCCGCTCGGGCGGCAACACGGCTTCCCGGAGCAGGAATTCGGCATCCTCACGGGTGTAGATGTCATTGGTGACGACAGCGAGCGAGAGCTCGTCCCGCAGGGTCCGGCAGAGCGCGGCGACGGTGGCGGTCTTGCCCGATCCGACAGGCCCGCCAAGCCCGATGCGCAGGGCACGGCGAGTGCCGTCGGCACGGCGAGCGTCGGCACTGACGGCGGCGGGGCCGTCGTGGGTGTGGTCGAGATGCATGGGGCGGCTCCTTCTGGTCTTTCTACGTCACGCTGCGGCTTGGGAGGCTTCGGGCTGTTGTGGCTTGGGGCCTGCGGCTTCGACGCCTTGTCGCGTCGGGATCTTGCAGCTTGGGGCCCTGTCTCCTGCGGCGGCTGTGACTTCGGCGCCTTGCGCCTCAGGTCTTGCGACTCGGGGTCTTGCTTCCTACGGCTTTCCTACGGCGCTTCGCGGATCCGGTTTCCTATCAGCCGGGGCCGGCACCACCCAGCCCGTCCGGCGTTTGAAGACGAGGCCGTTCAGGCCGATCGGGGGTCCAGGGGGCGGAGCCCCCTGGCGGGGCCGAAGGGGCAGCGCCCCTGGGGATGGGACGGGTAGGGGCGGCGGGGGCGAGAAAACCCCTACGACGCGAACAACCGCACAGCCCAAGCCGCATGCGCCTCCGCCCCGATCTCCAGCAAGGGCGCAGAAGCACACGGCAGCACGTCGACCCCCTCGTCGACCACACCCCGCGCCGCCTCCACCGCCCGATCAACGACCAGGTCCAACTCCGGCGCCAACCGCGCCAGTACAGCCGTAGCGTCGAACGGATCCAGGCTCAGCAACCGCACCGTCGCCGACGCCGGCCCACTCACACTCTCGTAGGCCGCGCAGTACGCCGCGTCCTCCGGCCCCAGCCCGGCCGACCGAGCCACCAGCCCCAGCACCACCGGCTGATGCGCCCCCTTGGGGAACTCCCGCGCCAGGGCGTCGAGTTCGGCGGACGGCCAGGTGGCCCGGGCGGCCCGCATCAACTGCCGCCCCAGTTTCCGCGAGGCCAGCCGCAACGCGGGCGACGGAGTCCGCGCATCCGCGGCGAGGTCCAACTCCCCCGGATCGGCACCGAGTACAGCCGCAGCGGCCAACGCGGCGGACACGAGCCCGGCCGTGTGCAACCGCCCCCGGCAGAACTCACCAAGACTGGCCGCGCCGGTGACCCGCCCGGCCTTGACGGCGGCCTCCGCCCCGCCGGAGTGCGCATGCCCTCCGGCGGGAAAGCGCCCGTCGGCGAGAACCAGCAGTGCTCCCCTGGACATCAGAAGAGGAAGTACCGCTGGGCCATGGGCAGTTCGGCCGCCGGAGTCGCCTCGACCAACTCCCCGTCGATGTGCACGGCGAAGCTGTCGGGGTCGACCTGGACGCGGGGCCGGGCATCGTTCTCACGCATGTCGGCCTTGGTGACCCCACGCGTGGACTCGATGGCGACGAACTTCTTGCCGAGGTCGAGCCGTTCGGGAAGTCCGTCCTCGATCGCCAACTGGGCGACGAAGTTGAAGGAGTTGGCGGCCGGCGCCCGTCCGATCGCCCCGAACATAGGCCGCGGCAGGATGGGTTGAGGCGTCGGGATGGACGCGTTGGCGTCGCCCATCTGCGCGTACGCGATCTGTCCGCCCTTGATGACGAGGTGCGGCTTGACGCCGAAGAACGCCGGTTCCCACAGCACGAGGTCGGCAAGCTTGCCGGTCTCGACGGAGCCGATCTCGCGGGCGAGGCCCTGGGCGAGGGCGGGGTTGATCGTGTACTTGGCGATGTAGCGCCGTACGCGATGGTTGTCCGCGCGCCCGTCACCGGGCAGCGCGCCCCGCCGCCGCTTCATTACATGCGCCGTCTGCCAGGTCCGCATGATGACCTCGCCGACCCGGCCCATCGCCTGGGCGTCGGAGGAGATGATCGAGATGGCGCCGAGGTCGTGGAGGATGTCCTCCGCGCCGATGGTCGACGGGCGGATGCGGGACTCGGCGAAGGCCAGGTCCTCCGGGACCGCGGGGTTGAGGTGGTGGCAGACCATCAGCATGTCGAGGTGTTCCTCGGCGGTGTTGACGGTGTAGGGCCGGGTCGGGTTGGTGGAGCTGGGCAGCACGTGCGGCTCGGAGACCACGGTCATGATGTCCGGCGCGTGCCCGCCGCCCGCACCCTCGGTGTGGTACGCGTGGATGCCGCGTCCGGCGATAGCGGCGAGGGTGTCGCCGACGAACCCGGCCTCGTTCAACGTGTCGGTGTGGATGGCGACTTGGACACCCGTACGGTCGGCGACGGTGAGCGAGGCGTCGATGACGGCGGGAGTGGAGCCCCAGTCCTCGTGCAGCTTCAGTCCCAGCGCTCCCCCTCGGATCTGGGACATCATCGCGTCGTGCGAGACGGTGTTGCCCTTGCCGAGGAAACCGATGTTGAGCGGGTACTGCTCCATCGCCGCCAGCATCCGGGCCAGGTGCCAGGGGCCGGGGGTGACCGTGGTCGCCTTGGAGCCCTCGGCCGGTCCGGTGCCGCCGCCGACCAGCGTGGTGACTCCGGCGGAGAGCGCCTCGTCGGCGATCTGCGGGCAGATGAAGTGGACGTGCGCGTCGACGGCACCGGCCGTGAGGATGCGGCCGTTGCCGGCGATGACCTCTGTCTCGGGGCCGATCACCAGGTCGGGGTGGATGCCGTCCATGGTGTCGGGGTTGCCGGCCTTGCCGATGCCGGTGACGCGGCCGTCGCGGATGCCGACGTCGGCCTTGACGATGCCCCAGTGGTCGACGATCACGGCGCCGGTGATGACGGTGTCGGGGGTGCCCTCCGCGCGGGAGGCACGCGCCTGGCCCATCGACTCGCGGATGACCTTGCCGCCGCCGAACACGGCCTCGTCACCGGCGAGTCCGGGACCGCCGCTGCGATCCTCCTCGATCTCGATCAGCAGATCGGTGTCGGCGAGCCGGATGCGGTCGCCGGTGGTCGGCCCGAACAGGTCCGCGTACGCGGCGCGGGAGATCTCAGGCATCGAGGGCACCTCCGGTCTCCCCGCGCAGTCCGGGCACGATCCGGGCGCCGGCGAGGGGGACGAGTTCGACGGCGACGGGGATGCCCGGCTCGAAGCGCACGGCCGTACCGGCGGCGACGTTGAGCCGCTGCCCGCGCGCGGCCGCGCGGTCGAACTCAAGGCCGGGGTTGGCCTCGGCGAAGTGGTAGTGGGAGCCGACCTGGACGGGCCGGTCGGCGGCGTTGAGGACGGTCATCCGCGTGACCTCGCGGCCCGCGTTGTAGACGATCGGGTCGTCCGCGAACAGGATCTCGCCGGGAATCATCGAGGCCTCCTACACGATCGGGTCGTGGACGGTGACGAGCTTGGTGCCGTCCGGGAAGGTTGCCTCGACCTGTACGTCGTGGATCATCTCGGGGATGCCCTCCATGACGTCGTCCCTGGTGAGCAGCTTGCGCCCGGAGGCCATCAGCTCGGCGACGGTCCGGCCGTCACGGGCGCCTTCGAGGATGTGCGACGTGATGAGGGCGACCGCCTCGGGGTGGTTCAGCTTCAGACCACGGGCCCGGCGCTTCTCGGCCACGTCGGCCGCCACATGGATCAGCAGCCTCTCTTGCTCGTGCGGGGTCAGTTGCACGTCCCACCTCACAGTCCTCGCTCCGGACCGTGCGGGGTCCGGCTGCCGCAGCCCCCGGGCAAAGTCCCTGGTGGCGTGGATCGGCAGGCTAGTTGGACGGCGTTTCAAGCAAGTTAACCGAGCTGTGATCAGGACAATCACATCTACGCCCGTAGAGCGGCCCCCCGCACGACCCCTCGCGCGACCTCCCGCTACGAGGGATTCGAGCCCCGGTGTTCGGCCGCGATGCCGAACCGCCGGTGTTCGCGGGGCGCGGACGCGACCTCGTGGACGCGCGAGACGGAACTGATCACCTGTTCCTCGGCGTTCGCGTCGAGCTTGTCCAGGCGGTCGAGTTCGTCGAGGCGCTCCAGGTCGGCGGCGGAGACCAGCGCGACAAGGGGCTTGCCGTGCCGTGTCACGACGACGCGCTCACCGCCGTACACCACCCGGTTGATCAGGTCGGCGAGCTCAGCCCTGGCTTGCGTCACCGGAATCTCGTAGGCCATACCCCCATCATAACGTCATGTACGTCCTGTACATTTCTTACAGACGCCGAAGGAGGGGTACCCATGACCCGACCGTCCGCCCGCCATGTCCTGCCGGAGTTCTCCGAGCGCACCAGCGCCGGGTACCGGACCCTCGATCCGTACTCGAAGCTGCTGGAGGAGCGGATCGTGTTCCTCGGGACGCCGATCGACGACATCTCGGCGAACGATGTGATGGCCCAGTTCATGCACCTCGAATACCAGGCGCCGGACCGGGACATCTCGCTGTACATCAACTCGCCCGGCGGATCGTTCACCGCGATGTCGGCGATCTACGACACGTTGCGGTTCGTCACGTGTGACGTGGAGACGATCTGCCTCGGCCAGGCCGGCACCTCCGCGGCGCTGCTGCTGGCGGCGGGCACCCCGGGCAAGCGGTCGGCGCTGCCGGGCGCCCGGGTGGTGATCCACCAGCCCTCGTTCCCCGAGCCGATCCAGGGGCAAGCGAGTGATCTCGCCATCCAGGCCGAGGAGTTGGCGCGTACGCGGGTCCAACTGGAGGAACTGCTCGCCCTGCACACGGGCCGGACGGTGGACCAGGTGAGCGCGGACATCGAGCGGGACCGGATCATGGATGCCCAACAGGCCCTGGAATACGGCCTGGTGGACCGGATCGTGACCACCCGCAAGACCTCGCTCACCGAGCCGGGCGGGGAGTGAGCCGACGATGCTGCCGCCGGAACTGCCTCCGCTGCCCGCACTGACGCGCGCCGAGGGCGAGTTGATCGACCGTTACCTGGATGTGGCCGACCTGCTGGGCCGTATCAACCCGGCGCACAACGGTGACACGTACCGTGGGCTGAGGGCCGCTCAGGCGCTCGTGGCCAGGGCCGCCGAGCTGCGGGACGCGCTGGCGCTGATGCACCAGCGGGGCGAGACCGAACTGCACGCCCCCACGCTCGCGCGGGCACTGCGCGTGCTGGACGGGGAGCGCCGTACGGCGCGCGTCACCCTGCCCGCGCCCTCCGACAGTTGACGGACGCACAGCCGCCCCGGGCGGACGCGTCTCACCGAAGGCGCGTCCGGGGCCAGGTCGAAACGGACCAAACGGCGTACCCCCGTTCGGAGTAGACACCCCTCCTTCGACAAGGCCGTTGGGGTTGCGCAACGCGCGTAGTCCAGTGGGGGTGGTGGGGCGCTCCGGCGCTGGTCCGAGGGCATTTGACCCCCTCGACATCTATTCGAACATCTCGGTGTCCACCCGAACGGGTGAGTGGTGAGTAACCCCACAAATCCCCGATTCCGTTGGGATTTTCAGACATCAATAGGTCAAGATCCCTGTCTGACGACAAGACCTCGCCGCAGCGGCGGGGCGATCCGGGCGGACGCCGAGTCCTGCCGCCACCCGGATGACAGGTCGACAGGAGTGCATCGGCAGGAGTGGAGGACCCAAGCACGACGGGTCGCCGGGACGGTCACGCCATGACCGGGTCGAGCAGCCCTTGGGGTGAAGCCGCGTCAGCGGCCGGGCAACTTTGTCAGCCCGAATCCGACAGGTCATCTTTCACAGGCGGCTGACGAAGGGTTGCGCATGACTGCGCTCAATCGTGTCCCGTCGCTGATGGTCAGGGCCGGTACGGCCTCGGCCTTCGCCATCGCCGCTGTTGGCGGCTCCGTCGTGATACCGGGCGTCGCATCCGACGCCGCGGCCGCGACACCCGCGACGAAGGCACTCCAGGTCGCGGCGTCCAAGAAGGGCGCCCCGTACAGGTACGGGGCCACCGGACCGGGCCGCTTCGACTGCTCCGGGCTCACGCTGTACTCGTACAAGAAGGCAGGCAAGAAACTGCCCCGTACGGCGGCCCAGCAGTACAACAAGTCCCACCACATCTCGGCCAAGAGCCGCAAGGCCGGGGACCTCGTCTTCTTCCACTCGGGCTCCAGCGTCTACCACGTCGGCATCTACGCCGGCAAGGGAAAGATCTGGCACGCCCCGAAGACCGGGGACGTGGTGAGGCTGCAGAAGATCTGGACCAAGAGCGTCTGGTACGGCCGGGTCAGCTGACCTGCGCTGAAAACTCCCGAGGGGGTGGCGGTCTCCTGACGGACCGCCACCCCCTCGGGTGTCCAGAGGCGTTCGGCATGGTTCTCTACGGCTCCTGCTGGCCCGCGGCGGTCACCGGCCGGGCCGGTACCGTCCAGGGCACCTCGATGGAGACCGTCTTGCCGCCCTCCAGGGTGGGCCGGACCTTGAGTTTGCCGCCGCACTCCGCGGTCAGCCAGCGGATGATCACCATGCCCCGGCCGTTGTCCTGCTGGACGGCGGCCGGCAGGCGTTTCGGGAACCGGGGATGGCTGTCGGTGACCCCGATGCGCAGCCGTTCGTCACGCTCCAGCTCGATGTCCACCGTGAAGGTGGGTGACTGCCCGAAGGTGTGCTGTACGGCGTTGGTGGCGAGTTCGGAGACGATGAGGCGGATGGTGTCGGCGACCTCCGTGTCCGCCGGAAGTCCCCATTCCACCAGGGTCCCGACGACGTAGGTGCGGGCGGTGGAGACCGAGGCGGGATCGCTCGGCAGAGTGACGGATGCTTCCAGATGGTCTGCCATGGCGCGGTCGTCCCTTTCCCGCGGGACCGGTGTCCGACACGGAGCGGATGGTTCGAGTACGGTCCCGGACTGGTGCTTCTTCGCCAGACTGCCATTACCGCGTCGGTAACGGTGGCGATCCACCAAGATATGCATATATCTGTCGCTCGAAGCGGTGAACTCTGCGACCCCAGACCGTATTTGGGCGGCTCGGAAGGAGTAAGGAGAAACCCATGCAGTACGGTCCCGCGGTGCGCCGCCGGAAACTGGGCGCGGAACTGCGCGCATTGCGTGCGGAGGCGGGGCTCACCAGCGGTGAGGCGGCCCGGCTGGTCGGCTGGCACCAGTCGAAGGTGAGCCGCATCGAGACCGGCGCGAGTGGCGTGAAACCGCCCGACGTCCGGTTACTCCTGGACGCCTACCAGGTCGGCGACCCACAACTTCGGGACATGCTGCTCGTGTTGGCCGGCTCCGACGACGGCGGCGGCCGGCACCACTGGTGGCACGCCTATCGCGGTGTACTGCCGCCCGCCTACCGGGACTTCATCAGCCTGGAGTCACAGGCCAGCACCCTCCGGACCCTGGAGACCTCGGTGGTCCCCGGACTGCTGCAGACGCCCGAGTACGCCCGCGCGGTGACCCGGGCCGCCGTGGGAGGCCTCGACGACGACGGCCCCGAGCGGCTCGACGCGCTGGTGCAGGTGCGGCTGGCCCGGCAGGACGTGCTGCGCGCGGATCCGCCGCTGGAGCTGAGCGTGGTCCTCGACGAGGCGGTGCTGCGGCGCGAGGTCGGCGGGCCGGGGGTGATGGCACGTCAGCTGGACCGGCTCGTGGAGGCGGCCAAGCTGCCCCAAGTGAGGCTTCAGGTACTGCCGTTCGCCGCAGGAGCACACATCGGCATCACCGGACCTTTCGTTATCTTCTCCTTTCCGAGCACTTCTGATCTGGACGTGGTTGTTCTAGACCACTTGACGAGTAGCCTCTACCTCGAACGGAAAGAAGACCTAGAGGCCTACAGCGAGGCCTTCAGAACCCTTCAGTTCCACGCCCTTTCGCCCGATGATTCGTCGGATTACATCGCCGGGATAGGTGACGGCGCGTAAGGAGGCACCATGTCTGCACTGCCTCGGAACGTACCTTCCAGTTCTGAACTGTCCGGTGTGCGGTGGCTGCGCAGCAGCTACAGCACGGGAGCTAACAACTGCGTCGAGGCGGCTCGTCCGCGCTCAGGCCCCCGCGCGGGGCTGCTCGCCGTACGCGACTCGAAGGACCCGCAAGGACCCGCCCTGCTCTTCTCCCCCGAGAGCTGGACGGGCTTCCTCGCCACGTTCCACTGATCTGTCCGATCGCCGGCGACCCACGGCCGTGTAACGCCGACTCATGGTCGCGTCTCGCCGATCACACGTACAGCGCGTTCGATCTCGGCCCCGGAGAGGTCCGCTCGGGCGGTCAGCCTGAGCCGTGAGATGCCGTCGGGCACGGAAGGAGGACGGAAGCAGCCCACGGCCAGCCCTGCCGTACGGCAGTCGGCCGCCCACTTCACGGCCGCCTCCGGGGACGGCGCACGCACCGAGACCACGGCGGCGTCCGGACGTACCGCTTCCAGACCCGCGGCGGTCAGCCGCGTGTGCAGGTCACCCGCCACGGCGCGGGCCCGGGCAGCCCGCTCGGGCTCGCGCCGCAGCAGGGTGAGCGCGGCCAGCGCCGCACCGGCCGCCGCGGGCGCCAGTCCCGTGTCGAAGATGAACGTCCGCGCCGCGTTGACCAGATGGTCGATCACCCGCGCCGGCCCGAGCACGGCACCGCCCTGACTGCCCAGCGACTTGGACAACGTCACCGTCACGACCACGTCCTCGGCCCCCGCGAGCCCCGCCGCGTACGGCGTCCCGCGCCCGCCCTCGCCCAGCACCCCGAGCCCGTGCGCGTCGTCGAGCAGCAGCCCCGCCCCGGACTCCCGGCACGCCTCGGCGAGCGCCCCCACCGGCGCCGCGTCCCCGTCGACGGAGAACACCGAGTCGGACACGACGACAGCCTGCCCGTCGTGCGTCCGCAGCGCCTTGCGCACCCCGTCCGGGTCGGCATGTCCTACGACCTGGGTCGCGCCCCGGGCCAGCCGGCAGCCGTCGATCAGGGAGGCGTGGTTGCCCGCGTCGGAGACGATCAGCGAGCCGTGCGGGGCGAGGGTGGTGACCGCGGCGAGGTTGGCCGCGTAGCCGGAGGAGAAGACGAGGGCCGCCTCGAACCCGCAGAACTCGGCCAGCTCGCGCTCCAGTCGGGCATGGAGCTCGGTCGTACCGGTGACGAGCCGCGACCCGGTCGACCCCCCGCCCCAGGTCCGCGCCGCGTCGGCGGCGCCCTCGACGACCTCGGGGTGATGCGCCAGACCCAGGTAGTCGTTGCTCGCGAGATCGAGGAGCGGCGAGTCGGCGGGACGGGGCCGCAGCGTCCGTACGAGCCCGGCGCGACGGCGCTGCTCCGCCTGCTCGTCGATCCAGCCGAACGCCATGGTTCCTCCGGGCTTTTGTAGGCAGTGCACAGACACTAATCGGACGACGAGCCGCCCATGGTGTGGTGATACCCACATGCCCGGGGCCATGTCTTGTGCATTCTCTCCTTGGCCGCAAGCGGTCCCGTAGGACAGGATCGGATCTCATGGACCTGCTGAACACGCTCGTGGACAAGGGGCTTCGGCGCGAGCTGCCGACCCGCGCGGAAGCTCTCGCCGTCCTCTCCACCTCGGACGACGACCTGCTGGATGTCGTGGCCGCGGCCGGAAAGGTGCGCCGGCACTGGTTCGGCCGACGGGTGAAGCTCAACTACCTCGTCAACCTGAAGTCCGGCCTGTGCCCCGAGGACTGCTCGTACTGCTCTCAGCGGCTCGGCTCCAAGGCCGAGATCCTGAAGTACACGTGGCTGAAACCCGACGCCGCCTCGAAGGCCGCGGCGGCCGGTGTGGCGGGAGGCGCCAAGCGCGTCTGCCTGGTCGCCTCCGGCCGGGGTCCGACCGACCGGGACGTGGACCGGGTCGCGGGCACCATCAAGGCGATCAAGGACCAGAACGAGGGCGTCGAGGTGTGCGCCTGCCTCGGCCTGCTCTCCGACGGCCAGGCCGACCGGCTGCGCGAGGCCGGCGCGGACGCCTACAACCACAACCTCAACACGTCCGAGTCGACGTACGGCGACATCACGACCACCCACACGTACGCCGACCGCGTCGACACCGTGCAGAAGGCGCACGCGGCCGGCCTGTCCGCCTGCTCCGGCCTGATCGCCGGCATGGGTGAGAGCGACGAGGACCTGGTCGACGTCGTCTTCTCCCTGCGCGAGCTGGACCCCGACTCGGTACCGGTCAACTTCCTGATCCCGATGGAGGGCACCCCGCTCGCCGCCGAGTGGCACCTCACCCCGCAGCGCTGCCTGCGCATCCTCGCGATGGTCCGCTTCGTCTGCCCGGACGTCGAGGTCCGTATCGCGGGCGGCCGCGAGGTCCACCTGCGCACGATGCAGCCCCTCGCCCTGAACCTCGCCAACTCGATCTTCCTCGGCGACTACCTCACCAGCGAGGGCCAGGCCGGCCACGCCGACCTGGAGATGATCGCGGACGCGGGCTTCGAGGTGGAGGGCGCGGGCGAGGTGACACTGCCGCAGCACCGGGCCACGGCGGGCGGCTGCGGATCGCACGAGGACGCCGGGTGCGGTGGGGGCTGCGGTGGGCACGAGAGCACCGGAGTCTGCGGTTCCGCTCCCGCTTCCACGTCTACGCCGGCTGCCGCGCCGCAGGTCGACGAGGTGCGCCGGGACCTGGTCTCCGTACGCCGTCGAGGTGCCGGAACGGACATCGCGCCCAATGCCTGACCCGACCGGCCGCCTGCCCGTCCCGGAGCTGCTGGAGCTGGACCGGCGGCACGTCTGGCATCCGTACGGTCCGATGCCCGGCCGTGTCGACCCGCTCGTCGTGGAGTCGGCGAGCGGGGTCCGGCTCCGACTGGTGGACGGCGGGGGCGAGTTGGTCGACGGGATGTCGTCCTGGTGGTCGGCGATCCACGGCTACAACCACCCCGTGCTCAACGAGGCCGCGCAGGAGCAGCTCGGCCGGATGAGCCATGTGATGTTCGGCGGGCTCACCCACGAGCCCGCCGTACGCCTGGCGAAGCTCCTTGTCGACATGTCACCCGACGGCCTGGAACACGTCTTCCTCGCCGACTCGGGCTCGGTGTCGGTCGAGGTCGCGGTGAAGATGTGCCTGCAGTACTGGCGCTCGCTCGGCCGCCCCGCGAAACAGCGCCTGCTGACCTGGCGCGGCGGCTACCACGGCGATACCTGGCAGCCGATGTCGGTGTGCGACCCCGAGGGCGGGATGCACGAGCTGTGGGCGGGAGTGCTGCCCCAGCAGGTGTTCGTGGACGCGCCTCCCGCCGAGTACGAGGAGTCGTACGCCGACCAGCTGCGCTCGGCGATCGAGCGGCACGCTCACGAACTGGCCGCGGTGATCGTGGAGCCGGTGGTGCAGGGTGCGGGCGGGATGCGGTTCCACTCCCCCGCGTATCTGCGGGTGCTGCGCGAGGCGTGCGACGCGCACGACGTGCTGCTGGTGTTCGACGAGATCGCGACGGGTTTCGGCCGCACGGGCGCGCTGTTCGCGGCGGAGCACGCGGCGGTGACCCCGGACGTGATGTGCGTGGGCAAGGCGCTGACCGGCGGCTACATGACGATGGCGGCGACGCTGTGCACGCCCCGCGTGGCGGACGGCATCTCGCAGGGCGAGGTACCGATCCTGGCCCACGGCCCCACGTTCATGGGCAACCCGCTGGCGGCGGCCGTGGCCTGCGCCTCGCTCGAACTCCTCCTGAACCAGGACTGGTTGACGGAGGTCAAGCGCATCGAGACGGGCCTGCGGGAGGGCCTGGCCCCCGCGCGGGAGATCCCGGGTGTCCGGGACGTCCGCGTCCTCGGCGCCATCGGCGTGGTCCAGCTCGACCACGCCGTCGACATGAAGGCCGCCACGGACGCGGCCGTACGCGAGGGCGTGTGGCTACGGCCGTTCCGCGACCTCGTCTACACGATGCCGCCGTACGTCACGGGCGACGCCGACCTGGCTCGGATCGCCCGCGCGGTGTGCGCGGCGGCACGGGAGGGATGACATGCCGGTACTGGTGATCACGGGCACGGGCACGGAGGTCGGCAAGACGATCACCACGGCCGCCGTCGCGGCAGCGGCGATCGCGGCCGGCCGCACGGTGGCCGTCCTGAAGGCCGCGCAGACGGGCCTACGGCCGGACGAGCGCGGGGACGCCGACGAGGTGGCGAGGCTCGCTGGTGGGGTCACGGCGACCGAACTCGCCCGCTACCCCGAGCCGTTGGCACCCGGCACGGCCGCACGCCGGGCCGGTCTGGCACCGGTACGCCCACACGAAATCGCGGAAGCCGCCCAGAAGTTGGCCACCGAGCACGACCTGGTGCTGGTCGAGGGCGCGGGCGGGCTGCTCGTACGGTTCGACGCGGAGGGCGGCACACTGGCGGACGCCGCGCGGCTGCTCGGGGCGCCGGTCCTGGTGGTGGCGTCGGCGGGCCTCGGCACCCTGAACACGACGGAACTGACGGCCCGTGAACTCCGTTCCCAGGGGCTCGACCTGCTGGGCGTGGTGATCGGCAGCTGGCCCAACTCACCTGATCTGGCGTCGCGTTGCAATGTGGCCGACCTGCCGGAGGTGGCGGGGGCGCCGCTGCTCGGGGCGTTGCCGGAGGGTGCGGGGGCGCTGGCACCGGCGGACTTCCGTGTTGCGGCGCCGAGTTGGGTGGCGCCGCGACTCGACGGGACGTGGGACGCGGAGGGGTTCGGGGAGCGGGAGGCACCGCCGTCCTGGAACTCCCGCTCGACCGGCGCCGTCTAGGAGGCCTCCCCTTCCGCCAGCAGCCGCACCAGTTCGATCCGCGACCGGATGCCCAACCGGCTGAAGACGCCGCGTAGATGGTGGTCGATCGTGCGCGGGCTGAGGGCGAGGCGGACGGCGATCTCGCGGTTGGTGGCGCCGTCGGCGGCCATGCGGGCGACCATCAGCTGCTGGGCGGTCAGGCGGGTGGTCGGGTCGAGCGCACCCGGTGCCGGGAGGACGGTCGCGGCCACCGGGGTGCCGAGGGCGCGAAGTTCGGCGCGGGCCTGGGCGGCGCAGTGCGGGGCGCCGAAGGACTCGAAGGCCTCCAGCGAGGTGTGCAGGCGGTCGCGGGCCTCGGTGCGGCGGCGCAGTCGGCGCAGGGCGCCGCCGAACAGCAGCTCGGTGCGGGCCCGTTCGAAGTCGCGGGTGCCGCGTGCGTGGAGGTCGAGGGCTGTGCGGTAGTGCTCGACCGCCTCGTCGCCGGGCGCGAGCAGGGCCCGGCAACGGGCGCTCAGGGCAAGGTCGTCGGGGCTGCGGACGGCGCGTGCCCAGCGGTCGTAGTCGGCGTGTGCGGCACGGGCGATACGGGTGTCGCCGCTGCGGACGGCGGCCTCGACGTAGTGCGGGGTGGCGAGGTGGCGGATGGCCCGGTGGCCGTGGCCCGGGCCGAACCCGGCGAGCGCGCGCAGCCGGGCCGCGGCGGCGGCGAAACGGCCGCTGCTGAGGTCGAGGTAGGCGAGTGCCCACTGGGCGAGGGCGGCCGGCAGGCCCAGGCCTCGGCCCAGGGCGTACGAGCGGGCTGCGGCGGCACGTTCCCGGCAGACATCCCCGTCCCCGGTGAGCGCCGCGAACATGGCGAGCGCTGCTTGTAGATGGCAGGCGCCGTTGTCCTGCCCGGTCGCGTGGGCCTGCCACAGAGCGTCCGCCGTGGCCGTCTCGGCGGCCCTCGGATGCCCGGTCCAGAACTCGGCGTACGCCCGGAACTCCATCGCCTGCGCCACGACCACGGTCGCACCGCGTGCACGGGCCGAGGCCGCCGCCCGCACGGTGGCGGTGGTGGCGCGGGTGTGGTCGCCGAGCATCAACGCGGCGATCCCTGCATGGATGAGGAGGGTGGGGTCACCGCCGGGGCCGCATCTCCCGGCGGCGGCCTTGAGCAGGTCCCGCGCGTCCTCGTACCGCCCCTCGAAGGCGGCGGCCAGCCCCCCGAGCGTCCCGTGCGGCACGATCCCGGCCCGGGAGGCGACGGCCGCCGCCTCCCGGCACCGTCTCAGGTCCCCGGTGTATATGGCGGCTTCGGTGGCGCGGGCGAGGAGGTGAACGGCGTGATCGGGAGAGGGAGTTGGGGGTACGGCGATCGTGCGGGGTACCTCGGTCGACCGGGACACCGGTCTCAAGTCGGCGCCGGAGCCGTCCAGTTCGCGCCGTGCCACAGCCGTCAGCAGCGCGTCGAACGACTCCGCCGCGTTCCCCGCCCGCAGCGCGAACACCCCGTTCAACGCGTCGCTGTCCGTCGCGGCCGCGAGTCTTCGGGCTCGATCGCCCTCGCCGGACTGCCAGGCGTCACCGGCGGCCCGGTTGAGGAGGCGGGACTGTTCGCGGGGGTCGAGGGAAAGCGCGGCGGCGCGTTCCACGAGGGCGCAGGCGAGGGGGTGTTCACCGGCGTCGCGTGCCTGGTGCGCGGCCGTGTGGAGTTCCGCGGTGAGGCGCACGCTGGGGCCGAGTGCGCCCGCGCCCCGGTGCCAGGAACGCCGCGGTGTCTCCCCCTCGGCGCGCAACACCCGTGCCAGCAACCGGTGGACGTCCCGCCGGTCCGCCGGTGACCCGGTCTCGTACGCGGCGATCCTCGTCCACGCGTCGCGGAAGACGACCCCGCCGGCCGTCGCGTACGCGACCCCGGCCGTCTCGGCGGCTTCGAGGGGCCTGGTGTCGAGCCGCCCCGCCGCGACGGCCCGCAGGAAGGCATGCGTGGCGACCGGGTACTGGTCCGCCGCCGCGAGCAGCAGGAGCAGCCGTGTGTCGTCGGGCAGGGCCCGGATCCCCCGGCGGTACCGGGTCAGCAACTCCGGTGCCAGGTACGCCGGTTCGGTGGGGAGGGGGTCGAGTCCCGCGGCCTGGCGTGGGGTCAGGCGCGGGAGGAGTTCGGCGGCGGCGCGCGGATCGCCGTAGACCGCGCGCAGCATGCGGATGCGGACCCCTTCGGGGAGCGCGGGGTCGAGGGTTCGCCCGGTGTCGGTGCGCGACGGGGGCGAAGTGCGGTCTAGGGAAGTGGGGTTCACCGGAGTCAGCACACAACTGACGTTACTGGCGAGTTAATTCACCCGTAAAGACCGGCGATTTCGCCGATGCGGTGCGCGTAGACCCGCGCTGACACTCCTGACAACCCCACCCGTATCAGGAGGCATCATGCAGCGCCACAAGCGTCGCATCGCCACGGCCCTGTCGGCCGTGACCACCTCGCTCCTTCTGTCACTCTCCCTGGCCTCGACGCCCGCTCACGCGGCGAGCCACAACCCGATCGTGTTCGTGCACGGCCTGAGCAGCGACTCCACAAGCTGGAACGACTGGATCGCGGACTTCGAGGCGGACGGCTACTCGTCCTCCGAGCTGTACGCGATCTCCTACGACTGGACGAAGTCGAACGTCACGACCGCTTCGACGCTGTCGACCTACATCCAGTCCGTCCTCGCCAGCACCGGCGCCTCGAAGGTCGACCTGGTGGTCCACTCCATGGGTGCGCTCAACAGCCGCTACTACCTCAAGAACCTCGGCGGGACCTCGTACGTCGACGACTTCGTGTCGGTCGCCGGGGTGAACCACGGGACGAGCATCGCCTCGCTCTGCGGCTGGCTGTACACGTCCTGCAAGGAGATGCAGACGGGCAGTTCGTTCCTCACGGCGCTCAACTCCGGTGACGAGACGCCCGGCAGCGTCTCGTACGCGGCCTACTGGTCGGACTGCGACGAGGCGATCAACCCGGACACCTCGGCCGAGCTGAGCGGCGCGACCAACGTCGACGTCGGGTGCATCTCGCACACCGACATGAACAACGACCACGGCGTCTACGAGCAGGTCCGGGACTTCATCTCCTGACCCCGGCCCCGCCCGGTCCCCGGCGGCAGCGGGGGTGGTCAAGGGCGGCAGGGGGGACAATCCCGGTAGGGACCGGTTTCGGCCCGGTCCGGCCCGGGAGGTCGCCATGCCGCTACGGTCCGCAGGCTCCGGCACAGTGCCGCGGGACGCCGTCCACCACCCGTTGTTCGCCCGTTACTACGCCCGTTTCAGCGTGAGCGCCGAGTCGCGGTTCGGCCTCGCCGGGATGCGGGACCGGCTGCTCGCCGGGCTCTCCGGGCGGGTGATCGAGATCGGGGCCGGGAACGGCCTGAACTTCGCTCACTATCCGAGCGCCGTCTCGGAGGTCGTCGCGATCGAACCCGAGCGGACTCTGCGGCAGCTCGCCGTGGAGTCCGCGCTCCGCTCCGAGGTACCCGTCGACGTGGTGCCGGGCGCGGCGGAGAAGCTGCCCGTCAAGAGCGAGGCCTTCGACGCGGTCGTGCTGTCCCTGGTGCTGTGCAGCGTGCGCGACGTACCGCGTGCGCTCGCAGAGGTACGGCGGGTGCTGCGGCCCGGTGGCGTCGTACGGTTCTTCGAGCACGGCCGGGGCGGCGGACCGGCGATGATGTTCACCCAGCGCGCCCTGGACCGCACGCTGTGGCCGCCGCTGAACGGCGGCTGCCATCTGGCCCGCGACCCGGTCGCCGCGCTGCGCGACGCGGGGTTCGAACTCGGGCCGTACCGGCGGGTGTTGATCCCCGAGAAGGGGCCCACGCTGCCGACCTCGTACTGCGTCCTGGGCACCGCGTGGCGCCCTGCCGCAGACAAGTGATCACAGGCTCCACTGGCGCAGCTCGTGCGCGATCTCGTCGACCGACGCCTCACCGCTCTTGACCAACCGGGCCAGATCGCGGACCTGTTCGGGCGAGGTGACGACCTTCAGGCCGCTGGCGACGAGGTAGGCGTAGGCGACAGCCGAGGCGAAGAGGGCGTTCGAGCGCTCCAACGCGGGGACGTGGATGAGGAGTTGGAGTAAGGCTGCGGCGCGGGCGTGCGGGCTGTCGTAGACGGGGACGTCGAATATGTCGGCCTGGTGGCGCGCGACGGCGGCGACGAGCGCGCCCCAGTCGGTGACCTGGGGGTCTCCGGGTGTGTTGTGTTCGGCGAGCATGAGCAGCCAGGCGAGGTCGATCCTGAGGTTGTTCAAGGGATCAGCGGCGACCTTCGCGGGTGCTCTTCCCGTCGGCGCCGAACTCGTCGGCGAAGACGGACTCGTACTGCTTCATGAAGTCGGCCGCGGCCTCGACGAAGGTGTGGCCGACCTCGCCGGTGTCCTGTCTGACCAGCTCTTCTATGTAGCGGTTGACGCTCATGCCACGCGCCAGGGCACGTTCACGGGCCGCGCGGGCGGTGCCCTCGTCCACGCGTACGTTCAGCTGGGTCTTCGCCATACCTAGACGCTAGCGCCGGATTGCTAGCACCGGCAAGGGCTCAGCCGGTGGGCGGAGGGCGGGTGGAGATTGCCCCTTACACCGGTATCGGGGGCCCGACCTGGGGTGGAGACCGCCTCGGTCGCACGGGGGATATCGGGTGTGTGGCGCGTCACACTAGGCTCGGCCCGCGACGAAGGCGTCGGAACAACAGCGAGCGAAGACGACGAGCGAGGGAATCCCAGGGGGCTGTCTTGTCCACATCTGCTGCGGAGCACGCTCCAGGCCCGGCCTCGGCCGGCGGGATCGCGGCCCGCGCCCGCGTTCTGACCAAGGCGTACGGCTCGGGCGAGACGGCCGTGCTCGCCCTGGACTCGGTGGACGTGGACATCGCGCGGGGTCGCTTCACCGCGGTGATGGGTCCGTCGGGCTCCGGGAAGTCCACGCTGATGCACTGCCTGGCGGGGCTCGACACCGTCTCGGCCGGGCAGGTGTGGCTCGGCGACACCGAGATCACGGGGCTGAAGGACCGCGAGCTGACGCGGCTGCGCCGGGACCGGATCGGGTTCATGTTCCAGTCGTTCAACCTCATCCCGACCCTCAACGCGGCCGAGAACATCACGCTGCCCATGGACATCGCCGGCCAGAAGCCGGACCAGAAGTGGCTGGACCAGGTCATCGACACGCTCGGACTGCGGGACCGGCTCAAGCACCGGCCGTCCCAGCTGTCCGGCGGCCAGCAGCAGCGCGTGGCCTGCGCGCGGGCGCTCGCCTCCCGCCCCGAGCTGATCTTCGCCGACGAACCGACCGGCAACCTCGACTCACGGGCGGGCCTCGAAGTGCTCGGCTTCCTGCGCGACGCCGTGGACGATCTCGGCCAGACCGTCGTCATGGTCACCCACGACCCGGGCGCCGCCGCCCACTCCGACCTGGTGCTCTTCCTCGGGGACGGACGGATCGTGGACGAGATGGAGCGGCCTACGGCGGAGGGGGTGCTGGAGCGCATGAAGAGGTTCGACATCGCCCGCAGCACGTTCGAAGGCCCCTCGGAGGACACGACCGGCGCACCCGACATCACCCTCGACAAGGACTGACCCCGTGCTGAAGGCGACCCTCCGGAGCTTCCTCGCGCACAAGGGACGGCTGCTGCTCTCGGCGCTCGCCGTCGTGCTGTCGGTGGCGTTCGTGGCCGGCAGTCTGATCTTCTCCGACACGGTGACCCGTACCTTCGACCGGCTCTTCGCGTCCACGTCCGCCGATGTGACCGTCGAGCCGAAGCAGGACCTCAAGTCCTCGGTGCCGACCGGCGCGACGGAGACCGTGCCCGCCTCGCTCGCCGGGCAGGTGGCGAAGGTGGCCGGGGTCGCCTCGACCCACGCCGACGTGTCCGTCGAGAACATCGTGGTCGTCGACAGCAAAAACAAGTCCGTCGGCCCGACCACGGGCGCGCCCACCATCGCCACCGACTGGTACCTCACCGACCGCAGCCCGGTGAAACTGACCTCGGGCCATGCCCCGCAAGGCGCCAGCGAGGCACTCCTGGACGCGGACACCGCCGACAACAAGCACGTGAAGATCGGCGACACGCTCACCGTTCAGGCGCAGCCCGGCAGTTTCAAGGTCCAGATCGTCGGCATCGCCACCTTCACCACCACCAACCCCGGTGCCGCACTGGTCTTCCTCGACCCCGCCACCGCGAAGGACCAGTTGCTCGGCGCGCCCGACCGCGCCACGAGCATCTCGGTGGACGCGGCGAAGGGGGTCGACGACGCCGTACTCAAGCAGCGGGTGACCGCCGCGATCGACTCTTCCGGTACGTACGACATCAAGACCGCCGACGAGCAGGCGAAGTCGGCCGCCGCCGATCTGGGCGGCTTCCTCGACGTGATCAAGTACGTGATGCTCGGCTTCGCCGGGATCGCGGTCCTGGTCGGTGTCTTCCTGATCGTCAACACGTTCTCCATGCTGATCGCCCAACGCACCCGCGAACTGGGCCTGTTGCGTGCCCTGGGCGCCGACCGCAAGCAGGTGCGGCGGTCGGTGCTCACCGAGGCGCTGCTGCTCGGGCTGGTGGGATCGACTCTCGGTCTGGCGGCCGGGATCGGGCTCGCGGCCGGGCTGATCAAGCTGATGACCGCGTTCGGGATGAACCTCAAGACCACGGAGATGGTGGTCGGTTGGCCAACTCCCGTGGCGGCGTACGTCGTTGGGGTCGGTGTCACCTTCGTCGCCGCGTATCTCCCGGCACGGCGCGCGGCGACCGTCTCCCCGATGGCGGCTCTCGCGGACGCCGAAGTCGCGGGCGTGGGGCGGCCGTTGAGGGTGCGCGCGGTCGTGGGTTCGATCGTCGGGGCGATCGGCGTGGCCGCGCTGGCGGGCTGCGCCGCCGCGACGAGCACGGCCTCGTCCTCCTCCTTCCTGGGCCTCGGCATCGTGCTGACCCTCATCGCGACCGTGATCGCGGGGCCGCTCCTGGTCCGCCCGATGATCCGGGTGCTGGGCGGCGCCTTCCCCGCCCTGTTCGGCTCTGTCGGCCGGATGAGCCAGCGCAACGCCCTGCGCAATCCACGCCGTACGGGCGCCACCGCGGCGGCCCTGATGGTGGGGCTCGCGCTCGTCGGCGGGATGTCGGTGGCGAGCGCGTCCATGTCCAAGTCCTTCGACCAGCAGATCGACAAGACCCTGGGCGCCGATTTCGTGATCCAGAACGGCAACTTCCTGCCGTTCTCCAAGGAGGTCACGGACCATGTGCGCGCCACCGAGGGCGTCGGTCTCGTCGTACGGGCCCGCTTCGCGCCCCTCGCGGTCCGACTGCCGGACGGCAGGCGGGTGGAGACTACGGCGGCCGGTTACGACACCCCGCTCGACGACGTCGCCCACATCAAGTACGCGCAGGGCGGCACGAGTTCGGCGCTCGCCGCCGGGCACCTCGCGATGGAGGCCGACTTCGCGAAGAAGCACGGTGTACGGATCGGCAGTGTGCTCCCCGTCGAGTTCCCGGGCGGCCGCACCACGAAGCTGACGGTGGGCGCCCTCAGCGACCAGGGTTCCTCGGGCGGTTTCGGGACGCAGGGCGGGCTGTTCTTCGGGATCGCCACGGTCGAGAAGTACGTCCCGAACGGCCAGGACTCCTCGCTCTACGTGAACGCCACCTCCGGTACCGGCGCCGACCAGCTCCGCAAGTCCCTGGAGACGACGCTGAAGCCCTATCCGCAGGTCCAGGTCCGCGACCAGGCCGACTACAAGAAGCTGGTCCACGACCAGATCGCCGTGCTGCTCTATCTCGTGTACGCGCTGCTCGGGCTGGCCATCGTCATCGCGGTGCTCGGCGTGGTCAACACCCTTGCCCTGTCGGTCGTGGAGCGCACCCGCGAGATCGGCCTGCTCCGCGCGATCGGCCTCGGGCGGCGCCAACTGCGGCGGATGATCCGCCTGGAGTCGGTGGTGATCGCCGTGTTCGGCGCGGTACTCGGTCTCGGTCTCGGCCTGGTGTGGGGCGTGTGCGCGCAGCAGGTCCTGGCCCTCCAGGGCATGAAGGCGCTCGCGATTCCCTGGACCACGATCGTCGCGGTGGTGATCGGCTCGGCGGTCGTCGGCATCGTGGCGGCACTGCTGCCGGCGTTGCGCGCGTCGCGTATGAACGTGCTGGCGGCTATCGCGCACGAGTGATGGAATCGCGGTGGACACTCAAGTCGCCTTCCGTGGAGGAGAGTTCATGCCGCGCCCGTTCCGCTTCGGGGTCAGTCTGCTCACGTCCGCGCCCGCCGACGAGTGGCGCGCCAAGTGCAGACGGGCCGAGGAACTCGGCTACGACGTGATCCTGGTCCCCGATCATCTGGGCATGGTCGCGCCGTTCCCGGCGCTGGTCGCGGCGGCGGAGGCGACCGAGCGGCCACGGGTGGGCACGTTCGTGCTCAACGCGGGCTTCTGGAACCCGGCCCTGCTGGCCCGCGAGGTGACCACGACCGACGACCTGACGGGTGGACGCCTCGAACTCGGGCTGGGCACCGGCTACGTGCAGGCGGAGCACGACACGGCGGGGTTGCCCTTCGGATCGCCGCGCGAACGGGTGGACCATCTGCGGTACACGGTCCAGGAGTTGGGGCGGCTGCTGGACGCCGCGGAGTGCCGGGTACCGCTGCTGCTCGGCGGCAACGGCGATCGCATGCTGCGCCTGACCGCCGGGCACGCGGACATCGCGGCGTTCACGGGTGCGAGCCTGGAGCCGGGCAGCACGACCGGCAAGCTGGCACCGGTCGACGCCGCCGGGTTCGGCCAACGGGTCGCCCGCTACCGGGAGTTCGCGGCCGGCCGCACGGAACCCGCCGAACTGAACCTGCTGATCCAGCAGGTGGCGGTGACCGACGACCCCGCGAGCGCGCTCAAGCCCCTGCTGGACCGCCGACCGGACCTGTCCCTGGAGTACGTGCTGGACCTGCCCGTCTTCCTGGTCGGCAGCCTGGACCAGATCACCGCGAAGCTGCGCGCGCTGCGGGACCGATACGGGTTCTCGTATCTCACCGTGCTGGAGCCGTGCATGGAGGCGTTCGCGCCGGTGGCCGAGGAACTGCGCCGAAACCCACTCGCGGCGCCCGACGTCCCTCTGCTTGGCTCACCCCATGAGTGATCTTCACATCCGCAGCGCGGCCCTCTCCGACATCGACGCCGTCCTGGCCTTCTGGGGCGAGGCCGCCGAGGGCACGAGCATCAGCGACGACCGTGACGGCGTGGCCCGGCTGATCACCAGGGACCCGGACGCGCTGATCCTCGCGGAACGCGGCGGGCGGCTCGTCGGGTCCGTGATCGCCGGTTTCGACGGCTGGCGCTGCCACCTGTACCGGTTGGCCGTGCACCCCGCGCACCGCCGGCAGGGCATCGGCTCGGCGCTGCTCACCGCGGCCGAGGAGCGGTTCGTGGCGCTGGGCGGGCGCCGCGGGGACGCGATGGTGCTGGAGCGCAACGAGACCGGACAGCATGCGTGGCGCGCGGCGGGGTACGCACCCGAGGAACAGTGGCGGCGCTGGGTGAAGCACCTCACCACCTGAACGCTTTGCTCATCCTTTACTATTGGCGGACCACTCCGAACCTCTGAATCTCTTCGAAAGGTGTGAGCGTCCGCCCATGGGCGAGCCTCCCAGTCCCGGCGCGCGACATCGCGCGAACCTCCCTGCCCTGTCCGATCATGGGACGGAGGTGACCCGATGACCGAAGTGCTGCTCCTGCTGGTGGCGATCCTGCTCTCGCTCGCCTGTGGTGCCTTCGTCGCGGCCGAGTTCTCGCTGACCACCGTCGAGCGCGGCGAGCTGGAGCGCGCGGTCGAGCGCGGCGAGCGGGGCGCCGCGGGTGCCCTGAAGGCCGTACGGAATCTGACGTTCCAGCTCTCCGGGGCGCAGCTCGGCATCACCGTCACCAATCTGGTCGTCGGCATGCTCTCCGAGCCGTCGATCGCCGCGCTGATCGCGGGTCCGCTGGAATCGCTGGGCATCTCGCACTCGGCGTCGAAGTCCGTGGCGCTGGTGCTGGGTACGGCGCTGTCGACGGTGTTCCTGATGGTCGTCGGCGAGCTGGTGCCGAAGAACTGGGCGATCTCGTCGCCGCTCAGCGTGGCGAAGCGGGTGGGGAACGCGCAGCGGTGGTTCAGTGCCGCGTTCCGCCCGTTCATCAGCCATCTGAACAACACGGCCAACCATGTGGTGCGGGCCTTCGGCCTGGAGCCGGCCGAGGAGCTGGCCTCCGCGCGCGGGCCGCAGGAGCTGGCCGCGCTGGCCCGGCACTCCGCCAGGGAGGGCGCGCTGGAGCCGGACACGGCGGAGCTGTTCGTACGGACCCTCAACCTCGCCGACCTCACCGCGGAGAACGTGATGACGCCCCGCGTGCAGGTCGTCGCCCTCGACGCCCAGGCGACCTGCGAGGACGTGGCGAACGCGACCCGGGCGACCGGGCTGTCCCGGTTCCCGGTCTTCCGGGGCAACCTCGACGAGGTCGTCGGCACGGTCCACATCAAGGACGTCCTGGCCGTGCCGGCCGACCGGCGGGCCCGCTTCCCCCTCTCCGAGGTGATGCGCGAACCCCTCCTCGTCCCGGAGTCCCTGACCGTGGACCGTCTCCTGGACCGGCTGTCGGGCAAGCGCACGATGGCGGTCGTCATCGACGAGTACGGCGGTACGGCGGGGGTCGCGACCCTGGAGGACATCGTCGAGGAGGTCGTGGGCGAGGTGCGGGACGAGCACGATCCGCACGAGACGCCCGACCTGGCTCCGGCCGGGACGGACGACGACGGCCGCACGCTGTACTCGGCGGACGGCGCCGCCCGGATGGACCAGCTCGCGCGCGTGGGACTGCGGGCGCCTGAGGGGCCGTACGAGACGCTGGCCGGTCTGATGGCCAATGAGCTGGGGCGGATTCCGGAGGTCGGAGACGTCGTCGAGGTCGCCGGGTGGCGGATCGACGTGGTGGACGCGTCCGGGCGCAGGGCGGCGCGGCTGTTGCTGCACGCGCCGCACGACGACGCCGGTTCCGACACCGATTCCGGATTTGGTTCCGACTCCGCGAAGGGGGAGCTGTGACCGCCGTACAACTGCTGATCGGGTTGGCGACGCTGGTCGTCAACGCCTTCTTCGTGGCCGCCGAGTTCGCGCTGATCTCGGTGCGCCGCAGCCAGATCGAGCCGCACGCCGAGGAGGGCGACCGGCGGGCCAAGAGCGTGCTGTGGGGGCTGCAGCACGTGTCGGCGCTGATGGCCGCGGCCCAGCTCGGCATCACGCTCTGCACCCTGGTGCTCGGCATCGTCGCGGAGCCGGCGATCGCCGATCTGCTGGAGCCGGTGTTCCACGCGGTCGGCGTGCCGGAGGGCGCGGGGCACGCGGTGTCCTTCGTGATCGCGCTCGCCGCGGCGACCTATCTGCACATGCTGCTCGGCGAGATGGTGCCGAAGAACATCGCCCTGGCCGAGCCGGTCCGCAGCGCGCTGGTCCTCGGACCGCCGCTGGTGACGTTGTCCCGGGCGCTGCGTCCGGTGATCTTCACGATCAACGCGTTCGCCAACACCCTGCTCAAGCTGCTGCGGGTCGAGGTCAAGGACGAGGTCACGGCATCCTTCTCGGACGCCGAACTCGCCCGGATCGTACGGGACTCCGGCGAGGCGGGGCTCATCGACGAACGGGCCCTGGAGCGGCTGAACGACGCGCTGGAGCTGGGCAGGCGTCCCGTGCGGGACGTCGTGCTCCCCCTGGAACGCGTCGACTACGTGGTCGCGGGCATCACCCCGGCCGAGCTGGAGGTGCTGTCGGCCGAGTCCGGCTTCTCCCGCTTCCCCGTGGTGGACGGCGAGCGCCGCATCATCGGCTACCTGCACGTCAAGGACGCGCTGGACGCCTCGCCGCGCAACGAGCCGTTCAAGGTGGAGGACATGCGCTCCATCGCCAACGTGAAGGAGAGCACCCCGCTCGACGACGTCCTCACCGCGATGCGCAGCAGCCGCACGCACCTCGCGGCGGTCCTCGACGAGGAGGACCGACTGACCGGCCTTGTGACCATGGAGGACGTACTGCGGGAGCTGTTCGGACAGCGGGCGTAGGCGGGGCGGGGGCCGGTGGAGGGTAGGCCAGGCAGGGGTGGCCGGCGGCTGGTGGAGGCCGACCTACCGGCGAGTATGGACGCGGGATATCCTCTTCGTCGCCATGCAGACGAATCCCACGCACACCAGCCTGGTCGCGATCGGCGACTCCTTCACCGAGGGCATGTCGGACCGGCTCCCGGACGGCACCTACCGGGGCTGGGCGGACCTCCTCGCCGGCCGGATGGCCGCCCGGACGCCCGGCTTCCGGTACGCCAACCTCGCCGTGCGCGGCAAGCTGATCGCGCAGATCGTCGAGGAGCAGGTCGGCCCGGCGGCCGCCATGCAGCCCGATGTGATCACGCTGGTCGGCGGCCTGAACGACACCCTGCGCCCCAAGTGCGACATGGGCCGCGTCCGCGCCCTGCTGGAGGAGGCCGTCGAACGCCTCACCCCGGCCTGCAAGCACCTGGTCCTGATGCGCAGCCCCGGCCGCCAGGGCCCGGTCCTGGAGCGCTTCCGCCCCCGCATGGAGGAACTCTTCGCCTGCGTCGACGACCTCGCCGCCCGCCACGGCGCCCTCGTCGTCGACCTGTACGGCGCCCCCTCGCTTGCCGACCCGCGCGCGTGGGACGTCGACCGCCTCCACCTCACGGATGAGGGCCACCGCCGCGTCACCGAGGCGGTCTGGCAGACCCTCGGCTACGAGGCGGAGGACCCCGAGTGGCGCACCCCGATGCCCCCGACCCCGCCCCCGAACTGGACCGCCCGCCGCGTCGAGGACGCCCGCTTCACCCGCCAGTACCTCCTCCCCTGGATCGGCCGCCGCCTCACGGGCCGCTCCTCGGGGGACGGCCTCTCCCCCAAGCGCCCGGACCTGCTCCCCTACGAGGGCCCGGCGGCGTAACTCCCCATGACCACGCGGGTGATCAACATCAGGGGCCACATCCACGAGTACGGCCGCCGCCTGGAGCTCGCCCCGGAGGACATCACCTACGTAGGCCGCCGCTGGACTCTCGGCGGCTGGGACCTCCCCCGCCACCCGCTCTACAACCCCTTCGCCTACGACACCCCCACGCGCCGCCGGGACGGCACACGCGCGGAGGTGATGGCGAAGTACCGGGCGTATCTGCTGGAGCGGCCTTATCTGCTGGAGCTGATTCCGCCGCTGCGCGGACGGGTGCTGGCTTGCTGGTGCGCGCCGTTGGTCTGTCATGCGGGGGTGTTGGCTGACCTTGCCGATGGTGGGGAACGCGGAGCCTGACGTGGGTCCCGTAGCCGGGGACGTCGATCGTGACGTGGATCTCGTAGCATCCGCCGAACCGAACCCTGGCGCTGGCCTGCACGAACCGCCAGTAGAATCTGTCTACGTGACTTCCGTTCCCGCCAAGCCCCGCATCCCGAACGTCCTCGCCGGACGTTACGCCTCCGCCGAGCTCGCCACGCTCTGGTCTCCCGAGCAGAAGGTGAAGCTGGAGCGGCAGCTCTGGCTCGCTGTGTTGCGGGCCCAGAAGGACCTCGGGATCGAGGTGCCGGACGCGGCGATCGCGGACTACGAGCGCGTGCTGGACCAGGTCGACCTGGCCTCGATCGCCGAGCGCGAGAAGGTCACGCGGCATGACGTGAAGGCGCGGATCGAGGAGTTCAACGACCTCGCCGGGCACGAGCAGGTCCACAAGGGCATGACGTCCCGGGACCTGACGGAGAACGTCGAGCAGTTGCAGATCCGGCTCTCGCTGGAGCTGATGCGCGACCGTACGGTGGCCGTTCTGGCGCGTCTCGGCAAGCTGGCCGGTGAGTACGGCGAGCTGGTCATGGCGGGCCGCTCGCACAACGTGGCCGCGCAGGCCACCACCCTCGGCAAGCGTTTCGCGACCGCCGCCGACGAACTGCTCGTGGCCTACGGCCGGGTGGAGGAGCTGCTCGGTCGTTACCCGCTGCGCGGCATCAAGGGCCCGGTGGGTACGGCGCAGGACATGCTGGACCTGCTCGGCGGCGACGCGGCGAAGCTCGCGGATCTGGAGCAGCGGATCGCCTCCCACCTGGGCTTCTCGCAGGCGTTCACCTCGGTCGGCCAGGTGTACCCGCGCTCGCTGGACTACGAGGTCGTGACCGCGCTGGTGCAGGTCGCGGCGGCGCCCTCGTCGCTCGCGAAGACGATCCGGCTGATGGCCGGGCACGAGCTGGTCACCGAGGGCTTCAAGCCGGGCCAGGTCGGTTCCTCCGCGATGCCGCACAAGATGAACACCCGCTCCTGCGAGCGCGTCAACGGCCTCATGGTCATCCTGCGCGGCTACGCGTCGATGACGGGCGAGCTGGCGGGCGACCAGTGGAACGAGGGCGACGTGTCCTGTTCGGTGGTGCGTCGAGTGGCCCTCCCCGACGCGTTCTTCGCGCTCGACGGGCTGCTGGAGACGTTCCTGACCGTGCTCGACGAGTTCGGCGCGTTCCCGGCCGTCGTCGCGCGTGAGCTGGACCGCTACCTGCCGTTCCTCGCGACGACCAAGGTACTGATGGCCGCGGTCCGCGCGGGTGTCGGCCGCGAGGTCGCGCACGAGGCCATCAAGGAGAACGCCGTCGCCTCCGCGCTGGCGATGCGCGAGCAGGGCGCCGAGCGCAACGAGCTGCTGGACAAGCTCGCCGCCGACGAGCGCATCCCGCTGGACCGCGCCCAGTTGGACGCGCTGATGGCCGACAAGCTGTCCTTCACGGGTGCCGCGGCCGACCAGGTCGCCGTCGTCGTCGCCCGCGTCGAGGAGCTCGCGAAGCAGCACCCGGAGGCCGCGGGTTACACCCCGGGGGCGATCCTCTGACCCGCTTCACCCAGGCCGAGCTGGAGGCCGCCCGCGACCGTCTCGTACCGGACGTCGTCGCGGACGGCCTCGCCGTGCTGTTCTGCGGTATCAACCCCGGTCTGATGACGGCGGCCACGGGCCACCACTTCGCCCGTCCCGGCAACCGCTTCTGGCCGGTGCTGCATCTGTCCGGCTTCACCCCGAGGCTCATGAAGCCGTCGGAGCAGGGCGAGTTGCTGTCGTACGGCCTCGGCATCACGAACGTGGTGGCACGGGCGACGGCCCGGGCCGACGAGCTGAGCGCGGAGGAGTACCGCGAGGGCGGACAACTCCTCGCGTCGAAGCTGACGGGCTGGAAGCCGCGCTGGCTGGCCGTCCTCGGGGTGACGGCGTACCGGGCCGCGTTCGACGACAAGAAGGCCCAAGTAGGGCCGCAGGAGCGGACGTTCGGGGACACGCGCGTGTGGGTGCTGCCCAATCCGAGCGGTCTCAATGCGGTTACAACTACCCCTCGACCATGATCCACTTCGCCGCCTGGCGTCAGGGGTGGATACCCCTAAACGATCTTGCGACAGGGGCGTTTGCGCAGCTCAGAGCCCATCTCGCACCAACCCCCGAGCGTCAGGCGTAGCCTGCAAGGCCGCAGGGAAGTGCGACCGATCCAATCGGGTGATCTTGCAAGTTAGAAGCGTCCGACCACAAGGGGCGATCGGCTCGTTCACGCGAGTGATCTTGTGGCACATGATGCCCCTGCCTCTCCTGACGCGTCGTGGGAATCCCGCTTGTCCTGAGGTGGCCGCAAGTGTGATCCTTCCTATGAACGCGAAGGACGCACGACATGGCATACGCCCGTTGGAAGCACATCCTCATCGAGTCGCAGCGGCACGCCCTCAAAGCAGTTGACGAGTGGAACTGTTCAAACGGCAACTACAGCGACTTCCTCACCCACATGCACAAGGCGTGGCACTACCTGCTTCATGCGGAGTTCCACGAGGCCAAGATCGACTACCACTACAAGGACGCCCAGACCGGTCAGTACAAGCTGATCGACGGCGAGCCGAAGGCGTGGGATCTGGAGTGGTGCTTGAAGCAGCGCTACACCAACAGTGCCGACCCGGTGCGCTTGAACGCCGAGCTCTTCGTGGCGCTCCGCAACAAGGTGGAGCACCGGTACGAGCACAACCTGAAGATCGTGACCGGCGGCAAGGCGCAGGCGCTCGTCATGAACTACGAGCAGGAGATGGTGGACCACTTCGGCCCCGCCTTCAGCCTCGCTGATCAGCTACGCTTCCCGATCGCTCTCCAGACGCTCACCGCCGAAGGTCGCGAGCAACTCCAGGATGCGGCGAAGAAGCTGCCGAAGAAGACCCGCGACTTGGTGGCGAAGTTCGAGGCGGCCATCGACTCGGACGTACTGGATGATCTGAAGTACGACTACCGGGTCCGGCTGGTGCCCATCGTTGGCAAGAAAACCGATGCCGACCTAGCGGTCAACTTCGTCAACTTGGACGCGTTGACCGACAGCGAGCGCGCGGTCATGACCAAGGCGGGGCGTACCGGGACGATCATCACCAAGGTGAAGCACGTCGAGACGATGAACCCGGCGAAGCTCCGGGCATCGGTCGTCGCCGAGCGCGTCGAGGCCAAGCTGCCGTTCTGCTTCAGTGTCCATGGTGAGCACACCGAGATGTGGCGACGACTCGGCGTCCGTCCGGCTGTGGGAAGTGCCGACCCGTGCATCACCGATGCGCGCTACTGCATCTACGACGAGCCGGTCAACACCTACCTGTACACCGATGCCTGGGTGGCGAAGATCGTCAAGGAGATCGGCACGGTCGACAAGTACCGCAAGTTCTTCGGCAAGGACCCTCGCATGAAGCAGGTGACCACCTTGCCGAAGCAGGCAGACCCCATGCTCGACGAGCGTTCCATGGGGAAGACTGCCTGAACGGGTGACGGGCTGCGCTTACCGCGCAGCCCTCCGCCGCGCCAGCACCGGGATCGCCGCGATCTTCTCGGGCGTCAAGTCCTCCCAGACCAACCCACGCGGGCGACGGCGGTTGGCGCACGGGATCACCTCGTCGGGCGTCACGATGTAGTCCACCGAGAAATCGTGCTCGGTCTCGGGGATGTCGTCCTCGATCACCTGGAGCGCGTGGACGGGCGCGACAATCACGGTCGACTCAGTGACGAGGCCGGCCTCGATAAGAAGCGCGACTTCAAGGTCGGAGTACCCGGCACCTTTCCCGATGCGGGCACCCGACCGGTTTACGGCCACGCTGCCGCACACCACGATGTCGATCGGCTCGACCTCTTCAACGCCGACACGGCGGGCAACCTGAGCCGCGCCCTTCTTCTCGGCAGCCTCCTCGGGCGAGAGCGTCAGGTTCTTGGGATCGAGCAGGTAGAAGGGTTCGGGACTGGCCATCCTCGGAACCGCCATGTAGACGCGCTTGCCGTCCTTCAAGGCACGGACACGGACGGGAAGCTGCGCCCAATCCGGGTTGGCCTTGACGGTGGTTGCTCGTTGCCACTCATCCAGAGTTGCCAGCTGCTCAGCTGTCGCCTCAGCTCCGTAGAAGCCCGGAATCTTCCCGTACGAATCGGCCGGTGCACCGCCGCCGTCGATGAGTCGCCGCCACACCCGCTCGCGTACGGCCTGCTTCGCCTGGTCGATGTCCGTCAACGCCTCACCCGTTCTACATCAGGGCGAGCAGTCGATCGTTGATCTCCTGCGCCCATGGCTCCGTCCTCCACTGCCGCAACTCGCGTCCGGCAGAGAAGGCCAGATTAAGACCACCCCCGCCACGCGTCAGCTCCACGGCATCAATGGTGCGGTGCATGGTCGCAGCGGCTTCGTCGAGCTTTCCTTGACGGATGAGCGCCAAAGTTAGGTTACCGAGCGTGATGGCCTGAGATTTCTTCTTGCTGGCCAACGCCCGTGAAGTCATACGGAGGATCGGTTCGGCGCGCTCAGGAAGATCGAGGGCCAGATAGCACGAGCCTGCCAGCCGGTTGAACTCGTTCACCGTGTAGAAGGGTGCGGCCAGATCATCGGGGTGGACACGGTCGAACTGCGCCTCCGCCTTCCTCAGCGCCGCTTCGCACTCAGAGAGCGCGCCGGCCATGGCGTGCCCCTCGGCAACATGAAGAAGGCTCAACCCAGTGAGCGATGGACTGACCATGCGGGCGGCATCGGCTGCTTGTTCAGCGAGCGTCACACCACGAACCGGGTTCTTCTCTCCGTACAGCGCAACGAAGCTCATTCGCAGCGTGGCGTACGCCTCTGTCGATGGGTCGCGGGCATGACGGGCAGCTTCGACGGCTTCCTTGAAGTACTGAACCGGCGCGTGGTGGTCACGGCGTTGAGAAACGTCCCAGACCAGTTGCCCCATGATCGTCGCTGAATCGGCTTCGACTTCGTACAGCGCTCGGCGCACGCGTGGGTTGGCGGCGTTCTCTCGGAGGAAGCGCACCTGGCCGTGCAGTTGACCGGCTCGACCAAGCAGCGCCGTCGATGCTTCTTGGTCGTACAACTCATCCAGCTTCCGCAGCCGTTCATGGATGTAGGCAACCACCATGAGATCGGCCGACGCCGGATTTTCCAGGGCGTACGTCATCCGCTCACCTGGCTGGGTGTCGGTGACGATGATGTCGTCGAGGAGGGCTTGAAGCTCCTCGTTCGACACCTTGAGCGCGCGGGCAAGTTTTGGCCGTAACCAAGCTTGCGGCTCCGTCTCGGCGGACTCCCAACGTCCTACTGTCGAGCGCTCGACACCAAGAAACTCGGCCAGGCTCTCTTGGGTGTGGCCTGCCGCTTTACGACGCCGGACGAGACCCATCCGCTTCGCTGCCATCGCCCATCCCTCCGGTACGGGGCGAGCCTTCACCATAACGGTGCAGGTGGCATCCGTGCAGGCCAGCGCCAGGAATCCCCCATGGATGCGGCAAGAGTGCCGCACGTTTGCTGTGGTGTCTTTGCAGGTCAAACCGCTTCTCTAGCGGGCAGGTTGGCGGGCAGACGGAATCCCCGTGCCGCTGCTCGCCAGCCGTTCCAGTCCCCCAGGAGGAACGGATGCGACCGCTCATGTTCGGCTACATGCGACTCGCCGCAAGCGATGATCCAGATGAAAACGCGGCAATCGAAGGGGAGTTGAGGCGCTACACCCTCAGTGAAGGCTTCGAGTTGGAGCGGTTGTTCATCGAACGACTCGGTGCCAGCGATGAATCCGCCTTCTTCGCCCTCGTCGATGCCCTGAAGACCGCTGAAGTCAAGAACGTCATCGTGCCGTCGTTGTGGCACTTCGCCAGGCTCCCCGGTCTGCAAGCTGCCATGCGTGACCACATCGAGCGCGAGATCGGTGCGCGGTTGTGGGTCATCCAAAACAAGATCACGCAGCAGAGGAGCACCGCGTCATGAGCGCCGACGACGTGACCCCGATTCCTCTGCTGGCGTCCTCGGTCCGGCTGAACGCTGTCCCTCAAGCCGTCGCCGCGACGCGGTTGTTCGTACGGCACACCTTGACGCTCTGGGATCTGGAAGAGCACGTGGAAACGGTGGCGCTCATCATGAGCGAACTGGCCACGAATGCTGTCCTGGCGAGCATCACCGACGCACAGGCGAGGATGGAGGAGACCACGGACGAGGTGGTCATCGGAGCACAGATCCGTGCCATCGAAGCCAGTCTTTTCGTCGAGGTCTATGACAGAACAAGTGCAGTGCCCGTACGACGGAACCCCGACCAAGACGCCGAGGGTGGGCGCGGCCTACTGCTCGTCGATGTGTTGGCGAAGCAGTGGAACGTCTACCGCCCAAGCGTCGGTGGCAAGATCGTGTGGGCTGAACTTCCGCTCGGCTTCGCGTTGGAGCCGTTCCACTGCCACTACGAGCACATGCCCCTACTGCTACCGCAGGGACTTCGTGCGAAGCACGGCCCAGCTGAAAACCTAGTGCGACGGGCGCTGCTCGACTGTCTGCTGAAGACAACGCTCCAGGCGAACGCGGCCATGAGGATGACCGATGCGACCTGACGCTCGGGGCCGGCGCACCGTAGATACCCTCGGCCAAGGGCGGGCGACCTGCATATGAAGCCGCAGCAGGTTTGGGACTTGTTCGACTGGTACCGCGGTACGTGCTTCCGCTGTGAAGAAGTCGGTGTTCCTGTGGCTGTCGTCGGTGACATCACGGCACAGGACATGAAGCTGCCGTTGTATGCCTGTCACCTCTGTATCTTCCGCATGCAACAGAGCCATTGGTTCAGGACAAGGCGGCGAGCGTGGCCGCTTGACCAGTTGCAGCTCCCACCACGAGCCGGGCCCAGAGCGGGACGGACAGCCGCGCTCCGTTGGCTTGGGTACAGGCGACGAGAAAACGTTGGAGCATGAAGAACGCCCCGCTCATCGCGGGGCGTTCTTCGTTTTCGACTCCCAGGGTGAGTCTCAAAACGTGGATGATTCACCAACCATGTTGCGGCTGTTAGATCACGCTGATAAAAAGTCAGCAACAACAGAACGTGGTTCACCTCGAACACGACGAAGGACGAAGCGACGATGGCACAGCAAATCATCACTCAGCTGGTGGACGACCTCGACGGGTCGGAAGCGTCCGAGACGATCGTGTTCGGGCTCGACGGCAAGACGTACGAAATCGACCTGAACGACAAGAACGCTGGCAAGCTGCGCAAGGCACTTGAGCCCTATGTCGGCAAGGGACGCAAGTTGAGCCAGGCGCGCGGCAGCAGGCGCGGAGGGGCTACCCAGTCGGCAACTTCCGGCGGTGACACCGCCCTGATTCGTGCGTGGGCCAAGGAGAACGGTTACGACGTGAACGACCGTGGTCGTGTCCCGGCGGAGATCAAGGACGCGTACGCGAAGGCCACGGCTGCATAGCACTTCCCACAGAAACGAAGAGCGCCCCCGCATCCATAGCGGGGGCGCTCTTGCTTTCCACTCAAGCCCTACGGATTCTCCTGCATAAATTTATCAAGCAGATCACGGAGTACCTGCGGCGGCTGTTCCATTGCTTCGGCGAGCGCCAGACCGTCTTTCGACTTCTTGTACTTGCGACCCAGGTACTTCTGCCACAAGCCTTCAAGAACCTCTTCACCAGGCGCAAGGTTCTTCCAGTCGGCATCCCAACTTGAAGAGGTATCCCCATCGTGCTGCTCCCACGTTGAAGAAATTTTCTCTTCAATCGCCTCAGCCGTAGGGACACGTGCCAAGACTTCTGCGGTCAGCGCGGACTTGTCTGCCGATTGCTTCGCCAAGTTGCCACGCATTTTATGATCGACAAGTCGAATCGGCTCAGCGAGATCGGCCATGGTTTGCTTCAAAACCACCACTTGTTGCAGTTCATCAGCAAATTCACGAGTAGACGTCGAAACGTCCTCAACCGTCACCGCCTCCTTGCCGAGCCGTTCACGCTCGGCGTTGATGACAGCCGCAATCGCCTCATCGTCGAGCATCAGGTTTTCAAGCTCGCGACACGGCAGGACATACACGTTTTCCGACGCTTCCAGCTTGGCGAGGAACTCGGCAGAAAGTTCATCCCGGTCACGAACATAGAGCACGCGGCGTTGCCCAAGCCCATCTGCTTCGTCGAGCCACGAGGCAAACAAACCGGCATGGCGAGCGTTATAGCCGCCGCCTCCCCGGATAATGACGACTCGTGGATTATTCAGTACAGCCGGAAACCATGTGTCGAGAATTTCTTTGTCCGTCGGCCCTTCCACGATGAGGATGCGCTCCGCAGAGAGAACATCGCTCAGGCGAACGCCTAGCTCGTGTAGGAGTGTCGCTCGCTCGGTCGTGACGGGTGTAACTACCGATTCGCCGTCCTTACGGGAAACGGCAAGTACCGATGTCGTAGGGGAATGCCAGTCAAGCAGAGCGGCCGAGTGAGTGGACGCCATGAACAGCCGGTCTGCCGACCACGACTGAAGGAGCGTGAGCAGCGCTCGCTGCGCGCTGGCATGGAGCCCTGTTTCCGGCTCTTCCAGCACAACAACGTTGGCTGATTCAGTCAGGCCGACGACGAGCAACATGAGCAGTTGCTCGACGCCTGAACCCAGGTCTTTAAGGTTGTGTCGGACGCCGGAAGAGCTGTCCTTAAAGACAACCTCGACACTCTGTTGCTGTACCGGCACCATGAGCTGGCCGACGTCGGGAACGATGCTTGTCACAAGTTTCTGCAATGTCTGCCAGGTGTCTAGCTCATTCGTGTACAGGTAAAGCAGCACTCTTGCGAGATTTGCTCCGTTGGTTTCAAGGAGAGGAGTGACAGCAGCAAGTCCGGAACTTCGACCTGCTGCTTCTCGCAACGGGTGAAAGTGAAAATACCCCTTCCTCCATTCTGTCAGGATACGGAAGGCTAGTCCATTCGCATAAGGCTCGAAAAAATGAATGGTGTCAGAGGGCGGCGTGCCACCTTGCGACCCCCTCACAATGAGGTTTGTCGACTGGCTCGTAAAGGGGAAATCTACGCTGGAGGTCTCAGTCGTACTAGGCCCACTCTGCACCAAGAGTACGGCGGTTCGTTCCTCTGATCCCCATTGCAGAGTGAGTTGAGTCGGACGAATATAGTCCATGTGTTCCGAAAATACCAACTCAAGCCAACTGGCCATTTCGGGGTCTGCTAGCAATGCTTCAGTTTCGCTCGACCCGCTGAGTAGTTCGGCTCGCTCTTCTGGTGTCAATGACCACCGCGCGAAGATGCGAGCATGTTCGCCGTGGGCATGTCGTGCGGAGGCGGGTGTTTCCACTCCGGCGATGACATCCAGAGCGGAGAGAAGCGCACTTTTTCCCGAGTTGGTCGGCCCAGCAACAAGAAAGAGACCTTCGCCTCGAAGGTCAATGGAAAAGTTCCTGTAGCCTCGAAAATCCTCGCCTCGGATGTTGACGAGTTGAGCCATGCGTACTCCTTATATGAAATTTACATAAACTGACCCAAGTGTAGCAAATTGATCTTCTTAGGCATAGAGGGAAACCATCACCTCAAGAATGAAAGAACGCCTCCGACAGCGGACGCTAGGGCGTTCTTAGCTGTGATGCGGGACTGATCTGGGATGAACTGTCGCATCCGGCCCCACCCGAGTGGTCGCCCTGAACGCGCTGACCTAATAGCTGCCGGCCACGGCCTGGTGGTCGATCCGTTCCAAGCGGCACAACCCCGGAAATGAAAACGCCCCGCCACCCTGTACGGGTACGCGGGGCGTCTCCGTTTGGGTTGCGGGGCAGTTGGGCTGTGTCAGAGCTGGTTGATGAGGATCGTGGCAGCCCTTGCGCTGCTGTCGGGGTGCTTGAGTGTCCACGACAGCAAGCCGGACAAGTAAAGCTCGGCGATCTCCGTTACGTTACCGACCGGATTGACTCGTCGGTTCCAGAACACTTCGAGCAGTCGGCCGAAGTGCTCGGCGAGCTGATCGAAGTTAACCAAGTCGACCTCGGCCGCGCGCGGCTTGGTGATGTCGGACTTGGTGTCACGACACGCCGGAAGCAGGGCGATGGCCAACACGGGGTGGTCGGTCGCGGCATTCGCCAGATCGTGGATGAAGTCCGTGATGACTTTCTCCACTTCTCGGTCGGTGACGGCTCCTTCGGTTACGAGGGGCCGCACCAGCGAGGCGTACGCCACGAGAGCGACGTTTTGTTTGCTGCCAAGATTCTTATGCAGCGTAGCCACGCCGACGCCCGCCGCTTTGGCGATGTCGTCGCGCGTGACCTCGTGCCAGCCCCGCTCATCGAACAACTCTTTTGCCGCTTCGGCGATCGAGTTGATGGTCCTCTTGCGCTTGGTGGCCGCCGCCCTCTGAAAGCGGTCAGGTGCTTCTGTTGACACGCGTCTCTCCGATGTCACTCCGATGGGACGCGCCAGCAACTAAGCAAAAGTTACTTGGTGGGGCGTTCCATCCGAGATGGAGAGAGCTATTGCTTTTAGGCAATCTATGTATATTTAAACACATTTCGTATTAAAATGCAATACTAAATCACTTTCCACACTCGTCCACGATTCCGCTTGTATCAACGGCAGCCTCGATGCGCTCAAGTCGCTCGTACCAAGCGTCCGACGCAGACCAGTTGAAGCCGTCCGCATTCACCCTGACGACCTGCTGGCAAAGGGTCCTCGATACGCACATGGCTACGTTGTCTCGTCGCTCGTGTTGGAGGTCGAGCAGAAGCGTGCGTGCATAACGCAACCCATCATCCACCTGGAGGTAGAACGGGTTGAACTGGAGGATGCACTCGATCGCCGGAGCGATCGGGCTACCCAATGTTTCAAAAGTAAGCTCAGCCTCGAAGTACGAGCGGATCATGGAGACCGTGAGCGCCCGGCGTTTCTGACTCACCCTGGCAACTGTGTAGATGTAGCGGATCAGCTCATCAACAGCGTCCGGCGGGTTGTAGATACCTTGCTCGCGCCCTTTGACGATCGGATCAACGAGAGGCGAGAGCAGGCGTTCATAGGCGAGGCGCAGCACCTCGTACTTGCTGCCGAAATTTTTGTGCAGCGTGGCTGTGCCGACGCCGGATGCTTCCGCAATCTCGTCTCGCGTGAAGTCGCCGCGTTCAAGCTCGCCGTAAAGATCAAGCGCGCCGCTGATGATCGCCTCCCTGGTTCGTCGGCGCTTCGTCTCCGCCGCTCGCTGGTGCCTGTTCAGCTCCTCGTCTGCCATGGACGACAGCCTAGACCACATGACCCATGAGTCAAGAGAACCTTTGACTTCTTTGAACTCCGCAGATACTTTGATGGACCCAACCCACCCACTGCGGCCGGCCTGCGCGAGCGCTGCGTTCCACAGGGCTGCCTTGGCATGGATGAAGGAACCGATCTACATGGGCAATGACCTGATCCTTGGCGGCTACGGCCAACCGGAAGAACGGCGCGGCTGGCTCTCTCCCAAGCAGTCCGCCGTACAGCGTGAGTTCCAGCAGCGCGAAGAGCGGGCCTCGGCCGAGCTGCTTTTCAACGCGAGGAAGCAGCAGGCCACAGCTGCACTGCGGATGCACTTGACCGAGACCGCCATGCACGACGTAACCGACATGGTGAGCCTGGCCCGACAGCTTGCGGGCGGTGATCCGCTCCTCGCTCAGGAGCTAGGCAAGCTGGTCGCCGAGTTCAACCGGCAGACAGCCCGCGACATCCGTAGCTTCGGTAACGGGCTCGGTCTCTGATGAACCTCGCCGACCTGGTGGAGCGAATCGTCTTGCTCCTCCTCGGTTCCAGTCTGCTCGTGGGCTGCTACATCCACGACAAGGTGACCGAGAAGAGGAACGCCCAGCGACGTGACCCCTGGCGTGAGTCGGTTGAAGTCCGCGCCAGGATGCGAGCCCGTAAGCGCGACGTCAGGCGTCAGATGCTCGAAGCCGCCCAACGTCACCGCCGTTAATCCTCCCCACCGGCCCCTTCCCGAAGGTCGTCACCTTTCACTCTGCACTGGGGAAGACAGCCGAGAACATTTCTCGGCCATAGCCACCCCTGCACCCGGCGACCTTCGGCGAGGGGACCGTGTCATTGAGCTTCTTCAACTGCGCCCCGGGAGAGTGACGGTGGGTCCGTCGTTGACCTCCGGTCGACCAGCAGGATCGAGCGCGATGACCGTGGTCGACACCTCAGCCGCATCACCCGATCGGTGGCCGATCTGAAGAAGCTCACTGATCCGCTCCACCAACCCGCCGCCAGCCACGAGCAGTAGGTCGGCGGCACCATCCCGAGGAGTCCGACCGTGGCGAAGGCCCGGAACTTGTTGCTGCTCCTGCTGCTGGCCGCGCTGACGATCCGCGTGCTGTGGCTGGCCATTGAGCCGATCCTTCCTTACCTCGTCAGCGGCCTGGCGTTGCTGCTCGTGCTGGGATTTATCTACCATCGAATGACCAGGTGGTGACAAAATGACGCAACCTTACCGCCTGAACTTCCCCTCGAATCTCGACGCCGACCAAGTGTCGGCGTGGCTGCGCGCTTGTTCCGGCACGCTCACCACCGGGCCGCGGCGGCTCTTGGACGTCTCGTCCATGGTGTTCGAGGTCGAGGCCGGAGAATTCGGCATCTCGTACCGCCTGGTTGTTCCGGATGAAACCGCCGACTTCCTGACCGGCCAGCTGCGCACGTTGATCCCCGGTTCCAGTGCCATGCCGGCGGGTGCGGATGATCCCGCCCGCCAATGGACAGCCGCGGTCGAGCTGGGACAGACGAACCCACGACGCAGTCTCGGCACCGTGAACCCGGAGGCCACCAGCGCAAGCCTGCTCGCCGGAATGCAGGGCCTCGGCCGAGGTGAAGCGCTGCTTCTCCAGTGGGTGGTGTCGCCAGCACTGCGGCAGCGTCCACCCAGGGCAACAGGCGAGTTGGTATTGCCTGGTTCCCGCTTCGCTCCGAAGCCTGATCGCGACCGCATCACCGACGTGCGGGCGAAGCTCAGCGAACCCAACTTCCTCGCCGTGCTCCGCGTAGCCGTGGAGGCCCCGAACAAGCAGCACGGCGAACACCTCCTCGCCCGTGTTCGTGCCAGCCTCCGCGCGGTCGGCACAAGCGACAACCGTTTGAAGCAGCGGCTCGTGACCAGTGGTCGGGTTATTCAACGGGTGCAGGCGCGGGCGGTGCCGACGCTCTTCCCAATGCAGTTGGCCGGCTCCGAGTTGGTCGGCCTGATCTGCTTCCCGGTCGGTGCTCCGCATGTTGCCGGGCTTCCTCGTTCCCGTGCGCGGCAGCTTGCCGCGACCGGGGCGATTCCGCGTACTGGCCGGGTGATCGCGCGCTCCAACTTCCCCGGGAACGAACGGCCGCTTGCTCTCGGGGTGGTCGAGTCGGCTCAACACCTACAGGTCGTCGGGCCGACCGGCAGCGGGAAAACTGCCCTCCTGGCAAATATGATCAAACAGGATATGGACGCTGGTAGGGGCGTGATTTTGATCGAGTCAAAAGGCGATCTTTTTAACGCCGTTCTCGAACGTGTGCCCGAGCATCGGATTTCCGATGTCGTCCTGATCGACGTCAGCGACACGGCTTATCCGGTCGGTTGGAACCTGATGGCCGGATCGCCGTACGTGGTGGCTGCGGATATCCAGCGCCTTTTCGATCACCTATATCCCCAGGACTCTCGCGGAGTGCGAGTTCGACAAGGGTTCTACCACCTGATCCTCACCGCGATGTTGAGCACGGGTGCAACCGCACCCTTGACGTTCGCGGATATTGGAGCCCTGGCGGTGCCACGGCCAGACCAAGAGGAGTTCGCGCAACGGTTGGTTCAGGGCGTTTCACACGTCGAGGAGCTGGCGACGTGGTGGCAGGGATTCAGCGACGCCCGGACGAGGGCGATGCACTTCCAACCGATCCTAGATCGAATCTGGCAGTTGAATAATCGACCAAGTATTCGGAACATCATCGGGCAGAGCGCGAGCACGGTGAACCTTGGCGAGATCATCCGGAGCAATAAAATCCTGCTCGTCAATTTGGGTCGCTCAAACGAGGGGCGAGACACAGCCGGATTGTTGGGTTCGCTGCTGCTGAATGCTGTGTGGAGCGCGGTACAGGCCGGGGCGGCTAATCCCGCCCGACCAACCATGCTCGTGCTGGACGAGTATCAGGACTTCGCCGGGCTGCCGATTTCTGCCGCCGACTGGTTCGCCCAGGCCCGTAGCTTCGGATTGGCTGTGACGGTGGCGCATCAGTTCTTGGGACAGCTCCCCCGAGAACTTCAGGAAGCGACGCAAAATAACGCCAGGTCGACCGTCGTGTTCCAAACGTCAGCGGACGAATCCAGGGACTTTGCCCGATTCTTCGGCCGCAGCGTGAGCGACGAGGATTTCATGAATCTTGGGCGGTTCGAGGTTCTTTGCCGATTTGCCACGACCGACGGAGTTAGTTCGCCCGTAACTGGCGTCACGCTCCCGCCCGTTGATCCGACCGGCTCTAGCGCCGAGGTGCGGCGGAATTCCCGAGCGACTTACGGGCGACCCGTTGCCGAGGTGGAAGCGGAAATCAAGCAGCGCCGCGGAGCGCAGCCGGCCCCGGGACCTTCTACGAGGCGACCCCGGTTCGGTGGACCGAAGAACGGAAGCTGAACCATGGGGCGAGGAGCAAGCGAAGCACTAAGCCGCGATCTGCAAGAACTCCACGACAATGCGTGCTACGTCGAGGCGTATGCCGGTTTCCTTCAAAAAGAGCTGCGCGACCTCGTAGCGGCATCTGCTCGGGCTCGGTCGTTGCTTGATGGGAACGAAGGCGGCGACGATTCGTTCGGGGACTACGCCCGCGAAGTCATGGCGATGAAATACGAGATCGGGCGGTTGGCTGAGCGAGTCCTTCTCATGCGGATGGACTGCGAAAGGATGTAAATCCTCACGACGTAGGCGAACCCCGTAGGCCAGGGGTGGGCGAACCGTAGGCGTACCCCCACCCCTGTAGCGGCAGTGACCAGCCAGAACGCCGCCGCCACGACGTGACTACCCCAGGGATGGAACCTGTGGAACTACTTGAGCGGGACTTTCAGGTGTTGAGGTTGGTGGACACGTTCACGCAGCTTGCCTCAACCCATATTGCGGAACTTCTTTTTTCTGACCGCTCACACTCGGTACCGGACAAGGTTCTTGGACGGCTGATGAATGGCGGCTACCTCGCGCGAGTTGGCCGCAGAACGAGCGGGATCAAAGGCGGTGCGGGGGCGTTCGTATTTCAGCTCGGCCGGTACGGCCGCGCCCTCCTGGACGTCGAAGGTCGCCAGTCGCCAACGGTGAATAACCACGCCTTGATGGTCGCTGACACCTACCTTGAACTACGGCGAGCGGAACGGCTTGGGGTTCTGACACTCAAGGATTACGCGGTGGAACTTTCCGTTCCTCCGGCAGTGCGGGCAGATTTGTCGGTGTCGGTGGACTTTCCGCAGCAGTCACGCGCAAGCCGGTACTTTCTTGAAATCGACCTGGGGACGGAACGACCGGCGCGGATCACGGAAAAGCTTGCCGGTTACTGGCGGGCGGTCGAGGTCAGCGCCGACGACTGGTTTCCGTACGTAGTGTTTGTCGTCAGGCAGCAGGCCCGAAAGAACGAACTCGCCCGGATCTTCCGACGGCTTCCCGAAGAGCGGCAAGAGATGGTGCGGGTGTATCTGACGGGCGAACTTATCCCGCGACTATTGGAGCTTTAGAGTGCCGTGTATCTGACACCACTCTTGAGGTAGTCAACACCAGACACGTATACATCGTCACCGAACTCATCAGTGAAATAAGCGGACGTGTCTGGCCTCTCTACTTCAAAACCCAACCCGATGAACACCTCATCTTCAACCATAAACATCGGCCAGCTTGCCAGTATCCTCAAATCTTTCTCATTAAAGTCTGTGATGACACAGAGCGCAGACAACAAACACCACTCTCCATTAACCACGCGGCTGTAGACACGAAACTCGACGCGCGGACGCAGCCTCCGATCCCCTTGATCAGCATCCTTCCCAAGAGCCTCGGAATAGAGAAGCGCTTTATCTTTGGCAATAACCACATGAGAACCAGTGTTCGTATGGATGAAAAACACACCGTCGCTATGTAGGAAGGTAACGGAGATGCTCGTTTGATTCATCGCGCCGTCGAGGGCTTGCCTGTCACGGGCCGCCCAATGCTTAAAGTCTTTACCTGCGGCACCGCTTGAGATACCTAGAATTTTCGCCGTCGCAGCGTCCTTGGCAGCTTCTTGAATGGCATCGAATGCCTCTATATTAACTCTGAATGTTTCATTCTGTTGCTTTGATTTAAACATGCTTCCTAGTTTGGCATTTCCGCAACAAGGAAACAAGCAGCCCCTTGAAAGGCGTTGACTTTTTCGCATCACCAACAGGGGCGAAAGGCATTGATTAACAGGGGTAGATTCGTTATAATAAAGACATAAAGTAAGAGCCCTGATTTCGGCAGGACTCCCACAGGTTTCGGCTAGAATTAGTAGCCAAAACCATTGCTATTATTAGCACCTCCTGCCGAATCTGGCAAGGAGGTTATTTTTTACCCGATACCAGAAACGACATAACGAACCGAGAATAAACAAACGTAAGTAGCGCCGGAAGCCTGACCGTTTCTAGGGCTGGTTTCCCGTGGCGCAGGAGAAAAAGGAATGAGGATTCAGAACATAGCGGACAAGATTAATGGGCTGGGTGGCACCTGCGGCATTAGCTCGCGCTCCCGGGAAGACAACCGATACGTCGTGGCGGTGACAGGAAAACTTGGGGTGTATCAGCTCGAAGCCATCGACTACGTGTCACCGTCGCCGCTTTCTACGGATGCGGACACATCGTCAATATCAGTCAGGCGTGACGGCGACGCGTCTTGGGTGGTGCATCGCACGATTAACGCGCTCGATCAGCTCGCACCAAAGGGGGTGATGTGAAACTTTTGACCAACGAGCTGAAACGGAAGCTGCCAGACTTCACCGTAGAGAGAGGCGAAGCGGTAGCCGTCGTTAAATTCTTTGCGCCATGGAGTAGCTGGACATGGTATGCCGCCGAGTACGACCCCGCTTCCCGTACGTTCTGGGGATTGGTGAACGGCTTCGAGAAGGAGTACGGCTGTTTCAGCCTTGATGAGCTGGAACAGGTACCCGGCCCGTTCGGACTGCGGATCGAGAGAGACAAGTTCTTTAGGCCGACGCCGCTCAAGGACTTGGAATGACGGCACCGTTCCATGTGATCGACACGGCAACGGGTGAAGTCGTCCGGGAGCTGCGGCGCGACTGGTCTGTGACGGCCGCTCGTCCGCGTCGCAGGACGAAGAGAGCACAAACCCAGACCACGCAAGATTTCGTCATCGCGGCCGGGCTTGTCCTCGGGGTCTGGCTGTCCTTCGTCGTCATGCCGTGACACTGGACGCCGACACGCTTACGCCCGCGCTGCTGTAGCGCGGGCGTCGTGGTTGGTGGCGGGCATCAAGGGGTCGAGGCCGGCACTCGATTGGCGTGCTCGATCAAGCGTCATCCGCGGCAGTCCGTAGAACTTCGTTACTCGCTTGCCCTGCATCGCTGTTGGCCCGATCCTGGAACGTTCGTCGCTACCAACAGAAAGACGATCATGAACGAGATTTGGGTGAACATCGCCAGCGTGAACGACGCGGCCCGGCTGGAACTCAAGTCCGTCGACGGCACGAGCGGCCTCGGCGTGATGCAGCTCCGCTTCCACTTCGAGGCGTCATGTCGGCATGAGGCATCGGCACAAAAGCCGATGTGGCTTGAGGGCAAGTTGCACGCCGTCGGACTTGGCAGGTCGAGCGGCTACCTGAGTCGGCTGACGGTCGAATCCTCGCCTGTCACCCTGCAAAAACTGGCAGCCACAACGACGTTCGTCCTCGTTGCCGACCTCGACCACCGGCAGCTTCAGATCATCGAGGAACACCGAACGGGTGCGATCACGTTCCGGCTCGAAGTCACGGGCACGGCTATGACTGACGGCAACCTCGAACGCATCGGGGTCGGCAGCATCGAGTACGAGGTCAACCAAAGCAACTGGGCGGCGATCCTTGAACAGATGCAGTACCGCCGCCTGCTCCTGATCGAGCTGGACGCACCGGACACCAACCGCCCGGTTGAGTTCGCCGTCGCCCTCGACTACTACCGCGACGCCGAGAAGCAGTACATCAAGCAGGAATGGCGCCTGACGGTTGAAGCTCTCCGTCAGACTCTCGCGGCGCTCGTCGGCAAGAAGGCTGACGACGAAGACGAGGCGGCGGACGTTACAGCCGCGGCCAAGACGCTCCGTAAGGAGTCGATGAACACGAGCGTTGGCTACGCGTCGCGTGCCGAACAGGTACGGCTCGCCCTCAAGTTCATGTGCGACCTGGGCGCGCACCCGGAAGTTGCCGAGACTACCAAGGCCGATGCGTACTCGGCCCTCTTGATGGTCGGCGGCCTGCTGCACAGCTGGCAGCCGGTGAAGGCGCGGATCACGGCGCAATCGTCAGCCCCGGAGGACGAGCCGACCCAACCCGCGCCGGCGGCGGGCGTCTGAACCTCACGACCAAAGCACCCCGCAGCCAAGAGTGGATGCGGGGTGTTCTTGGGCGGAGCGCCTGGTGTCAGAATGCTGTCCGTCAGCCACCCGTAGGGGTAACGGGATCTACCCGAGCAATCCTGAAGATTGCCACAGTTCCTAGGAACGGTGACGGGCCACCCGTCAGGGGATAGTCGTCTGTCTTTGCGGCATAGAGGGCGAGCCCCTTCTCTGCAAGCTCGTCCAGGATGGTCGTGATGCTGCGCTGAGCATCCCGTACCGAGGAGCGGTTGAACTCGATGTCGCCTGAGATGTCGCTCCAGTCTCGGAAGCTCTGAACCGCACCGTCAATGAGGTCCTGCTCCTCGTCGGTGCAGTCGTCTGGTTCCTCATGCGGCAACCACCCAAGACAGCCGGAGAGGATCGGCCAGAGATCACGCCCCGTCTTCATGTGGCTGAGGAAGACGACCTCAAACTCTGGCTCGTCCACCGTGACAACGTCGATGATCTTGTCGACCTGCGCCCGCTTGAGCTTGCTGATCTCATCGGCGAGCGTCTTGAGGCCCCACACCTCGATGGTGACATCTCTGTACAAGGGGCGAAGCTCGTTGTCGATGAACTGGTCGACCTCGCCCGGCAGGGTGTCGTTAGTGAGGAAGCGCCACACCTTCACGTCGCGGTGCTCCTGGAGGCAGCCCTCCAAGTCACCGCGGATCTTCGCCTTGGTCTTGTCGATCCGCTCGCCGCGCGTCGCGTGCGCCGCGAAGAACACCCGAGCCTTCGGGCAGTAGCCGTCGTTCTTGGTGTCGCCCTTCGGCCCGGCGGCCCGCACGGGTTGATAGTCACCGGGGTACAGCTCTAGCCCGAGCCGATCCATACAGTCCTGGAAGGTGTTGCCCTCCAGCCGAAGGAGCTGGCCTTCAACGAGCTTCCGCAGCGAGTTCTGATCCACACCAGCCATTACCGCACGGCTCCCGTACCCGCCGCAGCTAGGTTGCACGGATCAAGTTGCTGTGGCCGGCGCGTAGTTGGTCAAGGGGTTCTACGCTGCGAGCAGCAGCTTGCCTGACTCTGCGAGCTTCGGCACCAGTCCAAACGGTTACGCCGCCGTACGCCCGTGCTCGTCGTCCTGCGTGCCGAAGCTCGTCCACCCACAGGCAAGCGGCCCGCCCCTCCACACGCAGAAAATAACCTTTCCGACCCATAAGGTACGCGGTAAAATTATTCCATGACTGAACAATCATTCCTTGAATTTGCAGATCTGATCGACTACGCGACCGGACAGCGGTCCGTCGGCGGGTGGGTGACCGTTTACGCGCAGGAAAAGCGCGATCTGGAAGACGGAGGCTATTACAGCGCCCTCGTGCCGGTTGGTGACGTTGACGCTTGTCTTAACAATGTGTCGTGGGATTTGGACCTTGGCCATGGAACGCCGGGCTTCATTTTCTACCCCGACGACAGAAAGGAATACCTGCGCTTCGGAGACGATGACGGTATTGAGCCCCTGATCGTTCGCCGCTTCTTTCATGGATTGAAGCCACCCTATAACGAAGTGTCCGAGGAGTTTAGGCACTTCCACAACCTCTACGAGGACCGAGCAAGAAACGTCTTTTTGGCGTTCGACGACAGCGGCGACGAGATTGAAGTTGTCCGCATGTCTGACGACAAGGTGGAAGTTAAGGTCAAGTACCTCAAGGAGTATCTTGCGGTGCGCGAAATGTCACTACTGCTTTTTTATGTCGTTGACCGGTGGAGCGAAAAGACTCTCGCTGAACTTGGCATGATGCAGCAAGACGAAAGGTCACGCGATACAGGTTATAGCTATTCGCGATTCGTGCAAGAGTTCCCTGACCTTGGACCCGAGAGGGAGACTTGCGGGCGTCTGCTTGGCAAGAAGGTAATGAAGGGCGCTGCCAACTATGATCCGGAGCACTCATGGGGGCGTCGTGACCGCAAGTACGAGGACTTCATCATTGGTGTAGATGAGGATGGCGAGGAGGTTCACTACACCTGCGACGAGGAGAAGCTAGCCAACTACTTTGGAAAGAACCCCGGCGCACCGCAATTTCTCAGGCCGGTGTTCTTTCGCAAGGAAGTACTGACGAAGTACTACAACGAGCCTGGCAAGTTCAGCGTCGATGACGGCTACCTGACGTGCGCAGGTTACTGGGGTATGCCGCTGGACAACAACCACCAAAAGTATGTCACTGCCTTTCTTGGCGATCTCGGAAAGCTGCCGCACAAGGAGCAGCTTTATTGGAAGGGCTACAACGTCACGCCCGATGGTGGAATGAGCGATGTTGCTTTCCGCCGCTCCATGCTCGGTGAATGGGCTGATGCTACTGATCCGGCACTGGTCTTCAAGAGGACGTACGAACGCTTTGGTAAGAGCTGGCTCTCAAAGCATGGGTGGGAACTCTTTAAGAAGCTCAAGCCCGCAGACGCCCATCATTGGACGGCGCTGCATGTTCCGTCGGACGGCAACCAAAAAGAGTTCGACGAGCAAATCATGTCGCTCACGAAGCTTCTGGTCGACCGCATCAACGAGGCAGAGGTTGGTAAGCGCGCAACCCTCGAACCCGATGACAAGGGTGGCATCACGAAGTTTGGCAGGTATCTGGATGTCGTCTCGTTCGCTGACACGGAAGCGCTAGTCAAGTTCCTTCGGAACCTGCAAAGTCTGCGTAGCGGCGCGGCCCATGTCAAAGACATGAAACGCGGCAGCCAGTACCAGAAGGCTGTCGGCTTCTTCGACCTTGATGCCAAGGGCCTTTCTCGGGGGTTCGCTGACATCCTCAGCGAGGCGACGGTATTTGTCGGGAAGCTGGAAGAGCACGTCACGACGAACAGGGACGATCAGCAGGAGGAGACGAATGGTGACTAGATCAATCGATGAAGAGGTTGTGCGGGTTAACGGCCTGACTCGTTCCATGCTCGATTCCTACTCCTTGTGGGGATCAAGGATTGGGCATGGAAACACGCAGCATGCCATGTATGGCGAACTCCTTGAGTTCGTGAACCTCCGTATGGAGACAGCGGACAGTTGCCTCACACTCATTGAGAACGAGAAGATTGCAGATGCCCTCGGACTTGGCCGTTCCCTTCTGGAACACTATCTCCTCTTTATACTCATGTGCCGAGGGAAGAAATACTTCCAGGTGCAAGACTTGACGAACCTGACGGAGGGCGAGTTCAAAAAGCGCCTGAAGGCGCAGCAAGAAGATCTCGCACAGAAGCAAGCTGACGGTTCGACAAAGTGTCTTGAAGTGAGACGCTACACGCGCGGGCGGTACCTCATGTACGTCTTTGAGGGCCTGCACAGTGGAGACGAACCAGAGTTCACGATTCCGATGCATTTCTTCCAGCATCAGGAATTTCGCCCTGAGGTGATGCGCCTCAAAGACGAAGATTATTTCCAGTACTATGAGGACCCGGAGGACGTGAAGAAAGCACTGAAGGCGCATACCCGAGAGGCGGAGTTTCGGTACAAGTACTACCTCTCCTACGGCGCGCTGCTTGAGTGCCTTGAACTGAATGGGCTAGCCGACGCCGGAGACATTACCAGAATCGAAGCGCACTACACGTTTCTTGGTAAGTTCTTGCATCCCACCCATGACGCTGTGCGCGAGCTTCACGAAAATAGCAATGTGCACCATGGCGGTACGGGAGTCGGCTTGTCCCAAGTCTATTCAAGAGAATCCAAGCTCCTCACAGCGGTGTACGTCTGCTTCATGGTTCACGGGCTTCTGAATGAAGCGCAGGGAGTGTTGGAGGCGGCTCCCGTTAAGTACGTCACTAAGGCAGGAACCGAGGATCTGCGAGCAATCACCAACGTCGTTGAATCGCAGATTCCATACTTCTGGTTCATCTTCAACGGTCCGACCGCCTACGACAAATTTCAGTTCTGTGTGAGCCATGCAACGCAAGAGAACCGGGAGGAGTGGGGAGACTACTTGAACGCCCCTAGCGAGAAGGCCGTGTTCAATCAAAGCATTCTCGGACACTTTAAAGATACGCTCAGAGGCTGGTCGAACAGACTTTGGGGATCGTACGCATCGCCGCTCGCGTGAAAAAATGGATCACAGGCGAGATTAAAGCCTAGGTTCAGCAGTGAGCCGCGAGGGGCTTATAGCCTCCAGTACCCGTCGGCCTCTTTCGCAGCAATGACTGCTGATGTCGTTGGACACGTGGCCGGCGCAAGGTTGGTCGGCTTGCTCTACGCGGCAAGCGCTACCTCCTCGGCCCTAGGGTCTTTGACAGCAGCGCTGACAGCAACCACACCCAACAACGCCTGCCTACGACGTGCTTGGTAATACTTAGCTGCCTCTGTTATTCGTCCGGTTTCACCTGAACGGATGGAGCTTCGGAACCAGGTGTCGCAAGTTCGAATCTTGCCGGGTGTACCAGAGATGATTGATGCAAGGCGGTCCATAAAACTGTGTCCCTGACAGCCATTCTGACAGCAACCGCTGCTGTCAAAGACGCCCACTAGATACCCAGGCTGTACAGTCTGGGTATCTTGATGTGTTGGCACGTTCAGAGCGGTCTCTACGCGGCTTAATGCCTCGCGTCGTCCTTCCATGCTGTCGTGCTGGTAAATCTGCTGCGTTATGGCGATGTCTGAGTGTCCAAGAATGAGTTGGGCATCTCGTGCCGGTACGCCGAGGTCTTTAAGAAGCGTCGCGGTCGTGTGCCGCACCTGATGAACCGTGATCCGACGGATACCGCTCCTCTCGCAGATTCGTTGAAACGAACGCACGAAGTTGCGAGGCTCGATGGCCGTGCCGTTCTTGGTGGTGAAGAGGAGACCCCCAGTTGGTTCGCGGTTTTCAAGGACACTTCGTGCCAGGCCGAGCATCGGCAAATCGCGACGCCCAGCCTTTGTCTTGACCGGGCCTATCCGTAGGGCGCCCGCTATACGACCGACCTGTTGTCGTACTCGTATGACTGAGTTCTCAAAGTCAACGTCCTTTTCGAGGAGCCCGAGAACCTCGCCTCGCCGCAGACCGTAGAGGACCAGGAGCACGAACATCGGATAGAGCGGATCGGTGCGGGCAGCTTCCAAAAAGAGCTTGGCTTCTTCCAGCGTCCAAGGTCGGATGTCGGCTTGCTCTCGTTTTTTCAACTTGACGAAGCGGGCGACGTTGCGACTGACGATTTCCTCTTCACATGCCCGCGTTAGAGCAGATCGCAATATCTCGCGAAGAATCTGGATGCTCCGGACCGACATGCCTGCGGCCGACCGCTCATTCAGAAATGTTTGTACAAGCGGTACAGACAGCCGGACGAGTTGATTTTCGCCCAGTCCCGGCTTTAAGTAGAGGCGAACGCCAATCTCGTATCGTTCGTAGGTGGATAGACGGAGGTTCGGTTTCACCACCTCCCTAAGCCAGTAGTCCAGATACTCCCCGAGCTTCCAGCTCTTATCGGCTGTCGGGATGCCTTGGGCGGCCTGGGATTTTAGTTCTGTCAGCTTCTCGTGAACCCCGGCGCGGGTCATGCCATAGGCATAGACCCGCTTGGGCTTTCCGCTTGTCGTCTCAACCCAAATGGAACCGACCCAACGCTTATCGCTCGCGCGTTGGTAGATAGAACCCTCGCCGTTTCCATTGCGGCGGGCCATCAGGCTAAGGACTCTTTCCAGCCCTTCAAGACATACGCCTCTACCGAGCGCAGCGGTATCAGTGTCCGCCTGCCAATCTTGACCATTTCAAGCTGCTTCGACCGCAGCAGGTCGTACAGCTTCCACTTACTGATTCGTAGCCTCATGTACGCCTCGCGTACCGTGAGCAATAGTGTGTCTTCACCTCCAGGGATCGCACGTCGAATTACCTCATTCATTAATTGTTCTCCTTCCAGTTAAAATCTTTCGGTCGGCGTTGTGAACACCTTGGCGGACTTCTGCACTGTGGTTTTGACATCATGCGGCGGTTCCTTGCTCTGCCCCACCAAGCAAGCTCGGACCGTCACCGAGGAGGCCGACGTCAAAGAGCGCCTGAGTGTCGGTGGTGAACTTCTGAATCACGCCCGCGATCTGCTCGCGGCGACGCACCGTTTCAACCAACCAGACGACTTTCGGGAAGACCCCGCGCCACTGCTGCTCCACGCCGCTCCGCCAGTAGTCGACGTACCGCAGACACTTCTTCTGGATGGTCGGCAGCGTCTCCGTAGCCATGTCGACCTCGATGAAGCTGCTGTGTTCAAGAGCGGCCCGGCCTACGCGGACGTACGCGTCAGGCCTGACCATGACGAGTTCGTTGTGCTTGCCGGTGAAGTGACGCCAGGCGGCCGGCTCGGCGTCGTACGCCAGTAGGTCGCCCTGACCAAGCCGGTGCCGCTCGACCAGTTGGACGTACAGTTCAGCGACCGCGAGCACGTGGTCTTGGAAGTACGGTTTCGACTCCCAGACCCGGCGGCGACGACCACCGAGCGGGCCGTCAGTGTCGAGGACGGCTTGACCCAACCCGCTCAAGCCGTAGATGAAGCCGGACGATCCCGCCCGCACGCCCCCGATGATCCGCGAGAACCGTGTCACCAAGCCGAGTTCGGTAAGCCTGGTCATCATGAGCTGCGTACGGCGCGTCCGTGCCGCTGGCGATCCATCTGTCACGAGGAGCCGCTGTAACTGCCGCCCACTTGCCAGGCGAACCCGCTGCAAGATGGTCAGCGCCGCAACGTCACGCGGACTGAGCCGAGAGCGCAACCGGGCCACCCGCGCGGTTTGCAGTCGAGGTTTCACCATAGGGAAACTCCGTTTCCTGTCGGTGAAAATCTGGCTGGCGCTTGCTCTGCTCCAACAGAGGAGCACCGACCGCCGCAACCGACGCGGAGCGAAGCGTGACGCGAACCGCGAGGCGAAGGCCGGGACGAACATGAAGGCCAGACGTTCATGTCGTCCTCCGTGGCGCTTGCCCTATAGGTCCATCCGGCCGGGCGTCGTCGCCTTGCCACCGCTGACGTAGCCGCGCGTCGACGTCCAGGCCGTCAGCCCCGAACCGCGCCGCGCTTTCGCGTCGTAGATCGGTCGGATCACTGAGGACGCGGCCGTCCGGCTGGCGCGTACGGATAAGAAACGGTTCGCTTGGCTGCCGGTTCACCAGGACTTCCGCATACGCCTCGTGAGCACCGAGGAGTCCGAGGTCATCCGCCACCAGGCCGCCGCCAAGAACGCTGGCCAACGTGGATGCGTCCTCGCTGCTGGGACGGAACACCACACGATTACGGGCATTCGCGATGATCCCCGCCTTCATCTTCGGCGGGAGCTGGCCCATGTGCTGATGTGCCACTGTCAGGCCGACGCCAAGGCCGCGCGCCTGGGCGAACATGTCGCCGAGATCAACCGGCAGTCGGAGATACTGCTGTACCTCGTCGATCACGACCATGACCGGGTGTCGCTGAATCGACGGAACCGCCGCTCGCCGCTGCATCGCTTGCCAGAGCTGCGTCACCAGCAGCGCCCCGATCATCTGGGACGTCTCGCTTCCGATGACGCCAGCGTTCAGGTTCACCAGCACGATGCGCGGACGTTGAAACAGCTCGTCCAACCCGAACCGCGGGGATGCTTGACCCAGCAACCTACGGATCGCCGTGCGGCTCAAAAAAGCCCGGGTCTTGTTGAGAACCGGGCTGATGACTTGTTGGCGTTCGGCCTCTGACAGGCCGTCGTACCAGGAGAAGAAGGGAGCAAGGACGAGCGCATCGTTGACCTCGGCGAGCACGCGGCGGCGGAAGGCCGCGTTGGTCAGGAGAACAGGAAGGTCAGCGAGCGTGCTTTGGCCACTTCGGCTCAGTGCGACGAGCGCGTGCATGAGGACGTCGGCACTTCGAGGCCCGAGGCTGGTGCCGTACAGCTCACGGAACAAGTGCAAGAGGTGGTCGGCGCGCTGCTCGGCGTCCTCGGGACGACCGGCCAGCGGGTTGAAGCCGACGACCATCCCAGCTTGTCCCGGCTCGATGACCACCACGTCCTTACGACGCTCTGCGGGGACGCCGGCCAGGATCGCTTCTACCAGGTCGCCCCGGGGTTCAAGGACGAAGACACTTCGCCCGGCCGCCACGTCGGCATGAAGCAGCGCGGCCAGCAGCGTGGATTTCCCGCTACCCGTCGGCCCGACGACGTGCAGATGATGCAGCGCACTTTCCGTCGGCAGCGTCACCAGTTGGTCGCGCTGACTTGGGTGCAGGCCGGTGCCGAGGACGCGTGCGCCCGGTTGGTGCCGTCCTTCTCGCGGTACGAGGAGCGCGGAAGGTGCCGGGTACTGGCGGCCGTGACGCGCGTGCCGTGATCCCGTCGCTTCTACCGGCCAGCCGATGACCGACGCCAGTTCCGCCACGTTGAGGACGCCCGACCAACGGTTGCCGTCCGCCGCGTCGTCGAGCTGGTTCACGCCGCGCGTCGTGGGCCGCAAAACGTGAAGGCTTCCGTGCGGCCCGCTGGCAAGTTGGATCGCTTCGCCTAAGGAGCGGACGAGAAGACGGGCCTGTTCCGCGCTGCGGGCACGGGCACCGATGCGGCCCCGGATGAGTAGCAGCGGCTCCGCCGCCTTGGCCTTCCAAAGTTTCCGAGCGTCGGCCGTCTCGTGGACAACGGCGACCAGGCCGAGCGCACGGGCGATGCTGAACTGCTCCGCCCTCTGCTTCCGGTTCTGTGCTGGCCCGACGATCCACTGAAGGGCGACGGATTGCCCCCGTGCGAGGGCGTTCATAATTTCGAGGAGTCCAGCGGTGACGCTGGCGGCCATGTCCGTACGGACGGGGTCGGCGAGGCTCGACAGGCGGACGTTGGCGGCGACCATGGGGACGGGCCGCGCCGGTTTGTCGAGCGGAACCAGCACCAGGCCGGGAAGCTGCGCTTGCAACTGGCCGGGGAACTCGGCGCGGATCGCGGAGTCGACGCCGACCAACCAGCGGACGTCACCGCCGGATGATGCGCGCGTCTCAAGGACGGCGGCCGGCGTGCGCTTGAACCAGCCGACCAATGGCCGGTAGGCCAGGGGTTGGAGTGCTCTGACTACATCGGGGGCGGTCAGGTCGTGGGGGAAGTGAATCTCGAACCAGGTGAGGCCGGTGTGATCCGGCGGGCCTGTTCTCTTGGTGGGTGTCAGTGAATCTGTCTTGTCATTAGTCCTCCTGTCGCGTTCCTAATTTTGAGGTGCACAAAGATTGCCTCGCGCCGGGGCGCTGGTTGCTCGTGGGCTATGTGCTTCGGGTTGGTCGTGCGAGCTGCTGACCGTCGGTGGTCTGCCGCTCTTCCGTATTCCACTATGGGGAAGCGAGCGGAGGGGATCAATGACTTTGGCACGGACTACAACACCGATGCGAAACGTCTCAACAGAGGCGCGAACACCAACGGGACGCGAGCCCGTTTACTATACTTATGCAAGTGACTGAGGACTTGCTTGGGTTTGGTTGATGACGAACAAAAATACCGCCGAGGTGGCGGTATTTGCTCCTCTGAGACATATCGTCTCCACGTCTGCGCAAGTCTATTTCTTTTCGGACTTTCGCTTCTTTATGTATCGAACGACAACCCAAATTAAAGCAACTGGAACAGCGATCCATAGAAGGATCACGATCCAAGGCAGTATGACGTAAAGCACGTTGATAAATTCTTCCATGTGGACTCCCTTGATTAATGTAACTTGATCGGTGCAGTAGCGGGTGGCGAGATCGGATTTCTCCGACCCCGCCACCCCGGAAGTTACGCCGTCCTACGGACGCAATTCCATCCCCATACGTCCCGGCCCATCAGCTCGGCGTGCGTACCCCGGTACCTGTCCTGGCACCAACCGTTGATGTCGAGACCGCCGGTGAACGTGATTCCAGCCGGAACAGACAGGTCGTAGCAGTACCAGCTGTACGGGTTGAACCCGTTCCAGAACGAGGCCCCGAAGTGGCCCTGACGATTACAAACCTGGTTGTGGTACACCGGGTAGATGTAGGTCGTCGAAGCCTGCGCCGGTGTGGCCGTAGCCATGCTGATGCCGACCATCATGCCGATGGCCAGCAGCAGGGAAACGAGTCCCTGCCTCACTCGGGGGACGAATCCCCTACGAGTCAAACCCATGTCTTACTCCTGGGTCGTTGGGTGTGAATGTGCGAGATTCACGCCAGCAAGCCGTCCGGTATCTGACCGAGGCGGCGTGGCGTTACGGAATACAAATGGATTTCGTATCCGCTCTCGTCGATGGTGGATTATGAGGCATTGTTAAAGTAATTACAAGCACTAATTTTTTGGAAAAGAAAAACCCCTCATCCCGACATGGCTTTGCCGGGATGAGGGTCCGCCGTCACCGTCGGGAGTAAGCGCAACGGGAGGCGGAGTTCAGATGCGGCGCGCGGGCCGTCACTTAGTCTATTAATGACACAGTCGGTGTGCTTTGCAGAGGGCGGAATTTACAACACGACATAAAGAAACCCCCTCCGAAGAGGGGGAATCCCACGGGCTAACGTGACTACTGCACGCCGATAACCCTCGCGCTCCTGACGGTCGCGAACGTCTCCTCATGGATGATCGCGTAGTTATACGCCTCGAACCAGTCAGTGAACGTCAGCGACTTTCGCGACCATGGACCGTCAGGCCGATGCAGGAACTCGACGCCGTACGTCTCGGTTTCGAGAAGCAGTTCAATCAACTGCGACGGAACCGACTTGGTGAACCCGCGCCTATCCGGCATACCCGTGAGGACTGCATCCCCGCTGATATACGCCTGGCCGCGGAGCCCTTTGGCGTGCTGCCACAACAGGACGGTTGCGCGGTGGTTGAACGGCAACGACCAAAGCATCGCCTCGTCGTTCGCCAGGATCGAAGCCGGCGGTACGTCGAGGTTGAACGCCTCGAACGTGCCGCCGACCATCTCCTGAATGAGCTTGTCGTTCTCGGCGTCGAACTCAACCCGCTTGATGGGCTGTTCTTCGGCGCAGGGGAGCAAGATGCCGGTAATCACGGAACCACTTCGCCTCTCGACCGTGGGACTCTGGTCCGGGGTGACGGTCGTTTCACCCCGGATTTGAACCTCACGTGGCCAAGTTGATAAGCCCCGCCCCGATGACCCTTTCGGGTCACCAGGACGGGGGTTTCCACGCTGCCGGGAGCGGTGGCAGACGCGGAGCTGTGGGGTTTAGCTGCCGTTGCCAACCTTGGTTCCGGGAACGCGGCCACGGGTGCCGCGCGCGTCCTTGAGAATCTGGGGCATGTTGTCGGCAGCCTTGTTGAACTCCTCCAGCGGGACGTACATGTCCTGCTTGGTGTTGTCGGGCATCGTGACTTCGAGGATCACGAGGTCGGCGCTGATGTCCGAGAACGACTTGAGTTCGGGAACCAACACATCCAGCGCCTTCGGCTGGTCGATGTCCGGGTGCTGCCGGACGACGACCTGTGCGAACTGCTTGTCGGTGCCTTGCTTGCCACTGAGGTCTGAAACCTTCTGGCTGACAATCGCCATTTCTGCTCCACTCGTTGGGTTGGTGCTCGGCCGGGGCTTCTTCCTCGGCCGTTACTCTTATTAAGCCAAAATGATCTGGCGGAGCACTTGGGGAGTTTGGTCGGTGGAGTTTGGGAGTGATTGATATATAATTAATGCAGAGATTTATACATGACAGCCCAGCAACAAGGACCATCAGTACCAACGAATCGGCAGCCGACCATCAAGGTCGAGCCGGTTCAAGGTGAGACGGGCACAAAAGAATCCAGCCCCGCACCTATGACGATGCAGGACTGGATTCAACGTGAACTAGCAAAGGCACCTCCTCTTACGCAGGAGCGTGAGAAGAAGATCAAGCAGTTACTTCTCGGGTGAACGCCAAACTGGCTTCGCCCGTTCTGCTTCGTACACCCCGCCCTTAGGATTACTGGCAGGCATGATGACGATGACTTCAAAGACTTCACCGATGATGGCCTGTTGGCGCTCAAGCCCGATGTCATCCCATTCATCGGCAGCGGTCGTGACCTTCCGCTTCATACGGACATGCTTGGCAGCCTGACCCTGAAGTACCTTCTGCTCATCTTCCAGCTCCTTGATCGAGGGAAACACGATCGAGCCTGACATCTCACCGGTGCGGTAAGCGGTCATCAACTCGGCAATCTTGGCTGTGACTTCATCGAGTCGCGTTTGGCTCTCGAAGGGCTTCTCTTCAACCGCGTCGATCGGTTGGTTGAGGTAGGCCAGCACCAACGCCGTGATCTGCTTGTCGAGCTTGGGGCCGGACATCGCCACCCTGGCGCAACCGCCAGCATCAACCGACTGGCAGGCGTACATGAAATAGGTGTCAGTCTTGCGAGTACGCACCATGCGCGAACCACACAGGCCGCAGCGGAGAAACTTACTGAGAAGCGCTTTGGTTGGCTTCCGTCGTCGCCCCAGCTTAGTTTCCAGCTCTTTGCAGACCGCCCGCCAAGTCGCCTCATCCGTTAGCCCGCCGTCTCGACGCTTGATTGGCTCGCCATCTGTTCCAATCAGCAGTTCCTTACGGTAGACAGCGAGACCAGCAATACCGGGGTCAATGAGGATACGGCGGACGGTCTCACCGTTCACGCGACCACCGCGCGCTGTTGTGATGCCCTTCGTGCGCCACTCATCGGCAATGGCTGTTGGACGCACGCCCGCGAACACGTCCTCGATCGCTTTGAACGTGATGGCTGCCTTCTCGGAATTGATGGAACCATCTTTGTTCCGATAGAAAGCGGGGTAGTTGCTGAAGATGTTTCCCTTTAGCGCTTCGTCACGGTAGAAGTCAGTGACGCGCTTCACCGTCTTTGCGCTCGACTGGTTGGCGACAGCGACCAACATACGCGCGATAGTCTGACCGTCTGGATCAGTAAGATCCAGGGTCATTGAAGGTAGCCACAACACCGGCTTGGGACGCTTCTGCTTCAAGTAGGCATCGCAGTACGCCTTGATGACCCGTTCAAGGTCCGTGTTCTGGCGAAAGACGCGGTCGAGATCCCACGCGGCGATGCCGTCGTTCTTGTCGTCGATAAAGTCCTGAAGCCACGCCTCGAAGTCGTCACGAAAGACTTCCGGCTTATAGGCCGACTTATCGTTGTCGGTGTAGTCGCGTGTTTGGACGGCACCCCGCGACGCAATAAGCGGGTGCACTGTCCGCAACTGTCGATCGATGCCAGGTGCCCGCTCTTCATCCGTATCAGAGATGCGAGCATAAGGGCTGACCCTCAAAGGCGAATTTGATTCTGAATTAATCTCGCTCACAAGATCAATTTTAAAACAAATGGGTAGTTATTGGAATATTCAGAGGGCTGAACGCGCACTGGACGGCGGCGACGATGGCCGAGGAGTTCGGGCGGCTGCGGGTCGCCGCGCAGGACTAGACCCTCACGGCGGGTCCATCTCCGTTACGACGGCCAGGAGTTGGAACGGAAGTTCCTTGTCCCACTGAGCTTCTTCAGATCGGCCACCGATCGGGTGATGCGGCTGAGGTGTCGACCACGGTCATCGCGCTCGATCCTGCTGGTCGACCGGAGGTCAACGACGGACCCACCGTCACTCTCCCGGGGCGCAGTTGAAGAAGCTCACTGGGACACGCCGAGGGCGATCCACCGGCCGGTCTCCGGCGACTTCCACAGGTGTACGTCCGGCACGTGCGCGCTGAGCGAGGCCCAGGGCTCCGGTATGTCCTCGCCGCCTTGCGACCGCTCGAACGCGCTCTCCAGGCTGATGACACGGGGCGCGCTCCAGCGTTCGATCAGCCGCACGCCGAGTCCGTCCCGGTCGAACTCGTACTGTGCCTCGGTCTCCTCCCGCTCCGTCCCGTCGTCCTCCCAGAAGTCGCCGCTCGTCTGCAGTTCGGCGATGTGACAGCCGGGTCCTCCCGTACCCACGTCCGTCCTGCCGTGCTCCGCGGGAAAGTCCCGGGTGCACAGCAGGTCGATCGTCGCCGGCCAGTGCGTGATGTTCATGCCTCCAGTAAACCGGCCCGCACTGACAATTGACGGGGCGTCAGCGCCTGCTTGGGGTCAAACGTTCCGGCACGTCCGGGGTCAGGCGTCCCGGCGCCGCACGCTCCGTGCCCCCGCCGCCAGCACCGCCGCTGCCCACAGGGCCGTCACCCCGAGTCCGGTCCACGGCCCCATCGCCCCGGCCCAGGTCTGGTGGAGCGCCACCTGGCCGGCCCGGTCGGGCAGAACGTCCGCGATGTCGCTCGACGCGTCGCCGACCACGAAGGACACGATCAGCAGGAACGGGATGAGGGTGCTCAGTGTCGCCACCCCGCTGCGCAGCACCGCCGTGAGACCGGCCGCGAGCAGCGCCATCAGCGTGAGATAGACGGCGCAGCCGACCACACCGCGCACCTGCTCCGCCCAGCCGAGTCCGTCGGCCTCGGCGCCCAGCACCGCCTTTCCGACCACCAGCGTCACCACACCGGTGACCAGGCCGACGGCGAACACGGGCACGGCGATCGCCGTCGCCTTGGCCGCGAACCAGCGCCCCCGGTGCGGCACCGCGGCCAGCGACAGCCGTAGCGCTCCACCTTGGAACTCCGAGGACACGGCGGTCGTACCGAAGGCGATCGCCGCGATCTGGCCGAAGGTCACGCCGAAGAAGACCGCGAACATCGGGTCGAAGTCGTCGCCTCCGGTGTCGGACGAGGCGAGCACGGAGAAGACCACCGTCACCGCGAGGATCATGGCGAGGGCCGCGAGCTGTGAGCGCAGGGTACGGATCTTGATCCACTCGGAGTGGAACACGGGCGTGAACGTCATGGTCAGGCCTCCTGGTGCGGTGCGGTGAACTCGGTCTCCGTGGCGGTCAGATCGAGATAGGCCTGCTCCAACGTGCCCTCGGTGGCGGTCAGTTCGAGGATCGGTACTCCGGCCGCGGACAACAGGGTGCCGATCTCGTCCACGCGTGCGTGCGCCACGGTCCAGTGCCCCTCCTCGTGTTCCGTGCCGTCGAGACCGTGCCCGGCGAGTGCGCTCTTGAGGGCGCCGGCGTCCGTCGTACGGATGCGTACGTGGGGTTGCACGCGCGCGTCGATGAAGTCCCGCATCGGGGTGTCGGCGAGGAGACGGCCGCGGCCGAGGACCACGAGGTGGTCGGCGAAGGAGGCGGTCTCGTTCATCAGGTGGCTGGAGACCAGGACCGTACGGCCCTCCGCCGCCAGCCGGCGCAGCAACTCCCGGATCCAGACGATGCCTTCGGGGTCCAGGCCGTTCGACGGCTCATCCAGCAGGACCACCTCGGGGTCACCCAGGAGGGCACCGGCGATGCCCAGCCGCTGGCGCATGCCCAGGGAGTACGTCTTCACCCGGTGCCGCGCGACCGACGCGAGCCCCGTCTCCTCCAGCACCGCGTCGACCCGGGCGGCCGGGATGCGGTTGCTCGCCGCCAAGGCGCGCAGATGGTCGCGGGCGGTACGGGAGCCGTGCGCGGCCTGGGCGTCGAGCAGGGCGCCCACGTGGCGCAGCGGCTCGGTGAGCTCGGCGTAGGGGCGGCCGCCGATGGTGGCGGTCCCGGAGGTGGGGCGGTCGAGGCCGAGGACGAGGCGCATGGTGGTGGACTTCCCGGCGCCGTTGGGGCCGAGGAAGCCGGTGACCTTGCCGGGGCGGACGTCGAAGGTGACGTGGTCCACGGCCCGCCGGGTGCCGTACTCCTTGGTGAGGTCTCGTACGTCGATGCTGGTCATGACCAACAGCCTGGCCGGTCAGGGGAGTTGGTGCCTCCCCCGCCGGTGGAGATCGCCTCCCCCGCCCGGGGGAGGCCGATTGTCGGTGCCGGGTGTCACGATGTCGGAATGGCCCGCTTCCTGCGCCCGCTGCTCCGGGGGACGACGTACACGCGTCTGCTGCATCTTTGGGTGCCGATGCTGATCGTGAGTGTCTGGCTGTACATCGACATGTCGACGCCCTATGTGCCCGCGCTCATGCTCATCCCGGTCGGCCTGATCCCGTCCGTGCGCATGGGTGAGGGGGTACAGGCGCGGCTGCTGCTGACGCCGGGCGAGCAGGACTCGGGCATCTCTGTCGCACCGGCGGCGACCTGGCGGGACCGGGGCCGGACCGTGCTGTGGCTGGAGACACGGATGGCGCTGAGCGTGCTGGGTTCGTTCAGCACCATCTGGGGGCCGCTCCTGTCCGTGACGCTCGTCGGGCTGGCGATCGGCAAAGTACCGGACGGCGTCCCTGTGCTGAGCAACGCTCAACCACACTGGGGATACGCCCTCCTGGCACTGCTTCCCCTGATCGCGATGTACGCAGTCGTCGTCGGCCTCGGCGAGTTGGCCACACTGCTGGCCCGGAAGCTGCTCGGCCCCTCGCGCGCGGAGCAACTCGCCGCCCTGGAAGAGCGCACCGAGCAGTTGCTGGAACGCACCCGCATCGCGCGGGAGTTGCACGACTCCATCGGTCACGCGCTGACCGTCGCGGTGGTGCAGGCGGGTGCCGCCCGGGCGGCGGGTGATCCGGAGTTCACCGAGCGGGCGCTGGGTGCCATCGAGGAGACCGGTCGGGCGGCACTGGAGGACCTGGAGCGGGTGTTGGGCGTGCTGCGGGAGGCGGAGCGGCCAGTGAGCGGCCGGCCGACGCTCGTGGACGCCGACCGGCTGTTGGAGTCGGCGCGGGCCTCCGGGGCGAAGGTCGACGCGGAGGTGACCGGGCCGTTGGAGACGGTGCCGGGGCCGGTCTCCCGGGAGGGGTACCGGATCCTGCAGGAGGCGCTGACCAATGTGCTGCGGCACGCGGGTTCCGTCCCCGTGCGGGTCCGTATCGGGGTCGCCGACGGCACCCTCGATCTGGAGGTCCGCAATCCGCTGACGGCGGCGATACCGGGACCGGGCCGGGGCAGTGGTCTACGGGGCATACGCGAGCGTGCCGCACTGCTCGGCGGGCGGGCGCACACCGGGCCCGACGAGGGTGACTGGCAGGTGCATGCGGAGCTGCCGCTGGGCTGATCTAGGCTGGCCGGATGCCGGTCACCGTTCTCCTAGTCGATGACGAACCCCTCGTACGCGCGGGTCTGCGGGCCGTACTGGAGGCGCAGCCGGACATCGAGGTGGTCGGGGAGGCCGCCGACGGGGCCGCCGTGATCCCGCTGGTGCGGCAGCTGCGGCCGGACGTGGTCGCCATGGACGTACGGATGCCGCTCCTGGACGGCATCGAGGCCACGCGCGCGGTGCTGCGCACGGTCGACGATCCGCCGAAGATCCTGGTCATCACGACCTTCGAGAACGACGAGTACGTGTACGAGGCGCTGCGGGCCGGTGCCGACGGGTTCCTGCTGAAGCGGGCGCGGCCCGCCGAGATCGTGCACGCGGTGCGGCTGGTGGCCGAGGGCGACTCGCTGCTGTTCCCGGCCTCCGTACGGCAGTTGGCCGCCGAGTACGGCGACGACGGCGGGAACCGGGCGGCACGCGCGGTGATGGAGCGGGCCCAACTGACCGAGCGCGAGGCCGCGGTGCTGCGGCTGATGGCGCGGGGTCTGTCGAACGCGGAGATCGCCGCCCGGCTGGTCGTCGGGACCGAGACGGTGAAGTCGCACGTGAGCGCCGTGCTGGCGAAGCTGGGGGCGCGGGACCGTACGCAGGCGGTGATCGCGGCGTACGAGTCGGGGTTCGTGGCGCCGGGGTGAATCAGTGGGGCGAGTGGGTCGGGGGCGCCCGGCTCTCGCCGCGGTCCGCCGCGCCGAGTACGATCCGCCCAACACGCGCACGAGCTGGGAGGACAGACCTTGGCGGGGCTGACCGGCGGGGACCCCTCGCTGCTGCGGAGGATCAACTCCGCGGTGGTGTTGCACGCGTTGCGTGCCACGGACTGCGCCACGCTGACGGAGATCACCCGGGTGACCGGTCTGTCCCGGCCGACCGTCGAGGGCGTCGTCGAGGGACTGATCGAGGCCGGGCTGGTCGTCGAGAAGGCGGCCGACGAGAGCGTTGTACGGCGGCAGGGGCGGCCCGCGCGGCGGTTCCGGTTCCGGGCCGAGGCCGGGCATCTGCTGGGCCTGGAGATCGGCGCACATCGCGTCGCCGTGCTCCTCGCCGACCTGGACGGCCGGGTGCTCGGCGCGATCGCGAAGGACGTCGACGAGACGGCTTCGGCGGACGAGCGCCTGGAGCGGCTGCGCACCGCGGTCGCCGAGTTGCTGCGCCGGGCCGGGGTCGCACGCGGCTCGCTGCGCGCGGTGGGCGTCGCCACGCCGGGCATCGTCGAGGCGGACGGCACCGTACGGCTGGGCACGGCGTTGCCCCAGTGGACGGGGCTGCACCTCGGCGAGCGGCTGAGCCGGTCCTTCAAGTGCCCGGTGCTGGTCGAGAACGACGCCAACGCGGCGGCGGTCGCCGAGCACTGGAAGGGCGCGGCGACCGAGTCCGACGACATGGTGATGGTGCTGGCCGGGTTGAGTCCGGGCGCCGGTTCGCTGATCGGGGGGCGGCTGCATCGGGGGTATCGCGGGGCTGCCGGTGAGATCGGCGCGCTGCATCTGCTGGGGCGGGACGTGACTCCGGAGACGCTGCTGTCCACCACGGACGAGCCACTGCATCCGTTGGACGAGCAGGCGGTGGCGCAGGTCTTCGCGCTGGCGCGGGACGGTGACCAGCGGGCGATGGCGGCTGTCGACCGGTTCATCCAGCGCCTTGTGCACGATGTCGCCGCGCTGGTGCTGGCGCTCGATCCGGAGCTGGTCGTCGTGGGTGGTTGGGCTGCCGGGCTGGACGGTGTACTGGAGCCGTTGCGGCGGGAGTTGGCGCGGTATTGCCTGCGGCCGCCGAAGGTCGCCCTGTCGTTGCTCGGGGAGGCGGCCGCGGCAACTGGGGCGTTGCGGTTGGCTCTTGACCATGTCGAGGAGCAACTGTTCGCGGTCGAGGGCACGGTGACGCGGCGCTAGCTTGACCGGGGTGATCGTGTGCCGGGTGCGGGTTCGTTGCGGCTGGGCGCGCCCACGCGGCGGAGCCGCAAATCGATACAGCCCCGTGCCCCTTTGGGCGCTGCCGTGCCCCGCGTGAAAAACACGCCCAGCACGTAGAACGCGTCGCGCCCCGGGTGGAGTTCCCGGGGCGCGACGGATGAATCCTGATCTCGGTCAGGAGGCCTGGCGTTCCGGGCCGTGGTGGATTTCTACGCCTCCGGAGTCGGCGAAGGTCAGGCGGCAGGTGTCGGCGCGGTAGGTCGCGACGGAGACCGCGGCGGTCCGGCCCTCGGCGAAGAAGCGGGTGGTGACGACGAGGACCGGGGCTCCGGGGAGGCGGTCCAGCTCCTTGGCGTCGTCCGCGCGGGCCGAGCCGAGTTCCACGGCACGGTCCTGGCCCTCCAGTTCGAGGCGCTGCAACTCGCGCAGGACGGCACGCGCGCGTGCCGTCGCTGAGGGAGTGTCTATGGCGGAGAGGTCGGGCACCGACGACTCCGGGATGTAGAGCAGTTCGGCGGCGACCGGCTGGCCGTGGCTCACCCGGGAGCGCCGCACGATGTGGACCAGTTCCTCGGAACGGGTCTCCAGGACGTCCGCGACGGCCGCCGGCGGGGCCGCCAGCACACAGTCGACGGACTGCCAGGCGTCCTCCCCGGCGCCCGGCCAGGCGTGCTGCTCGGTGCCGACGGCGACACCCACGCGCGGCGGCGCGACGGTCGTACCGACTCCGCGACGGCGCTGCAGCCGGCCTTCCAGTTCGAGTTGTTCCAGAGCCTGCCGGAGCGTGGCCCGGGCGACGCCGAAGCGGGCCGCCAGGTCGCGCTCGTTGGGCAGGATCTCGCCCACGGAGAACTCGGAGTCCAGTGCCTCACTCAGCACTGTCTTGAGATGCCAGTACTTCGGCTCCGGCACCGATTCCAACTGCGTGGTCCCCACCCTGTCCTCCGCAATCGCCGTGTTCCGGCGGCGTTTTAGCGCCCTTGTTTATTAAAGGTTGTTTCACTTATCTGCGACCATAGGACGGCCCCCACCCTTGGTCAAGACCAATCCTCTATGTCATATGCGATGCACAGAGCGTCTGCCGCAGAGCGTTCACAGGGCGTTCGTACTGGGTGTTCTTCGTGACGTAACAGCAAAGCCCCCGTCTCGAAACGGGGGCTCCGCCCGGGCCACGGCTAAGCGGAAGCCAGTGATCGAAGCTTGTCGGGGTTGCGGACGATGTAGACGGAGCGGATACGTCCGGCGGATACGTCCACCTGGAAGACGCTGTCGGGCGTGTCACCCGAAAGGATCAGTACCGCGGGTCCGCCGTTGAGCTCCAGGAAGCGGAACGACATCTCCGGGATCCCCTTCGCGGCGACGGCGACCAGGAAGCGGCCCACATTGTCGGCACTCTCCAGGATGCGCAGCGGCGCCTTGGACTTGCCGCCGCTGTCGCCGATCAGACGGACGTCCGGGGCGAGCATCTTCATGAGGCCCGCCAGGTCGCCCTCGGCCGCCGCGGCGAGGAACCGCTCGGTGAGGTCGCGGCGTTGGGCCGGGTCGACCTCGTAGCGCGGGCGCCGTTCGTCGACGTGTTTGCGGGCCCGTCCGGCGAGTTGGCGCACGGCCGGCTCACCGCGGTCCAGCATGGCCGCGATGTCGGCGTACGGGTAGCCGAACGCCTCTCTGAGGACGAACACGGCGCGTTCCAGCGGGGACAGCGACTCCAGGACGACGAGTACGGCGAGGGAGACGGAGTCGGCGAGCACGGCGCGTTCCGCGGTGTCGGGGACGGTGTCCCCGAAGTCGGTGACGTACGGCTCCGGCAGCCATGGGCCCACGTAGGCCTCGCCGCGCGCCTTGACCTGGCGGAGCCGGTCGATGGCGAGGCGGGTGGTGACGCGCACCAGGTAGGCGCGCGGTTCGCGGACCTCGGCGCGGTCGGCGGCGGACCACCGCAGCCAGGCGTCCTGGACCACGTCCTCGGCGTCGGCCACCCGCCCGAGCATGCGGTAGGCGACCCCCATGAGGACGGGGCGGTGTTCTTCGAAGACATCGGTCGGGGTGTCGGTGGTCACCGCTCCATCCCATGCGTTGGGCGCGGCCCTGTCCAGCAGAAAACCGTGGGCCCCAAGGTCCCCCGCATTTGGGGCTACCGGTGAGTAGCAGTTGCTGACAAGCTGTCTACACAACCTGCACGGCGTCTGCCGGCGCGTCCCAGACGAGGAGCATCCCCATGTCCGCCACCGTCTCCTTCCCGGTCCCAACTCCACAGGGCCCGAAGACCGTGACCGTGTCCTACGCGCGCGTGGGCAGCGGCGAACCGCTGCTCCTGCTGCACGGCATAGGTCACCACCGGCAGGCCTGGGACCCGGTGGTGGACATCCTCGCGACCGAGCGCGATGTGATCGCCGTGGACCTGCCCGGGTTCGGCGCCTCGCCCGCGCTCCCGGAGGGGCTGGCGTACGACCTGACGACGACGGCCGCCGTGTTCAGGGCCTTCTGCGAGGCGCTGGGGCTCGAACGCCCGCATGTGGCGGGCAACTCGCTCGGCGGCCTGATGGCCCTGGAGCTGGGCCGCGAGAAGGTCGTACGGTCCGTCACCGCCCTCTCCCCCGCCGGGTTCTGGTCCCAGGCAGAGCGGCGCTACGCCTTCGGTGTGCTGCTCACCATGCGGCGGATCGCCCGCAGCATGCCCCTCCCGCTGGTCGAGAAGCTGGCGCGCACGACGGCCGGCCGCACCGCGCTCACCAGCACCATCTACGCCCGCCCGGGCCGCCGTTCACCCGAGGCCGTGGTCGCCGAGACGCTCGCGCTGGTCAACGCGCCCGGGTTCGACGACACGCTCCGGGCCGGTACGAGCGTCCGGTTCACCGACGACATCCCCGGCATCCCGGTGACCGTGGCCTGGGGTACCCAGGACCGGCTGCTGCTGCGCCGCCAGGGCGTCCGCGCCAAGCAGATGATCCCCCGGTCCCGGCTGGTGCGGCTGCCCGGCTGCGGGCACTGCCCGATGAGCGACGACCCGGCCCTGGTCGCGCGCGTCATCCTCGACGGCAGCCGCTGACCGGCGCGGGAACAGCCCCAACGCGCCCGATCCCAGGGCCACTCCGGCGCCGACGAGGGCGCTGCCTGCGGCCTGGGCGGCCCCGTAGGAGCCCGTTCCGACGAGCGGCGCGGTAGCGGCGGCGACGACCGGGATGAGGCCTGAGAAGAGCGTGGCGCGCTCCGCGCCGATCCGCTGCATGCCCATGTACCAGCACACGAAGCCGACGACCGTGACGACCGCCGCCTGCCACAGCAGCGCGGCGGCCTCGGTGCCGTCGGGGCGCCGCAGCCAGGCGGTCCCGTCGAGGACGAGTCCGCCCGTCGCCGCCTCGACCGCGGCGAGCCCGCACACGGTGGCCGACAGCAATCGTGGTCCCAGGGGCCGCAGTACGGGAACCGCGAGCACCGCGAAGCCCACCTCTCCCGCAAGTGCGCACCCGGAGAAGGCGATTCCGGCGCCGTCCGTACGGCCCCATCCCTGGACCGCGAACGCGCCCACGACGACGAGCGACGCCCCGTAGAGCACGATCCGCCGTGGCCGGCGTCCTTCCAGGAGGGGGACGAGGACCGCGACGGCCACGGGGGCGCAGCCCACGAAGACGCCCGGGACGGCCGGTTCGGCGCTGCGTTCGGCGGCGATGACGGCCAGGTTGAAGCCGACCATGCCGACGGCCGCGAGCAGTGCGAGACGGGCCCATTGGCGTGGGGTGAGCGTCCGCAGCCGGGCCCTCGCGTCCTTGCCGGTGAACGGGACGAGGAGCAGGCAGGCGAGGCCGTAGCGCAGGAACTGGCCGCCCGCGTATGGGTAATGACCCAGGACGCTGTTCGCGGTGAAGGACGCTCCGACGAGGACGCAGGCGAAGGCGGCGAGCGGGGTGCCGCGGGCGGTGGTGGCGTTCATGGCGGCGACGCTAGGGAGATCGGCGGTCCGGTTTAAGGTCCACTTCCATGACGTCATCGCGGACCAATCCGGAGGAGCCGACCGGTCCGGAGGGTCTGCCGGGTTCCGCCGCCTGGGAGTTGCTGCTGCCCGCGGCGTCGGCACCGGCACGCGCGCGTGGCCGCTCCCTTCAGGCGGCGCTGCGCGAGGCGGTGCGTTCGGGGCGGCTGGCGCCGGACACCCGGCTGCCGTCGAGCCGGGACCTGGCGGCCGACCTCGGGGTGTCCCGGGGGCTGGTCACAGAGGCGTATGAGCAGCTGACGGCGGAGGGCTATCTGCGCAGCGGGCGGGGTGCGGGCACCTGGGTGGGCGGTGCCGTACGGGCGGCGCGGCCACACGCGCGTGACCTCGCGCCACGCTCCCCCGGCGCCCGCGCCGACTTCGTGCCCGGCACCCCGGACCTGTCGCTGTTCCCGCGTGCCGCCTGGGCGTCGGCGCAGCGCGGTGTGCTGGCTGAGGCGCCGCACGAGATGCTCGGCTATCCCGATCCGCGCGGGCTGCCCCGGCTGCGTACGGCGCTGGCGGAACTCCTGGCGCGCCGCCGGGGTGTGGTCGCCGACCCGGAGCGGCTCGTCGTGGTCTCCGGAGTGGCGCAGGCGACGGCGCTGCTCGGATTCGTGCTCCGCGCGCGCGGGACACGCACCGTGGGCGTCGAGGACCCGGGCAGCCCCCAGCACGACGCCCTGTACGCCTCGGCGGGCGTCGGCACCGTACCGCTGCCCCTGGACGGGGAGGGTCTCGCGGTCGGGCCGCTACGGGCGTCGGGCGTACGGGCCGTGGTGACCACACCCGCCCATCAGTTCCCCACGGGCATCGCCTACTCCGCGCGGCGGCGCGCCCAACTCCTCGACTGGGCGCAGTCGGTGGACGGTCTGGTCTTCGAGGACGACTACGACGGCGACTTCCGCTACGACCGAGCCCCCGTGGGCGCGCTCCAGGGTCTCGACCCGGAGCATGTGGCCTACGCGGGCTCGGTCAGCAAGTCCCTCGCCCCGGGGCTGCGGCTCGGCTGGCTGCTGGTGCCCGAGTCGCTGGCCGACGAGGTCGTCGAACGCAAGCGCACCATGGACCTCGGCCACCCGACGCTCGACCAGGCACTGTTCGCCCGCTTCCTGGAACGCGGCGACTACGACCGCCAGTTGCGCCGCTGCCAGCGCGCCTACCGACAGCGCCGTGACGCCCTCGTCGCCGCCCTGGAGGAGCACTTCCCGGGAGCGGAGGTGACCGGCATCGCGGCGGGACTGCACGTCATCGCCGAACTGCCGGAGAAGTACGGCCCTCAGGAGGACTTCCTGGAACGCGCGGCCTCCGCCGGTGTCGCGGTGCGCCCGCTCAGCGCATACGCCCACGCGCGCGTGGACGACGCGGTCGTACGGCTGGTCCTGGGGTACGCGCATCTGTCGCCCGGGCGGATTCGTGCGGGTGTGGGTCTGATGGCCGGCGCCGTACGCCCGTAGAGAGTCTCTGGTGTCGCACGCGGGCCCCCATGTCACCGCGTTCCGTTGTTCACCCCTGGTTTGCGTGTGCGCTGTGGCGCACCAGTAGTTGTGGCAGTGCACCCTGACCGCATCCCGTCCGTGGAGGCGCAACCCCATGTCACATCGTCCGTTCCCCGCCCGCCGTAGCGTTCTGCGCGGCTCCCTGGCCGCGTCGGCGGCCCTGACCGTGCCCGCCGCCCTCGGCGCCGCCCCGGCCTTCGCCCTGTCCGGGCGTCCCCAGGCGGGCTGGGGCGTGCAGGCGGGAGACGTGACCTCGGACTCCGGGCTCGTGTGGGTGCGCTCGGACCGCCCGGCCCGGATGATCGTGGAGACCTCGGCCACCGAGTCGTTCCGCAATCCGCACCGGTGGCACGGTCCGCTGCTCGGCGCCGACACGGACTTCACCGGCACCACCCGGCTGCGCGGGCTGCCCTCGGGGCAGCAGATCCACTACCGGGTCCTGCTCGCCGACCCCGACGACCCGCACCGTACGGGCGAGCCGGTCGACGGCACGTTCCGCACGGTGCCGACCGGGCGGCGCGGCGTGCGTTTCCTGTGGTCCGGTGACCTCGCGGGGCAGGGCTGGGGCATCAACCCGGACCTCGGCGGCTACCGGATCTACGACGCGATGGCCAAGCTGGACCCGGACTTCTTCGTGTGCAGCGGCGACAACATCTATGCCGACGGTCCGATCACGGCGACCCAGGCGCTGCCCGACGGCAGCCTCTACAGGAATGTCACCACGGAGGAGAAGTCCAAGGTCGCCGAGACCCTGGCCGAGTTCCGCGGCAACTTCCGCTACAACCTGCTCGACGAGAACCTCAAGCGGTTCAACGCCCAGGTCCCGTCGATCATCCAGTGGGACGACCACGAGGTGCGCAACAACTGGTACCCGGGCGAGGTGATCGCCACCTCCGACACCCGCTACACGGAGAAGAACGTCGACGTCATGGCGGTGCGCGCCCGACGGGCGTTCAGCGAGTACTTCCCGATCTCGACACTGCGGCCGGGTGCGAAGGAGGGCCGGGTCCAGCGTGTGATGCGGCACGGTCCGCTGCTCGACGTGTTCGTCCTGGACATGCGGACCTACCGCAACGCCAACTCGCCCGACAAACAGACCGTGGACCCGCAGGGCATCCTCGGCCGGGAGCAACTGGAGTGGCTCAAGCGGGAGTTGTCGCGCTCGCGTGCGGTGTGGAAGGTGATCGCCGCCGACATGCCGCTCGGCCTGGTCGTGCCCGACGCGACCGAGGGCAAGCCGAACATCGAGGCGGTGGCGCAGGGCGACCCGGGCGCGCCGCTCGGGCGTGAGCTGCAGATCGCGGAGCTGCTGCGGTACATCAAGCACCGGCGGATCACCGGCACCGTGTGGCTGACGGCCGACGTGCACCACACCTCCGCCCAGCACTACCAGCCCTCGCGGGCCGCGTTCACCGACTTCGAGCCGTTCTGGGAGTTCGTCTCCGGTCCGCTGAACGCGGGCGCCTTCCCGGCCAGCGCTCTCGACAACACCTTCGGTCCGGAGCGGGTGTTCGTGAAGGCGCCGACCGCGCAGAACGTGTCGCCGGCCGAGGGCTACCAGTTCTTCGGCGAGGTCGACATCGACGGCCACAGCGGGGAGTTGACGGTGCGTCTGCGCGAGCAGGACGGCACCGTGCTGTTCGCCAAGACCCTTCAGCCGGGACGGGTCGGCCAGTAACTCCACTACCCTCGTACCTGAGCCGCGCACCGGCGTCATCCCCCGGTGCGCGGCGTGTGCCGATGCCTGCCAACTCTCCGTCGGAATAGACGTTTTCGCAGGTCAGAGCGATTGTCAGTGGTCGCCTCTACGGTTTTCCCATGACGCGATCTTTGCAGGCCGTGACCTATCCCCGACCCTCCGTGCTGGAGTCGTCGGCGGATGGACGGCGCCTCGGGCTGGAGACCTCACGAGGTGCGACTCCTTCGGGTGTCACCGACCATCCGCGCTTCTTCGCGGGCTTCCTGACCTCGCCTCAGGTGGCCTCGGCAGCGCTGCTGGCGGTGGCGGACGTGGCGGCCACGCGCTACTACCAGCGCCAACTGGCCGCCTCCCTCGACCCGGTGGTGACGGCGGGCGGCGACCGGCTGCGCTTCGAGTCCTTCTCCGGCTGCGGCGGGGTGTACGCGCGGCTGGACGTCCTCGCCCCCGGACTCGACGGCGACGAGGTGGGACACGGCACGACGAACGTCGACGTCAACAACCCGCTGCGCGAGGCCCTGTCCCGGATCGGCACGGACGACCCGCTCCATCTCCGGGTCGGCCCCGAGGAGTTGGCCGTGACCACGCTCGACGGCCCGGTCGTGGAGAAGAAGGTGCCGCTCCCGGACCGGTGGCTCCGCGGCTTCGCGGAGGCCCAGGTCATAGCGGCCGGCTTCGACCTCCGGGCCGAGCTGCCCGCGGCGGAGGCGGTCCGGTTCCTGCGCTCACTCCCGAAGAGCGGCGCGCGCGGCACCACGAGCGGCCCTCGCTGGGTCGTTCCGGCGGGACGCGGCCTCCGCCCGACGACCCGCCCCGTACCGGGCGCGGTCTGCCTCCCGGGCCCGGAGCGCCTGATCGCACTCCAGCGCGTCCTGCGCCACGCGACGGCCCTGCGGATCTACGGCCCCTCCGTCATCGGCGCCTCGGCGACGGCCGGCGCGTGGGAGGCCGTCCTGCCGGGCATGCGGCTCACCCTCACGCTGTCGCCGGACGCGTCACGCGGATTCTCCGGCGAGGGCGGGGTCCTGGACGCACTCGCCGCCGACGAGGCGGGCGAGGACGCGGAGTTGATCTCCGTACTGCTGGCCTGGGAGCCCCGCATCGACGTCGCCGACATGGCCGCCTCCTCGGGACTCACCCCCGAGCGGGTCCGCGCCGCGCTGACCCGGCTGGGCACCTCGGGGCGCGTCGGCTACGACACGGCGGAGGCGGCCTACTTCCACCGTGAACTGCCGTACGACGCGCAGCGCGTGGAGCGTCACAATCCCCGGCTGCGTTCGGCCCGCGCGCTGGTGGCGGCGGGGGCGGTGACCTTGGAGGGCGCGCTCGGGACGGTGACCGCCGAGGACGGTCATGTGCACCGGGTGCGGGACGAGGCGGGGGTGCTGAGTTGCAGCTGCGTGTGGTGGGCGAAGTACCGGGGCGGGCGCGGGCCGTGCAAGCACGCGCTTGCGGTACGGATGGTGCGGCGGGGCGAAGCGACGGAGCAGAGCACGGTCCGGGATGCGGACCGGAACGCGGATCAGACCATGGTGCGGGTCGACGGGGGTGTGCGATGAGTTCGCTGATGGAAGCGGTGCGGGCGGGCCGGACGGCCGAGGCGGTGGGGCTGCTCGACGGGTTGACGGACGCCGAACGGCGGGCGTTTCTCCCGGAGTTGAAGGAACTCCGCAAGGAGCTGCGCAAGGCGCCCTGGGAGGAGCCGTCCCGCCGCGCCTACCCGGCTCTGCACGCGGCCGGAGCCGCCTGCGAGACCGGGGCGGCGGCCGCGGCGACCTGGATCGCCGCCACCGACATGCGCTGGTCGCAGTCGTCACCGGCGCTGCTGATCCACATCCTGGGCGACCGCGACACCGCCTGGCTCGCCGACGTGACGCACCGCCTCGCCGGACGCCCGGCCTCCGCCGACGTGCCGTACGAGCTGATGGCCGGTCTGGTACGGCTCTCCGGCTGCCCGGTGCCGACGACGGACGCCTATGTGCGGGCCTGGGTGGAGCACATCGGCAACCTGCGGCAGCTCGGGAACACCCTGCTGGACCGGCTGCGCAAGGATCCGCATCTCGCGGAGCTGGTGGACGCCGTCTTCGAGACGGAGGACATCGGCAGCCCGCTGGAGTGGACCTCGGCCGAGGGACCGAACAGCTGGGTCGACGCGCTCGCCCAGCTCACCACCGAAGGCGTCCTGGACCGGAAGCGCGCGGTGGACGCGTGTGCGGCCCGGCTGCTGCGGGGCGGTACGACCCTCGACAACCGGGTGTTCCTGCGCGTGTTGAAGGCCCTCGCCCTGACTCGCGACGAGGAGCGGGAGCGGGTCGCCGACTGGCTGGCGCTGACGTCGGACGCGGTACCCACAGTGGCCTCGCATGCCCAGTCGGTGCTCGGTTCCCTGGCCCTGGACGGGGAGTTGACGCCGCGTCGACTGGCGGAGATGTCGGACGCCGTGCTGTTCCGGCCCGAGAAGAAGCTCGTCCGGGCCCAACTCGTGCTGCTGGGGAAGGTGTTGGCGCGGGACGCGTCGGCCGCCGACGAAGTGCTGCCCGCCCTCGCGCAGGCCTTCGGGCACGAGGACGCGGACGTACAGGAGCGGGCACTGAAGCTGGTCGAGCGACACCTCAAGAAGGTCGCCTCCCCCGGGGTACTGGCCGAACTCGCCGCGGCCGCCGACCAGTTGACCCCCGTCCTGCGCGCACGCGCGGTCGAGACGCTGGGCGCGGCGCCGGTGACGGCGGCGGCGCTGGTGTACGAGGAGATGCTCCCGCCGGCACCGGAGCCGGCGCGCCTCGTACCAGCGCCCGAGTCGGCGGTCGAACTCGCCGAGGAGGTGGGGGTGTTGCTGGCGACCGAGGGCGACGTGGCGACGTTCGAGCGGACGCTGGACGGGCTCGTCCGCCATGCGTACCAGGACCGGGACACCCTGCTGGAGGCATTGGTGCCGGTGGTCGCGCGCCGCTGGTGGGCCGGTGACGGCCCCGGGCACGTCCAGCGTCCGGACGACCACTTCAGCAGGTCGCACCACACCTTCGGCAGCGGGTCGTACGGGTTCGACCTCCTGCTGGCCACCCTCCTGGACAAGGTGCGCACCGTCACCCTCCACGAAGGGATGCGGCACGGCCACCGGGGCCGGGAGTGCGGGCACAGCGCACTGGCGCGGGCCTTCGACGCCCGGGTGTGGGAAGTGGCGTACCGGCTCCGCGCGGAGCCACTGCCGTTCCTGCTGTCGACGCCGAGTTGGAGCACGGGGTTGCTGGAGCCGGACGAGCTGGTGGACCGGCTGGACGCGTACCGGCGTCTGGGCGCGCGGGTCTCGGAGGCCGACTTCGCGCAGGCGCTGCTGCGGGTGCGCCGCGAGGACCGGGTGGCGGCCGCCGCTGCCGCCGAGCGGGCGGAGGCGCTCGGCACGGCGGAGGGCACCCGGCTCGCGCGCCGGCTGACGTCCGAGAGCCCCACCCTGCCGCTGAGCAGGCGCCGGACGTCCGGGGCGCGCGTCGTGGTGGAGTTGGGTGAACTCCTCGATCTTCAGGAGGACTTCCCGGCGGAGTTCCGTGCGCTGGGCAAGCCGGTGACCGCCAACGGCGACCGTTGGTACTGCTACCACTGGAACCAGGACATGCAGCGGCACTGGCTCGCGATACTCCCCGAGCGTCGCGAACTGGTGGCGGCTCGGCTGGTGCGGGACGTGTCCGCCGCCGCGCTGGACGACACCCGCGGCGCAGCGGCCGTACTCCCGCTGCTGGCCGAGTCCGAGGGGGTGGCGGGTCAGGCCACGCACCTGTGTCTGGCGTACGGGCTCGGTGCGCGGCACCCCGAGGACCGGCTCGCCGCCGTAGACGCGTTGCTGGTGCTCGCGGCGCGGGGGCAGTTGGACGGGGCCCGGCTGGGGGCTGATCTCGGGGAGCTGGTGCGGAGCGGGGCCGTGAAGCCGTCGCGGCTCGCCGAGTCGGTGCGGACAGGGGCGGCGACCGGGGCGAACGCGACCATCTGGGGGATCCTCCGGCACACCCTGGCCGCGCTGCTCGCCGACCTCGACGGTGATGCCAAGCCCGCCCACGCGCGGGGGCTCGGGGACCTCCTGGCCGTGGCCGCCGAGTGCGCGGAGCGGTCCGGGGCGCGGGGTGAACTGCCGTATCTGGCGCAGACGGCGGCCCGGGGCGGCTCGTCCCGGCTGGTCACGCAGGCACGTCGGCTGCGCAGTGCGCTGGTGGAGGAGGTGGCCGCATGACGTAGGGCGACAGGGCTGACCTCCGGTGCACCGCACTCACCAAAAGAACGGCAAAAGGTACAGAACCACGCTTTTACCAGTAGGTCACAGAGCGTTCGTGATCACGCAACACCCTTCCTTCACAGTGGGTGCATGAGTCGAGACATGTTTGACGTGACGCGCGCGAAGCACGGGCGTCCGGTGCACCACTGGCGGCGGGACCTGGTGGAGCTGGCCGCGCTGTTCACGGCGGTCGCGGTGGCGGACGTCGTGGCGGATCTGGTGGGGCACGGGCCCGACGGTCCGGTGCTGCTGGCGATCTCCGCGCTGGCACTGATCGCCACGGCGGGGTTCCACACGTGGTGGTCACGCCGCCACGGTCATGCGCCGCCGACGGGCGATACCGGCGCCCGGCCGACCGGGGCAGAGCACGGGTCCGCGTCCACCTCCGAGTCCGAGTCCGAGTCCGAGTCCGCACAGTCCTCCGCTCCGGCCGACCCCGTCGCCGAGGCGGCCGCGCTGTGGCGGATGCGGACGACGGTGCGGGACGCGCCGGGGTCGCTGGCGGTGCTGTGCACGGCGCTGGCCGGTCAGCGGGTCGACATCCTGAGCCTGCAGACGCATCCGCTGGCCGAGGGCACGGTGGACGAGTTCCTGCTGCGGGCTCCGGCCGAGGTCGCGGCGTCCGAGATCACCCGGGCGGTGGCGTCGGCCGGCGGTTCGGGTACCTGGATCGAGCGTGCCGACGCCCACGACCTGGTGGACGCGCCGACCCGCGTCCTGGGCCTGGCCACGCGCACGGCCCTGGACGCGGCCGAACTGCCGCTCGCGCTACGGCAGTTGCTGGGCCGGTGCACCATCCGTTCGCTGCCCGCCAACGTTGTCGCCGGCAAGGGGCGCGAACCGGAGTCGGTGCCGGTGGAGGGGGCGTTGGAGGACACGGTCATGCGACTGCGGGCGCCGGAAGGCGGAGTGATCACAGTGGAGCGGCCGTATCTGCCGTTCACGCCCACCGAGTTCGCCCGGGCGAGGGCGCTGGTCGAGCTGGACGCCCGGCTCGGTCCCCGCATCCCGCGCAGCCAGGACGTACTGACGCTGCCCGAGGGCAACGCGATCACCGTGCGGCGCGCGGACACCGGTGATCTGGACGCGGCGCGGGAGATGCACGAGCGGTGCTCGGCGCGGACGCTCGGTATGCGGTACCACGGGCCGGTCGGTGACGCCGACCGCTATCTCAACCACCTGCTCTCTCCGCGCTTCGGGCGGACGCTCGCCGTGCAGACGGCGTCGGGGCGGATCGTCGGGCTCGGGCACCTGTTGTGGGACGGGGACGAGACGGAGGTCGCGCTGCTGGTCGAGGACGACTGGCAGCGGCGGGGTATCGGGAGTGAGTTGCTGGGGCGGCTGGTGGGGATGGCAGTCGAGGCGGGGTGCGAGAGCGTGTACGCCGTGACGCAGGCGTCCAACACGGGGATGGTCGCGGCGATGCGGGCACTCGGTCTGCCGCTCGACTATCAGATCGAGGAGGGGACGTTGGTCGTCACGGCTCGGCTGAGTGCGGCCGTGGGTGCCGGGGAGATCACGGAGTTCGGGCGGGCCGAAGCGCCGTAGTCATTGCGGGTTGGTCGGCCTCTGCCGGTCAGATGCGGCTGGTCGCGCCCCGCGGCGGAGCCGCATATGAGCACAGCCCCGCGCCCCTTGAGAGGGGCGCGAGCGCCCCGTCCAAGTCGGCCCAGAGGTCATCGACGTCCTCCAGTCCCACCGACAGCCTCAGCAAGCGGTCGTTCACACCCGAACCCCTCCTGTCCTCCGCGTCCACCACCCGGTGGCTGATGGAGGCCGGGTGCTGGATCAGGGTGTCCACGCTGCCGAGGCTGACGGCGGGGGTGATGAGGCGGACGGCGGCGGTGACCTCGTGGGGGTCGCCGTGGACCTCGAAGGCGATCATCGCGCCGCCGATGCGCGGGTAGTGGACGCGGGCCACGCGCGGGTCGGCGGTGAGACGGCGGGCGAGTTCGGAGGCGTTGGCGGACGCGGCCCGCACCCGTACCGGCAGGGTCGACAGGCCGCGCAGCAGCAGATAACCGGCCAGCGGATGCAGCACGCCGCCCGTCGCGAACCGTACCTGGCGCAGCAGCCCGGCGAACTCCTCGTCGCAGGCCACCACGCCCGCCATCACATCGCCGTGCCCGCCGAGGTACTTGGTGGCGCTGTGCAGGACGATGCGGGCGCCGTGTTCGGCGGGGCGTTGCAGGACCGGGGTGGCGAAGGTGTTGTCCACGAGGAGCGGTACCGAGCCGCAGGAGTGGGCGACGGCACGCAGGTCGAGTTCGGCCAGGGTCGGGTTGGCCGGGGACTCGACGACGACCAGACCGGTGTCCGGGCGCAGCGCGTCGGCGATCCCGGCCGGGTCGGTCCAGGTCACCTCGGTGCCGAGCAACCCGGCGGTGAGGAGGTGGTCGCTGCTGCCGTAGAGGGGTCGTACCGCCACCACGTGCCGCAGCCCCGACGCCACCCGCGCCAGGAGGACGGCGGTCAGGGCCGCCATGCCGCTGGCGAACGCCACCGCGCTCCCGGTGCCTTCGAGGCGGGCGAGGGCGGTCTCGAAACGGGAGACGGTCGGGTTGCCGACGCGGCCGTAGACGGGCGGGCCGTCGGGTTCGGCGCCGGTGGCGGCGAAGGCGTCGACACGGGCGGCCTCGCCACGGCTGTCGTACGACGGGTAGGTGGTCGACAGGTCGATCGGCGGGGCGTGCAGGCCCTGCCGGGCGAGGTCGTCACGGCCGGCGTGCACGGCTTCGGTGGCCAGGGCTCGGGGGGCTGGGGCGGGGTGCGGGTTCGTTGCGTCCATGAGCGTAAGGGTGAACATCTCACGGGATTCACGGCCGATGGCCCGTGTTACGTTCGGCCCATGACCGAATCTGTCGTACTGGATCCGGTGGATCTCCATCTGCTGCGGTTGCTGCAGAACGACGCCCGGGCGACGTATCGCGAGCTCGCGGCGCAGGTCGGGGTCGCGCCGTCGACGTGTCTGGACCGGGTGGCACGGCTGCGCCGGGCCGGGGTGATCCTCGGGCATCAACTGCGGCTCGATCCGGCCAAGTTGGGGCGTGGGCTGGAGGCGTTGCTGTCGGTGCAGGTGCGGCCGCATCGGCGGGAGCTGGTGGGGCCGTTCGTGGAGCGGATCCGGGCCTTGCCGGAGTCGCGGACCGTGTTCCATCTGACCGGTCCCGACGACTATGTCGTGCATGTGGCCGTGGCGGACATGGCGGACCTGCAACGGCTGGTGCTGGACGAGTTCACGTCACAGCGCGAGGTGGCCCGGGTGGAGACCCGGTTGATCTTCCAGCAGTGGGACTGCGGGCCTTTGCTGCCGCTTGCCACGCCCACAGCTGAATCGGGGTGACGGGTCCGAGTTCCGCGTATGAGGATGGTCCCCATGTCGCAGACCAACACTCCGCTGCCCCGGCAGGTCGCCGACGCCTACGTCGACGACCTCATCACCCTCGACCCGGTCACCGGTACGTATCTCGGCGTGAAGGAGAGTTCGAGCCGCCTGCCCGACCTCTCACCCGCAGGTCAGGAACGACTCGCGGAGCTTCAGCGGGCGACCCTCGCGAAGCTCGACGAGGCGGAGCGCCGACCCGGCGCGGACAGTGACAGCGAGCGCCGTTGTGCGCGCCTGCTGCGCGAGCGGCTCAGCGCCGAACTCGCCGTGCACGACGCCGAGGAGAGCCTGCGCGCGGTCGGCAACATGGCCACGCCCGCGCACTCGGTGCGTGAGGTGTTCACGGTGACGCCGGCCCAGACCGACGAGGACTGGGCGGCGATCGCCGAGCGGCTGCGCGCGGTACCGACCGCGCTGGCCGGCTACCGCGAGTCCCTCCAACTGGGCCTGGACCGCAAGCTGTTCGCGGGCCCGCGTCCGACCGACACCTTCATCGGCCAGCTCACCGAGTGGTCGGACACGGACGGCCAGGGGCGCGGCTGGTTCGAGGAGTTCGCCTCGGCGGGCCCCGACCCCCTGCGCGCCGAGCTGGACGAGGCCGCCCGTGCGGCGACCGCGGCCGTGGTGGAACTGCGGGACTGGCTGCGCGACGTGTACGCGCCGGCCATCGAGGGCGCGCCGAACACGGTGGGCCGGGAGCGGTACGCACGTCTGTCGCGCTTCTTCAACGGTACGGACCTCGATCTCGACGAGGCGTACGCGTACGGCTGGTCCGAGTACCACCGGTTGCTCGCCGAGATGAGGCGGGAGGCCGAGAAGATCCTGCCCGGCGCCGGGACTCCGTGGGTGGCGCTCGCGCACCTCGACGAGCACGGCCGGCACATCGAGGGCGTCGAGGAGGTCCGTGTCTGGCTGCAGGGCCTGATGGACAAGGCGATCGAGGAACTGGACGGCACGCACTTCGAACTCGCCGAGCGGGTACGGAAGGTGGAGTCCTGCATCGCGCCTCCGGGCAGCGCGGCGGCGCCGTACTACACACCGCCGTCGGAGGACTTCTCGCGCCCGGGCCAGACCTGGTTGCCGACGATGGGCCAGACCCGGTTCCCGGTCTACGACCTCGTCTCGACCTGGTACCACGAGGGCGTCCCCGGCCATCACCTCCAGCTCGCGCAGTGGGCGCACGTCGCCGGGAACCTCTCCCGCTACCAGGCCACCATCGGCGGAGTCAGCGCCAACGCCGAGGGCTGGGCGCTGTACGCGGAGCGGCTGATGGACGAGCTGGGCTTCCTGGAGGACGCGGAGCAGCGGCTCGGCTACCTCGACGCACAGATGATGCGGGCCACCCGGGTCATCGTCGACATCGGCATGCACCTGGAGATGGAGATTCCGGCGGACTCGCCGTTCCACCCCGGTGAGCGGTGGACGCCCGAGCTGGCCCAGGAGTTCTTCGGCTCGCACAGCAGCCGCCCGGCGGACTTCGTGGAGAGCGAACTGACCCGCTACCTCACGATCCCTGGCCAGGCCATCGGCTACAAACTCGGCGAGCGGGCCTGGCTGTTGGGCCGAGAGAACGCGAAGCAGCGGCACGGCGACACCTTCGACCTGAAGGCCTGGCACATGGCCGCGCTGTCCCAGGGTTCGCTGGGCCTGGACGACCTGGTGGACGAGCTGTCACAGCTCTGACGCGGGGTGCGGTGACGCACGGTGTGACATGTCGGCGGCCGGGTCCAGGAGTTCGGGACACGGCCGCCGTGTGCGTCTGACGCCGGGGGCTGAAGTCCCTTCTGCCGACGGGCAGTTCCGGGACGCGGCCGCCGTCCCTGTCCGACGCCGGACCCGGAGCCCCCCACCCGTCAGCCGGAAAGCCGCCGCAGTTGAACCAGTCCCAGCCACGTCTCCGGACCCGGTTGCGCCTGCCCCGCGCGGACGGCGTAGCGGCCCGGTTCCAGGTCGACCTTCAGATGTTCTGTGCCCTCCGACTCCCGTCCGGGCCACGCCGAGTCGAACAGGACGACCGGGCCGGGTACGTCCCAGTGCACCTCGTTCTCCCAGGTCGCGCCGGCGAGTGCGGCAGGGATGACGGCGAGGACCTCGTCCTCGGAGTTCGCGGCGCACCACCGTACGAACGTGCCGTGTTCCGGGAGGAAGGAGGTCGACGCGGGGTCGTCCCCGAGGACCAGCGCCGCGCTGTCCCCCACGGGCAGCAGGCCGGCGTATCCACCGACCTCGCAGGCCCGGTCGTAGTCCGAGGCCAGTTCGTCGCCGTCGGCTCCCGTCCAGAACGGCAACACCGTCGTCGGCACCGCTATGAGCGGTCCGCCGCCCGACTCCACCCACTGCACCGCCGTTCCCGGCTCCGCGTATCGCGCCATGGGCAGAACCTACACGCACAGCGATCCCACATGTTGAGGGTTCAAGAGACCCGGCGCGTCGCCGGTCGGTGCACGAACTCGCCCTCCGGGGCGTCGAGTTGAAGGACCACAGCCCAGGAATCAGCAGCCGCAGTCACCCGCCCCCACCGGCGCCGTCAACGAATCGACCGCACGCCTTTCACTCCCCTCCCACGTCTCGAACTCGAAGCCCTCACGCACCCAGTACTCGAACCCACCGAGCATCTCCTTGACCTGGTACCCGAGTTCGGCGAGCGCGAGGGCGGCCCGGGTGGCGCCGTTGCAGCCCGGCCCCCAGCAATACGTCACGACCGGCACGGACTTGTCGAGGAGATCCTCCGCCCGCACCGAGATGAGCGCCGTGGGGAGGTGGACCGCTCCAGGGACATGGCCCTGATCCCACGACTCGGTGGAGCGCGAGTCGACGACAACGAAACCGGGGAAAGCGGGGGAACCGGAATCGCCGTCGGCCGCGAGTGCGGCAGCCACGTCGGAGACGTCGGCATGGAAGGCAAGGCTCGCGCGGAAGTGGGCGGCCGCCGCAGGGGGAGCGGCGGGGGCTACCCGCAGAACAGGGTTGACGACGGTACTGCTGCTCATGATCCTGCCTTTCACCGAGGTGCCTCTACGTCGAGAAATCTACGGTCACCGACCGGCCCACTGAAGGGACGATCCCCGCAGTACCCCTTGATCGGCCGGGGATTCCCCTGCTATTCCTCGGGTATGACCGCGCATTCCACGTACACCCCCGACGCCACCGACTGGCGCATCCTCGACGTCCTCCAGCGGGAGGGCCGGGCCAGTTTCGCCGAGCTGGCCCGGGCCGTCGCCATGTCCGCGAGCGCGGTCACCGAGCGGGTGCGGCGGCTGGAGGAGGCGGGGGTGATCCAGGGATACGCGGCGGTCGTGGACCCCGAGCGGCTGGGTCTCCCGATCCTGGCGTTCGTGCGGCTGCGCTATCCGAACGGCAACTACAAGCCCTTCCACGACCTGGTCGCGGTGACGCCGGAGATCCTGGAGGCGCATCACATCACGGGCGACGACTGCTTCATGATCAAGGTCGCGGCCCGTTCGATGCGGCACCTGGAGGAGGTGTCGGGGAAGATCGGCGCCCTGGGCTCGGTCACCACCAGCGTCGTCTACTCCTCACCGCTCCCCCGCCGCCCGCTGGGCCACTGACCTCGCAAGCCTTGCAGGTCTCACGGGTCTCACTGACCTCACTGCCCCCGCTGCCGTACGGCCGACCCGTCCCTCCCCTTCACGACCTCCAGCTGCGCGTGGATCCGCCGCCGCAGATCGGCGACATGGCTGACGATGCCGACGCTGCGGTCCCGCTCGCGCAGGGAGTCGAGGACGTCGAGGACCTCGTCGAGGGTCTGCTCGTCGAGGCTGCCGAAGCCCTCGTCGATGAAGAGGGTGTCAAGCCGGACTCCGCCGGCCTCGTCGGTGACCACGTCCGCGAGCCCGAGCGCGAGCGCGAGCGAGGCGAAGAACGTCTCGCCGCCGGACAGCGTCGCGGTGTCCCGCTCCCGCCCGGTCCACGCGTCGACGACATGCAACCCGAGTCCGCTACGGCCGCGCCCGGCCCGGTCGTCCGAGTGCACCAGGGTGTAACGCCCGGACGACATGCGTTGCAGCCGTACGGTCGCGGCGGCGGCCACCTGTTCCAGGCGGGCGGCGAGGACGTACGACTCCAGGCGCATCCGGCGTTCGTTGTCGGCCGAGGTGCCGGCGGTGAGGGCGGCGAGGCGGGCCACCCGGTCGTACTCCTCGCGCAGCGGGGCGAGTTGGCGTGCCCCGGCGGCCGATCGGGCGGAGAGCCGGTCGAGTTCGGTGCAGCGCCGGGCAGCCGCGTCGCGCGCGGAGGCCGCGTGCCGTGTCCGCTGGTCGGCCGCGGTCGCGGCGCGCTCCGCCGCGTCGAGGTCGGCGGGGGCCTGCTGCGCGGCTGCCGCCGTGTCGGCCTCCGCCAGGACGGCCCGTACGGCGGCCTCCTCCGACTGCCAGGCGTCCAGGCGCCGTTGGAGTTCACGATGGGCGGTGTCGTCGAGAAGGGCGTCGGCCGCGGCCTGCGGAGTGTCGAACCCGGCGCGGAAGGCCGCGTCGGCGAGCCGGGCGTCGGCGTCCTTGAGGCGCTGGGCGGTGTCCTCGGCGGTACGGACGGCGTCGGCAGCGTCGGTGAGCAGCGCGGCCTGCCGCTCCAGTTGGGCGGCACGCGCGGCCACGCTGTCGGCGGTACCCCGCGACTCCGCCAACTCCCCTTCCAGGGACGTCCGTTCACGGTCGAGGGTGTCGCGCAGGGTCGTACGGGAGGCAGCCCGAACCGCGGCCTGCTGCTGGATCGCGGTCCGCCGCTCGTGCTCCTGCTCGGCCCGGCGCAGTTCCTCGGTCGCGGGGTGCAGCCAGGACGCGTCCCGGCGCGCCTGCTCGTACAGCCGCTCCAACTCCGCGACCTCGTCGGCGAGTTGACCGGTCGGCGCGTCACCCGCCTCGGCGGTGGCGGCGGCGAGGGCTTCCCGTACGACGCCCAGGCGGCGCTCGGCCTCGGTGCGCTGTTCCTCGGCGCGCTGGTGGGCGGTGAGGGCCTGTTCCTCCGCCGCGCGGTCGACGTGTCCGGCGGATTTGCGGGCGGGGGCGGGGTGTTCGGTGGCTCCGCAGACGGCACAGGGTGCGCCGTCGGTGAGGTGGGCGGCGAGTTCGGCGGCGATGCCGTTCAGCCGCTGTTCCTTGAGGTCGAGCCAGTGGGCGCGGGCCTCGACGGCACGTTCGGCGGAGACGAGCACCTGACGCCGGGCGTCCTCGGTGTCACCGGCGAACTGGTCCCGCTGACGGGCCGCCCCGAGCCGCCGCTCGGCGGGCTCGCGCCGCACGCCGAGCTGTTCGGCCCGAGTGGTGGCCTCCTGGGCCGACTCGATCCGCGTCTGGAGTGCCGCGCGGGTGGTGTCCCACTCGGCGAGCCAGGCCTCGGCCTCCTGGCGTATGTCCTCGTCGGCACGCTCCTGGCGGTCCAACTCGGCGCGCTCCACGCCGAGTTCGGTGAGCCGTTGCTCGGCGCGGCGGGCCGACTCCAGTCCGCCCAGTTCCTCGGCGGCCCGGCGGGCGGCGGCGGCGAGCCCGGCCGCACCGGCGCCCGCGAAGGTGTCCGGCAGCAGACCACGCGCGCGCGTCTCCGCCCGGGCGGCGTCCCGGTGCTCGGTGTCGGCGGCCTCGCGCAGCTCCAGCGCCGGTGCCACCGCCTCCGCCTTCCGGGCCCGCTCCATCCGCGCCTGCGCCTGCCGATAGCCGTCGGCCCGCTCCTCCATGAGCGTGGCCCGCTCCCGCGCCTGCGCGAACCGCTGTTGCAGGCGGGCCAGTTCACGGACGTCGGCCAGTTCCTGATCGGCGGCGGCCCGGGCGGACTCGGCGCCAGTCAACCCGCCCTGCGCGACGGTCAGTTGCTCGCGTGCGGTACTCCGGGCCACGGCCGCCGCACCCAACACCGCGTTGGCGAGGCCTGGTTCGCCCGGGGCGAGGTCCGGCAGCTCCATGGCGTCACCGGCGGCCTGCTGCATGCGGTGCGCGTCCGCGAGCAACTCGGCGTCGCCCTCGCGGACTTGGGCCTCGGTGGCGCGGCGCCGCTCGGCGAGCCGCTTCTCGACCTCGGCGAAGCGGTGGGTGTCGAAGAGCCGGCCGAGCAGCTTGCCGCGCGCTTCGGCGTCGGACCGCAGGAACCGCGCGAACTCGCCTTGGGGCAGCAGCACGACCTGGCAGAACTGTTCCCGGCTCATGCCCAGCAGCTGGGTGATCTCCTCGCCGATCTCCTGGTGCGAGCGGCTGAGGTCCTTCCAGGTGCCGGCCGTCGCGTCGTACTCGCGCAGCCAGCTCTGCGCCTTGTCCAGCGTGCTGCCGGTGCCGCGCTTCTTGGGACGCGCCCACGGCGGCTGCCGGGTGAGCTCCAACCGCCGCCCGGCGACGGTCAGTTCGAGCCGCACCTCGGTGCGTGTGCCGGCCGCGGCGTGGTCGCTGCGCAGGGTGAGCCCCTGACCGGACTGGCGTACGCCGGGCACCGAACCGTAGAGCGCGTAGCACACGGCGTCGAGGACGGAGGTCTTGCCGGCGCCGGTCGGCCCGTGGAGCAGAAACAGCCCGGCGGAGGACAGTTCGTCGAAGTCGACGGTCTGGGAGCCGCCGAAGGGCCCGAAGGCGGTGATGTCGAGCCGATGCAGCCTCATCGGGCGCCCCCTGTTCCCGCCTGCCGAACACTCACGGCGCCACCTCCCGTACGACCGAGTCCGCGCGCACCGCGTCGAACGCCTCCTGGAGCACGGTCTGTTCGTGCTCGTCGGGACCGGCGCCGCGTACGTGGGCCACGAAGTCGTCGGCGATCTCGCGGTCGTCGCGGCCCGCGAGGCGGCGGGCGTACGACACGTCGGGGTCGTCGGGGCCGCGCTCGGGGTCGAAGACGAGAGTGAGCGTGTGCGGGAAGCGCTCGGTGAGCCGGGCCATGGGGTCGTCCGGGCGCGCGGGGTCGGTGAGTGTCGCCTCGACCCACGCCTCCTCGTGCCGCGCGAGGTCGGGGTCGTGGAGGAGGTCTTCCAACGTGCCCCGGACACGGGCCAGTTCGCGGGGTACCGGGCAGTCGAGGCGCTCGGCGGTGACGGTGCCGTCGGCGTCCAGGTCGACGAGCCACATGCTCTTGCGGTGGTCGGCCTCGGAGAAGGAGTACGGCAGCGGGGAGCCGGAGTACCGCACGCGTCCGGTGATCGTCTGGGAGCCGTGCAGATGCCCGAGTGCCACGTAGTCGACGCCGTCGAAGACACCGGCCGGTACGGCGGCGACCCCGCCGACGGTGATGTCCCGTTCGCTGTCGCTGGCCTCGCCGCCGGTGACGAAGGCATGCGCGAGGACCACGGAACGGGTGCCGGGCGCGCGGTCGGCGAGGTCGGCGCGGACGCGGTCCATGGCGGCGGCGAGGACCGCCTCGTGCCCGGCCTTCTCGACCCCGAACTCGGCCTTCACCAGGGCGGGTTCGAGGTACGGCAGTCCGTAGAAGGCCACGTCGCCGAACGCGTCCGGAATCACCACGGGCGTCCCGCAGGCCGACGGCTCGGTGCGGAGGTAGATGCCGGCGCGGTCGATCAGACCGGCGCCGACCCCGAGGCGGCGGGCGGAGTCATGGTTCCCGGAGATCATCACCGTGGGCACGCCCAGGCCGGCGAGCCGGTGCAGGGTGTCGTCGAACAGCTCGACCGCGGCCAGCGGCGGCACCGCCCGGTCGTACACGTCTCCCGACACGACCACCGCGTCCACATCGCGCTCGCGCACGGTGGCCAGGAGGTGACTCACGAAGTCGGCCTGGGCCCCGAGCATGTTCACGCGGTGGAACGCCCGGCCCAGGTGCCAGTCGGAAGTGTGCAGCAGTCTCATCGGTCCACCACGCTAGCGCCTGCCGGCCCCTGAACCACCATTGACCTCGGAGTTCCCACGCATTCGGGACCTTATTGCGGGAAATATGCACAATGCGCCGATCAGTGACCGCCGTCACGACGCTGAAGACAGCCGCGCGGCCGATGCGGCTTGGCGCCTGCTGTGGAAAATCCCAACTCCCCTGTCGCACACATGTGCTGCGCTAATCTCACGTCACACGCACCACGCGAGAGACACAGGGTTCCCATGCCAGTCGAGTTCCGCGGTCGGTCCGAAACGATGGCCTACGCGGCGGCGGGGATGGAGCCGCCTCCCGTGGTGCCGCTGCGGAAGAGCGACCCGCGCCAGGCGGGCCCGTACCGGTTGACGTCGGTGCTCGGCAGCGGCGGGATGGGCCGGGTCTATCTGGGCCACGACGCCACCGGCGCCACGGGCCCGGCCGCCGTGAAGGTGATCCGGCCCGAGTACGCGGAGGACCCGCTGTTCCGCAAGCGCTTCGAGCGCGAGGTCGGCGCGCTGGGCCGGATCCAAGGGGCGCATATCGTACGGCTGCTGGGCAGCGGCTGCGAAGAGGAACTGGTGTGGGTCGCCACCGAGTACATACCCGGGCCCACCCTCGCGGAGCTCGTCGACGCGCGCGGGCCGGTCGACGTGGCGGCGGCCTGGCGGCTGCTGGCCGACGTGGCGCGCGCGATCGAGGCGATCTGGCGCGCGGGGATCGTGCACCGCGACCTCAAGCCGTCCAACGTCATCCTGGGTGCCGACGGCGCCCACGTCATCGACTTCGGTGTCGTCCAGGCCGGCGACAGCACGTCGATCACCGTCACCGGCCAGAACGTCGGCACCCCCGCCTACATGTCCCCGGAACAGGTGCGCGGCCAGGAGGTGACCGCCGCCTCCGACGTCTTCTCGCTGGCCTCCACGCTCACCTACGCCGTCGCCGGGGAAGCCCCGTTCGGCGAGGGCACTGGCGTCGACGTGCTGCACCGGGTGGCGTTCGACCCGCCCCGGGAGGAGGTCCTCGACAAGGTCGCGGGCGTCGACGCGGAGCTGGCCGCGTTCATCCGCACCTGCCTGGACAAGGACCCCGAGCTGCGGCCGTTACCCGAGGCGGTGTTCAGAACGGCCATCGGACATCAGCTGTCCGCGCCGGCCGGCGGTCCGCCACGGGCCGTCCCCCAGCACAGGCCCTCCCCCGTCGAGCTACCCGCGGCCCACCCTTCGGCGGCACCCTCGGACCCGCCCACCACGCCCCGGAAACACGCGAACACCCTCGGAAAACGCGGGAAGTTGATCGCGGCCGCCGTCGCCGGGGCCGCCCTCCTCGTCGCCGGCAGCATCACCGCGACGCTGCTCCTGCTGCACCACGACGACAGCGGGACGTCGGCCGGTCCCGGCCCGGGGACGCCCCCGGCGCTCGCCGTACCGGAGAACTCGCCCTCGGGGACGGGCAGTTCGCCGAGTACGGCCGCCTCCGCGTCGGCGACGAAGGGCGGGGCGTCGCAGAGCCCGACGAGCGCGCCGGTCACCCGTGATCCCGCGGACCTCGACATCCGGCTCTCCTCCTGCGTCACCGAACTCACCTCGGGCGCCCACGGCGACTGCGTCAAGGCGCTCCAACTCCTCCTCGCCGGTCACGGGTTGCACGTCACGGTCGACGGCGAGTTCGGGAAGGCGACCATCGACGCGCTGAAGGTCTTCCAGACCGAGGCCGGGACCACCGCCAGCGGCACGGTCGACACACAGACCGCGAAGCTGCTGTACGGCACGGAGCGCGGGCCGGTCCGGGCAGGTTCGGTGACGGTGACCGAGAGCGTCCACACGGTCGATGTCGCCCGGTGCCTGGACGCCCACGTCACCGCCGTACAGGTGTGGGCGTGCAACGGCACGGCACCGCAGAAGTGGGCGCTCTTCCAGGTGCCCGGGCACAACTCCCAGTACCTGGTGGTCAATCAGGGCAACCACGCCTGCCTGGACGCCGACGCCAGTACGGTCGGCCAGAACTTCTCGAAGATCCGGGTCAGGAGCTGCGACGGGCTGAGCGCGCAGCGGTGGCAACTGGGCAGCGCCGGGACCCTGGTCAGCGCCCCGGACGGTTTCTGTCTGGACGCGGAGGCCTCCGCGTCGGGCAAGGACGGTCAGACCGTCCAGACTTTCGGCTGCGCGGGCAGCTCCAACCAGGTCTGGACTTGGGCCTCCTGACACACCATCAACTACAGATCCCCTGACGTGCCGTCAAGATCTCCAGCCCCTTATGCGTCCCCGTACGCCTCGCTGCCCAGCTCAAGCCGCGCCGTCCCCGCCGTCGCATCCGCCAACCACCCCCGGAACGCGTCCACTTCGGCGTCGGGCAGGCCGATCTCGATGGTGACCTCCTCGCCGTAGCGGACGTCCCGTACCTCGCGGCCGGTGGCGCGCAGGTCGTTCTGGATCTTGCCCGCGCGCTGGTGGTCGACGGTCACCGTGGCGAGGCGGAAGCGGCGGCGGGTGATCGTGCCGAGGGTGTCGAGGGCCTCGCCGACCGAGCCGCCGTAGGCCCGGATGAGGCCGCCCGCGCCGAGCTTGACGCCGCCGTAGTAGCGGGTGACGACGGCGACGACGTACCGCATGTCGCGGCGGAGCAGCATCTGGAGCATGGGGACGCCTGCCGTGCCGCCGGGTTCGCCGTCGTCGCTCGCCTTCTGGATCGCGGCGTCGGCGCCGATGACGTAGGCGAAGCAGTTGTGGGAGGCGTCCGTGTGTTCCTTGCGGACGCGGGCGATGACGGCCTGGGCCTCCTGTTCGGTGGCCGCCGGGGCGAGGGCGCACAGGAAGCGGGAGCGGTTGACCTCGGTCTCGTGCACGCCCGGGCGGGCCACTGTGCGGTACTCGTCCTGCATCCGGCCAGCCTATGCGCAGGGCCGGGGGTCGCCCCCGGTCCGGGTGCGGGCGACGATGTGGTGGATACTCGCTCCTCGTCGCCCGGGCACCGGGCACGGTCGTCCGATCACAGGGAGTTCTCAGCATGACCGGCGCGCAGGTGGACCCGACGGAGAACACGGGGTCCGGGGGTCCCGAGTCCGCCGCGGAGCGCTGCCGGGCCTGGCTCCTGGACGGTCTGAGCGAGCAGAGCGCCCGGCATCCGGGCCCGCACGCCACCCCGAACCCGGAGCACGAGGGTCACCGCTGGTGGCGGGTCATGTGTCTGACCGGCGTCGACTACTTCTCCACCCTCGGCTACCAGCCGGGCATCGCCGCCCTCGCGGCCGGACTGCTCTCCCCGCTGGCGACCGTCGTACTGATCGGGCTGACCCTCCTCGGGGCGCTGCCGGTCTACCGGCGGGTGGCGCACGAGTCTCCGCACGGCGAGGGGTCGATCGCCATGCTGGAACGGCTGCTGCCGTGGTGGTCGGGGAAGATCTTCGTCCTGGTGCTGCTGGGTTTCGCGGCGACGGACTTCATGATCACGGTCACCCTGTCGGCGGCGGACGCGGCGGCGCACGTCGTGGAGAACCCGTTCGCGCCGGGCTGGATGCACGGCGGGAACACGTGGATCACGCTGGTGCTCGTCGGGGCGCTGGGCGCGGTCTTCCTCAAGGGGTTCCGGGAGGCCATCGGGATCGCGGTGGTGCTGGTGGGCGTGTATCTCACGCTCAACGTGGTGGTGCTCGCGGTGTCCGCCTGGGAGGTGCTGAGCCATCCGGTGAAGATCGGCGACTGGACGGACGCGATGACGGCCGCGCACTCCTCACCGCTCGCGATGGTCGGCGTGGCGCTGCTGGTCTTCCCGAAGCTCGCGCTCGGCATGTCCGGCTTCGAGACGGGCGTGGCGGTGATGCCGCAGGTCAAGGGCGACGACACGGACACCTGGGCGAAGCCCACGGGCCGGATCCGCGAGACCCGGAAGCTGCTCACCACGGCGGCCCTGATCATGTCCGGCTTCCTGCTGCTGTCCAGCCTGGCGACGACGATCCTGATCCCGCAGAGCGCGTTCAAGACGGGCGGCCCGGCGAACGGCCGCGCGCTCGCCTACCTCGCGCACGAGCACCTGGGCCAGGTCTTCGGCACGTTCTACGACGTCTCGACGATCGCGATCCTCTGGTTCGCGGGCGCCTCCGCGCTCGCCGGCCTGCTGAACCTCGTCCCGCGCTATCTGCCGCGCTACGGCATGGCGCCGGAGTGGACGGGGGCGGTGCGGCCCCTGGTGCTGGTCTTCATGGTGACGGCCATCGTCATCACCCTGTGGTTCCACGCGAGCGTCGACGCGCAGAGCGGCGCGTACGCGACGGGTGTGCTGGTGCTGATGCTCTCCGCGGCCTTCGCCTCGACGGTCACCGTGCACAAGCGGGGCCATCGGAAGGCAACGCTCGGGTTCGGCGTGATCACCGCCGTGTTCGCGTACACGCTGGTCACGAACGTCATCGAGCGGCCCGACGGCATCAAGATCGCGGGCATCTTCATTCTGCTGATCCTGGTGACGTCGTTCGGTTCGCGGGTGCACCGCGCCTTCGAACTCCGCGCCGCCGAGATCACGTTCGACGACACGGCGTCCCGTTTCGTCGACGAGGCGGCGCGCAGCGGTCCGCTCCGGCTGATCGCGAACGAGCCGCAGGAACACAGCAGGCGGGAGTACCGCGCCAAGGAGTACAGCCAGCGCGAGGAGACCCATATCCCGGACGGTGGGCCGGTGTTGTTCCTGGAGGTGTTCCTCCGCGACTCCTCGGACTTCTCGGCGGACATCTCCGTGCACGGCGACGAGAAGTACGGCGTACGGCGACTCCGCGTCGAGGGACCGACGGTGCCCAACGCGATCGCCGCCGTCCTCCTCTCCCTCCGCGACCGCACCGGCAAGGTCCCGCACGCCTACTTCACCTGGACCGAGGGCAACCCGGTCAGCCACCTGATCCGCTTCCTCGTCTTCGGCGACGGCGAGGTCGCGCCGGTGACCCGCGAGGTCCTGCGCCGCGCGGAACCGGACCCGGAGCGGCGGCCGCGCGTCCACGTCGGCTGAACGGCCGCTCGCAGCAAGGATGTCGACCGTCAGCGGCGGCGCAGGCGCTTGTCGGTGATCGGCAGGGTGGGGTCGATGTAGAAATCGCCGGGGTTCACGTCGACGCCGGGCGGGACGATCTCGTCGATGCGGTCGAGGACGTCGTCGCCGAGTTCCACGTCGGCCGCGGCGAGGAGGTCCGTCAACTGTTCGGGGCGGCGTGGGCCGATGAGCACCGCGGTGACCGCCGGATGGGCAAGGACGAAAGCGGTGGCCAGATGGGGCAGCGGCAGTCCGGCCTCGGCGGCCAGAGCGGTCAGTTCGCGCACGGCGTCGGCCTTGGCCCGCACGCCCGGCAGGCTGAGGTCGAACATCTTCGCCCCCGCGCCGGCGCTGCGGTGCCCGGCGGTGGGATCCGAACGCCCTGACAGCCAGCCGGAGTTGAGCGGCCCGAAGGTCAGTACACCCATGCCGTAGCGCTGGGCGGTGGGCAGCACCCGGCTCTCCACACCCCGGGTGAGGATCGAGTACGGCGACTGCTCGGTGCGGAAACGGTGGTGGCCGCGGCGCTCGGCCGTCCACTGGGCCTCCACGGTCTCCTCGGGGGAGAAGAACGAACCGCCGACGGCACGGACCTTCCCGGCCCGGACCAGGTCCGAGAGGGCGCCGAGGGTCTCGTCGATGTCGGTGTGCGGGTCCGGGCGGTGCATCTGGTACAGGTCGATGTGGTCGGTGTCCAGGCGGCGCAGGCTGTCCTCCAGCGCACGACGGATCCAACGGGCCGATCCCCCGCGGCGGTTGGGGTCCTCGCCCATCGCCAGCCCGAACTTGGTGGCCAGGACGACGTCGTCGCGGCGGCCCTTCAGCGCCTTGCCCACGATCTCCTCCGACTCGCCGCCGGAGTACACGTCGGCGGTGTCGACGAGGTTGATCCCGGCGTCCAGCGCCGTGTGGATCATGCGGACCGACTCGTCGTGATCGGTGTTGCCCATCGCGCCGAACATCATCGTGCCGAGTGCGTATTCGCTCACCGAGATGCCGGTGCCGCCAAGAATCCTGTGCTTCATCAGGGGTACCTCCGAGTGCGTGCTGGTGCTCCTTCCAGACGACCACCACGCGCGGCCGGGGTGGGAGACCCGCTCCGACCGGGGGTCCAGCAGACCCCCTGTGGCGCGGTCGCTCCCCAGGTCACCCGGTCTACGGTGGTCACATGGCCCAGGAACCGAACAGCGAGCTGCGGGACTTTCTCCGCTCGCGCCGCGCGAGGATCAGCCCCGAGGAGGCGGGCCTGGCACCCCTGCCCGGCACCCGCCGCGTCCCGGGCCTGCGGCGCGAGGAGGTCGCCCAGCTCGCCGGGGTCAGCGTCGACTACTACGTCCGCCTGGAGCGCGGACGCCACCTCAACGTCTCCGCGTCCGTCCTGGACGCGATCGCCCGCGCCCTGCGCCTCAGCGATCTGGAGCGCGCCCACCTGTACCGGGTCGCCAGACCGACCCACACGCGTCCCCGCCCGCTGCCCCCGCAGCGCGTCCGCCCCGGTCTGCGCCTGCTGCTCGACAGCCTCACCGACGTCCCGGCCCTCGTCTACGGCCGCCGCATGGACGTCCTGGCCGCCAACCACCTCGCCCGCGCCCTGTACACGGACTTCGAGGCCCTGCCCGCCCGCGGCCGCAACATGGCCCGTCTGGTCTTCCTCGACGACCACTTCCGGAGTCTGTACGCCGACTGGGAAGGCGCCGCCCGCGGCATCGTCGCCTCACTCCGCCTGTACGCGGGACGTCACCCGCACGACCCCGTCCTGGCCCAGCTCGTCGGCGAACTCTCCGTCCAGGACGCGGACTTCCGCCACTGGTGGGCCGACCACGACGTGTTCCAGCGCACCCACGGCACCAAGCACTTCCACCATCCCGTCGTCGGCGACCTCGTCCTGGGCTACGAGGCCTTCAGCCCCGCCGACGACCCCGAGCAGACCCTGGGCGTCTCCACCGCCGAGCCGGGGTCCCCCTCCGCGGAACGCCTTCAGCTGCTGGCGAGCTGGTCCCGCTCCCCGCGGCCCTGAGGTCTCACTTCTTCCTGCCCCTCGGCACGGTCAGGCCCGTCAACAGGGCTGTGCCCGGGGCGAGTTCCTGCCAGGTGCTGCCGTGCCAGGCCAGCACCGCGATCGCCGAGGTCGGGAACTTCACGCGGACCTCGTCGAGCGCGTCGTCGAGGCTGTCGCCGGCGAGGTCGAGGACCAGTTCCTCCAGGCCGGGGTTGTGGCCGATCAGGAGCAACGTCTCGACCTCGGGCGGCACTTGGTGGACGGCGTCGAGGAGTTCCGGTACGTCGGCCGCGTACAGCCCCGGCTCGTACCGCACCGGCGGCGGAGTTCCCCACTCGGCGGACGCCAACTCCCAGGTCTGGCGCGCCCGTACGGCCGTGGAGCACAGGGCGAGGTCCGGCAGGGAGTCGGTCTCGGCGAGGGCGATGCCGGCGGCCGGGGCGTCCCGGCGCCCGCGCGGGGCGAGGGGGCGCTGGTGGTCGGGAACGCCCTCCGGCCAGGCGGACTTGGCGTGCCGCAGCACGACCAGGCGGCGCAACGGGCGGGCCCCGGCGCGGGCGTTCACGCCAACGACCCGATGTCACGGGTGAGTTCGAGCCCGAGGAGCCGGTCCGCGTAGGCGTACGTCTCGAAGCGGGCGCCGTCCGCCAGGTCGGGCCAGGTCTCCACCCGGCGCAGCACGTCCAGGACTTCGGGCACGTTCAGGTCGTCCTCCCAGGCGGTCCGCAGCTCCGCACGCACCTCGTCGGGCACCGGCCGCGAGGGCCGCCGCGCCCAGTCGGCGACCGAACCGCGCCAGTGCGCCAGCGTCCGCCGCGCCTCCTCCAGGGCATCCGCGTCGAGCCGTACCGGCAGGTCACGGGGGTGCGAGAGCAGGGCGAGACGGAGCGCGGCCGGGTCGGAGAGGTCGGGCGCGGCGGTCGTGGGGGAATCGACGGGTGCTACGGCCACCAGGACTCCCCCGGGTGTCTCGACGCCCTCCGTCGCCACGTGGAGGAACTGGGCCTCGCCCAGTCCGGAGCCGAGGTCTCCGCCGTCCTCGAAGGGCCGTATGCCCAAGGCCCTTGCCGCGGCGCGGAGTTCGGCCTGCTCGTGTTCGCCGGTGAGGAGCGACCAGACGGGGGTGCCGCCGAGTTCCAGGGCGCGTACGAGGAGGTCGGAGATGAGGAGCACTCGTAGTGTCGTGGGTGCCAGGCCCGACGCGTGCGCCTCGACCCTGGTCAGGCCACGGCGGGCGGGGGCGGCTTCGACGGGCTTGCCGGTTCGGGCGTCGGTGATGCGCAGCACGGCCTGAGCGTAGGCGGGCGGAGGGCCGTACGCATGCATGTTCGCTCCGCTGCGGCCGAGGTGGCGGGATTCACCCCGGTCTGTCCGGTACACCGAGGTGCCTGACCTCGTCGGCGTTCACCCGTTCGCCCATCCCGCCTTTCGCCGAGGCCGGTGGGGCGTGTGGGGTGGGAGCACCGACCAGCACCCCGGCCGAGACGATCCCGGAGAGTTCCGATGACCGACCGCCGTATGTTCCCCCACGGACCCCTGTCGCCGATGCCCGTCCGACGCCGACTGCTGCTCCTCCTCCTGACCGCCGCGCTCTTCCCGACCGGTATCGCCACCGCCGCTCCGCTCCGGACCGACTCCGGGGAGTTCTCCGCGCGGGGTCTGGGTGGCGGGGTGACCATCGTGCCGGGGCGGTCCGGGCTGGTGGAGATCAGTGGGTACGACGGTGCCGACCTGCCGGCCGGGTCCTCGCTGCGGCTGACCGCGCCCGCCGGGGCCCGGGTCACCGGTACGCCCCTCGCCGACACGGCACGGTTCCAGGGCGAGGTGACCGCCGACGGTGTGAGCGGTACGTACACCTACGTCCGTGACTCGGGGCCCGGTTCGTGGAAGGACGGCGGCTATCCGTTCGCGCTCGCCGTGGACGCGCGGGCGGTGCCGGGGACGCGGCTGCCCGGGTGCGCCGTCGTGCTGACCGACGCGGGCGGAGCCCGTCGCGCGTCCGGCCGGTGCACCGTGACCGTGGGCATGCCCGTGCCGACGCTGACCGAACCGGCGGGCGGCACGTTCGTGTCCGGCGCGGCGCGGCTCGCCGGGACCTCCTATCCCGGGGCGCGGGTGAGTGTCCTGGACGCCGCCGAGCGCAAGGTGTGCGCGGGTGTCGCGCGTATCGACGGCACCTGGTCGTGCACGCCGGACACCCCGCTCCCGGCGGGCGCCAACCGACTGCACGCCAGCGCCGCCTTCAACGGGGTCTCGGCGGTCGGCGAGGACGTCGACTTCACCGTGACCGCGAGGACCGTCTGAGGCGCACCGGTTCAGCGGGTGGCGACAAGTTCCCGCAAAGTCTTCGCCACGGCGGCCGGGTCCTCCTCCGCCATGAAGTGGCCGCAGGTCACGGTCGCGTGCCGCAGGTCCGGTGCCCAGGCGCTCCACAGGGCCGCCGCGTCGAAGCCGAGGGCGGCGCCCCAGTCCTGCTGGAGGACGGCGACCGGCATCCGCAGCCGGTTGCCGGCGTCGCGGTCGGTCCGGTCGTGGGTGACGTCGATGCCGGCGGAGGCGCGGTAGTCGGCCACGATCGAGGGGACCGCGGCGCGGCAGGCGTCGAGGTAGGCGGTGCGGATGCCGGCGGGGATCGCGGACGGGTCGTTGGTCCAGAGGTCGAGGAAGTGGCCGAAGAACGCGTCGGGCGCGGCGGCGATCAACTGCTCGGGCAGGCCCGGGGGTTGGGCCATCAGGTAGAGGTGGAAGCCGACGGCGGCGGTGACGCCGTGCATCACGTCCCACATGTCCAGCGTGGGGAGTACGTCGAGGCAGGCGAGGTGGGTGATCGTGCCGGGGTGGTCCAGTCCCGCGCGGAAGGCGACCAGGGCGCCGCGGTCGTGCCCGGCGAGCGCGAACCGGTCGTGGCCCAGGGCGCGGGCCAGCGCGACGACGTCCGCGGCCATGGTGCGCTTGGCGTAACCGGAGCCGTCGGTCTCGGCGGGCTTGTCGCTCGCGCCGTAGCCGCGCAGGTCGGGGCAGATCACGGTGTGGTCGACCGCGAGGTCGGCGGCGACATGGCGCCACATGAGGTGGGTCTGCGGGAAGCCGTGCAGCAGCACGATCGGGCTGCCCGAGCCGGACACGGCGGCGTTCAGGGAGACGCCGTCCGCGACAGGGACGCGGTTGTAGGTGAAGCCGGGGATGGTCGTTGACATGCCGCCGAGCCTGCCGCCCGCCGATGAGCAACGAATGAGCGCGCTACGGTGACCTGGGGCGATGCCCCGGAAAGGGTGGTCGGCGATGGAGGTCGCGTTCGGGGTGCTGGGGCCGGTCGCGGCCTGGGACGGCACCGGGGACACGATCGCCCTGAAGGGCCCGCGACACCGGGCCGTGCTGGCCCGGCTGCTCGTCGCCCGGCGCCGCGTCGTACCGGTGACACGCCTTGTCGACGACCTGTGGGCGGGCCAGGACGAGCCGCCCGCCGACGCGGTGGGCGCGGTCCGCACCTTCGTCGCCGCGCTGCGCCGGGCCCTGGAACCCGAGCGCCCGCCGCGGACTCCGGCCCGGCTGCTGGTCACCGAGGGTCCGGGATACGCGCTGCGCGCCGAGCCCGAGGCCGTGGACGCCTGGCGCTTCGAACGGGCGGTGACCGCCGCCGCGACCCTGCCGGCCGCGCACGCACTCAACCACCTTGAGGAGGCGCTGAGTTGGTGGCGGGGCCCGGCCTACGCCGACTTCGGCGACGAGACCTGGGCCCGCGCGGAACGCTCCCGCCTCACCGAACTCCGCCTGCACGCCGTCGAACGCCGGGCCGGGACCCAACTCGCCCTGGGCCAGGCCGCGGAGGCGGTCCCCGACCTGGACGCCCACGTCGCCGAACACCCCTGGCGCGAGGACGCCTGGCGCCTGCTGACCCTGGCCCTCTACCGCACCGGCCGCCAGGGCGACGCGCTCGCGGTACTGCGCCGGGCACGCACCCTCCTCGTAGAACAACTCGGAGCGGACCCGGGCCCGACGCTGCGCCGCCTAGAGGCGGACATCCTGGACCATGCGGCGCACCTGGACCATCCGCCGTCACTCGCCCACGCCCCGTACCTCACCCCCGTGTCAGATCCGAGCGGTCCAGCCGACCGCGTATGGGCCGAGGCAACCGCCGCCTACGACCGAACCGTCGCATCCGGCGCCCGTGCCCGCCTCGAATCGACAGTGGGCCTTCTCCGCAACCTCGCGGTGACCGGAGGCGGCGGCCTGGAAGCGGCCCGTCGGCACCGTCTCGCGGCGATCACGGCCGCGCGGGAACTGGGCGACCCGGAACTCACCGCCCGCGTCATCGGCGCCTACGACGTCCCCGCGATCTGGACCCGCGTCGACGACCCGCAACAGGCGGCGGACACGGTGGCCGCGGCCGAGCACACCCTGGCCGCGCTCCCACCGCAGGCCCATCTCGCGGCGCGGGCCCGCCTGTTGGCCACGATCGCCCTGGAGTCACGCGGCACCCGCTCCGCCCGCGGACCCCAGGCCGCGCGCCAGGCCGAGGACATCGCCCGCCGGCTGAACGACCCAGCGCTGCTCGCCTTCGCCCTCAACGGCACGTTCATGCAGACCTTCCACCGCGCGGGCCTGGCCCCTCAACGGGACGAGATCGGCGCCGAGTTGGTCGCTCTGTCGACCCGGCACGGCATGGCCACGTACGAGGTGCTCGGGCACCTCATCCGACTCCAGTCCCGCGGCGCCCTCGCCGACTTCACCGGAGCCGACGAACACGCGGCGGCGGCGGACCGGCTGGCGGAGCGTCATGAACTGCCGCTGGTGGGCGTGTTCACCGAGTGGTACCGGGTTCTACGGCTCTCCGCGACCGGCAGCCCGCACGCTCCCGAGGTGGCAACCGCCTACCGGCACGCGGCACTTCGGCTGGACGGAGCCGGCATGCCCGGGCTGGAACACGGGCTGCTGCCGCTGGCCCTGCTGTGCCTGCGGCTGCGGAGCGGGCAGCCCGCCCAGACCGACGAACACCTCGACTGGGGACCGTACGAACCATGGGCCCGCCCGCTGGTACTGCTCGCCCACGACCGCCCCGCCGACGCGAAGGCCGCACTCGACGCACTCCCCGACCCGCCCCGCGACCTCCTCTTCGAGGCCCTCTGGTGCCTGGCCGCCCGCGCCGCGATCGCCGTCGACGACCGGGCGACGATGGAGCGCGCGCTCGCCGAACTGACGCCCGCCGCAGCCGAGTTGGCTGGGGCGGGCAGCGGCCTGCTCACCCTGGGCCCGGTCGCGTGGTACCTCGACGATCTCGCCCTCGCGCTTCGGAGCCCTCGGTGAGCCGGTGTTCGCGTCAGTCGGTCACCTGCACCACCGCCGTCGCCCCCGCCCGTACCGTCGGTGTCGCGTACGTGTAGGTCACGCCGTTGACCACCTTGGTGCGCACGTGCTGCGGGACGCCGTTGACCTTGATCTTCTTGTGGACGCCGGGGAAGCGGGCCTCCCAACTGTAGGAGCCCTTGCGGGAGTTGTTCGTCAGGGTGGTCCTGGTCGCGCCGTCGTGGCGGACGGTGACCGTACCCGTGCCGATGGGGACGTCCGCCGCCTGGAGCCACTTCATGCCGGTCGGCAGCTGCGACTGGGTGGTCACCTTGCGGCTGGGCGCGTCCGGTGTGATGCCCATCAGGCCCTGAACGGTCTGGCTGACCAGGGTGAACGACACCTCGGGGTAGTCGCCGTCGGGGCCCTGGCTGGAGTTGACGTGCTGGGTGTCCCGCTCGCCGTAGATCTTCTGCATCCACTGCCAGGCGGTGTCGGAGCGGTTGTTCTTGAAGAACATGTCGGGCAGGTAGGTCGTCGACTCGATGTTGGGCGAGCCGTCCGGTCCCAGCTCCTGTGCCTGGATGTAGTCGAGGTAGGCGTCGTTGCGCGGGCCGGGGTCGATGATCTGCTTCATCGGCATGAAGACGCTGTTCTCCTTGCCCCAGCCGGTGACCGGGGTACCGGAGGTGGTGTACGCGCGGACCATGTCGGCCCCGCTGCCGGTGCCGCTCCAGTCGTCGTTGAAGTACGTCTTCAGGTCGGCGGCCCGCTTGTCGTACGTCCTGGCCAGCGCGGTGTCGCCCTTGCCGCGGGCGAGCACGGCCATCGCCAGGTACGCCTGGTACTCGGAGGCGATGCCGTCCCCGGCCTCGGCGAGACCGTCGCCGTCCTGCTCGTTGTAGCTGGCGGCGCCCTGGAAGATGCCCTGGCCCGTGCCCTCGGCGACCTTCACCTTGCCGTTGTCCTTGGCGGAGTTGTGCAGGTCGATGAACTGCTCGGTGGCGTGCCGGTAGAAGTCCCACAGCACCGGGTCGTCGACGTAGCGGCGGTCGCCGGTCCACAGGTACGCCTGCGCGGCCTTCTCGACGAGTTCGAACGTCGCCGGCACCTCGCGGACGAAATTGTCCGGGCTCTTGTAGTCGATGCTGAGGTAGGTCTTGGCGTCGAAGTTGAGGGACCACACCGGGAAGTACTTGTGCTCGGTGGTGGCCGACGCCGCGTACGAGCGGAGCATCGTCTCGTTCTCGGCGTCGAGCCCGATGAGGTGGGCGCCGGCGAGCTGGTGGGTCATGTCGCGGGAGTAGTAGGCGCTGCGGTTGGCGTATCCGGCCCAGTAGGTGGGCTCGTACGCCGCGCTGCCGGTGCCGCCGGTCTGGTACTCGTCGACGTTGATCGGGCCCACGGTTCCCGGGAGTTGGACCCAGCTGTTGGCCTTCTTCTGCGCCCAGTCGAACATCGCCACGACCTCGGGGTCGGACGAGGTGACCTTCGGGTCGGCGGGCGCGGCGGGCGAGATCATCAGGTCGTCGGCGTTGACCCAGGCGCTGCCGGAGCCGAATTCGATCTGGAGCCGGTCGCCGGTCCTCAACGCGACGTCGCTGATGGTGTACCGGGCGTACCCGGGGTGCTGCGGCAGGGTGATCGTCTGGACGGTCTCGCCGTTGCGCCGGATCGTGTACGTGCCGCCGGTGCCGGCGCTGCCGATCCACGCGGAGAAGTCGTAACTCCCGTTCCTGGGCGCGACGATGGTCAGCTGGGCGCTCTTTCCGGCTCCTGCGTCGAGGTAGAGGAAGCGTTCGCCGCCGTGCCTGTTGCCGGTGCCGACGCCGGCCCCCGAGGTGAAGGTCCAGCCCGTGCCGCCGTTCTCGAACCCCGGGTCCGGGATGGCGAGTTGGGGGCGGGGTGCGGCGGACGCGGTGGCCGACAGAGCGGGAGCCATCGGGGCGAGCAGGGCAACAGCGGTGAGCAGCATGAGCCTTGAGGGCTTCATCGGGTCTCCCGGTCTTCGGTCACTGCGGGATGGGGCCGCGTGGTGGCCGGAAAGCTAGCAGGGGCCGAAGTGGCGATTCAATGGTCATGCGCAAGAAACATGGAAGACATGCAGTCTCGCTGCTATGTTGCGTGGGAGGTTGGACTGAAAGTTTTCGTCCATCCATTGCAAGTCGGGGTGGAGGGAAGCGGATGAAGGTCGGTATCACCGAGGTCGCGGACCGGGCGCAGGTGAGCGAGGCCACGGTCAGCCGGGTCATCAACCGGCGTCAGGGCGTGTCCCGCAAGACCCGCGAGGCGGTCGAGCAGGCGATGGCCGACCTGGGGTACGAGCGGCAGACCCGGGGTCAACTCGTCGCGGTCGTCACCGAGTTGGTCTCCAACCCGTTCTTCGCCGATGTCGCCGAGCGCATCGAGTCCGTGCTCGCCCCGCACGGTCTGAAGACGGTCCTGTGCCCGTGTTTCCCGGGCGGAGTGCAGGAGTTGGACTTCGTGACCTCGCTCGCCGACCGGGGCGTCGCGGCCGTCGTGTTCCTCTCGGCCAGCAACACCCTTGAGGGCGCGGACCCTTCGGCGTACGAACTGCTGCGGTCCCGCAGGATCCCGTTCGTCGGGATCAACGGCCGGTTCGAGGGCGTGAGCGAGGCGCCGGTCTTCTCCACCGACGATCTGCTCGCCGCCGAACTCGCCGTCGACCATCTGTACCGGCTCGGGCACCGCCGTATCGGCATGGCGTCGGGCCCGATCGGCAACCGCCCCGCCGACCGCCGCGTCAGCGGCTTCGTCTCGTCGCTGGCCAGACGCGGTGTCGAGGACGCGGAGCAGTGGGTGGTCCGGCAGTCGTACACCGTCGAGGGCGGCCAGTCCGCCGCGATCTCGCTGCTCGGGCGCGGTGCCACGGCGATCGTCGCGGCCAGCGACTACATGGCGCTGGGCGCGATCCGCGGCGCGCGCCGGCAGGGGTACGACGTGCCGGGTGACGTGTCGGTCGTCGGTTACGACGGCTCCATGATCATGGACTTCGTCGATCCGCCGCTCACCACGGTCCGCCAGCCGGCCGACCGGCTGGCCTCGGAGGCGGGCCGCAGCGTCCTCGCCCTGGTCGGCAACCGCGATGTCCCCGTCGGCGAGCTCCTCTTCGACCCCGAGCTGGTGATCCGCGCGAGCACCGGGGCGCCGAAGACCTGAGTTCCCCTCGCTCGGCCGGTTACTCGTCCAGACCATTGACCTAGAGGTCGGATCTAAGCACACTCCAGTCGGAGTTACGATCGCACGATGGGCGGCAACTCCGCATATTCATCGGGTGTTTCGCGGCTCATGGCCGTGCATCACGAATGCTCCGGAGGGGCTATGTCTCGGTCTCGGTTCGTGTTTGTCGGGGTGGCGCTCGCGCTGCTCGTGGGCGGCGGCGGCCCTGTCGCCGCGGCGCAGAGAACGACGCCGGTGGCGGTGGTCGACGTGGACGCGTTCGGAGCCGACCCCACGGGCCGGACGGACTCCACGCCCGCCGTCGTCGCGGCGCTGCGGCACGCCAAGAGCGTCGATCACGGGCGGGCGGTGCGGATCGAGTTCTCGAAGGGGACCTACCAGCTCTACCCCGAGCGGGCCGAGACGCGTGAGCTGTACGTCTCCAACACCGTTGGCGCGGACCAGCGTTACCGCGACAAGAAGATCGGGCTCCTCATCGAGGACATGCACGACGTCACCGTCGACGGCGGTGGCGCGAAGCTCGTCTACCACGGTCTGCAGACGGCGTTCGCTTCGATCCGCTCGACCAACGTGACGTTCCAGAACTTCTCGTTCGACTACGCGGCGCCCGAGGTCATCGACGCGACAGTAGCCACCACTGGGGTCACCGGTGGCACTGACGCGCACGCCTACCGCGTCCTGAAGATCCCGGCCGGCAGCCCGTACGAGGTGAACGGCACGCACATCACCTGGCTCGGCGAGAAGAGCCCGGCCACCGGACAGCCGTACTGGTCGGGCACGGACGGACTCCAGTACACCCAGATCCACGACCCCAAGGCGCAACGGACCTGGCGCGGCGACAACCCGCTCTTCAACGACGTCTCCTCGGTCACCGACCTCGGCGACCGCCGGATCCGGATCGACTACACCACCGCGACGCAGCCGACGGACGCCGGGCTCGTCTACCAGATGCGCCTCATCGAGCGGACGGAACCGGGCGCCTTCATCTGGCAGTCCAAGAACGTCACGATGCGCTCGATGAACGCCTACTACCTCCAGTCCTTCGGCGTGGTGGGCCAGTTCAGCGAGAACATCTCGATCGACAAGGTGAACTTCGCACCCGATCCGAAGTCCGGCCGGTCCACGGCGTCGTTCGCCGACTTCGTGCAGATGTCCGGCGTCAAGGGCAAGGTCTCGATCACCCGGAGCCTCTTCGACGGCCCGCACGACGACCCGATCAACATCCACGGCACGTACCTGGAGGTCGTCGGGCAGCCCGGGCCGAACACGCTCACTCTCGCCTACGAGCACCCGCAGACCGCCGGCTTCCCGCAGTTCGCGCCGGGCGACGAGGTCGAGTTCACGACGCAGCGCACGATGACCCCGGTGGCGGACCCGCACGCGAAGGTCACGGCGGTGGACGGCCCGAGCGGCATGGACCACACCAAGTCCCTCACCACCATGAACGTCACCTTCGACCGGCCGGTCCCCGCCGGGGTCGAGATCGGCGGCACGGTCGTCGAGAACATCACGGCCACCCCGTCCGTCGTCATCACCGGCAACACGTTCCGCAACGTGCCGACGCGCGGCATCCTGGTCACCACCCGCAAGCCGGTCCTGATCGCGGGCAACAGCTTCGACGCGATGTCCATGGCCAGCATCTACGTCTCCGCCGACGCCTACCAGTGGTACGAGTCCGGCCCGGTCGCCGACCTCACGATCCGCGACAACACCTTCACGCGCCCCACCGGCCCGGTCATCTTCGTCGAGCCGACCAACCAGGTCGTCGACCCGGCGAACCCGGTGCACCACAACATCAAGGTCGAGCACAACTCCTTCGACATCAGCGACGTGACGGTCGTCAACGCCAAGAGCGTCGGCGGCTTCACCTTCACCGGCAACACGGTCCGCCGCCTGGCCCCGGCGGACCAACCGCCGTACACCTCCCCGCTGTTCGTCTTCCACGGCAGCTCGGGCATCAAGATCGCGCACAACCACTACGACAGGGGCCTCAACACGTCCGTGGTGTCGGACTGAGGAATCACGGTGCGCCGCCCGCTGTTGTCGCAGGCAGCAGCGGGCGCGCACGATTCCCTAGGAGGCCGAGCATGTACGGCGACCCATCAACGATCCGCAAGATCCTCACCGAGTCCGGCGACACCTGGGCCGTCGTGGGCCTGTCGTCGAACGAACGGCGTGCGGCACACGGCGTGGCCGACGTCCTCCAGCGCTACGGCAAGCGCATCGTGCCCGTCCACCCGAAGGCGGAGACGGTGCACGGCGAGCAGGGTTACGCCTCCCTCGCCGACATCCCCTTCGAGGTCGACGTCGTGGACGTGTTCGTGAACAGCGACCTCGCGGGCGCGGTCGCCGACGAGGCGGTCGGCATCGGCGCGAAGGCCGTCTGGTTCCAGCTCGGGGTGATCGACGAGGGCGCGTACGACCGCACCCGCGCCGCCGGTCTCGACATGGTCATGGACCGCTGCCCGGCGATCGAGATCCCGCGACTCGACTGACCTGCGCAGGCCTGTGCGAGCGCTGTGTAAAAGAAGCTCTCCAGCCCAAGTCAAATTTCAGGCAACGTACTTCTGAAAAAATTCATTCATTCCTAGCCTGAGGCCTCCCGACCGTTAAGCATGCGTGCTGACTTCGAGAGGCCCCTTGACATGGTGAGTGTTGACAAACTCGTCCCGGAGGCCACCAGGGATCCGAGCGGCTTGCGGCGGGACGTCGGCCTGATCGGGCTGATGTGGGCATCAGTCGGCTCGATCATCGGCTCCGGGTGGTTGTACGGCGCCGAGAAGGCCGTGGTGGTGGCCGGTCCGGCGGCAATCATCTCCTGGCTGATCGGCACGGTCGCGATCGTGCTGCTGGCCCTGGTGCACGCGGAACTCGGCGGTATGTTCCCGGTCGCGGGCGGCACGGCACGCTACCCGCACTACGCCTTCGGCGGCCTGGCCGGTATGTCCTTCGGCTGGTTCTCCTGGCTGCAGGCGGCGACCGTGGCGCCGGTCGAGGTCGAGGCGATGATCGGCTACGCCGGTCACTGGTCCTGGGCGACCGGCTTCCAGCACACCGACGGGACGCTGACGGGCAGCGGCATCCTCGTCGCCGTCTTCCTCATGGCCGTGTTCGTCGTCGTCAACTTCCTGGGCGTCCGGGTCCTGGCGCACACCAACAGCGCCGCGACCTGGTGGAAGATCGCCGTGCCGCTCGCCACGATATTCATCATCGCGGTCGGCAACTTCCACCCGGGCAACTTCACCTCGCACGGCTTCGCGCCGTTCGGTGCCAAGGGTGTGCTGAGCGCGATCAGTTCCAGCGGCATCATCTTCGCCCTGCTGGGCTTCGAGCAGGCCATCCAGCTCGCCGGCGAGAGCCGCGACCCCAAGCGGGACCTGCCGCGCGCGACCCTCGGCTCCGTGGCCATCGGCGCGACCATCTACGTCCTGCTCCAGGTCGTGTTCATCGGCGCGCTCCCGGGCAGTTCCTTCGCACACGGCTGGGAGCACCTGAAGTACCACGGCATCAGCGGCCCCTGGGCGGGCCTCGCGACCGTGGTGGGCCTCGGCTGGCTGAGCGTCGTGCTGTACCTCGACGCCATCATCTCCCCCGGTGGCACCGGCCTGATCTACACCACCGCCACCTCACGCGTCTCCTACGGCCTGTCCAAGAACGGCTACGCGCCCAAGGTCTTCGCCGACACCGACAAGCGGGGCGTGCCGTGGTTCGGCCTGATCATCTCCTTCGTGACCGGCGTGGTCTGCTTCCTGCCGTTCCCGAGCTGGCAGGAACTGGTCGGGTTCATCACCTCGGCGAGCGTCCTGATGTACGCCGGCGCCCCGCTGGCGTACGGCGTGTTCGCCGACCGGCTGCCGCAGCTGGAGCGCCCCTACCGGCTCCCCTTCGGCAAGGTGCTCTCGCCGCTGTCGTTCGTGGTGGCCAACCTCATCATCTACTGGGCCGGCTGGGACACCCTGTGGCGGCTCGGCGTCGCCATCGTCCTCGGCTACCTGCTGCTCGGCACCTACGCCTGGTACGCCACGGCCAACCAGCGGCCCGACGCACCCCGGCTGGACTGGAAGGCCGCGCAGTGGCTGCCGGTCTATCTGCTGGGCCTCGGAGTCATCTCGTGGCAGGGCAGCTTCGGCGGTCAGGGTCACATCGCACTGTGGTGGGACATCGCGGTGGTCGCGGTCTTCTCCCTCGTCATCTACTACTGGGCCAAGGCCACCGCGTCGCGGTCCGAGGACATCGAGCGCAGCATCGACGAGGTCGTCATCACGGACGCACCCGCGCACTGACCCGAACCCTCCCCCAGCGAAATCCGAACCGGCCGCCCTCCAGGTGGCCGGTTTCCGGCTGTCTGGACACCGTCATAATGGTCCGGTGACCTTCACCTCCCCCCACCCCAACTCCGCCTCCCCACACCACTTTCCGGTCATCATCGTGGGCGCCGGACCCGCCGGACTCACCATCGGCAACATCCTGCGCGCCGCCGGGATCGACTGCCTGGTGCTGGAGTCCGAGACCCGGGAGTTCATCGAACAGCGGCCGCGGGCCGGCGTCATCGAGGAGTGGGCGGTCCGTGGCCTGCAGCAACGGGGGCTCGCCGAGCGGCTGTTGGAGCGGGCGCAGCTGCACACCGAGTGCGAGTTCCGGTTCGGCGGGCAGCGGCACCGGTTGTCCTACACGGAGTTGACGGGGCATCACCACTTCGTCTATCCGCAGCCGTTGCTGGTGACGGACCTGGTGCGGGAGTACGCGGACGTGCGGGGCGGCGAGATCCGTTTCGGCGTCCAGGACGTCCAGCTGCACGATCTCGACTCCGATCGCCCGATGGTGTCGTACACCGACCCGGAGACCGGTCAACGGCAGCTCGTGCAGGGCGACTTCGTGGCGGGCTGCGACGGTGCGCGCGGGGTGACCCGGGCCGCGTTGCCGCCGGAGCGGGCGCGGATCGCGCGGCACGACTACGGCATCGGCTGGCTCGCGCTGCTCGCGGAGGCGCCGCCGTCGTCGGACTGCGTGGTGTTCGGTGTCCATCCGCGCGGGTTCGCCGGGCACATGGCGCGCAGTCCCGAGGTCACCCGCTACTACCTGGAGTGCCCGCCCGGCGACGACCCCGACAACTGGCCCCACGAACGCGTCTGGGCCGAGCTCCAGCACCGCCTCGCCGCGACCGGCGCCCCGCCGCTGACCGAGGGCCGGCTCATCGAGAAGCGCGTGCTCGACATGCACAACTACGTTGTCGAGCCCATGGTGTTCGGCCGGCTCTTCCTCGCCGGCGACGCGGCCCACCTCACCGCGCCCATCGCCGCGAAGGGTATGAACCTCGCCCTGCACGACGCGTTCCTGCTCGGCGACGCGCTCGTCGCGTATGTCACGAAGGGCGACTCCGCGGGCCTGGGCGGCTATTCGGAGGCCTGCCTGAGCCGCGTGTGGGACTACCAGGAGTTCTCCCAGTGGCTCTCCGAGGTCTACCACGGCACGTCGTCCGGCGACCCGTACCGCGCGGGCACCACCCTCGCCCGGCTCCGCCGCGCCTTCGAATCCCCGGCCGCGGGCCTCGCGTTCGCGGAGAGCTACCTGGGCAAGGACCCCAACTCCTAAGCTGTGGCGGCCACTTGAGGTACGGCGGTCAGTCGTGCGGCGGGCGGTCGGTGAGGCGGTGGTCCGCCACGTTCAACGCCTCGTCGACGAGCCGTCGTAGATGACCGTCGCTCAACGCGTAGATCACCCGGCGGCCCTCCTTGCGCGTGGTGACCAGACCGGCCAGACGCAACCGCGCCAGGTGCTGGCTGACCGCCGGGCGGGCCGCGTCGCAGGCCTCCGTGAGGGTGGTGACGTCGGACTCGCCCGCCGTCAGCGCGTGCAGGAGGGTCAGGCGGGTGCGGTCGCCGAGGAGGGCCAGGAGTTCGGCGGCCAGCGCGAACTGTTCCTCGCCCGGGGTGCGCGGATGCGCATCATGCGCAGTTGATAGGTGCATGCGTGCGCTCATACGCACATAATGGTCCTGTGGGCGCCGTACGTCCACCCGCGCACCGGAAAGGGACCGACGTGAGCGACCAGCATCACCACGAACACGAGCACGCCCACCCGCACGACGACCACGGCCACGACCACCCGCATCCCCATGACCACTCCCCCACGGGCATCCGTCACCGCCTCGGCCACCTCCTCACCCCCCACTCCCACGAGACCGCCGACAAGCTCGACTCCGCCCTGGAGTCCTCGGCCCGCGGCATGCGCGCCCTCTGGGCCTCGCTCGCCGTGCTCGGGGTGACGGCGCTCGTGCAGGCGGTCGTGGTGGTCGTGTCCGGGTCGGTCGCGCTGCTCGGCGACACCGTGCACAACGCGGCGGACGCGCTGACCGCCGTACCGCTCGGCATCGCGTTCGTACTCGGCCGCCGGGCCGCGACCCGCCGCTTCACGTACGGCTACGGGCGCGCCGAGGACCTCGCCGGGATCGCGATCGTGCTGACGATCGCCGCGTCCGCCGCCTTCGCGGCCTGGGCGGCGGTGGACCGGCTGCTCGATCCGCGTCCCATGTCACACGTCCCGGTGGTCGCCGTCGCGGCACTGGTCGGGTTCGTGGGCAACGAGTGGGTGGCCCGGTACCGGATGCGGGTCGGCCGGGAGATCGGGTCGGCCGCACTCGTCGCCGACGGACTCCACGCCCGCACCGACGGGTTCACCTCACTGGCCGTGCTGGTCGGGGCCGGCGGTTCGGCGCTGGGGTGGCAACTCGCCGACCCGATCGTGGGGTTGGCGATCACGGCCGCCATCGTGCTGGTCCTGCGGGACGCGGCGCGCGAGGTGTTCCGGCGCGTGATGGACGCCGTCGATCCGGACCTGGTGGACCGGGCCGAGCACGCCGTGCGGGAGGTCGAAGGGGTGCGCGGCGTGGGCGAGTTGAGGCTGCGCTGGATCGGACACCGGCTGCGCGCCGAGGTGGCGGTGGTCGTGGACGGGGAGGCGACGGTACGGCAGGCCCACGCCGTCGCCGTAGCGGCGGAGCATGCCCTGCTGCACGCGGTACCGCGGCTCACGGCGGCGCTGGTGCACGCGGATCCGGCGCCGGCGCCGGGCGAGGCGGACCCGCATGGGGAGTTGGCGCACCACCACGCCATGGCGTGAGGCCGGTTTTCTACGGCTTGGGGGTCAGGCGACGCCCAGGCCCTCCAGCACCACCGCGCCCGGGAGTTCCGCGAACGCCTTGCCCGGGACGAGGAGTTTGCCGCGGCGGCGGCCGCTGCCGACCAGGACGTACGGCAGGTCCACGACGGCCGAGTCGACCAACACCGGCCAGTCGGCGGGGAGTCCGACAGGGGTGATGCCGCCGTACTCCATGCCGCTCTCGCCGGTCGCGGTGTCCATCGACGCGAACGAGGCCTTGCGGGCGCCGAGTTGGCGGCGGACGACGCCGTTCACGTCGACGCGGGTGGTGGACAGGACGACGCACGCGGCCAGCATGGTCTCGCCGCCGCGCTTCCCGGCGACGACCACGCAGTTCGCCGACTGCTCCAGCAACTCACGGCCGTAGTGCTCGACGAAGGTGGCGGTGTCGGCCCACTCGGGGTCGGTGTCGACGTAGACGAACTGGTCGGCGGGGACGCTGCCTTGCCAGGCACGCAGGGCGTCGGCGACCGGGCGGGTCAGCTCGTCGAGGCAGTCGGGGGCCGGGGTGGCGTGGTCGAAGTGTCCGATGGGTGCGCGCATGACGGCACGCTAACAGTCGTGCGGCGGCGGCTCACGGGGTGTCCCGAAGGGGCGTACGGCGGCTGCTCACGGGGTCTCCCGGTGCACGGGCGGGACCGACACCGCCATCACCATCTCCATCGGTTCGTCGCCCCGATTGCCGTACGTGTGCGGGGTGTTGGCCTCGAAGGTGGCGCTCGCGCCGGCCGGGACGACATGGTCCTCCCCATCCACGGTGAGGGTCAGCTCGCCGGTGGTGACATGGACCAGTTCGACGGTGCCGGTGGGGTGGGGCTCGGAGGCGCTGGAGTCCCCCGGCATCAGCCGCCAGTCCCACATCTCCAGCGGTCCGGGTGCCTCGGTGCCGGCGAGGAGGCGGTTGTAGCTGCCTGCGTCGGTGTGCCAGAGCCGGACGGCGCGGTCGGCGGGGACGATGCGGACCTTCGGGCCCTGTTCGTAGTCGAGCAGGGTGGTGATGCTGACGCCGAGGGCGTCGCCGATCTTGACGACCGTGCCGATGCTGGGGTTGGTGCGGGCCTGCTCGATCTGGATGAGCATGCCCCGGCTGACGGCGGCCCGGGCGGCGAGCACGTCCAGGGTGAAGCCGCGCACCGAGCGCCAGTGCTTGACGTTGCGAGCCAGGGACTGGTTCAGCAGGTCGAGGTCCGACACGTTCCGCCCATACCTTGAGTTCAATATTGTGGATGACAGGGTGCAATGGATCGAACTACGGTGTGCTGCACCCGATTGTTCACCGAACTGTACTGCGAGGCACCCCGTGACAGCATTCTTCGCCCTGGCCACCAGCCTCCTGTGGGGGTTGGCCGACTTCGGCGGAGGCCTGCTGACCCGACGGACCCCGGCGCTGACGGTGGTCGTGGTCTCGCAGGGGATCGCGGCGGCCGTGCTCGGCGCGGTCGTGGTGGGCACCGGGGGCTGGAGCGAGGCCGGGCCGCGGCTGTGGTTCGCGTTGGCGGCGGGGGTGGTGGGGCCGGTCGCGCTGTTCAGTTTCTACAAGGCGCTGGCGCTGGGCCCGATGGGCGTCGTCTCGCCGCTCGCGACGCTGAGCGTGGCCGTACCGGTCGGGGTGGGGCTCTTTCTCGGCGAGCGGCCCGGTCTGATGCAGGCGGCGGGGATCGCGGTCGCCGTCACCGGGGTCGTCCTCGCGGGCGGTCCGCAGTTGCGGGGTGCGCCCGTGCAGCGCCAGACGATCCTGCTGACCCTGATCGCCGCGCTCGGCTTCGGCACGGTGTTCGCGCTGATCACGGAGGCGTCCAGCAGCGTGACCGGCCTCTTCCTCGCCCTGTTCGTACAGCGCGTGACGAACGTTGCCACAGGTGGGGCCGCGCTCTACGTCTCCGTACGGCGGGGCGGGACCGCGCTCCCGGCGGGCGGGTTCCCCTGGGGTTCGCTGCCGGCACTGGCCTTCGTGGGACTGGCCGATGTGGCGGCCAACGGAACGTATTCGATCGCCGCGCAGCACGGGCCGGTGACGGTGGCGGCGGTACTCGCGTCGCTGTATCCGGTGGTGACGGCGCTGGCCGCGCGCGGGTTCCTGAGCGAGCGGTTGCGGGGGATCCAGGCGGCGGGGGCGGGGCTGGCGTTGGTGGGGACGTTGTTGCTGGCGACGGGGTGAGGGGTGGGGCGGGTTGCGTGTGGGGACGCCTCGCCATGCGTGCCGGGTCAGGCCTCCGCGTCCAGTTCCGCGAGGTGGGCGATCACGTTCTCGTCCAGTTCGGCCAGCCGTGCCGCGCTCGCCTCGTCCAGGCCCGCGAGTGCTCGGAGTTGATCCGGGGTCACATCCGCGGGGATCGGCACCGGCGCCGGGGTGCGGAGCGGCGGCTGCCAGCCCTCCGTAGGGGTCCACCGGCGTACGACCCGTGCGGGCGCGCCCGCCACCACGGCGTGGTCGGGGACCGTACCGCGGACCACCGCACCGGCCGCCACCACCACGTTCCGGCCGATCCGGGCGCCCGGCAGGATCACCGCGCCGGTGCCGACCCAGCAGCCGGGGCCGATCTCGACGGGTTCCATGCGCGGCCACTGCTTGCCGATGGGCTCGTGCGGGTCGTCGTAGGAATGGTTCGTGGACGTGACGTAGACGTACGGCCCGAAGTAGCAGTCGCTGCCGATGGTGACCGTCGTGTCGGCGATGACGTGGCTGCCACGGCCGAGGACGACGCCGTCGCCCAGGCGCAGGATCGGGTCGGGGCCGAGGTCGAGGTCCGGCATCAGGCCCGCCGTGAGGGTGACCTGTTCGCCGACGATGCAGTGGGAGCCGAGGTGGATCCAGGGTTCACCGAAGACCGTGCCCAGGGGGAAGGCGAGCCGGGTGGCCTCGCCGATGGCGCCGAAACGGAAGCGGCCGGGGTTCTCGGCCGTCACCGAGCCCGTGCGCTGCACCCAGGCCCAGCCCGCGTGGACGGCGCGCTGCGCGAGGTGGCTCCGCCATTTTGAGAACGTGTTCTTGCGGTTGGGCACCCGGCCACGGTACTCAGCGTGAGCCGCACCCATGAGGTCCGGCCGCTGTGATCTTCGCCCTACCGATGTCGTACCGTGCGGGTGTCTTCGACGGTTGGGAGGGTCTTATGACGCACAGGGCGTTGATCGTGGGTATTGGTGGGCGCGAGCCGAAGGTCGACGGGGAGGCCTTCGTGGCTCCTACGGCGTCCGTGATCGGGGATGTGACGCTGTCCGCGGGGGCGAGTGTCTGGTACGGGGCGGTGTTGCGCGGTGACGTCGAGCGGATCTCGGTGGGCGCGAGCAGCAACATCCAGGACAACTGCACGCTCCATGCCGATCCGGGGTTTCCGGTCAGTGTCGGGGAGCGGGTTTCCGTTGGGCACAACGCCGTTGTGCATGGGGCGACCGTCGAGGACGACTGTCTGATCGGGATGGGCGCTACCGTGCTCAACGGGGCGGTGATCGGGGCGGGTTCGCTTGTTGCGGCTCAGGCGTTGGTGCCGCAGGGGATGGTTGTGCCGCCTGGGTCACTGGTCGCCGGGGTGCCTGCGAAGGTGCGGCGGGAGCTGAGTGGTGAGGAGCGGGAGGGGTTGACCCTCAACGGGACCATGTATGCGGAGTTGGCCAAGGCGCATCGCGGGGTCCATGAGTAGGGCGTCTGGCGGGTGCGGGTCGTGTGCGGCTGCTCGCGACCACGCGGCGGAGCCGCATATTGAGCACAGCCCCGCGCCCCTTCACTACTCGCCGGCGGTTACCGGCTCGGGCTCGTTCTTCTTGGCTGTCATCTTTTGCGCCTTGCGGCGCACCATCAGCATGGAGGCGACGCCGACCAGGACCGCTGCCGCCAGGCCGAAGTACGAGAAGCGCTTGAGCCAGTCCTCGGCGACGATTCCTACGTAGTAGACGACCGCCGTGGTGCCGCCGGCCCAGATGACTCCGCCAAGGACGTTGGCGATCAGGAACTTCCAGTAGGGCATGCGGAGTACGCCCGCGAGGGGGCCCGCGAAGATGCGGAGGAGGGCGATGAAGCGGCCGAAGAAGACGGCCCACATGCCCCACTTCTCGAAGGACCGCTCGGCGGTGGCCACATGGCCTTCGCTGAAGTGTCTGGGGAACTTGTTCGCGAGCCAGGCGAGCAGGGGACGTCCGCCCTTGCGGCCGATCGCGTAGCCGATGGAGTCGCCGATCACCGCGCCCAGGCTCGCGCAGGCGCCCAGGACGACCGGGTTGATGTCCGAGTGCTGGGAGGAGAGCAGGGCCGCCGAGACCAGGACGATCTCGCCCGGCAGCGGGATGCCCAGGCTCTCCACCCCGATGACGAGTGCCACTAGGGCGTAGACGGCCACCGCCGGAACCGAGTCGAGCCATTCCTGGACGTGCAACGCCGGTCCTCCTGTGCTGCGCGGACTGCCTGTCCTGCCGGCATGCGCCTCGCGGAAAAATGGGCGCACTCCGGAAGCCTACCGCTCGGCGTCAGACGACAACGCCCCTCGGGCGACGGCACGGACGACGGCTCGGACGACGGCTCGGAGGCCCCTCTGCCGACCGCATCGGAATCGCTCCGTTACGTGCCAGGAGGACCGAAAGGGCGTCGACTGCCCGAGATTCACTTAAGGTAGCCTTGCCTAAGTTGGCCGGTTTCCGGAGGGTGGCTGGTGGGAGCAGGGGAACTGTCGGGGCGGGACGTCCTGACGCGCTCGGTCAAGGGACAGACACGGCGTGTCGCACTCGGCTCGGCGCTCGGAAGCGTGCACCAACTGGGGGAAGCCCTGGTGCCGGTGCTCATCGGTGTCGTCATCGACCAGGCCGTCGCCGGTCAGAACGCCGGACGCCTGGCGCTCTGGCTCGGCGTACTCGCCGTCATGTACGTGACGCTGTCGTGGAGTTTCCGGCTGGGCGCCAAGGCCGGTGAGCGCAGTGCCGAAGAGGCCGCGCACACACTGCGGTTGGCGATCGTGGGGCGGGTGCTGGACGCCCGTGGCGGTGCCGAGGAGGGACGGCTGCCCGGGGAACTGGCCAACGTCGCCACCGAGGACGCCAAGCGGGTCGGCGCGGTCAACATGGCGCTGATGGCCGGGATCTGGGCCTTCGCGGGTGTCGCTGTGAGCGCGGTTGCGCTGCTGCTGACGTCCGTGACGCTCGGGTTGATCGTGCTGCTGGGTACGCCCGTGCTGTTGTGGCTGGGGCATCTGCTGAGCAAGCCGTTGGAGCGTCGTAGCGAGGCCGAGCAGGACAAGGCCGCTCATGCGTCGGGCGTGGCCGCCGACCTGGTGGCCGGGCTGCGGGTGCTGAAGGGCCTCGGTGCGCAGGACGCCGCCGTCGAGCGGTATCGCCGGACGAGTCGCATCTCCCTTGCCGCCACGCTGCGTTCGGCGCGTGCCGAGTCCTGGCAGACCGGGCTGGTGCTCGCGCTCACCGGTGGGTTCATCGCGCTGATCGCTCTCGTGGGCGGCCGGCTGGCGCTCAACGGGTCGATGACTCTGGGGCAGTTGGTGTCGGCGGTGGGGCTCGCGCTGTTCCTGCTGGGGCCGTTGGAGACGTTCGCCTGGGTCAACGCCGAGCTGGCGCAGGGCCGTGCCTCGGCCGCGCGTGTCGCCGAGGTGCTGGCCACCGGGCACGCCGTGGTGGACGGCGACGACCCGGTCGCCGCGCCCGTCCGCGGGGAACTGCGGCTGCGTGGCGTACGGCTCGGTGGGCTCGACGGTGTCGATCTCGACCTGCCCGCCGGGCAGTTGACCGGCATCGCGGTGACGGACCCGGCCGGCGCGGAGGCGCTGTTGCGGTGCCTGGGGCGGGAGACCGATCCGGAGTCGGGGTCCGTCGAGCTGGACGGCGTGCCGCTGACTCGGCTTGATCCGGCGGGACTTCGGGCGGCCGTGCTGGTCGCCGCCCATGACGCGGCGCTGTTCGAGGGCTCGTTGGCGGCGAACGTGACACCGGAAGACGACTCTCAAGGTGGAGAGGCCGATCTCCTCACCGAGCGCGCCATGGCCGCCGCCCGCGCCGACGAAGTCGCCGACTCCCTGCCGCACCGCACGGCGACCGGCGTCGGTGAGGGCGGGCGCTCCCTGTCCGGTGGGCAGCGCCAACGCGTGTTGCTGGCAAGGGCGTTGCGTGCCGGACCGCCCGTTCTGGTCGTGCACGATCCGACCACCGCTGTCGACACGGTGACCGAGGCGCGTATCGCGAGCGGTCTGCGTGAGTTCCGGCAGGGCCGCACCACGATCGTGGTGACCAACAGCCCCGCCCTGCTCGCCGTCACCGACCACGTGATCCTCCTCGACGCCGGCCGCGTCGGCGCCGAGGGCACCCACGCGGACCTCGTACGAACCGACGCGACCTACCGGACGGCGGTGCTGGCATGACGACCGGAGCCGAGGGGACGGGGGCGCGACGGGTGGACGTGCGAGGGATGGACGCGGAGCAGGCGGACATCGAGCAGGCGAGTGCCGGGCAGGTGGGTGCCGGGCTGACGCAGGCCGAGCCCGTCGACGCCGGACAGCCGCGTGCAGAGCGGACGCCCGCCGACCCATCGAACCCCGACCAGTCCGAGCCCGACCGCACCCTCCTCCCCACCGCCACCCCCGCCCGCACCCGCGCCGCAGTCCGTGAACTCCTGCGCCCGCAACGGGGTTTGGCCGCCGCCGGATTCGGGCTGATGGTGCTGGCCACGGCCGTCGGACTGCTCACCCAGCCCCTGTTGGGCCATATCGTCGACGTCGTCACCGAGCACCGCTCCCCCGACGCGCTCACCTTCCCCGTGGTCGCGCTGGCCGGGGTCGCCCTGGTCCAGGGTGTGACCACCGCGCTCGGCATGTCCCTCGTGTCGCGGCTCGGCGAGACCGCGCTCGCACGACTCCGCGAACTGTTCGTCGAGCGTGCCCTGTCGCTCCCCCTCGACCGGGTGGAGAAGGCCGGGTCCGGTGATCTCAACGCCCGTGTCACGCGCGACGTCTCGCGGGTCGCCGACGCCGTGCGCGGGGCACTGCCCGAACTGGCGCGGTCCGCGCTGTCGATCGTGCTGACGCTGGGCGCGCTCGCCCTGCTGGACTGGCGGTTCCTGATCGCGGCGCTGATCGCCGTGCCGGTGCAGGCGCACACCGCCCGCTGGTACGTGCGCAACGCCGTTCCCCTGTACGCCAAGGAACGCATCGCCACCGGGACACAGCAGCAGCAGTTGCTGGACACCATCGGCGGGGCGCGGACCGTACGGGCGTACCGGCTGCAGAAGGGCCACACCCGGCGGGTCACCGAACGCTCGCGGTCGGCGGTCGAACTGACCATGAGCGGCGTGCAGTTGATGCTCCGCTTCTACAGTCGGCTGCACATCGCCGAGTACCTGGGACTGTCCGCCGTCCTGGTCACCGGGTTCCTGCTGGTGCGCGACGGTTCCGCGTCGGTCGGTACGGCCACCGCGGCCGCGCTGTACTTCGCCAGTCTCTTCGGTCCGGTCAACACCGCACTGGTGCTGCTGGACGACGCCCAGTCGGCAACGGCCGGACTGGCACGGCTCGTTGGGGTCGTGGACGAACCCGCGCCCGTGGTCGCCGACCGCGCGGACGACCGTACGACGGCCGGCGGGCCCCCGTCCGTGACGCTGACCGGTGTCTCCCACGCGTATGTGCCGGGCCGCCCGGTGCTGCACGACGTCGACCTGGAGATACGGCCCAAGGAGCGGGTCGCGCTGGTCGGTACGACCGGTGCGGGCAAGACGACCCTCGCCAAGCTGGTCGCGGGGCTGCACCGCCCGCAGTCCGGCCGGATCGACGTCGGCGGCGCCGAACCGGACGAGGCCGGTCACCTGGTCGGGCTCGTCACACAGGAGGTGCATGTCTTCGCCGGGCCGCTCGCCGAGGATCTGCGGCTGGCCCGCCCGGACGCGCACGTCGAGGAACTCCGGGAGGCGCTCGAAACAGTGGGCGCGCTCGGCTGGGTCGAGGCGTTGCCGGAGGGGCTGGACACCGTCGTCGGTGACGGTGGTCATCGGCTGACCGCCGACCGTGCACAGCAACTCGCCCTCGCCAGGCTGCTGTTGGCGGACCCGCCGGTCGTCGTACTCGACGAGGCCACGGCGGAGGCGGGCAGTTCGGGCGCCCGGCAGCTCGACGAGGCCGCCGAGCAGGCGCTGCGTGGCCGTACCGCGCTGGTCGTGGCGCACCGGCTCAGCCAGGCCGCCTCCGCGGACCGGGTGATCGTCCTGAGCGACGGCCGGGTCGTGGAGAACGGCACGCACGACGAACTCCTCACCGCCCAGGGCCAGTACGCCGCCCTGTGGCACGCCTGGTCCGACAGCCGTTCCGCCGAGGCAGCCCCCGACGCCCACTAGGCACCCCCCTCTCAGACCTCCCCCAGACCTGTCACCCCCCGCCGAACCCACCGCGACGAACAGAAGGATCATCCGATGCCCCGCGCCACCAGAGCTTCACGGCTGTCCGGCCTGCTCGCCTCCGTACTCCTGCTGGCCGTCACGGCGGTCGGCTGCGGTTCCTCCAACTCCGACTCCACGTCGTCCAGTTCGAACACCTCGGGGTCGGAGGCGAAGGCCTCCGCGGACGCGTTCCCTGTGACGATCGCCCACAAGTTCGGCAGTACGACGATCAAGTCCGAGCCGAAGCGGATCGTCACGGTCGGTCTCACCGACCAGGACGCGGTCCTCGCCCTGGGCACGGTGCCGGTCGGCACGACCGAGTGGCTCGGCGGCTACAAGGGCGCGATCGGCCCATGGGCGAAGGACAAGTTGGGCAGCGCGGCGGCGCCGACCGTCCTCAAGGACACCGGTACCGGTCCGCAGGTGGAGAAGATCGCCGCCCTGAAGCCCGACCTGATCCTCGCCGTGTACTCGGGTCTCACGAAGGCTCAGTACCAGAGCCTGTCGCAGTTCGCGCCGGTCGTCGCCCAGCCGAAGGCCTACAACGACTACGGCGTGCCGTGGCAGCAGCAGACCGAGGAGATCGGCAAGGCGATGGGCAAGGCCGACGAGGCCAAGACCCTGGTGTCGGGCGTCGAGGCGAAGTTCGCGGCGGCCAAGAAGGCCAACCCCTCCTTCGCCGGTGCGTCGGCCGTCATGGCGACCCCGTACGAGGGCGTCTTCGTCTACGGCAGCCAGGACCCGCGCTCCCGCTTCCTCGCCGACCTGGGTTTCACGCTGCCGAAGGACCTCGACAAGGTCATCGGTGACACGTTCGGCGCCAACATCAGCAAGGAGCGCTACGACCTCCTCGACCAGAAGGTCGCCGTGTGGATCGTGCCGGACACCACCACGGCCGTCACCAAGCTGCACAGCGACAAGATCTACGGCGACCTGAACGTGGTGAAGCAGGGCCGCGAGGTCTTCATCAAGGAGACCAGCGACTACGGCAACGCGGTATCCCTGTCTACCGTGTTGAGCATCCCCTACGTCCTGGACCGCATGGTGCCGCAGCTCGCGGCGGCGGTGGACGGCAAGACGTCGACGAAGGTGGAGCAGCCGGCGTCCTGAACCACGGGAACGTGAAAGGGGGGCGGGTCCGAGGAAGTTCGGACCCGCCCCCCCTTCCGTGTGCTCAGACCCCGTCGACCTCGACCAGGCTCTTCGGCCTCATGTCCGTCCAGTTGGCCTCGATGTGGTCGAGGCACTCCTGCCGCGCGGCCGGTCCGTACGCGACCGTCCAGCCCGCCGGTACGTCCACGAAGTCGGGCCAAAGACTGTGCTGGCCCTCGTCGTTGACGAGGACGGAGTAGACGCCTTCGGGGTTCTCGAACGGGTTGCTCATGTCGGGGGTTCCCTGCCTCTCTGATGCGGTCGGGTGAGTCAGTCGGTTGGGTAGGTCCGGTCGGGTCAGGGCTTGTCGAGTACGGCCGCTCGTCGTACGACCGCCTCCAGCGCCCGGAACCAGGTGCGGGCCAGGTCCCGTACCTGTTCCTCGGTGAGGAGTTCGGCGGCGTACGCCCAGTGGGCGCTCAACTCCGGTCCCTCCGGGCGGTCTTCGGTGATGGCGTTGAGGGTCAGGGCGTGGGACATCGGCTGACGGGGGTCGGCGTCGAGGTCGGCGGCGTCGTCCTCGGGGGCGTAGGACCAGTCGGCCGCCGCCGGGCGGTCGAAACGGCCCATGTAGTTGAACTCGATCTGCGGCTCGCCGAGTTCGGCGAGACGTGCGCCCGTCCCGGGGTTGAGGTGGCGCAGCAGGCCGTGTCCGATACCGGCGGTGGGCAGCGCGGTGAGGTGCTCGCGTATACGGGCCAGAGCCGTGTCCAGCGTGGGTCCCTCCGTGATGGCGTCCGCCAACTGGGTCTCGCCCGGGTCGAGCCGTACGGGGACGACGCTGGTGAACCAGCCGACCGTACGGGACAGGTCGGCGTCGCCCGCGAGTTGCTCCTCGCGACCGTGGCCCTCCACGTCCACCAACACCGGTCCGCCGCCAGGCTGTTCGGCGCCCAGGGCGCGGGTGCGCCAGTCACCGACCGCCAGTGCGAACGCGGTGAGCAGCACGTCGTTGACCGTGGCTCCGAACGCGGCAGGGGCCCGGCTCAGCAAGGGGCCGGTGAGGTCGGCGGGCAGGGACAAGGAGACGTACCGGGTCGTGGCGACCGTGTCCCGGGCCGGGTCGAGCCGGCGGGCCAGCGGGAGTTCGGCGCCCTCGGCGAGGGCGGAGGTCCACCACGGCAGTTCGTCCTCGGTGGCCGGGTCGGTCGCGCGGGTTCCGAGGAGCCGGGACCAGCGTCCGAACGACAGCTCCACTGGGGCCAGTTCGGGCGTACGGCCGCCCCTGACCGCTGCCCAGGCGGTGGCGAGGTCGGGCAGCAGGACACGCCAGGAGACGCCGTCGATCACCAAGTGGTGGACGAGGATGAGGAGTCGGCCGGGCTGTCCGGGTCCTGCGTCGAACCAGACCGCCCGCACCATCGCGCCCGCGTCCGGGTCGAGCCCGCCCCGGGCCGTCTCGGCGTGGCGGGAGATGGCGGCGCGCAGTGCGTCGTCGTCCGCCCCGCGCACGTCGGCGCGGGTGAGCCAGGTGCTGACGTCGGTGTCCCGTGCGGCCGGTACCCGCAGCAACCACTCGGGTTCGCGGACGAGTTGGGCCCGGAGCATGTCGTGCCGGTCGGCGAGCGCCTTGAGCACGGTCAGCAGGCCGGGTTCGGTCAGGTCTGCCGGGGTCTGGACCAGGGCGGCCTGGTGGTAGGCGGCGATGGGGCCGCCGCGCTCCAGTAGGGCGCGCATGATCGGGGTGAGCGGGACGGTCCCGGTGCCGTCGTCGTGGACGGCGTGCCGTTCGCCGCTGCCGAGCGGGACGGCAACGGCCGCGAGGGCGGCGACAGTTCGGTGCTGGAAGACCTGCCGGGGCGTGACCCGCAGCCCACCGGCACGGGCCCGGGCGACCAGTTGCATGGCGACGATGCTGTCACCGCCGAAGGTGAAGAAGTCGTCGTCCGTGCCGACGGCCTCGGCCGGCAGTCCGAGGGCGTCCGCGAACAGGTCGCGGAGGGTGCGCTCGGTATCGCTCGAAGGGGCCCGTCCGCCGCCCTGCGCGGTGAAGTCCGGTGCGGGCAGGGCGGATCGGTCGAGTTTGCCGTTGGACAGCAGCGGCAGCCGGTCGAGGACGACCACTGTGGCCGGGACCATGTAGTCGGGCAGCGCGGATGCGGCGTGGGCGCGGAGTTCGGTCCCGTCCGCCTCGTCGGCGACCACGTAGGCGATCAACTGCCGGATTCCGGGCCGGTGTTCGCGGGCCACGACCACGCTCTGCGTGACGGCCGAATGGGTGTCCAACGCGCCCTCGATCTCGGCGAGTTCGATGCGGTAGCCGCGGATCTTGACCTGGTCGTCGGTGCGGCCGGCGAACTCCAGCTGGCCGTCCTCGGTCCAGCGGGCCATGTCTCCGGTGCGGTACATGCGCTCGCCCGGCTCGGTGGCGTACGGGTCGGCGACGAAACGCTCGGCGGTGAGTTCGGGCCGGCCGAGATAGCCGCGGGCCAGGCCAGGGCCCGAGAGGTACAACTCGCCTGTGACGCCCGGCGGTACGGGACGCAGGGCAGTGTCGAGGACGTAGGCGCGGGACTCGTGAACCGGGCGTCCGACGACCGGGGTGGCGCTGTCGCGGACCCGGCCGACGAGCGCGTCGACGGTGGCCTCGGTGGGGCCGTAGAGGTTGAACGCCTCGGTGTCCTGCAATGCGGCCAACCGCGTCCACAGGGACTCTGGTACGGCCTCGCCGCCGAAGCCGACGACGGAGAGCGGGCAGTCGCCCTCGTCTCCGATCAGCCCGCTGTCCGCCATCTGCGCGAGCAGCGAGGGGGTGACCTCGATGAAGTCGATGCCCCGGTCGCGGATGAACGCGGCGAGGAGTTCGGGGTCGCGCCGGGTCTCGTCGTCGGCAATGTGCAGTGCGTGCCCGTCCAGCAGCCACAACTGCGGTTGCCAGGAGGCGTCGAAGGAGAACGACCAGGCGTGTCCCACGCGCAGGCGCCGCAGGCCGGTGCGCCGCTTGGCGACCTCGTGCAGGTCGTGCCGGTGGCTGTGGAAGAGGTTGGCGATGCCTCGCTGGGTGACGACGACGCCCTTGGGGCGGCCGGTGGAGCCGGAGGTGTAGATGACGTAGGCGGGGTGGTCGGGGCCGGGGGCGACGGGTACGGCCTCCGGCAGTCCCTCGATCGGGGCGTCAAGTCGCAGAACAGGGACGGTGGTTGGGGGCAGCGTGGCAGCCGTCTCCGCCGCGGCCAGGATCAGCACGGGGCGGGCGTCGTCGAGCATGCCGGTCAGGCGGGACTCCGGGAGGTCCGGGTCGAGGGGCAGATAGGCGGCGCCCGCCTTCATCACGGCGAGGATCGCGGCGATGTGGTCGGCGGTACGAGGCAGCGCGAGGGCCACGATCCGCTCGGGTCCGACGCCGTGTCCGGCGAGGATGCGGGCCAACTGGTCCGTGCGGGCGTCGAGTTCGGCGAACGTCCATGTCGTACGGCCGTCGGTGACGGCGACCGCGCCGGGGTCGGCGGCGGCCTGGGCGACGAACAATGCCGGTACCGTGCCGAGCCGTTCGGTCTCCGGAGCGGGCAACGCGGTGTCGTTCCAGGACTCCAGAACCGTGTGCCGCTCGGCGGAATCGAGCAGATCGAGCCGGCCGACGGGAAGGTCGGGGTCGGCAGCCATGCCGTTGAGCAGGGCCGTCAGGGCGTCCGTGATCCGTCGTACGACGACAGGCGTGAAGATGTCGGGCCTGAACTCGGCGGTGAGCCGCAGCCGTTCGGCGGGCTCGACCGCCCACGCGAACGGGTAGTGGGTGGAGTCCTCGTGGTCGCGGACGGTGACGCGCGGTCCGTCGCCGCCCTCTTCGTCGTCGGCGACCGGGTACGACTCGAACACCACGAGGGTGTCGAAGAGTTCACCGAGTCCGGCGGCCCGCTGGATGTCGGCGAGGCCGAGGTGCTGGTGGGCGATGAGCCGGGACTGCTCGTCCTGGAGCCGGTCGAGGAGCGCGGCCGTGCTCTCCTCCGGGCGGACCCGTACCCGTACAGGGATGGTGTTGATGAACAGGCCGATCATCGACTCGGCACCGGCCAGCTCGGGCGAACGCCCGGCGACGGTGGCACCGAACACCACGTCGTCCCGGCCGGTGAGCCGCCCGAGCAGCACGCCCCAGGCGGCCTGGACAAGGGTGTTGACGGTGACGCCCTGGCTGCGCGCGAACGCCTCCAACTCGGCCGTGCGTTCCGGGTCCAACTCCACGGTGTGGGTGCTCGGTACGACGGCGGCACGGTCGGGGTCGACGGGCGCGAGGCGCGTCGGCTCCGCCAGCCCGCCGAGGGCCTCGGCCCACGCGGCGGTGGAGACGGCTGGGTCCTGGGCGGCCAGCAGCCGCAGGTGCTCGCGGTACGGAGCGGGCGCGGGGGGCGTACGGCCCTCGTAGCGCGCCCACAGTTCGGCGGTGAGCAGCGGCAACGACCAGCCGTCCAGCAGGAGATGCTGGTGCGAGAGCACGAGCCGGTGCCGGTCCGGACCGAGCCGGGCCAGCAACAGCCTGAGCAGCGGCGGCCGTTCGGGGTCGAACCGGCGCCGCTCCTGGACGAGCAGCCGCTCCCACTCCTCGGGGTCATCAGCCAAGTCGAGCTGCCGCCAGGGCAGTACGGCCGTGCGCGGTACGACGGCGACGGGCCGCCCGGAGGACAGGTGCCGGAAGCCGCTGCGCAGGTTCTCGTGCGCGTCGAGCACGGACTGGGCCGCGGTGTGCAACCGGCCGGCGTCCAGGGGGCCTTCGAGGTCGTAGGAGACCTGGACGGTGTACACGTCCGGTCCGTCGTCGCCGGAGTCGAGGGCGGCATGGAAGAGCAGGCCGGCCTGGAGCGGGGAGACGGGGAGTACCTCTGTTCCGGCGGGCAGGGCGGCCAGTTCGGCGCGCTCGTCGTCAGTGAGGTCGAGCAGGATGACGTCGTCGCGGTCGGCGGTGGTGACCGTGGAGGCGGTCACTGTGGCCAGCCCCGCCGCCGACTTGTGGCGGAAGACGTCACGCGGACTGAAGGTGAGCCCGGCGGCGCGAGCCCGGGCGACCAGTTGCATGGCGACGATGCTGTCGCCGCCGAGCGAGAAGAAGTCGCCCTCGACACCGACGCGTTCGAGACCGAGCACGTCCGCGACGAGGGCGCAGAGGGTCTCCTCCAGCGGTGTGCGCGGGCGGGTGTCGGTAACTTCGGCGGCGAAGTCGGGGGCGGGCAGGGCACGGCGGTCGAGCTTGCCGTTGGGGGTGAGCGGGAGGGCGTCGAGGGAAACGACGGCAGCCGGGACCATGTGGTCGGGCAGCAACTGGGCCGTGTGCGCACGGAGTTGAGCCGGGTCCACAGCGCCCTCCGCCACGACGTATGCGACGAGGCGTTCGTCCCGAAGGACGACGGTGGCGTGCGCGACGCTCTCGTGAGAGGCCAACACGCTCTCGATCTCGCCGAGTTCGATGCGGAAGCCGCGCAGCTTGACCTGGTCGTCGGCGCGACCGAGGTACTCCAGTTCGCCGTCCCTGGTCCAGCGGGCCAGGTCGCCGGTGCGGTACATGCGGGTGCCGGGCTCAGTGGCGTACGGGTCGGCGACGAAGCGTTCGGCGGTGAGGGCGGACCGGCCCAGGTAGCCGCGCGCCAACTGGACGCCCGCCAGATACAGTTCGCCGGCTACACCGGGCGGCACGGGGCGGAGTCCAGCGTCCAGGACATAGGTGCGGGTGTTCCACACCGGGCGCCCGATCGGCACGGTGGCCGGGACGGCGGGAACCTCGTGGGCGGTGACGTCGACGGATGCCTCGGTCGGGCCGTAGAGGTTGTGCAGGCGGCTGCCCGGGAGGACCTGGTGGAAGCGGGCGGCCAGAGGGGCGGGCAACGCCTCGCCGCTGCACATGGCTTGGAGCAGGTCGGTGCAGCGGGCGGCGGCAGGTTCGTCGAGGAAGGCGCGCAGCATCGACGGCACGAAGTGGGCCGTGGTGATGTGCTGACGTTGAATCAGTTCGGCGAGGTAGACCGGGTCCTGGTGGCCTTCCGGGCGGGCGACGACGAGCGTGGCGCCGGTGATCAGCGGCCAGAAGAACTCCCACACCGACACATCGAACCCGGCCGGGGTCTTCTGCAACACCCGGTCGTCGGCGTCGAGGCGGTACGTGTCCTGCATCCACAACAGGCGGTTAGTTATGCCCTGGTGGGGGACGGTGACGCCCTTGGGGCGGCCGGTGGAGCCGGAGGTGTAGATGACGTAGGCGGGGTGACGGGGGTCGTGGGCGGTGGGCAGCGGCACGTACGCGGGGTGGTCGGGGGTGCCGTCCGCGTCCACCGCGAGGGTGGGCACGTCGCTGTCCGGCAAGGTCACGCCTTCGGTGGTGATCAGGCAGACCGGGCGGGCGTCGGTGAGTGTGTAGGCGAGCCGTTCGGCCGGGTAGCCGGTGTCGAGGGGCAGGTAGGCGGCGCCCGCGCGGTGGACCGCGAGGAGGGACACCACGAGGGCGAGAGAACGGGGAAGCGCCACGGCTACGACCGCCTCGGCCCGCGCTCCCTGCGCGGCGAGCGCGTGCGCCAACCGCTCGACACGCAGGTCGAGTTCGGCGTAGGTGAGGGCGGTGTCCTCGAAGACGACCGCCGTGGCCTCGGGGGTGCGGGTGACCTGGGCGCGGAAGAGTTCCGGGAGGGTGAGGTCGGGGACGATGCGTGCGGTGTTGTTCCAGTCGGTGAGAACGAGGGCACGTTCGTCGTCGCGCAGGACGTCGAGCGCGCCGACTCGTCGATCCGGGTCCGTGGCGACCTGAGCGAGCAGCAACTCAAGCCGCTGGGCGAGGAGTTCGGCGGTCGACTGGTCGAGGAGGTCGGCGCTGTACTCGATCCAGCACCGCATACCGTCCTCGCCCTGCTCGACGAAGTCGAAGCTGAGGTCGAACTTGGCGCCCTGCTGGCCGAGTTCCTCACGGCGGGCGGTGAGGCCGGGCAGGGCGGGGGTCGCGCCCTCGTCGTCGAGGTGGACGACCATCACCTGGAACAGCGGATGCCTCGCCAGTGAGCGGGTCGGGTTGACCGCCTCCACCAGCCGCTCGAAGGGCAGGTCCTGGTGTTCGTAGGCGGCGAGGTCGGTGTCCCGGACGCGGACGAGCAGATCGGCGAACGTGGGGTCGCCGGACAGATCGGTGCGCAGGACAAGGGTGTTGACGAAGAAACCGACCAGGTCTTCGAGGTGTTCGTCGCCCCGCCCGGAGATGGGCGCGCCGAGCGGGATGTCGTCCCCGGCGCCGAGCCGGTGCAGCAGTGCGGCCACTGCTGCCTGGGAGACCATGAACATACTCACGCCGTGGCGGCGGGCCAACACGCGCAGCTGCCGGGTCCGTTCGGCGTCGAGGGTCAGGCCGACCGCGCCACCCTGGTGGCTGCTCTCCAGTGGGCGGGGGCGGTCGGTGGGCAGCGCGAGTTCGTCCGGCAGGCCTGCCAAAGTGTTCTGCCAGTAGGCGAGTTGACGGGACTGTCGGCTGTCCGGGGCGTCGGGGTCGCCGAGCGCCTCCCGGTGCCAGAGGGCGTAGTCGGCGTACTGCACCGGCAGCGGAGTCCACTCGGGCGCGTGTCCCTCGCGGCGGGCCTCGTAGGCGGTGGCCAGGTCACGCCACAACGGGCCGTCGGACCACTGATCGCCGGCGATGTGGTGCAGCACCAGCAGCAGGACATGCTCGTCCTCGCTCACTTCGAACACATGGGCCCGCAGCGGGAGTTCACGGTCGATCTCGAAGCCGCGCGCGGCGGCCTCGGCGAGCCCGGCAGCCAGTTCGGTCTCCGTGACGCGGCTGTGATGGAGGGGCACGGAGGCCTCGCCCAGCACGACCTGGTGGGGACGGCCGTCCCGTTCGGGGAAGACCGTGCTCAGGCTCTCGTGTCGTACGGCGAGGTCGTCCAGGGCGGCGGCCAGGGCGTCCCGGTCGAGTGTTCCGGTGAGTCGCCAGGCGGCCGGGATGTTGTACGTGGCTCCCGGGCCCTCGATGCGGTGAAGGAGCCACAGGCGCTGCTGGGCGTAGGAGAGCGGGAGTTCGTCGGGTCGCTCGGCGGGGACGAGAGCGGGCAGTCCGCCGGCCCGGTCGTCGAGGCAGGCCGCGAGGAGTGCGGGCGTGGACGCCTCGAAGACGGTGCGGACGGTGAGGTCGGCGCCAAGTACCGTGCGGACGCGGCTGACCAGGCGCATGGCGAGCAGGGAGTGGCCGCCAAGGGTGAAGAAGTCGTCGTCGGCGCCGACGCGTTCGAGACCGAGAACGTCACCGAAGAGTCCGGCGAGGATCTCCTCACGCGGGCTGCGGGGCGAAGTGCCCGCGCCCGTACCGGTGTTGGTCGTGAAGTCGGGGGCGGGCAGGGCGGCACGGTCGAGCTTGCCGTTGGGGGTGAGGGGCAGCGCGTCGAGCGTGACGAAGGCGGCGGGGACCATGTGGGCGGGAAGGGCGGCACCGGTGTGGGCTCGGAGGGCCGTGACATCCACCGATCCGCTACCGTCTCCGGCCGGGACCACATACGCGACGAGGCGCTGTTCCCGGACCACGACGACGGCGTAGGCGACGGACCGGTGCGCCGTCAACGCGCCCTCGATCTCGCCGGGTTCGACGCGGAAGCCGCGTACCTTCACCTGGTCGTCGGTGCGGCCCAGGTACTCGATCGTGCCGTCGGCGTTCCAGCGGGCCAGGTCACCGGTGCGGTACATGCGGGTGCCGGGGGCGCCGTACGGGTCGGCGACGAACCGCTCGGCAGTCAAGCCGGGCCGGTCGAGGTAGCCGCGCGCCAGTTGGACGCCCGCGAGGTACAACTCGCCCGGGACGCCCACCGGGACGGGGCGCAGGCCTGCGTCGAGGACGTAGGTGCGGGTGTTCCACACCGGCCGGCCGATCGGGACACTTGTCGCGTCCGGGCCGATCTCCACGGCCGTCACGTCGACCGAGGCCTCGGTCGGGCCGTAGAGGTTGTGTAGTTCGGCGGTGGTCAGGACCTCGTGGAAACGGTGGGTGAGGGCGACGGGCAGAGCCTCGCCGCTGCACATCACGCGGCGCAGGCCTGCGCAGTCCGCTACCGAAGGCTCCTCCAGGAAGAGTTGGAGCATGGACGGCACGAAGTGGACGGTGGTGACGCCCTGTTCGCGGATCAGGCGGGCCAAGTAGGCCGGGTCCCGATGGCCTTCGGGGCGTGCGACGACGAGCGTGGCGCCGGTGATCAGCGGCCAGAAGAACTCCCACACCGACACGTCGAAGCTGGACGGCGTCTTCTGGAGCACCCGGTCGGCAGCCGTCAGGCCGTACGCGTCCTGCATCCAGAGCAGCCGGTTGACGATGCCCTCGTGCGGGACGACGACGCCCTTGGGGCGGCCGGTGGAACCGGACGTGTAGATGACGTACGCGGGGCTCGACGGGTCGTAGGACGTGGGGAGTTGACTCTCGGGACCGGTCGGCAGCGTGTCGCGTATGACGTGCACCGGGCGGGCGTCCTCGACCATGAGGGCGAGGCGCTCCTCCGGGTAGTCCGGGTCGAGCGGGAGGTAGGCGGCTCCGGTTCGGTGTACGGCGAGGAGGGCGACGACGAGTTCGAGTGAGCGCGGGAGCGCTACCGCCACGGTCTGCTCCGGGACCGCGCCGAGCGCGGCCAACACCCTTGCCGTGCGCTCCACTTGGGCGTCCAGCTCCGCGTACGTCAGCTCCTGCCCCTCGAAGACGAGGGCCGTGGCGTCGGGGGTGCGGGCGGCCTGGGCGCGGAAGAGCTCCGGGAGGGTGGTGGCCGGGACGGGGTGCTCGGTGTCGTTCCACTCCTCCAGGACCAACGCGCGCTCGGCGTCCGTCAGGAGGTCGAAGTCCCTTACGGCGCGGTCGGGTTCGGCCGCCGCGTGGTCCAGCAGGCGTGCCATGTGACCGGCGATTCGCTCCGCGGTGCCGTGATCGAAGAGGTCGGTCGCGTACTCCAGGAGCAGGACCACCCGGTCGCTGCCCGTCTCGTCGACGAAGGTGAAGTGCAGGTCGAACTTCGCCATGCCGGTGTCCATGTCGAACCACTCGGTCGCGAGGCCGAGTACGTCCGGGTCGCCGTCGGGGCGGTGGTGGTAGCCGAGCATGACCTGGAAGAGCGGGTTGCGCCCGGCGACGCGGGGCGGGTTGAGAGCCTCGACGACCCGGTCGAAGGGCAGGTCCTGGTACTCGAAGGCGGCAAGGGACGACTCCCTTACCCGGCCCAGTAGTTCGCGGAAGGTCAGCTCGTGGCCGGACACATCCGTCCGCAGCACCAAGGTGTTGACGAAGAAGCCCACCAGGTCGGCGAGTGCCTCGTCGGTGCGGCCCGCGATGGGGGCGCCGAGCGGGATGTCCTCGCCCGCGCCGAGCCGGTTCAGCAGGGCAGCGGTGGCCGCCTGGAACAGCATGAACATGCTGGTTCCGGTGGCTCCGGAGAGGTCGCGCAGGGCGTGACCGGTAGCAGTGGGCAGTTCCAGACGAACCTTGCCGCCGTGGCCGGTCGGTTCGGCGGGGCGCGGTCGGTCGGTCGGGAGGGCGAGTTCGTCGGGCAGGCCGCGCAACGCGTCTGCCCAGTGGGCGAGTTGGGCCTCGCCGGTGCGGGCGAGCAGGTCGTCCTGCCAGAGGGTGTAGTCGGCGTACTGCACCGGCAGCGGCGCCCACTCGGCTGCACGACCCTCGCGGCGGGCCGCGTAGGCGGTGTCGAGGTCGGCGAGGAAGGGGCGGTCGGACCACTCGTCGGTGGTGATGTGGTGCAGGATGACGGCCACCACGTGCTCGTCCGGGCCGAGCCTGAACACCTCGCAGCGCAAAGGCAGTTCGGTGGTGAGGTCGAAGGGGCGGCGCTGGGCGAACTCGATCAGCGCGGGCAGTTCACCCTCCGCGCAGTCGACGATCGTGAAGGCAGGGATCGCGTCCTCGACCGGAACGATCCGCTGGTACGGCACGCCCTCGTGGGTCGGGAAGACCGTCCGCAGTGCCTCGTGGCGTCCGGCGACGTCCCCCAGGGCGGCGGCCAGCGCATCGGCGTCGAGGGTGCCGCGCAGCCGGAAGGCCAGCGGGAAGTTGTAGGCGACGCCGCTGCCGGTGATCTCCTCGACGAGCAACAGCCGTCGCTGGGCGGCCGACAGCGGGATGCGGTCGGGCCGTTCGGCGACCGGGGTCACCGCCGGGCGGGCCGGGCTCGCCTGGTCGGCGCGGCCCGCGAGCAGCGCCGGGGTGGGGGCCTCGAAGAGGTCGCGGATGGCGAGTTCGGCGCCGAGTTCGGTGCGGGCGCGGCTGACCAGACGGGTGGCGAGGAGTGAATGGCCGCCCAGGTCGAAGAAGTTGTCCTCGGCGCCGACCTCCGGCAGTCCCAGCACCTCGGCGAACAGGCGGCAGAGCACCTCTTCCTGCGGGGTGCGCGGGCCACGTCCGCCGCCGAGGGCGACGGCGGGTTCGGCGTCGGGCAGGGCGCGGACGTCGAGCTTGCCGTTGGCGTTCATGGGCAGGCCGTCGACGGTGACGAAGGCCGACGGGACCATGTAGTCGGGCAGTTCACGGCCCAGGTCCTCACGCAGCCGCCGCACCAACGCGCTCGCCTCACGGGCGGCGGTGGGGTCGTTGGCGTAGGGGTGGGTACCGTCGCCGGGCCTGAACAGACCGCCGGTCAGGCGCAGTTCGGCGGACTTCAGGAAGACGGCGTCGTAGGTCCCCGTCTCCCCCGACCAGGTCGTCAGCACCTGGTATCCGGCAGCCGTGCCGAGTTCGTGCAGGTGCTCGGGATCGACTCCCGTCTCGGTCGTACGGCCGTCGGGGATGCCGGTGAAGCGGAGCGCCTCGGGCCGTTCGCCGCGCGGGCGTTCGGACGTGGCGCCGGTCGCGGACCAACCACCGCGCAGGAGTTCACCGATCCCCTCGGCCGACGACCAGTCTCCGCGCAGGAGTTCGCCGATGGTGTTCCCGGTGGCCCAGTCGACGGACGGAATGCTGTCCAGGCGTACGTCCGGGTCATCGGCGTAGAGGACGACGTCGTAGCGGTGCCGGCTCAGCTCGTTGTGGTGGTGGGCGCGCTTGGTGCGCAGGTCGACGCCGTAGCCGAGGGTGGTGAAGTAGTCGGGGTCTACGAGGAGTTCCTTCTCCAGGCGCAGGCCGCGTTCCACCGCCCGCTCCAGGTCCGCCTCGGCGGTGCCCCGGGTGCGCTGGATCTCGGTGTGGAAGGTGCCCGCGAGGCGCAGGTTGCGTACGTCTCCGACGAACAGGGCCCCGCCGGGCGCGAGTAGCTCCATGGCGCCGTGCAGCACGGCGGTCAGGTGGTCGATGCTCGGGAAGTACTGGATGACGGAGTTGATGACGATCGTGTCGAAGTAGGCGAACGGCAGGCCGCTCAGGTCCTCGGCCGGGCGGCAGCGCAGTTCGACCTTGGAAGCGAGGGCAGGGTCGCGCCGTACTTCCTCGCCGATCTTGCGAATGACGGGCGCGGCGAAGTCAGTTGCCCAGTACGCCTCCGCGTCGGGGGCGAGCCGGGACAGCAACAGGCCTGATCCGACGCCGATTTCGAGGATGCGGCGGGGCTTGACGGCGCCGATGCGGGCGAGGGTGGCCTCGCGCCACTCGTGCATCTCCTCGAAGGGGATGGGCTGTCCGTCGTAGGAGCTGTCCCAGCCGTCGTACTGCTCGGTGAAGACGGCGGTGCCGATCTCCTCGTACTCGTCGGAGTAGATCTCCTGCCACTCCCCCACCTGCGCGGCCTCGGCGGCGGTGCGTTCGGCCGAGTCGGCACCGGAGGGGACGACATAGCCGACGAGGCGTTCGTCGCGGACGACGACGGCGGCCTGGGCGACCAACGGGTGGCGGCTGAGGGCGGATTCGATCTCACCGGGTTCGATGCGGTAGCCGCGGATCTTGACCTGGTCGTCGGTGCGGCCGAGGAAGTCGAGGTTGCCGTCGGGGTTGCGGCGCACCAGGTCGCCGGTGCGGTACATGCGTTCGCCGGGTTCGCCGAACGGGTCGGCGACGAAGCGTTCGGCGGTCAGCGCTGGGCGGTCCAAGTACCCACGGGCCAGGCCGATTCCGGCGATGTACAGCTCGCCCGGGACGCCGTCGGGCACCGGGCGCAGCCAGGCGTCGAGGATGTGGGCACGGGTGCCGCGGATGGGCTTGCCGACGGTGGGTGTGTCGCTGTCGAGGGTGCCGCCGCCGAGGGTGTTGATGGTGTACTCGGTCGGCCCGTACAGGTTGTAGCCGTACGTCCCCTCGGTGTCGCGCAGCGCCGTCCACACCGTCTCGGGGACGGCCTCACCGCCGAGCAGGACGAGCGGCGGGACGTGGCCCTCCAACAGGCCCTGCTCGATGAGGAGTCGGGCGTAGGTGGGCGTGACGTTGACGACGTCGACGCGGTGGCGTTCACAGTAGGCGACCAGCGCCTCGGCGTCACGCCTCAACTCCTCGTCGCAGACGTGCACTTCGTGGCCCTCGACGAGCCACAGCAGCTCTTCCCACGACATGTCGAAGGCGAAGGACACGGTGTGCGCGATGCGCAGCCGCCGCCCGCCGGCCGAGGCGATGGCGGGCTCGAAGATCTCCTTCTGGTGGTTCAACTGCATGTTCGTCAGGCCCCGGTAGGGGGTGACGACACCCTTGGGGCGGCCGGTGGAGCCGGAGGTGTAGATGACGTAGGCGGGGTGTTCGAGGCTGAAGCGGAGGCGGACGGGTGCATCCGACTGGGCCGTCAACTCCCCCTTGATCTCCGGGGTGTCGAGCAGCACGCGCCTCATCTCGCCGTCCAGCGTGGCCGATACGGCTGTGGTGCTGAGCAGCAGGAGCGGGCGGGCGTCGGCCAGCATCAGGGAGAGACGGTCGGCCGGGTGGTCCAACTCCAGGGGCAGGTAGGCCGCTCCGGTGCGCAGGACCGCGAAGAGGGCGACCACCATGTCGAGGGAGCGCGGCAGAGCGAGGGCGACGACCTTCTCGGGGCCCGCGCCCCGGTCGATCAGCAACCGGGCCATCCGGTTGACGGCGGCGTCGAGTTCGGCGTAGGTCATGCTGCGTTCGCCGAAGACGAGGGCCCGTTCGTCCGGGGTGCGTTCCGCCTGCGCGGCCAGCAGGTCCGCGATGGTGTCCTCGGGGTCGGGGACACGACTGGCCGCCGACTCCCGTCGTAGCACCTCGTGTTCGGAGGGCAGGAGCGGGTCGAGGGAGCCGACCGGTGCCGTGACGTCGGCGGTGAGGCGGTCGACGAGGAGCGCGAAGCGGTCGAGGAGGGCCTGGGCGCGGTCAGTTGGGACGAGGTCGGGGCGGTGGGTGAGGGTGACGGCGATCTCGCGGCCCGGGGTGATGACGAGGTTGGCCGGGTAGTGCGTGGCGTCAACGTTGGCGACGGCCGTGGCGCCGTGCCGGGTCTTCAGGTCCGCCAGCCGCTCCTCGGTGTCGTTGTTGCGCAGCACGAACAGCGTGTCGAAGAGCTTCCGGTGCCCGGTCTCGGCCTGGAGCACACCGAGGCTCAAGTGCTCGTGCGGCATGAGGTCGAGGCGTTCGCCCTGGATGCGGCGGAGCAGGTCGAGGACCGGCTCGGCGGGGTCGAGGGCGATGCGGGTCGGGACCGTGTTGAGGAACAGGCCGATGATGTTGCCGACGTCCGGGACCTCGCTGGGCCGGCCGGCGACGGTCGTGCCGAACACGACGTCGGCGCGGCCGGTCGCGGAGGCGAGGGTGAGTCCCCAGGCCGCGTTGAGAAGGGTGTTGAGGGTCAGGCCATGAGCCGGGGCCAACTCGCGGAGCCGGTCGCCGAGTTCGACGGACAGGCGTACGTCGAGCTGGTCGGGGATGACCGGTTCGAGACCGTCGGTGGCGGTGGGGGCGAGCAGCGTCGGCTCGTCGAGACCGGCGAGCGCGGTGCGCCAGGCAGCCGTGGCGACCGAGTCGTCCTGCTCCTCAAGCCAGGTCAGGTAGTCGCGGTAACTGCCGGGTGCGGGCAGGACGTTGGCGCCGCCGCCCGTCTCGTAGAGCGCGAACAGTTCGTCGAGGAACAGCCATGCCGACCAGCCGTCCCAGAGGATCAGGTGGCGGCCGATGACGAGGCGGTCGCCGCGTTCCGCGCCAAAGCGGAGCAGGAGGAGGCGGAAGAGCGGGGGTGCGGAGAGGTCAAAGCGGCGGTTGCGCTCGGCATTCGTCAACTCCCTTAGGAGCACGTCCTGTTCGGTGGCGGGGAGGAGAGAGAGGTCGACCTCTTCGAGGGGGATGTCCGGGTTCTCGACGATGAACTGCACCGGCTGGTCGAGGCCGTCGCTGGTGAAGCCCGCACGCAGGCCGGGGTTGCGGTCGAGAAGGGTGCGGACGGCGGCGCGCAGCCGGGTGGTGTCGAGGCGGGTCGCGAAGTCGAAGGTCTCGTGGACGGTGTAGACGTCCAACGCGCCCTCGTCGTACGCCGAGTGGAAGAACAGGCCCTCCTGGAGCGGGGCCAGCGGCCATACGTCGGCAACCTCCGCCGGGGCGGCGACGGCGCGGACGCGGGTGTGCTCGGCCTCGGTGAGGTCGAAGGTCTCAACTCGGTTGGCCGGGGCAGCCGTTGTGATGCCGGCTGCCGTCGCAAGGGCGGCCGGGGTGCGGTGGGTGAACACGTCACGTGGACTCAGGTCCAGGCCGGCCGCGCGGGCCCGGCTGGCGACGCCGATGGAGCTGATGCTGTCGCCGCCGAGGCGGAAGAAGTCGTCGTCGGGTCCCGCGTCCTCGATGCCGAGGACGGCCGCGAAGATCTCGGTGAGCTGCCGCTCCAACGGCCCTGCGGGCGAACGGCGTTCGGCGCGTTCGGCCTCGGGGGCGGGCAGCGCGGCCTGGTCCAGCTTGCCGCTGGGCGTCAGCGGGAGGTCCGCGAGGACGACGTACGCCTCCGGGACCAGGGGCGCGGGCAGCGCGTCCGCGAGGGCGGCACGCAGGTCGGCCGGGTCCACGGTGGCTCCGGCGACCGGGACTGCGTAGGCGACGAGTCGCTGGTCGCGCACGACGACCGCGCCCCGGGAAACAGCGGGCAGGCGGGTCAACTCGGCCTCGATCTCGCCGAGTTCGACCCTGTTGCCGCGGAGTTTGACCTGGCGGTCGGTGCGGCCGAGGTAGTCGATCGTGCCGTCGGGGCGGCGGCGTACCAGGTCGCCGGTGCGGTACATGCGGGCGCCGGGCTCGGTGGCGTACGGGTCGGCGACGAAGCGGTCGGCGGTGAGCGCGGGGCGCCGGTGGTAGCCGCGGGCCAGCTGGACGCCGGTCAGGTACAGCTCGCCGGGCACGCCGTCGGGGACCGGGCGCAGGCATGAATCGAGCACGCGCAGTCCGGTGTTCCACACGGGTCGGCCGATGGGCACGGTGGTGTCGGGCGAGCCGTCGTAGGCGTGGTAACTCACGTCCACGGCAGCCTCGGTGGGGCCGTAGAGGTTGTGCAGCGGGACGCCGGTCAGTTCGTGCCAGCGGTGGGCGGCGGACCCGGCCAGGGCCTCGCCGCTGCTGAACACGCGGCGCAGGCTGCCCGCCCACGCGGGGTCGGCGGTGACCTCGTCGGAAGCGAGGAAGGCCTCCAGCATCGACGGCACGAAGTGCATCGTCGTGACGCCCTCCGCCCGGATCAGGCGGGCCAGATAGGCGGGGTCGCGGTGTCCGTCGGGGGCGGCGAGGACGACTGCGGCGCCCTCGCACAGCGCCCAGAAGAACTCCCACACGCTCACGTCGAAGCCGGACGGCGTCTTCTGCAACACCCGGTCGTCAGCGGTGAGTTCGTACGCGCCCTGCATCCAGGCCAGTCGGTTGCCGATGGCCCGGTGGGTGACGACGACGCCCTTGGGGCGGCCGGTGGAGCCGGAGGTGTAGATGAGGTAGGCAGGGTCGTCTGGGCGGGCGGGGGCAGGGAGTTCGGCGGCCGGGATGTCTCCGAACTCCGCCTCCACTCGCAGGACTTCGCCGCTCTCCGCGTCCACACGCAGCACGTCCAGGTCCTCGACCGGCGGCAGCCGGTGCGCGTCCCGTTCCGTCGTGACGACCGTCGTCGCCCCCGAGTCGGCCAGCATGTACGCGAGCCGCTCCGCCGGATAGTCCAGGTCGAGGGGCAGATAGGCGGCCCCCGACTTCAGGACGCCCAACAGCGCCACCATCAGCTCCGCCGACCGGGGTACGGCGACGGCGACGAACCGCTCCCGGCCGACACCCTTGGCCCGCAACCTCGCGGCCAACTCCGTGGCGCGCGCGTCCAGTTCGGCGTAGGTGAGCGTGGTCGTGCCGTCGTAGACGACAGCCGTGGCGTCCGGAGTACGCGCGACCTGCGCCGCGAACGCGGCGGCGAGCGTGGTCGCCGGAACCGGCCGGATCTCCCCCGCCGGATGCGCGTCCGCCAACTCCTCCGGGGTCAGCAGGTCGAGGTCCGCGACGTGGGCGCCGGGGTCGTCCGCCAGCGCGTGCAGGATGAGAGTGAGCCGGTCGGCGAGGGACCGCACGGCGTCGGCGTCGAGACGGCGGGCGTGGTGCTTGAGGCGCAGGTCGAGACGGCGGCCGGGCTTGACGATGAGGGCCAGGGGGTAGTGCACGGCGTCGTGGAAGGTGTGTCCTGCGACGGCGATCGTGCCGGTGGGGTCGGTGATGCCCGGGGCGCCCTCGCCGCCGGGGTAGTTCTCGAACACCACGAGGGTGTCGAAGAGTTCACCGTCGCCCGCGTGCCCGGTGGCGCGCTGGATGTCGGCGAGGCCGAGGTGCTGGTGGTCGAGAAGCGCGCTCTGCTCGTCCTGGAGCCGGTCGAGAAGGCCGCCCAGGGTGTCCCCCGGAGTCCAACGCAGCCGGGTGGGCAGGGTGTTGATGAACAGACCGATCATCGACTCGATGCCGTCGACCGCGGCGTCACGTCCGGCGACCGTGGTGCCGAACAGCACGTCCTCGCGGCCCGTCATACGACCGATGAGCAGGCCCCAGGCGCCCTGGACGAGCGTGCCGAGGGTGACTCCGCGTTCCCGGGCGCGGGCGGCGAGCCGGGAGGTGATCCGCTCGGTCAACTCGACGCGGATCTGGGCGGGTTCGACCGGTCCGACGGGCGCCGGGGTCTCCACCAGTCGGGTGGACTCGTCGACCCCGGCGAGCGCGGTGCTCCAAGCAGCTCGGGCTGCCTCGCGGTCGGCGCCGGCGATGCGGCGGAGGTAGTCGCGGTAGGGGGCGACTTCGGGGAGGGGGGTCGGGTTCTCGCCGTAGAGGGCGAGGAGTTCGCGGTGCAGGACCGGCAAGGACCAGCCGTCCGCGACGATGTGATGGAACGTCAGGACCAGGCGGCTGCGGTCCTCGCCGAAGCGGATGAGGGCGCAGCGGATCAGCGGCGGGCGGGCGAGGTCGAAGCGGTGGGCGCGTTCGTCGGCGGCGACTGCCTCGGCGAGGTCGCGGCGGACCGTGGTGTCGTCCTGCGCGGACAGGTCGACCTCGTGCCAGGGCAGTTCGAGACCGGACGCGATGAGCTGGACGGGGTGGCCGTCGGGGGTCTGGCGGAAGCAGGCGCGCAGCGGGGCGTGCCGGTCGACGAGCCGCTGCGCGGCGTCGCGCAACAGGGTGCCGTCAACCGGTCCGGACAGCTCGATGACCTGCTGGACGACATACGCGTCGAGTTCGGCGCCGTCCACCAACGCGTGGAAGAAGAAGCCCTCTTGAAGCGGGCCGAGGGGCAGTACCTCCTCGACGGTGACGGGGAACTCGCCCTGGACGGACGCCAGTTCTTCATCGCTCAGCGTCTGCCACGGGGTCTCTTCAACGAGGTCGGCCGTACCGGTCCGCGCGACCGTGGCCAGTTCGGCGACCGTACGGTGCCGGAAGACGTCTCGCGGGGTGAGTCCCAGGCCTGCCCGGCGGGCGAGGATGAGGAGTTGGACGGCGACGATGCTGTCGCCGCCGAGTGCGAAGAAGTCGTCGTCGACACCGACCGAGGGCACCTTGAGCGCCCGTGCGTACAGGTCGCACAGCAGTTGCTCGCGGGCCGTCTCGGGCGCCCGGCCCACGCTCAGCAGGCGGGTGAGGTCCGGGACGGGCAGCGCGGCGGCGTCGAGCTTGCCGCTCGGGGTGACGGGCAGCCGGTCCAGCGGCACGAACGCGGCCGGGACCATGTAGTCGGGCAGGTATTCGGTGGCGTGTGTCCGCAGGGTCGACATCAGGGCGTTGACGTTGCGGAAGGGCGCGGGGCGGTTGGTGAGCGGGTGACCGCCGCCGGGACGGTAGTTGACCGTGACGAGGTCGGCCCCGGCAGGGACGAACACGGCGTCCAAACTGCCGTCCTCCGCACCCCCGTTCCAGGTCAGCGCCACCTCGTAACCGTGCCGCGCGGCGACCTCGTACAGGGCCTCGGGATCCACACCGTACGGTCCGGCGGCCGGCCTGCTGCTGTCGTCGAGGGCGTCGAGCGCGGCGAGGTCGTCGGCGAGACGGGAGTTGGGGATACCCGTGATCCGCAACCGGTCCGAGCCTCGGCTCCCGGCGAGCAGCTCGTCCAGCGCCTGCACCGAACCCAGCGCGGGCCAGGGCGACTCGGGGATCTCCTCGGAGGCGTCCGACTGCGGTCGGAGCACAACGTCGTAGCGGTAGCGGGTCAGTTCGTTGTGGTGCGTGCCGCGCTTGACGCGGATGTCGGCGCTGAGACCGTCGAGGCTCGTGAAGTAGTCGGGGTCGACGAGGAGTTCGCCCTCCCAGGCGACGGCCCGGTCCACGGCAGCGCGCAGTGCCTCCTTGTCGCCGTCCGCCTCCTCGTCCAGTATCCGTCCGCTCTCGACGGCCGCGCTCAGGGTGCGGAGCAGTCGCAGGTTGCGTACGTCGCCGACGAACACCGCGCCGCCGGGGGCGAGTAGAGCCGCCGCGTCACGGAGTACGCCCGTGAGGTAGTCCCCACCGGGGAAGTACTGGATGACGGAGTTCACGACGATCGTGTCGAAGTGGCCCTCGGGCAGACCGGAGAGGTCGTGCGCGGGGCGGGCCAACAGGGTGACGCGGTCGGCGAGTTCGGGGACGGCGGACACCTGGGCGTCCAGGGCGCGTACGGCTTCCTCGGAGAGGTCGGTGCCCCAGTACTCCGTGCAGTCCGGGGCGAGCCGGGACAGCAACAGGCCGCTGCCGACGCCGATTTCCAGGATGCGCCGGGGTCGTAGCGCGCGGATGCGGTCGAGGGTGGCCTCGCGCCACTCGCGCATGTCCGCGAGGGGGATCGGAAGGCCGTCGTACATGCTGTTCCAGCCGGCGAAGTTCTCCTCGAAGCCGTCCGATCCGGCGGCGGAGTAGAGGAGTTCGTGCAGGTCCTTCCATTCGGCCACCCCCTCGTCGGGACTCGGCTCGGCGTCCAGCGAGGGCACGACGTAGGCGGCGAGGCGGCGTTCGCCGGGGCGGTCCTCGCGGACGATGACGGCGGCCTGGTCGACGGACGGGTGGGAGCGCAGGACGGACTCGATCTCGCCGGGTTCGATGCGGAAGCCGCGGATCTTGACCTGGGTGTCGACGCGGCCGTGGAACTCCAGTCGGCCGTCCGCCTTCCAGCGGACCAAGTCGCCCGTGCGGTAAAGGCGTTCACCTGGGGTGCCGAAGGGGTCGGCGACGAAGCGTTCGGCGGTGAGGGCGGGGCGGCCGAGGTAGCCGCGGGCCAGGCCGGCGCCGCCGAGGTAGAGCTCTCCCGTGACACCGGCGGGGACGGGGCGCAGTCGGTCGTCGAGGACGTAGGCGCGGGTGCCGGGGTCGGGGATGCCGATGGGCACGATGGTGCCGGGCGGGGTGTCCGGGTCGCACAGGCCCAGGGTCGAGTTGGTGGTGGCTTCGGTCGGGCCATAGGCATTGAACATCATCCGGCCGGGCGCGTACCGGCCGACCAGCTCGGGCGAGACGCGTTCCGTACCCGCCAGCAGGGTTGCCTGGGGCGGGAGTTGGACGTCCTCGGGCATGGCGGCGAGCAGGGCCGGCGGCAGGATCATGAAGGTGATGCCGTGCTCGTTGGCGTAGTCCGCGAGGGGTGCGCCGGGGACGCGGCGGTCGGCGGGGACGACGACCAGGCGGCCGCCGGAGAGCAGGCCGAGGCACAGGTCCCAGAACGCGACGTCGAAGCTGGGCGAGGCGAACTGGAGGACCCGGCTGTGCGGGCCGATGCCGAAGCGTTCCTGCTGGGTGGCGACGAGTTTCGCGACGCCCGCGTGGGAGAGGACCGTGCCCTTGGGGCGGCCCGTGGAGCCGGAGGTGTAGATGACGTAAGCCGCGTGCGCGGTCGTCAACTCGCCGGCGGTTGCCGGGCCTTGGGCCGGGTACGCGGCCAGTTCGGCGACCGTCTCGGGGGCGTCGAGCACCAGCGGGTCGAGGTCCGGCGGAAGATCGGGGGCGATCTCGGCGGTGGTGACGAGGCAGACCGGGCGGGCGTCGGCGAGCATGTACGCGATGCGGTCGGCCGGGTAGTCGGTGTCGACCGGCAGATAGGCCGCGCCCGACTTCAGGACGGCGACCTCGGCGACGATCATGTCGGCCGAGCGCGGTACGGCGAGCGCCACGACCTGCTCGGGACCGGCGCCACGGGCCACCAGGGCGTGCGCCAACTTGGCCGCGCGGGCGTCGAGTTCGGCGTAGGTGAGGCGGACGTCCTCGTGGATGAGGGCGATCTCGTGCGGGCGGGCGGCGACCTGGTCGGCGAACATGCGGGGCCAGGTGAGCGCGGGGACGTCGTGCCCGGTGTCGTTCCAGCCGTGCAGAATGCGATGCCGTTCGTCCGCGCCTAGGAGTTCGAGGTCGGCGACCGGAGTGCCCGGGCGGGCGACGGCGTCGGCGAGGAGAGTGCCGTAGTGGCCGAGGATCAGCTCGACCGTGGCGGGCGAGAAGAGGTCGGTGCGGTAGTCCGCCGACACCTCGCCGTCGGTCACCGTGAGGGCCAGGTCCAGTGGGCCGGTCTCGTCCCAGGGGGTGGGGCCGAAGCCCGTGGCGCACAACAGGCCGCCGCCGCGGAAGGGTTCGGGGGCGAGGAGCCGTAGCAGATCGGTGGTCGGGAGGTGGTGGGCGGCGGCCTCCGCGCGAACGGCCGTGATCTGGTCGCGGAGTTCGGTGAACGGGGTGTCGCCGTCGATCGTGACGCGGAGCGGGAGGCCCTCGTGGGCTACCGCCGTCTCGGTGGCCGCGGTGCCGCCGTAGCGGTGCAACAGGGCGACGAAGGCGGTGAGTTGGGTGACCATGTCGGCCGTCACGGTGAGGACTGCCGTGCGTTGCGCGCGGGAGACCGCACCCTCCCCGCGTGGCGGACGGGGGTGGTCCAGCGGCAGGGACGTCTCCGGTACCGGTGACGCGAACCGCCGTCGCCAGAAGTCGTTCGTCTCCGTTGCCCGTGCGGAAGAAAGCGTGTTGCCCGCCACAGCTGCCCGTGCCTCCCCATGCGTATGGAACGGCTCAGCGGAGCCGCGACCGCTCGCATAGTAAGGTAAGCATTGCCTTACTTGATAGACCCACCCCGGAACCACAGGTCCACGTCACAGCCACTGAGGTTATGCTCACCTAAGCTGCTGGAGGGGCCGTCCGGTGGTCCGCCAACAGGGCTCCAGAGCACGGAAGATGACCCGGCAACGCCCCGGTGGCACCACGGAAGACGACATGGAGACCGGCAAAGTGGCTTCAGGCAGAAGGCTTCGCACCACGGTGCTGGTGACACTGATCGTCGCCCTCCTCGTTCTGCTGTCCCTGCTGTCGGTCGCCCTGGGCGCGCTCAGCGTCCCGCTCGACCAGGTCGTGCGCTCGGTCCTCGGCCATCCGCCCAGCCGTCTCGTCGACAACGTCATCTGGTCGGTGCGCGTGCCCCGCACGCTGCTCGGCCTGACGACGGGCGCCGCGCTCGGCCTGTCCGGCGCGCTGATGCAGGCCCTGACCCGAAATCCCCTCGCGGACCCGGGAATTCTCGGGGTGAGCGCGGGGGCGTCCTTCGCGATCGTCGTGGCGGTCGGGGTGTTCGGGGTGGCCTCGCTGTACGGCTATGTGTGGTTCGCGTTCGGCGGGGCGCTCGTCGCGAGTGTCGTGGTCTTCTTCCTGGGGCGGATGGGCCGGTCCGGGGCCACACCGGTCAAGTTGGCGCTCGCCGGGGTCGCCATCACCTCGCTGCTCCAGTCGTTCACCAGCGCCATCGTCCTCACCGACCAGGACGCGCTGGACCGCTACCGCTTCTGGTCGGCCGGCACCCTCGCCGACCAGGACTCCGGCGAGCTGGTGCGCATCCTGCCCTTCCTCGCCGTGGGCGCGGTACTGGCGCTGGCCTGCGCGCCCGCCCTCAACAGCATGGCCCTCGGCGACGACGTGGCCGCCTCGCTGGGACGGCGGTTGGGTCTCGTACGGCTCCAAGGGGTCACCGCCGTCGTGCTGTTGACCGGCGCGTCCGTCGCGGTCATCGGTCCCGTGGTCTTCCTCGGTCTGGTCGTCCCGCACATCGCGCGAGTGCTCGCGCAGTACGCCGGGATCGGCCCCGACTACCGCTGGTTGCTGCCGCTCTCGGCCGCGCTCGCGCCCCTCCTGCTGCTGTCCGCCGACATCCTGGGCCGGATGGTGGACCGCCCGACCGAGATCCAGGCCGGTGTCCTCGTCGCCTTCCTCGGCGGCCCGTTCTTCATCGTCCTGGTCCGCCGCCGGAAGCTCGCGGAGGTATGAGCGTGCCCACACCCGTAGTCGCTCCCCCGCGCGCCGCCCTCGCCGACCGGCCGTTCCGGCTGGCCGTGCCGCCGGTGTCCGGCGTGCTGCGTCCGCGCCTGCTGCTCACGGGAGTTGGTGTCGCGCTCGGCGCGTTCCTGCTGTTCTGCTGGGGTCTGACGATCGGCGACTATCCCGTCGCCTTCACCGACGTCATCCGGGCCCTGTGGGGTTCGGGCGACGCGGGCACGGTCATCGTCGTCCAGGATCTACGGCTGCCTCGTGCCCTGGTCGGGCTGCTGGTCGGCGTCGCGTTCGGGGTCTCCGGGGCGGTGTTCCAGACGATGACCCGCAATCCGCTGGCCAGCCCCGACATGATCGGGCTCACCGAGGGCGCCGGAACTGCCGTAGTGGCGGCGGTAGTTCTGGGCTGGACCGGCGGACTCGGGCTGTCCACGCTGGGGTTGCTCGGCGCGCTCGCCACCGCGCTGCTCGTGTACGTGCTGGCGTGGAAGGGCGGGGCCACCGGGTACCGCATCATCCTCGTCGGCATCGGGGTGTCCTGGATCTGCTCCAGCGCGACCAACTTCCTTGTCGCGCGCGGCAATCGGTTCGAGGCGGAGGCGGCGCTCGGCTGGCTGGTCGGCAACCTCAACGGCCGGACCTGGAACCAGGTGGACTCCCTGGCCATCGCCCTGGCCGTACTGCTGCCGATCACGCTGGGCATGGGCCGCTGGATGCGCACGCTGATGCTCGGCGACGACGTGGCCGCCGGACTCGGCACACCCGTCCAACCCGTCCGGCTGGCCCTGCTGTTGGCGGGGGTGGGCCTGGTCGCCTTCGGTACGGCGGCTGCCGGGCCGGTCGCCTTCGTCGCGCTGGCCTGCCCGCAGATCGCCCAGCGGCTGGCGGGCACCTCGTCGCCGCCCCCGCTCGTCTCCGGTCTCACCGGCGCGCTCGTCGTCCTCGGCTCCGATCTCCTCGCCCGCGAGGCGATCCCGGGGACGGAACTGCCGGTCGGGATCGTCACCGGCGCCCTCGGCGCGCCGGTCCTGCTGTGGCTGCTCATCCGCGCCAACCGCGCGGGCTCTGGAGGCTGATCGCATGTCGACCACTGACCCGCGTGCCCCGCGGACGTCCGAAGTACCGGCCCCGGGGCCGGAGTTGCGGGCACGTGATCTTCATCTCGCCTACGACGGACGGCCCGTGGTCGAGAACCTGAACCTCACGGTGCCGACCGGCCGGATCACCGCCATCGTCGGCGCCAACGCCTGCGGGAAATCGACCCTGTTGCGGGCCCTGGCCCGGCTACTCGCTCCGCGCCAGGGCGTGGTGGAGCTGGACGGCGTCGCGCTGCGTTCCGTACCGACCCGCGAACTCGCCCGCAAACTGGGCATCTTGCCGCAGACGCCGGTGGCGCCGGAGGGCCTGACCGTCCTCGACCTGGTGGGCCGGGGCCGCTCCCCGCACCAGACCTGGTGGCGGCAGTGGTCGGCGGCCGACGAGGAGGCGGTGCACGCCGCCCTGGAGGCGACCAGCCTCACCGACCTCGCCGAGCGCCCCGTCGACGAACTCTCCGGCGGCCAGCGGCAGCGCGCGTGGATCGCCATGGCCGTCGCCCAAGGCACCCCGGTCCTGCTCCTCGACGAGCCGACGACCTATCTCGACCTCGCCCACCAGATCGACGTACTCGACCTGATCACGGACCTCAACCGGCGCGAGGGCCGCACGATCGTGATGGTCCTCCACGACCTCAACCAGGCCTGCCGGTACGCCGATCACGTCATCGCCATGAAGGCCGGCCGCATCGTCGCCGAGGGCACGCCCGCCGACGTCGTCACCGAGGCCACGGTCGAGGACGTCTTCGACCTGCGCTGCCGGATCACGCCCGACCCGGTCAGCGGCACGCCGTTGGTCATCCCGCTGGGGAGGCACCACCACGACGGCAACACCGAGGGCAACTCCGACGGCAACGCGCGGGCCGAGGAGGCTGTTTCGACCCGCTGAGGCCCCCGCCGATGCAGGCAGGGGCCCGGTCGTTCAGAAGCGGGACGTCATGGCCGGGACGTCAAGTACCCGCCCATGGTGCGGAAGTAGTCGCCGGCCGCGTACTCCGTGCCGTCGTCCGTGCGCACCCGGCGCACCAACAGCCCCCGGCTGCGCCCGCTGTGGGCCTCGGGGCCGGCCACGATGACCACACCATCGCCCTCGCGGATGAAGATCCGGCCCGGGGTGCCGCCGTAGCGTCCCTCCGAGACGGCCGCGGAGACGATCCTGAGCCGCTCACCTCGGCGGAAGGCGTACGCGTTCGGGTACGGGTCCGACTGGGCCCGTACGAGGCGCTCCAGGCGTTCCGCGGGCCAGCTCCAGTCGATGCGGCTGTCCTCGGCCGAGCGCTTGTGGAAGAAGCTGGCGCGGCTGCGGTCCTGCGGGACCCACTGGCCGGCGTCGCGGCCGGAGGCGATCAGGTCGAGCGACTCGCGCACGATGGGCGCGATGAGGTCGACGGTCCGGTGGAACAGGTCGGTCGCCGTGTCGGTGGCTCCGACCGGCACCGAGCGCTGGATCAGGACGTCCCCGGCGTCGAGTTCGCCGTTCATGCGGTGCGCGGTGACGCCGACGCGCGGCTCGTCGTTCAGGAGCGCCCAGATGATCGGCGAGAACCCCGCGTACGACGGCAGCAGCGAGTCGTGGACGTTGAGGGTGCCGTGCGGCGGGAGGTCGAACAGCTCCGGCGGCAGCCAGGTGCGCCAGTTGTTGGCGACGATGATGTCCGGCCGTGCTTCCCGTACGGCGTCGAGGAGTTCGGCGTCGTCGGGGCGGTTGCGCAGCAGGACGGGGACGTCGTTCTTCTCGGCGAGTTCGGCGACGCTGTCGTCCCAGATCTTCTCGTAGGCATGCTCACTTTTCGGGTGGGTGACGACGAGAACGACCTCGTGGTCGGAGTCCAGCAACGCCTGCAGCGTGCGGTGACCCCAGGTCTGATAGCCGAGCATGACGACCCGCATGACGGTCCTTCCCTTCAACGACTCATTGCAAGGTAAGCCTTACCTTATCTAGCATTGGGCTGCCTGAGGGAGGCGATGCCACGGTGAAGTCACCGCTACTGGATTCCGAAGTGGTCCACGACATACTCGGAATCGGATTCGGTCCGTCAAATCTCGCTCTGTCCATAGCGGTTGAGGAGCACAACAAGAGCCTTCCGGCAGACAGCCGTCTCAACGCCCTGTTCCTGGAACGCCAGCCGCGCTTCGGCTGGCACCGGGGCATGCTGATCGACGACGCCACGATGCAGGTGTCGTTCCTCAAAGACCTGGTCACGCTGCGGAATCCGACCAGCGACTACAGCTTCCTCTGCTTCCTGCGCGAGCAGGGCAGACTGATCGACTTCCTGAACCAGAAGACCCTGTTCCCGCTGCGCGTGGAGTTCCACGAGTACTTCGAGTGGGCGGCCGAACGGGTCTCCCACCTGGTCTCCTACGGCAGCGAGGTCGTCGCCGTCGACCCGGTGCGCGGCGACGACGGCGAAATCGCCTACTTCGACGTCACCAGCCACGACCCTTCGGGTTCCGGTACGACGATCACCCGCCGGGCGCGCAACATCAGCGTGGCGATGGGACTTGAGCCGCACGTTCCGCCCGGCCTCGAACTGGCCGAACGCATCTGGCACAACAGCGAGTTGATCCCCCGCGCGACCCGGCTCGCCGACGAAGGCAAGCCCGTGCAGCGGGCCGTGGTGCTCGGCGCCGGGCAGAGCGCCGCCGAGGCGGTGGACTATCTGCACCGCACCTTCCCGGACGCCGAGGTGTGCTCGGTGTTCGCCAAATACGGCTACACCCCGGCCGACGACAGCCCGTTCGCGAACCGCATCTTCGACCCGGAGGCGGTGGACGTCTACTTCTCGGCCCCGTCCGAGGTCAAGCAGTCACTCATCGACTACCACCGCTCGACCAACTACTCCGTGGTCGATATGGAGTTGATCGAGGCCCTCTACGCCACCGCGTACCGGGAGAAGGTGGCCGGCCGGGAACGGCTGCGCTTCCTCAACGTCTCCCGGATCCGCGCCGTCGACCCCGCGGCCGACGGCGGTCTCGACATCGCCGTGGAGTTCCTGCCCACCGGCGAGAAGCAGGTGCTCTCCGCCGATGTGCTGGTGCTAGCCACGGGTTACCGCCCCCGCGACCTGAGTTCACTCCTCGGCGAGGCGGCGAAGCTCTGCCTCCGAGACGACGGCGACGAGGTCCGCGTGGGCCGAGACCACCGCGTCGAGACAGTGCCGGAGGTGACAGCCGGCCTCTACCTCCAGGGCGGCACCGAGCACACCCACGGGCTGACCAGCACGCTGCTGTCGACGGTCGCGGTACGCGCGGAGGAGATCCACCGCTCGGTACAGGCGACGAAACTGCCTGCCTGACCCCGCATGAACTCCCCGGGCCCGGAGGGTACGGTCCCTTCCGGGCCCGGGGTTTTTTCTGTGCCAGCGGCTTTCTGTACCGGGGCGGGTTTTTGCACGTCCGGGGCGGTGTTCTACGCGTGGGGGAGGCGGCACCCCTCACCGGTCGCCGGTCGCCGGTCGCCGGTCGCCGGTCGCCGGTCGCCGGTCGCCGGTCGCCGGTCGCCGGTCGCCGGTCGCCGGTCGCCGGTCGCCGGTCGCCGGTCGCCGGTCGCCGGTCGCCGGTCGCCGGTCGCCGGTCGCCGGTCGCCGGTCGCCGGTCGCCGGTCGCCGGTCGCCGGTCGCCGGTCGCCGGTCGCCGGTCGCCGGTCGCCGGTCGCCGAGGATGGTGGTCTGCTGCTCGCCGCTGGTCAAACCCCGGTCAGATCAGCGGCGTTGAGGGGCGGCTCCCCCGCGGTGCCGGGGACCGGTTCCGCCGAACACGTCCGCCACGCCCCGTACGGTCCTGACCGCCCCGCAGGTCGCCGCGATCCAGTCCACGGCCATCCGGTGGTCGTCGTGCGCGCGGTCGGCCACCGCGTCCGCGACGACGAAGGGCTCCATGTCCTGCATCCAGGCGTCGGCGGCCGTCAGCAGCACCTGGGTGCGGGCGAACACCCCGACGATCACCGGCTGGTCGCGCCCCAACTCCGCGAGTCTGCGCCGCAGTCGGGTGCCGGCGAAGGCGCTGAACCGCTTCGCGACCAGCACGCTGTCGCCGACCTGCGGGCGGATCGCGTCCACGACGTCACGGGAGTCCTCGCCGCCGGGCAGGCGTGGATGCCCGAAGCTGGTCTCCCGGCCGTCCGGTTCCCGCTCGGCGGTCTTGAGGGTGTACAGGACGGGGATACCGGCCGCCCGCGCCGACTCCGTCAACAGGCCTACTCCTGCGAGGAGTTCACCCACCGGCGCGGAGGACTCCCGCAGGACGTGCAGGAAGTGGTTCTGGACGTTCAGGACCACCAGCGCCGCACGGCCCGGGTCGATGGCCCAGCCCGTCCGGTCCGGGGGCAGCGCGGCGGAACCGGGCATGACGTACGGGACCATGTCGGATGACGGCATACGCGTCGGCCTCTCACCGCTCGTCGGACGTCGGACGTCGGGAGAGACGTCGCGGGGTTACGTCGTGGGGTTGTGTCGCAGGGTTACGTCACGGGGTTGGAGAACACGGGACCGGACTGGACCGGACCGGACCGGATCAGTAAGGCCCGTGGCTCCAGCGGCCGTTGGTCATCGTGGCGTGCACGGGCATCGCACGCAGAGTCTCCGGGTCCGCACCCAGGGGATCCGCGTCGACGACCACCAGGTCGGCCGGGTCGCCGACCCTGATGAGCCGGCGTCCGCGGGCCGCGGCGACCAACGCGTCGGGGACGGACAGACGTTGCTCCGGGTGCCAGGCGGGGCGTTCGTCGTCGGTGCGGCTGACGGCGGACGCGATGGCTAGCCAGGGGTCGAGCGGCGAGACCGGGGCGTCCGAACCGAACTCCAGCCGGGCGCCGGCGGCGAGCAGGTCGCCGTAGGGGAAGGCGCGTTCGGTGCGTCCGGCCCAGTGCCGGTCCGCCACGTCGCGGTCGTCCGTCGCGTGCCGGGGCTGTACGCCCGCCGTGACCCCCAACTGTGCGAAACGCGGCAGGTCTTGGGGGCTGAGCAACTGCGCGTGCTCGATCCGGCCGCGGCAGCGCACCGCTTCGAAGGCGTCCAGGGCCACGGTGTTGGCGCGGTCGCCGATGGCGTGCACGGCGGGTTCGATGCCGTGCGCGGCGGCGTGCCGCATGAGCCGTACGAGTTCGTCGGGCGCCGTCTCCTCGATGCCGTGGGCGCCGTCCGTGCCCTCAAGTCCCGGGTAGGGGTCGCGGCACAGGGCGGTTCGGGTGTTGAGCGAACCGTCCGTGAAGAGCTTCAACGGCCCGACCCGCACCAGCCCGCCGTCCGCACCGACGGGGTCCCCTGTGCGCAGCCCGCGCTTGATCGCCGCGTCCAGGTAACTCGGATACACCGCGGCCGACACCCGTACGGCGGGCCGGAATCCCGCCGAACGCCGTTCCCAGTCCCCCACCGTGTCGCCGAACTGGAAGTCGATGACACCGCTGACCCCGCGCGCGGCGGCAGCCCGGCAGGCCTCCTCGATCCACCCGTCGACCACCTCGACCGGCGCGGCGGGCAGGGCGGACAGCACCTCGTGGGCCTCGTGTTCCCGGATCAGGCCGGTGGGGTGGTCGCCCCGCCCGACGAGGGCGAGGCAGGCTGAGTTGAGCCACGCGGCATGCAGATCGGCGCTGACCAGAGCGACCGGCCGATCGGGCACCACCGCGTCCAGCAGCGCCTTGTGCGGGGCGTCGGCCCACAGCCCGTCCCGGAACCCGTATCCGTAGAGCACCGAGCCGTCGGCCGCCCCGGCCCGCTCCCGGACGAGGTCGGCGACGGCCCGCGCGGACCCGGTACCGGCCAGATCGAGCCGGTGCCGGGCGCTCGCCCACTCGGCCAGATGGACGTGGGCGTCCCAGAGGCCGGGCAGCAACACCCGCCCGTCCAGATCGAGTTGACGCCCACCGCCGACCTCGACGCCCGAGCCCGCGTCCGGCTCCGGTACGACGTGCGTGATCCGGCCGGCCGCCACCCGCACCCGGGCGAGCGGCCCACCGGCACCGAGCCGCACCCGGGTGAGGATCAGGGCGCTTGGGTTGTCCGCCATAAGGGCCTCCAGGGGAATGCCGAGGCATTCCTCCAACGATTCCACCAAGTCAAGTAAGGCTTACCTTACCTTGCGGATCGCGCCCTTCGCCGCTCACTTCACGTCGACACTCGTCCGCACCCGCAGATCCGCCGCCGACGCCCCCACCCACACGGCCCGCCGCCCGCTCCCGAGCACCCACGCGTGCCGCTTCGCGTCCCACGACGACAACGTACGCGCATCGACATGCACGGTCACCCGCCGCCGCTCCCCGCCCCGCAGCCCGAGTCGCCGATAGCCACCCAACACCCGCACCGCCTGGTCGAGTTGGAGCTCCGGTGAGCGGCCGACGTACACCTGAGGCACCGCGACGCCGTCCCGGCGGCCGGTGTTGCGGACCGTGAAGGTCACATCGAGCCCGTGGCCGTTCCATCGCGCCGACGCGTCCTCGTAGGCGAAGGAGGTGTACGAGAGTCCGTGCCCGAAGGGGTAGAGGGGCCGGACGCCCTCCGCGTCGTACCAGCGGTAGCCGACATGGATGCCCTCCGAGTACTCCTCGACGCCGTTCACGCCGGGGTAGCGGTGGGGGTCGCCGGCGACCGGGTGGTGGGCGTCGTCGACCGGGAAGGACTGGGTGAGGCGGCCACCGGGGTCGCAGTCGCCGAACAGGACGGCGGTCGTGGCGGCGGCGCCCTCCTGGCCCGGGTAGTACATCTGGAGGACCGCGCCGGTGTGGGCCAGCCACGGCATCGACGTGGACGACGAGGTGTTGAGGACCACCGTGGTACGCGGGTTCGCGGCCGTGACCGCGTCGATCAACTCGGCCTGGTTGCCCGGGAGTTCGAGGGTGGTGCGGTCGAGGCCCTCGGTGGCGTCCTCGTAGGCGAACAGGACGACACCGCGGGCGGCGCGCGCGGCTGTGACCGCCTCGGCGACGTCCTGGGCGCGGGTCCCGCCGGTGATGCGCCGGAGCCGGAACAGGAGTCCGGCGTCGCCGCCCTCGGCGGTGATCTTCAGGGTGTGGGCACCCTGGGCGAGGGTGAGGGTCTTGCGGCGGACGGAGAGGCCGTCGGGGTCGACGGAGACCAGGCCGCCGGAGAAGTACTCGCCGTATCCGGCCGCGAGAGGGAACAACTCCTCGCCGTCCAGGAGGACTTTGGGGCGTGCGGTCGGGGCCGAGGAGAAGTGCAGGACGAACGTCCACTCGTCGGGTTCGGTCACGGCGAGCGAGCCGTCGTACTCCCAGGTCCTGCCCGCCTCCACCCGCTGGCCCTCGCCGTCGAAGGCGGGCGTGAACGCGGACGCGGGGATCGCCTTGCCGAACAGGTCCTCGCCGAGCGCGTACGTGACCCGGGTCCGGGAACCGGCCCGCGCCCTGATCGCGTCGAGCGGGCTGTCCGCGTGGTCCGGCACGACATGCGCGCTGCCGCCGCCACTGACGAAGGGCAGGGTGCCGGTCGGGCCGATCACCGCGATGGTGCCGCCACCGGTCAGCGGGAGGGTGCGGTGTTCGTTGCGGAGCAGGGTCGCGCCCGCCTTGGCGACCTCCAGGGCTACGGCGGCGCCGGCCTTCGCGTCGCGGGCGGGGCGCGGCGGCACGCTGCCGTCGAGGAGCCCGAACCGGTCCATGACGCCGAGGATCCGGCGCACCGCGCGGTCGACGTACCGCTCGGGCAGACTGCCGTTCTGCACGGCCGACTTGAGGGGCGCGCCGAAGTAGGTCCCGTCCGGCATCTCCATGTCGAGGCCGGCCGTGATCGCGGCGACGGTGCTGTGCGCGGCGAACCAGTCGGTCATCACCCAGCCCTCGAAGCCCCATTGGCCGCGCAGGACGTCGGTGAGGAGGGTCTTGTTCTCGCAGGCGAAGGTGCCGTTGACCTTGTTGTACGCACCCATCACCGCACCGGTGCCCGCGCCGACGGCCGCTTCGAAACCGCGCAACTCGATCTCGTGCATGGTCTGTTCGTCGACCCGCACGTCGATGGAGTCGCGGTCCTTCTCCTGGTTGTTCATCGCGAAGTGCTTGACGGTCGCGATGAGTCCCTCGCCCTGGATGCCCTTGATCTCGGCGGCGACCAGATCACCGGCGAGCAGCGGATCCTCGCTGAGGGTCTCGAAGTTGCGGCCCGCGTACGGGGTGCGGATGAGGTTGACCATCGGCGACAACAGGACGTCCTGGCCGAGGGCGCGGCCTTCGCGGCCGACGACCTGGCCGTAGCGGCGGGCGAGTTCGGGGTCGAAGGCGGAGGCGAGCAGGACGGGCGCCGGGAGGGCGGTGGCGTGTGCGGTGACACGGACGCCGGCCGGTCCGTCGGTGAGCCGGAGCGGCGGGATCTTCAGGCGCGGGACGCCGGGGATGTAGCCGGCCTGGCCGAGCGAGTCCGGGTCGGTGGCGCCGTGCAGGAGGGAGATCTTCTCGTCGAGGGTGAGCCTGGCCAGGAGTCCTTCGACGCGGGGGCCGGCCCCCGCCTCGGGTCTGGCCTGCGCGTACGCGTGCGACGGGGAGACGAGTCCGGTGGTGGCCGCGCTGGCCACCGCGATCGCGCCGCCCAGCAGACGCAGGGCGGATCGCCGGGACACGGTGTCGGTCATGAGCCGTCACTCCTTCGGTGTGCGGGCACGACGGTGTGAACCGCGGGTGCGCCTCGGGGCCAAAACGCCCTGTACTGAGCTGACTTGACGAAGCGTTAGGCACCCTGGTGCGGCCGGAAAGCTATGGCCGTCACTGACTCGTGTCAATAAGTCGAACAGGAATCGGCCGCACGCCGACAAGAACCGAAGGGTGAGAAGGGTGCGGGGCCACCCCGGTGGGGTGGCCCCGCGAGTCGTGCGTCAGCCAAGGGGCGGGAGGAGGGAGGCGACGGTGTCCGCGACAGCCGCCACGACCGCGGTCAGGGGCTGCACAGCGTCACCGCCACCGCCCGAGGGCGCGGGCTCCGGCGCCGGTTCGTCGCAGCAGGCGACCTGCGCGGCGCGGGGTGCGTACTGCGGCTGGTCCTGTTGCGGAAGGTTCGAGAGAGGAGGCGGCGGTACGTCACCCTGGGGCGCGCCCTCGGGAGGCACGGGCGCGTCCGGTGCGCCGTCCCCCGGCGCCTCGCCCTTCCCGGTCCCCTTTCCGGTCGGGTCGCCCTGCTTCACCCGCGCGTCGGCCGTGGATTCCAGCGCCCACCGCTGCCCGGCGGACCCGTCCCGCTCCGTCACCACGACCCGCGCCCCGGCCTTCGCGCTCACCGGCGCCACGGCCAGCCCCTGGCTCCAGCGGAGCAGGAACTCGCCGCGCACCGTCAGGTCGTAGTGCACCTCGCCCGCGTGCACCAGGCAGCCGGCCAAGGTGATCGTGCGGGCGTCGGTGTCGGCGTCGAGGCAGAGTCCCGGGTCGGTGAGGCTGCGCAGCAGGCCGTCCTGGTCGTACGACCACTGCTGTGACCCGGCGGTCGAGCAGGTCGCCATGGTGACGGCGGCGCCGGACCGCACCTGGCCGCCCGGGATGTCGAGGCACAGGCCGGAGGCGAGGCTGCGCAGGACGCCCTGCTGGACGACTCCCCCGACTCCCCCGTCGGCACCGGCGGCCGAAGCAGAGGCCGCGGAACCGTCCGACGAGGGTGCGCCGACCGGGCTCGGGCGGGTCGAACTGCCGCTGGGCGCGCCCCAAGTGACGTGCGGATCGGGCGTGTTGCCCCCCTCGGTCCAGCCCTTGGTGGCGAGCACGGTCGCGAGCAGGGCGAGGGAGGTGAGACCCACGCCCACGAGCGCGACCCTGGGGTGCCTGCGCGGGAAGGCCAACCGGCCGTCCGGCGTGGGGCGGTGGCGGCCCATCGGACGGTGGGCGGCGCGGGCCGCGGCCTCGGGGGTCTCGCGGCCGGGCCGTGAGTCGAGGTAGCGGCGGGCGCCCCAGCCGAGGACGGTCTCGGCGAGCAGCACTTCGAGGCCGCCGTCGAAATGGCTCAACTGCTCTGCCGCGAAACGGCAGTAGCGGCACGTCATGAGATGCCGTTGCACATCGGGCAACAGGCCGCCGCCGCGGCGGATCGGGACGTCGAGGAGTCGGTTGTAGTGGCGGCATTCCGGGGTCGGCGCGAGTTCACTGTGCGCGCGTACACAGCCCTGCCTGAATTGTTCACGTGCCTGATCCAGCGCGGCGGTCGCGGTGACCTCGTCCACGCCCAGCAGACCGGCCGGTACGGATATGGGTTCGGCCTCGACCTCGGTGTGCCACAGCAGGCATTGGGAGGCGCCGGACAGCGCGCCGAAAGCACGTTCTGCGAGCTTCCGCCTTTCGGAGGTGCCCGGCCTCGCCGCGCGTAGGCCTCGGGCACCGATGGGTTTACGAAGTTCCGGCAGCAGCGCGGCAATTCGCTCCTCCGCCGCCCACTTCTTCACCATCTCCCTTACCGCCACGAGGAGTTGGGGACGCAGGGCGCCGCCGGTGGCGCGGCCCGCCAGTACCTGGTGGAAGGCGGCGCTGGCCACCATGGACGCCGAACTCTGGGCGGTGGCAAGGCAGATGACCGCATATTCGCTTGTCGCCTGCCAGTGGCGCGCGAGCAACAGGGCGACGGCGCGAGTGCCCTCGGCTTTGTCGCCGAGCAGCGCCACGAGATTGCGGTCCGACTCCCCCGGGCTCGATCCGGGGCGGGGCGGGAACGGCGGGCGTGGGGGGTAGGGGGATTGCACGGAACCATTTCCTTCCAAGCCGCAGGACGGCACACGAATGCCCGACCGTCGGAAAGCAGGTACTTGATTGGTGCATACCTATGAGATGTCAGAAACGACTCTGACCATTGCCTTCTCACAGCTGCCCTCATGAGGTGGCTCACACTCGCACAAGCCTCTGACAGGAAACAAGGAGTTCGGGTGACCGATGTTCAAAACGCTATGAATTCAGATTGGTTACCGCGGGTATCCACAGGCGTCTCCACCAAATCTCCAACTCCCCCGCGAACTAAGGGAGGCACACAGGTAACTCCGAAGTTCCTCTCGGGGTGCTCTCATCGCCGTGCGCCACCATGGGCCGCATGATCACCCCCCACTCTTCAGCCACCCCCGCACCCGCCCGCGTCCCCACGGTCCGCAAGGCGGTCGTGCCGGCCGCCGGGCTCGGCACGCGGTTCCTGCCCGCGACGAAGGCGACGCCGAAGGAGATGCTCCCGGTCGTCGACAAGCCCGCGATCCAGTACGTCGTCGAGGAGGCCGCCGCGGCCGGGCTCGACGACATCCTGATGGTCACCGGCCGGCACAAGCGCGCCATCGAGGACCACTTCGACCACGCCTTCGAACTGGAACAGGCCCTGGCCGCCAAGGGCGACACCGTGCGCCTGGACGCCGTGCGCGACCCCGCCCGCCTCGCCGACATCCACCACATCCGCCAGGGCGACCCGCTCGGCCTGGGGCACGCGGTGCTCTGCGCCCGCCACCACGTCGGCGACCAGCCCTTCGCGGTCCTCCTCGGCGACGACCTCATCGACCCGCGCGAGACCCTGCTCAGCCAGATGCTGGAGGTCCGCGAGCGCTACGCCGGCAGCGTGGTCGCCCTCATGGAAGTCCCTGAGGAATCAGTCCACTTGTACGGCTGCGCGGCCGTCGAGCCGACCGGCGAGGAGGGTGTCGTACGCGTCACCGGCCTGGTCGAGAAGCCGTCCCGCGAGGACGCGCCGAGCCGCTACGCCGTCATCGGCCGCTACGTCCTCGACCCCGCGATCTTCCCCACCCTGGAGCGCACCCCGCCCGGCCGCGGCGGCGAGATCCAACTCACCGACGCCCTCCAGCAGTTGGCCGCCGGCGGCACGGTCCACGGGGTCGTCTTCAAGGGCCTGCGCTACGACACCGGCGACAAGGCCGACTACCTGCGCACGGTGGTCCGGCTGGCCTGCGACCGCGACGACCTGGGCCCCGAATTCGTCGCGTGGCTCAAGGAGTTCGTGGCGGGACTGGAAAGCGGGGATAGCAACAAGGCCGGCGAGACCGGTGAGGGCGGCGGGAGCGAGGGTGCGCGGATCGCGGCCTGAACCCCACGCGCACGAGGGCCCGGTCATCGGCTGCCGATGACCGGGCCCTCGTAGCGGAGTCAGTCATCCATGGGCAACGACCGGACCCCGTAATGGAGTTGAGCTGATCAGCTGTTCGGGCGGAGTGTCCAGGTGACCGTCATCTCACCCGTGACGGCGCCGTCCTCGCGCTGGATGGCGACGGTGACCGGGAACTCGGGGCGCTCGCCCGCGTCGAGTTCGGCGACGACGTCGGCGGCGGGGCGGCCGAGGGTCGCGGTGGCCTTCACCGGGCCGAGGGCGATCTTCTTGAACGCGATCTCGGCGTTGACCGGGAGCGGCACGGCCCGCGAGAGCTGGTCGCCGAAGGCGGCGAGGACGATCGCGCCGCTGGCGGACTCGCCGAGGGTGAACATCGCGCCGGCGTGCGGTCCGCCGACGTGGTTGCGGTACTCGCTCTGATCCGGCAGGGCCAGCACGGCCCGCTCCGGACTGGTCTCCAGGTACTCCAGGTTCAACGTGCGAACCATCGGCACCGTCGCGGCGAGCAGCTCGCCGATGGACATCTGATCTGCGCTCATGAAGAGCATGTTACCCACGAGTAGCCAGGCCTGGCCAGATGTGTGCGCCCGCACACACCGCCCGACCGCCACCCACCCATCGGCCGGCCACCAAGTTGGTACGACCCTGACAAGGGGCGGTGACCCAACCGTGTCCGGCGCCGCACTAGGGTTACTGCCCATGTGGCCAGGACAGCAGCCGCCCGGGGGCGAGCAGAACCCGCAGGACAACCCGTACCAGCAGCCGGGGTACCAACAGCCGAATCCGTATCAGCAGCCCGGCTTCCAGCAGCCCAATCCCTATGGGCAGCAGCCGCAGTGGGGCGCTCCGGGCCCGGCGGGCGGACCGCAGCCGCCGCAGGGCGGGGGCGGCGGGAACCGGACGAAGCTGGTCGCGATCGTCGCGGCCACGGCCGTCGTCGTGGCCGCGGGTGTGACCGGATTCCTGGTGCTCGGCGGCAACAAGGACGACAAGGCGGACGGCGGCAAGGACAAGTCGAGCCAGTCGCCGTCGGCGTCCGCGGACCCGAGTGCCTCCTCCTCCGGTTCGGACGACAACCCGCGCGGCAACGAGACCGAGCAGCCGACGATCGCGGGCTGGAAGGTCGTCGTCAACCAGAAGTACGGCACCGCGTTCGACGTCCCCGCCGACTGGGAGGTCGGCAAGCCGGGCACCTTCACCTTCTTCGAGGACGAGGTGAAGGGCGACGGCTCCCCGTACATCGGCTTCTCCGCGCCCGCCTACCTCAAGCAGGACTGGTGCGAGTCCGACGACAACAAGGACGGCACGAAGGAGACTTCGTCGCTGGCGTCGAGCGGCACCAAGGGCGAGGACGGCGCGAAGGACACGGCGAGCACCGCGCGCGGTGACGCGGCCACGTTCGCCTTCGGCGGGTACACGGACCAGAAGGACTCGTCCAAGAAGTACCTGAAGATCGGCGCGGCCAAGCCGTACACGACGAAGTCGGGTGTCGTCGGCAGCGTCGCCACGTCGTACACGTCCGGCGTGCCGAAGTCCGGCAAGTGCTCCTCCGACGGCAAGGCGACCACGTTCGCCTTCAAGAACTCGGCGGACGACTTCGTCTCCTGGACCCTTTACGGCGCGAAGGGCGTCAGCGAGGAGATCCCCGACGCGACGATCCAGAAGATCCTGAGCACCGTACGACTGCACGGGGACCCGACGGGCGCGACGAGCTGACGCTCTGGCCGTTGAACCGGCCGTCGACCGTTGACCGTTTGGCTCGATTCTGGCGGCAATCCGTTTGGCGGGGTGTGGCGTGGGCGGCGATAGTCGGCCGGTGACCGCCACCCCCGCCTCCCGCCGACCGCACCGACCCGACTGGGCGGGCCGCAACTACACCCTGCTGACCGCCGCCGCGGTGGCGACCGGTCTCGGTGGCAACGGCGCGCTGATCGCGTCCGCGTTCGCCGTGCTGGACGCGGGCGGCGACAGCGGTGACGTGGGTCTGGTGGCCGCCTCGCGCACGCTGCCGCTGGTGTTGTTCCTGCTGATCGGCGGCGCGATCTCGGACCGGGTGCCGCGCCACCACGTCATGGTCGCGGCGAACGCCCTCAGCTGCGTCTCGCAGGCGGCCTTCGCGGTACTGGTCCTGACCGGCGACCCCCACCTCTGGCAGATGATGGTGCTGACCGCGCTCGGCGGCACCGGCCAGGCGTTCTTCGGCCCGGCGGCCGAGGGCATGCTCATGTCCACGGTGAGCGGCGAACAGGCGGGCCGGGCGTTCGCGGTCTTCCGGATGGCGATGCAGGGCGCGTCGCTGGGCGGCGCGGCCCTCGGCGGCGCGCTGGTCGCGGCGGTCGGCCCGGGCTGGGTACTGGCGGTGGACGCGGCGGCGTTCGCGATCGCCGGAGCCCTCCGCTCCTTCCTCGACGTGAGCCACATCCCGCCGCGCGCACCGGGCGGTGGAATGCTGGCCGATCTCCGGGACGGCTGGCGGGAGTTCATCGGCCGCTCGTGGCTGTGGTCCATCGTCGTGGCCTTCTCCATCGCCAACGCGGTCGTCGGCGCGGCGGACGCGGTCTACGGCCCACTCGTCGCCCGCGACAGCCTCGGCGGCGCGGGCCCCTGGGGCCTGGCCCTGGCGGCATTCGGCGCGGGCACGGTCGCCGGCGCCCTGTTGATGACCCGCTGGAAACCCCGCCGCCTCCTCCTGGCGGGCATGCTCGGCATCTTCCCCCTGGCCCTCCCGTCCGCCGCGCTCGCCGTCCCGGTCCCGATCGGCGTCCTGTTCGCGGTGATGTTCGTCGCGGGCACGACGGTCGAGATCTTCGGAGTGAGCTGGATGACCGCCCTCCACCAGGAGATCCCCGAGAACAAACTCTCCCGCATCTCCGCCTACGACTGGTTCGGCTCCATCGCCCTGATGCCCCTCGCCGCAGCGGCAGCGGGCCCGACGGAGTCGGCCTTCGGACGTACGGCCGCACTGTGGGGGTGCGCGGCTCTGGTCACGGTGGTGACGGGGGCGGTGCTGTGTGTCCCGGAGGTACGGAATCTGCGGCGACGGGGTGGGGTGAGCGACGTGAAGGGGACGCTGGGGAGTGTGGGTGGGGCGGTCGATGATGCGGGGCGGGCGGTTGAGGGGCTTGGGTGATGGTGGGGCCGGGGGGCGGGGCGTGTGTACGGCGGTGAAGTGCCGTGGGGTGGGGCTGTGTTCGGGGCGTGTGGGGAGGGCGGGCGGGGCTGCGGGTCGGCGCGTTGAGGTGGCGCGGTACGGCGCTCTCGTCGCGGGTGGCTCGCGTACTGCCGGTGAAGTCCTTAGCGCAGGCTCGTGTTCGGGGCGCGGCGGGAAGGCGTCCCAGGCTGCAAGCTGACGGCACAGCAACCTCATTGCGCACCGGCCACGCAACGCCGACGAACTCCCGTAGCGCAGGCCTGCGTTCGAGCCGCGTTGGGAAAACGTGCAGGGCCACGAGAGCCCGGTCAACCAATCCCCACCTCAGACCAGCCGCGCACTACCTGTTAACTCCCCCAGCCCGAGCCGACGTTCGAGCCGCGGCAGGCTTACCCGGGAGGCCGGGAGTCAGCTCAGCCGATACCGAACGCGCCGTGCGGGGGCTCGGGCGACGGGACGGCATCCTCATCCCGGACCGGCCGTGCGCCGCCGATGAACTCCCGTAGCGCAGGCCCGTGTTCGAGCCGTGCCGGGAACGCGTCCGAGGCGACGAGGCGGGTCAGGGGCGCCGTGTCGATCGGGTGGTGCGCGGCGACGAGTACCGCGTTGCCGAAGCGGCGGCCTCGCAGTACGCCCGGTTCCGCGATCACCGCCAGTTCCTGGAACACCGTGCCGAACGTGGCGAGTTGGGCACGCAGAAACGTGAACGGGGCGCCGTCCGCGAGGTTGGCCAGGTAGACGCCGTCGGCCCGCAGGACGCGCTCGGCTTCGCGGGCGTACGCCACGGATGTGAGGTGCGCCGGGACCCGTGAACCGCCGAAGACATCGGCGACGATCACGTCCGCCGAACCGTCCGGCGCCGCCTCCAGCCAGGCGCGGGCATCGGCGCCGTGCACGGTGACACCGGCGCCGTCCGGCAACGGCAGGTGCTCGGCGACCAACTCCAGCAACCCCACGTCGGCCTCGACCACGTCCTGCCGCGAACCCGGCCGGGTCGCCGCCACGTACCGGGGCAACGTGAGCGCCCCGCCGCCCAGGTGCAGTACGTCCAGTGGACGCCCCGGCTCCGCGAGGGTGTCCAGCACGTGCCCGAGCCGCCGCGTGTACTCGAACTCCAGGTGCGTCGGCGCGTCCAGGTCCACGTAGGACTGGGGCGCCCCGTCGACGGTCAGCAGCCAGGCCCGCTCCCGATCCACGTCGGGCATGAGTTTGGCGACCCCGTGATCTACGTCCCGGGTCACGGGTATCGGCTCGTTCACCGGTCCATTGTGCCGGGGCACCGGGGTGGAAGGTGACGCGGTGGGCTGGTGGTGGGCTCGTGCGGTGGTTGGCTGCGGGGCACAGGAGTGCGCGTGGAGCGCTGATGTGCGGGACGCGGGCGCAGGCTGTGCGGCCGATTCCGGTGAGCGCGGGCCTGCGTGATCCCGGCACCGTGCGCCCCGCGCGGTCCGGCCGTCGCGCGCGCCCACGCCTGCATCTTCCAGTCAGCCCGCGAGATCAGCACCGCCGGCGGTCAGCCCACGCCCTTACCAACCGTCCGCGCACCCCACCGATACCCGCCCCATGCTCACTTGCTTCAACCAGCCCGGCGTCTTCAACCCGCCAACCCGCCCCTCAGCCCTTCAGCCCTTCAGCCCTTCAGCGATCCAACAAGCCGATCACCCACCCGCCCCGCCAGTCCCCCAGACCTCCCCCACCTCCCCCACAAGCGCCGCCGCCTGCTCCCGCCCCGCCCGCGCCGCACCCGCCCGCACGGAAGGGTCGAGCGGATTACGGCCGAACGCCTGCCTCGCTTCCGGGGACGGCGACACGACGACCGCACGCGCACCCCGCTCCACAAGTCGCCGAGCCTGGGCGGCTGGAGACACCAGGGGGCCAGCGCCGAGGGTCATCGGCGCGAGGACGACGACCTGGTCGTACCCCTCGGCGAGTTGCGCGTTGGCCGCCGAGTGGATGCCGCCGTCGATCCAGCGGCGGTCCTCGATGGTGACCGGCGGCCACACCCCGGGGACGGCGCAGCTGGCGGCCACGGCGTCGCCCAGGGGCAGCCCGCTGTCCTTGTCGAAGACCCGTAGTTCACCGGTCACCGTGTCGACCGCGGTGATGCGCAGCGCGCGGTCGGGCCACTCCGGTGAGACGAGCCGGGTCTCGATCGCCGCGCGCCGGGACGCCGCGCTGGGCGTTCTGGCCGCGAGTGCCATACGGCCGATCTTCCGCCCGTACGCCTCAGGAGTGCGCGAGGTCACCGTCGCCAAGGCGTAGCGGAGCAACAGCCCGATACCGAGTCGGGCGGCGATCTCGCCCTCGGGGGCGGCGAGTTGACGCTCGAAGACCTCCTTGAGCGTGCCGGCCCGCAGCTGGGCCCCGACGGTCGAACCCGCCGACGTACCGATCACGACATCGGCGTCGGAGAGATCGACGCCGGCCTCGCCCAGCCCGTACAGCATCCCGGCCATCCAGCCGATCCCACTGCTGCCCCCGCCGCCCAGCACAAGCGCCTTGCCCGCCATGGTGCCCTCACCTTCCCCACGCCTCGCCGCAACTGCCGCCACGATCAAGTCTTGCGCACGCCACTGACAATCACGGATACGAGCCCCTGACCTCGGACAAGCGGGGGCACCCGCCGCAGAACACACACGGGTGCCCGCCCCCGAAGGGACGGGCACCCACCCCGCTCAACCGACCCCGCTCAGCCCACCTTCGTCACCGTCCCGGCCCCCACCGTCCGCCCGCCCTCGCGGATCGCGAAGCCGAGCCCCGGCTCCAGCGGGACCTCACGGCCGAGCTCGACCGACATCGTGACGGTGTCGCCGGGGCGGGCGACCGCAGTCTCGCCGAGGTCGATGTCGCCGACCACGTCCGCCGTGCGGATGTAGAACTGCGGCCGGTAGCCGGTCGACACCGCGGTCGTACGACCGCCCTCGCGGGCCGACAGGACGTACACCTGCGCCGAGAAGCGGCGGCTGGGGACGACGCTGCCGGGCGCCGCGACGATGTGCCCGCGACGGACCGCGTCGCGTGGGACACCTCGCAGCAGCAGCGCCACGCTGTCGCCGGCCTGCGCCTCCGCCATGGGCTTGCCGAAGGTCTCCAGGCCGGTGACCACCGTGTCGACGGCGGCGCCGAGCACTTCGATCCGGTCGCCCACCCGGACCGTGCCGCGCTCGATCGCACCCGTGACGACGGTCCCGCGCCCGGTGATCGTGAGCACGTTCTCGACCGGCAACAGGAACGGCGCGTCCAGATACCGCTCAGGCATGGGCACATAGGTGTCCACGGCGTCGAGCAGCGCGTCGATCGACGCCTCCCAACGGGGGTCCCCCTCAAGGGCCTTGAGGCCGGACACCCGTACGACGGGTACGGAGTCGCCGCCGTAGCCGTTCGCGGTGAGCAGTTCGCGGACCTCCAGCTCCACCAGGTCGGTGAGCTCGTCGTCGCCCGCGTCGGCCTTGTTGAGCGCGACCACGATGTGGTCGACGCCCACCTGCCGGGCGAGCAGCACGTGTTCGGCGGTCTGCGGCATGATCCCGTCGAGCGCGGAGACGACGAGGATCGCCCCGTCGAGCTGCGCGGCCCCGGTGACCATGTTCTTGACGTAGTCGGCGTGGCCGGGCATGTCCACGTGCGCGTAGTGCCGGGTGTCGGTCTCGTACTCGACGTGCGCAATGTTGATGGTGATGCCGCGCGCGGCCTCCTCCGGCGCCCGGTCGATCCGGTCGAACGGTACGAAGGTGGACGCGCCGCGCTCGGCGAGGACCTTGGTGATGGCGGCGGTCAGGGTGGTCTTGCCGTGGTCGACATGGCCCATCGTGCCGATGTTCAGATGCGGTTTCGTGCGGACGTATGCCGTTTTGGACATGGCGGTACCTCGAAGCCTCTCCAGAGGTGAAAAGCCCAGTGGTGAAAACGGGACCCCGAGGACTCGCCGACCCTCCCCCTGCGGGGTCCGCCGGACGATCCGGAGAGGGTCAGCTTCGGGCGCCGTCGACTGCGGCCGCTGGAACAGAAGCGAGAACGGGAACGGCAGCCTTCGGGGCATCCGCGACCGCGGATGCTGCGAGGTGGAAGGCGTACCGGAACATGTGGCCGATCATTGCCGACGCTTTGCCCGGCGTCGAACGATTTATCAGTACGTGGGACGTCAGGCGCCGACGTTCTTCAGGGCCTCGCGCACCGACAGCGGCGCGAACCGCCCCTTCTCCCGGGCCAGGAAGCCGCGTACCGCCTCCGGGTCCGTCTTGGCGTACTCGCGCAGGCACCAGCCGATCGCCTTGCGGATGAAGAAGTCAGGGTGCCCGGACTGGCGCAGGCAGTACGCGAAGAGGCGTTCGGTGTCGGTGCGCTCCTTGTAGCGCAGTTGGTGGAGGAGGGCCGTACGGGCGACCCACATGTCCTCGTCGACGATCCACGCGTCCATGTCCGACGTCAGCTTCGGGTCGGCGGCCACCAGGCCTCCCACTACGTGGGAGGCGAGTGCGTCGACGGTGTCCCACCAGGGGACCGTCGAGACGAGGTGGCGGGCGACCGGCAGGAAGCCGGACGTGCAGTGCCTCACATGGCGGCGCAGGTAGTCCACCGCGAAGTACTGGTACTCGCGCTCCGGCAGCTCCCAGCAGCGCAGGGCGATCGCGGTGCAGTCGGCCTCGTCGGGGTGAGGTGTGCCGTCCAGGACCGTGCGGGACAACGCCCTGCGTACGGGTGTGGTGAGGCCCAGGAAGGGCGCGATGTCCTTCATGTACGCCCGCATGGGCACGGCCCGCTCCGGGTCGGCCGCGGCGGCGTACGTGGCCGTGAGCCGCTCCAGCACGGTGTCCGCGAGAACGCTGCCCGGCACCCGCACGGTGCCCGCACCTGTGACGCTCATGAGACGAACCATACGGCGATCACATACACAGGTCGGTTAGTGTCGCCGACATGCTCGCCGATGCCGCCACCGACTCTGGGGGCACCCGCTCTGGCACCGCCACGGCCACTCCCCAGGCCAATCCCCAGGCCACTGCCCATGTCACTGGCACGGCACTCGCCGCCGTCGTGACCGTCCCCGCGGCCATGGCCGTAGCGCCTCTGCTGCCCGTCGTCCCGACCGGCTTCGCCGCGCGCTGCACGAGAGCCCTGCTCTCGCCGTGGTCGCGGCTGTCACTGCTCCTCGTGCTGCTCGCCGGGGCGGCGTCGACCGTGCTGCTCTTCCACCCGCAGCGCCTGCTCTCCGACGGCTGGCCGCCCCAACTCGGCGGTGCCATGGCCGCGTTGGTGTTCGCGGCGGCGTACGGCCTGTGCAGCGTGGCGTTCGTACCGCGCCCCCTGCTGAACCTCGCGGCGGGCGCGCTGTTCGGCTCCCAGCTGGGCACCGGCGCGGCGCTGGCGGGCACGGTGCTCGGCGCCGGGATCTCCTTCGGCCTGGGCCGTGTGCTGGGCCAGGAAGCGCTGCGCCCGCTGCTGCGGGGCCGCTGGCTGAAGGCCGCGGACGGCCAGCTCAGCCGGCACGGCTTCCGTTCGATGATGGCGGCGCGGCTCTTCCCGGGGCTGCCGTTCTGGGGCGTGAACTACTGCGCCGCCGTCTCCCGCATGCGCTGGACGCCGTTCCTGCTCGCGACGGCACTCGGCTCGATCCCGAACACCGCCGCCTACGTCGTCGCGGGTGCCCGCGCCTCCAGCCCCACGTCGCCGGCCTTCCTGATCGCGATGGCCTGCATCGCCCTGCCCGCTCTGGGCGGCGCGGTGGTGGCCTGGCGCAAGCGCCACCACCTGCGAGCCCAGTGAGGGATCAGACCGCCTCGATGATCATCGCGTTGGCGAGGCCCCCCGCCTCGCACATCGTCTGCAGGCCGTAACGCGCTCCCCGGTCCCGCATCGCGTGCACCAGCGTGGTCGTCAGCCGCGTACCGCTCGCCCCGAGCGGATGCCCGATCGCGATGGCCCCGCCGTGCACGTTGACCTTGGCGAGATCCGCGCCCGTCTCCTGCTGCCAGGCCAACACGACGCTGGAAAACGCCTCGTTGACCTCGAACAGGTCGATGTCGTCGAGAGTGAGCGACGCCCGGCGCAGCACCTTCTCGGTGGCCGGGATGACGCCGGTGAGCATGAGCAGCGGGTCGGAACCGGTCACGGCGAAGCTGTGCAGCCGGGCGAGCGGGCGCAGCCCGAGCCGGGCCGCGGTCTCGCTCGACGTGATGAGCACGGCGGAGGCGCCGTCGTTGATGGGGCTGGAGTTGCCGGCGGTGATGTTCCACTCGATCTGCGGGAAGCGCTCGGCGTACGTCGCGTCGTAGAAGGCGGGCTTGAGGCCGGCCAGTATCTCGGGGGTGCTGCCGGGCCGTACGCACTCGTCGCGCGTCGCCCCCGCCAGGGGTGCCACCTGGGCGTCGAAGAGGCCCGCGTCCCAGGCGGCGGCCGCCTTGAGGTGCGAGGAGACCGCGAAGGCGTCCAACTGGTCGCGCGTCATCGACCACTTGGCGGCGATGAGTTCGGCGCTGATGCCCTGCGGGACGAGGCCCTCCGGGTAGCGCCCGGCGACACCGGGGCCGAAGGGGTCCGTGCCGGGCAGCACGCTCGACCCCATCGGCACCCGCCCCATGGACTCCACTCCACAGGCCACGACCATGTCGTACGCCCCGGAGATCACGCCCTGCGCCGCGAAGTGGACGGCCTGCTGGGACGAGCCGCACTGGCGGTCCACCGTGGTCGCGGGCACCGACTCCGGGAAGCCTGCCGACAGTACGGCCTGCCGGGTGATGTTCACGGCCTGCTCACCGACCTGGGTGACCGTGCCGCCGATGACGTCATCGATGACCGCCGGGTCGATCCCGGTGCGCTCGACGAGGCTGCGCAGGGTGTGCGAGAGGAGTTCGACGGGGTGGACCTGGGCGAGGGAGCCGTTCGGCTTGCCCTTGCCTACGGGCGTGCGTACGGCTTCGACGATCACTGCGTCACGCATGGGACGGGCCTCCATGACATCAGAACACAACAGCCAGAACTACCAGTGAGTAGGAAATCCAAACTCACCATAGCTCCGTCAGTTGGAAAATCAAACCCACTAGTGAATCGCCCCTAGACTGGGCACCATGGCCGCCCCCAAAGACAAGAACAAAGCCCCGCGCCCCTGCTCGATCGCCGACGCGCTGGCACTCGTAGGCGAGAAGTACTCCCTGCTCGTCCTGAGGGAGGTGTGCCTCGGCAATCGCCGCTTCGACCAGCTGGTCCGCAACATCGGCGCCCCGCGCGACGTCCTGACCACCCGGCTGCGCCGCCTCGTCGACGCCGGGATCCTGACCCGGCGGACCTACAGCGAGCACCCGCAGCGCTTCGAGTACCGGCCCACGGAGGCGGGGCTCGAACTGGAGCCGGTCCTGATGACTCTCATGGCATGGGGCGACCGCCATCTCCGGAGGGATCAGCTCGACCGCCCCATGGTGATCGAGCACATCTGCGGCAACGAACTGATCCCCGCCGTCACCTGCACGGCCTGCGGCAACCCGGTCCGCCACGAGGACCTGACGGCCCACCCGCAGACACCCGGCTGGACGGTGACAGGCCCGACGGCGGCCTGACATCCAGACCTACGTCCCCTTGTAGACGTCCAACCGCCCGCACATCCCGAACTTCCCGTACGCGGACGGCTGTTCGGCCCGTACGACGGCACCGGCGAGGTGGGAGAAGTCACCCTGTTCGAGCCGGTCGAGCTGCTCCCCCGTGGCCGTAGCCGCGGCTCGCGCGCCCCGCTCCCAGCGCTCGCGCCACTCCGCGAGCCGGGGCCGTACCAAAGCAGCGGCGGCCCGGTGGAACGCGGCCAGCGCTTCCGGACCCTCGGCGTCGCGCAGCGCCCGGTAGCCCTCCAGGGCGAGGTCGCGCCGGGCCCGGGCGACCCGTTCCTGCTCGGCCTCGGGCGCGTCGGCCGGGATCACGGTGACGGAGGCGTACGTCTCCGGGTCGGTGAGGTACTGCGGGGGCAGCGTGAGTACCGCGTCCCCCGCCTCGGGCAGGCCGCTGTTCTGCATGAGGACGGTGATGCGCAGGTCGTCCTCGTTGACGAGCCGATGGATGGTGCCCGGCGTGAACCAGGCGACCGTTCCGGCCGCGAGAGGCGTGACCTCGTACCCGGATGTCGTGAGCGTCTGCACCGCACCGCGCCCGCCGGTGACGACGTACCCCTCCGAACAGGTCAGGTGCATATGGGGAGTTCCGCCGCACACACCGCCGTCGGCCTCGGCGGGCCAGTCGTAGACGGACAGATGCGAGACGGCGACCCCGCCCGGCAGACCGGAGAAGCCCTCGGCGGCCCCTGTGTTCACCACAGACGGGTTCACCACGGGCGCGCCTCCAGGTACTTGGCGATCTCCTCCCGCTCCCACGCGCCGTCGGCCACGACGATCCGGTAGCGCCGGGTGAGGGTGTCGCCGGGGTCGAGCACCAGCTCGTCGTAGAAGGCGTAGGAGGGGGCGATTCCCGCGAAGGGCTCGTTGCGTACGAACCAGTGATCGGGGTGGGTGCCCTGGGCGCCGGTGTGGTCGTTCTCGGGGGCGTGCGCGAAGACGATGGTCGCGTGGCCGTCGGTGCCGTCGTGCTCGCCGGAGACGGCGAGCCAGGGGCCCTGGGAGCCCATCAGCTCGGGGCCCTCGCCGTCGGGGCCGATGATCCGGCCGTCGCGGAAGGCGCGCGGGCCGCGCCAGAAGAGGCCCGTGTAGCCGGCCGACTCGCGCCCGTGGGTGGTCGGGCTGCCGAACAGCAGGGGCTCGTCACGGCGGTTGGTCACGGCGCTCGTCCAGGTCAGCGCCCACGAACCCGACTCCGCGTCGATGTCGTGCACCTCGATCCGGCGCCGCTCGTCCGCCCAGAGTTCACCGCTGTACGGGTGCCAGGTCAGCCGTTCGGCGATGACGAGACGTTCGGCGCCCGAGTCGGTGTGGACGTCGATCTCGTCGAAGGCGACATGGGCCATCGACCCGACCCGCTCCGGGAGTTCGAGATACCCCTCGCCGTGAACGTATGTGTTGCCGCCCCACAGATTCGTGCCCGACAGATGCGAGGCGGTGAACTGCAGGCCCTTGTGCCAGCGATGGTCGTTGGGCCGGTAGTCCGTGACGACGTCGCCGGCCAGCGTCCTGATCGGGTGGAGGTACGGCTTCGGCGCCTCCCAGGCGGCCTCGGGCCGGTACACATAGCTGAACAGCTCGACGCCGGTGGCCGGTTCGGTCACCGTGATGCGGTCCCCGTGGGCATGGACGATACGCAGGCCGGTCACGCCGGCACCTCCTCGCGCGCCACGGGCGCCCAGCCGGGGGCGCCGCCGTGCAGCGCCGTGTAATAGGGGTCTCCGGGGCCGATCTCGCCGGCCCGCACGGTCGTGTCCGTGAACGCCGACTTGTAGAGCGCGGTGATCAGTTCGAGGCTGGTGCGCCCGTCCGTGCCGCTGCTGCGCGGCCGTTCGCCGGCCCGCATGCTCACGACGAGTTCACGCAGCTGCTCCAGGTGCGAACTCGGCACGTCCGGCCCGAAGTCCTGCCAGGCCGCGGCCTCCTCGCCCGACACGTCCGGGGCGGGCGTGATGCGCCAGTTGTCGTTGCTGTGCCCGTACAGGTGGGTGAGTTCGACGGTCGCGCGCTCGCAGTCGATGCGGATACGGCTGACCTCGTCGGGGCTCAGGACGCTGTTCACGACGGTCGCCATCGCGCCGTTCTCGAAGCGGACCAGCGCGGTCGAGACGTCCTCGGTCTCCACGTCGTGGACCAAGCGTCCGGCCATGGCCTTCACCTCGCTCCACGGCCCGAGCAGATCGAGCAGGAGGTCCATCTGGTGGATGCCGTGTCCCATGGCGGGTCCGCCGCCCTCGGTCTCCCAGCGTCCGCGCCAGGGCACGGCGTAGTAAGCGGTGTCGCGGTACCAGGTGGTCTGGCAGTGCGCCACGAGCGGCCGCCCCATGGCCTGCTCGGCGAGCAGGCGGCGCACATGCCGGGAGCCCGACCCGAAACGATGCTGAAAGACGATCGAGGCGTACGGCCCGCCGGCCGCCCCCTCTTCCGCACCCTCTGCGCCCTCTTCTTTCTCTACGGCGTCGAAGTCGGCCAGGGTCGGCACCGGCGGCTTCTCGCACCAGACCCAGGCGCCGGCCCGCAGCGCGGCGATCGTCTGCGCGCGGTGCAGGGTGGGCGGAGTGCAGATGGTGACGAGGTCGGGCCGCTGCTCCCGGAGCATCTGCTCCAGGTCGGTGTAGGCGTGCGGGATCCCGGCCTCGGCGCAGAAGGACTCGACCGACTTGGCATCGATGTCAACGGCCGCGACCACCTCGGTCTCGCCCTCCTCGGCGAGCCGGGCGAGCGCGGGAAAATGGGAACCGCGGCCGATGGCACCGGCGCCGACCACGGCGGCCCTGATGCGTCGGCCGGTGAGCGGCGGCAAGGGCTGGAACGCCCCGGGGTTGGTGGCGGGTGTGGACATGGTCGTGATCAGCACTCCTCCGGGGAACAGCGAGCGCGTGCAGCAAGCGCTTTCCTCCGCTGCAACGTATGCGCCGCCCCCGCAGCTGGTCAACACCGCGAACCCGGAGTCGTCGGACCACTCGTGAAACCTCTGTGTACGGAGTCGCGCAACGGCCCTGAAACCTTTGCGCCCGGAGTCCCACAACCGCCGTGAAACCCCTGTGTCGGGCCTGTCACACCGGGACGCTACGCTGCCCCTCACACACACTCGTTCACCGCGCGCGGCGTTTTGGTGTGTCCTTTGCCCCTCCACGATCAGCACTTGGACGCCGTAACTCCATGTCTTGGTTTGAATCCCTCATCCTCGGACTCGTCCAGGGGCTGACCGAGTTCCTCCCCGTCTCCTCCAGCGCGCATCTGCGGCTGACGGCGGCCTTCTCGGGCTGGGAGGACCCGGGCGCGGCCTTCACGGCGATCACACAGCTCGGCACGGAGGCGGCGGTGCTGATCTATTTCCGCCAGGATGTCGGGCGGATTCTCGCCGCGTGGTTCCGGTCGCTCACCAACAAGGAGATGCGCCGCGACCACGACGCCCAGATGGGCTGGCTGGTGATCGTCGGCTCCATCCCGATCGGCGTGCTCGGCGTGACCCTCAAGGACCAGATCGAGGGCCCGTTCCGCGATCTGCGCGTCACCGCCACGATGCTGATCGTGATGGGCATCGTCATCGGCATCGCCGACCGCCTCGCGGCCCGCGACGAGAACGGCGGCCGGCACCGGGCCCCCAAGCAGCGCAAGACCCTGCTGGACCTCAACACCAAGGACGGCCTGCTCTACGGCCTCTGCCAGGCGATGGCCCTCGTCCCCGGCGTCTCCCGCTCGGGCGCGACCATCAGCGGCGGCCTCTTCATGGGCTACACCCGCGAGGCAGCGGCCCGTTACTCCTTCCTCCTCGCCATGCCGGCCGTACTCGCCTCGGGCGCCTTCGAGTTGAAGGACGCGGCGGAGGAAGGGCACGTCGCGTGGGGGCCGACAATGTTGGCGACGGTGATCGCGTTCATCGTCGGATACGCGGTCATCGCCTGGTTCATGAAGTTCATCTCCCACAAGAGCTTCATGCCGTTCGTCTACTACCGCGTCGCCCTCGGGATCGTCATCATCGCGCTGGTGACGGCGGGCGCACTGAGCCCGCACGCGGCGGAGTCGGCGGGCTGAACTGCCGCATACGCAGGGCCTGCCACGCTCCGCTCCCCCCGCCCGTGACCAACCCCATACGGTCTGAGTAGCCGTCCGGTAGCGCAGTGTCAGTCCTTGCCCCTAGGCTGTTCGCATGTCCCCCGATTTCGTGGCCCCTGGTTCCGTGCGGTCTGCTTCCGAGGTGAACGAGCAGATCCGGGCACTTTGGCTGCGTGCGGGTGGCTCGCTCTCGACCCAGGAGCGGGAGGAATACGAGCTGTTGGTGGTCGAGTGGGCCGCGGCGATACGGGACGAGGTCATCGCGGCCGCCTGACCGGAACATCACAGCCGAATCGCACCGGATCCCGGCCGAGCCGCACCGGTTTGGGCTCATCGCCCGCCCGACACCCGCACCACCGTTCCCGTCGCGTAGGACGCCTCCGGTGACATCAACCAGGCGATCGCCGCGGCGACTTCCTCGGGCTGACCGGCGCGGCGCAGCGGGATCGACGCCGCCAAGCGCTCGGGGCGGTCCGGGTCGCCGGACCTCCCGTGGATCTCCGTGTCGATGACACCGGGCGCGACCGCGTTGACGCGGATGCCGTCGGGGCCTAGTTCCTTGGCCAGGCCCAGGGTGAGGGTGTCAACGGCGGCCTTCGTCGCGGCGTAGTGGACGTAGTCACCGGGGCTGCCGAGGGTCGCGGCGGCGGACGAGACGTTCACGATCACGCCGTTGCCCCGGGATGCCATCACCTGCGCGGCGCGGCGCGAACACAGCAGTGTGCCGAGCAAGTTGACCTCGACGACCCGGCGCAGGTCGGCGGGGTCGGTGTCGGTGAGGCGGCCGAACGGGCCGGTCACCCCGGCGTTGTTCACCAGGCCTGTGACCGGGCCGAGTTGCTTCTCGGCCACCGTGAAGAGCCGCTCCACGTCCGCCTCGACGGACGTGTCCCCGCGCACGCACACCGAACGGGCCCCTGCCCGCCGTACCCCTTCCGCGACTTCCTCGGCCGCCTGCGCGTCCCGGAGGTAGCCCACGACCACGTCGTGCCCGTCCTCCGCGAGCCGTCGGCAGGTCGCGGCGCCGATCCCCCGGCTGCCCCCGGTGACGACCGTGACAAGACGTTTCATGAGTACTCCTCGCGACGGAAACCGATGAAGATCGGGACGAAGACCAGGATGAAGATCGGGACGAAGATCGGGACGAAGATCGGCGAAGGGCGGCGAAGAACCGTCGAACACCACCGAATGTTCCCCACCTTGTATCCGCGTCCCTCTTGGCGCGACACGCTCCGTAGCCAACACTGAGCCGATGACGCAGCGTGTGGAACTGGCGATTGTGATGGACCGGCTGGCCGTGGACGAAGTGATCACCGAATACGCGGTGGCGGTGGACGACGGCGACTGGGAGGCGTACCGGAAACTGTTCGCCCCGGACGGGCGTGCCGACTACCGGTCCGCCGGAGGGATCGAGGGGAACGCGGAACAGGTCGCCGGATGGCTCGCGGAGAGCCTGCAACTGTTTTCGATGCGGCAGCATCTGATCGTGAACCGGCGGATCCGCTTCGGCGCCCTGGACCAGCACACCGACGACACCGCACGCGTCCAGGCCGACTACGTCAATCCGATGCGCTTCGCCAAGGACGAGAACGGCGACAGTGACAGCAACGGTGCCAGTGACTCCTCCACCGCGCCCGACTTCGTGTGCGGCGGGCGGTACGCGTTCGGGCTGCTGCGCACGGACGACGGCTGGCGGCTGACCGAGGTCGTCGTGGAGGAGAAGTGGCGGCGCCTTCCCGAGCGGCGCCCGGAAGCCGTGGTCCACTGATACGACCGGTTCGGCGTCGGCTGTCCCGGATCGGCCGCGGCACGCACACCGGAGTCACCAGCGGGTAGGGGGTTCGCATGAAGAACTTCGGCGACTGGCTCGTCTCCCCCTGGCGGCGTTCCCTGCTCGCCGTGCTCGCGGGCGCCCTGCCCGTGTTCGCGTTTCCGGCACCGTCCCTGTGGTGGTTCGCCTACGTCGCGCTCGTCCCCTGGATCCTGCTGACGCGCTCCGCGCCGACCGGGCGGCGGGCGGTCTACGACGGCTGGTTCGGGGGGCTCGGGTTCATGCTGGCCGTGCACAGCTGGCTGGTGCCGAGCCTGAGTGTGTTCATCGTGGTCATCGCGGGGCTGCTGGGCGTGCTGTGGGCGCCGTGGGGCTGGCTGGTGCGCCGCTTCCTCGGGGGCGTGCCGTCGCCCCGGCGGGGCGGTGCCGCGCTGCTCGTCCTGCCCTCGGGCTGGCTGATGGTCGAACTCGTGCGGTCCTGGCAGGGGTTGGGCGGCCCCTGGGGTCTGCTCGGCTCCACCCAGTGGCAGGTGGAACCGGCGTTGCGGCTCGCGTCCGTCGGCGGGGTGTGGCTGCTGAGCTTCCTGGTCGTGGCCGTCAACGTCGCGGTGGCCGTCCTCGTCGCCGTGCGCGAGTCCCGGGTGCCCGCCGTCGCCGGACTCCTGGCCACCGCCGCCGCGACCTCCGCCGCCTGGGTGTGGTCGCCGCGCCCCGATGTCGACGGCCGCGTCCGGATCGCCGTCGTACAGCCCGGGATCATCGACGGCGACGAGAGCGGCGCCAGGCGCTTCGACCGCGAGGAGCAGCTGACCCGCCAACTGGTCGGTCAGAACGTCGACTTGATCGCCTGGGGCGAGAGCAGCGTCAGCTTCGATCTGACCAAACGGCCCGATCTCGCGCGCCGTATCGCCGCCCTCTCCAAGGAGACCGGCGCCGACATCCTGGTCAACGTGGACGCCCAGCGCTCCGACAAGCCCGGCATCTACAAGAGCTCAATCCTGGTCGGCCCGGGCGGTCTCACCGGTGACCGCTACGACAAGATGCGGCTCGTCCCCTTCGGCGAGTACATCCCGTTCCGCTCGCTGCTCGGGTGGGCCACCTCCGTCGGCAAGGCGGCGGGCGTGGACCGCAGGCACGGCACCGAGCAGGTCGTGATGAACGTGGGGCACGGGCTCCGCATCGGCCCGCTGATCTGCTTCGAGACCGCGTTCCCCGACATGAGCCGCCACCTCGCCCAGGACGGCGCGGACGTCCTGCTCGCCCAGTCCTCGACCTCGTCGTTCCAGAACAGCTGGGCCCCCGAACAGCACGCCACCCTCGCCGCCCTGCGCGCCGCCGAGACCGGCCGCCCGGTGGTCCACGCCACCCTGACCGGCGTCTCCGCCGTCTACGGCCCCGGCGGACAGCGCATCGGCTCCTGGCTGGGCACGAACAAGAGCACCACCCAGGTCTACGACGTCCCGCTCGCGCACGGCATCACCCCGTACGTCCGCTACGGCGCCTGGCCGGTCGGCGGGGCGCTGCTGGTGCTCGCGGCGATGTGCGTCGGGGAGGGCGCGCTGGCGTTCAGGCTGCGGCGGACCGGTCCGCGACCGCTCGTACCACCCGCTCGCACAGTTCATGAGTCGCCAGCGCGTCCCGGGCGCTGAGCACCTTGCCGGCACGTACGGCGTCGAGGAACGTGAGCACGGCCTGCTCGATGCCGCGCTGCCGGGCCACCGGCACCCAGTCCCCACGACGCCGTACGGTCGGCTGGCCCTTGTGGTCGACGACCTCGGCGAGGTTGAGGACCTGACGCTTGGTGTCCTGCCCGGAGACCTCCAGGACCTCCTCCACCGAACCGCTGAGCCGGTTCATCACCCCGAGCGCGGTGAAGCCGTCGCCGGAGAGCTGGAGCACGATGTGGTGCAGCAGTCCTTCCTGGACGCGGGCGCGCACGGTCACGTCCTCGACCGGCCCCGGCACCAGGAACCGCAGGGTGTCCACGACGTGGATGAAGTCGTCCAGGATCATCGCGCGCGGCTCCTCCGGGAGCCCGATCCGGTTCTTCTGCATGAGGATCAGCTCGCGCGGGTGGTCGACGCACTGCGCGTACCCGGGGGCGTGGCGGCGGTTGAAGCCGACCGCGAGCGACACGTTCCGCTCCTCCGCGAGCCGCACCAGCCGCTCGGAGTCGGCGAGTTCGTAGGCGAGCGGCTTGTCGACGTACGTCGGTACGCCCGCCTCCAGCAGCCTGGTGGCGATCTCGGGGTGCACGATCGTGGGCGCGTGCACGAACGCGGCGTCGAGGCCCTGCGCGAGGAGCGCGTCGAGGTCCGTGTGCCGCCGGTCCGCCGGGAGGTGCAGGCCGTCCGCGACCCGGGCGAGCGTGGCGGGCGTGCGGGTCTGCAGATGCAGCTCGACCCCGGGCAGCCCGCCGAGAACCGGCAGGTAGGCCTTCTGTGCGATGTCCCCGAGCCCGATGCAGCCGATTTTCACGGAGTCTCCCAACGCTCGCCCAGCGGTACCTCCTGTACCTGTTCGGAAGCATACGGCGGGGGAATAACCGCTGGTGCGGGCGGTCGGAGCACGCGAGGATGCGGGCATGACCATCGAGCGCAGTGAACCCGCGACCACCGCCGACGAACGCACCATGCTGGAGGGCTGGCTCACGTACCACCGGGCGACCCTCGCCTGGAAGTGCGAGGGCCTGACCGACGAACAGTTGAGGACCGCTTCGGTGGAGCCGTCCAACATGACGCTCATGGGCCTGGTGCGGCACATGGCGGAGGTGGAGCGCAGCTGGTACCGCCGGGTCATGTCGGACGAGCAGTTGACCCCGATCTACTACAGCGACGAGGACCCGGACGGCGACTTCCACGTCACAGGGACGGACACCTGGGCGGAGGCGTACGCGACCTGGCAGGCCGAGATCGAGGCGGCGAACGAGCACGCGGCCCGGTTCGCCCTGGACGACGTCTCCGTGGGCAAGCATCGGCGCACCGGCGAGCGCTTCAACCTGCGCTGGATCCACACCCACATGATCGAGGAGTACGCCCGGCACAACGGCCACGCCGACCTGCTCCGCGAGCGGATCGACGGGAACACCGGCGACTGACACCGGCGACTGACACCGGCGACTGACGTCACGTCACCCGGAGCGGGCGCGCGCCGTCCGTAAGGGGGCGGAGATCACCCGTGTGGGGCATCATCCGCCCGTCCGCTGTCCCCATCGGGTCCGGAACCAGCAGAGTTGCGCGGGTGCATCGAACGACGACCACCGCAACGCTCCTGGTCACCGTGGCTGTCTCGGCCCTCTCCGGCTGTGTGACGGTCCAGCGGCCGGCGGCCCCCGCTCCCCCGGCCGTACCGACCCACGCGTCGGTGCCGCGCCCGGACGGCAGCGCGGAGCCGCAGGTCGTACAGGCCCCGGCGCGGGAGGCGCTGGAACTCATCGACCCGTCCCACCGCCCGAAACCGGCCACGCATCCGCCGCACCACGCACCGGTCCAGCCCCCGAAGGCGGCCCAGGCACCGGTCCCCCGCTCGCACCAGTACCCCCACCCGCATCCCCACCCACACCCGAAGCCGCACCACCCCCGGCAGCCGGGCGCGAACATCCCCGACGTGGTGAAGTCGGTCCCGAAGAACACACAGGACGTCTGCGCCCTGGGCAAGAAGTACGGAGGCTGGCAGTCGGACAGCCCGCAGTCGATCATCTGCGGTCAGACGTACGGCCGTTGAGACGAGCGGGACTCCGGTGCCACTGCCACCACCCGGACCCCAGGACCCCTGTCCCGACCGGACCCTACGGCCGCTGTCTCGGCGGCCCCCAGCTCTCTCCCCCGCCCGCGCCCCCGTCCCCCAGCCGCAGCTCCAGCCGTCCGATCGCGGCCCGCACGCCGTTGCCGTAACCGTCGTCGGCGAGGACGGAACAGGCGCTGCGGGCGCGGCGGATGTGGGTGCGGGCGGCGTCCGGGCGGTCGAGCTTCACGTAGTCGGCGGCGAGGTTGAGGTGCAGGGAGGGGTAGAAGGCGCGGATCGCGATCGCCCCCTCCTGACCGACGTTCCCGATGTCCCCGGAGTCTTTGCTCTCCCCGGGGTCTCCCGAGTCCCGCCCGTCCCCCAGCTCGTCCGCCGCCGACAACGCCCTTAGATCCCAAGCCAGTTCGTCGGTCGGGTCGTCCTGGGTGTCGGCGAGGTAGTGGGCCAGTGTGCAGCGGTGGAGCGGGTCGCCGTCCTCGCCCAGCTCCGCCCACAGGCCCAGCAGCCGGTCCCGGGCCTCCTCGCGGTCGCCGCCGTGGTGCAGCATGACGATCTGTCCGATCCGCGTCAGCAGAGCGTCCGGCGCCGCCTGCTCCTGTCGCTCCGCCACCGCGTCCTCCGCACTCGCCAGCCACCCTGGCTGTCCCTGTCGACGCTAACCGCAGGCACTGACAATCCCCGTCAGGCGGCCCCGGACCGGCCCGGGTGAGGTCAGCCCAGGTTCGGGATGCGCCAGTCGATCGCGGTGTGGCCCTGCTGTGCGACGGCCTCGTCGATCTGGGTGAACGGGTGGGAGCCGAAGAACTTCTTGGCCGAGAGCGGGGAGGGGTGCGCGCCCTTGACCACCACGTGGCGCTCCTCGTCGATCAGGGGGAGCTTCTTCTGCGCGTAGTTGCCCCAGAGGACGAAGACCGCCGGGTCGGGGCGGTCGGCGACCGCGCGGATCACCGCGTCCGTGAACTTCTCCCAGCCCTTGCCCTTGTGCGAGTTGGCCTCGCCGGAGCGGACCGTAAGCACCGCGTTGAGGAGCAGGACGCCCTGCTGGGCCCACGGCATCAGATAGCCGTTGTCCGGGATCGGGAGGTCGAGCTCCTCCTTCATCTCCTTGTAGATGTTCCGGAGGGAGGGCGGGGTCCGCACTCCGGGGCGGACCGAGAAGCACAGGCCGTGGCCCTGGCCCTCGCCGTGGTACGGGTCCTGACCGAGGACCAGGACCTTCACCTGGTCGTACGGCGTCGCCTCCAGGGCGGCGAAGACCTCCTCGCGCGGCGGGTAGACCGGACCCTTCGCCCGCTCCTCCTCGACGAACTCGGTCAGCTCCTTGAAGTAGGGCTGCTGAAGCTCGTCGCCCAGGACCCCGCGCCAGGACTCGGGGAGCATGGAGATGTCGGTCACGTCAACTTCCTTACCGTGTGCGGCGACTGCGATGCGGAGCGACCGCGCGGTGCGGTCGCTGCCATGCCCAGAACCTACAGGCGGCCACTGACAACGGGTGCCAGGAGCCGGGTCACCAGCTGGTCTTGCGGTACAGCTCCCACATCATCATGATCGTCGACGGGTCGAGGGCCTGCTCCCCGCCGGAGACGTCCTCGCTCGCGGCCACGTACTGCCGGCCCTGCCACAGCGGCAGCAGCCGCGCGTCGTCCACCAGGACCTGCTGGGCGTCCTCGAACTCCTTGACCACGTCGGCCCGGTCGCTCTCCCGGCGGGACTCGGGCAGCAGTACGTCGGTGATCCTGGTCGACGGATAGGGCGTACCAAGCGCGTTCTGCTTCCCCACGAACGGCGCGATGAAGTTGTCGGCGTCGGGGAAGTCCGGGGACCAGCCGCGCCCGAACACCGGGTACTCGCCCTTCTGGTAGCCCGTCACGTACGTCTTCCAGGGGCGGCTCCTCAGGATGATCGAGAACAGCCCGGAGTCGTCCAACTGCCGCTTCAGTTCCCGGAATTCGAGGGCGGTCTCGGAGCCGTAGCGGTCGGTCGTGTACCAGAGGGTGAGCGGGACGCGCTGGTCGATGCCCGCGTCGGTGAGGAGCTTGCGGGCCTTGGGGACGCTGGGGTCGCCGAAGTCGTCGAAGAAGGCGGTGGTGTGGCCGGTGAGGCCCTTCGGGACCATCGAGTAGAGCGGGTCCACGGTGTCGCGGTAGATCTTGTGGGTGATCGCCCCGCGGTCGACGAGCTGGGCGACGGCCTTGCGGACGGCGAGGTTCCCGGCCCACTTGTCCTTGGGGTTGAACACCAGGTAGTTGATGTCGGTGCCGGAGCCGTCGACCAGTTGCAGGCTCTTGGAGGCGCGGCCCTGGAGGGCGATGATGTCGTCGGCGGCGAGACCCCTGTAGGTGACGTCGATCTTCCCGTCCCGCAGCGCCTTGACCATGGTGCCGGAGTCCTGGAAGTAGCGGATCGTCACCGCGCTGTTCTCGCGCTGGGCGAAGCCCTTGTAGCGGTCGTTGCGGACGAGTTGGGCCTGTTTCCCGTCGTCGTACGACTTCAGGGTGTACGGCCCGGAGCCGAAGACCTTGCCGTCCTTGCGCAGCGAGTGCGCCGGGTAGTCGTCGGGGTCGACGATCGACATGGCCGGGGTGGCGAGCACGAACGGGAAGGTGGCGTCGGGCTTGTTGAGGTGGAAGACCACCTCGCGGTCGCCCAGGACCTGCACTCGGTCGAGGCTGCCGAGCAGGCCGGCGGGTCCGCCCGAGACGTCGATCTGCCGGATCCGGTCGATGGAGTGCTTGACGGCCTTGGCGTCGAGGGTGTCGCCGTCGGCGAACTTCATGCCCGCGCGGAGTTCGCAGCGGTACGTCGTGTTCGAACCGTCCGTGAAATCACAGCTCTTGGCCGCGTCCGGCTCGGGCGTGGTCGCGCCGGACGGGTAGGCGAGCAGCGTCTGGTAGATGTTGCGGAACAGCTCCCAGGAGCCGTCCCAGGAGGCGGCCGGATCGAGCGTGCTGGGGGCGCTGGTGGTCCCGACGACGATGGCTCCCCGGTCGTCGGAATTCCCGTCCGAGAACACACCGCATCCGGCCACCAGGGATATCGACGCGATCGCCGCGCCCGTCCGCAGGCCTCGGTTCCGGTTGAACACACGCACGCTCCTCGATCCGCCGTACCAAGGGTCGGCAGACCGTACCGCAGTTCCCCGGCCGGAAAAGCTGGTTCGGACGAGGCTGTTGAGCAGCGTTTTTATGACGACGTTGTCATTCGGCTGTGCGCGTTTTATGTCCTGACACGGGCGCCGATTCCGTCAAGGGAACAGCAAAGAGACCGGCGCCCGGGCGGATCGGTCAGCCGACTCCGGCGTTCAGGAGGATGCCGCCGTCGACGACGAGGGTCTGGCCGGTGATCCAGTCGGACTGGTCCGAGGTGAGGAACGCGGCGGTGCCGCCGATGTCGGACGGCACGCCGAGCCGGGCCAGCGGGTAGGAGGCGGCGGCCTCCGCCTCGCGGCCCTCGTACAGGGCGGCGGCGAACTTGGTCTTCACGACCGCCGGTGCGATCGAGTTGACCCGTACGCCGGGCGCGAACTCGTGCGCCAGCTGGAGCGTCAGGTTGATCATCGCGGCCTTGCTGACGCCGTACGCGCCGATGAACGGCGAGGCGGAGACGCCGGCGAGGGAGGCGATGTTGACGATGGCGCCGCCGTTGTCCTTCTGCCAGGCGTGCCAGGTCTTCTGGGCGAAGCCGAGCGCCGAGATGACGTTGGTCTCGAAGACCTTGCGGGCGACGTTCAGGTCGAGGTCGGCGATCGGACCGAACACCGGGTTCGTACCGGCGTTGTTGACCAGGAAGTCGACGCGGCCGAAGGCCTCCATCGTGCGCTCGACGACGACGGTCTGGTGGGCCTCGTCGTGGGCCTTGCCGGCGACGCCGATGACGCGCTCGGCGCCGAGGGCCTCGACGGCCTCCTTGAGGGCGTCCTCGCTGCGGCCGGTGATGCAGACCCGGTCGCCGCGGGCGAGCAGCGCCTCGGCGACGCCGTAGCCGATGCCGCGGCTGGCGCCGGTGATGACGGCGACCTTGCCGGAGAGTTCGGGGAGTTCAGTCATTTTCCGTGTTCCCTAGTTGAGCGGTCCGCCGGCGACGTACAGGACCTGGCCGGAGACGAACCCGGCCGCCTCGTTCGTGAAGAAGGCGACGGCGTTGGCGATGTCGTCGGGCTCGCCGACGCGCTGCACCGGGATCTGGGTGGCGGCCGCGGCCTTGAAGTCGTCGAAGCCCATGCCGACGCGGGCGGCGGTGGCGGCGGTCATGTCGGTGGCGATGAAGCCGGGGGCGACGGCGTTGGCCGTGATGCCGAACTTGCCGAGCTCGATGGCGAGGGTCTTGGTGAAGCCCTGCAGACCGGCCTTGGCGGCGGAGTAGTTGGCCTGGCCGCGGTTGCCGAGGGCGGAGGACGAGGAGAGGTTGACGATCCGGCCGAAGCCCGCGTCGACCATGTGCTTCTGGACGGCCTTGGTCATCAGGAACGAGCCGCGCAGGTGGACGCCGAGGACGGTGTCCCAGTCGGCGACGCTCATCTTGAAGAGCAGGTTGTCGCGGAGCACGCCCGCGTTGTTGACGAGGATCGTCGGCGCGCCCAGCTCCGCGACGATCCGCGTGATCGCGGCCTCGACCTGCGCCTCGTCGGAGACGTCGGCGCCGACCGCGAGGGCCTTGCCGCCGGCCGCGGTGATCTTCTCCACGGTGTCCTTGCAGGCGGCCTCGTCGAGGTCGATCACGGCGACCGCACGGCCCTCGGCCGCGAGGCGTACGGCGGTGGCGGCGCCGATGCCCCGCGCCCCGCCGGTGACAATCGCGACCCGCTGCTCAGTGGTGGACATTGCTGGTTCTCCTCGCCCTTGAGAATCTCTCGCCCTGTGCGGCCCGCCGGTGAGCGACCGCTTAGTACCTTCGGCAGACGTGACGCTAGAAGCCCTGGCACTCGGTGTCAACGTGCGCGCGGCCCGGTGTGATCCATTACCTCACCAGCAGGTCCAGCAGGCGCTCCGCCTCGGCCGCCGGATCGACGGTGAGACCGGTGTGCACGGGCCCCGGCTGCACCACGGTGGACCGGGGCGCGATCAGCCACCGGAACCGCCGCCCGGCATCGTCCTCCCCGGCCTGCCCCGCGGCCGCACCCCCCGCACACACCTTTTCCACGGCCCCCAGGGCAGCCCGGATTCCGGCCACGTCGGCGGCCGGGTCGAGAGCGAGCAGCCTCGCTTCGTCCAGATGGGTGCGGGCGCCGACGTAGGACTGGGCGCGGCAGTAGACGAGGACCCCGGCGTTGACGCACTCGCCGCGCTCGATGCGCGGTACGACCCGGAGGAGGGCGTACTCGAAGACGTCCCGGGTGTTCGCCTCGCTCGGGCGGATGATGTGGCGCTCGGTCACTGGAGTCCCTTGATGCGCTCGTGGAGGAAGGGCACGCGCGCGAGGAGGGGCGCCGCGTACGCCTCACGGAGGAGGTCGGGAGTGTCGAAGCCGGGTTCGCCGGTCAGCCAGGCGTCGGGGATCTCGGCGGTGACCTCGGCGAGGAGTTCCTCGGTGACCTTCGGCGCCAGGTCCACGGCCGCGGCCGCGACGTCCGGTGCGAAGCGGGCGAGAGCGTGGTCGGCGGCGTCGTAGGGGCGGGCCGCGGAGGTCTGGGCGCCGGGCCAGTTGTGGTGCCAGATCATGGTGGCGCCGTGGTCGATGAGCCACAGGTCGCCGTGCCACATCAGCAGGTTGGGGTTGCGCCAGGAGCGGTCGACGTTGTTGACCAGGGCGTCGAACCAGACGATCCGGCCGGCCTCCTCGGGGCTCACCGTGAAGGCCAGCGGGTCGAAGCCGAGCGCGCCGGACAGGAGGTCCATGCCGAGGTTGGCGCCGCCGCTGGACTTCAGCAACTCCTGGACCTGCTGGTCGGGTTCACCGAGGCCGAGCACCGGGTCGAGGTCGAGGGTCACCAGCCGGGGCACCCGGAAGCCGAGCCGTCGGGCCAGCTCCCCCACCACGACCTCGGCGACGAGCGTCTTGCGGCCCTGCCCGGCGCCGCTGAATTTCATGACGTAGGTCCCGAGGTCGTCGCCCTCGACGAGCCCCGGCAGCGAGCCGCCCTCGCGCAGGGGCGTGATGTAGCGGGTCGCGATGACTTCCTTGAGCATCGCCCCAGGTTACTGGTGCCTGTTGGTGGTGCCTGGTCAGGGCTTATGCGCGGTCGACAGCGGAACGACAGGGACGTTTTACGTGTTCCTGATCTCGGTAAGGCCAAGCTCTCGACACCGTCTGAACGACGGTCGCCCGCACCTCGTACCCCTTTGCACATCCACGAATGCTTTCCATGGAAGGAACGTCAGCATGACCAGCGAATCGTTCGAACCCGTCACGGCGCCGTCCCGTCGCACCGCGTTGGCGGCGGTCGGCGCGGCGGGACTCGCCGTCGCGCTGACCGCGTGCTCGTCCAGCGACGACTCGTCGTCGGGCACGTCGAGCTCCTCGGACACCTCGGGCTCCACCAGCACGGCCGGCGCGTCCACCGCCCAGGGTGACGCGGGTGGCACCGAGCTGGCGAAGACCTCCGACATCCCCGAGGGCGGCGGCAAGATCTTCGCCAGCCAGGGCGTGGTGGTCACCCAGCCGACGGCGGGCACCTACAAGGCGTTCTCGTCGAAGTGCACCCACCAGGGCTGTGCGGTGAGCAGCATCAGCAGCGGGGCCATCGTCTGCCCGTGCCACGGCAGCGAGTTCTCCGTCACCGACGGCAGCGTCAAGAAGGGCCCGGCCACCCAGGGCCTGCCCGCCGAGCAGATCACCGTCTCCGGGGACTCGATCACGCTGGCGTGACGGTCAGCCGCGACGTGCCCTGCGCGGTCGTTTGAGACAGCCCAGCACCTCGTCCGTGGTCGCGACCGTAGCGACCAATGCGAGGGTGTTGCGGATCATCGCGGGGGTGTAGTCGGCGGGCACCCCCGCGATGGCGTCCCTGGGAACGACGACGGTGTAGCCCCGGTTGACGGCGTCGAACACCGCGTTGGGAATCGCCACGTTGGCCGAGACGCCGGTGACGATCAGGGTGCGGCAGCCCAAGTTCCGTAACAGCGCGTCGACTTCAGTGCCCTGGATCGGCGACAGACCGTGCAGCCGTCGTACGACGAAGTCCTCCTCGGCGACCTCGATCGGGGGCGCCACGCGCACCGCCGTGGTGCCCGACAGCTGCTGCACCGGCAGGCGTTCGGCGGCGCGGAACAATCGGGCGTTGCGGTTCGCGCCGCGCCCGTCCGGTCGGCGCTCGGCAACGGCATGGATCACTTGCACCCCGCTCTCGTGCGCGGCGGCGACCAGTCGGGCGACATTCGCGAGCGCGCCCGACTGGCGTGCGGCGAGGGCGAGTTCGGGCAGGGCGCTGTCCGGTCCGACCACCCCCTGTTGACATTCGACGGTCAGCAGGACAGTGCTCACCGTGTCGAGGATCTCACTGAGTTGTTCGTGCGACGGCATGGCTCTCCCTTGTCGTCGACGGCCGGGGCGGGCGACAGTAACGAGCATCGCGTGCGGAGGGAAGACGGCCGACGCTCCTCCGGCCCGACTTCTGACGCGGCGTCAGAAGCGGCTGCCCGCCGCTCGTGCCGTAGCCGAAGGGGATCGCATGACCGCCACTCAGCGTCGAGGCCGGAAGATCATGATGACACCCGAGGAACTGGACGAGTTCCTCGCCACCGAGCACACCTGCCGCGTCGCGACCGTCTCCTCGGACGGGGCCCCACATGTCAGCCCGCTCTGGTTCGCCTGGGACGGCACCTCGCTGTGGCTGTACTCGATCACGCGCAGCAAGCGCTGGTCGGACCTGCGCCGCGACCCGCGCGTCGCGGTGGTGATCGACGGCGGGGACGCCTACGACGAGCTGCGGGGCGTCGAACTGTCCGGCACCGTCGAGTTCGTCGGCGAGGCCCCGCGCACGGGTGAGCCGCATCCCGAACTCGTCCCCGTGGAGAAGCTGTTCGCCCAGAAGAACTTCGGGCTCGACTCGATGCCGTACGACGGCAGGCATGCGTGGATACGGCTGACGCCGGACACGCTCGCGTCCTGGGACTTCCGTAAGTTGGGTGCGCTGTAAGGCGGTTGCCGAGGCCCTTTCGGGATGCCCAGCTCCTTCAGCCGACGGTCGCGGCTGCCGTCTGGAGCGCCTCGACCGCCGCGCGGATGGACGGGCGGCGGTCGGCGTCGGCGCGCCAGACGACGTAGACGTGCCGGCGGACCCGTTGCTTCAGGGGGACGGTGACGACTCCGGCGGGCATCGGATTGCGGCCCAGGAGAGGGGCGATGCAGACGCCCAACCCGGCGGCGACCAGCCCCAGTTGGGTGTGTGTTTCGGCGGCTCGGTGGCCGATGATCGGTTCGATGCCGCGGGAGCGCAGGGTGAACATCAGCCACTCGTGGCAGAACTCGCCCTCGGCCCAGGTGATCCACTCGTCGTCGGCGAACTCCCCGAGATCCACCTCGTCACGTCCGGCCAGCGGATGGCCGGACGGCATCGCCACGTCGGCGGGGTCGTCCAGGATCGGCGCCTTGACGAGGCCGTCGGGCAGGGGCATCGGCTTGTTGTACCAGTCGAGGACGACGGCGAGGTCGAGGTCGCCGCGTACGACGCCCGCGATGCCGCTCTCCGGCTCCTGTTCCGTGGAGCGGACGCGCAGGGCGGGGTGGCGGGCGCGCAGGTCGGCGAGCGCGGCGGGGAACAGGCCGCGGGCGGCGGTCGGGAACGCGGAGAGCCTCAACTCGCCGACGACCTGCCCGCGTTGGGCCTCCAGGTCGGCCTGGGCCAGCTCCACCTGGGAGAGGATGCGGCCCGCGTGCTCCGCGAGCAGCCGCCCGGCGTCGGTGAGCCGTACCCCCCGCCCGTTCTTGGCGAGGAGCTGCTGCCCCACCTCCCGCTCCAGCTTGGACATCTGCTGCGACACGGCCGAGGTCGTCACATGCAGCCCTTCGGCCGCGCCGCTGACCGAGCCGTGCCGGGCGAGGGCGTCCAGGGTGCGGAGGCGCTCCAGATTCAACATGTAAGCGATACTACGAGATAGCTGGCGCGAAATCTCGCTTGTGCTACGAGGTCGAGACCAGGATCTTGGTAACCATGAGCACAGTCAGCACCGCCGCGACCACCGCCGACGCCGCCCTGGAGCAGGCCGGGGACACCACCACGCCCCTCCCCCGCCGCGCCCTCGACTGGCGGCTGCGCTTCGGGGCGCTCTCCCTCATCTGGGGCTTCAGCTTCCTGCTCATCAAGGTGGGCACACACGGTTACGCGCCCTTCCAAGTCACGTTCGGGCGGCTGCTGTTCGGGACGGCGGTGCTCGCGGCGGCGATGGCGGTGAAGCGGGAGCGGCTGGCGCGCGGCGCGCGCACGTGGGCCCACCTGGCGGTCGCCGCGTTCCTGCTCAACGCCCTGCCGTTCTCCCTCTTCGCCTACGCCGAGCTGACGATCCCGTCCACGCTCGCGGGCATCTGCAACGCGACCTCGCCGCTGTGGGGCATGGCCCTCTCCCTGGTCGCCCTCTCCGAGGACCGCCCGACCCGCGTCCGCGTCGCCGGTCTCGGCCTCGGCTTCCTGGGCGTCCTCACGGTCCTCGGCGCGTGGCAGGGCTTCAGCGGCCTGGACGCCACGGGCACGGCGCTGGCCCTGCTGGCCTCGCTCAGCTACCCGATCGGCTGGATCTACGTCCGCCGCACACTGGCGGGCACCGGCGCCTCGCATCTCTCGCTGACGGGCGCCCAGTTGCTGCTGGCCACACTCCAACTGGCCGTGATCACCCCGCTGTTCACGTCCGCACCGGCCCACTTCCCTCTCCTCCCCCTGCTGGCGATCGCCGCGCTGGGCGCCCTGGGCACGGGTCTCGCCGTCCTCCTCCAGTACGGCCTGGTCGCCGAAGTCGGCCCCACCACCGCCCAGATGGTCACGTACTTCATCCCGGTCATCGCCACGGCGGCGGGCGTCGCGATCCTGGGCGAGTCGCTGACCTGGTCGACGCCGGTCGGGGCGGTGATCGTGCTGGCGGGGGCGGCGCTCACGCAGGTGCGGCCGAGGGGGAAGCGGTAACGGACGCGGCGCGGACGAGGGGCCGTAAGCGCCCTCGAAGCGTCAGACGTAACCGCGGACCGGCGCCGGACCACTCGCGGAAGCGATCGCCTCCGCCAGCGGGCCGGTCTCGTCGGCCGTCAGCGTCGAGACGGTGACGCGGATACCCGGGGGTGCGCCCAGGCGGAAGCGGGCGCCCGGGGCCACGGCCCAGCCGGCGTGGAGGAGGCGGGAGACCGCGCCGGTCTCGTCCGGTACCGGGATCCACACGTTGAGGCCGCTGGTGCCATGGGCCGCGACCCCGCGTTCGGCGAGCGCGGCGATCAGCGCGTCGCGGCGGGCGCCGTACGCGGCCGCCACCGCCGGTGTGTCCACCGCGCCGTCGGACCACAGTCGGGCCACGGCCCGCTGGGTGATGCGGCTGGCCCAGCCCGGGCCCAGCCGTTGGCGGCCGCGGACGCGGTCGAGGGTGACGGCGTCGCCGGTGAGCACGGCGAGCCGCAGGTCGGGGCCGTAGGCCTTGGCGACCGAGCGGACGAAGGCCCAGGTGCGGGTGGTGCCGGCCAGGGGGTGCAGGGACTGGTTGACGATGCCGTGGCCGTGGTCGTCCTCGATCAGCAGGGTCTCGGGGTGACGGCGGAGCACGGAACGCAACGCACGCGCGCGCGTGGCGCTCACCACGGCTCCGGTGGGGTTCTGCGCCCTGTCGGTGACGATCAGGGCCCGCGCGCCGGACTCCAGCGCGGCGCGCACGTCGTCGGGGAGCGGTCCCTCGTCGTCGACGCGGACGGGGGTCACGCGCAGCCCCAGCGCCGGTACGAGGTCGAGCAGGCTGCCCCACCCCGGGTCTTCCACGGCGACGGTGTCTCCGGGCTTCAGATGGGCGGCCAGGACGCGTTCGATGGCGTCCAGCGAGCCGGAGGCTACGGCCACGGGACCGGCCGGCACTCCGTCCGCGTCCAGCTCGGCCCGGGCGATGCGGGCCAGCTCCGGTTCGACCGGGTCGTCGCCGTACATGACGGGTTCCCGGTCGGACTGTTCGGCGGCGAAGGTGAACGCCCGTACCAAGGAAGGCAGTTGTGCCGGATCCGGGTTGCCGTGCGAGACGTCGCGCACCCCCGCCGGCACGTCCACCCGGATGTGCTCGCGTCCTGTCGTGGCCGGCTTGGGCCGCACCCGGCTGCCCCGGCGCCCGGCGGTCTCGATGACCCCGCGCTCCCGCAGCGTCCGGTACGCGGCCGCGACCGTGTTCGGGTTCACCCCCAGCTCGACCGCCAACTCCCGCATGGGCGGCAGCAGTTGCCCGGGCTCCAGCTCTCCCGAACCCACCGCGCGCTCGACGTCCGCGGCAATGTCTGCTGCGCGTCGCCCTTCGATCCGATATCCTCCTAGCACAAAACACACTATGCACTAGTGCAATACAGATGGCAATCGGAAGCCAGCCACCAGACACAACCAACGCCCCGGACACCGAACCGCAGAGCAATGGAGAGCACCATGCAGGGGACCGCCTCGCAGCCGACGTCACCGTCCGCCGCCTACACGCCGACCGACCGGACCGTCCCCACGCGCTCCGCGGACCGGGCGTCGTACGACAAGGACCTCGTCCACGCGATACTCGACCAGGCCTACGTCTGCCACCTCGGCTTCGTGCGCGACGGCATGCCGGTCGTGCTGCCGACGCTGTACGGGCGGGTCGGCGAGCGGCTGTACGTGCACGGGTCGACGGGCGCGCGCCCGCTGCGGATGACGGGGCAGGCCGACCCGGGGCTGCCGGTGTGCCTGACGGTCACCCACGTCGACGGCCTGGTCCTGGCCCGTTCCGCGTTCCACCACTCGATCAACTACCGCTCCGTGGTGGTGCACGGCATCGCCCACCAGGTGACGGATCCCGAGGAGAAGCGGACGGCGCTGGACGCGCTGGTCGACCACGTCGTGCCGGGCCGGTCGGCGGACTCGCGGCCCGCCAACAAGAAGGAACTCGCCGCCACCATGGTGATCCGCCTCGACCTCGACGAGGTCTCCGCCAAGCTCCGCACCGGCGGCGCGAACGACGACCCCGAGGACCTGGACCTCCCCCACTGGGCCGGAGTGGTGCCGCTCTCCCCCGCCTACGGAGCCCCGCTCCCGAACGACGACCTGGCCCCCGGCACCGAACTCCCCTCCTACCTGGCCGCGTTGTAATGCTCATCCACCCCTGGGACGCACCCCAGGACGACACGGAGTGGCAACACTGGCTCGCAGCCCATGACTTCGGCCAGTTGGCCGTCAACGGCCCTTCCGGTGAACCCCCGTTCGTCCAGCCCCTCCACTTCGCCTACGACCCGGAGCGCGGCGAGGCGATCACCCATCTCGCCCGCCCCAACCCCCTGTTGCGCGCACTGGCGGCAGATCCGCAAGTGATCCTCAGCGTCGTCGACGACTACGTCTACGTCCCCGGCCCCTGGCAGGCGGAACCGGACGGCCCGCCCGAGCACGGCGTACCGACCAGCTTCTACGCGGCGGTCCAACTCCGGTGCACCGCCCACCTGGTGGACGACCCCGCCGAGACGGCGACCCTGCTCAACCGCCAGGTCGACCACTTCCAGCCCGAGGGCGGCTCCTCTCCGGTCGCCGCGGGCGAGGCGCCGTACGGACGGCTGTTGTCCGGTATCCGGGTGGTACGGCTCGAAGTGACCGGCGTACGGGCGAAGTTCAAGTACGCGAACCATCGCGCGACCGAGGTCCAGGACCGTATCGCGACGGGACTCGTGGAGCGGGGCGGCCCTCGGGACGCGGTGGCCCGGGAGCATTTGCTACGGCGGCGGAGCGAGGGCTGAGAAGCGGAACTCCCGTCACACAAGGGCTTGTTCGTCGGTGGCCGCCCCGCGCGCCTCCGTCACCGCGAGGCCCGCTACCGAGGCGAGCATCAGCAGGGTGCCGGCCAGGGTCGTGGGGGTCAGCGGTTCGCCGAGCAGGACGACGGCGAGGACGGCCGCGCTCACCGGTTCGAGGAGCATGATCACGGAGACCGTGGCGGACCGCACGACGGCCGCGGCCACGAAGTAGAGCGTGTAGGCGAGGGCTGTCGGGACCGTCATATTCGCCGATGTCACAGGGGGCCGGGCTGTCTCGTCTCGGGGGTGTAGCCACTGACGAGTACAGCCCACGGAGGGCACACCATGGACGCACGACTGAACTACCTCTCCAGCCCGATCGCCGGCAAGGCCGCCAAGCAGTTCATGGCGGTGGGCAGGACGCTCAAGGGGTCGGCGCTGCCGGCCCTGACGCAGGAGCTGGTGGCGCTGCGCGTGAGCCAGATCAACGGCTGCGCCATCTGCATCGACATGCACACCAAGGAGGCCGGCGCGGCGGGCGAGACCTCGGTGCGGCTGAACCTGGTCGCGGCCTGGCGGGAGGCCACGGTCTTCACCGAGGCGGAGCGGGCCGCGCTGGAGTTGGCCGAGGAGGGGACCCGGGTCGCGGACGCATCGGGTGGGGTGAGCGACGAGGTGTGGGCGCACGCCGCCAAGCACTACGACGACGAGCAGCTCACCACGCTGGTCATCCTGGTCTCCTTCATGAACTCGGTGAACCGGCTGAACATCATCACCCGGCAACCGTGCGCGGGCGACTATGAGCCCGGCCTGTTCGGCTGAGCGAAACAACTACCGGCAGGGGAAGGGGATTCGGCGTGAGCAAGGTCGAGGAGTTCGAGGAGCTGCGGCCGCTGCTGTTCTCGATCGCCTATCGGATTCTGGGCAGTGTGGGCGAGGCCGAGGACGCGGTGCAGGAGACCTGGCTGCGGTTCGACGGCACGGCCACCCGGCCCACGTCGACCAAGGCCTTCCTGTCGGCCACGGTGACGCGGATCGCGATCGACGTGCTGCGTTCCGCTCGGGTACGGCGGGAGGAGTACGTCGGCCCCTGGTTCCCCGAGCCGCTGCTGAGCGACCCGTACCAGGATCCCGCGCGGTCGGTGGAGCTGGCCGACTCGGTGTCGATGGCGGCCCTTCTGCTGCTGGAGCAACTCAGCCCGCTGGAGCGGGCGGTGTTCGTGCTGCGGGAGGTGTTCGCCTTCGGCTTCGACGAGATCGCCACGACCGTGGGGCGATCGGAGTCGGCGTGCCGGCAGTTGCTGGTACGGGCACGGCGGCACATGGCCGACCGGCGTCCCCGGTTCGCCGCGGACCGGCAGGAGCGGGAGGAGCTGGCGACCCGGTTCTTCGACGCGTTGAGGGACGGCGACGTGGGCGGACTGCGTGAACTGCTCGCCGCCGACGTGCAGTTCGTCGGTGACGGCGGCGGGAAGGCCCCCCAACTGGCCAAGGCCGTCGCCGGGGCGGAGAACGTGGCCCGGGTGCTGGGCACGGTCTTCCCCTGGCTGATCCGCATCGACGTGTCGTGCGAACCGCACGAGGTCAACGGCCAGCCCGGCGCGCTCTTCCGCGACCGCGACGGGAAGGTGCTCCACACCCTGGCCCTCGACGTGCTCGACGGCCGGATCCAGACCATCCGCGCGGTGATCAACCCCGACAAGCTCGGCCACATCGGCCCGGTCGCCGACGCCTGGGCAGTCGACCGCGAACTGAGGCAGGCACGCCGCCGGCCGAGCTGACGGGTGGGGGCGCTGGAAGCTGGGGGTAAAACTAACCGCTGTCCACCCCCGTGACCGGTTAGAAATAACCCCAGCCTGCGGAGGGGGCGGGTCCGGCGAGCGGGTGGCGCGACGGCAGACGGTGGGACGAGTTGTCGTACGGCGGTCAGGCAGTTGTCTCCCGGGCGGCCGGCTCGCGTTCCGGGCCGCCGCCGGCCACCGGTTCCCCGGAGCTCTTCGTGGGTGCGGAGGACTGTGCGATGAAGGCGCCCAGCAGGACGACCGCTCCCCCGGCGATCTGCGGCGCTGAGAGGTGTTCGCCGAGCAGGATCCAGGCCAGGACGGTCGCGATGACCGCTTCGAGGCAGGCCACGACGCCCGCGACCTGCGGGGAGAGGCGGCGGACGGAGACGACTCCGGTGACGTACGCCAGAACCGTGGCGATCAGGACGATCCAGGCGAGCAGGAAGGCGGCCGGGACCGGGGTGCCGTTCATGTGGGCGTCGCCCGCGAGGATCGACCAGTCCATGGTCCACGGGCGGGCCACAGCGGTCAGCACGAGGGCGCCGACGAGCAGGCCGTAGGCGATCACGCCGAGCGGGTCGGGGGCCTCGTCGCCGGCGTCGCCGCCCTGGTCGGACAGGACGAAGTAGCCGACCTGACAGCAGGCCGCAGCGAGCGCGAGCAGCAGTCCCACGGCGTCGAAGCTCAGGCCCGCCCACACCTCGACGACACAGGCGAGCCCGCCGGCCGCGAGGACGACGCCGAGCGCGGCGGCACGGGTGACCGGCCGCCGCTGCACGAACCGCACCCAGCCGAGCACGAGGGCGGGTGCGAGGTACTCCACGAGCAGGGCGACGCCGACGGGTATACGGGAGATCGCGGCGAAGTAGCAGGCCTGGACACCGGCCACGGCGAGCAGCCCGAACCCGAGGAGCAGCGCGGGACGGCTCCGTACGAGCGCCCGGTGCCGTACGGCGAGGGGCAGCATCACGAGGGCCGCGCCGGCCACCCGCAGCCACACCACGTGCAGCGGGTCGAGCCCCGCCTCGATCAACGGCTTCGCCGCGACCCCGGACCCCCCGAAGGCCAACGCGGACCCGAGCGCCAGGCCCAGCCCGACACCCTTGCCACCGCCACCTCCGGCCGCACTGCTCTCAGACGTATGCACGGGCACATGATGACAGGGGATGACAGGACCGTCACCCCCGTTGACACCTGTCTCACGGCGTGGACTTTCAGGGCGTCGCCCCGACCAGTCCCCCGACCCGTCCCCTGACTCACACCGCCGGCCCGTTCAGCAGCCCGTCTCGGCGCCCCTGACGTACTCCCCCGAGCGGCCCTCGATCCAGATCAGCACCTCGGGGGACTCGATGCCCGCACGGTGGAGGACCTCGACGGCGCGGGCCTCCGGGTCCGCGACGATCGCGGCAAGGAGGTCGATGCCGCAGGCCAGGTCGCCGTCGCGGAGCTCGGCGCGCTCGCAGGCGTACTCCAGGGCCCCGGCGGCCAGCGGCGACCAGCCCTCCGCCGCGGGGATCACGGGGATCGCGCCGGAGTCCTCGACCGCGCCCTGCCAGCGGAGGCCGTAGCCGATGCTGCGCTGGACGAGGTAGCCGAGGAGCCGGGCGATCTGCGGGCCGTCGCCGAAGACGGCGCGTGCGTCGGGGTCCGATTCCAGGAGGCTGTGCAGCAGGTGGGCCGTGTCGATCTGGCGGTCCCCGTCCCGCAGGGCCCGGCGGCGCGCACCGGCGACCACCGCTGCCAGCTCTGCACTGAGTCTGGCATCGTTGTCCGCGCGGTGGATTCCTTGCTCGCGGGCCGACTGCCTGGGGATCCGGGGTTGCACACTCTTACCCCATCAGTCCCCCGCATTGAGGGCATCCCCGGAGGGTTGCATTTCGGCGTCCCACGCAAAGTGGACCCGGGCCGACGGAATCTCCTCCTTACGGATGAGATCACGGGCCACAACCCCGAGAGGCGCGCGCCTCCCCGCCGCGCGCCCCGTGCGCAACCGAGCTGCACCCGGCGTACGTCTTTCGCGAACATGGAGAGCAGGTGCTGGCTGGTGGCACTGCCGGCGGTCGACGGCAGGCAGTACGTGTACCGGGTGTACGCCCCGGAGGACGCACTGCTCGCCGACCTGTTCTGGGACGCGTGGCACTGCCACGACGAAAGCACCCACCCGCGCGCGTGGGACCTGTTCGACGCGGCGGAGATACGACGGGTGAGCTGAACGCGGCAAGTCGGCGCAGGTACACAATTTCTGACGGTTCATCAGTATTGAATGTTGCGCGCCCTGCGGCTACGTTCCGCGACACGGTAGCCCGATACGAAGAGGTGGTCGCATGGCCGAAATCAGCGCGGAGGCACGCATCGAGGCCCCGGCCGAGAAGGTGTGGACTCAACTCACGGACTGGTCCGCGTACGGCGAGTGGAACGCGACCCACACCAACTTCCCCAAGGGCGGCCCGGAAGTCCTCGAAGTCGGCGGGACCTTCCAGGAGAACATGAAGCTGATGGGCTTCCCGGCCGAGGTCGAGTGGACCATCGAGGAGGTCGAACCGGCCCGGGTGTTCGCCATCCGCGGCAAGGGTCCGATGGCCGTGAACGTCGCCACGCGCTACACGCTCACGCCCGACGGCGACGCCACGACGGTCCGGATCGACGGCGAGTTCACGGGTGCGGCTGTGTCGCTGATGGCGGGCAAGCTGAAGGACTCGGGTACGGCTGCCCTGAACGAGTCGCTGCGCAAACTGGCCGGGCTGGTGGCCTGAGGAACGCGCCGGGGCACCGCAGGAACGGAACGCGCACAGGGAAGGCGCCCCACGGAAGTTCCGTGAGGCGCCTTGGCCTGCCACCTCTTCCGACCCCGAGGACATCAGTCCTCGTCGGCCAGAATCAGGTACAGCTTCTTGCGGGCGTCGTTGATGACGGTCAGCGCCTTCTCGCGCTGCTCCTTGCTGCCGGTCTTCCAGACCTGGCCGAAGGCCTCCATCAGACCGAAGCCGGCCTGGCGGATCTCACTGAGGGCCTCCCAGTCGACCCCGCGGGAAGCCTCTTCCCAGGGGGCGTCCGGGCCCTCTTCGGCCGCGGTACGGCCGGCCTCGGTGAGGGCGAACAGCTTCTTGCCGCCCTCCGACTCACTGACGATCAGGCCCTCGTCCTCCAGCAGCTGCAGGGTGGGGTAGACCGAGCCGGGGCTCGGCTTCCACGCGCCGCCGCTGCGCTCGGCGATCTCCTGGATCATCTCGTAGCCGTGCATCGGCCGGTCCTTGAGAAGCGCCAGGATCGACGCGCGTACGTCACCGCGCCGCGCCCTGCCGCCCCTCGGGCCGCCGCGCCCTCGTCCGCCCCAGGGGCCGGGACCGAAGCCCGGTCCGAAGCCGGGGCCTCCGGGACCACCAGGTCCACCGGGCCCGAAGGGACCGAAAGCCCCACGCCGCCCGTCAGGGCCACCCCGGCCGCGCCGGGAGGGTCCGTCCTGTCCATGTCCACGCTCGTATCCGTGGGTACGCATCGCAATCACTCCATTCCATCGTTGATCTGTCGCGATGCGTCAACGATATATCGGAACTGTTCGGATGACAACCCCCTTCCGACAGCCTGGTCCGAGAGTCCGGTCCGACGGCCCCGTCCGCCCCCTTCTCACGACGCCCCCTAGAGTCACCGGCGTGACCGAGCAGCCGCCTTCCTACCTCGCCGCGATCCGGGAGTCGTACGACACCGTCGCCGCCGCCTACGTCCAACTCGTCAAGGAACCGGGCGAGTTGGACCCGCTGCCCCGCGCGATGCTGGCCGCGTTCGCCGAGACCGTGCGGGCGGCCGACCTAGGGCCGGTGGCTGATCTGGGGTGCGGGCCCGGCAAGATCACGGCCTATGTGGCGGGCCTGGGGGTGCCTGTCTTCGGCGTCGACCTCTCCCCGAGGATGATCGAGCTGGCCCGCCGCGCCCACCCGGACCTGACCTTCACCGTGGGCTCGATGACGGCACCGCCGATCGGGGACGGCGAGCTCGGCGGCATCCTCGCCCACTACTCCACGCATCACACGCCGCCCGACCAACTCCCCGTCATCTTCGGCGAGTTCCACCGCACACTGGCCCCCGGCGGCCACCTGATGCTGGCCGGACACGTCGGAGAGGGCCAACTCCTGCGTCCCACACAGGCGTACGGCGGCCATCCCGTGTCCTACGAGTCCCACCTGCTCCCGCCGGACCGGATCGCCGGGCTGCTCGCCCAGGCCGGACTCGTCCTCATCGCGCACCTGATCCTGGAACCGGCCGAGGGGGCGAAGCGGACCCACGCCGCCTTCCTGGCCCGGAAACCGGAACACCCCTCGCCGTCGTAGCGGCCCCGAATCGGTCCAGTCCCCCCGGATTGGCCTTGGCTCGCGGCTCCACGCTGCGCCTAGCGTCGAGCCATGCGGATTCGAATCGTCGACGCCTTCACCGACCGTCCCTTCGCCGGTAACCCGGCCGGGGTGCTGCTCCTCGACGCCTTCCCGGCCGACGACCGGCTTCAGAAGATCGCGGCGGAGGTGAATCACGCGGAGACGGCGTTCGCGCACCGGCTGCCCGAAGGCGGGGACGCCGACTGGGCGTTGCGGTGGTTCACGCCGGCGACCGAGGTCGCGATGTGCGGGCACGCGACCCTCGCCACGGCCCATGTGCTGCACACCACCGGCGCCCACGAAGGGACCGTGCGGTTCGCCACGCGGAGCGGGGTGCTCGTCGCCACGCCGGCCGAGGACGGGTCGATCACGCTCGACTTCCCGACCGCCCCGCTCACCCCCGAGACAGTTCCGGACGGCGTCGCCGAGGCTCTTGGGGCGGAGACGCTCCGCACCGCGTTCGACACCGGCCCGAACATCGGCGACCTCGTCGTCGAACTCGCCGACGCGAAGACCGTCGTAGGACTCGCGCCGGATCTCAAGGCGCTTGCCGCCGCCTCCGAGCGCGGCATCATCGCCACCGCCCGGGCCGAAGACCCCGGCCGGGGCTACGACTTCGTGTCCCGCTGCTTCTTCCCGAACATCGGGATCGACGAGGACCCGGTCACCGGCAGCGCGCACACGGCGCTGGCTCCCTACTGGTCCGAGCGTCTCGGCGGCACGGTCCTCACCGGGCTACAGGCCTCGCCCCGCTCGGGGCGCGTCCGTACCGAACTCCGGGGCGACCGAACCCTGTTGACCGGACGCGCGGTCACGGTCATCGACGGCGAGCTGCTCGCCTGAGCCTCAAGCCGCAAACCTCAAGCCTCAAGTGGCCTGCCCCGCACGGGACTTACGCCGTCGGCAGCCAGCCCACCTTCCCCGCCAGCAGTGCGTAGCCGACGAACGCCCCGATGTCGAGCAGGGAATGCGCCACCACCAGGGGACCCACGCGACCCCAACGCCGGTACAGGTACACGAACACCACGCCCATCACCATGTTGCCGACGAAGCCGCCGATGCCCTGGTAGAGGTGGTAGCTACCGCGCAGTACGGAACTGGCCACCAGCGCGGTGCCGGGCGTCCAGCCCAACTGGCCGAGGCGGCGCAGGAGATAGCCCACCACGATCACTTCTTCGAGGATCGCGTTCTGCATCGCGGAGAGGATCAGGACCGGGTACTTCCACCAGACGTCGGGCAGCGCCTCCGGCACCACCGTGAGGTTGAAGCCGAGGCCGCGGGCGGACAGGTAGAAAGCGATGCCGGTGCTGCCGATGACCGCCGCGATCGCAGCCCCACGGCCCAGGTCGGGCCAGGGGCGGGTGCGGTCGAAGCCGATCGTGCGCAGGCTCTCGCCCTCCCTCAGGAGGAAGTGCGCGACGAGCGCGACGGGGACGAGTGCCGAGGCGATCCCGAACAACTGCCAGGCGAGATCCAGCCACGGACGGCCCGGCGCGGCCGAGGCGTTGAGGGTGGCCGCCTGGTCCTTGAGACCTCCCGGTTTCGTGACCGATCCGACAAAACTGATCAGGGCTGACACACCGCTCGCACCGAGCGAAAGCCCCAGAACGAGCAGTGCCTCGGACCGGAGAATCCGCCGTGTGGGCCGCTCCAGCGGAAAAGATTCGGCCACCTGCCCTGCCTCCACCTGCACACCTGCCTTCAGTTCGGAAATCCCGCCTCATGCCCATCTTCGCCCCGCTAGGGTCTCGAAAGAACTTACGAAGATCGTGCGTGACAGGCCGTTGGGGGGACGGACGCGATTCGGGGCGTACCTCCCCCATGTCTGCCATACGGCCGCATACCGGCACGTGGTTCAACAGGGAGGGGCATCACCGTCATGGGACGTCACAGCTTGCCCGATCAGTACGGGGCGGGCGGCAGCGACCCCCGTCCTCGCGCGCGCCGCCGTACGGTGGCCATCGCCACGGTGCTCGTGCTGACCGTCGCCGGCGGTACCGCCGTGGCGGTGCAGAGCGGGTTGCTCTCCTTCGGTTCCTCCTGCCGGAAGGACGCGGTGCGGCTGAGAATCGCCGCCTCCCCCGACCTGACTCCCGCTCTGCGCGCGGCGGCCGGACAGGCGCGCGACGAGGGCATCACGTCCGACGGGCAGTGTCTGAACATCTCGGTGACCGCCCAGGAGTCGTACAAGTTCGCGGACACGCTCAAGGCGGGCAAGCACCCGGACGCGCAGGTGTGGGTGCCCGACTCGGAGCTGTGGGTGAACGAGGTCTCGTCGGCCGCCGACAGCGACGCCACGGAGGTCACTCCCGCGGGCAACGTGGCGTCGACACCGGTCGGGGTGGCGATGGTCCCGGCCGCCGCGAAGTCGCTCGGGTGGCCGCAGAAGACGTACAGCTGGCTGGACCTGGCCGGTGCCACCCTGACGGACGACTCGCTGCGGCTGGGCGCGGCCGACCCGGCGCGCAGCGCGACGGGGCTGCTGGCGCTCACGCAGCTGAGTACGGCCGCCGCGAAGGTCAAGGGCGGGGCCACGCAGGCGGCGGCGATGATGAAGACGCTGTCTCAGCGGACCTCGGACACCGACAGCCAGGTCCTGGACACCTTGCCGCGCAACGCGTCCGGCACCGAGCAGGGCAACCCGAAGCGCAACCAGGCACTGGTCCTCAGCGAGCAGTCGGCGTTCGCGTACAACGCGTCGGCCGACGGCGACGGGAGTCTCGACCTGTTCTATCCGAAGGACGGCTCCCCGCGGCTCGACTATCCGTACAACCTGGTCGACCAGGAACGGCTGACCACGGACCAGAGCCGGGCCGCGATCCGGTTCATCACGTATCTGAGCCAGCCGGCGCAGCAGAAGCTCATGGAGAAGTACGGCTTCCGCACGGATGACGATGCCGCGCCGAAGGACGTGGTCGCGAAGGCCGGTGGCAGCAGTCCGCAGCCGTACGCCGTGGCGGCGGCCGAGCCCGCCTCCGACGCGGCGCTCCAAGAGGCCCTGGGCACCTGGACGATCACGGTGCAGAGCGCGCGGATCACCACGGTCGTCGACGCGTCCGGCTCGATGGCGGAGACGGTGCCGGGAACCGGGCAGTCGCGGATGGACGTCACGAAGGCCTCGCTGCTGCAGGCGCTGGCCACGTTCACGCCCGAGGACGAGATCGGGCTGTGGGAGTTCTCGACGAAGCTCGACGGCGACAAGGACTACCGCGTGCTCGTACCGACCGAACGGCTCGGCGACCACAAGGGCGACGGCACCCAACGGGACGCCCTGTCAGCGGCGTTCGGCTCGCTGAAGCCGGTGCCGAACGGCGCGACCGGGCTCTACGACACCACGCTCGCCGCGTACAAGGCGGCCACGTCCTCTTACGCGAAGGGGAAGTTCAACGCGCTGGTCATCCTGACCGACGGGGTCAACCAGGACCCGGGCAGCATCTCCCGCTCCACGCTCATCAACCAGTTGCGGCAACTCGCCAGCCCTGAGCGGCCGGTGCCGCTCATCATGATCGGGGTGGGTCCGGAGGCCGACAAGGAGGAGGCCCGGCAGATCGCCGAGGCCACCGGCGGCTCGGGCCACGAGGTGACCGACCCGGCCCAGATCCAGTCGGTGATCCTCCAGGCCATCGTGGCGGCGGGCGCGTCGGGCGCATCGGCCAACGCGGGCTGACACAGCGGCAGTTCACCCCACCCCCACACCCCACCCCCACACCTCACCCCAGCGGCACCGGCTCCGGCAGCCCCACCGGCCATGTGTGCACCGGCTCCCCGAGGTGCATCAACTCGCTGTAGCGGCGGGTCGTCGCGGCCAGCGCGGCCTCCCGGGTGAGCCCCTGTTCCAGCGCGCGGTGGAACGTGGCGGACTGCCAGGTCGCGCCATTCGCGCGACGGCGGCAGCGCTCGTCGATCACACCCAAGTACAGGTCCCGGTCTGCCGGTTCGACCCCCCACGCGTCCAGGCCGGCCTCAGCGAGGGGCAGCAGTTCGTCGCGTACGAGGGCCACCGCGTCGATCTCGGTGGTGCCGCCGAGGCGTCCGCGCCGGGGCCAGAGCAGGCGGGCGTCGATGCCGTGGCGGCACGCGGTGTCGAAGTTGGCGGCGGCGGCCTCGAAGGGCAACCGGGTCCACACCGGCCGCGACTCCTCGGCGAGGGCGCGCACGACGCCGTAGTAGAACGCGGTGTTGGCGATGACGTCGGTGACCGTGGGGCCGGCCGGCAGGACGCGGTTCTCGACGCGCAGATGCGGGACGCCGTCGGCGATGCCGTAGACCGGGCGGTTCCAGCGGTACACCGTGCCGTTGTGCAGGACGAGTTCGGCGAGGGTGGGGATGCCGCCCGCGTCGAGGACGTCGAGGGGTTCCTCGTCGTCGTGGATCGGGAGCAGGGGCGGGAAGTAGCGCAGGTTCTCCTCGAAGAGGTCGTACGCCGACGTGACCCAGCGCTCGCCGAACCAGGTGCGGGGGCGGACGCCCTGGGCCTGGAGTTCTGGCGGGCGGGTGTCGGTGGCCTGCTGGAAGAGCGGGGGCCGGGACTCGTGCCACAGCTCACGGCCGAACAGGAAGGGCGAGTTGGCGCCCACGGCGACCTGTACGGCGGCGACGGCCTGGGCCGCGTTCCACACGTCGGCGAAGCGGTCCGGGGTGACCTGGAGGTGCAGCTGCACGGAGGTGCAGGCGGCTTCGGGCGCGATGGAGCCCGAGGTACAGGTGAGGTGCTCGACGCCGTCGATGTCGAGGACGAAGTCCTCGCCGCGGGCGGCCACGATCTGGTCGTTGAGCAGGGTGTACCGGTCGACCGCGGAGAGGTTCGAGGAGACCAGGTCGTCCCGGTCGAGCGTCGGCAGAATGCCGATCATCAGTATTCCGGCGTCGACCTCGCCCGCTTTCCGATGGGCATATGCCAGTGACGTACGGATCTCCTCGGCAAGCCGGTCGAATACCCGGCCCTCCAATCGGTGTGGGGCAATGTTGACTTCCAGATTGAACATGGCGAGTTCTGTTTGGAAATCTCGGCTCGCGATGCGTTCCAGCACCTCGCCATTCAGCATTCTCGGCATGCCGTCGGAGCCGACGAGGTTGAGTTCGATCTCCAGCCCCATGAGGTTCTTGGGACGGTCGAACCGCTTCTCGGCCAGCAGCCGCTCCAGTCCCGTCAGACAGCGCCGCAGCTTGGCGCGGTAGCGCTGACGGTCGGCGAGCTCGAACGATCCTCCCGAAACGACCTTCTCCCCCACGATGCGTCACCTCCTCGTCCCACTCGTCCCCGGGTCAGGAAGGATGATGCCCAGACCTGGCGATCGATAACGTCCCCGGACCGGCCCGGCGCCCGCTACTCTGGTCGAACGTGACCCGCGGCACATTCACGAGGCATGCGGCAGCGAGCAGTTCCCGCACAATGAGAACCTCGTGAAAAACGCCGACGAGAATTGGCCGACCCCATCGGTGCCATATCCCGAGGTCATCGCCGTAGGGCCCGTTCGGAACCGGGATGATTCCCGTGAATCGCTGGCCTAATAGGTCCTTGTTGTTCATACGGGAAACGGTTAGACGAAACATCGTCTGAACCCGTGTCGTATAAACTCCGCGAACAAGGCAGAAGGTTGGCGCCCCGGTCCTGGAACCTGCCGTCTAGGTGACGTGCGGCAGGCCGTACCCATGTTCACGGAACCCGGCCCGGCCTCCCTGACCCCGAGAGCTGACAGCGCCGTCCGCCCCCGCCCCGCCCTCGCGCCATCAGTGCCTGTCGAATGAGAGGCGACCCACCATGCCGCTGCATGTCCCCCCGGCTCCCGCGCCCGCCCTGCGCTCCGTTCTCACGGCACTCGGTTCCCCCACCGCGGTCCGCGAGGCCAAGACCCCGTCCCTGCGCGCGGCCCAGGGCCCGGCGACACCCGAACTCCCTCTGCCCCTGCATCTGTTGGACCGCGTGTCCGCGGACGGGACGGCCGTCACCCGGCTGGCCGGATGGCGTTTCCTGATCCGCTGCGGGGACCGCGCGGTCGCCGCGGCCGAGACCATGCTGACCCCCGACGGCTGGGCGTTCTCGCACTTCTTCGAGGGCCCCTACATCGCCTCCACCGAGCGGGCGCTGCGCCAGGCCGAGAACATGAAGGCCGCCTACCAGCCGCGCCTCCTCTCCGTGCCCGGCCTCTACATGCTCACGCTCTGGCTGCACGGCGACCTCACCGAGGACGGCGCCGGCGGCCACCCCGTCGCGTCCGATCTGCTGGTCCCGCTGGCCCCGGCACCGCCCGGCATCGCGGCCCATCGTCCGCACCGGGTCGCCGAGTTGCTGCCGATGCTGACCCATCGGGTGACTCCGGCGCCACTGCTCGGTTCTCCCGCCTGACTTTCCCCCGCCGTCACCCCCGTACCCCGCCGCCGAATTCCCGGCAGCGGGGTACGATCGCGTTTCCGGCCCTTTCACGCTCGTAACGCTCGTCCGAGCACGAAAAAGCTCGTACGAGCTGGGAATTGGGATGAACCGTCCGCGCGGGTGATGCGTCATCAACCTGTGAGAAGCGGTGCTGCTAAATCCCTGCGGATTGACGTCCATGGGGCAACACTGGGTTCGGACCGACTCAACACCACGGGGGACGGACATGACCACAACAGAGCGAGAGATCCCACCAATGTGCAAGCACCAGCCACCGTGTCCCACAGCCGAATCCGCCGACCGGGAATCCGCCCGCCTCATGGCGCACCACCCGGAACAGGGCTGGAGCCTGCTGTGCAACGGCGTTCTCCTGTTCGAGGACACCGGTGAGCTCCTGCCCGACGGGCAGATCATCGCCCCGCATCGCCAAGTGGTGACAGCCGCTTGAGCATTTCAGGGACATGAGGGGCCGGCCGCACACATGAGGTGCGCACCGGCCCCGACGCATTTCCGGGGTCGGTCACCCCGCGTAGTCGGCCGCTATCGGAGTGCCTCCTGGTAGTCGAACCAGTCGAAGGCCGCTTCCCCCTCAGTGACGTACATTCCGATCACCCGTCCGGTGAATCCCCCCGCCACTTGCGTGGACAGATAGCGTCCGTCCAACTCGGCCAGTTCTACGGCGCCTTCGGGACCCTCCACGGAAAAGGTGAGGATGTCGGGGGCGCGTGTGTCGCCGTCGGTCGCGGCGATGTCGACGGTCAGCGTGACCGGCCCCGGCTCCACCGGGTACTCGGCGACCCGCTGCCCTACAGGGCCGATCCGCGCGACCACGCTCACCACTCCCCCGGCGACCTCGATGTCGTAGTGATGCGCCTCGTCCATGCGGACGGAGAGGCCGGCGCGGCCGGAGCCGGGGTCGATCCGGGTGGAGGCGCGGCAGTCGGGGTGCTGCTGCCTGCGGGCGAAGAACGCGGGGCCGGACTTCGCGTCGAGGGTCAGCCAGCCTGGGCGCTCGGTCAGTGACCAGCTATGGTCCGGCCTGCTGCGCGGGGAGATCCAGGAGTGGGCGAGGGTCGGGGCGTCGAAGTCGTCGCGTACCGGCGGGAGTTCGACGGGGTGCCAGGCCTCCGGTGCCGGGTGCTGTTCCCGTACCGGGCCGACCCGGGGCCAGCCGTCCGCCCACTCCACCGGGGTCAGGAACGTCTCGCGGCCGAGCACGTGGAAGCTGGGGAACCAGCCCCGCGGCCGGGTGCCGAGCAGCACCATCCACCAGGTGCCGTCGGGGGCGGTGACCAGGTCGGCGTGGCCGGTGCTCTGGATGGGGAGGGCGGTGCTGCGGTGGGAGAGGATCGGGTTCGCGGGGGCCGGTTCGTAAGGACCGCGCGGGGAGCGGGCGCGGGCGACGGAGACGCTGTGGCCGTCCGCGGTGCCGCCCTCGGCGATCATCAGGTACCACCAGTCGCCGACGCGGTAGAGATGCGGGGCCTCCGGGTGCTGGAGTCCGGTACCGGACCAGATCGGGAGCGGGCCCTCCAGGACCTTGCCGGTCGCCGGGTCGATGCGGGACACCGTCACCCCGGCGACGGCGCACCAGCAGTTGCCGTCCTCGTCCCAGGCCAGGTCGGGGTCGATGCCGGGCACGTCGACGAGCACGGGGTCCGACCAAGGGCCCTCGGGGCGGTCGGCGGTGACGAGGAAGGTGCCCTTGCCGCGCACGTCGGTGGTGATCAGGTAGAAGCGGCCGTCGTGGTGGCGGAGGGTGGGGGCGTAGATGCCGGCCGAGGCGGGGGTGTCGTCCGGCAGGTTCAACTGCCCTGGCCGGTCAAGGACGTTGCCGATCTGACGCCAGTGCACCAGGTCCCGGCTGTGGAAGAGCGGGACCCCGGGGAAGTACTCGAAGCTGGAGCACGCGAGGTAGTAGTCCTCGCCGACCCGGCACACGCTGGGATCGGGGTGGAAGCCGCCGATGACCGGGTTGTCGTAGGTCCGCATGTGTCCCCGCCCCTCCGTACCGCCCGTACTCGAAAGTTTCGGACCGTATGTCGAATATTACGGAGCCGGACTGTAGGTGGAACCTTCGGCGGGGGCAAGGGCGGGTGCGGGGGCGAGGTGGAGGCTGAGGACCATCGTGAGGCCGCCGCCCGGGGTGTCCTCGGCGCTCAGCGTGCCGCCGAGGGCCTCGGTGAAGCCGCGGGCGACCGCGAGGCCGAGGCCGACTCCGGCGCCGCGCGGGGCGTCGCCGTAGCGCTGGAAGGGTTCGAAGATGCGGTTCTTGGCCTCGTCGGGGACGCCGGGGCCGCGGTCGACGACCCGGATCTCGACGCGGTCGGCGATGGCACTCGCCTTGACCAGTACGGGAGTTCGCTCCGGGCTGTACTTCACCGCGTTCTCGACGATGTTGGCGACGGCGCGTTCCAGCAGGCCCTTGTCGACGGGGACCATGGGCAGGCTCTCGGGGATGTCGAGTTCGACGCTGTCCTCGGGGACTCCGCCCAGCGCCATCGGGATCACCTCGTCGAGGTCCGCCTCGCGGATGATCGGGGTGACCGTGCCGGTCTGGAGGCGGGACATGTCGAGGAGGTTCCCGACGAGGTTGTCGAGGCGGTCGGCGCCGTCCTCGATGCCGGCCAGCAACTCGGCCTGGTCCTCGTCCGACCAGGCCACGTCCTCGGAGCGAAGCGAGGACACCGCCGCCTTGATGCCGGCGAGCGGGGTGCGCAGGTCGTGGCTCACGGCCGCCAGGAGTGCCGTGCGGATGCGGTTGCCTTCCGCCAACGCCCTTGCCTGGTCCGCCTCTTCGCGGAGGCGGCGGCGGTCCAGGACCACGGCGGCCTGCGCGGCGAAGGCGGCCAGGACGCGGCGGTCCTCGGCCGGCAGGACGCGGCCGGAGAGGGCGAGGGCCATGTGGTCGCCGACCGGTACGTCGACGTCCGCGTCCTCCGGGTTCTGGCAGGGGCGGGGGCCCACGCTGCCCGCGCAGGTCCAGGGTTCGACGTCGCTCGCGCGCTCCAGCAGGGCGGCGGACTCCATGCCGAAGGTCTCCCGGACGCGTTCCAGGAGCGCCTCCAGGCTGGTCTCGCCGCGCAGTACGTTGCCCGCGAGGTAGGAGAGGATCTCCGACTCGGCGCGCAGCCGGGCCGCTTGGTGGGTGCGACGGGCCGCCAAGTCCACCACCGACGCGACCGACACCGCCACGGCCACGAAGATCGCGATGGCGACGATGTTCTTGGGGTCGGCGATGGTGAAGGTGTGCACGGGCGGGGTGAAGTACCAGTTCAGGAGCAGCGATCCGACCGCCGCCGAGGCCAGTGCCGGGAAGAGTCCGCCGAGCAGGGCCGCCGCCACCGTCAGGCTCAGGTACAGCAACATGTCGTTGGCCAGGCCGACTTCGGGGGCGACACCGCTCAACAGCCAGGTCAGCAGCAGAGGTCCGCCGATTCCGGCCAGCCAGCCCCAGACGATCCGGGCGCGCCCGAGCCGCGTGCCCCGGTTCACGGGCAGTCCGCGGCCCTTGCCCGCCTCGTCGTGGGTGATCAGGTGGACGTCGAGATCGGGGCCGGACTCGCGGGCGACCGTCGAGCCGACGCCGGGCCCGAAGACGTACTGCCAACCCTTGCGGCGGGAGACGCCGAGGACGATCTGGGTGGCGTTGACCCCGCGTGCGAAGTCCAGCAGTGCCGCCGGTATGTCCTCGCCGACGACGTGGTGGAAGGTTCCGCCCAAGTCCTCGACCAGGGTGCGCTGTTGGGCCAGTTCCTTCGGGGAGGCGGAGGTCAGTCCGTCGCTGCGGGAGATGTAGACCGCCAACACCTCACCGCCCGCGCCCTTTTCGGCGAGGCGCGCGGCCCGGCGGATCAGCGTGCGACCCTCCGGACCACCCGTCAGGCCTACGACGATCCGCTCCCGCGAGCCCCAGATCGCCGAGACGCGGTGTTCGCTGCGGTACTCCTGGAGGTAGGCGTCGACCCGGTCGGCGAGCCAGAGCAGCGCCAACTCCCGTAGGGCGGTGAGGTTTCCGGGGCGGAAGTAGTTGGAGAGGGCCGCGTCGACCTTGTCCGGTTTGTAGATGTTGCCGTGGGCCATCCGGCGCCGTAGCGCGGGCGGTGACATGTCGACCAGCTCGATCTGGTCGGCGCGGCGCACGACCTCGTCCGGGACGGTCTCCTGCTGCCGTACACCCGTGATGGACTCGACGATGTCGCCCAGGGATTCCAGGTGTTGGATGTTGACGGTCGAGATCACGTCGATGCCCGCCGCCAGCAGCTCCTCGATGTCCTGCCAGCGCTTGGCGTTGCGGGAGCCGGGGATGTTGGTGTGGGGCAGTTCGTCGACGAGGGCGACTTCGGGGTGGCGGGCGAGGACCGCGTCGACGTCCATCTCGGTGAACGTCGTGTCCCGGTAGGCGAGTTCGCGGCGCGGGATCTCCTCCAGGCCGTGCAGCATCACCTCGGTGCGCGGTCTGCTGTGGTGTTCCACGAAGGCGACCACGCAGTCGGTGCCCCGCTCGATTCGCCGGTGCGCCTCGGACAGCATCGCGTACGTCTTGCCGACGCCCGGTGCCGCGCCGAGGTAGATCCGGAGCTTGCCGCGTCCCATGTCATCCTTCGAAGCGGTAGCCCATGCCGGGCTCGGTGATCAGATAGCGGGGGCTCGACGGGTCCCCCTCCAACTTCCTCCTCAACTGGGCCATGTAGACCCGGAGATAGTTGGTCTTGTGGCTCTGGGTCACCCCCCACACCTCCTGCAACAGGTACTTCTGCGTGATCAGGCGGCCGGGGTTGGTGACCAGGATCTCCAGCAGATGCCACTCGGTCGGGGTGAGCCGGATGTCGTGTCCGGCGCGGGTGGCCTTCTTGGCGAGCAGGTCGATGGTGAAGTCGTCGGTGGTGACGAGGGTGGTCGTCGGGGCGAGCGGCACGTCCTCGACGCGGCGGACGGCGGCCCGTAGCCGGGCGAGGAGTTCGTCCATGCTGAACGGCTTGGTGATGTAGTCGTCGGCGCCCGCGTCGAGGGCGGCGACCTTCTCGTCGGAGGCCTGCCGCGCCGACAGCACCAGGATCGGGACCCGGGTCCAGCCGCGCAGCGCCTTGATGACGTCGACGCCGTCCATGTCGGGCAGCCCGAGGTCGAGCATCACGACGTCCGGCTGCCGCGCGGCCGCGAGCCGCAGCGCGGTGGCGCCGTCGGGGGCCGCGTCCACGCCGTACTGCCGGGCCTGCATGTTGATCACGAGGGCCCGTACGAGCTGCGGGTCGTCCTCCACCACCAGCACCCGTGTCATGGGGGTGTGCCTTTCGTGTGGTCCCTGGCATGGCGGCGGGAGTCGGCGACGCCGGGATCCCTCCCGGGCCGCCGACTCCCCTGCCGGTCGTGTAACGCCATCAGCTCTTCGTCACAAGGGACTTGAGCGCGATGTTGAGCTCCAGCACGTTCACCGTCGGCTCGCCGATGAAACCGAGGGTGCGGCCGTCGGTGTGCTCGTCGACCAGCTTCTGCACCTGGGTGACGGACAGGCCGTTCTTCTCGGCGATGCGGTGGACCTGGAGGTCCGCGTACGCCGGGGAGATGTCCGGGTCGAGACCGGAGCCAGAGGACGTCACCGCGTCGGCGGGCACCTCGGACGCCTTGACCGTGTAGCCGGGCACCGAGTTGTCCTTGACGACGGCGGCCTTGGCGTCCTTCACCTGCTGGACGAGGACCTTGCTGTCGGCGGAGAGGTTGGTGGCGCCGGAGAGGATCAGCTTGTACTGGGTGTTGATCGAGTTCACACCCAGCCCGTTGGCCGGTCGGCCCTGGAACCACTTGAGGTCCGGGTCCGGGGTCTCCTGCCCCTTCTTCAACGGCAGGTTGTACGACTGCCCGATGAGGGACGAGCCGACGACCTTGCCGTCCGCCTTGATCTCCGAGCCGTTCGCCTTGCCGGGGAAGATCCCCTGGGCGATGCCGGTGACGACCAGCGGGTAGATGACACCGGTCACCAGGGTCAGCACGAGCAGGGCGCGCAGGCCCGCCCAGAGCAACCGGGCTGTGTTCGATACCGAGTTGTTCATGCCGATCAGCCGATTCCGGGGATGAGGGAGATGAGGAGGTCGATGATCTTGATGCCGATGAAGGGGGCGATCAGTCCGCCGATGCCGTAGATCCCGAGGTTGCGGCGGAGCATCTTGTCGGCGCTGACCGGCCGGTACTGCACGCCCCGCAGGGAGAGCGGGACCAGCGCGATGATGACCAGCGCGTTGAAGATGACCGCGGAGAGGATCGCGGAGTCGGGCGAGGCCAGGTGCATGATGTTGAGCTTGTCGAGGCCCGGGTAGACGGCCGCGAACAGCGCCGGGATGATCGCGAAGTACTTCGCGACGTCGTTGGCGATGGAGAACGTCGTCAACGCGCCCCGGGTGATGAGGAGTTGCTTGCCGATCTCGACGATCTCGATGAGCTTGGTCGGGTTCGAGTCGAGGTCGACCATGTTGCCGGCCTCCTTCGCGGCCGACGTTCCGGTGTTCATCGCGACGCCGACGTCCGCCTGGGCCAGCGCGGGCGCGTCGTTCGTGCCGTCACCGGTCATCGCGACCAGCTTGCCGCCGGCCTGCTCCCGCTTGATGAGCGCCATCTTGTCCTCGGGAGTGGCCTCCGCGAGGAAGTCGTCGACGCCCGCCTCCTCGGCGATCGCCTTGGCGGTCAGCGGGTTGTCGCCCGTGATCATGACGGTTTTGATGCCCATGCGGCGCAGTTCGTCGAACCGCTCGCGCATGCCCGCCTTGACGACGTCCTTGAGGTGGATGACGCCCAACACCCGTGCGCCTTCGGTGTCTTCGACCGCCACGAGCAGCGGGGTGCCGCCGGCCGCGGAGATCCGGTCGGTGAGCGCGCCGGCGTCCTCGGACACCTCGCCGCCCCGCTCCCGGACCCAGGTGACGACCGAACCGGCCGCGCCCTTGCGGATCTTGCGCCCGTCGACGTCCACACCCGACATCCGGGTCTGCGCGGTGAAGGCGATCCACTCGGCGTGGGCCAACTCGCCCTGGTGGCGCTCCCGCAGACCGTACTTCTCCTTCGCCAGGACGACGATGGAACGACCCTCGGGCGTCTCGTCGGCCAGCGAGGAGAGCTGGGCGGCGTCGGCGACCTCGGCCTCGGTGGTGCCGGTCACCGGCACGAACTCGGAGGCCTGACGGTTGCCGAGGGTGATGGTGCCGGTCTTGTCGAGCAGCAGCGTCGAGACGTCACCGGCGGCCTCAACCGCCCTGCCGGACATGGCCAGTACGTTCCTCTGCACCAGTCGGTCCATGCCCGCGATGCCGATCGCGGAGAGCAGTGCGCCGATCGTGGTCGGGATCAGACAGACCAGCAGAGCCACCAGCACGATCATCGTGAGGTGCGTGCCCGCGTAGTCCGCGAACGGCGGCAGCGTGGCACAGGCGAGCAGGAAGACGATGGTGAGGGACGCCAACAGGATGTTCAGCGCGATCTCGTTGGGCGTCTTCTGCCGGGCGGCGCCCTCGACCAGGGCGATCATCCGGTCGATGAAGGTCTCGCCGGGCTTCGTCGTGATCTTGATGACGATGCGGTCGGAGAGGACCTTCGTACCGCCGGTGACGGCCGACCGGTCGCCGCCGGACTCACGGATGACGGGCGCGGACTCACCGGTGATGGCCGACTCGTCGACACTCGCCACTCCCTCTACGACGTCACCGTCGCCGGGGATGACGTCGCCGGCCTCGCACACGACCAGGTCGCCGATGCGCAGCTCGGTGCCGGGGACCTGCTCCTCGGTCGTGCCGTTGAGGCGGCGGGCCACCGTGTCGGTCTTGGCCTTGCGCAGGGTGTCGGCCTGGGCCTTGCCGCGGCCCTCGGCGACGGCCTCCGCCAGGTTGGCGAAGATGACGGTCAGCCACAGCCAGGCGCTGATCGCCCAGCCGAACCAGTCGCCCGGGTCCTTGAAGGAGAAGATCGTGGTCAGCACGGACCCGATCCACACCACGAACATGACGGGCGACTTGACCATCACGCGCGGGTCGAGCTTGCGGCAGGCGTCGGGCAGGGACCTGATCAGTTGCTTCGGGTCGAACAGGCCCGCGCCGACCCGTCCCTCGTCCTTGTGACCGGTCGGCACATCGCTGTGCGGCGCCCGGGTCGGAGTGGCAGTGGACATCGAGTCCTCTTGGTCTTCTTGGTTGTCTGTGCGGGTGGTCATGACGCCAGCCCCTCGGCCAGCGGTCCCAGCGCCAGCGCCGGGAAGTAGGTCAGACCGGTGATGATGAGGATCGCGCCCACCAACAGGCCGGTGAACAACGGCTTTTCGGTGCGCAGGGTTCCTGCCGTGACCGGCACCGGCTTCTGCTCGGCGAGCGAGCCGGCCAGCGCCAGCACGAACACCATCGGCAGGAAGCGGCCGAGCACCATCGCGAGTCCGGTCATGGTGTTGAACCAGTCGGTGTTCGCGTTCAGCCCGGCGAAGGCGGAGCCGTTGTTGTTGGCGGCTGAAGTGAAGGCGTACAGCACCTCGGAGAAGCCGTGCGCGCCGGAGTTGAGCATGGAGTGCGGCGGGGTCGGCAGCGCCATGGAGGCGGCCGCGAAGATCAGCACCAGGGCCGGGGTGATCAGGATGTAGCAGGCCGCGAGCTTCATCTCACGGGTGCCGATCTTCTTCCCCAGGTACTCGGGCGTACGGCCGACCATGAGCCCGGCGATGAACACCGCGATGACCGCCATGATCAGCATTCCGTAGAGGCCGGAGCCGGTGCCACCGGGTGCGATCTCACCCAACTGCATGCCCAGGATGGTGATTCCGCCGCCGAGACCGGTGAACGAGGAGTGGAAGGAGTCCACCGCGCCCGTCGAGGTCAGCGTCGTCGACACCGCGAAGATCGAGGAGGCGCCGACGCCGATGCGCGTCTCCTTGCCCTCCATCGCTCCGCCCGCGGCCTGCAACGCCGCGCCGTGGTGGGCGAATTCGGTCCACATCATCAGGGCGACGAAGCCGACCCAGATGGTGGCCATGGTGGCGAGGATCGCGTAGCCCTGCTTGATCGAGCCGACCATCACGCCGAAGGTGCGGGTCAGCGCGAACGGGATGACCAGCAGCAGGAAGATCTCGAAGAGGTTCGTGAACGGGGTCGGGTTCTCGAAGGGATGGGCGGAGTTGGCGTTGAAGTAGCCGCCGCCGTTGGTGCCGACCTCCTTGATGGCCTCCTGGGAGGCGACCGCGCCGCCGTTCCACTGCTGGTGGCCGCCCATGAACTGGCCGACCTCGTGGATCCCGGAGAAGTTCTGGATGGCGCCACAGGCGACGAGCACGAGCGCGGCTACGACGGACAGCGGCACCAGGATGCGGATGACGCCACGCACCAAGTCGGCCCAGAAGTTGCCGAGTTCACCGGTGCGCGAGCGCGCGAAGCCTCGTACGAGAGCCACCGCGACGGCGATACCGACGGCCGCGGAGACGAAGTTCTGCACAGCAAGCCCGGCGGTCTGCACGACGTGACCCATGGTCTGCTCGCCGTAGTACGACTGCCAGTTGGTGTTCGTCACGAACGACACGGCCGTGTTGAACGACTGCGCCGGGTTGACCGAGGAGAACCCCAGCGAGCCGGGCAGGATGCCCTGCAGGCGCTGGAGCAGATAGAGGAACAGGACGCCGACCGCCGAGAAGGCGAGCACGCTGCGCAGATACGCGGGCCAGCGCATCTCGGTGTTCGGGTCGGCACCGATGCCCTTGTAGATCCACTTCTCGACACGCAGGTGCTTGTCGGAGGAGTAGACCCTGGCCATGTAGTTGCCGAGGGGGATGTAGGCGAGTGCCAGCGCGCCTATGAGGGCGAGCAGCTGGAGGACGCCTGCGAGTACGGGACCCATGTCGTGGCTCAGAACCTCTCCGGGAAGATCAGGGCGAGGACGAGATAGCCCAGCAGGGCGACGGCCACGACGAGGCCGACGATGTTCTCGGCGGTCACAGCTTCGTCACCCCCTTGGCGACGAGGGCCACCAGCGCGAAGACCGCGATCGTGGTGACGACGAAGGCCAGATCGGCCATCGTGAGCTCCTGGAATGAGGTTCGGATGGAACGGACGCTTAGAGGTAACCGCGCCCGTGACCCGATTCGGCCGCCGTTGACGGCTCCCTTACGGCGACGCACACGCCTTTGACGCGACTCTTACGGCGGGGCCGCGAACCGGGCGCGTGCACCGCGCCCGGGGATCAGAACAGCCGGAACCGCAGCCGGCAGATCACCGCGTCCGTGTCCCGCCGTACGGCGTGGGCGACGAGGGCGCCCCGCTGGTTCTGGAGCAGGCGCTGCCACAGCCGTACGGGCTCCACCTCCGCGATCAGGACGGTGACCCGGGTGTCCGGTTCCGTCGCCGAGACGTCCCGTACGTAGGCGGCGATGGGGCGGCCCAACGTGCGGCGCTCGCAGGCGAGTCGGACCAGGGGGACGCCGGGGTCCCATTGGGCCCAGGCGCGTTCCAGGGCGTGGAGGCTGGCGCGGTCCTCGGGGTCCGGGTAGCAGACCGTGACCGCGCGTACCTCGTCGCCGAGGGAGGCGGCGGCCGTCAGTGCCTCGGAGGTGAGGCGGGAGAGGGACGAGACGGGCACGATCACGACGGACCGGTCGCGGTGCGGGGGTTCCGGGATACGGCCGAGGCCGAGCCGCTCGCCGATGTGCGCATAGGCGCGGTGCACGGTCTCGAAGGCCAGCACGAGCAGGGGCAGGGTGATCACGATCAACCAGGCGCCGTCCTCGAACTTGGTCGCGGTGACGACGACGGCCGCGACGCCGGTGAGGAGCGCGCCGAACCCGTTCAGCAGGGCTTTTCCACGCCAGCCGGTGCCGCGTTCGCCGCGCCAGTGCCGGACCATGCCGACCTGGGCGACGGTGAAGCCGACGAAGACGCCGATCGCGAAGAGCGGCACGAGGGTGTTGGTGTCGCCGCCGGAGAACACCAGCAGGCCCGCCGAGACCGCGGCCAGCGCAAGCACCCCGTGCCGGTGCACCTGGCGGTCGGCCTTGAGGGCGAAGACGTGCGGGAGGTAGTTGTCGCGGGCCAGCAGCTTCAGCAGGACCGGCAGCCCGCCGAAGGACGTGTTCGCGGACAGGGCGAGCAGGATCATCGTCGCGAACTGGATGACGTAGAAAGCCCAGTTGTGGCCGAGCGAGGCGTCCGCGAGCTGGGCGAGGACGGTGACTCCCTGGACCGGCTGCAGGTGGAAGCGGGAGATCAGCACCGACAGGCCGATCAGCATCACGCCGAGCACCGCGCCGAGGGCGACCTCCGCGCGCTGGGCCCGCTTCGCGCGGGGCGTGCGGAAGGACGGCACGGCGTTGGCGATGGCCTCGACGCCGGTGAGGGCGCTGCATCCGGAGGCGAAGGCCTTCAGCAACAGCAGGGTGCCGACGCTCGTGGCGTTGTCGGCGAGCGCGGAGGCGTGTCCGTCGGCGGTCGCGGTGCTCACCGGCGCGGACCGGAACAGGCCGACCGCGATCAGCACGAGGATGGAGCCGACGAACACGACGGTCGGCACGATGAAGGCGCGGGCCGACTCGACGATCCCGCGCAGGTTCACCGCCGTGACCAGCACGAGCACGGCGAGGCAGAGCCACAGCCGGTCGTCGTAGAGTCCCGGAAACGCCGAGGTCAGAGCCGCGACACCGGCGGTGACCGCCACGGCGACGTTCAGGACGTAGTCCAGCACCAGCGAGGCAGCCGCCACCAGGCTGGTCCGCGCGCCCAGGTGGGTCTTCGCCACGGCGTAGGAGCCGCCGCCGTCCGGGAAGGCCGCGATGACCTGCCGGTACGAGGCGACGAGCACCGCGAGCAGACCGGCGATGGCGAGCGTGACCGGCAGGGTGAAGCCGAGCCCGTGCGCACCGGCGGCGGCCAGCACGAGGACGATCGCCTCGGGCCCGTAGGCGACCGACGCCATGGCGTCCAGGGACAGCGCGGCGAACCCGGCGAGGGCGGTCAGCCGGTGGCGTTCGCCGGTATCCGGGGGCTCCTCGTCGGCCGGTGTCTCACCCGGCTGGACAGTCAGAACGGTCATGCTGGTGGCTCCTTCACGTACGGACGCGCGGTGACGGGAACGCGCGGGTGCGCTTCAGGTTCTGTCCCGCCGCCGCCGGTTTCTCCTTCTCCTTGCGTCTTCTTCGCGCCGAACACGCGTTCTTTGACGCGAACTTGACGACCGTGTGACCAGGGCAACTGCCCGCCACCGCTGCGACGGCGTCAAGAACCGCCGGCCACCCGTCAGAGTCGCGTCAAGGCCCGGCCCCCGCACGCCCGGAGTCCCTACCGTCACCACCATGGGACGCCCCGACGACGCGCACGCGTCCGCGCACGACCGCCGGTGGAGGCGCGACCTGCGCGACACGTTCCGCTGCGCGGGCGCGCTGCTCGGACTCCTGCTGCTCGTCGACGACTTGAGCGGCCGGCTCACCCTGTGGCGCGGCGCGCTCTGGCTCGCCCTCGCCGTCCTGCTCCTCGTGGTGCTGTACCCCGCCCGGATCCGGGCGGGCGAAGGCTGGCTGTCCTCACGCGGGCTGCTGCGCGAACGCCACGTCCGCACGGACCGGCTCAAGTCCGTACGCTGCCTGGACGGGGTCTCTCAACGGCTGGTCCTGCGCGACGAGTTGGGCGGCCGGGTGGAGATCGATCCCGATGTGCTGGTGCAGAACCCGGACCTGTGGCACCGGGTCTCCGAGGACTCCCGCAAGTCGGTGGCTTCCGGCTCGCTCACATGCGGGGCGACCGCGCTGCGCCGGGTCGCGGAACGCGTCGAGCGCGAGACCGCGGAGACCGTGTTCAAGATGTCCGGCCTGGAGTAGCGGCCGCTGTTGAGGCTGTCGGGTCCATCCGTTCGGCCAACGGCAAGGACACGACCATCGTCAGGCCTCCACCCGGCGTGTCCTCAGGTGTGAGCGTCCCGTTCATCGCCTCGGTGAGGCCGCGCGCGAGGGCGAGACCCAGCCCGAGCCCGGTGGTGTTGTCCGTGTCGCCGAGCCTCTGGAAGGGCTCAAAGAGCCTCTCGCGCCCGGTAGTTGGCAGCCCAGGGCCTCGGTCTACGACCCTCAACTCCACCCGCCCGCCCAGCGCACTGGCGGTGACCATGACCCGCCGCCCGGCCGGGGTGTGCCGGGCCGCGTTGCCGGCCAGGTTGGCGATCACACGTTCCAGCAGCGGCGGATCGACGAGCACCGGCGGAATCGACTCCACGTCCCGCAGATCCACATCGGGCACGTCCGCGAGCGCCATCGGCAGCACCTCCTCCAGACTCGTGGCCCGCAGGCTCAATGGAAGGACGCCCGCCTCAAGCCGACTCAGGTCGAGGAGGTTCTCCAGCAACCGGTTCAGCTTGGCCATCGACTCGTCGGCGGTGGCGAGGAGTTCGTCACGATCCTCGGCGGAGAACTCGACATCCCGCCCGCGCAACGAGGTGACGGCCGCCCACCCCGCAGCGAGCGGCGTCCGCAGATCGTGTCCTACGGCCCGCAGCAGCGCGGTACGCAAACGGTCGGCGGCCTTCACCGGCTCGATCTCGGCGGCGGCTTCGGCGAGTTGGGCCCGTTCGACGGCGGAGCCGACATGCGCGGCGAAGGCGGCCAGCACCCGGCGCTCCGAGGATGACAGGGTGCGTCCGCGCAAGACCAGGTAGGCGCCGGGACCGGCGGGGACGGTGGTGACACCGACCCCGACCTCGTGGTCCGGTGGCTCGTCGACGAGTTCCGCCGAGTCGGTGCCGAAGGTCTCGCGGGTGCGTTCCAGCAGGGCCGGGATCGTCTGGCCGCCGCGCACGATGCTGCCCGCGAGGGACGACATCGTCTCCGCCTCGGCGGTGGCACGCGCCGAGCGGCGGGAGAGTCGTAGCGAACGGTCGACCACGGCGGCCACGGTTGCCGCGACCACTGTGAACACCCCTAGCGCCAGAAGGGCGTTGGGGTCGTTCAGGGTGAACTGCCCGATGGGCGGGATGAACCAGTAGTTGAGCAGCAGCGAGGCCGTGACCGACGCGATGACCGCCGAGGCCACGCCGCCTATGCAGGCCACCCCGACCACGGCGAGCAGGAACAGCAGCGCCTCGCTGGTGAGGTTGACCGTGCCGCGCACCTGGGCGAGGCAGACGGTGAGCAGGACCGGCAGCACAAGTCCCGCCACGGGCCCGGCAATTAGCCGTGCCGTCGAGAGAGTACGGCGGCGGGACGGCAGCAGGGTGCCGCGCCCGGCCCGCTCGTGGGTGACTCGATGAACGTCGATGTCTCCGGACAACTCGGTCACCGTCTCGCCCGTGCCGGGCCCGGTCAGGAACCGCTCGAACCGGCCCCGGCGGCTGGTGCCGAGGACGAGTTGGGTGGCGTTCTCGGTGCGGGCGAACTCGACCAGGGCGGTGGCGACACCGTCGCCGACCACCGAGTGGTAGCTGCCGCCCAGGTCCTCGACGAGGCGCCGCTGCCGGGCGAGCGAGGCATGGGACACCCCGGCGGCGAGTCCGTCGCTGCGGGCCACGTGCACAGCGAGCAGATCGCCGCCGGCGGACCGGTCGGCGATGCGGGCCGCGCGCCGGATGAGCGTGTCGCCCTCGGGCCCGCCGGTGAGCGCGACGACCACCCGTTCCCGGGTCTCCCACACCCCGCCGATCGCGTGCTCGGCGCGGTAGGTGTGCAGGGCCTCGTCGACCCGGTCGGCGACCCACAGCAGCGCCAACTGCCGCAGGGCGGTGAGGTTTCCGGGCCGGAAGTAGTTGGCGAGGGCCGCGTCGATCTTCTCCGGTGTGTAGATGTTGCCGTGCGCCATGCGCCGCCGGAGTCCCTCGGGCGGCATGTCGATCAACTCGATCTGGTGGGCCCGGCGTACGACGTCGTCGGGCACCGTCTCGTGCTGCGGGACCCCGGTGATCTTCTCGACGACGTCCTTGAGCGAGGCCAGATGCTGCACGTTGACGGCGGTGACGACGTCGATGCCGGCGGCGAGCAGCACATCGATGTCCTGCCAGCGCTTGGCGTTGCGCCCGCCGCCGGGGACGTTGCTGTGCGCGAACTCGTCGACGACGGCGACCTCGGGGTTGCGCGCGAGCACGGCGGGGAGGTCCATCTCCTCGAACTCCCCGCCCCGGTAAGCGCATTGGGCGCGCGCGACGACCTCCAGGCCGTCGAGCATCGCCTCGGTGCGCGGGCGCCCGTGGCACTCCGCGAACCCCACCACCACATCGGCGCCGCGAGCGGCCCGGCGCCGTGCCTCGTCGAGCATGCGGTAGGTCTTGCCGACACCCGGGGCCGCCCCGAGGTAGACCTTCAGTCGCCCGCGTCGTACGTCGTTCATCGCCTCCCAGACAAGCGCCCCGCAGCCCCTCGGGCGGGCTTCTTGACGCGTCTCTGGCGCCGCCCGCGAGGACGTTGACACTGTCTTGACGGCGCCCGGCCGGGTTAGGGTGACCGCGGTGTGCCGGGAAGTCTGGTCGGCGGGGAGTCCGCATGGGCTCGTCCAAGACCACAAGGGGACGGCATGCGCGGCGTCGGTACGGTTCTGGCACTCGTGGTTCTGGCGACGCTGGTCGCGACGTTCGCCCGCCGCTGGCGGATCCCCGCTCCCTCCCTGCTCGTCGTCGCCGGCCTCGCCGTGGCCCTGCTGCCAGGCACCCCGGCGATCGAGATCAGCCCGGACGTGATCGGCCTGGTCGTCCTGCCGCCGCTCCTGTACGCCAGCGCCGAGGAGATGTCCTGGCGCGAACTGAAGGCGGTGTGGAAGCCGGTAGGGATCCTCGCGATCGGCCTGGTCCTCGCGTCGGCAGCAGCCGTGGGCTGGGTGGCATCGACAGTCACCCCACTCTCCTGGCAGATGGCGTTCGTGCTCGGCGCGGTCCTGGCCAGCACCGACCCGGTCGCCGTCACCGCACTGGGCCGACGGCTCGCCCTGCCGCCCCGGGTCCAGGTCCTGGTCCAGGCGGAGTCCCTCTTCAACGACGCGACCTCGCTGGTCCTGTTCCGGGTCGCGGTGAGCGTCGCCGTGGCCTCGGCGGCGGCCAACTGGGGTGCGGCGGGCGGGGAGTTCGTCGTGCTCGCGGGCGGCGGCACGGTCATCGGGGCGGCCGTCGCCTACGTCGTCACCCTGATCCGGCGGCGCACCGAGGACCCGGTCCTGGAGACGGTGATCTCCCTGGTCACGCCGTACGCGGCCTACGTCCTGGCGGAGGGCGCCCACACGTCCGGCGTGACGTCGGTCGTGGTCGCCGGGGTCGTCCTCGGCGGTCGCGGCGACCGCCTCACCAACGCCCGCATCAGGCTCCAACTGCACGCCGTCTACGGCACGGTGGTGTTCCTGCTGGAGAGCGTGGTGTTCTCCCTGATCGGATTGGCGCTGCCCGCCCAGGTGCGGGCACTGTCCGACGGCGACCGCGCGTGGCCCCTGTACGCGCTCGCGGTGGCGGGCACCCTGATCGCCGTACGACTGCTGTGGCTGGCGCCGCTGTCGGCGGTGGTGCAGCGCAAGGGCGGTGTGCACAGGGTGAATTGGCGGGTGCCGATGGTCCTGACGTGGGCGGGCACCCGGGGTGTCCTCCCGCTGGCGGCGGCCCTGTCGATCCCCGAGGTCACCAAGACCGGCGCCACCCTGACCGACCGCCCCCTCGTCCTGGTCCTCACCACGTCGGTCGTGGTCGTCACCCTCGTCGTCCAGGGCTTCACCCTCGCGCCGGTCGTCCGCCGCTCCGGAATCGCCCTCGAACCCGACCACACGGAACGCGAAGAGGCCTCCGCCCGCTGCCGGTTGGCCGACGCGGGCATCCGCCGCCTGGACGAACTGGCCGAGCTGGAAGCGGTCCCGGACGTGGTCCTCGACCGCCTCCGCCGCGGCCTCAACGCCCGCCTCGACGACGCCCGTGACCGCCTCTCCGACAACAACGGCCAAGCGGCCCACGCGGAGTCGGCCGACCTGGTCTACCGCCAACTCCGCCGCGACCTGATCGCCGTGGAGACGGTCGAACTGCAGCGCCTCTACGACGACCACACCATCAGCGACACGACCCGCAGGCGCCTCCAGCGGTCCTTGGACCTGGAGGAGGCACGGCTGGCGGACGTGTGACCGCTCACCGGAACCCGGCGGGCCGCACCCCGCTCCCGGTAACTCTCGGTGTCCGCCGAAGACCACCGCCCGCCCATCACCCCCATACAGCCCAACGTGCCCCAGATCGGTCCCGGCCACCCCTTCCTGATGCGCCCCCTCCCCCAACCCGGCCAGTCTTAACGCAAGATTGACGCCGAAGGCCCCCGCATCCGTGGGCCCACGCGTCACTCTCCGCTTACGCTAGTGCCGCCGTCCGCGTGATGGCCAGAGACCACACGCTGACCCGCACTCCAGGAGCACGCCGATGGCCACCACCGAACACCCTCCTCCCAGTCGCCTGCGCGCCTGGATGCTGGAGGGGCTGGCCGACATGGGCAAGGGCGGGCAGCAGGCCACGCGGAGCGCGCCGGAACCCGAGCTGCACGTCCACCAGGGCCAGCGCTGGTGGCGGGTGATGTGCCTGACCGGCGTCGACTACTTCTCCACCCTCGGCTACCAACCCGGCATCGCGGCCCTCGCCGCCGGCCTGCTCTCCCCCGTCGCGACGATCGTCCTCGTGATCGTCACCCTGGCCGGCGCCCTCCCGGTGTACCGCCGCGTCGCCGAGGAGAGCCCGCACGGCGAGGGCTCCATCGCGATGCTGGAGCGGCTGCTGTCGTTCTGGAAGGGCAAGCTGTTCGTCCTGACCCTGCTCGGGTTCGCGGCGACGGACTTCCTGATCACGATCACCCTGTCGGCGGCGGACGCCTCCACCCACCTCGTGGAGAACCCGCACCTGACGAGCATGCTGCACGACAAGCAGATGCTGATCACGCTGATCCTGGTGGCCCTGCTCGGCGCGGTGTTCCTCAAGGGCTTCCTGGAGGCGATCGGCGTCGCCGTGTACCTGGTGGCGGCCTATCTCAGCCTCAACGTCGTCGTCGTGATCGTCGGCATGTGGCACGTGGTCACCGAGGAACATGTCGTCACTGACTGGACGAGCGCCCTGACCACCGAACACGGCAACATCTTCGCGATGATCGGCGTGAGCCTGCTGGTCTTCCCCAAACTCGCCCTCGGCCTCTCCGGCTTCGAGACCGGCGTCGCCGTCATGCCGCACGTCGAGGGCGACCCGGACGACACCCACGACAACCCCAAGGGCCGTATCCGCGACACCAAGAAGCTGCTGACGACCGCCGCGCTCATCATGAGCGTGTTCCTGATCGCCACCAGCTTCATCACCACCGTGCTGATCCCGGAGAAGGAGTTCAAGGCGGGCGGTCAGGCCAACGGCCGCGCGCTCGCGTATCTCTCGCACGAGTACCTGGGCAACGCCTTCGGCACGGTCTACGACCTCTCCACCATCGCCATCCTGTGGTTCGCCGGCGCCTCCGCGATGGCCGGCCTCCTCAACCTGATGCCGCGCTATCTCCCCCGCTACGGCATGGCCCCGCACTGGGCCCGCGCCGTCCGCCCGATGGTGATCGTCTTCACCCTGGTCGCGTTCCTGGTCACCTGGATCTTCGACGCCAGCGTCGACGCCCAGGGCGGCGCCTACGCCACCGGCGTCCTCGTCCTCATGTCCTCCGCGGCGATCGCGGTCACCATCGCGGCCCGCCGCGCCCAGCAGCGCAACTGGACCGTCGTCTTCGGCATCGTCTCCGCGGTCCTCCTCTACGTCACCGTCGTCAACGTCATCGAACGCCCCGACGGCGTGAAGATCGGCGCCTGCTTCATCGCCGGCATCATCCTGGTCTCCCTGCTGTCCCGGCTGGCCCGCGCCTTCGAACTCCGCGTGACGAGCGTGCAGTTGGACTCCATGGCGGAACGATTCATCCGCGACATGGCCAGCCGGAAGATCCGCTTCGTCGCCAACGAGCCCGACCGCCGTGACAAGGCCGAGTACCGGGACAAGATCGAGCAGATCCGCAACGACAACGACATCCCCGGCGAGGACTTCGTGTTCGTCGAGGTGACGGTCCTCGACGCCTCCGAGTTCGAGGCGGGCCTGACGGTGCGCGGCGAGGTCCTGCACGGCCGCTACCGGGTCCTGACCCTGGAGTCGTCCTCCATCCCCAACGCCCTGGCCGCGCTGATGCTGCACGTCCGCGACTCGACGGGCCGTATCCCGCACATGTACTTCGAGTGGACCGAGGGCAACCCGTTCGCCAACTTCCTCCGCTTCTTCCTCTTCGGCCAGGGCGAGGTCGCCCCGGTCACCCGCGAGGTCCTGCGCGAGGCGGAACCGGACCGCACACGACGCCCGCGCGTCCACACGGGCTGACCGCACACCGCGACCGCGTATGCACACCGGCGACCGTTCGCAGACCGCCCGAGCCGACGTCACCGTAAGAGGCACGACAAAATCCGGCACCGGTGTGTAAGAGCCCCGTCAGCGGCCCGCGCGGCGCGCTCGTGGCGGCCTACCGTCGGCCTCATGCCGCACAGCACCCTCCCACCGGACCCGACCGGCGACCGCCACTGGCGTGGCGACGCCCGGCTGGCGACGGGCTGCGCGCTCGGCTTCCTCGTCATGACCCTGCTGGTCGACGGGGAAGCCGGAACCCTCACCCTGATCCGCGCCCTGCTGTGGTTCGCCCTGTCGGCAGTGCTCTTCGTCGTCCTGCTGCCGCACCGCGTCACCGCGGGCCCCGGCTGGCTCACCGTGGACAGCCCGCTGCTCCGACGCACGGTGCACACGGACGCGCTGACCGTCGTACGACAGTACGGCGACGTCTCCACACGCCTGGTCCTGCGGGACACGTACGGTCAATGGCTTGAACTGGACCCCCGGGTCCTGGTCGCCAACCCCCTGCTCTGGCACGAGCTGGACACGGGCATGCGGCACTCGATGGAACGCGGCACACTGCGCCAGGGCACCGATGTCCGGCGTCACCTGGGTCATCTGATCGACGACGAGACCGCGCGGTCGGTCCTCAGGGCGTCGGGGATTTCCTGACCCCGCGCCGCGTCCGGCGCACCACGACCTTCCCCAGCCGTATCTGCCCGACGATCTCGATCCGCAGGCCGACCGGCGCATCGGCGTCAGCGCGCCCGCGCTTCTTGATCTTCCCGTAGCTGAACACCAGGGAGTCGGTGTCCACCACGATGCCCGGCGGGATCAGCAGCCGTAGCGCACCGAGGTGCATGTCGAGGTCGATGCGGAGCGTGGGCTGGGTGATCACCGCCTGGGTGAAGTCGAGTGTCACGTCGCCCAGGCTCGACTGGATCTCCAACCGGCGTGGCACCACCCAGCCGTCACCGCGCTGCGCCGAACCGCCGTGCTGCTCGATGCGGACGACGTCCCTGACCTCGGCCGCGACCGTACCGGCAACCACCGGCAGGTCGGCCGTCAGGACCGCCAACTCGCCCATGGTGCGGGCGGTCAGGGCCGCCTCGACGCGCTCGTCGAGTTCCTCGGCGGTCAGCCGTCCGTCACCGGCCGCGCCGGTCAGCACGTCCACGACGCGGTCCCGGTCCGCATGCGAGGCCCGCAAAGCGGTCGTGCTCATCAGCTCACCCGACATACCCTCACCCCGATCGACGGACTGACGCTATATCGCGTTATACCCCAGAGCCAACCCCCCGTCCACCGGTTCACGTTTCTGGCCCTAGGGTGGCGCGTATGCAGTCCTACACAATCGGCCAGGCGGCGCGGCTGCTCGGCGTGAGCCCGGACACCGCGCGCCGGTGGGCGGACGCGGGCCGGGTGACGACCCACCGCGACGAGGGCGGCCGTCGGCTCATCGACGGGGTCGCTCTGGCCGCGTTCTCGGTCGAGTTGGCGAAGGCGGGCGAGGTCGAGGAGGACCCTTCCTACACCTCGGTCCGCAACGCCTTCCCTGGCATCGTCACCGCGATCAAGCTCGGCGATGTCGCGGCCCAGGTCGAGATCCAGTCGGGCCCGCACCGGCTGGTCTCCCTGCTGACCCGCGAGGCCGTCGAGGAACTCGGCCTGGAGGTCGGCATGGAGGCCACCGCCCGCGTGAAGTCGACGAACGTGCACATCGACCGCGTGTGAGACGTGCGGTGGCCTCCGTCCGTCACCGCGTCACTTGTTGACCGAGTAGGAGTGCGCGCCGGTACCCGCCAACGCCCCGCCGTCCACGATCAGATACTCGTCCCGGATGGGCCGCCCCGCGAAGAACGCCTCCAGGATCTCCCGCGTGCCCGCCGCGTACCGGGCCTGCGCCGACAGCGACGAACCGGAGATGTGCGGGGTCATCCCGTGGTGCGGCATGGTGCGCCAGGGGTGGTCCGCCGGGGCGGGCTGCGGGAACCAGACGTCACCGGCGTAACCCGCCAACTGCCCACCGCGCAGGGCCCGGTCGACGGCGTCCCGGTCGACGATCTTCGCCCGCGCGGTGTTGATGAGATAGGCGCCGCGCTTCATCTGCGCGAGCAGCTTGTCGCCGAACAGCCCCTCCGTCTCGGGGTGCAGCGGCGCGTTGATGGTCACGACGTCGCAGTGCGGCACCATGTCCTCGGCACTCTCGTGCCAGGTCAGCCCCAACTCCCGCTCCACGTCCCCGGGAAGCCGGTGCCGGTCGGTGTAGTGCAGCTTGACGTCGAAGGGCGCGAGCCGCCGCAGCACCGCGAGCCCGATCCGCCCCGCGGCGACCGTCCCGACGTGCATGCCTTCGAGGTCGTACGAACGGGCCACGCAGTCCGCGATGTTCCAGCCGCCGTCGAGCACGACCTGGTGGGACGGCAGGTAGTTGCGCACGAGGGACAGCGTCATCATCACGACGTGTTCGGCGACGCTGATGCTGTTGCAGTACGTCACCTCGGCGACCGTCACGCCGTGCGAGATCGCCGAGTCGAGGTCGACGTGGTCGGAGCCGATGCCGGCGGTGACCGCGAGCTTGAGGTTCTTGGCGGCGGCGATGCGCTCCGGGGTGAGGTACGCGGGCCAGAACGGCTGCGAGATCACGATGTCGGCGTCGACCAGTTCCCGGTCGAAGACCGAGCCCTCGCCGTCCTTGTCGGAGGTGACGACCAGGGTGTGCCCGGCCGCCTCCAGGTAGGCACGCAGGCCGAGTTCACCGGAGACGCTGCCGAGCAACTGGCCCGGGGTGAAGTCGACCGCCTCGGGAGTGGGGGTGGTCTGGCCGCCGGGGTAGTGGTCGATCACCGGCAGGTCGTCGCGGGCGTACGAGGTCGGGTATCCGTCGATCGGGTCGTCGTACAGGACACAGAGAACCTTGGCCATGTCGCGGCTCCTCAACTCCGTTGTCGGAAGATGCACTTCACGATCCTCGGGGTGAATCGCCCTGGTCAAAGCGAACGTTGCTATGCCGACATAGCCCGCTCCTATCAACGACCGTCAGCGTCCGTCGCCGCCCAGATAGGTGTGCAGCAGTGCGTCGAGCTCGTCCCGTACGCCCGCCTCCCTCGCCACCTTCAACAGCGCCTCCGCCAGCACCGATCGGGGCTCGCTGCGGGCGACGACCAGTCCGACCCGGGGCCCGTGCGCGGGCCCCTTCAGCGGTACGACCCGCATCCCCTCCGGTACGTCGAACATGTGCAGCCACGCATGCGAGATCACGCTGGACCAACGGCCGCCCGGCAGCAGCGTGTAGAGCCCGGCGACGCTGTCCGACTCGATCGCCGGGGAGGCCGTCGCGCCCTCGGCCGCGAAGCACTCGTCGATGATGCGGCGGTTGCGCATCCGCGAGTTGAGCAGGCAGAGGGGAAGAGTCGCCGCCTGGGCCCAACTGGCCTTGGAGACACCGGCAAGTGGCCCGTCGACGGGCGTGAGGAGCACATACCGCTCCTCGTAGAGCGGGAGTCGGCGGACGTTGCGGAGCGTGTCGTCGTCCAGGTACGTCATCGCCGCGTCCAGCTCGAACTCGGCGAGCCCCTGGGTGATGCCGACGGACGACAGCGACTCCAGGGCGACCCGGGCCCGGGGATGCCGTACGCAGAACGGGGTGGTGAGAAGGGACGCGGCGGGCAGCGCGGTGGGCACCACACCCAGCCGCAGCGTGCCGGTCAGTCCACCCCGCAGCACCGACAACTCCTGGTGCAGCGCGTCCCGTTCGGCCAGGATGCGGTGCGCCCAGGCCAGCACCACCTCGCCCTCCGGGGTCAGCCCCTCGTACCGTCTGCCGCGCCGCACGATCGGTACGTCCAAGTCGTGTTCCAGGCGACGGATCGCGGCCGAGAGCGAGGGCTGCGAGACGTAACAGGCCGCAGCGGCGCGCGCGAAGTGCCGCTCACGGGCGAGCGCGACCAGGTACTCCAGCTGACGCAGCAACATGTCCAACCTCCCCTGACGTGCAGGTTAGGCGCTGTCCGCCCGGCACAACAGGGCCGCCCGCAGGTCGAGGCGGTCGTAGAGGCGGGAGAGGTCGCGGCCGGTGAAGTGCTCGATGCGCCCGATCCGGTAGTGCACGGAGTTCACGTGCAGATGCAGCGCCTCCGCCGTCCGCGCCCAGGAACCGTCACAGGCCAGGAAGGTCTCCAGCGTCTCCAACAGCACGGCGTTGGACCGCAGTTCACCGAGGACGGTCCGGCTGTAGGCGGTACGGACCTCCGCCGGAACACCGGTGAGCAGCGCGTCGAGCCCCGTGAGGGTGGAAGCGTCGGTGAGCGCCGAGCCGTCCGCCGCAGCGGTACTCCGCGCCGAGACGAGCGCGTAACGCGCCTCCGCCAGCGCCCCGTTGAGCTCCCGCGCGGTGGCGACTGGTGCCCCGGTCCCGCCGTAGAGCGGCACAGCGGGTTCGGCCGCGGCGACGAGCGGCCACACCTCGTGCAGCGCGTCGGCCTCGGCGGTCCCGGCCACGACCGCGAACGCGGCACCGTCGGGCAACCGTCCCACGGCACCCGCGACCGCCGTACCGTCCGGCACCGCATGCGCGACGACTTCCGCCAACGCCCCCTCCGCCAGCCCCGCCCGCTGCGCCCCGGTCTCCGCGACCAGTACCCGATACGGCCCGTCGTCCGGCAACCCACAGGCCCGCAGCGCAGCCGCCACAGCCGCGCCATCGACACCCGGCACGGCGAGCAACGCCCCCAACTCGTCGGCCGTCTGCCGCTCTTCGGCCCGCGCGCGGACCCGCGCCTCCTGGCAGCGCCCCAGCACCGAGGCCAGCTCGTGCACCATGCGCGGCGGCGCGTCATCGGGATCGGGAAGGTAGAGGTGCCAGCGCTCGTACGGCGAGACCCCGTCGGCGTCGACGGGCACGGCCTCCGCCAGCAGGCCGGCCGCCTTCCCCACCGGTATCGCGGGCGCACCCGGCGTCGCCGCGACGGTCCGTCCGGAGGGCGTGAGGACATACGCGACGGCCCGTTCGAGGTGGGCGAAGGCCGTCGTCACGATCGCCTCCGGACCCGCACCCTGCGCGGCCATCCGACTAAGCCGCCCCCGTACGTTCTCCGGCAGCGTGTGCCGACGGCTCAGCTCGCCCCATCGCCCGAGGTACACGGTGTCGGTGATCGCGCGGAACATGATGTGCGCCGGTACGGCGGCCACCGGGACTCCGTGCCGCACACAGGCCTCGACAAGATCGTCCGGCACCGAACCGTGCGTCTCCTCCCCCGCGAGCAGCGCGGCGGCCCCCGCTCCCCGCAGAGCGGACACGAACCGCTCGGCCCGCGCGGGCCCGTCCTCGGCCGACCACCACACGAGCCCACTCAGCACGACCTCGTCCCGCCGCACGAACCGCGCGGGGTCCTCCAGGTCGGTCACGGTCACTCCGCTGATCTCCCGGGCCAGCTGGGCGTCCTCGGCCCACAGCAGGCGCAGGCCGAGGGACTCGTCCTGAAGAAGGTGTTCGACGTGCATGGTTCCGGCTCCTCGCATCTCGCATTCGCCAGGTGAATGCGAGTGATTGCATGGTAAGTGCAAGACCAATCGGCCGAAACGCCTCTTGGTTGATCCTCCAGTGTCCGGCCGTGGAACGTCGGCGTTTCCGTGCTGTGAACCAGTCGTCCCGACCGGGTCCGCGTTGCTTCACTGGCGGTCATGGACCTGAACACGGTGGCCGAGATCCTCGACGCCCGGCAGCCGACACCCTGGCGGCCGGGCGACGCCTGGCTCGGCGGCGGCACGTATCTCTTCTCCGAGCCGCAACCGCACCTGCGCCGCCTGGTGGACCTGAGTCGCACCGGCTGGACACCCGTCGAGCGACACCCCGACGGTTCCGTAGAGATCGCCGCGACCTGCACGATCGCCCAACTCTCCCGTTTCGCGAAGGAGTTGACGACCACCGCGGCCCCGCTCTTCGAGCAGTGCTGCCGCGCCTTCCTCGCCTCCTTCAAGATCTGGAACATGGCGACGGTCGGCGGCAACCTCTGCAACGCCCTCCCCGCGGGCCCGATGATCTCCCTCACCGCCGCCCTGGACGCCGAGTGCCTCCTCCTGTCCCAGGACGGCCTACGGCGCCGCGTCCGCGTCGCCGACTTCGTTACCGGCGCGGGCCGCAAGGACCTGTCCGACGGCGAACTGCTCCGCTCGATCACCGTCCCGCCCCGCACCCTGACCTGCCGCACTGCCTTCCGCCAGGCCTCGCTCTACGGCCTCGGTCGCTCCGGAGTCCTGGTCATCGGCACCCTGGACCCGCTCGACGGCTCCCTCGCGCTGACGATCACCGCGTCGACGGTCCGCCCGTTCCGCCTGTGGTTCCCCCTGCCACCGACGGCCGAGCAACTGCGCACCGCGATCGCCGCCGCCGTAGCGGACGACGAGTGGTTCGACGACATCCACGGGCTGCCGGAATGGCGAGCGCACATGACGTTCCACTACGCGGAGGAGATCCGCCGGGAGCTGGGAGAGACCGCAGCATGAAGATCGAGGTCAACGGCCGGTCCTTCGCCGAGGAACCCCGCCCGGGTCAGTGTCTGCGCACGTACCTCCGCGACCGCGGCTGGTTCGGCGTGAAGAAGGGCTGCGACGCGGGCGACTGCGGCGCCTGCACGGTCCACGTGGACGGCGAACCGGTGCACAGCTGCCTCTACCCGGCCTTCCGCGCCGACGGCCGTACCGTCACCACGGTCGAGGGCCTGGCCGCCGAGGACGGCGAACTCCACCCCGTCCAGCGGAAGTTCCTCGACGCCCAGGGCTTCCAGTGCGGTTTCTGCACGGCCGGCTTTCTGATGACGACGGCCGCCCTGAACGAGGACCAACTCACCGACCTCCCGAGGGCGTTCAAGGGCAACCTCTGCCGCTGCACCGGCTACCGCGCCATCGAGGACGCGGTACGAGGCGTCTGCCACGCCGAGGCACCGGCCGCGGGCGAGGCGGTGGGCCGCAACCTCCCCGCCCCGGCCGGCCCCCAGGTGGTCACCGGCACCGCCCGCTACACCTTCGACATCGACGTCCCGGGCCTGCTCCACATGAAGCTCCTCCGCTCCCCGCACGCCCACTCCCGCATCACCGCGATCGACACCGCTGCCGCTCTCCAAGTCCCGGGCGTGCAAGCGGTGTTCACCCACTACGACGCCCCCGAACGCCACTTCTCCACGGCCCGCCACGAGCACCCCACCGAGGACCCGGACGACACCCGCGTCCTCGACGACACCGTCCGCTACGTCGGCCAGCGCGTCGCCGCCGTGGTCGCCGACAGCGAGGCCGCCGCCGAGGAGGGCTGCCGACGCGTAGAGGTGACGTACGAGATCCTGCCCTCGGTCCTCGACCCGGAGGAGGCGATGCGCCCGGGCGCCCCGGTCGTCCACGACAAGGACGCTGCTACGGCGAGGATTTCGCGCCCCCACGACAACGTGGTCGGCGAGGCACACGGCGAGATCGGCAGCGTGGAGGCAGGCTTCGCGGAGGCCGACGCCGTCTACGAGGACACGTACCGCACCCAACGCGTCCAGCACGCGAGCCTGGAGACGCACGGTGCGGTGGCATGGTTCGACGAGAACAACAGGCTGACGGTACGCACCAGTTCACAGACCCCGTTCCTCACCCGTCGTGCCCTGTGCGCGCTGTACGACCTCCCCGAGGAGCAGGTCCGGGTCGTCGCCGGCCGGGTCGGCGGCGGCTTCGGCGGCAAGCAGGAGATGCTCGTCGAGGACATCGTCGCCCTCGCGGTCCTGCGCCTGCGCCGCCCGGTGAAACTGGAGTACACCCGCGCGGAACAGTTCTACGGTGCGACCACCCGCCACCCGTTCACGATCAACGTGAAGGCGGGCGCCCGCCGCGACGGCCAACTCACCGCACTCCAGCTACGCGTTGTCTCCAACACCGGCGCCTACGGCAACCACGGCCCCGCCGTCATGTTCCACAGTGTCGGCGAGTCGATGGCCGTCTACCGCGCCCCGCACAAGAAGGTCGACGCCTTCTCCGTCTACACGCACACCGTCCCGGCGGGCGCCTTCCGGGGCTACGGCCTCGGCCAGGTGATGTTCGCCGTGGAGTCGGCCCTGGACGAACTCGCCCGCCAACTCGACCTGGACCCATTGGAGTTCAAGGCGAAGAACATCATCGGCCCCGGCGAGCCGATGCTCTCCCCCGGCGGCGAGGAGGAGGACCTGCACATCGCGAGCTACGGCCTCGACCAGTGCCTCGCGATCGTCCGCCGCGCCCAGGCGGAGCCCGTCTCCCAACTCCCCCCGGACGGCTGGCTGGTGGGCGAGGGCACCGCCCTGGCGATGATCGCGACGGGCCCGCCCGGCGGCCACCTCGCCGACGCGAAGGCGAGCCTTCTCCCCGACGGCGGCTTCGATCTCGCCGTGGGCACAGCGGAGTTCGGCAACGGTACGACCACGGTCCACCGCCAGATCGCGGCCGGTGAACTCGCCACCACCGTCGACCGGATCACCGTCCGCCAGTCCGACACAGACGTCGTACGGCACGACACGGGCGCCTTCGCCTCCACGGGCACGGTCGTCGCGGGCAAGGCAACCCTCCGCGCTTCCCGCACTCTCGCCGACCAGCTGCTCGACTTCGCCGCCGCCCACCTGCAACTCCCGCGCGCCGACTGCGCGTTGGCCGAGGAGGCCGTACTGCACCCGGGCGGTCGTCTCACCCTGAAGGAGCTGCACGCGGCGGGTGCGGCGGTCGGGGTGGAGTTCAGCGCCGACGGGCACTTCGGCGGGACACCTCGCTCGGTGGCCTTCAACGCGCAGTGGTTCAGGGTCGCCGTGGACCCGGACACGGGCGAGATCCGCATCCTGCGCAGTGTGCACGCGGCCGACGCGGGCAAGGTGATGAACCCGATGCAGTGCAGGGGGCAGGTGGAGGGCGGGGTCGCCCAGGCGCTCGGCGCGACGCTCTTCGAGAACGTCCGCATCGACGGGCAGGGTGCGGTGGAGACAGCCGCGTTCCGGCGTTACCGGCTCCCGCAGTACGCGGATGTGCCGCGCACCGAGGTCCACTTCATGGAAACGGCGGACGCCATCGGCCCGTTGGGCGCCAAGTCGATGAGCGAGAGCCCCTTCAACCCGGTCGCGCCCGCCTTCGCCAACGCGCTGCGGGACGCAACCGGCGTGCGCTTCACCGAACTTCCGCTGACCCGAGACCGGGTGTGGCAGGCACTGGCCGACTCATCCCGTATCCCCCGTCCACCCGTATCGCGCTGATCCCACTGATGTGCCGGGCCCCGCAACGGTCCTGCGGAAGCACCAGTTGCGGTCCGGCACGGTCGAGAGGGGTGTCGTCGATGCTGACAGCGAGCAGAACAGGGGCATGAGCGAAGTCGGGGTCGATCTCGGCCCAGGACAGCAGCGCGTGGTGCCCGTCCGCACCGCTGACCGCGATGAGGAAGCGCAGCCGGTCCTTGCGGCGGACGGGGTCGAAGCCGGGGCCGGCCGAGGTCAGGACGTCGTAGAGGCGCGGTCCCGCGAAGCGGTGCACTTGGGTGCCGCTGGTGGCGCACTCGAAGCTGACCCGCACGTGGTGCAGCGGCCAGTCGAACAGGTCGGGCACGGTCAGCCGGGCCGGGCGGGCGAGGTCCCCGGTCAGGTCGAGCTGCGCGAGCGTCACGAGCCATCACCTCCCGGAATGTGGTACCCGGACGGCACTCCCGTACAAACGCACATGCGCACCCCACAAGCGAACAGTGCAGCTCATGCGATGCGACAGGAGACTTATGCCTTGCATATGCGGCAGTATCATCGCGGCACGGCCGTTGCGGTCGTCCCAGGGCGCGACAACCCCTTTCATGAGCCCCTTTCATGAAGAGACCAGAGGAGTAGAACCGTGATGACCCGTTCCGCGCGTCGGACCCGCCGGACCCTGCAGGTAGCGGGGGCCGGAGCCGCCGCGCTGCTGGCCCTGAGCGCCTGCTCCTCCAGCGACGACTCGTCCTCCTCGAAGTCCGACTCCTCGGCGTCCGCGTCCCCGAAGATGTCCGGCACCGTCACCGTCTTCGCCGCCGCCTCGCTCCAGGAGTCGTTCACGACCCTGGGCAAGGAGTTCGAGACGGCCCACCCGGGCACCAAGGTCACCTTCAACTTCGGCGGCAGCGACACCCTCGCCGCGAGCATCACCGGCGGCGCCCCGGCCGACGTGTTCGCCGCCGCGAGCCCCAAGACCATGGCCATCGTCACGAACAAGGGCGACGGCGTCGGCACGCCGGCCACCTTCGTCCGCAACCAGCTGGAGATCGCCACCCTGCCGGGCAACCCCGACAAGGTGACCTCCCTGAAGGACCTCACGAAGTCCTCGCTCAAGGTCGTGCTCTGCGACAAGACGGTGCCGTGCGGTGCGGCGGCCCAAAAGGCGCTGACGGCAAGCAAGTTGAAGCTCACCCCGGTGTCGTACGAGGCGGACGTCAAGAGCGCCCTGACGAAGGTGGAGCTGAAGGAGGCCGACGCGGCGGTCGTCTACAAGACCGACGTGCACGCCGCCGGCAGCAAGGTCCAGGGCGTGGAGTTCCCCGAGTCCGCCAACGCCATCAACGACTACCCGATCGTCCTCCTCAAGGACGCGCCCAACGCCGTCGCCGCCAAGGCGTTCATCGCGCTGGTGCAGTCCACCGAGGGCCAGAAGGTGCTGTCCACGGCGGGCTTCCTCAAGCCGTGACCCAGCTCGACACCTCCGACGCCGCGGCCGAGACCCTCAAGGGCGGTCCGCGGCGTCGCCGTGTCCGGATGACAGGGCGGGGAGTGCCACTCCCCCTCCTGATCCCGGCGCTGGTAGGGCTGGCGTTCCTACTCCTGCCGCTGATCGCCCTGCTGGTACGGGCCCCATGGCGGTCCCTCCCATCCCAGCTGACGAGCACGGAGGTCTGGCAGGCGCTCCAGCTGTCCCTGTTCAGCGCGACCGCGGCGACGGCCGTGAGCCTGGTCCTGGGCGTACCGCTGGCCTGGGTACTGGCCCGCACGGAGTTCCCCGGCCGCGGCTTCCTCCGCGCCCTGGTGACCCTCCCGCTGGTCCTGCCACCAGTGGTCGGCGGTGTGGCACTCCTGCTCGCCCTCGGCCGCAACGGCGTCGTAGGCCAGTGGCTGGACTCGTGGTTCGGCATCACGCTCCCCTTCACCACGACCGGTGTCGTGGTCGCCGAGGCCTTCGTCGCGATGCCGTTCCTCGTCATCAGCGTCGAGGGCACCCTGCGCGCCGCGGACCCCCGCTACGAGGAGGCGGCCCAAACCCTCGGCGCCTCCCGTTTCACGGCGTTCCGCCGGGTCACGCTCCCCCTGATCGCCCCGGGCATCGCGGCGGGCGCGGTCCTCGCCTGGGCCCGCGCACTGGGCGAGTTCGGCGCGACGATCACCTTCGCCGGCAACTTCCCCGGCCGCACCCAGACCATGCCGCTAGCGGTTTACTTGGCCCTCCAGAACGACCCGGAGGCGGCCATCGCGTTGAGCCTGGTCCTCCTGGCCGTGTCGATCGCGGTTTTGGCAGGCCTACGGGACCGTTGGATGACCACGTCATGAGCAACACCCGTACGACCGCCCGCACATCAGCCCCCTGGACGTGCACGTCATGACCGACACCGCCGACGTCGAACTCACCGGCGCCCAGGGCCTCGACGCCCATCTCGTCGTGGACCGCGGCACCTTCCGCCTCGACGTAGAACTGACCGCCGCCCCCGGAGACGTCGTGGCCCTGCTCGGCCCGAACGGCGCGGGCAAGACGACCGCGCTACGCGCCCTGGCCGGCCTGGTCCGCCTGACGGACGGTCATCTACGGCTGGACGGTGAGCAGTTGGACCGCACACCACCGGAGTCCCGCCCGGTAGGAGTCGTCTTCCAGGACTACTTGTTGTTCCCCCACCTGACAGCACTCGACAACGTCGGCTTCGGCCCACGCTGCCAGGGCGCGACGAAGGCGGAGTCCCGCGCCATCGCCGCCGAGTGGCTGGACCGCATGGGCCTCGCCGAGCACGCGGCCGCCAAGCCCCGCAGACTCTCCGGCGGTCAGGCCCAACGCGTCGCCGTGGCAAGGGCGTTGGCGACCCGCCCGCGCCTGCTCCTCCTCGACGAACCCCTCGCCGCCCTGGACGCCCGCACCCGCCTCGACGTACGCGCCCAACTCCGGCGCCACCTGGCCGAGTTCGAGGCGGTCGCCGTCCTGGTCACCCACGACCCGCTGGACGCCATGGTGCTGGCCGACCGCCTGGTCGTGATCGAGCAGGGCACGATCGTCCAGGAGGGCACCCCCGCCGACATCGCCCGCCACCCGCGCACGGACTACATCGCCCAACTCGTAGGCCTCAACCTCTACAAGGGCCGGTCCGACGGCCACACGGTCACCCTCGACACCGGCCCCACGGTCACCACCACGGAGGACCTCCAGGGCGAGGTCTTCGTAGCGTTCCCGCCGAGCGGCGTAACTCTCTACGGCGACCGCCCCACCGCCGCCAGCGCCCGCAACCTCTGGCACTGCGAGGTGGCGGGCCTGGAAACCCACGGCGACCAGATCCGCGTAGACCTGACCGGCGAACTCCCCCTGACCGCCGACCTCACGACAGTAGCGGCGGCCGAACTGGACCTGCACCAGGGCGCGTTGGTCTGGGCCGCGGTGAAGGCGACCCAGACGCACGCATATCCGGCTTGAGATGCCCCGCGCCCGAAGTCCCGGTCTACCAGCGGAGCGTCTAGTCCTCGTAGGCGTCCAACGGCGGGCAGGAGCACACCAGGTTCCGGTCACCAAAGGCCTGGTCGATCCGCCGCACCGGCGGCCAGTACTTGTCGGCGACGGACACACCGGCCGGGAAGACAGCCTCCTCACGCGTGTACGCGTGCTCCCACTCCCCACCCAACGCGGCAGCGGTGTGCGGCGCGTTCCTCAACGGGTTGTCCTCGCCCGGCCACTCCCCCGCGCCGACCTTCTCGATCTCGCCACGAATGGCGATCATCGCCTCGCAGAACCGGTCCAGCTCGATCAGGTCCTCGGACTCGGTCGGCTCGATCATCAGGGTCCCGGCCACAGGGAACGACATCGTCGGCGCGTGGAAGCCGTAGTCGATGAGCCGCTTGGCGATGTCGTCGACGCTGACGCCGGTCGCCTTGCTGATCGGCCGCAGATCGATGATGCACTCGTGCGCGACGAGCCCACCGGGCCCGGTGTAGAGCACGGGGTAGTGCGGCTCAAGGCGCTTGGCGATGTAGTTGGCGCTGAGCACCGCCACCTGCGTGGCCCGCTTCAGCCCCTCGCCACCCATGAGCCGGACGTACGCCCAAGAGATCGGCAGGATCCCGGCGGAACCCCAGGGAGCCGCCGAGATCGGCCCAACTCCCGTCTCCGGCCCGGCCGCAGGCTGCAACGGGTGGTTCGGCAGATACGGCGCGAGGTGCGCGCGCACCCCGACCGGCCCGACCCCCGGACCACCGCCACCGTGCGGAATGCAGAACGTCTTGTGCAGATTCAGATGCGAGACGTCCCCGCCGAAGTGCCCCGGCTTGGCAAGCCCCACAAGGGCGTTGAGGTTGGCGCCGTCGACGTAGACCTGCCCGCCGGCTTCGTGCACCTGCGCGCAGATGTCGGCGACGTGCTCCTCGAACACCCCGTGCGTGGACGGGTAGGTGATCATCAGCACCGACAGCTCGTCGCGGTACTGCTCGATCTTCGCCCGCAGATCCTCGACGTCGATCTCACCGTCCTCGGCGGTCTTCACGACGACGACCTTCATCCCGGCCATCACCGCGCTCGCGGCGTTGGTGCCGTGCGCGGACGACGGAATCAGACAGACGGTCCGCTGCTCATCGCCATTGGCCCGGTGATACCCGCGTACGGCGAGCAGCCCGGCCAACTCCCCCTGGGAACCGGCATTCGGCTGCAACGACACCTTGTCGTACCCGGTGACCTCGGCGAGCCGCTCCTCCAACTCCCGGATGAGCGTGAGGTATCCCTGCGCCTGCTCGGCGGGCGCGAAGGGGTGCAGCTGTCCGAACTCGGGCCAGGTGACCGGCTCCATCTCGGTGGTCGCGTTGAGCTTCATGGTGCAGGAACCGAGCGGGATCATGCCCCGGTCCAGCGCGTAGTCCCGGTCGGCGAGCCGACGCAGGTACCGCAGCATCGCGGTCTCGGAACGGTGGTCCCGGAAGACGGGGTGCGTGAGGTAGGCATCGGTGCGCAGCAGCCCGGCGGGCAAGGTGTCCTCGGCACTCGCATCAAGCGCCTCGATGTCCCCGTCGACCCCGAACGCGGTCCATACGGCGGCCAGTTGGGCACGCGTGGTGGTCTCGTCGCAGGCGATGGACACCTGGTCGGCGTCCACGAGGTGCAGGTTGACGCCGTCCTCGCGCGCGGCGGCGACGACCTCGGCGGCCCGGCCGGGAACGCGCGCGGTCAGCGTGTCGAAGTAACCACCGTGCACGACCTCGACACCACCGGCCTTCAGACCCGCGGCAAGGATCGTGGCGTACCGATGCGTCCGCCGCGCGATGCCCTTCAGCCCCTCGGGCCCGTGGTAGACGGCGTACATGCCGGCCATCACCGCAAGAAGCACCTGGGCGGTACAGATGTTGCTGGTGGCCTTCTCGCGGCGGATGTGCTGCTCGCGGGTCTGCAGGGCGAGGCGGTAGGCCTTGTGTCCGTCGGCGTCGACGGAGACGCCCACGAGCCGCCCGGGCAGGCTGCGCGCGAACTTCTCGTGCACGGCCATGTATCCGGCGTGCGGCCCGCCGAAGCCCATCGGCACCCCGAACCGCTGCGTCGTACCGACCGCGATGTCCGCGCCCAGCTCACCCGGCGACTTCAGCAGCGTCAGCGCGAGCAGATCGGCGGCGACGGTGACGAGCGCACCGAGCGCGTGCGCCTGCTCGATCAGCGGCTTGATGTCGCGTACGGCTCCGGAGGCGCCCGGGTACTGCACGAGCACGCCGTTGATCTCCCGCTCCGCGATCCTGGCCGGGATGCCCTCGCTGAGGTCGGCGACGACGACCTCGACACCGGCCGGCTCGGCACGCGTCTCGATCACGGCGATGGTCTGCGGCAACACGTCCGCGTCGACCAGGAACAGCCCCTTCTTGTTCTTGCCCATGCGCCGCGACAGCGCCACGGCCTCCGCGGCGGCGGTCCCCTCATCGAGCAGGGAGGCACCGGAGGTCGGCAGCCCGGTCAGATCGGCAACCATCGTCTGGAAGTTGAGAAGGGCTTCGAGCCGCCCCTGGGAGATCTCCGGCTGATACGGCGTGTAGGCCGTGTACCAAGCCGGGTTCTCCATGACGTTGCGCAGGATCACGGGCGGGGTGAAGGTCCCGTAGTACCCGAGCCCGATCATGGAACCGAGGACCTCGTTGCGGTCCGCGAGGGAACGCAGCTCGGCCAGCACCTCGGCCTCGGTACGGGCGCCCGGCAGATCGAGAGCGTCGGCGTTCTTGATCACATCCGGGACCGCGGCGGCCGTGAGCTCGTCGAGCGAGCCGTAGCCGACCTGCGCGAGCATCTTGGCCCGCGCCTCCTGGTCGGGACCGATGTGACGCTGCTCGAACGGGATTCCCTGTTCGAGCTCGGAGAGCGGAATGCGAGGGGCAGTCATTAGGGAGGCCTCCTGGTCGGACACGACCTTCGAGGGCACCACGACAGCGGGGTGCCGGACGGCCTCCCCCTCTGTCATCTCAACCTGAGAGCTTCACCGGGCATCCCGAAGGCACCCGGCTTTCACCGTCGGTGAGGGCGAAAACCGTCGACACCGTCGACGACACCCGCCCTGCTTTCCAGAGTGACCTCGTCCGTGCGGTACGTGAGCCTGAGAGATTCCGGGGAGGATTTGCTCCTTCGGCGCCTCCGATGAAGTCTGGAGGACTCTCCCGCACGGGGTCAGCAGCCGATGGCCAGCCTACCAGCGAGCGTTGAAGCCGAGCTTTCGAGTGGCCACCTTCCCCAATGTGCTCTTTTGTAGTGCTTACGGATGAGTTGCGACCAGGAGGAGGGCCCGTGCAGACCGATATCGATCCGCGCAACCTGATCGGCCGCAAGGCGTTCGACCGCACCGGCGCCAAGATCGGCACGATCGACGAGGTCTACCTCGACGACGCGACCGGCGAACCGGAGTGGGCGGCCATACGCACCGGCCTGTTCTCCAGAGACGCCTTCGTCCCCCTGGAGCCCAGCGAACTGATCGAGGGGACCCTGCACATCCCCTTCGACCGCTCCCTGATCAAGGACGCCCCCGACTTCGGCGTAGGCCGCCACCTCTCCCCGGACCAGGAACTCCAGCTCTACCACCACTACGGCCTCGACGTGGGCCCACCCCCATCGCTCCCAGACCACGACTTCGGCAAACTGGCGGGCTCCGACGACACGTGAACGGGTTCGGCGGGCGGGGCGTCGCTGGGTCGTGCAGCCTCCGGGGGTGACGACGCGCCGGGCTGGGCATCCGGGCGTCGAGTGTCAGGGGGCGTTGATACGGCGGGCTGGGTATCCGGTTGCGCCGCCACCAAGGGCGTCCGCGCAGCAAGTCCGACGCTGGAACGCCACGCGTCGTCCGGTGACACCTGAACCCCGCGCAACCGACAGCAGCGACTCGCTCTGCGGGACAACGAGGCCCGGCTCCACCAACGGCGTCAGCGCGGAAGCCACGACCTCGGAACGCCACACGACCGACGGCAGCAGCTCGCTCTGCGGGACAACAAGGCCCGGCTCCACCAACGGCGTCAGCGCGGAAGCCACGACCTCGGAACGCCACACGACCGACGGCAGCAGCTCGGCTCGCGGAACGCCAGGGCTCGGCTCGACCGACGACAGCGGCGTACCCCGCGGAACGCCGGGACTTGGCTCCACCGACCGCACCGGCTCAGCGGGCTCGGCGCCGGAACCCCGCGCAACCGATGGCAGCATCTCGGAAGACGGCTCGTCGGGGCCTCAACTTTCTAACGGCGTCGGCGCCGCAGGCAAGGCGTCAGGATGCCGCGCGGCCGACGCCGACGGCTCAGCAGGCAAGCCACCGGGACCCCGTGCCGACAACGGCAGCGCCTCACCCCGCAGGGCATCGAGGCCTGGCTCCACCGACGGCAGCAATTCGACAGGCGGCTCGCCGTAGCCTCGGCCCTCCGGGGCCGCCGGCAGGGCATCCGGACGCCGCGCGACTGACGCCGACGACTCGATCGGCGGGTCGTCGGGGCCCGGCGCCGCCAACGGCATTGGCATCGGCTCCCCGGGCAAGTCACCCCGCTCCCGCCCCGCCAAAGGCAACGGTTCCTCCGACGGTTCACCAGAACCTCGCGCCACCAACCCAGGCGCCGCACCCGGCACCACATCAGGAAGCCGCGCCACCAACGGCAACGGCTCCGCCAACTCCAGCTCAGGATCGTCGGTCCGGAACGTCCGCACCCGCCCCGGCCCCGAATCCTCAGGCGTCTCGAACCGCACAGTGACCCGCCCCAGCCCGCTCCCCTGCACCCACCCATGCCCGAACCCGGCGTGCCGCACATCGTGCCCCGCGGGCCAGCGCCGCTCCACCGGTGCCGCCGGCTCCTCGCCCCCCTCCTCCTCGGTGTGCTCCTCCTCAAGAAGATCGGCCTGTTCCCCCGCCGCCTGCGCGAACAGGTCCTCCTGCGTGTAGTCGGCGAGCCCGGAGACACCCACCCCAAGCAGCCGTACCCCGCCCGTGGTGTCCACTGAGTCCAGCAACCGGGCCGCCGCCTCCCGCACCACCCCCGGGTCGTCGGTGGGCCCGCGCAGCGTCTCGGACCGGGTCAGCGTCGAGAAGTCGTACCGCCGCACCTTGAGCACGATGGTCCGCCCCGACAACCCGGCCGCGCGCAGTCGCCGTACACACCGGTCGGCGAGCCGCTGCACCTCCAGCCCCACCCTGATCCGGTCGTGGATGTCGACGTCGTACGTGTCCTCGACCGACACCGACTTCGTCTCCCGCTCGGCCACCACGGGCCGCTCGTCGTGCGCGAGCGCCATGGCGTACAGCGACTGCCCGTGGGCCTTGCCCACCAGCCGTACGAGCTCGTCCTCACCCGCCTCGGCGATCTCGTCGACCGTGGTGATCCCGGCCCGCCGCAGATGATCACCTGTCGCAGGCCCGACACCCGGCAGCGTGCGCACGGACAACGGTCCGAGCAGAGCCCGCTCACTGCCCGGCTCGATCAGCACGAGTCCGTCCGGCTTGGCGCGCTCGGAGGCGATCTTCGCGATCATCTTGGACGCGGCGAGGCCCACCGACCCCGTGAGCCCCGTGACCGCCCGTATGTCGGCCCGCAGCCGTGCCCCGGTCAGCTGCGCCGACTCCGCGTCCCAGGCCGCTCCCGCGGCCTCCAGGTCCACGAACGCCTCGTCCAGGCTCAACGGCTCCACCAGCGGCGACAACGCCCTCAGCAGCCCCATCACCTGCTCGCTGATCGACCGGTAGAACCCGAAGCGCGGCACGAGATACGCCGCGTTCGGAGCGAGCCGGCGCGCCTGGGCCATGGGCATCGCCGAGTTCACCCCGAAGACCCGTGCCTCGTACGACGCGGTGGCGACCACCCCGCGCGGTCCGAGCCCGCCCACGACGACGGCCTTCCCGCGCAGGCTCGGCTTGGACGCCTGCTCCGCCGAGGCGAAGAAGGCATCCATGTCGAGATGCAGGATCGTGGGCGCGGTTCTCACATCTCCGATGCTGCCCTACGCCACTGACAATGCCCCGCTACGGCTCCCGCCGGGCCCTCAGACGGCCCGGTTGCGCCGCCTGGCCAGCTCGTCGGCGGGGTTGGACCCGACGAGTGTCTCGCCGGTGTCGACGCGCTCCCCGTGCAGTTGCGACAGGGCGCTCTCGACATCCCGCCACACGACCCCCACGGCGATCCCGAAGACCCCCTGGCCGCCCTGGAGCAGCGCGTGGACCTCGTCCGGCGACGTGCACTCGTAGACCGTCGCGCCGTCGCTCATCAGCGTCATGCGCTCCAGGTCACGGAAGCCGCACTCCCGCAGGTGCAGAACGGCGCTGCGGATGTTCTGCAGCGACACACCCGTGTCGAGGAACCGCTTGACGATCTTCAGGACGACGACGTCCCGGAAGCTGTAGAGCCGCTGTGTCCCCGACCCGTGTGCGGGCCGCACGCTGGGCTCGACGAGCCCGGTGCGCGCCCAGTAGTCCAGTTGCCGATAGGTGATGCCGGCCGCCGCACAGGCCGTAGGGCCCCGGTAACCGATCTCCTCGGACGCCATGGACGTCGCCCCTCCGCTGCTCGGCACTGCCGCCGGCCGCTGCGGAATGCGATCGGCCGTACTGCCGTGAAGCGGGTACGGGCCTCTGTCCCCGAAACTGCGTTCCGGGGCACCCCCAGCCGTACCGTCGCCGCTGCTTCTCACGCCGACCTCCGTCCTTGACCTGCCTTCTCGACGGTAGGCAGTCACCAGGGGTGCGTCAACGATCGCCACACTCGGCACGCCGAGTGATAATCACCCTAGGAGTGGTTTCCCGTGTCCCACCGCGGGGAAAGGCTAGCCGAATGCGCTCGCGGAGAGCCGCAGGACGCTCTCACACGCCGGTGGCAAATGCCAGCATTTTCTCGCCGACCCTCGGCTCACTGGCTGTTGGTGCCGAAGTCCTCGGGCGAGATCTGGTCGAGGAACTCGCGGAACTTCTCCACCTCGTCCTCCTGCTCGTCCGGGATCGCGATGCCCGCGTCGTCGAGCACACCGTCACTGCCGTAGATCGGCGTCCCGGTGCGCAGCGCCAGCGCTATGGCGTCGGACGGGCGGGCGCTCACCTCGACGCCGCTGGCGAAGACCAGCTCCGCGTAGAAGACGCCCTCCCGCAGATCCGTGATGCGCACTTCGGTCAGCTCCTGGCCGACGGCCTCCAGCACGTCCTTGAACAGGTCGTGGGTCAGCGGTCGTGCGGGGGCCATGCCCTGCTGCGCGAAGGCGATCGCCGTCGCCTCCCCGGGCCCGATCCAGATGGGGAGGTAGCGGTCGCCTCCCACTTCACGCAGGAGCACGATCGGTTGGTTGGAGGGCATTTCGACCCGGACACCTACGACATCGAGCTCGTTCACACAGCAACCCTAGGCCGTGCCCGGGACGTTTGGGTAGTCGGGCCGAGAACGGGTGACCGATCAGGCAGCCGCAGAGCCGTCCGCCTCAGGGCAGGCGCACGCCCAGCGCGGTCTGCACCAGAGCCGCGTGCAGCTTCACCGTGAGTCCCGCCAATTCCTTCGTACGGGCCTCCGCGTGGGCCCTGGTCTGCGGATTGCGGTGCCGCTTGAGCGGGGCCACCACCTGGTCGACAAGCCCAGCCTCACGGTCGGCGGCCGCCTTCATGGCGCGCAGATGCCGCGGCTCGATCCCGAACCGCCCGAGTTCGAGAACAAGTCCGGCCACCGTGACGGCTTCCGCGTCGTAAACCCCGTCCGGCAGCGGGGCGATGAGTCCGTACGACTCCCACTCGTCGAGCTCCTGCTCGCCGATCCCGGCGGCGGCCATCAGCTCGGCCCGCCCGATCCGGGCCGCCGTGGGCCCCTCCACGGGCTCCAGGACGACCTCGCCGTCCCGCTGACGCCCCACCGTGGGCAGGGGCGCGGCCTCACCGCGCTCCATGGCGTCGAGATGCTCGCGAATCACCTTGAGCGGCAGATAGTGGTCCCGCTGCATCCTCAGGACATGGCCGAGGCGCTCGACGTCGGCGGGGCTGAACTTGCGGTACCCGGAAGGGGTCCGCTGCGGCTCGATGAGGCCCTCCGACTCCAGGAAACGGATCTTGGAGATGGTGACTTCGGGGAACTCGTCGCGCAGCGCGTTCAGCACCGTGCCGATGCTCATCAGCCCAGTGTCCGCGGCGGCGGTACCGTGCCCGGCACCGCCGCTCGGTGTTTGAAGCATGGACCTTCCTGGGGGAATCCCCCGGACCCAGTCCGAGGGAGGGTCAGTAACCCCGCTGGCTCGCGTAGAACACCAGCCGGTACTTGCCGATCTGCACCTCGTCACCGTTGGCCAGCGAGACCGAGTCGATGCGCTCGCGGTTGACGTACGTGCCGTTCAGGCTGCCGACGTCGGCGACCGTGAACGAACCGTCAGGAGAGCGCCGGAACTCCACATGGCGGCGCGAGACCGTCACGTCGTCCAGGAAGATGTCGCTCTGCGGATGACGGCCGGCCGTGGTCAGCTCGCCGTCCAGCAGGAAGCGGCTGCCCGAGTTCGGACCGCGCCGCACCACCAGCAGCGCCGAGCCCAACGGCAGGGCGTCGACGGCGGCCTGCGCCTCCGGGGAGAGCGTGGGCATCTGCGTCTGACCGGTCACTTCGGCGTCGTAGGCCTCAAGACCGGAGATGGAGATCGTGGAGGTCGTCTCGGACGGACGCTCCGGAGTCGCGCCGGGGCGCAGCGGCGCACCGCAGTTGGAACAGAAGCGGCTGTTCTCCGCGTTGCGGTTACCGCACCTCGTACACACCAGGGCCGACATAGGGGAAAACCCTCCACCCGTACTTGAGGTTGACGGTTGCCCGAAACCTATGTCGCCGGACTGCGCAGGGTCAACCGACGGCGCGCCCTGGCCTGCGACCTGGTCGCGGAACAGCGGGCGCTGGCCTTCTGCGTCCGGTTGTGCGCGGTGGCGAGCGGTCTGGTTGTCGCTGCTCTCTTTCGCACTCTTGCCGAACAACTTCGCAAACAACTTCACGGGCGATTCCCCTTGACCGAAACAGACCCGCCCGTGGGGCAGGACGAACCCTGATTGAACACACCGGTTGACCCGGACATCCTCACAACGTCCGTATCCACCAGACAGTTTCCACCACGCACCACCCAATCGGTGCGTCGACCCCCCGCAACCTCATGCCCTCGCGCAACGGCCCCCATGCACCCGGGGTTCACCGGGAGGACGACCGAGCGTAGTCAGGCTGCTTCGCCGCCCGCAAGGCATCCACGACGATCTTGGCCGACCGCCCGACGGTAACGGTGGCCTGCTCCTTCTCAAGAGTCTGCACCACACCTCCAGGGATGTTGAGCGCCGGTTCCAGATCCTGCGGCTTGCCGATGACCTTGAAACGATAGGGGGCGTTGATCTTGTTCCCGTCGACGCTCACGCTCTTGCCGGAGTCCGTCAGGTACGTGTTGGCCACGACCCGGACATCGTTCACCTGGATCGCCTCCGCGCCGGCCGCGCGCAACTCCTGGACCGCGTCGAGCAGCATGTCCGCCTCGACCGTTCCCTTCGTGTCGTCGATGGTCATCGTGATGCCGGGTCCCTGCGCGGCCACGGTGCCCGCCAGAATGCCGAGTTGCTTCTCCTTCTCGGCCGTCTGCTTGCGGGCCTCCTCGGCCTGGTCGGAGCTGTTCTCCAGCTCGTCGCGCTGTTTCTGCAGACCCTGCTTCTCGTCTTCAAGACGCTGAGTACGGTCGTCCAGTTCATCGAGAATGCGCACAAGATCTTCCTGCCGTGCCCCACGCAGCGCGCTGTCACTGTTGCTGTTCGAGGCGACCTGTACGGCCAGCCCGAAACCGAGACCGAACAGCAGCACCGCGACGATGAGTTGGGCCCTGCTCGCGCGCGGCGGCCACAGCCCCTGCACCAGCCGCTGCCGACCGGTCACGGTGGGCCCGGACTTCTCCTCGGTGATCGGCGCCTCCGAGGAAGCAGACGCCGGTACCTCTTCGGGCAGTTCCCTGCGCAGCCGGTGTTCCGACCGCTCGTCCTCGTTGCTCATCGACCTCACGCCCGGAAGACGTGCCGGCGAATGGCCGCGGCGTTGGAGAAGATCCGGATACCGAGGACGACCACGACACCCGTGGACAGCTGGGCGCCGACGCCCAACTTGTCGCCCAGGAACACGATCAGGGCGGCCACGACCACGTTCGACAGGAACGACACCACGAAGACCTTGTCGTCGAAGATGCCGTCGAGCATGGCCCTCAGCCCACCGAAGACCGCGTCGAGCGCCGCGACGACGGCGATCGGCAGATAGGGCTCCACGACCACCGGCACCTCAGGCCGGACCAGGATTCCGGCCACCACTCCCACGATGAGGCCCAGTACGGCGATCACGATGTGCCCTTCTCAGTTCTCGGCTGTGCTGTACGTACGATCACACTCGGCGCGGCGGGCAGCCGGAGATCGCTCTCCACGGCGATGGTCGCCCTGATGCCGTAGTTGTCTTCCAGGGCGTGCAGATAGAGCCCGTCGGCAGCGTTCTGGAACCTGGTGCTCAGCCGTTGGCCGTCCCCCACCGCGAGCACCGTATAAGGCGGTACCAGTGGCCTGTTGTCGACCAGTATCGCGTCACCCGCGGCCCTGATCGCGGACAGCGCCGTCAGCCGCTGCCCGTTGACGGAGACGGCCTCGGCGCCCGCCGCCCACAGTCCGTTGACGACGCGCTGCATGTCGCGGTCGCGCACCCGCCCGGTGTCGGAGAAGTCGGCGGTCTCACGCGGGTTGTCGCCCCCGCCGGAGCTGGCTTCCTTCGCGTCGTCGACGACGAGCTTCACACCGGGACCGTGCACCGCGGTGGCACCGGACAGCATGCTCACGAGATCCGCCTGGCCGCTGCCGCCGCTCGTCTTGAGCGCCGCCCGCTGCCGCGCGCTCACATCGTCACGGAGCTCGTCGACAGTGCCTTCCAGCTTGTCGGCCGACGTCGTCTCCTTGTCGATACGGTCGATCAGCTCCTGGCGCTCCTTGGCCACCACGGGGGCGGCCACACGCGCCTGTGCCGCACCCAGCGTCACGACAAGGGCCGCCAGCACCAGACCGGCGGCGAGACCGAGCTTCGCCCGGAGGGTCTTCGGCATGCCGCTCTCGCCCGCGGCCTTCTTCCGGGCGGCGGCCTCGGCGTAGCCGTCGTCGAGGCTGTGGTCCATGACATTGGTGAGCAGCGACATGGACGCGTCCGGGCGCGCAGGGCGCGTGGGTGTGCTCCGAACGGGGGGCTGCTGCGGCATGCCGCACATCGTCGCACGTGGTGGCCTGTACCTCCGAATGGCCCCACCGGCGTGCCGGACAGGCCCCCTTGGGGACGCATGTCCGGCACGCGCGCGTGCGTGGTGTTTTACCGCCCGGCGCTGTCCACGACCGCCGACCACTCGTCCAACAGGGCCTGCGCGGAGGCGTCGTCGGGCCCTTCGGCCCACAGATGCGTGACCGCCTCGGCGGGGTCGGGCAGCACCATCACCCAGCGCCCATCCGTCTCCACGACCCGCACACCGTCCGTCGTATCGACAAAGCGATCACCGGCCGCCTCGACGACCCGCCGCATCACAAGTCCCTTGACGGCCCAGGGAGTCGCCAGGTCCCGCTTGAGGACATGCGCCCGCGGAATCCGGGCGTCGATCTGGCTCAGTGTCAGCTGCGTACGCGCCACCAGTCCGATGAGTCGTACGAAGGCTGCCGCGCCGTCGAAGACGCTGCTGAACTCCGGGATGATGAACCCGGCCTTGCCGTCCCCGCCGAAGATGGTCGTCTCGTCACGGCCGACCCTGGTCAGGTCGTCCGGCGAGGTCGTCGTCCACTCGACCTGCGTCCCGTGATACGCCGCCACCTGCTCGGCGATCCTCGTGGTGGTCACCGGCAGCGCCACCCGCCCGCTGCGCCGCTCCGCGGCCACCAGGTCGAGCATCACGAGCAGGGCCCGGTCGTCCTCGACGATCCGCCCCTTCTCGTCGACGAGCGAGAGCCGCTCACCGACGGGGTCGAACCGCACCCCGAACGCGGCCCGCGCGGAGGCCACGATCTCGCCGAGCCGCACCAGCCCCGACCGCCGTGTGTCCGCGGTCTCCGTCGGCCTGGACTCGTCGAGCCCTGGATTGATCGTCAGCGAGTCCACACCGAGCTTGCCGAGCAGACTGGGCAGCACGAGCCCGGCACTGCCGTTCGACGCGTCCACCACGACCTTGAGACCGGATTCGGCGATCCCAGTCGTGTCGACATTCCGTAGCAAGGACCCGGTGTACGAGTCGAAGACACTGGCCGGGAAGTGCAGGTCCCCGATCTCGCCGGGGAACGCACGCCGGTACTCCTGCCGCGCGAAGACCCGGTCCAGCTTGCGCTGACTCCCCTGCGAGAGGTCGGCGCCCTGGCTGTCGAAGAACATGATGTCGACGGAGTCCGGCACACCAGGGGTGGTCCGGATCATGATCCCGCCGGCACTGCCCCGCGCGGTCTGCTGCCGGGCCACGGGCAGCGGTACGTTCTCCAGGTCCCGTACGTCGATGGCGCTCGTCTGCAAGGCGGAGATCACCGCCCGCTTGAGCGCACGGGCGCCTCGGGAGTGGTCGCGGGCCGTGGTGACCGTCGACCCCTTCTTGAGGGTCGTGGCGTAGGCGCCGGCCAGACGGACGACGAGCTCCGGCGTGATCTCCACGTTCAGGATCCCGGACACACCGCGTGCGCCGAAGAGGTGCGCCTGGCCTCTGTTCTCCCAGATGACCGACGTGTTGACGAAGGCACCGGCTTCGATCGTCTTGAACGGGTAGACCCGCACATTGCCCTGCACGATCGATTCTTCACCGATCAGGCACTCGTCACCGATGACCGCGCCGTCCTCGATCCGGGCCGCACGCATGATGTCGGTGTTCTTTCCGACGACACAGCCCCGCAGATTGCTGTGCTGCCCGACGTACACGTTGTCGTGCACGACGGCCCGGTGGAGAAAGGCCCCGGTCTTCACGACGACGTTGGAACCGATGACGGTGTGCTCACGGATTTCGGCACCGGCCTCGACCTTGGCGTAGTCACCGATGTACAGCGGCCCGCGGAGAACCGCGTCGGGGTGCACCTCGGCGCCCTCGGCCACCCATACGCCCGGCGACAGCTCGAAGCCGTCGATCTCGACGTCGACCTTGCCCTCCAGGACATCGGCCTGCGCCTTCACATAGCTCTCGTGGGTGCCGACATCTTCCCAGTAGCCCTCGGCGATAAAGCCGTAGACCGGCTTGCCTTCCTTCATCAACTGCGGGAAGACATCGCCGGACCAGTCGACGGGAACGTCGGCCTCGACATAGTCGAAAACCTCGGGCTCCATTACATAGATGCCCGTGTTCACCGTGTCGGAGAAGACCTGACCCCAGGTCGGCTTCTCAAGGAAACGCTCGACCTTTCCCTCTTCGTCGACGATGGTGATGCCGAATTCCAGCGGATTGGGCACACGGGTCAGACAGACCGTGACCAGCGCGCCCTTTTCCTTGTGGAAATTGATCAGTTCGGTGAGGTCGAAGTCGGTCAGGGCATCACCGGAGATGACGACGAAGGCATCGTCCTTCAACGCCTCTTCGGCGTTCTTGACGCTTCCGGCGGTACCGAGTGGCTTCTCCTCATTGGCATACGAGAGCTCCATCCCGAGCTCTTCGCCGTCACCGAAGTAGTTCTTGACCAGCGAGGCCAGGAACTGCACGGTGACTACGGTCTCATTGAGCCCATGCCTTTTGAGCAGCCTGAGCACGTGCTCCATGATCGGTCGATTGACCACGGGCAACAGTGGCTTGGGCATGCTTGAGGTCATGGGGCGAAGGCGTGTGCCTTCGCCTCCGGCCATCACGACGGCCTTCATGTCGGAAGCGTCCTCCTCTGCGAGACGACGGTCTAGCCGACTTCACCAGTCCAGATTGTCCCGCACTTTTGCGCAACGGGCCATCGAGCGACTGTTACCGCCCAATCGGCAAGGTCAGTCGGCCATGGCGTCCGCACGCAGTAGGCGGCGGACTTGTACCACGTAGAGGACTCCTGCCCACCAGTAGAGCGTTGTACCCCATCCTGCGAACGCCCATCCGAAAATCGCTGCGAGTGAGGGAAGCCATCCACTTCCGTCACTGAGCAGCAGCAACGGGAACGCGTACATCAGGTTGAACGTAGCCGCCTTGCCCAGGAAGTTCACCTGCAGCGGCGGATAGCCGTGCCGCCTGAGGATGCCGACCACCACGAGCAGCACCAGCTCTCGCGCCAGCAGTACGGCGGTCAACCAGATTGGCAGAATCTCGCGCCAGGTGAGTCCGACGAGAGTCGAGAGAATGTAGAGCCGGTCCGCAGCGGGATCGAGGAGCCGGCCAAGGCTGCTGATCTGGTTCCAGCGGCGCGCGAGCTTGCCGTCCAGGTAGTCGCTGATCCCACTCAGCATCAGCACCAGAAGCGCCCAGCCGTCGCTCTTGGGGCCACCGAACTCGGGCCTGAGGATCAACCACAGGAAGATGGGTACGCCGACCAGGCGCGCCATGCTGAGGATGTTCGGGATGGTGAGCACCCGCTCTGTCTGGACGCGGGTCTCCTGGACCTCCACCCGGGGGCCTCCTGTGGGAAAACGTGCCGACGATGCCCCCTGACCTTACCCCAACGCAAAAAAGCTCTGGCTCTTGGGCTGTATGCCCAAGAGCCAGAGCTCTAAAAGGAGTTCGGCGGTGTCCTACTCTCCCACAGGGTCCCCCCTGCAGTACCATCGGCGCTGTAAGGCTTAGCTTCCGGGTTCGGAATGTAACCGGGCGTTTCCCTCACGCTATGACCACCGAAACACTATGAAACAGACAACCGCACCACACCCAGTGGCCCCCGGGCATGGGGTTGTTCGTGGTTTCAGAACCAACACAGTGGACGCGAGCAACTGAGGACAAGCCCTCGGCCTATTAGTACCGGTCACCTCCAGCGGTTACCCGCCTTCCAGATCCGGCCTATCAACCCAGTCGTCTACTGGGAGCCTTAACCCCTCAAGGGGGTGGGAACACTCATCTCGAAGCAGGCTTCCCGCTTAGATGCTTTCAGCGGTTATCCCTCCCGAACGTAGCCAACCAGCCATGCCCTTGGCAGAACAACTGGCACACCAGAGGTTCGTCCGTCCCGGTCCTCTCGTACTAGGGACAGCCCTTCTCAATGTTCCTGCGCGCGCAGCGGATAGGGACCGAACTGTCTCACGACGTTCTAAACCCAGCTCGCGTACCGCTTTAATGGGCGAACAGCCCAACCCTTGGGACCGACTCCAGCCCCAGGATGCGACGAGCCGACATCGAGGTGCCAAACCATCCCGTCGATATGGACTCTTGGGGAAGATCAGCCTGTTATCCCCGGGGTACCTTTTATCCGTTGAGCGACGGCGCTTCCACAAGCCACCGCCGGATCACTAGTCCCGACTTTCGTCCCTGCTCGACCCGTCGGTCTCACAGTCAAGCTCCCTTGTGCACTTACACTCAACACCTGATTGCCAACCAGGCTGAGGGAACCTTTGGGCGCCTCCGTTACTCTTTAGGAGGCAACCGCCCCAGTTAAACTACCCATCAGACACTGTCCCTGATCCGGATCACGGACCCAGGTTAGACATCCAGCACGACCAGACTGGTATTTCAACGACGACTCCCCCTGAACTGGCGTCCAGAGTTCACAGTCTCCCAGCTATCCTACACAAGCCGAACCGAACACCAATATCAAACTGTAGTAAAGGTCCCGGGGTCTTTCCGTCCTGCTGCGCGAAACGAGCATCTTTACTCGTAGTGCAATTTCACCGGGCCTATGGTTGAGACAGTCGAGAAGTCGTTACGCCATTCGTGCAGGTCGGAACTTACCCGACAAGGAATTTCGCTACCTTAGGATGGTTATAGTTACCACCGCCGTTTACTGGCGCTTAAGTTCTCAGCTTCGCCACCCCGAAGAGTGACTAACCGGTCCCCTTAACGTTCCAGCACCGGGCAGGCGTCAGTCCGTATACATCGCCTTACGGCTTCGCACGGACCTGTGTTTTTAGTAAACAGTCGCTTCTCGCTGGTCTCTGCGGCCACCCCCAGCTCAAGGAGTAAATCCTCTCACCGGTGATGGCCCCCCTTCTCCCGAAGTTACGGGGGCATTTTGCCGAGTTCCTTAACCATAGTTCACCCGAACGCCTCGGTATTCTCTACCTGACCACCTGAGTCGGTTTAGGGTACGGGCCGCCATGAAACTCGCTAGAGGCTTTTCTCGACAGCATAGGATCATCCACTTCACCACAATCGGCTCGGCATCAGGTCTCAGACTATGTGAGTGGCGGATTTGCCTACCACTCGTCCTACACCCTTACCCCGGGACAACCACCGCCCGGGATGGACTACCTTCCTGCGTCACCCCATCACTCACCTACTACCATCTTGGGCCGGCGGCTCCACCACTTTCCATTCCCCGAAGGGTCCGGAACGGCTTCACGGCCTTAGCATTAATGGGCTCGATGTTTGACGCTTCACAGCGGGTACCGGAATATCAACCGGTTATCCATCGACTACGCCTGTCGGCCTCGCCTTAGGTCCCGACTTACCCTGGGCAGATCAGCTTGACCCAGGAACCCTTAGTCAATCGGCGCACACGTTTCTCACGTGTGTATCGCTACTCATGCCTGCATTCTCACTCGTGAACCGTCCACCACTAGCTTCCGCTGCGGCTTCACCCGGCACACGACGCTCCCCTACCCATCCATACAGGCGTTGGCCCTGTTGTATGAATGACACGACTTCGGCGGTACGCTTGAGCCCCGCTACATTGTCGGCGCGGAATCACTAGACCAGTGAGCTATTACGCACTCTTTCAAGGGTGGCTGCTTCTAAGCCAACCTCCTGGTTGTCTCTGCGACTCCACATCCTTTCCCACTTAGCGTACGCTTAGGGGCCTTAGTCGATGCTCTGGGCTGTTTCCCTCTCGACCATGGAGCTTATCCCCCACAGTCTCACTGCCGTGCTCTCACTTACCGGCATTCGGAGTTTGGCTAAGGTCAGTAACCCGGTAGGGCCCATCGCCTATCCAGTGCTCTACCTCCGGCAAGAAACACACGACGCTGCACCTAAATGCATTTCGGGGAGAACCAGCTATCACGGAGTTTGATTGGCCTTTCACCCCTAACCACAGGTCATCCCCCAGGTTTTCAACCCTGGTGGGTTCGGTCCTCCACGAAGTCTTACCTCCGCTTCAACCTGCCCATGGCTAGATCACTCCGCTTCGGGTCTTGAGCGCGCTACTAAATCGCCCTATTCGGACTCGCTTTCGCTACGGCTTCCCCACACGGGTTAACCTCGCAACACACCGCAAACTCGCAGGCTCATTCTTCAAAAGGCACGCAGTCACGACGCACCAAGTAAACTTGATGCGCGAAGCTCCCACGGCTTGTAGGCACACGGTTTCAGGTACTATTTCACTCCGCTCCCGCGGTACTTTTCACCATTCCCTCACGGTACTATCCGCTATCGGTCACCAGGGAATATTTAGGCTTAGCGGGTGGTCCCGCCAGATTCACACGGGATTTCTCGGGCCCCGTGCTACTTGGGTGTCTCTCAAACGAGCCGTTGACGTTTCGACTACGGGGGTCTTACCCTCTACGCCGGACCTTTCGCATGTCCTTCGCCTACATCAACGGTTTCTGACTCGTCCTGTCGCCGGCAGACGACAGAAGAGAGATCCCACAACCCCGTACACGCAACCCCTGCCGGGTCTCACACGTATACGGTTTGGCCTCATCCGGTTTCGCTCGCCACTACTCCCGGAATCACGGTTGTTTTCTCTTCCTGCGGGTACTGAGATGTTTCACTTCCCCGCGTTCCCTCCACTTGCCCTATGTGTTCAGGCAAGGGTGACAGCCCATGACGACTGCCGGGTTTCCCCATTCGGAAACCCCCGGATCAAAGCCTGGTTGACGACTCCCCGGGGACTATCGTGGCCTCCCACGTCCTTCATCGGTTCCTGGTGCCAAGGCATCCACCGTGCGCCCTTAAAAACTTGGCCACAGATGCTCGCGTCCACTGTGCAGTTCTCAAACAACGACCAACCACCCATCACCCCCGGTCTGCACCGGAGTTCACTGGGGTCGGCACTGAAGGCAGCCTCTCGGCCGTGCCCTCAGACACCCAACAGCGTGCCCGGCATCCCCGTCACTCGTGATCAGCTTTCCACGCCCCGAAGAGCAGTACTTGCAGCCCGAGATGAGCGGCGACACCGAATAATCAACGTTCCACCCTTGAGCAACCACCGTCGGACATCTGCCGACGTAATGGCCCTGGACCACCAAGCGAACTTGGCGGCCTAGATGCTCCTTAGAAAGGAGGTGATCCAGCCGCACCTTCCGGTACGGCTACCTTGTTACGACTTCGTCCCAATCGCCAGTCCCACCTTCGACAGCTCCCTCCCCACAAGGGGGTTGGGCCACCGGCTTCGGGTGTTACCGACTTTCGTGACGTGACGGGCGGTGTGTACAAGGCCCGGGAACGTATTCACCGCAGCAATGCTGATCTGCGATTACTAGCAACTCCGACTTCATGGGGTCGAGTTGCAGACCCCAATCCGAACTGAGACCGGCTTTTTGAGATTCGCTCCACCTCACGGTATCGCAGCTCATTGTACCGGCCATTGTAGCACGTGTGCAGCCCAAGACATAAGGGGCATGATGACTTGACGTCGTCCCCACCTTCCTCCGAGTTGACCCCGGCGGTCTCCTGTGAGTCCCCGTCACCCCGAAGGGCACGCTGGCAACACAGGACAAGGGTTGCGCTCGTTGCGGGACTTAACCCAACATCTCACGACACGAGCTGACGACAGCCATGCACCACCTGTACACCGACCACAAGGGGGGCACTATCTCTAATGCTTTCCGGTGTATGTCAAGCCTTGGTAAGGTTCTTCGCGTTGCGTCGAATTAAGCCACATGCTCCGCTGCTTGTGCGGGCCCCCGTCAATTCCTTTGAGTTTTAGCCTTGCGGCCGTACTCCCCAGGCGGGGAACTTAATGCGTTAGCTGCGGCACCGACGACGTGGAATGTCGCCAACACCTAGTTCCCACCGTTTACGGCGTGGACTACCAGGGTATCTAATCCTGTTCGCTCCCCACGCTTTCGCTCCTCAGCGTCAGTAATGGCCCAGAGATCCGCCTTCGCCACCGGTGTTCCTCCTGATATCTGCGCATTTCACCGCTACACCAGGAATTCCGATCTCCCCTACCACACTCTAGCTAGCCCGTATCGAATGCAGACCCGGGGTTAAGCCCCGGGCTTTCACACCCGACGTGACAAGCCGCCTACGAGCTCTTTACGCCCAATAATTCCGGACAACGCTTGCGCCCTACGTATTACCGCGGCTGCTGGCACGTAGTTAGCCGGCGCTTCTTCTGCAGGTACCGTCACTTGCGCTTCTTCCCTGCTGAAAGAGGTTTACAACCCGAAGGCCGTCATCCCTCACGCGGCGTCGCTGCATCAGGCTTTCGCCCATTGTGCAATATTCCCCACTGCTGCCTCCCGTAGGAGTCTGGGCCGTGTCTCAGTCCCAGTGTGGCCGGTCGCCCTCTCAGGCCGGCTACCCGTCGTCGCCTTGGTGAGCCATTACCTCACCAACAAGCTGATAGGCCGCGGGCTCATCCTGCACCGCCGGAGCTTTTAACCCCCACACATGAGTGCAGGAGTATTATCCGGTATTAGACCCCGTTTCCAGGGCTTGTCCCAGAGTGCAGGGCAGATTGCCCACGTGTTACTCACCCGTTCGCCACTAATCCCCACCGAAGTGGTTCATCGTTCGACTTGCATGTGTTAAGCACGCCGCCAGCGTTCGTCCTGAGCCAGGATCAAACTCTCCGTGAATGTTTTCCCGTAATCGGGAACGACACACACGAGAGCGGAACAGTCAGGCGGAATAAGCCCGACCGTTCACAGCGTCCTCGCTGTATGTTTTCTTCAAAGGAACCACGCCCCAGACATCAGATGATGACTGGAGACGGGGTATCAACATATCTGGCGTTGATTTTTGGCACGCTGTTGAGTTCTCAAGGAACGGACGCTTCCTTTGTACTCACCCTCTCGGGCTTTCCTCCGGGCTTCCCTTCGGTGTTCCAAACTCTATCAGTGTTTTTCCGGCCCCCTGACCACCGTCCTGCAGGCATGCAGAAGGTGACCCCGGGATAGGATCTGACAAGTTGAGTGCTGCCAGGCCAAGCAAAGACGCTTGGTCGCGTCGCTCGGCCTCAAGCAGGAGCACGACTGTACATGCGGCCGTAGAGCAGGTGCAAATCGATTAGAGGTGTGGTCTAGACCACTAATCCGGACCTCTCGGGCGGAACCATTACTACATATGACATACCCTGCTGCTCAGTGTGCCGTCCGGGACAGGTAGTGACGGCCCCATCACATTTCCACCCCTGGGAGGCTTCCCATGACCAGCGTGACGTCCCCTCTCGCAGGACGTGCCATCGGACTGGCCGCGGTGCCGGATCCGGTCTTCTCCGGAGCCATGGTCGGCCCCGGCACGGCCATCGACCCCGTACGTGAGCCCTCCGAGGCTGTCTCTCCCGTGGACGGAGTCATCGTCTCCCTCCACCCGCACGCCTTCGTGGTCGTGGACAGTGAGGGGCACGGCGTGCTCACTCACCTGGGTATCGACACCGTGCAGCTCAATGGCGAGGGCTTCGAGCTGCTCGTCAACAAGGGCGACACCGTGACCCGCGGCCAGAGTGTCGTGCGCTGGAACCCGGCCGCCGTCGAGGCCGCCGGCAAGTCCCCGGTGTGCCCGATCGTGGCTCTCGAAGCCACGGCCGACGCCCTCTCCGGTCTCCGCGAGGACGGCGACGTGAAGGCCGGCGACAGTCTCTTCACCTGGGAGTGACGTCAATGCCGTCGTATGACGGTGCGCAGGACAACCACCGCGGCGGCGGGACCCGCCGCACTATCGGAGACGGGTGAGATGGAGACAACGCTGCGAGGCGTCGGTGTGAGCCACGGTGTGGCGATCGGCGAGGTTCGGCACATGGGGACGGCGGTTCTGGAACCGCCTGCCAAGCAGATTCCGGTGGAGGACGCGGAGCGTGAACAGGGGCGCGCCCGCCAAGCCGTGGACGCTGTGGCGGCCGACCTGATGGCGCGCGGCAATCTGGCGGGGGGCGAAGCCCAGGCGGTGCTCGAAGCGCAGGCCATGATGGCCCAGGACCCCGAGCTGATGGCAGACGTGGAACGCCGTATCGCGGTCGGCAGTACCGCGGAGCGGGCTGTCTACGACGCCTTCGCCGCCTACCGTGCTCTGCTGGCCGGTGCCGGTGAGTATCTCGCCGGCCGGGTGGCCGATCTCGATGACGTGCGGAACCGTATCGTCGCCCGGTTGCTCGGGGTGCCGATGCCGGGTGTTCCGGACAGCGACGAGCCGTACGTCCTTATTGCTCGTGACCTTGCGCCTGCCGATACGGCGCTGTTGGACCCGACGCTGGTGCTCGGTTTCGTCACCGAGGAGGGCGGGCCGACGAGTCACAGCGCGATCCTGGCGCGGGCGCTCGGTGTGCCGGCCGTGGTGGCGCTGCCGGGGGCCGGGGAGTTGGCCGAGGGCACGGTGGTCGCCGTGGACGGCAGCACCGGTGAGATCTTCGTGAACCCCAGTGATGAGAAGAAGGAGCAGTTGGAGGCCGCGGCCGCCGCGCGCAGGGCCGCTCTCTCCGCTTCCACCGGTCCTGGTGCCACCTCCGATGGGCACAAGGTGCCGCTGCTGGCCAACGTCGGCGGTCCTGCTGATGTACCGGCCGCGCTGGAGGCGGGGGCCGAGGGTGTGGGGCTCTTCCGTACCGAGTTCCTTTTTCTGGACGACAGCAAGAACGCGCCGTCCGAGGAGAAGCAGGTCGAGGCCTACCGGCAGGTGCTTGAGGCGTTCCCCGAGGGGCGTGTCGTCGTGCGGGTGCTGGACGCGGGCGCGGACAAACCGCTGGACTTCCTGACGCCGGCCGACGAGCCGAACCCGGCTCTGGGCGTGCGCGGTCTGCGGTCGCTGCTCGACCACCCCGACGTGCTGCGTACCCAGCTGACGGCGCTCGCGAAGGCCGTCGAAGGGTTGCCGGTCTACCTTGAGGTCATGGCGCCGATGGTCGCGGACCGTGCGGACGCGAAGGCGTTCGCGGACGCGTGCCGGGAGGCCGGGCTGCGGGCCAAGTTCGGTGCGATGGTGGAGATTCCGTCGGCCGCGCTGCGGGCGCGCTCGATTCTGCAGGAGGTCGAGTTCCTGTCGCTGGGGACCAACGACCTCGCGCAGTACACCTTCGCCGCCGACCGTCAGGTGGGCGCGGTGTCCCGTCTGCAGGATCCGTGGCAGCCCGCGCTGCTCGACCTGGTCGCGATGTCCGCCGAGGGTGCGAAGGCCGAGGGCAAGAGCTGTGGTGTCTGCGGTGAGGCCGCGTCCGACCCGCTGCTGGCTTGTGTGCTGACCGGTCTTGGGGTCACCTCCCTTTCTATGGGTGCGGCTTCGATTCCTTATGTGCGCTCGATGCTGGCGAAGTACACGCTGGCGCAGTGCGAGCGGGCCGCGCTGGCCGCGCGCGCCGCGGACAGTGCCGAGGAGGCGCGTTCGGCGGCTCAGGCGGTCCTGTCCGGCGAATAGTCGAAACTAGTCGTCGGGCGGGAAGCCGTCCGTCGGTTGTGTTCCAGGGGCGCCTCACCAGTGGGTGAGGCGCCCCTGGCGTGTTCAGTGGTGGTGTCCTCCTTGGGGTGGCTCTAGATCTCCGAGGTCCGGCGGTACGCAGTAGTCGACGCCTGATTCCGGGGAGATGAGGTCGCCGGATTCGACGTCGGTGCAGTAGGCGTCGAAGACCTCGCCGGCGGTCAGGGCCTCCAGGCCGTCGCCGCGCAGGCGCCAGCCGTAGATGCAGTCGGGGCTGGTGGGGCTGGTGGTGCGCATGACGAGGCCGCCGGGGCTTCGGGTGGCGAGGCCGAGGGCGAGGATCGTGGTGAATTCGAAGGCCTCGGCGTCGTCCAGGTGTGTGGTGCCGTCCTCGTCCTGGTCGGCGTGGAGGACGGAGACGATGGTTTCCGGTGCTCCCGAGACGCTGCAGACGAGGTGTCGGTTGCCGGGTCGGGCTGTGTCGAGGATGCGGATGAGGAGGCCGGAGGCCCGGGTGAAGGCGGCGCGGCCGATGTCCTCGCCGCAGGAGGCGCAGGCGCCGAGGCGGGCGAGGAGTGTGGTCGCGTACTCCCAGGTCGCCTGGCGGACGGCCTCGTCGACCAGGGCCGGGAGGAGGTCGGCCAGGGGCTGGCCTTCGTAGAGCAGGGTGGGGCCGGTGGCCGCGAGTTCGGCGGTGAAGCGGGCGCGGCTCGACGGGTTGTCGGGGTCGAGGTCGCTGCCGGCGCAGAACTCGGCGTATTCCTCGGGGTCGAACAGGGCCACGCTGGTGTGGCTGCCCTGGAGGGCGCGGCTCCTGAGGAGTGCCTCCACCTGCTGGAGGTAGGCGGTGTGGTCGTCGAAGGTGAAGCTGCGATAGCGCCGCATGGCGCTGAAGTCCTGCTCGTCGGTCAACAGGCCGATGGTGCCCGCGATTTCGCGGCGCAGAACGCGTCGCATGGTCTGGTGGTCGGTGTGCGCCATGTTTCCCCCTGTGCACGGTCGATCAATGCTCACTCACAGTAACCGGCGGCACTGACAACGGCGTCCGAGCCAGTGGCTCGCGGACCAGGCGGTGCTGAATCATGCAGGTCAGAGCGATGGTGGCGCCGAAGACGGTCCAGCCGACGGGACCAGTGGCGATGGCCGCGGTGACCGCGAGTGGGCCGATGCTGCGCTGGGTGGACTGGGCGAGTCCGTGCACGCCGAGGTAGGCGCCCTGTGCGGTGTGGGGTGCGAGGGCGACGGAGAGTTCCCACGAGATGGTGGCGTGGAGCATTTCCGCCATGGTGAAGGCCGCTGCCGAGGCGGTGAGGAGCACGATCGCCGTGACGGCTCCGCCGGTGGCCGACAGCGCCAGGGTGGCGCCGCCCAGGGCGAAAGCGACGGAGAGCGGTATCAGCAGGTTGCGGGTGGCCGCCGTCGAGGTGGCGAAGCGGGCCAGGGGGACGATGAGCGCCACCACCATCACGTTGTTGAAAACCATCAGCAGGGGTGCCAGTCCGTGCGGTGCGTCGCCGGCGTGGGCGATCCAGAGTGGCAGGCCGACCTTGAAGACGGCGTCGTCGAGGAAGAGGACGGTCTCGGTCGCGACGTACGCGAGGTAGGTGCGGTCGCGCCAGGGGTTCGGTGGCCTGCTCACGGGTGGCGCGTCCTTCGACGTCGCTACGGTGCGCTGTGGCGACGGGGGTTCGCCGCAGCCCACGGTGAGGGTCGCGACCGCGACGAAGGAGAGGGCGTCGCCGAGGAGGAGCCAGTGGTAGGCGGCGGTTGTGCCGAGGGCGAGGGCGGCCGCGGCGGTGAGGCCGCCCAGGGCCCAGCCGGCGTTGGCCGCGGTTCGGCTGATGGCCTGGTAGCGGATGCGGTCCGGGCCTGCGACGCGGGTGGCGTAGAGCTTGGTGAGCACGTTGGCGGCGCGGTCACCGAAGCCGCCGGCGGCCGAGAAGACGATCAGCAGGACGTAGTTGTCGGTGGTGAGCAGGGCGAACGAGGCCAGGGCGCGCAGGAGTTGGAGGGCTACGAGGACGCGGGTGAGCGGGAACCTGTCGGCGAGGCGCCCTCCCAGGGGTGCGCCGGCGATGCCGATGGCCCCGGCGATGGCGGCGAGGGTGCCCACCTGGGCCACGGAGAGATGCGAGACGTAGGTGAAGTACAGGACGGACACGGAGGCCCACAGGCCGCTGCCGGTGCGGTCGACGAGGGCGATCGCGAGCATTCTGCGGCCGTCGCGTCCTCCGGGTATGCGTTTCGGCCGTACGGCTGCGCGACTCGTCCTGCCCACTGCTCCCCCTTGCGTTGAATTATGTATTGATACATAGTAATTGGCGTGGCAATACAATATGGGATCAGTGGTACGACGGCCAAGGGGATTGCCGCGTCCGTCGAACGGCGTGTGGCCGAGGGGGCGTTGGGGCCGGGTGCCGCGCTGCCTCCGGTGCGACGGCTCGCGGACGGGCTCGGGGTGAGTCCGGGGACCGTCGCCACGGCGTACAAGGAGTTGCGGCAGCGGGGCATCGTCGTCACGCGCGGGCGGGGCGGGACGGTGGTGGCGCAGGCTCCGGCGGTGGCGTCGCGGCGGCCGCCCCGGGTCCCGGAAGGCTTGCGGGACCTGGCCGGTGGGCACCCCGATCCCGCGTTCCTGCCGGCCCTGGTGCCGCCTTCACGGCTCTCCCCCGGTGCGCGGTCCCACCGGTCGACGCCGCGGCTGGCGCGGTTGGAGGAGGCCGTACGGCAGTGGCTTCGGCCCGACGGTGTGCCCGTTGAGCACGTGACCTTCGCGCACGGGGCGCTGGATCTGATCGGGCGGCTGCTGTCCGTGGAGTTGCGGCCCGGGGACGCCGTCGCCATGGAGGACCCTGGTTATCACCATCTCCTGGATCTGGTCACGGCGTTGGGGCTGCGGTTGGTGCCTGTCGCCGTGGACGACGAGGGCATGCGTCCCGATGCCCTGCGCGCGGCGCTGCGGGCGGGTGTGCGCGCCGTGGTGTGCAGTCCCCGGGCGCAGAATCCGTACGGGGGCTGCTTCTCGGCAGCGCGCCGGGACGAGCTCGTCGAGGTACTCAGGGATGAGCCGGAGGTGCTGGTCGTGGAGAACGATCACGCGTCCTCCGTGGTGGCCGCTCCCCTGTGGTCGCTGGCCTCGGGTGGGCTGTCGCGTTGGGTGCATGTGCGGACGGTGAGCAAGTTCCTCGGCACCGACCTGCGGTGGGCCGCGGCCGCCTGCGATCCGGTCACGCTGGCACGGCACGACGGACGGTTGCTGCTGACGTCCGGCTGGGTCAGTCATCTCCTCCAGGAGACCGTCCACGGGCTGATGACGGACGACGGCACGCGCGCGTTGGTCCTGCGCGCGCAGGAGGCTTATGTGCTGCGCCGGGAGACCCTCCGCAAGGACTTGAGCGGGCGGGGAATCGACGCGCACGGGGCGAGCGGCATGAACCTCTGGGTGCCCGTGCGCGACGAGTCCGCGGTGGTCAACGGGCTGCGGTCGTACGGCTGGTGGGTCGCCGCAGGGGCGCGCTTCCGGCTGTCGTCCGAGCCGGGCGTACGGATCTCCGTCGCCGAGCTCGAACCGGCCGACGCGGCGCGGCTGGCCTCGGACTTCGCCGCTGTGCTCGGCGAGGGCGAGTCCGAGGCCACCTATGGAGGGTGATCGCCCTCCACTGGAGGGCGATCAGACGCGCTTGCGGGCGAGGTCCTCGTAGAAGCTCAGCAGGTCGAGGTTGTCGATGGAGCCCGGGTTGACCGCCTTCTCCAATGGGGTGCCCTGGAGGAGGCGTTTGACGGGGACCTCGATGCGCTTCCCCGTGAGGGTGTGCGGGACGCCGGGCACCTCGATGACCTCGTCGGGTACGTGGCGTGGGGAGAGCTGTTCGCGGATGGTCAGCTTGATGCGGCTCAGGAGGGCGTCGTCGAGGACGGCTCCGGGGGCGAGGTGGACGAAGAGGGGCATCCAGTAGCCGCCGTCGGGCTGTTCGATGCCGATGACGAGGGATTCCCTGATCTCCGGGAGTCGTTCGACCGCTTCGTAGATGTCGGCCGAACCCATGCGCACGCCCTGCCTGTTGAGCGTGGAGTCGGAGCGGCCGTGGATGACGACGGAGCCTCGCGAGGTCACGGTGATCCAGTCGCCGTGGCGCCACACTCCGGGGTACGTGTCGAAGTAGCTGTCGTGGTAGCGGGTGCCTTCGGGGTCGTTCCAGAAGTAGATCGGCATGGACGGCATGGGGTTGGTGACCACGAGTTCGCCGACCTCGTCGACGAGGGGTTCGCCGTTCGGGTCCCAGGACTGGAGGTCGGTGCCGAGGCCGGGAGCCTGGAGTTCGCCGATGTACACCGGGAGGGTCGGTACGGCTCCCGCGAAGCAGGAGCAGACGTCCGTGCCGCCGCTGACCGAGGCGATCCACAGGTCGGCCCCGCTCTCTGCGAACTCGTCGTGCAGCCAGCGGAACCCGTCCGGGGGCAGGGGTGATCCGGTGGTGGCGACGCACTTCACCTTGGAGAGGTCGAAGTCCCGGGACGGATGCAGGCCCGCCTTGCGGCAGGCCATGACGTACGCGGCCGAGGTGCCGTAGAGGGTCGCCCCGGTGCGTTCCGCGATGCGCCACTGGGCGCCGATGTCGGGGTACCCGGGGCTGCCGTCGTAGAGGACGATCGTCGTGCCCGTCAGGAGGCCGGAGACGAGGAAGTTCCACATCATCCAGCCGGTGGACGTGTACCAGAAGAAGCGGTCCTCGGGGCCCAGGTCGCAGTGCAGGCCGAGTTGTTTGAGGTGTTCTACGAGGATGCCGCCCTGGGACTGGACGATGGCCTTGGGGAGGCCGGTCGTGCCCGAGGAGTAGAGCACCCACAAGGGGTGCTCGAAGGGGACCTCTTCGAAGACGGGCTCCACGTCGGCCGAGGTCAGGGACGACCACTCCAGGGCGCCCTCGGGGGCGTCGGTTCCCAGGAGGGGGATGTGGACCACGGCGCGCAGGGTGGGGAGTTCGCGGCGGAGTTCGGCGACCGTGTCGCGGCGGTCGTGCTCCTTGCCGCCGTAGCGGTAGCCGTCGACGGTGAACAGGACGACCGGTTCGACCTGTTGGAAGCGGTCGAGGACGCTGCGGGCGCCGAAGTCGGGGGCGCAGGACGTCCAGACGCCTCCCACGGCCGCTGTGGCGAGCAGGGCGACGACGGCCTGCGGGATGTTCGGGAGGTAGCCGCTGACGCGGTCTCCGGGGCGTACGCCGATGGTGCGCAGTTCGGCGGCCAGGGAGCCGACCTGGCGGCGCAGCTCCGCCCAGGTGACCGGGCTCGGCTCGTGGGTCTCGTCGACGTACAGGAGGGCCGGTTCGTGGGCGCGGGTCGTCGCGGCGCGCAGGGCGTGCTCGGCGTAGTTGAGGGTCGCTCCGGGGAACCAGTGGGCGCCGGGCATCGAGCGGTCGCCGAGCACGCGCGCGTAGGGGGTCGAGAACCGGACGTCGAACCACTGGGTGACGGCCTGCCAGAAGGTGTCCAGTTCGTCGACGGACCAGCGGTGCAGGGCCGCGTAGCCGCCGTCGGAGGGGGCTCCGTGGTGTTCGGCCGCCCAGGACTGGAACTTGGTGACCTGTGCCTGGGCGATGCGTTCCGGATCTGGCTGCCAGAGCGGCAGGGGGTTCGCGGTCGACATGGGGCGGCTCCCGGGACTGTGCGCGTCGTGTGCGTCGGTCGCGCACGTGCGGGGGTGTGCGCGTGACGCGGCTGACACGGACGATGCCATGTGATCGACTTCTGCACCAGGGCAGGCCCCACATGGTCCGTGTCGTGAAGATGTGGTCCCACCACGGGTGAACGGCAGTTGAACGACACGGTTATCCGGGGCTTGTAATGGCAGGGTGAGCAGCATGGACGGTCGTGACCTGGTGCGTTCGGTGAAGGTGGTCGGCTCGACGGGGGCGGCGCAGGGTTTGCGTACCGTACGGGCGGCATGGCGCAGAAGGCGTGCCGACGCCACCGGGCTGCCCTCGCGGGGCGCTGAGCGGGCTCGTGTCCCCGGGCCGGTGCGCGAGGCGGAGCCGGGGCCCGGCGGCGGGGTCGTCCGGTTCAGCCGCTCCGAGCTGCGCATCACCGTCGCCGTGAACGGAGCTGTCTTCTGGGGCTGGGACGGGGCCGGTCCTGAGCCGTCGTACGCGCTCGGCGGGCGTTGCCCGGAGCCGGATCCCCGGGCGGTCCTGGAGCCGGACAAGGACGGCGGCTGGCGGGTCGTGGCGGAGCGGGTGACGGTCGCGGTGTCGCGGCACGGCGCGGTCGAGGTGCGTACGCCCGGAGGTGTGACGCTGCGCCGGGATCTGCCGCCGCGTTGGTGGGAGCCGGTGGGCGGGGGCACGGCTCGCTGGATGCAGCGCTCGGAGGTGGCGGCGGACGCCCGGTTCTTCGGGCTGGGCGGTCGCGCGTCGGGCCCGCGGCTGCGCGACGGGACGTACCGACTGTGGAACACCGACCCCGGGCACGCCTTCGCGCCGGGTGACGATCCGCTGTACATCACCATGCCGGTGCAGTTGGTGGTCGCCGACGCGGCCACGCATCTGGTGTTCCACGACACCTCCTGGGACGGCACGGTGACTCTGCGGGAGGGCGAGGAGGGCGCCGGTTCCGGGCACGACCGGGCCGGGGCGTCCGAGCTGCGGATGGACGGCGGCCCGCTGCGCTGCTGGGTGATGGTCGGCACCCCCGCGCGCGTGCTGCACGCCTGGGCCTCGCTCACCGGCGCTCCCGCGCTGCCGCCGGCGTGGGCGCTGGGCCACCATCACGCGCGGTGGGGCTTCGGCAGCGAGCAGGAGATACGGCGGATCGTCGCCGGCTACCAGGAGCGCGGCCTGCCGCTGGACGCCGTCCACCTGGACATCGACCACTACGACGAGCACCAGGTGTTCACCGTCGACCACGAGCGCTTCCCGGAACTGCCGGTGCTCGCCGAGGAGTTGCGACGGGACGGCATCCGCCTGGTGTCGATCGTCGACCCCGCGGTGAAGGCCGAGCCGGGAAACGCCGTCTACGACAGCGGGACGGCCGAGGACGCCTTCGTGCGGGACGCCTCGGGGCGGCTGGTGCGGGGCGTCGTATGGCCCGGGGAGGCCGTTTTCCCGGACTTCACGCACGCGCGTGTGCGTGACTGGTGGGGCTCGCTCTACAAGGAGCGGCTCGCGCAGGGGTTCGCGGGTTTCTGGCACGACATGAACGAGCCCACGTCCTTCACGGCCTTCGGGGAGTCGACCCTGCCCCGTTCGGCTCGGCACGACCTGGAGGGGCGGGGCGGGGACCATCGTGAGGCGCACAACGTGTACGCGCTGTGCATGGCCAGGGCCGCCTACGAGGCGTTGCGCGAACTGGCCCCCCAGGAGCGGCCGTTCCTCTTCTCGCGCTCCGGGTGGGCCGGGATGCAGTCCTACGGGGGCACCTGGTCCGGCGATGTGGCCACCGGCTGGCCGGGGTTGCGGGCCTCGCTGTCGCTGGTCATGGGGCTCGGGCTGTGCGGGGTCCCGTACTCGGGTCCGGACGTGGGCGGCTTCGACGGGAGTCCCTCGCCCGAGCTGTATCTGCGCTGGTTCCAACTCGGCGCGTATCTGCCGCTGTTCCGCACCCACGCGAGCCTGCGGGCGGGGCGCCGGGAGCCCTGGGAGTTCGGTGCCGACGTGCTGGAGCACGCGCGCGTGGCACTCGTCGAACGGCGGCGGCTGCTGCCGTACTTCATGACGCTGGCGCATCTCGCGCGGCGGACCGGAGCGCCCTATGTGCGGCCCCTGTGGTGGGGTGCGCCGGAGGATCGCGCCCTACGGGACTGCGAGGACGCGTTCCTGCTCGGGGACTGTCTCCTGGTGGCGCCGGTACTCGACCCCGGGTCGGACCGGCGTGCGGTGCAGTTGCCGCGGGGGCGCTGGTACGACACGGAGACGGAGCAGGCCTACGAGGGGCCGGCCCAGATTCTCGTCGACGCCCCGTTGTCGCGGATTCCGGTGCTCGCGCGCGCGGGTGCGGTGCTGCCGGTGCGGGGCGCGGACGGCGGCCTGGAGCTGGAGGTGTGGGCGCCCGCCCGGGGGCGGACCGGGGGCGGGCTGGTGGTGCCGGACGCGGGCGACGGCTGGGACGAACCGGAGATCGAGCGGTACGTCGCCCGCTGGGAGGGCCGACGGGTGGTCGTGGAGCGGGAGTTGGAGGACGGCGTGAGCGCGCCGTCCTACCCGGTGCGGGTGCGAGGGCTGGGTGAGGGCTGACCTCAGATGTACCGGCCCTCGAACCAGGCCTTGACGGCCACGGAGTGCAGCGGGAAGGCGAGCTCCTCCGGCCGGCGCAGAAGGTGCCAGCCTTCCGTCTCGTCGGTGGCGACGGACTTGGGCAGTCCCTCGACCGGGCGCTCGGGGAGGACTCCGAAGAGCAGGAGATGCCCGTCGGGCGAGCTGATGGCGTCGACGAGCCGTACGTCGCGGCTCGCGGAGTCGATGCCCGTCTCCTCCCTGAGTTCGCGGACGAGGGCCTGTCGCCAGTCCTCGCGGTCGTCGACGTAACCGCCCGGCAGGGCGACGCCTCCGCGCGCGGGGGACACGGTTCGGGTGATGACGACCAGGGCGGTGCCCTTCGTGTCGTACACGGGCTGGAGTGCGACGGCTACGGGCAGCGGGTTGCGGTACGCGACGGTTCCGCAGGCCGGGCAGGTACGGGGCCAGCCGGAGACGCCCTCTCCGTAGGGCGATCCGCAGCTCGAACAGTGGCTGTTCGGCCCGGAGTTGGGGACGGAGGCTTGAGTTTCGGACACCCGGCGGACTGTATCCGATCAAGCAGAGGGCGTCTTTCCGGGGGCCGCGCGCGTGAACGGGAAACGGCCGGAACCACCCCCGTGGGCCCCGGCCGTCTCTCCCGATACGACGACGCCGTAAGTGGCTCGATGGTTCACCGAAACGCCCTGCTCATTTTCCGTTGCCCGTGGCACACTTCTGACGTTCCGTCAGATCCAGTGCTGTGGAGGGACGTTGTCGCGGACACGCACACCTGTGGTCACCGATTGGTTCACCGGGGACGGGGACGACTTCCGGCTCCTCGGCACGCGCTGTTCCGCGTGCGCCTCGGTCTTCTTCCCGCGTGAGGACGGCCACTGCCGCAATCCGGCCTGCGGGGGCGGCGAGTTGGCGGAGGTCCCGCTGTCGCGGAGCGGCCGGGTCTGGTCGTACACGGACAGCCGGTACCGGCCACCGTCACCGTATGTGAGCGATCCGGAACTTCCGTGGGAACCGTACGCGTTGATCGCTGTGGAGCTGGAGTCCGAGCGGATCGTGGTGCTGGGACAGGCGGTTCCCGGGATCACCGTCGCCGATCTGACGGTGGGCATGGTGATGGAGGTCGTCCCCGGTGTGCTGAGTGAGGACACGGAGACGACCTGGACGACGTGGCACTGGCGGCCTGCGGGGGTGACGGCATGACGGCGGACGTGGCGGTGCTCGGCGCGGGCATGCACCCCTGGGGGAAGTGGGGGCGGGGCTTCGTCGAGTACGGGACGGCGGCGGCCCGGGCGGCGCTCGCCGACGCCGGGCTGGAGTGGCGGGACGTCGGCTCGATCGTCGGCGCGGACACGGTGCGTGGCGGATATCCCGGGTATGTGGCGGGCGCGACGTTCGCGAAGGCGCTGGGTTGGCAGGGTGCCCGGGTGGCGAGCGTGTACGCGGCGTGCGCGTCCGGGGCGCAGGCCGTCAACGCGGCGCGGGCGCAGATCCTTTCGGGGCTCGCGGACGTGGTGCTGGTCGTGGGCGCCGATGCCGCCCCCAAGGGGTTCTTCCGGCCGGCCGGCGGCGAGCGGCACGACGATCCGGACTGGCTGCGCTTCCGGGTCCTCGGGGCGACGAATCCGACGTACTTCGGGCTGTACGCGCGACGGCGGATGGCCCTCTACGGGGACACCCCGGAGGACTTCGCCCAGGTCAAGGTGAAGAACGCCGCCCTGGGGGCGCTGAATCCGTACGCGCGCTACCGCAAGCGGGTCTCCGCCGAGGAGGTCGCCGCCTCCGCGGTGGTCGCCGATCCGCTGCGGCTGCTCGACATCTGCGCCACCTCGGACGGCGGGGCCGCCCTGGTGCTGTCCAGCATGGAGTTCGCGCGCCGGCACGGGGCGCCGGACCCGGTGCGGATCCGGGCGGTGTCCACGGTGACGCCGCGCTATCCCAACACCGTGCTGGACCTCCCGGACATCGCCACGGACTCCGCGGCAGCGGTGGCACCCCCGGACGAGACGTTCCGGGCGTCGATCGCCCGCGCGGCCTACGAGGAGGCGGGCGTCGGCCCCGAAGAGCTCTCCCTGGCCGAGGTCTACGACCTGTCCACCGCCCTGGAGCTGCAGTGGTACGAGGATCTGGGGCTGTGCGGCGAGGGCGAGGGCGCCAAGCTGCTCCGGGAGGGCGCGACGGCCCTGGGCGGGCGCATACCCGTGAACGCCAGCGGTGGACTGGCCTCCTTCGGGGAGGCGGTTCCGGCGCAGGCCATCGCCCAGGTCTGCGAGTTGACCTGGCAGTTGAGAGGCGACGCCGGTGACCGGCAGGTTACGGGCGCGCGAGTGGGGCTCACCGCGAACCAGGGGCTGTTCGGGCACGGGTCGGCGGTGCTCGCCGTGCGGTGACCGACGGCGCACCGCGCACACGGTGTGATCAGCCCGCAAGGCTGCGTGAACGTCTTATGAACTGGGCCTCGGCGTACGCCGGTGGCGTCATCATGCTGCCGTGCGCTCCTCGACGGACACTCTCCGCTTCGCCTTCCAGCCGGTGGTCAATCTGACCACCGGTGGGGTCGCGGGGCTGGAGGTCCTCGTCCGCCCGGAGACCGGGGACATCCTGGCCGAGGCCCGCCGCGACCCCGAACTCGACGGCAGGCTCGCCGTGTTGGCAGTCCGCGCCGCCGCGCGCAAGGAGACGCTGCTGCCGCTGCACATCAACGTGTTCGCCGGCACCCTCGCCGACCTCGGCGGGCTCACCCCGCTGCACAGCGCGGTGCGCGAGGCGGGGCGGCTCCCGTGGGAAGTCACGATCGACATCGTCCCGCCGTACACGCACGTGCCCCAACGGGCGCTCCTGGAGGCGGTGTCCGAGCTGCGCGGCCAGGGGTTCCGGATCTGCGCGGACGGCGTCGGCGACGGTGACGTACCCCTGCGGCTGCTCACGGACCTCGCGCCCGACCTGGTGAAGCTCGACGCGTCGCTGCTGGAGCGGCCGGCCGCGGTGCGGGCGATGCGGACCCTGTGCGAGCAGTTGGGCGCCCTGCTGTCCGTGGAGGGCGTCGAGACCGAGACGCAGTGCGCGACCGCGCGGTCGGCCGGGGCCCAGTTGGCGCAGGGCGAGCTGTTCGCGCCGCCGACGCGGATCCCCACGGCGGACGTATACGTTCCGCCCCGCGCCCCCGGTCTCGCGACGACACCGCCGTCAGGGCCCTGGGTGCGGGAGTTCGTACGGCCGGCCGCGCTCCTGCCCGACACCGCGTCCGCCGGTCAGGTGCGGGCGCTGCTGACCGGCTCGCCGGACGTCTCCGGGGTGGTCCTCGTGGACCGGGACGGGATGCCGGTCCGCTCGGTGCACCGGTCGCGCTTCCTGCTGTCGATGTCGGGGCGCTACGGCCACGCCCTGTACGCCGACCGGCCCGCGGCCAAGCTCGGGGACGTGCCGCGGACGGTCGGCGTCGACGCGACCGCCTGGGAGGTCCTGGACGTGGTCGCGGTCGGCGACCGGGACCGTACGTCGGACGATGTGGCCGTGGTCGACCGGTACGGGCGGTGTGTCGGCGTCGTACGACTCGCCGATCTGGTGCGGACGTTGGCCGAGACGCGGGTGGAGGAGGCCGCCGGTCTCAACCCGCTGACCAGGCTGCCCGGTTCGGACGCGATCACCGGCGAGGTGGACCGGCGGATCGCGGACGGGCGGACGTTCGCGCTGAGTTGGCTGGATGTCGACCACTTCAAGCAGGTCAACGACGGGGCCGGTTTCGCGGCGGGCGACGAACTGATCCGCTCGGTGGGGCGCGCGCTGCAGCAGGCGGCGACCGGGCACACACGCGTGGGGCACATCGGCGGGGACGACTTCCTGGTGCTCACCGATCCGGAGGGGCTGCGTCCGCTGGCCGCCGCCGTGCTCGACGTTCCCTGGGAGGCGGGCGGCAGGGCCGTGACGCTGTCCCTGGCCACCGTCCTGTGCGTGCCGGGCGGGGTGACCGGCCACCGGCAGGTGGCCGCGTGTCTGGCGCCGCTGAAGAAGGCCGCGAAGGCGCTGGACGGCACGAGTTGGGTGCTGGGCCGGGCGGAACGGGGCGACTACGAGATCCTCCGCGGATCACATGTGACGCCCGCACAGGCCCCCTGCACAGCCGCGGAGTCCCCCGGGCGCTGAGCGCGGCCCGACGGCCTCCTATGGGGCCCCAGGGGCCGTCAGGGCGGGTGTCACCGTTGCCGTCCGCGACCTTGACGCTCCACAGGCACCGGTGAACACTTCCCGGTGTCGGTCGACATCGCCGTACATTCTCGGCGTACCAGGCACTGCGCCGCGCGGGCTCTGCCTGCGCTCAGGCCCACTCCCACGGGCGATTCGGCTGCGACGGCACGCTCGTCACGGACGCCGGGCGGGGTTCGGGACCCTCCCTGCCTTCGGCTGAAGTCGCCAAGGGAACCGCACCCTGCACGGAGGACCGGGGCCGACCGTCCCGGGCGAGGGCCTAGGAGCCGCCATGAGCAATGGAGACATATTCCTCGGTGAGGTCATCGGCACCGCGATACTGATCCTCTTCGGCGCCGGCGTGGTCGCCGCCGTCGTACTGAACTACTCCAAGGCACAGAACTCCGGTTGGATCGTCATCGCCTTCGGATGGGGCTTCGGCGTGATGGCCGGGGCGTACACCGCCGCACCGCTGTCCGGCGGGCAGCTCAATCCAGCCGTCACGATCGGCATCGCCATCGACACCGGGAAGTGGGACAAGGTCCCGCTCTACATCGCGGGGCAGATGGTCGGCGCCATGCTCGGCGCGGTGCTGTGCTGGCTCGTCTACTACGCGCAGTTCCAGGCCAACGCCGAGGAGGAGATGGCCCAGCCCACGCTCGGGATCTTCTCCACCACGCCCACGATCCGCAATGTCGTGGCGAACCTGATGACGGAGATCATCGCGACGATCGCGCTGGTCCTGCCGATCCTGGCCTTCGGGCTCACCAAGGGACTCGGTACGTCCGGCACGGCGGTGCTGGTCGTGTCCTTCCTGGTGGTCGGCATCGGTCTGTCCCTCGGCGGTCCCACCGGGTACGCCATCAACCCGGCCCGTGACCTGGGCCCGCGCATCGTCCACTCGCTGCTCCCGATCCCGAACAAGGGCACCTCGGACTGGAGTTACGCGTGGATCCCGGTGGTGGGACCGCTGATCGGCGGGGCGCTCGCCGGAGTCATCTTCAACGCAGCCTTCTGACAGCAGTGTTCGATCAGTCTTCCGAAAGCAGCCCTCCGAAGGACGGGAGCAGTCCTTCGGAGGACCCGAGGGACACGACAAAGGGGTCGTCATGACGGACAGGTTCGTCGCCGCAATCGACCAGGGCACCACCTCCAGCCGCTGCATCGTCTTCAACCAGGACGGCGCGATCGTCGCCGTCGACCAGCGCGAGCACCGCCAGATCTTCCCCAAGCCGGGCTGGGTGGAGCACGACGCCACCGAGATCTGGTCCAAGGTGCAGGCGGTGGTCGCCGGGGCGATCGCCAAGGCGGGACTGCGCGCCGACCAGCTCAGCGCGCTCGGCATCACCAACCAGCGGGAGACGACGGTCCTTTGGGACCGCGCCACCGGCAAACCCGTGCACAACGCCATCGTGTGGCAGGACACCCGCACCGCGGCCCTGTGCAAGCAACTGGGCGGCTCGGACGGGCCGGACCGCTTCCGCGAGCAGACCGGGCTGCCGCTCGCGAGCTACTTCTCCGGCCCCAAGGCGGCCTGGCTGCTCGACAACGTGCCCGGCCTCCGGGACCGTGCCGAACGCGGCGAGATCGCCTTCGGCACGATCGACTCCTGGCTGATCTGGAACCTCACCGGCGGCACCGACGGCGGCAAGCACGTCACCGACGTGACGAATGCCGGGCGCACCATGCTGATGAACCTGGAGACCCTCCAGTGGGACCCGGCCATCCTCTCCGCGATGAACGTCCCCGAGGCGGTCCTCCCCGAGATCAAGTCCTCCGCCGAGGTCTACGGCACCGCGGTCGGCCAACTCGCGGGCGTGCCCGTGGCATCGGCCCTGGGCGACCAGCAGGCCGCCGTCTTCGGGCAGGCCTGCTACGACGTGGGCACGGCCAAGAACACCTACGGCACGGGCAGCTTCCTGCTTCTCAACACCGGGAACCGGCCCGTCCCTTCGAAGAACGGGCTCCTCACGACGATGGGCTACAAGATCGGCAGTGAGGCGCCGGTCTACTGCCTGGAGGGCTCAATCGCCATAACGGGCGCCCTCGTTCAGTGGTTCCGCGACCAACTCGGCATCATCCGCAACGCCGACGAGATCGAGACCCTCGCCGCGAGCGTGGACGACAACGGAGGCGCGTACATCGTGCCCGCGTTCTCCGGCCTGTTCGCCCCCTACTGGCGCTCCGACGCGCGCGGAGTCGTCACCGGGCTGACCCGGTACGTCACGAAGGCGCACCTCGCGCGCGCGGTGCTGGAGGCGACGAGCTGGCAGACGCGCGAGGTCGTGGACGCCATGTTCCAGGACTCCGGGGTGCAGATCACCACCCTGAAGGTGGACGGCGGCATGACCAAGAACAACCTGCTGATGCAGCATCAGGCGGATGTCCTCGGGGTGCCAGTGATCCGGCCCAAGGTCTCCGAGACGACCTGCCTGGGCGCCGCCTACGCGGCCGGGCTCGCCACCGGGGTGTGGAACGACCTGGACGAGCTCAAGTCGCACTGGCAGAAGGACGTCGAGTGGACGCCGTCCATGGAGTCGTCGGTGCGGGACCGCGAGTACCACAACTGGCGCAAGGCCGTGGAGAAGAGCTTCGGCTGGCAGGAGGACGGCGACAACTAGGCACACACGCGTGGGTCGTTCACGCGGCACACGCGCGTGCGTGTCGTTCCGCGAGCCGCGGCCCGTACCCCGGTCGGCGTGGGTACGGGCCGCGCCCGTACCTCAGCTGATGACGCTCTGGCGGCGCTTCGCGCCGTAGGCCATCGCGTGCTGGACGACCTCGATGAGGACCTCCTTGACCGACGCGCGGTCGCGTGCGTCGCAGAGCATGAGCGGTACGTCCTCGTCGAGGTCGAGGGCCTGGCGTACGGCGTCCACGGGGTAACGGTCGGCGCCCTCGAAGCAGTTGACGCCGACGACGAAGGGTATGGAGCGCCGCTCGAAGTAGTCGAGGGCGGCGAAGCAGTCCTCCAGGCGGCGGGTGTCGGCGAGCACGACGGCACCCAGGGAGCCCTCGGAGAGCTCGTCCCACATGAACCAGAACCGCTCCTGGCCCGGCGTGCCGAAGAGGTACAGCACCAGGTCCTCGCGCAGCGTGATGCGGCCGAAGTCCATGGCCACGGTGGTGGTGTGCTTGCCCTCCACCCCGCTGGTGTCGTCGACCGGACGCCCTGCCTCGGTGAGCAGTTCCTCCGTGCGCAGCGGCCGGATCTCGCTGACCGCGCCGACGAGGGTGGTCTTGCCCACGCCGAAGCCGCCGGCCACCAGGATCTTGAGCGTGACGGGCTCGACCGGAGGCTTGCCTCGCTCAGAACGCCCGAAGATCATCGGTCTTTTCTCCTGCTTGATGATGGGGGTAGGGGGTGGTGGCTCGCGCCGCTCACAGGGCCCGGAGGCCGGAGATCACGTCGCGCAGAATACTCTCGTCCACCAGTTCCGCAGGGGGTACGGGACGTGACACATGGACGAGTTCGCCGTCCACGAGGTCGCCGATGAGGACCCGTATCACCCCGATGGGCAGGTCGAGTTCGGCGGCGAGTTCGGCGACCGACTGCGGGGCGTCACGGCACAGACCGACGATGTCCACGTGCTCCGGGGACAGCGTCTGGTCCGCTTCCGAGTCGTCCTCGTGGGACTCCGCGATCACCACCGCGATGAGGTCGAGGCGGTGCTGGGCCGCACTGGTGGTGCGGCCGCGCGTCATCGCGTACGGCCTGACGACCGGTCCGGCCTCGTCGTCGAACCAGTGGCTTCTTCCCTGACCGTCTCCGCTCATGTCACTCCACTACCCGCCGGAGGACAGGTCGGTGCGCGGAGCGGCCCCCAGATGCACACCGACCCGCTTCACGAGCAGTGTCATCTCGTAGGCGACCTGTCCGACGTCCGAGTCGGCGTCCGCGAGGACGGCGAGGCAGCTGCCGTCGCCCGCGGCCGTCACGAACAGGAACGCCTCGTCGAGTTCGACGACCGTCTGCCGCACGCTGCCCGCCTCGAAGTGGCGGCCGACGCCCTTGGCGAGGCTGTGGAAGCCGGAGGCCACGGCGGCCAGGTGTTCGCTGTCCTCGCGGGTCAGGTCCTGGGACACGCCGGTGGCGAGGCCGTCGCCGGAGAGCACGATGGCCTTGCGGATGCTGGCGACGCGCTCGACGAGGTCGTCGAGGAGCCAGTTCAGCCCGCGCTGGTCGGTGCTGTGGCCGGTCTCCTTCGGTGCGGTCATCGACCGTCCCCCTTAGTTCCTTGTGCTGTGCCGCCTTGAGCGTCGTCGCCCTCGGCGTTCTCCTCGCGGCCGCGCTGCCAGCCGCGCTGGAGCGAGGCCATACGGCTGCGCACCTCGTCGGCGTCGCGCTCGGCGACCTCCGCCGGGCTCGCGGCGCGCCGATCGGGGTCCTGTTTCAGCTGCGGGGCCAGATTGGCCTGACGTACACGTCTGGGCAACGCTCCGGTGCTCGGCGGGGTGTCGGAGTCCGGTACGCCGGCCGCGAGTTCGGCCCGCCGGGTGCGCCTGGGGAGAGCGGGGGTCTCGGGCGGCTCGCCGGGTCCGCGTCCCGGGGAGACGGGTGGCTGCGCGGATTCGGCGCGGCCACCGGGCACGTCGGTACGGCGCCGTAGCGGCGTGTCACCTCGGCGCCGGGCCGGGAGCGGTGCGGGGCCGTCCGTTTCCGGTGCGCCCAGGCTCGGAGCCGTAGAGAGGCCGTCGAAATCGGCCTCTACGGAGTCCCCCGTTTCGCGTCGGGAGCGCTGCTCGACGACCGGGCGTCCATGGGAGCTGACCAGCTTGGGTGTACGGCGTCGGGGCAGCGGAAGCGGGTCGCTGCGGTGGCCGTCCGTGTCGGCCTCGGAGACCTGCTGATGCACGTCTACGGGGCGGACGGGGGCGAGGTCGTCCCGGTGGGTGGAGGCGCGGCGGGGGCGGAAGATCCCACCGCGCTCGCCGTCCTCGTCGTCGAGCCCGTTCGGGAACCCTTCGAGGGCGTCCAGGTCGACGGGGGCTTCCAGTTCGACCGGTCCGTCCAGGAGGGCGGGCGGCAGACCGGGCAGCTTCACGGGCACCTGGGAGAGCGCGGAGCGGCGGCTCTCCTCCAGCTCGGCCTCCTTCGTCGGCCGGGGCCGGTCGAGGCGGAAGCCGATGCCGTTGGTGTCCGGGACCTCGTCGCTCAGCAGGGCGTCGGGAATGAACACGACGGCGGTGGTGCCGCCGTAGGGGGACGGCTGGAGCGAGACGCGGACGTTCTGCCGCTGGGCGAGCCGGCTGACGACGAACAGACCGAGGCGGTCGGTGTCGGAGAGTTCGAACTCCGGTGTCTCGGCGAGCCGGAGGTTGGCGTCCAGGAGTGCCTCGGCCGCCATGCCGAGGCCGCGGTCGTTGATCTCCAGGGTGAAGCCGTTCGCGACCCGCTCACCCAGGACCTGGACGGCGGTGTGCGGCGGGGAGAAGACCGTGGCGTTCTCCAGGAGTTCGGCCACCAGGTGCGTGAGGTCCGCCACGGCGGGGCCGGTGACGGCTATGCGCGGCAGCCTGCGGACCTCGATGCGCTCGTAGTCCTCGACCTCGGCGACGGCCGCGCGAACGATGTCCATGAGCTGGACCGGCTTGCGCCACTGGCGGGACGGGGCGGCCCCGGAGAGGATCACCAGACCCTCGGCGTGGCGGCGCATACGGGTCGTCAGGTGGTCGAGGCGGAACAGGTCGGCGAGTTCGTCGGTGTCCTCGGTCCTGCGTTCCATGGTGTCGAGCAGGGTGAGCTGCTTGTGCAGCAGGACCTGGCTGCGCCGGGCGAGGTTGACGAACACCTCGGAGACACCGGACCGCAGTTCGGCCTGCTTGACGGCGGCTTCGACTGCCGCGCGCTGCAAGGTGTTCAGGGCCTGGCCGACGTCGCCGATCTCGTTCCTGTCGTACTCCAGGCGCGGGACCTCGGTCTCCACGTCGACCACTTCGCCGACGGACAGACGGCGCATCACGCTGGGCAGCCGGACGCCGGACGCCTCGTGTGCGTCCAAGCGCAGTTGGCGCAGGTCGCGGATGAGGCCGCGGCCGATGCGCACCGACAGGAACAGCGAGAACAGGAGGGCGATCAGCCCCAGGACGCCTGCGACGGCCGCCTTGAGGATGACCCGCATCGCGACCGGGCGGACACGGTCCTGGTAGCGGTCGTTGGCCTGGTCGTCGAGGGTGCCGAGCTTGGCCAGCACCGCGCCGGCCGCGGTGTTCCAGGTCTGCGCGGTGACGTTGCGGGGCGTGCCGGACGTGGTGGAGGCGGCGGCCTGTTCGGCCACCCGCAGCGGGGCACTGGCCGCGTTCTTCCAGAAGCGTTCGAAGTGGCCGCGCTCCGAGGAGGGCAGCAACGGCAGGTTGATGTCGTACAGCAGGGTGCGCTGGGCGACCAGGTCGGAGACGTCGCGGGTCTCGTCCCGGGTGAGCTTGCCGACGACCAGGGAGGAGCCGAGCAGGGCGTCCTCACGGGAGAGGAACTCCCGCGCGCGGGCGAGGTTCACGAGGGCGCGGTACTGCTTGTCCATCTCGACGTTGTCGACGACATGGAGGTTGGACAGCAGCACGTAGCACGGGTCGACCAGGTGGTTGTAGAGCCCGAGGGCCTGGCCGCGGTTGACGGTGCCGTCCTCGACGCTGCGCCGCAGGGACTGGAGCCCGTCGAACGCGTCGAGGACCGCGGCGACACGGCTGTCGGTGGCCTGCCCCATCGCGTCGCGCACGTCCGGGTTGTCGGCGTTCTTGCGGATCTTGGCGACGGCCTCGTCGGTCGCGGCTCGGCTGCGCCTGAGATCGGTGAGCCCGTCGGCGGCGCGCGGGTCGGCGAGATAGACGAGCGACTGCCGGCGTTCCTGCTGGATGACCCGGACCGTGTCCTCGGTGGGATAGCCGATCTTCTCGACGACCGACGACACGTTGAACAGGTCCCCGGCGGCCCGGCCGGTGAGGACCGTGGCGAACGCCCAGATCGCGGTCAGTGACACCAGCGGCACGAGAAGGAGCGCCACGATCTTCCGGCGGATGGACTTCCCGCGAAAGCGCATGGCCTCCCCCAGCTGGACCCCCGCCGGCCGGGGGTACACATGTACGTCAACAAACGGCGCGAGCCTACTACTGACACAGAGGTAACTCGAAGAGCTGTCCGGAGCGTGAACTTCCGCAACAGCGACCGGACATGGGGAGTTGTCGGGTCATTGCGGGAGATTGCCGCCCCGATATCCCCGGGATCACCACACCCCACCCCATCGGTCCCCTTGGCCAGTTGGCCGGAATTTTTCGTCCGTTGGGAATCTTCGTGGCATGTTGTTCGTCTTTCTCTACGGGACATGGGGGCGGAACCGGCCACACGAGCCGCATCCGCAACCGTGCGGCGTAAAACAGCGCAAGCCGGGCACCCACTGGGGAGTCGGAGTCTTCGGACTCCGGGGCGAGTGGTGTACCGGCGGTGGGGAGGACACGTTGATGGGCACGGCGGAGCGGCAAGAGGCGCTTGAGGACGGCGTGGCGGCGCGGTCGACGGCGCAGCGGCGCCGTGAGGCACCGGATCGCGACATCGCGGCAGACGGTGGTACGACGACGGGCGGCGGCGAGGCCCAGAGGGGCTCGGGCGAGCCCGCGGCGGCGGAATTCGACGAGCCGCGTTCGGCTCGCGCGGCAGCGCAACAGCAGGAGTACTACCGGCCGTTGTGGATCGAGGAGCCCGCGCGTCGGCGCCGGCTGCCCGATCCGGTGCGTACGGCGGCCGTGCGGGCGGTGATCATCATCGCGGTGACGCTGATCCAGGCGACGGTGGCCTTCCTGTGCACGATGGCCGGCTCCTGGCTGGCGTTCCCGATGGTGATCAGCAGCGTGGTGAGCACGGTGGTGGCCACCTGGGGCGCCCTGGACGTATGGGTGACCCGCCAAATGTGGAACCAGCGGAACGGCGTGGTCTCGGAGCCCAGCAGCACAGCGAGGGCCCTCCGCCGGGAGCGGCGTCGGGCCCAGCGTCAGGCGCGGTCCAGCGAGCGTGCCCAGGAGCGGATAGCCCGCAAGAGCCGCGCCGGGCAGCTGTCACACTCCTGAGGCTCGTCAACGGACGGTTCGTCTACGGAGTGGTCGGCGCCGGACGCTTGAACATCCGGGTCGCCGTGATCTCGCTGTGCACCGACTCACCTTCTCCGGCGGGGGCCTGCTGCGGCAGGCCCGGCCGGAGATGCTCCTCCACGCTGATGTACTTCAGGCCCGCCCGCAGGTCGGCATCGTTGCGCAGCCGGATCACCAGCGGGAACTCGGCCAGTGCCGTGGTGTCGAACAGGCCGGTGGTGTACAGGAGTTGGACACCGAGCGCGTCGGACACGGCGCGCTGCAGCTCCAGCAGGTAGGTCGCGTTGGCCCGCCCGATGGGGTTGTCGAGGAAGAGTGTGCCGGCGTGCCGGTGCTTGTCGCGGCCCCGGTCGTTGGAGCGCAGCGCGGCCATCGTGCAGTACAGGGCGATGGCCGCGGTGAGCAGCTGACCGCCGGAGAACACGTCGCCCATCTGCCCGACCGGCACGCGCTCGGCGCGCAGGACGGCGTCCGGCTTGAGGATCTCGACGGCGACGCCCTTGGGCTCAAGGGCGGCGCCAACTCCCCTCAACAGCAGGGACATTCCGTCGCGCCGCATGTCGGAGTTCTTCTTCACGGCGGCCCGGGTCGCCTCGTCGACGACCACACCGAGCCGCTCGGTGAGCGTGGCCTGGTCGGGCTCCTCGAAGCGGATCCGCAGGAACTCCTGCCCGGACCACTCGCCGAGCCCCTCGGGCAGCCGGGACAGCCGCTGCGCGGACCTCAGTGTCGCCAGCGCCGACTCCACGAGCCCGCGGAGCCGGTCCACGATCGAGTCGCGGTTGCGCTCCAGCTGCGCCAACTCGTCGGTGAGGACCCGGAGTCGGGGCAAGAAGGCGTCGGCCCACTTCTGCGCGTGCTCGGGCAGCGCGGACGCGGGCAGCTCACGGATCTGCTGCCGCGCGGGGGTCCGTACCTGCTCGTAGCGCGTGGAGTTGGCGTGCCGCACGAGCACATCGCTCGCCTCGCGTACGGCGCCCTCGGCGGCGGACAGGTCGGCGGCGCAGCCGCGCAGCGAGCGGCGGGCCTCGGCGGCGGAGTGCCGGGCCTCCTCCACGCTGCCCGGGTACGGCTCGGGCTCCTCCTGCTCCTCGTCCGAGGAGTGTTCGCGCATCAGGTCCCGGAGCATCGCGGCGGTCTCGTCGAAACCGCCGGCCCCGTCCTCGGCGGCGCGGTGGGCGTCGAGGAGTTCGGCGTGGGCCTCGCGGGCCTGGCCCAACGCGTCGGTGCGGGAGCCGAGTTCGGCCGTCGCCGTGCGCAGCAGGGCCTGGGCGTGCTCGGCGTCGCGCGGGACGAGTTCCTCGGCCAGTTCGGTGTGTGCCTCGCCGTCCTCGGGCGCGTGCCGCTCCGCCTCGCCGCGCAGCCGCCCGAGCTGCTCGCTCGCGGTCGACACCCGGGTCTCCAGCAGCTGCACCAGCTCTTCGGCACGCGCCGCGGCGGCCTGCCGAGACGGCCCGTCGGAACCGTCGGGTGACTCCAACAGCTGGGCCGCGCGCGTGCGGACCTTGTTGCTGAGGCGGTCCAACTCGGCGATCGCCGCGCTCTCGTCGCTCTCCGCCCGCGCCTGCTCGGCCCGCAGATCGGCGCCGACGCCGACCTTCTCGTAGAGCTGCGAAGCGGCCCGGTAGGCCTCACGGAGGGCGGCCAGCGCGGGCCTGGGGACGTCCGGGTCGTCTTCCGGTACGTCGTCGGGGGCGCCCGCGATCTCGGAGCGCTCGGCGCGCAGCGCACGGGCCGTACGGCGGGCGTCGTCGGCGGCACGCTGGGCGGCGCGGCGGTCCTCGTCGGCGGCGCGGGCGCGCTCCAGGCAGGACTGGGCGCGGGCCTCCGACTCGGCTGCCTCGTCGGCGAGTTCACGCAGTTTCACCTGCCAGCCGGCGCGTTCCCGCAGCCGGAAGGCGAGTCCGGCTAGGGCGTCGGCGGCACGCCGGGCCTTCTGCGCGGCCTCCTGCCGCTCGTCGCGCACCTGGGCGGCCTCGGCAGCGGTCTCGTCGGCCTCGGCCCGCACGGTCCGCGCCTCGGCGAGCTCGGCCTCGGCCTCCTCCGCGAACGCGCGCGTGTCCCGCGCGGCCTGCGCCAGCTCGACCAGCCGCCCGCTCGGGCAGCCGGTGCGCCAGGACGCGAGCCGCGCCGCCAGCTCCCGGTCCTTGCCGAGCCGCGCGGCGAGCGTACGGATCTCCTCGTCCCGCTGCCCCGCCCGCGCGCGCAGCGCCTGCCGCTCCTCGTCGGCGGCGTGCTCGTCGTGCATGGCCGGGTTCGGCGGTACGAGGAAGACGTCACTGGTCTGCGCGTCGGGCGCCGGGGTCGGGGCAAGCAGGGCGGCGGCCGTACCGACGGCCACGGCGGACCGGGGCAGCAGGGCCGCGTCGTTCAGTGCCTCGCGGGCACGCGCGTGCGTGTCCGGGTCGGTGATGATCACGCCGTCGACCAACTCGGGCCGGGCTGCGAGCACGCGCGCGTGGTCGGTGGGGTCGACGGCCTGGGCGAGATAACGCCAGCCGGGCAGCGCGGGGATGCCGTGCTCACCGAGGTACTCCACGGTGGCCAGCACGTCCGGACCGGGCGGCAGCAGCCCGCCGTCACCGAGCGCCCCGAGAATCCGGGAGTCGTCGGCGGCGGCGGTGCGCAGGTCGAAGAGGTTCCGCTCTGCGGAGGAGACCCCGTCGTCGAGCAGCTCGCGCAACTCGTCGGCGAAGCGGTCGAGTTCCTCCGGCGTGAGAGGGCCTTCAGCGAGGGGACGGGCGGGCTTGCCGGCGCCGGAGTGGGCGACCGAGGAGGCGTTGGCGGCGGAACGGCCGCTTCCGGCAAGGCCGTTGGCCGAAGCACCGGTACGCGCGTCCGACTCGGCACCGTCACCGGCGGCACCCGAGCGCGCGCCCGCGCCGCCTACGGCCCCGGCGTCACCCTGTCCCGTCGCCGCCCCGTCGCCCGCGCGCTCACCGCCCGCGCCACGCGGCACCGGCACACCACCACTACCGCCTGCGGCACCACCGGCAGAACCGGCACCAGGCAGGCTGAGCAGCTCCGCGAGGCGCTCCTCCCCCGCCAGTCCCTCGGCGAGGCGCCGCTCCGCGTCGTAGGTCCGCTCGGCGGCGGTGGCCGCGTCGGACGCGCGGGCCGCCGTCAACTCCGCGCGGGATTCGGCGGAAGCCGCTTCGCGGGCGTGCTCGGAGGCGCGGCGCGATGCCTCGCGTGCGATGTCCCAGGAGGCCACGGCGGTCTTCTCGGCGTCGCTCGCAGCGAGAGCGGCGCGGGCCGGGTCGGCGTCGGGGGCACTGTTGTCGAGCCAGCCGGCGCGCACCGCCTCGGCGGTCTCCTGCTCGACCTCGGACAGGCGCTGACGCAGATGCCCGACCTCACTGCGGGCGCGCTGCGCCTCGGTGGCGGCGGAGGTGGCGTCCCGGTGGGAGGTCTCGCCGACCTCCTGGAGCGCGGCGGAGCGCTCCTCGCCCTCGTTGGCGAGGTTCTCGGCGCTCTCGACGGCCGAGTGCAGGGCCCGTACGAGATCGACGGCGGCCTTGGCACGGGCGGCGAGCGCCGGTGCCGCGTCCCGTTCGGCCTCGCTGATGGCGACGGCCACGCGCGCGGAGCGGTCGGCGGCGGCACGGTGCCGTAGCACCGCCTCGGCGGCCTGCCAGGCGGCGTGCAGGGTGCGGGCGTCGGCCAGCTCGCGCTTCTGCGCGGCGGCGGACTTCTCCATCGTGGCGAGCGCCAACGAGGCGTGCCGGTACGCCAGTTCGGCGGCGATCAGCGCGCTGCGCTCCCGCGCCCCCTCGGCGTGCGTGACGGCGTACGCGGCGGCGGTGACCCGCTGGGCGAGGTCGGCGGCCCGCACCCGCTCCTGCGCGCCCCGCGCGGACAGCCGTCGGGCCAGGGTGCGTGTACGGCGCTCGGCGCCGGCGTGGATGTCACGCGCGCGTGCCCGTACCTCGGCGGCCTCGACGATGCGGCCGAGCAGGTCCGCGGAACCGGCCGTGAAGTCCCGCTCGGCGATCAGCTCGGCCCGCCGCCCCAGCTTGTTGCCGAAGCCGCCGACCAGGTCGGCGAGGCCGTCGGTGTCCCGGGTGTCGGTGACCGCGCGGAGCAGCAGGTCGGTGAAGTCGGAGTCCTTCTTGACCGCGAAGAGACCGGCGGCCTCGCCCTCGTCGGCGTTCATCTCCCGCTGGTAGCGGAAGAGTTCGGGGTCGAGGCCGAGGTCGCCGAGGTGCTCGATCCAGCGGTCGTGGATCTCCTCCCAGTGCACTTCGAGGTGCGGATACGCCTTGCCCGCCTCGGTGATGGCGTCCCGGAAGCCCTTCATGGTGCGGCGCCGGCCCTGCGCGCCGGACGCGCCCTCGACGGGCGGCCGTACGGAAGTGGCCTCGGCGACGGGGAGGTTGTCCAGGCTGAGCCCCGGCCCGGGCCGGAACGAGTACCAGGCCTCGGCGAACTTCCGCGGGTCGTTGGAGACTTGACGTCCCCGCCACTCGCTGGCCTTGCCGACCACCACGCACTCGCCGGTCAGTGTGTGCTGCCACTCCAGGGCGACATGGCCGCAGTCGTCCGCGAGAAGGAACTTGCGCAGCACACCGGAGCTCGCGCCGCCCAGCGTGTTGCGGTGGCCCGGCAGCATCACGGAGAAGATCAGCTTGAGCAGGACGGACTTGCCGCCGCCGTTCTCCAGGAAGAGCACACCGGCGGGCGCGGGGCGGCGCGGCGGGCCGACGGGCTCGTCCTCGAAGAACTCCGCCTGGGTGGGCGCGGGATCGGGCACGGGCTGGCCCACGCCTCGCAGGTCAAGCACGGTGTCGGCGTAGCGCGCACCGGCGGGCCCGATGGAGTAGAGGCGGACCCGGGACAGCTCGTACATGGCGGACTCTCGTCGTATGTCTTCGGCAGGTGGGGGGAGTTGAGGAACCTCAGGAGCTGAGGAATCTCAGGAGTGGAACGGCAGCCCGGCGTCGGCCACCAGCTCCAGATCCTCGGTGTCCTCGGCGGGCATCAGGGTCGCGGTGCCGTCGGTGACCGGGACGACGCCCAGCTCCAGCAGCTCGGCCATGGCGGCGCTTCCGGCCATGTCACGCACCTGGAGCTGATAGCGGGCGGTCGTGCGATAGGTCCCGCCGTTGTCGTCGCCGGTGCGCTGCAGGAACCCGGAGTCGGTAAGGAAGGCGGCCGCCTTGCCGACGATGCCGGTGGTCGAACCGGCCAGTCTCCGGGCGTCCTTGGTGGCTCCGGTCGCGCTGCGTCTGACCCAGATCCGCCAGGCGGCCTCCAGACCGGGCGCGTCGGTGGCCGGGTCGGTGTTCATGCCCTGCTCGTCGGCCCGCTCCTCCAGCCGACGGCAGGCCTGCCGTACGAAGGCGTCGACCCCGTTGACCGTGACGCGCCCGATGTACCCGTCGTCGGCAAGATCCTCGGGCCGCGGAAACGCCATGGCGGCGACGGCAAGATGCGCGAGCCCATGCAGGAACCGGTCCCCGGAGTCGGCAGCCGTACGACGCGCGTAGTCCCCCATCCGCACGGCGAACACCGAGTCCTCGGCGGCGGTTACGGCCATCCCCGCGCGCGGAGACACCTCCAGCACGACCAGCCCGAGCCCGGCAGCCACGGCGTCGGCAAGCCGGGCGAACGGCGGATCCTCGCGGTATCGGCGGAGCAGCTCCGCGTACTCCTGGTCCCGCGCGGGCTGCAGTTTCGGCTGCAGCCCAAAGGCAACGAGCCGAGCGGCGTCGGCAGCATCGGCAGGCGTGACAGCGGCGCTCACCGCCGGGGCGGCAGCCTCCGGCTCACTCCATTCGACGTGCTCACTCACGACTGCAACTCCTTGGTCTTCCATACGAGGTCGAGGGCAGGCGCCTCTTCAGGGGCGCGGGGCTGTGACATATGCGGCTCCGCCGCGTGGGCGCGACCAGCCACAACGGACCCGCACCCGAGGAACAACAGACCCATCACGCCGCCTCACTCCGCCCCGCAGCCATTCCCACCGTGTCCAAAAGGGCCATCCCCACAATCAGATCGGCCCCACCGAACTCGGGATCATCCAGCTCGACCCCGTCGTCCACGGCGAACAAGAGCTTCGGCTCCCCCTGCCGATAGGCAGTACCAACGGGCGGACTGGCCGCATGCACAGCCAACAAGGCCACCAGATAAGGAAGTTCGGGATCCCGCCGCCGCGCGTCCGCAAGCAGCCCCGACAACCTCCGAGGCGCATCCGCAGGCAGATCAAGCAACTCCATGGCCGCTGCAAGTTGCTCCTCGCTGAACCGACTGTCATCCGGTGTGGCGATGAGATCCGGCTCAGGCATCTCCGCCCCGAGATGCTCCCGCTCGGCAGGCGGGGTGAGCAGTATGTCGACCAGGTCCCCCACCCGAACGGACACCGGCGTACGCAACCCGGTCCCGCGGGCGAAGAACGCGTCAGTGACCCGGATCGCCTGCTCCAACGGCAACGGCAGAACGGGCGAGACGAGATGCCCGTAGAGGTCGATCCCCGAGGTCGTCATCGGCGTGGCGAAGGCCTGCCGATCCTGCTCGGCACGGAACAGCGGCCCGGCCTCCAGAAGACGCGACTGAAGCTGCGTGTGCCGCCGGATGCAGTCCTTCACGATGTCGACCAACTCGGCCGCACGCCGCTTCTGTTCGGCGTCCTCGGACTCGTCACGGGCCTTGCGGATATTGGTCAGGATCGCGTTCTCGTGGCGATACCGATCAGCAACGTGATCGAGGGCCTCGGCGATCATGTCCGGCACGGTGTTGAGCCAGTCCACCGCGCGGACGTTGCGTCGCGTGGCGTCCAGCGCGCGCCGCAACGTCTCCGAGTACTGCACCGTCCGGTACCGGGCCTGCTCGGCGGCGAGTTGCGCGTCGGCGAGCCGCCCCCGGCTGATCAGCACTTCAAGCTTCACCTCGGCGGCGATCTGCGCACTGGTGACGTCGGTATCCAGCGCGCCCACAAGGACGTTGACGGCCTCGTCGGTCGTGCGGAGGTACACGCTGCCCCCGTAACCGGGGACCTCTTCGATCAGCTTGAAGTCGTAGTCGCGGCGCACGTACGTGCCGTCCTGGGCGAACGTGCCGTAGACCGTGCGGAAGCCGCGGTCGACGCTGCCGACGTTGATCAGGTTCTCCAGGACCCAGCGGGCCACGCGCTCGTGCTCGACGACGGGGCGCTGCGGGGCCTGGGCGGCGATGCGCGGGATGAGCCTGGCCACTATCTGGTCGTGGTCCGCGCCGGTGTCGAAGTCCATGTTCAGGGTGACCAGGTCGATGGCGGCGAGGGCCACCTCGGCCATGCCGTAGACCGAGTACTCGCCCGCGAGATTCGCCTTGCGTGCGTCGAGGTCGTGCAGCGGCGCGGTGCAGGCGAGCGCGCGCAGTCGCCGCGCCAGTCCCTCGTCGGCGGCCGGGCCCGGGGCAGGGCGCGGCCCCGCGCTGAACTGGGGCGGAACGCTGTCCGTCGATGCAGGCGAAGTCACGGTGCACAGACTAGGTCCTCGGTCTGACAACGACCCAAACGACGCAGAAGCGACTACCGCCTCAGCCGTGTGTGCGAGTCGGTCGAGCGCCGTGCCGTCCTCAGTCGAGCGCCGCGCCGTCCTCGCCGACCCGACTCCGGTACGCGTCGACGACCCGTTCGAGCGAGTCGTCGAGGTAGACCGCGAGCAGTTTCTCGGCCTCGGCGGGGTCGTTCGCCTGGAGTGCCTGGAGGATCAGGCGGTTGCGCTGGAGGTACGGCTCGTGGAGCGCCTTCGGGTCGTCCACGAGGTGGAAGGCGAGCCGGAGTTCGGCGAAGACGCTGCGCATCAGCTCGTCGGTGCGGGCGCTGCCGGCGAGGGCGACGAGTTCCCGGTGGAAGTGGATGTTGGCCGTACCCACGCCTTTCCAGTCATCTTCGACGGACGCCAACTGCCCTTCCGTAACAGCCGCGGCGAGCCGTTCGAGGGCGTACGGCGGTTCGCCCAGTCCGCGGACGACGGCGCACTCGACGAGGCGGCGGGTGCGGTAGATGTCCTCGACGTCCTCGACGCTCAGGACCCGGACGAAGACGCCCCGGTTCAGCTCGTGGACGAGCAGTCGCTCATGGGTGAGCAGCCGGAACGCCTCGCGGAGTGTGTTGCGCGACACACCGAGCGCCCCGCCGATGCTGTCCTCCGAGAGCCGGGTGCCCGGCGGGAAATAGCCGTCCGCGATTCGGCTCCTGAGGATGTCCGAGACGCGTTCCGCGGTGCTCGTACGGCCCAGGAGGGCTCGGTCGTCGGCCAGTCCCGCCAGCTGCTCTGCCATGCCCGGAATTCAACCGCAGATACAAGAACGAAACAACATGGGTATTGAGGGATCGTTCAACGATCCTCTACCTTTCTCGGCATGGCGCCACCGCTCACCCCGGCGCCGACGGCTTCCGCACGGCCCGGCTCACTCCCAGCACCCTCCGTCCTCCCTCTGCGAGGTGCCCATGAGCACGACCCCTCCACCTCAGGCCCCGGTGACCGGCGTACATCCGGATACGGATGAACTCACCGCCGACGACGGCGCGTTGGCCTGGCTGCGCGCGCTCGGTCCGAACGGCCGCCGCGCCTTCGCCGGCGCGTTCGGCGGCTACGCCCTGGACTCCTACGACTACTTCACGCTGCCGCTGAGCATGGTGGCGCTGGCCGCGTACTTCGGCCTGGACAGCGGCCAGACCGGTCTGTTCACCACGGTCACGCTGGTCGTCTCGGCGGTCGGCGGCGCCGTGGCGGGCGTCTTCGCCGACCGGGTCGGCCGCGTCAAGGCCCTGATGATCACGGTGATCACTTACGCCGTCTTCACGGTGGCCTGCGGCTTCGCGCCGAACTACGAGACCCTGCTGGTGTTCCGCGCGCTCCAGGGCCTCGGTTTCGGCGGCGAGTGGGCGGTCGGCGCGATCCTGGTCGCCGAGTACGCGAGCGCGAAGCACCGCGGCCGTACGCTCGGCGCGGTCCAGAGTTCCTGGGCGGTGGGCTGGGCGCTGGCGGCGGTCGTCTACACGCTGGTCTTCTCGTTCCTCGGCGACGACCTGGCCTGGCGGGTGATGTTCTGGACCGGCGCGCTGCCCGCGCTGCTGGTGCTCTGGGTGCGGCGCCGGGTGCACGACGCCCCGGAGGCGACAGCCGCCCGCGAGCAGAACCCCCAGAAGGGCACGTTCGCGGCGATCTTCAAGCCGGGCACGGCCGAGTCCCCGGGCCTGCTGCGCACGACGGTCTTCGCGGGCCTGCTCTCCACCGGCGTCCAGGGCGGTTACTACACCCTCGCCACCTGGGTGCCGACGTACCTCAAGACGGAGCGCGGCCTGTCGGTCGTGGGCACCGGCGGCTATCTGACCTTCCTGATCTCCGGCGCCTTCCTGGGCTATCTGACCGGCGGCTACCTCACCGACGTACTGGGCCGTAAGCGCAACATCTGGCTCTTCGCGCTGCTCTCGGCGATCTGCATCCTGGTGTACACGCACATTCCCAGCGGCGCCAACACCCTTCTCCTGGTGCTCGGTTTCCCGCTCGGGTTCTGCATGTCGGCGATCTTCAGCGGCTTCGGCTCGTACCTGAGCGAGCTGTATCCGACGGCGGTGCGCGGCACGGGACAGGGCTTCACGTACAACACCGGCCGCGCGGTGGGCGCCGTCTTCCCGACCCTGGTGGGCTTCCTGGCCGACAGTTGGGGTGTGGGCGGAGCGCTCGTCTTCGGGGCCATCGGCTACGGCATCGCGGCACTGGCGCTCTTCGGACTGCCCGAGACCCGCGGAAAGGAACTGGCGTGAACCGCACGGAAGACCGCCCCCTGACCCTCGTCGACGAGCACGCGCACGCGTGGAGCCCGCGTTCCGCCCGGGCCCGCTTCCGGGCCGGGCTGACGGGTCCCACGGCCGGGGTCGCGGCGGGCCACACCCAGGTCAACCTGATCTCGGTGCCCGCCGACTGGGCCTACGACATGCTCCTGTTCTGCCAGCGCAACCCGAAGCCCTGCCCGGTGCTCGACGTCACGGACGCCGGCTCCTGGAAGACGGTGCTGGCCGACGGCGCGGATCTGCGCACCGATCTGCCGCGCTACCGGGTGTGGCGGGACGGCGAGTTGACGGACGAGCCGACGGACGTTCGGGCCTACTGGCGCGACGACCTGGTGTCGTTCCTGATCGGCTGCAGCTTCACCTTCGAGTGGTCACTGAGCGAGGCGGGCGTCCCGATCCGTCACATCGAGCAGGGCCGCAACGTCCCGATGTACGTGACCGGGCGCCCGTGCCGCCCGGCGGGACGGCTGCACGGCCCGCTGGTGGTGTCGATGCGCCCGGTGCCGCCGGAGCATCTGGCGACGGCGATCCGGGAGACGGCGCTGCTCCCGGCGGTGCACGGCAGCCCCGTACACTGCGGCGATCCCTCGGGACTCGGCATCGACGACCTCGGCCGGCCGGACTTCGGTGATCCGGTGGACGCGGCGCCGGACGACATCCCGGTGTTCTGGGCCTGCGGAGTGACCCCGCAGGCCGCGGTGATGGCCTCCCGCCCGCCGTTCGCGATCACCCACGCGCCGGGCCAGATGTTCGTCACGGACGCCCGCGACGAGCAGTACCGCGTCGCCTGACCCGTCGCCCGACCAGGAGAGATGATGATCGATCTGAACGCCGACCTAGGCGAGGGCTTCGGCCGCTGGCATCTCACCGACGACGAACAGCTCCTGTCCGTCGTCACCAGCGCCAATGTGGCCTGCGGCTTCCACGCCGGGGACCCGGTCACCATGCGGCGGGTGTGCGAGCTGGCGGCCGAGCGCGGGGTGCGGGTCGGCGCGCAGGTGTCCTACCGGGACCTGGCGGGGTTCGGGCGGCGCGCGATGGACGTGCCGTCCGCCGAGCTGACGGCCGAAGTGGCGTACCAGATCGGTGCCTTGGAGGTGTTCGCCCGGGCGGCGGGCACGCGCGTGTCGTACGTCAAGCCGCACGGGGCGCTCTACAACCGGGTCGTGCACGACCCTGAGCAGGCCGCCGCGGTGGTCGAGGGTGTGCTCCTGGCCGACGCCTCGCTGCCCGTGCTCGGGCTGCCCGGCTCGGTCGTGCTCGACCTGGCCGCGAAGGCCGGGCTGCCGGCCGTCACGGAGGCGTTCGCGGACCGCGCGTACACCGACGAGGGCACGCTCGTGCCGCGCGGCCATGACGGCGCGGTGGTCACCGACCCTGAGGCCGTCGTGGAGCGCTCGCTGAGCCTGGCCCGCTTCGGGACGGTCGACGCGCTCTCCGGGGCGCGCATCGAGGTACGGGCCCGCTCCCTGTGCCTGCACGGGGACACACCCGGCGCGGTCGACCTGGCCCGCAGGGTCCGCGCGCGGCTCCTGGAGTCGGGCGTCCGGGTGGAGGCCTTCGCATGAGGGCGCTACCCGTCGGCGACAGCGCGCTGCTCGTCGAGGTCGCCTCCGGGGAGGAGGCCCAGGCCGTCCACGCGGAGCTGCTGCGACGCCGCGCGGAGGGCCTGCTCACCGTCCGCGAGATCGTCCCCGCCGCCCGCACGGTCCTCCTCGACGGCCTCGACGACCCGGCCCGGCTGGCCTCCGAACTCACCACCTCCGAGGTACCCCCCGCTCCCCCACGCGCGCGTGAGGTGGTCGAACTCCCGGTGCGCTACGACGGCCCCGACCTCGCCGACGTCGCCGCGCTGTGGGACGTCCCCGAGCGGGAGGTGGCCCGCATCCACGCGGCCACCGAGTTCCGCGTCGCCTTCTGCGGGTTCGCCCCCGGCTTCGGCTACCTCACCGGCCTCCCGGCCCGCTACGACGTCCCGCGCCGGGCCACCCCGCGCACGGCCGTCCACGCCGGTGCCGTGGGCCTGGCGGGCCCGTACACCGGCGTGTACCCGCGTGCCTCGCCCGGTGGCTGGCAGCTCATCGGCACGACGGACGCGGTCCTGTGGGACACCGCGCGCGAGCCGGCCGCGCTGCTGTCGCCGGGCACGCGCGTGCGCTTCGTCCCGGTGGGGGACGTATGACGGACCGCGCGGTCGCCGTCGTACGGGCCGGGGCGCTGACGACGGTGCAGGACCTGGGACGGCCCGGACACGCGCACCTGGGGGTGCCGCGCTCCGGGGCGCTCGACGGGCCCGCGGCGGCGCTCGTCAACCGGCTGGTCGGCAATCCGCCCGAGGCGGCCGTCCTGGAGACGACCCTCAACGGCTGTTCCGTACGGCCTCGTTCAACGACCCTCGTGGCCGTCGGGGGCGCACCCTGCCCGGTCACGGTGGACGGACGTCCCGTCGCCTGGGGAGCACCCGTGCACGTACCCGCCTGCGCGCTCCTGGACATCGGGACGGCCGTCTCCGGAGTGCGCTCCTACGTCGCCTTCGCCGGTGGGGTCGGGGTCGAGCCGGTGCTCGGCAGCCGTTCCACGGACCTGCTGTCGGGGCTCGGTCCGGCACCGCTCACGAACGGCGCCATACTGCCGCTGGGTTCCCCGATGAGCCCCCACGCGTGCGTGGACGTCGCCCCGCAGCCGCGCCCCCCGGTCGAACTCGTCCTGCGGGTGACCCTGGGACCCCGCGACGACTGGTTCACCCCGGAGGCCGTACGCACGTTCACGTCCCGCGTGTACCGGGTGTCCTCGGCGAGCAACCGCATCGGGCTGCGCACCGAGGGGCCCGCCCTGGAGCGGGCCCTTACCGGTGAACTCCCCAGCGAGGGCATGGTCCTCGGTGCCGTCCAGGTCCCCCCGGACGGCCGCCCGGTGGTGTTCCTCGCCGACCATCCGACCACCGGCGGCTATCCGGTGATCGCCGTCGTCCGCCCCTCGGACCTCCCGGCGGCCGCTCAGGCGGTGCCCGGAACCCCGGTCCGTTTCGTGGCCGTACGCCGCCGCTGAGGCCCCGGACGCCCTATGCGACGTCCGGCTGCTCCTGCTGCACCGACAGTGAGGCCAGCGCCATCGACACGGCGTGGGACGCGCTCAGGTCGAGGCGCGCGCTGGTGCCCCGCGCGCGGTGCCGCATCTCGTCGGCGGCCAGCCTCAGGAGCTGCGGCAGCAGGTCGGTGCAGCGGCGGGCCACCCACCCGGTGCCCGCGGTCGCCAGCCACAGCAGGCTGGCCGACCTGGTGGGCACCGGGAACTCGGGCTCGGGCGAGGGCGCGACCCCCGAGGCCACGCCCTCCTCGGTGAGCAACGCGTGGAAACGCAGCGCCAGTTGGCGGTGCCCCCGCTCACTGGGGTGCAGCCGGTCCGCGCTCCAGATCTCGCGGCCCATGATCCACTCGCCCTCCGCCGCGTGCAGATGCACGGCCCCGTACCGCTCGGAGAGCGCGTGCACCACGGTGTTGACGGCTCGTTGCCGTCGGGCCAGCGGGCGGGCCAGCGCGCCCGGGAGGCCGAGCATCGCGCCCGGGTCGGGCAGACAGGCCGTGAGGAGGGTCGCGCCCTGCGCCGTGAAGGCCGCGTAGACCTCGTCGAGGCGGGCGGCCACGGCCTGGATGTCGAATGTGCAGCGCAGCGTGTCGTTGACGCCTATGACGACCGACACGACGTCCGGGTTCAGGGCGAGCCCCGCCGGGGTCTGCCGTTCCAGCACGTCCCGCGACTGCGCCCCGCTCACCGCCAGGTTCGTGAACTCCACGGACCCTTCGGGCTGTTCGGCCAGCCCGCCGGCGAGCAGCGCGGCCCACCCGCGCCACGCCTCCCCGACGGGATCGCCCACGCCCTCGGTGAGCGAGTCACCGAGGGCGACGAAACGGACCGTTCTCATGCCACGCCTCCGGGCACGAACCGCCGAACCGGAACATCCGCGTCGTGGGCGGTGAGGAACGCGTCGACCGCCGTGTGCCAGCCGAAACACTCGGCACGCGCGCGTGCGACCTCGCGACGCTCCGCCTCGGGGCGTTCGAGCAGCATGTCCACGGCGTCCGCGAAGGCCCTCCCGTTGTCCGCGGCCGTGGCGCCGGCGGAGCCGATGACCTCGGGCAGTGCGGACGAGGCGCTGGCCACCACGGGCGTGCCGCAGGCCATGGCCTCCAAAGCGGCGAGCCCGAAGGTCTCGGCGGGCCCGGGTGCCAAGCACACGTCGGCGGAGGCCTGGAGCGCGCCGAGGAGTCCCCGGTCGGAGACGTGCCCGAGGAAGGTGACCGGCAGTCGGCGCTCCCGCGCCCGCTGTTCGAGCCGGGCCCGCAGCGGCCCGTCCCCGGCGACCACGAGGACCGCCCGCCGCCCGCGCCGTACCAGCGCCTCCAGGGCGTCGAGCGCCGTACCGGGCTTCTTCTCCACGGACAGCCTGGTGCAGGTCACCAGCAGAACCTCGTCCACGCGCGCGTACTCCGCGCGCACCACCGGGTCCCGCAGCGCCGGACTGCGCCCCACCAGGTCGACTCCCAGCGGAGCCCGTACGACATTGCGGGCGCCGATGCGGACGAACTCCCGCTCGGCGAACTCGGTGGTGCACACCACGCGCGCGTAGGTGTGCGCCGTACGGACGTTGAGGGCGTCGGCGGTGCGCCGGGACATGTTCTCCGAGAGGCCCCAGGTGCGCAGGACGCCGTCGGCGGTCTCGTGGGACACCATCACGGCGGGGATCCGGGCCCGCCTGGCCCATTTGCCGGTCCAGCGCAGGGTCGTACGGTCGGAGACCTCCAGGCGGTCGGGGGCGAGTTGTTCCAGGAGGGTGGCCACGCGCCGCTTGTCGGCGAGGACGCGGTAGCCGCCGGTGCCGGGGAGCAGCGGCCCGGGCAGGGTGATGACCCGGCCCTGCTCGGTCTCGCGGTCGGTGTGGCGCTCGCCGGGCACGATGAGGACCGGATCGTGCCCGGCCTCCTTGAAGCCCTTGCCCAGCTCGCGCAGGGCGGTGCGCAGCCCTCCGGAGGAGGGGGCCACGAAGTTGGCGAGGCGGACGATCCGCAGCGCGGCGGTGTTCATGCCGCCACCACCACCTTGCGCGCGGCGAGGACGTCGCCGTAGTGCGCGATCAGCTGGTCGCCGACGGCCGCCCAGGTGCGGCCCTCGACCATGGCCCGCGCGGCGGTGCCGTACTCGGCGCGCAGTGCGGGATCGGCGGCCAGGGTCCGCACGGCGTCCGTCACGGCGGCCTCGTCGCGCGGCGGGAAGAGGAACCCGGTGCGCCCGTGGGCCACCAGGTCGAGCGGGCCGCCGGCGGCGGGCGCGACGACGGGGACGCCGCTGGCCATGGCTTCCTGGACGGTCTGACAGAAGGTCTCAAAAGGTCCGGTGTGCACGAATATGTCCAACGAGGCGAAGATACGGGCGAGCTCGTCTCCGGTACGCCGGCCGAGGAAGACCGCGCCCGGAAGTGCCTCGTCGAGGTGCGGCCGACTGGGTCCGTCGCCGACGACCACGACCCGGACGCCCGGGAGACCGCAGGTTCCGGCGAGGAGCTCGATCTGCTTCTCGGGGGCGAGCCGGCCGACGTAGCCGACGATCAGCTCGCCGTTCGGGGCGAGTTCGCGGCGCAGCGCCTCGTCCCGGTACTCGGGGCGGAATCGCTCGGTGTCGACGCCGCGCGGCCAGAGACGGACCCGGGGCACGCCGTGCGCCTCCAGGTCGCCCAGGGCCGCGCTGGAGGGCGCGAGGGTGCGGTCGGCGGCGGCGTGGACGGAGCGGATGCGCCGCCAGGCGGTGGCCTCGCCCGCGCCGACGTACGTACGGGCGTATCCGGCGAGGTCGGTCTGGTAGACGGCGACGGCGGGGATGCCGAGCCGCGCGGCGGCGGCCATGCCGCGGACGCCGAGGATGAAGGGGCTGGCCAGGTGCACGATGTCGGCGCGGTGTTCGGTGATGGCCGCGGCGACGCGTCGGCTGGGGAGGGCGACGCGGACCTGGGGGTAGCCCGGGAGCGGTAGGGAGGGGACACGGATGACGGGGCACGGCGACTCGGCGTCGGGCCCGGGACCGGCCGAGGTGGCCGGCGCGACGACGAGCGGATGATGACCGCGATCCACGAGGTGCCGGGCGGTCTGGAGCGCGCAGTGGGCCACGCCGTTCACATCGGGGGGAAAGGATTCGGTCACGATGACGACACGCATACCCGTGTTCTCGCCGCGCTGGACGTGCCCGCGTCAACGTGGATCTATGCGAACGGTGAACGTCCCATGAGCGTTGCGCTGCACACCCGAGCAGGTCAGACGGCGTCCATGCGCGTCTGACCCGCGGGTCATCCCACGTTCACACTGCGGGGGCGTCGGGCCCGATCCGGCTCCGTACGGCTGTCTGGACTTCCGCTTCCTCGGCCGGGTCGGCGGCGAGCCTGCGGAGCTGCTCCACGACGCGGGCGTCGGCGGTCTCGGCGTGCCGGGCGGCGATCTCGCGGGTGGTCTCCTCGCAGTCCCAGAGGCACTCGACGGCGAAGCCGGTGGGGTAGGAGGGGTCGGTGGCGGCCAGGGCGCGGGCGGCCCGGCCGCGCAGATGGGACGAGGCGGTCTCGCGGTACACATGGCGCAGGACGGGGGCGGCGCAGGCGATGCCGAGGCGTCCGGCGCCGTCGACCAGGGTCCAGAGGGTGGGGGCGTCGGGTCCTTCGCCCATGACGGCCTCCCTGAGTGCGCCGAGGACGAGGTCGCTGTCCTGGGCTCCGCCCCGGCAGGCGAGCATGCGTCCCGCGGCGGCGCCGAGCGGGTCGGGCCGGCGGGCCCAGCCGCGGGCGCGGTCCACGGCGGCGACGGACCGCATCCGTTCGAAGGCGTCCACGGCGGCGTCCACGACGGGTGCCGGGCCGGTGGCCACCGCGCGTTCGATGAGGGGGAGGGCTTCGGGATCGTTGCTGTCGGCGAGATAGCGCAGTGCGGTGCAGCGGGCGCCCTCGCCGCCGTCCTTGGCGGCCTCGACGATCTCGGGCCGGTCCTCGGGACCCGCCACGGCGGTGAGGCAGCGGGCGGCGGGGACGTGCAGCGCGGCTCCGCGTTCGAGACCCTGTTGGGCCCATTCGAACACCGCTTGCACGCTCCACCCCGGACGGGGCCCGGTAGGTCGCATCTGGCGTTGCCAGAGGTCGAAGCAGCCGGCTTCCTGGGCGGCACGCACGCGCGTGGCGATCGATTCGCGTGGATCCTCGGCCCACAGCCGCCAGGGCCGGGGTTCGAAGGCGTCGCGCACTGCGGTGGCCAGTTCGGCCTCGCCCTCGGGGTCGGCCGGGAAACGCGCCAGCACGGGAGCGGCGAGGGCGCGCAGGCCCGCGTCGTCGTCCCTGAGCGCCAGCTCGTCCAGCGCCCAGGCCCAGTTACTGCCGGAGGCCGCGTACCTGCGCAGCAGGGCGAGCGCGTCCCGCCTGCCGTAGGAGGCGAGGTGCCCGAGGACGGCGAGCGCGAGGCCCGTGCGTGACTCCTCGGTGTCGAGGACGTCCTCGGTGTCGAAGAGGTGGGCCTCCACCGCGTCCAGGTCGCCGCCCAGATCGAGGTACAGACGGGCGTAGTACAGGGAGCGGTTCTCCACCTGCCAGTCGTGGCGGGGGTCGCGCAGCACACAGTGGTTCAGTGCCGCGAGTGCCTCGGCACGGGGTGCGGTGAGCGCGTGCAGTGTGCCGTCGCCGCGGCCCCGCTGAAGCAGGCCGAGCAGCGTACCGCTGGGCGCTATGACCGGATCGAACATGGGAAACAGCCTCACATCAAGCGTCGACGCAACCGGGGGACGTGCACTACCTGGCCGCGTGACAACACGTCGGGGCGCCCGCCGTTTCCTGCTTGCTGTAGACCATTTTCCTCTGCCTCTCGTAGGTGGCCCATGCGGGCCGCAACTACGGCCCGCGCGGTGCGGCAACACCTGCCCAGCCATCGCGTCCGTAAATCACGACGTCATGATGACCCGGCAGTTCTCGATGCCGCGACCGAAATTTCGGGCGGCGCCGTGCTGCCTTCCCCCGTTTTCCCCCGTTTTCCTTGTCGTACCTGGTCAGAAGGCCCGTCTTCGCTGCCGACGGGCCGCGTGTCAGTGCGCGCCGAACAGCTCCAGCAGCTCGGCCTTGGCGAACATCCTGGCCGTGTCGACCGCCGACGGGGTGCCCGCGGCCGGATCGGCGCCGGCCTCCAGCAGGACCTCGATCACCTCTTGCTCGCCCTTGAAGACGGCTCCGGCGAGCGGTGTCTGGCCCCGGTCGTTGATCCGGTCGGCCTCTGCACCCCGCGCCAGCAGGGCCCGTACCGCGTCCGCGTGCCCGTGGTAGGCGGCGAGCATCACCAGGGAGTCGCCGCGGTCATTGGTGAGGTTGGCCGGGACGCCCGCGTCCACGTACGCGACCAGCGTCTCGGTCCCGCCCTGGCGGGCCAGGTCGAAGATCTTGGTCGCGAGCTCCACGACCTCGGGGTCGGGGGCTTCGCTCATCGGCCTGACCGCCTCTCACTAGTACGGGTGAATCGCCAGCGTACTGGCTCCGCGGACACATGACCGGCCCCCTCCGAGGCAAAGATCACCCTTGGGCCCGACACAGGTGAAACCCCTGCTCAGACGGCCCGAAAGCGCTCCGCCATCCGAGGGAAATTCGCCGAAATTCACCCACTTGCACCTTTTATCGTATGGATACATCCTGTGATCCTGGAACAACTCATGGTGACTGTCCCCACGAACCAGGAGAGCTCAAATGATCCTGTCCATGTCAGGCGTCGTCCTTCTCGGCATCATCGTCTTCCTCTTCTTCAAGAAGGACGGACTCAAGGCCTCCCACGCCCTGGTGGCCGCACTCTTCGGCTTCTACATGGCCAGCACGGCCATCGCGCCGAGCATCAAGGCCGGCGGCGAGAGCCTGGCGAGCCTCCTCGGCGGCATCAAGTTCTGACGCAACCACCCGTACGGACCTTCAGGAGACAGCAGTGGCCCGGCGCCCCCTCCCCCGCATCCTGAGCAACGGCACCGCCCAGATCGCCCGGAGCCGGGAGCTGGCCCGGACGGCTGCCGACAGCGCCACCGACGTCCTCCATCCGCTGATCACGATCAGCAAGGGTCTGCGCCGGCTGGCATCCGCCGGCCGGCGCAGATGGGCCGAGACCCCCAAGGACAAGCGCGGGCCGCTGCTCTTCCTGGTGGCCTCGGTGATCCTGGTCGTGGCCCTGGTCCCGTACGGCCCGCTGCTCGCCGCCATCACCCTGATGGCGGCGGCGGCATGGCAGGGCCGGGACCGCACCCCGCCGGCGCCCGAAGGGCCCGACGAGTCCCAGACCCAGCGCCTGCAGTCCCTCTACGAGGCGCTGGTGCCCTACTTCTCGGCCGCCGAGGACCCGGCGCCCCTGTTCGCCCACGGCGGAGACTGGGAGAAGGCCTTCCCCGCCCACGAGTTCGACGGCGCGGGCCGGATCTCCCATCTGGTCGTCCGCTATCCGGCGTACTTCACCGACGGCGAGGCCGACTCCCGCGCGCGGATCGAGCAGCTGCTCACCGCGAAGTCGGGCCGCGGCCGGGAGTACCACTTCGCGTGGGACGAGGAGGGCAACCAGCTCACCATCGGCGTCCTCGCCCCGCTCCCGACCGACATCGCCGCCCAGCGCTTCGTCACCGCCCCCGGCGAGACCGTCCTGGGCTTCACCGACCCGACCCAGGTCCACCGCACGCTCCCCCTCACCCACGGTGCGGAACAGCGCGACGTCCCGCCGGTCGTCTGGCGCACCGGCATCCGCTCCACCGAGCCGAACCTGCTGGTCATGGGCCAGCCCGGCAGCGGTACCTCCACACTGCTGCGCTCGATCGCCCTGCAGGCCCTGCAGTACGGCGACGTCCTGATCGTCGAGGGCGGCGGCACCGGCGAGTACGCGTGCCTCACCGGCCGGGACGGGGTCCTCGCGGTCGAGTGCGGGCTGGCCGGCGCCCTGGCCAGCCTGGAGTGGGCGTCCCACGAGACGGAGCGCCGGCTGATCGCGGCCAACCGCGCCCGCCAGTTGGGCGACCCGGCGCCGGACGACACCAGGCGCCCCCTGTGGATCATCCTGGACCGCCCGAGCGCCTTCGCCCACGTGGCGACGGCCGACGGCTACAAGGACCCGCAGTCCCTGCTCCAGGTCCCCCTCCGACACGGCCGCGCGGCCAACGTGACGGTCGTGGTGGCCGACCAGTTCGACAGCGCGGACACCCTCAGCGACGCCGTACGACAGCACACACGCGCGCGTGTCGTCCTCGGCCCCGCCACCGCCGCCCAGTTGGAGGCGGTACTGGGCGCTCCCCCGCACACCACGCCGATCGCCCAGGTCCCCCCGGGCCGCGGCTACGCCCGCCTCGGCAGCGGCCCCGTCCACCGCCTCCAGGTCCCGGCGACCCCGGACCCGTACGACGACGCGACGAACGACGCCCACCGCCAGGCGGTCCTGGCCCTGCTCCCGCCGCGCACGACACCGGCGGACGCGGAGGAGACGGTAGCGACGGAAGCGGTGGTCGAGGCCGCCGTGGCGGAGACTTCGTAGCGGCCCGGTTTCGGTGCGGGCGGCCGGGAGTCGCCCGCCCGCACCGAAACCGGGCGCCTGGAGCCTCTTCTACGCCACGAACGTGCGCGGCGACTCGCCGCCGCCCCCGGTGACCCCGTTCTCCACCAGCCGGGCCGCCGCGGCCAGCCGTGCAGCGGCCTCCTCGGCCACCGCGCCGCCCACGGTGAACGGCAGCCGCACATACCCCTCGAAGGCGCCGTCGACGCCGAAGCGCGGCCCGGACGGCACCCGCACCCCGACGCGCTCCCCCATCTCGGCGAGCCGTGAGCCCGACAGTCCGCCCGTGCGGACCCACAGCGTGAGCCCGCCCTTGGGTACCTCGAACTCCCAGTCGGGAAGCTCCCGTCGTACCGCCGCGACCAGCGCGTCCCGGTTCTCGCGGGCCTGTGCACGCCGGATGTCCACAGCCTGTTCCCAACCGCCGGTGCTGAACAGCCAGTTGACGGCGAGCTGCTCCAACACCGGTGTGCCGAGGTCGGCGTAGGCACGGGCCGAGACCAGGCTGCGGATGACGTCGGGGGCCGCGCGGACCCAGCCGATGCGCATGCCCGCCCAGAAGGCCTTGCTGGCGGAGCCGACGGTGATGACCGTCGAGCCCGCCGGGTCGAAGCCGCAGACCGGGCGCGGCATGTCGACGTCGTCCAGCCACAGCTCGGTCATCGTCTCGTCGGCGACGAGCACCGTGCCGGCCGAGCGGGCCGCGTCCACGAGGCGGCGCCGCTGGTCGTCGTCGGCGAGGGCGCCGGTCGGGTTGTGGAAGTCGGCGACGACGTACGCGAGCCGGGGCGCGGCGTCGCGCAGCACCTGCCGCCAGCGGTCCATGTCCCAGCCGGAGAGCCCGTCGGCCATCGCCACGGGCACCAACCGGGCGCCCGCCTCGCGCATCAGCTGAAGGATGTTGGCGTAGGAGGGCGACTCGACGGCGACCCGCTCGCCGCGCCCCGCGAAGAGATGACAGATGGCGTCGATGGCGCCCATCGCGCCGGTGGTGACCATGATCTGTTCGGGCATGGTCGGAATCCCGCGCAGGGTGTACCGCTCGGCGATCATCGCGCGCAGCGCGGGCAGCCCGGCCGGGTAGTCGCCGTGCGTGTGGGCGTACGGCGGCAGTTCCTCCAGGGCGCCGTGCACGGCCCGGGTGAGCCACGGCTCGGGCGCGGGCAGGGCGGCGCAGCCCAGGTCGATCACCGAACCGAGGGCCTCCGGGGGCAACGGCTCCAACCCGCGCGCGGGGAGCGGGTTTCCGGCCGGTACGGCGGTCCAGCTGCCAGCCCCGCGCCGGGACTCCAGGAACCCTTCGGTGCGCAGCGCCTCGTAGGCGGCGGCGACGGTGGTGCGGCTGACGGACAGCGCGAGCGCCAGCTCCCGCTCGGCGGGCAGCCGGGCGGCCACCGGGACGCGCCCCTCCAGCACGAGCAGCCGGATGCCGTCCGCGAGCGCGCGATAGGCGGGCGGCCGGCGGGTGCCGGGTCCGGCAGGCCGGTCCTGCTGGGAGTTGAGCAGCCGGGCGAGCTGCGCGGCGCCCATCGCCGAGGTCCACTGCGCCATGGAAACCAGTCCACCTTCCCGGAATTGGCCATGGATGGCATTCGTTCTCAAGCCACAGAGTGCCATGTGTCAGGCCACTACCACCACCAAGGAGCCCCCTTTGTCCACGCAGAGCCGCCTCGGACGACGGTTGGTCCAGCTGTACGTCGGACTCGCCCTCTACGGCGCCAGCTCGGCGCTCCTGGTGGTGTCGGGCCTGGGCCTTGAACCCTGGAACGTGCTGCACCAGGGCCTCGCCGAACTCACCGGCCTGACGATCGGTGTCGTCTCGATCATCGTGGGCGCGGCGGTGCTGCTCCTGTGGATCCCGCTGCGCCAGCGCCCGGGCCTCGGCACGGTCTCCAACGTGTTCGTGGTCGGCCTGGCCATGGACGGCACCCTCGCGCTGGTGCCCGACGCGCACGGTCTGGCCGTACGGATTCCGCTGCTGCTGGCGGGCATCGTGCTCAACGGAGCCGCCACCGGGCTCTACATCTCCGCGAACTTCGGGCCGGGACCCCGCGACGGGCTGATGACCGGGCTGCACCGGCTCACGGGACGTTCGATCCGCCTGATGCGGACGGTGATCGAGGTCACGGTCGTGGCCGCCGGCTTCGCGCTCGGCGGCACCGTCGGCATCGGCACCCTGCTGTACGCCCTGGCGATCGGCCCGCTGGCCCAGCTGTTCCTGCGGGTGTTCGCCGCTCCGTCGGCATCCGGCGGCAGCACGGTCGTAGCCACCGGGTCACCGGAACGGGCGATACTGCCCCGGTGACCCGGCTCATACGTCATCCGTACCTCGACCACCCCGGCCCCATCCCCTTCGCCCACCGGGGCGGGGCGGCGGACGGCCTGGAGAACACCGTGTTCCAGTTCCGCCGCGCGGTGGAGCTGGGCTACCGGTACATCGAGACCGACGTCCACGCCACGGCGGACGGGAAGCTCGTCGCCTTCCACGACGAGACCCTGGACCGGGTGACCGACGGCGCGGGCCGGATCGCGGACCTGTTCTGGTCCGACGTGAGCCACGCGCGCGTGGCGGGCAAGGAACCGGTGCCCCTCTTCGAGGAGCTGCTGGAGACCTTCCCCGAGGTGCGCTGGAACGTCGACATCAAGGCGGAGCCGGCACTCCGCCCCCTCCTGGACCTCCTGGAGCGCACCGACTCCTGGAACCGCGTCCTCGTCGGCTCCTTCTCCGAGAAGCGCGTGGTCCGCGCCCAGCACCTGGCCGGGCCGCGCCTGGCCACGTCGTTCGGCACGCGCGGGGTGCTGAACCTGCGGCTGCGGTCCTGGGGCGCGCCTCTCCCGGTGCGCCGTTCGGCGGTCGCCGCACAGGTGCCCGAGGAGCAGTCGGGCGTCCCTGTGGTTGACCGGCGCTTCGTGCAGGCCGCACACGCGCGTGGAGTGCAAGTCCACGTGTGGACCATCAACGAGGCCGATCGCATGCACCGGCTCCTGGACCTGGGCGTCGATGGCATCATGACCGATCACATCGACACACTGCGCGAGGTCATGGTGGAGCGGGGCGTCTGGGCCTGAGCCCCCGGGACGACGCGTTCACGGGGAAGCGAGGGCACGGGTGGGTACCGACACCCTGCGGTCACTGTCGGCCGACGAGGCCGCCGAGCGGCGGCGCGAGCAGCGCGGCTGGTACTTCTACGACTGGGCCTGCTCCGTCTACTCGACGAGTGTGCTCACCGTGTTCCTGGGCCCGTATCTGACCTCGGTCGCGAAGTCGGCGGCGGACCCGGACGGGTTCGTGCATCCCCTGGGGATACCGGTCCGGGCGGGGTCCTTCTTCGCCTACACCGTCTCCGCGTCCGTCATCGTGTCGATCCTCGTCATGCCCCTCGCGGGCGCGGCGGCCGACCGTACGGGCCGCAAGAAGCCCCTCCTGGCGCTCGCCGCCTATGTGGGCGCGACCGCCACCACAGGGCTGTTCTTCCTGGACGGCGACCGCTATCTCCTCGGCGGCTTCCTGCTGATCGTCGCCAACTCGTCGGTGGCCGTCTCGATGGTCGTGTACAACTCCTACCTTCCGCAGATCGCCCCTCCGGAGGAGCGCGACGCGGTCTCCTCCCGAGGCTGGGCTTTCGGCTACGCGGCGGGCTCCCTGGTCCTCGTCCTGAACCTGATCCTGTTCACCGCCCACGACTCCTTCGGCCTCTCCGAGTCGATGGCTGTGCGCATCTGTCTCGCCTCGGCCGGGATCTGGTGGGGCGCCTTCACCCTCGTACCGCTGAAACGGCTGCGCGACCGCGGCCGTACGACGTCCGAGGCGCCGACGGCGCAGGGCTGGCGGCAGCTCGCGGCGACCGTCCGGGACATGCGCGGGAAACCGCTCACGCTGTCCTTCCTGTTCGCCTATCTGATCTACAACGACGGCATCCAGACGGTGATCTCCCAGGCGTCCGTGTACGGCTCCGAGGAGCTGGGCCTGAGCCAGTCCACGCTCATCACGGCCGTCCTGATGGTCCAGGTGCTCGCGGTGGCGGGCGCGCTGGGCATGGGGCGACTCGCCCGGACGTACGGGGCCAAGCGGACGATTCTCGGCTCGCTGGTCGCGTGGACGGTGACGCTGGCCGCCGGGTACTTCCTGCCCGCCGGCGCGCCCGTCTGGTTCTTCGTGCTGGCCGCCGGGATCGGCCTGGTCCTGGGCGGCAGCCAGGCGCTGTCCCGGTCCCTGTTCTCCCATCTGGTGCCGCCCGGGAAAGAGGCCGAGTACTTCTCGGCGTACGAGATGAGCGATCGGGGCATGAGCTGGCTGGGTCCCCTTCTGTTCGGGGTGACCTACCAGCTGACCGGAAGTTATCGGGACGCGATCATCTCCCTGGTGGTCTTCTTCGTGGTGGGATTCGTGCTGCTCGCACGGGTTCCGGTGGCGCGGGCGATCAGCGACGCGGGGAATCCTCTTCCCGAGAGGATTTAGCGCTGGAGGCGAAAGGGCGGTAGTGTACGCGTTTGGCCTGCCTGGCGTACCGTTACTGCGCGTCAAAGATGACGAATCGCTAGGTGACATCTGCTCATAGATGTGACAAACCGGGTGCTGGTGGGTACAACAAGGGGCGGCTACGACGGCGACGCATGACCCCGTACGGGAATCTTTACCGCCGACCGGACGTTGACCGGATGACGACGACAGCGACACCTGTCCTGTGGGCGACAAGCCCGGGAGGCACGATTCATGAGTGAGCGAGCTCTTCGCGGCACGCGCCTCGTGGTGACCAGCTACGAGACGGACCGCGGTATCGACCTGGCACCACGCCAGGCCGTGGAGTACGCATGCGAGAAGGGACATCGCTTTGAGATGCCCTTCTCGGTCGAGGCGGAGATTCCGCCGGAGTGGGAGTGCAAGGTCTGCGGGGCCCAGGCACTCCTGGTCGACGGCGACGGCCCTGAGGAAAAGAAGGCCAAGCCCGCGCGTACCCACTGGGACATGCTGATGGAGCGGCGCACCCGCGAGGAACTCGAAGAGGTCCTTGAGGAGCGTCTTGCCGTTCTCCGTTCCGGCGCGATGAATATCGCGGTTCACCCGAGGGACAGCCGCAAGTCGGCCTAGTCCTGAAGGTGCGGAGCGGTTCTACCGCACGAACAAGTACAAGCAAGTAAGCGCGGGCGCCGTACGAACATGTACGGCGCCCGCGCTTTTGCGTGTCCAGGTGTCGGCGATGAGCGTTAGTGGGTGAGCGGCGGGCGCGGGCCCTGCGGGGCGTCGCCTGCGGGCTCGTCCCGGATGACCTCGCCCTGGACGACCTTGCCGTCCGGGCGGTGCATACGGGCCTGCTGGAAGGCGTCTCCCAGGGTGCCGGGCGCGGCCTTGCCGAGCTTCCGCTCGACCACGCGCTCCGCGTAGCGCGCCAGGGCCTTCTGGACCGGCGGAATGAGCAGGAGCAGGCCCAGGGCGTCCGAGATCAGACCGGGGATCATCAGCAGCAGGCCGCCGAGCATCATCAGGCCGCTGCCACCGCCGCTGGCCGGGGCGGTGCCCTGCTGCACGGCCTGGCTCAGGTTCTGGAAGGCCCGCCGGCCCGCCCGCTTGATCACCACGGCGCCGAGCACGAACCCGGCGAGCAGCAGCAGGAAGACCGTCAGCCCGCTCGACGCGCCCGCGACCACCGTCAGCAGCCAGATCTCCAGCACCAGCCACACGGCGATGCCCAACGGCAGGAACGTACGCAGCCGGGAACGCGGAGGCCGGGCGGCGGAGGAAGGGGTGGGTGCGCCAGTCGTCATACGTCCAGTGTGCCTGGGCCCGGCTCAGGGCGGGATAAGCGGACGATCAACGAGGCCTGTGAAGTCGCAGGGCTACGGCTGTGAGGGCTTTCTCCCGGGGTTCGCGCGGCCGCGGAGTTTGCCGACGCGCTCGCCCACGCCCCACGTCGTGACCCGCCACAGGGCCTCGACGAGGATGTCGCGGCTCATCTTGGAGTCGCCGAGTTCGCGCTCCACGAAGGTGATGGGGACCTCGACGACGTGGTAGCCGGCCCGGACGGCGCGGCGGGCCAGGTCGACCTGGAAGCAGTAGCCCTGGGAGGCCACGTCGTCCAGGCCGAGGCCTTCGAGGGTCTCGCGGCGGAAGGCGCGGTAGCCGCCGGTAATGTCGCGCAGCGGCAGGTCGAGGGCCACGCGCGAGTAGAGGCTGCCGCCGCGGGAGATGAACTCGCGGGACTTCGGCCAGTTCACCACCCGGCCGCCGGGCACCCAGCGGGAGCCGAGCACCAGGTCCGCGCCCTTGAGCGCGGTGAGCAGCCGGGGCAGCTCCTCGGGCTGGTGGGAGCCGTCGGCGTCCATCTCGATGAGGACGCCGTAGCCGTTGTCCATGCCCCAGTGGAAGCCCGCCAGGTAGGCGGCACCGAGGCCTTCCTTGCCCTTGCGGTGCAGCACCTGGACCTGTTCGTCCTCGGCCGCCAGCTCGTCGGCCAGCTTGCCGGTGCCGTCGGGGCTGTTGTCGTCCGCCACGAGTACATGTGCCTCGGGGACCGACTGCCGCACCCGACGGACGATGGACTTGATGTTCTCCGCCTCGTTGTAGGTCGGGATGATCACCAAGGCCGTGCCGAGCGGGCCGAACTTCCGCCCCTGGGCCTGTGCCGCGAGGGCTCCGTCGCCGTCGTTCACTGCTGCCCCTTCATGTCCGTACGCAGGCGTCCACCATAGTGGCCGCGGCCTGCGATGACGTGCCACGTCGTTCGTACGGTGGTGTCGATTCGACAAGAACGGGGTAAGACTGCCCCTTTTGGCACCTGTGTACTGCGGATGGGGGCCCGGCGCCCTTCGGGCCGACCTGGGACCCGCCGGCTGCGGGTCGACCAAGGCCGTTGTCTACTGGACGTCCGGGCCCCACCCGGGTCACACCAGCCGACCGGCCGGAACGTTCCCTCGCCGTGGCGCGGGCGCTGAGCCTGGCTCCCAGTGACGGTGCCCGGTGCGGCACACCGACCCTGACCCAGCGGCGCTTCGGCGATTGCTCGGAGGTTCCCCGGTCGGGCGTCCGGTGGTGGACTCGGACGAACCTACCGGCCCCCTGCGGCCGCCTGTCAACAGCCGTTTGACCTGGACTTTCTCCCTCAACCGGCTGGTCAGGGCAGAGGATGCGCAGGTCGCGCGACGGGGCGGCGGCCACGGATCGGGGGCGCGCCACCCCGGGAGATCACTCGCCCGGCCGTACGAACACCGTGCGTCCGCCCACGACGGTGCGCAGACAGACGGGAAGGTCGCCGCCCGGCGTCAGGTCGGGCAGTCCGGGTGTGCCGGAGCGCGGGTCGGTCGACCAGCGCGCGACCCGGTCGTCGGGCGCCTGCACCACCAGGGCGTCCGTCCGCCAGACGGCGTAGTCGGCGGGCGCGCCCGGCACCAGAACACCCGCGTCGTCCCGTCCTACGGCCCGCCAGCCGCCCCGCGTATGCGCGGTGAACGCGGCCCGCACCGAGACCCGATGTTCAGCCGTCCGGTGGAACGCGGCGGCGCGGACCGTCCCCCACGGGTCGACCGGCGTGACCGGGCTGTCGGAACCGAAGGCGAGCGGCACACCGGCCCGCAGCAGGGCCGCGAAGGGGTTCAGGGCACGCGCACGCTCCACGCCCAGCCGCTGGGCGTACATGCCCTCCTCGCCGCCCCACAGCGCGTCGAAGGCGGGCTGCACGGAAGCGGTCAGGCCCAGCTCGGCGAAGGCCGCGATGGTCTCCGGGGTGAGCATCTCGGCATGCTCGACACGGTGGCGGGCGGCACGGACGCGGCCCAGGCCGACCTTCTCCGCGGCTGCCCGGAAGCCGTCGACCACCGCGGTCACGGCGGCGTCCCCGATGGCGTGGAAGCCCGCCTGGAGGCCCTCCTCGGTGCAGGCGACGACATGGGCGGCGACGGCATCCGCGTCGAGGTACGCGATCCCGGCGTGCCCGGCATCGGTGTACGGCTCGTGCAGACACGCGGTGTGCGACCCGAGAGCACCGTCGACGAAGAGGTCGCCCGCCGCTCCTACGGCGCCCAGCTCCCGCGCCTTCGCCACGTCCTGCTCGGCCCAGTAGCCGACGACACGCGGACCGAGCTCCTCGGCGGCGAGCCGCAGCAGGCCCGTGAAGTCGTCCTCGGAGGAGATCTCGGGCCCGGCGCACTCGTGGACCGAACCGACGCCCAGGGAGGCGGCGTGGGCCAGGGCGGTGCGCTGGGCCTCGACGCGCTGCTCCGGCGTGATGGCGGCGAGCGCGGTGGCGCGTACGGCGTGGTGGGCGTCGGCGGTGAGAGGGCCGTCCGGCGCGTCGAAGCCGGGGACGAGGTCGAGCAGGGCCGTGGTGACGACCGCCGAGTGGACGTCGATGCGGGAGAGGTAGAGCGGGCGTCCGCCGGTCGCCGTGTCGAGTTCGGCGCGGGTCGGCGGGCGGCCCCCGGGCCAGCGGGCGGCGTCCCAGCCGTGACCGAGCAGGACGCGGTCGGCCGGGCGGGCGGCGGCGAAGTCCCGGAGGAGGGACAGGGCCGTCTCCAGGGAAGGCGCGTCGGACAGGTCGAGGCCGGTGAGCGCGAGGCCGGTGGCCGTGGTGTGGACGTGTGCGTCGGTGAACGCCGGGGTGACCAGCGCGCCGTCCAGGTCGACGACCTCGTCGACACTGTCCGCGAACGCGTCGGCGGCGCCCTCGGAGCCGACCCAGGCGACCTGGCCGCGCTCCACGACCATCGCGGTCGCGAACGGGTCGGCGGGACTGTGGACTTCGCCGCGGCGGAGCAGGACGGTCGACGGTTCGGGGGTGCGCTCACTCATGGGGAACAGTCTCGCGCCTCACCGGCGACGCCCCGCACGCAGGTCCGTCAGATGCGGGGCGGGCGGGCCTCGTACGGCGTCGAGAGCACCACCGTGGTCCGGGTCGAGACACCCGCCAGGCCGCGCAGCCGGGCCAGCAGCTCCTCCAGCTCGTGCGGGGTGGAGACCCGCACCTTGAGGATGTAGTTCTCGTCGCCCGCGACGCTGTGGCAGGCCTCGATCTCGGGGACGTCGGAGAGCCGGTCCGCGATGTCGTCGGGGGCGCTGGGGTCGAACGGTTTCACCGAGATGAAGGCGGTCATGGGCAGGCCCACCGCCTCCGGGTCGACGACCGCGGCGTACCCGCGGATGACGCCCCGCTGCTCCAGCCGGCGCACCCGTTGGTGCACGGCCGACGTGGACAGGCCCGTGGCCTTGCCCAGGTCTGTGTAGCTCATCCGCCCGTCCTTGACGAGCAGCTGCACGATTTGTCGGTCCAGCTCCTCCATGACGCAAGAACCTACAGTGCCGCTGATCTCCTCCGATACCTCAGCGGCGCAGGTCATACCCGGTTCGTGATGTGGCGGAGAGCGACCCGTGTGGCGGCCGGGGACAAAACCGCCGCCTCGGGCATCTGCGGGCGGCATGTGACGAACGCCACAGGCCCGGGACGGTCTCCGTGATGGTCTCGTGATTACCGCGGAGACGGGACGGGAAGTGCTTGCTGTGGTCGAGGCCGCAGCGCCTTCACGGCCCAGCCCAGTAGGGGGAGAACCCATGCAGAGTCTTAAGCGCCCTGGACGCACCGCGCCCAAGCGGCCGCAGCTCGTCGTCGACTCCGAGCCGGAGGGCGTCGAATCCGACGATTTCGACGCCGAAGAGCTCGACGCGTACGACACCTTCGAGATGTACCGGGTGATCTGCCCGGACTGCGTGCAGCCCATCGCGCTCCTCGCGGACGAGGAGGTCCTGCCGGAGCACGCGCTGTGCGCCTCGCCGTGGAACCCGTTCGGGCTGACGGTCTGCGCCGGTACGGGCCGTGAGGCGTCCGACGCCCGGTCCGCCGACGAGACGGCGGAGCCCCAGGAGCAGGACACCGCGCTGCTGTTGACGCTCCCTCAGGGCCTCGATTGGCGGACGCAGCCCTTCTCACACGTCGGCGGTCCGAGCTCGCGCCCGATGCGGGTGCCCGTCATGCGCCCCGCCGCCTGAGCGCTCCCGCTCAACCCCAGTAGCTGCCCTGCACCATGGCCCGCAGGCTGTCGTGGTGCAGGATCAGTGTGTCCGGGTCCGCCGGGACGGTCACCTCGCCGAAGTGCGCCTGCCGGTAGGCGATACGGAGCATCACGATCGCGTGTCGCAGGGCCGCGTACAGGGTGTAGAAGTCCATGTCGCGCGGGGTGTGCCCGGTGAGTTCGGCGTACCGCGCCTCCACCCGGTCCCGGCGGAAGAACTCCGGCAGTCCCGGCTGGCCGAAGGCGACCGTCAGGTCCTGGAAGAAGCGGTGCAGATAGACGGTCCAGCCGAGGTCCACCTCGCGCGGGGCCGGGGCCGCCATCTCCCAGTCGAGGACGGCGACGGGGTCGAAACCGTCGTAGACGACGTTCCCGATGCGCGCGTCGCCCCAGTTGAGGACCGGTTCGCCGGGGTCGGCCGGCCAGAGTTCCGTGAGCCGGTCGAAGGCGCTCTCGATGAGCGGTGAGCGGGCCAGCCCGTCAACCACCCATTCGTAGTAAGCGCGTTGGGATGCGACGTGGCGGTGGAGGGCGTCGCCGTCGCCCGGAAGCGTGAGGAACTCGGCCTCGGACAACGGGACTTGGTCATGCAGACGGGCGATGAGTGCGACGGAGGCGATCTCCAGGTGTTCTCGCTCCATGTCGGTCGCCGCGTGCAGCCAATTGCCCTTGTACGTATAGGGCATGACGTCCGGCGGTACGCGTCCCTCGGCGCGCTCCATGACGAAGAACGGCGCGCCGAGCGGGCCCGGGTCCTCCTCCAGCCAACGCACTTCAGGTACCGGCAGATCGGTCCGGTCGGCGACCAGGCGCATCGTGCGGAACTGGCGCGGCAGGTCGTAGACCGGGAAGACGGTGTACGCCGCCGGGTCGGCCGCGAGCCTCAACGCGCAGGCCCGGAACGGTGGTTCGGGGTGGTCGATGTCGAAGAGCAGGGTCTCGCTGGACATGCCGTTCGACGCGGGGACCCGGATGTCGACGGCCTTGGCGCCGGGCAGCCGGGTGTCGAGCCAGGCGGTGAGGCGGTGGGCGAGTTCCTCGGGGTCGCGGGTGGTGGTGCGGGGACGGGGTGCTGTCGCCATGTCTCAACTCCCTTGCGGTGCTACCAAGTCGAAGCCGGTAAGACCGACGGGCACGGCGCCGGAAGAGCCGGAATCGCACCACACCGTCCGACGACAGGCGAGTTCCTCCGGAGCACGGATGGTCGTGCGCGGGCGGGGTGCCGTGGCCATGTCTCAACTTCCCTACGGTGCTGCCGAGTCGAAGCCGGTGAAGCCGCTCGGGTCGTGGCGGCCGAAGGAGCCGTGCTCGAAGATGCCGTGGCCTACCTGGCCGTCGAGGCGGAAGCGGGCCGCGTGGTCGGTGACGCCGTAGGCGGCGAGCGGGGTGGGCCGGGTGAGGTCGTAGGTACGGCTGTCGGTCCAGGCTCGGCCGCGCCACGTGCCGTGTTGCCAGTCGTCGGCGGGTGGGTAGCCGGCGCCGATCGCCAGGGGCGAGGAGGTCAGGATCTCCACGTCGAGTTCCTGCGGTTTGCGTGCGTCGCCCAGGTGGATGAGGGCGCGCTCGGGGTGGCGGGTGCCGGAGCGGTAGGTGATCTCGGCCCGGGGCCAGCCGAGTTGGCGGTCGCGGTGGCCGGGGCGGACGACGGTCGCCTCGTTCAGGGTGCGGTAGCCGTCGGCGTCCTCCTGGACGATGACCATGAGGAAGCGGTCCTCGAAGCGGACCGGGCACCAGATCCAGTGGAAACCCTCGGTGGGGTGGTCCTCGGCCAGGCGTCCGCCCTCCTCGCCGGGGATCGGCCGCACGCCCCAACTCCGGTCACGGGTACCGGTCCAGCCGCCTGCGGAGACCCGGAACTCCTCGTCGCCGGCGCGGATCACGCCCTCCACGCCGCCCGCCTGGACGAAGCGGCGCCCTTCGAGGGTGAGCCGGTCGCCTCGGTACTGGACGTGATGGGGTTCCCAGAGGGCGGGGAACTCGGCTGTCCAAGTGAGGTCGCAGGAGAGGGAGTTGTCCTCGCAGCGGAGGCGGAGCCTGTGCAGTGGTTCCTCGACCTCTATCCGCAGCGGGCCTACGGCCAGGTGCATGCGGTCGTCGCCGAGGGCGTCCGAGGCGCGGACCGCGTGGAGTTGGTCTCCGGTGCGGAGGGTCGCGTAGGCGTCGATCACCCCGACGTTGGGGTAGACGCCGAGGCCGAGGATGAGCAGGGCGCGGCCCTCGTGGTCGAACACGTGGAAGATGCAGCGGTCGTAGGCGTTCCGGTCGCCGGTCGCTACGTGCTTCATCGACAGGGGGACCTGGTGCACGGGGTACTCGTCGAGGGGCACGGGACGGTCGTCTGCCACGGCTAACCTCCCCTGGGGACAGTGGAGGTGACGGTACGTCAGGTCGTGTGCGGTCGCCATAGCCGTGACCTGTACGCCGGTGAACTCACGCTCGATTACCAGAGCCGGTGACTTGTCGACATGCCCTTCCGTTGCCTCGGTATGACCCCCACATATGCGCCGACCGGGCGTCAGCGCCGGATCTTCGTCCCCGTACCCGCAGAATCGGTTCCCCCGGCGCCGCCGCAGCCTCAGGACCCGCCCATCTACCTTGATCTGATGCGGAGTTGGGCCGACCGGGGCCGCACCCTGCCGGGGCGGCACGACCCGGAGTGGGCGCGGCTGGCGGCGCCGCCGGTGCGGTCTGCCCGGTGGATCAGGTCGGAGGGGATCGACGGCGCCTGATCGGCGATGGGATCCTCCCGCACAAGGTTGTCCGGGCGGCTCGGGCCGTAGACGCGGGAGCTGGGTGCCGCGCCTGCGGCCCGAGGCTCCGGACAGACCTCCCGCGTCAGCCGGTTCGGTGGGCTTCTGGACCCGCCAAGTGGCGGGCGATGACCATTCGTTGGATCTGGTTCGTGCCCTCGACGATCTGCAGGACCTTGGCCTCGCGCATGAAGCGCTCGACCGGGAAGTCCGCGGTGTAGCCGTAGCCGCCGAGGACCTGGACGGCGTCGATGGTGGCCTTCATCGCGGTGTCGGTGCAGTGGAGTTTGGCCATGGCGGCCTGTTTGGCGAACGGGCGGCCCGTGTCGCGCAGCCGGGCCGCCGCGAGGTAGAGGGCGCGGCCCGCCTCGATCTGGGTGGCCATGTCGGCGAGCATGAAGCGCAGGCCCTGGAAGTCGGAGATCGGGCGCCCGAACTGCTGCCGGCCGCTCGTGTAGGCCACCGCTTCGTCAAGTGCCGCCTGGGCCAGGCCGATTGCGCAGGCCGCGATGCCGAGGCGGCCGGAGTCGAGTGCGGACAGGGCGATCGCGAAGCCCTGGCCCTCCTCTCCGAGGCGGCGCTCGTCGGGGACGCGGACGCCGTCGAAGTGGACCTGGGCGGTGGGCGAGCCCTTCATGCCCATCTTCTTCTCCGGGACCGCGCCGCTCAGGCCGACCGCGTCGCCGGGCACCAGGAAGGCACTGATTCCGCGCGGGCCGTCCTCGCCGGTCCGGGCCATGACCGTGTAGAAGTCGGCGATGCCGCCGTGCGTGATCCAGGCCTTGGTGCCGTCGATCACCCAGTCGTCGCCGTCCCTGACCGCTTTTGTGCGCAGGGAGGCCGCGTCGGAGCCGGAGGAGGGTTCGGAGAGGCAGTAGGCGCCCAGCAGGCCGCCGCCGAGCATCGCGGGCAGGTGCTCGACCTGCTGCTGCTTGGTGCCGTAGTTGGCCAGCGCATGGCAGGAGAGGGAGTGGACGCTGACGCCGAGGCCGACCGTGAGGCGGGCCGCCGCGAGTTCTTCGAGGACCTGGAGGTAGACCTCGTACGGCTGGTCGCCGCCGCCGTACTCCGCGTCGTACGGGAGGCCGAGCAGTCCCGAGCGGGAGAGCAGGGTGAAGATCTCGCGCGGGAAGTGTCCGGCGTCCTCTTCCTCGGCCGCTCTCGGGGCGATCTCTCGCTGCGCGATGTCGCGGGCCAGCGAGATCAGATCCCGGGCCTCGTCCGTGGGCAGTTGCCGGTCCACCGGCTGCGGGGCGCGGTCGGGCATGGCGACGCTCTCCTCCCTGTCGGGCACATCGGCGGGCGTACGCCTGGGGTCGAGGCGACGTGGCCGGGTACCGCACGGATGCGGCCGCTGCTCCTACTCCCGGGTCTCGGAAGCGGCTGACCAGCGGCTCTGCGCTGTGAGTATGCCCGATCGCAGGTCTCGCGTCACCAGTTAACGACCGCTTACTTCAAGAATAGCCCGGTCGTCCGGAACTGGCCGGAACCGCTGATTCAGCCGTCCCGACGGGCGGGCGACGGCGCCGGATGGGCGGGGTCCAGTTCCTCGATGGCGCGCAGGGTGCCGCCGAGGGTCTTCACGAGGATTTCGCGCATCGTCTCGCGGGAGAGGTCGGAGGTGCTGATCCACTCAAGGGTCGCGCCCTCGACGCTGCACACCCAGCCGAACAGGCCCATGCGCGCGATCCGGGAGATGTCCGTGCGGCCGTACGCCCCGTCGGCGATGGTCGCGACGATCGCCGCGCGCACCCCGTCGCGGATGGCGTGCACCTCGGTGTCGAAGCCGACGCCGCCGCTCACGATCGTGCGGTACGCGGCCTGGTTGTGCTCGGCCCAGCGCAGATAGCTGTCCATCGTCCGCTGTACGCGGTCGAGTTGGGGCAGTTCGAGACCGCTCGCCGCGAAGGTCACCAGGTCGGCGACCGAGTCGTTGATGATCGCCAGGTAGTAGCCGCGCTTGGACTGGAAGTAGTAGTAGATCAGCCCCTTGGCGACATGGGCCTGCCGCGCGATGTCGTCCATGGACAGCGCGTCGTAGGACGTGTCGGCGAACAACTTCCGGCCGATGGTGATGAGTTCGGCGCGGCGCGCCAAGGAACGCTCGGTACCGCGCGCCCTGGGACGTGGGACGTCACGCTGCTGACTGATTTCCAATTTCGACTCTGGCTCTCCAACTGGGCTGGGTCAACCGCAGTATGGCAGGTCGCGTATCCACCAGGTCACAGCAAGCCGATTTGGGTCACAAGCATCGCGATCACCACGACAAGGGTCCAGCCCACGATGTGCTCGACGATCTTCGGACCGTCGCCCTTGGGGCCGCCGGTGCGGGTACGGGTGCGGGCGGCGCTGGCTGAGTGTGCGGTCATGGTGGCTCGCAGAGGTCGGATGTGCGGTGGACTCCCCCGTTCTGTCCACCTTGCCATCCCTGTCGGGTTTTGCGCCGGAGACCTTGGTCACAGGGACCTTGGTCTCCGGCACGGGGTCAGCGCACGCCCACCGCCGCGAGGGCCTTGCGCTGGCGGGCGGTCGGGTGCGCGGGGAAGTAGAGGTAACAGACGCCGCCCGTACCGGAGGAGAGCTTTCCGGAAGCGTTGTACCGCTTGGTGCGCAGCCAGATGTTTTCCCATTCGCGCCTGTTGTAGACGCGGCGGACGGCCGGGTCGCTGGACGAGTTGGGGTCGTTGGCGATCACGTCGCCGTCGGCGGTGAAGCCGATCACGGTCATCAGATGGCCGGAGGTGCCGTAGCCCGCGCCGGTCAGTTCGCTGCTGAGGAAGGACTGGGACGTTATGGCCGGGATGCCCGCCGCGATCAGCGTCTCCAGGTCGCCGAGCGAACCGAGCCGGGTGACCACGCCCTGGAGGTCCTTGTACGTGGCCGCGTAGGCGGCGTTGAACGGCCAGTTGCCGCAGCCCTGGTACTGGTAGTCGTAGGTGAAGCGGGCCGCGTTGTCGACCTGCGGGTCCGCGTAGGTCGGGTCGACCCAGGCGAGCTGCTCCGGGGTGAGCCGGCCGCCCCAGTACTCGATGATCATCTGCGAGGAGGTGGGGCTGCACCAGGCCTCGCCGCCGTTGTCGTACTCCGGGTACTGGCCGACGTGGATCTCCTGCGAGTACCGCGGGACGATCAACTCCTGAGCCAGTCCCGGAGTTGAGGCCGGGACCGTGAAGCGGTCCGGGACGTCGGAGCCCATCGCGCCGAGCCGCCACACGGTGGGGGTGAGCTTGGTGCCGGGCTTGCGGTAGAGGGTCAGGCGGAGTTGGTACGACGCGAGGCGCAGCCCTGTCGTGGCGTCGCCGATCGCGAAGGTGTCCGTCCAGATGGTGGACTTGCCGTCCGTCTGGTCGTCGACGGAGGTCCGCTTGATGTCCTGGTCGCCGGCCGCCCAGCGGCCCATCACGTACCAGGGGGTGTCCGTGCCGTCGGAGTACGTGCCGTGCAGCTCGATCTGGATCCAGGTGCCGGCCGGGGTGTCCGCGTTCCAGGAGGCGATGGTCTCCGTCGCGGGGACGGAGAGCCTGTGGACGGGGGACGTCCAGGTCGCGTACTCCCAGGCCGCCGTCTTCTGGGTGTGCGGGTCCGTGTAGTCGACGCGGCCGAGGGCGGCACCGATCACGAGGCCCGGGCGGGGGCCCGCGACGGCGCGGGTGCCCTGGGCGGCGCCGCGGCGCCAGTCGGCATAGGTGGTCCAGGCGTGGTTGTCGACCGTCGGGGTTCCCTCGCGGGGCCGCGCGTCGAGGAGGGTCGGCGCCCGGTCGGCGTCGGCTGTGTCGGCGGCGGCCGCGGTGTCGGCGGCCGCGGGGCCCGTGCCGGCGACCACCGCGGCGGCGACCGCGGCGGCCAGGACGGTTCTGCGGGACGGCTGTTCGGCTCTGCTCATGGGCGGAAGACCCCCGGGTTTTCCGAGTCGGGACAGATCCAGTCGGGACAGATCCAATGGACGACTGTGCGCCCACTATGAACACACAGGGCACTCCGCTGCCAGCACTTCGAACCTCGCCACACCCACCAATATTGGTATCGACCAGTGGTATGAGCTGGGGCGGGAGCCACCGCTCCCTACACTGTCCCGGTGACCTGCGGCATCACCCGCCCCACGACCTCCCGGGACCAGCCATGCGCGACCTCGCCCGCCGTCTGAGCCGGCTGCCCCCGTCCTGCGGCCCGGTCCGGCTCGTCGGCGTCGACGGGCACGCGGGGTCCGGGAAGTCCACGTTCGCCGGGCAGTTGGCCGAGGCCCTGGGCGGCGCCCCCGTCCTGCACCTGGACGACCTCGCCACCCACGACGAACTGTTCGGCTGGACCGGCCGGCTGCTGAGCCAGGTGATCACCCCGCTCGGCCGCGGCGAGACCGCCCGCTACGCCCCCTACGACTGGCACGCCCGCCGCTTCGCCGCGCCCCGCGCGCTGGTGCCCGCGCCCGTGGTCCTCGTCGAGGGTGTCGGCGCCGGACGCCGGGCGGTGCGCCCGTTCCTCGCGGGGCTGCTGTGGATGGAACTGCCCCGCGAGGAGTCCTGGGCGCGGGGCCGGCTGCGGGACGGAACGGAGCAGCGGGGCTTCTGGGACGGATGGGTCGAGGCGGAACACGAACACTTCGCCAAAGACCCTTCGCGCCCCCACGCGGACTTCCTGGTACGGCAGTTGGGAAAGGGGTACGAGGTGCTCGCGGGGCCCTCAGGGACGGTTGGACCGGACCATGAGGTCACCCACGGTGACGGACCGCCCGCAGTGTGCTGAACTTGTGAAGACCCTTCCGCCCGAACTTGCTTGAGTGCCTCAACTCGGCTTGACCCAGGGGCCGTACAGGTCTTACGTTCTGAATGTGCGGCCGGTTCGAAGCCGCCCAGAGTCGCGAAGCCCCCGGTTGTTCCCCCGTGATCGGGGGCTTCGTTCTGCTCCCAGCACGTTTTCCGGCCGCTACGAGCCGTGATTTGCTCACCCTGGGTCACCGTCCTGAGTGCGCCCCATCTGCTCCCACCTCGTCAAACGGCCTGTGCGGCACCCTTCGATGGGCGACTGCCCCGCAGGTACGATGCCCAGGGTGCGACCGACGGACGGCTGCTTCGCGCACCACGGCAACTCCCGTCCACGGCACAGCGGTTCGACCCAGACTGCCGACGGGCGCCGGCCCGGCGGTGAATCAACGGGGGCACGGTTTGTGGGGGGACGTGATGGACTTCGGCACGCAGGGCCCCGAGGCCCCGGCCGACCTCGCGTGGCTGCGAGGCGTGGACGCCTACACGATGGGCGCTTATCCGCAGGCGGAGGAGGAGTTCCGCACCGCGGTACGGATGGATCCCGGGATGGCCGACGGCTGGCTCGGACTGCACGCGCTGCGCGTCGACACCACGACCGCGCTGCTGCGGATGTACCGGCACCGGGAACGCTTCGGGGAACAGCGCACCAGGCACCGCCGTACGCTCAACTCCTGGTACTGGCTGGGCTGGTGGGTGCAGCCCGTGCTGGAGAGTCCGCGTGATCTGCTGCTCGCGCACGCCTCGCACTGGCTGGACGGCCGTCATGTGCCGGAGCTGGACCGGGCATTGGCGGGACTGCCGCCCGTGGACACCGACCACCAGGTCCGCTTCCTGCACGCGTGCCGGGCCTATCTGGTCAAGGACTGGGAGCAGCTGGTCCGGCACACGGATCCGCTGATCAATGATCAACTCCTGGGCATCGAGGCCGGGTTGTTCGGCGGGATGGCCCGGGTGCGCCTTGAGATGTACGGCCAGGCCGAGCCGCTGCTGTCCTCGGCGCTGATGCGCTGCCGCAGCGAACAGCCGCAGCGCAAGGAGTTGCGGTACTGGCTGGCGCGGGCCCACGAGGGCACCGGGCGCAGCGCCGCCGCGCTCCCCCTGTACCGGGCGGTGCACCGCGTCGACCCCGCGTTCATGGACACCTCGGCGCGGCTCGCCGCGATCACCGACTCCGACGGGTACGACGGCTCCGAGGACGTGACCGACCTCGCGGCGATCACGCTCTCCGGCGGGCAGGACGCGCTGGAGGGGCCGGACGGGCTCGATCCGCTGTTCGGCGCGGAGGGGCGGGATCTGAAGCTGTCGGAGCCCGGTCTTCCGCCGACCGGGCCGTTGGCCGCCGCGGGCGACTCGGTGCGGGAGAAGACCTCGAATCCGGTGCTGCCGCTGCCGACGGGGCCCACCGATCCCGTCTTACTGGAGGAGGCGCTCAACGAGCTGGAGCGCATGGTGGGGCTGGAGCCGGTCAAGCGCCAAGTCAAGGCGCTGTCCGCCCAGTTGAACATGGCGCGGCTGCGGGCCGGGCAGGGGCTGCCGGTCCAGCCGCCGAAACGGCACTTCGTCTTCTCCGGGCCCTCGGGTACGGGCAAGACCACCGTGGCGCGCATCCTCGGGCGGGTCTTCTACGCCCTCGGGCTGCTCGGCGGGGACCATCTCGTCGAGGCTCAGCGGGCGGACCTGGTGGGTGAGTACCTGGGTCAAACGGCCGTGAAGGCCAACGAGTTGATCGACTCGGCGATCGGTGGCGTCCTCTTCGTCGATGAGGCGTACTCGCTCTCCAACTCCGGTTACGGCAAGGGCGATGCGTACGGCGACGAGGCCTTGCAGGTGCTGTTGAAGCGGGCCGAGGACAATCGCGACCACCTCGTGGTGATCCTGGCGGGCTATCCGGAGGGCATGGACCGGCTGCTCGCCGCGAACCCCGGGTTGTCGTCCCGCTTCACGACTCGCGTCGACTTCCCTTCGTACCGTCCGCTCGAACTCACCTCCATCGGTGAGGTGTTGGCGGCGGAGAACGGTGACGTGTGGGACGAGGAGGCGTTGGACGAGCTGCGGTCCATCGCCGGGCATGTCGTCGACCAGGGGTGGATCGACGAGCTCGGGAACGGGCGGTTCCTGCGGACCCTGTACGAGAAGAGCTGCGCGTATCGGGATCTGCGGCTGTCTGTGTATCCCGGGATGTTGTCGCGGGATGACCTGTCGACCTTGCGGTTGCCGGATCTGATGCAGGCATACGGAGAGGTGCTGTCCGGGCGGGGGCCGGGGCCTGCCGGGATGTGAGCGGGGCGCGAGGACGCGGTTGGATCCGTCTCTTCGCGGCTGCGGGCTCGTCGTGGCTTGTCGCGCCCACGCGGCGGAGCCGCAAATCGACACAGCCCCGCGCCCCTTGAGTGGGCACGGGGAACCGGCGTCGGTCGGGCGCCGCCGGCTCCAGACCTCAGCCAAGCGACGACGGCCTCGGGCCCCGGCTGATCGACGCCCGCTCCAGTCCTCGCTTCAGCCAAGCGACGACGGCCTCAGGCTCAGCCACTCACCACCGGCTTCAAGCCATGAGCCACTCACCGCTGGCTCCAGGCCCCATCCAGGCGCCGCCCACTTCAGGCCCCAGGCCAGACACCGCCAGCCTCAGGCCTCAGCCGAGCGGTGCCCGCTCCAGGCCCCAGCCGGACACCGCCCGCTTCGAGCCTCAGCCAGGTACCGCCTGTTTGAGTTCCGTCGGGCGTGGTTGTGCTGGTGCCGGGACCTCTCGGTGGGCCGGGTCCGTCACCTCGCCGACCAGTAGCTCCAGGACGTCCTCCAGGGCGACCAGGCCGAGTACCTTGCCGGAGGCGTCCGCCACCTGGGCCAGGTGGGTGGCCGCTCGGCGCATGACCGTCAGGGCGTCGTCCAGGGGGAGTTCGGCCCGGAGTGTCGTCATGGGGCGCCAGATCTGTTGGGGGACCGCTCGTTCGGATTCCTCCAGGTCCAGGACGTCCTTGACGTGGAGGTAGCCCATGAAGGCGCCGGTCTCCGCGGCGATCGGGAAGCGGGAGTAGCCGGTGCGGGCGGTCAACGCGACGATCTCGCCCGGGGTGACCGAGGGGCTGACCGTCACCAGGTTCTCGCGGCGCAGGAGGACGTCCGTGACCGGGCGGGAGCCCAACTCCAGGGCGTCTTCCAGGCGTTCCTGTTCTTCGGGGTCGAGGAGGCCGGCTTGCCCTGAGTCCTCCACCAGGCGGTTGAGCTGTTCGCTGGTGAAGACGGCCTCGACCTCGTCCTTGGGTTCGACGTGGAAGAGGCGCAGGATGCCCTGGGCGACGGCGCCGAGGGCGATGGTGATCGGCTTGCAGATCCGGGCGAAGGCGACCAGGCCTGGGCTGAGCCACATCGCGGCCTTCTCCGGCGCGGCCATCGCGAGGTTCTTCGGGACCATCTCGCCGATGACGAGGTGGAAGAAGACGACCGCGGCGAGCGCGAGGATGTAGCCGAGGGGGTGGATCATGCCCTCGGGCAGGTGCATCCACTCGAAGACCGGTTCCAGAACGTGTGCGACCGTCGGCTCGGCGACCGCGCCCAGCGTCAACGAGCAGACGGTGATGCCGAATTGGGCCGCCGCCATCATCTGCGGCAGCCGCTCAAGGCCGTAGAGGACCTGTCGGGCTCGGGCGGTGTTGAGGGGTTCGATCTGGCTGCGGCGGACGGAGACGAGGGCGAACTCGGCGCCGACGAAGAAGCCGTTGGCGAGCACCAGCAGGACGGCGAAGAGGAGTTGGAGGACGGTCATCGGGCCGCCTCCACGACGTTCACCGCGGGAGTCGTGCGGACCAGGCGGACGCGTTCGGCGCGGTAGTGGCCCACCTGGCGGACTGAGAGCCGCCAGCCTGGGAGTTCGGCCTTGTCGCCGGGGGCCGGGATGCGGCCGAGGAGGTCGGCGACCAGGCCGGCCACCGTCTCGTACGGGCCCTCGGGGACGTCCAGACCTATGCGTTGGAGGATGTCGACTCGGCAGCTGCCGTCCGCGTCCCAGGCCGGTTTGCCGTCCTCCGGTGGTGCCGCGGCGAGTTCGGGGACGTCCTGGCCGTCGTGCTCGTCGCGGACCTCGCCGACGAGTTCCTCGACGATGTCCTCCAGGGTGACCACCCCGGCCGTACCGCCGTATTCGTCGACGACGACGGCGATCGGCTGTTCGCTGCGCAGCCGGGCGAGGAGGGGCTGGACGGGCAGGGTCTCGGGGACCAGTACCGGGGACTTGGCGATGCTGGTGACGGACGTGCGGAGTCGAGCGTGCGAGGGTACGGCCAGCGCGTCCTTGAGGTGGACCATGCCGACGATCTCGTCGATCTTCTCGCGGTAGACGGGGAAGCGGGACAGACCGGTGGCGCGGGTCAGGTTGACCACGTCCTCGGCGGTCGCCGACGACTGCAGCGCGCTGACCTTCACGCGCGGGGTCATCACGTGCTGCGCGGTCAACTCGCCCAGCGACAGCGTCCGTACGAAGAGATCGGCGGTGTCCTGCTCCAGCGTGCCGGCCTGCGCCGAGTGCCGGGCCAGGGAAACGAGTTCGCCGGGGGTGCGGGCGGAGGCCAGCTCCGCGGTGGGCTCGACGCCCAGCGCACGGACGAGCTTGTTGGCGACCGTGTTCAGCGCGGCGATCACCGGGCGGAACAGCTTCGCGAAAGCGTGCTGTGGTGCGGCGACGAAGCGTGCGACCTGGAGCGGTCGCGACACCGCCCAGTTCTTGGGCACCAGCTCACCGATCACCATCTGCACAGCGGAGGCCAGCAGCATGCCGACGACCACGGCGACGCCGGAGACGGCGCCCTCGGGGATGCCGATCGCGCTGAACGGGCCGTGCAGCAGCTCCGCGAGGGCCGGTTCGGCGAGCATGCCGACGACCAGCGAGGTGATGGTGATGCCGAGCTGGGTGCCGGAGAGCTGGAAGGACAGCTCCTTGAGCGACTCGACGACCGTGGCGGCCCGTCGGTCGCCCTCGGCGGCGGCCTTCTCGGCCTCGGGACGCTCCACGGTGACGAGTCCGAACTCGGCCGCGACGAAGAATCCGTTGGCCAGAATCAGCAGCATCGCCGCTCCGAGGAGCAACAAGGGGATGGTCATGCCGCCGCCTCGATATGTCGGGAGGGGGCGGCGCAGGTACTACAGGACGATCCGTCCATCGCTGGAGGGAGTCACTCCTCGGGTCGCAGGGTGCCTCTGAAGACAGGGGGGAACATCGGTGGCGGAGGCGGGAACGAAAAACGCCACCGACAACAGATTAATCAAGACATGGCCCTCTACGGCAGATCCCTCAGCGACCGGTCCTCGGCGAGCGCCCTCAGAGCGCGCGCGTCGGCGATGGCCCGCTGCTTGGCGATACCGGGCTGGATGCCGAGCACGGGCAGGCTGGTGCCGTCGCTGAGGTTCAGGAACACCCAGGGATCACCGGGGCGCAGATTCACCTGGAGGATCTCGGCCCACGCCAGCCGGCGCCTGCTGACGATGTTCACGACGGTGACACCGGACTCGTCGGCGACGACCTTCACCCGGGCGAGCATGGCCAGCACGGCGAAGAGGAGGGCACCGGTGAGGACGAAGCTGAGCTTCTCCCCCGGGGTGAGCTGCTCCAGGAGCAGAGCGACGGTCGTGATGACGACGAAGATCGCGATGCCTGCGGTGAGCAGCACGGCACGGGTGCGGCCCGGCCGGAACGTGACCGGCAGGGCGGGGAGTTCGGACATGATCGGCGTGGTCCTCGGCGTGTTCCTCAGAGACGGCAGGCGTGGATGGCCGTCGTCAGGATGGCCCGGGCCCCGATGTCGTACAGGTCGTCCATGATCCGCTGCGCCTCCTTGGCGGGGACCATCGCGCGGACGGCGACCCAGCCCTCGTTGTGCAGCGGGGAGACGGTCGGGGACTCCAGGCCGGGGGTGAGCGCGACGGCCTTCTCCAGCTGCTCGACCCGGCAGTCGTAGTCCATCATCACGTACGTCCGGGCGACGAGGACGCCCTGGAGGCGGCGCAGGAACTGCTGGACCTTGGGCTCGGCGGTGTCGTCGGTCTCGGCGCCGGTGCGGCGGATGACGACGGCCTCGGACTTCATGATCGGGTCGCCGAAGACCTCAAGTCCCGCGTTGCGCAAGGACGTTCCGGTCTCGACGACGTCCGCGATGACCTCGGCGACGCCGAGTTCGATGGCGGTCTCGACGGCGCCGTCGAGGTGGACGACGGAGGCGTCGACGCCGTTGTCCGCGAGGTACTTGGCGACGATGCCCTCGTACGAGGTGGCGACCGTCTTGCCCTTGAGGTCCGCGAGGGTGTTCGCGGCGCCCGGCTTGGAGGCGAAGCGGAACGTGGAGCGGGCGAAGCCGAGCGGGAGGATCGGCTCGGCGCTCGCGCCGGAGTCGATCAGCAGGTCGCGGCCGGTGATGCCGATGTCGAGGCGGCCGGAGGAGACGTAGATCGCGATGTCGCGGGGGCGGAGGTAGAAGAACTCGACCTCGTTGACCGGGTCGACGATCCGCAGTTCCTTGGACTCCCGGCGCTGCTGGTAGCCGGCCTCATGCAGCATGTCCGCCGCAGGTCCTGACAGGGAACCCTTGTTGGGGACGGCGATGCGCAGCATGAGGTCGGCTTCCTTCGCGAGAAAAGGGGTGAACTGTCTCTAATGTTCTTCAGAGGTTCTACAGGTGGGCGTAGACGTCGTCCAGCGAGATTCCGCGGGCGACCATCATCACCTGGACGTGGTAGAGCAGCTGCGAGATCTCCTCGGCGGCCGCCTCCTTGCCCTCGTACTCTGCGGCCATCCACACTTCGGCGGCCTCTTCCACGACCTTCTTGCCGATGGCATGGACGCCCTTGCCGACCAGCTCTGCGGTGCGGGAAGTGGCGGGGTCGCCGGTGGCGGCCTTCTGCTGGAGCTCGGTGAACAGCTCCTCGAACGTCTTATTGGACATGATGCCGCCCACCCTATTGCAAACAATCGTGGGCTTAACGCCACGGTTCAGATACTGAGCGGAGCGTGGCCGCCGTCGCGACGGCCGCGGTCACCGCCTCGTGCCCCTTGTCCTCGTTCGAGCCCTCCAGGCCGGCCCGGTCCAGGGCCTGCTCCTCGGTGTCGCAGGTCAGGACGCCCATGCCGACGGGGACGCCGGTCTCGACCGAGACCTGGGTGAGGCCCTGGACCACGCCCTGGCACACGTACTCGAAGTGCGGGGTGCCACCCCGGATGACGACGCCGAGGGCGACGATCGCGTCGTAGCCCCGGCCCGCCAACACCTTTGCCACGACCGGGAGTTCCCAGCTGCCGGGGACCCTCAGGAGGGTCGGCTCGTCGATCCCCAGGTCGTGCAGGGCGCGCAGGGCGCCGTCCACCAGACCGTCCATCACCTTTTCGTGCCACTGCGCCGCGATGACGGCGACCCGCAGGTCTCCGACGTTGCGTACGGACAGTTCGGGTGCGCCCTTGCCGCTCACGTTCTCTTGTCTCCTAGCAGTGCGATGACGTGGTTACTGGTTGCCGCAGGTGGACACGGGGGCCGTGTCCAGCCAGGGCAGGTCGTGCCCCATCCGGTCCCGCTTGGTGCGCAGGTAGCGGAGGTTGTGCTCGCCCGCCTGTACGGGCATCGGCTCCCGGCCGGTGACCTTGAGGCCGTGCCGGACGAGCGCGTCGGTCTTGTCGGGGTTGTTGGTCATCAGGCGCAGGCTGTGGACGCCGAGGTCCTCCAGGATCTGCGCGCCGGCGCCGTAGTCCCGGGCGTCGGCGGGCAGGCCGAGCTCCAGGTTGGCGTCGAGGGTGTCCCGGCCCCGCTCCTGGAGTTCGTACGCCCGGAGCTTGGAGAGCAGGCCGATGCCGCGTCCCTCGTGGCCGCGCAGGTAGACGACCACTCCCCTGCCCTCCTCCTGGATGCGCTCCAGGGATGCCTCCAGCTGGGGGCCGCAGTCGCAGCGCAGGGAGTGGAAGACGTCACCGGTGAGGCACTCGGAGTGGACGCGGACGAGGACGTCCTCGCCGTCGCCGATCTCGCCGTGGACGAGGGCGACGTGCTCGACGCCGTCCACAGTGGAGCGGTAGCCGTAGGCCGTGAACTGGCCGTGGCGGGTGGGCAGTTGGACCTCGGCCTCGCGGCGGACGGTGGGTTCGGCAGCCTGGCGGTAGGTGATCAGGTCCTCGATGGAGATGATCGTCAGGCCGTGCTTGCGGGCGAAGGGGATCAGTTCGGGGAGGCGGAGCATACGGCCGTCCTCGCCCGCGATCTCGACGATCGCGCCGGCCGGGCGCAGGCCCGCGAGGCGGGCGAGGTCTACGGCGGCCTCGGTGTGGCCGTTGCGGACCAGCACGCCGCCGGAGCGGGCGCGCAGCGGGAAGATGTGGCCGGGGCGGACGAGGTCGTCGGCCTGGGCGTTGCCGCTCGCGAGGACCTGAAGCGTGGTCGCGCGGTCGGAGGCCGAGATACCGGTGGTCACACCGTGAACAGGCGAGGCGTCCACGGAGACTGTGAACGCGGTTTTCATGGACTCGGTGTTGTCCTCGACCATCTGCGGGAGCCGGAGCCGGTCCAGCTCGTCGCCCTCCATGGGGGCGCAGATCAGGCCGCGGCACTCGCTCATCATGAACGCGATGATCTCGGGGGTGGCCTTCTCGGCGGCGATGACGAGGTCGCCCTCGTTCTCGCGGTCCTCGTCGTCGACGACCACGACCGGGCGGCCGGCCGCGATGTCGGCGATGGCCTGCTCGACCGGGTCGAGGGAGAAGTCCTCGAAACCGTCTGTGCTGTACAGGATCGGTGCCGCTGTCATGCCGGCGCTCCTTCCAGGACGGGCTGCGGGGTCTTGCGGGAGCGCAGCCACCAGTCGCGCATGCCCCACAGGACGAGTGCGCCGTAGATGACGTAGACGAAGCCGGAGAACGCGAAGCCGTTGGCGAAGTTGAGGGGGACGCCGACGAGGTCGACGAGGAGCCAGGCGAACCAGAACTCGACCATGCCGCGGGCCTGGGCGTACATCGCGACGACGGTGCCGACGAAGATGTAGGCGTCGGGCCACGGGTCCCAGGAGAGCGAGGGGTACGCCTTGAAGAGGGCCGCCACCGCCACGGTCCCTACGGCGGCGGAGCCGGCCAGGATCGCGCGCTCGCGCCAGGTGGCGAAGCGGGGGGTGATGTGGCCGTCGGCGGAGCCGCCGCCGCCGCGGTTCCACTGCCACCAGCCGTAGACCGCGACGACCATGACGACGACCTGCTTGCCGGCGCTGCCGGAGAGGTGGGCGGTGGCGAACGCGGCGAAGAGGATCACGCCGGAGACGAACTGGGTGGGCCAGCTCCAGATGGACCGCCGCCAGCCGAAGGCGAGGCCGATCAGTCCGATGACGTTGCCGATCATGTCCGACCACTTGATGTGCTGGCCGAACAGGACGAAGGCCTCGGAGTTGAGCCAGTTCACGGGGTCACCCCGCGCGGGCCCATCAGCCGCTCCACGTACTTGGCGATGACGTCGACTTCGAGATTGACCGGGTCGCCGGGCTGCTTGAGGCCGAGCGTGGTCAGACCGAGGGTGGTGGGGATGAGGCTGACGGTGAAGTAGTCGGGGCCCGCGTCGACGACGGTGAGGCTGATGCCGTCGACGGTGATGGAGCCCTTCTCGACGACGTAGCGCGTGAGGTCGGCCGGGAGGGAGATCTTGACGAGCTCCCAGTTCTCGGACGGCTTGCGCTCCAACACCGCGCCGGTGCCGTCGACATGACCCTGCACGATGTGGCCGCCGAGGCGGGCGCCGAGGGCCATGGGGCGTTCGAGGTTGACGCGGGAGCCGACGGCGAGGGCGCCGAGGCTGGAGCGGTTCAGGGTCTCGGCCATGACGTCGGCGGTGAACTCGTCACCCTCGTGCTCGACGACGGTGAGACAGACGCCGTTCACGGCGATGGAGTCGCCGTGCTTCGCGCCCTCGGTGACGATGGGGCCGCGCAGACGAAAGCGGGACGCGTCGTCGAGACTCTCGACGGCGGTGACCTCACCCAGCTCTTCGACGATTCCGGTGAACACTTCCCGGGTCCTCCTGCCTCATAGGGCACGGACTCCGGGGCCTGTCGAAGACGACAGAATGAAACGGACGAGAACACCGGGAACGACGCCGGACAGAACCCGTCCACACAGGACGAGCCGATACGGCGGCGCGCACGAATGCCCGCCCGCCGCGCACTGCCTCCCATCCGGACTTTAACCGTCGGTCCAGGAATTCCACCTGGTCAACCGGCCGCTGAACAACACGGACGGGTCGCGGACTGTAACCGCCGGTTCGGACTTTCACCGACCCCGGAGTGCGCTGCTTCTGGTACACGGCCAGTGTGCCACGCCCGGCAAGGGTCCATCCAGGTGAAGGGTGTGGGCTGGCTCACAGACAGTGCCGCCGCCCTTCTCAAGGGGCCCCTACCTGCTGGATCATCTGGTCTAGTCCTTTTCGGATCTCCGGAGGGGACACCCCTGGACCGGTCCGGCGGTGGTGACGACGGCCCTTGCCCACCGCCGGGCCACTCAGGCCAGGTGCGACCACGCGCCCGGCCGGCTATCCGAACAACTCGCCCTGCGCGCCGTCCTGAGCCGTCAGCAGCGCGCCGCGCAGCACGGCCGCGCCGCCGAGGACGCTCGGCCGCACCTCTGCGGGCAACGGGGACATACGGACGATCCGCTCGGCGACCCGTACGGCGAGTTCGTCGCCGCCGGCCTGTCCGACCTCGCCGCCGAGAACCACGCACCCGGGGTCCAGCAGCGCGACGACTGAAGCGACCCCGAGGGCGAGGCGGTCGGCGAGGGCGTCCAGGAAGCGGGCGGCGGAAGGGTGGTCGGGGGCGGAGGCACTGTCGGGAGCGTCATCCGCGCCTCCCCCGGCACCCGGCTCGCCCCCGCCCACCCCCGCGACCGCCCGCCGCACGACCTCCGCCGCACCGCCCCCCTCGGCGCCTTCAGCCCCCAACACCCCACACTCCCGGGCCAGTTCAAGTACCGCCCCCGCGCCCGCCAGCGAGTGGAAACCCCCTTCGCAGTCCGTCGACGAAGGGAGCCCCCGCGTCCCCGGCACGGGAAGAAAACCGATCTCGCCCGCACCCCCCGACGCACCCCTGCGCAACATCCCGTCCAACACCACCGCCGCACCGATCCCCATGCCCAGCCAGAGCAGTACGAACGTGTCCCGGTCGTGGGCCGCGCCGTCGCGTTGTTCCGCCAGCGCCGCGAGGTTGGTCTCGTTCTCGGCGACGATGCGGGTGCCGGGGAGGCGTTCGTGGAGGGCGGCGACCAGGCGGCGGTGCCAGGCAGGGAGGCCGGTGGTGTCGCGGAGTTCGCCGGTGGCCGGGTCGATGAGGCCGGGGGCGCCGACGCACACCGTGTGAAGGTGTTCCGCGCCCGCCTCCTTCGCCGCGCGTTCCACCAGCGCCACGGCCTGTTCGACCGCCGGGCCCGTGCCCGAGTCGCCGTCGATCGGAACCGACGCCTCCGCGAGTACCCGGCCGACCAGGTCGGAGACGAGCACGGAGACGCCCTCCATGCGGACGTCCAGCGCCGCCAGGTACGCACGGTTGCCGACGATGCCGTACAACCGGGCGTTGGGACCGCGCCGTTGCTCCCCGGATTCGCCGACCATCTCGATCAGTCCGGAGGCCGTGAGGCGTTCGACGAGGTCGGCGACGGTCGGCCGGGAGAGTCCGGTGAGCTGCTTCAACTGCCCTGCCGTCAGCGGGCCTTCTTGCTGCAGGAGGCGCAGGGCGAGCCGGTCGTTGATGGCCCGGGCGGTGCTCGGGGATGCGGGCATGCCGGGAATCCTCCCAGATCGAGGGGGTGCGGCGGGCGGCCGGTAATTCTCTTTCTATCAGGCAGGGTTCCTGATAGTTTACCCGGCGCGAGCGGGACGAGAACACGCGAGCAGGGACTTTGACGGCGGCGGGGACGCGCACAGCAGGAGGGGCCGACAATGAGCGAAGTGGTCTACGACCGACACGAGGTGAAGCGTGCCCGGTACGCCGTGGCGGCCGTCTTCGCCGTGCACGGCGCGGTCACCGGCTCGTTCGCGACCCGGGTGCCGTGGATCCAGGAGCACGCGCACGTCGCCGCCGGCTGGCTCGGGTTCGCCCTCGCCTTCGGGGCGTTCGGCGCCTCCTGCTCGATGCCGCTGGCCGGCTGGATCACCCACCGCTTCGGCAGCCGTACGGCACTGCGCGGGCTGATCGCCATGTGGACGATGTCCCTGATCCTGCCGTCCCTCGCGCCCAACCTGGTCACCCTGTGCCTGGCGATGTTCACGTACGGCGCGAGCGCGGGCATGGCCGACGTCGCGATGAACGCGCTCGGTGTCGAGATCGAGCGCCTCCTCGACAAGTCGATCATGTCGAGCCTGCACGGCATGTGGAGCGCGGGCGCCCTGATCGGTTCGGCGGGCGGCACCCTCGCCGCGCACCTCGGCTCGGACGCGCGCGTGCACCACCTGATCGCCGCCGTGATCCTCACCGTGCTCGGTGTGACCGCCTGCCACTGGGTGCTGGACATCCCCCCGGGCGTCGAGGAGGAGGCACCGCCCCGGTTCACGCTGCCACCGAAGTCCGCGCTGCTCATCGGCGCGGTGGGCTTCTGCGCGGTGTTCGCGGAGGGGGCGAGCCTGGACTGGTCGGCGGTGTTCCTGAAGGACCAGTTGGGTACGTCGGCCGGGCTCGCGGCGGCCTCGACGACCGGCTTCATGCTGACGATGGCGGTGGCCCGGCTGGTCGGCGACGGGGTCGTCAACCGCTTCGGCTCTGTACGCACGGTCCGCGCGGGCGGGGTGCTGTCCGTGTTCGGCGGGCTGCTGATCGTCCTCGCGGAGAACCCGGCGCTGACAATGATCGGCTTCGCGCTGCTCGGTCTCGGCATCGCCGTGGTCGTCCCGCTCTGCTTCGCGGCGGCGGGCCGCAGCGGCCCCAACCCGAGCCAGGCCATCGCGGGCGTCGCGACGATCACCTACACCTCGGGTCTTGTCGCGCCGAGCCTGATCGGCGGGGTGGCGCAGGCGACGAGCCTGGTCGTGTCGTTCTGCCTGGTCACGGTGTTGGCGGGCGGGCTCGTGGTCTTCGCGGGCGTGCTCCGCGCCGGGGACCGCGACCGCCCGAAGGTCAGCCCGCCGAGCGCAGCAGTGTCCGGCCCACGGCCCTGAACCCCTCGCTCCAGGGCGCGGGGCGCAACGTCCCCGCGTCCAGCCGGACGAGGACCCGGGTACCGGTCGCGTACGTCGTCGCTCCGTCCGCCGAGCAGAACCGGAAGCCGTACGTCAGTCCCGTGGTCCCCAGCCGGTCCAGCCACAGATGTACGGCGTACGCCCCCGGCCTGGTGACCGGCGCTTCGTAGCTGATCAGCAGTTCCTTCACCACGTTGCAGGCGTCACCCGCGCTCGCCCAGTCACCGTCGAAGCGGACCCCGTGCCCCTGCCACAGCTCGGTCCACGCCCGCTCGACGAGGAGCGGATAGCGGGCGTTGTGCAGCATGCCGAGCGCGTCGAGGTCGTCGAAGTGCACGGTGACGGCGACGAGTTGGCCGTAGGACAGGGCGGTGGCGGGCGGGCTTTCGACGGTCACGGCGGGACTCCCGAGCGGCGCTGGTGGGGCGGTGGAGACTGTGGGGACGCCCCATTCTAAGCGACCGCTCAGGAGCCCCTGTCGGGAAGGCCCTGGTCAGACGGGCCCAAGGGTGGCTACGGGAGGCCTACGGAGGGCCGGTCAACCGGCGATCGAGTCCAGCTGCTCGGCCGCCGGACGCAGCGCCCACAGGTCACCGCCGGGCGGCGCCTCCAGCTTCGGCAGGGCGGCCTTCGCCTTCGCGTCCCCCGCGTCGGCCGCCGCGTGGACGACGTCGCTCGCCGCGTACCGGTAGAACTCCAGCTCCGGATGCGACCACGCGGCGGCCCCGGTCGCGGCGGGCAGCAGATAGTCCACCGCCTTCAACAGGCCCTGTCCGTCCGGCCCTTGATAGGTCCACAGGTTCACACCCACGTGCCGGCCGATGGCCGCGAGCCGGGTGTACGCGACCAGGTCGAAGGTCGAGTAGTGCCAACTCCGCGTCCGCGCAAGCTCCTGCGGCTGGCTGCCGTCGCCCGCGATCTGCGGGTCGATGCGTTTGGCACGCGCGTCCAGCACGGTTCGCCTGGCCAGCGCCTTGTCCCCGGTCGCGTAGGCGAGGGCGGCCAACTCCATGTCGTAGAAGGTGCCGTGGTTGTTGGCGGCGGCGCCCTCCTCCTTGCCGAAGGCGCTGTTCTTCAGCCAGCCGAGGAAGTCGGAGTTCCAACCGGCCATCGCCGTACGGTCGTTCCTCGTCCAGCCGGGGGCGCCGGTGCCGAGGATCGCGATGGCGTCGACGACGCTGGTGTACGACTGGGAGAAGTCGATGATGCCGATGGCGCGGCCGTCGTACTTGCAGGGGATGAACTGGGCGTGGTCCAGGTTGGGGTTCATCTTCGTGGCCGGGTCGAGGAACCAGGTGCGCAGGACCTGGTCGGCCTTGTGCGCGTAGCGCTTGTCGCCGGTGTAGTACCAGGCGAGCGCGAGGTCGTAGGTCGAGTCGAAGACCTTCTCCACGTCCTGGCGGTCGGTTCCCGTGTCGACCTCGGGGTTGCGCTGGCCGTCGCGCTGGACGTACGGGCAGCCCCACGGGTTGTCGGCGGTCGGGGTGGTCGTGGGCCACCAGTAGGGCGCCTGGCTCAGGTAGTCGTGAACATCCCCGCCGGGGGCGGGCTTCGGCTTGTCCACGACCGTCCAGGGGCCCTGGTGCAGCCAGTTGTCGGCTCGGGTCGTCAACTGCTTGAGTGCCCGCCGGAGTTGGGGATCGCCGCGGTCCAGGCGGAGCTTGGTCTGCTGGAGGCGGGTGCCGTCGAGGACGGCGGTCCTGGGGACGGCCGGCGCCGCGTGTGCGGCGGCCGAGGGGACGACGACAGCCGTGAGTGTGGCCACGGCGGCGAGAAGGACGCCCAGCCGGGATCTGGCACTCGACTTTGCACTCACCGATCAACTCCGATCAGATACGTGAACGCAGTTCATGAGTGGAACCGTGCGAGCGTAGAACCACCAGGTAGCCGTGACAATGGTCCGGACCGATTTCACGTACAGAGAAAGCGAACCCCACCATGGACCTCGGCGTGCGCTGGAAGCTGCACGGTGACGGGCGGACGCCCGCGCCCGGAGCGGTCGTCCGCCCCGACGAACGGCTCTCCTGGCCGCGCACGATCGGCCTCGGCGCCCAGCACGTGGTGGCGATGTTCGGGGCGTCCTTCGTGGCCCCGGTCCTCATGGGCCTGGACCCCAACCTCGCGATCATGATGTCCGGCGTCGCGACCGTGATCTTCCTGCTCGCGACCAGGGGCCGGGTGCCCAGCTACCTCGGCTGCTCGCTGTCGTTCGTGGGCGTGGCCGCGGTGATCCGCGCGCAGGGCGGGACGAGCGCGACGGTGACCGGCGCGGTGTTCGTCGTCGGGGTCGTGCTGTTCCTGGTCGGTGTCGCGGTGCAGCGGTTCGGGGCGCGGATCATCCACGCGGCGATGCCGCCGATCGTGACCGGCGCGGTGGTCATGCTGATCGGCTTCAACCTCGCCCCGGTGACCGCCGCCACGTACTGGCCGCAGGACCAGTGGACGGCCCTGCTGGTCATGGCGTTCACCGGTCTGGCCGTCGTCTGTCTGCGTGGTTTCTTCTCACGCGTCGCGATCTTCCTGGGCCTGGTCTTCGGCTACGGCATCTCCTGGGCGTTCGACCGGATCTTCGGCCGCATCCACTCGATGAGCGCGAGCGGTGAGGTCACCGACCACTGGCGCCTGAACCTCTCCGGCGTCGGCAGGGCCGACTGGGTCGGGCTGCCGTCCTTCCACGGACCGACCTTCCAGTGGTCGGCGATCCTGGTCGCACTGCCCGTGGTGATCGCGCTGGTCGCCGAGAACGCCGGGCACGTCAAGGCAGTTGGGGAGATGACCGGCGACTCGCTGGACGACAAGCTCGGCACGGCGATCTCGGCGGACGGCGTCGCGTCGATGCTGTCGACCGCCGTCGGCGGCCCGCCCAACACCACCTACTCCGAGAACATCGGCGTGATGGCCGCGACCCGCGTCTACTCCACCGCCGCCTACTGGGCCGCCGCCGGCTTCGCTCTCCTCTTCGGCCTCTGCCCCAAGTTCGGCGCGATCGTGGCCGCGATCCCGGGCGGGGTGCTCGGCGGGATCACCGTCATCCTCTACGGCATGATCGGCCTGCTCGGCGCGCAGATCTGGCTCAACTCCGGTGTGGACCTGCGCAATCCGCTGAATCTGGTACCGGCCGCGGCGGGCATCATCATCGGCGTCGGCGGTGTCACCCTCAAGTTCACCGACAACTTCACCCTCAGCGGTATCGCCCTGGGCACCCTCGTCGTCATCACCGGCTACCACGCCCTGCGCTTCCTCGCGCCCGCCCACCTCAAGGCGGACCAACCGCTGCTGGACGAGGGGACGTCGTCGTACGACTCACCGGGCGAGGCCGACACTGGTCAGCCGGGTCAGCGCGCCAAGTCGTAGGCATACGACGCCGTGAACGTACCGGCCGCGCCCCGGCAACCGTCCGACTCCCCCGGCAACTTGACCCACAAGTAGCCGTCGATCCGCGCCTCCCCGGTGTTGAGAGTCGGCGCCCGGCCGATCTTCCGGCCCGACGGGTCGCACCACTGGCCGTCGGCCGGGGCGCCGTTGCCGTTGCGGCTGGTGTCGATGACCGCGCCGAGACCCGCGGGACCGCCGAGGGCGTCCAGGACCTGACGGTCGTAGGCGATCTCGGCCGAAGTGGCGTGGAAGTTCGAGACGTTGCTGAAGATCCCGTCGGAGGAGGCGGCGGAGGCCGCGCCCGCCTGCTTCAGCAGGGCCGCCTGCTGTGCGGCCGGGTTCCAGTCGGAGTGGCCCGCGTCGTAGTACACCCGGGCCTTCGGGTCGGCGGCCTTCAGGACGCGGCCCGCGCGGGCCAACGCCTCGAAGCGGTCCGCGCGTTGGGCGTCGGAGAGGCAGTCGGCCTGGGCTATCGAGTCGGGTTCGAGGATGACTACGACCTCCCTGGAACCCAGCCCCGCCGCGAAGTCGTCGATCCACCCGTCGTACGCGCCGAAGTCCGACGCCCCGCCCTCGGAGGCCCCACCGCAGTCGCGGTCCGGGATCGCGTACGGCACGACGACCGGCACCCGGCCCTGCGCGGCGGCGCCCGAAGTGACCGCGCGGACCCGGGAGGTGATCGTCGACGGCGTGAAGTCCGCGAACCACACCGCAGCCGGCTGATCGGCGATCCGTGACTCTATGACCTCGGTACGGGGGTCGTCGGGGTGATCGTGGACCCAGTCGAGGACCTGGGACTCGGGGTGGCGGTAGAGGCTCGGGGAGACGACCGCCGACTGCTTCGTGCCGGTCCTCGCAGGAGACGGCGAGGCGGTCTTCTTCGGCTTGACGGAAGCGGTGGCCGAGGAACTGGCCTTTGTGGACACGGGTGTTGACGGCACGTCAGGCAGCGGCACCAGCAGTGTCACCCCGGTCCCATCGGGCCTCGCCTCGTTCGAACCGCGCTCGTCGTCCAGCGCGTTGATCATCCCGGTCACGGTGCCGACCGCGACCACGACCGACGCGGCCACGACCAGCACGCTCCGCCGGGCGACCCGCCCGCGCCGCCGGCCCCGTGAACCTGACACGCTGCCGCCCCTCCCGCGCACCGAACCCGTTCCCCCGTTCTGGGGAAGTGTCGGGCCCGGCGGCACCTCGGCCAGCCTAGGGCTGGGACGCTGCCCCCATGGGGCAATTGGCACACTTCACCACACCCGTGGACAAGGTCGTCTCCCGGCTGCGCGCGCTCGACGAGGAACTGCCCGCGCGGGACGGGATCGCGGTGTTCAACCGCGTCTACCTCGCCGTCACGGAGGCGGTCGACCGGCGTATCGACGCCGGGCGGTTCGCCGACGCGCGGGCCGCGATCACGCTGGACATACGGTTCGCGGAGCGGTACCTGGCGGCCGTGGACGCGGCGGCCGACGGGCGCCGGCCGCCCGCCTGCTGGCGCCCGCTGTTCCAGCTCCGCCGCCATCCCGGCGTACGACCGCTGCAGTTCGCCCTGTCCGGCATCAACGCGCACATCGGCCACGATCTCGCGCTCGCCGTCGTGGACGCCTGTCGTACGCTCGACTGCGAACCGGCCGAGCTGGAGGACGAGTTCGACCGCGTGGGCGATCTCCTCGTGTCGCTGGAGGAGCGCGTCCGCGAGGAGCTGATGCCGGGGCCCGACCTGTTCCAGATCGCCGATCCGCTCACCCATCTGCTCGGCTCATGGAGTCTGGAGCGCGCCCGGGAGGCCACCTGGACGGCGGCGCGGGCCCTGTGGGCGCTGCGCGGACTGCCCGATGTCGCCGAGGAGTTCACCGAACGGCTGGACGCGGCGGTGGGGCTGGCGGGCCGCATGATGCTCACGCCGCTGCCCGACTGAGGTGGCCTGATCCGGCCGCCGTGCGGGCCGCCTCGGAACCCCCCGGTGATCGCCCCGCGTTGACGGCACACCCGAATGCGAAGGAGCACCGGTATGACGACTCGGCTGGGCCTCAGTCTCCCCCAGATGCGGCAGTACTCCATCGGCACGGACGTTCCCGACGTGGCACGCACCGCCGAGGAGATCGGCTACGAAAGCCTGTGGGTCTTCGAGCGGGCCCTCTTCCCGGAGCCCGCCACCCAGGGCCTGTACAACATCGAGGGTCTCGCCTGGCCGGACGTGTACCGGGACGTGGCCGAGCCCCTGGTCACGCTCACCCTGGCCGCCGCCGCCACCGAGCGGGCACGGCTGGGCACGAGTGTGTTGGTGGCGCCGCTGCGTATCCCCTTCCAACTGGCCAAGTCCCTGGCCTCGTTGGACGCGGCGAGCGGCGGCCGGGTGATCGCGGGCCTGGGCACCGGCTGGTCGCTCGACGAGTACGCGGCGGCAGGAATCCGGCCATTCGAGGAGCGCGGCAGGGTGCTCGACGAACTGATCGAGGTGTGCCGGGCGGTGTGGGGCCCGGACCCGGTGAAGTACGACGGCCGACTGACGAAGATCGCCTCCGCGGTGGTCGGTCCCAAGCCCGCCCGGCCGATACCGATCCTGCTGGCCGCGAGCAGCAAGAAGGCCCGGCAGCGGCTGGTGGACCACGCCGACGGCTGGATTCCGGTGGGCATGGGCGCCGAGCAACTGGCCGCCGAGTGGCGGGAGTTGCAGGACCTGGCGGCCGAACGGGGCCGCACGGAACCGATCCAGAAGGTCGTGCGGGTCAACTGCGTGCACACGGCCAAGTCCTACGACGGACCCGACCGCCAGCCTTTCCAGGGCAGCGCCGACCAGATCGTCGAGGACCTGGTGGCCCACGCGGCGGTCGGCCTGGAGGAGATCCTGGTCGACCTCCAGACCACTCCGCGGGACGCCCAGGAGCTCAAGGACGTCGCCGCTGAGGTGTACGAGAAGGCACGCGCGGCCGGGGTCTGAACTCCCCTCAGTCCTCCGGCAGTTCGACCGGCGCGATGTCGTCGTAGACGTCCCCCGGCCCGGGGTTCGTCGGGTCGGTCGTGCCGCCCAGTTGGTGCATGACGCCCCAGACCGCGTTCAGCGCGGTCTGGACGGCGCCCTCGGCCCAGCCGGCCGTCCAGGAGATGTCGTCGCCGGCGAGGAAGACGCCCCGCTTGTCCGCGGGCAGCCGGTCCTGCATGAAGTGGGTGAACAGGCGCCGCTGGTAGCGGTAGTGGCCGGGCAGATTGGCCTTGAACGCGCCCATGAAATAGGGCTCGTTCTCCCAGGAGACGGTCACCGGGCTGCCGATGACGTGCTTCCTGATGTCGACCTTCGGGTAGATCTCGCCGAGCGACTTCAGCATGACCTCCATCCGCTCGTTCGCGGACAGCGGCAGCCACTTGAGGCTGTCGTCGCACCAGGTGTACGAGAGGCAGATGACGGCCGGCTTGTCCGGGCCGTCGTCGAGGAGGTAAGTCCCGCGCGTCATACGGTCGGTGAGCGTCATCGACATGACGTCCCGGCCCGTCGGATTTCCCCTGTCGTCGACGGCCTTGTCCAGCCAGAAGGGCCGGTCGACCGGGACGAACAGCTTCGAGCTCTCCATGTAGTGGGTGCGCTCCATCGCGGTCCAGTGGTCGATCGGGAAGAGCGAGTCGTCGCAGGCGATCTTCGAGAGCAGCATCCAGGACTGGGCGGTGAAGATCGCCGCCTGGTAGGTGCGGATGTCGCCGTTCGCGTCCGTCACCGTGATGCCGTTGCCGGCCGTGCGATGCAGCCGGGTCACGGCGGGGCGGGGTTCGCCGCCCACGTGCAGGGATGCCAGCGAGGTGCCGTAGGGCCAGTGGACGATCTTCTGCGGTTCGCGGTCCCAGAGGCGGAGCGGGAGTTGTTGGGAGCCGCCGACGATGCCGCGGTGGTGGTCGTCGGCCTCGGTGTAGACGACCCGCAGGATTTCGAGGATCGAGTTGGGGAAGTCGGTGTCCCAGCCGCCCGTGCCGAAGCCGACCTGGCCGAAGATCTCGCGGTGCCGGAAGGACTTGAAGGACTCGGAGTCGCAGAGGAAGCCGTAGAAGGTCTGGTTGTCGAGTTTCTCGACGAGCTTCGACCAGATCTCGCGGATGCGCGGGACGTCGCGTTCGCGCATGGCGCGGTTCATGTCGGAGAAGTCGGCGCCCTCTTCGAGGCAGGCGTTCCAGGCGTGCATCACGTCGCGGTAGACCTGCGGGAGGTCGTCGACGGTGGTCGCGTAGTGCGACTCGCCCTTGAGGTCGACGACGGTCGAAGGGGTCGCCTCCGCAAGGGGGTTGGGGAAGGGCCGGGTCTCAAGTCCGACCAGGTCGATGTAGTGCTGGAGGGCGGTCGAGGAGGGCGGGAAGCGCATCGCGCCCATCTCGGCGGTGAGGGACGGGTCGCACCCGTCGAAGCCAACGGTCCGCAACCGGCCCCCGATCTGGTCCGCCTCGTAGACGACGGGCTTGAGGCCCATCTTCATCAGCTCGTAGGCGGCCACGATGCCGGACAACCCGCCGCCGATGACGGCGACCTCGGTGCCGTGCCCGGTCGCGGGTATCTGGCCGAGGCCCGCCGGGTGGGCGAGGAAGTCGTCGTACGCGTACGGGAAGTCCGGCCCGAACATGGTGATCGGCGGCTGCCGCTCGTCGGCGTGCTGGACGGCGTTGGGCACCGTGGACGTCATGGGGTACGGACTCCTAGCGGAACAAGAACAAGTACAAGTGCGGGAACAGCAGGGGGGATTCAGGCGAGGGACCCGTAGAGGCCGGGGCGCCGGTCCGTCAGATACGGGTTCGCCGCACGGGAGTCGGCCAGGAACTCGGGGTCCAGGTCCGTGAGGAGGAGTTCCTCGCCGCGGCCCGCACGGGTGCGGGCGACTCCGTCGGGGCCTGCGAGGGTGGAGAGGCCGAAGAAGTCGAACTCCCCTTCCTGGCCGATGCGGTTGATGTACGCCACGTACATCTGGTTCTCCCAGGCGCGCACCGGGACCAGGGACTCGGCGACGAACTGGAACGGGTGCATGTTCGCCGTCGGGACGAGGAGCAGGTCGGTGCCGGCGAGGGCGTGGGCGCGGACGGGCTCCGGGAACTCGACGTCGTAGCAGATCATCAGGCCGACGGTAAGGCCGGCCAACTCGGCCTGGACGACCGGCTGTTCGCCCGGTGTGAAGTGGGCGGGCTCGAAGTCGCCGAAGAGGTGGGTCTTGCGGTAGTTGGCGAGGCGGGTGCCGTCGGCGGAGATCAGCTGGGCCGAGTTGTACACGGCGTCGCCGTCGCGCTCGGGGTAGCCGTAGGCGATGGCGAGTCCGTGCCGGGTGGCGATCTCGGCGACGGCGTCGGCGGAATCGCCGTCGGCGGGCTCGGCGAGGCGGCCGATGTCGTCGCCGATCGCGTATCCGGTGAGGAACATCTCCGGCGCGGCGAGCAGCCCGGCACCGCCGGCCGCGGCCCGGCCCGCGGCCTCGTCGAGGACCTTGAGGTTCTCGACGACGGAGCCGGGGCGGCCGGAGCTCTGGAGGAGGGCGGTGCGCATGTGTGTTCCTCACCGGTACGAAAAGGTTGAAGAGCCACCTATCGGGGCCCACCTAGACGGTACGGCTGAGGGGCCGGGCCGGACAAGAAGGAGCCGTTGCGCGCCGGTGAGCGGTTTGTTGCGTGCGGGTGGGGCGGGGCGGCGATTCGTTGCGTGCCTGGTGGGAGCCTGCCGTTCCGGTGCTGCGGGCAGGCTGTCAGACCCCGGGCGTAGGTTTCCGCCCATGAATCCTGACCTGATCAGCCGGCTCGCGCCGTTCCGGGCGGAAGCACTGGGGCGCGGGATACCGCCCGAGGACGTCGAGCGGTGGATCGGCGCCGCGCGTCCGTCCGCGACCCTCGTCACTCGCGGGGACGGGCCGGTCGCCGGCAGGTTCGGCGGACCGCTGCTGCTGCCCGCCGACGCCCCCGACCTCTGGTTCCCGTTACTCGCCACCCTCGACTGCGCGGCTCTCCCCGAGGAGACGACGGGCCTTCAACTGCCGCCCGACGGCCGCCTGTTGCTCTTCGGCTTCCCCGAGATGACGTACTACGGCGGTACGGCCGGAGAGGTCGTGTACATCCCCGAGGGGACACCCGTCGAGGAGCGGAACACGAAGTACCCCTGCGTCTACGGCGAGGAGGGCGACGCGTTCGACGACACCGACACGCTCGCGATCTACGAGCAGTTCCCGCAGGAGGAGCTGCGGCCGGCGCCCGATGTCTCCCTGCCGCACCACTTCCTTGCCCCTTCCCCGGGCCCCGGCGAGGAGATCGTCACGCTCCCCGGCCATCCCCGCGCCTGGGACCTGGCCGAGGTGTGGGAGGAGACGTACGGCGACATCGTCGTCGACGGACCGCTGCACATCGGCGGGTACGCCTCCCACGAGTGCACCGAGACGGACCCCGTCACGGACGCCGCGTCGGACGCGGAAGAGGCGCGCCGGCACCGGGCCGAGGCGGCGCCCGGGTCCGCCGACGCCACGGAACTGCCCGCCCCCGAGGAGTGGACCCTGCTCGCCCAGTGGGACATCGGTCTCACCGGGCGGGAGGGCTCGACCCTGCACTGGGTGATCCCGCGCCGGGACCTGGCCGAGCGTCGCTTCGACCGGGCGCACGTGTCGTTCTTCTGGAATCCCTGACGCGACTGTCGCCTGTCAGCTGGGCACCGCGAACACCGTGAGGACGGCCGCGTGGTCCGACGGCCAGCAGTTGCTGGACACGTCCGGCCAGGGGCTCGGCGTGCCGACCACGAACGTCCGGGAGTCGAGCACGGTCAGGCCCCGGTGCAGGACGTAGTCGATGCGGTCCTGCGGTTCGGGGCGCCCGCTGCCGTCCTCGTTGACGGGGTGGATCGGCGACCAGGTGTGGCCGGGGTCCGTGGCCGGGTCCGGGTGGGCCTCCCGGTAGGAGTCGCGCAGGCCCGCGTCCGCCGCCGCCTTCGTCACCGGCCATTCCACGTCCGGCCAGTCCAGGTGCGAGGGGCTGTTGAAGTCACCGACCAGGACGACGGGGACGGCGTCCTCGGCCGCCTCCGCGATCCGGCTCAGGGTGTCCCGCATCTGGGCGAGCCGTACGTCCTCGTGGGCGATGAGGTCGGCGGCCGGGAACCCGTCGTAGGCGGATTCGTAGGGGCCGTAGGGCGTGTAGTCGAGGTGGCAGGTCCACAGGTCGACCTCGCGGCCCTCCGCTACGGCGATCCGGACCCCGGCGGCGCCGTAGAAGCCGACGTCCGGGTCGCCGAAGCGGGCCGAGATCGGGTGGCGGCTGATCACGCCGAGGTTCTCGCCGGCCCGGTGGTGGTGCCAGCCGAGCGCCTCGGCGAGTTCCTCGGCAGCCGTACCACCCGTCTCCTGAAGGCCGACCACGTCCGCGCCGGTCTCCGCGATGGCCTTCAACTGCTTGGTCCGGTGGTCGTCGACCTTGCTGCCGCCGAGCCAGAGATTCCAGGTCAACACGCGTAGCTCGTACGGCGATTGGGGCGTCACCATCGCGCGCAGGGCCGCCGGGGTGACCCCGACGAGACTGTCCCGTACGGTCCGGCCGGGGGCCGCGTCGATCGGCGCCAGCGACGGCACCGCGAGGACCGCGCAGCCGGCCGCCTCGGCGGAGCTGACGCCGGTCTGGGTGTCCTCGACGGCCACGCAGGCCGCCGGGTCGACGCCGAGGGCGCGGCAGGCGGCGAGGTAGGGGTCGGGGGCGGGCTTGGTGCGCCCGGTGTCGTCGGCGGTGACGGAGACGGCGAAGCGGCTCGCGCCGAGGGCGTCGAGGACGGTGTCGGCGACCGCGCGGGGGGACGCGGTGACGAGCGCCGTGGGGACGCCGTCGCGGGCGAGGGCGTCGAGCAGGTCGAGCGCGCCGGGGCGGGGCACGATGCCGGTGCGGACGCGGGCGGCGAACTCCCGGTGCAGCGCGTCCGCGAGGTCCGCCGCCGACCCGCCCGTGGCCAGGGCGAGCCAGTCGGCGGTGTGCTCGACCGGGCGGCCGAGCACCTCCGGCTGGTCCGCGTCCGTCAGGGTCCTGCCCGCGACCTGCTCCACCGCCTCCCACCACAGCCGCTCGGTGTCGACGAGCGTGCCGTCCATGTCGAACAGGACGGCCTGGAGCGGGAGTTGGGTGTGGGGGGTCACGTTTCTCTCTTTCACTACGGACACTGCGGGCACTATGGCCCTACGGGTTGATGCGTTCTGCCACGAGAACCGGCCGTTCCGGCAGCGACACCTTCACGGCGACTCCGGCGCCCAGCGTGGTGGCCTCGTGCGTGGGCAGGTCGGCCTTGACCTCGGTGCCGTCGCCGAGCAGAACACTGACGCGGACGACCGCGCCGAGGAAGGCGGTGCCTACGACGCGCGCGTCACCGGTCTCGTCGGCGTGCACGTCGATCGCCTCGGGGCGTACGAGCACGTCGACTTCGGGTCCGGCCGGCGCCTCGCCGTCGACCGGCAGCCGCTGGCCGAGCACGTCGACGACCCCGTCGGTGAGGTGCCCCGGGAGCCGGCTCATCGTGCCGACGAACTCGGCGACGAACGCGGTCGTGGGCCTGCCGTACAACTCGGCCGGGGCGGCGCACTGTTCGAGCTTTCCGGCACGCATCACGGCGACCCGGTCGGCAATGGACAGCGCCTCTTCCTGATCGTGCGTCACGAAGAGGGTGGTGATGCCGAGTTCCTGCTGGAGGCGGCGGATCTCCTCGCGCAGGGACAGCCGTACCTTGGCGTCGAGCGCCGAGAGCGGTTCGTCCAGGAGCAGGACGCGCGGCTGGAGGGCGAGCGCGCGGGCCAGGGCGATGCGCTGCTGCTGGCCGCCGGAGAGCTGGTGCGGGAAGCTCTCGCCCTTGTCGCCGAGCCCGACAAGGTGGAGCAACTCGTTGGCACGGAACCGCCGTTCGGTCTTGTTCACCTTGCGCATGCGCAGGCCGAAGGCGACGTTGTCGAGCGCGTTGAGATGCGGGAAGAGGCTGTACGACTGGAAGACCATTCCGGCGTCGCGGCGGTGCGCGGGCACGTCGGTGACGTCCTGGCCGTCGACCAACACCTCGCCGGAGGTGGGGTGTTCGAATCCGGCGAGCATGCGCAGGGCGGTGGTCTTGCCGCAGCCGGAGGGGCCGAGCAGGGCCAGGAACTCGCCCGGCTGGACGGTCAGGTCGAGTCCGTCGAGGGCGACCGTGGGGCCGAACTCCCGGCGCAGGCCCCGGAATTCAACCGTGGCCGCATTGTCCGTGGCGGTCTTCTCAAGCGTGGTGGCGGTCATGGTTCATCCCCGGGACGAAGCGGTTTTGTCACGTCCGCCGACACCGGCGAGCGTGAGGAGGAGTGCCCAGGTGACGACCAGGCTGAGCACGGAGACGGCGACGGAGAGCTGGGCGTTGGACCCGCCGACGCTGTAGATCCACACGGCGAAGGGCTGGAAGCCGAGCAGCTGGGCCACGGTGAACTCGCCGAGCACCAGCGCCAGCGTGAGGAAGGACGCGTTGAGCAACGCCCCGCGCAGATTGGGCAGTACGGCCCGCACGAGCGCCTGCGGCCAGTTCGCGCCGCAGCTGCGGGCTGCCTCGACGAGGGTCTTCACGTCGATGGCGCGGAGCCCGGAGTCCAGCGCCCGGTACACGAACGGCAGCGCCATCACGACGTACGCGAGGACGAGGATGAACGGGAAGCTCGGGTTCTGGATGGCGACGAAGGTCTCGAACAGCGGGGTGCGCGAGAGGTAGTCGGGGCCCCACTTGAGGACGGTGGCGATACCGGCGACGAACGCGATCGGCGGCACCACCAGCGGCAGCGAGCAGATCACCTCGACGACCGGGCGCAGCCGGGGCGCGCCGAGTCGTAGCGCGACCATGGCCGGGACCATCAGGAGCAGGACGACGGCGATGGTGGCGGCGGCGAGTTCCAGCGAGAGCACGAGGCTGGAGGTGAAGCCGTCGGTGGAGACGATCTGGGTGTAGGCGTCGAAGGTGACGCCCTCGCCGGGCACGTCGACCGTGAAGACCATGGACGCGGCGAGCGGGACCAGGAAGTACAGGGCGGCCAGGCCGAGGACGACCCACCGCCAGAGGTTCAGGCGTCCAGCCATCGCGCGCTCCGTCGTTGCAGGGGCAGGTACACGGCCATGACCAGGCCCGCGACCAGGACCATGTCGAGGCTGAGGGCGAGGGCCACGTTCTCCTGGCCGACCAGCACGTTGCCGGAGATGGCGTCGGCGATCTGCAGGGTGACCAGCGGGATCGAACTGCCCACCATGGCCGCGGCGGTGGCGTACGCGGCGAACGCGCTGCCGAAGAGGAGGACGAATCCGCCGAGGAGCGAGGGCAGCAGCACGGGCAGGGCGACGTGCCGCCAGTACTGCACGCCGGTGGCGCCGTTGTTCTGCGCGGCCTCGCGCCACTGGGTGCGCAGGCCCTCCAGGGCCGGGGTGATGGTGAGGACCATCAGCGGGATGAGGAAGTACAGGTAGACGAGGACCAGGCCCGAGAAGCTGTAGAGGTCCCAGCCCTTGTCCTTGAGGCCCAAGTGGGTCGTCAGCACACCGGCGTTGCCGAGGGTGGCGACGAACGCGAAGGCCAGCGGGACGCCGCCGAAGTTCGCGAGGACGCCGGACGCGGTGAGGACGGCCTCGCGCAGCGCGCGGAAGCGGGAGGTGACGACGACCTGCGCGAGCGGCAGCCCGAGCAGGGTGCCGAGGGCGGCCGAGAGGGCGGACAGCTTGACGCTGCCGATCAGCGCGGTGAGGTAGGCGCCCTTGAGTGACTCGGTCAGGTTGACGGTGCTGTACGAAGTGGCGCCCGTCGTCTGGTTCTTGACGGTGAAGGCGCCGTTCAGCATCGCGATGGCGGGCACCCCGAAGGCGACCGCGACGAACACGAGCAGCGGGACCACGGCGATCCAGCCGGGGACGCGGCGCCGCCGCTTCGAGGAAGCGGCGGCAACCACGTCGGCCCGCGTGAGCGTGGTCGTCATCCGGAGACGGCCTTCGCCCAGCCGGACGCGATGACGGTCTTGGCCTTGCTCTGCTGGGCCTCGGTCGGGAAGGCCGGCGTGCCGGAGACCTGCGGGAGCTTGGCGGCGGCGGTCTTGTCGAGCGTGCCGGCAGACTCCATCGAGGTCATCAGCGCCGGGCGCGCGTAGCCCTTGAGCCACAGGTTCTGGCCCTCGGCGCTGTACAGGTACTCCTGCCACAGGCGGGCGGCCGCCGGGTGCGGGGCGTCCTTGTTGATGGCCTGCGAGTAGTACTGCGCGTACTGGCCGTCGCTCGGGATGGAGACCTTCCAGTCGACGCCCTTGGACTTGAACTCGTCGGCGTAACCGGCGTTCAGGTAGTCCCAGTCGATGGAGATGGGCGTCTCGCCCTTCTCGACGGTGGCCGGGGTCGACTCGACGGGGGTGTAATTGCCGTTCTTCTTCAGCTTGTTGAAGAAGTCGAGACCCGGCTGGATGTCGTCGAAGGAGCCCTTGTTGGCGAGCGCCGCCGCGTACACGCCACCGAAGGCCGAACCCGACTTGGTGGGGTTGCCGTTGAGGGCGACCTGGCCCTTGTACTGCGGCTTCAGCAGGTCCGCGAAGGTGGTCGGACAGGTCTTCACGCGCTTGGCGTCGCAGCCGATGGAGATGTAGCCGCCGTAGTCGTTGAACCACTGCCCCTTCGGGTCCTTCTGGCCCGCGGGGATCTGGTCGAAGGAGGCGACCTTGTACGGCGCGAGCAGGCCCTGCTGGGCGGCGCTCAGCGCGAAGGAGCTGCCGAGGTCGAGGACGTCGGGCGCACGGTCCTGGCCCTTGCGGGAGGTCACGGCGTTGATCTCGTCCTGGCTTGAGCCGTCCGGGTTCTCGTCCGTGATCTTGATGCCGTACTTCTTGGTGAAGCCGTCGATGAGGGCGCCGTAGTTGGCCCAGTCGCGGGGCAGCGCGATGGCGTGCAGCGTGCCCTCCTTCTTGGCCGCCTTCACCAGGGCGGCCATGCCGCCGAAGTCGGCGACGGAGGTGGCGGTGGCGGCGTTCTTGCCGTCGGCGGTGGTCGACGAGTTGGTGGGAGCGGCGCCGCAGGCGCTGAGGGCGAGCGCGGCGACGACGGCGAGGGATCCACCCAGGACGGCGTTTCTCGGCGGGGACACGGTCACGGTCTCTCCAGGGGTGCGCACGAGGGTTAGAGCAGAGCGGAGAACTTGTCTGAACAAGTTGGCCTCAGTACGCCCGGTGATGGTGTCTTGTTCGTAAACATTGGCGAAACCGTGACCCCTTCTTCTCTGCACACTCCTGACTGACACGGATCACCAAGGGAACTCGACTACGCTGCTCACGCTGTGCACAGTGGTCAATTCGGAGGGGAAGCATGACGGCGCGACACGAGGAGATCGCCGACGAGCTGCGCAGGGCCATCGACCGCGACGAGTACACAGTCGGCAGCCTGTTGCCCTCGGAGACGGACCTCGCGGCGCAGTACGGCGTCTCGCGCGGCACGGTCCGCCAGGCCGTCGCGGCCCTCACCGCCGAGGGGCTGATCGGCTCCCGCCAGGGCGCCCGCCGGGTGGTGCTGGCCAGCCGCCGCAGCCAGAGCTTCGCGGAACTCCGCAGCTTCGCCGAGTGGGCCCGCGCGATGGAACGCGAGGCGACCGGGCACGTGGTCACGCAGGAGTACCGCCCGGCCACGGCCGAGGACGCCGTACGCCTCCAACTCGCCGCGGGGACCCCCGTGTTGCACGTCCTGCGAGTGCGCGGCCTGGACGGCGAGCCGGTCCTCCTGGAGCGGACGGTGTACGCGGACTGGATCTCCCCGGCCGTCGAGGCGATCGAGCCGGAGTGCCCGTCGGTGACCCAACGCCTGTACGACGACACGGGGTTGGTCTTCGCCTACGGCGAGCACGTCATCGACGCTGTGGCGGCGGGCGCGCAGGACGCGGAGCTGCTGGGCATCCGCCGCACCAGCCCCCTGCTGCGGGTCCGCCGGGTCACAACGACCCGCGAGGGACGCCCAGTTGAGTGGTCGGACGACCGCTACCGCTCGGACGCGGTGAGCTTCAGCGTGCACAACTCGATAGGGAACAACGCGCTGGCGCGGAAGACGGCGGAGTGAGAGCCTCCGGCCGCGCTGTGGGACAGTCGTAGCGAGGGGGACGGGTCCTACGTCATGGAGGTCCTGATGGAGATTGCCGTGTTGCCCCGTGTCGGCGAACAGACCACGGTCGTCGCGGCGGAGCCCGACGCCGTGTGGCGCGGCCTGAGCCAGGTGATGGGCCACTCCTCCGCGCGGGCGACCCTGTACGCACACCTGGTCCGCGCCGCCGACCGCGAGACCTCCGGGCCCCGGCCCCTCGCCGAGGGTTCGACGTTCGCCGGTTTCCACGTGACCTCGGCGGTCCCGGGGCGCGAGCTGGTCGTCGAAGGCAGCCACCGCTTCTCGTCGTACGCCCTGATCTTCCACGTCGAGCGGACCGGCCCGGGGCGCTCGCTGCTGCGGGCCGAGACCCGGGCCGCCTTCCCCGGCCTGACCGGGGGCCTCTACCGGCGGCTCGTCATCTCCAGCGGCGGGCACGTGATCGCCGTACGCCGGCTGCTGTCGGCGGTCCGCCGCCGGTCCGAGTAGCCCTCGCGGCTCAGGTCGGCGAGCCCGACGAGAAACGCCGGAGCAGCGGCGACAGCACCAGCACGGACTTGGTGCGCTCCACGAACGGCTCCCCCGCGATGCGCTCCAGGACCCGCTCGAAGTGGCGCATGTCGGCGGCGAAGACCTGGACGACCGCGTCCGCGTCACCCGTGACCGTGGACGCGGCCACGACCTCCTGGTAGCGCTCCAGGCCGCGTCGGATGGTGTCCGGGGAGGTGTTGTGCCGGCAGTAGATCTCGACGAACCCCTCGGTCTCCCAGCCGAGCGCCGACGGGTCCACCCGTACGGTGAAGCCGGTGATGGCGCCGGTGGCCCGCAGCCGGTCCACGCGCCGTTTCACGGCGGGCGCGGACAGGCCGACGAGCTGCCCGATGTCCGCGAAGGAGCGGCGGGCGTCCTCGGCGAGGGCGTGCACGATGCGTTCGTCGAGTTCGTTCAGCACGGTGGATCGATCACTTCTCGGGTGGTGCGGTGGGAGCCAGGCGGGAGCGGCGGTGGCCGTATACGAAGTAGAACACGAGCCCGACGGCCATCCAGATTCCGAAGACCACCCAGGTGACGGCCGAGAGGCTGCCCATCATCCACACGCACAGCCCGAAGCCCACGGCGGGCAGCACGGGCGACAGCGGTACGCGGAAGGTGCGGGACATGTCCGGGCGGGTCCTGCGCAGCACCACGACGGCGATGTTGACCAGCGCGAAGGCGAACAGCGTGCCGATGCTGGTCGCGTCCGCGAGCTGGCCCAGCGGGATGGCGGCCGCGAGGACCCCGCAGAACAGCGACACGATGACCGTGTTGGCGCGGGGCGCCCCGGTCTTCGGGTGGACCTTGCCGAACACCTTGGGGACCAGCCCGTCCCGGGACATCGCGAAGAGGATGCGGGTCTGGCCGTAGAGGACGGTCAGGACGACGCTCGCGATGGCGATGACCGCGCAACCCGCGAGGAGGGTGCCCCAGAAGGACTGGCCGGTGACGTCGCGCATGATCTGGGCGAGGGCGGCCTCGGAGTCGTTGAAGCGCCGCCAGGGCTTCGCGCCGACGGCGACGGCCGCGACGAGGACGTACAGCGCGGTCACGATGACGAGGGAGAGCATGATCGCGCGGGGCAGGTCGCGCTGGGCGTTCTTCGCCTCCTCGCCGGCCGTGGAGGCGGCGTCGAAGCCGATGTACGAGAAGAAGAGCGTCGCTCCGGCCGCGCTGACGCCGGCCATGCCCAGCGGCATGAAGTGGTCGTAGTTGCCGGACCTGAAGCCCTGGATGCCGATCGCGCAGAACAGCACCAGCGCGGCGATCTTCACGCACACCATGACCGTGTTGGCGCGCGCGGACTCCTTGGCGCCGCCGAGCAGGAACGCCATCGCGAGGAGTACGACGATCAGCGCCGGGAGGTTGAAGATCCCGCCGTCGCCGGGCGGGGCGGACAGGGCGTCCGGGATGGTGACGCCGATGGTTCCGTCGAGCAGTTCGTTGAGGTACTCGCCCCAGCCGACGGCGACGGCGGCGACCGAGACGCCGTACTCCAGGACCAGGCACCAGCCGCAGATCCAGGCGATCAGCTCGCCCATGGTGGCGTAGGCGTACGAGTACGAGGAGCCGGCGACCGGGATGGTGCCCGCGAGTTCGGCATAGGAGAGGGCCGAGAAGAGGGCGGTGAGTCCGGCGATCACGAAGGCGAGGGTGACGGCGGGACCGGCCTTGGGGACGGCTTCGCCGAGGACGACGAAGATGCCGGTGCCGAGGGTGGCGCCGATGCTGATCATCGTCAGCTGCCAGAGCCCGAGCGAGCGCCGGAGCGACCCTCCCTCACCCTGACCGCCCTCGGCGACCAGCAGTTCCACGGGCTTGCGCCGCATCAGACGCGCACCGAGCCCCGGGGACGGCTCGGCGGTCTGACTGCGGTGGTGCGGGGGTGCGCCTTGGTCGAGCACGCGGGGGCTCCTTGTCGCTGCCGGGCATGGCGGCAGGGACCGGCGGCACGGGGATCCGCCGAGCGGGGGTCCTGCCGCGCTGGGTACAGCGCTTGACCCTACGAGGCCGGGCGTCGTGGTCGTAATGCGGCAACCTTGCGCGTGTTCGCAAGATCGTTGCGTTCGTGGGACGCGGGTGTTGATTCGTTGCGCGGGGGGTGCGGGGTGGGTTGCTGAACGGTGGCCTGGTGCATTGCTGAGCGGTGGCGGGGTGCATTGCTGAGCGGTGCGGGGGTGCGTTGCTGGGCGGTGCGGGTATGGGTTGCTGAGCAGTGCGGGGTGACTGTCGGCCGTTTCGCGAGGCCTGTCGCGGAGCCCCGTTGCGACGCTCTGGGCAGCCCTCGCCCATGCCTGGTTCGGCTCTCGGCGATGCCCTGTTCAGCTCTCGTCCGGCTCCCCCGCGAGGGCCCGCGCCGCGGCCAGGTCCTCCTCGTCGAACCCGATCCGCCCAGGTTGTCCGAACACCTCCGCCTGCGCGTCGATCCAGCGCGTGTGCGCCTCCCACGCGGCCTGCTTGCTCATGCCGAGCGCGGCGCCGATCTGCGTCCAGGAGGCGCCGGCCTCGCGGGCCGCGCGGACGGTGAGCTGACGGCCGTAGGCGGCCTTGCGGGCGACGACCTCGCTCAGGGCGAGCAGTTCCAGCGTCTCGGTCCGGTCGAGGGCTTCCGCGTCGCTGCCGAAACCGGCCAGGGACTCGCGGGTACGGAGGTTGTCGAGGCGGGCGACGGCGGTGAGGAGGGTGTGCTCGGGTTCGATGCTCTGGGGTGTGGTCATGGGTGCAGCGTTGCGTCAGGGCTGCTTGACGTCAAGGGGGCCTGACGACAGTTCCTTGGTGAGGAAGGTGCAGGGGTCGGCGCACTCGCGGATGCCCCCGTCGCCGTCCTCGTACGACCAGCGGTCCACGTAGTCCGTCAGGGGCCGGTAGCCTAGCCGCGCGTAGAGGTCGGCGGCCCTCGGGTTGTCGGCCGCGACACCCAGGCCGAGGACCGTACGGCCGTGCTCCCGGGCCAGTTCCTCGGCACGCCGGATCAGCGCGCCGCCGATGCCGCGCGAACGCAGCTCCGGGGGCCACACGGCGAGACCGTTGAGCTCCGGGCAGCCGGGCAGCGCGGCCCGCACCTCGGGCGCCGCGCAGCCGTCCCAGATGACCTCCCCGTGCCCGACGGGCCGGCCGTCCAGCCAGGCGACGAGATAGGTGCCCCCGCCCGTTCCCTGCCGCGCGAACCGCCGGGCATGGGTCGAGTCGGACCCCGGCGAGCCGATGTACTGGTCGAGCAGCGCCACGTCGGCGGCCCGGCACACGGCGATCTCCATGTGTCCGACGGTAGCTTCCGAGGCACGCCGACGGCCTCCGAATATCCCGGGGGCCTGGACAACAGGGGCCGTAGAGACGGGAGTTGGTCGCTCCAGCCCACGCGCAGCGACTCGCCCAGGACAGTAACCGCCGCAGCACGCCGACAGCCCCCGAAACACCCCGGCGCCCGGAACAACAGGAGCCGCACGAAAAGAAGTTGGTCAACTCCAGCCCACGCGCGAGGACTTGCCCCAGGTCGGCAACCGCCGCGGCACGCCATCGGCCCCCGAAGCACCCGGGACGCCGGGACGCCGGGACAGCAGAGGCCGCACGGAGGGGAATTGGCCATCCCCAGCCCGTGCGCAACAGCTCGCCCCAGGACGGCAACGGCCGCCCTAAGCCCATGCCCCGAACATCCCAGCGCCGGAACAACAGAGGCCACACAAAAGGAAGTTGGCCACCTCCCGCCCACGCGCAACGCCTCACCCCAGGACGACAACCACCGCCCTACGCCCACGCTCCGAAACATCCCGACGCCGGAACAACAAGGGCCGCAGAGCAGGGAGTTGGTCAGCTCCAGCTCGCGTGCAGGGGCTTGCCCTCCGCGTAGCCCGCCGCGCTCTGGATGCCGACGATCGCGCGCTCGGCGAACTCCTCCAGGGAGGCGGCACCGGCGTAGGTGCAGGAGGAGCGGACGCCCGCGATGATCGAGTCGATCAGGTCCTCGACGCCCGGGCGGGCCGGGTCGAGGAACATGCGGGAGGTGGAGATGCCCTCCTCGAACAGCGCCTTGCGGGCACGGTCGTAGGACGACTCGTCCGACGTGCGGTTGCGGACCGCGCGGGCGGACGCCATGCCGAACGACTCCTTGTAGAGGCGGCCGTTGGCGTCCTGCTGGAGGTCGCCCGGGGACTCGTACGTGCCCGCGAACCACGAACCGATCATCACGTTCGACGCACCGGCCGCGAGCGCCATGGCGACATCGCGCGGGTGGCGGACCCCGCCGTCGGCCCACACGTGCTTGCCGTACTTCTTCGCCTCGGCCGCGCACTCCATGACGGCCGAGAACTGCGGCCGGCCGACGCCGGTCATCATGCGGGTGGTGCACATCGCACCGGGCCCGACGCCGACCTTGATGATGTCGGCGCCCGCGTCGATGAGGTCCTTGACGCCCTCGGCGGCGACGATGTTGCCGGCCACGATGGGGACGTGCGGATCGAGGGCGCGGACCTGCTTGATCGCGCTGATCATCGACTCCTGGTGGCCGTGCGCCGTGTCGATGACGAGCGTGTCGACACCCGCGTCCAGCAGCTGCTTGGCCTTCTGCACGAAGTCGCCGTTGATGCCGACGGCGGCCGCGATGCGCAGCTTGCCGTCCGCGTCGACGGCCGGCGAGTACAGCGTGGCGCGCAGCGCGCCCTTGCGGGTGAGGATGCCGGCGAGCTTGCCGTCCTGGTCGACGGCGGGCGCGTAGCGGCGGTTGGCGGCGTCCAGCTTGTTGAACGCCTCGCGCGGGTCGATGTCCGCGTCGAGCAGCAGCAGGTCCCGGGACATGACCTCGGCGAGCTGCGTGAAGCGGTCCACACCGGTGAGGTCGGCGTCGGTGACGACACCGACCGGGCGCTGGGCCTCGTCCACGACGACACCGGCGTTGTGCGCGCGCTTGGGCAGCAGGGCCAGCGCGTCGGCCACGGTCTGGTGCGGGGCCAGCCGGATCGGGGTGTCCAGCACGAGGTGGCGGCTCTTCACCCAGGACACGACCTCGGTGACGACCTCGATCGGGATGTCCTGCGGGATGACGACGAGGCCACCGCGCCGGGCCAGCGTCTCGGCCATCCGGCGCCCGGCGATGGCGGTCATGTTGGCGACGACCAGCGGGATGGTGGTGCCCGTGCCGTCCGGGGAGCTGAGGTCCACACCCTGACGCGATCCGACCGCGCTGCGGCGCGGCACCATGAAGACGTCGTCGTACGTCAGGTCGTACGGGGGCTGGATGTCGTTGAGGAAACGCACGTGCTGCACATCCCAGTCGATCAGAGGTGGTCCCCGGACAGGTCAGCCAGGGGGAAGAGCACGTACTTCATTGTCCCATGTCGGGCGCGATGCCATGCCTCGGATCATCGTCCAGGCAGGCCGACGGCGCCCCTGGAGGAACACCCAAACGAACCTGTGATTCAGATGTGGGCAACCTTCGGGACACCTCGCGTATCGAACGGGCATGACTTTCCACCGCACGGTGCTCGGGGCGGCGCTCGCCGCCGTGGTGCTGGCCCTCGCACCAGGATCCGCGGCGCTGGCCGCCAGTCCTTCCCCCTTGCCGACGCAGGCCTACGCCGTGATCGACGCGGACAAGCAGCTCAACGTGGGGGCGGCGGCGCAGTCGGTCCACGTGGGCTGGACGTTCTACGACGGCGGGGCGAACGTTCCCCTGCAGACGAACGAGACGCTCGTCATCGATGCCCGGGACCTGGCCGGCATCGCGAGCGTCGCGGTCGACGACCCGAGGTGCACGACCGCCGGGCAGGTCCTCACCTGCGTCAACAAGGACGCCGCCCAGCAGCCGTACGTCGACTTCACCGTGCGGGCGGACGCGGGCGCCGCCGTCGGCGCCACCGGCACGCTCAAGTACACCGTCAGCGCGGACCACGGCACCGGCGCGACCGCGCAGGCGAAGGTGGTCGTCGGCGTCCCGGATCTGGTCGTCGGCAAGGTCCCGGACGTGACGCACGCCAAGCTCGGCTCCCGGATCGAGCTTCCGCTCCGGCTCCGCAACACCGGCGACCTGGCCACCGACCGGCGCATCGTGCTGCGCTGGGAGTCGACGGGCGGGCTGGTCTTCGACCGGAAGTTCTCCAACTGCGCCTACGGCGACGGCGACGACCCCGTCGAGCCCGGCAGCCAGGCGTCCGTCACCTGTGTCTTCACCGCCCCCGTGGCCGCGGGCGCCACCGTCGAGCTGAGCAGCCCGCTGACCGCGACGGTCGGCGAGCACGTCCTGACCGCCGTGACCGACTACTCGGCCGAGCTCCTGAAGCCCGGCGTGGACCCGGGTGGCGGCAGTTACCCGGGCACCGGGCCCGCGCTCACCCTGGTGCCCGCCTCCGGTGCGGGAGACGGTTTCGAGAGCGGTGCCACCGGCCGGGTCGACGTGTCGACCGACAGCTCCGTGGATCTCGCGGCCACCGCCGCGGTGACACCCCACGGCACGGCCGGCGAGTGGACCCTGACCCTCGACGCCGTGAACCACGGCCCGGCCTCCGCGTACGGTGTCGGCGACAAGGCCGTCGCCCTGGTCGACGTGGTCCTGCCCAAGGGCACGGTCGCGACCGGCAACGCCTTCGAGGAGGGCGAGGACGGCCCCTACGGCGAGTGCTTCCTCTGGGTCGGCGACACCAAGACGGCACCCTTCGCGGCGGGCCATCGGCACTACGTCTGCCCCGTGCCGCGAGGTGTCGCCGCCGGGAAGAGCCAGCTGTTCGTGCTGTGGGTGAAGCCGGCCAAGGACTACACCGGCGCCAAGGGCACGGCGACCGTACGTCCCGGCCCGGCGGGCATCCCGCTCCACGACCCGAACGCGGCCAACGACAGCGCCACGTTCGCCTTCACCACGTCAGCCGCGTCACCGACGTCGAGCGCGTCCGCGTCCTCGCCGACGTCCGGCACGTCCCCCACGCCGGGAGCGTCAGGCGGTGCGTCGGCGACACCGACCACGACGGCCACGCCCGGCGGCACGCTGCCCCACACCGGGACGGGCCCCATGGCCCTCATCGCCACCGCGGCGGGCGGGGCCGTGGTGCTGGGCGTGGCCGCGCTCCTCGTCGTCCGCCGCAGGCGCAACTCCCGCTGACGCGGGCCAAGTTCGGTACGGGAAACGCGAACCCGGATCAGTACAGGAAGCGATGCAGCGGAGCCGACTCGGTCAGCAGCATCGTGAGCCGATGGGCGAGGCGCTGCCACGCCTCGTCCTGCCCGTAGCTGAGCCTCACGTCCTCGCCGCCGCCCGCCTCGATCGCGGCGAAGAGGGCGGCCGTATCGGCGTCGGACGTGAGGTCCACCAGGGAAAGCACCCGCGCCAGCGCGCCGACCAGGCCGACGCCGGTCTTCTCGGGCGTCAGGACGGTGCCCCGGACGGCGGCCACGACGCCCGAGGGGTCGGGCAGGTCCGGCGGGGCCACGAGGAGTCCGGACAGCTCGCGCAGCAGCGCGTACAGCAAGTCCGTGTCCTCGGTGGGCAGTTCGACGATGCGCAGACCCTCGTGTTCCCAACGGCCGTTCGGCGACCACACCTTGGGTCCCCGCGCGACTGCCTCGGCGAGGGTCTCCCGCACCCGCCGGAAGGCGGCCAGCCCGTCCTCGAACAACGGGTGCCCGCTCGCCCCGCCCACGGACTCGGCCAGGGGCGTCAGCAAGTGCTCTTCCACCCGGTCGCACTGCGCTTCGAGGTCCGGGTCCACGACCACCAGCCGGACCGACGTGCGCTGCTCCTGTTGCTCCATACCGAACACTCTGCCAGCCGCCTCGGACAATCGGGCTAGGGCTTGGTTCCGCCCAGCGCGAGCACGACCGAAAGCTCCGGTGTGCGGTCGACCGCGTCGCCGAAGACGTCGACGGCGGTCTCCCACTCGCCGGGCCGCGCCTTGGCGTACGACTGCCAGTTCCGTACGACGACCAGCAGCCCCTGCTCCACCGCGCCCTCGGGCCACACGGTGTGGTCGCCGAGGCTGTCGGCGAGGGCGTCCCAGTTCCGGCCGAACCAGTCGGGCAGGGACAGCGCACGGGCACAGCGGTCCATCAGGCCGGCCTTGTCCGTGACCCCGTCGAGGTCCAGCGTGACCGCGAGCTGTGTCATCTCAGTACCGTCCTGAACGACTTGTAGTGATCATCGGTGTAGTAGATCTCGCCGTCCTGCCCGGTGACAATGCGCCGGGCCCCGCGATCGCGCGAGCCCGGCGTCCTGACGGTGTACTCGTGGTAGTAACCACGCTTTTGCTGGGGCAGCAGCTTCTCGTAGTTCCCGAAGACGACCCCGTCCTTGGTGTACGGGAAGGGGCCGCCCTTGTCGATGAGAGCGACGGTCTGCCGTGCCTCGGCGGGGAGTTGGGAGAGCTTGACCGTCGCAGTGCCGGTACCGCTGGTGGCCGTAGCAGAACAGCCGACCGGCAGCAGTACGGCCAGACAGACGAGAAGCACCCGGGAGACGAACCGCAGCAGCATGCGCCCGATGCTGCCACGGCCGTCCCCGTACGACCTGTTGTCAGGACCCGTTGGGGTCCGTCGGTGTCGGTTCAGATCCCGTCGGGGTCCGTCCGGCTGAGCGCCGACTTCGGCGACGAGCCGGCCGTCATCAGATAGTCCGCCGCGGCCGTGTCCGTCACCAGGCTGGTGACCAGACCGGACCGCAGCACCGCGTCGATCGCCGCCGCCTTCCGCTGCCCGCCCGCGATCGCGACAACCTCGGGGATACGGCGCAACTGGTCCGCCTTGACGGTGATGCACCGCTCGCCCAGGTCCCGGCCGACCCGGCGGCCCTCGGCGTCGAAGAGGTGCGCGGACGTCTCGGCGGCGACACCGAGGGACGAGTAGTGCGCCCGCTCCTCGTCGCTGAGCATGTCGTAGACCGTCGAGATGCCCGGCTCCCAGGAGCCGATGGAGACGCAGGCGACCGTAACCTTGTCGAAGTACTCGAAGGCCCGGGCGATGCCCGTCTGGTGGCGCAGCGCCTCCGCGGTGGCCGCGTCCGGCAGCAGCATCGGCGCGTAGATGGGGTGGGCGTCGCCGCCCGACACCTGCGCCGCCCGCCGTACGGCCTCGACCGAGCCGCGCTCGGCGGTCCCGGCGTCGTACACGCCTGTCAGCTGGACCACCGTGCAGGGCGGCAGCCGGTCGAGGGCGGCCGCCATGTGGATGGTGGACCGGCCCCAGGCCAGGCCGAGCACATCGCCCTCGTTGACCAGCTCGCCGAGCAGGTCGGCCGCGACCTCCCCGAGGTTCTCGGGATCGGGCGACTCCTCGCTGACCTCGGCCGGGGACTCGACCACGACGGCGTGCCTCAGGCCGTACCGGGCACGCAGCGCGTCCGAGCGCTCCGCGTCCAGTTCGGCCGGTACTCGGATCTCGATCCGTACGAGATCCCGTTCGAGAGCGGTCTCCAGGACCCGGGCCACCTTGAAGCGGCTGACGCCGAACTCCTCCGCGATCTGGATCTTGGACTTGCCCTCAAGGTAGAAGCGGCGGGCCATGGCCGCCGCCTGCACCAGCTCAGCGGGTCCCATCCGCATGGCTGACCGGCCCGCCGACATACCCGACACGGCGTTCTCCTCACTGCTGTTCACACTCTGGGTTCGCCGTTCATCCTCGCAGATCCGGCGTACTTGATCAGCCTTGATGGCCGCCGTTCACATACCTGCCGCTCAGTGGTCGCACGCCCAGGATGCCTTGCTTACGGCCCCTTCGGCCTGCGTGCGCAATGCACGTACCGCCGCGGCCGGGTCGGATGCCCCGTAGACCGCCGAACCGGCGACGAACACGTCCGCGCCCGCGTCCGCGCAGCGCTCGATCGTCGAGGCCGAAACTCCTCCGTCGACCTGCAGCCACAGCTCCAGTCCGTGCTTCTTGATCAGCTCCCGGGTGCGGCGGATCTTCGGCAGCATGATGTCGAGGAACGACTGGCCGCCGAAGCCCGGCTCCACGGTCATGATCAGCAGCATGTCGAGCTCGGGGAGCAGATCCTCGTACGGCTCGATGGGCGTCGCGGGCTTCAGCGCCATCGACGCGCGCGCTCCCTTGGCCCGAATCTCACGGGCGAGCCGCACCGGCGCACCGGCCGCCTCGACGTGGAAGGTGACGGAGGAGGCACCCGCCTCGACGTACTGCGGCGCCCAGCGATCGGCGTCCTCGATCATCAGGTGGCAGTCCAGCGGGGTGTCCGTCGCCCGGGCCAGCGACTCTACGACCGGCACGCCGAGCGTGAGGTTCGGGACGAAGTGGTTGTCCATGACGTCCACGTGGAGCCAGTCGGCTCCCTCTACCGCCTTCGCCTCTTCGGCCAGGCGGGCGAAGTCGGCGGACAGGATGCTGGGGTTGATCTGCACGGCCATGCCCCAAGCCTGCCATGCCCTCCGGGGGTTAGCCGCATCGGTCCGTTGTGGATGCGGTCCATTTCGGGTGCCGGTTGCGTGTGGCTGGGCGGGACGGCATCTCAGCAGCGGTCGTGGGCGGCTGACGTTGTCCAGCCGGCTGCTCCTGGACCCTGTCTCCAGGCTCGCCGCCGAGGCCCTCACCGGGGTCGCGCCGGCCGGTCTCGACCGGGTGCACTTCGCCGGCCCGGGGACGGAGTCCGTCGAGGCCGCCGTGAAGCTCGCCCGCGCGCACAGCAGACCGCGGCTGATCTCGATGCGGGACGGCTGGCACGGCAAGACCCTCGGCACGCTGTCCCTGACCGCAAAGGCGCTGTACCAGGACCCGTTCCGGCCCCTGCTGCCGGACGTCCAGCACGTGCCGTTCGGCGACACCGACGCGCTGGCTGCGGTGCTGGGCGACGGCGGCGCGGACGCCTGTGTGGTGGTGGAGCCTGTACGGAGCGAGGCCGGGGTCGTCGTGCCGCGGCCCGGTTATCCGGCGGGGGCGGCTCAGTTCCTGGTGGGGCTACGCCGCCGAGGGCGTACGGCCGGACGTGCTCGTGACGGGCAAGGCGCTGTCCAGCGATGTAATGCCGGTCTACTCGACGCGATGGAGGAGATCCCGGCAGGCCAAGTGGTCGATCTGCGGGCGGAGTTCGCGCATCCACTGCCCATGCGGATGATCTACGACCTGTTCGGCGTGCCGGCGCGGATGCGGGCCGCGGTCGCGCGTCTCATCGAGGGAATCATGGACACGACCGGCACCCCAAAACACGCCGCAGATGCACTCGAACAGATCGTGACGGTGCTGCCGGCGCTGATAGCGGAGAAGAGCGAGAACCTCGGCGACGACCTGACGACCGAGCTGATCACGGTCCGGGACCGGGGCGACCGGCTCTCCGAGGAGGAGCTGATCCACACCCTTCTCCTCGTCATCGGCGCCGGTTTCGAGACGACCGTCAACCTGATCGGCAACGCCGTTCACGCCCTGCTCCGCCACCCCGACCAGCTGAAGCAGGTGCTGGCCGGGCAGTCGACCTGGGACGAGGTGATCCAGGAGACGCTGCGCCGGGCCCCGTCGATCGCCAACGTGCCGTTGCGTTACGCGGTTTCCGACATCACGACGGCCGACGGTACGACGATCCGCGCCGGGGAGGCCATCCTGACGACCATCGCGGCGTCGGGCCACGACCCGGTGCGCTTCGGCCCCGACGCCCACCTCTTCGACGTGGCCAGGAACGCCGACGGTCATCTCGCCCTGGGCATCGGCGTGCACCGCTGCGTCGGCGCCCCGCCGGCCCGCATGGAGGCGCTCGCCGTGCTGCCCGCGCTCTTCGCGCGCTTCCCGGGCATCTCCCTGGCGGTGGCGGAGGACGAGTGGGAACAGGTCCCGTCGTTCATCGCCCAGGGCCGGCGGGAACTGCCGGTCCGGCTGGCCCCCGCCACTCCCTCCGCCTGACCCGGGGTGCGAGAATCCTGCACTTCACCGGCCTTCAGCAGCGGGCAGGGCACCTCAGCGCAGAGGGAGATGGCATGGGCACGGGACAGCCGTTCGGCTCCTACCAGAACGAGATCTACCTGAACGGGCTCGGCGGCATCGTGCCGTCCTACCCCATGGCCTTCGCGGAGCTGGAGGACCGGGCGAGCTCCGCGCTGCCGCCCTCCGTGTGGTCGTACGTCGCGGGCGGCGCCGGCGACGAACGCACCCAGCGCGCCAACGTCACCGCCTTCGACCGCTGGGGCCTGGTCCCCCGTATGTTCGTCGGCGCGGCCGAACGCGACCTGTCCGTCGACCTGTTCGGGATGCGACTGCCCTCCCCCGTCTTCATGGCACCGGTCGGCGTCATCGGCCTGTGCGCCCAGGACGGCCACGGCGACCTGGCGACCGCGAGGGCCGCCGCACGCACCGGAGTTCCGATGGTCGCCTCCACGCTGACGGTCGACCCGCTGGAGGAGGTGGCCGGCGAGTTCGGAGAAACTCCGGGCCTCTTCCAGCTCTACACCCCCACCGACAAGGACCTCGCCGCGAGCCTCGTCCACCGCGCGGAACAGGCCGGTTACAAGGGCATCGTCGTCACCCTGGACACCTGGGTCACCGGCTGGCGCCCCCGCGACCTGTCCACCGCCAACTTCCCCCAGCTGCGCGGCCATTGCCTCGCCAACTACACGAGCGACCCGGTCTTCCGCGCCCGCCTCGCCCGCACCCCGGAGGAGGACCCCCAGTCCGCGGTCCTCCTCTGGACCCAGCTCTTCGGCAACCCCCTCACCTGGGACGACCTCCCCTGGCTACGGTCCCTCACCGACCTCCCCCTGATCGTGAAGGGCATCTGCCACCCCGAGGACGTACGCCGCGCGAAGGACGGCGGCGTGGACGGCGTCTACTGCTCCAACCACGGCGGCCGCCAGGCCAACGGCGGCCTCCCCGCCCTGGACGCGCTGCCCGCCGTGGTCGAGGCGGCGGACGGCCTCCCGGTCCTGTTCGACTCCGGCATCCGCAGCGGCGCCGACATCGTCAAGGCCATCGCCCTGGGCGCCACCGCCGTGGGCATCGGCCGCCCGTACGCCTACGGCCTCGCCCTCGGCGGCACGGACGGCATCGTCCACGTCCTCCGCTCACTCCTCGCGGAGGCCGACCTGATCATGGCCGTAGACGGCTATCCGACACTCGCGGACCTCACGCGGGAGGCGCTTCAGCGCGTGGCGTGACAGCCCGCGCCCGAGGGGCCGGAAAGCACTGCCCCGGCCGAAGCCCGTCCGCGGGCTACCGGCGAGCCCGGATCGCGCACCGATGAGTTTCCCGCACCGCGCCGGTCTATACGCCGGAGTCCGACTCGCGGAAGGCTGGCGCCATGCGGAAACTGATCTACGGCATGAACCTGACCCTGGACGGCTACATCGCCGCGGCCGGCGACGACATCGGCTGGGGCGGACCGCCGGGCGAAGAGCTGTTCCAGTGGTGGCTCGACCACGAGCAGGCGAGTGGCCTGTCGCTGTACGGGCGCAAGCTGTGGAAGACGATGAGCTCCTACTGGCCGACCGGCGACGAGCAGCCGGGCGCCACCCCGGCGGAGATCGAGTTCGCGCGGAACTGGCGGGACACGCCGAAGGTGGTGTTCTCCTCGACGATCGACAAGGTCGACTGGAACACCCGCCTGTTCACCGGCGACGCGATCGCCGAGATCACCCGCCTCAAGGCCGAGGACGGCGGCCCGATGAACATCGGCGGCGCGACGCTCGCCGGGGCGGCCATGAGCGCCGGGCTGATCGACGAGTACGCGATCGCCACCCATCCGGTCCTGGTGGGCGGCGGCACGCCGTTCTTCACCGCGCTGGACAGCTGGGTGAACCTGAACCTGGTGGAGACACGGACGCTTCCTGGCGGCGTGATCCTGACCAGGTACGAGACGAGGCGCTGAGCGGCAGCACGTGAGACTTCGACATCAGCCGCGAGACCCCGCACGCGGCCGGCAGGTCACCCGGTCCGGCGGATCAGCGCCAGGTACATCGCGTCGGTCCCGTGCAGATGCGGCCACAGCTGTACGTCGGGCCCCGCGCCGAGTGCCGGGACGTCGGGCAGGAGCGGGCGGGCGTCGATCAGTTCGGTGTGCGGGTACTGCTTGAGGATGTCGTCGACGACGGCCCGGGTCTCGGCGAGGTGCGGTGAGCAGGTCGCGTAGCCGACGACACCGCCGACGCGCACGGATTCGAGCGCGGTGCCCAGCAGATCGCGTTGCAGGGGCGCGAAGCCTTCGAGGTCCTCCGGGCGGCGCCGCCAACGCGCCTCGGGCCGCCGGCGCAGGGCGCCGAGCCCGGTACACGGCACGTCCATCAGGACGCGGTCGAAACTGCCGGGACGCCACGGCGGCCGGGTCCCGTCGGCGGCGATGACGTGGTACGGCCCCGGGTTCCCGGCAAGCGACTTCGCCACGAGTCCGGCCCGGTGCGGCGCCTTCTCGGAGGCGAGGAGCATCGCCCCGCGCTCGGCGGCCACGGCGGCGAGCAGTGCGGCCTTGCCACCGGGTCCGGCGCACCCGTCGAGCCACTTCTCGTCCGGCCCGTCGAGGGGCGCGTTGGCGAGGGCCAGCGCGACCAGCTGACTGCCCTCGTCCTGCACCCCCGCACGCCCTTCCTTCACCGCTGCCACGGCCCCGGGCTCGCCGCCCTCACTGAGCCGCACGGCGTACGGCGACCAGCGGCCCGGCACGGCGGCCTCCTCGCGGAGCAGTTCCTCGGTGGTGGACCGGCCGGGCCGGGCGACCAGGGTCACCTCGGGCCGTTCGTTGTCGGCCTCCAACAGGTCCTCGATACCGGCGCGTCCGCCGCCGAGCGAGTCCCACAGCGCGGAGACGACCCAGCGCGGGTGCGAGTGCACGATGGCGAGGTTGTCCTCGGGGTCGTCGTCGTAGGGCGGCGCGACCCGCTCGATCCAGGTGTCGAGGTCGTCGTTGGCGACCTTCCGCAGCACGGCGTTGACGAACTTGGCCCGCCCGTCGCCGAGGACGACCCGGGCGAGCTCGACGGAGGCGGACACGGCGGCATGCGTCGGGATCCGCGTCCCGAGCAGCTGGTGCACCCCAAGGCTGAGCACGTCCAGCACCGGCGGGTCGACCTCGCGCAGCGGCCGGTCGACACAGGAGGCGATGATCGCGTCGTAGGTCCCCTGCTTGCGCAGCGTCCCGTACACCAGCTCGGTCGCGAGCGCGGCGTCCCGGGCGTCGAAGTCGCCCTTCTCGCGCGCCTTCCGCAGCAGCGGCGGCAGGACGAGGTTGGCGTACGCGTCCCGCTCGTCCACGGCCCGCAGCGCCTCGAAGGCGAGGAAACGGACGGGGTCCTTCTGCGGCCGGCGGTAGGGCTTGCCGGGCTTACGGGGTCGCGGGGACTGCTCACTCACGAAAAAGGTGCTCCGGATTTCTGGCTGAGATGTGCACCCAGCGTACGTCGCACCACGGCGACCGTGCGCGCAACGTCAAGCGCACGGGGATGCCGGGGGTCCCGGGGGCCTGGAGGTCCGGGGGGTGCTGCGGGTGCCGGGTGCCCCGGGTGCCCCGGGTGCTGGGGACCCGGAGTGCTGGGGTACTGAAGGCCCTGCGGTGCCCGGGGTGCCGGGGGGTGCCGAAGGTCCTGCAGTGCCCGGAGTCCTCGAGTGCCCGGAGTGCCGGAGTGCCGGAGTGCCGAGGTGCCGAGGTGCCCGGGGTCTAGGAAGCCCCGAGCGCCCCGACGGTCTCCCCCGCACCGATCCGCGCCCCGCGCGCCCAGTCCGCCGCCCGCATCGGCTTCTTGCCCTGCGCCTGCACCCACAGCAGCTCGACGGCGTACGAACCGGTGCCCACGTACACGTTGTTCTTGCCGACGGCCAGCGCACCGGGCGCGAGGTCGGTCCGCTCGGGCACGGGCACGGCCTGGATGAGCTTGAGCCGCTCACCCCGGAAGACGGTCCAGGCGCCGGGCGCGGGCGTGCACCCACGCACCACCCGGTCCACGCGCAGCGCAGGATCCGCCCATTTCACCTCCGCGTCCTCGACGTTGATCTTCGGGGCGAGGGTGATGCCCTCGTTCGGCTGCGGTACGGCCTTCAGGGTGCCGTCCTCGATGCCGTCCATGGTCGCGGCGAGCAGCCCCGAGCCGGCGAACGCGAGCCGGGTGAGCAGGTCACCGCTGGTGTCGGTGGGGCGGATCTCCTCGGTGACGGTGCCGTAGACGGGCCCGGAGTCGAGGCCTTCCTCGATCAGGAAGGTGGAGGCGCCGGTGATCTCGTCGCCGGACATGATGGAGTGCTGCACGGGGGCGGCGCCGCGCCAGGCGGGGAGCAGCGAGAAGTGCAGGTTGACCCAGCCGTGGGCGGGGATGTCGAGGGCGACGCGGGGCAGCAGGGCGCCGTAGGCGACGACGGGACAGCAGTCGGGCGCGATCTCCCGCAGCCGCTCCAGGAACTCCGGGTCGCGCGGCCTGCCGGGCTTCAGCACCTCGATGCCCGCCTCCTCGGCCCGCTCGGCGACGGGACTCGCCACCAGCCTGCGCCCACGCCCGGCCGGCGCGTCGGGCCGCGTGACGACGGCGGCCACCTCGTGCCGCCCGGAGGCGATCAGGGCGTCCAGGGCGGGAACGGCGACCTCGGGGGTACCGGCGAAGACGAGCTTCATGGGAGGGTTCGGGCCTCTCGGGCGGAGGTGGGCGGGCAGCGCACCAGTCTATGGCGCGCCCCGGCAGGAGCGCCCAGCGGCTCACACCCGTCAACTCGCCGACAACTCACCGGCGCCCGCAGCGCACACCGGTTCAGCGGGGGCGTACGCATATGCCCCTACGCCCCCTTCGCGTGACCAGCGGAGCGCACAGGCGTTGGTCAAGAAAGAGTTGACCTCCTTGGGCCGCATTCGCGCGGCCCGATCCTTTTCAACGCCGGTTCGAGAGGCTTGTTCATGGCCGACCACGCAACCCACGACGCCCAGGCTCGGGCCAGCCTGCACTTGCTGGTGCGGGACATCGAGCGGGTCCGCCGGCAGGTGGACGCACTGCGCACGCTCACCGCCCAGCTGGGCAACGTCTACCGCCCGCGCCGCTCCGGCCCGTCCACGGGCTTCGTCGTCTACGGACGCGCTCCCGCCCCGACGGTCCGTCTCGCGCAGGAGCTGCGGGACAGTGTCGAGACCCTGGTCACGGCCGCCGTGGACTTCGACCGCTCACTCGGCTTCTCGTGGGACGCGGTGGGCTCCGCCCTGGGTGTCACCAAGCAGGCGGTCCACCGCCGCTACGGCGCCCGCCGCGCCGCGACCCAGGCCGCGGCCGACGCCGAGCGCACGACGGAAGCGGCGACGACCCGCCCGGTGGGCGTGAACACGGGCCTCCCCACCATGCCCACGATGCCCGCCCTCCCCACGGTCCCCGCGGCCCGCTCCATGCCGACCCAGCCCACAGCAGGCAGCCCCACCCTCCGCGACGAGGCCAGGCCCACGGCCTTCCCGGGCCCCCGCAACGGCTGACCCCACCCCCGAACCTCGCCTGCCTCCCGGCCAAAACCCGGGAGGCAGCGGCATGCAACAACCAGCTCGCCCGCAGTCCGCACCAGGCACGGCCGGCCGCCGACGACGAGAACCCCGGCGGCAAGGGTCCACCCCTCAACGAGCGGTGAACGGGCGGCCCAACGACGAGAACCCCACGGCAAAGGCCCACCTCTCAACGACGGCGAACAGGCAGCCGCCGACGGCGAGAACCCCGACGGCAAAGGTCCACCTCTCAACGAGCGGTGAACGGGCGGTGCGCGGGTGGGAGACACCCCGAGGCCGAAGGCCGAGGGGCTCACCCGATATCCGGCGGATCAACACGCACCCGCACCACATCCCCCCCACCCCGAGCCATCCGAGCAGCCTGCGCAGCCTTCAACGCCGCAGCCAACGCCCCCCCACTCCCCGGCCGCACCCGAATCAACGCCCGCTCCCACTGCTCCCCGACAGGCGGATCCCCCACCCGCCGAGCACGCCCCGCCGAAGCAACCGGCACCACCATCGGAACCGGCCCCAACACCTCAGCATCCGGCGGCAGTTCAACAGCGGCGAGAAACTCCGCGACAGCCCCCGCACCCCCCGCCACCGCAGCCATCCGGGAAACCGGCGGAAACCCCAACTCCCCCCGCTCCGCAAGCTCCCGCACCGCATGCCCGACGGGGTCCCACCGCACCAACGCCTGCACAGGCCGCAAGGTGGGTTCCGCAACCACGACAACGGTCCCCCCACCCCCCTGCGGCCGCACCAGCGAACTCGCCGAGATCCACCGCCGCAACGCGTCCTCCCCGGCCCGCAGATCAGGCCGCCCGAGCATCGCCCACCCGTCGAGCAACAACGCCGCCGCATACCCACCGTCGGCAACCGGCTCGGCCCCCGGCGTACTCACGACCAACGCGGGCGTCCCCGGCACGGTGTCGAGCACCTGCTCCCGCCCGGACGTCCGCACCGGCACCGCGGGAAACGCCCGCCCCAACTCCTCCGCGGTCCGACGCGCCCCCACGATCTGGGCCCGCAACCGGAACCCCCCGCACTCGGGACAGTGCCAGGAGTTCTCCTCGACCCCGCACCACCCACAGCGCAGCACGCCCGCGTCCTGCCCCTCCAACGGCCCCGCACAGTGCCGACACCGCGCCGCGGCCCGGCACTGGGCACAGGCCATCCGCGGCACATACCCCCGCCGGGGCACCTGCACGAGCACGGGCCCGTGCTTCAACCCCTCCCGCACCGCCTGCCACGCCAACGTCGGCAACCGCGCGGCCCGAGCGGCCTCGTCGCGCGCCAAGTCCCCGTCCCCCACGGTCCGTACGAGCGGCGCGGCCCCCCGCACCTGCTCGCGCGACGCGACCAACGGCCGCGCCCACCCGCTCTCCACGAGCTGCGCCGCCTCCACGGTGCAACTCCAACTCCCCAACAAGAAACCGCACTTGTCCAGCGCGGCCCGCAGCAACAGCACGTCCCGCGCATGCGGCTGCGGCGCATGCGGCTCGCTGTGACTCCCGTCCCCGTCGTCCCAGATCGCGACAAGCCCCAGATCCTGCACGGGCGCGAACATCGCGGCCCGCGTCCCGACGACCGCACGCACGGCCCCCCGCCGCACGGCCAGCCACTGCCGGTATCGCTTCTCGGGCCCGGCATCGGCGGTGAGCAGCGCATGCCGCCCCTCCCGCAACAAGGCGGTCAACGCGGCGTCGACCCGCCCGGCGGCCCGTCCGTCCGGTACGACGACGAGCGCCCCGCGCCCCGAGGCGAGCGTCGCGGCGACGGCCCGCGCGATCTCCTCGCTCCACTCGGGCCCCGGCAACGCGTTCCACACAGCCCGCGGCGCACCCCCCGAGGCCAGCGCCTCCAGAAACCCGGCCCCCCGCTCGTACCGCACCCAGGACCCCGCCACGGGCACCTCAGGCGGCGGCAACGGCGCGGGCGACGGCTTCTGCTCGGCCCGAGCACTGCGCGGCGGCACGGCGAGCTGCAGCACATCGGCAAGACTCCCGGCGTACCGGTCGGCAACGGCCCGAGCAAGCCCCAGCAGTTCCGCACTCAGCACCGGCTCGGGCGACACGACCTGGGCCAGCGCGGCAAGCGGCCCGGAGTAATCGGAAACGGCCAGCCGCTCGACAAGGAACCCGTCGATCAGCCCCCCGCCCTCACGCCGCCCGTCCCGCACCCGATGCCGCCCGGCCCCGAACCGCACCCGAACCCGCACCCCGGGCTGCGCATCGGCGTCAAGCTCCTCAGGCACCGCATAGTCGAAGTACCGATCAAGATGCAGCACCCCCTTGTCGACGAGCACCCGCGCGACGGGCAGCTCCCCGGCCAACGCGGCCCCCCGCCACGTCCGCGGCTTGGCCTTCGGCCCCTTCGCCTGCCGCACACTCTCCCGAATCAGCGCAAGCTGCTCAGGCGGCGCACCCTCCGCCCCGCCGTCCCGTTCCCCGTCCTTGCTGCTCACGCTTGCATTCTTACCAAACGCCACTGACAACGGCCGACCGCCGCCGTACGCACTCGGCCTTCTAGCCCTCGGCCAAGACCCTGCCGATGAGGTCTTCCGCGAAGGCCATGTCCTCGTCCGGGTCACCGTCCCGGAACCGCCCCCCGGCCTCCGAGGCGGCGAACCCGAGCATGAACGTGGACAGCAGCCGCTCGGCCCGCGGAATCCGCTCCTCCTGGAGACCGGCGGCGCGCAGGGCGCCGTAGACCGCGTTGCGCGGCCCGACGGCCTCCGGTGTGACCGCCGGCCGTTGGAAGAGCAGCAGGAACAGATCGGGGTGGCGCCGGGCCGTGGCCCGCATGCTGCGGCCGAGCAGGCGCAGCTGCTCACGCCAGTCGAGCCCAGGACCGGGCACCTCGATCTCCAGCAACAACCGCTCCACGAGGCCGTCGAGGAGCCCCTGCTTGTCACCGACGTGCCGGTAGAGCGTCATCGGATTGACGTCGAGTTCCTGCGCGACGGCCCGCATCGTGACGGCCGACAGCCCCTTCCGGGTCGCCAACTCCCAGGTCACGTCCAGCACTTGATCACGACTGATCCGCCGTGGCGTCACTTGACATCCTCCCTCGCAGCTACGTATACACAGTATACGTATACGTTGTATATATCGAGGGAGCGACCATGCTGACCGTCAGCGGCCTGCGCAAACGATGGGGCCCCGTCCAGGCCCTGGACGGCTTCGACCTCCACATCGAGCCCGGCGAGATCTGCGGCCTGATCGGCCACAACGGCGCCGGCAAGACCACCTTCGCGCGCATAGTCGCCGGCCTGGAGCGCCCAGACACGGGCACAGTCCACGCAGCCGGACTGAACCTCACCACCGCCCCACGCTCCACCCGCCACCTGATCGGCCTGGCCCCCCAGGAACTGGCCCTCTACCCGACCGCCACCCTCCGCCAGAACCTGCGCCTCTACGGCGGCCTCGCCGGCCTGCCCCGCACCGAACTCCGCGCCGAACTGGCCGCCGTAGCCGAGGAGTTGCTCCTCACCGACGTACTCGACCACCCGATCGCGACACTCTCCGGCGGCCAGCAGCGCCGCGCCCAGGCAGCCACGGTCCTCCTCCCCCGCCCCCGCGTCCTGCTGCTCGACGAACCCACCGTCGGCGCCGACCCCACCACCCGCGAAGCGCTGCTACGACTCGTCAGGACCCGCGCCGACGAAGGCGCCGCGATCTGCTACACCACGCACTACCTACCGGAGTTGGAGCACCTGGACGCCACGCTCGCGGTCGCCGCGTCCGGCCGGGTGATCGCCCGCGGCAACCGCGCCGACCTCCTGGACGGCCTGCCCGGCGAGGTCACCGTGACGTTCACCGGCGCCGTACCGGAGCACCTGGCACAGACCTCAACTACCCCTGGGGAACTACGTTTCAGCACCCCAGTCCCGGCACAGGAACTGGCCCGAATCCTCCGGGACTTGGGCCCCGACACCACCCGAGTCCGCTCGGCCACGATCCGCGAACCCTCACTGGACGACCTCTACCGCAGCCTGGCCACCGGCCAACTCCCCACGGAGACCCACGATGCGGCCTGAACTCACGTCGACCACGGCCCGCCGCACCTGGGTCATGACCCGCCACACCCTCGTCCTGCTCGTCCGGGACCCCGGAACCCCGCTCGCCTACACCGTCATGTCCCTGGTGCTGCTGACCGTGCTCCACCCGGTGTACGACCGCCTGGCCGCCACCCCCGGCACACCGGGCATCGTGCAGGCCGCTCCGGGCATCGCGGTGATGTTCACCCTGCTCGCCCTGGACGTGGCAGGCCAACTCCTGCTCTCCGAACGCACCTGGCACACCTGGGACCGCCTGCGCTCCGGCCCGGCGTCCCCCACGACGATCCTGGCGGGCAAAGCCGCCCCCCTGATCACACTCTTCCTGATCCAGCAGGCCATCCTCTTCCTCTTCGCGACGGCAGCCTTCAACTTCCCCCTCGCCGCAGGCACCTGGCGCCTCCCCCTGCTGGCCCTCCTCTGGGCGGCCTGCGTCACCTCCTGCGGCCTGGCACTCGGCGTCCACGCCCGCACCCAGGGCCAGTTGGCCGCCGCCTCCGACATCGGCGCCCTCACGATCACCTGCCTCAGCAGCTGCCTGGTCCCCCTCACCGTCCTCCCCCACTGGGTCTCCACGGTGGCCCCCGCGACCCCGGGCTACTGGGCCCTCCACGGCTTCCAGGCAGCCGTGACCGGCAACACCCAGGCCTACGCACACTCGACGGCGGTCGTCGCAGCCATCACAGCGGCAGCACTCCTCGTCTCGACCCGCGGCATCCGCCGCTGACCCTGGTGTGAAACACCGAGGCCCGGCTCCCCCCAAGGGGAAACCGGGCCTCGCAGAGCCTGACGACGACGCGGAACCTACAGCCCCGCGGCCTTGCGCAGCGCGTCCACGCGGTCGGTGCGCTCCCACGTGAAGTCGGGGATCTCGCGGCCGAAGTGGCCGTAGGCCGCGGTCTGGGCGTAGATCGGGCGCAGCAGGTCCAGGTCGCGGATGATGGCGGCCGGACGCAGGTCGAAGACCTCGTCGATCGCCTTCTCGATCCGGTCCGTGTCGACCTTCTCCGTACCGAACGTCTCGACGAACAGACCCACCGGCTCGGCCTTGCCGATCGCGTACGCGACCTGTACCTCGCAGCGCGAGGCGAGGCCCGCGGCGACGACGTTCTTGGCGACCCAGCGCATCGCGTACGCCGCCGAACGGTCCACCTTGGACGGGTCCTTGCCCGAGAACGCGCCACCACCGTGGCGGGCCATGCCGCCGTACGTGTCGATGATGATCTTGCGGCCGGTCAGACCCGCGTCACCCATCGGGCCGCCGATCTCGAAGCGGCCGGTGGGGTTCACGAGGAGGCGGTAGCCGTCGGTGTCGAGCTTGATGCCCTCTTCCACGAGCGCCTTCAGCTCGGCCTCGACCACGAACTCGCGGATGTCGGGGGCGAGCAGCGACTCCAGGTCGATGTCGCTCGCGTGCTGCGAGGAGACGACCACGGTGTCGAGGCGGACGGCCTTGTCGCCGTCGTACTCGATGGTGACCTGGGTCTTGCCGTCGGGGCGCAGGTACGGGATCGTCCCGTTCTTGCGGACCTCCGAGAGGCGCTTCGCCAGGCGGTGCGCCAGGAAGATCGGGAGGGGCATCAGCGTCGGCGTCTCGTCCGTCGCGTAGCCGAACATCAGACCCTGGTCGCCCGCGCCCTGCTTGTCGAGCTCGTCCTCGTCGCCCTCGACACGGTTCTCGTACGCCGTGTCGACACCCTGCGCGATGTCCGGGGACTGCGCGCCGATGGACACCGACACGCCGCAGGAGGCGCCGTCGAAGCCCTTCTTGGAGGAGTCGTAGCCGATCTCCAGGATCTTGTCGCGGACGAGCTGCGCGATGGGCGCGTAGGTCTTGGTGGTGACCTCGCCGGCCACGTGCACCAGGCCGGTGGTGATCAGCGTCTCGACGGCGACCCGGGACGTCGGGTCCTCCCGCAGAAGCGCGTCGAGAATGGTGTCGCTGATCTGGTCAGCGATCTTGTCGGGGTGACCTTCGGTCACGGACTCCGAGGTGAAAAGGCGACGGGACACAACGCTCCCTGAGGTTGCAGCGGCTGCTGGCTGATCATTGGCGGACGGACGGGAGCTGCGCCCGACATCGTCCGAGAACAGTTTATCGGTCGCGGTCGACAGACGGTCCACCTGTCTCGCCTCTCGGGAAACGCTGTGACCTGCGGCACGCGCATTTTGCCGAATGCCGAGTGCCGTTGGCCAGAGCCGCCACGCACCAATGTCAGGTTTCGGCGAACTGACAGACGACTGACAGATGGCTGAAACAATTCAGGCGAGACGGTGTGCGACCAGGTCCCACACGGTCTCGGCCAGGGCTTCCTTCGGACCGTACGGAACGGCGGTCTCGCTTCCGTCGGCGCCCAGCACAACCGCCTCGTTCTCCTCGGAACCGAACGTCTTGCGCTCCCCCACCTCGTTCACCACCAGGAGATCGCACCCTTTACGGGCCAGTTTGGTACGGCCGTTGGCGAGGACGTCGTCCGTCTCAGCGGCGAACCCGACGACCACCTGGCCGGGTCGGGCCCGGTCGGCGGAGATCTCCGCGAGGATGTCCGGATTCCGTACCAGGACGATCGGGTCGGGTTCCTTGTCGTCCTTCTTCTTGATCTTCCCGGTCGCGTACTCCGCCGGTCGGAAGTCCGCGACGGCCGCGGCCATGACGACCGCGTCCGCGTCCGCGGCGGCCTTCAGCACCGCTTCCCGCAGCTGTACGGCGGTCCCGACCGGGGCGACGTCGACGCCCGCCGGGTCCGGCAGCCCCGTGTTCGCCGCGATCAGTGTGACCCGGGCGCCCCGGGCGGCGGCGGTGCGCGCGAGGGCGTAACCCTGCTTGCCGGAGGAGCGGTTGCCGAGGAAGCGGACCGGGTCGAGGGGCTCGCGGGTGCCGCCGGCGCTGACGACGACGTGGCGGCCCTTGAGGTCGGGCTCGGTGACGCCCCGCGCGAGCACCCGGCGGCAGACCTCGAAGATCTCGGTGGGGTCGGGCAGCCGGCCCTTGCCGGTGTCGACGCCGGTCAGCCGTCCGACGGCGGGCTCGATCACGACGGCGCCGCGGCGGCGCAGTGTCGCCACGTTCTCCTGGGTGGCCGGGTTTTCCCACATCTCCGTGTGCATGGCGGGCGCGAAGACGACCGGACAGCGGGCGGTGAGAAGGGTGTTGGTGAGGAGGTCGTCGGCCAGGCCGTGGGCCGCCTTCGCCAGCATGTCGGCCGTCGCCGGCGCCACGATCACCAGGTCGGCGCTCTGGCCGATGCGCACGTGCGGGACCTCGTGGACGTCGTCCCACACCTCGGTCGAGACGGGGTGCCCGGAGAGCGCGGACCAGGTGGCCGCGCCGACGAAGTGCAGGGCGGACGCGGTGGGGACGACCCGGACGTCATGACCCGACTCCGTCAGTCTGCGCAGCAGCTCACAGGCCTTGTACGCGGCGATGCCACCGCTGACCCCCAGAACGACCTTGGGCTTGTCCACCGTCTCTCCCCGAGCTCGGAAACCTGCGTGCGACTCGTACGACTCGTGCGATCTGTACGACTCCATGACACACCACAGGCCCGACAGTCGCTGCCGGGCCTGTGGATAAAGCTGCTGCGTCTCAGGTCGCGGGGCCCTCGACGGCCTCGGAGGTCAGCAGACCCGCGTTGATCTCGCGCAGGGCGATGGAGAGCGGCTTCTCGTGGACGTGGGTGTCGACGAGCGGACCGACGTACTCCAGGAGGCCCTCGCCGAGCTGCGAGTAGTACGCGTTGATCTGACGGGCACGCTTGGCGGCGTAGATCACGAGGCTGTACTTCGAATCGGTGGCCTCAAGAAGCTCGTCGATCGGAGGGTTGATGATGCCCTCGGGAGCGGTGATGGAAGAGGACACGCTCTGCCTTCCGAAAGATGGGATGAGATCGGAAAAACGATCACACAACTTCCATCAAGGCTAGCAGCTCGCGCGCTACGTCCTCGACGGAGGTGTTGACCAGGGTCGCGTCGAACTCGGACTCCGCCGCGAGCTCGATCTTGGCCGCGTCCAGGCGGCGCTCGATCACCTCGGGCGACTCGGTGCCCCGTCCGGTGAGCCTGCGCACCAGCTCCTCCCAGGAGGGAGGAGCCAGGAACACCAAGTGCGCCTCGGACATGGACTCGCGGACCTGCCGGGCGCCCTGGAGATCGATCTCCAAGAGGACCGGCACGCCGGACTCCAGGTGCTCCAGCACAGCCGTACGCGGCGTGCCGTAGCGGTTGCCCGCGAATTCGGCCCACTCCAGAAGCTCGCCGTTGGCGATCAGCTTGTCCATCTCCTCGTCGGAGACGAAGAAGTAGTGGACGCCGTGCTTCTCGCCGGGGCGGGGCCTGCGGGTCGTCGCCGACACCGAGAGCCACACCTCGGGGTGTTCCTTGCGCATATGGGCGACGACCGTGCTCTTGCCGACCCCAGAGGGGCCGGAGAGCACGGTCAGCCGCGGACGTACGTCCGGGGGCTCGGGGGTCGTCCCCCGGAATGTTGCAGCCATGCAGCGATTATTCCAGCAATCCCGGTGTGCCCGGGACTCCCGGTCCGGAGTGCCCGGACTCAGGAACCAGTGCTGCCGAACTCACGCTCCAGGGAGGCGATCTGGTTGGAACCAAGGCCACGGACACGGCGGCTCTCGGAGATACCGAGTCGCTCCATGATCTGCTTGGCGCGGACCTTGCCCACGCCGGGCAGGGACTCAAGCAGGGCGGAGACCTTCATCTTGCCGATGACGTCGTTCTCCTGGCCCTGCTTGATGACGTCATGCAGGGAGGCGCCGGAGTGCTTGAGTCGATTCTTGACCTCGGCCCGCTCCCGGCGAGCCGCGGCGGCCTTTTCGAGCGCGGCTGCGCGCTGTTCAGGGGTAAGGGGCGGAAGAGCCACGCCTACGTCACCTCGGATGTCGAACTGTCGGATACGGACCGGTGAGGAACCTAGTCGCCCCACACCTGGGGAGCTACGAGCAACACGCTTGCCCGTTGACTCTGCTCGGAGACTAGCGGCCAGGGACGCCAGAGTCAGCGAGAACAGAGGAAAAGTCCTGGTCAGCCTGCGCCAGGCCGGACATTTCCGACATAACGCCCCTGATTTGAGGATGTATTCAGACTCAAGTCGCTCCGGAGTCGCCCGTCGAGCCACTCATCGGAGGACTCGATCGACCCGTTCGAACACCTCAGACGGTCGCAAAGGCGACGCGGATCTCCTCCGAGAAGCGTTCCGAGGCTGCCTGAAGCGCTCCGACATCGGGACCGTGACGTAGAACACTCCGGCTCACGTTCGGGACGACGTTGCGCAGCAGCTTCCCGAACACCCCGGGAAGATCGGCCGGAGTGGCCCCCTGAGCGCCAACGCCGGGCGCGAGAAGCGGACCGTTGATGTCGAGGTCGTACGACGACAGGTCGCCCAGCGTGGCGCCGACGACCGCCCCGAAGGAGCCCAGGGGCTTCTCCCCCGCATTCTCGACGGTCAGGTGGGCCAGCATGGTCGCTCCGACGTTCCGGCCGTCCGCGCGGACCGCGTGCTGCACCTCGCCGCCCCCCGGGTTCGAGGTAAGCGCGAGCACGAAGAGCCCGGCGCCGCTCTCGCGGGCCAGCGCGATCGCCGGGGCGAGCGAGCCGTAGCCGAGATAGGGCGAGACGGTCAGCGCGTCGGAGAACAGCGGGGCGTCCTTCCGGAGGAAGGACTCGGCGTACGCGGCCATGGTCGAGTCGATGTCGCCGCGCTTGGCGTCCATCACGACCAGCGCGCCGGCCGCCCGCGCCTCCTCGACGGACTTCTCCAGGACGGCGATCCCGCGCGAACCGAAGCGCTCGAAGAAGGCGCTCTGCGGCTTGAGGACGGCGACCCGGTCGGCCAGCGCCTCGACGACCGTGCGGCTGAACCGCTCCAGTCCTGCGACGTCGTCGTTCAGGCCCCACTCGGTGAGCAGCGAGGCATGGGGGTCGATGCCGACGCAGAGCGGGCCGCGCTCGTCCATGGCCGTGCGAAGGCGTGCACCGAAGGGTTCGAGAGGGCTCATACCGGCTTCCTTACGTCGGCGCCGACCGCGTCGGCGAGGGTGGCGTACGGGCTCGAGCGCAGGCGTGCGGCGAGGCCCTTGTGGATGGCGCGGCCCCAGAAGGGCCCTTCGTAGATGAAGGCGCTGTAGCCCTGCACGAGCGTGGCGCCGGCGAGGATGCGCTGCCAGGCGTCCTCGGCGTCCTCGATGCCGCCGACGCCCACGAGGGTGATGCGGTCGCCCACGCGCGCGTAGAGGCGGCGCAGTACCTCCAGGGAACGTGACTTCAGGGGCGCTCCCGACAGTCCGCCGGTCTCCTTGACGAGTTCAGGTTCGGATTTCAAACCGAGGCCCTCGCGCGCGATGGTGGTGTTCGTGGCGATGATCCCGTCCAGGCCGAGTTCCACGGCGAGGTCGGCGACCGCGTCCACGTCCTCGTCTGCGAGGTCCGGGGCGATCTTCACCAGGAGCGGGACGCGGCGGTCGGTCACCGCGCGGTCGGCGGCTTCGCGGACGGCGGTCAGCAGCGGGCGCAGCGCCTCGGTCGCCTGGAGGTTGCGCAGCCCGGGCGTGTTGGGCGACGACACGTTGACGACGAGATAGTCGGCGTGCCGGGCGAGCCGCTCGGTCGACTTCACGTAGTCGCCGACGGCCTCCTCCTCGGGTACGACCTTGGTCTTGCCGATGTTGACGCCCACGACGGTCCTGAAGACCGCCTCACGAGCCGCCAGGCGGGCCGCCACGGCCGCGGAACCCTCGTTGTTGAAGCCCATGCGGTTGATCAGCGCGCGGTCCTGCACGAGGCGGAACAGCCGCTTCTTGGGGTTGCCTGGCTGCGGCTCCCCCGTGACCGTGCCGATCTCGACGTGGTCGAAGCCGAGCATCGACATGCCGTCGATCGCGACCGCGTTCTTGTCGAAGCCGGCGGCGAGCCCGAACGGGCCGTGCATGCGCAGCCCGAAGGCCTCCGTCCGCAGCTCCTCGAACCGGGGCGCGAGGGCGGCCGCGACGAACGTCCGCAGCACGGGGATGCGGACGGCGAGCCGGATCCAGCGGAAGGCGAGGTGGTGGGCCTGCTCCGGGTCCATCCGTTTGAAGACCAGACGGAAGAAAAGCTTGTACATCTCAGTGTCCTCACGAGAAGGGGGACACCGTTTCCGGTGTCCCCCTCAGGGCTGCTAGTCGCGGGCCGCGGTCAGGTGTTCTGCGTGTTCCTGGAGTGAACGCACGCCCACGTCACCGTGGTTGAGGGCGTCGATGCCCTGGACGGCGGCGGCGAGCGCCTGGACCGTCGTCAGGCACGGCACGGACCGCGCCACGGCCGCCGTACGGATCTCGTAGCCGTCGAGGCGGCCGCCGGTGCCGTAGGGCGTGTTGACGATGAGGTCGACCTCGCCGTCGTGGATGAGCTGGACGATGGTCTTCTCGCCGTTCGGGCCGACGCCCTCGGACTGCTTGCGGACGACCGTCGCGTTGAGGCCGTTGCGCTTGAGGACCTCGGCGGTGCCGGAGGTGGCGAGCAACTCGAAGCCGTGGGCGACCAGTTCCCGTGCCGGGAAGATCATCGACCGCTTGTCGCGGTTGGCGACCGAGATGAACGCGCGGCCCTTGGTGGGCAGCGGGCCGTAGGCGCCCGCCTGGGACTTGGCGTACGCCGTGCCGAAAACGGAGTCGATGCCCATGACCTCGCCGGTGGAGCGCATCTCCGGGCCCAGCACCGTGTCGACGCCCCGCCCGTGGATGTCGCGGAAGCGCGACCACGGCATGACGGCCTCCTTGACGGAGATCGGTGCGTCCAGCGGGAGTTCGCCGCCGTCGCCGTGGGCCGGGAGCAGCCCCTCGGCGCGCAGTTCGGCGACGGTCGCGCCCAGCGAGATGCGGGCGGCGGCCTTCGCGAGCGGTACCGCGGTCGCCTTCGAGGTGAAGGGGACCGTACGGGACGCGCGCGGGTTGGCCTCAAGGACGTAGAGGATGTCGCCGGCCATCGCGAACTGGATGTTGATCAGTCCGCGTACCCCAACACCCTTGGCGATGGCTTCGGTTGAAGCCCGCAGGCGCTTGATGTCGAAGCCGCCCAGGGTGATCGGCGGCAGGGCGCAGGCCGAGTCGCCGGAGTGGATGCCGGCCTCCTCGATGTGCTCCATGACGCCGCCGAGGTACAACTCGTGGCCGTCGTAGAGCGCGTCGACGTCGATCTCGATGGCGTCGTCGAGGAAGCGGTCGACCAGGACCGGCCGCGAGGGGCTGATCTCGGTGGACTCGGCGATGTACGACTCCAGGCGGGTCTCGTCGTAGACGATCTCCATGCCGCGTCCGCCGAGGACGTAGGAGGGTCGGACGAGGACCGGGTAGCCGATCTCGTCGGCGATGGCCTTGGCGCCCACGAAGGTCGTCGCGGTGCCGTGCTTGGGGGCGGGGAGGCCCGCCTCCGCGAGCACCTGGCCGAAGGCACCGCGGTCCTCGGCGGCGTGGATCGCCTCGGGCGGGGTGCCGACGATCGGGACGCCGTTGTCCTTGAGGGCCTGGGCGAGACCGAGCGGGGTCTGGCCGCCGAGCTGCACGATGACGCCCGCGACCGGACCGGCCAGGGACTCCGCGTGGACGATCTCCAGCACGTCTTCGAGCGTGAGCGGCTCGAAGTACAGGCGGTCGGAGGTGTCGTAGTCCGTGGAGACGGTCTCGGGGTTGCAGTTGACCATCACGGTCTCGTAGCCGGCGTCGCTGAGCGCGAAGGAGGCGTGGACGCAGGAGTAGTCGAACTCGATGCCCTGGCCGATGCGGTTGGGGCCCGACCCCAGGATGATGACCGCGGGCTTCTCGCGCGGGGCGACCTCGTTCTCCTCGTCGTAGGACGAGTAGAAGTACGGCGTCTTCGCGGCGAACTCGGCGGCGCAGGTGTCGACCGTCTTGTAGACCGGGCGGATGCCGAGCGCGTGCCGGACCTCGCGGACGACGTCCTCGCGCAGGCCGCGGATCTCGCCGATCTGCTGGTCGGAGAAGCCGTGCCGCTTGGCCTCGGCGAGCAGCTCCGGGTCCAGCTTGTCGGCGGCGGCCAGCTCGTCGGCGATCTCCTTGATGAGGAAGAGCTGGTCGACGAACCAGGGGTCGATCTTCGTGTACTCGAAGACCTCCTCCTGGGTGGCGCCCGCGCGGATGGCCTGCATGACGGTGTTGATCCGGCCGTCGGTGGGCCGTACGGCCTCCTCCAGCAACTGGAGCTTGTCGCCGGGCTCGCCGACGAACGTGAACTGGCTGCCCTTCTTCTCCAGGGAGCGCAGTGCCTTCTGGAAGGCCTCGGTGAAGTTGCGGCCGATGGCCATGGCCTCGCCGACCGACTTCATGGTGGTCGTCAGGGTCGAGTCGGCCGACGGGAACTTCTCGAAGGCGAAACGCGGGGCCTTCACGACCACGTAGTCGAGGGTCGGCTCGAAGGAGGCCGGGGTTTCGCGCGTGATGTCGTTCGGGATCTCGTCGAGCGTGTAGCCGACGGCCAGCTTGGCGGCGATCTTGGCGATCGGGAAGCCGGTCGCCTTGGAGGCGAGGGCCGAGGAGCGGGACACGCGCGGGTTCATCTCGATGACGATGACGCGGCCATCGACCGGGTCGATCGCGAACTGGATGTTGCAGCCGCCGGTGTCGACGCCGACCTCGCGGATGATCGCGATGCCCACGTCGCGCAGCACCTGGTACTCGCGGTCGGTCAGCGTCATCGCCGGGGCGACGGTGATCGAGTCGCCGGTGTGCACGCCCATGGGGTCGAAGTTCTCGATGGAGCAGACGACAACCACGTTGTCGTTCTTGTCGCGCATCAGCTCCAGCTCGTACTCCTTCCAGCCGAGGATGGACTCCTCCAGGAGGACCTCGGTGGTGGGAGACAGGGTCAGGCCCTGGCCCGCGATGCGGCGCAGCTCCTCCTCGTCGTGCGCGAAGCCGGAGCCCGCGCCGCCCATGGTGAAGGAGGGGCGGACGACGACCGGGTAGCCGCCGAGCGTCTCGACGCCCCCGATCACGTCGTCCATGGTGTGGCAGATCACCGAGCGGGCGGACTCGCCGTGGCCGATCTTCTGGCGGACGGCCTCGACGACGCCCTTGAAGAGGTCGCGGTCCTCGCCCTTGTTGATGGCCTCGACGTTGGCGCCGATGAGCTCGACGCCGTACTTCTCCAGGGTGCCCGCCTCATGCAGCGAGATGGCGGTGTTGAGCGCCGTCTGGCCGCCCAGGGTGGGCAGGAGGGCGTCGGGGCGCTCCTTGGCGATGATCTTCTCGACGAAGTCCGGGGTGATCGGCTCGACGTAGGTGGCGTCGGCGATCTCCGGGTCGGTCATGATCGTCGCCGGGTTGGAGTTGACCAGGATGACGCGGAGGCCCTCGGCGCGCAGGATGCGGCAGGCCTGGGTGCCGGAGTAGTCGAACTCGGCGGCCTGGCCGATGACGATCGGGCCGGAGCCGATGACCAGGACGGACTGGATATCGGTGCGCTTAGGCACGCTGGCCCTCCATCAAAGACGTGAAGCGGTCGAACAGGTAGGCGGCGTCGTGCGGGCCGGCCGCCGCCTCGGGGTGGTACTGAACGCTGAACGCCGGCCGGTCGAACAGCCGCAGCCCCTCGACGACCTGGTCGTTCAGGCAGACGTGCGAGACCTCGGCGCGCCCGTACGGCGTGTCGGAGACCTTGTCCAGGGGCGCGTCGACGGCGAAGCCGTGGTTGTGCGCGGTGACCTCGACCTTGCCGGTCGTACGGTCCTGCACGGGCTGGTTGATGCCCCGGTGGCCGTACTTCAGCTTGTACGTGCCGAAGCCGAGCGCGCGGCCGAGGATCTGGTTGCCGAAGCAGATGCCGAAGAGCGGGGTACCGCGCTCCAGGACGGCCTGCATGACGGCGACCGGGTGGTCGGCGGTGGCCGGGTCACCGGGGCCGTTGGAGAAGAACACCCCGTCGGGCTCTACGGCGTAGACGTCCTCGACGGTCGCGGTGGCCGGGAGCACGTGCACCTCGATGCCACGCTCGGCCATGCGGTGCGGGGTCATGCCCTTGATGCCGAGGTCGACGGCGGCGACGGTGAACTTCTTCTCACCGATCGCGGGGACGACGTACGTCTCCTTGGTGGCGACCTCGGCGGAGAGGTCGGCGCCCTTCATCTCGGGAGCCTGGCGCACCTCGGCGAGCATGGTGCCGTCGTCGGGCAGCGCGTTGCCGGAGAAGATGCCGACGCGCATGGCGCCGCGCTCGCGCAGATGGCGGGTCAACGCGCGCGTGTCGATGCCGGAGATCCCGACGACGCCCTGGTTGCGCAGTTCCTCGTCCAGGGAGCGGCGGGAGCGCCAGTTGGACGGCACGCGCGCGGGGTCGCGCACCACGTAACCGGCGACCCAGATGCGCTGCGACTCGGGGTCCTCGTCGTTCACCCCGGTATTGCCGATGTGCGGGGCGGTCATCACGACGACCTGGCGGTGGTACGACGGGTCGGTCAGGGTCTCCTGGTAGCCGGTCATGCCGGTGGAGAACACGGCCTCGCCGAAGGTCACCCCCACGGACCCGTAGGCGCGGCCGCGGAAGATCCGGCCGTCCTCCAGGACGAGTACGGCGGGAACCTTGGCGGCTCCCCTGGTGGAGGTGGTCATCGTGCGCCTTCCGTGTCGGTCGTTTCGAGGCTCTTGTTGATCATGCTGTTCAGGGTGTCGACCCACTCCGTGTGCTCGGCCGCGTGGTCGGAGCGGAACCCGGAGTCGATCAGCCGGTCGCCGTGCGCCCACGTCACGACCAGCAGCCCGCCCTCGCTGAGGACCTTCCCCGCGATGCCCTTGCCGAGCAGGGCCTCGCGCAGCGCCCCGGCCGGGATGAAGAAGTCGGTGGCTCCCGGTCGTACGACATCCAGGCCTGCCTCCGTCAGCGTCAGCTCGACCCGGCTGCGGGTGCCCAGGCCGTGCGCCACGATGCGGTCGAGCCACTGCCCTGCGGTGGTGGAGCCGTGGTAGCGGCCGCTCATCGTCAGTCTCACCTCGCCGGGCTCTTCCGGCGACGTGGGCAGCTCGGGGACGTCGCCCTGGAGTGTGCCGCGCCACTTCCAGCCCTCGCGCATCAGCCAGTAGACGAGCGCGATGAAGAGGGCGAGGCCGACGAGCCAGCCGATACGGGCGGCCCAGTCGGTCACCGGGGCGGACTTCTCCCCGGCCGCGAGGTGGGTCAGTTCCAGAGGTGTCACGTGAGCTTCCCGTCGACGAGCGTGGCCTTGCCCCGGAGCCAGGTGTGCGTCACACGGCCCGGCAGCTCACGCCCCTCGTACGGGGTGTTGCGACTGCGCGAAGCGAAGCCCGCGGGGTCCACCGACCCACGGTATTCCGTGTCGACGAGCGTGAGGTTGGCGGGCTCACCAGCCGAGACGGGACGCCCATGGCCTACCGCCCGCCCGATCTCTGCGGGCTTGGCGGACATGCGCTCGGCGACCCCGGTCCAGGTGAGGAGCCCGGTGTCCACCATGGTCTCCTGCACCACTGACAACGCGGTCTCCAGGCCGACCATCCCCATGGCGGCGGCGGCCCACTCGCAGTCCTTGTCCTCGTGCGGGTGCGGGGCGTGGTCGGTGGCGACGATGTCGATCGTGCCGTCGGCGAGGGCCTCGCGCAGGGCCAGCACATCGCGCTCGGTGCGCAGCGGCGGGTTGACCTTGAAGACGGGGTTGTAGGAGCGCGCCAGCTCATCCGTGAGGAGGAGGTGGTGCGGGGTGACCTCGGCGGTCACGTCGATGCCCCGGGACTTGGCCCAGCGGACGATCTCGACGGACCCGGCGGTCGACAGGTGGCAGATGTGGACGCGGGAACCGACGTGCTCGGCGAGCAGGACATCCCGCGCGATGATCGATTCTTCGGCCACCGCCGGCCAGCCCCCGAGCCCGAGTTCGGCGGAGACGACGCCCTCGTTCATCTGGGCGCCCTCGGTCAGCCGGGGCTCCTGGGCGTGCTGGGCGACGACTCCGCCGAAGGCCTTCACGTACTCCAGCGCGCGGCGCATGATCACCGCGTCGTCGACGCACTTGCCGTCGTCGGAGAAGACGGTGACCCCTGCGGCCGACTCGTGCATGGCGCCCAGTTCGGCGAGCTTCTTGCCCTCCAGGCCGACGGTGACGGCGCCGATGGGCTGCACGTCGCAGTACCCGTGCTCCTGGCCGAGCCGGTAGACCTGCTCGACGACACCGGCGGTGTCGGCGACCGGGAAGGTGTTGGCCATGGCGAACACGGCCGTGTAGCCACCGCTCGCGGCTGCGCGGGTACCGGTCAGGACGGTCTCGGAGTCCTCGCGGCCGGGCTCGCGCAGGTGGGTGTGCAGGTCGACGAGACCGGGGAGGAGGACCTTCCCGTCGGCCTCGACGACCTCGGCGCCCTCGGCGCTCAGGCCGACGCCCACCTCACTGATCGACTCCCCGTCGATCAGCACGTCCTGCGGCTCGCCGCCGAGCACCTTCGCACCACGGATCAGGATCTTGCTCATGTGACTTACTTCTCCTCGATACGGGCGTGGCTGACGGCGGGTTCGTTGCCGCCCAGAAGCAGGTAGAGCACGGCCATCCGGATGGACACTCCGTTTGCGACCTGCTCGACGACGGTGCAGCGGTCCGAGTCGGCGACCTCGGCGGTGATCTCCATGCCCCGGACCATCGGCCCCGGGTGCATCACGATCGCGTGCTCGGGCATCTTCGCCATCCGCTCGCCGTCGAGGCCGTAGCGCCGCGAGTACTCGCGCTCGGTCGGGAAGAAGGCCGCGTTCATGCGCTCGCGCTGCACGCGCAGCAGCATCACCGCGTCGGACTTGGAGAGCGTGCTGTCGAGGTCGTACGAGACCTCGCAGGGCCAGGCCTCGACGCCGACCGGCACCAGGGTGGGCGGGGCGACGAGGGTGACCTCGGCGCCGAGGGTGTGCAGCAGGTCGACGTTGGAGCGGGCGACCCGGCTGTGCAGGATGTCGCCGACGAGCGTGATCCGCTTGCCCTCCAGGTCCTGCCCGATCCCGGCGTCCCGGCCGACGAGCCGGCGCCGCATGGTGAACGCGTCCAGCAGGGCCTGCGTCGGGTGCTGGTGGGTGCCGTCACCGGCGTTGATGACGGCCGCGTCGATCCACCCGGAGGTGGCGAGCCGGTACGGCGCTCCGGAGGCACCGTGCCGGATGACGACCGCGTCGACGCCCATGGCCTCCAGGGTCTGCGCGGTGTCCTTGAGGGACTCGCCCTTGGAGACGCTCGACCCCTTGGCGGTGAAGTTGATGACGTCGGCGGAGAGGCGCTTCTCTGCGGCTTCGAAGGAGATACGCGTGCGCGTGGAGTCCTCGAAGAAGAGGTTGACGACGGTACGGCCGCGCAGGGTCGGCAGTTTCTTGATCGGCCGGTCGGCGACCCTGGCCATCTCCTCGGCGGTGTCGAGGATCAGGACGGCGTCGTCGCGGGAGAGGTCGGCGGCCGAGATGAGATGACGCTGCATCTGTCAGGCTCCGTAAGGCAGTTCAGGTATGAGGAGAATCCGGGCGTGCGGTGGCGCGGCGTGCCACAAGGGCACGGCGTCCGACCGCTACGGGGTCTGCTTGACGCCGAGCAGCACGGTGTCGCGACCGTCCTCCTCGGCGAGCTGGACCTTGACCGTCTCCCGCAGCGACGTGGGGAGGTTCTTGCCGACGTAGTCGGCGCGGATGGGCAGTTCGCGGTGGCCTCTGTCGACCAGGACCGCGAGCTGCACCGCGCGGGGGCGCCCGATGTCGTTCAGGGCGTCGAGGGCGGCGCGGATGGTGCGGCCGGAGAAGAGCACGTCGTCGACGAGGACGACCAGGCGGCCGTCGATGCCGTCACCGGGGATGTCGGTGCGGGCCAGCGCGCGGGGCGGGTGCATGCGCAGGTCGTCGCGGTACATGGTGATGTCGAGGGAGCCGACCGGGATCTTGCGGTCGGTGATCTCTTCGAGCTTGACGGCGAGCCGCTGGGCGAGGAAGACGCCCCGGGTCGGGATGCCGAGGAGCACCACGTCGTCGGCGCCCTTGGCGCGCTCGACGATCTCGTGGGCGATGCGGGTCAGGACCCGCGCGATGTCGGGGGCTTCGAGAACCGGCCGGGCATCGGACTCGTACTGCTGGGTGTCCATAAGAAACGGACCTCCTTCTCCGCCTCACGGGACGGACGTTAAAGGACGTCGGATTTGCGCCATCCACGGTAGCAGGCCGGGGCGACACCCCTGATCACCCCTATGGAGTAATCGGACACCGGTACCACGGAAGACCCGGTGCGGACCATTCGGCTTGACGCAGCAGCGTAACGCTGCGTAACCTCACAGTGAGTTACCAGCCGCGCGGCGCGGAAACACTGCAGCCGCGTCGACACAGTGTCCGGGAGCTATATGTCCAGCGAATACGCCAAACAGCTCGGGGCCAAGCTCCGGGCCATCCGCACCCAGCAGGGCCTTTCCCTCCACGGTGTCGAGGAGAAGTCACAGGGCCGCTGGAAGGCGGTCGTGGTCGGGTCGTACGAGCGCGGCGACCGTGCCGTCACCGTGCAGCGCCTCGCCGAGTTGGCTGACTTCTACGGGGTTCCGGTGCAGGAGCTGCTGCCGGGCACCACGCCGGGCGGGGCCGCCGAGCCGCCGCCGAAGCTGGTCCTCGACCTGGAGCGGCTGGCCCACGTGCCCGCCGAGAAGGCCGGCCCGCTGCAGCGCTACGCGGCGACGATCCAGTCCCAGCGCGGTGACTACAACGGCAAGGTGCTCTCGATCCGCCAGGACGACCTGCGCACACTCGCCGTCATCTACGACCAGTCGCCCTCGGTCCTCACCGAGCAGCTCATCAGCTGGGGCGTCCTGGACGCGGACGCGCGTCGCGCGGTCTCCCACGAGGAGAACTGAGCCGCTCCCGCCGAGCCGCTTCCCGTCTCAGCAGAAACGTGCCGCCGGGGTGGCCGGAACTTCACCGTTCCGGTCACCCCGGCGGCTTTCTGCGGGCCTCAGGAGCCCCATGCGTACGGGAACGCCCTCATGCCCACGGGAACGCCGGAGGGCCCGCAGCGGTCGTGCTGCGGGCCCTCCGGCGTTTCGCTCGCGTATCGCTCTCGCGTACTGCTTACGCCTCGTCGCGGCGCAGCGAGGGCTTCAGGTCCTTGAAACGGCCCAGCAGGCCGTTCACGAACGAGGGCGACTCGTCCGTGGAGAACTCCTTCGCCAGCTGCACCATCTCGTCGAGGACGACGGCGTCCGGGGTCTCGTCGGCCCAGATCAGCTCGTAGGCGCCGAGGCGCAGGATGTTGCGGTCCACCACGGGCATGCGGTCGAGCGTCCAGCCGACCGAGTACTGCGCGATCAGCTCGTCGATGCGGCGCGCGTGCTGCGCGTACCCCTCGACCAGCTCCATCGTGTACTCGCTGACCGGGGGCTGCCGGGTGTCGTCCCGGGAGAGCCGGATCCAGTCCGCGAGGACCGTGGTGACGCCGACTCCGCGCTGGTCGCCCTCGAAGAGGATCTGGAAGGCGCGCTTGCGGGCCGTATTGCGGGCAGCCACGGTTAGCTGTTCACCCGGCCGAGGTAGTCGCTGGAGCGGGTGTCGACCTTGATCTTCTCACCGGTGGTGATGAAGAGCGGGACCTGGATCTGGTAGCCGGTCTCCAGGGTGGCGGGCTTGGTGCCACCGGTGGAGCGGTCGCCCTGGACGCCGGGCTCGGTCTCCTGGATGACGAGCTCGACGGCGGCCGGCAGCTCGACGAAGAGCACCTCGCCCTCGTGCTGCGCGACCGTGGCGGTGAAGCCCTCGATCAGGAAGTTGGCGGCGTCGCCGACGGCCTTGCGGTCGACCATGAGCTGGTCGTAGGTCTCCATGTCCATGAAGACGAAGTACTCGCCGTCCATGTACGAGAACTGCATGTCGCGCTTGTCGACAGTGGCCGTCTCGACCTTGACGCCGGCGTTGAACGTCTTGTCGACGACCTTGCCGGAGAGCACGTTCTTGAGCTTGGTGCGCACGAAGGCAGGGCCCTTGCCGGGCTTGACGTGCTGGAACTCGACGACGGACCAGAGCTGGCCCCCGTCGAGCTTGAGCACCAGGCCGTTCTTGAGGTCGTTCGTGGAAGCCACGGTTGCGGAATCTCCTGGACTGACGTGGACGACCACGGGACACGCGCACAGCTCGGAAAAGCTAGAGCGCGAGCAGCTCCTTGGTCGTGATGGTGAGTAGCTCGGGTCCGCCGTCCGCCTCAGGGCGTACGACGAGCGTGTCATCGATCCGGACACCGCCCCGGCCCGGGAGGTGAACCCCCGGTTCGACGGTGACCGGCACGCAAGCGTCCAGTTTACCCATGGCCGCGGGGGCCAGCTGCGGCTCCTCGTCGATTTCGAGCCCGACCCCGTGACCGGTGAGGGGTGCGAGGCCCTCTGAACAACCCGCGGAGTCCAGCACCTGGCGGGCCGCGCGGTCCACATCCCGGTAGGCGGCGCCGGGGGTCAGGGACTCCCGCGCGGCCCTCTGGGCGGCGAAGACGAGGTCGTACAGCTCGATCTGCCAGTCGGCGGGAGAGGTACCGATGACGAACGTACGGCCGATCTCACAGCGGTATCCGCGATACGTGGCGCCGAGGCAGACAGAAAGGAAATCTCCCTCCTCGACCCGGCGGTCGGTCGGCCGGTGGCCGCGTCTGCCCGAGTGCGGACCGGTGGCGACGGAGGTCGCGAAGGCCGGGCCGTCCGCTCCGTGGTCGACGAGCCGTCGCTCCAGTTCGAGGGCGAGATGGCGTTCTGTGCGGCCGACGAGGATCGACTCCAGCAGCTCTCCGAGGGCCTGGTCGGCGATCTCGGCGGCGATTCTCAGACAGGAGATCTCCTCCTCGTCCTTGACGACCCGGAGTTGCTCGACCGCGCCGCCGATGTCGGTGAGGCGGAGCGTGGGGGCGACCGAGCGGAGGGCTCGGTGGCGGGCCACGGTGAGGTGATGTTCCTCTACGGCCATGGATTCGGCGCCGTGCGCCGCCGCGAGGTCCGCGGCGGATACGGCGGGGTCGCCATCGGTGCCGGGGAGTGTGTGGATGCGCAGGGTCTCGTCGGGGCGGCCCTCCGCGGGGCGTTCGTCCAGCGGACCCGTGCAGACCAGCGTGTCGTCGCGCTTGCCGAGCAGCAGGACGGTGCCCTGCGGGGCCGGGCCGGCCAGGTAGCGCACGTTGGCTGGGCGGGTGACCAGGGTGGACTGGCTGCCGACGGCTTGGGCTCGTTCCCTCAGCCTGGCTCGGCGGGCTGCGTAGACCTCTGACATGAGATGAGCGTAGGAGCGGTGGCTGGATTGTGCTGGTTGGGAGAGTGCCGTTCGGGGGACGGGGCATGCGTTTCGGCTGCGGGCCTGTGGGGGCTGGTCGCGCCCACGCGGCGGAGCCGCGCATTGATACAGCCCCGCGCCTCTAAGAGCCCCCAGTCCCGTTGGCTACCAGCTGGGCGGGCTGGCTATCGATCGCGCCAGGACGTCGTTCAGGACCTGGGCCGTCTGCTGTACGTCCATCTGGGAGTTGTCGATGATCGGGAGGCCCGAGCCGTACCAGCCGGCCATGCGGCCGTGGATGCGGGCGACCTCCTCGTCGGTGAGGCGGCGGTTGCCTGAGCGTTCGGCGTTGCGTTCCAGGACGATTTCCAGGCCCGGCAGCAGGACCACCGGGAGGAGGCCGGGGCCCACATGGCGTTTCCAGCCGCCGAGGCCTACGACCGGGCGGTCGGGGAAGACCGCGTCGTCGAGGATGCAGGAGATGCCGTTGGCGAGGAAGTTGCGGGCGGAGAAGCCGCAGGTGCGGCGGGCGAGGCGGTACTGGGCCTCGGAGTGGTCGTTCCAGCCGGACTGGGGGTCGGCGAAGCCGGAGCGGACCCATTCGCGTACGTCGTCGAGGCTGATGTGGGCGGTGGGGACCCGGCGGTGGTCCGCCCAGTACTTGGCGACGCTCGTCTTGCCCGCGCCGGCGGGGCCGATGAGCAGCACCGCGAGGGTCGTGGAGGTCGGGTCGGCCGCGGCCTGCGCCGGTGGCGTGCTGGGCATGGGGACGGGGCCGCCCGGCGGGAGCTGGACGTGTCCTGTGGTGTCCGGTGCGCGGCGTGGGACCGCGTGCGGCAGCGGCGGGGTGGGCGCGAAGCCCGGGGCCGGTGGCGGGGGTGGCACGGGCGCCGGGCCCGGATGGTGCGGACCCGAGTGTTGTCCGGCCGGGGACCAACCGGTGGTCGGTCCCTGCCCCGGCTGGTGGGGCGGCGGCAGCGGAGACCCCACTGCGTGCTGCATCCGGTGCCACTCCATCTCGTACGGCGATTGGCGCTGGCAGCGGGCCCGAACCCCCGCTCCCTACCGAACGGTACCTTCCCCGGCCGCCATTTGGTGAACGGCCGGGGAGGGGCCGAAGTGCCCATCCGCGCAAGGCAATTCGGGCGGAAGGGCCTTGGCGGTACTTACTCGCCCACTTCGCCGTACGCGGCGAGCAGGACGGCCGGGTCGGGGCCCTCCAGGACCGTCGGCTTGGCGAGGCCGTCGAGGACGATGAAGCGCAGCATGTCGCCGCGGGACTTCTTGTCGACCTTCATGGTCTCCAGCAGCTTGGGCCACTGGTCGTAGCGGTAGCTGAGCGGCAGGCCGACCGATTCGAGGACCGTGCGGTGCCGGTCCGCCGTCGCGTCGTCCAACCGGCCCGCGAGACGGCCGAGTTCGGCCGCGAAGTGCATGCCTACGGCCACTGCCGCGCCGTGGCGCCACTTGTAGCGCTCGTTCTTCTCGATGGCGTGGGCGAGGGTGTGGCCGTAGTTGAGGATCTCGCGCAGGCCGGACTCCTTGAGGTCGGCGGAGACGACCTCGGCCTTGACCTTGATGGAGCGTTCGATCAGCTCGGCGGTGTGCGGGCCTGCAGGGGTGCGGGCGGACTCCGGGTCGGACTCGATGAGTTCGAGGATCACCGGGTCGGCGATGAAGCCGGCCTTGATGATCTCGGCGAGCCCGGAGACGTAGTCGTTGACCGGGAGGGAGTCCAGTGCGGCGAGGTCGCAGAGCACGCCGGCCGGCGGGTGGAAGGAGCCGACCAGGTTCTTGCCCTCGGCGGTGTTGATGCCGGTCTTGCCGCCGACGGCCGCGTCGACCATGGCGAGCACGGTCGTCGGTACGGCGATCCAGCGGACCCCGCGCAGCCAGGTCGCGGCGACGAAGCCGGCCAGGTCGGTGGTGGAGCCGCCGCCGACGCCGACGATGACGTCGGAACGGGTGAAGCCGGACTGGCCCAGCGCCTTCCAGCAGTAGGCGGCGACCTCGGCGGTCTTGGCCTCCTCCGCGTTGGGCACCTGGATGGCGACGGCCTCGAAGCCCTGCCCGGCCAGGTCGGCGCGGAGCGCCTCGCCCGTCTCGTCGAGGGCTTCCGGGTGGATGATCGCGACCCGCTTGGCCCTGTCGCCGACCAACCCGCCCAGTTCACCCAGGAGTTGACGGCCCACCAGGACCTCGTACGGGTCGCTGCCCGCCGTGCCGCCGACCTGGATCCGCGTCACTGACTCGCTCATGCTTCCTTCAACTCCAGTGCGTCCAGGACGGCTTGGGTGACGTCCTCGGGGGTGCGGCCGTCGGTGGCCACGACGGCCTGCGCGACCTCGGCGTACAAGTGGCGCCTGGCTTCCATCAGTTCGCGCCACTGCTTGCGCGGGTTGATGGCGAGCAGCGGGCGGGCCGCGTTGAGGCCGGTGCGCTTGACCGCCTCGTCCACGTCCATCGAGAGGTAGACAACCCGGCGTCCGGCGAGCAGCGCCCGCGTGTCCTCGTCGAGGATCGAGCCGCCGCCCAACGCGAGGACGCCGTCGTGTCCGGCGAGTGCCTGGTGCACGGCGCGCTTCTCGATCGCACGGAAGACGGGCTCGCCCTCGTCGACGAAGATCTCGGCGATGGAACGGCCCTCGGCGGCCACGATGTCGTCGTCGGTGTCCCGGTAGCCGACGCCGAGCCGCGCGGCGAGCTGCTGTCCGACGGTGGACTTGCCGACGCCCATGGGACCGACCAGGACGACGAGCGGGGTCGCGGTCACCGGATGACCAGGTTTTCGAGGTACGACTGCACGTTGCGACGGGTCTCGGGCACCGAGTCGCCGCCGAACTTCTCGGCAACGGCGTCCGCGAGGACGAGGGCGACCATGGCCTCGGCGACGATGCCGGCGGCCGGGACCGCGGACACGTCGGAACGCTGATGGTGGGCCTGCGTGGCCTCACCGGTGACCACGTCGACGGTCTGCAGGGCACGCGGCACGGTCGCGATCGGCTTCATCGCGGCCCGCACGCGCAGCAGTTCACCCGTGGACAGCCCGCCCTCGGTACCACCGGAGCGCCCGGAAACGCGCCGAATGCCTTCATCGGTGTTCACGATCTCGTCGTGCGCCTGCGACCCGGGCACCCGAGCCAGCTCGAACCCGTCCCCGATCTCGACACCCTTGATCGCCTGGATACCCATGAGGGCACCGGCGAGGCGGGCGTCCAGCTTGCGGTCCCAGTGCACGTGCGAGCCGAGGCCCACGGGAACGCCGTAGGCGAGGATCTCGACGACACCGCCGAGGGTGTCGCCGTCCTTGTGGGCCTGGTCGATCTCCGCGACCATCGCCTTCGACGCGTCGGCGTCCAGGCAGCGCACCGGGTCGGCGTCCAGCTTCTCGACATCGGCGGGCGTGGGCAGGACACCCTGCGGGGCCTTCGCGGAGGCCAGCTCGACGACGTGCGAGACGATCTCGATCCCGGCCGTCTCCTTGATGTACGACCGGGCGACGGCGCCCAGTGCGACCCGGGCCGCGGTCTCCCGCGCGGAGGCACGCTCCAGGATCGGCCGGGCCTCGTCGAAGCCGTACTTCTGCATACCGGCGAGGTCGGCGTGGCCGGGACGGGGCCGGGTAAGCGGCGCGTTACGGGCGAGCCCCGCCAGGATCTCCGGATCGACCGGATCGGCCGCCATGACCTGTTCCCACTTGGGCCACTCGGTGTTGCCCACCATGATGGCCACCGGCGAACCGAGGGTCAGACCGTGCCGGACACCGCCGAGGAAGGTGACCTCGTCGCGCTCGAACTTCATGCGCGCGCCGCGTCCATAACCGAGCCGGCGCCGGGCCAGGTGGTCCGCCACCATGTCCGTGGTGATCGGCACACCGGCGGGAAGACCCTCCAGCGTCGCCACGAGTGCGGGACCGTGGGACTCCCCCGCGGTCAGCCAGCGCAACCTGCTCAACGGTGCTCCTCATGCTCGCGCCCTGGTACTGCTGCGTACGCGCGTCCTCGCATACGCCAACGGCGCGACCGGGTGCGCGGCCCTGGCCCGCCGCCCCCGATCCTCCCACGTCCGGGGCACGGACCTGGCCGACGGTCCAGGGGGCGGACGGGGGTGGTGGTGGGGGCGGCGGTCGGGGTGCGCCGTCACCCCGTTGTTCCAGGCCAAGGTCAGCGTTCGGCTGACGCGGCGCTTGGCTGTCTTGCGGGGGCCGTGTCAGCGGTCGGGCGACGGCTTCTTGAGGAGCCTTGCCAGGGCGGGGCCAGGAGTCGGCCGCCAGCCGCTTGCGCGCCCGACCCGGATCCGGGTCGACGCTCCGCCTGAGCCTGCTCGGCAGCCCTACCGGGTCGAGGTCCAGAGACGGCTGACGTTCACTTGCCTGCCCTACCGGGTCCGGATCGGCGGTCTGTCGACGTTTTCTCTACAGCCTTGCCGGGCGAGGCCATGAGTCGTCCGACGTACCACCCGACCAGCTGACTCCGGGGCCACGGCCAACCAGCGCGTTCTCAGCGGCCCCACCAGGCCAAGGCCAAGAGCTGGCCGGCTGGACACCTCACCGCCCTACCAGGACGGGCCCATCAGGCGAGCGGCGGCTTCTCACCCGCGCCGCCGGCTCAGGGCCGCCGGCCGGCCCCCCTGTCGCCCACCCACCAGGTCCGCGGCAACAGCCCGTCAACGCCTACTCCCCCGCCCTGCCAGGTCAAGGCCAGCAGTCGCCCAACGCCCTCTCGCCGCCCACCCCACGAATCCGCGTAAGCACCCAGCCCGCCCTGTCCCCGTCGCCCCCGGGGTCAGCAAGCAGCCGGCCGCACCACTCACCCCGCCCCCACCCAGAGCCACCTCACCGCCCCGCCAACGCCTTCTCCCCCGCCCTCCGCATCGCATCCACCGGCGCGGGCCGACACCCCGTCATCTGTTCCACCTGAAGTACCGCCTGGTGCACCAGCAGATCGAGCCCGCTCACCACCGCGCCCCCATAGCCGGACCAGCGGGCCGCGAGGTCCGTGGGCCAGGGGTCGTACAGGACGTCGAAAAGGGTGGCGGGGCGTTCCGGTACCGCGGAGGAAAGGGCGTCTGTCGTGCCGGCCGGTGTGGTGGCGAAGACCAGGGGCGCGCGCAGCCCCTCCGCCGCGTCCGCCCAGTCCGCCGTGCGTACCTCTACGTCCAGCCGCTCGCCCCACTGCCGCATCTCCGCCGCGCGCGCCTCGCTGCGGACGTACGCGACGACCTCGCCCGTACAGATGCGGGCGAGGGCGGCGAGGGCGGAGGAGGCGGTGGCGCCGGCGCCCAGGATCGCGGCGGAGTCGACCTGTTCGATGCCGTGTTCACGCAAGGCGGCGACCATGCCTGGGATGTCGGTGTTGTCGCCGAGGCGTCGGCCGTCCTCGGTGACGACGACCGTGTTCACCGCGTCCACCGACGCCGCTGTCTCGCTGATCTCGTCGAGCAGCGGTATCACGGCGCGTTTCAGCGGCATGGTCAGCGACAGGCCGGCCCACTCCGGGCCGAGGTCCTTGAAGAACCCCGGCAGGGCCGCCTCGTCCACGTCGAAGCGGTCGTAGGACCAGCCGTTCAGCCCCAACTCCCCGTACGCCGCGCGATGCAGTACCGGGGAGAGGGAGTGGGCGATGGGGGAACCGAGCACGGCGGCGCGGCGGGCGTCAGTTGCCCGAACTGGCATTGAACTTTTCCTTGAGTGCCTGGAATTCGGCGTACGTCTTGGCGAATTCGGTCTTGTTCTCGCCGTCGGTCGCCACGAAGTAGATCCAGCCGTCACGGGTCGGATTCAGTGCCGCTGCGAGCGCCTCGTCACCGGGGTTGTCGATGGGACCGGGCGGCAGGCCCTTTTGGGTGTAGGTGTTGTACGGGTCCTTGTTGCTGTTGATCTCCGACTCGCTGATGTGGATGTTGCTCTGACCCTTCAGGTAATTGAAGGTCGAGTCGAATTGCAGATAACGGTTCGTCTCGGTGTTCGTGGTCTTGAGACGGTTGTAGACGACTTCGGCCATCTTGCGGAAGTCCTCGTGCGTCTTGCCCTCGGCCTGGACGAGGCTCGCGACCGTGATGACCTGCAGCGGGTCGTCCAGATTGAGCGCTTTCGCCTTCGCTTCGAGGTCGATCGCGCCGTATTTGTCGCTGGCCTGGGCGACCATCTGCTTGAGGACCGCTTCGGGTTTCATACCCTTTGCGGCGCCATACGTGCCGGGGTAGAGGAAGCCCTCCAGCGGGTCCTTGATGTCCTTGTTGTTGTTCGCCCAGCTGGGAAGTCCGAGCGACTTGTAATCCTTCTTGGCGACGGCCTTGGTGGTGCCATCGGAAAGCCCGAGTTTCTTGTCGATCGCCGCGTAGACCCTCACGTTTCGCACGCCCGGGGCGACGATCAGGTTGTCCTGGCTCTTGGGATCGAGCATCAGCTTGACGGCGCTCGCGGCGGACATTTCCTTCTTCAGCAGAAAGACGCCGGCCTGGATCTTCTTCCCGTCGGGATTCTGCGACTGGGCGGCGACGAACGCGTCGACGCTCTTCACGACGCCCTGTTTCTTCAGCTCCTGGCCGATGGTGTAGCCGCCCGCCCCCTTGGGGATGGTGACGCTCACCGATCCGGTGCCGTCGCCCGCGTAGTCGGGCGCCGTGCCGAAACGATCCTGGTAGAACTGCCAGCCGAAGTAGCCGACCGTGGCCAGGCCGCCGCCGAACACCATGACGACGACCAGGCAGGCGCAGCCGTTGCGGCGCTTTCTCTCCTTGCCGCCTTTGTCCTTGCCTTTGCCTTTGCCGCCCTTGCCCCGCCGGTCACCGCGTCCGCGCCCGTCCGGCTCGTCGTCGGCTTCGTCCTCATCGTCGCCGCCGCCCGCGAAGAACGCGTGTTCGCCCTGATCGGGTCCCGGGTCCCAGTCCGCCTGCTCCGGTTCAGGCTCGGTGCGTCGCTTGCCCGGCGGCTCGGGCGGCGGGTAGGCGTCGGGCGTGCCGTAGAAATCGGGCTGTTGTTCGCCATAGGCGGCGGCCTGCTGTGCGTACGGGTCGCCGGGGTCCGCGGCGTACGGGACCTGCGCGGGCGCGCCGGTGTCGTCCCAGCCGCCCTGCTGATATTGCTGCTGCTGAGCGGCGTACTGCTGATGGCTCTGATCGGCGTACTGCTGATGGTCGGCCCACTGCTGCTGGTCGGGGTAGTGCGGGTTGCCCTGTTCGTCGTAGACCGGGTACTGCTGCTGCGCCTGACCGTAGTCGGCCTGCTGGCCATGGCCCCAGTCGCCGTACTGCTGCGGCTGCTGCGGCTGTTCCGGATAGTGCTGCGGCTGGCCGCCGTAGGAGGACTGCTGCCCCGACTGGGCCTGCTGTCCTTCCCATCCGACGTCCCCGAACAACGGGTCCTCCGGATGCCACGGTTCGGAGCCTGGGCCCCGGCCATACTCAGTCATCGATCCCCTAGAGCCGCGAGGCGGCGGTCGCGGCGCTTGCGGCTCCGGCTCCCGTCCCGCCTCTTGCTGTGCCATGGCTGTTCGAACACCATCGCATCGCGCGGAACGTTACCGTATCGCGATCAGATGACCACTTCGACGCCCTCGCCGGGTGGTTTACCTGACACCCGTTCGGATTCCAGCGCCTGCTGGAGGATGATGACCGCGGCCGCCTGGTCGATGACCGATCGGCCCTTCTTGGACTTCACCCCTGAGGCGCGCAGTCCCTGACTGGCCGTCACCGTGGTCATCCGTTCGTCCAACAGTCTGACCGGTACCGGCGCGATCCCCTTCGCGAGTTCCTGGGCGAATGCCCGGACCTTCACGGCGGCCGGTCCCTCGCCCCCCTTGAGGGAGCGCGGGAGGCCGACGACGACTTCGATCGGTTCGTACTCCTCGGCGAGTTGCCTCAGCCGGCGGTGCGCCGCCGGGATGTCGCGGCCGGGGACCGTCTCGACGGGAGTGGCGAGGATCCCGTCGGGGTCGCACGAGGCGACCCCGATCCGGGCGTCCCCGACGTCGATCGCGAGTCGACGTCCTCTTCGCATGTTCGCGGCCGTTTCTTACTTGGCCGTGTCGGCGACGAGGCGCTCGACGGCGTCCACGGCTTCACCGACGGCGGCCGGGTTCTGGCCACCGCCCTGGGCCACGTCCGGCTTGCCGCCACCGCCGCCACCGAGGGTCTTGGCGGCCGCGCGGACCAGGTCACCGGCCTTGAGACCGCGCTCGCGAGCGGCTTCGTTGGTCGCGATGACCGTGAGCGGCTTGCCGTTGTTGACCGTGAAGAGGGCCACTACGGCGGCGCGTCCGCCCTGGATGCGGCCGCGCACATCGAGAACCAGCTTGCGCAGGTCGTCGGCGCTCGTGCCGTCCGGCACCTGGCCGGTGACCAGCGCGACACCGTGCATGTCCTTGGCGGACTCGACGAGACCGGCCGCGGCCTGCAGCACCTTCTCGGCGCGGAACTTCTCGATCTCCTTCTCGGCGTCCTTCAGCTTGCCGAGCATCGCGGAGACCTTCTCCGGCAGCTCCTCCGGACGCCCCTTGATCAGCTCCTGGAGCTGGGCGACGACCGTGTGCTCCCGGGCGAGGAAGTTGTAGGCGTCGACACCGACGAGCGCTTCGATACGGCGGACTCCGGAGCCGATCGACGACTCGCCGAGCAGCTTCACCAGGCCGAGCTGCGAGGTGTTGTGGACGTGCGTGCCGCCGCACAGCTCCTTGGAGAAGTCGCCGATGGTGACGACGCGGACCCGCTCGCCGTACTTCTCGCCGAACTCGGCGATGGCGCCCTGCTTCTTGGCCTCGTCGAGGCTGAGGATCTCGGCGTGCACGTCCAGGTCGCGGGCGAGCACCTCGTTGATCTTCTGCTCGACGTCGGTCATCACGGCCGTGGGCACGGCGGACGGGGAGCCGAAGTCGAAGCGGAAGCGGCCGGGCTGGTTCTCGGAACCGGCCTGCGCGGCCGTCGGACCGAGGGCGTCGCGCAGCGCCTGGTGGGTGAGGTGGGTGGCCGAGTGGGCGCGGGCGATGGCGGTACGGCGGCGGATGTCGATGGCGGCCTCGGCCTTGGCGCCGACGGTGACCTCGCCGTACTGGACGACGCCCTTGTGGACGTAGACCCCGGGCACCGGCTTCTGGCAGTCGCGGATCTCGATGACGGCACCGGACTCGACCTTGATCCGGCCGGTGTCGCCGATCTGGCCGCCGCCCTCGGCGTAGAAGGGGGTGCGGTCGAGGACGATCTCGACCTCGTCGCCCTCGGTCGCGGCCGGGGAGGAGACGCCGTCGACGAGGATGCCGACGATGGTGGACTCGCCCTGGGTGTCCGAGTAGCCGATGAAGTCGGTCTCGCCGGCCTTGTCGGCGATCTCGCGGTAGGCACCGACGCCCGCGTGGCCGGTCTTCTTGGCCTGCGCGTCGGCCTTGGCCTGGTCGCGCTGCTGCTTCATCAGGCGCCGGAAGCCGTCCTCGTCCACGGAAAGGCCCTGTTCGGCGGCCATTTCGAGGGTGAGGTCGATCGGGAAGCCCCAGGTGTCGTGCAGCAGGAACGCCTTGTCGCCGGCGAGGACCTTGCCGCCGGACTGCTTGGTGTCGGCGATGGCGGTGTCGAGGATGTTGGTGCCGGCCTTCAGCGTCTTGACGAAGGCGGCCTCCTCGGCGAGGGCCACGGTCTCGATGCGCTGGCGGTCGGTGACGAGCTCGGGGTACTGCTGGCCCATCATCGCGATGACGGTGTCGATGAGGTCCTTGACGACCAGACCCGTGGCACCGAGCAGCCGCATGTTGCGGATGGCGCGGCGCATGATGCGGCGCAGGACGTAACCGCGGCCCTCGTTGCCGGGGGTCACGCCGTCACCGATGAGCATCACGGACGTACGCATGTGGTCGGTGACCACGCGCAGGGAGACGTCGGAGTCGTGCGATGCGCCGTACTCGACGCCGGTCAGCTCGGTGGCCTTCTTGATGACGGCCATGGAGGTGTCGATCTCGTACATGTTCTGCACGCCCTGCAGGATCATCGCGAGGCGCTCCAGGCCGAGGCCCGTGTCGATGTTCTTGCTGGGCAGCTCGCCGAGGATCTCGAAGTCCTCCTTGCCGATGCCCTCGCCCCGCTCGTACTGCATGAAGACGAGGTTCCAGATCTCCACGTACCGCTCGTCGTTGACGGCCGGGCCGCCTTCGACGCCGAACTCGGGGCCGCGGTCGTAGTTGATCTCGGAGCACGGGCCGCAGGGTCCGGGGACGCCCATCGACCAGTAGTTGTCCTTCTTGCCGAGGCGCTGGATACGCTCGGCCGGGACGCCGATCTTCTCCCGCCAGATGGTCTCGGCCTCGTCGTCGTCGAGGTAGACCGTGATCCACAGGCGCTCGGGGTCGAGGCCGTAACCACCCTTGTCCTGGGGCGAGGTGAGCAGCTCCCAGGCGTAGGTGATCGCGCCTTCCTTGAAGTAGTCGCCGAAGGAGAAGTTGCCGCACATCTGGAAGAACGTGCCGTGGCGCGTGGTCTTGCCGACCTCTTCGATGTCGGGCGTGCGCACGCACTTCTGCACGCTGGTGGCGCGCGGCCACGGCGGCTTGACCTCGCCGAGGAAGTACGGCTTGAAGGGGACCATGCCGGCGGGGACCAGGAGCAGAGTCGGGTCGTCCGCGATGAGCGACGCCGAGGGGACGACGGTGTGGCCGCGCTCCTCGTAGAAGCTCAGCCAGCGGCGGCGGATTTCAGCCGACTCCATCAGTGGTCCTCATTCCGGTTGTACGAGTACGTCGTCCTGTCGTTTCTTTCGACGGACAGGGGGGTGTTGCGGTTCTCGATGGCGATGTGCTGCCGGGGCGCCGGGAGTTCGGGGTCGACCGGGGCGTTGATCCCGAGCGCGTCGCCGAGTTCGGCCTCGCGCTGGGCCATGCCCGCGCGGACGTCGAGCGCGAAGTGCACCGCGCTGTCCTTGAGCTTGTGGCCCGCTTCGAGCGCCTTGTTGGCCGCGGCGACGGCGAGGTGCTCGGGGGTCAGCTGCTTCAGCTTGCGATTGACCTTGGTGGTCGCCCAGACACCGGCGGCCACGCCCGTGCCGAACCAGAACGTACGGCGGAACATCGCTCGGTCAGTCCTTCTTCCGGGTGCGCTTGCCCCGCCGTCCGGCCGGGACGGTACGGCCCACGATCACCGTACGACGGGACGCCCCGGACGGCGCGGGCACGTCCTCGCGGCGGCCGCCCAGGGCCCGGCGGACGCCGTAGCCGAAGGCCGCGACCTTGACGAGGGGCCCGCCGAAGGTGGAGGCGACGGTGGTGGACAGTGCGGAGGCGTTCGAGGTGACTTCCTGGACGTCGGAGGCGATCGCGTCGACCCGGTCGATCTGGGTCTGCGCGGAGCGCACCGCCGCGGAGGCGTCGGCCAGCAGCGGCACGGCCTGGTCGGTCACGTCCGCGACCAGCTTGGTGGTCGCCTTGAGCGTCTGGGCCAGCCTCACCAGTGCGACGGCGAGGAACGAGACCAGGATCGCCCAGAAGACGGCCACCAGGATCCCGGCCACCTCTCCACCGGACACCTGACACCCGCTCTCGTAAACACCTGTTGATGACTATTGATGACTCGTCCGAGCCTATCGCGCCGGGGGTGGCGCTCTGTACCGCATTACCGCCCCGCGCACACTGGAGTTGCGCGAAGCGATTGTACGGACTGAATACGGTTCAGTACGCTCCGTGTTCCATGCGAGCTTCCCATGGCGGCGACGCCACCGCGGACGGCAATCTGCCCCTCGAACCCGACCGGTTCGTGGGCCGCTCGGCCGAACTCACCGAGCTGGCCCGGGCGCTCGACGCCTCGCGTCTGGTCACGGTGACCGGTCCCGGCGGGGTCGGCAAGTCCCGGCTCGCGGCCCACGCGGCGGCCCGCTCCGCTCCGCCGGACGGTGTGTGGCGGGTGGAACTGGCGCCGGTGCGCGACCCGGAACTCGTCGACTTCGCGGTCGTAGAGGCGCTGGGGTTGACGGATCACACCGCGCGGTTGCCGCGCGAGGCGCTGCTCGCACATTTGACGGAGCGTCAACTCCTGTTGGTGCTGGACGGGTTCGAGCATCTGGTGGAGGTGTGTGCCGAGCTGGTGGCCGAGTTGCTCGGGCGGGTGCCGGGGCTGCGGGTGCTCGCGGTGGGGCGGCGGCCGTTGGAACTGTCGGGTGAACGTGTGGTGGCGGTGGCTCCGTTGGGCGAGGACGAGGCGGTGGAGCTGTTCGCCGACCGGGCCGCGCAGCAGGGCGTCGCCCTCCACGAAGACGATCCGGACGTACGGGAGTTGTGCCGGCGGCTCGACGGGATTCCGCTCGCCGTCGAGCTGGCGGCGGGGCGGCTGCGGGCGCTGGCGCCCGGGGAGTTGCTGGCGCGGTTCGACGACCGGTTCCGGCTGCTGGCAGGCGGGCGCAGGGACGCGTTACCCCGGCACCAGACGCTGCGGACGGCGATCGGCTGGAGCCATGAACTGTGCACGCCCGAGGAGCGGTTGCTGTGGGCGCGGCTCTCGGTGTTCGCCGGGCGCTTCGACCTGGAGGCCGCCGAGTACGTGTGCGGCGGCGACGGACTGACCTCGGACGGCGTCCTCGACGTGCTCTCCGAACTCCTCGCGCAGTCCGTGGTCGTCGGCGAACAGACGCCGACGGGCGTGCGCTACCGGATGCTCGACACGATCCGGGCCTACGGCGCCGACTGGCTGGAGGCGACCGGGGACGCGGCCCGGCTGCGGCGCCGGCACCGCGACTGGTATCTGGGCCTGGCCACGTGGTGCGAGCTGGACTGGTTCTCGCCGCGCCAGGGCGAGGTCGCCGCGCGGGTCGAGGCTGAACTGCCGAATCTGCGCGGCGCCTTGGAGTACTGCCTGACCGAGCCGGACGAGACGCACCTGGGCCAGTACCTCGCGGGCTCCCTGTGGTTCTACTGGGCGGGCTGCGGGCGCCTCGCGGAGGGCCGGCACTGGCTGGAGCAGGCCGTGCAGCTGGACGCCGAGGACACGGCGAACGACCAGTCACGGCTGAAGGCCCTGTGGGTGCTCGGCTATGTGGCGATCCTCCAGGGCGACACCGTGCCCGCGCTGGCCGCGCTCCAGGAGTGCCGCGAGGAGGCGGACGAGGCCGCGAACCCCACGGCGGTCGCGTACGCCGAACACCGCACCGGCTGCCTGGCGTTGGTCACGGACGACATGCCGCGCGCGGAGACCCTGCTGCGCTCGGCGCTCGACCGCTACCAGCAGATCGGCGAGCTCAACAGCAACGTGCTGATGGGCCAGGTCGAACTGGCGATGACCCGGGCGTTCCAGGGCGATCTGGCGGACGCGGTCAAGCTGTGCGAGGACGTCCGCCAGGTCTGCGAGGACCACGGCGAGCGCTGGACCCGCGCGTACGCGCTGTACGTCCTGGCCTACGTCGCCTGGAGCGACGGCGAACTCCCGCTCGCGCGCGACCTGTTGGCGGACTGTCTGGGCAGCGCGCACGGCTTCCGCGATCTGCTCGGCTCGGTGCTCGCGGTCGAGCTGCTCGCCCTCGTCACGGTGGCGGAGGGCGACGCCGCCGAGGCCGCGCTGTTGCAGGGTGCGGCGGGCGGGATGTGGCCGTCGGTGGGGCTGCCGCTGTTCGGCTCGGCGTACTACAACGCGCCGCACGAGCTGTGCGAGGCGATGGCCCGCGAGCGCCTCGGCGACGAGCGGTACGAGGAGTGCGTACGGGAGGGGGCGCGGCTGGGCCGGGAGGCGGCCGTGGCCCGGGCGCTGGGGCAGGAGCGGTCGCTCGACGCCGTGCCGGTGCCGCGCGGGCCGGTGCGGCCCGCGACGGTGAGCGTGGACATGCGAAAGCCCGCCGCCTCGCCCACCTGGAAGGGCGGGGAGACGGCGGGCTGACACGCGGTGGTGCTACGTCCGTTGAGTGATCAGCGGGCGTAGTACTCGACGACGAGCTGCTCGTCGCAGATCACCGGGATCTCCTTGCGGTTCGGCTCGCGGTCCAGGCGGAACGCCAGGGCGCCGAGGTTCACCTGGAGGTAGCGCGGGGTCTCGCCGTCGGGGGCGAAGCCACCGGCGCGGGAAACCTCGAACAGGGTCTTGCTGCGGCTGCGCTCGCGAACCATCACGACGTCGTCGGGCTTGACGCGGAAGGACGGCTTGTCGACCTTGCCACCGTTGACCTCGATGTGGCCGTGAACGACCATCTGGCGGGCCTGGTAGATCGTGCGGGCGATGCCCGAACGAAGGACCAGCGCGTCGAGACGACGCTCCAGCTCGATGATCAGGGCCTCACCGGTCTTGCCCTGGACCTTGGAGGCACGCTCGTAGGCGCGGACGAGCTGACGCTCGGACACGTCGTACTGCGCGCGCAGACGCTGCTTCTCCAGCAGACGGACCTTGTAGTCCGAGTTCTGCTTGCGGCCACGACCGTGCTCACCCGGCGGGTAGGGACGGGCCTCGAAGTACTTGACGGCCTTCGGGGTCAGCGCGATGCCGAGGGCACGCGACTTCTTGACCTTGGGGCGGGACTGATTCGCCACTTCTTATCCTTTTTCTCTTCGGCTGCCTCAGGGTTACGGGAGGTCGCATCCGCAGCCGGGGAAATCCCGACAGGCCCCGAAGGACTTGTCAGGCAGCCGTTCCCCTGATCTGGGCACATACGTGCAGCACACGAACGGCCCACCGACCGGTCCCGGAACCCCGGGTGGTGGTGGGCTGCCCGCGACACCTACGAAGGTGCGCGACGCTCCTGGATCCGAAGATCCGGCTGGATGTCCCGCCTGAGGCGCCGACCGGAGCCGGACACGGGACGCAGCACTGCGCAGGATTCTACAGGGTGCTCAGGACCGCTTTCGACCGAGGCGTTTCCTGGTCCACTCGACCGCGTCCGCGTACCGGGCCTCGGCGCCGTGCCGGGTCGGTTCGTAGTACGTACGGTCCTTCAGCTCCTCCGGGGCGTACTGCTGCTCGGCGATGCCCTCGGGCAGGTCGTGCGGGTAGACGTACCCCTGCGCGTGCCCGAGCTTGGCCGCGCCCTTGTAGTGCCCGTCCCGCAGATGCATCGGCACCGGGCCCGCGTGCCCCTTGCGTACGTCCTCCATGGCGGCGCCGATCGCCGTGGTCGCCGCGTTCGACTTGGGCGCGAGGGCGAGCGCGATGGTGGCGTGGCTGAGGGTGAGCGCGGCCTCCGGGAAGCCGATCATCGCTACGGCCTGGGCGGCGGCGACCGCGATCGGCAGGGCGTTCGGATCGGCGAGGCCGATGTCCTCGCTCGCGGAGATCATCAGGCGGCGGGCGATGAAGCGGGGGTCCTCGCCGGCCTCGATCATGCGGGCCAGGTAGTGCAGGGCCGCGTCGACGTCGGAGCCGCGGATGGACTTGATGAGGGCACTGGCCACGTCGTAGTGCTGGTCGCCGTCGCGGTCGTACTTCACCGCCGCGCGGTCGACCGTCTCCTCCAGGGTCTGGAGGGTGATGTCCGGCTCGCCCTTGTCGAGGGCGGCCCCGGCGGCGGCCTCCAGGGCGGTGAGCGCGCGGCGGGCATCGCCGCCGGCGATGCGCAGCAGGTGGTTCTCGCTGTCCTCGGGGAGCGCGACCGCGTCCTTCAGTCCTCGCTCGTCGGACAGCGCGCGGCGGATCAGGGCGCGCAGGTCGTCGTCCGTGAGGGGTTCGAGGGTGAGGAGGAGGGAGCGGGAGAGCAGCGGGGAGATCACCGAGAAGTACGGGTTCTCCGTGGTCGCCGCGATCAGGGTGATCCAGCGGTTCTCGACGGCCGGGAGGAGGGAGTCCTGCTGGGCCTTGCTGAAGCGGTGGATCTCGTCGAGGAAGAGGACGGTCTCCTTGCCGAAGCCGCCGGTGGCGCGGCGGGCGCCGTCGATGACCGCGCGGACCTCCTTGACGCCGGCGGTGATCGCGGACAGCTCCACGAAGCGCTTGTCGGTGGCCTTGGAGACGACGTAGGCGAGAGTCGTCTTGCCGGTGCCGGGTGGGCCCCAGAGGATCACCGAGGAGGGTCCGGCCGGGCCGCCCGCCCCCTCGCCGACCAGTCTGCGCAGGGGTGAGCCCGGCTTCAGCAGGTGCTGCTGGCCCACGACCTCGTCGAGGGTGCGCGGGCGCATCCGTACCGCCAGGGGACTGCTGGACGGGTCCTTCTCCTGGCGTTCTTCGGCTGCGGCGGTGAACAGGTCGGGCTCCACGTCCAAAACCCTATGTCACGCCACTGACAATGCGGTCGGGGCCGGTCTCAGGCCCAGAGCTGGGTGCCCCAGCGGGTCAGGATCAGCATGGCGATGATGCCGACGTGGGTGACCGGGAGGACCCAGGTGAACTCGCCCAGGAAGTTCTTGACCGGGCGCGGGGCCTTCAGGAAGTCGTTGCGGATGTTGAACGACGTGACGTACCAGAACATGGTGATCGTGGCGACCCAGGCCAGCGAGCACCACAGGCACAGCGCGTTGATCCGGTACAGCGACTGGAACTGCAGCCAAGTGCAGAAGGCCACCCCGAAGAGCGTGCCGAAGTTGAAGGTCAGCCAGTACCAGCGCGGGAACTGGACCCGGGTCAGCAGGCTGATGCCGACGCAGATGACGATGCCGTAGGCGACCAGGCCGAGCATCGGGTTGGGGAAGCCGAAGGCCGCGGCCTGCTTGCTCTCCATGACGCTGCCGCAGGACACGATCGGGTTGATGCTGCAGCTCGGGGTGAACGTCTTCCCGGCGAGCTTGCCCTCAAGGATCTTGAACTTGTCGATCGTGATGACCCAGGCGGCGAGCAGTCCGGCCGCTCCGGTGATCACCAGCAGCACGGCGAAGGCCCGGCTGCTGCCCACCGTCCGCGGCTCTGCGGCCGTGTGCTCCGGCTCGGAGTCGGTGGAGACGTCCTTCACTGTCGTCTTGCTCATCACGCCGATCCGTCACTTGAGAGTTGGACCTTCTTCGGGCAGGGCCATTGTGCCGCACGCGCACCTCTGTCCACCGTTCGATGGACATAAGGAAGTACGCACGGTCGTCCCTGAGCGCTCGATTCCGGACGATGCTCGTCGCATGACAACACAGGCGAACGAACTCGCAGTGGATGTGCGGGGGCTGCGCAAGCAGTACGGGGACGTGACCGCCGTGGACGGAATCGACCTCCAGATCCGCACGGGAGAGGTGTTCGGCCTGCTCGGACCCAACGGGGCGGGCAAGAGCACCACGGTCGAGATCCTCCAGGGCAACCGCGGCCGGGACGCGGGCGAGGTGTCGGTGCTCGGCTCGGACCCGGCGACGGGCACGCGCGCGTGGCGTTCACGGGTCGGAATCGTCTGGCAGGACGAATCGGCACCCGCGGAGTTGACGGTCGGCGAGACGGTACGGCACTTCGCGCGCTACTACCCCCGCCCGCGCGACCCCGAGGAGGTCATCGGCCTGGTGGGTCTGGAGGCCAAGGTGGACAGCCGCATCAAGGCCCTGTCGGGCGGACAGCGCAGGCGTCTCGACGTGGCCCTAGGGGTGATAGGCGGCCCCGATCTCCTCCTCCTGGACGAGCCGACGACCGGTTTCGACCCGGCGGCCCGGCGCCAGTTCTGGGACCTGATCCGCAAGCTCGCCGACGAGGGCACCACGATCCTCCTCACCACCCACTACCTGGAGGAGGCCGAGAACCTGGCCGACCGCCTCGCCATCGTCGCCAAGGGCCGTGTGGTCGCCGAGGGCGAACCGGCCGCCCTGCGCGAACGCCACGGCACCGGAGCCACGGTCGAGTGGACGGACCTGGACGGCACCCCGCGCGCGGAGCACACGGAGACTCCTACCAAGGTCGTAGCCGAACTCATGCACCGCTTCGACGGGGAGATCCCCGGGCTGCTGGTGAGCCGCCCCACCCTGGAGGACGTCTACCTCCGGCTGACCGGACAGGAGGACGCGCGATGACCACGAACACGAACACGACCGCCGTACGGCCGCGGACGAGGACCTCCGGAGACCGGCTGCCCAGTGCCTGGGGACTCGGACTGCGCCGCGGGTCGCTGGAACTCAAACAGTTCTTCCGGCAGCGCGACCAGGTGGTGTTCACCTTCGCCTTCCCGGTCGTCTTCCTCTTCCTGTTCGCGTCGATCTTCAAGGACGACGTCCGGGGCGCGGGCATCAACGCCTCGCAGCTGTACGTCCCGGCCATGATGGCCGCCGGCATCATGTCGACGAGTTTCCAGTCCCTCGGCATCTCGATCGCGATCGAACGCGACGAGAAGGTGCTGCGCCGGCTGCGCGGCACGCCGATGCCACCGGCCGCGTACTTCCTCGGCAAGATCTGGCTGGTTCTGGTCACGGGCCTGATGGAGACGGCGATCCTGCTCTTCGTCGGCACCACGCTCTACGACGTGGACCTGCCCTCGTCCGCGGTGAAGTGGCTGGACTTCGGGTGGATCTTCGTGCTCGGTCTGACGGCGTGCGCGCTGCTCGGCATCGCGGTCAGCTCGGTCCCGAAGTCCGGCAAGAGCGCGACCTCCGTGGTCGTACTCCCCTTCCTGGTCCTGCAGTTCATCTCCGGGGTGTACATCTCCATCGACACCATCCCGGACTGGATGCTCAACATCGGCGCCCTGTTCCCGCTGAAGTGGATGTGCCAGGGGCTGCGCGGGGTGTTCCTGCCCTCGTCGGCGCAGGTGCTGGAGCAGGCCGGGAGTTGGGAGTTCGGGAAGGTCGCGCTGGTGCTCGGGGCGTGGTGCGTCGGAGGATTGCTGCTGTGCCTGCTGACCTTCCGGTGGAAGAACCGGCGCGACGGATGACGGCTCCGCACGGGGTGTCGGGTTCGTACACCTGGGACCGCTCGTTCCGGCTCTGGGACACCTACTTCGCCCTGATCTGGCTGGCCACCCTGGTGTTCGTGCTCGGCACGAGCCAGCCGGGGTGGCCGGTACGCGTCACGGCGGCCGCCCTGCTCGTCCCGCTGATCCCGCTCTACGTCTGGATGGGCCGCCCGGTCCTCCAAGGTGACCCACCGGACGAACGCCGGGCGGTCGGCTACCTCATCGCGGAGATGGCGCTGTTCCTGCCCTCCGCGGTCCTGGTCGGCGAGACCCGGCTGCTGGCCTTCGCCCTCGTCCCGCCCTGCTTCATGGTGCTGCGCCTGCGCTGGGCCCTGATCGCGGTGACCGTGATCAACATCGCGCCCGTGATCGGCTGGGCGCTGCTGTGGTGGCCGGGCGCGCAGGACGTGTTCTTCAATTCCGTCTTCGCGGTGGTCACCCTGGTCTTCTCGATGGCCCTCGGCACCTGGATCATCCGCGTCATCGAACAGAGCCAGGAGCGCGCGGAGTTGATAGCCGAGCTGGACGCCAGCCGCCATGAGGTCTCCCGACTGTCGTCGGCCCACGGCGCGTTGGCCGAACGGGAGCGGATGGCCCGCGAGATCCACGACACCCTCGCCCAGGGCTTCACCAGTCTGCTGATGCTGACCCAGGCGGTGGAGGCGGAGCTGGACGACGATCTGCCGCAGGCCAGGCGGCACTTGGCCCTGATGGACGAGACGGCCCGGCAGAACCTCGCCGAGGCCCGCGCCCTGGTCGCCGGCGGCACACCGGCCGACCTGGAGGGCGCGTCCCTCTCGGACGCCCTGCGCCGACTCGCCGCCCGCCATGACGCGACACTCCAAGTCACCGGGCCGGTGCGTGCGTTGCCCGCCGGGCCGGAGGTGGTGGCTCTGCGGTCCTGTCAGGAGGCGCTCGCCAACGCCCGTAAGCATGCGGGGAGTTCGGCGAAGGTGAACCTTGCGCTGGTGTACGCCGACGAGCAACTCACCGTGTCGGTACGGGACGACGGGTGCGGGTTCGATCCGGCTGCGGTGTCCGGTGGTTACGGTCTGGCGGGGTTGCGGACGCGGGCGGCGGAGGTGGGTGGGACGGCGGTGGTACGGAGTGCGGTGGGCGAGGGGACGACGGTGACGGTACGGCTGCCGGTATCGCCCGCCTCACCTGAATCCCCTGTGCCGCCCGTATCGCCTCTGAGGAGTTCTCGATGATCCGGATCATCCTCGCCGACGACCATCCCGTCGTACGCGAAGGCCTGCGCGCCATGCTCAGCGCCGAACCGGACCTCGATGTCGTCGCCGACGCGTCGAGCGGGCCCCAAGCGGAGGCGCTGGCCGCTGAGTTGAGGCCGGACATCGTGCTGATGGACCTGCGGATGCCGGGTGGCGGAGGGGTCGACTCCATCGTGCGGATGAGCGCGGCCGGGTTGCCGTGCCGGGTGATCGTCCTCACGACGTACGAGACCGACCGGGACATCCTGCGGGCCGTGGAGGCGGGGGCTGCGGGTTACCTGCTGAAGGATCTGCCGCGGGGTGAACTGGCCGACGCGGTACGGGCCGCCGCGCGGGGCGAGACCGTGTTGGCACCGTCTGTGGCGGCGCGGTTGGTGGACCAGCTGCGGACGAAGCCGGAGCGGCCTCGGTTGTCCGAGCGGGAGATCGCGGTGTTGCGGTTGGTGGCGGAGGGGTGCACGAACGCGGAGATCGGGCGGCGGTTGTACATCGGGGAGTCGACGGTGAAGACCCATCTGCTGCGGGTCTTCGGGAAGTTGGGCGTCGATGACCGGACGGCCGCTGTGACTAGTGCGATGCGGTACGGGTTGCTGGACTGAGGATTCTCGCCCCCGCCGCCCCTACCCGTCCCATCCCTGGGGGCTGCCGCCCCCAGACCCCCGCCTCGGCCTGAACGGCCTCGTCCTCAAACGCCGGACGGGCTGAAAAAATCAAGCGCTGGCCGGCGAAAACTCAGCCCCTCCGGCGTTTGAGGAGCGGGGGTCCAGGGGGCAGAGCCCCCTGGCGGGGTCGAAGGGGCGGAGCCCCTGGGGATGGGACGGGTAGGGGCGGCGGGGGCGAAGAAGCCAGGCCTCAGCCCAGCTTCGACTCCAGTTCCGCCACGATCTCGTTCACCCCGACCGCCCGCTGCTCCCCGGACTCCATGTCCTTGAGCTGCACGACACCCTCGGCAAGGTCACGCTCGCCGGCGACGATCGTGTAGCGGGCGCCACTGCGGTTGGCGCTCTTCATGGCACCCTTGAGGCCCTTGGAGCCGTAGGAGAAGTCGGCCGCGATGCCGAGCTTGCGGAGTTCAGTGACCTTGGTGAAGAGGACCCGGCGGGCCTCGTCACCGAGCGGGACGGCGAACACGCTGGTGGACGCGGGGAGTTCGAGTTCGACGCCCTCCGCCTCCAGGGCGAGGACCGTACGGTCGACGCCCAACGCCCAGCCCACGGAAGGCAGTGCGGGACCGCCGATCATCTCGGACAGGCCGTCGTAGCGACCGCCGCCGCCCACCGCGGACTGGGCACCCAGACCGTCGTGGACGAACTCGAAGGTCGTACGGGTGTAGTAGTCCAGGCCGCGGACCAGCTTCGGGTCGTCCTCGAAGACGACGCCCGCAGCAGTGATGAGCTCGCGGACCTCCTCGTGGTACGCCTTGCACGCGTCGCACAGGTAGTCGCGGAGCAGCGGGGCGTCCGTCAACTGCTTCTGGATGTCCGGGCGTTTGTCGTCGAGGACGCGAAGCGGGTTGATGTCCGCGCGGCGGAGCGTCTCCTCGTCGAGGTCCAGGCCCCGAAGGAAATTCTGCAGCGCCTCCCGGTAGACCGGACGGCACTCCTTGTCGCCCAGGCTGTTGAGGATGATGCGGAAGCCCCGCAGGCCCAGGGAGCGGTACGCCTGGTCCGCGAGGATGATCAACTCGGCGTCCAGCGCCGGGTCCTCGGCACCGATCGCCTCGGCGCCGACCTGCGAGAAGTGGCGGTAACGGCCCTTCTGGGGGCGCTCGTAGCGGTAGTAGGAGCCCGAGTACCAGAGCTTCACCGGCAGGTTGCCGAGCTTGTGCAGGTTGGCCTCAAGTGCCGCGCGCAGTACGGAAGCCGTGCCCTCGGGACGCAGGGCGAGCTGGTCGCCGCCCTTGGTCTCGAAGGCGTACATCTCCTTGGTCACGATGTCGGTCGACTCACCGACCCCGCGCGCGAACAGCTCGACGTTCTCGAAGCCGGGCGTCTCGATGTAGCCGTAGCCGGAGTTGCGCAGCGGAGCGGCGATCGCCTCGCGCACGGCGAGGTACTTGGCCGACTCCGGCGGAATCAGGTCGTACGTGCCCTTGGGGGCCTGAAAGGTGCTCACGAAAATCTCGTCACATTCCTCGTCGGGGAGCGTCCTGGGCTCCCTGGCCGCCGGAGGCCACCTCCCGCAGATACGGGTTGGTGGCGCGCTCCTGGCCGATGGTCGTCTGGGGGCCGTGGCCGGACAGCACCACGGTCGAGTCGTCGAGCGGCAGGCACACGCGGGCCAGCGAGTCGAGGATCTCGGCGTGGGAGCCGCCGGGCAGGTCGGTGCGTCCGATGGAGCCGGCGAAGAGCAGATCCCCGGAGAAGAACACGGAGGGGATCTCCGTGGTCTCGGGCATCTGGAAGGTCACCGACCCCTTCGTATGGCCCGGCGCGTGCGCGACCGAGAACTCCAGTCCCGCGAGCGCGAGCCGCGCTCCGTCGGTCAGCTCCTTGACGTCGTCGGGCTCCCCCAGGGTCAGCTCGCCCATCAGCGGCATCCCGATCGAGCGGCCGAGCGCCTTCTCGGGGTCGCTCATCATGTAGCGGTCCTCGGGGTGGATCCAGGCCGGCACGTCGTGCGCGCCGCACACCGGGACGACCGAGGCCACATGGTCGATGTGGCCATGGGTGAGGACGACCGCGACGGGCTTGAGCCGATGCTTCCTGAGCGCTTCCTCGACTCCCTGGGCGGCCTGATGGCCCGGGTCGATGATCACGCACTCCTCACCGGCGGCGGGGGCGACGAGATAACAGTTCGTCCCCCAGGCCCCGGCGGGGAACCCGGCAATGAGCACGATCGTCCTTCGTTGTGTCGATACGGGAGGGGATAAGGATCCCTGCGTCAGTGGTCAGAGCCTACCGGCGCTGCCGAATCCTCAGCGAACCCATATACGGTACGGGGCACACGCAGGCGGTCGGCTCACAAGACGCACGCGTCCCAGTCGACGTACGAGACGCATGAGGAGAGAATCCGGTGGTCACCCAGGAACAGCGGAAGCGGCAGCTCGCGCGGGAGAAGTTCTTGCGGCAGCAGCAGCGGCGTACGTCCGCTCGACGCAAGGCGCGCATGCGCAACTCGGTGATCGCGTCGGTGCTCGGCGTGATCGTGATCGGCAGTGTGGCGCTGTACACGACCGGGGTCCTGAAGAACGACGACAAGTCCAACGCGAGCGCGGACGTGACGCCCACGCCCAGCGCCTCGGCGACGAAGAAGGCGCCGGACCCGTGCGCGAAGCCGGCGGCCGGCAAGATCAAGACGGAGACCTGGAAGAAGGAGCCGGCGGTCACGATCGACAAGTCGGCGAAGTACACGATGAAGCTCGCGACGACCTGCGGTGACATCGACATCGCGCTGAAGACGTCGGCCGCGCCGCACACCGTGAACTCGTTCGACTTCCTTGCGGGCAAGGGCTTCTTCGACCACACGAAGTGCCACCGGCTCACCACCAGCGGCATCTACGTGCTGCAGTGCGGCGACCCGACGGGCGCGGGCAGCGGCGGTCCCGGGTACACGATCCCGGACGAGAACCTGAAGGACACCAGCCTCAAGGGCGGGACCTACCCGGCGGGCACGGTGGCGATGGCGAACACCGGTCAGAAGCACACCGGCGGCAGCCAGTTCTTCCTCGTGTACAAGGCCAGCACGCTGCCGGCGAGTTACACCCCGTTCGGTACCATCTCGGCCTCCGGGATGAAGGTCCTGAACAAGATCGCGGCCGCTGGTGAGAGCACGGGCGCGGGCGACGGAGCACCGAACGCGACGGTCGTGATCAACAAGGCGACCGTCACGAAATCCTGACCGTCAACAGCGAAATTTCGGTCGCGCGGGATGCGGACAGGCAACCCGCCGGTCGCCTATGTTGGCCGTGACGAAACTGTGGACGATGCCCGGGGGCACAGAGGCCCTGTGCAGGCATCATGTGGAGGAGGCGCTGTGAGCAGCGACCCGTGGGGACGCGTCGACGAGACGGGGACCGTGTACGTGCGTACGGCCGACGGCGAGCAGGTCGTCGGTTCCTGGCAGGCCGGCTCCCCCGAGGAGGCGCTGGCCTACTTCGAGCGCAAGTACGAAGGCCTGGTTGTCGAGATCGGCCTCCTCGAAAAGCGCGTGAAGACCACCGACCTGTCGGCGAAGGACGCGCAGGCCGCCGTCGACCATCTCCGTGAGCAGGTCGACGCCCACCACGCGGTGGGCGACCTGGCGGCGCTCGGCGTCCGGCTGGACAAGCTGGTGGAGACCGTCGACGCGCGCCGCGAGGAGCGCAAGCAGCAGCGCGCCAAGCAGTCCGACGAGGCCCGGCACTCCAAGGAGGCGCTGGTCGTCGAGGCGGAGGAGCTGGCGCAGTCCGACCAGTGGCGGGCGGCCGGCGAGCGGCTGCGCGCGCTGGTGGACACCTGGAAGGGTCTGCCGCGCCTGGACCGCAAGTCGGACGACGAGCTGTGGCACCGCTTCTCGCACGCCCGGTCGGCCTTCTCCAAGCGCCGCAAGGCGCACTTCGCGTCGCTGGACGCGCAGCGCGAGGACGCCCGCAAGACCAAGGAGAAGCTGGTCGCCGAGGCCGAGGGTCTGTCGGCCTCGACGGACTGGGGTCCCACGGCCGCTCGGTACCGCGAGCTGATGGCCGACTGGAAGGCGGCGGGCCGCGCCCAGCGCGAGCACGAGGACGATCTGTGGAACCGTTTCCGCGGCGCCCAGGACGTCTTCTTCGCCGCCCGCAGCTCGGTCTTCGCCGAGCGGGACGCCGAGCAGACGGAGAACCTGAAGCTCAAGGAGGAGCTGGCCGAGGAGGCCGAGAAGCTCCTGCCGGTCACCGACCTGAAGGCGGCCCGCGCGGCCTTCCGCTCGATCAACGAGCGCTGGGAGGCCATCGGCCATGTGCCGCGTGACTCCCGCCCGAAGGTCGAGGGCCGGATGCACACGATCGAGCGGGCCCTCCAGGAGTCCGAGGAGACCGAGTGGCGCCGGACGAACCCGGAGGCACGCGCGCGTGCCGAGGGTCTGACCGGTCAGCTCCAGGCCGCCGTGGACAAGCTCACGGGCCAGATCGAGCAGGCCCGCGCGCAGGGCAACACCTCCCGCGCCGACAAGCTCCAGCGCGAGCTGGAGGGCCGCCAGGCCCTGCTGGAGCAGGCTCTGAAGGGCCTCCAGGAGTTCGGCGGCTGACCGTCCGCACGCATCAAGAAGGGGCTCCCGTACGCACCGTACGGGAGCCCCTTCTTCGTATGCCCTACGTCTTGTTGCGCGCCGACGTCACGCGGTAGACGTCGTAGACCCCCTCCACGCCCCTGACGGCCTTCAGGACGTGGCCCAGGTGCTTGGGGTCGCCCATCTCGAAGGTGAAGCGGGAGGTGGCCACACGGTCGCGCGAGGTCTGGACGGCCGCGGAGAGGATGTTGACGTGCTGGTCGGACAGGACGCGGGTGACGTCCGAGAGGAGCCGGGAGCGGTCCAGGGCCTCCACCTGGATGGCGACCAGGAAGACCGAGGACTGGGTGGGCGCCCACTCGACTTCCAGGATGCGCTCGGGCTCGCGGGACAGTGACTCGACGTTGACGCAGTCGCTGCGGTGAACCGATACACCGCTGCCCCGCGTGACGAAACCGATGATGGGGTCGCCGGGGACGGGCGTACAACAGCGGGCCAGCTTGACCCACACGTCGTCGACGCCCTTGACGACGACACCGGGGTCGGCGTTCGACCGGCGCTTGCGCCCTCGGCCGTGCGCCGGCGGCACGCTCTCGTCGATCTCCTCGGTGGCCGCCTCCTCGCCGCCGAGCGCCTGCACCAGCTTCTGTACGACGTTCTGCGCGGCCACATGGCCCTCGCCGATCGCCGCGTACAGCGAGGAGATGTCGGGGTAGCGCATCTCGTGCGCGAGCGTGACGAGGGAGTCGCCAGTGAGGATGCGCTGGATCGGCAGGTTCTGTTTGCGCATCGCGCGGGCGATGGCGTCCTTGCCCTGCTCGATCGCCTCGTCACGGCGCTCCTTGGAGAACCAGGCTCTGATCTTGTTGCGGGCGCGCGGCGACTTGACGAAGCCGAGCCAGTCGCGGGAGGGGCCCGCGCCGGGTGCCTTGGAAGTGAAGACCTCCACCAAGTCGCCGTTGTCCAGGGTGGATTCGAGCGGTACGAGCCGCCCGTTGACCCGTGCTCCTATGGTCCGGTGGCCGACCTCGGTGTGCACCGCGTACGAGAAGTCCACCGGGGTGGCGCCCGCCGGCAGCGCTATCACGTCGCCCTTCGGCGTGAAGACGAAGACCTCGTTGCGGGACAGGTCGAAGCGCAGGGAATCCAGGAACTCGCCCGGGTCCTCGGTCTCCTTCTGCCAGTCGAGCAGCTGGCGCAGCCACGCCATGTCGTTGAGGTGGTCGTCCTTGCCGGTGGTCCGGGGCGTCTCCGCGCGCACCTTGGAGGTGCCGGCGACGGCCTCCTGCTTGTACTTCCAGTGCGCGGCGATGCCGTACTCGGCGCGGCGGTGCATGTCGAACGTGCGGATCTGGAGCTCGACGGGCTTGCCGTTGGGGCCGATCACCGTGGTGTGCAGCGACTGGTACATGTTGAACTTGGGCATCGCGATGTAGTCCTTGAACCGGCCGGGGACCGGGTTCCATCGCGCGTGCACGGTGCCGAGGGCCGCGTAGCAGTCGCGGACGGTGTCCACGAGGACGCGGATGCCCACCAGGTCGTAGATCTCCGCGAAGTCGCGGCCGCGGACGATCATCTTCTGGTAGACGCTGTAGTAGTGCTTCGGGCGGCCGGTGACGGTCGCCTTGATGCGGGCGGCGCGCAGGTCGGTCTGGACCTCGTCGGTCACTATGGCCAGGTACTCGTCACGCTTCGGTGCCCGCTCGGCCACCAGCCGGACGATCTCGTCGTACATCTTGGGGTAGAGGATCGCGAAGGCGAGGTCCTCCAGCTCCCACTTGATGGTGTTCATGCCCAGGCGATGGGCGAGCGGCGCGTAGATCTCCAGCGTCTCGCGCGCCTTCTTCTCCTGCTTCTCGCGCTTGAGGTAGCGCATGGTGCGCATGTTGTGCAGGCGGTCGGCGAGCTTGATGACCAGGACGCGCGGGTCCTTGGCCATCGCTACGACCATCTTGCGGACGGTCTCGGCCTGCGCGGCCTCGCCGAACTTGACCTTGTCCAGCTTGGTGACGCCGTCGACGAGGAGGGCCACGGAGTCGCCGAAGTCGCGGCGGAGCTGGTCGAGGCCGTACTCGGTGTCCTCGACGGTGTCGTGCAGCAGGCCGGCCATCAACGTGGCCGGGTCCATGCCGAGTTCGGCGAGGATCGTGGTGACGGCGAGCGGGTGCGTGATGTACGGGTCGCCGCTCTTGCGCTTCTGGCCGCGGTGCCAGCGCTCGGCGACCTGGTAGGCGCTCTCGACCTGGCGGAGGGTGGCCGTCTCGATCTTCGGGTCGTTGCTGCGCACTATCCGCAGCAGGGGCTCCAGGACCGGGTTGTACGGGTTGGAGCGCTGGACACCGAGGCGGGCGAGACGGGCGCGGACGCGGTTGGAGGAGCCGCCGCCGGTACGTGCGGGCTGGCCGGCCGTGGGACGGGGCGCGGGAGGAGTGGCCGCCGGGCGCTCGGCCGGAGCCGGCTTGGGGCGCGCGGGCTCGGCCGCCTTGTCGGCGGGCGCCGACCGGTCGTGCTCCGCCGCCGGGCGCGGTTCGGCCGATGCGGTGCTCGCAGGTGCGGTGCTCGCGCTCGTGGCGGGCTCCGCCGCGGGGCCCGGGGTGGGCTCGGGCTTGGCGGCGGTCAGGGGCTGGGCCTCGTCTGCCAAGAGGACTCCTCGTGCGCGATCCGGGTCCCCCGGTCAGGCTCCGGAGTGCCCATGGTAGCGATCCCGGGCTCCGGGCTCGCCTTCAGGCCGATGTGAGGGCCTGCTACCGGTGAAACACGAGAGGCTGCCGCCGGCATTCCGGAGGTGACGTCAGGGCGCCCTGACGGTGTCCGGCGGGGGTGTTTCCGGGCGGGCGGCGGGGGGGCCGGAGTTGCCTAGCCGATTGTGGCACCGTCGTGGCTCGTCCGGGCGGGCGATGGTGGCCCGGAGGTACGTGGCCGATCCGGCGACGGGGGCCGGAGGGACCTGGCCAAGCGCGGCGCCATCGCCGCGCGTCCGGGCGCAGGACGGCGGACCGGAGGTACCTGGCCGATCGCGGCACCATGGTGGCTCGTCCGGGGAGGGGACCGGGGAGGGGCCGGAGGTACCTGGCCGACCGCCGCGCCATCGTGGCTCGTCGCGCCCACGCGGTGGAGCCGCACATGGACAGCCCCGTGCCCAGAGGGGCACGGAAACGGCCGCCCCGGTGATACCGGGGCGGCCGTTCTCGAATCGTCGCAGGACGTGCTGTCGGCGTCAGACCACCAGCAGCGCTTCCAGCGGGGCGCCTTCCAGGGCCGGTTCCAGGCGGGCGCGGCCCGCGAGGAAGCCCAGTTCCATCAGGACCGCGACGCCGGCGACCTGCGCGCCCGCCCTGCGGATCAGCTGGAGGGATGCCTCGGCGGTGCCGCCCGTGGCCAGGACGTCGTCGACGACCAGGACGCGGTCTCCCGCGCTCAGGTCCTCGGCGTGCACCTCGATCTCGGCGGAGCCGTACTCCAGGTCGTACGACTGGCTGAGGGTCGCTCCGGGGAGCTTGCCCGCCTTGCGTACGGGGATGAAGCCGACGCCCGCGCGGACGGCCACCGGGGCGCCGAGGATGAACCCGCGGGCCTCCAGGCCCACGACCTTCGTCGCACCGGTGCTCACGACGAACTCGGCGAGCGCGTCGGTGAGCGCCGTGAACGCGGCCGGGTCCGCCAGGAGCGGCGTGATGTCCTTGAACATCACGCCCGGCTCCGGGTAGTCGGCCACATCGCGGATACGGCTGAGCAGCAGCTCCTGGATGTCCGTCATCGACGCTTCCCCGAGGGACGGCCACGACCGCGGTTGCGGGACGCCGGCTGGGTGCGCGGGCCCACGACCGCCGCCGTGTCCTCGTCGTCGTAGTCGTCGTCCGAGCGGTCGGTGACCTCGGGCTCGACGGGCTCGCCCTGCGTGGCAGCCTGGGCGCGCTTCGCGAGGACGCGCTTCCTGAGCGCCTTGATCTGCGGCTCGGCCTCCTTGAGGTCGGCGACGAGCGGCGTGGCGATGAAGATCGACGAGTACGCACCGGCCGCGAGGCCGACGAACAGCGACAGCGAGATGTCGTTGAGGACACCCGCGCCCAGGAAGCCGCCACCGATGAACAGCAGGGCCCCGACCGGCAGCAGCGCGACGACCGTGGTGTTGATGGAACGCACCAGGGTGCCGTTGATCGACCGGTTGGCGATGTCGCTGTAGGTCCAGCGGGTCTGCTTGGTGATGTCCTTGGTCTGCTCCTTGAGGCTGTCGAAGACGACGACCGTGTCGTAGAGCGAGTAACCGAGGATGGTCAGCAGACCGATCACCGTGCCGGGCGTGACCTCGAAGCCGACGAGGGCGTAGATGCCGATGGTGATGGTGATGTCGTGGATCAGGGCGACGAGCGCGGCCAGGGCCATGCGCCACTCGAAGGCGATCGCCAGATAGATCACGACCAGCACCATGAAGATCGCCAGGCCCTCCCAGGCCTTGTTGGCGACCTGGTCACCCCAGCTGGGACCGACCAGGTCCGCTGCGATGTTCTCGGAGCTGACGTCGAGGTCCTTCGCCAGCTTCGTCTTGATGCTGTCGGACTTGTCGGTGTCGATGCCCGCGATCTGGATGCGCAGGCTGCCGTCGCCGAGCTTCTGGACGACCGCGTCGTGGCCGGAGGCGTCCTCGGCGTACTTCTCCGCCTGGCTCACCGAGGCGCTCATGTGCTTCGGCGTGGTGAAGGCGGCGCCGCCCTGGAACTCGATGCCCATGTTCAGGCCGCGCACCGTCAGGCCGAGGATGGCCGTGATGGTGATCAGGATCGAGATGCCGTACCAGATCTTGCGATTGCCGACGAAGTCGTACCCGACCTCGCCACGGTGCAGTCGGGCGCCGAGGTTGCCGAGCTTCGACATCTCACGCCTCCTTCGGGTCGACGGGGGCGGAGGGACGGCGGGTGCGGCGCAGCGGCGGCTTGGCGCCCAGCGCCTTCGGGTCGATGCCGGACCACTTGTGGCCGTCCGCGAAGAACTTCCGGCGGGCGAGGATCGTCATCAGCGGCTTGGTGAAGAGGAAGACGACGACCACGTCGAGCACGGTGGTCAGACCGAGGGTGAACGCGAAGCCCTGGACCTTGCCGACGGTGACGATGAACAGCACCGCGGCGGCGAGGAACGACACGAAGTCGGAGACCAGGATGGTGCGCCGGGCACGGGGCCAGGCCCGCTCGACGGAGGGGCGCAGCGAGCGGCCCTCGCGGATCTCGTCCCGGATGCGTTCGAAGAACACGATGAACGAGTCCGCGGTGATACCGATCGCGACGATCGCACCGCAGACCGCCGGCAGGTTCAGCGCGAAGCCGATACCCGGGCCGAGCAGCGCCATGATCACGTACGTGAGGATCGCGGAGACCAGCAGCGAGGGGATCGCGATGACCGACAGGCCGCGGTAGAAGATCAGCAGGTAGATGACGACCAGCGCGAGGCCGATCGCGCCCGCGATCAGACCGGCGTGCAGCTGCTCACCGCCGAGGGCCGCGGTCACCGTGGTGACGCTGTCCTCCTTGAAGGTCAGCGGCAGGGCGCCGTACGACAGCATGTTGGCGAGGCTCTGGGCCTCTTCCTGGGTGAAGCTGCCGGAGATCTCCGCGCTGCCGCCGGTGATCGACGAGCTGACGGACGGGCTGGAGACGACCTGGCCGTCGAGGACGATGCCGAACTCGTTCTGCGGGGCGGTGTTCTTCGCCAGTTCACCGGTGACCTTGGCGAACTTGTCGCCGCCCTTGCCGGTGAAGTCCATGGTGACCTGCCAGCCGGCGGCAGTCGTCGTGTTCAGGACGGCCGCGGCCTTCTTGACGTCGGTGCCGTCGACGGCGGCGGGGCCGAGCACGTACTTGTACCAGACGCCCGAGACCTGGCCGCAGGCCACGGTCGCGTCGCCGGCCTTGGCGGTCTTGCCGGCGGTGTTCTGGACCGACTTCTTGGAGCAGTCGAGCGCGGTGTACTGAGCCTCAAGCTTGGCGGCCGCCGCGCTGGCGGCGGCGCTGCTGCTCGCCGACGGGGTGGCGCTGGCCGAGGCCGAGGCACTGGGGCTCGCGGACGAGGTGGAGTCGGCCTTCAGCGCGTCGCTGGCGGCACGGCCCTGAGAGGTGGCAGTGGCCGTCGGCGTCGCGGAGCCGGTCGAGGAGGCGGTCGCCTTGGAGCTGGCCGTGCTCGACGGGCTGCTGGAGGCGCTGCTGGACGCGCTCGGCGACGGGGTCGTCGTCGCGGCGCCCGTGGAGGCCTCCGTGGCCAGGACCGGGCGGAAGTACAGCTTGGCGGTCGTACCGACCTGCTGCCGCGCCTCCTCCGAGTTCGTGCCCTTCGGGATATTGACGATGATGTTCCTGGAGCCCTGGGTCTGGACCTCGGCCTCCGAGACACCAAGACCATTGACACGGCGGTTCATGATGTCGACCGCGGTGTCCATGTTGGTCTTGTTGATCGACGATTCCTCGCCGGGCTGGGCCACCGCCCGCAGGGTGATGCTCGTGCCGCCGGCCAGGTCGATGCCGAGACGCGGAGTGTTGTGCCCGGATGCGAACATGCCACCGGTGAGCGCCACGATGGCGATCAGGATGAGGGCCAGCGAGCGCCACGGCTTGCTCTGGGCGCTCGCGCTGCGGCCCCTCTTAGGTGCTGCCACCTTCTCGTACTCCCTCTCGGGCCGCTCCACGCCGGGTCAGCGCGGCTACGGCCATGACATGGTGTCGGGATCCCGTGCGAGCGACGCACGTACCCGGGTGCGCGGGGCGCGAGCGGGTCGCGCCGCGCTCCCGGGACGTTACTACTTCGCGTCGGTGTCGCCGTCGGACTTCTTCGGCTCTTCTTCCGTCTTCGCCTCGGCGGGCTTCGCCGGCTCCTCGGTGGCGTCGGCCGGCTCGTCGGCCGCGTCCTTCTTGCCGAGGTCGATGGGCTTGTCGTCGGAAGAGTCGGCGGCGGGCTCGTCGGTGTCGGTGAGGGAGGAGGCGTCGTCCGGGACGATGTCGGCGTCGTCCTTCAGGTCGTGCTCGATGCCGTGGACGATGCGGTTGTACTCGTCGTCGGTGAGGACGGCGCCGATCGCGTTCTTCGCGAAGAGAAGTTCGATGCCCGGGCCGGCGTCGAGGAGAACCGTCTCCTCGTTGACTTCCTTGACCGTCGCGTACACGCCCCCGATCGTGCGGACGCCGGTGCCGGGCTGCATGTCACTACGCATCGACGCGGCCGCCTGCTGCTTGCGCTTGGCGGAGCGGGTCATCAGGAACATGGCCCCGATGAGCACGATGAACGGGAGGAGGGTCACGATATTCACGGGGCGGAATTTCCTTCGCACGACCGCGGCGGTGAGCGGCCTGGTGGATGGGGGTGGTCGGCGCCGCCCACAAAGGCGGCATCGGCGGAGTCTAAGCGAGTCCACGCTGATGGAACAACGCTCAGCATGGCACCGGGGTTCCTGACCCGGCCAGTGCCCCCGCCGTCACGCCCCGAACAGGTCCCCTTGTCCGTTTCCCCCGGTTGACGAGCGGGGCGGGGTGAGGCCGAGATGCGCCCATGCGGCAGGGGTGGCGACGCGTCCGCGCGGGGTGCGGGCCAGCAGTCCCTCGCGTACGAGGAAGGGTTCGGCGACCTCTTCGACGGTCTCGCGCTCCTCCCCCACGGCGACGGCGAGCGTGGACAGGCCGACCGGTCCGCCGCCGAACAGCTTGAGCAGGGCTTCGAGGACACCGCGGTCGAGCCGGTCGAGGCCGCGCCCGTCGACCTCGTAGACCTTGAGGGCGGCTCCGGCGATGTCCTGGGTGATGAATCCGTCGGCCTTGACCTGCGCGTAGTCCCGCACGCGGCGCAGCAGCCGGTTGGCGATACGGGGGGTGCCGCGGGAGCGGCCGGCGATCTCGGCGGCGCCGGCGGGGTCGATCTCCACGTCGAGGAGGTTCGCCGAGCGGTGGATGACGCGCTCCAGCTCGGTGGGCTCGTAGAACTCCATGTGCGCGGTGAAGCCGAAGCGGTCGCGCAGCGGGGGCGGCAGCAGTCCCGCGCGCGTGGTGGCGCCGACCAGGGTGAACGGCGGCAGTTCGAGCGGGATCGCGGTGGCGCCGGGGCCCTTGCCGACGATGACGTCGACGCGGAAGTCCTCCATCGCCATGTAGAGCATCTCTTCGGCGGGCCGTGACATGCGGTGGATCTCGTCGAGGAAGAGGACCTCGCCCTCCTGGAGGGAGGAGAGGATCGCGGCGAGGTCGCCGGCGTGCTGGATGGCGGGGCCGCTGGTGATGCGGATCGGGGCCTCCATCTCGGCCGCGATGATCATCGACAGGGTGGTCTTGCCGAGGCCGGGGGCGCCGGAGAGCAGCACGTGGTCGGCGGTGGCGCCACGCGCGCGTGCGGCGCGCAACACCAGGTCGAGCTGTTCGCGGACCTTCTCCTGGCCGATGAACTCGCCCAGGTCCTTGGGGCGCAGGGCGGCCTCGACGGCCTGGTCCTCGCGGTCGGCGACCGAGCCCACCAGCCGCTCGGCGGCGGTCTCGTCGGTCGTGTCGTCCCAGTTCACTGACGGTTCTCCTAGCGGGCGCGGTTCAGGGTCTGCAGGGCCGCCTTCAGCAACTGGCCGACCGGCGGCGTGCCCTCGGCGGCCTCGGCCTGCGGTGCTACGGCAGCCACGGCCTCGTCGGCCTCGCGGGTGGCGTACCCGAGGCCGATGAGGGCGGCGTACAGCTGATCGCGCCAGCCGCTGGTGACCGGGGCGCCGATCGCCGGGGCGGACCCCACCGGTGCGCCGAGCCGGTCCTTGAACTCCAGCAGCAGCTTCTGGGCGCCCTTCTTGCCGATGCCCGGGACCGCCATGAGCGCCTTCTCGTCCCCGGCGGCCACCGCCCGGCGCAGCGCGTCCGGGGTGTGCACCGCGAGCATCGCCTGCGCGAGCCGGGGGCCGACGCCGGTCGCGGTCTGGAGCAGCTCGAAGATCTGGCGTTCGTCGTCGTCCACGAAGCCGTACAGGGTGAGCGAGTCCTCGCGGACGACGAGGGAGGTGGCGAGCTTGGCGGGCTTGCCGAGGCGGAGCGTGGACAGCGTGTTCGGCGTGCACTGGATGGCCATGCCGACACCGCCGACCTCGACCACGGCGGCGTCGGGGGCGAGTGCGGCGACCGTGCCACTGACGAAGGCGATCATGCGGTACGGCCTTTCGATGCGTGCGGGGTCTTCGGTGCTTGCGGGGCTTGCGGGGCTTTGCGCGCGCCGGCCGCGTGTTGGGCGACCGCCTGTTGCAACCGGTTCTGGGCGACGGCCTGTTGGAGGCGGTTGGTCGCGGGGCCGCGCCAGATGTGGCAGATGGCGAGGGCGAGGGCGTCGGCCGCGTCGGCGGGCTTCGGGGGCGCGTCGAGCCGGAGCAGCCGGGTGACCATGGCGCCGACCTGCGCCTTGTCGGCGCGGCCGCTGCCGGTGACGGCGGCCTTGACCTCGCTGGGGGTGTGCAGGGCGACGGGGATGCCGCGGCGGGCGGCACAGAGCATCGCCACGGCGCTGGCCTGGGCGGTGCCCATCACCGTGCGCACGTTGTGCTGGCTGAACACCCGCTCCACGGCGACGAATTCGGGCCGGTGTTCGTCCAGCCACGCCTCGATGCCCTGCTCGATGGCGACGAGGCGCAGCCCCAACTCGGCGTCCGCCGGGGTCCGTACGACACCGACGCCGATCATGGTGAGCGGCCGGCCCGCGACGCCTTCGACGACACCGACACCGCATCGGGTCAGTCCGGGGTCGACACCCAGTACCCGCACTCCAACCCCCCTCGTTCGATCTCCCCCAGCTTCGCTGGGGGGACCCCCAGTTTGTGCAGGCTATCGGGTGTCACTGACAAAGCGACGGGCCGACGGGGTGTGTCCCGTCGGCCCGTTGAACCGCTTGTTCGACTTCAGCTCGCGGCAGCGCTACGCGTCGACCTTCTCCATGACCTCGTCGCTGACGTCGAAGTTGGCGAAGACGTTCTGCACGTCGTCGCTGTCCTCCAGGGCGTCGATCAGCTTGAAGATCTTGCGGGCGCCGTCCTCGTCGAGGTCGACCTGCATGGTCGGGACGAAGTTGGCGTCGGCGGAGTCGTAGTCGATGCCGGCGTCCTGGAGCGCGGTGCGGACCGCGACCAGGTCGGTGGCCTCGGAGATGACCTCGAAGGACTCACCGAGGTCGTTGACCTCCTCGGCGCCCGCGTCGAGCACGGCACCCAGGACGTCGTCCTCGGACAGCTCGCCCTTGGGGACGACGACGACACCCTTGCGGTTGAAGAGGTACGAGACGGAGCCGGGGTCGGCCATGTTCCCGCCGTTGCGGGTCATGGCGACGCGCACGTCCGAGGCGGCGCGGTTGCGGTTGTCGGTGAGGCACTCGATGAGCACCGCGACACCGTTGGGGCCGTAACCCTCGTACATGATCGTCTCGTAGTCGGCGCCACCGGCTTCGAGACCGGCGCCGCGCTTGACCGCGGAGTCGATGTTCTTGTTCGGGACCGAGCTCTTCTTGGCCTTCTGGATGGCGTCGAACAGCGTCGGGTTGCCGGACACGTCGGCGCCACCGGTACGGGCCGCGACCTCGATGTTCTTGATCATCTTCGCGAAGAGCTTGCCGCGCTTGGCGTCGATCACGGCCTTCTTGTGCTTCGTCGTAGCCCATTTAGAGTGGCCGGACATCTGCCTGTCTCCTTCGCGTAACCCAACTCTTTACGAACCCCAGAGATCCTACTAGGACCCCGGAGCCAGGTTCGCGCGCACCATGTCGACGAACAGGGAGTGCACGCGGTGGTCGCCGGTCAGTTCCGGGTGGAACGACGTGGCGAGCGCGTTGCCCTGGCGGACCGCGACGATGTGGCCCTCGTGTTCGGCGAGGACCTCGGTCTCGGCACCGACGGACTCGACCCAGGGGGCGCGGATGAAGACGCCCTCCACAGGATCGCCCTCGATGCCCTGGACGTCGACAGCTGCTTCGAAGGACTCGTTCTGACGTCCGAAGGCGTTGCGGCGCACGATCATGTCGATGCCGCCGATCGTCTCCTGGCCCGAGCGCGGGTCGAGGATCTTGTCGGCGAGCATGATCAGGCCGGCGCAGGTGCCGTAGACGGGCATTCCGGCACGCACGCGTGCGCGCAGCGGGTCCATCACTCCGAAGAGGACGGCCAGCTTGGAGATGGTGGTCGACTCACCCCCGGGGATGACGAGACCGTCCACCTCGGCGAGTTCCTCGGGGCGCCTGACCTGCCTGGCCACGGCGTCGGCCGCGGCCAGGGCGATCAGGTGCTCCCGTACGTCGCCCTGGAGGGCCAGGACGCCGATGACAGGGGCTGAAGACACATCTGCCATGGGTGGTTACCAGCCGCGGTTGGCGTAGCGCTCGGTCTCGGGGAGGGTGTCGCAGTTGATGCCGACCATGGCCTCGCCGAGGTTGCGGGACGCGTCCGCGATGATCTTCGGGTCGTCGTAGAAGGTGGTCGCCTTCACGATGGCGGCGGCGCGCTTGGCCGGGTCGCCGGACTTGAAGATGCCGGAGCCGACGAAGACGCCCTCGGCGCCGAGCTGGCGCATCAGCGCGGCGTCGGCGGGGGTGGCGACACCACCGGCGGAGAACAGCACGACCGGGAGCTTGCCGAGCTCGGCGACCTCGCGGACGATCTCGTACGGGGCGCGCAGCTCCTTGGCGGCGGCGTACAGCTCGTTGTTGTCGAAGCCGCGCAGCTTGGCGATCTCGTTCTTGATCTGGCGCAGGTGGCGGACCGCCTCGACGACGTTGCCGGTGCCGGCCTCGCCCTTGGAGCGGATCATCGCGGCGCCCTCGGCGATGCGGCGCAGGGCCTCGCCCAGGTTGGTGGCACCACAGACGAAGGGGGTCGTGAAGGCCCACTTGTCGGAGTGGTTGACCTCGTCGGCCGGGGTGAGGACCTCGGACTCGTCGATGTAGTCGACGCCGAGGGACTGCAGGACCTGGGCCTCGACGAAGTGGCCGATGCGGGACTTGGCCATGACCGGGATGGAGACCGCCTCGATGATCTCCTCGATCATCGTCGGGTCGGACATCCGGGCCACGCCGCCGTCCTTGCGGATGTCGGCGGGGACCCGCTCCAGGGCCATGACGGCCACGGCACCGGCGTCCTCGGCGATCTTCGCCTGCTCGGCGTTGACCACGTCCATGATCACACCGCCCTTGAGCTGCTCGGCCATGCCGCGCTTCACGCGCGCGGTGCCGGTCTCGGGAGTCTGGGCGGAGCTGGGGGTGCTGGACACGGGGTGACCTCACTCGGTGAAAGAGGGTTGCTGCACTACCGAGGAAACGTCAGAGATGCAGGCCACAGCAAGGGCCAATGAACAGCCGGTGGATCGTTTTCGAACCGCTGTGCCCTGCGGCGGTCTTCTACGGCTGTGTTCTACGGCCGTGCTGCACCGCTTTGTGCTACGCGGCCCGGTCCACCAGCGCGGCCGGTGGCTCGTCGTCCATCTCGAAGGCCATCGGGAAGGGCGCGTGCCCGGCCAGCCGGAACCAGCGGACCTTGCGGTGCCGGCGCAGGGCGCGGGCGGCGCGTACGGAGTCGTTGTGGAAGCGCCGGGCCATGGGCACCCGCCGTACCGCCTCGGTGAGTTCGTGGGCCGCCGACTCTCCACCGGGTGCCTCACGGACGCCCTCGACCTGCGGGGCCTCCGCGAAGACGGCGCGCAGGGCCTGGCTCAACTCGCTCTCGGCGACCTCCCGTTGCTCCTCCTCGGCCTGCCGGGCGGCGTGCGCGGCCTCGTAGAGGACGATCGAGGCGGCCGGGTCGAGGACGCCGGAGGTGGCCAGTTCCTGGGTCACCGAGGCGCGGCGCAGCAGTTGGGCGTCGAGTGCCGCGCGGGCCGCGTCGATCCGGACGTGCAGCCGGTCGAGCCGTCCCGCGGTCCAGCTCAGGTACAGGCCGATCGCCACGACGGCGACGAGGATCCAGATCAGGGTTGCGGTCACGGGCGGCAAGCCTACGGGGCCGTTCCACTTGGGTTGACCGGGATTCGTGCGGGGGGTTGGTGTGGGCGTTGTGGGGGCTGCCGCCCCCACGCCCCCGCTTCGGCCTGGACGGCCTCGTCCTCAAACGCCGGACGGGCTGGAAATACCCGCCCGCATCAAGAAGTTGCCGCTCCTCAGTCCCGCGCCAGCCCGAACCTCGCCCGCAATCCCGTCCGTTCGTCCGTCGCCACCGCTGCCGCGCCCGCCGTCACCGTCTCGTAGACCGACAGGATGTCCGCGCCGACCGTCGACCAGTCGAAGCGCCGCACATGGGAGCTCCCGCTCCGTCGCAGCTCCGCCAGCCGGGCGGGGTCGCCGAGGAGTCGTACGGCTGCCTCGGCCAGTGCGTCCGGGTCCTCGTTGGGGAACAGCTCGCCGGCGACGCCCTGGTCGAGGACCTGGGCGAAGGCGGGGAGGTCGGAGGCGAGGACCGGGGCGCCTGCCGACATGGCCTCTACGAGGATGATGCCGAAGCTCTCTCCGCCGGTGTTGGGCGCTACGTAGAGGTCGATGCTGCGCAGGAAGCGGGCCTTGTCGTCGTCGCTGATCATGCCGAGGAACTCGACGCGTGAGCGCAGTTCCTCGGGGAGCGATTCGACGGCCTCCTCCTCGTCGCCCCGGCCGGCGACCAGGAGTCGGGCGTTCGGGCGCTCGGCGAGGATCTTCGGGAGGGCGTTCATCAGCACCGGGAGGCCCTTGCGGGGCTCGTCGATGCGCCCTATGAAGCCGATGGTCTCGCCTTGCCACTCGGGCTTGGGTTCGGCTCGGGCGAAGAAGTCGACGTCGACGCCGTTCGGGATGACGACCGCGTCGCCGCCGAGGTGTTCGACGAGCGTGCGGCGGGCGTACTCGCTCACGGCGATCCGGGCGCTGATCTTCTCCAGCGCGGCCTGGAGGATCGCGTACGCGGCGATCATCGCCCGGGAGCGCGGGTTCGAGGTGTGGAAGGTGGCGACGATCGGGCCCTGGGCGGCCCAGCAGGCGAGCAGGCCGAGGGACGGCGAGGTCGGCTCGTGGATGTGGATGACGTCGAACTCGCCGTCGTGCAGCCAGCGTCGGACCCGGGCGGCGGACAGGAAGCCGAAGTTCAGCCGGGCCACCGAGCCGTTGTACGGCACCGGGACCGCGCGGCCGGCCGAGACGACGTAGGGCGGCAGCGGGGTGTCGTCGTCGGCCGGAGCGAGGACGGACACCTCGTGGCCGAGCCGGATGAAGTACTCGGCGAGGTCCCTGATGTGGAACTGGACGCCGCCCGGCACGTCCCAGGAGTAGGGGCAGACGATGCCGATCCTCACGAGGGCCCCTTCGTGGGATCCAGGTCCGCGAGCCACAAGCGCTGGAGCATGTGCCAGTCCTCCGGGTGGTCGGCGATGCCGGTGGCGAAAGCGTCTGCCAGCGCCTGTGTGATGACAGACGTCTTCTCGGCCCGGTCACCTGACTCGGGCACCTCGACCGGCGGATGGACCCGGCCCTTCATGACCGGAGAGTCGTCGTACCAGAGCGTCACGGGGAGCAGGAGTGCGCCCGTCTGCTGGGCGAGGAGCGCCGGTCCCGCGGGCATCCTGGTGGTCTCGCCGAAGAACTTGACCTCGACGCCCGAGGCGGACAGGTCGCGTTCGGCGACCAGGCAGACCAGGCCGCCGTCGCGCAGTCGCCGGGCCAGGGTGCCGAAGGCGGTGCCGCCGCTGTGCGGCAGGACCTCCATGCCGAGGCCCTCGCGGTAGGCGACGAAGCGGTCGTAGAGCGTCTCCGGCTTGAGGCGTTCGGCCACCGTAGTGAACGGGGTCTCCAGCTTGGTGGTGACCCAGGCGCCGGCGAGGTCCCAGTTGGCCATGTGGGGCAGCGCGAGGATGACACCGCGGTCGGAGGCGATGCCGTCGGTGAGGTGGTGGACGTCCTTGGGCTCGAAGCCCGTGCGGATCCGTTCGGCGCTCCAGGCGGGGAGCCGGAAGGACTCCATCCAGTAGCGCAGGTACGACCGCATGCCCGCGCGCGAGAGCTCGGCGAGCCGCTCGGGGCTCGCGTCGGGCACCACGCGCGCGTAGTTGCTCTCCAGCCGTCGCACGCCCTTGCCGCGTCGCTTCCAGGCGAGGTCGGCGACGGTGCGGCCGAGCCGGACGGCGACCGGCTCGGGGAGCTTCTTGACGGCGCCCCAGCCGAGGCCGTAGAGCGCGTCCGTCAGCCGCTCCTGGGCACTGCTCACGGAGTCGCCCCGCTGCTGTGCTGTTCCGCGGCCTCCTGGGCCGCCGTGGCGTCGGCCTCGGCGGCCTCCCGGCGGACCGTGACGACGCGCTGGATCAGCGTGACCAGGCTGCCGACGGCGACGATCCACAACGCGATGGGCAGCAGCCACTGGATGCCCGGGACGCCGAACTTGTGCAGCCCGGCGAGACCGCACGCGACCAGTGAGATCACCAGTCGCTCGGCCCGCTCGACCAGGCCGTTGACGGCGACCGGCAGGCCGATCGACTCGCCGCGCGCCTTGGTGTACGACACCACCTGGCCGCTGGCCAGGCAGAAGATCGAGACGGCGCACAGGGCGATGTTGTCGCCGCCGCCCGCGTACCAGAGGGCCAGGCCGCCGAAGACGGCGCTGTCGGCCACGCGGTCGAGCGTGGAGTCCAGGAAGGCGCCCCAGCGGCTGGAGCGGCCCAGCTGGCGGGCCATGTTGCCGTCGACGAGGTCGGAGAACACGAACAGCGTGATCACGACCGTGCCCCAGAAGAACTCGCCCATGGGATAGAAGACCAGCGCGCCCGCGACCACTCCGGCGGTGCCGAGGAGGGTGACCGTGTCGGGGCTGACGCCCCGGCGGATCAGAAACGCGGCGAACGGCGTGAGGACACGCGTGAAGAATGCACGCGCGTACTTGTTCAGCATGGCCTTCCCGAGGGTCGGTGTCGCCGCGCGGCCCCTGCTGGCCACCGGCTGGCCCATCGTAGCCACGCGCGCGCGTGGGCGACGGCCGGGCACCCGCGTGCCCATGTTCTGAATGGCTGCAGCACGAGGAGATGCCATCGGTGTCACGGCCGGATCGCGTCCGGTGTATGGACGCACCGTGACGGGAGTGGAAAGCTCGAACCACCGCGGGCGTCATCGGAGCCGCCACCGCACGCGGCTGCGTGTGTCCGCGCCCACAGTGACCTCACCGTGTACGGGAGGCAAGGCCATGGGCGACAAGGCGAACGCACACTCCGGAGCCGCCGGCAGGGCTACAGCGGCCGACCACCCCGCGTCCGTACGGAATGTGGTGCTGGTCGGCCACTCCGGATCGGGCAAGACGACTCTGGTGGAGGCCCTCGCGCTGACCGCGGGGGCGGTGAACCGGGCGGGCCGCGTGGAGGACGGCGGCACCATCTCCGACTACGACGAGATCGAGCACCGGCAGCAGCGCTCGGTGCAGCTCTCCCTGGTGCCCGTCGACTGGGACGGGTACAAGGTCAATCTTCTCGACACCCCCGGGTACGCCGATTTCGTCGGCGAGTTGAGGGCCGGTCTGCGAGCGGCGGACGCGGCCCTCTTCGTCGTCTCGGCCTCGGACGGCGTGGACGGCTCGACCCGCATGGTGTGGGAGGAGTGCGCGGCGGTCGGCATGCCGCGCGCCATCGTCATCACGCATCTGGAGTCCGCGCGCGCGGACTTCGAGTCGATGACCCGCACCTGCGCGGAGGCCTTCGGCGCGGACGACCCCGACGCCGTACTCCCCCTGTATCTGCCGCTGCACGGCGCGCCGGGGCCGGACGGGCACGCGCCCGTGTCCGGTCTGGTCGGGCTGCTGTCGCAGAAGGTGTTCGACTACGCCTCCGGAGAGCGCAAGGAGTCCGAGCCCGGGCCCGACCAGCTGCCGCGGATCGAGGAGGCACGCAACCGGCTCATCGAGGGGATCATCGCGGAGAGCGAGGACGAGACCCTCATGGACCGCTATCTCGGCGGCGAGGAGATCGACGTCAAGACGCTGATCGGCGACCTGGAGCGGGCCGTCGCGCGTGGGGTCTTCTTTCCCGTTCTGGCGGCCGCTCCCGCCGCCGAGGGCGCCCGGCAGGGTCTCGGCACCGTCGAGCTGCTGGAGCTGATCACAGGCGGCTTCCCGACCCCGCTGGAGCGCGCGGCGCCCGGGGTCACCACGGTCGACGGCAGGGCGCGGGAGCTCAAGCCGTGCGACCCGAACGGGCCGCTGGTCGCCGAGGTCGTGAAGACCGCCTCCGACCCGTACGTCGGCCGGGTCTCCCTGGTGCGCGTCTTCTCCGGGACGCTGCGGCCCGACGCGACCGTCCATGTCTCCGGGCACGGGCTCGCCGATCGCGGGCACGAGGACCACGACGTCGACGAACGCGTCGGCGCCCTCTCCGCGCCCTTCGGCAAACAGCAGCGCGCGCTCACGCACTGCATCGCGGGCGACCTCGCGTGCGTGGCGAAGCTGGGCCGCGCGGAGACCGGGGACACGCTTTCGGCCAAGGACGACCCGCTGCTCATGGAGCCCTGGGAGATGCCCGACCCGCTGCTGCCGCTCGCCATCCAGGCACACAGCAAGGCCGACGAGGACAAGCTCTCGCAGGGCCTGAGCAGGCTCGTCGCCGAGGACCCGACCATGCGCCTGGAACAGAACCAGGACACCCACCAGGTCGTCCTGTGGTGCCTCGGCGAGGCCCACGCGGACGTCGCCCTGGAACGGCTGCGCAGCCGCTACGGCGTCCAGGTCGACCTCGTGCCGCACAAGGTCTCCCTACGGGAGACGTTCGCCGCCAAGGCGCAGGGACGCGGCCGGCACGTCAAACAGTCCGGCGGGCACGGGCAGTTCGCGATCTGCGAGATCGAGGTCGAACCGCTGCCGGGCGGCACGGGCATCGAGTTCGTGGACAAGGTCATCGGCGGCGCGGTGCCGCGGCAGTTCATCCCGTCGGTGGAGAAGGGCGTAAGGGCCCAGGCAGCAAGGGGAGTTGCGGCCGGCCATCCCCTTCTGGACGTACGGATCACGCTCCTGGACGGCAAGGCGCACTCGGTGGACTCCTCGGACGCCGCGTTCCAGACGGCCGGGGCGCTCGCCCTGCGGGAGGCCGCGGTCGACGCGAAAATCCATCTCCTGGAGCCGGTGGCCGAGGTGACCGTGCTGGTCGGCGACGACTACGTGGGCGCCGTGATGAGCGACCTGTCCGGGCGGCGGGGCCGCGTGCTCGGCACCGAGCAGACGTCCGGCGGGCGCACCCTGATCCGCGCCGAGGTGCCGGAGATCGAGATCGGCCGCTACGCCGTGGACCTCCGCTCCCTCTCGCACGGCACCGCGCGCTTCAACCGCGCCTACGCCCGCCACGAACCGATGCCTCCGCAGATCGCCGAACGGATCCGCGAAGAGGCGGGCGACGCCTAGCAGTTGGTGCCGGGCGGCCCACTTGTGGCGTGCGGCGACCCACAAGTGGCCTAAAGGGAACGATCACTTCCGGGTTGGCGGGCGGCTTCGGCTGTCCGCCGACGAATGTCAGTGATGGCCGATACGCTGATGACCTGATCAACAGGTGTGCGGAGCACGGAAGTCGGGAAAGCCGCAGAAGCGGGAACAGCGGCGATCGGGGGCGGGAATGACCGTTGACAACGGTTACGCGGACATCTTCGGACCACAGGTGCCGCGTACCGGCGACGAGGGGCAGACGGCGACCTTCGCGCTGGCCTCGGCGGCCTACCGGGACAACCCGGTGGCCGACATCAAGAAGGCCGACAACGAATGGCACCAGACGGCCGTCAACGAGGGCCGCAAGTGGGCGACGATCTTCCGCCCCAACCTCGGTGAGGCGTTCTCCGGCGCCCTGGTGGCCCGCATGCTCGGCCCCGGACGCAAGCCGCTCATCCAGTCGTTCGGCACCGAACCGCAGTCCGTCGTCGAGCACGCCCTGGCGGCCAACAACATCCGCCGCGCGCGGGACAACAGGCTGTCCATGATCATGGTGCTGTGCGGCCTGCTGTTCCTGCCCGGGCTGGTCGTCTGGCTGCTGGTCTTCCAGCTGCGCAGCCTGATCGACAAGCGCACGCAGACGAACAAGAGGGCCGGCGCGATCGCCACGACCCTGCTCGTCGCGGTGGGCGCGGTCGCCGTGATCTTCCTGGTCAAGATGCCCTTCGCGGGTTTCTGGTCCTGGTACGCACGCGCGTGCGTCGTCCTGCCCGTGGTCGGCTGGCTGTGGGCCAAGCAGGTCTGCGAGAACACCGCGAAGGATCTGCGCGGGCGCTGGGACAGCCTGCTGTCCGGCAGCAGCGTCGGCGCCAAGGTCCCCGAGGCGGTGCCGACCAGCCCCGGCGAGACGCAGGCCGAGCAGCTCCGCCAGTCCCTGGCCACGCTCAGCGCCGAGCAGCAGTCCAACTCCATCTTCTACGCAGGCCCCAAGGGCATCCTCGGCATGGGCACCCGCTGGGGCAGCTGGCAGCTCGCCGAGGACCTGATCGCGCGGGACCCCTCCCGGGAGATCCACCCCTTCCGCAGCTGGGACGTCATCCGCAACATCCACGACGACCTGCGCATGCTGGAGCGGAACACGATCAACACCGGCGGCTTCCCGAAGGCGTCCATACGCCACTGGGTCGTCACGCCGATCGGCGAGGGCGCCAAGGCCGTGTCCCGGCCCGGGGGCACGGACGTCGACGCGTACCAGGTCAAGACGCACGCGATACAGGACATCTGCAACAAGCAGCAGTTCGGCGCCGGCGACCGGCACTACCTGGGCGTCCAATGGACGCTCTGGGAGGGGCAGTTGGTCATCACCATGATGATCACGGTCACCGTGCTGCACAAGACGCTGCGCATCGAGATCACCGGGCACGCCCTGGGACCCGTGAACTCCCTGTTCACCGGAAAGCCCGAGGCCCCCACGAAGGACGTCCAGAAGACCCTCAAGCCATGGGAGACCCGCAAGGTCAAGCTCCCGCTCGTCCCCGCCGACGAGGTCGTACGCCTCGCCGTCCGCGCCCCGATCACCTGGTACCCGCCGCTGCTGAACTGGCTCGGCGGTTCCATATCCCTGCCCGAGCCGTTCGGCCTGCGGCATGCCTGGGCCGACCAGCCCTGGCGCCACCGCTTCATGGCGGACGACGCACTGCGCGCCGCGACACCGGTCCTGCGCGTGGTCCACGCCGCCGCGATCCGCGTCCTGGACGAGAACGGCGTGGACACGGAGAAGTTCGGCAACCGCTCGTCGTTCCTCAGCACGAACGTGCAGGACGCGTCACCGCGAAAAGCGGACCTCTACGACGCGTGAGCAACCACGTAGGACGCCGCGTGGCTCACGCCGTGGGCCACGCGTCCGCCAGCATCTTCCGTGTGTCCGCGAGGAGTTGCGGCAGCACCTTCGTGTGGCCGACCACCGGCATGAAGTTCGTGTCGCCACCCCAGCGCGGGACGATGTGCTGGTGCAGGTGGGCGGCGATACCCGCGCCCGCCACGCTCCCCTGGTTCATGCCGATGTTGAAGCCGTGGGCGCCGGACGCGGTACGCAGGGCCGTCATCGCCTGCTTGGTGAGGGCCGCCAGCTCCACGGTCTCCGCGTCCGTCAGGTCGGTGTAGTCCGCGACGTGACGGTAGGGCACGACCATCAGATGGCCGCCGTTGTACGGGTACAGATTGAGCACCCCGTACACCAGCTCACCGCGCCTGACGATCAGCCCGTCCTCGTCCGATTTGGCCGGAATCGAGCAGAAGGGGCAACCGTCGTCGGCCCCGGGGCCGGTCGGCTTGTTCTCGCCCTGGATGTAGGCCATCCGGTGGGGCGTCCAGAGGCGCTGGAACGCGTCCGGCGTGCCCACTCCGATCTGCTGCTCCGGCTCACTCGTCATGCAAGGAAGCATATGGCTTCGCCCGTTCGCGGCGTGTCGCCGGGGTTGCGCGAAACCCCTCCCGCGCCAAGCTGGGCCGATGGACGACGACAGCCGCAAGGCCCGCTGGGAGCAGCACACGGAGGTCCCCCTCGCCGTGGCGTCCCTGGTCTTCCTCGCCGCGTACGCGGTGCGCATCCTGGCCCACGGTCTGCCGGTCACCTGGCAGGACCTCTGCCTCGCCGTCCTGTTCGCCGCCTGGGCGCTCTTCGCCGTCGACTACGCGGTCCGCTGGCGGCTGAGCGGCCAGCGGCTGCGCTTCGTCCGCACGCACTGGCTGGACACTCTCGTCCTGCTCCTGCCACTGCTGCGACCTCTGCGGGTCGTCAAGGTGTACGAGGCCGTGCAGCGCCGGCACGGACAGCCCCGACTCGCCCTGCACGCGCGCGTGATCGTCTACGCCGGCCTGTCCACCGTCCTGCTCGGCTTCGCCGGCGCCCTCTCCGTCTACCACGAGGAACACGCGGCCCCGGGCGCGACGATAAGGACGTTCGGCGACGCCGTGTGGTGGACCTGCGCGACCTTCGCGACCGTCGGCTACGGCGACGTGGCCCCCGTCACCCCGCTCGGCCGCCTGATCGCCGTGGGCATGATGGCCATCGGCCTGGCCCTGCTCGGCGCCGTCACCGGAACCTTCGCCTCCTGGCTGCTCCAGGTCTTCACGCGGGAGGACGACGAGAGGCCCCCGGGGATCTGAACTCCCCGAGGGCCTCCCGAACAACAGCGGACTCAGACCCGCGACAGCGGACTCAGACCTGCGCCCGGTCCGCCACGACCTGCTCGATCTTCGCGATGGCGTCGTCGAACGCGATGCCGTTCTCCTGCGAGCCGTCGCGGTAACGGAAGGACACCGTGCCCGCGTTCATGTCCTCGTCGCCGACGATGACCATGAACGGCACCTTCTGCTTCTGCGCGTTGCGGATCTTCTTCTGCATCCGGTCCGAGGACGAGTCGACCTCGACGCGCAGCCCCTTCTTCTTCGCCGCCACGGCGAACTTCTCCAGGTACTCGACATGCCCGTCCCCGATCGGGATACCGACCGCCTGCACGGGCGCCAGCCACGCCGGGAACGCGCCCGCGTAGTGCTCAAGCAGTACGGCGAAGAACCGCTCGATGGACCCGAACAGCGCCCGGTGGATCATGACCGGCCGCTGCTTGGAACCGTCAGGACCGGTGTACTCCAGGTCGAAGCGCTCCGGCAGGTTGAAGTCCAGCTGGACGGTGGACATCTGCCAGGTCCGCCCGATCGCGTCCTTCGTCTGGACGGAGATCTTCGGACCGTAGAACGCGGCGCCACCGGGGTCGGGAACGAGCGGCAGCCCCTGCTTCTCGGCGACCTGGCGCAGCGTCTCGGTGGCCTCTTCCCAGACCTCGTCCGAGCCGACGAACTTCTCCGGGTCCTTGGTCGACAGCTCCAGGTAGAAGTCGTCAAGGCCGTAGTCCCGCAGCAGGTTGAGGACGAAGGTGAGCGTCTTGTCCAGCTCGTCCGCCATCTGCTCGCGGGTGCAGTAGATGTGCGCGTCGTCCTGCGTGAAGCCGCGCGCGCGGGTCAGACCGTGCACGACGCCGGACTTCTCGTACCGGTACACGGTCCCGAACTCGAAGAGGCGCAGCGGCAGTTCACGGTACGAGCGGCCGCGCGCGTCGAAGATCAGGTTGTGCATCGGGCAGTTCATGGGCTTGAGGTAGTAGTCCACGCCCTCGTCGAGCTGCATGGGCGGGTACATGCCGTCGGCGTACCAGTCCAGGTGCCCGGACGTCTCGAAGAGCTTCCCCTTCGTCGCGTGCGGGGTGTAGACGAACTCGTAGCCCTCCTCCTCGTGGCGGCGCCGCGAGTAGTCCTCCATCGTGCGGCGGATGATGCCGCCCTTGGGGTGGAAGACCGCCAGGCCGGAACCGATCTGCTCCGGGATGGAGAACAGGTCCAGCTCGCTGCCGAGCTTGCGGTGGTCGCGCTTCTCGGCCTCGACCAGGAAGTCGAGGTGCGCCTTCAGCTCCTCCTTGGAGGGCCAGGCGGTGCCGTAGATGCGCTGGAGCATGGGGTTCTTCTCGCTGCCGCGCCAGTAGGCGGCCGCGTTGCGCATCAGCTTGAACGCCGGGATGTTGCGCGTGGTGGGCAGGTGGGGACCGCGGCAGAGGTCCTTCCAGCACAGGTCGCCGGTCTTGGCGTCGAGGTTGTCGTAGATCGTCAGCTCGCCGCCGCCGACCTCGACGTCCGCACCGTCGTCCGTGGACGCGGACCCCTTGATGCCGATGAGTTCGAGCTTGTACGGCTCGTCCGCCAGCTCCTCGCGGGCGTCCTCGTCGGTCACCACGCGCCGGGAGAAACGCTGGCCGCGCTTCTGGATCTCCTGCATCTTCTTCTCGATGGCCTTGAGATCCTCGGGCGTGAACGGCCGCTCGACGTCGAAGTCGTAGTAGAAGCCGTCCTTGACCGGCGGGCCGATGCCGAGCTTGGCCTCGGGGAACAGCTCCTGCACGGCCTGCGCCATGACGTGCGCGGTGGAGTGGCGCAGGATGTTCAGGCCGTCGGTGGAGGAGATCTCGACGGGCTCGACCTCCTCGCCGTCCTTCACCTCGTACGCCAGGTCCTTCAGCTCCCCGGCCACGCGCGCGGCGATGATCGAGCGCTCGCCGGCGAAGAGCTCCGCGGCCGTGGTGCCCGTCGTCACCGTGCGCTCTTCCCGCTCGGAATCGCGTTGGATGATCACACGGACGTCTGACACGGGTCTCTCCTGACTACAGGGTGGATGCGGCGCCATACCGTGAGCGCGCGCAATAGGGGATCGTACCGACCCTAAGGGGCCCACCGCGAAACGGTCGCCCCCGGGCCCCAGCTCAGGCCCGGCCCCGCCCCGCTCCCCCGCGCTCCCTCAGTCCTCCCCGCTGCACGCCTCCTCGAAGAAGTCGAGGTTCTCCTGGAGGGACTTCATCAGCCGGTCCCGCTCCGCCTCGTCCACCTGCACGGGTACGACCCCGGAGGCGCCGGTCAGCCGGCGGAAGCCGCCCCGGCTCTCCAGCCGCCCGTGCACCCGCACCGGCAGCCCGACGAGGTGGGCGTGCCCGGCTATCCGGTACGACTCCTCGTCCAGGGTCATCCGGACGTGCCCGACCTCGGCGCCCGCGATCACCTGCATCCGTACGGTGCCCTCGCCGCGCGGCCCCGACCTGCGCATCCGCACCACCGAGCCGGTGATCCGCACGGGCATGGCCGGTTCCTCGCGCAGGTAGCGGGCCCCGGCCGCGCGCAGCACGGGCAGGTCGCCGGGCGAGAACTCGACGGCCTCGGCAGGCGCGGCACAGCCCTCGGGGACGCCCGCGCCGGGCGCCCACTCGACGGCGATCCGGGCGCCCTCGGTGCCGCGCACGAGCGCGACGACGGCTTCGGTCAACTCCCGGCTGACGCCCGCCTCGACGGCTCCGTCGAAGGCGTCCATGCCGCCGGTGGCCCGTTCGTAGTCGATGGCCTCGCGGGTGGCGTAGAGGGCCTGGTGGAGGCGTACGGCGAGGGCGCGGCCGGTGTCGACCGGGACGAACGCGGTGAGCTGGCGGCCGCCGGGAGCGGAGCCGACGAGGACGTGTTCCAGGGATGCCGCGGCGGGGCGGCGGTGGCGGGCGCCGTAGTAGCCGGCACGCGCGCGTGTGGCGAGTGCGGCGGCGAGCAGCATCTGGCGGGCGGCGGCGCGGAGTTGCTCCTCGACCGTCCAGGACGCGGCGCCTGCCGGTCCGGTCGGGATGTCGCGCCACCAGCGGATCTCGTCGCTCGGTACGGCGAGGCCGACGAGGACCTCGCGGGCGGAGGGGGTGTTGCTGCGGGCGAGCGCGATCAGCGCCTCGCCGAGGAGGTCGTCGCTGTCGGGGAAGGCCCGGCTCTCGGGGACCAGCAGGCTGGTGCCCGAGCCGCCGGGCCCGGGTGGGGTCCAGCGGCCGTACCGTCCGGCGGCGCCGCCGCGCCGCTGCCAGCCGTGCCGGCGCAGCAGGGCGCCGAGGACGGCGGGGTCGACCTCGTCGGGTTGGGGGGCGCGGTCCCACGCCGCGTCGGCGGCATGGTCGTCGGGATGCGGTCGTACCGTCCGCAGGTGTTCCTCGACCGAGCGGTGCCTCATGGCCTGCCTCCCGTCCCGACCCGCGTCATGATCTCGCACAGCGCCCGGTCGTCGAAGATGCGCGAGGTCGGTATCCGCACGGTGGTCCGGGTCCTGCCGGTGATCGCGTGACCGGCGAGGTTGACCCAGTAGCAGCAGTGCCGCAGGTCGAGCCGGTCGTGGCTGGCGCGCAGCCAGTCGTCCTGGGAACGCGGGACGAGCATCACGACCAGGATCTTGTGCACCGAGACCGGTGTGCGGGCGAGCTTGCGCAGATGGTCGTTGTCGAGCGTGAAGGAGAAGGAACGTCCCGGCGGATTCGGCGGGATCTGGTAAGTGCACTTGAGCTGCACTTTTATCGTGACCTCGTCGTCCACCGTGTGCCCGGGCGAGCCATGACTGACGTGCCAGTCGATGCCGTTGTCCGGAAAGGGTTGCGACAGCGAGCAGCCGGCCGCAGCGGCGACGGCGTGCAGATAGCCCACCTGCAGTGTCTCCATGCAGGCGGTGGTGGCGAGCGATCCGCGATGGGGTGCCGTCCGTTCGGGCAGCAGCCCGCCCCGCTCGGGCTGCGCTATCACCATGGCCAACAGCCTTCCAAGTTCAGGTGAATTGCTGTGCTGAATGCCTGATCGGGTCGCTGAACTGCAAAGACCCGCACTCCTGTTGTGTCCTTCCGGCGTACGGCGCAAACAGCCCGGGTATCACCAAACAGGCAGAAGACGGTACGTCAGCTGCCGTGGGTGAACGAGGAGTTGTGTACGTATGACGTGCTGGTACGAGGGCCCGTTGGCCGCGTTCGACACGGAGACCACGGGCGTGGATGTGGAGACCGACCGGATCGTGTCGGCCGCCGTCGTCGTCCAGGACGCCCCCGGTACCCGTCCCCGGGTGGCCCGGTGGCTGGTGAACCCGGGGGTGCCGGTGCCCGCCGGGGCGACGGCGATCCATGGACTGACGGATGAGCATCTTCAGCGCAACGGCCGCTGGCCCGCGCCGGTGATGCACGAGATAGCCGACGAGCTGGCCGAACAGGCCGCGATGGGACGCCCGTTGGTGGTCATGAACGCACCGTTCGACCTGACCCTGCTGGACCGCGAACTGCGCCGCCACCGCGCGTGCTCGCTGGACCAGTGGTTCGAGTCGACGCCCCTGCAGGTCCTGGACCCCCGGGTCCTCGACAAACACCTGGACCGCTACCGCAAGGGCCGCCGTACCCTCACCGACCTGTGCGCGCACTACGGCGTCGAGTTGGAGGGCGCGCACGACGCGGGCGCGGACGCGTTGGCGTCCCTGGAGGTCGTACGGGCCCTGGGCCGCCGCTTCGCGACCCGGCTGGAACGCCTGTCCCCCGCCGAGCTGCACACCCTGCAGTCGACGTGGCACGCGGCCCAAGCCCGCGGCCTCCAGGCGTGGTTCGCGCGCAGCGGCACACCGGAGTCGGTGGACCAGTCGTGGCCACTGCGGCCAGGCCTGACGGCGGAGGCCGCGTAAGCGGTCGGCACGTCGGCACACAAAAAAGCCGGTCCGCTACTGCGGACCGGCCTTTCCCGGTGGGCGATACTGGGTTCGAACCAGTGACCTCTTCGGTGTGAACGAAGCGCTCTCCCACTGAGCTAATCGCCCGGGAACGCACCGAACAATACAGGCCCCCGCCGGTTTCCTTCAAACCGCTTCCGTCAGGCCGCTGCCAGGTGTGCGAGGAGCCCGCGCCGTCCGGCCCGCATCATCAACGCGTGGTTGAGGCGGAACACCGGCCGCCCGGGTACGGCGAACCACCTGAGCAGCGGCCGGTTCAGGTCGACCTCCTGGTCGTAGCGGGCGAGCGTGCCGGGGCCGTCGGCCGTGAGTGTCCAGCGCGCCCAGCCCACCAGGTCACCGGTCATCGCGATCTCCAGCACCCCGGCGACCGGATCGCGCCGCACTTCGCGCGCGGTGAAGGTCAGGACGTACGGCAGGCTCGCGCGGATGCGGATGACGCCGGTCGTGTCGTCGATCCGCTCGACCGCGCGCACCTGCGGCCACCAGCGGGGATAGTCCTCGGCCCGTTCCAGGAACGGGTACACGACGGCGGGCGGCGCGGGCAGGGACCACCGGGCACGGAAGCGGTAACGGGTCCAGTCCATGGCGGGAGTCTGCCCGCTCCCGGGCCCGTCTCCCGGCCACCAGGCGCGTTTGAGTACGCGTACTCATGTCGTACGACGTGACGGGCGCCACACTCCGAGTCATGACGCACATTCCGCCCCCGGCCGTGGAGCTGGGGATCCTGGACGCCGAGCTGCGCCAACTGGACGCCCGGCGGACCCAGTTGCTGCACCGGCGAGCCTGGCTGCTGACCGTGCTCCAGCCGGTCCGGTCCGCACCCGTGCTGTCGCCGCCGCCCGCCGTACCGCCCCGGCGGGAGGCCACCGCACCGAGCGTGCAGAACGTGCTGCTCCTGCTCGGCGCCACCCTGCTCACCCTCGCCGCGATCGCGTTCACGCTGGTCAGCTGGGGCAGCATCGGGATCGCCGGCCGGGCGCTGGTGCTCGGCGCGGTGACCCTGGCGACGCTCGGCGCACCCGTCGTGCTGCTGCGGCGGGGCCTGCGCTCCACGGCCGAGTCGCTCGCGGGCCTCGGTCTCGTGCTGACGGTGCTGGACGCCTACGCGCTGCATGAAGTCGCGTTCCCGGACGGGGACGGCGTGACCTTCGCGGCAGCGGCGGCGACGGTGCTGACAGCGGTCTGGGCGGCGTACGGCATCGGACTCGCAGCACTCCCGGGCCCGACCGTCACCCGCCCCGGTCCGAGCACCGCACCATCCACCCCACCGGCTCTCCTCCTCCCCCTCCCCGCTGCGCTCACTGTCGCCCAACTCCCCTTGTTTCTCTGGGCGATCGCGGCCGGCGGGGGCCCGCACACGATCACGGCCGCGCTGCTGCTGACCGCCGTGACCGACATGGTTGTCGCGCTCCGGGTCTCCCCGAAGGCCGTTCGTCTCGTCGCCGCAGGCGGGGCGTTCGGCATGGGCGGCTGGGGCGTGCTGGCGGCCGGCGTGCTCTCTTTGGACGCGACCGGTCCGGGCGCCGCCGCCCGTGCGGCGGCGCTCTTCACTCTCGCGGCGGCGGGCGCGTTCGGCGCCGCGTGGCTGGCGACCGGCCGGGGACTGAGGACGAGTACGGCCGCGGCGGGCGGCCTGTTCCTGGTCGCCGCGCTCGGTGGCATGCTGCGCGCGTCACTGCCTGCCGACTGGACGGTTCCTGGCTATCTGGCGTGTGGGGTCGCCCTGTTGACGCTCGTACGGGGTCGGCTCCCCGAGCCCGTACGTCACGGTCTCGGCTGGGCCTCCGGCGCCGTACAAGCGAGCGCAGTGCTGTGGACGATGCCGGTCGTCGGGGTCACCCTGCTCGGTCCGGCCGCGTGGTTGTCGCACGCCTGGTCCGGTGTACCGGGCGACGCCCGTGACGCGGCGGCGACGGGCGCCTTCTGGCCGGCGCATGCCACCACAACTCCCCTGGTACTCGCGGCGGTTGCGGCGGTCCTGGCCCGCACGGTCCGCAACGCCGAGTGGCAGCCCCAGGCACGGACCGCCGCACTGACCCTGGCCTGGGCGACGGCGATCACCGTCCCGACCACGCTCCAACTTCCGTACAGCGTCAGCCTGTTGACGCAGGGGCTCGCGATCATCGCCCTTCTCACCCTCGCACATCGCGCCGCGACACTCCTCGCCCTGCTCACCTCCCTCAGCCTGGCCGCCCTGTCCCTGGCCACGGAGTCGGCCACACTCGCCGTACTCGTGTCCCTGACCGCCGTGTTCGCGGTGGCCGCCCGACGCGGCCGACTCGCACCGGCGACCGCCGCCACCTCGCTCGGCTACGCCACGGCCCTCGCCTGCGCCGTGGGCGCCGCCCTCGACTGGCAGCCGCAGCACATCGCGCTGCTGGTACTCGCCGTACCGGCGACCGCCGCGCTGCTCGCCGCGCGTATCGGCGACCCGGCCACCAGGACGGCCGTCGAGATCACGGGGGCCGCCTCAGGCCTGGTCGCCATCGGTCTCGCCGGGGCCGAACCACCCATGCTCGCCCTGGTGTTGGCCCTCTGCGGAGTGATCGCGGCCGGCACGGCGCTACGGCCCGAGCGCAGGAGCTTCGGCTACGCGGCCGCCGCCCTGTTCGTCCTCGCCACCTGGGTACGGCTGTCCGCGTGGGACGTCGGCAGCCCCGAGGCGTACACCCTGCCGGTGACCGTCCCTGCGCTGCTGGTGGGCGCGTTGCGCAGGCGCCGCGACCCGAACGCCTCGTCCTGGACGGCGTACGGCCCCGGGCTCGCCGCCACGCTCGCGCCGAGCCTCCTCGCGGCCTGGGCCGACGCGCACTGGACGCGCCCGCTGCTGCTGGGCACGGCCGCACTGCTGGTCACACTGGTCGGCGCGCGGCACCGCCTCCAGGCACCGCTCGTCCTCGGCGGCGCCACCCTCGTGCTGGACACGCTGCACGAACTCGCCCCGTACCTCGCCCAGGCCATCGGCGCCCTGCCCCGCTGGGCACCTCCCGCCCTCGCCGGAGCCCTGCTGCTCGCGCTCGGCGCGACGTACGAGCAGCGGATCCGGGACGCGCGGCGGGTGCGGGAGGTGCTGGGGAAGATGAACTAGCCCTGAACTAGGGCATCTTGTCGCCGAGCAGCGCCAGGTTCTCGATGGCGGCGAGGCCGTACAGCGCGGTGTCGTTCGAGGACACCCATGCGGCCTCGCCGCCCGGGACGAGCGTGATCGGGCCGGTCAACGGCTCCGTCTTCCACGGGGACGACTCCATGTAGCCGTCGGAGCCGTAGAACTTGGTCCACGCCCGCTTGGCGAGTGTCGCGTCACCGAGTTGTACGGCGGCATAGGCGTCGAGGCGTGAGTGGCCCTGGAAGAGCAGCAGGGTGCCGAAGTTGGAGCCGTAGCGTGCCGCCTGTTCCGTCTTGGAGGCGTTGAAGTAACGGCAGTAATCCATGTACACCTCCTTGAACTTGGGCATGTCGACGAGGTGAATCAGCTCCGCGCAGAGCTCGTTGAGGCCGAAGACGGCCGAGAGGTGCGAGACGGAGACGACGGGTGCGGAGGCGACGGCGAACTTGCCGGTGTCGAGGTCGTACAGACCGCTCCCCTGCACAAATCCGTTGGGCTGAGCGGCGATTGTCTCCATCGTCGACAGGACGCGCGCCTTCGCCTTCTCCCACTTGGGGCCCCTGCGCTCCCACTCGGTCAGCCACGCCGACACCAACCCGCTCCAGTCCGTGCCGAATCCGATCGACAGGGCGTGCCGGTCGGGGGTGTACGGCGCGGTGCGGATCTTGCGGATCGGGTCGAGGACGAGGAACGTCTCGTCGGAGTCGACGTTCGCCGCCATGAGGTCGCCGACGCGTTCGTCGGCGGTGAGGAAGTAGTAGTAGCGCCGGTAGGTGGTGTTGGCGATGCGCTGCTGCTTGGCGCTATCGGCGTAGTGCTGGACGCCGTGCCGGGTGCCCAGGCCGGCCCACTGTCCGAGGTGGTAGACGTCGACCTCGCCGGTGTGCCGGGTGAGCGCCTCGGCGAAGCGGAAGATGTCCGAGCGGCCCGAGCGGATGTACGCGAACCAGAGCCAGATGTCGGGCGACAGCTCGGAGTTGTCCCAGGCGTAGCCACCGATGTCGTACCGCCACTGGTGGCGCACGGTGTCGTAGGAGTGCATGAAGTCGCCGTAGTCCCAGAAGCCGTACCAACGGCGTTGCGCCACCTGGTCCTTGTAGTAGGTGAAGAGGAAGTCGAGGTGGTCCTCGATCTTCGCCTTGGCGGTGGTGGAGCGGTCGGGCTCGGAGTAGAGGCCGGGGCCGAAGACCTTGGACTTGATCAACTGCTGTGGTGGGGCGGCGAGTTGGGGCAACACCCTGACGGCGCCCACCTGTTGGGCGAGGGCCTCCGGCGTCGGCGTCGACTCGTTGGCCCAGAAGAGGAGTTCGGAGGTGCGGGCGATGCCGTAGGGGGTGCCGAATTCGGGTTCGTAGTCCTCGTAGGTGATTTCGAGGCCTTCGAGCTGCTTGGCGTACGTGTCCTGGCCCATGCCGTCGTGGTAGAAGCGCAGGTCCATCGGCTGGGCCTCGGGTGACCAGAGCCAGAGGGTGACCTCGGCCTCGTCGGTGTGGGCGTCGCGGATGTCGAGCTGCGCGGGGAACTTCTCCCAGAAGTCCCGCAGCCCGAAGGAGAATCCGCCGCTCGCCCCGCCGACGTACCCGAATCCGGAGGCGTGTCCGCCACCGCCGGCGGGGATCCAGCCGTGGCCCTTCGTGGTGCGCTTGCGCAGGGTGAAGCCGTCGGCGGAGAGCTGGGAGAGGGTGTAGTCGCCCCACTTGGGGATGTACTGGAGGCGGCTCGTGACGCGTTGGTCCCAGGTGGACGGGTCGGCGAGCTTCTGGCCCGCGTACTGGGCCGCCTGGACGGTCGCGCCCGGGTCGCGGCGCAACCCCGTGATGCCCTGAACTGCCTCGCGCAGCAGGCCGGTTCCTTCGCCGCCGATGCGGATGTGACGGTCGTAGGCCGCGTCCCGCATCGGCACAGTGAAGCGGACTCCCAGCCCGCGGATGAAGTCACCGCTCGCCTTGCCCGGTTCCACCGTGCCGTCGAAGGTGATCGTGTGCACCATGCGGAAGGAGTCGGCGCCCGCGTAGAAGTAGAGACGGATCGAGAACGGCAGCCAACTCCGGCCGCCCTTACGGTGTTTGCCATCGATGCGGACCACCGCCCTTACCGGGCCGTCCTGCTCGACAGTGACCTCGCCGATCACCCCGTCGAAGCGCTCGGTCTTCACCGCGCCCTGGTCCTCGTCCTCGATCTCGGGCTGGCGGATGAGGACGAGCCGGCCGTTCTTCGCGATCTCCGTGCCACCCCGGGTGACCGACTTGACGATGGTGGAGCCGTTTTTGCCGATCTTCGCGGTGATGACCCCGGTCGACACGTCGATGGTGCCGCCGCTCTTGTCGACGGTGACCTTCTTGTCGGGGGCGGCCGTGTCCCCGGCGGTGAGGGTGAGCCTGCCGGAGCCCGAACTCACCGCGTGGGCCGTCCACTTGAGGGAGCCGTCGGGCCAGTAGGCGATCGGCCAGGACTGCACCGGCACGGCCGTACCCTCGGCGTCCGTCAGCGCGAAGGTCTGGTCCTCCTGGTAGGTGCCCATCGGCCACGGCACACCGACCGTCGAACCGGGCGCGGCGCCGAGACCGCCGTCCTCCAGCCAGTCGAGGGTCACCGGGTCGCCGTCGGCCGCCGCGGCTCTCGGCGCGGCCTGGGCATCCTTCGCACCCAGCGCCCAGCTGAACTGCGCGGCGGCTCCTGCGACGGCGGCCGCCTTGAGCAGGGACCTGCGGGGAATGGGAGACATGACCTGTCCTTTCCGTGCGGGAAGCTTTCTTCAAGTCCGTCTGGTCAGGGGCATGACAGATAGAGGTACGACGCCGGGAACGCGTCGACCTGATGCGAGGGCACCGCCCGTCAGCGGCGCCGGTACCGCTCCTCCACGGCGACGGTCGCCGCGGCGACGGCCCCCAGCACGGGGACCGCCAGCGGTGCGATGAGCAGGGCGGAACAGCCGACTAGGACCAGCCCGCCCACGAGCAGGAAGGAACCGGCGGGGTCGAGCACCGTACGGCGACCGGCCTCGGCGAGGAGCGCCCGCCAGGTCTCCCCGGGCGCCCACACCGCCGCCGCGCGCATCCCGGCGACGACGATCCCGAGCAACGCGAACACCCCGACGGCACCGACGAGTTGCCCACCGGGCAGCCCGGCACGCACGGCCTGGACGTCCACCCATACGGCGGCCGCCACGCCCCACCCGGCAACCCCGACGACCCACCCGCCGCGCACCGCCACGCGGAAGTCCGCGACGAACTCCCGCCAGCCACCGCCCACATGACCGGTGCGGCGCCTCAAGTGCCGTGCCCCGGCAGCGAACGCGGCGGGATACGTGACAACTCCCGCCGACGCGACGGCGATCCACACCCCGGTGAGCAGACATTCGGCGAACACCCCGAACCGCTCGGCGAAGACCGACTCCCTGCGTGCCCTCACGCGTGCTTCGGCCACCGTCTCAGCCCTTCAGTCCGGAGGTCGCCATACCGTCGATCAGGTACCGCTGGAAGGCGAGGAAGAACAGCAGCACCGGCAGCAGCGCGACGAGGGACATGGCGATCATGCCGCCGTAGTTCGCGGCCACGCCGTCGGAGTCGCGGAACATCATCAGGCCCAGCGAAACGGTGTATTTTCCGGGCTCGTTGAGGTAGATCAGCGGGCCCATGAAGTCGTTCCAGGCGTTGATGAAGGTGAAGATCGCGCTGGTGATGAGCGCGGGCCGGCACAGCGGCAGCACGATCGACCAGTAGATGCGCAGGTGCCCGCAGCCGTCGAGCCGGGCGGCCTCGTCCAGTTCCTTCGGCAGGTTGCGCATGAACTGCACCATGAGGAAGACGAAGAAGGCCTCGGTCGCCAGGTACTTGCCGAGCAGCAACGGGACGTAGGTGTTGACCAGTTGGAGCTTCTGGAACATCACGTACTGCGGGATCAGCAGCACGTGGTACGGCAGCAGGAGCGTGCCGATCATCAGCGAGAAGAGCAGGTTGCGGCCGGCGAACCGGATGCGGGCGAAGGCGTAGGCCGTCAGGGAGCAGGAGATGAGGATGCCGACGACCGAACCGAGGGCGTAGAAGAGGGAGTTCTGGAAGAAGGTCCAGATCGAGATGTCGGCGATGCCCTTGGCCAGGCCCTTGAAGTTGGCGAGGATCGGGTGCCCGGGGAAAAGCTGCAGGCTGTTGATGACGTCCTTGCTCGGCTTGAACGAGGCGCCGATGACCCAGACGACCGGGTAGAGGACGACGGCGAGGACGGCCAGCGCTCCGACGTGCCAGACGAGCGAGCCGGTGCGCTTGCGCCCCAGCCCCGGGGACTTCGGGACAGCGGTGGCACTCGTCGAACGGCTCATCGGGCGTCCTCCTCGTAGTGCACCCACTTCTTCTGCGACCAGAAGAGGACGGCCGTCACGAGCGCCACGGCGAGCAGCAGCATCCACGCCATCGCGGACGCGAAGCCCATCTGGGCGTTCTTGAAGCCCTGTTGGTAGAGGTAACAGGTGTAGACGAGGGTGGCGTCGGCCGGTCCGCACTGGGAGTTGGAGACGACGTACGCGGAGCCGAAGATCTGGAAGGAATGGATGGTCTCCAGCAGCACGTTGAAGAACAGCACCGGGGAGATCATCGGCAGCGTGATGTTCCAGAACCGGCGGAAGGGTCCGGCCCCGTCCATCGCGGCGGCCTCGTACAACTCCCTCGGCACCTGCTTGAGCCCGGCGAGGAAGATGACCATCGGCGCACCGAACTGCCAGACGGTGAGCGCGACCAGGGAGTAGAGGATCCAGTCGGGGTCACCGACCCAGCCGCCGACATGGGAACCGAACAACGACTGCGTACGGTCCACCACGGCGCCGTCGGAGAACAGCGTCCGCCAGACGAAGCCGATCGAGACGCTCGCGCCGATGAGCGAGGGGGCGTAGAAGGCGGCCCGGTAGAGGGCCTGGCCGCGGCGGCTCTGGGCGAGCAGCATGGCGACGCCGAGGGCGAGGAGCAGTTTCAGCGGGGTGCCGATGACGACGTATTTCGCCGTCACCTCGACCGACTTCTGCCACCGGGGGTCGTCGAACATCCGGGTGAAGTTGTCGAAGCCGATCCACTTGGGGCTGTCGAAGAGGTTGTAGTCGGTGAACGCGAAGTAGAGGGAGGCGACCATGGGGCCGGCGGTCAGCAGCAGGAAGCCGGCGATCCACGGGGACATGAAGAGGTAGCCGGCGAGGTTCTCGCGGCGCCCCCGCCGCTTCTTGGCGGCGGGGGTGGCGGAGCGGGTCTGCCGGGTGTCGGGCGGAGCGTCGACGAGCGTCACGGCGGTTCCCATCAGGCGGAGAAGGCGGCCTGCGCCTCGGAGAAGAACTGCTTCACCGCGTCGGCGACCTTGGTCTTGCCCAGCGCCATGTCCCCGCCGATGCGCAGGAAGGCGGACTCGGCGGTGTCGGCGCCGGACGGGTGCGGAGTGATCGTCCCGAGGACACCGGCCTTGGCGGTGTCCACCTCGTACTGGGCGATCTCCTTCTGGACGGTGTCGGTCGGCTTGAACGCGTCGTACTGGTCGGTGGTCGCGAGGATGCCCCGGTCGTAGCCCATGATCTTGCCGACCGCGGGGTCGTGGACCATGAAGTCGATGAACTGGGCGACCTCCTTCGGGTGCTTGGTGCGCGCGGAGCCGCTGAGCATCAGGGACGCGAGGTACTGGCCGGTGTCCTTGCCGTCGGTGGTGGGGATCGGCGCGAGGCCGTAGTCGCTGGCGCCCTCCGCCGTGTAGCGGACGGTGAAGTTGTCCCAGGTGAATTCCGAGGCGCCGTGTCCGGCCGAGAGCGAGGACTTGGGGGTGTCCTGGGCGACGACCTTCGGGGAGGTGACGATCCCGGCCTTCACCCGGCCGTATCCGTCCGTCCACCAATCCGTCAGATCCGACTCCTCGAAACCGAGTCCGTCCTTGGTGAAGAACGCCTTGCCGTTCTGCCGGAGGTAGAGGTCGTACAGGTACATGATGCTGAAGTAGCCCGTGTCCCCGGGGACTCCGGTCCTGTCGTGGATCGTCTTGAGGGCCTTGAAGTACTCGTCCCAGGTCCAGCCCGCGGCGGGGTCGACACCCGCCTTCGCGTAGACCTTCTTGTCGATGACCAGCGCCATGGTGTTCGAACCGACCGGAACACCGAGCTGCTTGCCGTCGACCTCGCCGACCTTCACGACGCCCGCGCGGAAGTGATCCAGGCTCAGATTCCCCGCGTCGATCTGTGACCTGAGATCGAGCAGGATGCCTCTCTTGTCGTACTTCCGAAGAAATCCCACGGCGTTCTGGAATACGTCCGGTGGATTTCCGCCCGCGGCCTGCGTCTGGAACTTCTCCCAGAAAGAGGGATAGTCCTGAAAGTCCGTCTTCACCTTGATCTTCGGATACTTCTTCTCGAAGAGCGCGATGGACTGATTGATCTTTTTCGCCCGCTCCTCGGCACCCCACCACGAGTAACGGATCGTCACATTCCCGTCCGCGGACGTGCCGTCGTTCCCGCCGCACCCCGTCGCCGCCAGCCCCAGCGTGACCGCCGAGACCCCGCCGGCCTTCAGGACCGTACGCCTCTCCACATTCGTGCCGGTTCCCATGATGGGCCCTCCCCGTAGCGTCGTTGCCACCTGCATGAATCGTTTCAAGTAAGCGCTTGCTGGCACAAGGTACGGAGGCCCTCGGGGTGCGTCAATGATTCGGACAGGAATTTCTTGTGGACCGGCTGAGTGCTACGACGGCGCCGCCGGGCGCGTTGCGGGAGCGACGGGACGGATACCGCAGGTGAGGCGCGCGTGGCCGGTCGGCCGAACAGGAAGCGGCCTGCCGTGCCCGGCCGCCGGGCGGCCGGAAAACGCCTGCGCGGTGGGGAGTTGACGACGCGGTCCGGTGACTGAACGACGACGGCCCGCCTGTGTGATCACAGGCGGGCCGTCGGTCCGGGTGGGCGATACTGGGTTCGAACCAGTGACCTCTTCGGTGTGAACGAAGCGCTCTCCCACTGAGCTAATCGCCCGGGCGCACGGAGAACATTACCCCATGTCAGCGGGTGCCCCGACCAGCGCCGGAAGGCCCCCGGAGGCCGTCAGCGGGTCACTGGTCCTTGATCTTCCAGGGCATCACGACGCCGAACTTCCAGACGTAGACACCGACAAGAGCGACCACGATGACCAGGCCGATCGAGGTCAGGACGATGTTGCGGCGGCGTACGGCGGGGTCGAGCGCGCGCTGTGCCGCCTCGGTCACCTTGCGCTTCGTCCAGCGGAGCACCAGCTGGGCCCAGACGAACTCGGTCGCCCAGATCGCCATGCCGCCGAAGATCACGACCCAGCCGGGTCCCGGCAGCGGCAGCATGATGATGCCGGCGACGACGACCGCGAGGCCGATGACGAAGACGCCGACCTGCCAGCTCAGATGCAGCGCACGGCGGGCCTTGATGAATTCAGGCGCCTTGGAACCGAGCCCTTGCCCGTCCCGCGCCCCGTCCGCCCGCGTCTCGCCGGCCGCCCCGTCGGACGCCACGACAACCTCACCCGGCTCGTCACTCCCCGTATTCATACGGACAAACCCTACCCGAGGGAAACCAGTCACCGGAATGGCCCCACGGAGCGATCGAGCCCTCGGCCGGAAGAGTTACGTAAAGGCACGCAAAACACTCAGAGGGGTTTACAACGGCACCGTAGGTGGCATGTCGATTTCGCCGACGTGCGAATCCCCGAGCGCACACTGAGCGAAAGGCCCTGGCGCTTATGAACACCACGGTCAGCTGCGAGCTGCACCTGCGCCTCGTTGTGTCGAGCGAGTCATCCCTGCCTGTCCCCGCAGGCCTGCGGTACGACACGGCCGACCCCTACGCCGTGCACGCCACCTTCCACACCGGAGCCGAGGAGACCGTCGAGTGGGTGTTCGCCCGCGACCTTCTCGCGGAGGGCCTCCACCGGCCCACCGGCACCGGCGACGTCCGTGTCTGGCCATCCCGTAGTCACGGTCAGGGCGTCGTCTGCATCGCGCTGAGCTCTCCCGAGGGCGAAGCCCTGCTGGAGGCTCCCGCGCGGGCTCTGGAGTCCTTCCTGAAGCGGACGGACGCCGCCGTGCCACCTGGCACGGAGCACCGGCACTTCGACCTGGATCAGGAGCTGTCGCACATCCTGGCGGAGAGCTAGAGCGAGGTCCCAACCAAGCCGCCCGGCGCCGTCCGAACTCGGGGAGACGGCTCGGGCCCAGACAACCGCATAGGGCACACACCGGCGCCGTCGCCGCGATTCGTCGCGGGGGCGGCGCCGGTGCGCGTGCCGACCCGGACCCCGGCGACTCCCCCGCGGTCCGCCGTCCGCGCGGCTCTCCCCGGTCCGGGGAACCGCGAGGGGCACGGTCCCGTTCTTAGAGACAGCGGGCCGCCCTCCGGGAAGCCACTACCATCGGCCAGCATCGGCGGGCGCCCGCCCGACCCCCAGGCCAGGGAGCGAAACGTGCTGATCACCCACGACACCCGGTGTGCCCTCGACACCGTGGTCGATCTGGTGAACACCGCACCGGAGGACGCCGCGGCGCCGGACGGACTGCAGGATGTCGCGCTGCTCGCGGAATTCGTACGAAACCACGAGATCAGCGATGTCGGGGTGCTGTCGGAGTTCGACCTCTCCGCCGTGCGCAAGATCCGCGGCCGGTTCACCGCGGTCTTCTCGGCCCCGGATCCCCGGACCGCCGCCGGGCTGATCAACGACCTGGTCGCCGCCGCGGGCACCACACCCCGGCTCACGGACCACGACGGCTACGACTGGCACGTGCACTACTTCGCGCCGGGCGCGTCGGTCGCCGACCATCTCGCCGCCGACTGCGGGATGGCGCTCGCGTTCTTCGTGGTGGCCGGCGAGGAGGAGCGGCTGCGCCGCTGCGAGGCCCCGGACTGCCGGCGCGCCTTCGTCGACCTCTCCCGGAACCGCTCCCGCAGGTACTGCGACAGCCGGACCTGCGGGAACAGGCTGCACGTGGCCGCGTACCGGGCACGGCGCAAGGAAGCGGCGGGCTGACCCGCCCGGCTTGAAGGGCTCGATGAGTTCGTGGCCCCCGGCGGGTGACGTCGGGGACCACGAGTACGGCTCACAGCATCAGCAGGTCGTGCAGCGAGGCCATGAGCAGCAGACACCCGATCACCGCTAGGAAGATCATCAGCGGTGGCTGGGAAAGGGCGAAAAGGCACCCGCGCGGCTCGTCCTTCGGCGGCGCGGCGTCGCTCTGTGTCGTGTCCAGCATCTCGCCGCGATGATGACGTAGCGGAGGCCTCCGGCGCGATCAACACGCCCGTTATGAGAGGGAGTTCGCCGGATTCCGTGATGTCCGTTTCGAGTCGCGACGACTCCTGAACGCTTACCGGCGGACCTGGCTCACTCTGTGTCGTTTCAGTCGCGGTCCCGTCCGACCGTCATATGCCGTGCTTCTTCAGGATGGCCTCGATGTCGCTGAAGTCGTCCCCGCTCTGCGCGCGGGGCGCTGCCGCGGGCCGGGTCGCCGGGCGCTTGGCCGGACCCAGGGAGGGGGCGGAGGCCGCCGGAGCCACCGCGTCCGACTGGGCTGAGGCTCGGGCCGCCTTGCGTTCCTTGCGGGTGCCGCCACCGCCACGACGGCGCTCCACGGCACGCGTGCCCGTGAAGAGCAGCCAGGCACCGCCCAGCACCACGAAACCCGCCCAGGCCGTAGGACTGAACGCGGTGTCGGCCGCCCAGCCGACGACCCCGGTCATCACCAGGCCGACCGGCACCAGCGAATAGGCGGCGATACGGGCGGCGGAGAGAAAACGCTTGCGGTACGCCGTGACCGCCGCGATGCCCAGGCCGGCCGCGGAGACGGCGGAACAGACGGTCTCGGCAATCATCCGGTCCTCCAGGCATCGTTCGGTCTGCAGATCTCGGTCGCGCCCGGTCCGGTCGGGCACGCTCCCGTCACGCGGGTGCGTGCCGGGCACGTCCAGTCCGCACAGGCGCCGGTCGGGCACGTTTCGGGTCGGGCAGCGTGCGGTCGACCGGGCAGCGCGCACTTTCGTCCCTTCCATCCTGCACCGTCCGGTCCCCGGGAGGCCATGCCCCGGGAGGACATCAGGGACATCTCCGGGTCGCATCCTCCCCAGGTGCCGGTCGGCGTCGTACGAGTGCGGCCCGTGGTCCCGGTTGGGGCGGCGCGGCCGGGGCTGGGAGACTGGGCTCATGAGTGACCTCCCCTCCGTGCGCACCCCCGTCCTCGACGTCTGGTGCGAGCTCCAGTGCCCGGACTGCGACACCGCCCTGGACGATGTACGCGCCCTGCGGGCCCGCTACGGCGACCGGCTGGAGGTGCGGCTGCGGCACTTCCCGCTGGAGAAGCACAAGCACGCGTTCGCCGCCGCGCAGGCCGCCGAGGAAGCCGTGGAACAGGGGCGGGGCTGGGACTACGTCGAGGCCGTGCTCGGCCGGGTCGCGGAGCTGGACCGCAAGGGAGAACCCTTCCTGGTCGAGGTGGCCGGTGAACTCGGTCTGGACGCCGAGGAGTTCGACACCGCCCTGATCGACGGCCGGCACATCCTGATCGTCGACGCCGACCAGGCCGAGGGCAAGGCCATCGGCGTCACCAGCACCCCGACGTACGTGATCGGCGGCGAACTTCTCGACGGCGGCAAGAGCCAGGACGGGCTCCGCGCCCGCATCGAGGAGATCGCCGACCGGTTGCTCACCGGGGGCGAGTGAGCCTCGTACTCGGTGTCAGAGCAGGCTCTTGTACAGGTGGTAGGTGACCGGCTCGTAGCCGAGTGACTCGTAGAGCCGCTCGGCCGGGGTGTTGCCCGCGAAGACGTTCAGCCGGATGGTCGGCAGACCGGCCGCGATGCCCTGCGCCTCGGCCAGGAGCATCAGGGTGCGGCCGTGGCCCCTGCCCCGATGGCGCGCGTCGGCCTCGACCTCGTAGACGAAGGCCTTGCCGTCGCGGGGGCCGGTCCAGAGCGTGCCCACCGGGGTGCCCCCGTGCTCCAGGACGCTGAAGAGCATGTCCGCCGTGGCGAGTCCGTCGGGCAGCAGATCGGCATTGCCCTGCAGAGCCCTGGTCCGGGCCTCGGCCTCGGGCACCCCGCGCTCGGTCCAGCTCAGGATGAAGTTCTCCGTCCCGAGGTTCTCCCACGGGCCGTACTCCTCCTGGGTCATGGGCCGACACCGGCTCCCCGCGGGCAGTTCGGGCGCGATGTCGCCGAGGGGCTTCTCCATGTGGCGGTTGCGGACGACGTAGCCGAGGTTGGCCGCCATCTTGAGGGCCACCTCCGCCTCCGCGGGCACGGATGCCTCGATCCGCTCGCAGCCCCAGCCCCGCACCACCTCCTCGGCGGCGAGCGCGGCCACGGTGCCCCGGCCGCGTCGGCCGTCCTGCTCTTCGATACGCAGGTCCAGGATCTGGGCCACCGAGTCGCCGAAGAACGGACTCGTGCCGAGGTGTATCTCGCCGACGGGACGGCTGTTCACACACACCTGGTAGCGGCGTGAACGCGTCCCGTCGGCCTCGCGCTGAAGCGGCTCGGTCGGCCGCAGGGTCGTGGTCATCAGGTGTGTTCTACCCGACTCAGAGCTCCGGGTCAGCCTCTTAAAAGAGGCCTTTATGGATCAAGGTCGTCGCCCGACCGCTCGTCGAACACGCGCATGGCCTTGGCGGTCACCGGACCTGCCGTACCCGGGAGTTGACGCTCGTCCACCAGGTGAACGGCCTGTACGTCCCGCAGCGACGACGTGAGGAAGACCTCGTCGGCGCGTTCCAGGACGTCCAGCGGGAGGTCGGTCTCCTTGGCGCCGGTCCATTCGACGGTCAGGGCGCGGGTGATGCCGGCGAGACAGCCGGAGGTGACCGGCGGGGTGTGGATCTCGCCGTCCAGGACGACGAAGACGTTCGACCCTGTGCCCTCGCAGAGTTGGCCGACCGTGTTGGCGAACAGGGCCTCGGAGGCGCCGTGTTGGTGGGCGCGGGCGAGGGCGACGACGTTCTCGGCGTACGACGTCGTCTTGAGGCCGGTGAGGGCGCCGCGTTCGTTGCGGGTCCAGGGGACCGTGACGGCGGCCGTGGAGTCGGGGCGGCGGCTCGCCTCGCCGAGGGCGACCACGAGGGTCGGGCCGTGCTCGCCGCGGTCGGAGCCGAGGGGGCCGTGGCCGCCGGTGTACGTGATGCGGAGCCGGCCGAACGACAGCGGGTTGGCGTCGAGGACGGCCGCGCAGCCGCGGCGGACCTCGTCCAGGTCGGGGTCGGGCAGCCCGAGGCCGCGCGCGGAACGGGTCAGCCGGTCGAGATGGCGGGTCAGCGCGAACGTCTTGCCGTCCGTCGCCTTCACCGTCTCGAAAATGCCGTCGCCCACGGTCAGTCCGTGGTCGAAGACGGAGACACGGGCGGACTCGATGTCCTGCAGCCCGCCGTCGAGCCAGATCTTCATGAAAGAGCCTCTCCGCTCACCTCGTACGCGCCCGACGCTATCGCGAGCAGCCGTGACGCCTTCAGCTCGGTCTCCCGCCACTCCCCCTCGGGGTCCGAGCCCCAGGTGATGCCCGCGCCGGTGCCGAAGCGCAGCATGCCGTCGGCGCGGTCGATCCAGAAGGTGCGGATTCCTACGGCCAGTTCGCCTGTCCCCCGGTCCGCGTCGACCCAGCCGATGCCTCCGCAGTAGGGGCCCCGGGGCGCGGTCTCCAGGGCGTCGATGATGCGCAGGGCACTGGACTTGGGCGCGCCGGTGACACTCCCGGGCGGAAAGGTGGCGGCCAGCAGCTCCGGCCAACCGGCGTCCGCGGGCAGCTCACCCCGCACCGTCGACACGAGGTGGACCAGGCCGGGGTGCTTCTCGACGACGCACAGGTCCGGCACGGTCACGGTCCCCGTGGCGCAGACGCGGCCGAGGTCGTTGCGGACCAGGTCCACGATCATCACGTTCTCGGCGTAGTCCTTCTGCAGCAGGTCCGCCTCCGTCCGCCCGGTGCCCTTGATCGGGCCCGACTCGACGACCCGGCCGGTGCGGCGGAGGAAGAGTTCGGGTGAGGCGGTGGCTGTCTCCACGCCATGCTCGGGCAGCCGGATCGTTCCTGCGTACGGCGCCGGGTTGCCGCGTGCGAGCAGGGCGGTGAGGGCGTCCACGTCGGCGTCGGAGGCGACGGGCGCGGACAGGACGCGGCACAGGTTCGCCTGGTAGACCTCGCCGGCCGCGATGTGGTCCCGGATGCGGCGGACGCCGGCGGTGTAGGCGGCGCGGTCGAGGGAGGAGGTCCAGGCCTCGGTCGCGGGGCCGTGCCAGGCGCCGGGGGCGGGCGCCGGGACCGGTTCGTGCCGTACGTCGCGGAAGCGCGCGCAGGTCAGACGGCCCTCGAAGTCGGCCGCGACCGACCAGAAGCCGGTGGAGTCCAGGGCCGCGGGGTCGCTGGTGACATCGAGGAGACCGGTGGCGACACGGCCGCCGAAACGGGCGAGAGGGGTGAGGCGGGACACGCCGTCGAGTCTATGGCGGGTGTCTCACAGGTTGCCCGGCCATGTCACCGCGGGTGCCCTGACCATGCGTTCCCGTAGTCGCAGGCCAGCACGCTGCACAAACGCGTTTTTGTGCTGGCCCCGGAATCCGCTAGAGTTCAACTCGTCGCCGCGACGCGCAAGCCGAGCGGAAACGACAAGCGGACGTAGCTCAGTTGGTAGAGCGCAACCTTGCCAAGGTTGAGGTCGCCAGTTCGAACCTGGTCGTCCGCTCGCAGGAAAGTGGGGGATCTTCCCGAACCCCTACGCTCCTGGTGGAGTGGCCGAGAGGCGAGGCAACGGCCTGCAAAGCCGTCTACACGGGTTCAAATCCCGTCTCCACCTCCAAGGACGATTAGCTCAGCGGGAGAGCGCTTCCCTGACACGGAAGAGGTCACTGGTTCAATCCCAGTATCGTCCACTGGTCCGCAAGGATCCCCGCGCGATTAGCTCAGCGGGAGAGCGCTTCCCTGACACGGAAGAGGTCACTGGTTCAATCCCAGTATCGCGCACGCACCGCCCATGATCCCCGGATCGTGGTCCCGAGGACGATTAGCTCAGCGGGAGAGCGCTTCCCTGACACGGAAGAGGTCACTGGTTCAATCCCAGTATCGTCCACACACCGAAGCCCCCGGCGCTCACCGCGTCCGGGGGCTTCTCCGTGTGCCGGTCAGCTGGAGAACAGCATGTGGCCGAAGCTCTTGTGGCGGTGGTGGCTGCCGTGACCGCCGTAATGGCCACCGCCGCCGTGACCGCCGCCGTGCGGGGCGCCCCAGGCGGGCGCGGACGGGGCGGGGTAGGCCTGCGGGCCCGGGGGCGGCGGGGCGGGCTGCTGCCACTGCGACTCCACGCGGGTCAGCGCCTCCAACTCGCCGTAGTCGAGGAAGATCCCCCGGCAGTTGCTGCACTGCTCGATCTGGACACCGTTGCGGTTGTACGTCTGCATCTGCGCGTGACACTTCGGACACTGCATGCTCGGCTCAACTCCTCGCCCGTTGGTACTTCTTCGTGTTTCCCCAGGACAGACTCCGTCCGACCCCGGTCGGTTGCACCCTACTTCGCGGATCCGGGCGCCAACTCGGCCGGTACGGAACCCATTCGGTCACACGCGTCCACGACCGCCCGCTCCACCTCGTCCAGCGGGCGGTCCGCCGCGACCGCCTTGACGATCGCCAGGGCCGCGGTCTGCACGGTGAGCGCCCGGGCCGGGACGTCCAGGGCGGGCCAGGGGTCGCCGTCCGCGGGGACGGCCGGGCCGCCCGCCGCACGGTACGCGGTGAGGAAGCGGGTCCACTCGTCGGGCGGGAGCAGACCGCAGGCGTACCAGGCGGCGGGGCGGGCGAGATCCCAACCGGGGACTCCTACGCCCAGGTCGTCGACGTCGATCAGCAGCCAGGGGCCGTCGGGGGCCGGGTGGCGGACGAGTTGGCCGAGGTGCAGGTCGCCATGGCAGAGGGTGGTGGTGTCGGGCTGGGATGCCTCCGCGCGGGCCCAGGCGGGGAGCCGCGTCCAGGCGCGCAGGACGGGGGCGGCTGCGGGGTGGGGGCCCGCCTCGCGGAGCCGGGTGATCGCGCGGGCCGCCTTGAGGGGGCCTCGCATGGGTGGGAGCGGGGTGGGGGGCGGGGTGCGGTGGAGGAGGGCGAGGAGGGTGGCCGCCGCTTCCCAGGGGGCCGCGTCCGGGTCGTCCGGGTCTACGGGGGTGCCGTAGGGCCAGCAGGTCACCCAGCGATCGTGCAGGTGGACGGGGGTGGGGTCGAGCGGGGGCAGGAGGATGCCGGGGAGGCGGGCGGCCGTGGTGAGGCGGGCGGTGAGGTCGGTGGGGTCCGTGTGCGGGGCGTGGGCCTTCGCGACGGTGTCCTCGTGGCGGACGACTGTGCCGTCGGGGCGGTCGGTGAGGGTGGTGGTCGCTCCGCAGGGGCAGGGTTCTGTGCGCGCGTGGGCCGTGGTCCTGGCTCGGGCGGTGAGGTCGGAGAGCAAGGGGGTGGCGGTCACTGGGCTTCCTGGGGGCGGGCGACGGGTCTCGTCGCGAGCGTACGGGGTGGTGCGGGGGTGGGGTTCTACGGCGGGTTCGGGCGGCCTGTGCGGGTGGGTGGGCCTGGGGTTTTCGCCCCCGCCGCCCCTACCCGTCCCATCCCCAGGGGCTGCCGCCCCTTCGACCCCGCCTGGGGCTGCGCCCCAGACCCCCTTCGGCCTGAACGGCCTCGTCCTCAAACGCCGGACGGGCTGAAAGCGCCGACCGGTGCCGAGAAGAATCCGTAAAAGGGCAAAGCAAAGCCGGCGCAGCTCCCCAGCTGCGCCGGCTTTTTTTGCCGTCCGCCGCACCCCCGTCCCCACGGGGTTTCATGGGTTGATGTCCCCGCCCGGACCGCTCTTCCGGGCCTGGGGTCGCCGCTCAGCGCCCCAGCATCACTCCCACGGACGACGCCTGTGTGGCCACGGTCTCCCAGCCGTCGAAGACGACGAGGAGCAGGACCGCCAGGGGAAGTGCCATCAAGGTCGCCACCAGTGGGTGGCGACGGCCCGTGCGGCGGGTGCGGAACGCTGCGTTGTACGCCTTGCGTCCTTCTTCGCGGATCAATGCCCGCGGTGCCGTGTGGGCCATGGTCCCTCTCCTGACCGTGCTCCGTTGACCGAACTCAGTTGTCGTTGGCAGCGGCGGGTGTCTGACCTCGGGGGACGAGTGCTGCACCCGCCGCTTGACCTCAAATCTAGGCGTGCGGCGGGTGCGGGTCGTCATGCCCTCGTACCGATTGGCGGGCCTCCCGGAGGATGAGCAATGACCTGCGAACTACTCCCCTGGGTGGAGACCGGGTCCTACGTCTCGGGGTCTTCCCGGAGGGGTAGTCCGGTGTGCCCCGCTTTCTCTGAGCTGTCCTCGCGCGGGACCGGCTGCTCGACCAGGGCGAGGACTCTGGTCGCCATGAAGCGGGCGGTACGGACGACGGAGCCACTGCGGGTGACTTCGCTCACTTCTACGACACCTCGTCGTACCGCCGTCTCCACCCGACGGCCCGCCCTGCTCGCCACCACCTCGTAGGTACGTGTTGTGTCGCCGGCGTCCACCACTATCTCGACGCGATCACCCTTCACGCGCTCAATCCCCCTTCTGTGATGGTTGGTTGGGGTCCGAGGTGATGTGAAGTCCTGCTGCTCGCAACGCCTCTGACCACCCTTCAAGTTTCCCACCCAGCACTGACAATCCGTCGGTCCGAGAGGGCGCGGCCTTTGCGCGCGGGCGCCCGTGGAAACGTAAGCTGTCGCTCGTCACACGGACCGGGCAGCGGGGATGAACATGGCGATGATGCGCCTGAGGCGCGAGGACCCGCGCGTCGTCGGCTCGTTCAGGCTTCACAGACGGCTCGGCGCGGGCGGAATGGGTGTCGTCTATCTGGGCTCCGACCGCAAGGGTCAGCGGGTCGCGCTGAAGGTCATCCGGCCGGATCTGGCGGAGGACCAGGAGTTCCGTTCGCGGTTCGCGCGCGAGGTATCGGCCGCTCGGCGGATTCGCGGGGGATGTACTGCCCGGCTGGTCGCCGCGGACCTCGACGCCGATCGGCCGTGGTTCGCCACTCAGTACGTGCCCGGGCCCTCCCTGCACGACAAGGTCGCCGACGAGGGTGCGCTGGGAGCGGCCGAGGTCGCCGCTATCGGGGCCGCCCTGTCCGAGGGGCTCGTCGCGGTGCACGAGGCCGGGGTCGTCCACCGGGATCTCAAGCCGTCGAACATCCTCCTCTCCCCCAAGGGTCCGCGGATCATCGACTTCGGTATCGCCTGGGCGACCGGTGCGTCGACGCTCACGCATGTCGGTACGGCCGTGGGTTCGCCCGGGTTCCTCGCGCCCGAGCAGGTGCGGGGGGCGGCCGTCACGCCCGCGACGGATGTGTTCTCGCTCGGGGCCACGCTCGCGTACGCCTCGACCTCCGACTCGCCCTTCGGGCACGGTAGTTCCGAGGTCATGCTGTACCGCGTGGTGCACGAGGAGGCGCAGCTGCACGGGGTGCCGGACGCGCTCGCGCCGCTCGTCCGCGCGTGCCTCGCGAAGGATCCCGAGGAGCGGCCCAGCACGCTTCAACTGTCCCTGCGGCTCAAGGAGATCGCCGCTCGCGAGGCTCAGGGCATGGCTGATGTGCGGCCGCCCGGGCCGCGTGCCGCGGAGGCGGATCGGCCTACCGGGCGGCTCACCGACAGTTATCCGGAGCAGCAGCGCACCCAGAGTCAGCGGCGGCCGCAAAATCCTCAGGGTCCTCAGGGGACACCGGCGCCTCGTGGTGCTGCTCCGCCGTCCCGGGGTGGCGGTGGTCCGTCGCGTGGGGGTGGCGGTGGGGGTGTGGTGCCGTCGCGTGGCGGTGGGGTGCCGTCCCGGCCGGGTTCTCCTCGGCCTACTCCGGCGGGGCGTAACACCACCCGGTCCGGTAGTGGGAGTCGGCCCGCGCCTCGTAGTGGTGCCGGGCGGGCTGGGCCGCGGACTACGGGGACCGGGCGGCGGCCTGCGAATCCGCGGTTGCTTCGGCAGCGGTTGTTCGTGTTCGTCGTGGTGACGTTGCTGGTCGCGCTGGGGATCGCGGTGGCTCAGGGGTGTTCGGGGCCGGCTCATGGGCTTGGGCGTACGGGAGATGGTGTGCGGCAGGGGCATGGGAGTGTCGTGCGGGCGGATGGTCCGGGGTCGGACGGGTTCGGCGAGTAGTGGGGGGCCGGTGGTGGTTTTCGCCCCCGCCGCCCCTACCCGTCCCATCCCCAGGGGCTGCCGCCCCTTCCGCCCCGCCTGGGGGCTGCGCCCCCAGACCCCCATCGGCCTGAACGGCCTCGTCCTCAAACGCCGGACGGGCTGAATTACGCGGGCCTGTGTTGAGAGGTACCGGACGGGCTCGATCTGCCGACCTGCACTGCATGGCGGACGTCGAGCTCGCTGGACGTCTCGTGCCTACAGACCCGGCAACACGTGCTCGAAGAACTCCCTGTCCGCGTCGAACGCCGGAGTCATCGTCAGGAACTCCGTCGGGGTCACCCAGCGGACCTCGGAGACCTCGCCCGGGTCGGGGACGATCGTGCCGTTGCCTGTTTCCGTGGCGGTCCACCAGTGGAGGCGGAAGGTGCCGTCGGCCGCGTCGGACTGCCAGACCTTGGAGAGGGGGGAGACCGTGAGGCCCACCTCCTCCTTGACCTCTCTGACCAGGGCCTCTTCCTGGGATTCGCCTGGTTCGAGTTTGCCGCTGAGGGGTGCCCAGTAGCCGGCGCGGGCCGAGTCGGGGCCTCGGCGGATGACCAGGACCCGGTCCGCTCGTCGGAGGACGGCGACGATCGCCTCGCGCGGGGCCAAGCGGGCTCCTAGAGTTCGGGGCGGCCGGTGGCCACCGCGTAGAAGGCGACCGCGGCCGCGGCGCCCACGTTGAGGGAGTCGACGCCGTGGGCCATGGGGATGCGGACCCATTCGTCGGCGGCTACCAGGGCTTGCGTGGACAGGCCGTCGCCCTCCGCGCCCAGCATCAGGGCCACCCGGTCCATGCGGTGCGGGGCCGCCTCGTCCAGGCTCTTCGCCTTTTCGTCGGGGGTCAGCGCCAGGAGCGTGAAGCCTGCCTCGCGGACCGACTCCAGGCCTTTGGGCCAGCTGTCGAGGCGGGCGTAGGGAACCGAAAAGACCGCGCCCATCGAGACCTTCACGCTGCGGCGGTACAGAGGGTCCGCGCAGTCGGGAGACAGCAGGACCGCGTCCATGCCCAGCGCCGCCGCCGAGCGGAAGATCGCGCCGATGTTGGTGTGGTCGTTCACCGACTCCATGACCACCACCCTGCGCGTGGTCTGGAGGAGTTCGTCCGCTGTGGGGAGGGGTTTGCGCTGCATGGAGGCCAGCGCGCCCCTGTGCACGTGGTAGCCCGTCACGCGTTCGGCGAGTTCCGGGCTCACCGCGTAGACGGGGGCCGGGAGTTCGTCGATGACGTCCCGCATGACGTCGACCCACTTCGCGGACAGCAGCATCGAACGCATCTCGTAGCCCGCGTCCTTGGCCCGTCTGATGACCTTCTCGCCCTCGGCGATGAACAGGCCCTCGGCCGGTTCACGCTTGCGGCGCAGCTCTACGTCGGTCAGGCCCGTGTAATCACGCAGGCGCGGGTCGTCGGGATCCTCAACGGTGATGAGATCGGCCACAGGGTGATACTGCCTTGTCCTGGGTGTGGTGCCAACGGCTGGGAACGGGTTGTGTTACCCGGGGTTACGCAACTGCCTTCGGGCCTACGGTGACCACCGCGCCGATGACGATCACCGCCGGCGGCTTCACGTCCTCGGCGCGTGCCGTCTCGCCGACCGTCGCGAGGGTCGCGTCCACCCGGCGCTGGGCGGCCGTCGTGCCCTCCTGGATCAGGGCGACGGGGGTGTCGGACGGCTTGCCATGCGCGATCAGGGTTTCGGCGATCTTCCCGATCTTGTCGACGCCCATGAGGACGACGAGGGTGCCGGTCAGCTTGGCCAGCGATGGCCAGTCCACCAGGGAACGCTCGTCGTCAGGGGCCACATGGCCGCTGACCACCGTGAACTCGTGTGCGACGCCTCGATGGGTGACCGGGATGCCCGCGGCGCCCGGTACCGAGATCGAGCTGGAGATGCCGGGCACGACCGTGCACGGGATGCCGGCCTCCGCGAGCGCCTGGACCTCCTCCATGCCACGGCCGTAGACGAAGGGGTCGCCGCCCTTCAGTCGTACGACCGACTTGCCCTGCTTGGCGTGTTCGATCAGGGCGTTGTTGATGGCCTCCTGGGCCATGTAGCGGCCGTAGGGGATCTTCGCCGCGTCGATCACCTCGACGTGCGGGGGTAGTTCGGCGAGGAGGTCGCGGGGGCCGAGGCGGTCGGCGATGACTACGTCGGCCTCGGCGAGGAGGCGGCGGCCGCGGACCGTGATCAGGTCCGGGTCGCCGGGGCCGCCGCCGACGAGGGCGACGCCCGGGGTGCGGGTGCGGTGGTGGGGGGCGACGAGGGTGCCGTCGCGCAGGCCCGCGACGACCGCGTCGCGGATCGCGGCGGTGTGGCGGGGGTCGCGGCCGCGGGCGTCCGTGGTGAGTACGGCGACCGTCACGCCCTCGCTGTGGCCCGTCGCCGGGGTCCATGCGGTGGCCTGGTCGGCGTCGTCGGAGCGGACGCACCAGACGCGGTTCGTCTCCGCCTCGGTGGAGGCCCGGTTGTTCGCTTCCGGGTCCGTGGTGGCGATCAGGGCGTACCAGGCGTTCGCCAGGTCGCCGTCCGCGTACGGGCGGCGCTCCCAGGTGATCTCGCCCGCGTCCGCCATCGCCTCCACGGAGGGGGTCGCCTCGGGGGACACGAGGGTGATGTCCGCGCCCGCCGCGATCAGCGCGGGGAGGCGGCGCTGGGCGACCTGGCCGCCGCCGAGGACGACGACCCTGCGGCCGGTGAGGCGGAGGCCTACGGGGTAGGCGGGGTTTTCGGCCATGAGGGTGCGGCTCCTCGGACGGGCGTGCGGTGGGCGCTACGGCTCTGGAGCGGCCCTGACGTGCGGATTTTAGAGTGCGTTCAGCGTACGGCGGGGGTGGGGTGGGCGCGACGGAACGCGTGCCCACCCCACCCCCGGTCCGGGTCGGTCTACTTCTCGGTGACGCCGGCCGAGTCGAACGTCGCCACCTCGTGCATCGCCCGCGCCGTGCTCTGCACCAGCGGCAGGGCCAGCAGCGCGCCCGTGCCCTCGCCGAGGCGGAGGTCCAGGTCGACCAAGGGGCGCAGGCCGAGCTTGTTCAGCGCCGCCACGTGGCCCGGTTCGGCGCTGCGGTGGCCCGCGATGCAGGCCGCGAGGACCTCGGGGGCGATCGCGCGGGCCACGAGAGCCGCGGCGCCGGCGCTGACGCCGTCCAGGATCACCGGCGTACGCAGGGACGCGCCGCCGAGCAACAGGCCGACCATCGCCGCGTGTTCGAAGCCGCCGACCGCGGCGAGTACGCCGATGGGGTCGGCCGGGTCCGGCTGGTGCAGGTCGATCGCGCGGCGCACGACCTCCGTCTTGCGGGCGAGGGTCTCGTCGTTGATGCCGGTGCCCCGGCCGGTGACCTCGGCGGGGTCGGTGTCCGTGAACACCGAGATCAGGGCGGCGGACGCGGTGGTGTTCGCGATGCCCATCTCACCTGTGAGCAAAGCCTTGTTGCCGGCCGCCACCAGGTCGCGGGCCGTCTCGATGCCCACCTCGATGGCCTGCTTGGCCTCCTCGCGGGACATCGCCGGGCCGGTCGTCATGTCGGACGTACCGGCACGGATCTTGCGGGGCAACAGGCCTGGCGTGGCCGGGAGTTCGGACGCCACACCGACATCCACGACGCACACCTCGGCGCCCACCTGGCTCGCGAAGGCGTTGCAAACCGCGCCGCCGCCAAGGAAGTTGGCGACCATCTGGGCCGTGACCTCCTGCGGCCAGGGCGTGACGCCCTGCGCGTGCACGCCGTGGTCGCCCGCGAAGATCGCGACGGCCGCGGGCTCCGGGATCGGCGGCGGGCACTGCCGGGACAGGCCGGACAGCTGCGCGGAGATGATCTCCAGCATGCCGAGCGAACCCGGCGGCTTCGTCATCCGCTTCTGCCGCTCCCACGCCTCGCCGAGCGCCTTCGCGTCCAGCGGGCGAATACCGGCGACGGTCTCCGCGAGCAGGTCGTGCGGGTCCTCGCCGGGCAGCGCCCGACGGCCGTACGTCTCCTCGTGCACGACCCACGACAGCGGGCGGCGCTTGGACCAGCCGGCCTGCATCAGCTCGGGCTCGTCCGGGAACTCGTCGACGTAGCCGACGCAGAGGTACGCGATGACCTCCAGGTGCTCCGGCAGGCCGAGCGCGCGGACCATCTCGCGCTCGTCGAAGAAACTGACCCAGCCGACACCGAGGCCCTCGGCGCGGGCGGCGAGCCAGAGGTTCTCGACGGCGAGCGCGGCGGAGTACGGCGCCATCTGCGGCTGCGTGTGCCGGCCCAGCGTGTGCCGGCCGCCGCGGGTCGGGTCGGCGGTGACGACGATGTTCACCGGGGTGTCGAGGATGGCCTCGATCTTCAGTTCCTTGAACTGCTTCGCCCTGCCCTTCGGCAGCGACTTGGCGTACGCCTCGCGCTGGCTCTGCGCCAGTTCGTGCATGTTCCGGCGCGTGTCGGCGGAACGGATGACCACGAAGTCCCACGGCTGCGAGTGCCCGACGGACGGCGCCGTGTGCGCCGCCTCCAGCACCCGCAACAGCACGTCGTGCGGGATCGGGTCACTACGGAAGCCGTTCCGGATGTCCCGACGCTCCCGCATCACCTTCAGCACGGCCTCGCGTTCGGCGTCGTCGTAGGCGGGAGCGGCAGGACCGGTGGACTCTCGTACGTCTTCCACTACGGCCGTGCTCTCTTCTTCCTGGTCAGCGGCCCGGGTGTCCAGGTCGTCCGCGTGCTGTACGAGTTCCGGGTCTGCCTCACGGGGGGCGGGTACGGCGGCGAAGAGTTCCTCTGTGACACCCGGTTGCTCCTCCACGGGGAGGACGAGCGGGTGCGGCGGAGTCGGTGCGAGGTGGGGGGTGGTGGGCACGGAGCCCTCCACCGGGACGAACCGGCCGAGGGAGTCGTCCGGGTGAGGCTGGGGGTGGGGCTGGGGCTGCAACTCCGGCTCCAGCGGGGCCGACTCCGTTACGTGGGATTCGGCTACGACGGGCTCGGGGGCCGGTGTGAATTCGGCTTCGGTGTCGGCGAGGGGCACGGCTTCGGGGGTGAGCGGTGTCTCAACTTCCGGGAAAGCGGCCGGAGTTGGCTCGGCTTCCTGGATGACCGCCGTCTCGTCGACCGGGGTGATCTCGGGAGCGTGAGGGGCTTCGAGAACCTGGTCCGGCGCGGGGGCGTACACGACGTCCTCTGCCTGGACCGGCTCCGGAGCGGCTACGGCCTCGGGCTCCTGCACGGCGTCCTGAACCAACACCGGCTCGGGGGCGACTTCCTGCGCGAGCACTTCTTCGGGAGCGTGCGCGAGTACGGGCTGGGCCACCTGCTCGTTAGCGGCCGCGAACCCGGCGTCGAAGCCCTCTTCGACTCCCGCCACAGGAACGGCCTCCGGCAACACCGCACCCTCAGAAGCGAACGCCTCCTCCGGAACCGGCACGACCTCAGGCTCCGGCGCGACATCGGAACCGGCGCCCGGCACGGGAGCCGGAACAGCGACCTGCGCCGACTCCTGCCCGGCAGCCACCGCAAACGCGTCCCCGGGAACCGGCACGGCCTCGAAGGCTCCCGCACCCTCCGGCACGTACCCGGCGTCACCACCGTGCCCGTCACCAGCAGGCACGAACTCCGCACCGGAGCCCGGCACCTCCACCTGCGCCTGCACCGGGGCCTGCGCATGGTCCTGCAGCTGGGTCTGCACCTGGGCCTGCTCGGCAACCAACTCCTCGGCGGCCTCGGGCAGTTGACCCACCTCAGCGACACCAACACCGGCGTGTCCGGAGCTCTCCGTGCTCACGTGGGCGAAAGCGGCCGCGGGCTCACCGTTGAACGACTGACCGTGCCCCTGCCACGCCCCACCCGCGTGGGGAGCCTGCGCCAAGTCGGCGTCCTTGCCGGTGCTCGCGCCCGCGGCCATGACCGGACCCGGCTCGGGCTCCGGCACGACGACCCCGGCGTCCAGGGCCATGGCGATCCCCCCGCCGACGGGCTCACCGGCGAACTGGCCGTCCGGTTTGCCAACCGGAACAACCGTTTCCGCTGTCGGCACCCCCGCGCTCACCGGAACCTGGGCGCCCCAGGGAGCCGCGCCCTGCGGGGGCAGGTCGCGGAGTTGGGGTGCGTCGAAGTACTCGGGGCCGGGCGTCGGCGAGCCCACCTGCCGTACCGGCGCCCCGGCGGGACCGCGGTCGGCGAGGGAGCGGACCGGGCTCGCGGAGGTGTCGGGGAGGGGCGGGCCGAGGTGCAGCGGACGGCGCGGCGGGACCGGCGCGGGCGGCGGCGGTGCGGACAGCCGGACGCCCCCCAGATCGACGGAACCGCTGTCACGGCCGGCCGTCTCATGCGGACCTGGCTCATGTACAGCAGCCTCAGGCGGAGCAGCCTCATGCAGAACCGGCTCGTGCGGCGCGGCCTCGTGTGCGGCAGCCTCATGCGCAGCCGGCTCGGGCAAGGGAGCCTCGTACGCGACAGCCTCGTGCGGAGCCGGTTCCTGCGGAGCGGCCTCGTACACACCCGGCTCCTGCGCGGCAGCCTCGTGCAGGCCCGGCTCGTAGGCCGCCGCTTCATGCGGGGCCGGCTCATGGAGCGTCTCGAAAACGGGCTCGGGGGCGGGAGGCGGGACCTCGTTGCCCCAGGCGCCCTGGGCGCCCGGGAGGAGCAGCAGGTCTTCGTCCTCGGCGGTGGTCTCGGAGAGGTAGGTGTACGCGCCGTGCGCGGGAACGCCTGGCTGTTCCACCATGCCTGCGTTCTCCGGCAGCCCCTCGGCCGGGATCTGGCCGGTGTCGGTCATGCGTACCCCTCGCCCATCGGTTAGTGCTTCTACGACCCGCTCACCGGGAACGGCGCACCGACCGCCCCGCAGTGGAGAACGAGCGTGCCTGTCCAGCGGCACGAACGACCCGACGCCAAAAGGCGACAAAGCCATTTAGACGACAAAGCCATTGACTGGCATTGTCGCGGCCGTTCGGCCGTCGCGACAGGTAGACCCGCGACGGCCCGCTGTGGACTGCGCCACGTTGCGCGTCCTCCGGTTCCGCCGTACCACACTCACCCCAAAACGGGCGGGTTTTCCGGACATTGACGAACGAAGTGCCGGGTCACCCGATGCGGTACAACAGTCCGCCAGCCTACCGCGCGCAGTACGACAACAGGATCACGGGGACGGTACGAGGGGTCAGGAAGCGCGCTCCGGAAGGAGGCCGCTGAGCAGGAACGCGACGCTCCGTTCCGTCTCCGTCCAGGCCCTGGTGTCGAGTTCGACGGACTGGAGGAGGGCGCACTCGACGTGGTAGCCGTGCTCCGTCAGGTCGCGGCCGACTAGTTCGGCCTCGTCGCGGGTGGCGGCGTGCGCCACGATGCGCTGCGGGCGCCGGTCGGCGACCGCGGAGACGACGGCCACTCCCCCGCCGCCGACCCGTACTACGTCGGGTTCGGGCAGGTTCTCCAGGATGTGCGGGGCGTCGCCCTGGACGATCTGGAGGTGCACGCCGAAGCTCCGGGCGGCGGAGTCGGTGCGGGTGCAGGCCTGGGCGTCGCGGTCGACGGCGATGACGGCGGCTCCGGCGCGGGCCGCCTCGATGGCGAAGGCGCCGCTGCCGCAGCCGATGTCCCACACGAGGTCTCCGACGCGGGGGCCGAGGCGGGCGAGTTGGGCGGCCCGGAGCAGATCCGTCTCGCCTTCGCCGAGCTCACCGCCGTAGGCCTCGGCGGGGAGGGTCCAGCCGCGGGCGACCGCGGACGGGTCGCGGCCGGCGATCCAGCCCTCGCCGGTGGTCCCGGTGACGGACGGGCCGACCGGGCCGCCCATCACGATGACGACGTTGGGGTCGCGCCAGGTGCGGTCGGCGGCCTTGTCGGAGGTGAGGACGGTGACCTGCTCGTGCTCGGTGCCCAGTTCCTCGCAGATGACGAAGGTGCGGTGGACGCCCTCCATGAGGAGACCGAGTTCGGCGGGTCCGGCGCCCGGTGAGGTGAGGACGGCGACTTTTGTGTGGGCCCGGCACACGTTCACCGCGCGTCGCAGGGTGCGCCTGTGTGCGACCACCACCTGTGCGTCGTCCCAGGGCATCCCGGCGCGGGCGAAGGCGGCGGCCACGGAGGAGACCGCGGGGACGACCTCCACCTCCAGGCCGAACTCCGGTGCGCGCAGGGTCCGTACGACTCCGAAGAAGCCGGGGTCCCCGTCGGCGAACACGACCGCGGTGCCGCGGTGCCCTGCGATGCGGCGGGCGGCGAGGGCGACGCTGCCGAGGCGGATGCGCTCGGCGCGCGGCAGTACCTCGGGGAGCGCGAGATGGTGGGGCGCGCCGGCCACAAGGGTGGCGGCGGCGAGGGCGGAGCGTGCCGCGGCGGTCAGCGGAGAGCCGTCCCAGCCGATCACCGTGACGCGGTCGGCCATCGTCGTCAGTCTCCAGGGGTAATTCGCAGGTCGTCGGGGAAAGCGGCCCGTACGCGGGCACCGTGAGGGTACCTGGTGCGGCTGGGCGGTGCTCCCGTGGTCGTACCCGCCGGATTCAGTTCCAGTCGGCGAGTGACGTGAAACCGTCGATGTCCTCCAACTGTTCAGCCGTGCCCTCCAGGTCCTCCGGGAGGAGGCTCCACACGATGAAGTCGGTGCGGACGTCGCTCCAGGTGCCGTCGTCGGCGTGGATATGCGCTATGCACGCGCCCCGCAGGACGCCCTCGCTGATGCAGCCGATCTTCTGGGCCACCTGCTGGGAGGCCGTGTTGTCGGCGGCGGTGCGCAGCTCGATGCGCTCCAACTTCTGGTCCCCGAACAGCCATTGGGCGGTGGCGAGCGCGGCCTCGGAGGCGTAGCCCTCGCCGCGGGCCCAGGGCGCGATGATGTACGACAGCTCGGTGGACCGGATGTGCCAGTTGGTCTTGGTCAACTGGACGATGCCGACGAGCCGTTGGGTGAGGAACTCGGTGACGGCGAGGTCGAGGCCGCGGCCCGAGGTCCGCTCGGCGGGCGCGTAGCCGGTGATCCACCGCCGGGCGCCGGCCTCGGTGAACGGCTGGGGGACGTCGGTCCAGGCCGCGACCTGCTCGTCGTTCATCATCTCCGTCAGCGCGGGGATGTCGTCCTCGTCGAGGGGCCGGAGCACCAACCGCTCCGTGTTGATGGAGATGTTGGGGAAGGTGCTCGTCATGCGCCGCTCCGTAACCTTCGGAAAATGTTCCGGGCCTACCTGAACTGCCCAGCATGCAGCATGAAAGCGGGGAACCGCACCACGGGGTCCACTCATGGTGAGGGCGTGGACCCCGTGCGTGGTGATACGCCGTATACGCCCCCGTCAGCCGGAAGTGACCGGCAGGACAGAGCCCTTGTACTTCTCCGCTATGAACTTCTTCACGTCGGAGGAGACGAGAAGCTTCGCGAGCTTCTCTACGCGGGGGTCGTCCTCGTTGCCGCGTTTGACGGCCAGGAGGTTGGCGTAGGGGTTGTCCTTCGCCGACTCCAGGAGGATCGCGTCCTTGGCAGGGCTGAGGCCCGCGTCCTGGGCGTAGTTGTTGTTGATGACGGCCACGTCCAGGTCGTCCAGCGAGCGCGGGAGTTGGGCCGGGTCCAGCTCCTTGAACCTCAGGTGCTTCGGGTTGGCCGTGATGTCCGCGGGGGACGCGTCCGTGCCCGCGCCCTTCTTGAGCGTGATCAGCCCCTTGGCGGCGAGGAGTTTGAGGGCGCGTCCCTCGTTGGTGGTCTCGTTCGGCACGGCGACGGTGGCTCCGTCGGCGAGCTTGGCGATGTCCTTGATCTTCTTGGAGTACACGCCCATCGGCGGCAGATACGCCTTGACGACCGAGACCAGGTCGGTGTTCTTGGACTTGTTGAACTCGTCCAGGAAGGGCTGGTTCTGGTAGAGGTTCGCGTCCAGCGAGCCCTCCTGGAGCGCGGTGTTCGGCAGGACGTAGTCCGTGAACTCCCTGATCTCCAGCTTCAGTCCGGCCTTCGCGGCCAGGTTGTCCTTGATGTACGTCAGGACCTCGCCGGCCGGCACGGCGGTGGCGCCGACGACGAGCGCGCCGTCGGCCTTGCCGCCGCTCTTGCCTGAGCCGGAGCCTGAACCGCAGGCCGTGAGGCCGAAGAAGGTCACGGCCAGTCCGGCCGCCGTGACAGCGATGCTCTTGCGCATGGTGATTCCCCCGACTCTGTTCAGAAGGACGGTCAGAAGGACGGGATGACGGAACCGGCGTACTTGTCCTCGATGAACTTCTTCACCTCGGGCGAGGTCAGCAGCTTCGCGAGCTTCTTGACGCGCGGGTCCTTCTCGTTGCCCTTCTTCACGGCGAGGAAGTTGCCGTACGGGTTGTTCGTCGCGGACTCCAGGATCAGGGCGTCCTTGGCGGGCTTCAGGCCCGAGGAGATCGCGTAGTTGCCGTTGATGACGGCCGCGTCGACGTCGTCCAGGGAGCGCGGGGTCTGGGCCGCCTCCAACTCCTTGAACTTGAGCTTCTTCGGGTTCTTGGTGATGTCCGCGGGGGTCGCCTCGTTGCCCACACCGGACTTGAGGGTGATCAGCCCGTTGGCCGCGAGCAGCTTGAGGGCGCGGGCCTCGTTCACGCTGTCGTTCGGGACGGCGACCGTCGCGCCGCTCTTGAGGGCGTCGGCGCTCTTGACCTTGTGGGAGTAGAGGCCGAGCGGCTCCAGGTGGACCGTGACGACGGGCACGATGTGGGTGCCGTTCTTCTTGTTGAAGTCGTCGAGGTACGGCTGGTTCTGGAAGTAGTTGGCGCCCACCGAGCCGTCCTCCGTCGCCGTGTTCGGCGTGACGTAGTCGGTGAACTCCTTGACCTCCAGGTCGAGTCCGGCCTTCTTCGCCAGGTGGTCCTTGACGTAGTCGAGGATCTCGGCGTGCGGGGTGGGGCTCGCGGCGACGACCAGCGGTCCGCTGTAGTCGGAGGCCGAGGAGGAACCCTTGTCCGAACCGCAGGCCGAGAGCGCGAAGGTGAGGGCTCCGGCGGCGAGGACGGCGGTGGTGAGCTTTGCGGTGTTACGCACGAAAAGTGCCTTTCCTGAAGGGTGTTGCGTGGTACGACCCCGCGTTGGGTGGTGCGGGGAGCCTTGGGGGATGCCGGGGTGTGCTTACGCGGCCTTCAGCAGCCGGAGCCTCGGCGCGGGTCCTGACTGTCCGCCGCGCCGGTGCACGGAGCGGGCCGCGTAGTCGCCGGCGAACTGGATGAGGGAGATGACGACCGCGAGGATCGCCACGGTGATCCACATCAGCTGGGTCTCGAAGCGCTGGTAGCCGTAGCGGATGGCGATGTCGCCGAGGCCGCCGGCGCCGACCGTGCCCGCCATCGCGGAGTAGCCGATGAGCGCGACGATCGTCGTGGTGGTGCTGGAGATCAGCGAGGGCAGGGACTCCGGCACGAGGACCTTGCGTACGACGGTCCAGGTGTTGCCGCCCATCGACTGCACGGCCTCGACGAGCCCGCCGTCCACTTCCCGGACAGCTGTCTCAACAAGGCGCGCGAAGAAGGGGATTGCCCCGATCGCGAGCGGCACGATGGCGGCCTCGCGGCCGATGGTCGTGCCGGTGATGGTCCGGGTGAAGTTCATCAGCGCGACCATGAGGATGATGAACGGCAGCGAGCGCGCGACGTTCACGATCTGCCCGATGACCTTGTTGGCGGCGACGTTCTGGAGCAGTCCGCCGCGGTCGGTCAGGACCAGCAGGATGCCGAGCGGAAGCCCGCCGACGACGGCGATGACCGTGGACCAGCCGACCATGTACAGGGTGTCCCAACACGCCTGGGACAGCAGCGGCTGCATCTCCGACCAGGTCACTTGGCACCTTCCTTCAGCAGTACGGGCTCCTGGCCCAACACGTCGATCTGCAGGCCCTGTTCGCGCAGGAAGCCGATCGGCACGACGTTGTCCTCGTAGCGGCCGGGCAGTTCGATGCGCATGCGGCCGACCTGGAGTCCGCCGACGGTGTCGATGGCGGCGCCGAGGATCGAGATGTCGATGTTGTAGGTGCGCGAGAGCTGGGAGATGACGGGCTGGGTGGCGGCCTCGCCGTGGAAGGTGACGTCGACGACCGTGCGGTCCGCGCCGTGCGCCTCGCCGCTGACCGGGAACAGCGCGGAGGCCAGCTCGGAGCCCGGGGTCGCGAGCAGTTCGCTCACCGTGCCGGACTCGACGATGCGGCCGTTCTCCATGAGCGCGGCCGAGTCGCACACGTTCTTGACGACGTCCATCTCATGGGTGATGAGCAGGACGGTCAGGCCCAGCTGCCGGTTCAGGTCGCGCAGCAGCTGGAGGATCGAGCGGGTGGTCTCCGGGTCGAGCGCGCTGGTGGCCTCGTCGGAGAGCAGCACCTTGGGGTCGCCGGCCAGCGCGCGGGCGATGCCGACGCGCTGCTTCTGACCGCCGGAGAGCTGCGCCGGGTAGGACTTGGCCTTGTCGGAGAGCCCGACGAGGTCGAGGAGTTCGAGGGCCTTGGCGGACCGTTCCTTCCCGGACTTGCCAAGGATTTCGAGGGGCAGCTCGATGTTGTCCTGCACGGTCCGCGAGGAGAGCAGGTTGAAGTGCTGGAAGACCATGCCGATACGGCTGCGCGCCTGCCGGAGTTCCCGTCCGGCGCGCGGTCCGCGCCCGGCGAGGGCGGTGAGGTCCTGCCCGGCGACGGTGACCGTGCCGGCGGTGGGCTTCTCCAGGAGGTTGACGCAGCGGATGAGCGAGGACTTGCCGGCGCCGGACTGGCCGATGACGCCGTAGACCTCGCCTTCGCGGACGTGGAGATCGACGCCGTCGAGGGCGGTGACCTCACGGCCGCGTGAGCGGTAGACCTTGGTCAGGCCCGATGTGGTGATCACTGGGGTTCCATGACTGTCGGGTACGCGGGCGTGGGTGTGCCCTGGTACGAGGGGGGAAATGTGCGCGGGGCGGCGTCAGTCACGTACGAGATGCGAGGTACGGACATGCCACGGCGGCTCGCTTCGGGGCGCGAGGCTCGGGGCGCAAAGCCCGGGGGTGGTGCGGGGGGCCCTCTAGGAGGCGCACATTCGACACATACAACGAGCACCGGGCGTCAGGGTCGCCTCGGTCGCAAGGGTGCGGCTGCTCGTCGTGGTCATGGAATCAGTAAAGCAGACGTACGGTCCTGACAAACTGCCGCTGTCCGCATGCCGGACAGCGGCGGACGCCCGTCAGCCGCGTACGGAGATCTCCACTCCCCCGTCGCTGACCAGCGCGGACAAGGCTGACAGGTCGCTCACAACAAGGTCGGCGTCGAGCTCGTGGGCCTCGTGCGTTGTGGCCAATGCCACGGTGATCATTCCGGCCGCGCGGCCCGCCTGGAGTCCCGCCGGGGCGTCCTCGAAGACGACACAGCGGGCCGGGTCGACGCCCAGCTGGCGTGCGGCGAGCAGGTAGGGCTCGGGGTCGGGCTTGCCGCGGGTGACGTCCTCGGCGACCACGAGGGTCTTGGGGAGGATGCCGGCGTGCGCGAGCCGGGCCTCGGCGAGGCGCCGGGTGGCGGAGGTGACGACGGCCCAGCGGTCGGCGGGCAGCGAGTCGAGGAAGTCCCGGGTGCCGGGCAGCAGGGTCGCGCCGCCGTTGGGCACGTCCTCGACCTCCAGCGCCTCGATCCGTGCGACCGCGGCCGGGACGACGTCGGCGGGCAGCAGGTCGGCGGCTATCGCCACGGCGGTCCGCCCGTGCAGTTCGACCCGGGCGAAGTCCTCGGCGGTGATCCCGAACTCCTCCGCCCACCGGGTCCAGCACCGGCGCACGGATTCGAGGGAGGAGACGAGCGTGCCGTCGTTGTCGAACAGGAGGGCCTCAGCGTGGATCTTCATGTTCCCGACCCTACGGTCACCTGCCTTTTGGCCCGTAATAGGGTCACTGCATGCTTGATGCCCTGACGCTGGCGACCGGTGTCGCCGCGCTGCTGCTCGCCACCTGGTGCGGGTGGGCGGCCTACCGTGATCAGCCGACCAAGGACTGGCACTTCATCGGCATGGCCGTCGTCACCCTGCTGGCCACGGTCCAACTGGTGGTCGGCATCGTGCAGTTGGCGCGCGGCGAGAAGGCGGAGCAGGGCACCGTGATCTTCGTGGCGTATCTGTTGGGCGCGTTCGCGTCCGTCCCGGCGGCGGGCTTCATGTCCCTGACGGAGCGCACGCGTTGGGGTTCGATCACGGCCGCGGCCGGCGGTGTGGTCCTCGCCGTGCTCGAAGTGCGGCTCTACGACATCTGGGGAAGCTGAGATGACCACCGTGGAAGAGAACACCGTGGAAGAGAAGCCCAAGAGGCTCATCAGCGGGCCCGGCATGCTGCTCGTCTGGTTCTACGGCGTGATGGTCGTCGGCGCGGTCTCCCGCTCCGTCTACCAGATCGCCACCGAGTTCGACCGGGCCCCGCTCGCCTACTCCCTGTCCGCCGTCGCGGGCGTGGTGTACGGATTCATCACGTACTCCCTGATCCGCGGCGGTGAGAAAGCCCGCCTGGCGGCACAGGCGTGCTGCGCCGCCGAACTCGCGGGTGTCCTGATCGTCGGTACGTTGACCGTGTTCGACAGCTCGGCCTTCCCGGACGCGACGGTCTGGTCGTACTACGGCGCGGGGTACATCTTCATCCCCGTGCTGCTGCCGCTCTCCGCGCTGTACTGGCTGCGGAAGAACCGCACGGCCGACACTGCCGACACCTCCGACACCGTCACGCCGTAGCGACGTACGCCTCCACCGGCTTCTCCAGGACGATCATCGGTACGCCGTCGTCGCCCTGGGAGGTTCCTACGGTCTCGTAGCCGACGCGGCGGTACAGGCGGAGGTTGCCCTCGCTGCGGTGGCCGGTGTGGAGGCGGAACTTCTTGGCGCCGCGCTCCCCGGCGAGGGCCGACTCGGCCGCGCGGAGGAGGCGGGCGCCGATGCCGTGGCCCTGGAGGCGTGGGTGGACGCAGAGTTTGCCGATGGCCGCCGCGCCGTCCTCGGTCACCGTGCCGCGGACCGATCCGACCACCTCCTCGCCCAGCCGGGCGACGAAGACACAGTCGGAACCGACCTCGGCCCGGACCGAGTCGAGGCTCTGGAGGAGCGGGTCGATGCGGTAGTTGCCGTACAGCGCCGCCTCGCTCTGGAAGCACAGGTACTGCAGCCTGAAGATCTGCTCTGAGTCCTGCTCGGTCGCCACCGAGATGGTCACGCTCATGCCCATGTGCGCACGCCTCCCGCTCACCTGATCGCCACTTGATTCCTCACTCCTATCCCCGTGCTTCGTGGGCCGCAACCTCCGGCGCCAGCAATCGCCGAAGACATCCCAGACATCTGGAACGTTCCGGGCCGAGACTGCCCTGTGAGATACCCAACTCCCCCGCGATCTCGCGGTAGGTGAGGTCCTTGGGCGACAGCAGCGCCTCCATCAGCCGGGGGCAACGGCCCGGCAATCGGCTCACCGCGTCATGCAGCGCGCGATGCCTCGCCGCCGTGAGCGCGGCCTGCTCGGGGCCGCGATCGCTGTCGTCGACGGGCTCGTCGCCGTACGACTGTTCGAGGCGGGCGGTACGACGGCTGCGCCGGGCCTCCGAGCGGACCGCGCGGCGGAGCCAGCGCTGGGGGTCGACCGGTGGGCCGGAAGCGTCGAGGAGCTCCAGGAGGCGGAGCCAGACGGCCTGTTCGAGGTCGCCGGGCTCGGTTCCGGAGGCATATGCCTCCGCGGACGCCTCGGCGGCGAGCAGTGGGCGCAAGGTGGCGACAAGTTGGTGCGTCATATGCGGCACGACGCGGCCGCCCCGGCGCGAGGTTGCCGGGGCGGCCGTCTGTCACTCCAACGGGGCGCGGGGCTCAGCCGTTGACGAAGTCCGCGCGGGCGAGCAGACCAGTGTCGGCGTTGTCGGTGAAGACACCGTCGATGCCCGTGGCGAAGTAGCGCTTGAAGGCGCCGAACGCGTCGCCGTAGGCGTCCGGGGCGGTGCCCTTGCGGTACTCCAGCGGCAGGAAGGGGTTCTCGTTGCGCATGGTGTAGGGGTGCAGGATCAGGCCCGCCTTGTGCGCGTCGGCGACCAGGGTGGTCTCCTTGTTGAGGCTGCCGTCGGCGTTCTTCGTGATGATCAGGTCGAGCGTCGGGCCCAGGCCGTCCGCGTACGTCGCGATCTCGGCGAGACCCTTCGGCTTGACCAGGTCGTCGACCGTGCGGGGGTCGCCCTGGTCGATGAAGTCGAAGGGCTGGGTGCCCGTGCCGGACAGCAGCACGACCAGCGGGTTGCCGACGAGCTTGTTGATCTTCGCGATGCTGGTCGGCTCGAAGGACTGGATGAGGACCGGGGAGTTCTTACGGTCCTTGCCGTGCTTGCGCAGGATCGTCGAGAGCAGCTTCTCCATCTCGAACCCGCGCTTGCGGAAGTAGGTGGGGTGCTTCATCTCGGGGTAGATCCAGACCTGCTTGCCGCGCTTGCGGGTCTGCTCGTCCTGCCACTTGAGGACCTCCTCAAAGGTGGGGATCTCCCAGCGGCCGTTGTAGAGCGTGTTGTGCGGGCGGTTGACCGGGATGCGCTCGATCGCGCGCAGGGTCTTCAGCTCGGCGAGCGTGAAGTCCTCGGTGAACCAGCCGGTCGTCGAGACGCCGTCGAGCAGCTTGGTGGTCTTGCGGCTCGCGAACTCGGGGTGGTCGGCGACGTTCGTCGTGCCGCCGATCTCCGGCTCGTGCCGGCAGACCAGGTGACCGTCCTTGGTGGGGACCAGGTCACCGGCCTCGACGATGTCGGCACCGAGGTCGAGGGCCAGGTTGTACGAGCCGAAGGTGTGCTCCGGGCGGTAGCCGCTGGTGCCGCGGTGACCGACGATCGTCGGCTTGGGCAAGTCCTTCAGGCCACCGCCTCCGTGGCGTGCCGTCGTCGCCTCGGCGGCTCTCGCCGCGCCCGCCGGTCCGAGTGCGGCCACTCCCGCGCCGAGCACGGCCGCGCCGAGCAGCGCCCGTCGTCCGGTGCCGTTCGCTCGCTCGTTCGGCCCCTGCGTTCCCTGCGTGTCCATGAAGCCTCCTGGCGTCGCCCCGTCGGTGCGCGCCGATCGTAGGTGCGCGTACATGACGAACGGGAGACCTCGGCCGGAACACGGCGGTGACGCTGGATGTCGTACCGGCTGGCAGGTTTGACTCGCCGTCACCAAGGAACGCGAGATGCGTCACAACATGGCGGCCCGGTTACGGGACGGTCCTGGCGCGGCACCGCAGGTAAACGTGCGTCAACACTGCGTAAGACCTCGGTGAACCCGATGTGCAATACCCCGGGCGCCGCGAGTATCGTCCTCACCTGCACAGATTTATATCGAACCCCTTGACACCGGAGGGCCCGTTGTCCCGCTTCGCGCTCATCAAGGCACTGCTCGGACCGATCATGCGCCTGATGTTCCGCCCCCGGGTGGAGGGAATCGAGCACATCCCGGGAGACGGTCCGGTGATCCTGGCCGGCAACCACCTCACGTTCATCGACTCGATGATCCTTCCGCTGGTCTGCGACCGGCAGGTGCTCTTCATCGGCAAGGACGAGTACGTCACCGGTGAGGGATTCAAGGGCCGTCTCATGGCCTGGTTCTTCACCGGCGTCGGCATGATTCCGGTGGACCGGGACGGGGCGAACGGCGGGGTCGCGGCGCTGATGACCGGGCGTCGCATCCTGGAGGAGGGCAAGGTCTTCGGGATCTATCCCGAGGGCACGCGGTCGCCCGATGGCCGCCTGTACCGGGGGCGCACCGGGATCGCTCGGCTCACGATGATGACCGGGGCGCCTGTTGTTCCGTTCGCGATGATCGGCACGGACAAGTTGCAGCCAGGTGGGGCGGGGTTCCCCCGGCCGGGGAAGGTCACTGTTCGGTTCGGTGAGGCGATGGAGTTCTCTCGGTACGAGGGGATGGACCGGGATCGGTATGTGCTGCGGGCTGTGACCGACTCTGTGATGACTGAGGTCATGCGGTTGTCGGGGCAGGAGTACGTCGACATGTACGCGACCAAGGCAAAAGCCGCTTAAGGGTTCGTTGCCGGGTGCGGGTGCGTGGGTGCTGGTCGCGCAGTTCCCCGCGCCCCTCAAGACAATTCCCTTACCCGGCGTCTTCGAGTTTCTGGTTCTTCAGCATGAACCAAGCCGCAACTGCCGTTGCCAGTAGGACTGTTGCGCCTACCGCCGATGCCACGCTGAGGCCGCTGACGAAGGCTTCTCTCGCCGAGGTCAGCATTTCCTGGGACGCGTGGGTCGGCATGCCGGCCGCCGCTTCCACCGCGCCGCCCAACGACTCGTGCGCACCGCTCGGTGTCCCCGCCGGAGCTGCGAAGTCCCGGTACACGCCCGTCACGATCGAGCCGAGTACGGCGATGCCCAGGGCCGCGCCCAACTCATAGGCCGTCTCCGATACCGCCGATGCCGCTCCCGCCTGTTCCTTCGGTACGGAGGAGAGGACGACGTCGGCTGTCACCGTGAAGGAGAAGCCGGCGCCTACGCCGACCACCAGGAGCGCGGCGCCCAGGAGCGGGTAGCCGGTCGACTGGTTGAGGGTTGTCAGTACGGCCAGTGCCAGGCCCACCGCCGCCAGGCCGCCGGCGACCACCGCGCGGACCGAGAAGCGGCGGGCTGTCCTTCCCGCGATCAGGCCCGCCGCCACCGCGCCTACGGCAGCGGGGATTTCGGCCAGCCCCGCCTCGAACGGGCCCCTGCCCTGGACCAGTTGTAGGTACTGGGAGAGGAAGAACACCAGGCCGGACAGGCCGAGGATGGTCAGCAGGTCGGCGAGGACGGCCGCGCTGAAGCCGCGGTTGCGGAACAGGCGCATGTCCAACAGGGGTGCGGGGAGCGTGAGTTGGCGGCGTACGAACCAGTACAGGGCCGCCGCACCCAGCGCGCCCACCGCGAGTGAGGGCAGCTCGAAGCCGTGGGTCGCCGCCTCCTTGACGGCGTAGACCACGCCGATCACACCGGTCAGGGAGAGCGTGACGCTGATCAGGTCCCAGGGGCCGGGGTTGGGGTTCTTGGACTCGGGGAGCGTCTTGATGCCCACCAGGACCAGGACCGCCATCACGGGCAGGTTGATGAGGAAGACCGAGCCCCACCAGAAGTGTTCGAGGAGGAAGCCGCCGGCCACCGGGCCGACTGCCGTACCGGCGGAGGCTGTTGCGCCCCAGATGCCGACGGCGAGGCTGCGTTCGCGCGGGTCGTGGAAGAGGTTGCGGATCAGGGCGAGGGTGGCGGGCATCAGGGTCGCGCCCGCGACCCCGAGCAGCGCCCGCGCCAGAATCATCAACTCCGGTGTCGTGGCATAGGCGTTGAGGATCGATATCGCGCCGAACGCCGTGGCTCCGATCAGCAGGATCTTCTTCCGGCCTATGCGGTCGCCAAGGCTGCCCATCGACACGAGCAGGCCCGCGATGACGAAGGAGTAGACGTCACCGATCCACAGGAGCTGGGTGCCGGACGGCTTCAGGTCCTCGCTGATGTAAGGCGTCGCGAGGCCCAGGACGGTCGCGTCCACGGCCACCAGCAGCACGGCGAGCACGAGGACGGAGAGCGCGAGCCAACGGCCCGGGCGCTTCTCCGTCTCCGTCGCGATCGCCGGCTGCAGGGTGCTGGTCATGATCCCTCTCTCTGTGTTTCGTCTCGTCGTAGTGCGCCGCCGAGCAGCAGCTCGGCGATCATGCGCGTGAAGTCCCTGGGGGCGCCCTTGCCGCTCTGCACCATCCAGGCACCGGAGGCCAGCAGGCCGAACAGCGCCTCGGTGAGCCAGGCGGGCGTCAGGTCGATGCGGAACTCGCCGTCCTGCTGGCCGCGCCGGAACACGGCGGTGATGCGGTCGTCGATCCGGGCCCAGCCCTCGTGCTGTTCCTCGCCCTCGAACAGCTGGTTCTCGGTGTAGAGGAAGGCGAGCAGGCCGGCGGCCGGTTCGACCTCGCGGACGAGCCGCCGTACGGCGTCCTCCGCGGGGCCCTCGTCCAGTCGCGCCGCCTCCAGCGCGCTCTCGCACTCCGCGATGCCGAGCGCCTCCAGCGCCCGCACGAGCGCGTCGCGGCCCGCGAACTGGCGGTGCAGCGTGGCCCGGCTGATCCCGGCCGCCTTGGCGACCTCGTCCATGGTGGACGTGGATTTCCGGGTGAGCAGCGCGGCCGCGCTGCGGAGTACGTGGTCACGGTCGACGGCCATGAGACAACAGTAACCCATGTGAGACACATCTGTCTCACAGTGGGCACACGTGACTCATGGTTCGGGTCGGATCAGGTGATCGTCAGTGCCAGGGCAGCGAGCTCCGCCGCGCCCAGTACGTGTGCGGGTCCTCGGCCAGCGCGTCGAGGCGTGCGAGCTGGTCGTCGCTCAGGTCCACGACCGCCGCGTGCAGGTTGGAGGCGAGCTGCCCCACGGTCGCCGCGCCGGAGAGGGCCACGCCTGCCCACGGCCGGCGCAGGATCAGGGCCAGGGCGATCGCGTCCGCACCGAGTGACGTCTCTTCGGCTACGGCCTTCAGGGCGTCCGGTGCGTACGGCTCCGCGAGCCTGCCGTTGGCCATGCCCTCCTTGACGATCACCGCGAGGCCGGCGTCGTGCGCCTCGGCGAGGGCGGGGCCCGCGGAGGTCTCCAGGGCGTTGTACGTCGACTGGACCGTGCGGAAGAGGGGCTCGCCATCCACCGTCACGGTGAGCGCGGCGCGGATGGCGTCGGCCTGGGCGGGGCCGCTGGTCGAGAAGCCGATGGTCACGCCCGTCGCCGCCAACTCGGCCAGTTTCGCGTGGAGTTCCTTGTCGGTGAGGGCCGGGCTGTCCGGGGTCACCGAGTGGATCTGGTAGAGGTCCAGGCGGTCGCCGAGCAGGTCGGCGGTCTCGGCGCGCTGGCGGTCGTAGGTCCGGACGCTGTGGTCCTTGACCTCGTGCTTCTCGGCGTCCGTGGTCCAGTCGGCGGTGTAGGTGTAGCCCCATTTGCTGCCGACCACGATGTCGTCCAGGTCGGGGTGGGCCTTCAGCCAGTCGGCCAGGAACTCCTCGGAGCGGCCGTAGGAGCGAGCTGCGTCGAAGTAACGGACGCCCTGCGCGTACGCGGCGTCCAGGAGTTCGTGGCTTCGGGTGCGGAGTGCCTCTACGGTGCGGGTCTCTCCGAGGTCTTTTTCTCGGCCCAGGTTGATGTAGCCGGGGCGGCCTACTGCGGCGAGGCCCAGTCCGATGTGGCTGGTGGGGGTTGTCGCGTTGGCCAGTCGGGCGAAGGGCATCGCGGGCTCCGTTGGTCGGCTGTGGTGCGGCTGCTGACCAACGTAACCCGGGATGACCTTCGCCCTGGAGCTCGGGGGCTTGGGGTGCGTTTCGCGGGTGCGCGCGTCGTGGTTGCTCGCGCCCACGCGGCGGAGCCGCAGATCGACACAGCCCCGCGCCCCTAAAAAAGTCGCCCCTACCGCTTGTTTTTAGCAGTGGCCCACTCGTGCTGGGCCGCCAAGTCCCGCTTCACCTCTGCCAGTTGGATCGCCACCGCGCTCGGGGCCGTGCCGCCTCGGGCGTTGCGGGACGCCAGGGCACCCGGGACGTTGAGGACCGTCCGCACCTCCGGGGTCAGGTGGGCGGAGATCTTCGCGAACTGTTCGTCCGTCAGGCCGTCCAGTTCGATGCCCTCGGCCTCCGCCACCTTCACGCACTCGCCGGCGACCTCGTGGGCCACCCGGAAGGGAACGCCCTGCTTGACCAGCCACTCGGCGATGTCCGTGGCCAGGGAGAAGCCGGCCGGGGCCAGTTCCTCCATGCGGTCGCGGTGGATGGTGAGGGTGGCCATCATGCCGGTGAACGCCGGGAGCAGGACCTCCAGTTGGTCGATGGAGTCGAAGACCGGCTCCTTGTCCTCCTGGAGGTCGCGGTTGTAGGCGAGGGGGAGGGCCTTGAGCGTGGCCATCAGGCCGGTCAGGTTGCCGATCAGGCGGCCCGACTTGCCGCGCGCCAGTTCCGCGATGTCCGGGTTCTTCTTCTGCGGCATGATCGACGAGCCCGTGGAGAACGCGTCGTGCAGGGTCACGAAGGAGAACTCCTTCGTGTTCCAGATGATGATCTCCTCGGCGATCCGGGAGAGGTTCACCCCGATCATCGCCGTGATGAAGGCGAACTCGGCGACGAAGTCGCGGGACGCCGTGCCGTCGATGGAGTTGGCGACACTGCCGTGCTCGAAGCCGAGGTCCTTCGCCACCGCCTCCGGGTCCAGGCCGAGGGAGGAACCCGCCAGCGCTCCCGAGCCGTACGGCGAGACAGCCGTCCGCTCGTCCCACTGGCGCAGGCGTTCCGCGTCCCGGGACAGGGACTGGACGTGGGCCAGCACATGGTGGGCGAACAGCACCGGCTGGGCGTGCTGGAGGTGGGTGCGGCCGGGCATCGCCACGTCCGGGTGAGCCTCCGCCAGGCCGACCAGCGCGTCCTGGAGGTCGGCGATGAGGCCGCCGACCGTGCGGGCGTGATCGCGCAGGTACATCCGGAAGAGGGTCGCGACCTGGTCGTTGCGGGAGCGGCCCGCGCGCAGCTTGCCGCCGAGGTCGGGGCCGAGGATCTCCAACAGGCCGCGTTCCAGGGCCGTATGGACGTCCTCGTCGGCGATGGTGCCGACGAGGGAGCCGTCGGCGACGTCCGCTTCGAGCTGGTCGAGGCCCGCGAGCATCCGGGTCAGCTCGTCGTCCGTCAGGAGGTGCGCCTTGTGCAGCACGCGCGCGTGGGCGCGGGAACCGGCGATGTCGTAGGGCGCGAGCCGCCAGTCGAAGTGGACGGACGCGGAAAGCTTCGCCAGGGCCTCGGCGGGACCGTCGGCGAAACGACCGCCCCAGAGCCGTACGTCACCGCTGTTGCTGCTCACTTGCGCTGCTCCTCAAAGGCCGTGGATGGGGGTCGTCGTTCTGTGGTGCCCCTGCATTGTCTCGCATGCATGATTATGCAGAGCTCTGTATGATTCGTCAATTTGAAGAGATCTTGAACATCAGCAACCGCTTTCCCGTACCTCTCGCCGAACGCAGGCGCCGCGTTCCCCCCCACGAGTCACCCCTTGTTCACCCCTGACCCGAGTGAGGCATTCGCATGTCCAGGGCTCTCCCCAAGTACAACAAGCGTCGCGTCGTGTTCATCGGCGGTGCCGCCGCCGTGGTGCTGTCCGGCGCGGTCATCGCCGGGTCCGCTCTCGCCGGGACGCCGGACAAGAGCAGCACCGCGCAGAGCGCCCGGACGTTGTCCGACCCGGGGACGATCTCCTGCCCCGACGTGAAGTCGCAGCTGCCCGCTGTTCCGGCTTCGGCGCAGGCCGAGGTCGACCGCAACCTCGCCCTTCTCGACACCCAGATCGCCGAGGCCAACAAGCGCCTCGTCGACACCGTCGGACAGGGCGGCGCCAACTTCGTCCAGAACGCGATCCTCGGCCCGCTGAAGGACAAGCGGGTCTCGACCATCGACCGGATCGCCATCTCCATCGGCCGTCAGGGCACCAAGCCGACGGGTCTCGACTCGCTGGCCACCTGCGCCCTCAACACTGGTGGGACCGACGTCGGCGGGGCCGAGACGGGCGGAACCGACACCGGTGCGACCGACACCGCGACCCCGAGCGCCACGGCGTCCGCCACCGACGCGGCCGGAGGGACGGACACCACCGCGGCGGCCGGGACCATCTCCTGCCCCGACGTGAAGTCGCAGCTCCCTGCCGTTCCGGCCTCCGCTCAGGCCGAGGTCGATCGCAACCTCGCCCTTCTCGACACCCAGATCGCCGAAGCCAACAAGCGCCTCGTCGACACCGTCGGACAGGGCGGCGCCAACTTCGTCCAGAACGCGATCCTCGGCCCGCTGAAGGACAAGCGCGTGTCCACCATTGACCGGATCGCCATTTCCATCGGCCGTCAGGGCACCAAGCCCTCCGGTCTGGACTCCCTGGCCGCCTGCACGCTCACCAAGTGACGTGACAGGCAGCCGTGGCCGCCCCGATGAACGCCGGCCGGGGCGGCCACGGTGACGCCCGGACCGGTCGCGTCCTCCCTGTTCGGCCCAACTGAGCTGCCGTCACCTCGTCCGCGCTCTACCGTCTGAGCCATGCGTCCCGGTGTTCTCGCCCTTGCGTCCGCGTCCGTCCTTCTGCTGCTCGGTGCGGTGCCCGCGCATGCGGTGGAGCCTCCGGCACCCTCGTCGCTCGCTGACACCGGGGGTGGGAGTCAGCTGCTCCTCGCTCAGGCGTCGCGCACCAACTCCACGGCGGGGACGCTCAGTTGGTGGGAGCGGCGGGGTGGGGTGTGGGTGAAGGTCGGGTCTGCGGCTGCTCGGTTCGGGGCGAAGGGGCTCGTCGAGGGTGGGGCGCGCAGGCAGGGGTCCTCTACGACTCCGACCGGGTTGTACGACCTGCCGTATGCCTTCGGGATCAAGGCGGCTCCGGGTGGGACCAAGGCCAAGTACCGGCGGGTGGGCGGGAGTTCGTGGTGGTGTGAGGACACTCTGTCTCGGGTCTACAACCGGTGGAGTGAGCCGCTGGCGAGTGATTGCCGGGCGTCCGAGTCCGAGCGGTTGATCTCCTACGCGACGCAGTACGCGTACGGGTTCGTCGTCGGGTTCAACTACGCCAAGCCCGTGAAGGGGCGTGGGGCCGGGATCTTTCTGCATGTCAACGGGCGTGGGGCTACCGCCGGTTGTGTGTCCGTGCCGGGGGATGCGATGCGGAGGATTCTGCGGTGGGCTGATCCTTTGCGTGAGCCGCATATTGCGATTGGGACAGTGGGCGGGGCTACGGCTATTACTCGGTACTGAATCGCGAGAGTGCCGTTCGGTTTTCGGTTGTACGGCGGGTGCGGGCCGGATGTGGCTGGTCGCGCCCACGCGGCGGAGCCGCGCATCGACACAGCCCCGCGCCCCTGAGGGGGTTCAGGCCGCCGGAAGCCACACCGTGAACGTTGTTGAGCCCGGGCGGCTCTCCAGGGTCACGCTTCCTCCGTGCGCCTCCGTCACCGCCGCCACGATCGACAGGCCCAGGCCCGCTCCTCCTCCGCTTCCTCCCCCGCCCTCCGTTCGTCGGCGGTCCGCGCGGGTGAAGCGTTCGAAGACTCCCGGCTGGACCTCTGTCGGAACCCCCGGGCCGTCGTCGTGGACCACCAGGCGGGTCGCCCCGCCGTCGGTTTCCGCCTCCACCGTCACCGTCACCTTCGTGCCAACAGGCGTGTGCAAACGTGCGTTGGCCAACAGGTTGGCCAACACCTGTTGGAGGCGGTGGGCGTCGCCCGTGACCGTGACCGGTTCCTCGGGGAGTTCCAGGGTCCAGCGGTGGTCGGGGCCGGCGGCGCGTGCGTCGGCGACGGCGTCGAGGACCAGGTGGGTGAGGTCGACGGGGCGGCGTTCGAGGGGGCGGCCCGCGTCGAGGCGGGCGAGGAGGAGCATCTCGTCGACCATGACGCCCATGCGGGCGGACTCCGCCGCTATGCGTTCCAGCGCCCGGGTGACCTTCGGCGGGACGGGGTCCGGGTGCAGCAGGGCGAGTTCGGCGTGGCCCCGGATCGACGCCACCGGTGTGCGCAGTTCATGGCTGGCGTCGGCCGCGAAGCTGCGCAGCCGTTCCTCGCTGGCGTGCCGGTGGGTGAGCGCGTCCTCGACATGGCCGAGCATGCGGTTGAAAGCGGCGGCGACCCGGCCCACCTCGCTGCGCGGGTCGGACTCGGGTGCCCTGGGCGGCAGCGTCACCTCGCCGCTGGCCAGCGGGAGTTCACTGACCCGGGTGGCCGTGGCGGCGACCCGGCTGAGGGGCCGTAGCGACCAGCGCACCCAGAGCGCGCCCGCGAAACCGGCGATGAGGAGGGCCGCGCCGAAGACGATCGCCTCGACCGTCTCCAGTCGGTGGACGGTGGCCTCCACCGACTCCAGCGGGAGTCCGGTGATCATCACGTCACCGTCCCGGCCCGCGGCGGCGAGGACCCGGTATCTGCCGAGGGACGAGAGGTGGATGGTGTGGGCCCTGCCGTCGACCCGGACCGCGGCGAGTTCCCGCCGGTCCCGCGCCGTCAGGGCGACCTTCAGATCGGTCGTGGTGTCGTCCTTGTCCGCGGGCACGACCGCCGCGTTGGTGACGGTGCCGTCGACCAAGCGGGCGCCGAACGTGCCCGGTGCCTGCCGGCGGGTGTCGCCGCGTTCCCGGTCGTCGGCGTCGTGGTCGGTCAGCGTCTGGCCCTTGTGCTCCAGGCTGGCCGGGAACTGGGTCCCGACCTCGGTCAGCTGCTGGTCCAGGCGTCCGGTGAGGAAGCCGTCCAGTTCGATCACCGCGGCCACCCCGACGGCCGCGCAGCTGACCGCGAGGAGTACGACCAGGCCCGCTGTCAGCCGCGCGCGCAGGGTGTGCGGCCAGCGCAGTCCCCGTAGCCCCCGTAGCCCCCTGCTCAGTCCCCTGCGCATCAGGGCACCGGCTTGAGCACGTACCCGGCCCCGCGCACGGTGTGGATCATGGGCGCGCGGCCCGCGTCCACCTTCTTGCGCAGGTACGAGATGTACAGCTCGACGACGTGGGCCTGGCCGCCGAAGTCGTAGGACCAGACGCGGTCGAGGATCTGGGCCTTGCTGAGGACGCGGCGCGGGTTGCGCATGAGGAAGCGGAGCAGTTCGAACTCGGTCGGCGACAGTTCGACGAGGTCGCCCGCGCGGGTGACCTCGCGGGCCTCCTCGTCCATCACCAGGTCCCCGACGGTCATCCGGGGGCCCTCCTCCTGCTGGCGGGCCATGCCGGCGCGGCGCAGGAGTCCACGCAGCCGGGCGACGACCTCCTCCAGGCTGAAGGGCTTGGTGACGTAGTCGTCGCCGCCCGCGGTGATGCCGGCGATGCGGTCCTCGACGGTGTCCCGGGCGGTGAGGAAGAGCACGCAGACGTCGGGCTTCACCTCGTGCAGGGAGCGCAGCACGGCGAAGCCGTCGGTGTCCGGGAGCATCACGTCGAGGACGACGGCGTCGGGCCGCAGCTCGCGCGCGCCGACGAGCGCGGAGGCGCCGTCACCGGCCGCGCGGACCTCCCAGCCCTCGTAGCGCAGGGCACCGGACAGCACCTCGGCGAGGTCGGGGTCGTCGTCGACGACGAGGACGCGCACGGGGGTGCCGTCGGGGCGGGTGAGGGCCGGTCGGCCGGAGCGGGTCGTGTTCATGGCGTTTACCAGCATCTCCCCTGGCGGCGCCCCCGGCCGCCGTGAGCGGCTCTGAGTTTCCTCTGAGAAAGCTGAGAAAGGCGTTCGCTGAGAGATCCCTCAGAGGTTCGGCCCGCACAGTTGCGTGCAGGACGGGTGAAAGGACGCTCACATGACCACCGTGTACGAACGGCGGGCGGCACCGCCTGTGGCGCCGGCTCCCCGGCGTTCACCGGCGGGCGCGGTGCTCGGGCTGTTGTGGGCCGGGGCGGCGGCCTCGGTCGCCCTCTGGTGGGCGGACACCGGGTCGGTGGTCGGGGCCGCGGGCTGGCTGACCGGGATCGGGCGGATCGCCGGACTGCTGTGCGGGTACGCCTGCGCGGTGCTCGTGGGTCTGATGGCGCGGGTGCCGCTGCTGGAGCGGCGGGTCGGCTCGGACCGGGTGGCCCGCTGGCACGCGATGGCCGGCCGCTACACGGTCTGCCTGCTCGTCGTGCACATCGTGTTCATCCTGCTCGGCTACGCGGCCCAGGACCGCGCCTCGATCGTGCACGAGACGGTCACGGTCGTCCTGGACTACCCGGACATGCTGAAGGCGACCTTCGGCGCGGTCATCCTGTTCGCGGTCGGCATCACCTCGGCCCGCGCCGCGCGCCGCAGACTGAGCTACGAGTTCTGGTACTACGTCCATCTCCTCACGTACGTCGCCGTGTTCCTCACCTTCTTCCACCAGCTGTCCCTGGGCAACGAGTTCAACGGCAACGCGGGAGCGACGGACGCCTGGTACGCGTTGTACCTCGGCGTCGCGGCCCTCGTCCTCTGGTACCGGATCCTCGCCCCCGTGCGGCTCAATCTGCGGCACCGGCTGCGGGTCGAGTCCGTGCACCGGGAGGCGCCCGGTGTGTACTCCGTCGTCGTACGCGGGCGGCGTGTCGACGAACTCGGCGCGGAGGCCGGGCAGTTCTTCCGCTGGCGGTTCTTCGGCGAGGGCATGGGCTGGGCGTCCACGCCGTACTCGCTGTCGGCGCCGCCCCGCCGGGACCTGCTGCGGATCACGGTCAAGGCGCTCGGCGACCACAGTGCCGCCATAGCCCTGCTGCGGCCGGGGGCGCGGGTGTGGGCGGAGGGGCCGTACGGGTCGATGACCGCCCAACGGGGTTCCGGGCAGCGGTCGTTGCTGATCGCGGCCGGGGTCGGGATCACCCCGCTGCGAGCGCTGTTCGAGACGCTACCCGGCGAGGTGACGCTGCTCTACCGGGCGCGTACGGCACAGGACCTGGCGCTGGGTGCGGAGTTGGAGGCGATCGCTCAGTGGCGCGGGGCGAAGGTGCTGTACGCGCTCAACGGGCCCAAGGGGCAACGGCCTTCGCTCGGCCCGGCGTATCTGCGCGAGGCCGTGCCCCATCTCGCCGGGCACGACGTGTACATCTGCGGTCCGCACGCGTTCGCCCAGGAGATCTACGGGGCGCTGCGCGCCGCCGGTGTGCCGGACCGCCGTATCCATCACGAGTCGTTCGAGCTGTGAGGCCGTCGTGCATCCGTTGAAGAAGAACCGTCCGCTGCGCCGGATCGTGCTGGCGAGCGCGGTCACCGCGTCCGGCCTGGTGCTGCTGCTGGCGCTGAAGCCGCACACGACGCCCGCGATCGCGGTGGCGCCCGCGCCGGCCGCCTCCAGCTCCTCCGGCGCCAACTCCGGTACGGGGTCCGGCGGTTCGACCGCCACCGGCACCAAGACCGTCACCGGGGACACCGTGCAGACCCAATGGGGTCCCGTGCAGGTGAAGATCACCGTGAAGAGCGGCAAGATCACCGATGTCACCGCGGTCCAGTCGCCGTCGGACAATCCGCGCGACCAGGAGATCAACTCCTATGCCCTGCCGGAGTTGCGGCGCGAGGTGCTGGCCGCGCAGAGCGCGAGCATCGACACGGTGTCGGGGGCCACCTACACAAGTGACGGTTACCGCCAGTCACTCCAGTCCGCACTGGACTCTGCGGGACTCTGAACGCACAGGCGCAACGGCACGTACTTCAGGGCCAAGGGACCAGCCCACCCCCCTTGCCCCGTCCACGGAGGAACCGTGACCACCACGCTCGCAGGCGGACGTGCCGCCCGCCGACAGACGATGCGCCGCATCCGCCCGCGCCGCTCCCCAGCGACCCTGCTGCTGCTCGCCGTCTGGGCGGGCGCGGTCGGGGTGCTGTGGATGTGGTGGCACAACACGCCGTCCATCGCCGACCAGAACGGCAAGATCCTCAATGCGGGCCGTATCACTGGCCTGTTGGCCGGTTATCTGATGGCACTCGTCGTGCTCCAGATGGCCCGGGTGCCCGCCCTGGAACGCCGGGTCGGCTCCGACCGGGTCGCCCGCTGGCACGCGATGAGCGGCCGCTACACGCTCTGCCTGGTCTTCGCGCACGTCTTCCTCATCATGTGGGGCTACGCCCTCCAGGCGGGCAAGACGCTGAGCGACATCGTCCAGCAGACCATCGACTCCGTGAACCAGCTGCCCGACATGGGCAAGGCCGCCATCGGGACGGGCCTGTTCCTCCTCATCGGCCTCTCGTCGATCGGCGCCGTCCGCCGCAGGCTGCCGTACGACACCTGGTACCACGTCCACCTGCTGACGTACGCGGCGGTGTTCCTGACCTTCTGGCACCAGATCACCACGGGCAACGACTTCGCGCTGACGCCGCTCGCCAAGACCGTCTGGTACGGGCTGTACGGCACGGTCACCGCGCTGGTGGTCTGGTACCGGATCCTCACCCCGATCCGCCTCAACATGCGGCACCGGATGCGCGTCGAGGCGGTCATCGAGGAGACGCCCGGCATCGTGTCGGTGCTGATCAGCGGGCGCAAGCTGCACCGGATCGGCGCGGAGGCGGGGCAGTTCTTCCGCTGGCGGTTCCTGGCGCCGGGCATGCGGTTCAGCTCGCACCCCTACTCGCTGTCGGCGGCGCCCCGCCCGAACATGCTGCGGATCACGGTCAAGGCGATCGGCGACCACAGTGAACGGCTGCGCGAACTGCGGCCCGGCACCAAGGTGTGGGCCGAGGGCCCGTACGGCGCGCTGACCTCACAGCGGCGCACCCGCGGCAAGGTGCTGCTGGTCGCGGGCGGCGTCGGCATCACGCCGATGCGGGCGCTGTTCGAGACGCTGCCGGGAGCCGCCGGTGACATCACGCTGCTCTACCGCGCCAACACCACCCAGGACCTGGCGCTGTGGGACGAGCTGGCGAAGATCGCCGACGAGCGCGGCGCCCGGCTGATGTACGCGGTGAACAGCCCCGGCGGGGAACGCCCCGACATCTCGGCGGAGTCCCTGCGGCGGAAGATCTCCGACATCGACAACCACGACGTCTTCATGTGCGGGCCGCCCGGCTTCGCGCAGTCGGTCTACGAAGCACTGCGCGGCGCCGGGGTTCCCGCCCGCCGTATCCATCACGAGTCGTTCGAGATGTGAGCGACGGGAGTCAGGAGCGATGAAGAAGAGCCACCCCATCCGGCGTGTTTTGCTCGCGAGCGCCGCCACCGTGTCCGGGATCGTGCTGCTGCTCTCCCTGAAGCCGGCGTCGGATCCAGCGGCGTCCGCGCAGGGTGCGGCGGCCCAGGAGACCGCCGCCGCACAGGAGTCGCCCCAGGGCGGTGCCGCGGCGGCCGGGACCTCGACGGTCACGGGCGCCGTCGCCCAGACCCAGTACGGGGTCGTCCAGGTACGCCTCACGGTCGCCAACGGCAAGATCACCAAGGCCGAGGCCGTGCAGGCGCCCAAGGGCGGCACCAGCGACCAGAAGACCGCGCTGTCCGTGCCCAAGCTCAACCAGGAGGCCGTCGCCACGCAGAGCGCGGACATCACGTCCGTGTCCGGGGCGAGCTACACCAGCGCCGGCTACAAGCAGTCCCTGCAGTCGGCCATCGACAAGATGAAGGCCGCCGGCGCCAACACGGCCGCCCCGTCGAAGAGTTCGGCCGCCGGGTCGGGTCAGGCCGCCCAGGCCAAGACCGTCACCGGTGATGTCGTGACGACCGAGTACGGGCCCGTCCAGGTCCGGATCACCGTCGCGGGCGGCAAGATCACCAAGGCCGACGCGGTACAGGCCCCGAGCGGCGGGACCAGCGACCAGAAGACGGCGCTGGCGGTCCCCAAGCTCAACCAGGAGGCCGTCGCCGCCGGGAACGCGAACATCGACTCCGTGTCGGGTGCGTCGTACACGAGCGGCGGTTACAAGAAGTCCCTGCAGTCGGCGCTGGACAAGGCCGGTGGCTGACACGGTGACCGATCCCGCGGCGGCCCCCGCCGAACTGCGGCACGCCGAGGAGGTCATGGGGACGGTGTTCTCCTTCGACATCCGCGGCGGGGAGCCCGAGGCCGTCCGAGCCGCGCTGGAGCGGGCGGTCGCCCAACTGCACCGCGTCAACGAGGTGTTCAGCACCTACCGCGACGACAGTCAGGTCTCCCGGCTGGCCCGCGGCGACCTGACCCTGGCCGAGTGCGACGCCGAGGTCGCCGAGGTGCTGGAGCTGGGCGCCGAGGCGGAGCGGGTGAGCGCCGGCTGGTTCAGCACCAAGTACGAGGGGCCCCTCGACCCCACCGGGATCGTGAAGGGCTGGGCCGCCGAGCGTGCGGCCGAGCTGATCGCGGCGGCGGCCGGGGTGAGCGGGGTCAGCGTGAACGGCGGCGGCGACGTCCAGATGTTCGGCACCCCGGGACCGCACCGGCCCTGGCGGGTCGGCGTCTCCGATCCCCTCCGTCCCGGAGGTCTCGCGGCCGTGATCTCCGCCGCGGGCACCGACGAGTTGGCCGTGGCCACCTCCGGTACGGCGGAGCGCGGGGCGCACATCGTGGACCCGAGCACCGGCAAGTCCGCGGTGACCGACCTGGTCGCCGTCACCGTCGTGGCACCGCGTCTGACCTGGGCCGACTGCTGGGCCACGGCCGCGTTCGCGATGGGTTCGCGGGAGGGTCTGGCCTGGCTGGAGTCACTGCCGGACGTCGAGGCACTGCTCATCACGGCCGGCGACGAGGTGCGCTGCACGGGCGGCCTGGCGGCCAGACTCGGCTGAAGCCCCATGCGAGTCGGGGGCGCACCGGACAACTCCGGTGCGCCCCCGACTCGTTGGCCGTACGGGTACGTCAGTGGTCGTTCTGCGCCAGCCGCAGCAGATGGTCCGCGAGGGCCTGCCCGCCGAGTGGGTCCCGGCTGATCAGCAGGAGCGTGTCGTCGCCGGCGATGGTGCCGAGGATGTCCTGGAGTTCCGCCTGGTCGATCGCCGAGGCGAGGAACTGGGCGGCGCCCGGCGGGGTGCGCAGGACCACCAGGTTGGCGGAGGCCTCCGCGGAGATCAGCAGCTCGGACGAGAGCCGCCGCATCCGCTCCTCTTTCGCCGACTCCCCCAGCGGCACCCGCGGGGTGCGGAATCCACCCTCGCTCGGTACCGCGTAGATGAGGTCGCCGTCGTTGTTGCGGATCTTCACCGCGTTCAGCTCGTCCAGGTCCCGGGAGAGCGTCGCCTGGGTGACGCTCAGCCCGTCGTCGGACAGCAGCTTCGCCAACTGGCTCTGGGAACGCACCGGTTGCCGGTTGAGGATGTCCACGATCCGGCGGTGGCGGGCGGTGCGGGTCTGCGGCACGGCCGGCCCCGCGGTGTGCTCGTGCTCCTGCGCCTGACTCATCGTCGACTCATTCTCCGGATCATCCGTCCCCCTTGGCCACGTCCAGGACCCCGGGCAGCGCCCGGAGGAACGCGTCCGCCTCGTCGTCGCCGAGGTTCAGCGGTGGCATCAGCCGTACGACGTCGGGGGCGGGCGCGTTGACCAGGAAGCCGGCGTCCTGAGCCGCCTGTTGCACCTGGGGCGCGAGCGGCTCGGTGAGCACGATACCCAGGAGGAGGCCCGCACCCCGGACATAATCGATCAACGGGTGGCCCAGTGACTCGATTCCGTCGCGGATCTTCTCGCTCTGCCGCTTCACGTTCTCCAGCAGGCCCTCGGCCTCGATGGTGTCGAGTACGGCGAGTCCGGCGGCGCAGGCGACCGGGTTGCCGCCGAACGTCGTGCCGTGCTGGCCCGGCTGGAGCAGCTCGGCCGCGCGCCCGAAGGCCACGGTGGCGCCGAGCGGCAGCCCGCCGCCGAGCCCCTTCGCGAGGGTGACCACGTCCGGCAGAACACCTTCGTGGGCCTGGTACTCGAACCAGTGCCCGGTACGGCCGACCCCGGTCTGCACCTCGTCGAGCACGAGCAGCGCACCGTGCGCGGCGGTGATCGCGCGGGCCGCCTTCAGGTATCCGGCGGGCGGTACGACGACCCCGTTCTCGCCCTGGATCGGCTCGATGATGACGAGCGCGGTCTCGTCGGTGACGGCGGCGGCAAGGGCCTGCGCGTCACCGAAGGGCACGTGCGTGACGTCGCCGGGCAGCGGCAGGAACGGCGCCTGCTTGCCGGGCTGGCCGGTGAGCGCGAGGGAGCCCATCGTCCGGCCGTGGAAGGCGCCTTCGGTGGCGACCATGTGCTGACGGCCCGTCAACCGGCCGATCTTGAAGGCGCCTTCGTTGGCCTCGGCACCCGAGTTGCAGAAGAACACCTTGCCGTCCCGGCCGAAGCGCTCAAGGAGCCGTTCGGCGAGGGCGACGGGCGGTTCGGCGATGAACAGGTTGGAGACATGGCCGAGTTCGGCGATCTGCTTGCCGACGGCCTCGACGATCGCCGGGTGTGCGTGGCCAAGGGCGTTGACCGCGATACCGCCGACGAAGTCGGTGTACTCGTTGCCGTCGGCGTCCCACAGCTTGGCGCCCGAGCCGCGGACGAGGGGGAGCTTGGGGGTGCCGTAGTTGTTCATGAGCGACCCCTGCCACCGCTGGGTCAGGTCCTCATTCGCGGTCATACGGCATCCCCCTGCTTCTTGCCCGACTTCTTGGCGGACTTCTTCTTTGCGGGCTTCGGGTCGGGCAGCTCGTCCGGCACGACCATCGTGCCGATGCCCTCGTCGGTGAAGATCTCCAGCAGGATCGAGTGCTGGACCCGGCCGTCGATGACGCGGGCGGTGGTCACGCCGTTGCGCACGGCGTGCAGACAGCCCTCCATCTTCGGCACCATCCCGGAGCTCAACTCCGGTAGCAGCTTCTCCAGTTGGGTGGCGGTGAGGCGGCTGATCACCTCGTCGCTGTGCGGCCAGTCCTCGTAGAGACCCTCGACGTCCGTGAGGACCATGAGGGTCTCGGCGCCCAGCGCAGCAGCGAGTGCCGCAGCAGCCGTATCAGCATTGACGTTGTAGACATGTCCGTCGTCCTCGCTCCTGGCGATCGACGAGACGACCGGGATACGGCCGTCGGCGAGCAGAGCCTCGATCGCGCCCGTGTCGATCGCGGTGATCTCACCCACCCGCCCGATGTCGACCAACTCCCCGTCGATCTCGGGCAGATGCTTGGTGGCGGTGATGGTGTGCGCGTCCTCGCCGGTCAACCCGACAGCGAGCGGCCCGTGTTGGTTGAGCAGCCCGACCAGCTCGCGCTGCACCTGCCCGGCGAGCACCATCCGTACGACGTCCATGGCGTCCTCGGTGGTGACGCGCAGGCCGGCCTTGAACTCGCTGACGATGCCGTGCCGGTCGAGGGCGGCGCTGATCTGCGGGCCGCCGCCGTGCACGACGACGGGCTTGAGTCCCGCGTGGTGCAGGAACACGACGTCCTGGGCGAACGCGGCCTTCAGGTCCTCGTCGATCATGGCGTTGCCGCCGAACTTGATGACGACGGTCTTGCCGTTGTGCCGGGTCAGCCAGGGCAGCGCCTCGATGAGGATCTGCGCCTTGGGCAGCGCGGTGTGCTTGCGGGTAGTGCTCATGACGAGTACGCGCTGTTCTCGTGGACGTAGTCCGCGGTGAGGTCGTTGGTCCAGATCGTCGCGGTCTCGGTGCCGGCGGCGAGGTCGGCGACGATGTGCACCTCGCGGTAGCGCATGTCGACCTTGTCGCGGTCCTCGCCGACACCACCGTTCTTGCAGACCCAGACGCCGTTGATGGCGACGTTGAGCTGGTCGGGTTCGAAGGCGGCCTTGGTGGTCCCGATCGCGGACAACACCCGTCCCCAGTTGGGGTCTTCGCCGTGGATCGCGCACTTGAGGAGGTTGTTGCGGGCGATGGAACGGCCCACCTCCACAGCGTCGTCCTCGCTCGCGGCGTTGACGATCTCGACCTTGATGTCCTTGCTGGCACCTTCGGCGTCGCGGATGAGCTGCTGCCCGAGGTCGTCGCAGACGGCGCGGACGGCCTCGGCGAACTCCTCGTATCCCGGGGTGACTTGGGAGGCGCCGGAGGCGAGCAGCAGCACGGTGTCGTTGGTGGACATGCAGCCGTCGGAGTCGACCCGGTCGAAGGTGGTGCGGGTGGCGGCCCGAAGTGCCTTGTCCAGTACGTCACTTGCGACGTCGGCGTCGGTGGTGAGGACGACAAGCATGGTGGCGAGGCCGGGGGCGAGCATGCCGGCGCCCTTGGCCATGCCACCGACGGTCCAGCCGTCCTTGGTGGTCACGACGGCGGTCTTGTGCACGGAGTCCGTGGTCTTGATGGCGATGGCGGCCTTCTCACCACCGTGCTCGGAGAGTTGACCGGCGGCGGCCTCGACTCCCGGCAGCAGCTTGTCCATCGGGAGCAACAGCCCGATGAGCCCGGTGGAGGCGACGGCCACCTCGGCTGCGTTGAGCCCGAGCGTGACCGCGACCTTCTCGGCGGTGGCGTGGGTGTCCTGGAAGCCCTTCGGCCCCGTACAGGCGTTGGCGCCACCGGAGTTGAGGACGACGGCGGACACCTGTCCGCCCTTCAGTACCTGTTCCGACCACAACACCGGCGCGGCTTTGACGCGGTTGGAGGTGAAGACGCCCGCGGCGGCGAGGCGGGGCCCGGTGTTGACCACGAGGGCCAGGTCCGGGTTGCCGTTCTCCTTGATCCCGGCGGCGATGCCCGCGGCCGTGAATCCCTGTGCTGCCGTCACACTCACGGCGCGACTCCGATCGTGGTCAGCCCGGTGGACTCGTCGAGCCCGAGGGCGAGGTTCATGCTCTGTACGGCACCGCCCGCGGTGCCCTTGGTCAGGTTGTCGATGGCGCTGATCGCGATGATGCGTCCCGCGGCCTCGTCGTACGCGACCTGCACCTGAACGGCGTTGGAACCGTAGACGGACGCCGTCGCGGGCCACTGCCCCTCGGGAAGCAGGAACACGAAGGGCTCGTCGGCGAAGGCCTTCTCGTACGCGGCGCGCACGGACTCGCCGGTGACACCGGCCTTGGCCTTGGCGCTGCACGTGGCGAGGATGCCGCGGGGCATCGGCGCGAGGGTGGGCGTGAAGGACACGGTGACGGTCTCACCGGCGGCCTCACCCAGGTTCTGGATGATCTCGGGGGTGTGCCGATGCCCACCGCCGACGCCGTACGGCGACATGGAGCCCATGACCTCGCTGCCGAGGAGGTGTGCCTTGGGGGCCTTGCCTGCGCCGGAGGTGCCGGAGGCGGCGACGATCACGGCCTCGTTCTCGGCGAGCCCGGCGGCGTACGCCGGGAAGAGCGCGAGGGAGGCGGCCGTCGGGTAGCAACCGGGTACCGCGATGCGCTTGGATCCCTCCAACGCGGCGCGGGCACCCGGGAGTTCGGGCAGGCCGTAGGGCCAGGTGCCGGCGTGCGAGGAGCCGTAGAACTTCTCCCAGTCGGCCGCGTCCTTGAGCCGGAAGTCGGCGCCCATGTCGACGACGAGGACGTCCGGGCCGAGCCGCTCGGCGACGGCGGCGGACTGCCCGTGCGGCAGCGCGAGGAAGACGACGTCGTGTCCGGCGAGGGCTTCGGGGGTGGTTTCCTGGAGGACCCGCCCGGCGAGCGGCAGCAGATGCGGTTGCAGCGCGCCGAGTTTCTGTCCGGCGTTGGAGTTGCCGGTCAGAGCGCCGATCTCGACCTCGGGGTGCGCCAGGAGCAGACGCAGCAGTTCCCCGCCCGCGTATCCACTCGCTCCGGCCACTGCCGCACGTACCGCCATGGAACCCTCCTCTTCGATGGCATGACTATACGTTTCGTTGCACGTTTATGCAATCTGAGTGGGTGGGTATGCACACAGGATCGCGACGTCCGGTGATCGGTGGCCATCGACGGCAGGGGGTGTTGTGGCCGGGCGAATACTGGGGCGGGGCCGACTGGCGGGCCTGGTCGCGTGGCTCCTGGTGCGCGTCACGGTGGTGTTCCTGGGCCTTGAGGTCGGCGCCGGCATCCTGGTGCACGTCACGCACAACGTCTGGGTGGCGTTGCTCGTGTATCCCTCGCTCTATCTTCTGGCGTTCCTTCTCCTCGGGCTGCTGGTGCCGGGCATGGACGAGCCCGAGGGCTGGGCGGCCGTCCTGGCGATGATCATGGTGCCCATCGGTGCCCTGGTCGTGATGCACCTGACCTACTCGGGCCTGGACCAGCGGGCGCTGCACGCGCGCGGCCGGGAGGAGCGGGCGACGGTGACCGACGTGTACTGGGTCGACCAGGGTGCCGATCCGCCGTCCCACGTCGCGTGGCTGGCCGATCCGTCGGGACAGCCGTTGCCGGGCAAGGTGTCCGGGGACGGCCTGAAAGCCGGCCAGACCATCACCGTCACCGTGGACCCCCAGGGGAAGATCCCCGTGCTGCTGGGCACTCCTTCGACAGGTGCGGGGCAGTTCCGGGCGGCGGGCGTCACCGCGGGCGTCGAGGTCCTGGTGCTCGCGCTGGTGGTCTGCCGGGGCGCCGCGGTCGGCAGCTCCCGATCCGTGCCGGGTTAGGCACCGGCCGTACGGACCGAGCGGGGCTGGGCGCGCAGGGCGGGCAGCCGGGCACAGTCCTCTGCGCTCGCCAGGCCCTCCCCCAGGGCGAGGAGCGAGAGGAGCCGCACGGGGTGGCCGGTGGTGGCCGCGGCCTCCAGTTTGTGGTGGCCGTCGAGGAGGAAGTGCGTCAGCCCCCAGTGCCGGGACCGGTCGTCCCCGAAGCCGACCGCGGGCTCGCACACGTCCAGCGTCGAGACCGCCACGGCCGTCGGGACCACACCCCGGCCCATGAGCTCGGCGTACTCCTCGACACGCTCCCGCTCGTTCCACGTCGGCGGAACCATCGGCACGACGAACTCATACAGGTGGGCGGACGCGTCGACCACCGTCTCGAAGGTGCGGTAGTACGGCGTGTGCGGGTACTCCGGGAGGCCCCAGAACTGGTCGAGCCCCCACGTGTCCACCTGCTCGCCACTGAAGTAGTCGCCCTCCTGCCCGGGGACGACCAGCCGGGGCTCCACGCGCAGCAGCACCGGAAGGTACTCGCCCTCGGGCAGCAACGCCCCGAACGCGTCGACCACGCCACCGTCGCCGGGCTCGGCCAGCGGCCCGGTGAGCCGCTCCCGCACCTCCGCCAACGACAGCGTCTGCCTCGCGGTATCCAGCCGGCGGAAGAGCAACGGGCAGGTGCCGCACCAGTGGCTGAGCTCGAAGGCGGGCTCCCCGTCGACCGTGAGCAGCCTCCGGCCCGTCCGGCCCCCGCTCTCCCGCGGCTCCGCCTCGAAGCGCAGCCGCGCCTCGGAATCCGGAACGCCGAGCCTCCGCGGCTCATCGCATTTGATCAACACAGAACGACCGTACGGGGACCGGGTGGACCGGCACCACCGCTCAAGGGCCCCGACGCCCTACCCTCATCGGCATGACCGAGCCAGTGGCAGAGACCGACCCGCCCCGACCGCACGGGAACGACCCGGGCCCGGCACGCCTGATCGCTCTGTCCGACGGGATATTCGCCATCGCGATGACGCTGCTCGTCATCAATGTCGCGGTCCCCGCGGATCTGCCCGCCGCCGCCTTCCACAAGGCCCTGAACGACGCGCTGCCCAGCCTCGGCGCCTTCGCGCTCAGCTTCACCCTCATCGCCGGGTTCTGGCGTGACCACCGCCGCATCCTCACCACACTGCCCGTGGAGACGACCGTGGTGACCCGTCTGACCCTCCTCGGCCTCGGCCTGGTCGCGCTGCTCCCCTTCCCCACCGGGCTCCTGGCCGAGTACGCCTCCCAGCCCGACGCCGTCGCCCTCTACGCGAGCGCCATGGCCGCGATCCACGCGGTGCACGCGACCCTGCTCCTCCTCACCCAACGCCAGGTGCACCCCTCCCCGACGTCCCCCGCCGCCATGGCCCGGCGCCGCTTCACCGCCCAACTCGGCTCCAGCGTCCTGGTGTTCGGCCTGTCCATCCCTCTGGCCTTCGTCAACACGAAGGCCGCCATGTGGTTCTGGATCACGCTCGTGCCCGCCCACTATGTGATCGGCCACTACCGTCGGCGGCTGCCGCAGCCCTGACACCGCCCGCGCGAACACCCCCTTTCCTACGCCGCTCACCCGCGCGGCAGACTTCACGCCATGGACGAAACGGAGCGGGCCGTACGGGAGTTGTGGGGCCGTACAGCCGAGTGGCTGCGGACGCGTGTCCCGGCAGGGCCCGTGCGGGCGGCGACGGATGTGGACGTGGAGCGCGTCGATGCGGTGGTCGCGAGCGTGCCGGGATCGGCTCTGCCGGCGGACCTGGTCGCGTGGTGGCGGCTCGACGACATGGCCGCCACGGCCTGGATCCCTCTGGAATTCGCCCCGTTGGGGCCGGGGGAGGCGCTGGACGTCAGGGACATCCTGGTGCTGGTCGCCCGGGACGAGGCACCGCACTCGGCCGCCCGTGCCGCCGTCGCGGAGTACCTCCCCGGGTTCCTGCCGATCGCCGAAGACGCGGGCGGCGACCACCTGTTGGTCGACCTCCGGTCCGAACTGCCCACGTTCGGCGCCGTCTTCCTCTGGGACCACGAGACGCCCGGCTTGGGGGTACCCCTGTGGAACTCGGTGTCCGAGATGCTCGCGGACACGGTCGAGGCCCTCACCACCGGCGCACCGGCCCTGTCACGGCACGCCGAGCGCGGCGGCCCTGAGCGCCCCTGCGTAGCCGCGGTCTCTGCCGCCCCCCGCTCACTGGTCTGGAACGACGCCCACCCCGACGTCTCGTCCTTCACCGCTCCCTCCGCCGAACGCCCGCCCGCTCCCCTCCCCGTCCCCGTCGACTGGACGGCCGTGGAGACCTGGCTCGGGTCGCGCCTCCCGGACGACTACAAGCAACTGGTCGACGGTTACGGGCCGTTGGACTTCGGTGAGTACCTCTGGATCCATGTGCCCTGCGTCCGGAAGGACCGCTTCGACTACGGCGACTGGCTGCGGGAGACGCATCGCGCGGCCCGGATAGCCGCGCGGCAGCTGCCGGAGGGCGAGCGGCCGACCGTACATCCGTCTCCCGGCGGGCTGTTGGCGTGGGGCCGCAGCCGGGGCGGTGACGTGCTGTTCTGGGACACGTCGGTCTCCGAGGACCCCGACCGTTGGACGGTCGTCGTCCGGCACTCCCACCCGGTGCCCGGCAGTGGCCTGTTGCCGTTCCACCGCTACGACCTCACGCTCACCGGCTATCTGCGCCACACCGTCCGCGGCGCCGGGGAGCAGCCGTCCCCGCCCGGTCCGCTGCTCGGGCCGCTGCCCGGCAGCATCGCCCGCACCGCGTACCTGCCCACGGCCGAGCCGTGGACCCCGCCCGCACCCACCGCACCCCGGCTGACCGAGGCCGAGCGCCGCGTCGCGCTGGAGACCGGGACCGGCCTGGACGCCCTGCGGCTGCTCTCGCCGCCCCCTGAGCGCCCGTACCTCGGCGCCGGCACCTGGGAGGGGCTGTTCGCCGAGCTGGGGACGCGGTTGCCGACGGAGTACGTGGAGCTGATGGAGGTGTACGGCGCCGGCGACTGGGGCGAGTGGCTGCGCTTCCTGACCCCGCTGCGCACCGGCGAACGGCGCTTCGTCACCCACGTCGAGGAGACGCTCGACGCCTATCGGATGCTGAAGGACAACTACCCGGACGGGTATCCGCTGACCGTCTGGCCGGAGCCCGGCGGTTTCCTGCCCTTCGCGAACTCCTACGACGCCGACCACCTCGGCTGGCTCACCCGGGGCCCGGACCCGGACGCCTGGCCCCTGCTCGTGTGGCCCCGCCACACCGACCAGGGGCCGGTACTGGAGGGCGGCCTGATCGACACGCTCCTCGCCTGGCAGCGCGGCACCCCGGCCACCCCCGGGCTGGCCGAGCTCGACGAGGAGGACGACCCCGTCGAGCACGCCGGTTTCAAGGCGTGGGACGACTGCGCCTATTGGTGAGACGGCGGGAGCGTCAGTCGGCGATCATCCGGTCGCCGCGCCATCCCATGCGCTCGGTCTCGCGTTCCCGCTGCCGTCGTACGACATAACGGCCGGGCGCGATGCCCGTACCGCCGTGTTCGGGGTGGATGAGGTAGGCGACCGCCGAGGTCTCGATCATCGCGATGGCCAGGCCCATGGTGTCGCGGACCTGCCGGGTCCAGCGGCACGTGCCGGGGTCGGCGACGAGGGTGTGCGGATTGCCGCCCGCCGCGCTGCGCAGCAACTCGACGCCTGCGGCGGGCACTTCACGCCAGTTGCCGCTCGTGAGGGTGACGGCGCGGGCGACGAACGCGTACGGGACGACGATCAGGTCGCCCTGGGCCTGGAGGCCGTCGACGACGGGGATGGTGACCTGGCGTTCCAGGTGGTCGAGGACGTCGAGGCCGGAACGCCGGGTCAGGTCGGCGAGGGTCATGGTCGGAGTCGGAGTCATGGCAGCGGGCATGGTTGTGGTCATGGGCATCACCTCTGGTGTCGGGAAGGTTCGGGATCAGGTGCGGCGGACGAGCCGCGCGTAGTGCTCGCCGGACAGGCCGTACGTCCAACCCGCCGCCGCCACCGGGTCGTCGAAGTGCGCGGGCACGCTCAGGCCGTAGCGGCGGTGGGTGCCGTCGGGCTCGACGGAACCGTTGACGACGAGCAGCAGACGGGCGGGGCGGCGCCACAACTCCCGTGGGACGTCGTAGAGATGGAGCGCTGAGCCGGGGTTGCCCGGGTCGCCGGCCGTGGCGATGTGCCGGAGGCGGGCCTGCGCGATGTAGGTGTCCCAGCCGATGCGTTCGATGACGCTGCGGCGGACCTCGATGTTGCGTTCGGCGTGGATGCGCTCGACGGACGGGTCGGTCATCACCCAGGTCGGGATATGGGTGCCGTGCAGGGCGTGGATCTGGGTGCCGTCGGCGAAGAGCACGGCGGGGCCGTCGTCCCGGTGCAGCCGCGCTTCGCCGTTGAGGGCGTTGGGGAGGGGTTCGGTGTGGACCTCGGTGGGGCGTTCCGCCATCACGCAGCGGCCCTCACCGGGCCACCACCAGCCGGTCGAGCGCGCCAACTCGGCCAGCAGGGCGAGCAGTTCGGCGTCGGGGCGCCGGTAGTCGGCGAGGCCGGTGCGTGCGTACACGTCGTAGTGGCCGATCCAGTGGGCGTCGTGCTGCCCGTACCAGGTCATGCCGTCCGTGCCGCCGGTCGTGGGCATCGACTCGGCGCGGATCAGGGTGCGGACGCAGTTGTGCAGGGTGGTGTACAGCGCGTCGCCGACGACCATGTCGATGATGGCGGGGATGGCCACTCCCGTGGTCAGGGCCCGTTCGGCGGGGATGGCGAGGGGCCGCCAGTGGAAGCCCCTCGACCTGCCGTGTCCGACGGCCCGGTCGAGACCGCGGCGCACGTCCTGTACGAGGTTGGCCAGTTGTGCCGCCAGGGGCCAACCCTCCGGATACTTGGGCAGGTTGGCGCCCCGGAAGTGGACGGGTGGGAAGGTGTGCGGGTCGTCGTGGACGACCGACAGGGCCGCGGTGGGCGACGGCACCCAGACGAACTCCGGGGCCGGGGCGTCGATCAGCCGGTACAGGGCGACGACTGCGGCTTCGGCCGCGGGGCGGTCGGCCGGGCGTGCCGCCAGACCGTGTGCTCGCCACTCGTCGCTCAGGCGACGGGCCAGTGCGAGGCGGTGGGCGCCCTGGGACAGGGCTGACACGGGGGTCACCGGAGGACTTCGAGGTCCGCCTTTCGATTCATCATGCGGGGAGCGTGACAGCACCTGGGTCGCGGCGCAAGGAAATTACTCCTTGACCTGGAGCGCGCTCCAGGTTTTACCGTTGTGTTCATGAGCAGCGGACAGCCCCTGAAACCCCTCCCCCGGGACCGGGAACCGACCCTGACCATCGCCCAGGTCGCCGAGCGCACGGGTCTCTCGCACGACACGTTGCGCTACTACGAGAAGGCCGGCCTCATCGAGCGGGTCGGCCGGACCACCGGCAACCAACGGCGGTACCAGGCAGCGGACTTGGCCTGGCTGGAGTTCCTGCTGCGGCTGCGCGAGACGGGCATGTCGATCGCCGACATGCAGCGGTTCGCAGCGCTGCGGGCGGCGGGGAACGGCACGGTCGCCGACCGGCTGGCGATGCTCCGTGAGCACCGTGCCGAACTGGCCGACCGGATCAGGGCGTTGCGCCGCAACGCGTCCGCGCTGGACGACAAGATCGACCACTACCAACAGCTGCTCCTCGACGAGGTCGAGCACGAGCGGCCGGGATCGGATGAACCGACATGAGCGCGAGCACCACCCGTGAAGAGCGTTTCACCCACGGCCTGGCGGTCCTGAAGCGGGTCGACGGCGAGGCCGGGCAGCGGGTCGTCGACTCGCTCGCCGACATCAGCCCCGAACTGGGTCACCAGGTCGTCGCCTGGGCCTTCGGCGAGATCTACGACCGTCCCGGACTCGCCCCGCGCGACCGCCAGTTGGTGACGCTGGGCATGCTCACCGCACTCGGCGGCTGCGAGGCGCAGCTCGACGTGCACGTGAACGCGGCGCTGAACGTGGGCCTCACGCCCGAGGAGATCATCGAGGCCCTCACGCACTCCGCCGTGTACTGCGGTATCCCCAAGGCGCTCAACGCGACCTTCGCCGCGAAGAAGGTCTTCGCCGAGCGTGGACTGCTGCCGCTGGGACAGCAGCCCACGCCGGACACGGAAACAACCTCCGCCTGATTCCGGGGCAGTTGCTACTTCTGCCTGATCCTCAGGAACGTGACGGAGTTCGCCGGGAGGGTGTAACTGAACCTCTCCGCAACCCCCTTGAAGGTGGACACGACCGGCGCGACCGCGGTCGCCGTCTCGCTGTTCAACGCGTCGGGTGCCGCGGCGAGCGTGGTCACCTTCGCCTTGGAGGAGACCTTCGCGCCGCCCAGGTCGATCGCCGTACGGGCCGCCGAGGACTGGTCGTTGACGACCTTGACGATCAGGTCGCCGGTCTTCGCGTCCTTCGTGACGACCTGACGGAACGGCTCGGCCGGCTTGTCGTCGGCGAAGCTGCCCCACTCCTGGCCGTCGAGGTACAGGGTGACCTGACGGCCCCTCACCTTGACGTCGACGTCGTAGGCGCGGCCCGTCTCGATGGTTCCCGGCTTGGCGATCAGCGTCGACTTGCCGCCGTCCACGGCCTGTTCGACGGCGGTCTGGGTGTTGTTCCAGCCGCCCAGGTTCCACCAGTAGTAGTTGCCGGTGTCCTTGACGCCGAACGCGACCAGGAAGCCTTCCTTTCCTGCCTTCTTGGTGGCCTTCACATGCAGGTCGTAGTCGTGCCAGGCCGGGTCGCCGGCCGACACCATGGTGTTCTCGGCGGCGGTGTCGGTCTGGACGTACTGCCCGTCATCGAGGCTCCAACTCCCGCCTCCCGTATGGGTCCACCGGGAGGCGTCACCGGAGAAGTCGTCGCTCAGCAGCGACGTCCCGTCGGCGCCGGTCACCTTCACGTCGTCGTACGCCGCACTCGTCGCCCAGGTCGACAGGCCGACCGCGCCGGAGATCGGGGCGACAAGTGAGGGTGTGCCGGTGGCCGTCGACGGCACCACGCGGGTACCGACGTTGTTCATGAAGAGCTTCTGGACCTCGTAGTTGGCGGAGGCCCAGGACGCGTGGTTGTTGAACCACACCAGGTCGGGGCGCCACTGGACGTAGTCCTCGTTGGCGAACAGCGGTGCGTACGAGGCGAGTTTGACGACGTCCGCGTTGCGTTCCAGGCCGGTCATATAGGCGGCCTCGGCGAGGCCGTTCTTGAACGCGTTGCCGCCGGAGGCGTATTCGCCGAGGAAGACCTTCGGGCCGGTGCGGTCGTAGGAGTCGTAGCGGTCGTTGTTCTGCAGGAACCACTGCGGGCTGTTGTAGTAGTGCTCGTCGACCATGTCGACCTTGGCGTCCTTGTTGAGCTGCCAGGCCGTGTCGAAGGTCGAACCGCTGTCGTCCGGGCCCGCGTTGGAGATCACGGTCATGTACGGGTACTTGGCCTCGATCGCCGTACGGAACTGGGTGAAGCGGGCGAAGAACTCGGTGGGGAGGTTCTCCTCGTTGCCGACCTCGATGTGGGTGAGGTGGAACGGCTTGGGGTGGCCCATCTCGGCGCGCAGCCCGCCCCACTTCGACGTCACCGGTCCGTTGGCGAACTCGATGAGATCCAGGGTGTCCTGGATGTGCCGCTTGAGCAGCGCCGGGTCGTCGACGGCCTTGTTCTGGCCGCAGCCGGTCACCAGGGCCGGTACGACGGGCAGCGGCATCGCGCCGATGTCCTCGGCGAAGCGGAAGTACTCGTAGTAGCCGAGGCCGTAACTCTGGTTGTAGCCCCAGAAGTTGGAGTTCGTGGCGCGGGTCTCGACCGGGCCGACGGTGTCCTTCCACTGGTACGAGCGCTTGCGCTGGTAGCCGGAGGCGGCGCTGTAGTCGTCCATGGAACCGGTGTTGACGAGGCAGCCGCCGGGGAAGCGCACGAAGCCCGGGTGCAGGGCGGCGACCTTCTCGGCGAGGTCCTTGCGCAGGCCGTTCGGCTCGTGCCTGTAGGTGTCACGGGGGAAGAGGGACACCATGTCGAGGGCGGTCGCGTCGGAGGAGGCGACGGTGAGGCGGCCGGCGGTGCTGGTGCGGGTCGCGGTGAACGTGGCCTCGTACCGGACCCAGCCGCTCTTCTTCACCTTCACCTGGCGTGCGGTGGCCAGTGTGCCGCCCGCGTCCTGGAGGCTGACTCCGAGCGTGGTGCCGCTGTCAGCGCGGGCCCACACGGAGAAGTCGTACTTCTTGCCGTCCTCGACGGCGATGCCGGTGTTGTAACCGGCGTTCGTGACGGACGAACCGGCCGCCAGGGAAAGGTAGTTGCGGTTGGTCTCGTTGAGGCGGCCGGCGTCGTTCACGACCTGGGCCGTACCGGCGACCGTCCAACCGGTCAGCGGGGTGTACGACGTGTTGTCGTCGGTGGAGTACTCGAAGGACCGATTCTGCACGAGCTCGGCGTACAGGCCGCCGTCGGCCGCGCGGTTGATGTCCTCGAAGAAGACGCCGTACATCGTCTTGTCGATCGCGGCGCCCCGCGTCGACGGATCGACGGTGATCGCGTAGTCGGTGACGTCCGTGGCGTCGTCGGCGTGGGCGGGTGCGGGGACGACGGCCGTCGCCAGCAGGAAAGCGCTTGCCCCCAAGGCAAGTCTCAGACGGGTGCGGCTGGTGCGTGACATGGATACTCCGCGGCTCTTGAAGTTGTTCTGCAATTGTTCGAAATATCAGACGTCGGTCAGCACTTCGAACGGCAAGATAGGGAAGGGGCGTGAGCACGTCAATGGGGCCGACATGGACGGGGACGTAGGGTCGAGGGCATGCATGCGCTGTTCCCGTACCTGGCCCTGCTCGGCTTCCTGGCCGCCGTCCTGGGGTTCTTCACCTGGCTGGCCCGGCGGATCCGCCGCCGCGGCACCGTCGGCGGCGACATGAGCGGCGCCCTGGCCGCGTACGAGGAGGCCTTCCGGGCCACGAGCCACGCCTCGCACTACGAGATCCGGGCCCAGGCGCAGCGCAAGGCGCCCACCGACTCGCCGGACGGTTGGCGGCGTCGGCGGCGGCTCGGGAAGGGGTGACGATGGGTGAGTTCTGGCCGGTGCCGGACGTGTTGGCGTATCTGTCCGGGAGTTGGCGGGTGCGGAGGTCGGTACGGGACCTGTCGAGCGGCGCCGAGGGCGACTTCGCGGGTACGACCGTCTTCACCGCGCTGCCCGAAGGGGGCCTGCTGCACGCGGAGTCGGGCACCTTCACCTGGCAGGGTGTGGCCCGCCCCGCCGAGCGGACCCTGCGGTTCCTGCCGGGCGGCACGCCGGGGACGGCCGACGTGCGCTTCGGCGACGGGCGGCCCTTCCACGACCTGGATCTGACCTCGGGGCACCATGTCACCGACCATCCCTGCTCGGCGGATCTGTACCGGGGCGAGTTCACCGTGCTGGACGCGGACCGCTGGCGGACGGTGTGGCGGGTGGGCGGACCGGCGAAGGATCTGGTGCTCAACACGGTCTACGCCCGCGGGAGTTGAGTGGCGACGCCCTCACCCGCTGCACCCACGACAAGACCCGCCCCGCCCTACACCTGCCTCGACTGGACCCCCGCCCCGTCGAACCGCAGATTCCAGCGCCCCGCATGCCCCGTAACCGTCGTTGTCGACAGCGGGCGTACGTCGATGTTCCAGTAGGTCGACGGGGGTGCCTTGAGGGCGTAGACCAACGCGGCGCGGATGACGGAGGGTTCGGCGACGGCGACTATGCGGCCGCCGTCGTCGTCGGGTCGGGTGTCCAGCCAGCCGCCGACGCGGGCGATGAAGGTCAGCAGGGACTCGCCGCCGTGCGGGGTGGAGCGTGGGTCGGCGAGCCAGGCGTCGACCAGGGCCGGTTCGCGGGCCATCGCCTCGCCGAGGGTCAGGCCGCGCCAGCGGCCCATGTCGCAGTCCCGCAGGGCGAGTTGCACCAACGGGGTGTAACCGAGGCCGTCGCCGGTGGTCCGGCTGCGCGGGGTCGGCGAGCAGTAGCGCAGCTCCGCCGCCGCCAGCGGCAGCAGGACCGGGGCGGCGCGCTGGACCTCGTCCCATCCCGCCTGGTCCAGCGGGCGGTCGTCCTCGAAGCGCTCCGCGAGCAGCGGGGAGCTGCGCGCGGCGGCGACGAACGTGACCCGAAGTAGCATGCGGCGATCGTGATCCCGCCGAAGTACGCAGGTCAAGGGGTGCCGGATGAGAGTTACCCAGGGTGGGCGAAACCTTACTTCGAGGTCGGGACCAGGCGGACAACTCACTCGAAAATGAGGGCCATCCACCGGTCGGGCCGCTCCAGCGGCTTGAACCCGAGCTTCTCGTACACCCCGTGGGCGTCGTGCGTGGCGAGCAGGATCCGCCGCAGCCCGAAGGGCCGCAGCTCCTCCCGTACGGCGCCGACGAACGCCGTGCCGACGCCCTTGCCGCGCACCGACGGGTCCACGTACACGTCGCACAGCCACGCGAACACGGCCTGGTCGGTGACCACGCGCGCGTAGGCCACCTGCTCCCCCGAAGCCGTGTCGTACACCCCGAAGTTCAGCGAGGACGCGACCGCGCGCTCGTGCTTCTCGCGGGGCCGGTCCTTCGCCCAGTAGGCGTCGGTGGACAGCCAGCGGTAGGTGCGGTCGACGTCGACGCGGGCGGAGTCGGCGGAGAACTCATAGCCGTCGGGGAGGCTCGGGATGTCGTTCATGGCGGGAGGCTCGCAGGTCAGGGAGTGAGGTGTCGAGCGGTTTTGGCCGACGGCCCGGGCGTCGGCGTCGAGCCCCTCTTCGCCCACGCCCGGTACGGCAGCTGGAGCACCTCCGCGTCAGAGCACCTCCCCGCAGGCCGCCCGGAGCCGTCGCACCCCCTCCGCGATCTCCCCCGTCCCCGCGACCGCCGCGAAGCTCAACCGGACGTGGGCGGCCGGGGGTTCGGCGCTGAAGTAGGGACGGCCGGGGGTGATCGAGACGCCCGCGCGGAGGGCCGCGACCGTCAACGATTGTTCGTCCATGCCGTCGGGGAGGCGGAGCCACAGGTGGTAGCCGCCGGAGGGGATGTGCGGGAGGGACAGGGTGGGGAGTTCGAGGCGGAGGGCGGTCGTCATCGTGTCGCGGCGGGTCTTCAACTCCGTTGAGATCGCGCGGAGATGGCGGGGCCAGGCCGGGGAGCCGACGAGTTCCAGGGCCGCTTCCTGGAGCGGGCGGGGGACGAAGAAGGTGTCGACGACCTGGATGGCGCGCAGGCGTTCCAGTACCGGGCCGTGCGCGGCGAGGGCGCTGACCCGGAAGCTGGGCGAGGTCGCCTTGGTGAGCGAGCCGACGTGGACGACGACTCCGTCGGGGTCGTCGGCGGCGAGCGGGCGCGGCAGCGGGCCGGCGTCCTCGTGCACCAGCCGTCGTACGAAGTCGTCCTCGATGACGAACGCGCCCGCGTCGCGGGCGATGCGCAGGACCTCCGGGCGGCGGGCGGGGGCGAGGACCGCGCCGGTCGGGTTCTGGAACAGGGGCTGGCAGACGAAGACCCGGGCGCCGGTCGCGCGGAACGCGTCGGCGAGGAGGGGCGGTTTCACGCCGTCGGCGTCCACCGGCACCGGGACCGGGCGCAGGCCCGCCGCCCTGGCGATCGCCAACATGCCTGGATACGTGGGGGATTCGACGAGGACGGGTGCACCCGGGGGTGCGAGGGCGCGCAGTGCGGTGGTGAGGGCGGTCTGGCCGCCCGCGCTGACCAGGACGTCGGCGGCCGTCACCGCTCCGCCGATGCCGCGCGCGAACCACTCGCGCAGTTCCGGCAGGCCCTCCATCGGCGGCCGTCCCCAGGCGCCGGGGCGGCGGCCGGCCCGGGACAGGGCCGCCGCCATCGCGCGCTCGGGCTGCAAGGAGGGGTGCAGATAGCCGCCGTTGAACTCGATCACGCCCGGCGGCGGGACGGCCAGGGTCGCCAGGACCGCGGACGCGTCCACCGTGCGCGGCACGAAGTCGGCGGTGCCGTCCGCGCTGAGCGCGACCTCCTGCCACGAGGTGTCCCCCGGGGCGGTGGCGGTCGCGGGGCGGGGCGTCGCCCGGAACGCGCCGGCGCCGGGCCGGGTGACCACCAGTCCCTCGGCGGCCAGCTGCGCGAGGGCGCGCGAGACGGTCACGGGGCTCACCCGGAACCGTTCGACGAGCGTCCGGCTCGACGGCAGCTTTCCACCTGGCGAGTAGCGGTTGAGCTCTTGCCGCAGATGATTCGCCAGTTCACCGACACTGCTACGCTCGTGCATGAGAGCACACGATAGCGCTACTACCCCGAGCCCGATAGCGGTCAGCACCGGCCCTAACCCCAGCTCCAGCCCCGCTTCCGCCGCCGCACAAACGCACGCGCTCGGCGTCCGCGCCGGAACCGTCCAGGCCGCGCTCGGCGTGATCGCCTTCTCCCTCACCTTCCCCGCCACCGCCTGGGGACTCGAAGGCTTCGGCGCCTGGTCGTTGGTGGCCGTGCGCAGCGTCCTCGCCGCGGTCATCGCGGGTGGCTGCCTGCTGGCACTGCGCGTCCGTGTGCCCGGCCGCCGGCACTGGGCCGGACTGGCCGTCGTAGCGGCAGGGGTGGTGGTCGGTTTCCCGCTGCTCACCACGCTCGCGCTGGAGACGTCAACCACCGCGCACGCGGCGGTGGTTGTCGGTCTGCTGCCCCTGACGACCGCCGCGCTGTCCGCGCTGCGCACCGGCATCCGCCCCTCGCGCACCTTCTGGACGGCCGCGCTCGCGGGCGCCGCCGCGGTGCTCGCCTTCACGGTCCAGCAGAGCGGCGGCGCCGTGACCACCGCCGACCTGTACCTCCTCGCCGCGCTGCTGGTCTGCGCGGCCGGCTACACCGAAGGCGGCCGGCTGGCCCGGGTCATGCCCGGCTGGCAGGTCATCGCCTGGGCACTGGTCCTGTGCCTCCCGCTGAGCGTGCCCGCCACCGCGATCGCGCTGTCGTACGACACCCCGCACCTCACCGCGCACAGTGTGGCCGGGCTGCTGTGGGTCGCCGCCGGTTCGCAGTTGCTCGGGCTCGTCGTCTGGTACCGGGGCATGGCCGCCATCGGCGTCCCGAAGGCGAGCCAACTCCAGCTGGCCCAGCCACTGCTCACGCTGGTGTGGTCAGTACTGCTGCTCGGCGAACACCTGCCTGTGGCCGCCCCGTTGACCGCCGCGGCGGTGCTGGTGTGCATCGCCGTCACGCAACGGGCGCGGAGTTGAGAGGCACGGGCACGGGGCCGTGAGGTCGCCCGGCCCTCGACTGCGAGATCAAAGCACCAGGACATCAAGTACCCGGACCCGGAACGGCAGTTCAGCGCGGGGGCTTCGCCGACTGCTGGTAGTGGTCGGCCACCACCCGCGCCATCGCGCCGGCCGGATCCACCGCCACGTCCCGGGCCGCGAAGAAGACATGCCCGCCGAACTGGGGGTACTTGGCGGCGAGGGTGAGATGCCGGGACAGTTCGGCCGGGTCCTGCCAGGCCGCGGGCTGCGCCGGGTCGCCCGCCTTGTACAGCGCCTCACCTGCGTACAGCCGCGTCTTCGTGCCGCGTGCGACCTCCGCCCACCAGGGCAGCAGCTTCGCGTAGTCGGCGGCGGCGAAGCCGATGTTCCAGTACAGCTGCGGGACGATGTAGTCGATCCAGTTCTCGCGCACCCACTTGCGGGTGTCCGCGCAGAGGTCGTCGTACGTCTGCACCCCCGCCCGGGTGTCGGAGCCTCGCGGGTCGGTCGCGATGTTGCGCCACACGCCGAAGGGGCTGACCCCGAAGCGTGTGCCCGGGCGGATCTGCTGGATGCGGGCCGCGGTCTCGCGGATCAGCTTGTCGATGTTGTCGCGGCGCCAGGCTGCCCGGTCGACGAAGCCGCCGCCGTACTTGTCGTAGGCCGCGTCGTCGTCGAAGGTCTGGCCGGCCACCGGGTACGGGTAGAAGTAGTCGTCGAAGTGGACCCCGTCGACCGGGTACTTCTTCACCGCGTCGAGGATCGCGTCCTCGACGAAGGCGCGGACCTGGGGCAGTCCGGGGTTGTAGTAGAGCTTCCCGCCGTACGCCACCACCCAGTCCGGGTGCTTGCGCGCGGGGTGCGAGGCGACGAGCTTGGTCAGGTCGGTGTTGTTGGCGATCCGGTACGGGTTGAACCAGGCGTGCAGTTGCAGCCCCCGCACATGCGCCTCTTCCACGGCCGTCTTCAGCGGGTCCCAGCCGGGGGCCACGCCCTGGGTGCCGGTCAGGTACTGGGACCAGGGCTCGTACGGCGAGGGCCACAACGCGTCGGCGGTGGGCCGTACTTGGAACATCACCGTGTTGAGGCGGTCGCGGACCGCCGTGTCGAGGTGGGCGATCAGTTCGGTGCGCTGCTGTGCCGGGGTGAGGCCCGGGCGGGAGGGCCAGTCGCGGTTGGCCACTGTCGCCAGCCACACGCCCCGCATCTCGGTGACCCCGCGCGGACGAGCTGCCGGCCTCGGTACGGGCCCGGGTTCCGCCGCCGCGCTGCCCGTCGTGGCCAGCGTCGACAGCGCGGCCATCGCGAACGCCCGACGTGACAATCGCCCCATCTGCACACCCCCATACGCTGTGGATCCGTGCCGTCACGGATCGTCTCCGCGCCCCAGGATGCCCGACCCCGGCGATCGATCATCGATACTTGCGGGTAACGTGCACGATCGGAGCAGGCGTCGGACAACGGGGTCCTGCGACAGCCTGTAGATCAGCGAAGGGGACGATGTGACCGACATCGAGCGCGTCGGAGTGGTCGGCTGCGGCCAGATGGGCGCGGGTATCGCCGAGGTGTGCGCCCGCTCCGGCCTGGACGTGAAGGTCGCCGAGACCACCGGCGAGGCCCTGGAGATCGGCCGGACCCGGCTGTTCAACTCGCTGACCAAGGCCGCCGAGCGCGGCAAGATCACCGCCGAGGAACTGGCGGAGACGCAGGCGCGGCTCAGCTTCACCACCGATCTCGGCGAGTTCGCCGACCGTGACCTCGTGATCGAGGCCGTCGTCGAGAACGAGCAGGTGAAGACCGAGATCTTCCAGGTGCTCGACCAGGTCGTGACCCGCCCCGACGCGATCCTCGCCTCCAACACCTCCTCGATCCCGCTGGTGCGGCTCGCGGTCGCCACCTCGCGCCCCGACCAGGTCATCGGCATCCACTTCTTCAACCCGGCCCCGGTGCAGAAGCTCGTCGAGCTGATCCCGGCGCTGACCACCTCCGAGGGCACGCTCAGCCGCGCCCAGTTGTTCGCCGAGAAGACGCTCGGCAAGCACGCGATCCGCGCGCAGGACCGCTCCGGCTTCGTGGTCAACGCGCTCCTGATCCCCTATCTCCTGTCCGCGATCCGGATGTTCGAGTCGGGCATCGCCAGCCGCGAGGACATCGACAACGGCATGGAGCTGGGCTGCGCCCACCCGATGGGCCCGCTGAAGCTGGCCGACCTGATCGGCCTGGACACGGTCGCCTCGGTCGCCTTCTCGATGTACGAGGAGTACAAGGAGCCGCTGTACGCCGCTCCCCCGCTGCTCCAGCGCATGGTCGACGCGGGACGGCTGGGCCGTAAGTCCGGCTCGGGCTTCTACACCTACGCCTGAGCACTTCCCTCGCGGCAACTCACCGTAATACTTTGGCGGTTGCGGGCCCGGCACTCTTCGGAGTGCCGGGCCCGCGCCATTCACACACCGTGTGCGCGCCGGGCCCGCATATGCCGCTCGCACACTCTCCCCCGGTGCCCACCAGGCGAGTTGACTCTTCATGCGCATGCAAGGGATGTTCCGACTACGGAAAGGAGCGGACCCGTGACCGCCGACCCCGAGCATCCCGTGGTCCATGGAGAACTCGCAGAGTTACGCCGCCGCCTCGACGTCGCCTACGCGCGGGTCGAGGGAGGGCTGGCCCTGCTCAGCCATCGCACCGAGGAAACGGACAAGGAAGTGGATGACCTGAGCGCACGCATCGTTGCACTGGAGCACACCCGGTGGCCGTTGCCTGCCATCGCCGCACTGACCGCCGTGGGCGCACTCGTCGTGACGGTCTGGCAGGTGCTGGGACGCTAGACGCCTGGACGCCTGGCGGGAGTTCGAGGGGCGTCCTGACCGAGCCTCAAGTGGTGCAACAGCAGTAACGCGGCCGCCATGTTGGCGGCCGGGACCTCCCCGCGGGCGACCATGTCGGGTACGAGTTTGAGCGGCACCCATTCCCGGCGGTCCGACTCGAAGTCGTCCACGGGGTGTCCGGTGTACTCGCCCTCCTCGGCCCAGTAGATGTGGTGCCGGGCGTCCGTGAGCCCGTTGGACGGTTCCACGCTCATCAGGTGGTGCAGGGGCCCCGGCCGCCAGCCGGTCTCTTCCTCCAGTTCCCTGGCGGCCGCGCGCGCGATGTCCTCGCCGTCCTCCACGACACCGGCCGCGAGCTCCCACCCCCAGCTGTCGGTGATGAAACGGTGCCGCCACAGCAGGAGAACCTCGTTCGCCTCGTTGACCACCGTCGCCACGGCCACCGGACGCAGCCGTATGAGGAAGTGGTCGAGGTGCCGGCCGTCGGGTAGTTCGACATCCGCGAGATTGACGCTGAACCAGCGGTTTGAGTACACAGTTTGTTCGTTCTGTTTCGTCCACTGCACGGTTCTGCCACCTTCCGTCGAGTAAGTGGCAATATCGCAGCAGGGACTGTGTTGTGGTCTACGGCGCTTTCCAGGGCGCGTTCTACAGCGGTACGCGCAGTGCCCCGTCGATGAGTTCGGCCGCCTCGGTGGTACCCGCGCAGTCGCTGCGCACCAGGTACTCGCGGACCGCGCGGAGTCTGTCGCGCAGCCGCTGGGACTCCATGCCCCGTGCCTGTTCGGCCATCTGCACCGCCGTGGCCACCGCTTTGTCGGCGTTCCCCTGGCGCAGTTCGATCTGGCTGAGCATGGCCAGCCGGTGCACCCGGCCCCGGTCGTGCGCCGGAGTGTCCACGGCCGCCGTGGCGTGTTCTCCCGCCGCCGTCAGATCGCCGAGGCTGAGCAGCGCCTCCGCCACCTGGACGTTGACAAGGCCCGGCTGGACATAGCCGGTCTCGTCGGGTTCGTATCCGCGCCGGATGCGTTCGGCGGCCTGCTCGGCACGCCGGATGCAGGACAGGGCGCTCGTGCCGTCGCCGAGGTGCGCGTACGCCTTCGCCTGCATCGCGTACAGGTCGGAGGCGAGCGCCGGGGTGATCTGCCGGCCGGCGGCTCGCAGCGCGGCCTCCGCGAAGGCGACGGCCTGGCGGAACTCCCGCATGAACAAGGACTGGTTGACGAGCAGCGCGATGACGTACGCGCCAAGTCCCCGGTCGTTGCTGGCCTTTGCGAGCCTGAGGGCCTGGTGGAAGTAGCGCTGGGCGAGTCCGTGCGCGTCGGAGTCGTAGGCGCAGATGCCCGCGATGGCCACCAACCCGCCGGTGGCGCGGTGCAGTTGGCGGCCGGTGGCGTCGGTGTAGCTGCCGCGCAGCAGGGGCGCGGTCTCGGAGTTGAGGAAGCCGACGATGCGGGTGCGGGTCGCGATGCCGCCGGCCTTGCGGTACATCTGCTCGTAGTGGGCGCGGGCCGCGCGCAGCATCTCGATGTCGGCCATGCTCACCCGGTGCCGGCCGCCGCGCGACACGTCGACGTCCTCGGGCGGGTTCTCCCACTCCCACACGGGCATCACCGCGGGCGTTCCGGTGACCGCGGGGGCGCCGAGGATGTGCGGGCGCTGCTGTTCGTCGGAGCGCCACAGGGCGGTGGCCCGCTCGACGAAGCCGGAGAGGGAGGTGCCGTGCGGGGTGGACGGTTCGCCCGGTACGCCGAGGCCGATGTCGTCGAGGGTGACGGGTCTGTGCAGCCGGGTCGCGAGGACCTCGCAGATCAGGTCGGGGACCTGGCCCCGGGGGCGCTGGCCCTTCAACCACCGTGCCACGGCGGTGTGTTCGTACCGGAGCGCGAGCCCTCGGGCTCGTCCCGCCTGGTTCACGTGGGCGGCGAGTCCCGCGTGCGAGATTCCCGCCTCGTCCAGGATCGCGTCGAGGAGTGTGTTGGGCTGCATGGATGGCCCCCCGGTGACTCGGTGCGGACAGAGTAGTGCGGTTCGGTTCACACCGGGTGTGAATGGAGTGCGCGAATCCGTGGTGTGTGCGCGCTGTCGCGGAGAGTTCCGAACCGGTTGACTGGATTGCCTCGCAAGAGGCCGGCCGGGCCGCCGGCTCCCCCTCGTAAGTGCGGCGGCCTGGCTTTGCGGGCGACTAAACACCGTTGGGCTGCCGGTAGTTGGTCGGGGGCGGGTGCGTTGTGGCTGAGCGCGCCCCCGCGGCGGAGCCGCTGATGTCGCAGCCCCGCGTCCCTGAGGGTGTGGATGCGGGCCTGCGGTCATTGCGGAGGACGAGTATCGCCACGTCGTCCGTGGGGGTGCCGCCCGCGTGGCGCAGTAGTGCGGTGAAGACCGAGCCGAGCACCGACTGCGGTACGGGAAGCGGGTGTTGGGCCACCACCTCTGCCAGGACATCCCTCAACGGGAAGAAACGGCCCCGCGCGTCACGGGCGTCCTCCGCTCCGTCCGTGTAGAGGAACAGCGCCTCGCCCGGGAGGAGTTGACCACAGCAGACGAACGGCAGCTCGGCCGGCAGCGGGAACGGACCGAGGGGCGGAAGAGGATCGGCCCGGGCAAGCGGTTCGACACTCTCCCCGCTCAGCAAGTACGGCCACGGGTGGCCGCAGTTCAGCCCCCGCACCTCCCCGTCCCTGCCGATCTCCAGCAGCAGTACGGTGACGAACTCCTCGGCGACCGGGCTGTCGGGGTCGAGGCCGCCGGACGCGGGGTGTTCCGCGCGGGCGCGTTCGCGGAGGTGGCGGGCGAGGGCGCGCTCCAGGCGGCGCAGGACGCCCTCAAGGTCGGGTTCGTCGTGGGCGGCCTCGCGGAAGCTGCCGAGGACGGCGGCGACCGTGCCGATCGCGGAGATGCCGTGGCCGCGCACGTCGCCCATCACGACCCGGACGCCGTGCTCGGTGGCGATCACCTCGTACAGGTCACCGCCGACCACCGCACCGCGCTCCGCGGACAGTTGGGCGGCGGCGATGTTCAGCCCGTCGAGGCGGGGTGGCAGTGGGCGCAGCAGGGCGTTCTGGGCGGCGCCGGCGATCTGGCGGATCTGCCGCAGTTCGCGGAGCAGGGAACGGCGGACCTGGACGATGAGACCGGTGCCGACGGCGAAGAACACCGCGCTGGTGACGATGCGTGCGCCCAGGCTGTTCTGCTGGGCGAGCGGGCAGGTGAGTTTGTAGGTGATCGCTATGGCGCCCCAGACCGTGGGCAGCCCCAGGGCGAGCGCCCTGCGCAGCGGACGGCGGGCACGCTTCCTCGGGCGCGTCCTGCGGGGCACCCCAGCCTTGATGCGGATCATGCCTGTGGCCCCCCAAATAGGCCCCGACAGCGCAATCGGACCGACCCCGAGAGGCCGGTCCGATTCTGTCGACCACATGCCCCGATCGGGCCACATCACCCGAACTTCTCACCCGAACGAGTGAGCCGAGACAAGACAGCCGCATTTATGCAGATAGGGGAGGTGGAGCGCCCCTTTAGAGGCGCGGGGAACTGCGCGACCAGCCACGGCGAACCCGCACCCGGCAAACAACCGCAGCTCCCCACCTCTTAGCCGCGAAGCACCGCCCCAACCCGCTCCCCGGCCAGCGAAACCGCCGCATCCCGAGCCGCAGACGCCTCATCCACAGTCAACGTCCGATCATCCGCCCGGAACCGCAACGCATAGGCAAGCGACTTCTTGCCCTCGCCCAACTGCGCGGCATTCTCATACACGTCGAACAACCGGATCGACTCCAGCAGTTCACCCGCCCCTTCACGCAACGCTGCCTCGACACCCGCATGCGGCACAGCCACATCGACAACGAGCGCGACATCCTGCGTAGCGACAGGGAACGTGGAGATCTTCGGCCCCTTGGGAACCCCCGAAGACGCCAACTCAAGGACATCCAGGTCGAGTTCCATCGCACTGGTACGCGCGGGCAGACCCAGCGTCTTCAGCACACCGGGATGCAACTCCCCCGCGTATCCGATGACTTGCTCAACACCCTCGACGACAACCGCGAGTTCCGCGCAGCGACCGGGGTGCCAGGGTCCGTACTGCCCACCCCGCACAAGGAGTTCGGTCCCGGCCTCCCGCGCCAGCACCCGCGCCGCCTCGACCGCGTCGGCCCAGTCGGACGGACGCCCCTTGCCCCACCAACCGGCCTGCTCACGCGCGCCCGTGAGGACGACCGCGGCATGCCGGGGCTGGACGGGAAGCGCCTCGGTGAGCGAAGCGATCTCCTCGTCGGTAGGACGCCGGTCGACAGGCAGCCGTACCGCGATCTTCAGCTCTTCACGCGGGTGGAAGACCAGCCCGGTCTCGAACAGCGCGAGATCATGCGAGCCACGACCGTCGTTCCGACGCAGCGCACCGAGCAGGCCCGGCAGCAGCGTCGTACGGAGCGCGGGCTCCTCGTCGGAGAGCGGGTTGACCAGCTTGACGACCTTGCGGTTCGGGTCGTCGGCGGTGAGGCCGAACTGGTCGAAGACGTGCTCGCCGATGAAGGGGTAGTTCGGCGCCTCGACGTAACCGGCGCCGGCCAGCGCGCGGCCGATGCGGCGGTGGAAGCGCTGGCGGTCGGTGAGGCCCCGGCCCGCGGGGGGCTTGGGGAGCGTGGAGGGCAGGTTCTCGTAGCCCTCCAGGCGGATGACCTCTTCGGCCAGGTCGTTCGGGTCGGTGAGGTCGGGGCGCCAGGACGGGACGGTGACGATCAGTTCGTCCTGCCCGTACACGTCGCAGCCGACCTGCTGGAGACGCCGTACGACGGTCTCGCGGCCGTAGGCGACACCCGCGACCTTGTCCGGGTGGTCGGCCGGGATGGTGATGGTGTGCGGCGCCGAGGGCGCGATGACCTCGGTGACGCCCGCGTCCGCCGTGCCACCCGCGAGGAGGACCAGGAGGTCGACCGTGCGCTGCGCGGCGGCGGAGGCGGCCTGCGGGTCGACGCCCCGCTCGAAGCGCTTGGACGCCTCGGAGGCCAGCTTGTGGCGGCGGGCCGTACGCGAGATGGAGAGCGCGTCGAAGTGCGCGGCTTCGACGACGACCTCGGTGGTGGTGCCCTCGGTGTCGTCGATCTCGGTGTTGGCGCCACCCATGACGCCCGCGAGGCCGATGGGGCCGCGGTCGTCGGTGATCACCAGGTCCTCGGCGTCCAGCGTGCGCTTGGCGCCGTCGAGGGTGGTGAGCTTCTCGCCCTGCTCGGCCCGGCGCACGCCGATCGGTCCCTGGACGCGGGAACGGTCGTAGGCGTGCAGGGGCTGGCCCAGTTCCAGCATCACGTAGTTGGTGATGTCGACGGCGAGCGAGATCGGGCGCATGCCCGCCTTCTGGAGGCGGCGGGTGAGCCAGAGCGGGGAGCGGGCCTCGGGGTCGAGGCCGGTCACCGTGCGGGCGGTGAAGCGGTCGCAGCCCATCGGGTCGGAGACCTGGACCGGGTAGCCGAAGGCGTTCGGCTGCGGGACGTCCAGGAGCGCCGGGTCGCGCAGCGGGAGGCCGTAGGCGATGGCGGTCTCGCGGGCGACGCCGCGGATCGACAGGGCGTAGCCGCGGTCGGGCGTGACGGCGATGTCGAGGACCTCGTCGACGAGCTGGAGCAGCTCGATCGCGTCGGTGCCGACCTCGTGCTCGGGCGGCAGGACGATGATGCCGTGGGAGCCGTCGTCGCCCATGCCCAGCTCGTCGCCGGAGCAGATCATGCCGTGCGAGGTCTTGCCGTACGTCTTGCGCGCGGCGATCGCGAAGTCGCCGGGCAGGACCGCACCGGGGAGGACCACGACGACCTTGTCGCCGACGGCGAAGTTGCGGGCGCCGCAGACGATCTCCTGGGGCTCACCGGTGCCGTTGGCCTGACCGACGTCGACCGTGCAGAAGCGGATGGGCTTCTTGAAGCCCTCCAACTCCTCGATCGTGAGGACCTTGCCGACGACGAGGGGGCCCTTGATGCCGTCGCCGACCTGCTCGACGGTCTCCACCTCAAGGCCGACGGAAATGAGCTTGGCCTGGACGTCGCGGCCGGTCTCCGTCGCCGGCAGGTCGACGTACTCCCGCAGCCAAGAAAGCGGGACGCGCATCAGATCTCCATCCCGAACGGCCGGGTGAACCGGACGTCGCCCTCGACGATGTCTCGCATGTCTTCGACGTTGTGGCGGAACATCAGCATCCGCTCGATGCCGAACCCGAAGGCGAATCCGCTGTACTTCTCCGGGTCCACACCGCAGGCCACGAGGACGCGCGGGTTGACCATGCCGCAGCCGCCCAGCTCGATCCAGCCCTCGGAGGAGCAGGTACGGCAGGGGCGGTCGGGGTTGCCGACGGACTCGCCCTTGCAGACGTAGCAGAGCATGTCCATCTCGGCGGACGGCTCGGTGAAGGGGAAGTAGTTCGGGCGCAGCCGGGTCTTCATCTCCGCGCCGAAGAGCGCCTGGACCATGTGGTCGAGGGTGCCCTTGAGGTCGGCCATGGTCAGGCCCTCGTCGATGGCGAGGAGCTCGATCTGGTGGAACACCGGGGTGTGCGTGGCGTCCAGCTCGTCCGTGCGGTACACGCGGCCGGGGCACACGATGTAGACCGGCGGCTCGCGGTCCAGCATGGCGCGGGCCTGCACCGGAGAGGTGTGGGTGCGCAGCACGACACCGGACTCGTCGCCCTCGGTGCCCTTGGGGCCCTGGACGAAGAAGGTGTCCTGCATCTGCCGGGCCGGGTGGTCCGGGGTGAAGTTGAGCGCGTCGAAGTTGAACCACTCCGCCTCGACCTCGGGGCCCTCGGCGATCTCGTAGCCCATGGACACGAAGACGTCGGCGACGCGCTCCATGAACGTGGTCAGCGGGTGCCGGGCGCCGGCCGGGACGCGGTCGTACGGCAGCGTGACGTCCACCGCCTCCTCGACCAGGACGCGGGCGTCGCGGTCGGCCTCCAGCTCGGCCTGGCGGGTGGCGAGGGCCTTGTTCACCGCGCCCCGGGCCTGGCCGACGAGCTTGCCCGCCGCGGCCTTGGCCTGCGGGGGCAGCGCGCCGATCTCGCGGTTGGCGAGGGCGAGCGGGGAGGTGCCGCCGGTGTGGGCGACCTTGGCCTCCTGGAGCGCGTCGAGGTCACCGGCGGCGGCGAAGGCGGCGAGCGCCTCGTCCCGCATGCGCTCGATCTCTTCCGGTTTCAAGGCCTCGACCTCTACAGGGTCGTACGACTTATTCGGTGCCGACATCTCTTCCCGTGCTTCCGGTTGGCTGGCGGATGGTCCCCGTCCCGACTCGACTCGGGGGACGCGTCATCGTCCCTGAAACGGGGACGCAAAGGTGCCAAAGGCCGAGTCTAACGGGGGTGAGGCAGGTGACATCGCCCGTGGGGCCTCGTCGGCGGCTGCGGCAGGGCTACTGCAGATACGCCGGGGTGCCCACGGGCAACATAAATCGGAACTCGGCGCCGCCGCCGGGGGCGCGGCCGACCGTGATGGTGCCGCCGTGGGCCTCGACGATGCCCTTGACGATGTACAGCCCGAGACCGGTGCCGCCGCGCTTGCTGCCCCGCCAGAAGCGGGTGAAGACGCGGTTCATGGACTCCTCCGGGATGCCTGGGCCCTCGTCGCTCACCGTCACCGAGGTGCCGGTCTCCTCCCCTTCGCGAGGGGAGGCCGAGGCCGTGACGTCGATAGTGACGGTTCCCTCGCCGTGGCGCACCGCATTTTCCAGCAGGTTGCTCAGCACCTGGTCGACCTTGTCGGGATCGGCCCACAGATCGGGCAGCGGCTGCTCGACGCGGAGCAGGAACCGGTCGGCGGTCTGGCCCGCGGCGACGTACGCCTGGATGTGACGGCCGACGGCCGCGCCCATGTCGACGGGCTGACGGCGCAGCTCCAGCCGCCCGGAGTCGATGCGGGAGATGTCGAGCAGCTCGGCGATGAGCCGGGTGACGCGGTTGGCGTCGGCGTCGACGGTCTCCAGCATCAGCCGCTTCTGGTCGTCGGTAAAACGTTCCCACTTGGCGAGCAGGGTCGCGGTGAAGCCCTTCACGGAGGTGAGCGGCGAGCGCAGTTCATGGGCGACGGTGGCGATCAGCTCGGCGTGGCTGCGCTCGGTGCGGCGCCGGGCCTCGGTGTCGCGGAGGGAGACGACGACCCGGCGAACAGGACCAAGGGGTTCCGTACGGACGTAGCGCGCGGTGACAAGAACCTCATGACCGCCCGGCAACAACAGGTTCCGCTCGGGCTGCCGCACCCGGATGGCCAACCCGCCGTAGGGATCGGTCAGTTGCCACCAGCGGCGCCCCTCAAGGTCCTCTAACGGAAGGGCCTTCTCCAGCCGCTGCCCGAGGGCGTCTGCGGCGGCGACGGAGGTGATGCGCTCGGCGGCGGCGTTGAAGCAGACGACATGGCCGTGCTCGTCGGCGATGACCAGTCCGTCGGCCAGCTCGTCGGGGTCGATGCCGAGGTCGTCGTGCCGGGCCTCGGACGGCCGGGGCACACCCCGTGCTCCCGGCGCGCTGCTCGTGCCGACAGTCATCCCCGTACCCCACCTCTTCTCATACGGCGCAGGTGGCCCCCGAGCTGGTCACCCTACTAGCTGCCGGTGACAGAGCGGCACCCTCCGGAGGCGCGCTGTGCACGCGCCGACGCATACAGACATACGGCGGCGGCAGTGGCGAGGTTCAGGCTCTCGGCCTTCCCGTGGATCGGAACCCGCACGACGGCGTCCGCGAGCCCCCGGGTCTCCTCCGGAAGCCCCCACGCCTCGTTCCCGAACACCCAGGCGGTCGGCCCGCCCATGGTCCCCTGATCCAGCTCGTCGTCGAGGTCGTCGGTCCCGGCCCCGTCAGCGGCGAGAATCCGCACCCCGATCCCCTTGAGCCCGGCCACAGCCTGCTCAACGGGCACCCCGACAGCGACGGGGAGGTGAAAGAGGGAGCCAACGGAGGCCCGTACGGCCTTGGGGTTGTAGAGATCCACAGAAGCATCGGTCAGTACGACGGCCTCGGCCCCGGCGGCATCGGCGCACCGCAGGACGGTGCCGGCGTTCCCGGGATCCCGCACATTGGCGAGCACGGCGACAAGCTTGGGCCGCGCCTTGAGGATCTCCTCGAACGGAGTGTCGAGGAACCGGCAGACCCCGACGAGCCCCTGCGGGGTGACGGTCGTCGAGATGTCGGCGATGACCTGCTCGTCCGCGAGATGCACCCGCGCACCGGCGTCACGGGCCTCACCAACGATGTCGGCGTACCGCTCCGCGGCCTCAACGGTGGCGAACAGCTCGACAAGCGTGTCCTTGTACCCCGCCGCTTCCCGCACGGCCTGCGGCCCCTCGGCAAGAAACAGCCGCTCCTTGCTCCGGAAGTTCCGCTTGGCAAGCCGCCGGGCGGCGGAAACGCGGTCGGAACGAGGGGAGATGAGGTCGGGGGACATGCTCTGCTTCACCTTCAAATCTCAGGCCAACGATATTTCCCTAAGGGGCGCGGGGCTGTGACATTAGCGGCTCCGCCGCGGGGCGCGACCAGCCACAACGAACCCGCACCCGACAACGAACCGGGTCCGGCCAGCAACAAAGGGCCCGCAGGCAAAAACCTGCGGGCCCTTCAAGTCACCGCTCAAGCCGGCGCAGCGTCACGCGGCCTTGGGCGCGTTGACGTCGCTCGGCAGAGCCTTCTGCGCGACCTCGACCAGCGCGGCGAACGCACCGGCGTCGTTGACGGCCAGCTCCGCGAGGATCTTGCGGTCGACCTCGATGTTCGCCGCGTTCAGACCCTGGATGAAGCGGTTGTACGTGATGCCGTTGGCGCGGGCAGCGGCGTTGATGCGCTGGATCCACAGCCGACGGAAGTCGCCCTTGCGCTTCTTGCGGTCGTTGTAGTTGTAGACCAGCGAGTGGGTGACCTGCTCCTTGGCCTTGCGGTACAGGCGCGAACGCTGACCGCGGTAGCCCTTGGCGGCCTCGAGGATCGCCCGGCGCTTCTTGTGGGCGTTGACTGCCCGCTTGACGCGTGCCACTTGTTTAACTCCTTGTAGCGGGGCCGTGGTTGGACTCACACGGCCCGGAATCGATGGGGTCCCGGTCCAGACGTACGGCGCTCAACCGGAGCGCCGCGTACGTCACTTGCCGAGAAGCTTCTTGATCTTCTTGGCGTCGCCCGGGGCCATCTCGGCGTTGCCGGTGAGGCGACGCGTCACACGGGACGACTTGTGCTCGAGCAGGTGGCGCTTGCCGGCACGCTCGCGGAGCACCTTGCCGGAGCCGGTGATCTTGAAGCGCTTGCTGGCACCGCTGTGCGACTTGTTCTTCGGCATAGCGCCGTATCTCCTCGTCGGTGGCGCTCCGGTGCCCGGTCGTGAAACCGGGCACGGGTGGAGCGTCGCTCTTGTTTCGGTTACATCCCTGGACTGGCGTCCTGGGATCAGGCGTCGGCGCGAGCCTCGGCCGGGGCCTCGACGGTCTCGACCTCGGTGACGTCGCCCTCGTCAACGATCTCCTCGTTGACGCTGTCCTCGTCGTCGAACTCGGACTCCGCGGCGTTCTGCGACTTGCCCGGGTTGGCCTTCGCTTCCGCCTTGCGGACCGCCTGGGCCTCACGGGCTTCGGCCATCGCCTCGGTCTTCTTCTTGTGCGGGCCGAGAACCATGATCATGTTTCGGCCGTCCTGCTTCGGGTTCGACTCGACGAACCCGAGGTCCTCGACGTCCGTGGCGAGACGCTGCAGCAGTCGGTAGCCGAGTTCCGGCCGGGACTGCTCGCGACCACGGAACATGATCGTGATCTTGACCTTGTCGCCCTGCTTCAGGAACCGGACGACGTGACCCTTCTTGGTGTCATAGTCGTGCGGGTCGATCTTCGGCCGGAGCTTCATTTCCTTGATGACCGTGTGCGCCTGGTTCTTGCGCGCCTCACGGGCCTTCATGGCCGACTCGTACTTGAACTTCCCGTAGTCCATGAGCTTGCAGACCGGCGGACGTGCACTCGCCGCAACCTCGACCAGGTCCAGGTCGTACTCCTGCGCAAGCTCAAGGGCCTTGGCAAGCGGAACAATTCCGACCTGCTCGCCGCTCGGACCGACAAGTCGCACTTCGGGAACGCGAATCCGGTCGTTGATACGGGGCTCGGTGCTGATGGATCCTCCTCGGTTAGCACCACACGGCCATCTGGCGGACGGCCGCGTTTGTCTTTGGTAGACAGACCTAACCGCGCCGGAACACAAAAAATGCCCCGGACGATCACAAGACGGGGCTCCAAAACACTGCCGGAGCACCGCCGCGATGATCGCGGGGCGCGCTTTCGGGCGACTCCATCGTCCGTACGGAACGATGGTGACCGCCTGACCGGGGTGACCCGCCGTCCGTGAGGACAGTCAGGTGGGAGATCGGAGCCTCCACTTGTTGGCCGGGCACCACAGTGCCTGGCCGGTCATCACACAAGGTTAGCAGCTACCCGGGGGTGGTGCGAACCGCCGTACACCGGGCCCTATCGTGTGGGGCATGAGTGACACGCCTCCCGAGTCCACCAATGTTGACGCCCCCGACTTCGACGCCATGGCCCGCGACATCGCGGAGGTCCCGGCGGTCGAGGTGATCGTGACGGTCGCCGTGAATCTGATGAGCGCCGCCGCCGTGAAGCTGGGTCTGACCGAGGAGGGCGACAAGTACAAGGACCTGGACGAGGCCCGCAAACTGGTCACCGCCCTGGCCGGCCTCCTCGACGCCAGCGCGACCGAGATCAGCTCGTTCCACGCGGCCCCGCTGCGCGACGGCCTGAAGTCCCTCCAGCTCGCCTTCCGCGAGGCGTCCCTCGTCCGCGACGAGCCGGGCCAGGGCCCGGGCGAGAAGTACACGGGCCCGATCTACGGCTAGCAGCTCACCCCATACGTACGTACAAGGGCTCGCCCGGAGGCGTCGCCCCGGCCGGCAGGAGTGCCAGGTCGAGGCCGCGCACCAGGCGGGCCCTCAGCGTCTCGTCGGCGGCGAGGCGTCGGGCCACCGCGCGGGCGGCCTCGGCGGGGGGCGCGGCCGGGTCGAGCACGAGCGCGAGGGTGCCGTCGGCCTGGCCGGGACCGAGGTGCGCACGCAGCACCGCGGGCTCGGCGGCGACGGCGGTCCGTACCGCCTCCACCACCGCCGGATCGGTGAGCGGATCGGCGGTCGTCCGCCCCTCCGCCACCGCGAGCAACGCGGACCCGCTCAGTTCGTACGGCACGGGCCCGGCCAGGTCCAGCACGATCGTGTCCGCCTTCTCGTGCACGGCGGCTTGCAGGGCCTGGTGCAGCGGTACGGCCACGGGCCGGGCCGCCGGGTCCCAGCGGGCCAGCGAGTCGGTGGAGGTGAAGGCGGGCAGTGCGGTCCGGCCACCGGCCTTGAGAGTAGGCACGGCCATGTCGCTCGTCTTCTCGCGGCGCAGCCCGTTCTCGTCCTCCTCGACCTCGCCCAGGACGGCCACCACGGGCACGAGCAGCCGGGCGCCCTTGAGGGCCGCCAGGACGGGACCCACGGCGGTGCGGTCCTCGGCCCAGGCGGCGAGCGCCGCGCTCAGTGCGGGGTCGGCCGTACCGTCGTCGTCGGAGTAGCCGGAGTCGGGAATGTTCTTGTTCGCCACGGTGACCGACCCTATCGGGGGGATGCTGCAGGGCTTGTGCGGGCCCTGAAACGCCGAGGACACAGCTTTCACACGTTTCTCAGACACCGTTGACAGACATCTAACTTTCATCTCACGTGTCGCACAGTCGCCGCCACCACGATCGCGTGCATGGAGTCTTCCAGAGCCGCCCGCCGCAACCACCGCGCGCGTCCCTCCCGGCGCCGTCCGCTCCCTTACATCGCCCTCGCCACCGTGGCCGTCGTGGGCGTCACGGCGGCGGGAACCGTGTACGTGAAGGCACACGCTCACTCCGGCGCCGTATCGTCATCGGCGGCGGCGGCGCCGTCGGCCTCAGCGTCGGCGTCGGGCAGCCGGGAGGCGACGGTGGAACCTGTGACGCAGCCGACGGTCGACTACGACGCGCTGCTGGCCAAGGCGATGACGTCGGTGACTCCGACCGGCGACCAGAAGGTGTCGGTGGCGGTGCTCGATCTGACCTCAGGCGAGAGCGCGACGTACGGCAGCGCCGCCTTCGACACGGCGAGCATCGTCAAGGTCGACATCCTGGCGACGCTGCTGCTCCAGGCGCAGGACGCGGGCCGGCAGCTGACGGCGACCGAGAAGTCGTACGCCACCACGATGATCCAGAACAGCGACAACGACTCCGCGACGGCCCTGTGGGACATCATCGGCACGGCGGACGGGCTCGACACGGCGAACAAGACGTTCGGGCTGACCGGCACCACGGGTGGCGCCGGCCCGCTCTGGGGGCTGACCCAGACCACGGCGGCCGACCAACTCACCCTGCTCCAGCAGGTGTTCGGGGACGACTCGAAGCTGAGCTCGGCGTCGCAGTCGTACATCCAGGGGCTGATGAAGCAGATAGAGGCCGACCAGCAGTGGGGGGTGTCGGCCGCGGCCGACGGCTCCAAGTGGGCGCTGAAGAACGGCTGGTTGGCGCGCAGCACGACCGGTCTGTGGGACGTCAACAGCATCGGGCGGGTGACGGACACGGACGGCGACGCGTACCTGGTCGCCGTACTGTCGAAGGGCAGCACGACCCAGACCAAGGGCATCACCCTGATCGAGGCGGCGGCGAAGGCGGGGGTCGCGGCGTTCGGTGAGAACAGCGGTTCGGCTACGGCGGCTTCGGCGTCCGCGACCGACTGAAGACCGCGCGCCCAGCCCGGGGCGGGAGTGGTTCTCTCCGGCCGACTGCCCCTGCTCACCGCTGTGTTCAGAAGGCCTCGGGGCGTCGGCGTCGGCCGCGCCACAGGACGACCGCGGCCACCAACAGGACTCCGCCGACGCTGCCCGCGAGGGGGCCCGCCCAGTCGGACGTGCTGCTGTCGGACTTGGCGGCGTCCGGTCCCGAGCCGAAGTACTCCTTGCCGTAGGCGGCGGAGCGCAGGCCGGTCGGCTTGAGGCCGGCCGCGGCCTTGATGGCGGCGGCGGGGTCGATGAAGCCGTAGCCGCGGGAGTCGTCGCGGCCGCCGACCGGGGGGTTGCGCGCGGTGTCTTCGAGGAGCTTCTTGATCTGGGCCGGGGTCAGCCCCGGGTGGGCGGCCTTGATGAGCGCGACGGCGCCCGAGACGAAGGCGGACGCGGCGCTGGTCCCCCACCCCTCGTAGTACTTGTGGTCGGGGTCGGCGATGACGACGTTGACGCCGGGGGCGCTGACCGTGGCGTACCAGCGGCGGGTGGAGAAGGAGGCGCGGGTGCCGAAGCGGTCCACGGCGGCCGCGGCGATCACGCCCGGGTAGGCGGCCGGGTAGGAGACGTGGTCGCCCTTCTCGCCGCCGTTGCCCGCCGAGGCGACGACGGCGACGCCCTTCTTCAGGGCGTACTGCACGGCCTCGTCCTCGGCGGGCTCGGGGTGCGCGGAGGCGGAGTCGTCGCCGAGGGAGAGGTTGATGACGTCGGCGCCGTGGTCGGCGGCCCAACGGATGCCGTCCGCAAGGGCGTTGCCGCGGGTGGTGCGGGCCTTGCCGCGGGCGGAGTCGCCGTCTTCGAGGATCACGCGGACCGGGAGGATCTTGGCCTCGGGGGCGATGCCGATGACGCCGTCGGTGTCACCGGGACCGTGTCCGTGGCCGGCGATGATGCCGGCCATGGCGGTGCCGTGCCGGGCCCAGGCGCGGTCGCCCGGCTTGGCCCCGAAACCGACCATGTCCTTGCCCGCGAGGACGTTGCCGGTGAGGTCGGGGTGGTCGGCCTCGACGCCGGTGTCCAGGACGGCGACGGTGATGCCCTTGCCCTTGGTGGTCTGCCAGGCCTCCTGGGTGTGCATGGCGTCCAGGGCCCATTCCTGGGCGCGTATGCCGTCGGCGTGCGCGACGGTGGACGGGACCAGGGCGAGGGAGGCGGCCAGGAGGACGCTCAGCAGACCGGCCCGGCGGACGGTGACGCTCATGAGGTCTTCTTCTCCGAGGTCTCTGAGGTCGTGGGCGTCTCCGAGGTCTTCGATGTCTCGGAGGGCGAGTCGACGGTCTTGCGCAGGCTCCGCTCGACGCGGTCGGCAAGGCCCTGCGCCTCGTTGCCCAGACCGGCCTGGGCGGGGGCTTCGGTGCCGCCGGACGTGACGGCTTCGTCGGCGGGTTCGGGTGCGTCGACCTTACGGCCGTCCGCCCAGCCGGAGACGGCGTAGACGACGACGGGGGCGTCGGTGAGGACGGAGACGGTCCACGAGGCCCGCTGTTTGTCGCCGAAGGCGGCGGCGAGGGTGCCCTTGGCGGCGTACGGGCGGGGCATGAGGTCGGCGCGGTTGCCGAGGTTCTCGTTCTTGAACCGGGTGGAGAGGGCGGTCATCGCGGCGATGTCGGCCTTGGTGAAAAGGATGCCGACGGTGGTGACGTAGCTCTGGGTCGCGTCGGTGTAAGTGGCCCGCAGGAGCCGCTGGCAGCCGACGGGGGCGAGGACGTCACGCAGAAGCGGATCAAAGGCGTTGGCACAACCGCTGTCCGGGGCGACGGCGATCCGCGTCCAGGTACGGTCGGCACCGCCGGGACCAGCCCCCTGCCCCTGCACGGTGGACGGAAAAAGCTGGTCGACGGGCACGCTGTGCCACAACTGCCCGGCGGCGGCGAAGGAAGTGGCGCCGCTGTCCACCCCGTCATCCCCCGTGAGCCAACTCCCGGTCACCGCGCCGCCGATGAGCCCGAGACCGAGCACGACACAGACGCCGACAGCGGCGGTACGCGACCGTATCCGCGCCCCCAACGGCCGCGGCCGCACCCGCTCGTCGTACCCCTCTGGTTCCCCGAACGACACGACTGGGCGTCCCTCGCCGGGGTTCAGGGGCGCGCTCCAGGAAAAGGCAGGGTCGAGGCGGGTGGGGGTGCCGGGGGTGGAGGGGGTCCAGGCGGGGGGTTCAACTGGGGTGCTGGGGGTGGTGGTTGGCCAGGCTCGGGTGCCGGTGTCGTCGGAGGTGGGGCTGGCCGGCTTACTGGGGGCGGCCGTTGACCAGGCACGCGTGTCGGCGTTGTCGGAGGTGGGGCTGGCTGGGGTGCGGGGAGTAGCCGTTGGCCAGGCGGTGGCGTCCTCGGCAGTGGGTTCAACCGGCGCGCTGGGAGCGGTTGCTGACCAGGCACGGGTGTCGGTGTCGTCTGCGGCGGGCCCAACTGGCTTACGGGGGGCGGGCGGTGACCAGGGCGCGGTGTCGTCGACGGTGGAGCCCTGCGCGGCGGACCCGGAGGAGCCGGGGCCGGGTGCGGTGGGGCCGGCGGGGTGGGCGTCGGTCGGTCGGGAGCCGGAGGGGTAAGGCGCAGCGGGTTGAGCGTCAACCGACCGAGTGTCGGAGGGGTAGGGCGCGTTGCCACCGGAGGGCGACCACGCACCACGGCTGGGCGCGCCGCCTGTGGGATCCGTGAACGACTCGCCTCGCCAAGGGGTTTCCGGCCGGAGCCGGTCGGTGGTCTCCGGGGCGGGGGCGGAGGGGGAAGCTGATGGGCGAGTGGGAGTGGGGCTCTGCCGGTCGGGTCCCTGGTGCGGGGGCTCGGTTGTCGGGCGGGGCGGGGTGGCAACGGGGCCGGGAGATGTGGCCGGTCGGTCCGAGTCCTGGCGGAGCCGGTCGGACGGCTGGGGCGAGGGCTCGGCTTCGGGGCGGGGCGGTGCGGTGGAACCGGCAGATGTTCCCGGGCGCGTGGGGACATACCGCTGCCGGTCGGACGACTGACGTGAAGGCTCGGCTTCTGGGCGCGGCGGAGCGGCCGGGGCGGGGGGCGTTGCCGGGCGGGTCGAATCCTGGCCAAGCTGGTCGGACGGCTGAGACGGAGGCTCGCCCTCGGGGCGCGGTGGATTGTCCGAGCCGGGAGGCGTTGCCGGGCGAGCGGAGTCCTGGCGCAGCCGGTCGGACGGCGGGGGCGGAACCTCAGCTGCGGAACCGGGCGGGGTGGTGGAACCGGCAGACGTTCCCGGACGGGTCGGGATATACCTCTGCGAGTCGGACGGCTCACGCGGAGCCTCGGCCGCCGAACCGGACGCGGTGGCAGGGCCGGCAGATGTTCCCGGCCGTGTGGGGACATAGCCCTGCGGGTCGGACGACTGACGTGAGGCCTCGCCCTCAGGACGCGGCGGCGTGACCGGCGCGGGTGGAGGCGTTGCCGAGCGGTTCGAATCCTGACGAGGCCGGTCGGATGCCGGATGCGGGGCCTCACTCGCAGGGCGCGTCGGGGTACCCGAGTCGGCGGAGGTCCCCGGACGGGTCGGGACGTACCGCTGCGAGTCGGACGACTCACGCGGAGCCTCGGCCGCCGAACCGGACGCGGTGGCAGGGCCGGCAGATGTTCCCGGCCGTGTGCGGACATAGCCCTGCGGGTCGGACGACTGACGCGGGGCCTCGCCCTCGGAGCGCGGCGGAGTCGCCGGACCGGGAGAAGCTGCCTGGCGAGCAGAGTCCTGACCGAGCCGATCGGACGCTCGAAGCGGAGCCTCGCCCCCCGGACCGGGCGAAGTGGCGGAGCCGGAAGGCGTTCCCGGGCGCCCCGGGGCATGGCGAAGCCTGTCGGCCGACTGACCGGGGCCCTCGCCCGCAGCACGCGGCGGGACACCCGGAACAGGAGGCATCCCCGAACCAACCGAATCCTGGCGCGACCAGTCGGACGCCTCACGCGGAACCCCACCCACGGGACGCGGCGGAGCAGCGGGGCCGGGAAGCGTTCCCGGGCGGCCCGGGACATGGCGAAGCGGATCTGACGACCCACCGGCGGCCTCACCCGCAGCACCCGGCGGAACGCCAGGAACAGAAGGCATCCCCGAACCAACCGAATCCTGGCGCGACCAGTCGAACGCCTCGCCCGGAACCTCACCCGCAGCGCGCGGCGAACCAACGGAGCCAGGAGGTGTCGCTGCCCCGGTCACATCCTGATGAAGCCAGTCGGACGACTGGCGCGGGCCCTCGCTCGCAGGGCGCGGCGGGTTGTCCGAGCCGGGCGGTGTGGTCGGGCTGAAAGGGGTGACCGTCTCCGAACTGGGTTGCCACAGCGCCTCGTTACCGCCTGTCGCCGCCGTAGGGCGGTGAGGCGGCCGGGGTGGTACAGCTCCCCGCGTTGCTCCTTCGGCGTTCGCGCGGAACGCCTCGCCGCCAGGCGCGGGCGGGGTGTCCGGGAAGCGTGCCGAAGCCGGCGGAGGGGGTGGGTTCACGGAGTCCATGGCACGGGGTGAGAAAGGCCGGAGGCCGGGAAAACGCGGCCGCCCGTCAGAGGAGGCCGATGCGGAACCGGACCCCTCGCGGCCATCGGAGCCGTTGTTCTGAGACGCGGTACGAGGATCAGGACCGTTGCTCGGAAATACCGTGCGGGCATCAGGACCGGTACCCGGCGACACCATACGGGCATCGAAACCGTCACTCGAAGACCCGGTGCGCCCATCAGAACCGGTACTCGAAGACACCGTGCCGGCGTCAAACCCGTTGCCCGGAGACCCAGTTCGCGCATCGGGGCCGTTCCCCCGGAACACCGCGCCGGCATCGGACCCACCGTTCTGCCCGTTCTGCGGTGCCGTAGGCCTCCCGTTACCGCGGTCCCACCAACCCGTACTGGACCCGTCGCTCCCGCTCCCCGCCGAAGCCGCACCGAAACCCGGCGCGAAGGGCTCCCGCCCACTCCGCGAATCTCCCGCAGCCCCCGACACACCCGTGCCGTCGCCCGGTCGCGGCGCATCCCCCGACGCCCGTCGCCCCCTCGCGTGCGCGCCCGAAGCAGGCCGCCGCTCAGACGACCCACCGTTCGTCAGCGCCCCCGGCATCCCCGGCGCACTCCACGCATCCCACGCACTCGAAGTACTCGACGCACCGGGCCTGTTCGGCCCATCCGGCGTCCCCTGCCCACCCCTCGAAGCGGAACCCGAAGCCACCCCCGAGGCCGGCCCCCAAGCGGCCCCCGAGGCCGGACCAGCAACAGAACCCGAGCCCGGAACCGAAGGAGAACCCGAAGCAGAACCGGAAGTGGCCCCTGACGTAGCCGCGCCCCCAGCCCCCGCCGTCCCAGAATCCCCCACAGAACCAGAATGCGGTCGGTCCAAGTCCTCGCCCGTTGCCTCGTCGGCCGTCGGCCGCCCCGCCGAGTCCGTCACGTTCCCCGAATTCGTCCCGTTCGCCGGGTTCACAGGATTCACCGAGCCCGGCGCTCCCGGCGGCCGGTGCGGCGGCGTCGAGCCCGCCGGTCCGGGGGCGCGTCGCGCTTCCGTGCTCATGCACCCCCCGTTTCCTCGTACCCGGGCCACCGTTATGTCCGCCTGCGGGCCGATGTACGCCTGCCCTTTGTCCGTACGCGGGCCGGTGTACTCCTGCCCCTGCTCGTATACGGACCGGCGTCCACCCCGCTCTCACCCGGCACGACACAAAATCAAAGACACACAAACAAAGTCGTCCCGAGCACGCATACCCGCAGCGGTGGACCGCCATCCCGGGCGCGGTCGAACGACCGGCGGCGTTTCCTCCGTGCGTGCGCGTCACTCTACGGGTTGACCCCGCTCGAACGGGAACCAGTCCACGCCCCCGGGGCATCTGCCCGGAACGTCCCCCTACCCTGCGGTAATCCTGTCTGGCAGGCTGCGTTCATGACTGCGCGCGCCGCCGACCGGACCCGTTACGACCGGGCCACCGCCCACCTCGACGCCCCTCTCGCGATCGTCGACCTGGACGCCTTCGATGCCAACGCGGACGACCTCGTCCGCCGGGCCGGCGGCAAGCCGGTCCGCGTCGCCAGCAAGTCCGTCCGCTGTCGAACCCTCCTCGAACGCGTCCTGGCCAGGGACGGCTTCGCGGGCCTGATGTCCTTCACCCTCGCCGAGTCGCTGTGGCTCGCCCGTTCCGGGTTCGAGGACGTCCTCCTCGCCTACCCCTCCGCCGACCACGCCGCCTTCGGTGAACTGGCCAACGACCCCAAGCTCGCCTCCGCCGTCACCGTGATGATCGACGACCCGGCCCAGCTCAAACTCATCGACGACTCCCGCGACGGCGGCACCGAAGTCATCCGCGTCTGCCTGGAGTTGGACACCTCGCTGCGGATGCTCGGCGGCCGCATCCGCGTCGGCGCGCTCCGCTCCCCGCTGCGCACCCCCGCCCAACTCGCCGACATCGCCCGGACGGTGTCCCGCCGCCCGGGCTTCAAGGTCGTCGGGATCATGGCCTACGAAGGGCACATCGCCGGTGTCGGTGACTCCGTCGCCGGGCGGCCGTTCCGCTCGCGCGCCATCCGGCTGATGCAGGCCACCGCCAAGCGCGAACTCGCCGAGCGGCGCGCCGAAGTGGTGCGCGCGGTCAGGGCAGTTGTGCCCGACCTGGAGTTCGTCAACGGCGGCGGCACCGGCAGTGTCCAGCACACCGCCGCCGAGGACGCGGTGACCGAGATCGCGGCCGGTTCCGGGCTGTACGTGCCGCGCCTCTTCGACAACTACACGTCGTTCCACGGCCGTCCGTCCGCGCTCTTCGCCATGCCCGTCGTACGGCGCCCGGGCGTCGGCGTCGTCACCGTCCTCGGCGGCGGCTACCCCGCCTCCGGCGCCGCCGGCCCCGACCGGCTCCCGGTGCCGTACCTCCCGGAGGGCCTGCGCTACGACCCCCAGGAAGGGCCCGGCGAGGTGCAGACGCCACTGCTCGGCTCCCCCGCCGACGACCTCCTCATCGGCGACAAGGTGTGGTTCCGGCACGCCAAGGCCGGTGAACTGTGCGAGCGGTTCGACGCGTTGCACCTGATCGAGGGCGACGCGGTGACGGCGACCGTGCCGACGTATCGCGGCGAGGGCATGACGTTCCTCTGACGGACCGACAGAAACGCACGACGGCCCGGAAGTTCTTCCGGGCCGTCGCTGTGTGCTGACCGACCGACCTCACATCGGCGTGACGTACGCCCCCGAAATCCCGCCGTCCACAAGGAAGTCGGCGGCGTTGACGAACGACGAGTCGTCGCTCGCCAGGAACGCGACAGCCGCGGCGATCTCGGTCGCCTCCGCGAAACGACCGACCGGGATGTGCACCAGGCGGCGTGCGGCGCGCTCGGGGTCCTTGGCGAACAGCTCCTGCAGGAGTGGGGTGTTGACCGGTCCCGGGCAGAGCGCGTTGACGCGGATGCCCTCGCGGGCGAACTGCACGCCCAGTTCACGGGACATGGCGAGGACACCGCCCTTGGACGCCGTGTACGAGATCTGGGACGTGGCCGCGCCCATCCTCGCCACGAACGACGCCGTGTTGATGATGGAGCCCTTGCCCTGGCGGCGCATGTACGGGATCGCGGCCTTGCAACACAGGTACACCGACGTGAGGTTGACGTCCTGGACGCGCTTCCAGGCCGCAAGGCCCGTGTCGAGGATGGAGTCGTCGTCCGGCGGTGAGATGCCCGCGTTGTTGAAGGCGATGTCGACGCTGCCGTAGGTGTCGAAGGCCGCCTTGAAGAGCGCCTCGACCTGCTCGGGGTCGGTGACGTCGACCTTCACGAACAGCCCGCCGACCTCGTCGGCCGCCGCCTTGCCATGGGTCTCGTCGATGTCGCCGCAGACGACGTGCGCGCCCTCGGAGGCGAGCCGGCGCGCGGTGGCGAGACCGATGCCGCTGCCGGCTCCGGTGATGACGGCGGTACGGCCGACGAGACGCCGGCAAACAATCTCTGAGGTCACTGTGCGGAGCCCTCCGTGCTGGTGGAGACGTTGCTGATGAAGACGTTCTTGGTTTCGGTGAAGGCGGTGAGCGCGTCCGGGCCCAGTTCGCGGCCGATCCCCGACTGCTTGAAGCCGCCGAACGGGGTCCAATAGCGGACGCTGGAATGGGAGTTGACGGACAGGTTGCCCGCCCGGACGGCCTGCGAGACGCGCAGGGCGCGACCGACGTCCCGGGTCCAGATGGACCCGGAGAGGCCGTAGTCGGTGGCGTTGGCCAGGGCGATCGCCTCCGCCTCGTCCTCGAAGGGGAGCACCACGGCGACGGGTCCGAAGACCTCCTCGACGGCCACGCGTGCGTGCGGGTCGACGCCGGTCACCACCGTCGGCGGGAACCAGAAGCCGGGGCCCTCGGGCGCCTTGCCCCGGATGCCGGCCAGGTCGTCCGTGACGTACGAACGGACGCGCTCCAGCTGGACCTTGGAGATCAGCGGACCCATGTCCGTCGTCTCGTCGGCCGGGTCGCCGACGCGGACGGACTCGACAGCCGGAGCCAGCAGCTCCAAGAAGCGGTCGTAGACGGAGCGTTGAACGAGGATGCGGGTGCGGGCGCAGCAGTCCTGGCCGGAGTTGTCCAGGAAGGACATGGGGGCCGCGGCTGCGGCGGCCTCGATGTCCGCGTCGGCGAAGACGATGTTGGGGCTCTTGCCGCCGAGTTCGAGGGTGACGCGCTTGAGGAGTTCCGAGCCCTTCGCCAACACCTGTTTACCTACGGCCGTCGACCCCGTGAACACGATCTTCGCGACGCCCGGGTGCTCGACGAGCGCGGTGCCCGCGACCGGGCCGCGGCCGGGGAGTACCTGGAAGAGACCCTCGGGAAGGCCTGCCTCCAGGGCGAGTTCGGCCAGCCGGAGCGCGGTCAGCGGGGTCGTCTCGGCCGGCTTCAGGATGACCGCGTTACCGGCCGCGAGCGCCGGGGCGGTGCCCCACGCGGCGATCGGCATCGGGAAGTTCCAGGGGGCGATCACGCCCACCACGCCCAGCGGTTCGAGGATCGTGATGTCGAGGCCGCCCGCGACCGGGATCTGCCGGCCGGTCAGCCGCTCCACTCCCCCGGCCGCGTAGTCGAGCAGGTCACGGACGTTGCCGGCCTCCCAACGGGCGTTGCCGACCGTGTGTCCGGCCTCGCGCACCTCCAACTGGGCGAGTTCTTCGAGGTGTTCGTCGACGGCGGTCGCGAAGCGGCGCAGCAGCCGGGCCCGGTCGGCGGGCGGGAGCGCCGCCCACTTCGCCTGGGCCCGGGCGGCGCGTACGACGGCGGCGTCCACGTCGGCCGCGGTGGCGGCGGGGACGGTGGCGAGGACCTCCTCGGTGGCGGGGTTGAGTACTTCCAGCGGGTGCTCGGCAGGCAAGGGGGTCCTCACAGACGTTCGAAGGAGCGGCGCAGCTCCCAGTCGGTGACGGCGGCGTCGAAGGCGTCCAGTTCGACGCGTGCCATGTTGCGGTAGTGCGCGACGACCTCGTCGCCGAAGGCGGCCTTGGCGATCGGGCTGTTCTCCCACAGCTCGGCGGCCTCGCGGAGATTGGTGGGGACGTGCGCGTAGTCGCCGCTGTAGGCGTTGCCCGTACAGGCCTCCGGCAGCTCCAGCTTGTGCTCGATGCCGTAGAGCCCGGCGGCGACCAGGCCCGCCACCGCCAGGTGGGGATTCACGTCCCCGCCGGGCAGCCGGTTCTCGAAGCGCATGGAGCGGCCGTGGCCGACGATCCGGAGGGCGCAGGTGCGGTTGTCGTACCCCCAGGCGACGGCGGTCGGCGCGAAGGAACCCGGCTGGAACCGCTTGTACGAGTTGATGTTCGGGGCGTAGAGCAGCGAGAAGTCGCGGAGCGCGGCGAGCTGCCCGGCGAGGAAGTACCGCATGACCTCCGACATGCCACCGGGGTCGTCCGAAGTCCCCGCCATGGCGTTGCCGCCGTCGGCGTCGGCGAGCGAGAGGTGGATGTGGCAGGAGTTGCCCTCGCGCTCGTTGTACTTCGCCATGAACGTCAGCGAGACGCCCTCCTGGGAGGCGATCTCCTTGGCGCCGGTCTTGTAGATCGCGTGCTGGTCGCAGGTGACGAGGGCGTCGTCGTAGCGGAAGACGATCTCGTGCTGCCCCGGATTGCACTCGCCCTTCGCGGACTCGACGGTCAGCCCGGCGACGGTCATGTCGTTGCGGATACGGCGCAGCAACGGCTCGATACGTCCGGTCCCCAGCACCGAATAGTCGATGTTGTACTGGTTGGCCGGTGTGAGTCCTCTGTAGTTGGCGTCCCAGGCCTGTTCGTACGTGTCCTTGAACACGATGAACTCCAGCTCCGTACCGACCTGCGCGGTGAATCCGTGCTCGGCGAGGCGCTCCAGCTGGCGGCGCAGGATCTGGCGGGGTGCGGCGACCACCGGCGATCCGTCGTTCCAGGCGAGGTCGGCGATCAGCAGGGCGGTGCCGGCGTTCCAGGGCACACGGCGGAGGGTGGTCAGGTCCGGGTGCATGGCGAAGTCGCCGTAACCGCGCTCCCAGGAGGACATGGTGTAGCCGTCGACCGTGTTCATCTCGGTGTCGACGGCGAGGAGGTAGTTGCAGCCCTCGGTGCCGTGCCGGAGCACGTCGTCCAGGAAGAACTGGGCGGCGAACCGCTTGCCCTGCAGCCGCCCTTGCATATCGGGGAAGGCCAGGACGACAGTGTCGATCTCACCACTGGCGACGAGGCGTTGAAGTTCCTCGACGCCCAGTGGGGGTGTGCGGTCTGCCACGGGAAAGCCTCCTTCGGCTTCTACGGTCAGCCGGAAGCCATAAGGTATTGCGGAGAACCATTGCTTGGGAAGGGGGTGCCGCCATATGTCGCTGGATGCGGAGAACGGGCTTGAGGACCGGTTGACCCCGGTACTGCGGCCGGTGCGGGCGGGCAACGGCTTCGAAGAGGCGCTGGAACAGATACTGCAGGTCGTACGGCTGGGCCTGGTGCCGGGGGGCGAACGGTTGCCGGCCGAGCGGGAGCTGGCCGAGCGGCTCGGGATCAGTCGGGTGACGCTGCGCGAGGTTCTGAAGGTACTGCAGGACCAGGGTCTCGTGGAGTCGCGGCGCGGACGCTACGGCGGGACGTTCGTCCTGCCGAAGTCGGACGCGGGCGGCGAGGACGAGCTGCGGCGGCGGATCAGCGCGGTCGACATCGAGGACGTGCTGCGGTTCCGGGAGGTGCTGGAGGTCGGCGCGACGGGCCTGTGCGCGACCCACGGCCTGAGCGACGAACAGGCGGGCCGCCTGCGCGACGCCCTCGCCCGCACGCACGACGCCCCGCTCGCCGACTACCGCCGCCTGGACACCCTGCTGCACCTGACCCTGGCCGAGCTGTGCGGTTCACCGACCCTGACCGCGCAGTACGCGGCGGTACGGGCAACGGTGAACGACCTCCTCGACTGCATCCCCCTCCTCGTCCGCAACCTGGAGCACTCGCAGCGCCAGCACATCGCGCTGGTCGAGGCGGTCCTGGACGGGGACGCGGACGGGGCGCGGGAGATGATGCGGGAGCACTGCGCGGGGACGGCGGCGCTGCTGCGCGGGTTCCTGGCATGACCGCCTGACCAGCGGGGTAGTTCAATGGTTCCCACGGAGTCCATTCAATTCGCTTCACGTCGGAGGGGTGCATGGCGGGCAGACCGCTGATCGGCATCAGTACGTATCTGGAGGCCGGAGCACGTTGGGGCACCTGGGAGTTGGAGGCGGCCCTGCTGCCCGCCGGCTACCCACGGCTCGTGCAGCGCGCGGGCGGCCTCGCCGCGATGCTGCCCCCCGACGCCCCCGAACACGCCGCAGCCACCGTGGCCCGCCTGGACGCCCTGGTGATCGCCGGCGGCCCGGACGTGGAACCGATCCGCTACGGCGCCGACCGCGACCCCCGCACCGGCCCGCCGGCCCCCGCCCGGGACGCCTGGGAACTGGCCCTGATCGAGGCCGCGTTGACCGCGGGCATCCCCCTCCTGGGCATCTGCCGGGGAATGCAGCTCCTGAACGTCGCCGTCGGCGGCACCCTCGTCCAGCACATCGACGGCCACGCGGAGACACCGGGCGTCTTCGGCCATCACCCGGTCAAGCCGGTACCGGGAACCCTGTACGCGTCAGCGGTACCGGAGGAGACCTCGGTCCCCACGTTCCACCACCAGTCCGTGGACCGCCTGGGCGCGGGCCTGACGGTGTCGGCCTGGGCCGAGGACGGCACCCCGGAGGCCGTCGAACTCCCCTCTGCCGACTGGGTGCTGGGGGTTCAGTGGCACCCCGAGATGGGCGAAGACCTGCGGGTGATGCGGGCGTTGGTGGAAGCGGCCGCGAAAGCTCGCTAGCCCTGCGTCAGCGAGAGCAGTTCCCGCGCCGGTCCCGTCGGCCGGTGACCCGTGGGCCACACCGCCCTCAAGTCCCGGGCGAGAGTGACCCCTTCGACCGGGATACGCACCAGCCTCCGCATCGACAGCTCCTCCCCCACGGCGAGTTCACTCAACACCGCAGGCCCCGCCCCGCTCACCGCCGACGCCTTGACCGCCGTAGTGGACGACAACTCGATGAGAGGGCGGGCCAGTCCGCCCAATGCCGCGTCCAGTACCTGCCGCGTGCCCGAACCCGTCTCCCGGAGGATCAGGGGCGTCGACGCCAACTCGGCCGCCGGGACAGGGCGTTGACGGCGGGCCCACGGATGGGTCGGGGCGGTCACGACGATCAAGTGGTCGTGGGCGATCACCGTGGAGTCGAGGCCGGGCGGGACCGACAGGCCCTCCACGAAGCCCAGGTCGGCCTCGTCGGCGAGGAGCCGTTCCGCGACCGTGGTCGAGTTGCCGGCCAGCAACGAGACGGCTGTGTCCGGGCGTTGGGAGTGGAGGGCGAGGAGCCAGCCGGGGAGGAGGTACTCGGCGATGGTCATGCTGGCGGCGACGCGAAGCCGGGAGTCACGCCGGTGCCGCAGGGCCTGGGCACCCGCGTCGAAAGCAGCCGCCGCCTCGACGACCCTGCGGGCCCAGTCCGTGACCAGGGCACCGGCGTCGGTCAGGGTCGATCCACGCGGTGAACGGTCCACCAGGGCGACGCCGAGCTGTCGTTCCATGGAGCGGACGCGGCTGCTGGCGGCCGGCTGGGTGATGCCCAGTTCGCGGGCCGCGGCGCCGAGGCTGCCGAGCCGTGCCACCGCCAGCAGCAGCTCCAGCGCCCCGAGGTCCGGCACCCGGTGCGCGATCGACCCGCCCCGCTGATCTTCCGTCTCACTCCCGCTCATAAATCCAGTTTATGTCCCCATAGACACATACTCCCTGGTCGCGTGTCTCAGTCGGCGAGACGGTGGAGGCATGGTCACCGCCGTTCGTCATCTCGGACCCAACTGGTACGCCTCCGTCATGGGCACCGCCATCGTCGCCACGGCCGGTGCCGGGCTCCCGCTCCACCTCCCGGGACTGCGCACGGCCTGCACCGCCGTCTGGGCCCTCTCGCTCGCGATGCTGCTGGCCCTGATCGCCGCCCGGACCCTGCACTGGACCCACCACCGCGACCAGGCCCGCGCCCATCTCCTCGACCCGGCGATGGCCCCCTTCTACGGCTGCCTCGCGATGGCCCTGCTGGCGGTGGGCGGCGGGACCCTGGTCGTCGGCCAGGACTGGATCGGGCTCCGGGCGGCGGTCGTACTCGACTCCGTGCTGTTCGGCGCCGGGACGCTCGTCGGGCTCACGGCGGCCGTCGCCGTCCCGTACCTGATGGCCGTACGGCACAAGGTGCACCCTTCCCAGGCGACCCCCGTGTGGCTGCTGCCCGTGGTCGCGCCGATGGTGTCCGCGGCCCTCGGACCGCTGCTCGTGCCCCATCTGCCGCCCGGGCAGCCCCGGGAGACGCTCCTCCTCGCGTGCTTCGCGATGTTCGGACTGAGCCTGCTGGCAACGCTGTTGATGCTGCCGCTGGTCTTCGCCCGGCTCGTCACCGGCGGCCCGCTGCCCCTCGCACTCACCCCGACGCTGTTCCTCGTGCTGGGCCCGCTGGGTCAATCCACCACCGCCGTAGGCAAGTTCGCGGACTTCGCCCCCGGTGTCGTATCGCCCGCGTACGCCCAGGGCTTCAGCCTCCTCGCCGTCCTCTACGGCGTCCCCGTCATGGGCTTCGCCCTGCTCTGGCTCGGCCTCGCCACCGCACACGTCGTCCGCGCCCGCCGCGAGGGCATGCGCTTCACGATGACCTGGTGGGCCTTCACCTTCCCGGTCGGCACCTGCGTCACCGGCGCCGAGTCCCTGTCCCACCACACCGGCCTCGCCGTCTACGACGGGCTCGCGATCGTCCTCTACGGCGTCCTGGTCGCCGCCTGGGCCACCGCCGCCGCGCACACGGCCCGCGGGCTGGTCAGCGGCGAGCTGCTCGCAGGGCCGCGCCCAGCACCCGTGGCGCTTCGCCCAGTGCCGGCCCGTACCACGTGAGGTGCCTGCCACTGACGAGCGCGCAGGGCAGCCCCGCGAATGCCTCGGGGCCGTCGTCGGCCGTGAAGCGGTACGGCTCGTCCGGGAGGACCACCAGGTCCGGTGCCACAGCCCGTAGTTCGTCGACCGTGGCTCGCGGGTAACGCTCGGCGTGCGTCGCGTACAGGTGGTCGACTCCCAGCCGGGACAGCGCATCACCGGCGAAGGTGTCCCGGCCCAGCACCATCCAGGGCCGCCGCCAGATGGGAACCACAGCGGTTCTACGGTCGTCGGGTTCCGGCAGCTCGGACCACGCCCGCTCCGCCTCGTCCAGCCAGCGCGGGCGGGTCGGCGCTCCGCACGCGTCGAGCACCCGGGCGAGTTCGCGGAAGGCCTGCGGGACGTCACGCACCTCGGTGACCAGGACCTCAACACCCGCCTCGCGCAAGGCAGTCAGGTCCGGCTCGCGGTTCTCCTCCTCGTTGGCGATCACCACGTCGGGGGCGAGGGCAAGGATCGGGTAGAGCTTCGGGTTCTTGGTGCCGCCCACGCGCGTCACGTCGAGGCCGGGCGGATGGCTGCACCAGTCCGTCGCGCCGACCAGAACTCCCGGCAGGGATACGGCGATCGCCTCCGTGAGCGACGGCACGAGGGAGACGACGCGCATCAGCGCTGGCGGTCCTGGACCGCCTCGATGTGTTCGGCCACCGCGACCACGACCACCCGGGTGTCCGGCACGGTCGCGCGCCAGCGGTGACGGACACCGCCGGTCAGGTACATCGTGTCGCCGCGCACCAGCCGGTAGGCGCGCCCCTCCGCCTCGATCTCGACGGCGCCGTCCGCGACGTACATCAACTCGTCGTTGCGGTGCTGGAATTCGCGTCCGGCGTCATGGTCGCCGGTGAACTCCGAGGCGTGCAGCTGGTGGTGGCCCCGTACCAGGGAACGCATCCGGGGTGCCCCGACCGACTCGGGCTCCTCCGCGCGGACGACGTCGACGCTGCACGCGGGGTCGGCGGCGGCGAGGAGTTCGACGGCGGTGGTGCGCAGGGCGTCGGCCACCTTCTCCAGGGAGCTTCGGCTGGGGCGGGCCCGGTCGTTCTCGACCTGGCTCAGGAAGGGCACCGACAGGCCGCTGCGTTCGGCCACGACGGCGAGGGTCAGGGACAGCGCGCGGCGGCGTCGCCGTACGGCCGCACCCACCCGAAGGGGCTGTTCTTTGTGGTCGCCCATAGCTCCGGCTCCCTCCTTCGCTCGTCGGTCCGCGGTTACTTCCGCAGCCACTTCTGAAGCTGCCTCTGATGAGTTCTCTGCACCCTACGCATGTTCGGCAAACCGTTTCATGCGCCTGTCACATCCACGTCACACAGCGTGCGATCGGACGTCATGGTTCTGGCCAGTCCACACGGGCCCGCCGACCCTCGATCGGCGCGAGACTTCCTCTCTACTCTTCAATGCGTACGCGGTCGACTGTGTTCCCGCTCACCTCTCGGGCCTGATTGAGGGGTTTCGTAGCGCTATGTGGTTGGCCGGATCCTTTTCGTACCGGATCGGGGCACCGACAAAGGTGGGCCCCGCCGCACGAAGGGGGGAACGTGCGGTGGGGCCCACCTCTGGGACGGCGGCTCCGGGACTGTCAGGTCACCCGGCCGCCTGGCTCTTCTGGTCCTACTGGCTCTTCTGGTTCTTCGTGACCGGCGCCAACTGGTCGACGAGGCCCGGGTGTTGCTTCAGCCAGGTGCGGACGGCGTCCTGCTCCTCGCCCTTGCCGGACTTCTGGATCTGCGCCTCCAGACCGGTGAGCTGGGACTCGGTCATCCTGAAGTCCTTCAGCCACTTGCCGACGTCGGGGTTGTCGTCGGCGAAGCCCTTGCGCGCCACGGTGTGCACGCCGTCGCCCTTGCCCCAGGCGTTCTTAGGGTCCTTGAGCTTCTTCAGCTTGTAGTCGCTGTACGCCCAGTGCGGCGACCAGAGCGTGACGACGATCGGCTGCTTCTTGGCGTACGCCCGCTTCAGCTCGGCCAGCATCGCCGGGGTGGAGCCGTCGACGACGTCGTAGGAGCCCTGGAGGCCGTACTCCTTGAGGACCTTGGTCTTGAGGAGGCCCATCATTCCGGCGCTCGGTTCGATGCCGGTGATCTTGCCGCCGAACTCGGAGGCGTGGGTCTTGAGGTCCGCCAGCGTGTTGACGTCCTTCACGTACGACGGGACGGTCAGCTCCAGGGACGTGGAGCCGTACCAGCTGCCGAGGTCGTCGAGCTGCTTGCCGTACTTCTTCCAGTACTCGGCGTGCGTGGTGGGCAGCCAGGAGTCGGTCTGGAAGTCGACCTGGCCGGTGGCGAGGCCGGTGTAGAGCGGGCCCGCCGCGTACTGGGTGGTCGTCACCTTGTAGCCGCGCTCCTCCAGGATCTCCTTCCAGAGGAAGGTGGAGGCGATGCCCTCGTCCCAGGGGATGTAGCCGATGGTGATGTTCTTGCCCTTGCCGACGTCCGTGGCGGAGGTCGCCTTCGTGCCGGAGGAGGAGCCGAAGACGCCCATGCCACCGGCCACCAGGGCGAGGACGACCACGCCGATCACGGCGAACGCCGGGCGGGGGCGGTAGTTCCAGGGCTTGGCGGTGCCGGCCGCGCGGGCCTTGGCGGCGGCGCGGCGGCCGAGCGGGGAGATCTGGGTGCCGAGCGCGCTGGTCATGCGGTCGAGGTAGATCGCGAGGACGACGATGCCGACGCCCGCCTCGAAACCGAAGCCGATGTCGAGCTGGCCGATGGCCTCGTTGACGGCGCCGCCGAGGCCGCCGGTGCCGACCATGCCGGCGATGACGACCATCGACAGGCCGAGCATGATGACCTGGTTGATGCCCGCCATGATCGTCGGGAGCGCCAGCGGCAGTTGGACGCGCAGCAGGGTGTCGCGCGGTGAGGTGCCGAACGCCTCGGCGGCCTCGACGAGTTCGGCGTCGACCTGGCGGATGCCCAGCTCGGTCATGCGGACGCCGGGTGCGAGCGCGAAGATCAGGGTGGCGATGACGCCGGCGGAGGTGCCGAGCCCGAAGAAGAGGATCGCCGGGATCAGCAGCACCATCGACGGCATCGTCTGGAGCAGGTCGAGAGCCGGCCGTACGACCGCGCTGACCGTCTTGGAGCGGGCCGCCCAGATGCCCAGCGGGATCGAGATCACCAGGGCGATGACGGTCGCCACGAGCACCAGGGCGAGCGTCGACATGGCCCGGTCCCACAGGTCGAGCGAGTCGATGAGCAGGAACCCGGCGAAGGCCAGGACGCCCGCGACCAGCCCGCGCAGCCACCAGGCGATGACGGCGAAGATGCCCGCGAGGAGCAGGGGTTCGGGGGCGGTGAGGACCGCGTTGATGCCGTCGTACATGCCCTCGACGACCGTCTTGATCGCGTCGAAGAGCCAGGACATGTGGGCGAGGAGCCAGTCGACACCGGAGTCGACCCAGTCGCCGAGCGGGAGCCTAGGCATGGGCGGCCACCTCCGCCGCGGATTCCCCGCCGAGGAAGGCGACGAGGCGTTCCTGCGGTACGACGCCTACGACCTCGTCGGCCTCGTCGAGCACCGCGACCGGGTGGCTGAGGCGGGCGCTGAGGGCGCACAGGTCGGTGAAGGGGGTGTCCGGGGTGGCGGTCGCGCAGTCGCAGTCGGCCTCGTGGCCGTCGACGCCGGTGTCCATGACGGAGCTCGCGGTCAGCACGCGGGAGCGGTCGACGTCCTGGATGAAGGAGGAGACGTAGTCGTCGGCGGGGCGGACGAGGATGTCCTCCGCGGTGCCGGTCTGGACGATGCGGCCGTCGCGCATGACGGCGATGCGGTCGCCCAGGCGCATGGCCTCGTTGAGGTCGTGCGTGATGAAGACGATCGTCTTCTTCAACGACTTCTGCAGTTCCAGGAGTTGGTCCTGCATGTCCCGGCGGATCAGCGGGTCGAGCGCGCTGAACGACTCGTCCATGAGGAGCAGGTCGGCGTCGGTGGCGAGGGCGCGGGCCAGGCCGACGCGCTGCTGCATGCCGCCGGACAGTTCGTCGGGCCAGGAGTCCTCCCAGCCGGCCAGGCCGCACAGGGCGAGCGCCTCGCCGGCGCGGGCTTCGCGCTCGGCGCGGGGCACGCCCTGCACGGACAGGCCGTAGGCGGCGTTCTCGCGGACGCTGCGGTGCGGGAAGAGCGCGAAGTGCTGGAAGACCATGCTGATCTTGTGGGCGCGGACCTCGCGGAGTTCGCGGTCGCCGAGCGCGGTCAGGTCCTGGCCGTCGAAGAGGACGCGGCCCGCGGTGGGCTCCAGGAGTCCGTTGAGCATCCGCAGGAGGGTCGACTTGCCGGAGCCGGACAGGCCCATGACGACGAAGATCTGGCCCGGTGCGACGGAGAAGGAGGCGTCGATCACGGCGGCGGTGGTGCCGTCGGCGCGCAGTTCCTCCCGGTCGGCTCCTTCGCGGAGCCGTTCGACTGCCTGGTCGGGTCGTCTGCCGAACACCTTGTACAGATGCTCGGCTTCTAGCCTGGCTGACACGCGTACCTCTCGATCGGGGGCAGGACGGGAGGCGACGGCGACGGGTCCGAAGGCCCCTCGACGGTTGAATGTGCAACCGGCATCGCTCCGAGGCCGCGCCTGCCCATGCTTCCCGGGCGCAAACACAGGAGTGGCCCAGCTCACCAGCCAGGGGTGTTCGCCTTTCCGGAGCCGGCGGTGTTGGTCCCTCCGGGTGACAGCGAGGGGTGATCGTGGCCCTGTCGTGCGGCATGATGCGAGGCGTGACCGGACGACTGATGCTCCTCGACACCGCCTCGCTCTACTTCCGCGCCTACTTCGGCGTCCCGGAGTCCGTGAAGGCGCCGGACGGGACGCCGGTGAACGCCGTGCGCGGGCTGCTCGAATTCATCGACCGCCTGGTCAAGGACCACCGCCCCGACCAGCTGGTCGCGTGCATGGACGCGGACTGGCGGCCGCAGTGGCGGGTCGACCTGATCCCCACCTACAAGGCGCACCGCGTCGCCGAGGTGCGCGAGAGCGGCCCGGACGCGGAGGAGGTGCCGGACACGCTCTCCCCGCAGGTGCCGATCATCGAGGCCGTTCTCGACGCGGTCGGCATCGCGCGCGTGGGCGTCGAGCCGTACGAGGCTGACGACGTCATCGGCACGTTCACGGCGCACGCCAAGGGCCCGGTCGACATCGTCACCGGCGACCGCGACCTGTACCAGCTCGTCGACGACGCCCGCGGTGTCCGCGTCCTGTATCCGATCAAGGGCGTCGGCACGCTCCAGCTCACCGACGAGGCGTTCCTGCGCGAGAAGTACGGCGTCGACGGGCGTGGCTACGTGGATCTGGCGCTGCTGCGCGGCGACCCCAGCGACGGCCTGCCGGGCGTCCCCGGCATCGGCGAGAAGACGGCAGCGAAACTCCTCGCCGAGTTCGGTGACGTGCCCGGGATCATGGCCGCGATCGACGACCCCAAGTCCAAGCTGACCCCCTCGCAGCGCAAGCGCCTCGACGAGTCGCGGCCGTACGTCGCGGTCGCGCCCAAGGTCGTACGGGTCGCCGACGACGTTCCGCTGCCCGACGTCGACCCGACGCTGCCGCACGCCCCGCGCGATCCGGAGCTGGTGGGCGCACTGGCGGAGCGCTGGGGACTGGGCGGATCATTGCAGCGACTGCTCACCACGCTGGGCGCGTAAGCATTGTTATTGCCCATCCTTTCTTGCCTTTCACAGAGAATGTAGTGCTAACTTAGGTAAGCCTAAGCATGGGAATTTGGGAGGCCGTCATGGCAGAACGTCCGGCACGGAAGCCGCGTAAGCCCCACTCCGCGCAGGTCGTCCGCACCGAGCGCCTGACCCCTCACATGCAGCGCGTGGTGCTCGGTGGCGAGGGTCTGGCCGAGTTCTCGGCGGACACTTGCACCGACCATTACGTGAAACTGCTGTTCCCGGCCGGGGGCGCGACCTATCCCGAGCCCTTCGACGTGGAGCGCATCCGCGCCGAGTTCCCTCGTGAGCAGTGGCCGGTGACCCGCACCTACACCGTGCGCGCCTGGGACCCCGAGCACCTTGAGATGACCCTGGACTTCGTGATCCACGGCGACGAGGGCCTCGCCGGTCCGTGGGCGACCCGCGTCCAGCCGGGCGAGACCGTCCACTTCATGGGTCCCGGCGGCGCCTACGCCCCCGACGCGGGCGCCGACTGGCATCTGCTCGCCGGGGACGAGAGCGCGCTGCCCGCGATCGCCCGCGCCCTGGAGTCACTGCCCGAGGGCGCCACGGCCCACGCCTTCGTGGAGGTCTCCGGCCCCGAGGAGGAGCAGAAGATCGACTCCGACATCGAGGTCGTCTGGCTGCACCGCGGCGACCGCCCCGTCGGCGAGGCGCTCGCCGAGGCCGTACGGGCGCTGGAGTTCCCGGACGGCCGGATGCACGCCTTCGTGCACGGCGAGGCGGCCTTCGTGAAGGACCTCCGCGCCCTGCTGCGCGTCGAGTTGGCGATCCCGCGCGAGGACCTGTCGATCTCCGGCTACTGGCGCCTGGGCCACAACGAGGACGGCTGGCAGGCGTCGAAGCGGGATTGGAACGCGAAGATCGAGGCGGAGCAGGAGGGCGTTGCCGCGTAAGCGCTCCGCTGGGGGTGCCGGGTTTGGGTCGCCTAGCATCTGCGGCGGCGTCGAGGCTGGTCGCGCCCGCGCGGCGGAGCCGCATATCGACACAGCCCCGCGCCCCTTTCGGGGCGCTGCCCCGGGGCGGCACCTTTGGAGTGCCGCCCCTGTCGCTTACACCGACCGCTGATACGACCTGAACGTGCGGATCGACAGCCATACCGCCACCACCGCGAGCCCCAGCAGCGCGCCTCCCCGGCTGAGCACGTCACCCCAGTCCAGATGCTCGCTCATCGCCGAACGGCCCGCCACCATCGCCCAGTTGAGCGGGTTGAAGTCGGCGATGTGCCGCATCCACGAGGGCATCTGGGACGGCGCCATGAAGGCGCTGGACAGGAACGTCAGCGGCAGCAGCAGGAAGGTGTTGATGCCGATGATCGACTCCCGCTGCTGCACCAGCATGCCGAGCGCGTTGGACAGTGCCCCGAAGATGGTCCCCAGCAGCACGGAGGCCACGATCAGGATCGCGATGCCGCCGATGCCGCCCGGGTAGTCGGCGCCACCGAGCAGTCCGAGCAGCACGATGATCGCCGACTGGAGTGCGGTGACGAGGCCGTTGTTGACGACGTTGCCGTTCATCAGCGCGGCCCGGCTGACCGGGGTGGTCAGGAAGCGGTTGAGGGTGCCGCGCTGGATCTCCTCCAACGTGCCCATGCCCGCCCACATGTTGGAGCTGAGGGCGCTCATCACGACCACGCCCGGGACGAGGTAGTCCAGGTACGAGGTGGTGCCGAAGCCGCCGAGTTCCACGACCTTCTTGAAGAGGTTGCCGAACAGGAAAAGCCAGATCACCGGCTGGATGAGGGTGATGACCGCGAAGGCGGGCTGCCGTGCGAACACCATGAGTTGACGCTGCGTCATGTACCAGGTCTGCGAGACGGCGGTGCTCATCGCGCACCTCCGGCGACGGCGAACTGCCCGGTGCTGTTCGTGTCGGCCTCGGCGTAACGGCGGCCCGCGTAGCGGAGATACACGTCGTCCAGCGAGGGACGGGCGACGGTCGCGCTGGCGACGCCGACGCCGGCCCGCTCGAACGCCGTCAGCAGGACGGGCATCGCGGCCGCTCCGTCGTCGGCGCGGGCACTGACCCGGCGCCCGTCGACCAGCACCTCGCGCACGCCCGGCAGTCCGACGAGGGTGTTCCGCAGCAGCGTACGACCGGCGTCGCCGACCGCTTCCCGCAGCTCCAAGTGGACGGCGTCGCCCCGGAGTTCACCCTTGAGGGAGTCGGGGGTGCCCTCCACGACGACCCGCCCGCGGTCGACGATCGCGATACGTTCGGCGAGCCGGTCGGCCTCTTCGAGGTAGTGCGTGGTGAGCAGGATGGTCAGCCCCTCCTCCCCCGCCAGCCGGCCGATCTCGTCCCACATCGCGGTGCGGGCCTCCGGGTCGAGGCCGGTGGTGGGCTCGTCGAGGAAGAGCACCTCGGGCTGGTGCACCAGGCCGAGTGCCACGTCCAGGCGGCGGCGCATACCGCCGGAGTAGCCCTTCACCGGACGCTTCGCGGCGTCGGCGAGGGTGAAGCGGTCGAGGAGCTCGTCCACCCGCTTCGTGAGGACGGCGCCCCTCAATCCGTAGAGCCTGCCATGGAGTTGGAGGTTCTCGCGGCCGGTCGCCGTCGGGTCGGCACCGGAGTTCTGGGCGACCACGCCGATCGCGCGGCGGACCCGGTCGGGGTGGCGCAGCACGTCGTGGCCGGCGACGGTGGCCGTGCCGGAGTCGGGCCTGGCGAGGGTGGTGAGGATCTTGACGGTGGTGGACTTGCCGGCGCCGTTCGGCCCGAGGAGGCCGAAGACGGTGCCGGGCTCGACGGTGATGTCCATGCCGTTGAGGGCGGTGACATCGCCGGAGTAGGTCTTGATCAGTTGACGCGCCTCGACCGCGGGCGCACGGGTACTGCCCATGACAGCTCTCCAAAGAATGAGCGGATGTGCGATGTGAAAGGTCACGACTGATCCGCGTGAAGAGCGCCCGGCTATCCTGGGTGTGCCGCACCTCGATCGCCTGGCTTCGCCGCACGGCGGGTCAGTTCGGGGTTCGTGACCCCGGCGGGGCTGCTCCAACAGCCCGGTCGGGGTTCTTCATGTTCAGGTGAACTCCGGTGGCAGCTCCCCCGTTTCGTGGAATCGGCGCCATCCGTCGACGCCGAGCATCGAGCCCTTCCTGATCTCCTCCAGGAAACCGCGCACCCACTCGGCCTGCGCCTCGATCATGTGCAGCTGGTACTCGACCTCGATCAGGAACAGCCGGGGCACCGACTCGTACAGCTTCTCCAGGGCCCCGCGCTCGCTCGCCGCCTGCACGTCCAGGTTCTTCACCCGCTCCTCCAGGAGTGTCACCACCTCGTCGGGGTGCAGGGCGCCCAGCAGCGAGAGGGCCGTCTCGAAGATCGGGTACTCCTTGACCGGGCGGGCCAGCAGCTCGGACAGCCACTCGGTCGTCTCCTCACGACCGGCCGCGGTCACTCCGTAGACCGTGCGCTCGGGGCGGTTGCCCTTGCGCTCCGTGTCGGCGACCTCGACGAAGCCGTGCTTCTCCAGGTTCTGCACGACCGTGTAGAGCGAGCCGTAGTTGATCTTCGTGCTGGTGTCCTTGCCCTGGCGGCGAAGGGTCTGGGCGATCTCGTACGGATGCATGGGCCCCTGCCAGAGGGTCACCAGCACGGCGAGCGCGAGCGGATTGCTGAGCTTGCGACGCTTCGCAGCCATCGGGATCACCGCCTCCATCCGTACCTCGCGTCCGAATATCCGTGACCGAACATATCGCGAGTTGGACGAGAGCGTCAATACACACGATGTATCGCGATTCCGCCGCCACGGCAAGAGCGTGAGGACTTAGGCCCGCCACAGACACGGCGGCGTGACGCGGCGGAAACAGCGGCTCCCTAATTTCTGTCACCCGACAGGAATTCCGCTGTCGCCGTCAGGATTCCGCTCTCCTGCGCCGAAGGCAGGTGCCGCCGTGACCACAACAGCCCCCTCCGACCTACGCCCCGATCCGCCCCACTCTTCCGAGGACGGCTCCCTCGAAGAGTTCGGCTACCGCCAGGAACTGCACCGCAGCCTCGGCCGGTACGCGTCGTTCGCGGCCGGGTTCTCCTTCATCTCCGTACTGACGACCGTCTTCCAGTTCTTCGCCTTCGGGTACGCGTTCGGCGGCCCCGTCTTCTTCTGGGCCTGGCCGATCGTGCTGGCCGGCCAGCTCCTGGTGGCGGCCTGCTTCGCGGAACTGGCCGCTCGCTACCCGATCTCGGGCGCGATCTACCAGTGGTCGTCACGCCTTTCCAACGCGACCTTCGGCTGGTTCGCGGGCTGGATCATGGTGATCGGCCAGATCGTGGTGGTGGGAGCAGCCGCCCTGGCCCTCCAGATGGTGCTGCCGGCGATCTGGTCGGGCTTCCAGCTGGTGGGCGGCGACCCGGCCCCCACCTCCCCGGACGGCGCGGCCAACGCGGCGGTCCTCGGCGTGATCCTGCTGGTCCTGACGACGCTGGTGAACATCCTCGACAACCGCGTGATGTCGGTCATCAACCGGGTCGGCGTGACGGCGGAGATCATCGGCGCGATCCTGATCGTCGTCCTCCTCCTGACCCACTCGAAGCGCACGCCGAGCATCACCTTCCACACCACCGGCAGCCTGGAGGGCGGACTGCTCGGCGCCCTGCTGGTCGGCTCGTTCACGGCGGCGTACGTGATGATCGGCTTCGACAGCGCGGGCGAGATGAGCGAGGAGACCCACAACCCGCGCCGCACCGCGCCCCGCACGATCCTCACCGCGCTCAGCGCCGCCGGCCTGCTCGGCGGCCTGATCATCCTCGGCGGCCTCCTCGCCGCCCCCAGCCTGACCGACGGCCACCTCGGCGTCGACGGCCTCAGCTACGTCCTCACGAGCAGCCTCGGCGACGGCGTCGGCAAGGCGTTGCTGGCGGACGTGGTGGTGGCGATCGCGGTAGCGACTCTGGCCATCCAGACGGCGGCCTGCCGCATGCTCTTCTCGATGGCCCGAGACGGCCAACTCCCGTTCTCCGCCCGCCTGTCCAAGGTCAACCCCCGCACCGGCATGCCCAGCGCCCCCGCCATCGTCGTGGGCATCCTCTCGGCCGCCCTGCTCCTCCTCAACTTCGCCTCCCCGGACGCGTTCCTCGCCATCGGCACCACCTGCATCGTGATGCTGTACCTGGCCTACGCGATGGTGACGGGCCCACTGCTGTTCCGCCGCGTACGGGGCGAGTTCGAGGTGGCCGGCACGGACGAGACGGGCGCGCGCCTCTTCTCCCTGGGGCGCTGGGGGATACCGGTCAACGCCTTGGCGCTCGTCTACGGCCTCGTCATGACGGTCAACCTGGCGTGGCCGCGGGCCGCTGTGTACGACCCGGCGGGTGGGCACTGGTACTTCCAGTGGTTCACGGTGTTGTTCCTGGTGGTCACGGTCGGGGCCGGCTTCGGGTACCGGGCGTACCGCGCCCGTACGGTCGCGGAGGAGGCTCCCGAGGCAGTGCCCGCCTGACCCGACCACCTACCCTTGACCCCAATGACCCGAAAACGCCGTATCCCACCCTCCCCCCTCCCCCAACGCGCCGGAGTCGACCCGGTGCGGGTCCGCCTGCCCCCCGAAGAGTCCTGGACCACCGTGCGCGAGTACCTGGTGGACCGGCTCTCGGGGGCGGGTGACGGGGTCGTCGATCGGATGATGGACGACGGGCTGTTCGTCGGGGTGGACGGGACGAGCGTGGCCGGGTCGCCGTACGAACCCGGGATGTTCGTGTGGTTCCACCGGGAGCTGCCCGTCGAGGTGCCGGTGCCCTTCCCCGTGGACGTGGTGTACCGCGACGAGCACATCGTCGTCGCCGACAAGCCGCACTTCCTTGCCACCACCCCGCGCGGCAGTCACGTCGTCGAGACGGCGTTGGCGCGGCTGCGCAGGGAGTTGGGGATCCCGGCGCTCGGGGCCGCGCACCGGCTCGACCGACTCACCGCCGGGCTCGTGCTGTTCACGGTGCGGCCCGAGGAACGGGGCGCGTACCAGGCACTGTTCCGGGAGAAGCGGGTGCGGAAGGAATACGAGGCTGTCGCGTCGTACGACTCCGGGCTCGGCCTTCCTACGACCGTGCGCTCCCGCATCCTCAAGGAGCGTGGGGTGATGGCCGCCCGGCAGGTCGAGGGTGAGGTCAATGCCGTCAGCCGGGTCGAGTTGGAGGAGGAGCGGGGGGACGGGCTCGCCCGGTACCGACTGGTGCCCAGTACCGGGCAGACTCATCAACTGCGCGTCCACATGAGCGCGTTGGGCGTGCCCATCCTCGGTGATCCGCTGTATCCCGTGGTCAACGACCCCGTGCCGGACGGTGATTTCCGGCGACCGCTCCAACTGCTGGCGCGGGCGCTGGAGTTCACCGATCCGGTCACGGGGGCCGAGCACCGGTTCCGTAGCGGGCGGGTGCTCGAAGCCTGGTCCTCGTACGAGGACTGGGCCGCTCAGTAGCCCCGCCACCACCTCAAGAACCGCTGCCATGCCCCGAGTCGGTGTACCGGTTCCGGTGCCGGCACCGGCTCCGGCGGTGCCGTCACCTCGACGGGTTGCGGCATCGGGGCCGACGCCGGCTGCGGGTCCGACGGCATGCCCACGTGCCAGGTGTGACGCGGTTGCGGGACCGCCGCGTGGCCCGGCTTCTCCGAGACGTCCTGCGGGGGCTTCGGGGCGAACTGCACCGGCAGGTCCACCAGGTGGCGGGAGGCGATCGACGCCGTCCAGCTCAACTCGTCCTCGTCGCAGTCGAGTTCGATGTCCGGCAGCCGCATCAGCAGCGCGTCCACCCCGGTGTCGGCGATGGCACGGCCGATGTCCTGGCCGGGGCACTCGTGCGGGCCGCCGCCGAAGGACAGGTGGGAGCGGTTGCCCATCATGTTGGCCTTGAGGTCGGGGCGCACCCGGGGGTCCACGTTGCCCGGCGCGGGTGCGAACAGAAGGCCGTCGCCCTTGCGGATGCGCTGGCCGCCCAGCTCCGTGTCCTGCTTGGCGAAGTAGGCGAAGACGGTGGAGAACGGCGGCTCGTCCCACAGGGACTGCTCGACCGCCTCCGGCACCGTCATCTGCCCGCCGTTGAGCTGGGCGCGGAAGCGCGGGTCGGTGATGACCATGCGCAGCGCGTTGGCGAGGAGGTTGGTGGTGGCCTCGTAGGCGGCGAAGAGGACGAGCCGCAGGTGCTCCCTGACCTCGTCGTCGCTGAGCCCCGCCGGGTGCATGACGAGGTGGCTGGTGAAGTCGTCCGCGGGCTCGGCCCGGCGCAGGGCGGTGAGCCGGGTCAGCGCGTCCATGACGTACTGGTGGCTGGTGATGGCGGTCGCGGTGCCCTTGAGGGCGTCGCGGGCCGCCTCCACCATCTGGTCGTTGTACTCGTCGGGCATGCCGAGGATCTCGCACAGCACGGCCATGGGCAGGTGTTCGCAGAACTGGCCGACGAGTTCGGCGTGGCCCTGCTCGCAGAAGGTGTTGGCGAGGATCTGGGTGTAGCGGTTGATGTGCCGGCGGATGCCGCGCGGGTCGATGGTCGACATGGCGCCCGTGACTGCGCCGCGCAGCCGCAGGTGCTCGTCGCCCTCGGCGTGCGAGGCGATGGGCTGCCAGGCGATGTGCGGCATCAGCGGGTGGTCGGGCTTGACCATGCCCTCGCGCAGCGGCGTCCAGACCCGGCTGTCCCGGCTGAACTGCGAGGGCGTACGCACCATGTGCAGGTTCTCGGTGTGGCCGAGGACGACCCAGATCGGTACGTCGTCGTGGAGCAACACCGGTGCCACGGGGCCGTGTTCGGCGCGGAGCTTCTCGTAGAGGGTGCCCAGGTCCGCCGCCTCGGGGCCGTACAGCCGGTGCAGTCCCCCGGGGCCCTGGCCGTGCGCGGGGCAGCCGGGGGGCGGGCCGAGCCTGGTGTCGTCCGTATCGGTCGGAAAGTTGTGTTCAGGCGTCACGGTGATCGCTCCGAGAACTGAAGTGGATCCGGTGTCGGGGGAGTTGGGCGGGTCAGGTCAGTGAGCCCGTCATCGCCAGGGAGTGCAGGAAGCGCATCAGGGTCATCAGGACGTCCCGGCTGGAGGCGCGGCGGCGCGCGTCGCACTCGATGATGGGGATGTCCGGGGACAGGTCGAGCGCCGTACGCAGGTCCTCGATGGGGTAATGCGGGCCGTCCGGGAAGGAGTTGACCGCGATCACGAACGGCACCCCGCGCTCCTCCAGCCGTCCTATGACGTCGAAGCTGACTTCGAGGCGCCGCGTGTCGATCAGCACCACCGCGCCGAGCGCGCCCTCGAACAGCCCGTTCCACAGGAACCAGAAGCGTTCCTGGCCGGGGGTGCCGAAGAGGTACAGCACCAGTTGGTCGGTGATGCTGATGCGGCCGAAGTCCATCGCGACGGTGGTGGCCGTCTTGGTGTCCGAGCCGTAGTTGTCGTCGACGCCGACGCCGGCCTGCGTCATGGTCTCCTCGGTGGTCAACGGCCTGATCTCGCTGACCGAACCGACCATGGTCGTCTTGCCGACCCCGAAGCCGCCGACGATCACGATCTTCACCGCGGCCTGGGCCGTGTGCGGGAGATGGTCCTCGGTCCGAGGGCCCGTGATGGTGTCAGAGCTTTTGAAGTCCATGCATCACCGCTTCGAGGAGGGAACGGTCGGGGAGCGCCTGGCGGACGATCGGGGCGCGCGCCTGCACCAGTTCGGCCGTCAGCAGCTCGGTGAGCAGGACGGTCACCACGCTGTACGGCAGGTTGAGATAGGCCGACAGCTCGGCCACGGACAGGGGGGCGATACAGAGCCCGAGCAGAGTCGCCTGCTCCGGAGTGGCCGACTGCGGCGCGTCGGAACGCGCCACGATCAGCGTGACCAGGTCGAGTTCGGCCCGGTCTCCGTCCTCGGCCGCGCCGGTGAGCACGTACAGCCGCTCCGGGATCTTTCCTTCGCCCTGCTTCTTGGCGGGCTCTGGCGGCGGTCCATCCTTCGGATGTCGCCGCTGGCGTTGCGGAGGAGTCATACGGTCTGCCCGTTGCGCCTCGGCGGGCTGGTGAGGTGGGCGCCGATTCTGACGACGAGGTCACGCATGCGGTTGCTCATCAGGCCGGGCTCGGCGACCACGTCGGACAGGACGGCCAGGTAGGCGTTGGCGCCGGCGGCCATCAGATAGAAGTAGCCGCCGTTGATCTCGATGATGACCATCTTCATCCGGCCGTCACTGCCCGGGATCTCGGAGGCGACGGCACCCGCCAGGCTCTGCAGTCCGGCACAGGCCGCGGCGACGCGGTCGGCCGCGTCGGGGTCGCCGCCGTAGCGGGCGATGCGCAGCCCGTCGGCGGACAGGACCACGATCTGCTGGATGCCGGGCACGCCGTCGGCGAGATCCTTGAGCATCCAGTCGAAGTTGGCTCGCTGCTGGATCACTTGAGGTCCCCCTCGTCGTCGGCCTCGACTCGGGCCGGCTCGGTCTTCTGGGTGAAAGCGGTCGGGTCCGGGTCACCCTTGAGGCCTTCCATGAACGCCTCGACCCACAGGCCCGGTTCGGGTTCGTCCTTCTTCTCCGGCTCCGGCTCGGGCGTGCCCCAGGCGGAGCGGGCCTCCCGTGCGGCGGCCTCGGCGCGCTCGGCGGCGGCCTGTTCGGCGTACCGCTGGGCGAGCGGGACCTTGACCCGGCTGCGGCGCTGCGGCAGGCCGCCCGCCGTCCACTCGGTGACCTCGGGAACCTCGTCCTCCATGCTCACCGAGGCCGGGATGCGCGGGCTCGTGGGACGGCGCCGCTTGATCGTGCGCTTGGGGCCGTCGACCGCGCCGAGTTCGGCCTTGGGCATGGCGGTGGCGCCGATGCCGTGGGCGAGTCCGGGCGCGGTGCCGGGGGTGAGCATCTCGCTGGGCACGATCAGGACGGCGCGGACGCCGCCGTAGGCCGAGGCGCGCAGCGAGATCTGCATGTTGTACGTCGCGCAGAGCCGGCCGACGACCTGGAGGCCCAGGCGCGGGCTCTCACCGAGGTCCTGGAGGTCGGTGCCGGCCTTGGCGCGCTCCAGCATGCCCTCGGCACGGGCCCGCGACTCCTCGCTGAGGCTGACGCCGCCGTCCTCGATCTCGATGGCGACACCGGTCTGCACCTCTACGGCGGTGACGTGCACCTTGGTCTGCGGGGGCGAGTAGCGCGTGGCGTTGTCGAGGAGTTCGGCCGCCGCGTGGATGACCGGCTCGACGGAGATGCCGCGGATGTTGACCTTGGCGATGGAGTGCAGCTCGATGCGGCGGTACTCCAGGATGCGGGACATGGCGCCGCGCAACACGCTGTACAGCGGCACCGGTTCGGGCCACTGGCGGCCCGGGCGGCCACCGCCGAGCACCGAGATGGAGTCGGCGAGACGGCCGATCAGGGCGGTGCCGTGGTCGATGCGCAGGAGGTCGTCGAAGACCTCGGGGTTACGGCCGTGGTCCTCCTCCATCTCCCGGAGTTCCTTGGCCTGTTGGTGGACGATGGCCTGCACGCGGCGGGCGATGCTGACGAAGGAACGCTGCGCGGAGTCACGCATGTTCTCCTCGCGCTGGACGATGTTGAGCACCGTCCTCAGCAAGTCGCGCTGCGGCTGGGGAAGTTGCCGCCAGTCGGGATCGGCGTCGACGACTTGCCGAATCACCTCTCCGGGGGATTCTCCGCTGCTGAGCCGGTAGAGCGTGGCAGGCAGGATCTCCTTGCCGAGCCGGAGCATCTCCGTGTTCTGGTCGGCGAGCCGCCGTTCCAGATACGCGGTGTGACGGTCGTGCTCGGCGCGGGCGTCCCGCAGGTTGCGGCCGCGGCGTACCGCTTCGGCCGCCGTCACGATCACCAGAAGGGTGGCGACGGCTCCGCACCAGCCGACGGCGATCCGCGCAGGCCCCGCCACCAGGGCGACGGCGGCCCCGGTCGCCGCGGCCATCACTATGGCAGGCGGCAACAGCACGCGCGCGTAGGGAAGTTCACGGCCACCGGGAGGCGATTGAACACTCACCATGTATGCCCTCTAAAGACAGGTCGGCTGGGGGGATCGGGGAAATCTGGGGGGATCTTCTGTATCTTTTGCATGTTTGGGAACAAGCGCACGAATACAGCCCAACTCGGTGCGCTGCGGGCGAGCTTAGTCCGACCGGATCACCGCTGTGTCATATTCAGCAAGCCCCTGAAAAGGGACACGGAAGGGGAGTACCCTCAGCCCATTTACACGCTGCGGCTTCAATCGCACACAGCGAGTCACGGCGTACGGACGTACGAAAATCACTCACCGTAATGAGTGAAGCCCCGATTCCGGCTAGCGCTCCGGCCGAGCCTCCGGCTCAGATTCCGGCGATGCGCAACGCCGCGTCGGCCGTCGCCTCCGCGAAGGCGGACACCGGCCGCTCGGGGTCGGAGCGGTGCACGAGGATGACACCCTCGATCAGCCCGAACACCAGATCCGTCCGCAGCTCCAACTCGCTCTTCGCGAGCGCGCCACCGGCGGCCGTCGCGGCGAGCAACTGCCGGTAGGCGTCCTTGAGTTCGGCGCGCACGGCATGGAAGCCGGCGAAGCGTTCGGCGCGCACTTCGGGCAGCAGATACAGCCCGCCGAGATTGTGCGAACCGCCGCACAGCAGCTCGACGTCGGTACGGCACAGCTCCCACAGCCTGCCCTCGGCCGGAGTCACGTCGTCCGCGAGGAGTTCCCGGGCGTACGTCAGCGAGGGCGTGACCGTGGACTCCAGGAGGTCCGCGAGCAGCTCCTCCTTGCCGGAGACATAGTGGTACATCGACGCCTGCCGCATACCCGCGCGCTCGGCAACGGCCCGGGTGGTGGTGGCCGCGTAGCCGCGGGTGGTGAACAACTCGGCGGCGGCGGAGAGGAGTTCGGCGCGCGGGGACAGTCCACTGTCCGGCCGCTGATCGGCCCGCGGCCTGCCGACCCGGCGGCCCCCCTGTGCACCTGTTGTCCCCATGCGTTCGATCCTCGCACACGGCCCCGGACCACGGACTCCCGGTGATCTTCGTGAGGGCTCGGTAACCGAGCGGCAACACCCGGGCAACCCCGGTGACCCGCACGCCTCCTAATTTCTGTCGAGCGACAGAAATACCGCACGACCAAGACGTCCCCACAGCCGGAGGTCCCCCGCGATGGCGACAGCGACCACTTACGGAGCCCGCGACCACGCCCGTGCCCAGGAGGGCAAGCGGGCCGAGGCGATGCCCGTCGTCCCGGCCGGCGACTGGCCGGCCCCGCCCTGCGAGGCGGGCCACCTGGTGTGGGCCGAGACCGTCGCGGGCGGCAACTACACCCACCGCGTCCTGGCCCGCGGCACCGAACTCCGCCTGACCGACCTGCGCGGCGACGCCTGCGCCCACCTGCTCCTGTACGCGGCCGACCGCCCGTGGGAACGCCTGAACGTCGCCGACACGGTCAAGGTCCAGTGGAACGCCTACCTCGGCGAGGGCCAGCTCCTCCTCTCCGACCAGGGCCGCGTCCTCGCCTCCCTCGTCGCCGACACCTCCGGCCACCACGACGCGCTGTGCGGCACCTCCACCCTGGTCCGCAACACCGAGCGCTACGGCGACGGCACCCCGCAGTCCGACTCCCCTGCCGGACGCGAGCTGTTCAAGCTCGCCGCCGCCAAGAACGGCCTGGAACCACGCGACTTGCCGCCCTCGCTCTCCTTCTTCCAGGGCGTCGAGGTCCGCGACGACGGGTCCCTCGACTTCACCGGCTCGACCGGCCCCGGCGGCAGCGTGACCCTGCGCGCCGAACAGGACGTGACCGTACTGATCGCGAACGTGCCGCATCCGGCCGACCCGCGCGACGACTACGTCAACACCCCGCTGGAGGTGCTCGCTTGGCGCGCCGAGGCCACCAAGCCGGGCGACCCGCTGTGGGAGGCGACCCCCGAGGGCCACCGCGCCTTCCTGAACACCACCGAATTCCTTGCCGCGAGGGGGCTCATATGAAGACCGAGGACGTACCGGCCATGAAGACGGTGGAAGTACCGGCCCGCGCCGCCTGGTCCGCCGTCGTACGGACGGGCGAGACCCTCACCATCACCGACCTGCACGGCAACCAGGCCGTCGACTTCCTCGTCTACGACGCCCACGACACGTCGGTCCGCTACAGCGCCCCCGACACGATCCACGCCCAGGGCAACCTCTTCCTGACCACGGGCAGCGTGCTGATGTCCAACGAGCACACCCCGCTGATGACCGTCACGGGCGACGAGGTCGGCCGGCACGACACGGTAGGCGGCGCCTGCTCCAAGGAGTCCAACACCCTGCGCTACGGCCACCACACGTGGTCGCAGCACGCGTGCGTGGACAACTTCCTTGCGGAGGGCGCCCGTTACGGCCTCGGCAAGCGCGACCTGGTCTCCAACATCAACTGGTACATGAACGTACCGGTCGAGAAGGACGGCACCCTCGGCATCGTCGACGGCCTCTCCGCGCCGGGCCTGAAACTGACCCTGCGCGCCGAACGCGACGTCCTGGTCCTGGTCTCCAACTGCCCCCAGATCAACAACCCTTGCAACGGCTTCGAGCCGACGGCCGTGGAGATGACGATCGTTGAGGCCGCCTCCCAAGGGGATGCCGCATGACCTTCGACACGCTGCTGATCGCCAACCGGGGCGAGATCGCCGTCCGCATCATCCGCACGGCTCGCGAACTCGGCCTGCGCACAGTCGCCGTGTACTCCGACGCCGACCGCTCGGCACCCCACGTACGGCTCGCCGACGAGGCGGTACGACTCGGCCCGGCACCCGCCAAAGAGTCGTACCTGGACGCCGACTTGGTGCTGAAAGCGGCCAAGGACACGGGCGCGGGCGCGATCCACCCGGGCTACGGCTTCCTCTCCGAGGACGCGGCCTTCGCCCGGCGCTGCGAGGACGCCGGCATCGTGTTCGTGGGCCCGACACCCACCCAACTGGAGCTGTTCGGTGCGAAGCACACAGCACGGGCGGCGGCCGAGGCGGCTGGAGTCCAACTAGCCCCCGGGACCGGCCTGTTGGCAGACCTGGACGAGGCGCTCACCCAAGCAGCCCTGATCGGCTACCCCGTCATGCTCAAGGCGACCGGCGGAGGCGGCGGCATCGGCATGTCGGCCTGCCACTCTCCCGCCGAACTCGCCGAGTCCTGGGAGCGGGTGCAACGCGTCGCCGCCGCCTCCTTCTCCTCGGCCGGCGTCTTCCTGGAACGCCTCGTCGAGCACGCCCGCCATGTCGAGGTACAGGTCTTCGGCGACGGCGACGGCAAGGTCGTCACCTTCGGCGACCGCGACTGCTCCCTCCAACGCCGCAACCAGAAGGTGGTGGAGGAGGCCCCGGCGCCAGGCCTCCCCGACCACATACGCACCCAACTGGCCACCTCCGCCCGCGACTTGTGCGCCTCGGTCGGCTACCGCTCCGCCGGCACCGTCGAGTTCGTCTACGACGCGACCCGCGAGGAGGCCTACTTCCTGGAGGTCAACACCCGCCTCCAGGTGGAACATCCGGTCACCGAGGAGATCTACGGCGTCGACCTCGTCGCCTGGATGCTACGGCTGGCCCAGAGCGAGACCGACGTCGTCCGCGAACCCGGCACCCCGCGCGGCCACGCCGTCGAGGCCCGCGTGTACGCCGAGGACCCGTCCCGCGAACACCGGCCCAGCGCGGGCCTGTTGACCCGGGTCGAGTTCCCGGACGGCGTACGCGTCGACGGCTGGGTGGAGACCGGCACCGAGGTGACGACGTCGTACGACCCGATGCTCGCGAAGGTCATCGCCTACGGCCCCGACCGCGCCCACGCGCTCCAACGACTCGACGAGGCACTGGCCCGCACCCGCGTGGACGGCATCGAGACGAACCTCGGCCTGGTCCAAGCGGCCCTGGCCGAACCGGACTTCAGAGCAGCCACCCACTCGACGGCAACCCTGGCCACCGTCACCGACGCCACCCCCCGCATCGAGATCGTCTCCGGCGGCACCCTCACCACGGTCCAGGACTGGCCAGGCCGCACCGGCTACTGGCAGGTCGGCGTACCCCCGTGCGGCCCGATGGACGACCTCTCCTTCCGTCTCGGCAACCGCGCGCTCGGCAACGATGAGGGCACCCCCGGCCTCGAATGCACCCTCCAGGGACCGACGTTGAGGTTCACCCACGCCACCACGGTGTGCGTGACGGGCGCCCCGGCACCGGTGACCATCGACGGCACCCCGGTCCCGCAGTGGGAGCCGGTGACGGTACCCGCGGGCGCTGTCCTGGAGATCGGCGCCCCGGCCCAACACGGCCTGCGCACCTACGTGTTGTTCGCGGGCGGCCTGGACGTGCCCGCGTTCCTCGGCAGCGCAAGCACCTTCACCCTGGGCCGCTTCGGCGGCCACGGCGGCCGGGCGCTGCGCACCGGCGACGTCCTGCACGGCGGCACGGTCACCGAGGGCACACCCGTACCCACCGCCGACCGCCCAGCCTTCGGTGCCGTATGGGAGGTAGCAGCGGTCGAAGGCCCGCACGCGGCACCGGAGTTCTTCACCGAGGACGACATCCACGACTTCTACGCCGCCGACTGGAAAGTCCACTTCAACTCGGCACGCACAGGCGTCCGCCTGGTCGGCCCGAAGCCCCGCTGGGCCCGCACCGACGGCGGCGAGGCGGGCCTGCACCCGTCCAACATCCACGACACCCCGTACTCGGTCGGCGCCGTCGACTACACGGGCGACATGCCTGTGCTCCTCGGCCCGGACGGCCCCTCGCTCGGCGGCTTCGTCTGCCCGGCGACGGTCATCAGCCAAGAGCGCTGGAAACTGGGCCAGTTCAGGCCCGGCGACACGGTCCGCTTCACCCCGGTGAACGTCGACGGCTCGCCCCGCCCCGCCATCGTGGACGGCGGCATCCTGGCCAGGGACGGAGACGTCACCTTCCGCCGCAGCGGCGACGACAACCTCCTCGTCGAATTCGGCCCCATGCAACTGGACTTGGCGCAGCGCATGCGAGTCCACGCCCTGATGGAGGCGGTGGCGGAGGCCGACTTCGAGGGCGTCACGGACCTCACCCCCGGCATCCGCTCCCTCCAGATCCAGACGGACCCGACCCGCCTCCCCCAATCCCAACTCCTCGCCTCCGTAAGGGAGATAGCGGCGTCCCTCCCGCCCACGGACCAACTGATCGTCCCCTCCCGCACGGTCCACCTCCCCCTCTCCTGGGACGACCCGGCGACCCGCGAGGCCATCGCCCGCTACATGGCCGGCGTCCGCGACGACGCCCCCTGGTGCCCCTGGAACATCGAGTTCATCCGCCGCGTCAACGGCCTGGACTCGGTACAGGACGTCTACGGCACGGTCTTCGACGCGGAGTACCTCGTACTGGGCCTGGGAGACGTCTACTTGGGCGCGCCCGTGGCAACCCCTCTGGACCCCCGCCACCGCCTGGTGACGACGAAGTACAACCCGGCCCGCACCTGGACCGCCGAGAACTCGGTCGGCATCGGCGGGGCATATCTCTGCATCTACGGCATGGAGGGCCCCGGCGGCTACCAGTTCGTGGGCCGTACGACCCAGGTGTGGTCGGGCTGGCAGCAGCGCGGCGCGTTCGAGCATGGCTCCCCCTGGCTCCTCCGCTTCTTCGACCGCATCAAGTGGTACCCGGTGGAACCGGACGAACTCCTCGAACTCCGGGCCGACATCACCTCCGGCCGCTTCGTCCCGCGCATCGAGGAGGGCACGTTCTCGCTCGCCGAGTACGAGGCGTTCCTCACTGAAAACGCCGAGTCCATCGCGGAGTTCAGGTCCCGCCAGCAGACCGCGTTCGGCGCGGAACGCGATGCTTGGGAGGCGGCGGGCGAGTTCACGCGGGCGGAGGCGGCGGCTGCCCCGGCACCACCGCAGGCCGAGGTCACGGTCCCGGCGGGCGGACGCCTGGTGGAAGCCGAATTCGCCGCGTCCGTCTGGCAGTTGAACGTGGAGCCGGGCGACGAGGTGACGGCGGGCCAACCTCTCCTGGCCCTGGAGGCGATGAAGATGGAGTCCAGGGTGCACGCGCCCATGGCAGGCGTCGTGATCGAGATCCTGGCCAGGCCCGGCGACCAGGTCGAGGCGGGCACGGCGTTGCTGGTCCTCGCCCCCGCAAGCTGAACCTCAAGCCGAACCGCAAGGAGCAGAAGAGATGTCGACCACCGTGTCCCGAGTCCGCGCCGCCTACGCCCGCATAGAGGCGGTGAACCGCCCAGAGATCTGGATCGACCTACGCCCGCAGACAGAGGTCGAGCAGGAGGCACAGGCAATCGACGAGCGAGTGACGGCGGGCGAGCAACTCCCCCTCGCAGGACGCCTATTCGCAGCCAAGGGCAACATTGACGTCCACGGCCTCCCGACCACGGCGGGCTGCCCGGCATACGCCTACGACCCAGAGACCGACGCTCCAGTGGTGGCCCGCCTCCGCGCGGCAGGCGCGATCGTGCTCGGCACCACGAACCTCGACCAGTTCGCCACGGGCCTGGTCGGCACCCGCTCCCCGTACGGCGCGGTCCGCAACGCCCACGACCCGGAGCGGATCAGCGGTGGCTCCAGCGCGGGTTCGGCCGTCGCCGTGGCCCTGGGCATCGTCGACTTCGCACTCGGCACCGACACGGCGGGCTCGGGCCGGGTCCCCGCCGCGTTCAACGGCATCGTCGGCCTGAAGCCCACCCGGGGCCTGGTCCCGACGACGGGCGTGGTCCCGGCCTGCGCCTCGATCGACTGCGTGACGGTCTTCGCCCGCACCCTCCCCGAGGCCGAACAGGCCCTGACCTTCATGACCTCCCCACCGGCCCGCGCCCTCCCGCCCCTCCCCCAGCGAGCACCGGGCCCCTGGCGCATAGCGGTCCCCCCACGGGACCAGCTGGGCGAACTGGACGAGGGCTGGGCGGAGGCCTACGAGAAGGCGGTAACCCGCCTGTCCGACGCGGGCGCCGAGATCCGCCCCCTGGACCTCACCCCGTTCACGGAAGCGGCGGCGATGCTCTACGAGGGAGCGTTCGTGGCGGAGCGCTATACGGCGGTAGGAGCATTTGTCGACAAGGCGATCGCATCCGGCACCGAGGGCCTGGACCCCACAGTCACGGGCATCATCACCCGGGCCCGAGACATCCCGGCCCACCAGCTGTACGCGGACGAGGAACGCCTGGCCGCTCTCCGCACCCGAGCCCTCGCCGAACTGGCAGACGCGGATGCCCTGTTGCTCCCGACGACCCCGGGCCACCCCACTCTGACCGAGGTAGCGGCCAACCCCCTGGGCGCCAACGCCCGCCTGGGCCGCTTCACCAACTCCACCAACCTCTTCGACCTGGCAGCGGTGGCAGTCCCGTCCGGCGAGGTAAGCGGATTGCCCTTCGGCGTGATGCTGATCGGCCCGGCGTTCACGGACGACCGCCTGACGCAGATCGCCCGCGACCTCAACCCAACGATCCAACTGGCAGTGGTGGGCGCCCACTTGACGGGCCAGCCCCTGAACCCACAACTCCTGTCCCTGGGCGCCCGCTTGGACCGCACGACCACAACGGCCCCGGTCTACCGCCTACACGCCCTGACAACAACTCCGCCCAAGCCGGGCTTGGTTCATGTCGGCGAGGGCGGAGCAGCGATAGAGACGGAGATATGGCGCCTACCGGCAGAGGGCGTGGGCAAACTGCTGGCCACGCTCCCCCGCCCGATGACCCTGGGCACCGTAGAACTGGCAGACGGCACAAGCGCCCCAGGCTTCCTCTGCGAACCGGCAGCGCTGGAAAACGCAGAGGACATAACAACCTACGGCGGCTGGCGAAACTACGTGGGCTCTTAAGGAGCGCAAGGCCACCCCCCTAGGGGCGCGGGGCTGTGTCGATATGCGGCTCCGCCGCGGGGGCGCAACCAGCCACAGCGAACCCGCACCCGCCCCCAGACCGCTACCCCACAGACGAGTAGGCCACAACCCCCCGCAGCAACAGCTCAACAGCCTTCCGCGCATTCTTCGCCACGGTGGACGACGCCTCGCCCCCAGTAACCGGCGCCGCGGCAGAAATCTGCCCCAGCACATCGATCACCTGCTTGCACCACCGAACAAAGTCCCCGGCCGGCATCTCCACCTCCCGAAGGACCTCGTCCAGCCCCTTCCCACTGGCCCACATGTACGCGGCCCAGGCGAACCCGAGATCAGGCTCCCGCTGCCCGACCCCCTCGGTCTGAGTGATCCGGAAGTCCTCCTCAAGGGCGTCAAGCCGCCCCCAGATCCGCACCATCTCCCCGAGCGCGGCCTTGGCGGCACCCGACGGCACCTTGGGAACCGTGGCGTCGTCACTGACCCGCGCCTCGAACACCAACGCCGAGACACACGCGGCGAGTTCGGCAGGAGAAAGCCCCTCCCAGACCCCCTCGCGCAGACACTCACTGGCGAGCAGATCGAGCTCGCCGTACAGCCGGGCCAGCCGCTTGCCGTGCTCGGTGACCTCGTTGCCCCGCAGATAGTCCAGGTCGGTCAGCAACGCGACGATCCGGTCGAAGGTCCGGGCGATCGTGTTGGTCCGCCCCTCGATCCGCCGCTCCAACTGCGTCGTGTCCCGCTGCAGCCGGTGATACCGCTCGGCCCAACGGGCGTGGTCCTCACGGTCGTTGCACCCATGACACGGATGCGCCCGGATCGCCGTACGCAACTGGGCGATCTCCCGGTCGTCCGCGGCCTGCGAGCGCTGCTTGCGGGCCCGCTCCGGCGGGATGTGCCCGGCCTTGGTGCGCAGCGCGGACGCCAGGTCCCGACGGGACTGCGGGGAACGGGGGTTGAAGGACTTCGGGATCCGCATCCGGTCCAACGCCTCGACGGGGACAGGGAAGTCAATCGACGCGAGCCGCTTGACCTGCCGTTCGACGGTCAGGACCAGGGGACGCGGACCGTCATGCTGCTCGAAGCCGCGATGGCCGTTGGACCGCCCGGCGGGCAGTCCCGGTTCCAACACCAGTGCCAGACCGGCGTACTTGCCGGTCGGGACGTGGATGATGTCTCCCGGCTTGAGCTTCTCCAGCGCCACGGCGGACTCGGCACGCCGTAGCGCCACGCCCTGGCGGGCCAGCTCGGTCTCGCGGTCCTTGAGCTCGCGGCGCAGCCGCATGTAGTCGTCGAAGTCGCCCAAGTGGCAGGTCATGGAGTCCTTGTAGCCCTCCAGGCCCTCCTCGTTGCGCTGCACCTGCCGCGAGATCCCGACGACCGACCTGTCCGCCTGGAACTGCGCGAAGGACGTCTCCAGCAGCTCCCGCGACCGGTGCCGCCCGAACTGCTCGACGAGGTTGACCGCCATGTTGTACGACGGCTTGAAGCTGGAGCGCAGCGGGTACGTGCGCGTGCCGGCCAGTCCCGCGAGGTGCTCGGGGCTGATCCCGCGCTGCCACAGCACGACGGCGTGGCCCTCGACGTCGATGCCGCGGCGGCCGGCCCGGCCGGTCAGCTGGGTGTACTCGCCGGGGGTGATGTCGGCGTGCTGCTCGCCGTTCCACTTGACGAGCTTCTCCAACACCACCGAGCGTGCGGGCATGTTGATGCCGAGCGCCAGGGTCTCCGTGGCGAACACGGCCTTCACGAGCCCGCGCAGGAACAGCTCCTCCACGACCTCCTTGAACGTCGGCAGCATGCCCGCGTGGTGGGCCGCGATGCCGCGCTCCAGGCCTTCCAGCCACTCGTAGTACCCGAGGACATGCAGGTCCTCGTTCGGAATGGACGCCGTGCGCTCCTCGACGAGCGCACGCACCCTCTCCCGCGCCTCGTCGTCGTTGAGCCGCAGCCCGGCGTACAGACACTGCTGTACGGCGGCCTCGCAGGCGGCGCGGCTGAAGATGAACGTGATGGCGGGCAGCAGGTCTTCGTTGTCCAGCCGCTCGATGACCTCGGGGCGTCCCGGTGTCCACACCCGCGAACGCGATCTGCGCTCCCGCTCCCGGTCGGCCTCGCGCATGGCACGGCCGCGCTTGCGGTCCTGGTACGAGGGGCGCTGGGCCTCCATGCGGGCCAGGCGGGTGAGGTCGGGGTTGACGGCCTTCTTGTTGCCCTCGCCCTCCTCGAAGAGGTCGTACATCCGCCGTCCGGCGAGCACGTGCTGGAACAGCGGCACGGGCCGGTGCTCGGAGACGATCACCTCGGTGTGACCGCGGACGGTGTCGAGCCAGTCGCCGAACTCCTCGGCGTTCGACACGGTCGCCGACAGGGAGACCAGGGTCACCGACTCGGGGAGGTGAATGATCACCTCTTCCCATACGGCGCCGCGGAAGCGGTCGGAGAGGTAGTGCACCTCGTCCATGACCACGTAGCCGAGGCCGAGGAGGGTCTGCGAACCCGCGTACAGCATGTTGCGCAGCACCTCGGTGGTCATGACGACCACCGGGGCTTCGGAGTTGACGCTGTTGTCGCCGGTGAGCAGGCCGACCTTGTCCGCGCCGTAACGGCGGCACAGGTCGGCGTACTTCTGGTTCGACAGGGCCTTGATGGGGGTCGTGTAGAAGCACTTCTTGCCCTGCTGGAGGGCGAGGTGGACGGCGAACTCGCCGACGATCGTCTTGCCGGAGCCGGTGGGCGCCGCGACCAGCACGCCCTTCCCCGCTTCGAGCGCCTTACATGCCTCGATCTGGAAGGGGTCGAGACCGAAGTCGTACATCTCGCGGAAGTCCGCGAGCGCGGTGGCCTGCTCGGCTGCCCGCAGGCGGGCTGCCGCGTACCGCTCGGCCGGGGAGAGGTCCTCTGTCATCGTGCTTTCGAGCGTACCGGGCGCCACTGACAACAGGACGATCATTATCCGTTCCCACGGGTCCTCCACACACGGAGACCGGCCGCCCGCGCTGCGGGAACGGCCGGTCCAGGTGGAGATCCGGAGGTGATCAGGTCACGTCGTCATAGCCGTTGACCCGGTCGGAACCCGTGCCGCTCGCCTGCTCGGGCAGGGCTGCCCGGCCGGCCGAGACGGTCTCGACGTCGCCGATGTCCTCGGGGGTGAGGTCCAGGTCCGAGGCCTCGTCGTCGTCCGGTCCCTCCGCATCGCGGCGGCGCTTGCGCCGGTCGTTGAGCAGGGAGAAGACGACAGCGGCGAAGTACAGCACCCAGATCGGCCCGGCCAGCGCCAGCATGGTCAGCGGGTCGGTGCTGGGGGTGGCGACGGCCGCGAAGACCGTGATGCCCAGGATCATGGCGCGCCACCAGCCGAGCATCCGCTGGCCCGTCAGCGCGCCCGTGAGGTTGAGCATGATCAGCAGCAGCGGCAGCTCGAAGGAGAGGCCGAAGACCAGCACCATGCGCGTGACCAGGTCGAGCAGGTCGTCGAGCGGGAGCAGATTGTTGACGTCCTTGGGCGTGAAGCCGATCAGGACCTGCGCCGTGGTGGGCAGCACCCGGTAGGCGAAGTAGGCGCCGCCGAGGAACAGCGGGACGCCGGTGCCCACGAAGGAGAGCGCGTACTTCTTCTCGTTCTTGTGCAGGCCGGGGGCGACGAAGCCCCACAGCTGGTACAGCCAGACCGGGGAGGCCAGTACGACACCGGCCATCAGGGACACCTTCAACGCCAGTGTGAACGGCGTCAGCAGACCGTTGATCGTGATCTGCGCACACGGCTGGGACGTCTTGGACGCCCTCGACAGCTCCTCGAAGTTCTGGGAGCAACCGACCGAGTGCAACACCGGCTTGGTGATGATGTTCACGATGTCGTTGTAGAAGAAGGCGGCCACGCAGGTCACCACGATGATGGCGAGCATCGCCTTCGCGAGCCGGTTGCGCAGCTCGCGCAGATGGTCCGCGAGGGGCATCCGCCCCTCGGGGTCCTTCTCCTTCGTGCGGGCAGACTTAGGCAACCCACGTCCTCATCTCGTGCGGCAGGCCGAGGGGGTCCCGGCCCTGCGTCAGCGCTTGGTCGTGTCCGACGGCTCGGTGACGGGACGCGCACTGGTCACGTCGCCGGGGGCCGCCTGGATGGTGCGCTGCACGGACTCGTCGGTGTTCGGCGGGCCGGCGGGGGTGGGCGTGGTGTTGCCCTCTTCCTTCATCGCCTTGGCTTCGCTCTTGAGGATGCGGGCGGACTTGCCGAGCGAGCGGGCCATGTCCGGAAGCTTCTTCGCGCCGAACAGGAGCACGATGACGACGAGGATGAGAATGATCTCGGGTGCTCCGAGCCTTCCGAACATAAGTCTTTACCTTCTCACCGAGGCGGCTGGGGTGGGGTGCTGTCCGATCGGTCGGACATCTGTCCGACCTTCGTGCTGCCAGCGATCGTAACGCTCAGGGGTAAACGTGAGGCAATCCCCGTGCGTACTCCCGGTCCGCGCTCCGGGCCTCGTTATCCGGACCGCGATCAGCAGCGTACCCGCCTCCACCGACAACGTGACAGGGCAAAGTGACCCGAAGCGCATGAGGCGCGCAACTCACACCCCGCCCATATGTGACTCACAGTGCGTCGACGGAACGCGCCGTCGACACCGCCGCGCGCTCCAGGTCCTCGGCCGCCCTGTTGATGCGGTGCGCGGCGTCCGTGACCTGGAGTCCGAGCCGCCGCGCCTCCAGGAAGACCCGGACGGCGAGCACGCCGAGCACGGCGAGACCCAGGAAACCCACAGCTACCGCGACCATCGCCCAGAACATGGGGCGAGCCTAGACCCTGCTACCCGACGGAGGTCAGCCGCAGGGTCCTGACCCCGCCGCCGGTGAGCAGTTCGACGATCCGCTCGCCCGCGGGCTTGCGTACGGCCGCGCCGCAGTCGGGGCAGGTGAAGGAGTAGAAGGTGGTGCGGCTGGTGGCGCCGATGGCGAGGCGCAGGGCGCTCGCCGCCAGTTCGAAGTTGCTCCGGCAGTCCGGGCAGCCCGCTCTGAACATCACGGGGACCACGCTCTTCATCCCGGCGAACGCGGCGGCCACCGTCATCTCCGGACCACCCGGGACACCCTGAGCACCCAAGGCGCCGGGGACACCCGTCATCGTCGACTCGCTCACAGCCCCTGCTCCTGCCTCTCGTCAACACCGTGCACTGCGTCAACAACACCCTGCGGGCCGTCGTACGCCGCCAGCGCCTCGCGTGCGGCCCGGCGGGCACTGTCGGCGAGGTCGCTCGGGGAGACGATCCGGCCGTCGCGCCCGAGCCGCAGGGCCAGGCGTCTCAGGGACGTCGGGTCGGGGGTGCGCAAGGTAATACGCAGCCCGCCGTCGGGAAGCTCATCGGCACTGTCGTGCGGGTAGTACTCGGCGACCCAGCGCCCGCCCGGACCGACCTCGACGACGACCTCGGGGTCCTCGGCGGCGGGCTGCACCAACGCCTCGGACAGGTCCCGCAGTTCGATCTCGGGCGGTGCGGACGGCTCGTCGAGGATCTTGATCTCGGCGACCCGGTCGAGGCGGAAGGTGCGGCGCGCCTCGGAGCGGCGGCACCAGGCCTCCACGTACGTGTGCCCGACGCTGACCAGCCGGATGGGGTCGATCTCGCGCTCGCTCAGCTCGTCGCGCGCCGGCGAGTAGTAGCGGATCCACAGGCGGCGCCGCTCCGAGATCGCGCGGTCGACGTCCGCGAAGACCCCGCCCTCGGACTCGAAGGTCACCGACAGCCGTGCGCTGGCCCCGGCCGCCTCACCGGCCGCCGCCTCCACCTTGGCGTTGGCCCGCAGCAGCGCCTGCCGGTCGCTCTCGCGCAGACCCGGGAGGGTCGATACGGCGCGGGCGGCGACCAGGAGCGCGGTCGCCTCGTCGGCGGCGAGCCGCAGCGGTTCGGCGACGTCGTCCGGGTTGTGCCACCAGATGCGGTCGCCGTCGGTGTCGATGTCGAGCAGGTCGCCGCCGCGGAAGCTGGTCCCGCACATGGGCAGCACGTCGAGGTCGGAGACCAGCTCGTCCTCGGTGATCCCGAAGGCACGGGCGACGTCTTCGACGCGTGCTCCGGGGCGCTCCTTCAGATAGGTCACCAGGGAGAGCATCCGCCGGGTCTGGTCGATGGCGTTGACGGGCCTGACCGGTTTGCCTGCCACAGTTCTCTTCCGCTCCCCCTCAGCCCTTGGCCACGGCGCGCAGCCGGTCCACCACGTCGGCCCGCAGCTCGGCGGGCTCCAGGACGACCACGTCGGGCCCGAACTCCACCAGCCAGGCGTCCAGCCCGTGGCCGTACGGAACCTCCAACTCGTCCCAGCCGTCCCCGAGTTCCCGCACCGCCGCGGCTTTCGCCCGCAAGGGGTAACCGGAGCCCGTGCGCAGCCGGATCAGCGCGGAGCGGTCGGCGGTCTCCCCCGCCCAGCTGGCGACGGTCTCGCGCACGGTGACGACGTCGGGGATGTCGGCGGTGAACCGCCCGTTGCGGGAGCGCACCTTGCCGGTGATCCGGGAGAGCCGGAAGACGCGCTCAGCACTCCGGTCCCGGTCCCAGCCGGCGAGGTACCAGTGGCCGCGCCAGCACTCCAGCGCCCACGGCTCGACGTTGCGGGGTTCGGGGCGGGCGGCGGTGGCCTTGCGGTAGTCGAAGACGACGGGCCGACGGTCGCGGCAGGCCAGCATCAGCGGCTCGAACGACGCCTCGTGCACCGGGATGCGCGGTTCCAGGGCGCCGTGCGGCTCGTACGGGTCGAGGTCCTCGGGCATCCCGGCCGCGCGCAGCTTCTGCAGCGCGCCGCTCGCGGCGCCGGCGAGCCTGGCCTGCTGCCACACCTTGGCGGCGAGACCGAGAGCGGCGGCCTCCTCGGCGTCGAGGGTGATGGGCGGGAGGCGGTTGCTGTCGCGGCGGGCGAGATAGCCGACCTCGCCGTCCAGGTTCTCCACCGTCTCGATGACGAGGCCGAGTTCGCGCAGATCGTCCTTGTCACGCTCGAACATCCGGTTGAAGGAGTCGTCGCTGCCCGCTTCGAGATAGGCCTCGATGGACTCGCGCAGCTCACGCTTGCTGAGCGGCCGCCGTGTCCCGAGCAGACACAGCGCGAGGTTCATCAGCCGCTCGGCCTTGGCAATGGCCATCGACGCCCTTCGCCTCCCTGTATGTGCTTACGAACGATGACCGTACCGCCCCGCGCAGGCCTGGCAAAAGCCGAGGGCCCATGCCCTCGCAGGCATGGGCCCCAGGTGATCGGGTCCGGTCGGAACCGGTGATCAGACGGCGATGAGGTCGACCACGAAGATCAGGGTCTCGCCCGGCTTGATCGCCGGGGTCGGGCTCTGGTTGCCGTAGGCGAGGTGCGCCGGGATGGTCAGCCGGCGGCGGCCGCCGACCTTCATGCCCTGCACGCCCTTGTCCCAGCCCTTGATGACACGGCCGCCACCGAGCGGGAACTTGAACGGGGTACCGCGGTTCCAGCTGGCGTCGAACTCCTCGCCGGTGCTGAAGGCCACGCCCACGTAGTGGACGGTGACGTTCTGGCCCGCCACCGCGATCTCGCCGTCACCCTCCCAGAGATCCTTGATCTCCAGGTCGGCCGGGGCTTCGCCCTCCGGGAAGTCGATCTCGGGCTTCTCGATGCTCACGTCTCTGGCTCCTGCTATGTGTACGACAAGACAACTCGGACAGTCTCGCATCCCGGCCGGTGTCGCGCTCCGGCCAGGCCGATTCCCGCAGGGGTCACATGGCCGCCAGGATGTCCACGGAGAACACGAGGGTGTCGCCCTTCTTGATGGCGCCGCCGCTCGGCGGGGTGTTCCCGTAGGCCAGGTCCGCGGGCGCGACGATCATGATGCGGCTGCCGACCTTCTTGCCGGTGATGCCCTGGGCCAGGCCCTTGACGACCGACTCCATGTCCTTGATCGCGAACTGGCTCAACCGCCCCTGGGAGTACGTCGATTCGAACTCCTTGCCGGTGGACCAGACGACACCCTTGAACTGGCAGAGGATCGACTGGGCCTCCTTGACGACGGCACCGTCGCTCTCCAGGACGTAGTTCGACACCAGCTTCTTCGGCGGGTCCGCCTTGGGGACGGTGACCGAGGGGGCCTTGCCGTCGGTGTTCGTGCCGACCTTGGGCAGATCGGCGTCGGACTGCGCGACGGTCGAACCCTTGGCGGAGCTCTTGGCGTTGAAGGAGTCCTGGATGTCGATCACGAAGACCAGCGTGTCGGTGCCCTTGATGCCGGCCTGCGGGCTGCCCGCCGTGCCGTATCCCCAGGTCGGCGGGATCGCCATCTCGACGCGGCTGCCGACCTTCCTGCCCGCCAGGCCGTAGCGCCAGCCGTCGATGATGCCGCCCTGGGCGAGCTGGATGACCAACGAGGTCTTGCGGTCGTAGGAGTTGTCGAAGACCTTCGCCGTCGACCAGATCTGGCCGAGGTAGTTGACCTTGACGAAGTCGCCTTCCGCCACGGCCTTGCCGCCGCCCGCGATCACCGTCTTCACCGCGAGGTCCTTCGACGGATCGCCGCTGCCCTTGGCGACGGTCGGCTTCTCGTCGAACTTCGTGCCCGCGGTGATCGCCGGCAGCGGACCGTCCACGAGCTTCGGCGGCGGCACGGTCGAGGCCGAGGAGGACGGCGAGGGCGACGGCGACGCACTGGCCTTGCTGGAGGAGGAATCGCTGTCACCGCACCCCGCGAGCGTCACAAGTCCTGCGGGAACAGCGATGAGTACGGAGCGTCGGCGCACGGTGAAGGCCTCGTATCGGTCGATCTTGTTGATGGCGTGCGCGCAACTCTACGGCGTGGCACGGGCCCCGTACGTGAAACGTACGGGGCCCGTGTGGCGTACCGAATATGTATCCGGACGTCGGTATCCGGAGGCTTTCGCCTACATTCCGGCGATCAGTTTCTCCACCCGGTCGTCCACCGAACGGAACGGGTCCTTGCACAACACCGTGCGCTGGGCCTGGTCGTTGAGCTTGAGATGGACCCAGTCGACGGTGAAGTCCCGCCGCTGTTCCTGAGCCCTGCGGATGAAGTCGCCGCGGAGCCTGGCCCGAGTGGTCTGCGGCGGAACGGACTTGCCCTCGAAGATCTTCAAGTCGTTGCAGATCCGGGCGGCTTGGCCCTTCCTCTCCAGGAGGTAGTAGAGCCCTCGGCGACGGTGGATGTCGTGGTAGGCGAGGTCGATCTGCGCCACCCGCGGGTGGGACATGGTCATGTTGTGCTTCGCCCGGTACCGCTCGATGAGCTGGTACTTCATGACCCAGTCGATCTCGGTGCCGATCCGGTCGAGGTCCTCGGCCTCGATCGAGTCCAGCACCCGGCCCCACAGTTCGAGGACCTGCTCGACAGTGCCGGTACGGATGCCGCGGCGCTCGACGAAGTCCACGGCCTTCTCGTAGTACTCGCGCTGCACCTCGATCGCGGAGGCCTCGCGTCCGCTGGCCAGACGCACCTTGCGCCGGCCCGTGATGTCGTGGCTGACCTCACGGATCGCCCGGATCGGGTTCTCCAGGGTCAGGTCGCGCATCACCGTGCCCGCCTCGATCATGCGCAGCACCAGGTCGGTGGCGCCGACCTTGAGCAGCATGGTCGTCTCGGACATGTTCGAGTCGCCCACGATGACGTGGAGACGGCGGTAGCGCTCGGCGTCCGCGTGCGGTTCGTCCCGCGTGTTGATGATGGGCCGGGAACGCGTCGTCGCCGAGGAGACGCCCTCCCAGATGTGTTCGGCGCGCTGGCTGACGCAGTACACGGCGCCGCGCGGAGTCTGCAGCACCTTGCCCGCGCCGCACAGAAGCTGACGCGTGACCAGGAACGGGATGAGGATGTCCGCGAGCCGGGAGAACTCGCCGTGCCGTGCCACCAGGTAGTTCTCGTGGCAGCCGTACGAGTTGCCCGCCGAGTCGGTGTTGTTCTTGAAGAGGTAGACGTCGCCCGCGATTCCCTCCTCGTGCAGGCGTCGTTCGGCGTCCACCAGGAGTCCTTCGAGAATGCGCTCGCCGGCTTTGTCGTGGGTGACCAGTTCGGTCACGTTGTCACATTCGGGGGTCGCGTATTCCGGATGTGAGCCCACGTCGAGATAGAGCCGGGCGCCGTTTCGCAGAAAGACATTGCTGCTGCGGCCCCATGACACGACACGGCGGAAGAGGTACCGAGCCACTTCGTCGGGAGACAGACGCCGCTGTCCCCTGAACGTACACGTGACGCCGTACTCGTTCTCCAGCCCGAAAATGCGGCGGTCCATGACTGAACATTACGCCCGATCCCCTGTGCTGAAACGGGGTTCGGCGGCACGGTTTGGATCATTTTCCGATGAAGCCGCAACCACCGCACCCCCGGCGGGAGCTGCGAGGACCCGTCCGGTGGACAGCAGGACCAGCAACGACACCGCCCCCGCGACCCCCGGCACGGCGAACCCCCACAGGGCCCCACCGGCCTGTACGACCGGCCCCGCGACGCCCGTTCCGACCGACGCCCCCACGGTGAACGTCGTCACAAGCCACGAGAAAGCCTCGGTGACCGTGCCCTTCGGGGCGTGCCGGTCGACGATGATGAAGGCGCAGGCGAGGGCGGGCGCGAGGAACACCCCGGCGAGCACGGTCAGCAGCACCATGGCGACCGCGCCCGGCATGAGCATCAACGGCAGGTAACACACCGCCAGCAGCCCCACCAGGACCCGCAGTCGCCGCTCCGGCACCCCGCTCCACTGCCGCGCCCCGTAGACGGTCCCGCCGAGCAGCGCGCCCAGCCCGATCGCCGCCATCAGCCAGCCGTAGACCACGTCACCGCCGTGTCCGTCGGCGTACGACACGGACGCGACCGTGATCGACCCGAGCGCCATGCCGACGAACAGGAACGCGCCGAGCAGCGCCAGGAGTCCCGGCGAGCGCAGGGCGCCCAGCCAGTGCGCCTCGCGCGGAGCCGAGCGCCACGCGCGCGAGGGCGGCGACACGACTACGGAGAGAGCGCCCAGGACCCCGATGACGTTCAGCACGAGGAGCGCCACCGGCGCGGACCACAGGGACACGAACACCGTCACGAGCAACGGCCCCACGGTGAACAAGACTTCCTGGGCGACCGCGTCCATGGCGTACGCCGTGTGCACCTGCTCCTCCCGGCGCAGCACGGCCGGCCACAGCGCCCGCAGGCCGCCCTCCAGGGGCGGCGCGAAAAGTCCGGCGGCGGCTACGGCGACGTAGGCGAGGGGCAGCGGATCGGTGCCCCCGAAGGCGAAGACGGCCATCGCGAGCGCCGACAGGACCGCGGCGGGCAGCTGCACGCGCGGCTGCCCGTGGACGTCCACCATGCGCCCCAGGAGGGGCTGTCCGACCGCGTTGGCGATGCCGTAGACGGCCGCCAGCGCCCCCGCGAGGCTGTAGGTGCCGCCCTCCGCGCGGATGAACAGCACGATCGCGATCGCGGCGGTGGCGTTCGGCAACCGGCCCACCAGCGTGCCCACCAGCAGGCGGGTGGCGTGCCTCGCCCTGAGGATCTCCAGATATCCCACGGCCTCGAACCGCCCTCCCCCTCACCGTCGCGCATGAGGTTTTACGTATAACGTCTGCTGTCATACGTACCATGTGCGCTGTTCACGCGTCCATACGGAGTCCCTACGGAGTCCTCACCAAGGAGCAGGCCGACCGTGGCACCAGCCAGCACCCGCCCCACGAGCCGCGACGTCGCGCAGGCCGCCGGCGTCTCCCAGGCCGCGGTCTCCCTGGTGCTCGGCGACAAGTGGCGCGGCCGGGTCTCGGCCACGACCGCCGAACGCGTCCGCGAGGCCGCCCGCGACCTGGGCTACCGCCCCAACCTCGCCGCCCGCAACCTCCGCCTCGGCCGCACCCGCACGGTCCTCCTCGTGGTCCCGGTGCTGACGACGGAGTTCTTCGCCGGCGTCTACACGGGCGCCGCCCGCGTCGCCGCGGAACACGGCTTCGGCGTCGTCCTCTACCCCTCCCCCGAGGGCATCGGCCCCGCCCGCGACCCCTTCGCCTCCGCCCAGGCCGCCCTGGACGGTGTGATCGCCTCCTCCATGGCCGCCGACGCCCTCACCGCGATCCGCGGCGACCAGCTCCCCCTGGTCATGCTCGACAGCGACCCCGAGGGCAGCCTCGGCGCGGCCACCGTCAACCTGGACATCGCCGACGGCATCCGCCAGGTCGCCGACCACCTGCTGACCCTGGGCCACCGCCACTTCCTGCACCTCGCCGCCGACGTCCCGTCCTGGACCTTCGAGGTACGCGCGCGTGAACTGGCCGCACGGGTGGGCTCCGTGGCAGGCACCTCGGTACGGACGACCCGCGCCCCCATCTCGATCGAGGGCGCCCTGGCCGCCGCCGAGGCCGCGCTCTCAGCCCCGGGGTCGCGGGTGACCGCCCTGGTCTGCGACGACGACAAACTCGCCGCCGGCGCCTACAAAGCGGCCCGCCGCCTGGGCCTGCGCATCCCGGACGACCTCTCGATCACCGGCCTCGACGACCTCGCCCTCGCCACCGCCATCGACCCGGAACTCACCACCGTCCGCCTCGACGCCGAACTCTTCGGCGAACACGGCATGCGCGCCCTCCTGGCCGTCCTGGACGGCCGCGTACCGGAGGAGGGGGACATCCCGGTGGAACTGGTCGTCCGCGGCTCCACGGCGCCACCAGGCGCCGCCTGACGCCCCTGTGGCCCCCACAACGCCGTGTGCCCCGGCCGATGACCGGCCGGGGCGCACGAAAGGCTGGGTGAAGTCGACTCACTCCTCGTCGTCGGCGTCGGACTCCTCCGACGAGGCGTCCGCGCTTCCGCCCTCCAGCAGACGGGACAGCTGAGGGCCGACGATGCGCCGGAACTTGCGGGCCTGCGGGCGCGTACGGTCCAGGACCGCGACCTCCAGGCGCTCGGCGGGGATCTCCCGCTCGCTGCCGTTCGTGTCGCGGGACAGGGACTGCACGGCCAGCTTGAGCGCCTCCGCGAGCGTCATGCCGTCGCGGTGGCGCTGGTCCAGATAGGTGCTGATCGTCTCGGCGTTGCCACCGACCGCGACCGAGCCGTGCTCGTCCACGATCGAACCGTCGTGCGGCAGCCGGTAGATCTGATCGCCGTCCGGAGTGTCCCCGACCTCCGCGACGACCAGCTCCACCTCGTACGGCTTCTCGGCCGCGCTGGAGAAGATCGTGCCGAGCGTCTGGGCGTAGACGTTGGCGAGACCGCGGGCGGTCACATCCGCACGGTCGTAGGTGTAACCGCGCATGTCGGCGTACCTGACGCCGCCGATCCGCAGATTCTCGTACTCGTTGTATTTTCCGGCGGCCGCGAACCCGATCCGGTCGTAGATCTCGCTGAACTTGTGCAGCGCACGGGACGGGTTCTCGCCGACGAAGACGATGCCGTCGGCGAACTGCAGCACGACCAGGCTGCGGCCACGGGCGATGCCCTTGCGGGCGTACTCCGCCCGGTCGGCCATCGCCTGCTGGGGTGAGACATAGAACGGCGTCGACACCGGTATCCGTCCCTCTCTTTAAAGTTCCGTCGAAATCAGTGGATCACCTTGTGACGAACGGGCCCTCGGTCAGAGCAGCGCGGCGCGCGGGCCGTCGGGCTGCTGCAGTCGCCGCTCCAGGATCGAGCGGGCGATCTCGGAGGACTCGTCGTCGGTGAGCCGGCGGAAGCCGTCCTCGGTGATCACGGTGACGATCGGGTAGATCCGGCGGGCGACATCGGGACCGCCGGTCGCCGAGTCGTCGTCGGCCGCGTCGTAGAGGGCCTGGACCACGAGGGTCGTGGCCTCGCTCTCGGTCAGCTGGTCGTGGAAGAGCTTCTTCATGGCGCCCCGCGCGAACACCGAACCGGAGCCGGTGGACGCGTAGCCAAGTTCCTGGGAACGGCCGCCCGTCACGTCGTAGGAGAAGATGCGGCCGATGCCGCGGTCCACGTCGAAGCCGGCGAAGAGCGGCACCACGGCGAGGCCCTGCATGGCCATGCCGAGGTTGGAACGGATCATGGTGGACAGTCGGTTCGCCTTGCCCTCCAGGGAGAGTTGGGCGCCTTCGACCTTCTCGAAGTGCTCCAGCTCCAGCTGGAAGAGCTTGACCATCTCGACGGCCAGACCGGCGGTGCCGGCGATACCGACGGCCGAGTACTCGTCCGCGGGGAACACCTTCTCGATGTCCCGCTGTGCGATGACATTGCCCATGGTGGCCCGCCGGTCACCGGCGAGCACCACGCCACCGGGGAACGTGACAGCGACGATCGTCGTGCCGTGCGGGGCCTCGATGACGCCCTGCATGGGCGGCAGTTGCCGGTTGCCCGGAAGCATCTCCGGCTGGTGGTCGGAGAGGAAGTCCATGAAGGACGACGACCCAGGCGTCAGGAAGGCAGCTGGTAGACGCCCGGGGCTACGAGTGTTGGCTTCCACGAGGATCCTTCCAAGTAGGCGGCAGCCCGACGAACAGCGTCGGGATCATCTCCCAACTTGCCGATGGCCGAATTGCAGTTGAAGCACAGTACGCAACGGACCCTACCCGTCTCGTGGCAGTGATCCACATGAACGGCGGAGGCATTCCCGAGCCGCTCAGAACGTGGCCGACTCGCCCCGAACAGCACGCGATTCGTGCGCCCGGATGCGAAGACTGCGTGCGGCTTGGTCTCGCCGCACCGCACGCAGCACTTCATCTTCGACTCGCCTGCCACCACGCCACCCCGTTCACCTTCGAATCGAAGGGTAGAGCGGCCTACTGGCCGCCCTTCTGAACGAAGGAGCGCACGAAGTCCTCGGCGTTCTCTTCGAGTACGTCGTCGATCTCGTCCAGAACCGAGTCGACATCGTCGCTCAGCTTCTCTTGGCGCTCCTTGAGATCATCCGAAGCCTCCGTCTCAACGGCCTGCTCCTCGACCTCCTCGGTAGAGCGCGTCGCCTTCTGCTGTCCGCCGCCGGTGTCCTTGGTCGCCATAACCCTCACCCCGCTCGGTTCGACGTTCTTGATCAGACCCTACTTGCAGGGACTGACATCGGCCCCGCAGTTCCTACAACGTACGGCGGCCACCTCGATGATTCCCGGCCACCGGACATTCCACCCTGTCCGGCGCCCCGGATCCGAGGGTCCTGTCAGCCGCCCGACAGGACCCTGACCAGGTCTTCCGCGGTTCGACAGCGGTCAAGGAGCTCCTTGACGTGATTACGCGTTCCGCGAAGTGGTTCGAGGGTTGGGACGCGCTGGAGCGAGTCCCGGCCCGGGAGATCGAAGATCACGGAGTCCCAGGAGGCCGCCGCGACATCGTCCGCGTACTGCTCCAGGCAGCGCCCGCGGAAGTACGCGCGCGTGTCCTCCGGAGGCGTCGTACGCGCCCGCTCGACCGTGTCCTCGTCCAGCAGGCGCTTGATGCGGCCGCGGGCCACCAGACGGTTGTAGAGGCCCTTCTCGGCCCGTACGTCCGCGTACTGGAGGTCGACCAGCTGGAGCCGGGCCGCGTCCCAGTCGAGGCTGTCGCGGCGCCGGTAGCCCTCCATGAGCTCACGCTTGGCGACCCAGTCCAGCTCGCCGGCCAGGCTCATCGGGTCGTTCTCCAGGCGGTTGAGCGTGTCCTCCCAGCGGGCCAGGACGTCCTTGGTCTGGTCGTCCGCGTCGGAGCCGTAGCGCTCCTCGACGTATTTGCGGGAGAGCTCGAAGTACTCCATCTGCAACTGGACCGCGGTGAGGGTCCGGCCGCTGCGGAGGGTGACCAGGCGCTTGAGGGTCGGGTCGTGGGAGACCTGGTGGAGGGTGCGGACCGGCTGGTCGACGGCCAGGTCGACGGCGATGAAGCCGTCCTCGATCATGGAGAGGACGAGAGCCGTGGTGCCCAGCTTCAGATAGGTCGAGATCTCGGAGAGGTTCGCGTCGCCGATGATCACGTGCAGGCGGCGGTACTTCTCGGCATCCGCGTGCGGTTCGTCGCGGGTGTTGATGATCGGGCGCTTGAGCGTGGTCTCCAGGCCGACCTCGACCTCGAAGTAGTCGGCGCGCTGGCTGAGCTGGAAGCCGTGCTCATGGCCGTCCTGGCCGATGCCGACGCGGCCCGCTCCGGTGACGACCTGGCGCGAGACGAAGAAGGGTGTCAGGTGGCGCACGATGTCCGAGAAGGGGGTCTCCCGCTTCATCAGGTAGTTCTCGTGCGTGCCGTAGGAGGCGCCCTTGTTGTCGGTGTTGTTCTTGTAGAGGTGGATCGGCTGCGCGCCGGGCAGTTGGGCCGCGCGCTCGGCGGCCTCCGCCATGATGCGCTCGCCGGCCTTGTCCCACAGGACGGCGTCCATGGGGTTGGTGACTTCGGGGGAGCTGTACTCCGGGTGTGCGTGGTCGACGTAGAGCCGTGCGCCGTTGGTGAGGATGACATTGGCGAGGCCGATGTCCTCGTCGGTGAGCTGGCTGGAGTCGGCGGCCTCCCGGGCGAGGTCGAAGCCTCGCGCGTCCCGCAGCGGGTTCTCCTCCTCGAAGTCCCAGCGGGCCCGCCGGGCCCGGTGCATCGCCGCCGCGTAGGCGTTGACGATCTGGGACGAGGTGAGCATGGCATTGGCGTTGGGGTGGCCGGGGACGGAGATCCCGTACTCCGTCTCGATGCCCATTACTCGCCGTACGGTCATGCGGCCCTCCTTGCCCGGCGGCGCCCTCGGTCGGGGACGCTGCTCAAGTACCGCTGGCGCTCCGGTGCGTGTGCGGTGCCCGTCCCCGCACTGCGCGACTCGGCGGTACCGAAGAGCCTAGAACGGCTTTGCGCTGGTGGGGAGATCATTTGCGTCATTGCCTCGCGCGCCCCTTGTTCGGTCATGGCCTGAAAAACAGTCGGCTGCGGGTACCCGCGAGGGCACCCGCAGCCGCCCTGCTTTTTACAGGTACTGACCGGTGTTCGCCACCGTGTCGATGGAGCGTCCGGTGTCGGCGCCCTGCTTGCCGGTGATGAGCGTACGGATGTAGACGATCCGTTCGCCCTTCTTTCCGGAGATCCGGGCCCAGTCGTCCGGGTTGGTGGTGTTGGGCAGGTCCTCGTTCTCCTTGAACTCGTCCACGCACGCCTGGAGGAGGTGCGAGACGCGGATGCCCTTCTGCTTCTGGTCGAGGAAGTCCTTGATGGCCATCTTCTTGGCCCGGCCCACGATGTTCTCGATCATGGCGCCGGAGTTGAAGTCCTTGAAGTAGAGGACTTCCTTGTCACCGTTGGCGTAGGTGACCTCCAGGAAGCGGTTCTCCTCGGATTCCGTGTACATGTGTTCCACGGCCGTCTGGATCATGCTCTGGACGGTGGTGGTCTTGTCGCCGTTGTGCTCGCCGACGTCGTCGGGGTGGAGCGGGAGGCGTTCGGTGAGGTACTTGGCGAAGATGTCCTTGGCGGCCTCGGCGTCGGGACGCTCGATCTTGATCTTCACGTCCAGGCGGCCGGGGCGCAGGATGGCGGGGTCGATCATGTCCTCGCGGTTCGAGGCGCCGATGACGACCACGTTCTGCAGGCCTTCCACGCCGTCGATCTCGGCGAGCAGCTGGGGGACGATGGTGTTCTCCACGTCCGAGCTGACACCGGAACCACGGGTGCGGAAGAGGGACTCCATCTCGTCGAAGAAGACGATGACGGGAGTGCCCTCGCTGGCCTTCTCACGAGCGCGCTGGAAGACCAGGCGGATCTGCCGCTCGGTCTCACCGACGTACTTGTTGAGGAGCTCGGGGCCCTTGATGTTGAGGAAGAAGCTCTTGCCGGTGGCCTGGCCGGTGACCTCGGCGACCTTTTTGGCCAGCGAGTTGGCGACGGCCTTGGCGATGAGCGTCTTACCGCATCCGGGAGGCCCGTACAGCAGGACGCCCTTGGGCGGCCGCAGTTCGTGCTCCTTGAAGAGCTCGGGGTAGAGGTACGGCAGTTCGACCGCGTCGCGGATCATCTCGATCTGGCCGCCCAGACCGCCGATCTGCTCGTAGCCGATGTCGGGGACCTCTTCGAGGACGAGTTCCTCGACCTCGCTCTTCGGTACGACCTCGTAGACATAGCCGGACCGAGGTTCCAGCAGAAGGGCGTCGCCGGGGCGGATGACGACGTCCAGGAGCGGCTCGGCGAGCCGTACCACCCGTTCCTCGTCGGTGTGCCCCTGCACGAGGGCGCGTTCGCCGTCCTCGAGGATCTCCTTGAGGGTGACGATGTCGCCGACGCGCTCGTACTCCATGGCCTCGACCACGTTGAGCGCTTCGTTGAGCATTACTTCCTGGCCGCGGCGGAGCTCTTCGAGTTCCACGCTTGGGCTGACGTTCACCCGCAGTTTGCGACCGCCGGTGAAGATGTCCGCTGTGCCGTCCTCGTTGGCCACGAGGAAGACACCGAAGCCGGCCGGCGGCTGTGCGAGCCGGTCGACTTCTTCCTTGAGGGCCACGATCTGGTCGCGGGCCTCACGGAGCGTGTTGGCGAGTCGCTCGTTCTGGGCGGACACCCCGGCCAGATTGGTCTGCAGCTCGACGATCCGCTCTTCGAGAATCCTCGTGTGTCGCGGAGAGTCGGCGAGCTTACGTCGCAGGACGGCGATCTCCTGCTCAAGGTAGGCAATCTGCCCGGACGGGTCGTCGGACCCTCGTCCCGGGCGGATGCCGCGGTTCATGTCGTCGTCGTGGGCTGCCACGGTCCTCACCTCCTCCAAGGGGAGCTGGACGCTTCCAGACCCTACCTGGGTGGGTGTCGATTGAAACCCCTAGATCACAAAGACTGTCAAGGTGTGTCGTCGGTCACCCTGCGCTCTCCCTCACGCCGATTGGATACCCACTCAACGTGATTCAGAAGCGGACTGTTCCAAGGCCGGGTTGGTCAAAACCCTTCACGACGGACGTGAGTTGCCGTGCGGGCGGGTTCTGCACCCGACGGAAACCGGCCAAGGCGCCCCTGACTGAGAGTGTCCATGCGGACAGTGTCCGTCATGCGGGGGCACGAAACCCGAGATCGCGGAGAAAGGCCGTTCGGGCGGGCGGAGGTAGGGTCGAGGATGTCCAACACCCGGCGGAAACAGGAGACATCACCGTGCAGGACGAGGCAGTGGCCGACGGCGAGGCGCTGGAGGTCTGGATCGACCAGGACCTCTGTACCGGCGACGGCATCTGCGCCCAGTACGCCCCTGAGGTCTTCGAGCTGGACATCGACGGCCTGGCCTATGTGAAGAGCCCGGACGACGAGCTGCTGCAGGACAAGGGCGCCACCACGCTCGTGCCGCTGCCGCTTTTGGTCGATGTCGTGGACTCCGCCAAGGAGTGCCCCGGTGACTGCATTCATGTGCGCCGGGTCGCGGACCGGGTCGAGGTGTACGGGCCCGACGCGGCCTGAGTTTCAGCGGGTCGTCGTCAGACGTTCTGGGCGTTGCCGGGGGTGGAGCGGACGAACGTGCCGTTCTGCCACTGCCACTTGGCGGTTTCCTTCACGTCGGGGCAGCAACTGGGCACGTCCGCCGTCGAGTAGCCGAGCAGTGTCGCGAGCACCGCGCCGTCGCGTACGGAGAAGTCGGTGACCGTCTCGCGGGCCTTCGGGGCGACCAGGGTGGCGACGACGCGCGGCTTGGCGGCTCCGGCGCCCTGGGTGAGGACGTAGACGCCGTCGGGCGGGGTGCCCATGCCCGCGTCGCAGTGGACCACGGCGACCGTCTCCGGCCGCCCATCGCCGTCGAGGTCCCCGGATGCCTTCTTCTGTACGACGGCCTTCACGGGGCCGCAGTCGAGGGGGAAGGCGACTCCTGTGGTCGCGGGGGCCGAGGCGGCGGGCGCGGACTTCGTCTGCGGGGCGGCGGCCTGGGCTGCGTGCGCGGAATCGGGCTGCAGGCCCGAAGAGAGGGCCACGACACCGGCGAGAGCCGTGGCGGTGGCGACCCAGTGGATGGGGCGGGTGGTGGTGTGTGCCAGTTCCAGTTCCGGGACGGCGGAGTGCTGCACTAGGAGTGTCTCCTGTGAGGGCTGTGCCGGTGGGGGTGGCCTGCATGCTGCCACACGGCACGGTGCGGGGGAACGGCGGGGTCGACAGTTCGTTCGCCCGGTCACACGGGAGGGGCCGACGGGGTCGGTACGGCAGAAGTCGGTACGTCGGTCGGTGCGCCAGTCGGTGTGTCAGCAGAAAGACGCCGTGGCCGAGTTCCGGAGGATTTCCGGGAACTCGGCCACGGCGTTCGTGCGTTGAGTGCGGCACAGGGCCGCCCTTGCGTGCGGCTCAGCGGCCGGCCGCGCCGCCACCGTCGGCGTTCGGGCCGGTGTAGTCGTCGCCGTAGGCACCCTTGGAAGGGCGGCGTCGGCGCATCGGCGGCTCGACGCCGTCCGCGAGGCGGCGGGCGGTGAGCAGGAAGCCGGTGTGGCCGATCATCCGGTGGTCGGGGCGGACGGCCAGGCCCTCGACGTGCCAGTTGCGGAGCATCGTCTCCCAGGCGGTCGGCTCGTTGAAGGAGCCGATCTCACGGATGGACTCGACGGTCCGCGCGAGCTGGGTGGTGGTCGCGACGTAGCAGCACAGGATGCCGCCGGGCACGAGCGCCTTGGAGACGGCCTCCAGGCACTCCCAGGGGGCGAGCATGTCGAGGATGACCCGGTCGACGTCCAGGTCGGACAGGTTGTCCTGGAGGTCGCCGACGGTGAGCTGCCAGGCGGGGTGCGGGCCGCCGAAGTAGCGCTCCACGTTCTGCTGGGCGATCTCGGCGAAGTCCTCGCGGCGCTCGTAGGAGTGCAGCATGCCCTGGTCGCCGATGGCGCGCAGCAGGAAGCTGCTGAGCGAGCCGGAGCCGACACCCGCTTCCACGACGCGGGCGCCGGGGAAGATGTCGGCGAAGGCCAGGATCTGCCCCGCGTCCTTGGGGTAGACCACGGCGGCGCCGCGGGGCATGGACAGGACGTAGTCGGGGAGCAGGGGGCGCAGCGCGAGATAGGCGACGTTTCCGGTGGTGCGGACAACGCTGCCCTCGGGAGCACCGATCAGTTCGTCGTGCGGGAAGGAACCCTTGTGGGTGTGGAAATTCTTCCCGGCTTCGAGCGTGAACGTGTAGTGGCGGCCCTTGGGGTCGGTCAGCTGAACCTGGTCCCCGACCTTGAAGGGCCCGCGCCTGCGGGCGGCACCGGTCGGTTCGGACATGTGACCAGCCTACCGGCGTTTGCCGGGGCCGCCGACCACGCGCGCGTGCCTCAGTTGGGGCGGGCCATGGCCTTCACGAAGGCGCGCTCGACGTCGGCGGCGGACAGGACGCCGTAGATCTCGCCGGTCTCCTCGACCACGAGGTACTCGGTGGCGGGGGTGGCGCGCAGGGCGTCCAGGAGGTCCTCTCCGGCGAGTTCCGCGGAGACGCGCATGCCGTCCGTGAGGTCCTGGGCGAGGCCGCTGACGACGACCCAGGGGCGGCGGTGTTCAGGAACGCCGACGATGGCGGCCTCGCGGACGAGGGAGAGGGGCTGGCCGTCGGCGTCGACGACGACCAGGGCGCGGGCGCCGGCGGCGTTGGCGCGTCGCAGGGCCTCGGAGAGCGGGGTGTTGGTCTCGACGGGGACCGCGCGGCGGGTGAGGTTGCGGGCGCGGAGTTCCGGGAGGTGTTCGCGGAGTCGGGCCATGCGGAGGCTGTTGCCGGCGCCGGTCCAGATGATCGCGGCGAGGATCGCGGCGAGCAGGGCGTCGGTGACGGTGTCCATGCCGCTGATGTCCTCGGTGTTCGTGCCGAGGGCGCCGGTCTGGGTGAGCAGCGGGAGGCCGATCAGGACGGAGACGGCGAGGGCGCGGCCGACCCAGGCGGCGGCGATCGTGCCGCTCATGGGCCTGCCGGTGATCTTCCAGACGACGGCGCGGAGCATGCGGCCGCCGTCGAGGGGCAGGCCGGGCAGGAGGTTGAAGACGGCCACGATGAGGTTGGAGACCATCAGCCCGGCCAGCAGGACGCCGGGGACGGTGCCGGGTTCGACGGGCAGCATGGCCAGGTAGAAGATGCCCGAGAGGATCAGCGAGAGCAGCGGGCCGACGAAGGCCAGCACGAACTCCCTGCCGGGGGTCTCGGCCTCCTTCTCGATCTCGGAGACACCGCCGAAGAACTGCAACTGGATGCGGCGGACCGGGAGTTTGAAGCGGAGCGCGGCGACGGTGTGGGCGAGTTCGTGGACCAGGACCGAGCCGTAGAAGGCGACCGCGAAGAAGAGGGCCACGAGGTAGCGGGCGGCGCCGAGCTCTGGCAGCACGCGGTCCAGCTGCCCGCCGAACACCCAGGTGATGAGCGCGGCGACGAGGAACCAACTGGGCGCGACGTAGACGGGCACACCGAAGGGCCGCCCCATCAGCAGCCCGCCGCCGGGCTCCTTGGGGCGCTGTGGGGGGCGGCCCTTGGCGATGCGGGGGTCTGCGTGGGGTTGGGCGTTGGGGTCGGTGTGGGCGTAGGGGAGGTTCGGGTGGCTGGGGTGGTCGGGGGTGCGGTCGTCGCCGCCGCCCGTGGGCGCGTCGTCGCGTCTCGGCTCACCGTTCAGGTGGGCAGGAGTTGGGGAGGGCGACGTGCCGGTCGCCTCGGGCGTCGTGCGGTGGTTCGTGGTGGGGCCGGCGGAACCTGCGGTCGCCTCCGTCTCCGCGGCGCCGTTCGCGGCGGACCCAGACGGTGATCCCTGCTCCGTACCACCCCCTGCGGCAGGCGCGGACGGCGTGCCCGGCTCCAAGTCGCCGTCACGCGTGGCGTGTTCGAGCGACGTGGTCGCCTCCTCGCGGTTCCCGGACGACGTGTTCACGTCCCCTCGGGTCTCGGACGGCGTGCTGGAGTCCTCGCGAGGCTCGGACGAAGAGTGCTCGTGCTCGTGCTCGCGGTCCTGGGACGACGTGGCTGTGACCTCACGTTCCCCGGACAGCGTGCTGCCGTCCATGTGGTCCTCCGACGACGTTCCCGTGCCCCTCGCCGCTCCGGACGGCGTGTCCGTGTCCCCTCGCTCCTGCGAGGGCGTCTCGGGCTTCTGGTGGGTGGAGTCGTCCGGTTTCGGTTCGGGGGTGCCGGAGGCGGTGGCCGGGGGTGTGGCGCCCGGGGCGTGTTCGGTCGGCTCGTTGGTGCCGGACCGCGGCTGCCCGCTCCCGCCGCTCTCGTCCACGGTGTCCCCTCGTTCGAAGCATCCTCCGCGCCAGCCGGGCGGAGGGGTCTCGGGTCGATGGTATGCGGCGGTCGCGACGCGTTCCGCCCCGGCACCCCCCGCGTTTCCTCGGTCGTCGCGGGTTCGTCGGCCGGGATCGGGTCACTGTCAGTGGCGGGCCGTAAGGTCTGTGGGCATGGAGACCAGTGCGGAGGGCGTCGCGGGGACAGCCGGCGACGAAGGCGCGGCGGCGGAGTCGACCGCGGCGGTGACGGTGGAGACGGGGACGGTGGACGTGGTCGAGCGCGTCGCCATAGCGCCTGCCTCGTTGTCGCCCTCGCGTGCCAGTGACTTCATGCAGTGCCCGTTGCTGTACCGGTTCCGGGTGATCGACCGGCTCCCACAGAAGCCCAGCGAGGCGGCGACCAGGGGGACCCTGGTGCACTCGGTGCTGGAGCGGCTCTTCGACGCGCCGGCGGCCGAGCGTACGGCGCCGCGGGCCAAGTCGCTGATCCCCGGACAGTGGGACCGGCTGCGGGAGTCCCGGCCGGAGGTCGTGGAGCTGTTCGCCGATGATCCCGAGGGCGAGCGGCTGGCGCGCTGGCTCGGGGAGGCGGAGCGGCTGGTCGAGCGGTGGTTCTCCCTTGAGGATCCGACACGGCTGGAGCCCGCCGAGCGGGAGATGTTCGTCGAGGCCGAGCTGGATTCGGGGCTGAAGCTGCGCGGGATCATCGACCGGGTCGATGTGGCGCCCACGGGCGACGTGCGGATCGTCGACTACAAGACGGGCAAGGCGCCGCGGCCCGAGTACGCCGAGGGTGCGCTGTTCCAGATGAAGTTCTACGCCCTGGTGGTCTGGCGGCTGAAGCAGGTCGTCCCGCGCCGGCTCCAGCTGGTGTATCTGGGCAGCGGGGACGTGGTGACGTACGACCCCGTCATCGCCGACCTGGAGCAGGTGGAGCGCAAGCTGCTCGCCCTGTGGGAGGCGATCCGGCTGGCCACGGAGACGGGCGACTGGCGCCCACGCCCGACCAAGCTGTGCGGCTGGTGCGACCACCAGGACGTGTGCCCGGAGTTCGGCGGCACTCCCCCGCCGTATCCGTTGCCGGTACGGAGGGCCAACGGGGATGTTGAGGTGGCAGGCGGTGTTTCCGCTGAAGGTGCCTCGGGTCCGGAGGCCGCGGGCGGTCTCCACTAAAGGGGCATCAGCGCCGTACCAACCCTTCCGCCAAGAGTCCGTACGGCGCCCCCCGCCACAAGCCCGGACACAGCACACCGCGTCCCCACACCCACTCCCACCAAGACCCGACAGCCGCCCCCAAGGCCGGTCGAGTCGCCCGGCCCCACGCAGGGCAGAATGGGCCCGGGCTAGCGAAGGAGATTCACGTGGCCATCCGCGTCCTACTGGTTGATGACCAGCCGCTGCTGCGAACCGGGTTCCGGATGATTCTGGAGGCGGAGCAGGATCTCGCGGTCGTCGGTGAGGCCGGTGACGGTCTGCAGGCACTCGACCAGGTGCGGGCCCTGCAGCCCGATGTGGTGCTGATGGACATCCGTATGCCGCGGATGGACGGGGTGGAGGCGACCCGGCAGATCACCGGTCCCGGTCGGGACGGTCCGGCGAAGGTGCTGGTGCTGACCACCTTCGATCTCGACGAGTACGTGGTGGAGGCGTTGCGGGCCGGAGCCAGTGGCTTCCTGCTCAAGGACGCGCCGGCCAATGAACTCGTGCAGGCGATCCGGGTGGTGGCCTCCGGTGAGGCGATGCTCGCGCCCAGCATCACGCGGCGCCTGCTCGACAAGTACGCCAGTCATCTGCCGTCGGGTGACGAGCCCGTCCCGGACGCCCTGCACACGTTGACCGAGCGTGAGGTCGAGGTGCTGAAGCTGGTGGCCCGCGGGCTGTCGAACGCGGAGATCGCCGCCGACCTGTTCGTCAGTGAGACCACCGTCAAGACGCATGTGGGGCACGTCCTCACCAAGTTGGGCCTGCGCGACCGGGTCCAGGCCGCGGTGTACGCCTACGAGAGCGGGCTGGTGCGCCCCGGCGCGCAGTAGCCGTCGCAGTCGCGGCAGGCAGCCGTATGTACGAAGAAGAGGGCGCCCCTTTCCTGACAGGGGCGCCCTCTTCGTATGTGCGGGACCGGGTCGGCCCTCGGCGGGTTCCCGGAACCGGAACACCGCCAACAGGCCGGTGGCCAGTCCCGCCGTGTTCGGCAGGGCTGGCCACTGGTCTCTAGATCGTCACGCGTGGAACTGCGCGGTCGGGGCTGTCAGTTGCCCACGCCTCGGCCCAGCTCCCAGAGCTGGAGGGTCGAGGAGGAGTTGAGGACGTACGCCGTGCCCGTGACGTCGTCGCGAGCGGCGACGTACTGCTTGCCCTGCCACAGCGGGATCAGCGGGACGTCGGTGGCGACGATGTCCTGGATGGCCGTGAGGCTCTTGGACGCGGCGAGCCGGTCGGCCTCGCGACGCGACTCCGGGATCAGCGTGCTCCTGATCTTGGTGTTGGCGTACGGCGAGCCGAGGGTGTTGTCCTTGTCGAGGAAGGGCGCGAGGTAGTTGTCGGCGTCGGGGAAGTCCGGGAACCAGCCCATCCCGTAGACGTCGTACTTGCCCTTCTGCTCGGCCGGCCGGAACGTCGCCCAGGGGGTGCCCTTGATGCTGACGTCGAACAGGCCGCTGTCGTTGAGCTGCTTCTGGAGCTGCTCGAACTCTTCCTTGGTGGCCGAACCGTAGTGGTCGGTCGTGTAGTTCAGGGTCAGCTTCACCGGAGTGGTGATGTTGGCCCCCTCCATCATCAGCTTGGCCTTGGCGACGCTCGGGTCGCCGTACTTGTTGAAGAACGAGTTCGAGTGGCCCGTGATGGTCGCCGGGACCATGGAGTAGAGGGGCTCGGCCTCGGTGCCGTAGACCTTGGAGACGAGTTCGCCGCGGTCGATGATCTGGGCCATCGCCTCGCGTACGGCCTTCGTCTTCACGGTCGGGGCGTCGGTGTTGAAGCCCAGGTAGCGGATTTCGAGACCGGGCATCTCGACGAGGTCGACGTCGCCGTCCGTGTCGTCGCTGAGCTTCTGGATCTGCTCCGGCGACATGGTGCGCGTCATGACGTCGATGTCGCCCTTGCTGATCGCGCTGCCCATGGCATCGGCGTCGGCGAAGGAACGCATCTCGACCTTGTTGTTGTTCACCTTCAAGGCACCCTTGTAATTGGGGTTCTTGGTGAACGTGGCCGTGGTGATCGCGTCGTCCTTCTTGGACACCGAGAGGGTGTACGGGCCGGAGCCGTCGATGTCGAAGCCGTCGCGCAGCTTGTCCTTCTGGTAGTCGTCCGGATTCACGATGCCGGCGACGGGAGTGGACAGCTTGTACGGGAACGTGGCGTCGGCCGTCTTCAGGTGGAAGATGACCTCGCGGTCGCCCTGGGTCTCGACGGTGTCGACGGTCGACAACAGGGCGAACACGCCGCTGTCGGCCTTGATGCGCATCGCGCGGTCGATGGAGTACTTCACATCTTCCGCGGTGATCTTGTCGCCGTTGGCGAACTTCAGACCCTCGCGCAGGGTGCAGGCGTAGCGCTCGTTGCCGGTGTCGGTGAAGCCGCACTTCTCGGCGGCCTCGGGCACCGGGTCGCCCTCGCCCTTGGGCTGGATCATCAGGGTTTGGATGGTCTGGCGCAGGATGTTCCAGGTGCCGACGTCGTAGGCGTAGGCGGGGTCGAGCGGCGCCGGAGCGTCCTTCGTCGCCTCGAACCGGTCCGTGGTGCCGACGATTATCGCATCGTCGCTGGAACTCCCGCTGCCGGAGCCGCCACACGCGGCGAGCACCGGCGCGAGCAGGCCGACGACGGCCGACAGCACCAAAGTCTTGCGGTTCATGCGGGAGTTTCTCCAGAGCTGTTCGAGTCCGTGTAGCCGACATACATGGGGTGGTGATGTCGATCAACGGGGGTAAGGGCGATGTTCTCGCGTTGAGATTAGTCCGGACCCGCACGGGGGTTCACGGTCACCGTAGTTGAGTTCCCATCACGCAGCGGAACCGGCTGTGGACAGACCGAAAACCCGTCGAGGGAAGGATTAGTGCAGGCTTTCACCAATCGGGACACAAGGGTGCGTGATCGGCCTCAGAAATGGGGTGAACAGCACAGGGCGACGACGATGTCGACCCTCCCACACGTGGGGAACCTCACACGCTTCAACTCAGTTGGAGAGCAACGGAATTCGGCCGGTCGATCACGCCCGAATTCTTTTCCCTTTGGCCCCATTGGACTTTGCACGCTCGGTGAACGGCTGGCGCATTTCCGTCATCAGTCGGCCATCAGTCCGCGCAGAAATGCCAGGTCGACGACTTCCAGCGAGGTCACGACGGTGCGCCGGGCGGCCGGCGCGATGGGCGCCACGGACGGCACGGCCACCACCAGACAGCCCGCCGCCTCCGCCGCCGCGACACCGGTCGCGGTGTCCTCCACGACCGCACAGCGGGCCGGGTCGACGCCGAGTCCGGCGGCGGCGAGCAGATACGGGTCGGGGTACGGCTTGGTGCGCGTGACCTCGTCGCCGGCGACCGTCAGCGCGAAGTGCTGGGGGCCGAGCGCGGTCAGCACGCGGTCGATGATGCGCCGGTGCGAGGCGGAGACCAGGGCTGTGGGGATCTCGTACTCCGCCAGCTCGGCCAGGAGTCTGGCGGCGCCCGGCATCAGCGGCAGGCTCCGCCCGATGCGGTCCTCGAAGCCCGCGTTGAGCAGGACGGACAGCTCGGCGAGGGTGATGTCGGCGCCGGTGGCCTCGATAAGGAAGCCGGCGCTGCGGGTCATGGGGCCGCCGACCACGACATGGCGCCAGGAGTCGTCGAGGGTGTGTCCGAGGGCGGCGAAGACCTCGACCTCGACCTCCCACCAGAAGCCCTCGGTGTCCACCAGGGTGCCGTCCATGTCGAGGAGTACGGCCTGGAGTGCTGAGCCTTCGGCCGTACGGGTTCCGAGCGCGGGGACCGTGCTGGTCATCCTGGCGCACCTCCTTGAGGGACGATCAGGCCGGCCGCCCCTGATACCTACAAGGGCGACCGGCCTGCGGTGGACCGACCAGTGTACGACTTATCCGATCAGTGTGCTTGTTCGTTCCCTGCGCACACCCGATCGGCGTACTCGTCCGCTCAGCGCGCGTTGAAGTACTTCGCCTCCGGGTGGTGGATGACGATCGCGTCCGTGGACTGCTCCGGGTGCAGCTGGAACTCCTCCGACAGGTGCACGCCGATGCGCTCCGGCTCCAGCAGGGCGGCGATCTTCGCGCGGTCCTCCAGGTCGGGGCAGGCGCCGTAGCCGAGGGAGAAGCGGGCGCCGCGGTACTTGAGGGCGAACATGTCCTCGACGTCGGTGGGGTCCTCGCCGGCGAAGCCGAGTTCGGACCGCACGCGCGCGTGCCAGTACTCGGCGAGCGCCTCGGCCAACTGGACGGACAGGCCGTGCAGTTCGAGGTAGTCGCGGTAGGAGTTCGACTCGAAGAGCTTCGCGGTCTCCTCGCCGATGCGGTTGCCCATGGTGACGATCTGGAAGCCGACGACGTCGGTCTCGCCGGACTCCTCCGGGCGGAAGAAGTCGGCCAGACAGAGACGGCGGCCGCGGCGCTGGCGCGGGAAGGTGAAGCGGGTGCGCTCGTTGCCCTCGTCGTCCAGGACGATCAGGTCGTCGTCCTTGGACACGCAAGGGAAGTAGCCGTAGACGACGGCCGCTTCGAGGAGGTTGTCGGTCTGGAGCTTGTCCAGGAGGCCGCGCAGGCGGGGGCGGCCCTCGGTCTCGACCAGTTCCTCGTACGTCGGTCCGTCGCCCGCGCGGGCCTGCTTGAGGCCCCACTGGCCCTTGAAGAGGGCGCCCTCGTCCAGCCAGGACGCGTACTCCTTGAGCTGGATGCCCTTGATGACCCGGGTGCCGCGGAACGGCACCTCGGGGATCGGGTTGTCGACGGACACGTCGGAGCGGACGTGGCCCTCCTCGGGGCGCTCCTCGACCTCCACGGCCGCGCTCGCCCGCACCCGGCGCTGCTTGAGCTCGGGCAGCTTCGCGCCGGGCACGCCCCGCTTGACGCCGATCAGGGCGTCCATCAGGCGCAGGCCCTCGAACGCGTCGCGGGCGTAACGGACTTCGCCCTCGTAGATCTCGTGCAGGTCCTGCTCGACGTAGGCGCGGGTCAGCGCGGCGCCGCCCAGGATGACCGGGTAGTCGGCGGCCATCTTGCGCTGGTTGAGCTCCTGGAGGTTCTCCTTCATGATCACCGTGGACTTGACCAGGAGGCCCGACATGCCGATGACGTCGGCGCGGTGCTCCTCGGCGGCTTCGAGGATCGCGGAGACCGGCTGCTTGATGCCGAGGTTGACGACGTTGTAGCCGTTGTTGGACAGGATGATGTCGACGAGGTTCTTGCCGATGTCGTGGACGTCGCCGCGCACGGTGGCGAGCACGATGGTGCCCTTGCCCTCGGCGTCCGACTTCTCCATGTGCGGTTCGAGATAGGCGACCGCCGTCTTCATGACCTCGGCGGACTGGAGCACGAACGGCAGCTGCATCTGGCCGGAGCCGAACAGCTCGCCGACGACCTTCATGCCGTCCAGGAGCGTCGCGTTGACGATGTCCAGGGCGGGGCGGGTCTGCAACGCCTCGGCAAGGTCGGCCTCCAGGCCGTTCTTCTCGCCGTCGATGATCCGCCGCTTGAGCCGCTCGTCCAGCGGGAGGGCGGCCAGCTCCTCGGCACGGCCCGCCGTCCGGGACTTCGTGGTGGCGCCCTCGAAGAGGGCCATCAGCTTCTGGAGCGGGTCGTAGCCCTCGCGACGGCGGTCGTAGACGAGGTCGAGGGCCGTCTGTACCTCTTCCTCGGTGAAGCGGGCGATCGGGAGGATCTTCGAGGCGTGGACGATCGCCGAGTCGAGGCCCGCCTTGACGCATTCGTCGAGGAAGACGGAGTTGAGCAGGACGCGGGCGGCCGGGTTGAGGCCGAAGGAGATGTTGGAGAGGCCCAGCGTGGTCTGCACGTCGGGGTGGCGGCTCTTGAGGCGGCGGATCGCCTCGATGGTGGCGATGCCGTCGCCGCGGGACTCCTCCTGGCCGGTGCAGATGGTGAAGGTCAGGGTGTCGATGAGGATGTCCGACTCGTGGATGCCCCAGTTGCCGGTCAGGTCGTCGATCAGCCGCTCGGCGATGGCGACCTTGTGCTCCGGAGTGCGGGCCTGGCCCTCCTCGTCGATGGTCAGCGCGATGAGGGCGGCGCCGTGTTCCTGCGCCAGCCTGGTGACCTTCGCGAAGCGGGACTCGGGGCCGTCGCCGTCCTCGTAGTTGACGGAGTTGATGACCGCGCGGCCACCGATCTTCTCCAACCCGGCCCGGATGACCGGGACTTCGGTGGAGTCCAGGACGATCGGCAGGGTGGAGGCGGTGGCGAAGCGGCCGGCCAGTTCCTCCATGTCGGCGACGCCGTCGCGGCCGACGTAGTCCACGCAGAGGTCCAGCATGTGGGCGCCCTCGCGGATCTGGTCGCGGGCCATCTCCACGCAGTCGTCCCAGCGGCCGTCCAGCATGGCCTCGCGGAACTTCTTCGAGCCGTTGGCGTTGGTGCGCTCGCCGATCGCCATGTAGGCGGTGTCCTGGCGGAACGGGACCGTCTGGTAGAGGGAGGCGGCGCCGGGCTCGGGCTGGGGGTGGCGCTCGGTGGGCGAGGCCTCGCGGACCCGCTCGACGAGCTGGCGCAGGTGCTCGGGGGTCGTACCGCAGCAGCCGCCGACCAGGTTCAGGCCGTAGTCGTGGACGAAGTGCTGCTGGGCGTCCGCCAGGCCCTCGGGGTCGAGCGGGAAGTGGGCGCCGTCCTTGGTGAGGATGGGCAGACCGGCGTTCGGCATGCAGAGCAGCGGGGTGCGCGAGTGGCGGGCGAGATAGCGCAGGTGCTCGCTCATCTCGGCCGGGCCCGTCGAGCAGTTCAGGCCGATCATGTCGATGCCGAGGGGTTCGAGCGCGGTGAGCGCGGCGCCGATCTCGGAGCCCAGGAGCATGGTGCCGGTGGTCTCGAAGGCCATCGAGACGAGCAGGGGTACGTCGACGCCGGTCGCCTCCATGGCGCGGCGGGCGCCCAGGATCGACGACTTGGTCTGGAGGAGGTCCTGCGTGGTCTCCACGATCAGGGCGTCGGCGCCGCCGGCCAGCAGGCCCTCGGCGTTCGCCTGGAAGCCGTCGCGGAGGGTGGCGTAGCCGATGTGGCCGAGGGTGGGCAGCTTGGTGCCGGGGCCGATCGAGCCGAGGACCCAGCGCTGACGGCCGTCGCGGGCGGTGAACTCGTCGGCGGTCTCGCGGGCGATGCGGGCGCCGGCCTCGGAGAGTTCGTGGACGCGCTCGGGGATGTCGTACTCGGCCATCGCGGAGTGGTTCGCGCCGAAGGTGTTCGTCTCGACGCAGTCCACGCCGACGCCGAAGTACTCCTCGTGGACCGAGCGGACGATGTCCGGGCGGGTGATGTTCAGGATCTCGTTGCAGCCTTCGAGGTTCTCGAAGTCCTCAAGGGTGGGGTCCTGTGCCTGGAGCATGGTGCCCATGGCTCCGTCGGCGACCACCACGCGGGTGGCGAGTGCCTCTCGGAGCGCGGACACACGGGTCCGGCTGTCGGCAGAAGGGGTCAGTGGCGACGAGGCCATGAAGGGGCTCCCTGGAGTGCGACGGCTGTCGGCTTTGCGGCTTCCCCGGGAACCTCTCACGGAACTCCCCGGGGAGCGTGCACGTCGCCAGGGTAACGGGGTCGGGCCGAGGGATGCTCGAAGCGTCCATGGGGCGGACCGCGACGACGGGGAGACGGACCGGGGTGACGGGGGGCCGATGGGGGTGACGGGCGGGGCGACTGAGGTGACGGGCGGGGCAACGCCGTCTAGGTTCTCGCGACAAGTGACGCAACAGGAGACGTGACCGGAATCCGCCGACCATTAGCGGGAGGTCGGCATGGACCGGTAGTGTTCGACATTGCCGAACGGCGGCAGCGACGTCGCGCGTCGGCGGTCGAACGGGACGGAGGCAGTACGGCGATGGCACGGAACATCCAGTCGCTCGAACGGGCGGCCGCGATGCTGCGCCTGCTCGCGGGCGGCGAGCGACGGCTCGGCCTCTCGGACATCGCCTCGTCGCTCGGTCTCGCCAAGGGCACGGCCCACGGCATCCTGCGCACCCTCCAGCACGAGGGCTTCGTCGAGCAGGACGACGTCTCCGGGCGCTATCAGCTCGGCGCCGAACTGCTGCGCCTGGGCACCACGTACCTCGACGTCCACGAACTGCGGGCCCGCGCCCTGGTGTGGACGGACGACCTGGCCCGCTCCAGCGGCGAGAGCGTGCACCTGGGGGTGCTGCATCAGCACGGCGTCCTGATCGTGCACCACGTCTTCCGCCCCGACGACAGCCGGCAGGTCCTGGAGATCGGGGCCATGCAGCCGCTGCACTCCACGGCCCTGGGCAAGGTTCTGTCGGCCTACGACCCGGTCGCGCACAGCGAGGTCCTGGAGGCCGACCGCAAGCCCTTCACCGAGCGCACGGTGTCCGAGCTGGCCGACTTCGAGCACGTCCTGGACGTCACGCGCGCGCGTGGGTACGCGGCCGACGTCGAGGAGACCTGGGAGGGCGTCGCGTCCATCGCCGCCCCCATCCACGACCGGCGGCGCATGCCGGTCGGCGCGGTCGGCATCACGGGCGCCGTGGAGCGGCTGTGCCGGCCCGACGAGGACGGCGCGCTGCGCCCCGAGCTGATCGCCGCGGTACGGGACTGCGCCCGCGCGGTGTCGCGGGACCTGGGCGCCGGGCGGTTCTGACCAGCCCGGATCCAGCACGGGATCCTGTGCTGGAGCCACCCCGATTCACAGCGAAAAAGAACCGGAACGTCATGAGGACGTTCCGGTTCTAGTCGTACTCTGGATGACAAAGTCGGCCAAAACGCCAAATCACCACACACGGTGTCCATCTGATAGCCGTCCGCATCGATCGCGAGATCGATAGCCCACAGCAATCAATAACGATCGTGTTTTCGATAACAGCACTCTTGACGCGCCTGTAACCCCGGAGCAAGACTCCCGTCCATCGGTCGGCATTGTCGAACACCTACCGGCAATACGCGCTAGAGTGTGGCAACGCCAAAGGCCGATATCGCTCTCACCCCCGAGGGCGCACGAACCCCCGGCGGGACCCGGGGTTCGGCTTCCCTGGACGAAGGACAAAGGAGTCGCGGGTGTCCAGCTCCGACATCTTCATCGGCGAGACCATAGGTACCGCCGTACTCATCCTGCTGGGCGGTGGCGTCTGCGCCGCCGTCACGCTGAAGGCCTCCAAGGCCCGTAACGCCGGCTGGCTCGCCATCGCCTTCGGGTGGGGTTTCGCCGTCATGACGGCCGTGTACATCTCGGCACCGCTCTCCGGTGCCCACCTCAACCCGGCCGTGACGCTCGCACTCGCGATCAAGGACGGTGGCTGGGACAACGTCCCGATCTACTGGGCCGGGCAGCTGCTCGGCGCCATGATCGGCGCGACCCTGGTCTGGGTGGCCTACTACGGCCAGTTCCAGGCACACCTCACGGACAAGGAGATCGTCGGCGAGCCGGCGGCCAAGTCCGTGGAGGCGGAGGAGAAGGGCGCCGGACCTGTCCTGGGCATCTTCTCCACCGGTCCTGAGGTCCGCAACGTGGTGCAGAACCTCGCCACGGAGATCATCGGCACCGTCGTCCTGATCCTCGCCATCCTGACGCAGGGTCTGAACGACAAGGGCAACGGTCTCGGCACCCTGGGCGCCCTGATCACCGCGTTCGTGGTCGTCTCCATCGGTCTGTCGCTCGGCGGCCCGACCGGTTACGCCATCAACCCGGCCCGTGACCTGGGCCCGCGCATCGTGCACGCGCTCCTGCCGCTGCCGAACAAGGGCGGCTCCGACTGGAGCTACGCCTGGATCCCGGTCGTCGGTCCGCTGATCGGCGGCGCGATCGCTGCGGGTATCTACAACCTCGCCTTTGCTTAGAACCGGATGAGAACCGGAACTCCGAGCACTGAAGCAGCAGTAGAACCAGTCCTCATGACCACGGAACCCCTCAGGAGCACACAGTGACCGACGCGCACACCGCCGGACCGTTCATCGCGGCCATCGACCAGGGCACGACCTCCAGCCGTTGCATCGTCTTCGACCGGGACGGCCGTATCGTCTCCGTCGACCAGAAGGAGCACGAGCAGATCTTCCCGAAGCCGGGCTGGGTCGAGCACAACGCCACCGAGATCTGGACCAACGTCGAGGAGGTCGTCGCCTCCGCCATCGAGAAGGCCGGCATCACCCGCGACGACATCAAGGCCATCGGCATCACCAACCAGCGCGAGACGACTCTCCTCTGGGACAAGAACACCGGTGAGCCCGTCCACAACGCCATCGTCTGGCAGGACACCCGCACCGACGCACTCTGCAAGGAGCTGGGGCGCAACGTCGGCCAGGACCGCTTCCGCCGCGAGACGGGTCTCCCCCTCGCGTCGTACTTCGCAGGCCCCAAGGCCCGCTGGCTGCTCGACAACGTCGAGGGCCTGCGGGAGCGCGCCGAGGCGGGCGACATCCTCTTCGGCACCATGGACAGCTGGGTCATCTGGAACCTGACGGGCGGTGTGAACGGCGGCAAGCACTACACCGACGTCACCAACGCCTCCCGCACCATGCTGATGAACCTGCACACCCTGGAGTGGGACGAGAAGATCGCCGAGTCCATCGGCGTCCCGATGAACATGCTCCCGGAGATCCGCTCCTCCGCCGAGGTCTACGGCGAGGTCACCGGCGGCCGTCTCGGCGAGCTGCTCGGCGGCATCCCGGTCGCCTCCGCGCTCGGCGACCAGCAGGCGGCCCTGTTCGGCCAGACCTGTTTCGCCGAGGGCGAGGCCAAGTCCACGTACGGCACCGGCACGTTCATGCTGATGAACACCGGCGAGAAGATCATCAACTCCTACTCGGGCCTGCTGACCACGGTCGGCTACCGGATCGGCAATGACGCGCCGGTCTACGCCCTGGAGGGCTCGATCGCCGTCACCGGTTCGCTGGTGCAGTGGATGCGCGACCAGATGGGCCTCATCTCCACCGCCGCCGAGATCGAGACGCTCGCGCTCTCGGTCGAGGACAACGGCGGCGCCTACTTCGTGCCGGCCTTCTCCGGTCTGTTCGCCCCGTACTGGCGCTCCGACGCCCGCGGTGTGATCGCCGGCCTCACCCGGTACGTGACCAAGGCGCACCTCGCGCGTGCCGTCCTGGAGGCCACCGCCTGGCAGACCCGTGAGATCACGGACGCCATGACGAAGGACTCCGGCGTCGAGCTCGCCGCGCTCAAGGTCGACGGCGGCATGACCTCCAACAACCTGCTGATGCAGACGCTCTCGGACTTCGTCGACGCCCCCGTGGTGCGCCCGATGGTCGCCGAGACCACCTGCCTCGGCGCCGCCTACGCCGCCGGTCTCGCCGTCGGCTTCTGGACCAGCACCGACGACCTGCGTGCCAACTGGCGCCGGGCCGCCGAGTGGACCCCCAACATGGCCGCGGAGAAGCGCGACCGTGAGTACAAGAGCTGGCTCAAGGCCGTGGAGCGGACCATGGGCTGGCTCGACGACGAGGAGTAAGAACCCCACATGACCAGTCAGTCCACCCTGCAGTCCGTGCCTGCCCTCGGTACGCACCCGGCCTCCGGCTCGAACCCGAGCCGGGCCGAGACCCGGGAGCAGCTCTCCAAGGCGACGTACGACCTCCTCGTCATCGGCGGCGGCATCCTGGGCATCTCCACCGCCTGGCACGCCGCGCAGTCCGGGCTGCGGGTGGCCCTGGTCGACGCCGGCGACTTCGCCGGCGCCACCTCTTCCGCCTCCTCCAAGCTCCTCCACGGCGGTCTGCGCTATCTGCAGACCGGCGCGGTGAAGCTGGTGGCGGAGAACCACTTCGAACGCCGTGCGGTGTCCCGCCAGGTGGCTCCCCACCTGGCGAACCCGCTCACGTTCTACCTCCCCGTCTACAAGGGCGGTCCGCACGGTGCGGCGAAGCTCGGGGCGGGCGTCTTCGCCTACTCCGCGCTCTCCGCGTTCGGCGACGGCGTCGGCCACCTCCTGTCCCCCGCCAAGGCGGCGCAGGACGTGCCCGAGCTGCGCACCCAGAACCTCAAGGCCGTCGCCGTGTACGGCGACGACCAGATGAACGACGCCCGCATGGCGCTGATGACGGTCCGCGCGGCCGTCGAGGCGGGCGCGGTCGTCCTCAACCACGCCGAGGTGACCGGCCTGCGCTTCACCCAGGGCCGGGTGACCGGCGCGGAGCTGCGCGACGCCACCTCCGGCGACGAGTTCGGGGTGAGCGCCCGGCTGGTGCTCAACGCGACCGGCCCGTGGGTCGACCACCTGCGCAAGATGGAGGACCCGAACGCGGCCCCCTCCATCCGCCTGTCGAAGGGCGCGCACCTGGTCCTGAAGCGCACCTCCCCCTGGAAGGCCGCTCTCGCCACCCCCATCGACAAGTACCGCATCACCTTCGCCCTCCCCTGGGAGGACATGCTGCTCCTCGGCACGACCGACGAGGAGTACGAGGGCGACCCGGCGGACGTCTCGGTCACCGAGAAGGACATATCCCAGATCCTGGACGAGGCCGCGTTCTCGGTCCGCGACCAGCAGCTCTCCCGTGACCTGATCACGTACTCCTTCGCCGGTCTCCGCGTCCTGCCCGGCGGCCCCGGCAGCACGGCGAAGGCCAAGCGCGAGACCGTGGTGACCGAGGGCAAGGGCGGCATGCTGTCCGTCGCGGGCGGCAAGTGGACGACCTTCCGGCACATCGGCCGTACGGTCATGCAGAAGCTGGAGGCCCTCCCCGGCCGCCCGCTCGGCGAGGACTTCGAGCCGATCTCCTCCCTCCCGAAGAAGCTCCCGCTGCCGGGCGTCGCCAACCCGCGCGCGGTCGCCCACCGCCTCCTGGTCGACAACCCGGCGCCGGGCCCGCGCATGGCGGCCGACACGGCGAAGCACCTGGCCACGCACTACGGCTCCCTGGCCTTCGACATCGCCCGACTCGCCAACGAGAACCCGGAGTTGGGCCAGCGCGTCCACCCCGACGCCCCCGAGATCTGGGCCCAGGTCGTCTACGCCCGCGACCACGAGTGGGCGGAGACCCAGGACGACGTCCTCCGCCGCCGCACCACCCTGACGATCCGCGGCCTGGCCACCGACGAGGTGCGTGGCAAGGTGCAGGATCTGCTCGACAAGAAGTAGGCGCTACGGCTACGACGGCATTCGCTACGACGTGAAAGGGGCGGTTCCCTGCGGAGGGAGCCGCCCCTTTGGCGTGCCCGGTTGTCAGTGCCGGGTGTTTTCATGGGCGTATGAACAACGATCAAGCCTCCGCCGATGAACTCGCCGCGCTGCGGGCGGCGTTCGGCGTGGACGACGGCGGGGAGTCGGCGCTCGGCTGGGACGCGGTGCGCGCGTTCGAGGCGGAGCACGGGGTGGTGCTGCCGGAGCCGTACCGGACGTTCGTGGCGGAGATGTCGGACGGGTCGTTCCAAGGGCCGCCGGAGTACGGGCTGGTGGGGCTGGCCGAGCTGCCGGACGACTGGGGCGACGGCAAGGAGGACCGGGACCCGGGCAAGCCGTTCCCGCTCGCCGCAGGGTGGTTGTGGGAGGAGGACGACGGGCCCTACGAGGACCCCGACGCGGTCGTCGAGCAGGTCCTCAACCACGGCTCGATCGTGCTCGGGACCGACGGCTGCGCGATGAACTGGCACCTGGTCGTCACCGGCCCCCAGCGGGGGCACGTCTGGCACATCACCGATGTGGGCGCCATGCCGTTCGGCGCGGAGTTCGGGTTCACGACCTCCGCGCCGGGGTTCGCCGGCTGGGTGGCGCACTGGGCGGCGGGCAAGGAGTGGTTCGACGCGGAGTGACGCCTCCCGGCGAAGCGACATCCCTCAGACGAGCGCCCTGATGTGCTCCGGTGACGTCAGCTCCTCGCGCCGCACGATCAGTTCACGTCCCAGCAGCAACGTCCGCCGGGACGCCGGCGCCGGGTCCGGCAGGGTCGTCAGGTCGGTCAGGTGGGCGAAGCCGATGACGCGGCGGACGATCTCCGTGCCGGCGTAGCCGACCGAGTCGGTCCAGACGCGGGAGAGGAAGCGGTCGAGGTAGGTGTCGTCGAAGAAGATGTCGACGCGGGTCTGCCAGAGGCGGCGGAACTCGGTCTCGAACGCCGCCCAGGAGAGCCGGAGTTGGTCGGCATGGTCGGACAACGCGCCCAGCTCACGGGCACGTTCCTCCGACACCAGCACGTTGGCCCAGTACAGGCCGAGGTCGTAGCCGATCGGGCCGACGAAGGAGAACTCGGGGTCGAAGACCCGTACCACGGGGGCGCCTTCGCGCTCGCCGACCATGATGCTGCCGGTGTGCAGGTCGCCGTGGAGGAGGGCCTGGGCGCTGGTCATGAAGGTGTACCGGAGATCGGCGACCTCCGTGCGCAGGCGGGCGTCCGCACGGAAGGACGCGGCCAGGTCCGTCAACTCCGGTAGCCAGTGGTTGTGTTCGTGCTCGATGTACGGCTCGGAGAGCACGACGTCCTCGGTGATCTTGCACAGCTCGGGGCTCACCGAGGTCGCGATCAGTGCCTTGCGCTCGGCGGAGGCCATGCCGAAGTCACTGGTGGCGAAGGCGAGTTGGGCCACGAACTCGCCGATCCGCGCCGAGGTGTCCGGGCCGTAGGACGCGCCCTCGTTGAGGACCGTGCGCAGGACCTCCAGGTCGGACATGTCCTCCATGACGAGGGCGTAGTTGTCGGCGTCGTAGCCGTGGATCGCCGGGATCTTGTCGGGGGCGACCCGCGCGACCTGCTCGTACGCCCGGGCCTCGGCGTCGGCGCGCTCGGGGCTCATCGGCCAGGAGGGGCCGGCGACCCGCACCCAGGGCAGCGCCTGCTTGACGGCGAGGCTGTGGCTGCCGTCGGCGTTCGACGCGAGGAACACCCGGTTCATGTTGCCGTCGGAGACCTCACGGACGTGGATGTCGGTCACGTCCGCCCAGTGGCCGCGCTCGTGCAGGTAGGCCGGGATGTCGTCGGTCTCCAGGATGCGGTAGCCCATCGTACGAACTCCTCGAACTTCCTTATGCGGTGCGGCGCTTGGACAGGGTGAAGCTGAAGACCAGGGCGAGGATGAGGACCGCGCCCTCGACGACGTCCTGGGTGTAGTACGGCAGGCCCTTGATGGTGAGACCGGTGGTGATGATGCCGATCAGCACCGCGCCGAGGGCCGTGCCCCAGACGTTCGGGCGGCCCCGGCCGAGGACCGACGTGCCGACCAGCGCGACGGCGACCGCCTCCAGCAACTGCGACGTGCCGGCGGACACGTCACCCTGCCCGATGCGGGACGCCAGGATCAGGCCGCCGATGGAGGCGAGGACGCCGGAGAGGACGTAGGCGAGGGCCCGGTACGCGCCGACGCGGATGCCCGCCAGGCGGGAGGCCTCGGGGTTGGCGCCGATCGCGTACAGGATGCGGCCCCAGCGGGTGCGGGCCAGGAAGACCCATGCCACGACGGTCAGCGCGCCGAAGATCAGCACGGAGATCGGGATGCCGAGGAGGGTGCCGCGGTCGATGCGCAGGAAGCCGTCGGTGAACTTGCCGGGGGCGGTGCTGCCGTCGGACTCGGTCATGCCGGCGGAGATGGACTGGCCGTCGACCAGGATGAGTTTGGTGCCCTGGATGACGAACATGGTGCCGAGGGTGGCCAGCATGTCGGGGATCTTCATCACGACGATGAGCAGGGCGTTCAGCAGTCCGGCCAGCGCGCCCGCCGCGATCACGGCGAGGATCGCGACCGTGCCGACCTGGTTGTACGTCACCATCGTCTTCGCGGCGACGGTGACCCCGAGCCCGGCGACCGCGCCGACGGACATGTCCATCCCGCCGACGGCCATGGTGAGGGTGACGCCCAGACCGAGGATCGCGGCGACGGAGACGTACCGGAGGGTGTCGAGCATGGTCGCCGACTCGCGGAAGGAGCCCTCGCTCAGCGCGAAGTACAGGAACAGCGCGACCGTGACGAAGATGAACCCGTACTTGATGACGGCGTTCTGGACGAGCACGGCGGTGGAGACGGCGGGCGGGGCCAGTGCCTTCGGTGCGGCCTCGGAGCTCTGGGTGGTGGTCATCGGGTGCTTCCTGAAGGGGCCGGCATCACACGGACGCCGAGATGGTCTGGATCACGCGGTCGCGTTCCGCGTCTTCGCCGTACGCGTCGAGGTGGACCTCGCCTGCCGCCAGCACGACGACCCGGTCGGCGATCTCCAGCACCTCGTCCACATCGGCGGAGAGGACGAGGACGGCCGCACCCTCGGCGGCCAGCGCACGCGCCCTGCGGCCGATGTCGCGGCGGGCACCTATGTCCACGCCTCGGAACGGTTCGTCCAGGATGAGGACGCGGGGGGTCTCGGCGAGCCAGCGGCCGACGACGACCTTCTGCTGGTTGCCGCCGGAGAGCTCCTCCACCGTGCTGTGCTCGTCGCGGGCGATAACGCCGAGGGCATCGATCGTCTCGCGGCCCAGGGCGTCCTCCCTCGCCGTGTTCACCAACCCCGCCCGGGACAGGGACTTGAGGAACGGCAGCGAGATGTTCTGGGCCACCGACCAGCCGGGGACCAGTGCGTCGGCGTGCCGGTCCTCGGGGACGAGGTGGACGCCGGCGCGGATCGCCTCGGACGGGCGGCGGGGGGCGTACGGCTTGCCGTCGAGTTCGACCTTGCCGGTGGGGAAGGGCTCGGCGCCGAACAGACCCCGGGCCAGTTCCGTCTTGCCGGCGCCCAACAGGCCTACGACGCCGGTGACTTCGCCGGCGCGCAGGTCCAGGTCGAGGGGCGCGCGGCCCTCGAAGAGGTGGACGCCGTGCAGGGCGAGGACGACGTCCCCGTGCGCCCCGCTGCGCTGCGGGCGGGCGCTCGTCGCCTCGTGGGCCTGGGCGAGCATCGCGCGCAGGGCGCTGTCCCAGTCGAAGGGCTTGACCTGGTCGTCGGTGAGACCGCCGTCCCGCAGGACGACCAGGCGGTCGGCGAGCGCGTCGATCTCGCCGAGGCGGTGGGAGACGTAGAGGACCGCGATGCCGTCGTCGCGCATCTTCTCGACGAGGGCGAAGAGCCGCTCGGCCTCGGCGGCGGAGAGTGCCGAGGTCGGTTCGTCGAGGATGAGCAGCCGGGGGCGGGTGGCGAGGGCGCGGGCCAGGATGAGCAACTGGCGGTCGGAGATGCCCAGTTCGGTGACGTCGCGGCGCAACACGGCGTCGCTCCAGCCGAGTCCGAGCGCGGCCTGGATCTCGCGGGCGCGGGCCAGGACGCGGCGGCCGTTGAGGAACGGGTTGCCGCGGCGCTGGGCCAGCTCCTCGAAGACCAGGTTCTCGGCGACCGTGAGGCCGGGCACGATGCCCTCGCCGATCCGCTGGTGGACCGTCTGGATGCCCAACTGCCGGGCGGCCGACGGGGATCGGAGAGCTGCGGGTTCCCCTGCGACCCGCACCTCCCCGCCGTGGTCCGTGTGCACGCCCGACAGGATCTTGATCAGCGTGGACTTGCCCGCGCCGTTGGCGCCGAGCAGCGCGACCACGCTGCCCGGTGCGATGTCGAGCGAGACGGACGCCAGTACCGTCTTGCCGCCGAAGGCCATGCTGACGTCGCGGAGGCTGACCGCGGCGTCGACGGCCGTCACCTCAACTGCCTTGTCAGTGGGCGACATTGGGGATCCAGTCCGCGGTGCTCACCTTGGAGAGGTTCAGGGCGGGCAGGGCCGCGCGCAGCTGGTCCATGTTCGCGATCTTGTTCTTGCGCAGGAAGTCCTGGGTGATGGCGACGGCCGGGAAGTCGACGGAGGTCTTGTTCAACTGCCCTGCCAGTTCAAGGGCGGCCGTACGGACGACGGCCGCGCCGACCGCCGACGGGTCGGTGCCGGCGGTGGCGACCCACGGGCTGTTCGCGGCGGTCATGTTCTGGATGTCGGCGTTGGAGACGTCCGCGCCGAACACCTTCACCTTGCTCTGCAGCTTCTTGTTCTGCACGGCAAGGACGGTGCCCTTGGCCAGCTCGTCGTAGGGGGCGAACACGCCCGCCACGTCGGAGTGTTGGGTCAGCGCGGCGGACACCAGCGGCACGTTGTCCGTGGCCGTGGAGTCGGTGACCTTGCCGACCTTGAACTGCTGCTTCCAGCCGTTGGCGTCGACTGCGGTCTTCCAGACGGAGTTGCGCTTGTCGAGGGCCGCGTAGCCGGCCACGTTGACGTAACCGACCTTCGCGTTCTTGCCGACCGTCTTGGCCATCACGTCGAGGACGGCCTTCGCCATGCTCGCGTCGTCCTGCTCGGTGCTGACCACGGACTTGTTGGTCTGGTCGACGTCGTAGACGACGACCTTGATGCCCTTCTTCACGGCCTGGTCGATCTCGGGCTGGATCGTCGAGGGGAAGCCGTGGTCGACGATGATCGCCTGCGCGCCGGAGTTGATCGCCGAGGACAGGTCGGTGGCCTGCTTGGCGTTGTCGGCCTGCGCGTCGTACACCGTCAGGTCGATGCCGAGGGCCTTGGCCTGCGCCTTCGCGCCGTTGCCCCACTGCTCGAAGTAGTCGCCGGCCCCGCTCTGCCGCACGAGCGCCACCTTGACCGTGCCCTTGCTGAAGGGCGCCGGCTTCTTGCCCGTGGCGGCCGACGCCGAGGCGGCGGTGTCGTCGCTGCTCTTCGAGGCGTCCGTGGACTGCGAGCAGCCCGCCAGCAGAAGGGCGGAGACGGAGGCCAGCGAGAGCGCGGCGAGGGGGACGCGGGTACGGGACATAAGGGGCTCCAGGTGCGGGGTACTGCCGAGATGAGAGCGAGAGGGGAGAAGGACGGAGTGCTCACCCGGAGCAGGGGGCGAAAACGCGCCATCGCGCGAAGCGTGCGCCACCGCACGAGCGGCGGGACAGGCGGCGGACGGCCCGCGATGCGGGGCGTGCCGATGGCTCCGGGTGTGGTCAGCGACAGCTGGCTGTGGTCGACCGGAGCAAGTCCACGTACAGCCGCCGCACGAGCAGCAGCGTCTTCATAAGGAGATCATGAGAATGTTTTCGGCCATTGGTCAAAGGGATGGAAGCGGTTTCTCAACAGATGAGACAACGACTACGTCACACCCGGTCCGTTCACCGGCGGCGGTTACCATCACGGGACCGGCTCCCGACCCGGCACAGTGAGGCCCCGATGAAGACACCGCGCGTGACGACACCCCCCATGAGCTGCATGCGGTGCTGTCCCGACGTGCGCTGTCCGGGCTGACCGGCTGTCCGCCGCCGTCGCTCGCCGCCCCCCGGCTTCCCCTCCCCCACCCGTCCGGTGCTCGTCCCAGCATCCGGACATCCCTCCCACCTTTCGGAGTTGTTCCATGACGCTGCTCACCACCTGGGCCGAGTCCGGCCCCGAGACCCTCGTGCGCCGTACCGCCGACCCCGTCGAGATCGCCGCCGCCCTCGCCCCGATCGGTGTGCGCTTCGAGCAGTGGCCGATCCGCGAGGACGTCCCGGCCGACGCCGACAGCGACACCGTCTTCGCCGCCTACGGCCCGGAGATCGACAAGCTCAACGCCGAAGAGGGCTTCACCACCGTCGACGTCCTCGGCCTGCACCCCAGCGACGACCCGGAGTATCCGGCGAAGGCCGCGGGCGCCCGCGCGAAGTTCCTCCAGGAGCACACGCACGACGACGATGACGAGGTCCGCTTCTTCGTCTCCGGCTCGGGCATCTTCTACCTGCACGTCAACGGCGAAGTGAACGCCGTCTACTGCGAGAAGGGCGACCTGATCGGCGTCCCGCGCGGCACCACCCACTGGTTCGACATGGGCACCGAGCCGGCCTTCACCGCGATCCGCTTCTTCCACGAGGAGGACGGCTGGGTCGGCAACTTCACCGGCTCGACCATCGCCTCGCGCTTCCCCGACTACGACACGATCCACGCGGGCTTCCAGCAGGACAAGGCCGCCGCGTGACCTTGCAGTTCACCGTGGACGCCGTGGTGCTCGACATCGAGGGCACCACGAGCGCCACGGGTTTCGTCGTCGACGTGCTCTACCCGTACTCCCGCTCGCGCTTCGCCGCCCTGCTCACCGAGCGGGCCGACGACCCCGCCGTGGCCCGGGCGATCACGCAGGTCCGCGAGCTGACGGGCGACCCGCACGCCGACGCCGTACAGATCGAGAAGACGCTCAACACCTGGCTCGACGAGGACCGCAAGGCCACCCCCCTCAAGACCCTCCAGGGCATCATCTGGTCCGAGGGCTTCGCCCGCGGCGACCTCGTCTCGCACTTCTACGACGACGTCGTACCGGCCCTGCGCACCTGGCACACGGCGGGCCTGCGGCTCTACGTCTACTCGTCCGGCTCGGTGGCCGCGCAGCGCGCCTGGTTCACGTCCAGCCCGGAGGGCGACCTCCTGCCACTGGTCTCCGGTCTCTACGACACGGAGAACGCCGGCCCCAAGCAGGAGCCGGAGTCGTACCGTCGTATCGCGGACGCGACCGGCGTCGAGCCGTCCCGGCTGCTCTTCCTCTCCGACCGGCCCGGCGAGCTGGACGCGGCCGTGTCCGCGGGCTGGCACGCGGTGGGCGTACGGCGGCCGGGCGAACCGTATTTCGAGCAAGGCGTCGGCGACCACGCGCAGGCGGGGGCGTTCGACGAGATCGGCATCACCAGTTCAAGGAGCACCACGTGACCACCGAGATCAGTGACCTCGACCTGAAGGAGGCGGGGGCTCAACTCGCCGCCGAGTCCGCCCGGTTCGCCTCGTTCGGCTGGATGAGGGGGACCTCCGGGAACCTGTCCGTGGTGGTGGGCCGGGATCCGCTGCGGCTGGCGGTGACGGCAAGCGGGCACGACAAGGGTGAACTGACGCCTGCGGATGTGGTGTTGGTGGACGGGAACGGTGCGGCCGTCCGGGGTGGGAAGCCGTCCGCCGAGGCCGAACTGCACGCCCGCGTCGCCGCGTTGACCGGTGCGGGTGCGGTGGTGCACGTGCACACCGTGGCATCCGTTGCGATGGGGCGGCGTGAGCCGGGCGGGATCATCTTCAAGGACGTGGAGATGCTCAAGGGTGTGGGTCAGCCCGCGCACGATGTCGAGGTGACCCTGCCCGTCATCGCCAACAGCCAGGACATGAAGGTGCTGGGCGACCGCCTGGAGGCGGCCCGGGACCCTCGGATGCCGGCGGTGGTCGTGGCTGGGCACGGGTTGTATGTGTGGGGTGCGGATGCGTGGCAGGCGCGGCATCACACCGAAGTGGTGGAGTGGCTGCTGGAGTTGGAACTCACGCAGCGCTGATCCGAGAGTCGAAGGGACCCCTGTTTTCAGGGGTCCCTTTCTGCTACTTCAGCCGGTCACCGGGGAGTTCACCGGCCGATACCTCCAACACGCCCCGCTCCGTGACCAGTCCGGTCACCAAGCGGCCCGGGGTGACGTCGAAGGCGGGGTTGTGGCCGCGCGACTCCGCCGGAGCCGTTCGTACGCCCGCCCACTCCAACACCTCGGCCTCGCCGCGGAGTTCGATGTGGATGTCGTCGCCGGTCTCGGTGGAGAGGTCGACGGTGGTCGTCGGGGCCGCCACCAGGAACGGGATACCGGCGTCCGCGCAGGCCAGGGCCACGCCGACCGTGCCGACCTTGTTCGCGGTGTCGCCGTTGGCCGCGATGCGGTCGGCGCCGACGATGGCCGCGTCGACCTCGCCGCGCAGGATGGTGCCGGCGGCGGCGCCGTCGGCCTGGACGTAATGCGGGATGCCTTCCTGGACCAACTCCCAGGCGGTCAGGCGTGATCCCTGGAGCAGGGGGCGCGTCTCGTCGGCGTAGACGACCTCCACCAGCCCGCGCGCGTGCAGTTCGCGGATGACGCCGAGCGCGGTGCCCCAGCCGGCGGTCGCCAGCGCGCCCGTGTTGCAGTGCGTCAGGAGCCTCAACGGCCGCTCCACGCCCACCTTCTGGACCAGCCAGTCGGCGCCGAACGCGCCCATCGCGCGGTTGGCGGCGACGTCCTCGCGCTGGACGGCGGCGGCCTCCTCCAGCACCGCGTCGAGGCCCTCGTCGAAGCGGGTCATGACCCGGTCCACGCACACCATGAGGTTGACCGCGGTGGGGCGGGCCTCGCGGACGCGGGCGACAGCCGCGCGCGTCTCGGCCTCGGTCCAGCCCTTCCGCTCGCCCTCGACGATCGCGATCGCGACGCCGTACGCGCCCGCCGCCCCGATCGCGGGTGCGCCGCGCACCACGAGGCGCTGGATCGCGTCGACCAGAGTGTCCACATCGTGGACATCCACCGTCTCGTTGCGATGCGGGAGCAGGGTCTGGTCGATGAGCGCGAGTCCGGTTCCGGTCCAGTCGACCGCACGCAATTCCTGGGACATAACGGGACACTCCTGCTGTTCCGATGGTGTCGGACACCGTACATGACCTGGAAGAACCACAGTTCGAGACAGTCGAGCGGGTGTCTCAAAACGAATGTTAAAGTCCAGCACCCGCAGCCCGAAGGCCGAGACGAAGGAGGACGTGTGCTGCTGACCATGCGCCGTTTCCTCGATCACGGCCGCTGCGCGAGCGACTGCTGTCGACGCTGACCTGTCCCTCTCGCGTCCACCCCTCGTCTCCTCCCGTCTCACCATCTGGTCGCACGCGCTCCCGCCAGAGCGCGCCTTGCCGTACCCCGGAAGGTCCCCATGCTCCGCAGATCACGTCGTACGCTCCAGCTCGTCGCCGCCACCACGCTCATGGTCACCGCCGCCACCGCCTGCAACGCCGCCGCGAAGACCGACGCCTCGGACAGTGCGAGCGGCGGCAGCGGGAAGTCGTTCACGCTGGTCACGCCGGACGCTGTCGGGCAGAACGAGTTCCTGAAGCTCGCCGTCACCGGTGTGAAGGCCGCGGCTAAGACGCACGACGGCACGGAGAAGGTCTACGAGTCGACGGACACCGCGTCCCAGCAGCAGAACGTGCAGGCCGCCGTGGACGCGAGCCCGAGCGTGATCGTGCTGGTCGGTTTCGAGTTCGCGGACCTCGTGGCGCAGCAGGCGAAGGCGCACCCGAAGCAGCAGTTCCTGATGATCGACGCGTGCACGACGAAGACGTTCACGAACGTCACCTGCGCCGTGTTCCGTGAGCACGAGGGTGTCTATCTCGCGGGCGCCGAGGCCGGGTTGCTCAGCAAGAGCGGCAAGGTCGGCGCGGTGGACGTGCTCGACACTCCCCAATTCCGGCGCTACAGCGACCCGTTCGCGGCCGGTGCCAAGAAGGTCGCCGCCAAGACGTCCGCGTCGACGCGCTTCGTCGGCGGCCAGTCCCCGTTCGACGACTCGGCGCGCGCCAAGGAGCAGGCCAACTCCCTTCTCTCCAAGGGCACCGACCAGATCATGGCGGCCGCTGCGGCCGGCAACTACGGCGTCTTCGAGGCCGCGAAGGCCAAGGGCGCGTTCGCGTACGGCGTCGACGTCAACCAGTGCGTCTCCTCCCCCGGCACGGTCGTCGACAACGTGATCAAGAAGACGGACGTCGCCGTGGAGAAGGGCGTCGAGCAGGTCCTCGCGGGCAAGACGGGCACCTCCGTGTCGTACGGCCTGAAGGAGGGCGGCATCAGCCTGACCGGCCTTGAGGCGGGCGTCGACTCGTCGAAGTGCGTGATCGCCCAGCACAAGGACGTCCTCACGAAGGTGAAGGCGCTGCGCGACCAGATCGTCTCCGGAAAGCTCAAGGTCGATGACCCGGCCGCCAGTTGACCCGGCGGTCGAGCTCCGGGGAATCACCAAACGGTTCCCCGGCACGCTCGCCAACGACTCCGTCGACCTGACCGTCCACCGCGGCGAGATCCACGCCCTCATGGGCGAGAACGGCGCCGGCAAGTCCACCCTCATGTCGATCCTCTACGGCATGGAGCGCGCCGACGCCGGGTCCATCCGGATCGACGGGCGCGAGGTGTCGTTCGGCGACCCGAGCGCCGCGATGGCCGCCGGGCTCGGCATGGTCCACCAGAGTTTCAAGCTGTTCGACTCGCTGACGGTCGCCGAGAACGTCGTCTACGCCGCCGAGCCGCGCCGCTTCGGCCTGGTGGACCGGGCCGCCGCCCGCCGCCGGGTGCGTGAGCTGGCCGAGGAGCACGGGCTCGCCGTCGATCCGGACGCCCGGGTCGGCGAGCTGCCGGTCGGGCTGCGCCAGCGCGTGGAGATCCTGAAGCTGCTGCATCGCGGTGCCCGCACGCTGATCCTGGACGAGCCGACCGCCGTGCTCACCCCGGCCGAGGCGGACGCCCTGTTCGCGGTCCTCAAGTCGCTGGCTGCGCAGGGTCGTACGGTGATCCTTGTCACCCACAAGCTGCGCGAGGTCCTCGAAGGCAGCGACAACGTGACCGTGCTCCGGGACGGCCGGGTGGTCGCCCGCCTGGTCACCGCGGACACCTCCGCCGACGAGATCGCCGCCGCGATGACCGGCCGCGCGGTCGACCTGGACCGCGTGCACGCGCCCGGGGCACCCGGTGACGTGGTCCTGGACGTGAGAGACCTCACCACGGACGCCGTCCACGATATGGGACTCACCGTCCACGCCGGGGAGATCGTCGGTATCGCGGGCGTCGCGGGCAACGGCCAGAGCGAGCTGATCGAGGCCCTGGCCGGGCTACGGCCGGTCGCCTCCGGACAGGTGAGTCTCAAGGGGCGGGACATCACCCACGTCTCCGCCACCGAGCGCCGTGCGCAAGGCCTCGCCTACGTCCCCGAGGACCGGCACGCGGTCGGTACGGCACCGGCGGCGTCCGTCGCGGACAACCTCACGATGGGCCATCACCGAACATCCCTGTCCACCAAGGGACTTCTGCCGCCCGCGGCCGTACGCGCCCACGCCGGGCGGCTGATCGAGCGGTTCGGCATCAAGGCGGCCGCCCCCGAGGTGCCCGCCTCCGCACTGTCCGGCGGCAATCTGCAGAAGCTGCTGATCGGCCGCGAACTCGCCCACGAGGCACCGCTGTTGCTCGTCGAGCAGCCCACGCGCGGGGTCGACATCGGCGCCATCCAGAACATCCACGACCAGATCGTCGCCTACCGCGACGCCGGTCACGCCGTCCTCCTCGTCTCCGCCGAACTGAGCGAGATCCGGGGCCTCGCGGACCGGGTCCTGGTCATGTACGAGGGCCGGGTCACGGCGACGTACACGAAGGACGAGGCGGACGAACGGGCACTGGGACTCGCCATGGCGGGCGGAGCCGTAGTACCGACGGAGGCCGTCGACTGACATGACGCACACTCAGATACCGCGCATATCAGGGGTGTTGCGCTCCCCCATCACCTTCTCCGTGCTCGCGGGCCTGGTCATCGGCGCCCTGTTCCTCGTCGGCACCGGCGCGGACCCGTTCACGGCGTACGGCGCCGTCCTCACCGGCTCGCTCGGCGCCGACGGCATCGGCTCCACGCTGAGCACCGGCACCAGCGTGCTCGGCATGGCGCTCGCGCTGGCGATCCCGCTGCGCGCCGGGCTGATCAACCTCGGCGGCGACGGACAGATGGTCCTCGGCGGCATCACGGCGGCCGTGACCGGGCTGTACTCCCCGCTACCAGCGCCCCTGACCGTCGTACTGGCACTGCTCGCGGGCATGGCGGCCGGCGCCGCGTACGCCGCGCTGGCCGCCCTGTGCGAGAACCGCCTCGGTGTTCCCCTGCTGGTCAGCAGCCTGCTGCTGAGTTACCCGGCGGTCTCGCTCGCCTCCTACCTGGCGCGCTACCCGCTCAAGGAACCCGGCTCCAGCCTCCCGCAGACCCGGGCGATGCCGGACGGCGTGACGCTGCCCGCGTTCGGCGACTCGACGGTCACCATCGGGCTCATCCTCGTCGTCCTCGCGGCGGCCGCCTACTGGTTCACCGACAAGCGCACGGCTTTCGGCTACGAGATCCGCATGACCGGCCTCAACTCCCGCTTCGCCGCCTACGCGGGTGTCGAACGCCGGGGCCTGACCCTCAAGTTGATGTCCGTCTCCGGCGCGTTGGCCGGACTCGTGGGCGCCATAGGGGTGTTGAGCTTCCCGTACCGCTTCGTCGACGGCTCGCTCACCGCACCCGGCTACACCTGGACGGGACTTACAGCGGCCCTGCTCGCCACCGCGGCGCCGCTCGGCACGGTCATCGCCTCCTTCTTCTTCGCCGTCCTCTCGGTCGGCGGCCTGGCGATGGAGCGGACGACCGAGGTGCCGCGCGAACTGACACAGGTTCTCCAGGCCATCGTGATCGTCTTCCTGGCGGCCCGACTGCGCTTCCCGACGAAGTGGTTGAGATTCGGCAGGCGTACTCAGGAAAGCGAGGCCGTCTGATGTTCTTCGACTCCGATCTGCTGATGTCGGCGCTGCGCGCGCTGACCCCGATCCTGCTGGCCGCGCTCGGCGGTGCCCTGTGCGAGCGTGCGGGCGTCTTCAACATCGGCCTCGAAGGCATGATGCTGATGGGCTGCTTCACGTCGGTGGCCACGAGTTGGTTCACGGGCAGCGCCTGGCTCGGCGTCCTGGCGGCGGCTCTCGCGGCGTCCGCCTACTCCCTCATCCTGGCCGTCGGCGCGGTAACTCTGCGCGGGGACGCGGTGGTTCTCGGAATCGCCATGAATCTCCTGGCAGTTGGCCTGACCAGCTTCCTGCTGCGTACGGTCTTCGGTGTGCAGGGCACTTTCGACGATCCGTCACTCGCCGGGCTGCCGTTGGTCGGTGGCTTCACCCCGCTCGCGTATCTGGCGTTCGTCGCGGTCGCGGTGGCCGCGCTGATGCTGTCCCGGCATGTGTGGGGGCTGCGGCTGCGCGGGGTCGGCGAGGCGCCGGACGCGGCGGCCACGCTGGGAGTGAGTCCGGCGAAGTACAAGTACGCGGCCGTGCTGATCTCGGGTGTCCTGTGCGGGCTCGCGGGTGCCCAACTCGCGCTCGGCAACGTCACGTTGTTCTCCGAGAACATGACGGCCGGCCGGGGCTGGATCGCCGTCGTCGCGGTCATGCTCGGCCGCGCGGCACCCGTCGGTGTGCTGCTCGCCGCGCTGCTCTTCGGTCTCGCCGAGGCCGCCGGCTTCCGCCTCCAGGGCGTCGGCCTGCCCCAACAGGCCACCGACGCCGCGCCGTACGTCGTGACGCTCGTCGCCCTCTTCCTCTCGACGGCCCGCCGCCGTCGCCGTACCGCCAACTCCCCTTCCGGAGCCACCACATGACGCAGGACCTGCTGCCCATCACCCGCATACCGCGCACCGGACTTCCGGTGCACGCGGTCGTCGTCGGCGACCCGGCGCGCGCCGCCGCCGTCGCCGCGCTGCTCGACGGCGCCGAGGAGGTGTCGTACCACCGCGAATACCGTGTGTTCAGCGGGAGTTGGAAGGGCCTGCCGGTCACCGTCGCCTCGCACGGGGTGGGCGGGCCGGGCGCGATCCTGCTGTTCCAGGAACTGGCGGACGCGGGGGTCCGCACCTTCCTGCGCTTCGGCACGGCGGGCGCTATGAAGCCCGGCATCGGCGACGGCGACCTCGTCATCGCGGAGGCGGCCGTACGGGACGACGGCGTCACCCAGCAACTCCTCCCGCCGGAGTACCCGGCCGTCTCCTCCCCCGAGGCCGTCCTCGCGCTCCAGCGGGCCGCCCGCGAGGCCGACGCCCCGCACCACCGCGGCATCGTGTGGACCCGCGCGGCCTTCCAGCCCGGCCTCCTCCCCCTCTTCTCCTACGACGGCGCCGGGCTCGCGGCGATCGAGATGGAGCTGTCGGCGCTGCTGGTGACGGCCTCGCTGCGCGGTCTTGTCGCGGGCGGGGTGCTGGTCGTCGATGGCGCCAACGCCGATGAACTCGTCGACGAGGACGCCACCGGCGGGTACGACCCGCACCGGGAGGTCGTCGCGGCCGGTGTCGAGCGGGGTGCGGTCGTTTCCCTGGAGGCGCTCCGACTGCTCGCGGAGGCCGAGGAGTTGACGGCGTGAGCACCTTGAGCATCGACCTGTTGGTGCACGGCGGTGACGTCCTCACCGTCGACGAGGCCGGAACTGTCGTACGGGACGGGGCAGTTGCCGTCCACGAGGGTGAGATCGTCGCCGTAGGACCGGCCGAGGAGCTGACAACTCGGTTCACAGCGGCGGAGTCCATTGACGCCTCGGGCTGCCTCGTGCTGCCCGGGCTGATCAACACGCACACGCATCTCGCGATGACGCTGCTGCGCGGTCGCGCCGACGACGTCACTCTCCAGGGCTTCCTGGAGCGGGTCTTGAAGTGGGAGGCCGAGCTGCTGACGCCGAAGAACGTGGCGGCGGCGGTGCGGCTCGCGGTGGCCGAGAGCGTGCGGGCCGGGGTGACGTCGGCGCTCGACATGTACTGGTTCCACGAGGCGGCCGAGCAGGCGGCCCGCGAGACGGGCTGGCGACTGCACACCGGGCCCACCTTCATGGACGTACCGGAGCCGCCGGACCGTATCGCCTACGAGGACCGACTGGACTGGGCGCGAAGGGACTTGGCGGCCCGGAGCCCAGCACGCCCCGGTCTGCGCCCGGTCCTGTTCGCGCACTCGACCTACACTCTCGCCCCCGACCAGCTGGTCGACATCGCCGCCCTGGCACGGGAGTTCGGGGCGCTGCTGCACATCCACGCGGCGGAGAACCCGACCGAGGTCGCGACCGTCGAGGTCAAGTACGGCAAACGCCCTGTGGAGTTGCTCGACTCGCTCGGGCTGCTCGGTCCCGATCTGCTGCTCGCGCACGCCGTGGACCTGACCGGCCCGGAGATCGCGGCACTGGCCCGCACGGGCACCTCGGTGGCCCACTGTCCGGTGTCCAACCTGAAGTTGGGCTGCGGAATCGCGCCGGTGCCAAGGCTGTTGAGCGCGGGCGTCACCGTCGGCCTGGGCACGGACGGCGCCGTCAGCTCCAACACGCTGGACGTGCTGGGCGCCGTACGGCAGGCGGCTCTCGTCCACAAGGCGGGCGGCGACCCCACGGCGGTCGGCGCCGAACAGGCCGTACGGATGGCGACGATCGAAGGCGCGCGGGCGCTGGGCCTGGGTGATCACCTGGGTTCGCTGGAGACCGGGAAGCGGGCCGATCTCGTCGTGCTCGGCCTGGACTCGCCGCATCTGCGGCCGCTGCACGACCCGTGGTCGACGCTCGCGTACGCGGCGCACGGGGCGGACGTACGGGACACGGTCGTCGACGGACGGGTGCTGATGCGGAACCGGACACTCGCCACGCTGGACGAGGAAACCGTGCTCGCGGAGCTCGAAGCACTTGCCTGAGCTGTGGATTTCCCTCCCGTTCAGCCCACTGAACCCCCATAATGCACGTGATACATCGGATGTCTGAGCAACAGGGAGGCCGGCCATGGCAGTCACCGATGAGGCGATCGAGAAAATCAAGGGAATGATCGTCTCCGGCGCGCTGCGTCCCGGGGACCGGCTGCCCAAGGAGAGCGAACTCGCGGCCGAACTGGGCCTGTCCCGCAACTCCCTGCGGGAGGCCGTGCGCGCCCTGTCCCTGATCCGCATCCTGGACGTGCGGCAGGGCGACGGCACGTACGTCACGAGCCTCGATCCTCAACTCCTGCTGGAGGCGCTGAGTTTCGTCGTCGACTTCCACCGCGACGACACGGTCCTCGAATTCCTGGCCGTACGGCGGATTCTGGAGCCGGCGGCCACGGGGATGGCGGCGCTGCGGATCAGCGAGCAGCAACTGGACGCGCTCTCCGCCCAGTTGGACGCGCTGGGCGGCGCCCCCTCGGTGGAGGAACTGGTCGCGTGCGACCTGGAGTTCCATCGGGGCATCGTGCAGAGCTCCGGCAACTCGGTGCTCTGCTCGCTCCTCGACGGCCTGTCCGGGCCGACCACGCGGGCCCGGATCTGGCGCGGGCTGACCCAGGAGGACGCGGTCAGCCGGACGCTGCACGAGCACCGGGCGATCCTGGGCGCGCTGCGCGACCGGGACGCGGAGGCCGCACGCTCGTGGGCGACGGTCCACATCGCGAGCGTGGAGCAGTGGCTGCGTTCGACCCTGTGATCGAGTGATGCGCCTCATTGATCCATCGGAGGAGTGACCGGCCGGGACGGGTCCGCACAGGATCGCGATCTTGTGTGTCCGACCGTCCCGGACGGGGCAGGCATGGGTTCACTCCCCCGTGCAAGGGGGCTGCGGGCGCCCCCGTCGGACGCCGTAAGGTTGGGGCGTACGCGAGGGCAGATCGGAAGGAGGCGCTGGGTGATCGAGCTGGAGGGGGTTCCCGAGCTGATCGACCCAGTGATGGTGGCCGCGTTCGAGGGCTGGAACGACGCCGGCGACGCCGCCTCCACCGCGGTCGCGCACTTGGACAGGGAGTGGAAGGGCGAGGTGTTCGCGGCGCTGGACGCCGAGGACTACTACGACTTCCAGGTCAACCGGCCCACGGTGTGGATGGACGCCGGCGTGCGAAAGATCACATGGCCGACAACCCGCCTCTCGGTGGTCCGGGTCGGTGGCGAGAAGCCGCGCGATCTCGTACTCGTCCGAGGTATCGAACCGTCGATGCGCTGGCGCTCGTTCTGCAACGAACTGCTGGGCTTCGCGCACGAGTTGGGCGTGGAGCTGGTGGTGATCCTGGGCGCGCTGCTCGGTGACACCCCGCACACACGTCCGGTGCCGATCAGCGGGACCACGTCGGACTCGGACCTGGCGCAGCGGATGGACCTGGAGGAGACCAAGTACGAGGGTCCCACCGGGATCGTCGGCATCCTCCAGGAGGCGTGCACGCACGCGGGCGTACCGGCCGTGTCGCTGTGGGCGGCGGTGCCGCACTACGTGTCGCAGCCGCCCAACCCGAAGGCCACCCTGGCGCTGCTCAACCGCCTGGAGGACCTGATCGACGTCCGCATCCCGCTGGGCGAGTTGCCCGAGGACGCGCGCGCCTGGCAGGTCGGCGTGGACCAGCTGGCCGCCGAGGACAGCGAGGTCGCCGAGTACGTGCAGACGCTGGAGGAGGCCCGCGACACCGCGGAGCTGCCGGAGGCGTCGGGCGAGGCGATCGCACGTGAGTTCGAACGCTATCTGCGGAGGCGTGACGGCGGTGGCAACCCGACGCCCGGTGGTCACGCCACGGCGGACGGCAGCGACAGCGCGACGTATCTCCGCGACAACCCCGGTGGCCGTACGAAGCCGCAGAGACCGGCGAAGCCGGACACGGAGCCGGAGGCCGACGCGGACGACGAGGACTCCTCCGAGGAGTGAGTCCGCCGTTCGACAGCGCACAGAACAGGGGCGGTTCCTCCCACCCGGGAGGAACCGCCCCTGTTCTGTGCGCTGTCGCTACAGGGCCACGCCCAACAGGGCGTCCACGGCACGGGACACGACGCCGGGGGCACCCTCGTCGCTGCCGCCCCGGTCCCGCTGGAGAGCCGCCCAGCGGTCGACCGCGGCGAGCGCGGCCGGGGCGTCCAGGTCGTTCGCGAGGGCTTCGCGCATCTCCTCGACGAGCGTCACGGCGGAGGGGCCGTCGGGCCGTGAGACGGCGGCACGCCACCGCCCGAGCCGGGCGACCGCGTCCGCGAGCACCCCGTCGGTCCACTCCCAGTCGGAGCGGTAGTGGTGGGCGAGCAGGGCGAGCCGGATGGCGGCCGGGTCGACGCCCTCGCGGCGCAGCGCGGAGACGAAGACGAGGTTGCCCCGGGACTTCGACATCTTCTCGCCGTCGAGGCCGACCATGCCGGCGTGGACGTACGCCTTGGCCATGGGGAACTCGCCGGTCAGCACCTGGGCGTGCGAGGCGCCCATCTCGTGGTGCGGGAAGGCGAGGTCGGAGCCGCCGCCCTGCACGTCGAAGCCCATGCCGAGGTGGTCCAGGGCGATGGCCACGCACTCGATGTGCCAGCCGGGGCGCCCGCGGCCCAACGAGCCGCCGTCCCAGCTCGGTTCGCCCTCGCGGGCGGCCATCCAGAGCATCGGGTCGAGCGGGTTCTTCTTGCCCGGGCGGTCCGGGTCGCCGCCGCGCTCGGCGGACAGCAGCCGCATCGCGGCCGCGTCGAGGTTCGAGACCTTGCCGAAGTTGGGGTCGGACCCGACGGAGAAGTAGGTGTCGCCTTCGAGTTCGTAGGCGGCACCGGCGTCCCTGAGGCGCTCGACGAGCGGCACGATGCCGGGTATCGCCTCGACCGCGCCGATGTACTGCTTCGGGGGCAGCATGCGCAGCGCGGTCATGTCCTCGCGGAAGAGCGCGGTCTCCTTCTCGGCGAGGGCGACCCAGTCGACGCCGTCGCGCTCGGCGCGCTCCAGGAGCGGGTCGTCGACGTCGGTCACGTTCTGGACGTAGTGAACCTGCCGCTTGGTGTCGAGCCACACGCGCTGCACGAGGTCGAACGCGTTGTAGGTCGCCGCGTGCCCCATGTGGGTGGCGTCGTACGGCGTGATGCCGCACACGTAGATACGGGCGACGGGACCGGTGTCAGGGGTGACCAGACCGCCGGTCGCGGTGTCGTGGATCCGGAGGTCGCGGCCCTTGCCGGGAAGGGCGGGGACCTCAGAAGCGGGCCAGGCATACATGTCATGAGCGTAACCGGACAGATGTTTCGCATACGAACCGGACCAGGCCGGACGACCGGTAAGGCGCTCTTGCGCAACCTTGATCGCCGTGCTGCTACACGGGCGGCCACGGAATGGCCGGCCACTCCCCACTCGGCTCGGGATGCTTCCCGTCCGCGAGCAACGCGTCGACCCGCGCGCGCGTGGCGTCGAGTTCTACGTCGGTGATCAGCTCGGCGAGCTTCGTGGCGAGCCCGCCGCCGTCTCTCAGCGCCTCCCTGAGCGCCTGGAGGACGTCGACCGCCTCCGGAGTGAGCGGCTCGCCCGCCCAGCCCCACAGGAGGGTGCGCAGCTTGTTCTCGGCGTTGAAGGTGACACCGTGGTCGATACCGTAAAGGCGCCCCTCGTCGGCGGGCAGCAGATGACCGCCCTTGCGGTCGGCGTTGTTGATGACGGCGTCGAGGACGGCGAGCCGGCGCAGCCGCTCGTCGTCGGCGTGCACCAGGAGGGCCGTCTTCCCCTCGCCGACCTCGGCGAAGCCGATGGCCTTCCAGCCCGGCTCGGGCTCCTCGGCGTCGACCAGGGCGAGCAGTTCGGACTCGGGCGCCGTCTCGATCCACAGCTGGCACATGCCCTCGCCGTGCGGCCCGTCGCGCAGCACGGTGGTCGGCACGAGGCCCCAGCCGGTCGCCTCGGAGACCTCATAGGCGGCGACCTCGCGCTGGGCGAGATTGCCGTCGGGGAAGTCCCACAGAGGGCGCTCCCCGGCGACGGGTTTGTACACGCAGGACGCCTCGCGGCCCTCGTACGTCACGGAGCAGAACAGCACCGCGTTCGAGGCCTCGCGGATGCGTCCGCGTACTTTCAGCTCACCCTTGGCGAGCAGCTCGGCCGTGGTCACGCTCCGCGGCGGTATCCGTTCTGGCGCGGACATACGTGTCCTTCCGGGTCGAGCGGGAGGCTGCACAGCGGGCAGGGCGGACGGCCGGCGTTGACGACCTCCAGGGCCCGCTTGGCGAAGGCGCGGGCCTGGGCTCCGGTGAGGCGGACCCGCAGCATCGGGGGGCCGTTCTCCTCATCCTGGAGCAGGCGCTCCTCGGCCTCGGCGAGGTCCTCGTCGGTGTCGGCGTCGAGTTCGACGAGGGCCTGCGCCTCGACGATCATGCGCTGCTCCTCACCGTCCCAGGCGAGCGCCATGGTGCCGACGCGGAACTCCTCCTCGACGGGGGTCTCCAGCGGGCGGGTGTCGGAGATCTCGGTGGGGGTGACGGCCGGGACGGCCGCGCTGCCGCCACTGCGCCGTACGACCTCGTCCAGAAGCTCGTCCATGCGCTCGGCGAGCGCGGCGACCTGCGTCTTCTCCAGGGCCACGCTGGTCACCCGAGGACCGGAGGCGGCCTGGAGGAAGAACGTACGGCGCCCGGGCAGACCGACCGTGCCGGCTACGAAGCGGTCCGGCGGGTCGTAGAGGTACACCTGACGGGACACGTCCTGTCTCCATTGGAATCGACTGCTGACAAGTGCGGCGCTACTGCGACCGCTTCACCCTACTGCGGCCGACGATCACGGTGCGCCCGCGCCGCCCCCGACCGTGGCGTCGTCGCCCGGGGGCTCCTCGCGCGGCGCCAGGGAGGCGAGATCACCGGTTTCTCCGAGCCGTACGAGATAGGGCCTGAGACGGGTGTAACGGATCGCGGTGATGGAACACGGTTCTACGGAGATCCGCTGGAAGAGGTCCAGATGAAGTCCGAGTGCGTCCGCGACAAGGGACTTGATGATGTCGCCGTGCGAGCACATGAGGTAGACGGCGTGGGCGCCGTGATCGCGCTCCACGCGCGCGTTCCACTCGCGTACGGCCTCGGCCGCGCGGGTCTGCATCGCGCGCATCGACTCGCCGCCGGGGAACGCGGCGGCCGAGGGGTGCGACTGGACGACCTCCATCAGGGGCTCGTCCTGGAGTTCGGCGAGCTTGCGGCCGGACCAGTCGCCGTAGTGGCACTCCCCGATCCGCTCCTCGGTGTGCGGCCGCAGCTCGGGACGGGCGTCGAGGAGGGGCTGGAGGGTCTCCTGGCAGCGTTGCAGCGGGCTGGTGACGACCTCGGCGATCGGCAGCGCGGCGAGCCGTCCGGGGAGCGCGGCGGCCTGGGCGTTCCCGCGCTCGTCGAGGGCGACACCGGGCGTCCAGCCGGCGAGCACTCCCCCGGTGTTGGCGGTCGAACGTCCGTGCCGGACAAGGATCAACGTGGGCATGCCGCCAAGGGTAGGCGCACGCCCGGGTGCGGCTTCGGCCGGACGGCGGGAGAATACGCACCGTGATCGTCGACTACGCCATCTACCGTGACGGACGCCGGGCGGAGGGGCCCGGCGACTTCTCCGACGGCCTGGACCACTGCCGTCGCGTGGGTGACGCCTTCGTCTGGATCGGCCTCTACGAGCCCACGGAGAAGGAGTTCGACCGCGTCACCCAGGAGTTCGCCCTGCACCCGCTGGCCGTCGAGGACGCTCTGACCGCGCATCAACGCCCCAAGCTGGAGGTCTACGACGACTCGCTGTTCGTGGTCCTCAAGCCCGTGGGCTACGAGGCGGACAGCGACGTGGTCACCTCCGGCGAGGTCATGGTCTTCGTGGGCGACTCCTTCGTAGTGACCGTCCGGCACGGCGAGGAGGCCCCGCTGGCGGCCGTACGGCACCGGCTTGAGGAGGAGCCGGAGATGCTGCGGCACGGGCCCACGGCTGTGCTGTACTCGATCGCGGACGCCGTGGTCGACCACTACGTGGACGTGGCGGGCGAGTTGCAGACCGACCTGGAGGAGCTGGAGGCGGCGGTGTTCTCGCCGACCGGCGGCGGCTCGCGGACCACGGCGTCGCGGATCTACGACTTCAAGCGGCAGATCCTGGAGTTCCGCCGCGCCACCGGACCGCTCGCGCAGCCCCTGGCCCGGCTCGCGGGCGTCGGGCTCGCCGGGGACCGGGTGCCGTTCGTGAACGACAAGTCGCGGCCGTTCTTCCGTGACGTGAACGACCACCTGATGAAGGTCAACGAGTCCGTGGAGGGCCTGGACCGGCTGGTCTCGGACGTCCTGTCGGCGCATCTCGCGCAGACCGGCGTCCGGCAGAACGACGACATGCGGAAGATCTCCGGCTGGGCCGCCATGGCCGCGGTCCCCACGATGATCGCGGGGATCTACGGCATGAACTTCGACCACATGCCGGAGCTGCACTGGCTGTGGGGGTACCCGGCGGTGATCCTGCTGATGGCCGCCCTGGAGGTGCTGCTGTACCGGACGTTCAAGCGGCGCGGGTGGCTGTGACCCTCATGCGAACTCGGGTGCCGCGGTGGCCGGTCCGCCGAGGGCGTCGCGCCGTTCCGGCATCCTCAGGGACACCATCCGCCGCCAGCCGCCGAGCCGTTCGTACGCGTACACGGCGTGGATGCCCGCGGCGAGCGCGGCCGACTTGGCCCGCGGCCAGCCGAGGACGCGTCCCATGTGGGCCGTCACCGCGAGGCTGACGTCCCGGTAGATCCGGATCTCCGCCAACGCGCAATCCCGCAGCGTCCGTTGGATGGCACGGCCGTGTCCGGCGGCCGCGAAGCGCAGCAACTCCTCGTGGCAGTAGGCGAGGTGGTTGTCCTCGTCGTTCGAGATCATCCGTACCGCGCGGCCGAGGTCGGGGTGGTCGGCGAAGTGCCTGCGCAGCAGGTCCATCTGCTCGGAGGCGCGCTGTTCGGTGACCCGGCTGTGCGCGAGGTAGGTGACGACGTCCTGGACGGTCAGCGCCGTCTCGCCCTTGAGCTTCTCGTGCGCGAGACCGATGCCGTGCCGCTCCAGGAGCATCGTGTAGTCGGTGTCGGCGGGCACCCGGACGGGGGCGAGGCCGCGCTTCTTTAGAAGGGCGTTGAAAATGCGCCCGTGCTTGTCCTCGTCGGCGCCGTGCCGGCTGATCTTGGGGGCGAGGTCGCGTTCGGCCGACGGGACGAGCACGGCGATGCGCCCGTTCTCCCAGCCGCCCTGGGACTCGCCGCTGGCCGCGATGGAGCAGAACAGCCGGAACGACTCGTCGTTGTCGAGGATCTCCTGGAACAGGCTCTTGGCCGACAGCATCTGAACGCACCTCCATGCAGGATTCCGCCGCATTCCGCAAAGAACGAGTCAAATGCGACGTCAGAGGTGCTGCAACAGCAGTGTCGGACAACTCCGCCAAAAGGAGGACTACGGATGTCCCGTCGAGGGCGTAACCGCACGGGCCGCCACGCGTTGTTCCCCGTGACGGCCGTGGCGGGGAAGACCCCCCGAGCCCCCACCACGGCCGTAGAAAACTTCCGTACGGCAGAGCCGCGTCACGCGAGACCCGCGCGCTCCAGTGCCTCGGTTCCGGCGCGGAGGGCGGCGATCCGCTCCTCCAGGGTCCAGCCCGCCGGGGAGAGCGTCAGGGTGGTGACACCGGCCGCCGCGTACTCCTTCATCCGGTCCGCGATGCGGTCCACGGAACCTAGCAGCGCCGTCTTGTCGATCAGGTCGTGCGGGATGGCGGCCGCGGCGCCTTCCTTGTCGCCGGCCAGGTACTTGTCCTGGATCTCGGCGGCGGCCGCCTCGAAGCCCATGCGCTGGGCCAGCTTGTTGTAGAAGTTCTGCTGCCGACTGCCCATGCCGCCGACGTACAGCGCGGTGTACGGGCGGAAGGTGTCGGCGAGCTTCTCGACGTCCTTGTCCTCGCCGAAGGCGAGCGGGACCGTCGGGACGATGTCGAAGCCTTCGAGGGTCTTCCCCGCCTTCTCGCGCCCGGCCCGCAGGTGCCTGATGGCGGTGTCCTCCAGGTGCTCGGCGGACGGGAAGATGAGCAGCGCTCCGTCGGCGATCTCGCCGGTCTGCTCCAGGTTCTTCGGGCCGATCGCCGCGATGTAGAGCGGGATGTGCTCGCGCTCCGGGTGCACGGTCAGCTTGAGGGGCTTGCCCGGGCCGCCGGGCAGCGGCAGCGTCCAGTGCTCGCCGTCGTACGACAGGCGCTCGCGGGTCATCGCCTTCCGGACGATCTCGACGTACTCACGCGTGCGTGCCAGCGGCTTGTCGAACTTGACGCCGTACCAGCCCTCGGAGACCTGCGGGCCCGAGACGCCGATACCGAGGCGGAAGCGGCCGCCGGAGAGGGAGTCGAGGGTCGCGGCGGTCATCGCGGTCATCGCGGGCTGGCGGGCCGGGATCTGGAAGATGGCCGAGCCGACGTCGATGCGCTCGGTCTGCGCGGCGACCCAGGTGAGCACCGTGGCCGCGTCGGAGCCGTAGGCCTCGGCGGCCCAGCACACCGAGTAGCCGAGCCGGTCGGCCTCCTGCGCCACGGCGAGATTGTCGCCGTCCATTCCGGCACCCCAGTAGCCGAGGTTGATCCCGAGCTGCATGGCAGACCCCTTACCGATCAGTAACGTCGCTGTTGTGCCGACCCTAGCGCGCGGCGGTCCGGGCGGACAGGACGGGTGCCGGTGAGTGATCACGGAGCGTGCCGTGCGAGGGACTGTGGATCATCGTGGAAATCGGTTATCCACAGGCCACCACACCGCAGGTTCAGGCCAGTAATCTCGGCGTTCATGGAGCAGAGGCATCTCGGCCGTACCGGCCTTCGTGTGTCCCGGATCGGACTCGGCACCCTCACGTGGGGGCGCGACACCGACGAGCATGACGCCGCGGACCTCTTGAAGGCGTTCTGGGAGGCCGGCGGCACCCTCGTCGACACGGCGGACGTGTACGGCGACGGGGAGGCCGAGTACCTGCTCGGACAGCTCATAGAGGGGCTCGTGCCGCGCCGGGACCTGGTCATCTCGACGAAGGCGGGGAGCGTACCCGACCCCGACCGCCGCTTCGACGGCTCGCGCGGTCATCTGCTCGCCGCGCTGGACGCCTCGCTGGCCCGCCTCGGCACGGACTACGTCGACGTGTGGCACATCCACGGCTTCGACCCGTTCACCCCGCTGGAGGAGACGCTCCAGGCCCTGGACCTGGCGGTCAGCAGCGGGCGGGCGCGCTACGCGGGCGTCTCGAACTACTGCGGCTGGCAGCTGGCCAAGGCGGCGACCTGGCAGTTGGCGGCACCGGGCACGCGCACGCGGCTGGCGAGCACGCAGCTGGAGTACTCGCTGCTGCAGCGCGGCGTGGAGCGCGAGGTGCTGCCGGCCGCGCTCGACCTGGGCATCGGGCTGCTGCCCTCCTCGCCGCTCGGGCGCGGGGTCCTCACCGGCAAGTACCGGCACGCGACCCCGGCCGACTCGCGCGGCGCCTCGGAGCACATGGCGCCCTTCGTCGCGCCGTACCTCGACGACACGGCGACCCGCATCGTGGACGCGGTGACCATCGCCGCGGACGGGCTCGCCGTGACGCCCCTCCAGGTCGCCCTCGCCTGGGTCCGCGACCGGCCCGGGGTGGCCGCCCCGATCGTCGGCGCGCGCAACGCGCACCAGCTCACGGCCGCATTGTCAGTGGAGGCCCTTAGTCTTCCTGACGAGATCTGCCGAGCGCTCGACGATGTGTCGGCGCCTCTGCACCGCTATCCCGATCACGACTGGAGCACGCTGTGAGCACGGACCCGGAGACCACGGAGACCTCGCCGGCCGAGGACACGGGCACGGACGCCGGGGAGGGCGCCGAGGGCGCGGGGCAGGATGTGACCGCGGACGCCGAGGGAGGCGCCGAGGGCACGACTCCTGAGGGCACCGAGAGCACCGGTGAGGACCCGGCCGCAGAAGACACCGACGGCACCGACGGCACCGGTGAGGTCAAGGCCGAGGCCGCCGCTCCCGAACTGTCCGAGGCCGCCGCCGAGTTGCTGGCCCAGAAACTGGAGCGGGAGCGGATCGAGCGGCGGAAGGCGGAGAAGGCCGGGCCCATCGTGGCCGGGACCAAGCTCAGCGGTACGGCCGCCGATCTGCTCGCGGCGGTACGGGCCGTGGAGAGAGGCGAGAAGCCCGTGACCACCCCCCTCGCCAAGCCGGAACCCACCCCGCGCCGGCCCGCCGCCCCGGAAGCGGTGCGACAGCCACAGCCTGTCCCGACCGAGCCCGGCGCCCCCGCGACCGAGACCGTCGAGTCCGTACGGCTCGTGCTGGCCGAGGGCGGTGCGCCCGAGACGCTCGCGGCCCAGGTCGCGGCGGCGCTCGGCGAGGGCGGGGACGACCAACTCCGCGAGGACCCTTGGCAGTTGCTGCGGGTCCCGGGGGTACGGCCCGAGCAGGCCGACGGGTTCGCGCGGGCGCTGCTCGGTGCCGAGTACGCGCCGGACGACGAGCGGCGGGGACGCGCGGTCATCGGCTGGCTCCTGGAGCAGGCGGCTCTGGCCGGGCATACGGCCCTGGAGGCATCGGCGTTGACGGCCGCGCTGGCCAAGCAGGGCGTGCCCGACCCGGACGCGGCGACGCAGGACGCCATCGCCGAGGGTGAAGTGCTGGTCTTCCAGGACGCGTTGGACGAGCCCGCGGTCCCGGTGCAGCGCACGGACGACGCGTCCGACGAGGACACGGAGGCCGAGGAGCGTCCGGTCCGCGTGCTGATCGGCCTGGAGCGGTACGCGCTCGCCGAGGAGAGCCTCGCCGAGGGATTCGCCAAGCTGATCAACTCGGTGCCGAAGGAGGACGGTTCGGCGGCGGACTGGGAGCGGGCCGGTGCCGCCAAGGGGTCCACCGGCGAGCTGATCCGCGCGGTCGCGGGACACGGCCTGGTCCTCCACACCGGCGGGGAGGCGTCCCTGGAGGAACCGGCGGCACTGCTCCGCGCGGCGGCGGGTTTCGGGCTGCGCGCCTGGGCCGCCACCCACAGTCCGGTGGGCCGGGACCGGTTCGCCGCGTTGCTGGCAGGGTCGGCTGCGGGTACCGCGTCCGGCGAGCCGGAGGGCGGCGCGCCGGACAGCCCCGCCCCGGATGACGGCGCCCGTGCCGCCACCGTCGCCGGACTGCTGTCCGGTGCCGAAGGCCCTGGGCGGGACGCGGACGGTGCCCTGGACCTCGATCTGCTCGTCGTGCTCGACGCGCCTCAACTGGACGTCGAGACGGCGGCGTTGGTCAGTGAGTCGCTGCCGGACGGGGCTCGGCTGATGCTGGCCGGGGATCCGGCGGTGTTGTGGTCGGCGGGTGCCGGGCGGGTCTTCGCGGATCTGCTCGCGTCGAAGGCCTGCCCCCAGGTCGTCTCACGGCGGCCTGACCTCGGTCCCGTGGGCGAACTGGTCTCGGGCATCGGCATCGGTGAGCTGAACCAGGTGGAAGCCCCGGGCAAGGAAGTCGTGATCGTGCCGGTGCGGGACGCCGGTGAGGCCGTGCACCGGACCGTGCAGCTCGTCGCCGACTCGGTGCCGCGCGTGATCGGCGTCCCGGCCGAGCAGACGGTGGTGATCACGCCGGGCCACGGCGGCGCGGCCGGCACCCGTGCCCTCAACGTGGCACTGAAGGAGCGACTCAACCCCGGCCCCGGCCGCTTCGGCGGCTTCGACCCCGGCGACCGGATCGCCTACTCCCCCGCCCCGGGCCGTACGGTTCCCGGCCGGGTGGTGAACGCCGACGCCGAGGGGCTGCACCTGGCCTGCGCCGGCGGCCCCGTCGTCGTACCGAAGGAGCGGGTCGAGCAGTCCGTGCGGCACGGGTGGGCGCTGACCGCGCACCAGGCCGTGGGGGTGCGGTGGCCCGCGGTGGTCGTGGTGCTGCCCGGGGACGCGGCGCAGGCGCTCAACCGGCCGTGGGTGTACACGGCGTTCAGCCGGGCCGACCGTCATCTGTCCGTGGTGCACGGCGTGGACCAGGCGCTGCCCCGGGCCGTCGCCGAGGTCCCGGCCAAGCCGCGCACGACCCGGTTGCAGGTGCTGCTGCGGCCGCAGGTCCCGGCGGGGGTCTGAGCCCGGACGACACGGACGACGGACGGCGGCGGTCGCCGAGGGAGTCAGTCCCTCGGCGACCGCCGCCGTCTTTGTCGCAACAGCCGGGCGCGGTGCGGATCAGCGGTCCGCTTCCAGCGCCTCCAGGTCCTCGTCCTCGTCGAGATCGGCGTCCAGGTCGGGATCGAGTTCGTCCTCGGCCTCGTCCACCTCGTCGATGTCGTCGATCTCGTCGTTGATCTCGTCGTCGAAGACCGCGCTGACGTCGAAGCGGCACACCACCCGCTGCGGGTCGACGCCCTCGAAGGGGGCCTCCAGCCAGGCACCGGGTTCGGCCGTCTCGTCGGCGGCGGTCACCCACAGCGTGGAGTCGCCCTCCTCCAGCCCGAACTCCTTGGGCCGGGAGGCGATCTCGTCCGCCTCGAACTCGTCGAAGAGGATGCCGAGCGCACCGTGGATCGTGCCGGAGGCCTCCGTGCCCGTGCCGTCGCCGACCGCCGCCTCGACCCGCTGCGCCTGGGCCAGCAGCCGCTGCGGCTCCGCCACGGCGTAGTCCCGGCGGATCAACACGCTCACCGCGTTCGGCTCCTCGGGGCCGGTGTACGGCGGCAGGGAGTCGTCAGTACCGGGGATCTCGAAAGGCGTGACCTCGTCATAACGGTCGTAGAGCAGCTCGTCGTAGACCTCGGCGGCCGCGGCGAGCTGGTTGAACGCCTCGTAGACGGCCGGGTCGTCCTCCCCCGACCGGGCTTCGACCGCGGCCAGGTGGCGGTCGAGCGCGGTCTTGACCGCCTCGGCGGCGGCGCGTACCTCGGCAGCGGTGGGCTGCGCAGCATCAGACATAGTGCAGACGCTATCCGTACCGGGGCTCTGCCCGCACAATAGATGCGATGCCGGAATACGAATTTGTCGACGTGTACGTACCGCGCGGGGTCTCCCGCAAGGACGCCACACGTCTGCTGACGGACCATGCCGAGTACGGACACTGGGAATTGGACCGACTGAGCCTGCTGCGCGACGGCAGTCGCAGGGTGCGGCTGCGCCGGCGGATCATCCGCCAGGTGCGCGCCACGTGGTGAGCTGAGCCGGACGCAACGGAGCGGGCCCCGACGGTGCGGGGCCCCTCCGTTGCGCAGATCACATGTTCCGAGTCACATGTGCCCGGGAGTCACACCGAGGCCCGCGCCTTGCGGTACAGCACCGCGCCCGCGAGCAGCGCGCCCGCGCCGACCGGCAGGGCGAGGCCGAGCGGCAGTTCGCTGCCGGTGTGCGCGAGCTGGGCGCCGCCCGGGGTCTGGACCGCGGACTGCGCGCCGGGCTGGGTCACGTGCGCGGAACCGGTCGGTGCGTGAACGCCCTTGATCGGCGAGGTGCCCGGTGAGGTGGGGTGGGTGGGCGTGCCCGGGTGGCTCGGGGTCCCGGGGTGACCCGGCGTTCCGGGCGGGGTGGTCCCGTGACCGCCGCCCGGGGGCGTGCCGTGGTGGCCGCCGTGACCGGGAGGCGTGCCGTGGTGATGACCACCGCCCGGGTGGTGACCGTGATGGCCCTCGCCCGGAGGCGTCCCGTGGTGACCGCCGCCGTGATGACCGCCGCCGCCCGGAGGGGTCCCGTGGTCATGTCCGCCACCGTGATGTCCACCCCCGTGGTGCCCGCCACCCCCCGGAGGCGTCCCGTGGTCATGGCCGCCGCCGTTCCAACTCCCCCCGTTGGCACAGTCGTTGCCGGTGACGGCGTTGCCGATGCCGATGACGTCGATGCTGTTGCCGCAGACGTTCACCGGTACGTCGACGGGTACCTGGACGTGGTTGCCGGAGCCGACACCGGGCGAGTTCGAGGCGTGTCCGCCGGCGTGCGAGCCCCCTGAGCCGCCGTGCGCCCCCTGGCCGCCGGAACCGCCGTGTCCGCCCGACCCGCCGTAACCACCGGAGTCCCCGTACCCGCCGGTCGAGCCGTGGCCTCCCGGCGAACCGTGTCCGCCGCCGCTGCCGTGACCGCTTCCGCCGCCCCCACCCGGATTGGCGCACTTGTTGCCGACCGCCGGGTTGAGGATCCCCACCACGTTCACGGTGTTGCCGCAGACGTTGACCGGCACATGCACCGGTGCCTGCACGGTGTTGCCGGACAGTACGCCGGCCGATTCCGAACTGGAGCCCGCGGCGCCCGAGTCGGCGTGGGCGACACCGCCCGCGGCGGCGATCACCCCGGTCGCGGCCGCCACGGTCATCAAGCTCTTTCGAGTGACCTGTCGCATTGCTGAATTCCCCCCTGCCTTCAATCCTGACTGAATTCCTCGCGCGATTTCTCGCACAATGACCGTCGGCCCCGGAGCGCATGGCGCGCGCTCCGGGGCCGAGGATGTGGTCACCCCTCAGAGGGACGACGTCACTTGTTGACGCAGGTGTTGCCGAAGGCGGGGTTCAGCAGACCGATCACCGAGATCGTGTTGCCGCACACGTTCACCGGGACGTGCACGGGAACCTGGATGACGTTGCCGGAAACGACACCCGGGGAGTGCACAGCGGCACCCTGAGCGCCCGAGTCGGCGACGGCCAGACCCGCACCCGCGAGAACCAGGCCACCGGTGGCAGCCGCAGCGGCGACGACCTTCTTGATCATTATTCCTCCTTGTTGGCAAAAGCGATCTCGTGTTGCCGATCGCATCACCTGTAACGAGGAGGGAGTAATGGAGCTACGAGCTTATGAGCACATTCACCCGTCCCAGTGGCTTCCGTACGCGCGGTCGAATTCCGGCGTCAACCGACGTCGACCGGTGTTTCAGGACACGGTTTCAGGACCTGACCTCAGGACCCGACTTCAGGACGCGTCGATGAACCGGTCCAGCACCCGCACCCCGAACTTCAGCCCCTCCACCGGCACCCGCTCGTCGACCCCGTGGAACATGCCCGCGAAGTCCAGCTCCGGCGGCAGCTTGAGCGGCGCGAAGCCGAAGCCCCGGATGCCCAGGTCGTCGAAGGACTTGGCGTCCGTACCGCCGGAGAGCATGTACGGGATCGCCTTCGCGGTCGGGTCCTCGGCGAGCAGCGAGGACTGCATGGCCTCGACCAGTGGCCCGTCGAAGGTGGTCTCCAGGGCCTTGTCGGAGTGGACGCCCTCACGCTTCACGTTCGGCCCGAGAATCCGGTCGAGGTCGGCGAAGAACTCCTCCTTGTACCCGGGCAGGAACCGCCCGTCGACGTTCGCGGTGGCCTCGCCGGGGATGACGTTGACCTTGTAACCGGCGTTCAGCTGCGTCGGGTTGGCGGTGTTGCTCAGCGTCGCGCCGATGAGCTTGGCGATGCCGCCGAGCCGCTTGAGCGTGGCCTCCATGTCCTCGGGGTCGAGCGGGGTGCCGAGCGCGTCGCCGAGTTCGTCGAGGAAGGCGCGCGTCGTCTTGGTGACCCGCACCGGGAACTTGTGCCGGCCGATCCGGGCGACCGCCTCCGACAGCTCGGTGATCGCGTTGTCGCGGTGGATCATCGACCCGTGCCCGGCGGTGCCGGCCACGGTCAGCTTCATCCAGTGCATGCCCTTCTCGGCCGTCTGGATCAGATAGAGCCGCCGCTCCTCGCTCACCGTGAACGAGAACCCGCCGACCTCGCTGATGCCCTCGGTGACGCCCTCGAACAGCTCGCGGTGGTTGTCGACGAGGTGCCGCGCACCGTACGTGCCGCCCGCCTCCTCGTCGGCGAGGAACGCGAGCACGATGTCGCGCGGGGGCCTGCGCCCGCTGCGCAGCCGGTCGCGGACGACCGCCAGGGTCATCGCGTCCATGTCCTTCATGTCGACGGCGCCGCGCCCCCACACGCACCCGTCCGCGACCTCGCCGGAGAAGGGGTGGTGGGTCCAGTCCGCCGCGTTCGCCGGTACGACGTCCAGGTGGCCGTGGATGAGGAGCGCGGGCCGGGAGGGGTCCGTGCCCTCGATCCGGGCCACCGTGGACGCGCGTCCCGGGTGCGACTCGAAGATCTTGGGTTCGAGGCCCACCTCGGCGAGCTGCTCGGCGACGTACTCGGCCGCCTTGCGCTCCCCGGGGCCCGAGTGGTCGCCGTAGTTGCTGGTGTCGATCCGGATCAGCTCGCGGCAGAGGTCCACGACCTCGTCCTCGCCGGTGACGCCCCTGGCCGTGTCCGTGTCGCTCACGCTGCTTCCTCCCACTGTCACTGCTGGTGGTCCTCCCCCATCCTCTCTCCCCATCCCGCCGCACCCCAAGGGCGGTCCCGGCCCGTCACACGCCGTTCACGCGGGACGCGAGCGGGAACAGGGGGTGATCGGCCACCCCTGGAAGCCTGGTAATGTTTCCTTCGTCGCCGCGGGGAAACCACGCGCGACAAACACCTTGTCCGGGTGGCGGAATGGCAGACGCGCTAGCTTGAGGTGCTAGTGCCCTTTATCGGGCGTGGGGGTTCAAGTCCCCCCTCGGACACATCGCAGGCGAGGGCCGCGACCTCTGGGTCGCGGCCCTCGCCGCATTTGTGGGGGATGTCTCCTTCGGCCTGAAGATCACCAGGTCAGAGCGTTGTCGCACGCTCACGGAGCGCCTCCGTTCGGCCGCCCCGAGTGGCCGTCGGCAGGCCCGGAGCCTAGCGTCGTACTAAAATTTCCGGCTTGTTACGGAACGGAGCTGGAGCTGGACAACCCCAGGCATACCTGCGGGCCCGCCAGCACCCCGGATGTTTCCGGGTTCGAGACGCGAGGACCGATGGCAGCCATACACGAGAGCAGTGCTCTCGGGCTTGACGAAGAGATCCGCACACAGTTCGGCGATACGGCACGTTTTTCCGCGGCTCCGGCAGCCTCGGCCCGCACCCTTGTCGACATTCTCGACGCGTCGGTGCGGTCGTATCCCGACGAGCTCGCCCTGGACGACGGCACCGTCCGCCTCACCTACCGTGCGCTGGCCGTCGAGGTGGAGACCCTGCGCCGCACCCTGGCCGCGGCCGGTGTCGGCCTCGGTGACCGGGTCGGCGTGCGCGTCCCGTCCGGGACCAACGACCTCTACATCGCGATCCTCGCCGTACTCGCCGCCGGTGCCGCCTACGTCCCCGTCGACGCCGAGGACCCCGACGAGCGCGCCGAGCTGGTCTTCGGCGAGGCCGACGTCCGCGCCGTCATCGGCGCCGAGCACGCCCTGACCGTCCTCGGGCACAGTGACGTTCCGGCCGCCCGGCCCGGTGTCGAGCAGGACGCGTGGATCATCTTCACCTCCGGCTCCACCGGCAAGCCCAAGGGCGTCGCCGTCACGCACCGCAGCGCGGCGGCCTTCGTGGACGCCGAGGCCGCGCTGTTCCTCACCGAGGACCCCATCGGTCCGGGTGACAGGGTCATGGCGGGGCTGTCCGTCGCCTTCGACGCGTCCTGCGAGGAGATGTGGCTGGCCTGGCGCTACGGCGCCTGTCTGGTGCCGGTGCCGCGCTCGCAGGTGCGCAGCGGCGCCGACCTCGGCCCCTGGCTGGTCGAGCAGGACATCAGCGTCGTCTCGACCGTGCCGACCCTTGCCTCCCTCTGGGAGCCCGAAGCGCTGAACGACGTACGCCTGCTGATCTTCGGCGGTGAGGCCTGCCCGCCCGAGCTGGTGCAGCGGCTGGTCACCGAGGGCCGCGAGGTCTGGAACACGTACGGACCGACCGAGGCGACCGTCGTCGCCTGCGCCTCCCTGATGACCGGCGACGAGCCGATCCGTATCGGACTCCCCCTGAACGGCTGGGAGTTGGCCGTCGTCGACGAGGCCGGGGTGCCCGTACCGATGGGCGGCAGTGGGCAGTTGGTGATCGGCGGGGTCGGTCTCGCCCGCTATCTCGACCCCGAGAAGGACGCCGAGAAGTACGCGCCCCTCGAATCGCTCGGCTGGGAACGGGCGTACCGCAGTGGTGACTTGGTCAAGGCCGAGCCCGAGGGCCTGATCTTCCTGGGCCGGGCCGACGAGCAGATCAAGCTCGGCGGGCGCCGGATCGAACTCGGCGAGGTCGACGCGGCCCTCCAGGCACTCCCCGGAGTGGCCGGCGCAGCCGCCGCCGTACGCACCGCGCGCAGCGGCAACCAGCTCCTCGTCGGCTATGTCGTCACCCAGGAGGGCTGGGACCAGGCCGCCGCCGTCGAGAAGCTGCGGGCCGAACTGCCCGCCGCCCTCGTGCCGTTGATCGCGCCGGTCGAGGACCTCCCGACCCGCACCTCCGGCAAGGTCGACCGCAACGCGCTGCCCTGGCCGCTCGAAGGCCTGGAGACCGCCGGCGCCAAGGAGCAGCTCTACGGCACGGAGGCCTGGCTCGCCGAGCAGTGGACCGAGGTGCTCGGCATCCCCGTGGGCAGCGCGGCCGACGACTTCTTCGCGATCGGCGGAAGCAGCCTGGCCGCCGCGCAGTTGACGACGCGGCTGCGCACCCGTTACCCGAGCGCTGCCGTCCTCGACATCTACCAGCAGCCGACGCTGCGCAAGTTGGCCCGCCACCTCGAAGACTCGGCGCAGGGCGACGGCACCGCGCGCGTAATCGCCCCGGTGCCGACCCGCGCCAAGGTGGTCCAACTCCTCGCGCTGGTCCCCCTGTTCACCCTGGTCGGCCTCCGCTGGACGGTGGCACTGGCCGCGCTCGGCAATGTCCTGTCCGGCTACGCGTGGCTGCCGACCGCGTCCTGGTGGCTGGTCGGCGCCGGCGCGCTGCTGCTGTTCAGCCCTCCCGGGCGGCTCGCGCTCGCCGCGGGCGGTGCGCGGCTGCTGCTGCGTGGCGTGAAGCCGGGTCGCTACGACCGCGGTGGCAGCGTCCATCTGCGGCTGTGGGCGGCGGAGCGGCTGGCCGAGTTCAGCGGGGCGACCTCACTGACCGGCTCCTGGCTGGAGCGGTACGCACGTGCCCTCGGCGCCAAGATCGGCCCGGACGTCGATCTGCACTCCCTCCCGCCGGTCACCGGCATGCTCAAGATGGGCCGCGGTGCCGCGGTCGAGTCCGAGGTGGACCTGTCCGGCTACTGGCTGGACGGCGACCGCCTGGAGATCGGCCCGGTCAAGGTCGGCGCGCACGCCGTCGTCGGCACGCGCAGCATGCTGTTCCCCGGCGCCCGGGTGGGCAAGCGGGCCGAGGTGGCGCCGGGTTCGGCCGTCACCGGCACGGTCCCGACCGGCCAGCGCTGGGCGGGCGCGCCCGCGGTCAAGCTCGGCAAGGCCAAGCGCAACTGGCCCAAGGAGCGCCCGCAGCGGGGCACGTACTGGCGTGTGATGTACGGCATGACGGGCTTCGCGCTCACCATGCTGCCGGTGGTCTCCGGCGCCGTAGCGCTACTGGTGGCGAGCGCGTTCATCGCGCCCGGCGACGGTCTCGGCGAGGCCCTGCGGGGTGCGGCGGTCGCGCTGGTCCCGGCGACGCTGGCCTTCGGCCTGACGTACGCGCTGCTGATCCTGATCGGTGTACGGCTGCTCAGCCTGGGGCTGCGTGAGGGTACGCACCCGACGCACAGCCGGATCGGCTGGCAGGCGTGGACGGTCACGCAGTTGATGGACCTCTCCCGCGAGACCCTGTTCCCGCTGTACGCCGGGCTGGCCACGCCGGTGTGGCTGCGGCTGCTCGGGATGAAGATCGGGCGGGGCGCCGAGGTGTCGACCGTGCTCGCGCTGCCGAGCCTGACGACCGTCGGCGAGGGTGCGTTCCTGGCCGACGACACGTTGACCGCGCCGTACGAACTCGGCGGTGGCTGGGTGCACATCGGGCGGGCCGAGATCGGGCGGCGGGCGTTCCTGGGGAACTCCGGGATGACCGCGCCCGGGCGGAGCGTGCCGGACGGCGGGCTCGTCGGGGTGTTGTCGGCGACGCCGAAGAAGGCGAAGAAGGGCACGTCGTACCTGGGGCTGCCGCCGGTGAAGCTGCCGCGCAGCACGAGCGGTGGCGACCAGAGCCGGACGTACGACCCGCCGGCCAAGCTGCTGTGGGCGCGCGGTCTCGTGGAGCTGTGCCGGATCGTGCCGGTGTTCTGCTCGGCCGGTCTTGCCGTGCTGACGGTGGCCGCGCTGTGCGCGCTGGGGGTGTGGGCGCCGCTGCTGTCGGGGCTCGTGCTGCTGGCCGTCGGTGCGCTGGCCGGGCTGATCTCGATCGTGGCCAAGTGGACCCTCGTGGGTCGGCATCGCGGTGCCGAGCACCCGCTGTGGAGCGGTTACGTGTGGCGCAACGAGCTGGCGGACACCTTCGTCGAGGTCGTGGCCGTGCCGTGGCTGGCCGGTTCGGTGCCGGGTACTCCGGTGCTGACGGCCTGGCTGCGCGGGCTCGGGGCGCACATCGGCAAGGGTGTCTGGGTGGAGAGTTACTGGCTGCCGGAGACCGATCTGGTGACCCTGGAGGACGCGTCCACAGTGAACCGTGGTTGTGTGCTCCAGACCCACCTCTTCCACGACCGGATCTTGCGGACGGATACTGTGGTCCTCCGTGAGGGCGCGACGCTGGGTCCTGGCGGAATCGTCCTGCCCGGCAGCGTGGTCGGGGCCCGTACCACTCTGGGTCCCGCGTCGCTCGTGATGGCGGCGGAGTCCGTCCCGGACGACACCCGCTGGCTGGGCAATCCGATCGAGTCATGGCGATCCTGAACACAGGTCACGCGGCGTCGGCTTCGGAGGGCGGTGCACGGGTACGAGATACGAGCACAGCGCAGGGAGCAGACGCAGCAGTGACCGTTCAGCAGGCGGCGGGTCCGGACCCGTATTTCCCGGCAAACGGCGATGCCCGCTACCGGGTGCACCGCTATGAGCTCGCGCTGGACTACCGTCCCGGCCCCAACCGTCTCTCCGGCACGGCGCGCATCAACGCCATAGCGGGCCGTGCGCCGCTGCCCGAATTCCAGCTGAACCTGGGCGACTTCAAGATCAGCCGGATCCGGGTGGACGGCCGCCAGCCGCACTACACGCACCGCGGCGGCCGGTTGCGCGTCCGGCCCGCGAAGCCGCTGCGGGCCGGTGCCGCGTTCACCGTGGAGGTCCACTGGTCGGGCAACCCCAAGCCGGTCGCCAGCCCCTGGGGCGGCCTGGGCTGGGAGGAGCTGACCGACGGCGCGCTGGTGGCGAGCCAGCCGATCGGGGCGCCGTCCTGGTACCCGTGCAACGACCGGCCCGCCGACAAGGCCTCGTACCAGATCTCGATCACCACGCCGTCGGCGTACGCGGTGGTGGCGGGCGGCCGGCTCCTGACCCGAACTACCAAGGCTTCGACCACGACTTGGGTGTACGAGCAGTCGGCGCCGACGTCGAGTTATCTGGTCGGGTTGTCGATCGGGAAGTACCAGACGGTGTTGCTGGGAGACCCGGGTCTGGGTGGGGTCCCGCAGCATGGACACATCCCCTCCGACCTACTCCCGGAGTTCTCAAGGGACTTCGCGCGGCAGCCCGCGATGATGGAGCTGTTCCAGGAGCTGTTCGGGCCCTACCCGTTCGACGAGTACGCGGTCGTGGTGACGGAAGAGGAACTCGATGTCCCCGTCGAGGCACAGGGGTTGTCGCTGTTCGGCGCCAACCACGTTGACGGGGCCCGGGGTTCGGAACGGCTCGTCGCGCACGAGCTGGCCCACCAGTGGTTCGGCAACAGCGTCTCCATCGCCGACTGGCGCCACATCTGGCTGAACGAGGGCTTCGCCAAGTACGCGGAGTGGCTGTGGTCCGAGCGCTCGGGCGGCCGTACGGCCCATCAACACGCCGCCGCCGCGCACCGGTTGCTGTCCACCCTGCCGCAGGATCTGCGGCTTGCCGACCCCGGCCGCAAGTCCATGTTCGACGACCGGCTCTACGAACGCGGCGGGGTCACCGTGCACGCGGTGCGCTGCGCGCTGGGTGACATCGCGTTCTTCCGGATGCTGCGGGGGTGGGCGAACCAGCACCGGAACGGGACGGTGACCACCGCGACGTTCACGTCCCATGCGTCCCGGTTCACGTCCGAGCCGTTGGACCAGCTTTTCGACGCGTGGGTGTACCGGGGGGCGTTGCCGCCGATGCCTTCGGCGGAGACGGGGATCGCGGTCTGAGTTGTCGGCTCCGTTGCGAGTGGGGAACTGACGGAGTATCAAGTGACTTCACGGGGGTGAGGTCATGGCAGCCGCATGGGGCCGGGGGTTCGCGGAGACGGGTGAGTGGCTGGAGGTCTACGGGGAGACCGAGCCGCAATCCGTCCCGCTGGAGCAGATGTTCGCCACGGGACCGGACACCGCACGCCCTTTCACCGGGTATCTCTACGTGTGGTCGCTCGGGTACACGGGGGACGAAGCGCCGTCCGTGAAGGTCACGCTGCTGTTCCCGGCCATGAGCGGCTGGCGGGTGAAGGACGTCCAGGCCGTCGTGTACCACCTGCCGCCGGTGGAGGACGAGCGGGCATGGCGGAACACCCTGGCCAGGGACCTGCGGGCGGCCGGGCCCGCCCTGGAGGCCGCCGGCAAGCTCACGGCGGACCTGGTCGGCTTTCCCGAGATCAACGCGATGATGTCCGCCGCGGCCCACCTGAGGGCGCGCAGCGCACCGCAGATGCGGGACGAGGAGTGGTTCGTCAAGCGAGTGCACCGCAGCCCCGGCGGGATCCTGCACCAGGGAGTCGAGTGGACGCTCCCGGCGAACTTCGTGCGGCAGATCGGGACCCGGGTCACCGGCGCCCTCCTCGTGGAGTTCATCGGTGCCGCACCCGCGTACGAGGACACCGACCCCGCCGGCGGCGAGCCGCTGCCGCTCCTGGCCTGCGCGACGCTCACCCGCGACAAGGAGGTGAGGCTGCCCGAGGACGCCTACGTCCGGCTGCCGCTCCGCGTCACCCCCGAACGCCCGCGAACGTAGCCCCGGCACAATGTGCCCATGACCCCACGCACCAACTGCCCCTGCGGCCTCCCCCAGCCCTACGAAGAGTGCTGCGGCCGCTACCACTCAGGCCCCACAACCGCCCCCACCGCCGAGGCACTGATGCGCTCCCGCTACACCGCCTTCGTACGGCTGGACGCGCCCTACCTGCTGCGCACCTGGCACCCCCGGACACGGCCCGCCGAGCCCCTCGGTCTCGACCCAGGAATGCGGTGGACCGGGCTGGAGATCCTGGAGACGGGTGGCGGATCGGCGTTCCACTCCGCGGGGACCGTGACGTTCCGGGCGTCGTACAAGGGCGGCGCGATCCATGAGCGGAGCCGGTTCGAGCGGGTCGACGGGGCCTGGGTGTACCTCGACGGGGAGTTCCTGGACTAGGGCGACCAGGTCAACTACGGGGCCAGGATGTCCAGTTCCTGAAGCGCGCCCACCGTGATCTCGCGGGTCAGGGTTTCCGCGCGGAGCGCGTCGCCCTCGCGGACCGCTTCCGCGACCTGGACGTGGAGGGTGACGGCGGCCGGGTCGGGGTCCTCGAACATGACCTCGTGGTGGGTGCGGCCCGCCAGGACCTCGGTGACCACGTCGCCCAGGCGGGCGAACATCTCGTTGCCCGAGGCGGTGAGGATCACCCGGTGGAAGGCCACGTCGTGGACGAGGTAGGCCTCCAGTTTGTGGCCGCGCGAGTTGGCGACCATACCGATCGCGCACTCGGTGAGTTCCGCGCACTGCTCCGCCGTAGCGAATTTGGCAGCCAGGCCGGCCGCGATCGGCTCTACCGCTGAGCGCAGCACCGTGAGCGAGCGCAGTTGCTGCGGGCGGTCGGCGCCGGCCAGGCGCCAGCGGATGACCTGCGGGTCGTAGACGTTCCACTCGGCCTTGGGGCGGACCGTGACGCCCACCCGGCGGCGGGACTCGACCAGGTGCATGGATTCGAGGACGCGGACCGCCTCGCGCATCACGGAGCGGGAGACCTCGAAGTCCTTGGCGAGCTCGTCCGTGCGCAGGACACTGCCCGGCGGGTACTCGCCCGCGGTGATGGCGGGGCCGAGGGAGTCGAGTACGCGGCCGTGCAACCCGCGGCCCGGAGTGGTCATGCACTCAGCGTACGGGTCGCATCACGGAACCAAAAAGTCAGACTTATATGTCACAGACTCTTGAATTCGTCGTACCTAATCGGTTTCAGTGGGATCGACATCAGGTGTCGACGGAGACAGTGAGGCAGCGATGCGTACCCCCCATGTCGTTGTGGTCATGGGCGTAGCGGGCACCGGGAAGACCACCATCGGTCCCCTGCTCGCGGCCCGGCTCGGCGTTCCGTACGCCGAGGGCGACGACTTCCACCCGCAGGCCAACATCGCCAAGATGTCGGCCGGGCACCCGCTGACGGACGAGGACCGGTGGCCCTGGCTGGACGCCATCGGTTCCTGGGCGCACGGGCGCGCGGGGCTCGGCGGGGTCGTCAGCAGCTCGGCGCTGAAGCGGTCGTACCGCGACCGGCTGCGGGCCGCCGCTCCCGGCGTCGTCTTCGTGCACCTCACCGGTGACCGCGCGCTCATCGAGGACCGGATGGCGCACCGGCACGGGCACTTCATGCCGACCGCGCTGCTCGACTCGCAGTTCGCCACGCTCCAGCCGCTGGAGGCGGACGAGGCGGGTGTCGCCGTGGACGTCACCGGCAGCCCGGAGCAGATCGCCGAGCGGGCGACGGCCGCGCTCGCGCAAGTCCCCGAGTCGACCTCCTAGTACCTCAAGTACCGCCTAGTACCTCCTAAGTACCGCCTGTCACCCCCAACTCCCCGTATCCGCAAGGAAGTCACCGTGACCAGACTCAGCGTCGAGATGCTGGCAGCGGACCCCGTCGAGCCCATCACCTCGGCCGGCCACGCTCAGCTGGGCATCGCCGTACTGGCGGGCATCGCCGTCATCGTCCTGCTCATCACCAAGTTCAAGATGCACGCCTTCCTGGCGCTGACCATCGGCTCGCTCGCGCTCGGCGCGTTCGCCGGGGCACCGCTGGACAAGGCCATCACCAGCTTCACCACCGGGCTCGGTTCGACCGTCGCCGGTGTGGGTGTGCTGATCGCGCTGGGCGCGATCCTCGGCAAGCTGCTCGCCGACTCGGGCGGCGCGGACCAGATCGTCGACACGATCCTCGCGAAGGCGAGCCCCCGGTCGATGCCGTGGGCGATGGTCCTGATCGCCTCGGTGATCGGGCTGCCGCTGTTCTTCGAGGTCGGCATCGTGCTGCTGATCCCGGTCGTGCTGATGGTCGCCAAGCGCGGCAACTACTCGCTCATGCGGATCGGCATCCCGGCGCTCGCGGGCCTGTCGGTCATGCACGGCCTCATTCCGCCGCACCCCGGGCCGCTGGTCGCCGTCGACGCCGTCAAGGCCAACCTCGGTCTGACCCTCGCGCTGGGCGTGCTGGTCGCGATCCCGACCGTGATCATCGCGGGCCCGCTGTTCTCGAAGGTCGCGGTGCGCTGGGTGGACGTCCAGGCCCCTGAGCGGATGACCCCCGCCCGCCCGTCCGAGGACCTGGAGAACCGTCCGAGCTTCGGCGCGACTCTCTCCACGATCCTGCTGCCGGTCGTGCTGATGCTCTCCAAGGCACTGGTCGACATCATCGTCGACGACCCCGAGCACACCGTGCAGCGCATCTTCGACGTCATCGGCTCCCCGCTGATCGCGCTCCTCGCGGCCGTCATCGTCGGCATGTTCACGCTGGGCCGCCCGGCGGGCTTCACCAAGGAGCGGCTGTCCACGACCGTCGAGAAGGGCCTGATGCCGATCGCGGGCATCCTGCTCATCGTCGGCGCGGGCGGCGGTTTCAAGCAGACGCTGATCGACTCCGGTGTCGGCCAGATGATCCTGGACATCTCCAAGGACTGGTCGATCCCGGCGCTGCTGCTGGCCTGGCTGATCGCGGTGGCGATCCGGCTGGCGACCGGTTCGGCGACGGTGGCCACGATCTCGGCGGCCGGTCTGGTCGCCCCGCTGGCCGCCGACATGTCGAGCGCCCACACCGCCCTGCTGGTGCTGGCGATCGGCGCGGGCTCGCTCTTCTTCAGCCATGTCAACGACGCCGGGTTCTGGCTGGTGAAGGAGTACTTCGGTCTGAGTGTCGGCCAGACCCTCAAGACCTGGTCCGTCATGGAGACGATCATCTCGGTCGTCGCGGGCGGACTGGTCCTCCTCCTCTCGCTGATCATCTAGGGGTACGGGAATGAGTCATCCTCTTTTCGACATCAGTGGCCGTACGGCCCTGGTCACCGGTTCCAGCCGGGGCATCGGACTCGCCCTCGCCCAGGGCCTGTTGGAGGCCGGCTGCACGGTCGTCCTGAACGGACGGGACGGCGAACGCCTCACCAAGGCCGCCGCCGGACTGTCCGGTGACGTCCACACGGCCGCCTTCGACGTGACCGACGGTCCGTCAGTCGCGGCCGGGATAGCGGACGTTGAGGAGCGGGTCGGCCCGCTCGACATCCTGGTCAACAACGCGGGCATGCAACTGCGCGCCCCGCTCCTGGAGTTCACCGACTCCGACTGGCACCGCATCATCGACACCAACCTCACCAGCGCGTTCCTGGTCGGCCGCGAGGCGGCCCGCCGGATGACGGAACGGGGCCACGGAAAGATCATCAACATCTGCTCGCTGCAGAGCGAGGTGGTCCGCCCCGGCATCGCGCCGTACGCGGCCACCAAGGGCGCGTTGAAGATGCTCACCAAGGGCATGTGCGCGGACTGGGGCCCGAGCGGCGTGCAGGTCAACGGTCTCGGCCCCGGTTACATCGAGACCGAGCTGACCCAACCCCTCGTCCAGGACGAGGAGTTCAGCGCCTGGGTGCGCAAGCGGACCCCGGCCGGCCGCTGGGGCCGTACGGAGGACCTGGTGGGCGGGGTGCTGTTCCTGGCGTCGCCCGCGGCGGACTTCGTGAGCGGACAGATCCTTTACGTCGACGGCGGCATGACGAGCGTGCTGTAGAGAACGGGAGTCCAGACATGCTGGGTTGTGTGATTCATGGTCAGGACGACCTGAGGGTCGAGGAGTTGACGGTCCCGGAGCCCGGCCCCGGCCAGGCCCTGGTCGCCGTCCGCTACGGCGGCGTCTGCGGCTCCGACCTCCACTACTGGCGCCACGGCGGCGTCGGCGACTTCCACCTCAAGGAACCGATGCTGCTCGGCCACGAGGTGGTCGGCACGGTCGTCTCCTACGGCCCCGGGGCCACAGGTCCCGTCCCCGGTACGGCGGTTGCCGTGCACCCGGCCACGCCGTGCGGGGTGTGCCCCGAGTGCGTGGACGGTCGCCGGAACGTGTGCCGGGACACCGCGTATCTGGGCAGCGCGGCCCGTTTCCCGCACGTGCAGGGCGGTTTCGCGGCCCAAGTCACCGTCCCAGCCGAGCAGTTGAGGCCGGTTCCGGCGGGCCTGGAGCTGCGCCGGGCCGCCCTCGCCGAACCGCTCTCCGTCGCCCTGCACGCCGTACGGCGCACCGGGGACGTGACCGGACGCCATGTGCTGGTCACCGGCGCGGGCCCGATCGGCTGCCTGGTCGTCGCGGCGGCGAAGGCGGCCGGCGCGGCCCAGGTGACGGTAACGGACCTGCTCCCGGCGGCACTTCGGTACGCCACCGCGGCCGGCGCCGACACCGTCGTACGGGCCGATGACCTGGACGACCCCGGGTGGCCGTCCGAAGTGGACGTCGCCATCGAGGCGTCCGGAGTGGCGGCCGGGCTCGACACCTGTCTGCGGCTCGTGCGGCGGGGCGGGGTCGTCGTGCAGCTCGGGATGCTGCCGCCGGGGCAGAGTCCCTTCGCGGGGAACCTGGTCGTCAGCCGGGAGATCGAACTGCGCGGGGCGTTCCGCTTCGACACGGAGTTCAACGACGCGCTTCAACTCCTCGCCGTGGAGCCCGCGTTCGACGCTCTGGTCAGTGCGGTGGTACCGGTGCGGGAGGCGGAGTCGGCGTTCGCGCTGGCGGCCGACCGGAGCCGGTCGTGCAAGGTGCTGCTGGACTTCGGAGGCTGAGCAGGGCGACCGGCACGACGCCCAAGGCCTCAGCCACTCACTACAGCCAAGGCCTCAACTACGGCTTCCACAGCGGGTGTTCGCGTTTGGCCCAGTCCCTGCTCACCGAGCCCGTGCGCAGGCCCGCCCTGGCCTCCGGGTCGCCCAGCGCCATGCCGATGTGGCCGCCGAGGACGATGCCCATCGTCAGGGCGAGCCAGTCGTGGACGAAGGTCGCGCTGGTGCGCCACTGGATCGGGGTGAGGTGGGTGAACCACATCAGCAGGCCCGTGCCGAGCATCACCAGGGTCGCGCCGGCGATCCAGTTGGCGTAGATCTTCTGGCCGGCGTTGAACTTGCCCGCCGGGCGCGCCGATCGGCGTTTGTCGCGCATCAGGGCGCCGCGCAGCCAGACGCGGTCGTGCGGGCCGAAGCGGTTGAGGAAACCGAGGTTGACGCGGAAGCCGCGGGAGACCAGGCCGATCAGGACGGGCACGGGGAGGGCGAGTCCGGCGCACTCGTGGATGCGGACGACCAGGTCACGGCGGCCGACCAGTTCGGCGAACGCCGGGATGTACAGGCAGGCCGCCGTGAACACGCAGATGCCCATCAGCAGGGCCGTGGTCCGGTGCACCCAGCGTTCGGTGCGGCCGAAGCGGCGGACGCGGGCCGACGGCTCCGTCTGCGGGGCGTGGGCTTCAGCTCGTAGGGTCATCGTCGCGTCCGTTCGACTTGCCGACCCAGGCGTCGACGTCGTAGCCCCGATCCTCCCAGTAGCCGGGCTTCACATGCTCGGTGACCGTGATGCCGGAGAGCCACTTGGCGGACTTGTAGAAGTACATGGGGGCCACGTACAGGCGGACCGGGCCGCCGTGGTCGTGGCCGAGCGGCTTGTCCTGCATGCGCAGCGCCACCAGGATGTCCGAGCGCCGGGCCTGTTCGATGGTGAGGCTCTCCGTGTAGGCGCCGTCGAAGCAGGTGAAGCGCACCGCCCCGGCCTTGGCACGCACTCCCGCCGCGTCCAGGAGCCGGGACAGGCGCACCCCCTCGAAGGGGGTCCCGGGGACCCGCCAGCCGGTGACGCACTGGACGTCCTTGACCATCCGGGTCTGTGGCATGGCCCGCAGGTCGGCCAGGGTGTAGGACGTCGGCTTGTCGACCAGGCCGTCGACGGTCAGCCGGTAGTTCTCGGCGTTCTTGTTCGGCACGGACGCGGTGACCGAGTAGTAGCGGAAGCCGCCGCCGTTCGGGAGCAGTCCGGTCAGCCCGGTGGGGTCCTTGCCGGAGACGGCACCGAGGAAGCCCTCCATGCCCTTCTGCAGCGCGGGCGCGGTGACGACTCCGAGGGCGCCCAGGCCGAGGGTGCCCAGGAGGACCCGGCGGCCGAGCGGCCGGCCCTCCGCCTTCTCCACACCCTCGGGCTCGGGTTGTTCAGATTTCACGTAGTCATTCGAACACCCGCGACCCCTGCGCGGCCAGGGATAGCGGGTGCCCGTCAGACTTCCGTAACCACTTCTTACGTGCTTCTCAGAACCGACAGTTCAACGACAGGTGCGACGACCGGTGCGACCGCAGGTCTCTACGGCGTCTCCCCCGCCGCCTTCTCCAGCTGGAACGCCTCGTTGCCGAGCCCGATGCGGGCGTGTGCCTCGGGGTTGCGGGAGCGCAGGAGCAGGCCCTGGGCCAGGCCGATGAGCAGGGCGAGGCCGATGATGCCGGGCAGGAGCCAGCTCAGGGACGAGTCGGGGCCCGCGCCGACCAGGACGTCGAAGTCCTTGACCGTGTAGACGGCGATGACGACGAGCGCGATGCCGGACAGCGCGGAGGTGACCAGCCGCCAGGCCTGGGCGCTGGCCGCGCCGCGGCGGGCGAAGAAGACGATCACCGAGAGGGAGGCTGCGGCCATCAGCAGGATCACGCCGAGGGCGCCGATGTTGCCGAACCAGGTGAACAGGTGCAGGACGGGTGCGGTGGGGTCGCCGGTGGGCTTGTCGTCGGCGATCGCGAAGGCGATCACGATCACGGCGGACACGGCGGTCTGGAGCAGCGAGCCGGTGCCGGGGGCGCCGCTGGAGCCCGTCGTACGGCCGAAGGCGGACGGCAGCAGTCCCTCGCGGCCCATGGCGAAGGCGTAGCGGGCGACGACGTTGTGGAAGCTGAGCATGGCCGCGAACATGCCGGTGACGAACAGGACGTGGAGCACGTCGGTGAAGGTGCCGCCGAGCCGGGACTCGGTGAGGTAGAAGAGCAGTCCGGCGCTCTGCTTCTGGGAGACGCCGACGACCTGGGAGGGTCCCGTCGCGACGGTGAGCGCCCAGCAGCTGAGCGCGAAGAACACGGCGACGCCGCCCACGGCGAGGAACATCACGCGCGGCACCAGGATGTGCGGGCGGCTGGTCTCCTCCGCGTACACCGGGGCCTGTTCGAAGCCGAGGAACGCGGCGATGCAGAAGCACAGGGCGGTGCCGACGCCGGCGCCGCTGAGGGTGTCCGGGTTGAAGGCGTGCAGGGACAGGCCCTCCTTGGCCGGGTCGGCGACGGCCGCGATGTCGAAGATGACGACCAGCGCGACCTCGATGATCAGCAGGACGCCGAGCACGCGCGCGTTGACGTCGATCTTCAGCCAGCCGAGCGCGCCGACGGCGAGCACAGCCACCAACGCCGGTATCCACCAGGCGACTTGGAGGTCGGCGTAGGTGGAGAACAGCCCGGAGACCTCGAAGCCGAAGATGCCGTAGATGCCGACCTGGAGGGCGTTGTACGCGACGAGCGCCACCAGGGCCGCGGCCGCGCCGGCGGTGCCGCCGAGGCCGCGGGAGATGTACGCGTAGAAGGCGCCCGCGTTGTGGACGTGCCGGCTCATCTCGGCGTAGCCGACGCTGAAGAGGACGAGGACGACACCGAGGAGGACGAAGAGCAGCGGCTGCCCCTCGATCCCCATCACCGCGAATGTGGTGGGCATGACACCTGCGACCACCATGAGGGGTGCGGTCGCGGCGAGCACGGAGAGCAGCAGGCCCCCGGTGCCGAGGCGGTCGGCGCGCAGGGCGCGCTCCTGCCCCCTGAACGTGCTGATTCCGCCGCCGTCCGAGGTGGCGCTGCTCGTACTGGAACTGCCCGTCGTCATGGCGGGAACGTCCTTTCGGTGTCGCTACGGGGGCGTTGCTACGGTCGCGTTACTTCGCTACGGCAGCGTTGCTACGGGTGCGTTTCATCGCTGCCGAATCGTTGGTACGGGGGCGTTACGACGTCCCGAGCGCGCTGTCGCGTGCGGCACGGAAGGCGGTGAGCGGGTCGCGGTCCGGGTAGGACCACGGGGCCGGGGTCGGATGCTCCCCGATGCGGTGGAACAGGGCGGCGGCCTCGGCGCTCCTGCCCTCGCAACACTTCGCGTGGGCAAGGAAGTTGAGGTCGACCAGGCGGCGCGGGTGACCTTCGTGCTCCCACTCCAGCCACCAGTCGAAGGCGGCCTTCATGACCTGCCTGGCCCGGCGTCCGGTCCAGTGTCCGGAGGCGGCCGGGTCTGCGGGTTCCAGGCCGGCGGCGGCCAGCACGCGGTAGCGCTCGGCGTGCGCGACGACCGGCAGGATCGCGAGCGGGGAGTCGGCGGGGGCCTGTTCGGCGGCCCAGTAGGCGAAGTCGTAGACCTCGTGCAGCGGGTCTACGCCCGCGTCGGCGCGGCGTTCCGCGAGCCGGGCCACCATCAGATGGTGGGCGTGGTGGTGGTCGGGGTACCGGTGGCGGACCTCGTCGAAGAGCTGGACCACGCCCTCGTCGGTGCCGAGGGTGTGCTCCAGGAGGAGCAGTCCGAGCCACGGTGTCGGATCGTCGGGCAGCCGGGCCGAGGCCGTACGGCAGGCCTCGCGGGCGCGGACCGGCTTCTCCTTGCCCGCCAGCGTGCGCTGGACCAGGGCCAGGGCGAGCAGGACGGAGGCGTCACCGGACTCGGGTTCGGCGAGCAGCCAGTCGCGGGCCCAGGCGGCGGTGTAGGACTCCAGGGCAAGCACGGTGACGCGGTGGGCGCGGGCGTCCCAGTCGTCGCCCGTCTGGGCGAGCAGGCCACGCGCCGCCTGCCAGCGGCCCTGGGCCAACGCGGCCCGCGCGGCGACGAGTTGGGAGTCGTCGAGCGCGGCGTCGAAGGCCTGGGAGGCACGCTTGTGGCGGCGTCCGAGGGGTGGCGGGGGTGGGGACACCCGGGTATTCCTCACGTTCCTCACGCGACGCTGCGGGACATCGGCCTGCCATCGACCGATCACGCACAGCAAACCCTCCACCAATACTTCACGTCAAGTGCCGTACGGCCGTTACACCTGTCAACTTCCGTTGCGGGTGGGCCACTTGTGGCTCGATCCGCTCCCCGGGACGGTACGCTGCCAACCGTTCGCGGGTCACCGGTGTGGCGTAGGCCATGGCGCTCGGGCGCGCGACGGCGGACGATGGCAGCACGGTCCCGCCGCAGCCTCCGATCGTGCCCACGGTCGTCAGAGCATCGTGACCGGAGCAACCGCCCGCATCCGGGTACTCCCAGGGGCAAGCCGGGCCCTGGGGCGCTAGAGTCGCCCAAACGCATCCCGTAGCCCGGCCTGACGATCGAGGTACGCAGCGTGTCCCTACTGGTTCTGATGCTCGCGGTGAGTGCGGCCTGTTGCCTCGGCTTCGGGTTCGTGCTCCAGCAGAACGTGGCCCAGCAGGCACCCCTGAGCGACTTCCTCTCCCCGAGACTGCTCCTCGACCTGATGCGGGTACCGCGCTGGCTCGGCGGCATCGGCCTGATGATCGCGGGCATGGTGCTCGGCGCGATAGCGCTCAGCAAAGGGGAGGTCTCCCTGGTGGAACCCCTCCTCGCGACGAACCTCCTCTTCGCACTCGCACTCTCCCGCAAGCAGACCCGACAGCCCTTGGGCCGCCAGGGCTGGGCGGGCCTCGCACTCCTCGCGGGCGGCGTCACGACGTTCATCGTCGCGGGCGAACCACGCAGCGGAACGCCGGTCACCGACCCCTTCCGCCACTGGCTGATCATCGGCGCGATGGTGGGCCTCGCCCTCCTCCTCACGACGTACGCCAAACGCTCCCGCCTCAGCTCGGGCCCGGTCCTCCTGGCCCTGGCGGCCGGCCTCCTCTACGGCGTCCAGGACGCGCTCACCCGGGTCAGCGGCCAGCGCTTCACCGAGGGCGGCCTCACCGAACTCCTCACGGGCTGGCAGCCGTACGGCGTGCTCGCGCTCGGCGTGACCGGCCTGGTCCTCGTCCAGAGCGCCTTCGAGACGGCTCCCCTACGCATGTCCCTGCCGGCCCTCACCGCGGCCCAACCACTCGCCGGGATCATCTGCGGCGTGGGCTTCCTGGGCGACCGTTTGCGCGCCGACACGGGCGCGCTGGCCTGGGAGGCGGTCGGCCTCGCCGGAATCGTCGTAGGCATCCTGCTCCTGGGCATGCACCCCGCGATGCCACGCGGCACAACAAAGCGGAAGCCGGCACCGGCCCTCCAGCCGCACTGACAGCCTGGCCCCTCTTCGGGGCACACGGGCGCACCCCTGTTTGGATGGGGGGCATGAACCCAGCTGACGAAATCCTCGACATAGTCGACGAGCACGACCGGGTCGTCGGCCAGTCCCCCCGCGGCGAGGCCTACACACAGGGCCTCCGCCACCGCGCGGTCTTCATCCAGACCCGCGACGCACACGGCCGCGTCTTCGTCCACCGCCGCACCCCCACGAAACTCGTCTTCCCCTCTCTCTACGACATGTTCGTCGGCGGAGTGGTCGGCGCGGGCGAGTCCTACGACGAAGCGGCACTGCGCGAGGCCGAGGAGGAACTAGGGGTATCCGGCCTGCCCCGCCCCACGTTCCTCTTCAAGTTCCTGTACGACGACGGCGCCGGGCAGACCTGGTGGTCGGCGGTGTACGAGGTGCGCTGCGAGCTGCCGGTCAGCCCCCAGGTCGAGGAGGTCGCGTGGCACGACTTCCTGGAAGAGGCGGAGATCGAGCGGCGGCTGAACGACTGGGAATGGGTGCCGGACGGCGTGGAGGCCTACGCCCGACTCAAGGCGCACCGGGAAGAAAGGGCCGGATAGGGTCCTGCCCGTGATCGATTTTGCACGGAACGTCCGACTGTGGTTCGCGCCCCAGGAGATCAGCGAGGAGGGCGCCACCCCCGACTACCGCTTCTCACTCGCCAACGAGCGCACCTTCCTGGCCTGGCTGCGCACCGCGCTGGCGCTGATCGGCGGGGGTTTCGCGGTGGACCAGTTCCTGCCGCACCTGCGCTGGGCCTGGCGGGTCGGTCTAGCCCTCGCACTACTCGCGGCCGGCGTACTGTGCTCCCTCCGCGCGGTCAACCACTGGGTGCGCTGCGAGCGGGCGATGCGCCGGGGCGAGGATCTGCCGGTGTCCCGTTTCCCGGCACTGCTGAGCGTCGCGGTGGCGATCGTGGCCGTGGCGATGGTCGTCGTAGTCCTAGCGGGCTGGGCCGGATGACCCGCCCCCCGACCCCGGACCGCGACCCGGGCCTCCAGCCCGAACGCACCCGACTCGCCTGGCGCCGCACGACCCTGTCGAGCACGGTAGCCGCCGTCCTGGCGGTGAAGGCGGCACTGCACGGCGGCGTCCAGATCGAGGGCGTCATCATCTGCGCCCTGTGCTGCGCCCTGTGGCTCGGCTTCCTCACCGTGGCCCACCACCGCATCCGCACCCTCGCCTCCGGCGGCATCCCCCCGACCCTGTCCCCACGCCATGCCAGCGCGGCGGTGCTGTGCACGGTGGCCGTGGCGGTGTGCGCGGCGGTGCTTGTGTATTGAGGGGTGGGGCGCGCGGGAGGTGCTTGTGCGCTGGGGCACCGGGGCGGGCGGCAGGTGGGCGGGGCTCGCGCACTGGGGCGCCCTGGTGGGCTGAACATGGCCGACACCCGCGCACTGAGACGCCTCGGCGGGCGGCACTTCAACGGCACCCGCGCGCAGACGCACCGAGCCGGGAATCACGCACGGACGGCACTCGGGCCCGGAGCCGCCGAGGTGAGAACCACACAGGCAGTGTTCGCGCACTGAGACGCCAGGGCGGAGCCCACGCGAGCCGCACCCGCGCGCGGAAGGCACCAGACCGGGATCCGCCCGGGCCGCATCACCCGAGGACTTCCGCGTCGAGACGCCGCCCCCGACGCCACACCCCACGACCGGCACGACCGGGCACCGGCTGCCAGCGAGGCGCCCGCCCGGCGCAATCCCCCTCGCCCCACCCGATACCCCAGCCCCAGCCATTCCAGATCATCATCCCGCCAACCCCGCCCAGAATGGCCCGGGTTGGCCCGGGATGACCCACAAACCGGCAGCCGCCGACGAAACGGGAGTGGGTCGTGGCGGTGCGGCGCAGCCCGCCGCGTACCCGGCACCAACCCGCTCAGCCATGTAGACAAACCGTGGGGCCCCACCAGCGGCGGGCTCGCCGTACCGCCACGACCCCGACCCCACCCACCAACCGCGGGCGAACCCACCGCAACCGCCAACCCTCACCACACCCCCCCCCGGCGCCACGCGCCCGGGATCACCCGATATGTGCGGCACACATGGCACCCTGTCCGTCGTCACAGCCCGCACTTCCGAAGGTGAGCACCATGACCACCCTTCACCTGGAGCACTCCTCCCACACCCACACGCACGGCCCGGACTGCGGCCACCCCACGGTGCCGCACGGCGACCACGTCGACTACGCGCACGACGGCCACCTGCACCGCGAGCACGGCGAGCACTGGGACGAGTGCGAGCCCGGCGGCCACGTCGCCCACCAGGAGCACACGCACCAGCACGGCCAGGACTGCGGCCACGAGAGCGTGCTGCATGGCGACCACGTCGACTACGTGCACGACGGTCACCGCCACGCCCAGCACGAGGGCCACTGGGACGACCACTGAGCCCACGCCCACACCCACAGCCGGCAACGGCCTGGAACCACCGACGCACAGCTCCCCGTCGCCCGGCGCGGGGAGCTGTCGGCATATCGTGGCCCCGATCACGTTTCGCTCCCCCACTGGACGACATACCGACCGGTCGGCATGATGGGTGGAGACCTGTTCCTCCCTTCGTAGGAGTGATGTATGAGCCCCGACCACCCGCCCGGACTCGATCTCGACCGGCTGCGCGGTCTGCTCGACCGCGAGCGGCCCGGCCTGGTGACCGGCGCCCTGTCCGGCCGGCTGATCGAGGGCGGACGGTCGAACCTCACCTACGCGGTCACCGACTCCACCACCAAGTGGGTCGTCCGGCGCCCCCCGCTCGGCCACGTACTGGCCACCGCGCACGACATGAAGCGCGAGCACCGGGTGATCAGCGCCCTGCACCCGACCAATGTGCCGGTACCGAAACCCATCCTCCTGTGCGAGGACGACGAGGTGCTCGGGGCACCGTTCTACGTCATGGAGTTCGTCGAGGGCACCCCGTACCGCACGGCGGACGACCTCACCCCGCTCGGCCCCGACCGCACCCGGGGCGCGGTGCTCGAACTGGTGGACACGCTGGTCGAGTTGCACGCGGTGGACCCCGCCGAGGTGGGCCTCGCGGACTTCGGCCGCCCCGAGGGTTTCCTGGACCGCCAACTCCGCCGCTGGGGCAAGCAGTTGGACGCCTCCCGGAACCGAGACCTGGCCGGCGTGGAGGAGTTGCACGCGGCCCTCGGCCACCGCCTCCCCACCTCCCCCGCCCCGGCCGTCGTACACGGCGACTACCGCCTCGACAACGTGCTGATCGGCAAGGACGACAAGATCAAGGCGATCCTCGACTGGGAGATGTCCACCCTCGGCGACCCGCTCACCGACCTGGGCCTCCTCGTCATGTACAGCATCCCGCTGGCCCTCCCCAACTCCCCCATTTCCACGACCGCTTCGGCCCCCGGCCACCCGACCCCGGCCGAGCTGATCGAGCGCTACGCCACCCGCTCGGGGCGCGACGTGTCCGCGGTCTCCTGGTACACGGCGTTCGCGTGGTTCAAGCTCGCCGTGATCCTGGAGGGCATCCACTACCGCTACACCCTGGGCCAGACGGTCGGCCGCGGCTTCGACCGCATCGGCGAGCTGGTTCCCGTCTTCATCGAGCACGGCCTGACCACCCTTCAGGAGGGCTGATCCACCATGGACTTCGCGTTCGACGCACACACCGAGGAACTGCGCGCCAAGCTCCTGGCCTTCATGGACGAGTACGTCTACCCGGCCGAGCCGGTCGCCGAGGAGCAGCGCGCCCAGCTCGCCTCACCCTGGGACACCCCAGCCGTCGTAGGGGAGTTGAAGGCCGAGGCCCGCAGGCAGGGCCTGTGGAACCTCTTCCTCCCCGACTCCGAGTACGGCGCCGGTCTGACCAACCTCCAGTACGCGCCCCTCGCCGAAATCACCGGCCGCTCCCCGCACTTGGCGCCCACCGCGCTGAACTGCGCGGCGCCGGACACCGGCAACATGGAAGTCCTCTACCAGTTCGGCGACGAGCAGCAGAAGAAACAATGGCTGGAGCCGCTGCTGGCAGGTGAGATCCGCTCGGCGTTCGCGATGACGGAGCCGGAGGTGGCCTCGTCGGACGCCACGAACATCACCACACTCATAGAGCGGGACGGCGACGACTACGTCATCACGGGCCGCAAGTGGTACATCTCCGGGGCCATGAACCCGGACTGCAAGATCTTCATCGTGATGGGCAAGACGGACCCGGACGGCGCCGACATCCGCTGCCAGCAGTCCATGATCCTCGTCCCGCGCGACACCCCGGGCGTCACGGTCAAGCGCGCGATGCAGGTCTTCGGGTACGAGGACCACTCCCACGGCGGCCACGCCGAGGTCGTCTTCGACCACGCGCGCGTGCCGGCGACGAACCTGATCGGCGAGGAGGGCGGCGGCTTCGCCATCGCCCAGGCACGGCTCGGCCCGGGCCGTATCCACCACTGCATGCGGCTGATCGGCATGGCCGAGCGGGCGATCGAGCTGATGTGCCAACGCGCCGTCTCCCGCGTCGCGTTCGGCAAGGCGCTGGCCCAACAGGGCGTCGTCCACAACTGGATCGCGGACGCGCGGGTCGCCGTCGAGCAACTGCGGCTGCTGGTCCTGAAGACGGCCTGGATGATGGACACGGTCGGCAACAAGGGCGCCCACGCGGAGATCCAGGCCATCAAGATCGCCACGCCGCGCACGGTCGTCGGCATCCTCGACCGCGCGATCCAGCTGCACGGCGCGGGCGGCGTGAGCCAGGACTTCCCGCTGGCCGAGCTGTACGCGAGCGCCCGCACCCTGATGCTGGCCGACGGCCCGGACGAGGTGCACCAACGGTCGCTGGCGCGCCGGGAGTTGAAGAAGTACCTGTAGGCACACGCGAGTACGGGGCCGGTACGGGCGCCCCCCACGCCCATACCGGCCCCGCAACTTCCCCCGTCCCGGCCGTCAGTTGCGGGTGCTCACCGGCACCGTCCAGTGCTGGAGGCACCGGTGGCCGCCGCCCCTGAGGTCGCAGCCCTCGACGATGAACGAGTAGTCGCCGCTGGTGCGCTTCTGCACCCACATCCCGCCCGCGTTTCCACCCCGGAGTTCGCGCTGGGTACCGCCCGCGTCCGCGGCACTCGTGTAGCGGACCAGGAAGACGCTGTAGCTGTACGGGTCCGTGGGGCCCCACGTGAAGTACGCGTAGCCGTTGCGCTCCCAGGCCGCGACCACCATCCGGTGCCCCTGGTCGGGTGACCAGGCGATCTCGCCGTTCGCGAAGCGCTGCCGCTCGGCACCGTTCGCCAGGCGCTTGTTCACACCGATCGGGCAGCCCAACATGCCGTTCTGGCCACCCAGTTGGTTCCACCGCTGGTAGATGAACTGGTTCGGGATCGGATAGTTGGGCCGGCACGTGACCCGCGCGGGCGACTCGGCCACGGCGTGCGCCGCGGCCGGGACCGCCACCGTCCCGCCGAGGGCGAGCAGGGAGCCCAGGACAACGCCGGTCAGGCGCCGCTTCGTTGACAGCATGGTGTTTCCCCCGTTGGTTCCTGTCGATCGGTCCGGCGACAGGTCCGCCGTTCCGCTGCCACGAGCATCGCGCCGACGAAGACCGGGAGTTGAGGGGAAGCCCTCGGGCAACACCGGGGACTTCTCCCGGGTGGACCGGGAAGCGTTCCCGAGACACCCGGGCGCCGCGCCCCCACGATGGGACGCATGGACGACCGCGACGGGCGCACCCGGCGACGCACGGCGACGGCGTACGCGCTGCTGGGGCTGGCGGCACTCCAAGTGACCGTCGGGGCGGTCGCGTTGGCGGCGGCCGGGGTCTCCGCCGCCGACGTGGTCCGCTACGACATGGTCGTCGACATGGCGGTCGGTCTCGCCTACCCGGTGTGCGGCACGGTGATCGCGCTGCACCGGCCGCGCAATCCCATCGGCTGGCTGCTGATCGCCTACGGGCTGGGCCACGCGTTCACGGGTCTGTCGATCGGGCTGGCCGTGCAGGGGCTACGGCTGGGCTGGTCCCCCGAGTTGCTGCACGCGCTCACCACCATCGGCCGCCACACCTGGATCGTCGGCAGTTCCACGGCGTTCGTGCTCGTGTTCTTCCTGTTCCCCGACGGCCGGCTGCCCGACCGCCGCTGGCGCTGGGCGCTGGTCGCCCAACTCCTGTCCTCCCCGCTCGACTTCGCCATCTGGGCGCGGGACGACTGGGGGCTGTACCGCGGCACGCCGGCCCAGCCGTCGTACCTCCCGGTGCCGGACGGCTGGATGCCCGCCCTGCGGGACATCGAGACCGCGAAGGCCTGCCTGGTGCTGGCCGCCGTGTTCGCGGTCATGTCCGTCCGCTATCGGCGCGGCGGCGAACAGGACCGCCGCCGACTCCTGTGGCTGATCGCCGGGATGCTGCCGCTGGCGCTGAGCGTGGCCCTGCAGATCCTGGGCTTCCCGGCGGTCTACACCTCGTGCTGCACCCTGTTCCTGCCGACCGCCATCATGATCGCCGTCGTCCGCGAGGAGTTGCTCGACATCCGCCTCGTCGTCTCCCGCAGCCTGCTCTACGGCGCGCTCACGGTCGGCGTGGCCACCACCTACGTCGGTCTCGTCACCTCCGTCCAGGCCCTCCTCAACCCCGACCCCGCGCTGCTCGGCCCCGCACTGATCGCCGTCACCCTCGCCCTCGGCTTCGAACCCGCCCGCCGCCTCCTCCAACGCACGGTCGACCACGCCCTGTACGGCGACCGGCACGACCCGGTGCGCGCGGTCTCCCGCATCGGCGAACGGCTGGCCGGCACCGGCGTCGGCGCGGTCCCGGAGGCGGTGGGCGAGGCACTGCGGCTGCCGTACGTGTGCGTGGAGTCGAAGTCCGGGGTGACGGACGGGAGTTGGGGCGAACCGGGGGAACACATCCACGCCATACCGCTCGACTACGACGGCCGCACGGTCGGCGCGCTGGTGATCGGGCTGCGCCCCGGCGAACAGCAGCCCGCCACCGCGGACTTGGCCGTCCTGGAGCTCCTCGCCGTACCCCTGGCCGCCGCACTCCACGCGATCGATCTCACCCGCCAACTCCAGCTCTCCCGCGAACGGATCGTCGCCGCACGCGAGGAGGAACGCCGCCGGATCCGCCGCGACCTGCACGACGGGCTCGGTCCCACCCTCGCCGGAGCCGCCTTCCAAGCGGACGCCGTACGCAATCTGTTGACCTTCGATCCGGACCGGGCGGCGGCGCTGCTCACCGAGTTGCGGTCCGAGGTCGGGGGCGCGGTCGCGGAGGTGCGCCGGCTGGTGGATGGTCTACGGCCGCCGGATCTGGACCAGTTGGGGCTGCTGGGCGCGTTGCGGGAGCGGGCGGTGCGGCTGTCCTGGCGGGCGGACGGCACCGAGATCCAGGTGCGGGTCCGGGCGCCGGAGCGGCTGCCCGCGCTGCCCGCCGCCGTCGAGGTGGCCGCGTACCGCATCGCGATCGAGGCGCTGACCAACGCGGCCCGGCACGCCCGGGCCTCCCACGTGGACCTGCACATCGAGATCGGCGAGGGGCTGCGCCTGGAGGTGTGCGACGACGGTTCGCCGGTGGACGAGGAGACCGCGTGGACGCCGGGCGTGGGCATCACGTCGATGCAGGAGCGCGCGGCGGAGCTGGGCGGCCGGTGTGTGGCGGGGCAGGGGCGGGTGGTGGCGACGCTGCCGTTGGGAGAGGCGATGTGATGGGGCTGGATCCTGAGGGTGAGGACGACGGGGACGCGCTGCGGGTCGTACTCGCCGACGATCATCCGGTGGTCCGTACCGGGCTGGCCGCGCTCCTGGAGTCCGTGCGGGACGGCATCCCGCGCGTGCGGGTCGTCGGGGTCGCCGCGAGCGGCCGGGAGGCGGTGCGGGCGGCGGTGACCCTGCGCCCGCACGTGGTGGTGATGGACATCCGGATGCCCGACCTCAACGGCATCGAGGCGACCCGGGAGATCGGCCGGGTGGCGCCCCGGGTGGCCGTGCTGATGCTCACCATGGTCGAGGAGGACGACTCGGTGTTCGCCGCGATGCGGGCGGGCGCCCTGGGCTATGTCCTCAAGGGGGCGGGCCAGGACGAGATCGTCCGGGCGATCCGGGCGGTGGCCGCGGGTGAGGCCATCTTCGGCCCCGGTGTCGCGAGGCGCGTCCTCGGCCACCTCAGCAGACCCCTGGACCGCCCCGATCCGTGCCCGACGCTCACCCCGCGCGAACGGGACGTCCTCGCGCTGATCGCCGACGGCCGGCCCAACTCGACGGTGGCCACCCGCCTGGGGCTGTCCCCGAAGACGGTCAGCAACCACATGTCCGCGGTCCTGGCCAAGCTGGGCGTCGCCGACCGCGCGGAGGCGGCGGCCTGGGCCCGGGAGGCGGGGCTCACCCACCCACCGGACGCGTGAGGACGTATCAGGGGCGCAGGGCCCGCATCAGCAGGTCCGCCAGGTGGTCGGCGACCTCCTGGGGCGTGAGGGGGCCGCCTGGGCGGTACCAGGTCGACAGGTGGTGGACCGAGCCGAAGTGGTAGTCGACGACGAGGTCGGCCGGGGTCGCCGTGGAGAAGACGCCCGCGCGCTGGCCCTCCTCGACGAGCCCGCGGAAGCGCTCGTGGTAGCGCCGGCGCTCGGCGCGCACCTGCTTGTTCTTCTCCGGGCTCAGGTGGTGCATGGACCGGAAGAAGATCGACGCGTCGTCGAGGTTGTCGATCGTCGTCACGACGACGTCCGCGGCGGCGGCCCGCAGCCGTTTCTCGATCGGCTCGTCGGCGGTCGCGAACACCTCCAGGCGTTCCTGCTGGACGCGCAGCACGCGCGCGTACACCTCGTGCAGGAGGTCGTCCTTGGAGCCGAAGTAGTGGTACAGCGCCCCCTTGGTGACGCCCGCGGCCTCGACGATCTCCTGCACCGAGGTGCGGTCGTAGCCCTGCTCGGCGAACAGCCTGGTGGCGGCGGCGAGGAGCCGCTGCGGGACGGGAGCCCCGTCTCCGTCGGTCGTCCTGGGCACTGCCGCCACCTGCCTTTTCTGGCTGTTCACTCGCTGTCGTGCGACCGGGAACGCAGTTCCCGCCGGAGGATCTTCCCACTTGCCGTCTTCGGCAGGTCGGGCAGGATCTCCACCTGGCGGGGGTATTTGTAGGCGGCCAGTCTCTCCTTGCAGTACACGGCGAATTCATCGGGGTCGGTTTCGGCGCCCGGACGGAGACTGATGTACGCCTTCACGGTCTCGCCCCGATACCCGTCAGGGATGCCGACGACGGCCGCCTCGCGCACCGCCGGATGGGTGTACAGCACGTCCTCGACCTCGCGCGGCCACACCTTGAAGCCGGACGCGTTGATCATGTCCTTCTTGCGGTCGACGACGTACAGCCAGCCCTGCGGGTCCATGAACCCGATGTCGCCGGTGCGCAGTTCGCCGTCCGGGAAGGTCTCGGCGGTGGCCTCGGGCCGCCGCCAGTACCCGGGCACGACCTGCGGCCCTCGTACGAGGATCTCGCCCTGCTCCCCGAAGGGGACCTCCTCGCCCTGGTCGTCGACGATCCGTACGACGGTGTTCGGCCCCGGCGCGCCGACGGCCAGCGTCCCGGAGACCGGGTCGACGGGCGCTTCCAGGTCCTGCGGCACGGACGCGCAGGGCGCGGTGCACTCGGTGAGGCCGTAGCCGTTGCGGATGTACGGCCCGAAGCCCGCCCGGAACTTCTCCACCAGGGCGGGCGGCAGGGGCGCGCCGCCGGAGGAGATGTTCACGAAGGACGAGAAGTGGTCGGGTGTGACCGACGGGTGCGCGGCCAGCGCCATGAAGGCCGTCGAGGGGCCGACGGTGTAGGCGGGCCGGTGTTCGGCGAACGCGTCGAGGACGACGCCCGACTCGAAGCGGTACGCCAGGACGAGCAGGCCCGCGCTGTTGAGGCACGCGGCGAGTTCGCAGACCATCCCGGTGATGTGGAACAGCGGAGCCATCGCGAAGTAGACGGGAGCTTCGGGCAGCCGCAGGCCCGTCCGTTGCCGTTCCGCGTTGCTCATGATGTTGCCGTGGGTGTTGGTGGCCCCCTTGGGGGCGCCGCTGGTGCCCGAGGTGTAGCTGATGAGTGCGATGTCGGACGGACCGAGGTCGCGGCCCTCGGGCGCCGGGTTCCCCTGCCGGGCGACGGCCACCAGGTCGTCGGCGCCCTCTGCCTGCGGGAGCCGCTCGAAGGCGAGCACGCGCGCGTCGTTGCGGGTTTGGAAATCCAACTCGCAGCCGGTGAGCACGATCGGCACCGGCGAGCCGCTCTCCGCGACCGCGGCGACCGTCTCGCGCAGATACGACTCCCAGGCGCGGTCGGAGCAGATCAGCGCGGTCACCTCGCCGTCCCGCAGGACATGGGTGACCTCCCCCGACTTGTACATCGGGTTGACCGGGACGACGATCGCGCCGGCCTTCCAGGCTCCGAGCAGGGCGATCACGAAATGCGGCGAGTTCTGCAGCATGATCGCGACCCGGTCGCCGCACTCCAGCCCCCGCGCGGCCAGATACCCGGCGACGGAGTCGCTCAGCTCGTCGACCTCGCGATAGCTGAGCCGCCCGTCGAAGTAGGCGAGCGCTGCGCGGTCCGGGTGCTCGGCGGCGACCGCGCGGAACGCGTGCACCAGGGAGTCGGGAGGGCTGATCGGGGCCTTCTGCGCCTCGTTGAGCAGACCCAGCCAGGGCTTGGCGGCATACAGGGAGTCGGTCACTCTCCGGCCTCCCACTTCTGCTGGATGTGGTTCATGGTGGTCAGCCAGCGGTCCGGTTCGGTGGCCCGAGCCTGGTAGTACCCGGCGACCTCAGGATGCGGCAGGATCAGGAACCGCTCCTCCTCGATCCCCTTCATCAGAGCGTCGGCGACGGCGTCGGGCTCGATCGCGGTCGGCTGAAGCACCAGGTCACCCGCGCTGCCGGTGGCGGCCAGCATGTCGGTGCGGACACCCTGCGGACAGATCGCGTGGACCTTGATCCCCCGGTGCCGGTACGTCAACGACAGCCACTCGGCGAAGGCGTACGCGCCGTGCTTGGTGACGCTGTAGGGCGCGGCCCCGATCATGGTGAGCAGCCCGGCGGCAGACACGGTGGACACGAACCGCCCACTGCCCCGCTCCAGCCACCCCGGGATCAACGCCTCAGCGGCCCGCACATGAGCCATGACGTTCACGTCCCAGGCCAGCGCCCAGACGGACTCCCCGGCCGCTTCCGACCCACCGGAGCCGACCCCGGCGTTGGCGCAGTAGATGTCGACGGTCCCGCCGAGGGCGTCCCGGGCTTCCCCCACAACAGCGGAGGCATCCCCGGGCACGGCGATCGCCCCGATCTCATCGGCGACGGCCTTCACACGGTCGGCATCCAGGTCGTTCACCACGACCCGGGCCCCTTCGGCAGCGAACCGCCGCGCAAGCGCAGCCCCGATGCCACCTCCAGCCCCCGTGACGACTACCCCGGCACCCTGAACGGCTTCCACCATCGGTCTCCTTCGACTGCGGCTCCACTGCCCAGCCAGACTAACCGGTCGGTATGTAACACCGGAAGGGCAGATTCTTTGAGGGGCCCGGGGCTGCGTCGATGTGCGGCTCCGCCGCGCGAGCGCGACCAGCCACAACGGACCGGCGTCCTGCCCACAACCCGCGGAAGCCCTTACTTTGCCGACATGCCCCTCACCAGAAGAACCCTCCTGGCAGCAACGCCGGCAACAACCCTCACCCCCACCCTCTCCAAACCCCGCACCCTACGCACCGGCTTCGAACAACTAACCGCACACGACTACGCCCAGCTCAACGGCCAACGGATCGGAATCGTCACCAACCCCACCGGCATCACCAGAGACGCCCACCACATCGTCGACGTCATGCACGCCAGCCCCCACGTGAACCTGGTGGGGGTCTTCGGCCCCGAACACGGCTTCCGAGGCACCGCCCAAGCAGGTGGCTCCGAGGGCCACTACACCGACCCGGCCACCAAACTCCCGGTCTACGACACGTACTTGAAGAGCGGCCAACCCCTCGCCGACATCTTCAGGACCGCCGCCGTGGACACCGTCGTCTTCGACATCCAGGACGTGGGCGCCCGCTTCTACACCTACATCTGGACCCTGTACGACTGCATGGAGGCGGCCCAGCTCGCCGGCAAACGCTTCGTCGTCCTCGACCGCCCCAACCCGGTGACCGGCCGCGCCGCCCAAGGCCCGGTCCTGCACAGGGAGTTCGCGACCTTCGTGGGCAGACAGCCGATCGCACAGGCACACGGCATGACGGTCGCCGAGCTGGCGCGGCTGTTCAACGGGGAGTTCCTGACAAAGCCCGTCCCCCTGGAGACCGTACTGATGACGGGCTGGAGGCGTTCGGAGTTCTACGACGCCTGGTCGCTTCCGTGGGTGCCGCCGAGCCCCAACATGCCGACACCGGACACCGCGCTCGTGTACTCGGGGACGTGTCTCTTCGAGGGCACGAACCTGTCCGAGGGCCGCGGCACCACCCGCCCCTTCGAACTGCTCGGCGCGGAGGGGATCGACGGACGCTGGGCCGCCGAGGTGAATCAACTCGCCCTGCCCGGTGTGCACTTCAGGGAGGCCTACTTCGCACCCACCTTCTCCAAGTTCGAGGGCAGGACCGTCGGCGGGGTCCAGATCCACATCCACGACCGGGCCGCGTACGACCCCGTGCGCACCGGCATCGCGCTGCTGGTGACGGCCAAGAAGGTCTGGAGCGGCTTCGGTTGGCGCTCGGACAACTGGATCGACAAGCTCACCGGGTCCGCGCGGGTGCGGACGGCGATCGACGCGGGGGCGGGCACGGACGAGGTGGTGGCGGGCTGGCAGGAGGAGTTGAGGGCCTTCCGGCGGGTTCGAACTGAATACCTCCTCTACAAGTGAGTCGTGACGTATGGCCAATCTTCACCGGTAGCGGGACGATGCGCCCACATCGCACCACTACGGGGAACAAGGAGGCCGGTCATGGCGGATCCGGCGATGAGCGTGAGCCCCTACTGGGAGTTGACCTTCGATGCCGACGGTGACGTCGACCAGGGAGAACGCGACCGGCTGCTGAGCGAGGTGCGGCAGCGCGGGGTCGGCGACCTGATCGTCTTCTCGCACGGGTGGAACAACCAACGCGCCGGCGCTACCCAGCTCTACAGCCGCTTCTTCGCCCCGATTCCGCGCCTCGCGCCGAAGGCCGCGATCGGGTACGTGGGCGTGATCTGGCCATCCATGGAGTTCCCGGACCAGCCGATCCCGGATTTCCCCCGATCACCGGCAGCCGTAGCCGAGTTGGCGCGGCCGGCGCTCGACGCCGACACCCGGCACGCGCTCCTCGACGCCTTCCCCGGCAAGGCGCCGGTGATCGACCAGATCGCCCGAATGCTGGACCAACAACCGCCGCAGGACGCCGAGTTGGAGGAGTTCGGGCGGCTGGTGCGGACGCTGGTGGAGATGGTGCCGCCGGGGCCGCAAGCGCTGTTCGGTGCGGACACGCTGGCGGAGGGGGTGCCGCAGTGCGAGCCGCGGATGTTCGCGGTCGGGTGCACGGCCGAGGTGTGCGAGCAGTTCGCGCAGGCGCTGGCCCACCTCGCGGCGCCCCAATCCCCGGGCCCCGTAGCCGAGTTCGCGCTGCCGAACCCCTGGAAGGGGGCGCGGGAGCTGCTGCGGCAGGCGGCGTACTACGCGATGAAGAGACGCGCGGGCACGGTCGGTGAGCGAGGGCTCGGCCCGGTGATCGGGCGGCTCGCGGCGGTGGCGCCGGAGGTGCGGGTGCATCTCGTGGGGCACAGTTTCGGCGGGCGCCTGGTGTCGTTCGCGCTACGGGGTCTGCCCGAGGGAGTGCACTCGGTCAAGTCGGTCACCCTGCTCCAAGGGGCCTTCTCCCACTACGCGTTCGCGGCCCGGCTGCCGGACGACCCCCGTACCGGAGGTGTCCTGCAGGGCCAGCAGAACCGCGTCGACGGACCCCTCGTGTGCTGCTACTCGCACTGCGACTCGGCGCTCGGCACGATCTATCCGCTGGCTTCCCGGATGGCGGACGACGACTGCTCGTTCGCCGCCGTCGACATCGTCCGGGTGCTGGGCGACAAGTGGGGCGCGATGGGCCACGACGGGGTGCAGGCGGTGCCGGGCACCCGCTCACTGACCTTGGCCGAGGCTCTCGACTCACCGCTGCCGGCGTCCGGTTGTGTGAACGTCGACACCTGTGCGGTGGTGTGTCACGGCGAGCCGCCGACGGGGGCGCACAGCGACATCGTGCACCCCGAACTCGCCCGGGTGGTGCTGGCGGCGGGCCGGATCGACCGGCCCGCCGCCGCTCAGGCGTCACCGGTGTGACGTGTACTCCACCACTTGCTGGAAGGTGGGCCGGTTCTGCCAACTGATGTTGTAGTGCTTGATGCCGCCGAGCGTCCGCTGGACGATCGAGTCGGCACACCACTGGTCGCCCGCCGAGCACAGGGTGTCCCCGGGGTAGACCGTGGCCGCGGTCGCGCCGGCCGCCGTCTTCAGCGTGCTGATCAGGATGTCCCGGCAGGCGCTGAGGCTGCCGCCCCCGCAGTACTGCTGGGCCAGCGGACCGGACACGGTCTGCCCGAGCACCGACCGGAGATCCTTGTCGACATAGCTCCACCAGCCGTACTGGAAGGAGCTTCCGGCATGCGACCCGGTCGGGCCGTGGGCGGCCGACGGGGTCTCGTCGATGTACAGGTTGTTGGTGAGCGCGGTGTACAGGGTGTCACCGAGACCGGGCTGGAACTCGGCCTTCACCAGTGCGGGCCACCAGGCGTCCAGGATCCGGATGGCGTCCGCGTTGGCGTAGGTCTTGGAGCCTGCCGAGGTCTCGGTGCGTTTGCCGCCGGCGGTGAGCCAGGTCTGCAGCTTGGTGACGGCCGCGGCGGCGGTGGTGTCGGTGACCGTACTGCTGTTGATCACCTTCAGCATGTCGGGCAGGACGTCCTCGGCGCGCAGGTCGGTGAGCGAGGCGTCGGACATCGCCTTCACCAGCGAGGATCTGGTGATCCCGCCGGCCGCGACGAGTTTCTTCACCCGGTCGTCGAGGAGATTGCCGCGATGGACGGACCCGTCACCCCAACTGGCCGTCGTGTAGTCGAGGGCCTGTTTGTTGTTCCAGGAGATGTAGTAATCCTGGTCGATGGAGTTGGGGTGCGCGGAGGCCGGGGTGTAGTCGGAGGTGTTGGTGGTGGGGTCCCAGTTCTGCCACTCGTAGGCGGCCTGGCCCCAGACCGGGAACTCGGGGTCGACACCGCTGGCCCGCACCGGGTTGTTGCCGCTGTTGTAGTACGCGGTGTGCGAGGAGTCGGCGTAGAACCAGTTGAACGTGAAGTTGATGTGCTGCGCGGCACTCTGGAAGGTCTGCGGACTCTTCACGTAGTCCGGGTCGTTGAGCATCTGGAAGCCGATGATCGAGTCGGCTTCATGCATGTAGGAGGAGCGCAGGGTGGTGTAGGCGACCTTCTTCCCGCCGACGGTCGCCCGGTACTCGACGGGTCCGTACTCCGTCTTCCAGACCCTCATGGTGTACGACCCGGCGGCGGTGGAGTCGGCCGTGGTGGGCGCCCAGGAGTTCTTCTGCTCGACCTCCTCCATCGGCGTGCAGGTGCCGTGGAAGAGGTAGTGGTAGTCGTCCTGACAGAGCTCGACGGCGTAGGTGTCGATGATGTCCTGGCCGGAGGTGGTCGCGGACCACGAGTAGTCCTGGCCTCGGCCGAGTTCGACGTACATGCTCAGCCCCGCGAAGGAGGCGCCGCGGGCGCTGATGCCCGGGCCCTGGATCTCCTGGAGCATGAGCAACTGGGGTGCGAAGTAGCCTGTTTGGGGTCCGAAGACGGCGATCGGGTGGCCGCTCGCCGTGTATTTGCCGCTCACCACAAGGGCGTTGGACATCCCGCGTTTGGCGGAGCTGAGGGCGGTCGCGGTCGCCGCGGCGGAGGCGGCGGAGGCGCTCTGGTTGGCGCCGGTGCCCGTGGCGTCGTAGACGAGTGGCTCGGTCGAGACCGATCCGGCGTCCGGGAGTGCCTCGCCCTGGGCGGTGGTGGGCTTGGTGCCGTACGGGAAGCTCTCGCCGTTGTGGACGGTGAGCACGGCCTCGGGGTCGTTGCGTTCGCGGAAGGACTCCCAGACCTTGGTGCCCTGTTCCACGCCGTACTTCTCCTGGGCGGCGAGCAGGGAGAGGGCGTTGTTGACCTCGCCGCCGCCGCCGGAGCCGAAGAGCGTGCCGATGACGGAGGCCAGCGCGACCAGGTCGGTGATCTTGAAGTGGTCGATCGTGCCGGCGTTGGTGATCGAGTCCTTGTGGCCGGTGAGGACGTACTCGCCGGGGAAGTAACGGCCGCTGTCCGAGGCGTCGATGTAGGCGTTGATGCCGGCCAGATAGGCGTTGGCGTCGGTGAGCGCCTGCTGGCCGCGGGTGCCGTTGTTGTTGACGGCGTTGTCGATCTGGGCCTGCAACTCGGCCTCGGTGTACGGGGCGTTGCGGTAGAACTCCTGCTCAAGTCCCTGGTTGGAGGCCGCGCCGCCGGCGAAGGTGGTCAGCTGGCCGCGTCCGACGTGCCGGAAGACGTCCATCAGCCACAGCCGGTCCTCGGCCGCCGCGTAGCCGGCGCCGTACTCGGTGCCGTAGCGCGTGGTGCCTGTGATGTGCGGCACACCGGTCGCCTTGTCGCGGACGATCGTCACGTCGGTGCGGCCGCTGGGGTTCTCGGTCGAGGCGACGTTGGCGGCGGGGACCCCGAACGACGCGTCGTTGAAGAAGGTGTTGATCTTCGCGTCGGTCAGCGTGGAGGCGCCCGTGGCCAGGTTGGCATAGGGGCCGAGCTGGTCTTCGGCATGGCTGGGCTGGGTGCCGAAGACCTGGTTGAGAAGGATCTGGGCGAGGGTGGCGTTGCCGTTCTCGCCGGCCGGGAGGATGTCCGAGCACTGGCCGCCGCAGTAGTCGTTCGAGGCGGTCGCCGCCGCGGCCGTCCCCTGGGCAAGGGGAGACAAAAGGGCGGCAATGAGGGCGCATACGGATGCGGCCTTCAGGAACCCGGGGAATCCGCCGGGAGTTCTCAGTCTGTCGAGCAAGTTACGCGGGGTGCGCCGTGGCATCGCAGCTCCTACCGACCGTGGGTGGTGCGGGACGTTACCGCCGGTATCCCCGAGATTGAAGATGAACATGCGTCAAGTTTTGGATCCGGGCGAGTGGCTTATGGAGGCCATCGGAAATCGGATGGAGCCAAATCGCTTGTCGATACGTCTATTCGGCGACGTCCGTTCGACGACGCCGAGGTGACCGAAGTACAGGTGCAGGTGTGACGGAGGTGCAGGGCGATGGCCGGTTTCCGGAGTCTGGCGAGACAGGTGCGAGACCCTCGGTGCGATCTGGCGCTGCGGCGCTACTCGCTGCGCAAGTGCCTTGAGCGGTTCGCCCCTTATGGGCACAGGGCGACCTGGGACCACTTGAGCTCCCGGGCCGGGTTCGGACCCGAGGACCGCTCCCCCGACCCGGCGCGGCTCGTGGCCGCACTGGACGAGCTGGAGGAAGCGCGCAAGGTCTGGCTCGCCTACGAGGTCGGGTTCGCCGAACGCCGCAAGAAGGAGAAGCACGACGGGCTCCGCCGCCCGGGCACCGTGGACGACTGGCACCGGCTGACCTGGGGCGGCTTCGGCGTCGCCTGGTGCGACGACCCACGACTCCACCCCCATCAATCACTGGCCGAGGTGCTGCGACGGCTGATCGCCGCCCTGGAGCGCGAACCGGGTTCCGTGTGCCCGGTGTGCGCCGGGGAGCGCCTCCAGTGGAAGTACGACCTGGCCCACGAACCCTCCTCGGGCCCGGTCTGCACGGACTGCGGCATCGTCGTACCGCGTCCGGTGCTCACGCCCGAGGCCCTGGCGTACGCCAGGCGCGGACGGCTGCTCATGTCCGCCTGAACCGGGCGAACCGAAGAAGGGCGCCAGGGGTGCGCCGGGGATGCCGCACCCCCTTTTTGACGCAGCCGGTTTGCGCTTGCCGGTGCAACGGCGGAGGCTGCCGACGGCGTTCCGTCGACAGCCCCGAAGCGGTGCGCAACAGGTGTGCCGCAGGCGTCAGTTGGCCTTCCAGACGTCGGCGAAGCTGCCGCCGGAGATCGAGCCCGGCTGGGCCCGTACGGCGGAGCTGCTGCTCTTCGTCATGACGATCTCGTTCGGCGAGTAGGTGTCCAGGTTGCTGCCGTTGGCCTTGGCGCCGGTGAAGTTCACGGTGCCGAAGTTGGCCAGGCTCGCGACCGAGCCGCCGACCTCGGGGGCCTCGGCGATGACCTCGGCGGAGGCGTTCTTGAAGCCGGACGAGCCGGCGTGCGTGGTCGTCTTCGTCCAGCCCTCGGTGGAGTCGGCGAGGGTCATGGTGAAGGTGGAGCCGGTGTAGGTCACGGTCGCGGTGAACTTGTCGCCGCCCTTCACGGTGACACCTGAGTACGCGCTCTCGGAGGCGGGCAGCACCTCCCACCAGGCACCGTAGGTCGCCTTGCCGCCGATGCAGTCGGCTTCCGTACCGGTCTGCTCCAGCGCGGAGTTGCTGTACCCGTCGAGGCCGACCCAGAAGGAGGAGTACGTGGTGGCCGAGGAGCAGGTGACGCTCGGCTGGGTCCAGGACGAGGTGACCGAGGTGTACGCGCCGGTCGAGCCGGTGGCCGCGTAGCCGGACCAGTTGGTGGACGAGACGGTGGCGTTGACCTTGCCGGGCTTCGCGAGCCCGTGCAGCGTGTGACTCTCGTGGCTCGCTATGGCCTGGGTGAGCTGGGCCGGGGTGTGCGTGGCGGCGCTCGGTGCGGCGGCGAGGGCGGGGGTGGCGAGGGCGGCGGTGAGGGCGGCGGCGGTGACGAGAACGAACCCGGCGGAAGATCTCGCGGACATGACTCTCCGTCATTCGAGGGGTGGGGGGCTGCCGTGACGGCAGTGCACAGCAGCTTCCGCGAGGCTTCATGGGCATGGCAAGACAGACAAAGTCCTTCAGTCTTGCGGGAATTGGCGGCGCAACACCCGGGAAACCTCACAGGTTCGTTCAAGGTTGATCAATCGCCGGGCAAGACTGACCAAACTTCAGGGCAACGCCCTTCCGCCCCGCGAGTGCCCTGACTTGAGCTGGAGTACGTGACTTCCAGACCGGGGTACGTGCCGTCCAGACCGGAGAGCGCGCCGTCTTCCAGACCGGGGTACGCGCGCTCCAGACCGGAGCAAGTGCCGCCTCCCGGACCGGAGTACGCGCCCTCCGGCCCCGAGAACGCACCGTCCGGAGCGGAGAACGCGAGGTCCAGACCGGAGAACGTGGCGCCCAGACCGAAGTACGCGCCGCACCCCAGACCAGGGCTCGCGCCTTCCGGACCCGGGAGCGCACCGTCCGGAGCAGAGAACGCGGGGTCCGGAGCAGAGAGCACGGCGTCCCGGTCGGAGAACGCGGCGTCCAGACCGGACGAACCGGCGTCCGGCACCGGGGCGATGCCGTTCCACGAGGCGTTGCGCGCGGCCATCGCGGCCAGCGGGCTCAGTCTGGACCGGCTCCAGGACCGGCTGCTGCGCCGCGGCACCCCGGTGGCGTCGGCGACGCTCAGCTCCTGGCAGTCCGGCCGCTACCAGCCGGAACGGCAACGGTCGTTGGCGGCACTCGCCGTACTGGAGGACGTCCTACGGCTGCCGCCCGGAGCGCTGGCCGGCCTGCTCGGCCCGCCCCGGCCCCGTGGCCGCTGGCTGCCGCCGGACGGGGACCACCCCGATCTCGCCCGGGCCTGGTCGGACCACCACGACCTCACCGCCGCCCTCGCCGCACTCGACACCCGCTGGGACGACAGCCTGACCCGGCTCAGCTGTCACAACCGGGTGGACGTGGACGCCGACCGCCGCGTCCGCTCGATGACCAGCCGGCGCCTGCTGCGCGCCGAGGCGGACGGCGCCGACCGCTGGATCGCCCTCTACCGCCTGGACGCGCCCGGCCCGTTGCCGTATTTCCGCGTGGCGGCGCCGGCCCGGCTCGGCACGGTCGTCGAACTCCCCGGAGAGGGGCTGGTGGCGGCCGAGTTGCTCTTCGACAGCCCCTTGGCGCGCGGCGAGACCGTGATCGTCGACTACACGGTCGAGCACCGGGACCCGCGCCCGTACTCGCAGCGCGCCGAGACCACGATCCACGTCCCGATGCGCGAACACCTCCTGGAGGTCCGCTTCGCGAAGGAGTGTCTGCCGCACACGTGTTACTCGTTCCGCACGAACGGCCTCGACCCCCGTCCCCGCGCCGGGCGCCCCCGCGAACAACGGCTCCGGGTGGACGCGTCGGGGTCGGTGCATGCCGTGGCGTTGGGGGTGGGGCCCTGCCGGGTCGGGATCCGGTGGGTGTGGGGGTGAGGGAGAGGCTGGGACGAGGGGGTGGTTGTCAGTGGCGGGTGGCACCATCGAGGCATGGTGCAGGTCTGTCTCAACGGGGCCCGTGAGGCCGCCGACGGCTGGATGGTGCCGGTCTCGCCCGGGGCGTTGGCCGACGCCGCGGTGGAGGCTGTCGCGGCGGGGGCCACGGACGTCCACCTCCATCCCAAGTCCCCTTGCGGACACGACACGTTGTCACCGCGCGTCCTCGCGGTGACGCTGCACGCGATACGGGCGCGGGTGACCGTGCCGGTGGGTGTGACCACGGGCGCCTGGGCCGAGCCGGACCCGGCGGCACGGGTGGAGCGGGTGCGCAGCTGGACGATCCTGCCCGACCACGCCTCGGTCAACTGGCACGAACCGGGTGCCGAGGAGGTCGCGACGGCGTTGCTGGACCGGGGCGTGGGTGTGGAGGCGGGCATCTGGTCGGGCACGGAGGGCGCCGCCCGGTTCGCCGTGTCACCGCTCCGCTCGAAGGTGCTGCGGGTCCTGGCGGAGGTCACGGACCCGGACGCGGACACGGCGGAGGCGTCCGCGCGGGCGCTGCTCTCCGACCTCGGCGACACTCACGGCCGCCCTGTCCTCCTGCACGGCGAGGACGGCGGCGCCTGGCCGGTGCTCCGGCTCGCGGGGCGGCTGGGGCTCGCGACCCGTATAGGCCTGGAGGACACGTTGCTCCTGCCGGATGGGGAACGGGCCTTGTCCAACGCTCAGTTGGTGACTGAGGGGTTGGTCCAGTACGGGTGGGCCCAGCGTTCGTCGTAGGGCAGGGCGAGGAGTTCGGCGCGGGTGGCGAGGTCGGGTTGGCCGTGGGCACGGAGGCGGGCGGCACCGGGGCCGGCCAGCCAGGCGCGCAGGTCCGCCACGCCGACATCCTCGCTGTCGTCGTACCACCAGGTGAACGGGGAGGCATCGGACAGCAGATCGTCGAGCCAGGTGTCGGTGCAGGCGGCGAGGTGCGTGTCGGCGATCGGGCCCTGGACCCATCCATCCAGGAAGGGGGTCACGGTTCGAGCGATCGTGGCGCAGGTCTCAAAGGTGTCGTCGATGCCGTAGGGCGGCTCGGGCGTCGTCAGGGCGTCCTGCCACCAGGCGTGCAGGAAGGCCTCCATCGCGGTGACCTGCTCGACCGGCCAGGAACGCCAGTCCACCCGGCTCAGCCCATGGGCTCCATAGCCGACCGTGCCCAGGGTGCCCTCGGCCATCGCCCGTGCGCCCTGTGGCAGCAGGCGTCGCATCACGGCCGAGTGGTCGTCGAAGTGGTCGGGCACCTCGAAGAGGTAGTACCGCACCACGTCCAGCGGCACGCGTGTGTACGGCGTGCGCAGATACGCGGTCTCCTCGGGCACGTGGCAGAAGCCGCAGCCGGTCTCGCCCGGACTCGCGAAACCGTTGAAGACCGTCTCGATGTCCGAGAGGGCGGTAAAGAGTGCTGGCGACAGGGGCATGGATCCCGAAGCTAGCAGCCGCATAATCGGTCGCTCCACCCCTTTCCGATCTGGACAGTTGAGGGCGATGAAACACCGTTGAGGAACCAGAGGAGTCCCGATGTCGACGCTGCGCGTCACCGCCGAAGTGCTGACCGTCCATGAACACCCGAACGCCGACGCCCTCGAACTGGCCCAGGTCGGGCTGTATCGAGCCGTTGTCGCCAAGGGCGCGTTCCGCACCGGTGAGACCGCCGTCTACATCCCCGAGCAGGCCGTGCTCCCGGCCGACCTGATCGAGGAGTTGGGGCTCACCGGGCGCCTCGCGGGGAGCAACGCGGACCGGGTCAGGGCGGTGCGGCTGCGGGGTGAGCTGTCGCAGGGCATCGTGTGCCGGCCGGAGGCCCTCGCGGACGTCGACCTGGCTCAAGCAGCCCTGGACGGCACCGACTTCGCGGAGCGGCTCGGCATCGTCAAGTGGGTGCCGCCGATCCCGCCCACGATGGACGGCGAAGTCGAGCACGCGCCCGATCTGCTGCCGTGGGTCGACATCGAGAACATCCAGCGGTTTCCCGGGATATTCGAACCGGGCGAGGCTGTGGTCCTGACCGAGAAACTGCACGGCTCCGCCTGCCTGTTGACCTATTTCACGGAGGAGGAGGGAGGCCGCGTACAGGTCTCCTCGAAGGGCTTCGGCGCCAAGTCCCTTGCCCTGAAAGAGGATCCACGCAACCTGTACTGGCGAGCCGTCCGCGGTCACGGCGTCCCCGAGGCCGCCGCCCGACTCGCCGAGCGACTGGGCGCGCGCCGGGTCGGGATCTTCGGCGAGGTCTACGGCGCGGGCGTACAGGACCTGACCTACGGCGCCGACGGGCGACGCGAGACGCTCGGGTACGCCGTGTTCGACGTGTCCGCCGAGATCGACGGTGTCGTCCGGTGGCTGGACGCGGGTGAACTGGCCCAACTCCTCGACGGGGAGCTGCCGTTGGTGCCCCGGCTGCACGAGGGGCCGTACGACATCGAGCGGGTGCTGGAGGTCGCGAGCGGGCGGGAGACCGTGTCCGGGAGCGGGCTGCACCTGCGCGAGGGGGTCGTGATCCGTCCGGCGGCGGAGCGGTACAGCGCGGTGACCGGTGGACGGGCGATCGCCAAGGCCGTCAGCCCGGCGTATCTGACGCGGAAGGGCGGCACCGAGTACGAGTGAGCGCCGTCCTCAGTCGCGTCCCTCGGGATCCGGTCCCCGGTCCCGAGGGACGCGGGCTTTTCGGCGGTCCCCCGGTTCCGTCATCAGCCGTGAACCCGCGCCCCGTTCGCCGACCACGTCGTCCGGGTTGGACAGGACGCAGGCCGACAGGGACAGGCAGCCGCAGCCGATGCAGTCGGTGAGGTGGTCGCGGAGGCGGTTGAGCTGCTTGATGCGCTCGTCGAGTTCGGAGCGCCAGGCCTCGGAGAGGCGGGCCCAGTCCTCGCGGGTCGGGGTGCGCTCCTCGGGGAGTTCGGCGAGCGCCTCGCGGATGGTGGCCAGCGGGATGCCGACGCGCTGCGCGGCCCGCACGAAGGCGACCCGGCGCAGGGTGTCACGGGTGTACCGGCGCTGGTTGCCCGTGGTGCGGCTGCTGCTGATCAGGCCCTTGGCCTCGTAGAAGTGCAGGGCGGAGACGGCGGCTCCGCTGCGTGCGGCGAGTTGGCCGACCGTCAGCTCGTGGATCTTCTCGGGGATCTGAGGCACCTGTCAGAGCCTACCCATCGCGTCACACCCGTGGTCCGTTGACAGCCGCCCCGCATCCGACCATGCTAAGCAGTTGCTTAGGCATGTGATGACAATCGCTGGATGACGTGAGAGGCCGGGACAGGACATGGCAGAGCCGAGGATCTTCACCTCCGTCGACGACCTGCGGGCGGCGGTCGGTGAGCAGTTGGGGCACACCGACTGGCTGGAGGTCGACCAGAAGCGGATCGATCTGTTCGCGGAGGCGACGGGCGACCACCAGTGGATCCACGTGGACCCGGAGAAGGCGGCGGCCGGGCCCTTCAAGACGACCATCGCGCACGGCTACCTCACCCTGTCGCTGCTCCCGCTCTTCGGACCGCAGCTGATCAAGGTCGAGGGCGTCAAGATGGGCGTCAACTACGGGACGAACAAGGTCCGTTTCCCCGCCCCAGTACCGGTCGACTCCCGGCTGCGCGCCACCGCGAAGGTCACCGGCGTCGACGACGTACCGGGCGGCGTCCAGGTGACCGTCGCGTTCACCGTGGAGCGCGAGGGCGGCGACAAGCCGGTGTGCGTGGCCGAGTCGGTGTCCCGCTACTACCTCTGACCAACACCCTTGGCAGGGCGGCTACTTGGACCCCACCATCCGCAGCACGAGGTCGGCGTAGAGCGCGCCGACCTCGTCGGGCGTCCGGGGGCCGTCGAGGCTGAACCAGCGGGCCACGTCGATGCACAGCGACAGGATCGCGAGGGTCGTGCCCTTCACGTCCGGCACGTCGAAGGAGCCGTCCGCCACCCCGTCCTCGACGATCCCGCGCACCTCGGCGTCAACCTTCCGGCGCAGCGCGAGGATCTCGGCGCGGGCGTCCGGGCCGAGCGAGTCGAGTTCGTACTGCACGACCCGCGCGGTGGTGCGCCCGCCCGCGTGCCAGCGCACGAAGGAGCTCACGGCGTCGGCGAGCCGCTCGGCGGCGGTGCCCTCGCGCCCCGCCGCCGTACGCAGGATTTCGAGGGCCTTCTCGTGGCCGATCCTGCTGATGCGGTGGAGCAGCTCTTCCTTGGTCTTGTAGTGGATGTAGAGCGCGGCCGGGCTCATCCCGGCGCGGCCCGCGATGTCCCGGGTGGTCGTCGCGTGGTAGCCGCGCTCGGCGAAGGCCTCCACGGCGGCGATCAGCAGTCGCCGGGCCGCGTCGGGCGTGACCTCCGCCCAGGCCTGCGGGTCGCCCGCGGTGGTCTCCTCCGCCGTACTCATCGCTCGTGAACCCCTCTCGATGCCGCTCGATGACAAGGGTTCCACCATACCGCCGAACCTGAGCGAGCGCTTAGTCTCCCCGCTCAGAGCTTTTCGAACGAGTTGTAGGTGGTGCGCGCCGCGTCCTGTCGGTCCCGGATCACCTTGGCGAGCGTGAAGGAGGAGGTGACCAGGTACAGGACGGCGATCGCGAGGAAGGCCCGTACCCAGGCATCGGCGTGCAGCTTGAAGATGCCGATGGCGGTCGCCGCGATGGCGACGGAGAAGGAGGCGACGGCCTGGCCGTAGAAGGCGGCCGTGTTCTGCGGTTTGCCCGATGCTTCGCTCATGGGGACAGCATCGGCGGATACGGCCCGTACGACATCCGCTCGGATACTCAACTCACGTACTCAGAACGCCGAAACGCCCGTCAGCGCGCGCCCGATGAGCAGTTTCTGGATCTGGCTGGTGCCCTCGTAGAGGGTCATCACGCGGGCGTCGCGCAGCAGTTTTCCGGCCGGGTACTCGTCGATGTAGCCGTAGCCGCCGAAGACCTGGAGCGCGTTGTTGGCGGCACGGACGGCCGCCTCCGAGGCGAAGAGCTTGGCCTTGGAGGACTCGGTGGCGAAGGGCAGGCCCCGGTCGATCAGGTCGGCGACCCGCCAGGTCAGCAGGCGGGCCGCGTCCACGTCGACGGCGATGTCGCTGATCAGTTCCTGGACGAGCTGGTGCTGCGCGATGGGCTTGCCGAACTGCTCGCGCTCACCGGCGTAGCGGACCGCCACGTCCAGCGCGGCCTGGGCGATGCCGACGCAGCCCGCCGCGACCGACATCCGGCCCTTCGCCAGCGCCGCCATGGCGACCGAGAAGCCCTTGCCCTCGGGGCCGAGCATCGTCGAGGCGGGGACACGGACGTCTTCGAGGACGAGTTCGGCGGTGGCCTGGCCGCGCAGGCCGAGCTTGCCGTGGATGGTGCGGCGGGTCAGGCCGGGGCTGTCGGTCGGCACGAGGAAGGCGGAGACGCCCTTGTGGCCCGGGGCGTCGGTCGAACGCGCGAAGAGGAGTACGACGTCGGCCCAACTGCCGTTCGTGATGAACATCTTGGTGCCGTTGATGACGTAGTCGTCGCCGTCACGGACCGCGCGGGTGGTGAGGTTGCCGGCGTCGGAACCGGTGCCGGGTTCGGTGAGGCCGAAGCAGCCGACGTACTCGCCGGAGGTGAGCCCGGGCAGCCAGTGCCGTTTCTGCTCCTCGTCGCCCCAGGCCGCGATCGACTTGGCGACCAGACCCAGCGACACGGAGACGATCCCGCGCACGGAGGAGTCGCCGCGTCCGAGTTCCTCGGTGACGAGGCAGTACGCGAGATGGTCGCCGCCCGAGCCGCCGTACTCCTCGTCGATCGTCAGGCCAAGGAAGCCGACGCCGCCGAGCTTCTTGACGATCGAGCGGTCGACCTCCTCGGCACGGTCCCAGGCGATCACGTGCGGGGCGATCTCGCGGTCCACGAAGTCCTTGGCGAGCCGCCGTACGGCCTCCTGCTCCTCGCTGAGCTCCAGGTTCATTGCGCGTCACCCCAAGTGGAAGGCCGTACATCGACTGCTGCACATTTAAATTAGCACTGCTAGTTTGACTCTCGCAGCCCTACTATGTGCGCCATGGCCCGACCGCGCAAGCCCCTCCTCAGCACCGACCGGATCGTCGGGACGGCGCGTGTACTGGTGGACGCGGAGGGGTTGGCGGCGGTCTCCACGCGTCGGCTCGCCGCGGAGTTGGGGGTGAGTGGGCCCTCGCTGTACAACCACTTCCGTACGAAGGACCAGATTCTGGAGGCGGTCGCCGACTCGGTGAGCGCGCAGGTCGATCTGTCGATGTTCGAGGACGGGCGGGACTGGCGTACGGCGCTGCATGACTGGGCGGTGTCGTATCGGTCCGCCTTGCGCGATCACCCGAACATCGTGCCTGTGCTCGCGACGGGACCCGGGCGGCGGCCGGCGGGGTTGCGGCTTGCGGATGCGGTCTACGGCGCCATGGTCGATGCGGGATGGCCTGCGGCGCAGGCCACGTCCATCGGGGCGTTGATGCGGTACTTCATCATGGGGTCCGCGTTGGGGTCGTTCGCTGGGGGGTTCGTGGACGACGAGAGTGCGTATGACCCTGCCGACTATCCGCATCTTGGGCAGGCGCATCTTCTTGCGGAGCAGCAGGAGAAGGTGGATGAGCGGGCTTTTGAGGTGGGGCTTGCCGCGTTGCTGGACGGGTTGGCTGGGCAGTTCGAGGAGATGCGGCGGGCCAGTTAGGTTCCGTTGTGTGTCGAGTGCGGGTGCGTTGTGGCTGGGCGCGCCCACGCGGCGGAGCCGCAAATAGACACAGCCCCGCGCCCCTGGGGGAACAGCGCCTCCCGTGCTTCAAAGGGGCCGGAGTATCGCCTTTGGTAGGTGGGCCGTGACTATCCAGTTGGGGGCGTCCACCACCTCTGTGATCCGCAGGTCTACGGCGACGCTGCACAGGACGTAGGCGTCGATCGGGGCGAGGCCGTAGCGGGTGCCCAGGTGGTCGATCATGGCTCGGGTCGCATCCTGGGCGGCTCGCATGAGGTCGGGGGCCACGCCCATCGTGGCGTAGTGGCCGGCTCGGTCGGTGTCCGGGCGGAGGGGGCCCGTCGTCTCGAATTGGGGGGCCGGTATTCGTCGGTCCTTGTGCAGGCGGATGCGGGCCGCGCCCGACAGGGACGCCTCGATCGCGCTGACGCACAACTCGCCGTCGCCCTGGGCCGCGTGGGGGTCGCCGAGGCTGAGGCGGGCGCCGGGGACCTGGACCGGGAGGTAGAGCTTGGTGCCGACGACCAGGTCCTTGCAGTCGACGTTGCCGCCGAAGTGGCCCGGGGGCAGCACGCTTTGGGGTTCGGTGACGTCGGGGCAGACCCCAACTACCCCGCAGAAGGGGCGGATTGGGATGTCGGCCACGTCGAGGAAGTTGGCCGTGCCTCCGGTGGTCAGATCCCACAGGTGGAGGTGTGCGTCGGGGAAGTCCTCGCTGAGCAGGCCGAGTCCGGGGAGTACGGCCGTCCAGCCCCAGTCGACCGACCTCAGTTCCAGGAACTCCACCTCCAGGACGTCGCCCGGTTCGGCGTCCTTGACCATGACGGGTCCGGCCAGTGGATAGACCCTGTCCCAGTCGAATCCCGCGACCGCCTCGACTGTCGACGTCGGGTCGAACTGTCCGTCCGTGGCCTCGGTGAGCTCGAAGGACACCGTGTCGCCGTCCTCCACCTCCAGCACGGGCTCGTGCTCGGTCGACCACAGGCGATGCACTTGCTTCGGTACGGAGTGGTGGCTCATCGGACCCGTCCTCACCTGTCGGTACGTGGCGGTGCATGGCGGCGCGTGGCGGCGTGCGTTTCGGACTCTGCCCGTCGGCCGGGTCCGCCGTCAAGCCTCATAGGCAAAAAAATGGACCTCATAGGCACCACACACTTCCCCCGACGGTCACGTCCGCTCCCCTCGACGATCGCGTCCGATTTCCGCCAGCGGTGCGGTCCTGTCGCCGCCTAACCTCGGACGCATGACGCAATCCCTCCTCCGTACCGAACGGGCAGCCGCCGCGGCCGCTGTCGTCACCGTCGTGCTGTGGGCCTCCGCGTTCGTGTCCATCCGGAGCGCGGGGTCCGCCTACTCGCCGGGCGCGCTGGCGTTGGGGCGGCTGGCGAGCGGGGCGCTGGCGCTGGGTGTGCTCTCTCTCGTACGGCGGGAAGGGGTGCCGCCGCGGTCCGCCTGGCGGGGGATCGCGATCTCGGGCGTGCTGTGGTTCGGGTTCTACATGGTCGTCCTGAACTGGGGCGAGCAGCAGGTCGACGCCGGTACCGCCGCCCTCGTCGTGAACATCGGGCCGATCCTCATCGCCCTGCTCGGCTCCCGGCTGCTCGGTGACGCGATGCCGCCGCGGCTGCTCGCGGGGATGGCGGTGTCGTTCGCGGGTGCGGTGACCGTGGGTCTTTCGATGTCGGGGGACGGCGGTTCGTCGGTGCTCGGTGTGGTGCTGTGTCTGCTCGCGGCGGTCGCGTACGCCGGTGGGGTCGTCGCCCAGAAGCCAGCCCTGGCGAGGGCGAGCGCGCTCCAGGTGACGACGTTCGGGTGTCTCGTCGGAGCGGTGATGTGCCTGCCGTTCGCCGGGCAGCTCGTCGAGCAGGCCGGCGACGCGCCTGTCTCCGCCACCCTCAACATGGTCTACCTGGGCATCTTCCCGACCGCCCTCGCCTTCACCACCTGGGCGTACGCCCTCGCCCGGACGACCGCCAGCAAGATGGGCGCGACCACGTACGCGGTGCCCGCGCTGGTCGTCCTGATGTCGTGGCTGGCGCTGGGTGAGGTACCGGGGTTGCTCACGCTGGCGGGTGGCGTGCTGTGCCTGGCGGGCGTGGCGGTGTCGAGGTCCCGGCCGGGCGCGAGGGCGAGGGCGAAGCAGGCTGCGGCCACGGAAGAGCCGCAGCCCGAACAGGTGCCGTAAGCAAGGGCGTTGAGCCTGAACCGCCGGTGCCGCGGACAGGGCCGTTCAGAACATCACCAGCGCCCGTCCGCCCTTCCCCGCCACCATGTTCTCGAACGCCGCCGGGATCCCCTCCAGCGCGATCCGCTCCGTCACCAGCGCTCCCAGGTCCAGGCGTCCCGCGCGGACGTGTTCGGCGAGCACCGGAACGTCCTTCGCCGGGTCGGAGTTGCCGTAGACGCAGCCGCTCAACGTCCGGCCCCAGTGGAAGAGTTCGAGGGCGTTGAAGGTGACCTGCTGGTCCTTGCCGCCGATGCCGACGACCGTGGTGCGGCCACCGCGGCGGGTGGACTCCCAGGCGGTGCGGATGGTGACCGCCCGGCCCACGCACTCCACGGCGACGTCCACGCCCTGCTTTCCGGTGAGGGCACGGATCTCCCGGGCCGTGTTCTCGGAGGCGACCACGTAGTCCGTCGCCCCGGCCGCGCGGGCCAACTCCTCCTTCTCCGGGGAGACATCGACGGCGACGATCGTCGTGGCGCCCGCGATCCGGGCCGACTGGAGGGTCGACAGACCTACTCCTCCGACACCGAAGACCGCTACCGTCTCGCCCTCCCGTACCCGCGCCGAGTGGTGGATCGCGCCGTAGCCGGTGAGGACCGCGCAGCCGAGGAGGGCCGCGTCCGTCAGCGGGATGCCGTCCGGGAGCGGCAGGACGCAGGACGCCGATACGACCGTCTCCTCGGCGAACGCGGCCACGTTCAGGCCGGGGTGGAGGTCGCTGCCGTCCGAGGTGCGGTGGGCGTAGACATCGGCGGCGCCGTTGAGGGCGTTTGCGCAGAGCCAGACCTCGCCGAGGGTGCAGGCGTGGCAAGTACCGCAGGACGGGGCCCAGTTGAGGATGACCGGGGCGCCCGGTGAGACGTGGGTGACGCCCTCCCCCACGGCTACGACCGTGCCCGCGCCCTCGTGGCCCAGCACGGCCGGGACCGGCACCCGCATCGTGCCGTTGGAGAGGGACAGGTCGGAGTGGCAGACCCCGGCGGCGGCGAGGCGGATGCGGACCTGGCCGGGGCCTGGGTCCGGGAGGTCGATCTCGGCGATCTCCAACGGAGCGCCCACGGCGGGCAGTACGGCGGCGCGGACCATGTGAGGCCTCCTGACGGGGCTAGAACTGAAGGGACTTGGTCTGCAGGTACTCGGACAGCCCGTGCGCGCCCAGTTCCCGGCCCACGCCCGACTGCTTGTAACCCCCGAACGGGGCACGGGGGTTGAACCGCCCGCCGTTGATATCCACTTGCCCGGTCTCCAACCTCCGTGCGAACGCGACCGCTTCGGCCTCGTCACCGGCCCACACCGCGCCCGCGAGGCCGTAGACCGTGCCGTTGGCGATGCGCACGGCGTCGTCCTCGTCGTCGTAGCGGAGGATCGAGAGGACCGGGCCGAAGATCTCCTCCTGCGCGATCGTCATGTCGGGGGTGACGTCGGCGAAGACGGTCGGGCTGATGAAGTAGCCCTGCTCGGACGGGGATTCGGGGCCGCCCGCCACCAGTCGCGCGCCCTCCGCGACACCCTTCTCGATGTAACCGCGCACCCTCGCCTGCTGTTTGGCGTTCACGACCGGGCCGATGCGGGCGCCGTACTTGGCGGCGGCCGTCGCGGCCAGCTCCACCGCCTCGTCGTACTGGTCGCGGTGGACCAGCATGCGGGTCCAAGCGCTGCACGTCTGGCCGGAGTTGGACATCACGTTGGCGACGCCGACGTTGACCGCCTTGGCGAGGTCGGCGCTCGGGAGGATGACGTTGGCGGACTTGCCGCCGAGTTCGAGGGCGACCTTCTTCACCGCGGCACCCGCCGTCGCGCCGATCTGGCGGCCCACCGCCGTCGAGCCGGTGAAGGAGACCAGGTCGACGCCCGGGTGCTCGGCAAGGGCCTGGCCGGCCACCGGACCCAGCCCCGTCACCAGGTTGAAGACACCGGCCGGGATGCCCGCCTCGTCGACCGCCTCGGCGAACAACTGGGCGGTGAGCGGCGTGTCTTCGGCGGGCTTGAGCACCACTGTGCAGCCTGCCGCGAGGGCGGGGGCGACCTTGGCGACGATCTGGTGGAGGGGGTAGTTCCAGGGGGTGATCGCACCGACCACGCCGATCGGTTCCTGGTAGACCGTCGAGTTGCCGACCTTCTCCTCGAAGGCGTGGGTCGCGGCGAGTTCGGCGTAGGAGCCCGCGACCGCGATCGGCACGCTCGCGTGGACGGCCTGCGAGAAGGCGAGCGGTGAGCCGAGTTCGGCGGTGACCGTCTCGGCGATCTCGTCCTTGCGGGTCACCAACACGTCCCGCAGTGCGGCGAGTTGGGCCGCCCGTTCGGCGGGCGGGGTCGCGGCCCAGCCCGGGAGGGCGGCACGGGCGGCCCGTACGGCGGCGTCGACGTCGGCGGCGGTACCGGCCGGGACGCGGTCGATCACCTGCTCGTCGACCGGGTTCACCACGTCGATGGTCTCCCCGCTCGCGGCGGGGCGCCAGGCGCCGTCGATGTACATACCGTCGTGTGCCTTCATCGTGCTGCCTCCCGGGCGTGACGTCGTCGTCCGCCCCACAAACTAGCGATGTTAGTTTTCCGGCGCCAGAGACCCCGGGTCACGGACCCTTGGAGACCGCAGAAGCCGGGGGGCGGGCACCTCAGAAATCGACCCGCGTCCGGTCGTCCACCCGGGCCACCGCCTCCTGCCCGAAGGCCTTCTCGTAGGCCCGCCGGACCTCCTCGATCTTCCGGTCGTTCGCACCGGCCGCCTTCACGGGATACAGCAGGATCAGCTCGTACGACCGCTCCTTCTCGATCTTCCCGTTCGCGTCCCGCCACTGCCCGCGCCCGTCCTGCACGGTCAGCCCGTCCGGGAAGTCGGGCGTGACCTCCTTGTCGACGAAGGCCATGAACTGCCGGTCGGTGACGGCCGGTCCACCGTCCGGCCGCTCGGTACCGAAGAAGAGCTGCGTCTCGACGTACGGCGTTCCGCGCGTCGGCGCGGGGTCGGTCTCTGTGTCCAGGCCGGCGTAGGCGGTGGGGGCCGCGGCCGCCAGGAGGAGGCCGGCGGTCGCGAGGGCTGCCCGGTTTCGGGCGAAGTACGGGTTCATGCACCTATCCGTACCGGGCGTCACTCCTCCAGGTCGGGCAGCCGCGCCGGAGCCGGGGAGATCCGTTCGCCGTGCTGGTCGAAGACGAACAGGTGGGCGATGTCGACGAGGAGCGGGACGTGCATGCCGTGCCGGAGTTCGATGTCGGGGGTGGTGCGGACGACGAGGTCGCCGGGGAGGCGTCCCTCCGGCGGTACGGGGTCGGATTCCGGGGCCGCCGAGGGGTCCAGGACCACCACCGGTCCGGCGCGCAGTGCGCCCGCGCGTTCCCGCAGCCGGTCCAGGACACCGCCCTCGCGCCGGCGGCGGCGGACCGGGCGGGCGGTGCGCGGGGCCTCCAACTCCGGTACGACGGCGGGCCGGGAGCCGGTGTTGAAGTGGACGAGGACCTCGTGGCCCTGGAACTCCACGTGCTCGACCAGGCCGCTGATCGCCACCTCACCGGGGCGGGCGGCGGCGGGCTTGGCGATGCGTACGGCCTCGGAGCGCAGGCCGACGATGACCTCCCGGCCCTGCTGGACGCGGAGCAACTGGTGGTCCAGGCACAGGGGTTCGGGCAGCCGGAGGTACTGCTTGCCGAGGCTGATGGTCATCGCGCCGTCCAACGGGGCCCGGACCAGGCCGCGTAGGAGGTTGATGCGCGGGGTGCCGATGAACGCGGCGACGAAGACGTTGCGGGGCAGGGCGTACACCGAGCGCGGGGTGCCGACCTGCTGGAGGACTCCGCCGCGCAGGACGGCGACGCGGTCGCCGAGCGACATGGCCTCGGCCTGGTCGTGGGTGACGTAGACCGTGGTGACGCCCAACTTGCGGGTGAGGGAGGAGATTTCGGCGCGGAGGTGGTTGCGGAGTTTGGCGTCGAGGTTGGAGAGGGGCTCGTCCATGAGGAACGCGGAGGGGTGGCGGGCGATGGCCCGGCCCATGGCGACGCGCTGGCGTTCGCCGCCGGAGAGCTGGCTGGGGAAGCGTTCCAGGAGGTCTTCGATACCGAGCATGCGGGCGGTGGCGTCGACGCGGGCGCGCGGGTCCTCGCCGGGGGTCTCGATGCGCAGCGGGAAGCCGATGTTGTCGCGGCTGGTCATGCTCGGGTAGAGGGCGAAGTTCTGGAACACCATCGCCATGTCCCGTTCGGAGGGGGCGAGTTCGTTGGCGTAATCGCCGTCGAGCCTCAACTCGCCCTCGTCGATCTGCTCCAGGCCGGCGATCATCCTCAGCACGGTCGACTTGCCGCACCCGGACGGCCCGAGCAGGACGAGGAACTCCCCCGGCGCGATGTCAAGAGACAGCCGGTCCACCACGCGGACGCCTCGCGCGTAGGCCTTGCTCACGTCGTGCAGGGAGATGGCGCGTGTCATGACGAGTGCCCCCGGGGGCTCACTTGGGCGACGGTGCTCCGCGGTCCGGACACCTCGTACGGGTCGTACGAGGCTTGTGAGTCACGGAAGCTAACGGAATGTGCGCACCCGGGGGAAGAGACGGGACGGGATCGGGCGTGTCGGTCCGGGTGGTGAGAAAACGGACGGTCATCTTCAGCCAGTTCGGGCGCGCTCCCGGATCGCGGTGAGATGCGCGAAGACGACGGTGTTGCCCGCGTAGCCGGTCCTGCGGTCGTAGCTGCCACCGCAGGTGATGAGCCGCAACTCGGGGCGGCCCCGGGCCCCGTACACCTCCCGGTCGGGGAAGTGCACCTTCTCGTACGTCTTCACCGCGTCGACCGCGTAGACGGCGGTCCGACCGTCGGCACGCCGGACCTCGATCAGGCGGCCGGGCTTCAGTTCGTCGAGGCCGGCGAAGACGGCGGGACCGGTCATGGTGTCGAGGTGGCCGACGGCGACGGCGGTGCCCTGCTCGCCCGGGGACGGCCCGTCCGCGTACCAGCCCACCCGCTTCGGGTCGTCGTCCGGCGGCGCGGACATCCGGCGGTCGTGGCCGAGCCGGAGGGGCATGACCGGGGCGTCGACGTCGAGGTAGGGGATGGCGAGGGTGATCGCGCGGGAGTGCGGGAGGAGGCGGGGGGAGGGTGCCGGGCGAGCGGGGCGGGCCACAGGGTGTGCGGGGCGGCCGGGGGGAACCACGGGGCGTGCGGGGGACGGCTGTTGACCGCCGCGCGCGTCCGTACGGTTGTCCGGGGCCGACGGAGCCGCCCGGGTCGGACCGGAGCTGCTCTTGGCCGACGGAGCCGCCCGGACCGGGTCGGAGGTGTCCGCGCCGCCGGCGCACCGGGCACCGCCGACCATCACCACGACGGCCAGCACGAGGGTCCGGGCGAGCCGGTAGGCGCGCGTCCGGTACCAGGGCGGGCGGTGCCGCACCACGCGGGTGGTGGTGCGGCCGGACGCCTCGCGGGAGGTGCGACCGGCGGGCCGCCGACCGTCCGTGGCCGCTCGCGGACCGTGGCGCGGGCGCGTGGGGTCAGCGCTCCGCGCCCCTGTGGGGCGCGGAGCAGTGCTGGAGTTCATCGCATCCGCTCAGGACGCGCCGTGGGGACGGCGGCGCAGCCGGAACCAGACCACCCCGCCGACCGCGGTCAGGCCGACCGCCGCGGCACCCGCGAGCGGGGACAGGGCCGCGTCCCGGGCCAGTCCTCCGCCACCGGCGGGCGGACCGCCGTTGGGACCGCCCGTGCCTCCGCCGGTACCGCCGGTACCGCCACCGGTGCTGCCGCCAGTGCTGCCGCCGGGCGGCGGCGACGGGCAGTCGACCTGGAAGACCTTGTGCTTGCCGTTGCCGTTCTCGCCGACGAAGTTCCAGGTCAGCTTGTACATGCCGTTCGGCAGCTGCGCGACGGGCATGGTGTGGCCGGTGCCGGTCGCGAGTGTGATGGAGCCGGAACGGGTCGCGCCGCCCGGGATCGACGGCTGGGTCTCGATGGACCAGGTGACCTCTTGGACCGTGTCGAAGTTGAACGCGTCGAGGTAGAAGTCGCAGACCTTGGGCTGGTTGCGCTCGTCGGTGAAGGGCGTGCCCACCTCGTGGATCTTGACGTCTCCGTTGTCACCGGGGGCGGCGACGGCGGCGGGCGCACCGCAGACGACGGTTGCCGCGGCGGCGAGAACCGCCCAGGCGGCGGCTCTACGGGGCAGGAATGAGGTCGGCATGAACAGCCCTCCGAATCAGGTGATTATCGTACGAATTACTCCTTAACCTGATTCTTTTTCACGTCCGGCCCGGCGAACGTGCGCGCAGCGCCGTAAGCACCGTCAGATATCGCTAGATGTCGCCCTTCCGGCTCAAGGACGGACCGGCCCGCCGCACCCCGCCGGAAGCCGTACGCCCCCCGGACGATCGGCCCGGTGAACGCAGCGCGACCCCCGCCGACAGCACCAGCAGCGCGCCGAGCATCACGAACGGCGCGGCCACTCCCGCGACTCCGGCGACGAGACCCGCGCCGGCGGGTGCGGCGACCTGGCCCAGGCGGTTACCGGTCAGCCGTAGGGCGAGGGCGGTGGAGCGGGCGTCGTCGGGGGCGGCCTGGACGACCGTCGTCATGGAGAGGGGCTGGCCGACTCCGAGGCAGAAGCCCAGGACCGCGAGCATCAGGCCGATGGCCCAGACGGGGACCGGCAGGGCGATGCCCGCGCACAGGACGCCCGCCAGCAAGCAGGTCGCGGTCAACAGGGCTGCCCTGCCGAGGAGTTGGAGCAGCGGGGTCAGGACCAGTCGGCACGCGATGGTGGCCGCCGCACGGATGCTGAGCAGGACGCCGATCACGGAGGGCGCGATGCCCCGGTGCTCGCCGACCACCGGGAGGTAGGCGGTGAGGATGTCGGTCGCGGAGAGCACGGAGAGGCTGATGAAGATGCCCGCGGGTACGCCCCGGGCACCCAGGATGCCGCGCATGGGCACGCGGTCGCCTTGCTCCGTACGGGACTTGACGGTCGTACGGTCCTCGATGCGCCACAGCGACGTGAACGACACGGCGGCGCCCGCGCCCGCGACGAGCAGGGCGAGCGCGCTGGTGCCGGCCATGTCGGAGCCGCCGATCAGGGCGCCCGCGGCGATGGGGCCGATGAGCTGGCCGAGGGAGGCACCGATGGTGAAGTGGCCGAAGTTGCGGTCCTGTTCGTGCGGGGCGGACTGGCGGGCGACCAGCGACTGGGCGCCGATCACGAAGCAGAGGTGGCCCAGGCCCATCACGCCGCTCCACATCGCCATCGCCCAGAGGGAGTTGGCGAGGCCGCTGAGCGCGCAGCCACCGGAGATCAGGACTACGCCGACCGGCAGCAGGGGTGCGCAGCGGCCGTGGTCGGTGCGGCGGCCGAGCGGTACGGCGGCGAACAGCGGGAGCAGCGCGTACACGCCCGCGATGACGCCGATCGCCCGCTCGTCGGCGCCGAGCGCGAGGGCCCGGTAGGAGACGGCGGGGCGGGCCATCGACACCGCCCCCTGCGTGAAGCTGAAGGCGATGACGAGGCGGAGCAGCCAGCCGCGGTTCCTGCCGGGCGTCATGACGAAGTCCCTTGTCCCGTGGGGCGGATGATGCCGGGTCAGACGATGCGGTTCAGATGATGCCGAAGAGGATTCCTGCCCCGAGGACGACGAGCGATGTCAGGGCGGCCCACTTGACGACGAACCTGGTGTGGTCGCCGAACTCGACCTTGGCCATGCCGACGAGGACGTACACGGCGGGCACCAACGGGCTGGACATGTGCAGCGGTTGACCGACGAGCGAGGCGCGGGCGATCTCCAGGGTCGAGACGCCGTGGGCGTTGCCGGCCTCGGCGAGCACCGGGACGATGCCGAAGTAGAAGCCGTCGTTCGACATGAAGTACGTGAGCGGGATGCTGAGCACGCCGGTGACGAAGGCCATGTGCGGGCCCATGCCGTCGGGGATGTTGCCGACCAGCCAGGTCGCCATGTGGTCGACCATGCCGGTGCCCTGGAGGACGCCGGTGAAGACGGCGGCGGCGAAGACCATGCCGGAGACGTTGAGGACGTTCTCGGCGTGGGCGCCGAGGCGGGCCTTCTGGTCGGGCATGTGGGGGAAGTTGACGGTCAGGGCGAGGGCGGCGCCGAGCAGGAAGAGGACCGGGATCGGCAGCCACTCCATGATCATGGCGACGAGCAGGGTGACCGTGAGCAGCGCGTTGAACCAGTAGAGCTTGGGGCGCAGGGTCGCGCGGTTGGGGTCGAGGCCCTGGAACCCCTCGTCCTCGTCGGGGAGTTCGGCGTCCGCGTCGGTGCCGGAGCCCGAACCGCCGGTGCGGGTGAGCTTGTTGCCGTCGCCGCCTGCCCCCACGAGCACCGTCTCGGTCTCCGGCTCCTCCACGAGCACCTCGTCCAGTGTGAGGACACCGAGCCGCTTGCGCTCGCGGCGGCCGAGGACGTACGAGAGGACGAGGACCGCCAGCATGCCCACGGCGAGCGCCGGGATCATCGGGACGAAGATGTCGCTCGCGCTGACCTTGAGGGCGGTCGCGGCGCGGGCGGTCGGGCCGCCCCAAGGGAGCGTGTTCATCACACCGTTGGCCATCGCGGCGACGCCCGTCATCACGACGAGGCTCATCTTCAGGCGTTTGTACAGCGGGTACATCGCCGAGACCGTGATCATGAAGGTGGTCGAGCCGTCGCCGTCCAGGGAGACGATCGCGGCGAGGACCGCCGTACCGACGACGATGCGCAGGGGATCCGCCTTGCAGAACTTGAGGATCCCGCGCACGATCGGGTCGAAGAGACCCACGTCGATCATCACGCCGAAGTAGACGATCGCGAACATGAGCATCGCCGCGGTGGGCGCGAGGCTGGTGACGCCGTCGATGACGTAGTCGCCGAGCTTGGCGCCCTTTCCGACGAAGACGCAGAACAGCGCGGGTATCAGCACGAGCGCCGCGATCGGCGACATCTTCTTCAGCATGATCAGGACCAGGAAGGTCGCGATCATGGTGAAGCCGAGGATGGTCAGCATGAGTGGAACACCTAACGTTCGCCTTTGAACTCCCACCAGGGACGGCGGTCCGACGACGTTAGGTCGCGCAAAGCCGCGTTAACAAGATGTTGACGCGCGAGCAATAAGCGCAAAACTCCAGGTCACAGCCGTGCGGTGAGTGCGGCGACCTCCACGGGCACTCCGTTGAGCACCGCGTTGCCCGACAAGGGGTCGAGCTGACTGCCGTCGAGCAGCTGGTTCACGTTGACGCCCGGATCGGTGGCCGCGTGGCTGAGCCGGGTGCCGGGACGGTCGTGGCCCCAGCCGTGCGGAAGGCTCACGACACCCCGCCGCAGCCCGTCCGTGATCTCGGCGGGGGCCGTCACCTCTCCCCCGGCACCCTTCACCCGGACCGGCGCTCCGTCGACCACGCCGAGGCGCTCCGCGTCGTCGGGGTGGATCTGCAGGGTGCAGCGGTTGGTGCCGCCGGTGAGGGCGGGCACGTTGTGCATCCAGCTGTTGTTGGAGCGCAGATGCCGGCGGCCGACCAGGACCAGCCCGTCGGCGCGGTCGCTCATGGCCTGCCGCAGCCGGGGCAGGTCGTCGACGATCGGCTGCGGCAGCAGTTCGACCTTCCCGCTGCGGGTCTTGAGCGGCTGCGGGAGGCGGGAGGCGAGCGGGCCCAGGTCGATGCCGTGCGGGTGCGCGAGGAGTTGCTGGAGGGTGAGCCCGTCGGGCCGTACGCCGAAACCGTCGCCGTACGGGCCCAGGCGCAGCATCATGTCCAGCCGTCGCTCGGGGCCGGTGTCGCCGGTGAGCTGGTCGGCGACCTCGCGCGGATCGCGGCCGTGGACGGGCGAGTTGGGGTCCGTGACGGCCTTGCCGAGGGTCTGGTCGATGACCATCGCGTCCACGGCGGCGGGTTCGGTGCCGTGCATGCCGCTCGCGGCGAGGACCAGCCGGGCCAGGATCTCGGTCTCGGCCATCCGGCCGGGCTCCAGCGGGATCGCGGGGCGGGTGTAGCGGACCTGGTTGCGGACGGCGAGGGTGTTGAACGCGAAGTCGTGGTGCGGGCTTTGGGAGGGCGGAGGCGGCGGCAGCACCACGTCGGCGTGGCGCGCGGTCTCGTTGAGGTACGGGTCGACGCTCACCATGAAGTCCAGTGAGTCGAGGGCCTTGTCGAGGCGGGCGCCGTCCGGTGCGGAGAGCACGGGGTTGGCGGCGACGGCGATGAGCGCGCGGATCGGTTCGCCCTCGGCGGTCGCGGTGTCGATCTCCTCGGCGAGCGCGGACAGCGGCAACTCGCCCTTCGCCTCCGGGTATTGACTCACCCGCGATCGCCAGCGCCCGAGCGCGAAGCCGCGCCCTGGTCCGGCGGGCCGGGGTGTCCGGTCGGTGGCGGCCTGCGGGAAGAGGGCACCGCCGGGCCGGTCGAGGTTGCCGGTGAGGATGTTGAGGACGTCGACGAGCCAGCTGGCCAGGGTGCCGTGCGGGACGGTGCAGCTGCCGATACGGCCGTAGACGGCGGCAGTTGGGGCGGCGGCGAGTTCGCGGGCGAGGGTGCGGATCTCGTCGGCGTCCACGTCACAGGCACCGGCGACAGCCTCGGGGGTGAAATCCCGTACGGCCGAACGGAGTTCCTCAACTCCCTCCACATGTGGGGCCAACTCCCCCAGTTCCACGAGGTGTTCGTCGAAGAGGACGTACGTCATCGCCGCGAGCAGCAGGGCGTCGCCGCCGGGGCGGACCGCGATGTGCCGGTCGGCGAGTTTGGCCGTGCGGGTGCGGCGCGGGTCGATGACGGTGAGGGTGCCGCCGCGGGCCTTGAGGGCCTTGAGCTTGCCGGGGAAGTCGGGGGCGGTGCACAGACTCCCGTTGGATTCAAGGGGGTTGGCGCCGATGAGGAGCAGATGGTCGGTGTGGTCGAGGTCCGGTACCGGGATCGCGTTGGCGTCGCCGTAGAGCAGACCGCAGGAGACGTGTTTGGGCATCTGGTCGACCGTGGACGCGGTGAAGACGCTGCGGGTGCCGAGGGCGCCGAGCAGGACGGTCGGGTAGAGGGCGCCGGCCATCGTGTGCACGTTGGGGTTGCCGAGGACGACACCGACGGCGTGCGGGCCGTACCGCTCGACGACCGGGCGCAGGCCGGCCGCGACCGCGTCGAACGCCTCCTCCCAGGTGGCCTCGCGCAGCTCGCCGTCCCGGCGCACGAGGGGGCCGCGCAGCCGGTCGGGGTCACTGTCGACAGCGCCGAAGGAGGCGCCCTTGGGGCAGATGAACCCCCGGCTGAACACATCGTCGCGATCGCCTCGGGCGCCGGTCACCCGGGTGCCCTCGATGGTCAGCGTCAGCCCGCAGGTGGCTTCGCACAGGGGGCAGATACGCAGGGCGGTGCGGGACACGGGGCCTCCCAGGGCTTCGTTGCCTCTTGGCGGCGAGCATACCGAGCGGTATGGGAGGTGGCGAGGGGGTGACGGGGGTGAGGTCGGAAACCTGCGGGGGTGGGGCGGGTGGAGTGGGCTTGGCCGGAGGGGCGGATGGGTGCCCGGTCGGGGGGCGGATGGGTGCTTGGCCGGAGGGCGGACGGTTGCCTGGCCGGAGGGGCGGGCGGGCGTTCGGCCGTGAGGCGGGCGAGCCTTCGGGTGTTCGCCCAGAGGCTGTTCCGGCTGCCCGCGCCCGGCCCGGGACCGTCCGGCACCCGCTGCGGGGCAGGCGCGCGGCCCAAGGCCCGACCGGTCGCCGCCGAGAGCCAGCCACCCGACCGGAAGTCAGTCCAGTACCCGCCGCACGGGGCAAGCGCACAGCCCGAGGCCCGCCCCGTACCCACCGAAAGCCAGCCACCCGACCGCAGGTCAAACCAACACCCGCTGCACGGAGCAAGCACGCGACCCGAGACCCGCCCGGTCGCCGCCAAAAGCCAGCCACCCGACCGGAGGTCAGTCCAGTACCCGCCGTGCGGGGCAAGCACACGACCCGAGACCCATCCACTAGCCGCCCAGAGCCAGCCGCCCCGACCGGAGGTCAGTCCAACACCCGCTGCGGGACAACCGCACGGCCCAAGGCCCGACCGGTCGCCGCCCAGAGCCAGCCGCCCGGGCCGGAGGTCAATCCAACAGCGCGCGCCCCTATGCCCGCCCGGTACCCGCGGAGCGCCACGCGGCGCCCGGACCGGAGGTCAGTCCAGTACCCGTGCCAGATACGCCCGCAGCATCTCCCGCGTTTCCCCGATGACCTTCTCGTCGCCCTCCGGTGCGACCCGGAACGCCAGGTGGACGAGGGCGTCGGCGGTCTCGACGGCCACCAGGAAGGTGCGGCGGAGTTCCTCGTCGGGTTCGCGGGCGAGGTAGCCGGAGAGGAGGTCGGTGAGGCGGTCGGCGACGCGGCGGTTGGGTTCCGCGTGGCCCGAGCCGATGGGGATCTGGTTGCCGAAGTCGACGAGGGAGAAGCCGGGCGCGGTGCGCTTCATCGCGAGGTACTCGTCCAGGACGGCGTCCATCGCCGTCCGCCAGCCTTCCGCGCCGCTCTCCTTGAGGCGCTCGGTGACCCGCTCCGTGTAGCGCTCCAGGTTGCGCTGCGCGAGGGCGTCGGCCATCGCACGCTTGTTCCCGAAGAAGCGGTAGACCGAGCCGATGGGGACGCCGGCGCGCAGGGCCACGGCCCGGGTGCTCAGCGCGTCGTAGCCGACCTCGTCGAGCAGGTCGGCGCAGGCGTCGAGAATCCTGGTCAGCCGTTCGGCGCTCCGCCGCTGCACGGGCGCACGCCGGAGCGATGTCGTGTGGGGCACGGGCTTCATGATGCCTTTCCGCCGCGGTCAGGTGAAGCTCGTACCTGAGTACGGATTTGGGTGTCCCTAGCACTCATTTCGACCCCTGCGCCGGCGTGGAGCCGGTGGCCTTGCTGCCGTCGGGCGTGGCCTGGGCCGCCGACGCCGTGATGTCCGCCGTGCTCTGCACCGGTTTGCCGTGCACGGCCCACACCGTGCCGTCGTCGGCGTAGAGGCGCGCGGTGACGTGGTGGGTGCCGTGCGGGACGAGGTCGGCGGCGAGGTGGTACTCGGGGACGCGGAGCCGCGCGACGGTGCGGCCGTCGACGAGGAGGCGGACGGTTCCCCGGCCCGCGACCGCGACCGGCTTCGCGCCGGCGGGTGAGAAGCGGAAGTCGTGCACGGTCAGCGTGACGTCCCAGCTGTCGTCGGCGGCGTCGGGCTCCACCTCGACACCGACCCCCGGCGCGCCCTTCTTGTCCACCTCGCGGTAGTGCCGGCCCTGCTCGTCGGTGTCGTCGAGCACCTTGCCCACCGGCGACGGCGACACCCGGTCGCCCTTCCGCGTATGGGCATCGCCGGAGCCGCAGCCCGCCGATCCGGCCAGCAGCAGGGCACAGACCGCGAGCGCGGTGAGGAGTGCGCGCGACCACGACATGCGGGGGAGAGTAGAACACCGGTCCGACAGCCGGATCCCCCTGGAGGCTGGTTCTTGGTCTCCGTGAGTCGGATTTTCCGGCCGCGCCCCTCTTCTTTCCGGCCGTACCCCTCTCCGTCCCCTTGCGCCCGTGAAACCGCAATCCTACGGTGATACATAGGAATCAGACCGCAGGGAGCAGGCATGAGCGGGGACGCACGCAAGACCGCCGAGGGGCTGACCTACCTCACCGGTTTCGGCAACGAACACAGCTCGGAGGCGGTGCCGGGCGCCCTGCCCGAGGGCCGCAACGCCCCGCAGCGCGCACCGCTCGGTCTCTACGCCGAGCAGCTCAGCGGTACGGCGTTCACCGAGCCGAGGGCGCACAACCGGCGCTCGTGGCTCTACCGCGTCCGCCCCTCGGCGGCGCACCCCGCGTTCACCCGCACCGACAACGGCTCCATCCGTACGGCGCCCTTTACGGAGACGGCGCCCGACCCGAACCGCCTGCGCTGGAACCCGCTCCCCGAACCCGCGCCCGGCACCGACTTCCTGGCCGGCCTGTGGACCCTGGGCGGCAACGGCGACGCGACCCAGCGCACCGGCATGGCCGTGCACCTCTACCACGCCGACTCCTCCATGGACCGCGTCTTCAGCGACGCGGACGGCGAGCTGCTGATCGTCCCGGAGCGCGGCGGGCTGCTGCTGCGCACGGAGTTCGGGCTCCTCCATGTGGAGCCGGGACATGTGGCGTTGATCCCTCGTGGGGTGCGCTTCCGTGTGGAGCTACTGGATGCTTCAGCCCGCGGATATGTGTGCGAGAACTATGGGACGCCCTTCCACCTCCCCGACCTCGGCCCGATCGGCGCCAACGGCCTCGCCAACGCGCGGGACTTCCGCGCGCCGGTCGCCGCGTACGAGGACGTCGAGGGTCCGGTCGAGGTGGTGAACAAGTTCTGCGGCAACCTCTGGACGGCGACCTACGACCACTCGCCCCTCGACGTCGTCGCCTGGCACGGCAACCATGTGCCGTACACCTATGACCTGCGCCGGTTCAATGTGCTCGGCTCCATCTCGTACGACCATCCCGACCCGTCGATCTTCACGGTGCTGACGTCCCCGTCGGACACCCCGGGGCTGGCCGGTGTGGACTTCGTGGTCTTCGCGCCGCGCTGGCTGGTGGGCGAGGACACGTTCCGGCCGCCGTATTTCCACCGGAACGTGATGAGCGAGTACATGGGCCTCATCGAGGGCGCCTACGACGCGAAGGCCGAGGGGTTCGTGCCCGGGGGCGGCTCGCTGCACAACATGATGTCGGCGCACGGCCCGGACCGTGAGACCTTCGACCGCGCGAGCGCCGCGGAGCTCCGTCCGCAGAAGGTCGACGACGGGCTGGCGTTCATGTTCGAGACCCGCTGGCCGGTGACGGCGACCGCCCAGGCGGCCCACGCCGATCACCTGCAACACGGGTACGACGGCGTATGGCAGGGCCTGCAACGGCACTTCCGCGCCGCGCACTGACCCCCTGCACCGCCGACCGACGCCCCGCGCACGGACCCTCCGCCACCGACCGACGCCCGCGCACAGCCTCTTCCCACCGGTTTTACGGCCCTTGCACTGATCGCTCTCTAACGGTACGGATGGCCCCGTGACCTCCTTCGCCCCGGACTCGATCGTCCTGAACCGCAAGCTGCCGCTCTGGTACCAGGTGTCGCAGTCGCTGCGCGCCTCGATACTCGGCCGCTCGCCCCGGGACCCGCTGCGGCTGCCCACGGAGGAGCAGCTCGCGGGGCACTACGGCGTCAGCGTGCTCACCATGCGGCAGGCGCTGAAGGAGCTGGAGGACGAGGGCCTGATCACCCGGCACCGCCGCCGGGGCACGTTCATCGAGCCGGACGTCCAGCGGGCCACGCCGGTACGGCTGTTGGGCTCCGTGGACGCGATCGTCGCCCAGCAGTCCGGCATGACGACCGAACTCCTCGACCACGGCAAGGTATCCGTACCGCCCGAACTCACCGAGTACTTCCCGGACTTGCCCGAGGTGGCGACGTACCACCGCCTCCGCAGCGACGAGAAGACCGGTGAGCCGACGAACCACGCCCGCAACCACATCCGCCCCGAACTGGCCGCCCGCCTCGACCTGGACGACCTGATCCGCTGGCCGATGACCAAGGTGCTGCGGGACGTCGTCGGCACGGACATCAGCCGCATCACGGACACGGTCGAGGCCCGCCTCGCCGCCCCGGAGACCGCGCGTCTCCTCCAGGTCCCGCTCCTCAGCCCGATCCTGCACTACACGGGCATCACCTACGACACACAGGGCAGGGTGCTGGACGTGGCAGTCATCCACTACCGAGGCGACCGGTTCTCCTTCTCGGTCACCCTCGACGCCGCGAACTGACGTCGTCGTACGATGCCCAGCGTGACGCACGACGACGCTCCGCTGCTCGCGGACCTCATGCCGTGGTCCGTCGCACCGATCCGGCTCGGCCGGGGGTGGCCGACGGCACCCGACGCGGCAACCCTGAAAGCGCGCTGGGACGCGCTGGTGAAGGCCGAACTCCCCGACCGGGAAACCCTGTTCGAGCCGACGCGCTCACGCACCCTGCACTCGGCGGTGCCCCAACTTCCCGGCCAGCCCAGCGGCACGGAGAAACTGATCCGCGCCACGGGCCCCTGCCCGGAACCGATCCGCGTCCTGCACGCCCCCTTCGACGAGCAGTGGCTGATCCCCGACCACCGCCTGATCGACGTGGCACGCCCGGAGTTGTGGCGGGTGGCGGACGAGCGCCAGATCTTCGTGGTGGAGACACCGGTCGTCCCCGGCACCTCCGGCCCACTCCTGCTCGCGTCCACGATCCTCCCCCTGGTCCGCCCGGGCCGCGTCCGACCGCTCTACCGACGCCCCGGCGCCGAGGAACCGAACCTGGCCCCGGGCCTGTTGGCCCACCTCGCCACCCACCTCGGCCACTCCCCCACCCCGGCGGACGTCGTCGCCTGGACGGTGACGACGGCCCACCCCGGCCCGGCGGTACCCCTGACCCGGGACCCCGAACTCTGGGCACGCGGTGTCGAGTTGGGCCACCGCCTCCTCTGGCTGATGCGCCGCAACGGCGACCGCCCCAAACTCCCCGGCGGCCGACGCCCGTACGTCCGCGCCCCGCTGCCGTCCCTCCCCCTCACCCTCCACTACGACCGGGACGAGGAGACCCTCCACCTCGACGAGGGCCGCATCTCCCCGGTACCGCCCGAGTCCTGGGACTTCGAGGTGAGCGGAGTACGGGTACTGGAGCAGTGGTTCAACTCCCGCACGGCAGAGGCCGATCCGGGCACCCTGGCGGCGATCCGTCCCCCGACCTGGCAACAGACGTGGACATCGGAACTGCTGGAGCTGATCACGGTGTTGGCGCTGCTGGCGGAACTGCGGCCGCAGCAGGACGAGTTGGAGGTGACGGACCAGATCACGGCGACAGAGCTGCGCAAGGCGGGCGTCCTCCCGGCCCCGGAGTGGACCCACCACCCGGCATCGGTCCTGGACCACCACGAAGAGGGCCCGGAAGGCCAGTTCGCGCTGCTCTAGCCTCGCTCGGGATCGAAGGCGTCCAGGACCTTACCCAACGCCATGTCGAACACCGCGTCCAGATCGATCGGCCCCGGATCCTCCATGAACGCCGCAGCCATCCGCGGATACGCCCCACCCGCGATCTGACTCCCCAGGTACGCGATCCGCACCGCGTTCTCCTGCTCCTCGGACCACGGCAAGGACCGCGACCGCTCAGCGGTCGCCAACTCATTGGCCACGTACATCGTCACAACCCCGTTGAGCAGCCCGACGAGTTGCATCTTCGTGCCGTACGTCGCCTCGACCGGATCGAGACAGGCGAGGCAGTGCTCCAGATACCGCAGGGCGTTCGGACTGAACCCGTACACCGGTGACATCAGCCGAGGCAGCCAGGGATGACGGTGCATCAGCGTCCGCGTCTGATGGGCCACCCGGACCATGTCCGCCCGCCAGTCCCCCGACGGCGCCCACTCCTCGTGCTCGCCACTGACCGCGTCCACCATCAGCTCGTACAGGTCCTCCTTGCGGGGGACGTAGTTGTACAGCGACATGGTGCCGCAGCCCAATTCGGCCGCGACGTGCCGCATGGAGACCGCGTCCAGCCCCCCACCGTCGGCGATCCGCACGGCCGCCGCCGCGATGTCCGCGCGGCGGAACGCCGGCTTCGGCCCCCGCCCCGCACGCTCGGGGCGCGCCCAGATCACTTCGGGTACGGCCGCTCGGTCCGCCATTGATCATCACCTCGACCACCATCCTAGTTACGTACACCGTACGTAGTGCGCTATGGTCGACTCATGACTACTACGTACGCTGTACTTAGTGAAGGTCTGGAGAAGCGCTTCGGCGCCGTGCACGCCGTGCGCGGGCTGGACCTGGCGGTGGCACAGGGCACGGTCTGTGGAGTCCTCGGCCCCAACGGCGCGGGCAAGACCACGGCCGTACGGCTGCTCACCACACTGCTGCGCCCCGACGCGGGCTCCGCGCGGATCGCCGGGCACGATCTGGTCCGGGAGGCTTCGGCCGTACGGCGTCGGATCGGCGTCACCGGGCAGTACGCGTCGGTCGACGGCGACCTCACCGGCCGGCAGAACCTGCGCCTGTTCGCGCGGCTGCACCGGGTGCGGGGTCCGGCGGAGCGGGCCGGTGAGCTGCTGGACCGCTTCGGCCTGACCGAGTCCGCCGACCGGCCCGCGTCCACCTACTCGGGCGGGATGCGCCGCCGTCTCGACCTCGCGGCGAGTCTCATACGACGCCCCGACGTGCTGTTCCTCGACGAACCGACGGCCGGGCTCGACCCGGCCAGCCGGAACCGGATCTGGGACGCCGTCCGGGACCTGAAAAGGGAGGGTACGACCGTGCTGCTGACCACGCAGTACCTGGAGGAGGCCGACCAACTGGCCGACGACATCGCCCTGGTGGACAAGGGCCGGGTCGCGCACAGCGGTTCACCGGCCCAGCTGAAGGCGCTCATCGGCACGTACGCCGAGGTCGTCGTCGCGCACGCGGACGCCCTCGCGAAGGCGGCGGGTGTCCTCGACCAACTCACCGGCGCCGAGCCGTCGTTCGACCACGAGCGGAACGCCGTCGGCGCGGTCACCGGCGACCCGACGCTCACTCTTCCCCGCCTGGTCCGCGAACTCGACGCGGCGGGCGTGCCGTTGCTCGACGCGAGCATGCGACCACCGACCCTGGACGACGTGTTCCTGCGCCTCACCGACACGGAACCGGGCACCCCCACCGACATCGAGGAGCGTGCCGCATGAGCACGCTGGCGTACGACGGCACCGCGATGCTCGGCCGGCAGCTGCGCCGGGTGCGGAACAACCCGGCGCTGGTGATCCTCACCCAGACCATGCCGATCACGATGCTGCTCTTCTTCGGGTACGTCTTCGGCAGCGCGCTCGCGATGCCGGGTGACGCGTACCGCTCCTACCTCGTCCCCGGCCTGCTGGTCGCGACCGCCGCCAACGGCATCATGACGGGCATGTTCCAGGCGGCCCAGGACTCGCACCGGGGCGTGACGGACCGCTTCCGCACGCTGCCGATGAGCAGGGCGGCCGTACCCCTCGGGCAGGCGACCGCGGACCTGGTCGTCACGGCGGCCGGTACCGTGCCGTTCCTGCTGGTCGGCCTCGCGGTGGGCTGGCGGATCGAGGGGTCGGCACTCCAAGCCGCCGCCGCCGTGGGCCTGTTGCTGCTGTTCCGGTTCGCCTGCGCCTGGGTCGGCATCCTGCTCGGGCTCGTCTCCCGCAGCGAGGAGGCGGCCGGTCAGCTCGGCAGCGCGACCTTCATGCTGCCGCTGCTGTCCAACGCGTACATCCCGACCGACCGGCTGCCGGGGTGGCTGCGCACCCTGGCCGAGTGGAACCCGATCAGCGCGGTGACGACAGCCCTGCGGTACCTGTTCGGCAACTCCCCCGTCCCTGAGGGCGCCGCCTGGCCGGTGGCCCATCCGATCGCCGGGTCGCTGGCGTGGTGCGCCGCGCTGATCGCGGTGTTCGCCCCGCTCGCCGTACGCCGGTACGCGCACGGCGAGCGGTGAACCGCTACCACTGAGGGGGCAGTTCGGGGCCCAGTGACGAGAACTTCTCCTGGGACACCACCCGTTGGGGCGGCCAGGTGATGTTGTCCGGCGGCCAGGTCTGGCCGGTCCGCTCCAGGAACCACTCCGGGGGTTCGTACATGGGCGGTTCGTAGCCGTCGGGCAGAGCCGTTCGCCATTCGACGCCCTCTGTACGTTGCTTGAACTCGTCCTTGATCGCCCTGAGTTGCTCCGGCTGGGTGAGCAGGTCGATCGCCGTCGCCGCGAGATACCGGGCGGCGGCGATGACGGTTGCCCGGCCGGGTGCCGACGCCGCGCAGGACGTGAGGGCCCAGGTGTGCAGCTTGCTGCCGATGGGGGCGAGGGCGGCGCCCATGGAGACGGTCGGCACGTTCCAGCTGATGTCGGCGACGTCCGTCGAGCCGCCGCCCATGAACACGGGGTTGGGCGGGGTGAGTTCGGCGATCTCGGCGTGCAGGCCCTGCTGCGGAAGGCCGAGGGACTCCTGCAGGTCCCGGGCCAACTGCTGTGCCTCTTCCGTGAATTCGGGCGGGCCGAGCTGACGCATGTTGTCGTACATCAGCTCTGCGAAGGCCCTGGAGGGGAGTTGGTTCCAGCAGGCCGCGGTGATGCGGTGCCGTACCGATGTCTGCGAGGCCTTCGCCGCCGCCTCGGAGACGGCGATCACCTTGTCGAGGAGGACCTGGACGCGGGCGGGGCTGCCCTCGCGGACGTAGTAACTGATCTCCGCGATCTCAGGGGTGACGTTCGGGATGTCACCGCCGTTGTTGATCACTCAGTGGAGGCGTCCGCTCGGCGCCAGGTTCTCCTCGCGGAGGAACTCGGAGAGGGTCGCCATCATCACGGCCGCGTCCAACGCGCTCTTGTTGCCGAGCGCGTGGCCGCCGTGACCGGCGACGCCGAGGAAGGTGAAGGTCACCGCCGTCATCGCGGTACTGCTCCGCCAGCCGGTGGCGTTGGAGGTCGAGGGGTGCCAGTCGAGGAAGGCGCCGAGGCCGTCGTAGACGCCCTGGCTGACCGCGTAGGTCTTGCCGATCAGGTTCTCCTCGGCGGTCGAGCCGAAGAACCTGACGGTGACGGGGAGTTGGTGCCGTTGTGCTGCCTGTGCCACGGCTGCCGCGGCCGCTGCCGCCGCCGTACCGAGGGCGCAGTGGCCGCAGCCGTGTCCCGGGCCGTAGCCGGGTGCGAAGGGGTCGTGGACGTACTCGCGCGGGTCGTGGTGGCCGACGCCGCTGTGCTGGGAGAGGCCGGGCAGCGCGTCGTACTCGCCGCTGAAGCCGAGGACGGGGCCGCCGGTGCCGTGGGAGAAGGTCGCGGTGAAAGCCGTGGGGAAGCCGGCCGTGCCGAACTCGACCTGGAATCCGGCCTGTTCGAGGAACGCGGCCTCGGCGAGCGACGACTTCCACTCGCGGAGGCTGAGTTCGGCGTGCTCCCAGATCTCGGAGTTGAGGCCGGTGATCCGGTCCGTGTGCTCCGCGATCCAGTCCAGCGCGGCCGTCTTGGCGGGGCTGTCCCGGGCCAGGCCCGCGGGCGGGACGTAGGTGGGCGCGGTGACGTGGGCGGAGGCCGCCATCACCGGGTCGGTGGCGGTCGTCGGCTCGTGTTCGTGCTGGTCGTGGGGGTCACACACGTGCGCCTCCGGGAACGGCGAGGATCGGTGCATCAGCCATACGCATCATGCTCCCCACATGACAAAGGTGTCAGGCGCGGGACATGATCCCCGGCATGGAGCCCTTGCCGCTGCCCCTGGAGGGCATCACCGTCGTCGCCGTCGAGCAGGCCGTCGCCGCGCCCTTCGCCACCCGCCAGCTCGCCGATCTCGGCGCCCGGGTGATCAAGGTCGAGCGGATCGACGGGGGTGACTTCGCACGCGGTTACGACACGGCGGCGGGCGGTCTGGCCTCGCACTTCGTGTGGTGCAACCGGGGCAAGGAGTCCATCGCGCTGGATCTGAAGGATCCGCGCGGGCTGGACGTCGTACGTCAACTCGTCGCCGGCGCCGACGTGTTCGTGCAGAACCTCGCGCACGGGGCGGCCGCCCGGCTCGGGCTCGACGCCGCCACGTTGTGCGCGGCGCATCCGCGGCTGGTCGCCGTGGACATCTCCGGATACGGCCCGAGCGGTCCGTACGCCGACAAGCGGGCCTACGACATGCTCGTGCAGTGCGAGGCGGGGTTGGTGTCGGTGACCGGGACGCCGGAGCAGCCGGTGAAGGCGGGGATTCCGGCCGCCGACATCGCGGCGGCCATGTACGCCTTCTCCGGTGTGCTCGCGGCGCTCGTGCGCCGGGGTGTGAGCGGGCGTGGCGGGCCCGTCGAGGTGTCGATGCTGGACGCGCTCGCGGAGTGGATGGGGCATCCGTTGCATCACGCGATGCACGGTGGAACTCCCCCGGCGCGCACGGGACTTGCGCACGCCGTCATCGCGCCGTACGACGCCTATCCCACGGCGGACGGCGGGCGGGTGCTGCTGTCGGTGCAGAACGACCGGGAGTGGCGGCGGCTGGCCGAACAGGTCATCAAGAGGCCGGAGTTGGGGAGCGATCCCGACTTCGCCACGAACGCGGCGCGGGTCGTGAACCGGGAGCGCACCGACGCCCTCGTCGGCGAGGCGCTGGGTGGGCTCGGCGCCGACGAGGCCGTGGGGCTGCTGGAGCGCGCCGGTGTGGCCTGCGCGCGGCTCAGGGACGTTCAACAGCTGGCGGAGCACCCGCAGTTGGCGGCCCGGGAGCGGTGGCGGGAGGTGGGTTCGCCGGTCGGGCCGCTGCGGGCGCTGCTGCCGCCCATCACCTTGCCGGGCGGAGGCGAGGCGCGGATGGGCGACGTGCCCGCGCTCGGGGAGCACACCGTGGCGCTGCTGCGTGCCGTGGGGATGGCGGACGTAAAGATCGCAGCACTGCGCCGGGACGGCGTGATCGCCTGAGCGCGGGCCCCCGGGAACTCCCCGGGGACGCCGAGGAGTTGCTCAGCGCCCGCCGAACAGCGAGCGGCGCAGCCTGCGCAGTGGCGCGAAGAGCTTGACGCGGCTCACTCGGGTACCTGTGGCGCTGCGTTCCTGCGTGGTGTCACGCGAGGTCAGCTCACGCATCAGCGAGGTCGCCTCTGCCGTCTCGCGCTGCGGGACGACAGGGCCGCCCAGCACCGAGAGATGGCGGTCGAGGCGCGAACTCGTCGCGCTGCTCCCGCACGTGATCGCAGGGACCCTTGCCCTGCTGCGCACTATCTGTTCCATGTCACTCCCCACCCATACGAGTCCACCCGGCCCGGGCAGGGTAACCCTATCGCCCCAACCGAGCACTCGTGTATCGAGGTCTCAGGATTCACCTTCCCCGTAAGGGTGTTGACGACCCCTCCGTGATTACTCTCCGAATCCAACCGATTTCAGGGCGAGTTGGACAACTGGCTGAGTTGTGGGCTGCGCTGAGCCCCCGTCGGGCTCGACGGTCACTGCGAGTGATGTTGCAGTTTTGTCGAGTCCGGTGGTGACCAAGGGCGTGTCGTCCTTGAAGAGCCCGAGGGAGCGCGGTTGCACATTGGGGCGCATCAGCCACAGTTGACGCACGCGCCCGCTCGGCGGTGCGCCGTATCCGCTCAGGGTGACGACCGCGCGCCCCTCCGAGGCGGAGGCGATCACGCCGATGCTCCGGCCCGAGGTGTCCGCGCCGGTGGTCGCGCGGGCGTCGGGAGCTGCGAGAACGTGGGCGATGTCACGTGACTGCGCCTGCGCGGCGTCCAGCTTGTCCTGTGTCTTGTTCGCCTGCACGGCGAACAGCGAGGCCACGACGAGGGCGGCGGTGGCCGTCGCGGTGGCGAACGGCACGAAGAACGGGCGCCGTTGGGGCACGCGGGCGCGCGACGCCTGCGGCTGTGTGCCCCACACATGGGCCGGCAGCCGGGGTGTGTACTCCCGCGCCTGTGGTTCCCGCACATGTTCCCGCAGCGGTCCGGGCTCCTGCGGGGTCTGCCGTACGGCGGCCAGCACGCGGTCGCGCATGGCGAGCGGCGGCTGGGCGGCCGTGGACCAGGCCAGCCGGACCGCGTCCTCGGTCAGGGCGCGCACCTCCTCGGCGCAGCGGTCGCAGCCCTTGAGGTGTTTCTCGAACTGGCGGCGCTCACCGGGTTCCAGGGCGTCGAGGGCGTAGGGGGCCGCGAGCGAGTGGACATCCCCCCGGCCGAACAGTCGGGCGAGAACGCTCATGCGACACCTCCCAGGCAGTCGCGCAGCCGGGTGAGTCCGTCACGCATGCGGGTCTTGACCGTGCCCAGCGGCAGCGAGAGCCGCTCAGCCACTTCACGGTACGTATAGCCGTCGTAATAGGCGAGGGTGACGGACTGCCGTTGCAGAGCCGTGAGGCGGTCCAGGCAGCGGCGCACCAACTGCCGTTCCAGGCCTGCCTCGACCTCCTCGGTCACCTGGTCGAAGGCCGGGTGGTGGGAGCGGCGGGCCTCGCGCTGCTCGCGTTCACCGGCCGCGCGGGCGCTGCGCACCCGGTCGACGGCTCGGCGGTGGGCGAGGGTGAGGACCCAGGACAGGGCGCTGCCCCGGCCGGGGTCGAAGCGGGCGGCGGACCGCCACATCTCCAACAGCACCTCCTGGGACACCTCCTCGGACTGCGCCGGGTCGCGCACCACCCGGCGCACCAGCCCGAACACCGGCCCGGACACCAGTCCGTACAGCTCCTCGAAGGCCCGTTGATCACCTGCTGCCACCTGCACCAGGAGCTCGTCGGCCTCCACCCGTCCCCCACTCTTCGACCGCACGCGGCCCATCCCCTCATCACATCCCGTCACACGAGGCGTTCGTAGCGAACACCTCTACGGATGGGTTACGGATCAGCGCGCCCAAAACGCGGGTCAAGGGACGGATTGGAAGGCGCCAAAAAAACTTTTCAGGTTTGACCAATCCGCCCCGGCACCTGCTCCGAATCCTCGTGCGTCAGGCAAGTTGGCACTGAGGACGGACGGCATGACACCTATCTCCAGGAGCGGTGCGGGGCGCAGGAACATCGCGGCCCTCATATGCGGCGCGCTGGCCGCTGGCGGGCTCGCGGCCGCCGGTGTGGCCGCGCTGGAACCGGGAGTGGCCGCGGCCTCCTCCCACCGGGAGGCTCCCCTGATCTCGGGGACCCCGCAGTACGACAACACGGACCTGTACGCGTTCGTCAGTCCGGACAAGCCGGACACCACGACGATCGTGGCGAACTGGATCCCGTTCGAGGAGCCCGCCGGCGGCCCGAACTTCTACCAGTTCGCGGACGACGCCCAGTACGACGTGCACATCGACAACAACGGTGACGCGCTGGACGACTTCATCTTCCGCTACACCTTCAACACGCAGATCAAGAACAAGAAGACGTTCCTCTACAACACGGGTCCGGTCACCAGCCTCACCGACCCCGACCTCAACATCACGCAGTCGTACGACGTCGAGCTCATCAAGCTGAAGAAGGGCAAGGCGGTCTACAAGACGAAGATCGCCGACGACATCCCGGCGGCACCGTCGGACGTCGGCGACGCGTCGATGCCGGACTACGCCAAGCTGCGCTCGCAGGCGATCTACAAGACGACCAACGGCGGCGCGACCTTCGCGGGCCAGGCCGACGACCCGTTCTTCGCGGACCTGCGCGTCTTCGACCTGCTCTACGGCGGCAACCTGAGCGAGGTCGGCAACGACACCCTCAAGGGCTACAACGTCAACACGATCGCCCTCCAGGTGCCGAACGACCTGATCCGGCAGTCCAAGTCCCGTCCGACCGTGGGTATTTACTCCACGACCCAGCGCAAGAACGCGAAGGGCTACTACACGCAGGTCTCGCGGCTGGGCAACCCGTTGGTCAACGAGGTCGTCAACCCGCAGAAGGACAAGGACAAGTTCAACGCGTCCGAGCCCAAGGACGACGCGCAGTTCCTGAAGAACGTGACCGAGCCCGAGATCCCGAAGCTCATCGAGTCGATCTACAAGATCAAGGCGCCGAGCGAGCCGCGCAACGACCTCGTCAGCGTGTTCCTCACGGGCGTCAAGGGCCTCAACACCGAGCAGCCGTACGCGAAGCCGTCGGAGATGCTCCGCCTGAACACGTCGATCGCGCCGGCCGCGCACCCCAAGCGCCTCGGTGTCCTGGACGGCGACAACGCGGGCTTCCCGAACGGGCGCCGGCTCACCGACGACGTGATCGACTCCGCGCTCCAGGTCATGGAGGGTGAACTGGTCGGTTCCAAGAACGACTTGGGCGACGCGGTCGACAAGAACGACAAGGGCTTCGAGAAGTACTTCCCCTACGTAGCCGAGCCCACCTCGGGTTCGCGCGGCCCGCTCGCCAAGGGCACGACCAGCGGCAGCGACGTCAAGAACCAGCTGGGCGACGCGTTGCAGCCGGCGGGATCCTCCTCCGACAGCAACAACATGATGCTGATGGTCGCCTCGGCGGCCTCGGGTGTCGCCGGCGTCCTGCTGATCGGCGCGGCCGTCGCGTGGTGGCGCCGCCGGATGACCCACCGGCCGTACTAAACCCCCCGAACTGGCGCGGCCCGCACTTCACCTTCCCCCACGGTGCGGGCCGCGCCACCCCGTGTCGCGACGTCCTTGAGCGGTACGGCACGCGACTTCCTTGAGCAGTACGGCACTTGACCCACGTATCCCCACGTATCCACCGATCCACTGATCCACCCAGGCGATGGAGGAACGGCATGGCCCCGCGCGAGAACGACCACAAGCCGACGGAGGACGAGCAGCCGGCGGCGACACAGCGGGAGTGGGAGCGACTGTGGGAGCAGGGCGACGACTCGGGGGGCGAGGACGGGGGCAGCACGAAGGAGGGCACCGGGCCGGAGGGTGAGCGGGACGCGGACGCGGACACCGAGGCCTCCCCGGCTGCGGTCGACGCCCGTGCCGACGTCTCCGGAGACACCGACGCCGACACCGACGCCGAAGGCCGTGAAGTTCCAGGTCCCGCCGCCGCGGATTCCGCCGAACCGACCCCCACCGTCGACGACACGGACGAGGCCCCAACTCCCGCGCACGGCAACGCCGATGAGCCGGGCCACTCTCACGATCATGACCATCACCACGAGCACGACCACGAGCACGCCGATGGATCCACCACCCCCCACAGCCACACGCACCCCCACCTCGGCGACGAACGCATCGCCGCCGTACGCCGGGCAGCCGCCGCGAGCCGTCGCTGGCGGACCGTCCAACTCGCCGGGTGTGCCGCCCTGTTGGCCGTCGCGATGACCGCCGGCGCCATCGCCATCGGCGCGACTAAGGACAGCGGGGCCACCGGGGTCGCCGCGTCCAGTGCCGTGTCGCCGGAGTTGCTCGCCAGTGGGAGCCTGGACGCGAGTATCGCCTCGCTGCAGGCTCATCTGAGGACGCAGCCCAAGGACTTCGACGGGTGGGCGACGCTCGGGCTGGCCTATGTGGAGCAGGCGAGGACGAAGGGTGACCCGTCCCGGTATCCGCAGGCGCAGGCCGCGTTGCAGCGGTCGTTGAAGATCTCGCCCGGCAACGAGAACGCCCTGGAGGGCCGCGCCGCGCTCGCCGCCGCCCGGCACGAGTTCGCGGAGGCGCTGACCTACGCGGACCAGGTGCTGAAGGAGAACCCGTACAGCGAGCGCGCCCTGTGCTCGCGTATCGACGCGCTCGTCGAACTCGGCCACTACGCCGACGCGGAGAAGGCCGCCGACCTCGCCGACGCCCGCAAGCCCGGCGTCCCGGTGTTCACCCGGTACGCGTACGTGCACGAGCTGCGCGGTGACGTGACCACGGCCCGCAAGGTCCTGGAGCAGGCCCTCGCGGCCGCCACCTCCCCCGGCGACATCTCGTACGTGGCCGGCACGCTCGGCCAACTCGCCTGGAACCAGGGCGACTACAAGACCGCGCTGAACGACTACGGCCGCGCCCTCGCCGCCGACGAGAACTACCTCCCCGCCCTGGAGGGCCGCGCCCGCGCCCAGGCCGCCCTCGGCGACCGCGCCGAGGCCATCAAGGGCATGGAGCTGGTCGTCTCCCGCTACCCGCTCCCCCAACCCCTCGTGGAACTCGGCGAGTTGTACGAGAGCCGGGACGCCGCGGGAGACAAGGCGAAGGCCGACGACCAGTACGCGCTCGTCGACGCCTGGATCGCGCTGGCCCGTGCCAACGGCGTCAACGCCGACCTGGACACCGCGCTCGCCGCCGCCGACCACGGCAACATCAAGTCCGCTCTGAAGGCCGCCCGCGCCGAATGGGCCCGCCGCCACACCGTGCACACCGCGGACGCCCTCGCCTGGGCCCTGCACGTCAACGGCCTCGACAAGGAGGCCCTCCCCTACGCCCGCCGGGCCACGGCCACCAACTACCACAACGCCTCGTTCATCTACCACCTCGGCATGATCGAACTCGCCACCGGCCACAAGGCGGACGGCCGCACCCACCTGGCCAAGGCCCTGAAGCTGAACCCGGGGTTCTCGCCGCTGGGCGCGAGCAAGGCCCGTAAGGCGTTGGAGGCGACCAAGTGACGCCGGTCCGCCGCCTCCAAGTGAGGCCCGTCCGCCGCCTGTTCGCCTCCGCCGCGGCCGTCCTCACCGCCGCCGGCGCGCTCCTCCTGGTCCCCACGGCCGCCGCGAGCGCGCACCCCCTCGGCAACTTCACCGTCAACCGCTACGACGGCCTCGTCGTCGCCCCGGGCGAGCTGCGCGTCACGCACATCGAGGACCTCGCCGAGATCCCGGCGACCCAGGTCAAGCCGGAGATCAAGCAGTTGGGCATGACCGAGTGGGCCCGGCAGCGCTGCGACAAGGCCGCCGAGGGCAGCAAGGTCACCGTCGACGGCCGTACGGTCGCCCTCACGCCCGGTGCCAGTACCGCGCGGCTGCGGCCGGGGCAGGCCGGGCTCAACACCCTGCGGGTGGAGTGCAGTTCGACGGCCGCGCTGCCCAAGGGCAAGACAGTCACCCTGGGCTTCCACAGCGCGGGGCTGACCACCGGGCCGGGCTGGCGGGAGATCACCGCGCGCGCCGACAGGATGACGCTCACGAAGTCGGACGTGGCGACGAAGTCGAACTCGCACGAACTCACCAGCTATCCCAAGGACTTGCTCTCCTCCCCCGACGACACCACGACCGCGTCCCTGCACGCGCGCCCCGGCGGCCCGGCGCTCACCGACGCCGACCAGTCCACGTCGGAACCGCCCGCCGCCTCCGTGCTGCCGCGCGGCGCCGACCGCTGGACGGAGGCCCTCAACAACCTGGTGGCCCGCCACCACCTCACCGTCGGCTTCGCCGCCCTCGCCCTGCTCATCGCGATCGCCCTGGGCGCGATGCACGCGCTCGCGCCCGGTCACGGCAAGACCCTGATGGCGGCCACGGCCGCCGCGCGGGGCGGTCGCGCCCGGCTCAAGGACGTCCTCCCGCTCGCCGCCTCGGTCACCGTCACCCACACCCTCGGGGTGGTCGCCCTGGGCCTCCTGGTCACGGCCGGCTCCGCCGCGACCCCGTCGGTGATCGCCTGGCTGGGCATCGCGAGCGGCGTCCTGGTCCTCTTCGCCGGCGCCAACCTCGTACGCCGCGCCTGGCGCAACCGCCCACGCCCACAAGCCACTTCACACCCCCACCCGCATCCCCACCCCCACGATCACCAGCACGAGACCGCCAAGGCCCCCGAACGCTCCCTGGTCCTCGTCTCCGCGCACGCCGAAGCCGGGTCCACCCACACCGAGGCCCACCCGCACCCGCACAGCCACGACGACGACCACGCCCACAGTCACGACCACGGCGACACCCACGATCACGAGCACGGCCATGACCACCCCCATCCCCACGACCATGGCCACACGCACGACCACGATCACGCCGTAGAACACACGCACGGCGGCTTCACCCACACGCATGAGACCGCCCCCACCGTGCGCGGCACGATCCTGCTCGGCTTCGCCGGTGGGCTCGTGCCGAGTCCGTCCGCCGTGGTGGTCCTCGTGGGGGCCGCGGCGCTGGGTCAGGCGTGGTTCGGGCTGCTGCTCGTCGTCGCGTACGGCGTCGGTCTCGCCCTCACCCTCACCGCTGCCGGATTCGCCGTCGTCAAGCTGGGTACAGGGATGAACCGAGTGCTGGACCGGCGCCCCCGCTGGATCATCAGCCCCATGGCAGTGCTGGTCCGCCGGACCTTGCCGCTGGGATCGGCGCTCGTCGTCGTGGCCCTCGGGGTCGGACTGGTGCTCAAGGGGGCGGCATCAGCGCTCGGCTGAGTTACGTTTGGCGAGAATTCGCCCGGCTGCGAATGGGGGGAGCCCATGTCCGAAGATCCGGGCACTGAACGTGTGATCGCGGGCCGCTACCGGCTCCTGTCCCCCCTCGGTGAGGGCGGGATGGGCACGGTGTGGCGGGCCCGCGACGAGGTGCTGCAACGCGAGGTCGCCGTCAAGGAGGTGCGCGCGCCGGCCGGACTGGCCTCCGACGACGTGGAGCGGATGTACGCCCGTCTTGAGCGCGAGGCGTGGGCGGCGGCGCGGGTCGCCAACCGCAACGTGGTGACGGTGTACGACGTGGCCACGGAGGACGGCCGCCCCTGGATCGTCATGGAGCTGGTGCGGGGCATGTCTCTGGCCGATCTCCTGGACGGCGAGGGGCCGTTGACGCCGCAGCGGACCGCACACATCGGTGCCGAGGTGCTGGCAGCGTTGCGGGCCGCGCACGACGCCGGGGTGCTGCACCGGGACGTGAAACCGGCCAACGTGCTGATGTCGAACGACGGCCGGGTGGTGCTGACCGACTTCGGTATCGCCATGGTGGAGGGCAGTTCGGCGCTCACCATGACCGGCGAGGTCATCGGTTCGCCCGAATTCCTCGCCCCGGAGCGGGCGTTGGGCCGTACGCCAGGTCCCGAGTCCGACCTGTGGGCGCTCGGCGTGCTGCTGTACGCGGCGGTCGAAGGACAGTCGCCGTTCCGCCAGAACACCCCGCTGAGCACCCTGCGGGCCATCGTCGACGAGGAGTTGCCGACCCCGCGGCTGGCCGGGCCGCTCACCCCGGTCATCGAGGGACTGCTGCGCAAGGACCCGGCCGAGCGGATGTCCGCGGAGCAGGCGGAGCAGGATCTGCGGCTGGTCGCGGCGGGCGGTACACCGCGCGCGTCCACGGCGCCGACGACGCCGTACTCGCCGACGATGGCGGGGTATCCGCAGGACGGCTACTCCCAGCAGGACTCGCGGACGCCGCCGCAGCCGGTGCAGGGCTTCGGGCCGCCGCCCGACTCCTACTCGACGCCGACGGCCGCGGACGAACCGCACCGCAACCGGCGGGCGGCCGTCGTGCTGGTCGCGGGGCTGATCGCGCTGGCCCTGGCGATCGGCGGACTGACGTACACGCTGATCAACCGGAACGACGACAAGGACTCGAACGCGGGCAAGGGCGCGAGCACCCCCAAGAGCCAGCCCTCGGACGGGACTTCGCCGAGTGCGAGCAGCGAGACCACGGCGCCGAGCGACACTCCGAGTCCGAGCAGCAGCAAGTCCTCGTCGGCGCCGCAGTCGGTGAAGGCGACGGTGGAGGGCGCCAACACCGAGTACACCGGCAGCTGTCCGCCGCCGAACGCGAAGGCGCCGACCTTCACGGCCAGCATCACGGTGGGGAAGCTGCCCGCCGAGGTGTCCTACCGGTGGGTGACGAAGACCGGTTCGGTCTCCAACCCCGGCTGGAAGACGCTGTCGTTCCCGTCGGGCGGCGGGAAGACCAAGCAGGACCGGGTGTTCCTCACGACGTACTCGAACAGCGGGACGTTCAAGAACGAGATCAGTGTCGAGATCCGCAGCCCGGTGAACGAGGAGTCCAACTCCGTGCCGTTCTCGGTGACTTGCGTGGCGGAGACCCCGTCGGACGGGGCCTCCGCGTCGGATTCGGCGACGCCCTCGGCGTGAGAGGGGTCAGACCGCGCCGGTCAGGACCGGGAGATAGCCGCCGGACTGGCCGGCCGCGGTCGGGTGGTACGACTCGCTGATGCTCAGCAGGTTGAGGCTGTGCAGCCAGGAGCTGCCGGAGCAGATCTCGTGGCCGGTGAACGTGGTGCGTACGTCGCCGTAGGTGAAGCCGTGGTCGGCGGCGCGCTTGGCGATGGCGGTGTCGAGGTAGTCGGCCGCGCCGTTGATGGCGGAGCGCTTGGTCGCGGAGAGGCCGAGGCAGGTGGTGCCGAGTTTGTAGAAGCGCGGGTAGCCGAGCACGACCACGTGCGCGGAGGGGGCTTTGGCGCTGATCGTGGAGTAGACCTTGTCGAGGAGGCCGGGGAGCGTCGAGTCGACGTAGGCCTTCGCGGTGGCGATCCGGCTGAGGCAGGAGCTGTCGGACTGCAGGACGCAGGTCGTCATGACGTCGGCGAAGCCGGCGTCGTTGCCGCCGACGCTGATCGAGACGAGGCCGGTCGAGGCGCTGAGGGTGCCGAGCTGGTTGGCGAGAACATCACCCGTACGAGCGCCCGAGCAGGCCTTGAAGTCGAACGTCGAGGGTGAATGCGCGGCCGCCCAGAGGTAGGGGTAGGCCTTGGTGCTGCGGTCGCAGGACCCGCTGGAGCTGATCTTGCCGCCCGCGCCGACACCCGAGGAGTAGGAGTCACCGAGGGCCACATAGCCGCCGGTGGCGGCCAGTTGGGATGCCTGCGCCGTCATCGCCCCGGTGAGGGCGAGCGCGGCGGCGAGGAGGAGCGAGGTCACGTATGCCGTAAATCGGGAACGTCTCATGGAACCTCCCTTAGCAGGATCTCTGCCACAACTGTCGTAGCAGTGACGCGCGTTGACGGGAAGTGTGCATGCCAATGGAGAGTCCGACAGAGAGGCTGACGGGGCGTTTGATTGCGTGCTCATGACAGCTCTGTGACAGGCCGTCAACTCCCTTGAACCAGACCGGTTCATGACCCAGGCTTTGCTCAGCCTTGGTGCGGAACGCAACGCTCCAGGGTTGTGCGCACGACGACGCGCGCACCCCCACAGCCGCGCGCCGACCCGGGCGCGCGCCGCCTGGAAGAGGACTCCCTCGTAATGGCACTCCTGCGTAGCAACAAGCTCCGGCTCGCCGCGATCACCGGCGCCGCCACCGCCGCTCTCGTCGGCGGGCTCACCGCATTCCCCGCCCAGGCCGCCCCGGCCACGGGCACGGTACTGGCCGCCGGCTCCCCCACAGCCGTCGACGGCAGCTACATCGTCACCCTCAAGAAGAGCGCCGGCCTCAAGGCGTCCTCGACCGCGGGCAAGGGCCTGGTCAAGGAGTACGGCGGCACGGTCACCAAGACGTTCAACGCGGTGCTGAACGGCTACACGGCGAGCCTCTCCGCGACCGAGGCGAAGAGACTCGCCGCCGACCCGGCCGTCGCCGCGGTGGAGCAGAACCAGCGCGTCCACCTGACCGACACCACCCAGTCCAGCGCGCCCTGGGGCCTGGACCGCATCGACCAGGCCGCACTGCCGCTGTCGGGGACGTACACCTATCCGGACAGCGCGGGCAGCGGTGTGACCGTGTACGTCATCGACACCGGCGTCCGGATCACCCACACCCAGATCAGCGGCCGCGCCTCCTACGGCTATGACGCGGTCGACGGCGACACCACCGCCTCCGACGGCAACGGCCACGGCACCCATGTGGCCACGACGATCGCGGGCTCGACGTACGGCGTCGCCAAGAAGGCGAACATCGTGGCGGTCCGGGTGCTGGACAACAGCGGCTCGGGCACGACGGCCGGGGTGATCGCGGGCATCGACTGGGTGACCTCGAACCACACCACGCCGGCGGTCGCCAACATGTCGCTCGGCGGCTCCGCCTCCACCTCGCTCGACACGGCGGTCGCCAACTCCATATCCAGCGGCGTGACGTACGCGGTCGCGGCGGGCAACAGCAGCGCCAACGCCTCCTCGTACTCCCCCGCCCGGGTCGCCACCGCGATCACGGTCGGCGCCACCACCAGCGCGGACGCCAGGGCCAGTTACTCCAACTACGGCTCGATACTGGACATCTTCGCGCCCGGCTCGTCGATCCTGGCGGGCTACAACACCAGCGACACCGCCACCGCCACCCTGTCGGGCACCTCGATGGCGACCCCGCACGTGGCGGGCGCCGCCGCCGTCTACCTCTCGGGCCACACCTCGTCCACGCCGGCCCAGGTCGCCACGGCCCTGGTGAACGGGGCCACTTCTGGTGTGGTGACCAGCCCAGGCACGGGGTCACCGAACAAGCTGCTGAAGCTCGTCCCGTAGCACCCAGCCGCTCCATCCGAACAACGGTTCCCCGGAGGCCGCACGCGCCTCCGGGGAACATCCATTCGGGGATACGCAAGAACCGGTGCAAGCGACTTCCGCACCTTGACGTGCCCGGTCGGGCTGCGCGACATTGAAGTCCGGCATCCGGCGCGCTGGGGGGCAAAGTCGCCAATGCAGACCTTCCGTATCAAGAGACCATCCATCGCCGACACCGAGCGGGCACGGCCAGGACCGGGGAGGGACCTGGCACCCCTGCTCGCGGGCGCGGCAGTTGCCGTGGGAGGGGTCGGAGCGCTGCTCGCGCTCGTCGACTCGGGATCACCGTTGCGCGGTCCGTTCGCGCTGTTCTTCCTGTTCGCTGCGCCGGCTTCGGCAATTGCCGCGGTGTTGCGCGGACTTGATCCCTTCGGCCGTGTTCTCACCTCGGTGGCGGGCGCGGTGGTCGTCGACATGCTGGTGACCCAGGGAATGCTGGCCGTGCACCGGTGGTCGGTCGACGGTGGAATCATCGCGGTGGCGGTGATCAGCGGCTTGATTTCGCTATCGGTATTCATACGGCATATGCCGGGCCGTACAACGGCTGACAAAGTTGTGTAACGGTCAAACCAACAAAAAGGTGAGGCCTCGTTCCAGGTCTTGCCATACAGGTTCAATCATCAATACCGTCGTACATCTCACCCGCACTGGTTCATCATCGAGCGGCTCTAGGGGAGGGCTCAAGGACCGCGATGGATCCGGGGCGGGGCGCGGTAGGGGGGTGCCGTGCTCGGTGACCGCATTTGTGACCGAGTCGTCCGCGCGGCCGGCTTTCATGTTTTCCGGGGGTCGACCAGTTTTGCCAGCTCACCACGCGTGCACGGAGATCCGTATTCTCCGTGGCGCCCGTGAGAACCCCCCTTTCGAACCGGAGCACAGAGCCGGGCCGCCCAGGGGCGGGCGGTCCGCCGGACGAGAGGGACCAGACTCGTGAGTTCTGTTCTGCGCCCAGCGACATCGGGCCAAGATCCGTTAATGTCGGCCAAATACCGGCCGATCTCCTCTCACCTGGCGATCACACCGCCGGTGAGCGTGGTGATTCCCGCAATGAATGAGGCGGAGAATCTCCCCTACGTCTTCAAGACACTTCCCGCGTGGATACACGAAGTGGTTCTTGTGGACGGCAATTCCACCGACAACACCGTCGAAGTGGCCCGCGAGCTGTGGCCCGGGGTCAAGGTCGTCGAACAGCAGGGCAAGGGCAAGGGGGATGCCCTGATCACCGGGTTCGAGGCCTGCAGCGGCGACATCATCGTGATGGTCGACGCGGACGGCTCGGCCGACGGGCACGAGATCGTCAGCTACGTCTCCGCCCTCGTCTCGGGCGCGGACTTCGCCAAGGGCTCACGCTTCGCCAACGGCGGCGGCACGGACGACATGACGTTCATCCGCAAGCTCGGCAACTGGGCGCTGTGCACGATCGTCAACCGCAAGTTCGGCGCCCGCTACACCGATCTCTGCTACGGATACAACGCGTTCTGGCGGCACTGCCTCGACAAGATCGACCTCGACTGCACCGGCTTCGAGATCGAGACACTCATCAACATCCGGGTGGTCAAGGCCGGTCTCAAGGTGCAGGAGATCCCCAGCCACGAGTACCTCCGTATCCACGGCACGAGCAATCTGCGCGCCGTGCGGGACGGGATCCGGGTGCTCAAGGTGATCCTCCAGGAGCGCTCCAACCGGCGTGCGCTGCGCCGTCGTTCGCACTCCACGATGATCGACACGCTCGACCCGCAACGCGATCCTCAGCTCGACCCGCAGCTCAACTCGGTCCGGGGAGAGGTGTCTTGAGCAGTCACGACATCTCCGTCGTGATCTGCGTCTACACCGAGGACCGCTGGGAGGACATCCTCGCGGCGGTCTCCTCGGTGCGGGCGCAGTCACGGCCCGCGCTGGAGACGTTGCTGGTCGTCGACCACAACCCCGCTCTCCTGGACCGACTCACCAGGGAGTACAAGGACTTGAAGGAGACGGGCGAGGTCCGCGTGCTGGCGAACGCGGGTCCGCGCGGTCTGTCCGCGGGCCGCAACACCGGCATCGCCGCATCCCGCGGCGAGGTCATCGCCTTCCTCGACGACGACGCCGTGGCCGAGCGGGAGTGGCTGCGGTACTTCGCCGAGGCGTACGCCGATCCGAAGGTGATGGCCGTCGGCGGCCGCACGATGCCGATCTGGGCGTCCGGCCGCCGACCCTCCTGGTTCCCCGAGGAGTTCGACTGGGTGGTGGGCTGCACGTACAAGGGCCTGCCGCCGGGCCGGGTCCAGGTACGCAACGTCCTGGGCGGCAACGCCTCGTTCCGCCGTACGGCGTTCGACGCGGCCGGCGGCTTCGCGACCGGCATCGGACGCGACGGCGACAAGCGCCCCCTGGGCGGCGAGGAGACGGAACTCTGCATCCGGCTCACCCGGGCCAGGCCGGACGCGGTACTGGTGATCGACGACCGCGCGGTGATCCACCACCGGGTCCCCGCGGTGCGCGAGCACTTCGGATACTTCCGTACGCGCACGTACGCCGAGGGCCTCTCCAAGGCCCTGGTGGCCCGAAGTGTCGGCGCCGACAAGGGACTTGAGTCGGAACGCCGGTACACGACCCGCGTCCTGCCGGCCGGAGTGGCACGCGGCCTGCGCGACGCCCTGTTCGCCCGACCGGGCGGCGCGGGCCGGGCGGGCGCGATCGTCGCCGGGGTGTTCACGGCAGCGGGCGGGTATGTCGTCGGGAGCGTCAGGGCCCGCCGCGGCGGGGTCACCTTCTCGGTGGTGGAGATCGAGGGGGACACGGACGAGCGCGGGGGCGGGCGCGGGCGTGGAGGCGGTAATGAGCGCGGGGGTCGGACATGAGCACGGGGAGGCACGCGGGCGCGGGGAGACACGTGGACACGGAGGGGCACTCGGGCATGAGGACGTACCCGAACGCGAGAGCGGACACGGACGCGGGGACGTACCCGAACGCGGGGAGGCACTCAGGCGTGGGGCCGCACCCGAACGCCGAGGCGGACACGGACGCCGGGACGCACCCAAACGCAGGGAGGCGCCCCCACGCAGGGAGGCACGCGGACGCGGGGAGGCACTCGGGCACGGGGACACACCCGAACGCGGGAGCGGACACGGACCCGGGGACGCACCCGGACGCGGGGAGGCACCCGGGCACGGGAACGCGCCCGAACGCGCGGACGCACCCAGGCCCGGTGGCGGCAACCAGCGCGGGGGTCGCACATGAGTGACACACCGGTGCCGATCCTGATGTACCACTCGGTCGCCGCCGCCCCGAACGACGCCACCCGCGCCCTGTCCGTCGCGCCGGAGGCGTTCGCCGAGCAGCTGGCACTTCTCGGCGACCTGAACTTCACGCCCGTCAACACGGCTGATCTGGCCGCGAGTTGGCGTTCCGGCAAACCGCTGCCCGAGCGCCCGGTGCTGATCACCTTCGACGACGGTTACGAGGGTGTGCACCGGCACGCGCTGCCCGCGCTGGCCCAACACGGCTTCGCGTCCACCCTGTTCGTCTCCACCGGCTGGATCCGGGGCGTCCACGACACCGGTGGCGGCCTGGACGCCATGCTCGACTGGGACCAGGTGCGGGAGCTCGCGGGCGCGGACGTCGAGATCGGCGGCCACAGCCACACCCACCCGCAGCTCGACCAGCTCGACGACGACTCCCTGCGCGCGGAGCTGGTCCGCTGCAAGGAGATCGTCGCCGACGAACTCGGCTCCGTACCCGTCTCGTTCGCGTATCCGTACGGCTACTCCAGCCGCCGGGTGCGCCAGGCGGTGCGGGACACCGGGTTCGCGCAGGCGCTCGCCGTCGGCAACGACCTCGCCCGGCGCCGCCAGGGACCGTACGCGCTGCGGCGGGTGACTGTGCGCCGCACTACGGGAGTCGAGGAGTTCGAGCGGCTCGTCGAGGGCCGTGCGATCGCCCGCAACTTCGCCGGAGACCGTGCCCTCACTCAGGGCTACGCCATGGTCCGCAGAGCTCGACAGGTCCGCCGGAAGGCCATCCGTTCCCGTGTCTGACACGACGACCACCACCCAGGACGCGGCGCCCGGGACCGAGGCGCCCCAGCAGACGGGGCGCAGACTGCGCCTGCCGGGAAGGAGCAAGTCCCCCGGCGGCAGCCCGCTGTTCCGCAACGCCTACGCCCTGATGCTCAACACCGGGATCTCCGCGGTGCTGGGGCTGGGCTACTGGCTGATCGCCGCCCACTACTACTCGCCGACCGCGGTCGGCCAGGGCTCGGCGGCCATCGCCGCGATGAAGCTGCTGGCCGGACTCACGGCGGTCACGCTGACCGGCGCCCTGGCCCGCTTCATCCCGGTCGCCGGACGCGCCACCGGGCGCCTCATCTTCCGTACGTACGCGGGCAGTTCGCTCGTCGTCGCGCTCGGCGCCGGGATCTTCCTGCTGACCCTGAGCGACTGGGGACCCTCGTACCGCTTCCTGCACGGGCCGATCCCCGCGCTCGGCTTCGTCGTCGCGGTCGTCGCCTGGAACCTGCTCACGCTGCAGGACGGGGTGCTGACCGGGCTGCGCAGCGCGCCGTGGGTGCCGGTGGGCAACACGGTGTTCTCCGCGGTGAAGTTGGCGCTGCTCGTGGGGCTCGCGTCGGTGTTCGCCGCGAGCGGTGTCTTCGTGTCCTGGGTCGCCGCGATCGCCTTCTCCGTGGTGCCGCTCGGCTGGCTGGTGTTCCGGCGGCTGGTACCCCGGCGCATCAAGGCGACCGAGGAGCACGCGAAGCCGCCGACGCTGCGGGAGATCGGGCGGTTCCTCGCCGGTGACTACACCGGCTCGCTGTTCTCGCTCGCCGTGGTCTACCTCGTGCCGGTGATCATCGCCTCGCAGGTCAGCTCCGAGGACAACGCGTACTTCTACATCACCACGACGATAGGCGGCACGGTCAACCTGCTCGCCATCAACATGGGCGCCTCGCTGACCGTCGAGGGCTCCCACGACCCGGCGCGCATCGCCGCCAACACCCGGGCCGCGCTCAAGCGCATGGCCCGGATCATGCTGCCGATCTGCGGGCTGCTGTTCATCGGTGCCCCGTACATCCTGGGCGTGTTCGGCGCGGGCTACGCGGACGCGGCGACGCCGCTGCTGCGCTGGTTCGCGGTGGGCGCGCTGCTGCGGGTCCTCATGGAGACGTACTTCGCGGTGCTGCGCGCACAGAGCCGCACCGCCGGACTCGCCTGGCTGCAGGGCCTGTTGTGCGTCCTGGTGCTCAGTCTGACGCTGCTGCTGCTCCCCCGCATGGGGCTGACCGGCGCGGGCGTCGCCGAGATCTCCAGCCTCGCGGTGATCGTGGCGATCGCCGCGCCCAAGCTGTTCAAGACGCTCCGGGCCGCACCGGCCGCGGAGTTGCCCGAGGACGCGGCACCGGACGGCGACCTCGCCGACCTGGGCGCGCGCGAGGTCCCGGCCGCCGCACCGCGCCGCCGGGGCCCGGCCTGGGCGCTCGACTCCGACACCCTCGCGCTCGGCATCCACGTCGACTTCGACCACCTGGAACGCCGGCCGGACGTACGCCCGGGCCCCGGCACCCCGCCCACCGGCACGCCCATCGTGTCCGGCGAGCAGCGGCCGACCTGGGCGCTCGGCATCAAGCGGTCCGAGATCGTGGGGCTGCCCGTCGAGGAACGGGAACCCGGCTCGGAGTCCTCGCTGAGCCCGTCGGCCGAGCCGGAGGTGGACGCGCCGTTCGAGCCCGCCAACGGCTCCGACCGAGTGGTCGTACCGGAGGAATCGCTCGTACGGGAACAGGCCCGTGAGGACGCGGCCGAGAAGGAGCGGGAGGCGCGGGAGTCCGAAGTCCCGCCGCCCGCCCGCCCGTTGTCCCTCCGCGAGCGTCTCGTGCCCACGCGGCCCGGAGTCGTGCTCGGCTGTCTGCTGGTCGCCGCGCTGCTCCTGTACTGGGTGCCCGCGGCGCGGCTCGGCGAGTCCGACCTGGACCGCATGGGCGGGCTCGGCCTGATCTCGGTGCTGCCGCTGCCCACGCTGGTCGGGGCCGCGCTGCTGATCACGGTGTTCGCCGCGCTGCTGTGGCTCGGCCGCGAGCACAAGGCGCTGCTGCTGATCACCCTGCTCGCAACCGTCGTCTCACTGCACGCGCTGCCCGCGGTGATCGAGACCGAGCCGCGCTTCCCGACGGCCTGGCAGCACCTCGGGTTCATCGACTACATCGACCGCACCGGGTCGGCCGTACCCGACCTGGACGCGCGCTGGAGCTGGCCGGGCTTCTTCGCGGTGGCCGCGTTCATCGGCAAGGCGTGCGGGGTCACCGACTGGTCCGAGGTCATCCGCTGGTGGCCCACGGCCATCCAACTCGCCTATCTGGCACCGATGTTCCTGCTCGTGCGCTCCCTGCGGGCGAGCTGGCGGGCGAAGTGGACCGGCATCTGGATCTTCGTGCTCAGCGGCTGGGTCGGCCAGGACTACTTCTCCCCGCAGGGCTTCACCTTCCTGCTCTACCTGGCCTTCGTGGCGATCCTCCTGGTCTGGTTCCGGGCACCGCACGTCCTGTGGACGAAGATGCGGCCCGGCGAGGCGGAGGTCGAACCCACCGACCGGCGCCAACAGGCCGTCCTGCTCCTGGTGTTGATCGGGCTGTTCGCGGCGAGCGTCCCGGCCCACCAGCTCACGCCGTTCGTGATGCTGGGCGTGCTCACGGTCCTCGTCCTGCTCGGCCGCTCCGAACTCCGCGGCCTGCCCATCCTGTTCGGGGTACTGGTCGCGGTCTGGCTCGGTTTCATGGCCGAGCCGTACTGGTCCGGACACTTCAACGACCTCTTCGGCGGGGTCGGCGGCGTCGGCAGCAATGTCTCGACGTCCGTCTCCGGCCGTATCCAGGGCGGCAGTTCGACCCACAAGCTGGTCCTCTACACCCGCGTCCTGCTGGCCGGCGGCGTCATGGCCTTCGCCTGCTGGGGCTGGTGGCGCCGCCGCGACCACAAGTACCGCGAACGCTCCCTGCTCGTCCTCACCTTCGTCCCGTTCCTGGGCTTCGGCATGCAGTCCTATGGCGGCGAGATGGCGCTGCGCGTCTTCATGTTCGCGGTGCCCGGCGCGGCCCTGCTCGCGGGCCTCGCCCTCTTCCCGCGCACCGGCGCCACCGCCAAGGAGCGCGAGAAGGACCGCGTGAGCCTCGCCCCACTGGCCGCCCTGCTCGCGGGCCTGCTGCTCATGGGCGGCTTCCTGGTGGCCCGTTGGGGCAACGAGGGCTTCGAGCGGGTGCGGCCGGGCGAGGTCGCGGCCATGAACTACGTGTACGCCCACGACAAGCCGACGGTACGGCTGCTGTGGCTGAGCGACGACACGGTCAACGACGTGACGCCGGCGATGCCGTGGGGCGCGAAGGACATGGAGCGGGTCAACTACGTCCCGACGCTGGCCCCTTCGGACCCGGTGCTGGTGTCCGGTCTGGTCAAGGCGCTCAAGGACGCGGGCCCGAACTCGTATCTGATGCTCAACAAGAGCCAGGTCGTCTCGCTCCAGCTGGACGCGGGCTACTCGGCGACCTGGGAGTCCCGGCTCATCCAGAACCTGGACAACCGGCAGGAGTTGAAGAAGGTCCTCGTCAACGCCGACGTGACCATGTACTCCCTGCGCGAGCAGCCGGCGGGTGCGGTCCCGAAGCCCGATCCCGGGCCGATCGGACCGCAGATCACCTGGACGCCGTGGTCGGTGGTGGGCGCGCTCGCCGCCCTCGCCCTGATCCTGATGCTGACGGCCCGCGAGGTCGTCCGGGTCGCGGTCCGGCCGAGTGTGCGTCAACTGCGGTGGCTGCAGAGCAGTTTCTGGTTCTCGCTGCCGCTGCTGGCGGTGGTGCTGGCCTCGCTGGTGCAGCGGTTCCTGACCATGAAGTGACCGTGAAGCAGCGGAGTTCCGGGGTTCTACGGGGTCAAGTGGCTCAGCGCGTCAGCCACTTGACCCCGTAGGCCGCCATGTCGAACTGCTTGCCGTCGACCTTCGCGCTGATCTGCCGGTCCAGGGTGTTCACGACCAGGACCGTCTTGTCGGTGGCGAGGACCCGTACGTTGGGCACGTCGTCGGCGGCGACCGACACGGTCTCGTACGTGGTGCCGGGCCCGAAGGCCGCGTCGAAGCGGGAGACCAGGTCGTACATGGGGAGTTGCTTCCCGCCGTCGGAACTGTCCGTCGGCGTCCACAGGCAGCCCGCGCAGTCCGTGCCCTTCTCCTCCTCCGGGTTCCAGTAGAAGCCGGAGGTGGCGCCGCCCTTGGCCATCGCGATCATGCCGGTGGCCTGGACGGCGACGCGGTGGGTCTCGGACCAGCCCTTGCGGTCGTCGTTGCCGTCGGCGGGCTCGACGTAGTACTCGGCCCACCACAGCGGCAGGTCGTGCGTCTGCTCACGGACCCACTCGCTGACGGCGGTGAGTTTGTCGGTGGCCCCGAACTCGTTGGGCAGCAGGTCGTCGTCGTTGGTGTAGCTGGAACCGTCGACGACCACGAAGTCCGCGCCGACCTTGTTCTTGTTCCAGTAGTCGAAGGCGTCGATGATCCGCTGGTCCATCGCGCCCCAACTGCCCTTGAACGTACTGGAGGCGTTCGCGTCACGCGGGTCCACGCTGTCCATCACCAGATAGGGGCCGCCGACCATGATCTTCGGGTTGACCTTCTTCAGCGCCTTGTAGACCAGGTTGTAGAGCCGGGTGTAACCCTCGTAGTCCCAGCGCTGTTTCGCGTCGTTCCAGAAGCCCTTGAACTCGTTCCACACGATGAAGTGGGTGACGTCCGGGTACCGCTTGGCGACCGTCGCGGCGAGCGCGGCGTAGTCCGCGTAGTGGTCCGGTTTCGGAGCCGTCTCCAGCGAGGCCTGGCTCCAATCGGTGTTGCCGACACCGGACTTGCCGCCCTTCATCCAGTCCGGGGAGCAGCACAGCGTGATGACCGGGGTGCCGCCCGACTTGCGCATGAAGTCGACACGGCGGTCCAGGGCGCCGAAGTCGTAACGCCCCTTCACCGGCTCGGGGTTGTCGGCTCCCCAGCCCATGATGGCCTGGTCCTGCGGAAGTTGGGACTTCGCGAGCAGCCCTTCGACGCGCTCGGTCGCGGTGTCGCTGCCCTCGTCGGCGCTGTACTGGGTGTGGGTGAAGCCCCAGCCGACCTCGGGCCGGTCCTCGTCGGGCGGGGTCGCCGGGGTGCCGTGCACCTTGTCGCCGTCGCGCGAGGTGCCGGCGGTGCCTCCGCCGCCGGGAAGCGTGTTGATCAGGGTCACGATCAGCGCCAGTGCGGCCACACCCACGCCGAGCAGCGCGGTGAGCCGCCACCGCCGTGCCCCCGAATTCCACCCATGACGTCCCATCAAGGGCAACAGTAACGTCGGTGCGGGGCGGTGGGGCAGGCCTCCACATGCACAGGCTTGTAACAGGACCGAGGGGATACGTGACGGACACAGAGCGGACACATCGGATGCGGCGGACGGACCCGACACTCGGGGGCGCACTGCGGAAAGCGGGTGCACACGGCGTCCGTGTGCCGGATCATGGCCCCATGTCCGCTAACCCACACGACGCTCTGCCGATCCGGCTCAACGTCGACGACTCCGACTCCCCGTCCGACGTCGTCGACGCGCTGTTCCTCGGCCGCTTCGCGACGGGCGAGCAGCCGTACTCGCACGCGGCGAACATCGACCGTGTCCGGACCGGGGCGACCCTGCTCCCGCCGGGCGCCCGCGTGCTGCGCGCCGCCCGCGACGACGACCGCAGCGCGACCCTCGCCGAGGGCGACGGCTGGACCCTGCTGATCTCCCGCTGGAACCGCGGCGCCGACGTGACGGTGACGGCGACCAGCGAGGAGCTCGCCGAGAAGGTCCTCGACCAGGCGACCGACGGCGCGGCGGACGAACCCGAACCGCAGCCGGAGAACGTGACGATGGGGTTCTGGTACGTCTCCCCCCGGCGCGGCCCGCACCGGACGACCCGGCAGATCTCGGCAGGCACGTGGGACGAGGTGCGCGCCAACTACACGCGTCCGGTGGCCGACGCGATGGACACCCTGATGAAGACGACCCCGGAGGACATCGCGGGCCGCCTGCTGTTGCTGCACGGCCCGCCCGGCACCGGCAAGACCTCGGCGCTGCGCACGCTGGCCCGTTCCTGGCGGGACTGGTGCCAGGTGGACTGCGTGCTGGACCCGGAGCGGCTGTTCAGCGACGTCGGCTATCTGATGGACATCGCGATCGGCGAGGACGACACGACGGGCAAGGGCCGTTGGCGGCTCCTCCTGCTGGAGGACTGCGACGAGCTGATCCGCGGCGAGGCGAAGCACACGGCGGGCCAGGCGCTGTCCCGGCTCCTCAACCTCACGGACGGCCTCCTCGGCCAGGGCCGCAACGTCCTGGTGGGCGTCACCACCAACGAGGACCTGGAGCGCCTCCACCCCGCCGTCGTCCGCCCCGGCCGCTGCCTCGCCCGTATCGAGGTCGGCCCCCTCACCCGCAAGGAGTCGGTCGGCTGGCTCGGCACGGAGGAGGGCGTGGGCCGCGAGGGCGCGACCCTGGCAGAGCTGTACGCCCTGCGCCGGGGCACCCAGCCGACGTCGGTACCGGACCAACGGGAGGGCGCGGACGCGGGGTTGTATCTGTGACAGCTCCGGTCGCCATCGGTCGCGCCTCGGTTGCCCCTGGTGGCAACTCCGTTTGTGCTACGCCCCGTAGGCCGCCCGCAGCGCGTCCTGTGCGGCGGCCAGCGCGTCGGACTCCGTAAGCCCCAGCCGCCGAACCTTCTCCGCGTAGGCCTGCGCGGCCAGCGACGCCTCACGCTCCGCCGCCGAGCCCGCAGCCGCGACGAACGTCCCGTTGCGCCCGCGCGTCTCGATCACCCCGTCCGCCTCCAGGGCCCGGTACGCCTTGGCGACCGTGTTCGCGGCGAGGCCGAGCGACTCGGCCAGGCCCCGGACGGTGGGCAGCCGGTATCCGACCGGCAGCGCCCCCGCCCGCGCCTGCTCGGAGATCTGCGCCCGCACCTGCTCGTACGGTGCCGCACTGTCGTCGATGTGGATCTTCAAGGTCACGGCCCGATTGTCCCGCACCCACCGAGGAACACGCCCGCCGGAAATCTGGAGAACGCACCCGCCGGAAAGGAGCAGGCGCTCGCCGGAAAATAGGAGGCACTCCGGCGCGGCTCCGCCGTAGCGTGCGACTCCATGACCGTGATCGCACGCGACCTGCGCCCCGATGTCCGGGCGGACCTGGACGGTTTCGTCGAGGTCCGCCGACTCGCCCTCCCCTACATGCTGTTCACCTCGGAGTCCGTCGCCCACGACATCGCCCACGCCCAGCCGGAGGCCGCGCTGCGCAGGCTGGTCGTGGAGGAGGACGGCGAGATCATCGGCACGGCCCAGGTGGGCATCGCCTACGACAGCCCGGAACCCGACCGGGGCTTCGTCAACGTGTACGTGCACCCGGAGCGGACGCGCCGGGGCGCGGGCTCGCTCCTGGCCCGCGCCGCCGAGGAACATCTGGCCGCCGTGGGCGCGACCCGGCTCTACGCCTGGGTCCTGGACGAGCCGGCCAACCGCGCCTTCGCCGAACGCTTCGGCTATACGGCGAGCCGTTCCGCGTACTTCCTCCGCCTGGACCTGGCGCAGGGCACACTGCCGCCGCTCCAGACCCCGCCGCCGGACGTGGAGATCCGCCCGGGCTCGGACTTCGCCGAGGACCCGCGCCCCCTGTTCGAGCTGGACGCGGCGACGATGGCCGACGAACCCAGCGACATCGGCGTCGAGTTCACGGACTACCAGGCCTGGCTGGACGGCACCTGGCAACACCCGCTGTTCAGCCAGGAGTTGACGTCCGTGGCCCTCGTCGACGGACGCCCGGCGGCCTTCAGTGCTGCCCGCACGGACGACGGCACCCGCTACGGCACGGTCATGACCGGAACCGCCCGCGCCCACCGCGGCCGCGGCCTCGCCAAGCTCGCCAAGAACGACTCCCTGCACCGCGCCCGCGCCGCCGGCTACACGGAGGCGTTCACGGGCAACGACACCGGCAACGACCCGATGCTCGCGATCAACACCTGGTTCGGCTACGAAACCTGCGCCACGGAGGTGCGCTATGTCCGTGAACTCACCTGATCCCGTTCGCCAGTTGGACGTCGTCCTCGTCAAGGCGGGCCGCACGAAGATCCGTTACGCGGCGGAACTGCTCTTCGACGACGGCACCCGCCTCGCCGTCCGCGCCCCGTGGGCCGGTGACGGCGTCCGCGACTTCGGCTTCGTGCGCTTCGAGCGCGGTGACGTGTTCACCGAGTACTACTGGCGGGACCGCTGGTACGCGGTGAAGGAAGTCCGGGACCGCGCCGGGCAGTTGAAGGGCTGGTACTGCGACATCACCCGCCCCGCCACGCTCGCCGGCGCCGAACTCGTCGTGGAGGACCTCGATCTGGACCTGTGGATCTCCGCCGACGGCACGGACGTACGGCGGCTGGACGAGGACGAGTTCGAGGAGAGCGGGCTGGCCGTGTCGGACCCCGCGGCCGCGGCGGCTGCCGTGGCCGCGCTCGACGAGCTGGAGAAGCTGGCCCGTGAGGGCGGGTTCGACGCGCTGGTGGCGTGACGGCGGGCGGGCTCGCTCAGGGGATGGCGGGGATGGCCACCACCGCGTACCGCTCGTCGTCCACGTCCTTCCCCCACAGCAGCAGGTCGTCCGACAGCCGCTCCACGTGCACGTACCCGCCCAGGGGTGCCAGGAGTTCGGTAAGGCGGTCGGCGGGTATGCCGGCCGGGCTGACCGTGCCCCACACGCCCTCGACCAGCACAAGCCGGCCGCCGGGGCGGAGCAGCCCGCGCCAGTGCCGCAGGACCCGGGCGGGGTCGGGCAGCGTCCAGAGCACATGCCGTACGAGGACGACGTCGAAGCGCTGCTCGCCCACCGGAGGTGTCGCCGCGTCACCGACCAGGAACGCCGCGTCACGGCCGGCCAGCTTCGCGCGGGCCAGGTCCACCATCGCCGGGGACAGGTCGACGCCGGTGACGTGGTGCCCCTGCTCGGACGCGAGGAGCGACAGGCTGCCGGTGCCGCAGCCGAGGTCGAGGATGTCGGCGGCGCTGTCGGGCAGCCAGCCGCGCAGCCGGTCGGCCCAGGCCCGGCGGATCTCCGGGTCGCGCAGGCCGTGATCGGGCTCTTCGTCGAAGGCGGCCGCCTCCGCGTCCCAGTCGAAGTTCGCTACAGGTTCGCTCATGCGCCCAGGGTGACACCCACCACTGACAGTCCCATCGTGACAGCCGCCACAGACAGACCCGCCCCGATGAGTCACTCTCCCCGGAACGGTCCACCTCGTGAGAACACGACCCCGGGTGGACACAAGGAGGCAGCCATGCGCCGCGTGACCGTGCAGAAGCCCCTGAAGAAGTCGGACACGCGCCGTGTGCGCGAGGAGCCCGACGAGCGCCCCACGGAGCGCCCGGAGATCCGCAAGGACATCGCCCGCACCTGGTGGCCGGACGGCTGACCCCGGTCTGCCCCCTGCCCGCCCCGGTCAGCCGAGCCGCTTCCGGTAGTGGACGCGGTCGTACGGCCCGTCCGTGCGCCGCTCCACGACCTCGTACCCGAGCCTCGGGTAGATCTCCTGGTTCTCCCACATCAGCGCGTTCGTATAGAGCCTGACCTCGGCCAGCCCGAGCGCACGCGCGCGTGCGTCCACGAAGTCCAATAGCAGCCGCCCGACACCCCTGCCGTGCGCCTCGGGACGGACGGCGATGCTGTCGAGGAACAGGTGATCGCCGCGCTCCTCGATCACCACCAGCCCGATCACGGGCTCCCCCGTGACGTACACGCGCCCCGCGACCACATTCGCCATGTGGTCCGCCTCCATGGGCTGCGGCACCACACCGATGCGCGGAATGTAGTGGCTGTACGCCATATCGGTCACGGCCTTCACGGCCGGCACATCGGCGACGACGGCGACACGAACCCCGTCCGCTCCACTCATCCGCAACACACCCCTCTCCGCGCTCACGGAACCGTCCCTCCCTGAGCCCTCAGTTAGCCCTGCCTTAACACGACCATAAGGATCTCCCTCTCCCGTCTCCAGCAGGCGGTTCCGCGGTTTCCAGGGGCTAGCTTCTGATCACCCCCACGGGATCCGTCCCCCGCGCCGAGCACCGTCCGAGGAGTTGGAGTTCCCCCATGCCCGCACGCCGCAAGGTCGCCGCTGTCGCCGTCCTCGGGATGACCCCGCTCGCCCTGACCGCGCTCGCCGCGGCGCCCGCGGCGGCGCACGGTTCGATGGGCGACCCGGTCAGCAGGGTCGCGCAGTGCTACGCGGAAGGACCGGAGAGCCCCAAGTCCGACGCGTGCAAGGCGGCGGTCGCGGCCGGTGGCACGCAGGCGCTCTACGACTGGAACGGCATCCGGATCGGTGACGCGAACGGGCAGCACCAGACGCTGGTCCCGGACGGCAAGCTGTGCAGCGCGAACAACGAGGAGTTCAAGGGCCTCGACCTGGCCCGCACCGACTGGCCGGCGACGAGCGTGAGCAGCGGCTCGTACACCTTCAAGTACCGCGTGACCGCCCCGCACAAGGGCACCTTCAAGGTGTACATCACCAAGTCCGGCTACGACCCCGCCCAGCCGCTCGCCTGGGCGGACCTGGACCTGGACCACCCGGTCGCGACGTCCACCGACCCGGTCGCCTCGGGCGGCTTCTACACCTTCTCCGGCACCCTCCCGCAACGCTCCGGCAAGCAGCTCCTGTACGCGATCTGGCAGCGCTCGGACAGTCCGGAGGCGTTCTACTCCTGCTCGGACGTCAGCTTCAGCGGAAGCGGAAGCGGAAGCGGCACGGGCGCCAACGGCGGTGGTACGTCGGGCAGTTCGACGCCCACCCCGGCCGCTCCCACGACTCCCGCGCCCACCGCCTCCGCCCCTTCCAGCCAGCAGATCGCGGCCGGTGCCGACAAGTCGACGGTCGAGCACAACGGCCACGGGGACGCGGACGCGAGCACGTCGGCGGAGCCGGCCGCCGCGACGAACCAGGCGACCACCGAGGCCAACGAGCCGCAGACGGCGGGGAGTTCGAAGAACCTCGCCGAGACCGGCGCCAACAACAGCTCGCCGTATCTCATCGTGGGCGGCGCGGCCTCTCTGGCACTCGGCGCCGCGGCCCTGTTCGCCTCGGTCCGCCGCCGCGCGACCAACGGCGGCGGACGGCACGGTCGTTAGGTGACCGTGCAGGGGGCGGGGCCTGTCCGGCGGCTCAGGTCGGACAGGCCCCGCGGTGTGCCTACGGTCAACTCAGCGCCGACAGGCAGTTGGTGGTGGTGGCGTGCGCGGGGTCGAGGGCGTTGGCGACCTCGTGGAAGGCGATCCGGTCGGTGAGCCCGAGCAGGGCGTGCTCCGACAGATCCACTGAACACAGGTTCTGGATCAGCACGTTGTGCACGTCGGACCCGCTCAGGAACTGACTCGTGTAGGGCGTCACGACCTCGTCGTACCTGGTGGCGATGACCGTGTAGTGGACGCCGGGGACGGTGTCGCCGCCCGCGTTCAGCTTGGCGAGGAAGGCCGAGCCGGCGACCTGGTCGGCGAGGCCGGGGGCGGCCGCGGCGATCACGTCCTCGGCGCCCGGGAAGTACGGCAGTAGTTTGGTGAGGCCGTCCAGGGTGGTGCCGTGGTTGTCGGGTGCGATGCCGACGAAGGTGTTCACCTTGGCGGCGCCGCCGAGGAACTTGAGGTAGTAGCGGGGCATCATCCCGCCCTGCGAGTGCCCGACCAGGTCGGCCTTGGCGGCGCCGGTCGCGGCGAGCACCTTGTCGACGTAGACCTGGAGTTGGGCCGCCGACTGGTCGATGGGACCGAGGCCGTATACGAGGGGGACGCCGGGGAGTTGGCCGTAGTCGAGGGAGAAGACGCAGTAGTCGCGGGCTTCCAGGTACGGCGCGAGGCTCAGCCAGTTGTCGGTGGCGTTGGCGAAGGTGCCGTGCACGAGGACGACGGGGCGGGGGTGGGCGGCGGAGGGCTTGCAGCTGTAGTCGTTCCAGCCACTGGTGGGGGCGCTCGACGCGTGAGCGGCGGCGGTGGGAACGGCGGCGACCGCGGCGGTCAGCAGCAGCGCGGTCAGGGGTCTGAGCAGTCGTTTCCAGGGCAGCATCGTGTGATCTCCTTGCGGCTCAAGGGAGTTGCGACGGCCTTACGCCCTGTGATCCGGATCACAAGAATGCTGTTCACTCGTCAAGTTACGAGCGAGTAGGTGAAGTGTGAAGTTACGCGTCAGTAAAAACTTCCAGTGATAACCGGTCACCAGGTGGGCCTGAGGGGACCGTAGGGCGCAATACGCCGCAAACGGTCACACAACACGCGCACTTCACCCTCACCCAGCAGTTCGACCCACGGCCGCACGGCCTCCAGAGCCGCCTCTTCCGCGGCCCGCGTACAGGCCCACCCCAAGTCGGTGAGCACGACCAGCCGGGCGCGGGCGTCACCGGGATGCGGGCGCCGCTCCGCGTACCCCTTGCGCACGAGTTCGTCGACAAGCTGACTCGCCGCCTGCTTGGTGACTCCGAGATGGGAGGCGAGGTCGGTGGCCGTCGCCCCGTCCGGGGCGAGCCGCGCAAAGGCGAAGCCGTGTGCCGGGCGCACCTCGAATCCGCGCGCCACGACCCCGTCGTTGATGCGCTTCGTCAGGTCGCCCGCGGCGGCGAGCAGGGCGGCGGTCAGGGCCATGGCCTCGGAGTTCTCCACCAGGGCATTGAAACACCCTTGACGGATTGGTCAAGCTGCTTGACCATGTTGAGGGCATGGTCAAGCAGCTTGACCATCCACTTCTGGAGGCAGTCATGCCCGTCGTCCACCCGTCCGACGCCGTCGTCCACGAGATCCACGGCGCCCGCTTCGTCTCGTACGCCCATCCCCGCACCGGCAGCAAGGAACTGTGCGCGTGGCGGGGCGAGATCCCCGCCGGCACCAAGGCTCCCCTGCACACCGTCAACCACGAGGAGGTCCTGCACATCCTCGAAGGCGAGCTGGTGATCACGCTCGACGGCCGTACCGAACGGGTCGGCGCGGGCGACACGTTGATCATCAACCCGGGGGCGACCTTCGGCGCCGAGAACCCCACCGACCGGACCGCGATCACCTGGGTCACCACGACCATCGGCCTGGAGGCGGAGTTGGCGGACGGCACGCGCATTGTCGCGCCGTGGGCCAACTGACGCAGGATGCCGCTTCCCGCGATCCTGGTCGCGCACTGCGCCCCTGCCCCCAACACCCCAACCCGTACGACGTTCTCGTTCCGTAAGGTTTTCGACCGTCCCAAGCGCGTCGAACGGGACGAAGCTGAGCGGTGAACGCGGGCGGGTGCCGTCTGCGTGACGTACCGGTGCGGGGAATGGAGTGACCATGGTGGTCCGTGGTGTCGGCGGGATCATCCTCGTCGTGCTTGGCGCGGTCTGGATCGCGCAGGGCGTCGGCGCGATGAACGGCTCGGCCATGTCCGGCCACGGCCAGTACGCGGTGCTGGGCGTGGTGGTCGCGTTGGTCGGACTCTTCTTGCTGCTGCGGGCCTGGCAGAAGCGGAACACCCCCAGCCAACGCCCTTGAGCGCAGGGACAGTTCCAGGCCACGGAGCTCAGTCCGCCAGCGCCGCCGGGCATACCGCCTCCTGCCCGAAACGCCGCCGGGCACGGTCCGCGGCGGCTTCGACCGCGCGGGCGCGGGTGTCCCCGGGATCCATGGAGAGCTGACGGTAGGCACGGCCGACCGGCCGCAGGTCGTCGGCACGGAGCACGAGGGCACGGACGCGGGCGCGTTGCAGTCCGAGGGAGGTCAACAGGCCCAGGGCGGTGGCGGCGACGGCGGGTGAGTGGTCGGTGGGTTCCGGCAGCGCGCGCGTACGCGTGGTGGAGCTGCGGTCGGCGTATCTCACGGTGAGGGTGAGCCGGCCCGCGAACTTCCTTTCCCCGCGCAGGCGTTGGCCGATCCGGTCGGCAAGTCCCAGGACGGCCCGGTGGTGTTGGGCCGGGTCCAGGCAGTCCTGGCTCAGGGCCAGGTCGGCGGTCAGATGTGCCGCCGGTTCCGCGGGGACGACCTATTGACTGAACTAAATCAGGCATCTTCGCAGGTCAAAGGCACTCTCTGCTAGCGTTCCGCGCCATGGCTGAACTAACAGGTCCCGCCAGGGATCTCGCACGTCTTGTCGTCCCTGATGCCGGCCACTTAGCTGAGACGGGCGAGCTGTGGGAGCCGTACCAGCTGCTGGATCCGTCGGGAAGGTCGATCGAGCCGGTGGCAGCGTACTTCGCGGATCTACAAGCGGCCGGACGCGCATCAAGCACTATCCGGTCTTACGGAATGGATCTGCTGCGATGGTGGCGATTCTTATGGGCCTTGGGCATCGAGTGGGACCGGGCATCCCGCACCGAAGCAAGGGACTTTGCTCGGTGGATGCAGATCGCAGACAAGCCTCTTCGTGTCCACTGGCGTTACCAAAGGGACCCTGACACTGCCAAACCGGAGGCCAGGGGTTCCTCAAAATCACCAACGGGCACCCCAAACTCAGTAACTGGCAAGCCAGATCCAGGACCGAAGTACGCTGCCTCCACTCGCGCTCACTCAGAGACCGTTCTGCGATCGTTCTATGACTTCCACCGAGATACTGGCAGCGGACCGATCCTTAATCCATTTCCGCTAGACCGAGCTCGCGGTTCTGGACGAGCCAACGCTCATCACAATCCGATGGATCCCTTTAAACCCGAGCGGCAAGGTCGTTACCGTCCCAAGATCCCGATACGCATCCCGCGGCGGATCCCAGACGAATGGTTCAACCAACTCTTCTCCGCGCTGAAGTGCCATCGCGACCGCGCATTGCTGGCCTTCTGGGTATCCAGCGGCGCACGCGCCGCAGAACTGCTAACGAGCAAACAGCGCGATGCAGACCCGGGTCAGCAAGTTATCGGCGTAGTCCGTAAGGGTAGCGGTGACTACCAACAAATCCCGACTTCCTCAGACGCTTTTGTCTGGCTGAGGCTCTACCAGGAAGAAGCCTGGCGCCATGGAGTACCGCGTGGACGCAACCAGCCGATGTGGTGGACGTTGAGGCGTCCCTGGCGCCCACTGAATTATCACGCCGCCAGAGCCATGTTCGATCGAGCCAATGTAGGGCTGGGAGCCAACTGGACTCTTCACGATCTGCGGCATACCGCGGCCTACCGAATGGCTCGCGATCCGAAACTCCCGCTCACCGATGTTCAATGGGTTCTGGGACATGCGAGTCTCAGCACAACTCAAATTTACATAACTCCTAGCAAGGACGAGGTGGTACGGGATGTTCTCGCCCACCATGCCCGCAGGGCAAGAGAGTCAGCACGCCCTTTGCCTACTCCGCTGGCAGACGGTTACGACGCCGCGAGTATGTCCGTACTCTTTGGAGGCTCTTGGTGAGAAATGATCAGAGCACAGAACACCTCATTCGTGTTCCACCAGCGCGTGTATACCCATCGTCGACTCCCCCAGAAGGCACCGCGCTATTCGAACTTCGGCGGAGGTTCCCTTCACGGCAGGTCCCTTCGACCTGGCCAGCGACAGCCAAGGACTATGAGAGAACCGTCGAGTTCGTGAGGGACAAACTAGGCGCGGATGGCGAGCAAACCCGAAAGGGCTGTGTTATGGCCGCGGCAAGACTCTTGCGGTGGTTGGAGACCTTTCCTGGCGAAACCTGGCAACAGAGGTGGGAGGCCAGTAGCTCCGAGGCGATTCCAGGAAATCAGTGGTCACGCTTTCCGTCCGAATGGCTCGAACGCAAGGGCCTGTTACCTCGCACCAAGTCAACTGAATCTGACCTGCTATCCGGCATGTTGGCGCTCATCTGTGCTGATGTCATCCGGCCTGGCTTACGTTGGATCGTTTCTCGGAGATCGAGTGGCTCCGTCAAAGCTCTGGAACGGAGACGTGATCCGGAGGGATTTTCGCGTGTTAGATCTTCCCTTGCGGCACAAGGAGCTCACGGAGAGCTTCGCATTAATCCTGCGCTGGCCAACCTGTCCATGATCCTGCAAGCTAAAGGAGGGCTGATAAGCGACATCACTGTTGGTGACTGTGTTCAAGTCGTAGACGCCCAGGATGCTGGCCGTGTAAAGGGCTCAACCGGCAGGACTCTCTTCTATCAGGTCCTCTATAGGATGGGGCAGTTCCCTCAAGATGCTCCACCCACACTCGCAGCCTTCCGGCGTACGATGGGACAGCACAGCGTCGAATTTCTAATCGACCGTCATCAGATCGAGTCCCCCCAGATCCGGGACATGCTTGTCGAGTATCTCAAAGAGCGACAACCGCAGATGGATTACAGCAGCCTGTCTAATGTCGCCTACGTACTCGCAGGGCACTTCTGGCGTGACCTGGAGATTCACCATCCCGGGATCAGTTCTCTACATCTAGACCGAGACATCGCCGCTGCATGGAAGCAGCGCCATCGGACCATAGTAAGCATGGCCGCGCTGGGCAACGGTTCCAACGTCGAAGTTCACACTCCCAGACGGCATGCGAAGCGCAACATGACTACCATCCGCGCGTTCTATCTCGACATCGCCCAATGGGCAGTGGAGGAGCCAGTCCGCTGGGGTCAGTGGGCCGCTCCTTGCCCGATAACGCAGGCCGACATCGATCTAAGTAAAGACAAGAAGAAGCTCAAGTCTCGCATGGACCAGCGGACACGTGAGCGTCTCTCAGTTCTACCGATCTTAGTGAAAAGCGTTGCAGAGCAGCGCAGCCAAGCCAGCGCTCGACTGGCTGCACTCCTGGAAACAAATGAAGGTGACTTCTTCACCGTCAGCGGAGAGACTTTTCAACGCGTCCGGCCGGCCAGCAATTACAAAATCACCAGAGCCATCAGTCTTACTGACGGCCGCAGTCGCGATCTAGCCACCGAGGAAAGCGACGCGTTCTGGGGTTGGGCTGTGGTCGAGGTCCTTCGACATACGGGAATTCGCGCCGAGGAGCTTAACGAGCTCAGCCACCACAGCATCACCCAGTATCGGCTGCCGGACACCGGAGAGGTTATTCCCCTGCTGCAGATAGCCCCGTCGAAGACGGATCAAGAGAGGCTGCTACTGGTCAGTCCGGAACTTGCTGACGTGCTCAGCACCATTGTCTGTCGCGTGCGAGTCTCGGGGAGAATCCCTCTCGTTCCCTTCTACGACTATTACGAAAAGATCTGGCATCCCCCGGCGCCTCAGTTGTTTCAACGGGTGCACGGTGGAGCCGACCGCGCCATGGGGCGTTCCTTATTTGCTAGATTCCTCAAGCGAGCCCTGGCTCTCACTGGATTGACCGATTCAGAAGGGAAACCACTGCACTATCAACTCCACGATTTTCGGCGAATGTTTGTCACCGACGCCGTGATGAATGGACTGCCTCCTCACATAGCTCAGATAATCTGCGGACACAAAGACATCAACACAACGATGGGCTATAAGGCAATTTACCCGGAGGAGGCGATCCGGGCGCACAGATCCTTCATTGCGCGCCGCCGGACTCTTCGCCCGAGCGAAGAGTACCGAACGCCAACCAACGAGGAATGGGATGCATTTCTATCTCACTTCGAGAAGCGCAAGCTCTCAGTGGGAACCTGCGCCCGCGCTTTCGGAACTCCTTGCATTCATGAACACGCATGCGTGCGGTGCTCAATGCTCCGTCCGGATCCTTCTCAGCGTCCACGCCTGGTCGAGATTCGCGACAACCTACTTTCACGGATCGGCGAGGCCGAGAGAGAAGGGTGGTTTGGCGAGGTAGAGGGCCTGCACGTGAGTTTGGCCGGAGCGGAGGAAAAGCTGTCCCAACTGGACTCCGAGGCTGAACGAAGGACCGTGAGCTTGGGAATGCCAAGCTTCGATCAGATCACCGGGCGTCTCTAATTTCCGATGACACCGCGAGTCAAGCCAGCAAGAGTTGCTGGCTTGACTGCTCCGGGCCACCGGTAGTTAAGCTGGTCGATCACCGGCTCCAACTTGCGAGCGCTAGTCGCCTGCTGATCAAAAGTAAGCTGATGGCTGGCAAATTCTACTTCGATCACCTTCTCGGCTCGGAGAGAAACTGCGCGGACACGAGCACGTTGCAAACTCAGTGCGTCATGTAGCACATAAGCAGCGGCTGCCAATATGGGAGTATGGGCAGTTGGTTCAGCGAGTGCACGAGTACGAGTAGTCGTCAAGCCATCGGCATATCGAGTAATAAGCGTGAGAGCTCGGGCCACGCGGTTAGCGGTACGCATACGAGACCCAAGCTCATCGACCAGGAAAAGTAGAGCCCGGCGACGACGGTCTGGATTCAGTTCGTCATGTTCGAAACGGTAGTCCGCGCTGACCGAGTTCGAAATCCCATGTAGTTCAGAGAAGACCGGGCGGGGGTCGTGGCCGCGGGCGCGCTCGGTCAACAGCCGTGCCTGGCCCGCGCCGAGGAGCCGTTGCAGGGTCGCCGGAGGCAGGTCGGTGAGCTGGCCGATGGTGTGCAGGCCGTATCGGTGCAGCGTGTCCGCCGTGGCGCGGCCGATCCCGGGCAGTGCGGTGACCGGCCGGGGGTACAACCAGTCGGCCGCTTCCCCGGTGGGCACCCGGGTGGTGTCCCCCGGGGCGGACGCGTCGGCCGCCATCGCCGCCAGCATGCGGTTGCCCGCGAGCCCGGCGCTGCAGTCGATGCCGTAGTGGGCCTTCAGTCTCATCTTCACCGTCTGGACCGCGTCGTAGGCGGACATGTCGAAGTACCGGAGCGCCGAAGTCAGTTCCACCTGAAGGGCGTTGGGCGGGATGGCCTGGACGTGAGGCGTGATTCCGGACACCAGTTCGATTACATCGTCGTACTGGGCCTCGGTCAGCGCGGTGTGCAGGTGAAGGTGGGCGATGTGCCGCTGCCGCGCAATCATCCCGCGCTCCCCGGGCTGCGGTGGCCGAACTTCTTCAGGTCGGCCGAGCGGGTGCCAGCGGGCTGGAGGTCGGCGTACGGATGCAGCCGTGCGCCGGCGGTGCCGTCGGCCAGGGTGCGCCCCGGCTGGGCAGGTGTCGGGTGCGGGCGGGCGGTGCCCAGAAGGGCGAGCGCCGCCTCGGGACCGTCGTCCCGGCGGGCGTTGGCAATCTCGTCCAGGTCCCAGGCCATGGAACCGACGACGGTACGACGGGTGCCGCGCACCTGGACCGTGCCGCGCACCAGGAGCAGCCCGCTGTGGAAGACGGTGTACGCGCAGGCCGGATGGGAGTCCTCGAAGAAGGCCAGGTCGACCAGGCCCGAGCCGTCCTCCAGGGTGACGAAGATGATCCGCTTGCCGCTCGCGATCGGCGGGGTCTGTGTCGAGGCCCGCACCCCGGCGACCAACACCTGCTGCCCCGCGCGCAGTTCGGCCAGATGGGCCGCGTCCGTCGCGCCGATCTCGCGCAGCAGCCGGTGGTGATGCTCCATCAGATGCCGGGAGACGTCGATGCCGAGCGTGCCCAACTCGGCGCTCAGCGCCTCGCGTCCGGTCATCTCCGGCAACCCGCTCGGCTCCGCTCCCCCAACAGCGCCCGTGTCCATGGGCAGTTGACCGGCTCCCGCGGTCCGGTTGCGGGACTGCCGGTGCAACTCGGCGATCTGGAGCAGCAGATCACGCCGGGTGAGACGGCCGTCGTGCAGACAGGTCAACGCACCGATCTCCGCGAGGCGTTCGGCGACCGGCCTGCTGGGGCGGGCCCGCTGCCAGAAGTCCGACAGCGATCCGTACGGCTGCCCCTCCTCGACCCGCGCGCACTCCTCCTCGCTGATACCGCGCACCCCGGACAGAGCGAGCCGCACGCCCCACTCCTCCTTCTCGGTCATCTCCACGGTGTGCTTCACCCTGGAGCGGTTGATGTCGACGGGCAGGACCGGCACACCGCGCCGGCGGGCGTCGGAGACCAGGACGCGCTTGGGCCACATCCCGGGGTCGTGTTCGAGCAACCCGGCCAGCAGGAACGCCGGATGATGCGCCTTGAGCCAGGCGCTCTGCAGGGCCGGTACGGCGAAGGCGACCGCGTGGGCGCGGCAGAAGCCGTACGCCCCGAAGGCCTCGACGGTCTTCCAGACCTCGTCCCGGACGGCCGGACTGTAGCCACGCGCGTGTGCCTTCTGGTGGAACCAGTCCTTGATCCGGGGCAGTTGCTCCTTGTCGCCGAGGGCCCGCCGGGTGACCTCCGCGAAGGCCCGCTCACAGCCGGTCAGTACATGCAGGGTGTCGATGATCTGCTCGTGCCAGATGGTCACGCCGTAGGTGTCGGCGAGCACGGGTTCGAGGTGCGGGTGCGCATACACCGGCGTACCGCCATGACGCGCGGCGATGTACCGCTCGGGCATGCCGCCGGCGACCGGGCCGGGGCGGAAGAGGCTGATGTCCGCGATGACGTCCTGCACGTCACGGGGTTGGAGTCTCGACAAAAGGTCTTGTTGACCAGGTGACTCCAATTGAAATAGCCCCAGCGTCTGGCTCTCCTGAATGAGCTTGAAGGCGAACACGTCGTCGAGCGGCACCTGTTGGGGGTCGTCGAGGTCGATGCGGTGGCCGGTGGCGCGTTCGATCTCGGTGACGGCGTGGGCCATCGCGGACTGCATCCGGACGCCCAGGACGTCGAGTTTGATGTTGCCCAGCGCCTCGATCTCCTCCTTCGCGGCCATCGCCATCGGGTAGTCGCCCTGCGGAGTGGGCTGCACCGGCAGCCGGTCCAGGAGAGTCGCGTCGCTGATGACCACGCCGCAGGGGTGCATGGCCATGCCGTGGACCAGGGAGTCGAGGCCTTCGGCGAGTTCCCACAGAGGGCCGAACCGGTGTGCCTCGGCGGCCAGTTGGCGCAGTTCGGGCAGTTCGGCGAGCGCGCTGGTGATGTCGGAGGCACGCAGGTGCGGGAAGCTCTTGGCGATCCGGTCGACGTCGGCCGGGGCGATCCCCAGCGCGAGGCCGGTGTCGCGCAGCGCCCTGCGTGCGCGGTAGGTCTCGGGCATCGCGGTGACCGCCACCCGCTCCTTGCCGAAGCGTTCGAAGATCGTGTCGTAGCACTCCAGGCGGCGGGCGGACTCCACGTCGATGTCGATGTCGGGCAGTGACTCCCGGCGGGTGCTCAGGAAGCGTTCGAACAGCAGGCTGTGGTCGAGCGGGTTGGCGGTGGCGATGTCCAGCGCGTGGCAGACCAGCGAGCCGGCGCCGGAGCCGCGGGCGGCGACGCGGATGCCCTTGGCCCGGATGTCGGCGACGACCTGGCCGACGGCGAGGAAGTACGCGTCGTAGTTCCAGTGGGACATGACGGCGAGTTCCTCGTCCAGCCGGTCGAGTGCCGCCCGGTCGCGGTCGAGGCCGCGTCGGGCCAGTCCCTCCTCGGACCTCAGGCGCAGCAGCCCGGCCGCGCCACCCGTCTCCGGTCCGGCGCCGAAGAGCGACGGTTCCGGAAAGTGCCGCCTGCCGAGACCGAGGTCCACGGGGTCCACGGCGCACCCGGCCGCGGTGTTCGCGGTGTCCGCCAGCAGCCGGCGGGCCCGGCGGACGTCCGCTCCCGCGCACTCGGCGATCATCCGTGCCACGACCGTCATCTCCCTCTCGTCCTTGAGCCAGCGCTGCCCGCTGTCCAGGCGGCGCCGGTCGACCGGGCGCAGCAGCCGTGCCGCGTCCAGGACGTCGGCGAGGCGGTGCTGGGCGGGGTCGGCGTAGCGGACCGCATTGGAGAGCACGGCGGTGGTGCGGGTGCGGTCGGCCAGGGCGAGGGTGCGGGCGGCCAGACGGAGGGAGCCCGGACCTGTGCTGAAACGATTCTGCGCTACGGCCTCCAACCGGACTCCCCTCCCGAAGATCTCCCGCCAGGGCGCCAGCAGCTTCATCGCGACGTCCTCCCGGCCCACCGACAGCGCCCGCACCGGCTCCGAGAGCGGCCCGAGCAGCACGGTCAGTCCGGGGCCGCCGTACTCGCGCAGCGCCTCCCACGGCACCACCGGCGCCGTACCGGACAGGGCGCCCTCGTGCGCCGCCGACGTGATGCGGCACAGCCGGGCCCAGCCCTCCCGGTCCTGGGCGAGCAGCACGAACCGCAGCGGCGGCTCGACCACGTGCGCGCCACCGCGGGCGGGAGTGCGCGGGCGCTGTGCGGGCGGCGGGGGCGCGAGGGCCTCCACCGCCAGGTCGATGCCAAAGATCGGCCGGACCTCCGTTCCGGCGCACGCCTGCGCGAAGCGGACGGCGCCGGTGACCGTGTCCCGGTCGGTGAGCGCGAGCGCCGTCACGCCCCGTTCGGCCGCCCGGTCGACGAGCTGCTCGGGGTGGGAGGCGCCGTAGCGGGCGGAGTAACCGGACGCGACGTGCAGATGGGCGAAGCCCGCCATGCCGCACCTCCATCACTCCACCCCTTTTCAGCCATCCGCCCGATATGTTCATCGCACGCTCGTTCGATTACTCTAGCCCCATCAGTCCCGGTCAGCGACCACATTCGAACACACAGACGATTCCTTGGGGAGGTGCGCGGTGGCCGAAACAGACACCACTCCGTCAGCTCCCCGCCCAGGCCGGGCAGTTGGCGGAGAAATATTTTCCGAACACGCGTACGACATCCGTTCGGCCCCTTCCCGCCTGCGTGGAGACCCGGCCACCGAGACCGTGGGGGCATGACAGAGACCCCGGATGCCGGTACGTCCCGTACGTCCTTCTTCGGTGAGGTGAAGGACGCGGTCACCCTGCGGGCCGCCCTGCTCGTCGTCGGTGTGGTCGCCCTTCAGCTGCTCTTCATCGCCTCCTACGTAGGCGCACTTCACAACCCGAAGCCCAGGGACGTGGCTTTCGGGGTCGTAGCTCCTCAGGTCACGGCCGAGCAGACGGTGGCCCGGCTGAAGCAACTGCCCGGCTCACCGCTCGACCCGCGCGCGGTGTCCGACGCGGCGACCGCGCGGAGGCAGATCCTGGACCGGGACATCGACGGTGCCCTCGTCATCGACCCGCGCGGCACCAAGGACACGCTCCTGGTCGCCACCGGCGGCGGCACCGTCCTCGCGACCACCCTGGAGACCATCACCGCCACCCTGGAGAGGGCCGAGCAGCGCACGGTCCGGACGGTGGACGTGGCGCCGGCCTCGTCCCAGGACTTCGACGGGCTGTCGTCGTTCTACCTGGTCGTCGGCTGGTGTGTCGGCGGCTATCTGTGCGCCTCGATCCTGGCGATCAGCACCGGCGCCCGGCCCGCCAACCCGCGCCGCGCGGTGATCCGGCTGGTCACCATGGCGCTGGTCGCGATCGTCGGCGGTCTCGGCGGCGCGGTGATCGTCGGGCCGGTCCTGGGGGCGCTGCCGGGCAGTGTCATGGCCTTCTGGGGGCTCGGCGCGCTGATCACGTTCGCCGTGGGAGCGGCGACCCTCGGGCTGCAGGGGGTCTTCGGGGTCGTGGGCATCGGTCTCGCGATCCTGCTGGTGGTGATCGCGGGCAATCCGAGCGCGGGCGGCGCCTTCCCGCTGCCGCTGCTGCCGCCGTTCTGGAACGCGATCGGGCCCGCGCTGCCACCGGGCGCCGGGACCTGGGTGGCGCGCTCGATCGCCTACTTCAAGGGCAACGCCATCACCGGCCCGCTGCTGGTCCTGTCGGCCTGGGCGCTCGCCGGGATCGTGGTCACCCTGCTGGCGGCGACGCTGCGGCGGAAGCACGAGGACCTCCTGGACCGACCGGGATTGTCAGACCCGTCTGCAACCCTGGACGCATGATCAGCACCCTGGCCGTCGAGAACTACCGCTCCCTGCGCCGCCTGATCGTCCCGCTGACGCGACTGAACGTGATCACGGGGGCGAACGGCACGGGCAAGTCGAGCCTCTACCGCTCGCTGCGCCTGCTCGCCGCGTCCGCGCGCGGCGGCGCCGTCGCCGCGCTCGCGCAGGAGGGCGGGCTGCCGTCGGTCCTGTGGGCGGGCCCGGAGAAGATCGGCCGCGCGGTGCGCGAGGGCAGACATCCCGTGCAGGGCACGGTCCGCTCGGGCCCGGTCAGTCTGCAACTGGGCTTCGCGGGCGACGAGTTCGGGTACGCCATCGACTTCGGGCACCCCAGCCCGTCCCCGGGGACCGACCGCGTGGCGTCCATGTTCAACCTCGACCCGGAGATCAAACGCGAGTCCATCTGGAGCGGCCCCGTCCTGCGCCCGGCCTCGGTGCTCTCCGACCGCGCGGGAGCCGCCGTCAGACTGCGCGGCGCGGGCGGCGGCTGGTCCCGCGCCCACGGCACCCTGCGCCCGTACGACAGCATGCTCGGCGAACTGGCCGACCCCCAGCACGCCCCCGACGTCCTGGCGGTACGGGAGTTCATCAGATCCTGGCGGTTCTACGACCATGTCCGCACCGACGCGGACGCCCCGGCCCGTGCTGCCCAGATCGGCACGCGCACGCCCGTGCTCAGCGGTGACGGCTCCGATCTGGCCGCCGCCCTGCAGACGATCCGCGAGGTCGGCGACGCCGAGGCGCTGGACGCCGCCGTGGACGCGGCCTTCCCCGGCAGCCAGGTGCACATCGCCGATCTCGGCGGCCGTTTCCAGCTCGCCCTGCGCCAGCACGGGCTGCTGCGCGCGCTCACCGCCGCCGAGCTGTCGGACGGCACCCTGCGCTATCTCCTGTGGGCGGCGGCCCTGTTGACACCCCGGCCGCCGTCGCTGCTCGTGCTGAACGAGCCGGAGACGAGCCTCCACCCGGACCTGATCCCGCCGCTCGCCGACCTGATCCTCACCGCCACGAAGGACACCCAGATCGTCGTGGTCACCCACGCCCGGCCGCTCGCGGACGCCCTCCAGAAGGGCGCGATACGGCACCGTCTCGACGTCAACTCCATAGAGCTGGTGAAGGAGTTCGGGCAGACGACGGTGGCGGGCCGCGAGGGCCCGCTCGACGAACCGCTGTGGTACTGGCCCACGCGCTGAGCCCGCCGCACGGACGCGGACAGAGCACGTAAGCGAAAGTCCCGCCCCCTCGCGCGCGGGGGCGGGACCTCACCGTCGTACTACAACTGTCGTACTACCGCTGCTCAGCCGATCTGCGCCCCGAACGTCGACAGCGCCTCGGTGACCGGCTGGAAGAAGGTCTCGCCGCCCGAGGTGCAGTCGCCGCTGCCGCCGGAGGTGAGGCCGATCGCCGCGTCGCCGTCGAACAGCGAGCCGCCGCTGTCACCGGGCTCGGCGCAGACGTCGGTCTGGATGAGGCCGTTGACGATGTCGCCGTTGCCGTAGTTCACGGTGGCGTCCAGGCCGGTGACCGTGCCGGTGTGCACCTGGGTCGTCGAGCCGCTGCGGGTCACCTTCTCGCCGACGGTGGCGTCGGCGGCGTGGGTGATGGCCTGCGAGGAGCCGTTGTAGAGGTCGACCGCGCTCGGGTGGGCGACGTCCGAGGTGTACTTGACCAGGCCGAAGTCGTTGTCCGGGAAGCTGGACTGCTCGTTCGTGCCGATCTCGTTGCCACTGGAGTCGGACCAGGTGGAGATGGCCTCGGTGCAGTGCCCGGCGGTGATGAAGTACGGCGCGCCGCCCTTGACCACGTTGAAGCCGAGCGAACAGCGCCCGCCCGAGCCGGAGATGGCGTCGCCGCCCGCGATGAAGGGCTTGTACTCCCCCTTGGTGCGCTGCAGTTCGGCCTTGCCGCCGAGCCCGTCGACGACCTTGCTGAGCTTGGTCCACTCGGCGTCGGAGACCGTGCGGTCGGCGGTGACGACGACCTTGTTGGTGGTGGGGTCGGTCGCCCACGAGGTGCCGGGGATCGTCGCGTCCTGCTTGAGGGTCGTGCGGGCGCTCGTCAGCTCGGCGAGGGAGTTCTCGACGATTCTCGCCTTGGCGCCGGCCGCCTCGACGGTGTCGGCGGCGGTCTTGTCGAGCACGTTGACCACGAGGCTCTTGGTCTTCGCGTCGTAGAACGTGCCGGCCGCGTCGGCGCCGAGGTTCTCGCCGAGCGTCGAGGCGAGCTTTCCGGCCGCGAGGGCCGAGAGGGTGTGGGGTGCGGCCGCCGGCGTGGTCTCACTGGCGTTCGCACTCTGCAAGGTGACTCCCGCGACGACCAGTGCGGCTATGCCCGCGCCTGCCACGGCCACCCGTCGCCTGGGTATGCGTCGGTGCTTCAACTCGTGTCCTCCTGTGGGGGGTCGGCCCGCCAGGTTATGGGGACCCGACCGGCCGAAAGGTAGGTTGACGAGCGCCTACTCTTCCTAATCGCACAGGGAGCGCACAAGGTCGACTTCAGGTCGTGCGCGGAACGCGGTTGCACGCCCCCCTCGCTTTGACTGTCCACGGTCATCCCAGGCCATTCGCACTGCAAACACTCGGCGCGAGTAACGCTCATCAGCCGGTGAGGTCTAGTCCTGTCTTGAAATCGATCCCTCGGAGTCCGGATCCGACTGAGGCTCGGCGGGCGGAAGTTGCTCGTGCACCGGTTGCGGCGCCACAGGAGCAACCGGCGTCACGGGTGCCGCGGACACTGCGGGCGCGGCAGGAGCGGCCGGGGCGGCCGGAGCCGGGGCCGCTCGCTCCAGGAACCGCAGCAGCTCGACCGGGAACGGCAGCACCAGCGTCGAGTTCTTCTCGGCCGCGACCGCCACCACCGTTTGCAGCAGCCGGAGTTGGAGCGCCGCGGGCTGTTCGGACATCACGCCGGCGGCCTCCGCCAGCTTCTTCGATGCCTGCAACTCGGCGTCCGCGTTGATGATCCGGGCCCGGCGTTCACGGTCGGCCTCGGCCTGCCGGGCCATCGACCGCTTCATCGTCTCGGGCAGCGACACATCCTTGATCTCGACCCGGTCGATCTGCACGCCCCAGCCGACGGACGGGCTGTCGATCATCAACTCCAGGCCCTGGTTGAGCTTTTCGCGGTTGGAGAGCAGGTCGTCGAGGTCACTCTTGCCGATGATCGACCTGAGCGAGGTCTGTGCCATCTGCGAGACGGCGAACTTGTAGTCCTCGACCTTCACCAACGCGTCCGCCGCGTCGATGACCTTGAAATAGACGACCGCGTCCACCCGGACCGTCACGTTGTCGCGGGTGATGCCCTCCTGCGCGGGCACGGGCATCGTCACGATCTGCATGTTGACCTTGCGGAGCTTGTCCACGAACGGGACGACCATCGTGAAGCCGGCCCCGCGCACCTCGGGCCGCAGCCTGCCGAGCCGGAACACCACGCCCCGCTCGTACTGTTTGACGACCCGCGCGGCCGCCATCGCGTACACCACTCCGACGGACGCGAGTGTCACTCCCGCCGTCACCAGCTCCTCGACCATCACGGCCCCCCAGGGTCCGACGTGGCGCATCAGGTGCCTTCTCCGATACCCACGACGGTAACTCCAGGCGACGCACAAGAGCGAGCCCCCGCACGCCAGTTGCGTACGGGGGCTCGCATTCCGCCGGCTGCAGTCCGGAGCGGAAGACGTTCAGGCGGGCGTCAGCCGACGCTCACGCCGTAGTAGCTCAGCGCCTCGGTGACCGGCTGGAAGAAGGTCGTGCCGCCGGAGGTGCAGTCGCCGCTGCCGCCCGAGGTCAGACCGTAGGCCACGGTGCCGGCGTACAGAGGACCGCCGCTGTCGCCGCCTTCGGCGCAGACGGTGGTCTGGATCATCTGGTACACGATGTCGCCGCTGCCGTAGTTGACGGTGGTGTTCAGGGCGGTGACCCGGCCGCTGTGCGTGCCGGTGGTGGAGCCGCGCCGGTAGACGGTGGTGCCCACGCTCGGCGTGGCCGCGCTGGAGATGGTCTGGCTGCCGACCGCGCTCGGGTGCGCGATCGAGGTGTTGGTGTACCTGACCAGCGCGAAGTCGTTGGTCGGGAAGCTGTAGCCGACGTTCGTGCCCAGCGTCGTGGTGTGCCCCGAGTTGGAGTACCAGGTCGAGGCGACCTCACCGCAGTGGCCGGCGGTCAGGAAGTAGTACGTGCTCCCGCTGTGCACGTTGAAGCCGAGCGAGCAGCGGTACGCGCCGCCGTAGATGGCGTCGCCACCGGTGATCAGCTTCTTGAACTGACCGGCGGTGTGCTTGATGGTGATCGCGTCGGCGGTGCTGCCCGCCTGCGACTTGATCTTCGCGATCTCGGCCTGGGAGACCGTGCTGTCGACGGTGACGACGACACGGTTCGTCGTGCTGTCGACCGCCCAGGCGGTGCCCGGGACATCGGCCTTGAGCACGGACGAGTTGGCCGCGGAGAGCTGGGTCGCGCTGAACGTCCGGGCGTCACTGGCGCTCGCGGTGGGGACGGCGAACGCGGCAGCGGCGGCGAATCCGGTGGCCACGGCGATCAGCCTGGTCCGTCTCGCGATTCCGCTGCGCGGGGTGGTGCGCTTGATCCTCACGTTTCGTTCCCTCCTAGGGGAATTCGGGGGCCCGCGTGGGGTCGGGGCCCGTGAGGCGCAGTCGGGGTCGGCCGTCCGCTTTTCGAACACGCCGTGCTCCTGACAAGCGCTGTGGGGGAGTATTCGGCCGCCCGGCCGATGGGCGCAAGGGCGCCTTTCGGCCGTACGGCCTTCAACTGGCCCACGATCTACGCGAGTTGATCACCCGGGCACAGTGGGCCGAAACACAGCCCGCCGCAGGTCAACGCCCCGCCTGCCGAAGGATGCGCTCCCCCGCCTCGATCGCGAGGCCCAGCGTATTCCCGGGCGGCGGGAAAGGGCAGATGAAATGGTCGGCGAACGCGCACGGCGGGAGCACGGCCCGGTTGAAGTCGACCGTCGTGCGCCCCTCCGCGTCGGGCGCCGCCGGGTACAGGAACCGGAACCGGTAACTGCCGTCCCCGCTCGTGGAGTCGGCGAACACCGCCCACAACTTCCCGTCGCCCTGCACCGCCACCTGCAAGGTCACCTCCAACCCGTCGAGCCGGAAGGCGAGTTCACCCGCGAGCCCGAGCCCGCGTTCGACACCGTCCGCCGTGCCGACGCGCACGGTGCGCCGCGCGCCGTACGGCGTGAAGCGCCCCGGCACCGACCAGCGCGGCCGGTACGGCGTGACCTCGACGCCCCGGAACGCGCGCCGCGCCGCCGAGCCGGGGTCGTAGTCACGCACGCCCCAGACGCCCTCGCGGACCAGGACGACCAGCCCGCGCCCGCCGAGGCCGACGCGGGCCGTGCTCACCGGGCCGGTGTCCGCGCCGAGGCGGACCGAGCCGGTGAAGGGTTCCCCGTCGAGGGTCAGTCCGTCGGCCGCCGTCGCGGTGAGGACCACCGGACCGGCATCGGCGTCGACCTCACCGTCGAGGACCCATACGCCGGGGATGTCCGGAAGGTGCCCGTCCGGGTGGTCCTCCAGCCAGTGCGTGCCGGTCAGGGCAAGAGGTCCGTAGGGACCCGACACCGTCTCCATGCGGTGCTCGTGCCACCGCTTCCACTCGTCGGCCGCGTCCGAGGTCATGCCGTCAGCTCCATCGTCGTGCGCTCAGTCCTGTCGTCGCGCGGTCACCCCTTCCCTGTCTGCCGGGTCGGGGAGCCCGAGATGTGAGCGCAGGGTCGTACCCCGGTATTCCGTGCGGAACGCGCCACGTTCCTGGAGCAGCGGCACCACCCGGTCCACGAACTCGTCGAGGCCGCCGGGGGTGAGATGCGGCACGAGGATGAAGCCGTCGGCGGCGTCCTGTCGTACGAAGGTCTCCAGCTCGGCGGCGACCGCCTCCGGGGTGCCGATGAAGGACTGCCGGCCGCTCGCCTCGATCACGGTCTGCCGGATGGACAGCCCCTTCTCGCGGGACAGGGCCCGCCACTTCTCGGCCATCGCGACGGTGTCGCCGCGCCGGGTCCGCCCCTGGGTGATCGACGATTCCGGCACCGGGTCGGAGTCGGGGAACGGGCCGTCGGGGTCGTAGGAGGAGAGGTCCGTGCCCCAGATCTGTTCCAGGGCGAGGATCGCGTTCTGCGGGGAGACCTGCTGCCGCCGGATCTCGGCGGCCCGCTCCTGCGCCTCGGCCGCGGTGTCGCCGAGGACGACGCTGACGCCGGGCATGATCTTGAGGTCGTCCGCGCTACGGCCGTACTTGGCGAGGCGTCCCTTCACGTCGGCGTAGAAGGCGCGGCCGTCCTCCAGCGTGCCGTGCCGCGTGAAGATGACGTCGGCGGTCCGCGCCGCGAACTCCCGCCCCTCCCCCGAGTCCCCGGCCTGGATGACGACCGGGTGCCCCTGAGGTGAGCGCGGCACGGTGAACTCGCCCGCGATGTCGAAGTGTTGGCCCCGGTGGGCGAAGGGGCGGGACAGTCCGTCCGGGGTCCAGGAGTCCCACAACTCCCTTGCCACGGCGACGAATTCGGCCGCCCGGGTGTAGCGGTCCGCACGGTCGAGGTATCCCCCGCGCCGGAAGTTCTCACCGGTGAAGGCGTCCGACGAGGTCACCACGTTCCAGGCGGCGCGGCCTCCACTGAGATGGTCCAACGTGGCCAGTCTGCGGGCGAGTTCGTACGGCTCGTTGAAGGTCGCGTTGACGGTGGCGGCCAGCCCGATCCGCTCGGTGACGGCGGCGAGCGCGTTGAGGACCGTGAGGGACTCCGGGCGGCCGACGACGTCCAAGTCGTGGACACGGCCCTTGTGTTCGCGCAGTCGCAGCCCCTCGGCGAGGAAGAAGAAGTCGAAGAGGCCGCGTTCGGCGGTGCGGGCGAGATGCTCGAAGGAGGAGAACGCGATCTGGGACCTCGACCGCGGATCGGCCCACACGGTGGTGCTGTTGACGCCGGGGAAGTGCGCGGCCAGATGGATCTGCCGGCGAGAAGGCCTCCGTACGGTCATGACGCTCCCCCGGTCACGGCGTACCGGTTGGCGGGCCGGGCCAGGCCCAGGTGCTCCCTGAGCGTGCTGCCCGGGTAGAACGTGCGGAACAGGCCCCGGTGTTGGAGCAGCGCGACCGTTCCGTTGACGAGCCGTTCCAGGTCGCGTCGGGGCTCGACGGGCGTGAGGTGGAAGCCGTCGACGGTACGGTCGCCGTGCCAGCCGGCGATCAGCTCCGCGAGGTCGACCGGGCCGCCCCGGTACAGCGGGCCGTGCGCGGTCTGCCGGGGGCCGCCCCCGCCGTGGCCCGGTTCGGCCGCGTGCTCGCCGTCACCGAGGTCGACGACGAGGCTCACCAGGACCCGCAGGGTGTCCGGGTCGCGGCCGAACTTCTCGGCGGACGCCCGCAGTTCGGCCCGTACGGCCCCGGCCTGCGCGGAGCTCGCCGCGCGGACGAGGGCCACATCGGCGTACCGGGCGGCCGTCCGCCGGGCCTGGCCCTCGGTGGCGTCGACCACGCGGACGGGGTGGCCCTGCGGTGGTCTGGGCACGATCGAGGGGCCCTTGACCGAGAACTCGGAGCCCTCGAAGTCGACGTGATGCAGCTTGTCGCGGTCGACGAAACGGCCGGTGGCCGTGTCCCGTATCTCGGCGTCGTCCTCCCAGCTGTCCCACAACTGGGCGGCCACATCGGCGACTTCACCTGCTTCCTGCCACAACGCGTCGGCGGGCGCGGCGTGCCGGCGGCCGAAGAGGCGGGCCTCGCCCTCGGTGGTCGACACGTCGAGCCGCCAGCCGGCCCGGCCCCGGCTGACCCAGTCGAGGGTCGCGACCGCGGCCTGCACATGGAAGGGCTCGGTGTGCGTGGTGGTCACGGTCGGCACCAGGCCGATCCGGTCGGTCGCCGGGGCGACCCAGGACAGCACGGCGAGGGCGTCGGGGCCGGGGCGCGCGAAGGTGTCGTCGAGCGTCACGAAGTCGAGGCCGCCGCTCTCGGCGAGCCGCGCCAACGCGACGTAGGAGTCGGCGTCGTAGGCCGACCGCTGGTCGACGGCGGCGGCCAGATGCAGGCCCCGGCCGTGCGAGGAGGTCATGTGGGGAGTCCCTTTCTGCGCACGTCACAGCACCTTGGAGAGGAAGGTCCGGGTGCGTTCGTGCCGGGGTCGGTCGAGTACGTCGGCCGGGGCGCCCTGCTCGACGATCCGGCCGTCGTCCATGAAGACGACGGTGTCGGCGACCTCGCGGGCGAAGCCGATCTCGTGGGTGACGACGATCATCGTGGTGCCCTGGTGGGCCAAGTCCCTGATGACGTCGAGGACTTCACCGACCAGCTCGGGGTCGAGCGCGGAGGTCGGTTCGTCGAAGAGCAGCAGTCTCGGCTCCAGGGCCAGCGCGCGGGCGATCGCGACCCGCTGCTGCTGCCCACCGGAGAGCTGCTTCGGGTAGGCGTCGGCCTTGTCGGCGAGCCCCACCCGGTCGAGGAGCCGGCGCGCGCTCTCAACTGCCGCTCTGCGGGGGCGCTTCAGCGCGGAGACCGGTGCCTCGATGATGTTGTCCAGCACGGTGAGGTGCGGGAAGAGGTTGAAGTTCTGGAACACGAACCCGATCCGGGTGCGCTGCTTCAGCACCTCGCGCTCACGCAGTTCGTACAGCTTGTCGCCGGAGCGCCGGTAGCCGACGAGCGTGCCGTCGACGCTGATCGTGCCCTGGTCGACCTTCTCCAGGTGGTTGATGGTGCGCAGCAGCGTCGACTTGCCGGACCCCGACGGGCCCAGGATCACGGTGACTTCGCCCGCGCGCACCGCGAGGTCGATGCCCTTGAGCACGTCGAGCGACCCGAAACTCTTGTGGACGGACCTGATGTCGACCATGACGGTCATGGTGTGAATCCCTTGTACTGGCAGCGGAGTTGGCGGTCGGGGGCTACACGGAGGCCCGACACGCGAGGTCCCGCAGGAACGCCAGCACGGCGCGCGCGGTGGCGTCGTTCTGCCGGAAGGCCGGCCCGCCGGTGCGCGGCCGGGTGAAGGCGCCGGGCGTCCGTACGTCGGTGTAGGGCCCGAGCGCGAACCGCCGGGGATGCGGCTGCCCGTCCCGGCCGAGGACCCGCCCGTCGGTGCGGTCCACCCGCAGCAGCCCTTCGGGACTCTCCACCACGGCCCCGTCGGCGTGCAGTTCACGCAGCAGCGGATCGACGGATCGCCCCACCGTGGGCTCCGGCAACCGCGCCTCGACCAGCGCCCGCGCCTCGATCGTCACACCCGGCACGGTCGCGCTCGACGCCCGGAACACCCCGCCCTCGGCGGCTACGGCCATGTCTGCGCCCACGAACCGCACGACGCCGGCCCGGGACAGCGCGAGGAGTTGGCGCAGCCGGGGTCCGGGCGGCCCGGAGGCGAGATAGCTGAAGAAGCCGTGCCACCAGGGTCCGACGTCACCGAGCCGGATCAACTGCCCGTAGACGGAGAGCAGTCCGAGGAAGACGGCCAGGTCGGGGCTGTTGGAGGGATCATGACGGCGGCTCAGATCCCCTTCCACATAAGCCCGTAGCCCCTCCTGGAACTCCTCGTGCGACGCGTAGCGCACCCCGTCCAGCGGGTGGTCGAGTGCCGCGAGGTCGAGCCGGTCGGCGGGGTCGGGCACGGCGGACGCCACGAGGGCCTCGCGGTCCGCCGCCTCACCGGCCGCGTACTTCTCCTCGAAGTCGGTCCAGGCGATGCTCGTCCGCTCGGGGTGCACACCGAACAGCCGGTGGTAGTGCGCGAACCCCAACTCCTTCTCGATCAGCGGCCATACGTCCCGCCGGAAGTCGAACCCCTCCGGCTGCGCAAGTATCGCGTCGACCTCGGCGGGCCCGAAGAACCGTGGCAGCGGCGGCCGTTCACCGCTCCACTCGTAACCGATCTTCGAGTGGTACGGCACTCCGCGCCGCGACCCGACGTACAGCACCGGCTCCTGCCCCGAGGGGACGTAGGTGTCGCCGTCGTAGCGTCCGCCCCTCCCCTCCGTGAGCAGGACCATCAGGTCGACGAAGGCGAGGCCGAAGCCGCGGACGAGGACGGGTTCGCCGGGGGCGAGGGCGGAGAGGTCACTGTCGGCGGTGAAGTCGGGCGGCAGATGGACCAGGTCGTGGGCGCGGGCGTACGCCGCCAACTCCCGCTGGTCCTCGTCCAGTTCGGCGTCGAGGTGGCCGAGGGCGAGGACGACGAGGTCGGCGGGGAGCGGGTTCGGGCTGCCCTCCAGCCAGACCTGCTGGCGTCCGTCGCGCGGGCCGCTGATCCTGAGGGCCCGCTGGGGGTGGTGGTGGACGGTGACGCCCGGCGGGAGCGCGGCCACGGACTCCTCGTGCACCCAGCGCAGGTAGGAGCCCTGGAGCTGGCGGTCGGCGAAGGTGCTGCCCTCGATGGCGGCCCATTCGTGCAGCGTGGGGCCGGGGCGTACCGGACCGTCCATGACCACCGTCTCGTCGGTGAACATGGTGACGTCCTCGGCGTGCGAGTTCATCCACAGCAGCGGCGACTGGGCCGCGCGCCAGATGCGTCCGGCGCCCGGCGGATGGGGGTCGACGAGGTGGATGTCGAGGCCCTCGGGACCTTCAGTGCCTTCGGCGCCCGAACCGGCGTACAGCTCAGGCGCGTTGGCGGCGATGCGCTCGATGAGACCGGTCCCCCGCGGCCCGGCCCCGACGATGACGAGTGTCCGCCTGTCCGCGCTCATCGGGTGCGCTCCGAGCCGCGCGCGTAGTGCTTCTCGACGTAGTACTGGCCGACGCTGAGCACCGAGGTGACGACGGTGTACCAGATGGTGGCGACCATCAGCAGCGGGATCACCTGGTAGGTGCGGTGGTAGACCAACTGCACGGAGAACAGCAGGTCTTGGACGGCGATGACGCTGACGATCGAGGTGCCCTTGAGGGTGCCGATGAGCATGTTCCCGGCGGGCGGCACGATGGAGCGCATCGCCTGCGGCAGCACGATCCGCCACCAGCGGCGCCACCGGCTCAGCCCGAGCGCCTGCGCGGCCTCGACCTGGCCGCGGTCGACGGAGAGGATGCCGCCCCGGACGACCTCGGCGGCGTAGGCGGCCTCGTGCAGGGTGAGTCCGATGATCGCGACCGCGATCGGAGTGAACAGGTTGACGGTCTTCACGCCGAGCAACTGCGGGTACAGCGCCCCGATGTTGAACCAGAGCAGCAGCTGCACCAGGATCGGGATCGACCGGAACAGCCAGACGTAGCCCCAACTGACGCCGCGCAGCACGGGATTGGCGGACAGCCGGGCCGCCGCGAGCAGTGCGCCGAGGACGAAGCCGAGCACCATCACCACGGCCGTCAGCCACAGGGTGAGCCACAGGCCGCGCAGCACGGAGTCCGAGGTGAAGTAGTCGCCGACCACGCCCCACTGGAACGCCTGGTTGCGCACGACGGAGGTGACGGCGAGCCCGAGCAGGATCAGTACGGCGACGGCGGCCGCCCACTGGCCGAGACGGCGCTGCGGGACGATCCGCGGGGCGCCGGCCGGCTCCGGTATGTCCGGTGCGGCGGACGCTTCGGCAAGGGTGTGGGAAGACATGCGAAGACTCCGTGACGTCGGTCGAACACGGGTAATGCCTTCACACGGAACGCCGCGTGGCGCCGTACGGCCGAGCCCCTCAGCAGGCCGTGCACCGAGGGTACGGCGCCGTTTCCCCTCGCTGTCAAGGCTGTCCATACTGTGAGCGGTACGTCTCAAGTCGGTTGACGCCCAACCGGATGCCTGTTCCACTTACTCCATGCATCCACAGCAGTGGCTGGTCAAGCGCTCCCACATCGACTTCGGTCGAGTGTGGTCCTCTTCCTGTTGAGCTGACCCACTGCACGCCCTGATCCCCGGTTCTCCCGCCTGATCGGGCGCTTCTCGCGTTCTCCCCCGCACCTCCCTCCGCCTTCACACGCGCACCCCTCACCCTCCCCTCGGGTTCTGCTCACTCTTGCTCTCAGGAGACCGCACACGATGCGTACGCCCACGCGCACCCGTTATCGGCATTTCGCACCCTTTGCCCTGATCACCTCGGCGGCCCTGCTGCTCACGGCCTGCGGTTCCGGCTCGGACGACGCGAGCGGCACCACGGCGAACGCGGCAGCGGCCAAGGCCGACAAGATCCCCACCACGGACGTCGTCTCGACCATCCCGAAGGACACGGCGGCGGCCAAGCTGCTCCCGTCCGGCACCACGAGCCTGACCGTGGCGGTGGCCGTCGGCGGCACACCACCCGGTACGACCTACCTGGACGACGGCAAGACGCTGACCGGCCAGGACGTCGACTTCGCGGACGCCGTGGCGAAGGTCCTCGGCATCAGGCTCAAGACGGAACAGGCGAGTTTCGAGGCGATCCTGCCGGCCCTCGACAGCGGCAAGTACGACTTCGGCGCCAGCAACTTCGGCGTGACCGACGAGCGCCGCAAGACGATCGACTTCGTCACCTACATCAACGACGGCCAGGGCTTCGCCACCCGCAAGGACAGCAAGCTCGCCAAGATCACCGACCTCAAGCAGCTCTGCGGCCTGAACGTCGCGACCGGAGCGGGCACCACCTTCGAGGCCACCCTTGAGGAGAACAAGAAGGTCTGCACGGACGCCGGCAAGAAGGCGTACAGCGTGCAGACCTACAGCGAGTCCGGCGCGATCTGGTCGTCCCTCCAACAGGGCCGCAGCGACGTCGTGATGTCCACGATCAACGGCCTGCGCTACGCCGTCGCCCAGCAGACCGGCGTCAAGTTCCTCAACGAGTTCCACCGCCTGGACGTCGGCTTCGCCTTCAAGAAGGGCACGAAACTGGCACCGGCGTTCCAGGCGGCGGTGAACAAGCTCATCGCGGACGGGACGTACGACAAGATCCTGAAGAAGTGGGGGACGACGGGTTCGGCGATCGCGAAGTCGCGGATCTCGCCGCCGGAACTGAAGAACTAGGCGTGCGGGGGGCCGAGTTCGCGGACCGGCCCCCTGCTCCCCTATCGCGACAGGGCGGCCGAACGACGACGTGGTGTGGCCCGGACCCCGATCACCCGGTCCATCAACGCCCCCAACACGTCCCGTACAGAGCCCCGTTCACGCGCGTCGCACTCCAGCACCGGCACATCCGCACCCAGCCCCAGCGCCTCCCGCACCTCGTCCACGTCGAACCGCTCCGCCCCGTCGAACCGGTTCACCGCGAGGACGAACGGCGCGCCCTGCGACTCGAAGTAGTCGACCGCGGGGAAACAGTCCTCGATCCGCCGGGTGTCCACGAGGACCACCGTGCCGAGCGCGCCCTCCACCAAGTCGTCCCAGAGGAAGGAGAACCGGTCCTGCCCGGGTGTCCCGAACAGATACAGCGCGATCGTCGGGTCGAGCGTGATCCGCCCGAAGTCGAGGGCGACGGTCGTGGTGGTCTTCGCCTCGACACCCTCCAACGAGTCGACACCGACGGAGACTTGGGTGATCGCCGCCTCCGTGTCGAGGGGTTCGATCTCCGAAATGGCCCCGATGAACGTGGTCTTGCCGACCCCGAGGCCGCCGCTGACCACGATCTTCACGGCCAGCGGCACGATCTTGTCAGAGCGCCCGGACATGGTCCCTGATCCTTTCGAGCATCGGGAGCGGCAGCTCCGCGGGTTGCCGGCAGGCGAGTTGCCCGGCGACGACGAGGTCGGAGATGAGCACCTTGGCCACTCCGAGGGGTACGCCGACCCGGTGCGCCACCTCGGCGACGGTCGTCGGCTGTTCGCACACCGCGACGATGTGGCGCCGCTCGAAGGTGAGCGACGGATCCGGCACGCCGACGGCGACGACCAGCGTCTCCAGCCGCAGATCGGCCTGGAGAGGCTCGGACCGGCCGCCGGTGATGATGAACGGCCGGACGAACGTCGCGTCCTCGTCAGGTTCTACGTCTCTGGGCTGTTCACCGTTCACCGTGGCAACGCCTGCCGCAGATCGGCGATGAGCGTCGGGGTGAGCAGATCACCCGCCCGCTCCGCGAGCACCGCCATCTCGTAGCCGACCAGGCCCAGTTCACCGCTGCTGTCGGCGAGGACGCCGAGACAGCTGCCGTCCCGGATCGCCGAGACGAGCAGGAAACCGCGCCCCATCTCGATCATGATGAGCTTGACCCCGTCGAAGCTGTACCGCTTGGACGCGCTGCGCGCCAGACTGCTCAACCCCGAGACGATCGCGGCGAGATGGTCGGCCTCGGTCCGCCCGAGCCCGTCCGACACGGCGATCAGCAGCCCGTCGGAGGAGACGGCGACCGCGTCGCGTACGCCGTCGGTGCTCTTGACGAAGTTGGCGAGCAGCCAGTTGAAGGTCTGCGAGTCGTGTGGAGTGTCGACAGTGGTCACTTGACGTCACCCTCGTTGTGTCCGGCGTTGCGTCCGGCGGATTTCTTGGCCTTCTCCTTCTCCTTCTCCACGCTGATGCCGCCGCGCATGTGGGCGCTGCGCAGGGTGGAGAGCATTCCGGAGACCTCCTCGGGGCTGCGGTCGGCACTCGGTCCGGTGGGTGCCGGGCGGCTGGGCCGGTCCGTCTCGGTGACGGCCTCCGAAATCGCGCTGCGCCGCGGGCGCTTGACGAGTCCGTTGCGGGTACGGGAGGCGGAGGTGCCGCCCTTGGAGCCGGAGGCCTTGCTCTCGACGGGCTTCGACCCGGCGGCGACGGTCACCGGCTCCACGGCGTCCTCCTCCTTGCGCGGCGCCGGCAGCACCGGCTGGTCCGCGGCCTTGCCCTGCGGAGCCTCCGTCAACAGCCCCGCGGGGATCAGCACCCGGGCGACCACACCGGCCGCCGGTGCCTCGCCGAGCCGTACCTCGATACCGCACTTGCGGGCGAGCGCGCCGACCACGAAGTGGCCCAGGAACCGGGTGGGTTCGGCCATGAAGCTGGCGGTGCCGGAGAGCCGTACGTTGGCCTCGGCGAGGGCCTGGTTGTCCATGCCGAAGCCGTGGTCGACGATCGCGACCAGATACCCGGCGCTGGTGCGCCGCCCCTCGATCTCCACGTCGGAGTCCGGCGGCGAGAAGCTCAGCGCGTTCTCCACCAACTCGGCGAGCAGGTGGGCGATCTCGACGACGACGGAGCCGGTGACGAACGCGGGCTCGATCCGGCGCAGGGTGACCCGGCGGTACTCCTCGACCTCGGACAGCGCGGCGCGCAGCACGTCGTTGACGGCCAGCGGCGTGGACCAGGGGCGGGGGCTGGACTCTCCGGCGAGCACGAGGAGGCTTTCGGCGTTGCGGCGCATACGGGTGGCCAGGTGGTCGAGTTCGAAGAGGTTGGCGAGGGTCGCGGGGTCGGCGTCCTCGTGCTCCAGCTTGTTGATGAAGCTGATCTGACGGCGCACCAGGTTCTGGTTGCGACGCCCCAGGCTGACCAGGGAGTCGGTGGCGTTGCGCCGCAACACAGCCTGCTCGGTGGCGAGTTCGAAGGCGGACCGCTGCACCCGGTCGAACGCGTCGGCCACCTCCCGCACTTCGGCTCCCGCCTTGTCGGCGACGGCGAGCGGAGCGGGCGGCTTCGGCGCCGCCCCGGACGACCCGTCCTGTACGGCGGCCACGGCCTGCGGCAGCCGGCTCCCGGCCACTTCCCGTGCCTGCCGGGCGAGTTCGACGAGCGGCGTGGAGACGGACCGTACGCAGTCGAGGGCCAGCGCGCCGAGCGCGACGACCGTGGCGAGGGCGAGCAGCAGGAACAGCAGCAGGTCGCGCTGGGCCGAACTCTCCAACTGGGCGGCGCGGTTCTCGACATCGGTGCCGAGGGTGATCTGGACGTTCCGCATCCCGTTGATGGTGGAGGTCATGGAGTCCCACCAGGCCATGGGCGGGATCGCGCTCGACTTCAGCTTCCCGGTGCCGTGCACCGCCTTGCTCTCGTACGCCAGCGCGCGCTCGGCGTCGGGCGTGGTCAGGGCGGTGTTCAGGCGCCGTTCCTGTACGGCGGTGGCTGACCGGGGGAAGGCGTCGAGGGCGGCGAGGCGTCCGGCACGGATCTCCATGAACCGGCTGTAGTCGTCGCCGCGGAACTTCCCGGCACGCACGGAGCCGAGCACGATGGCGCGCTCCTCGCCGGTGAACTCCTTGGCGTTGCCGAGGACTTGGAGCGCCTGGTAGGCGTCGCGCAGGTTGCCGTCGTGGACGTCTTCGAGGCCGAGGTCGAGCCGGTCGAGGACGGTGATCGTGGTGGTGAAGTAGTCGAAGGTGTCCTTCACCACACCGGTGCCGTCGTCGGCGTCCTTGCGGATGCCGACGAGGCCGTCGAGCCGGCCGAGGGACTCGCGCACGGAACCGGCGGCGGAGTCCTCACGCCCCTTCAGGGCGACGTCCAACTGCTCGCGCGCGGCGTCGGTCGCCTTGCGCTGCGCGGGGAGCTTGGCGCTGAACTGCTGGACGCCGCCGACGTATCCGGTGGTGAGCCCGCGCTCCTTCTGCAGTTCGTGCACGAGTCCCTGGAGGGTGATTTCCAGGCGGGCGTTGTCGGCGGTCGCGGAGGCGTTGCGATAGGCGGAGATCTGGTCGGCGGCCGCGATACCGAGCAGGGCGAGCAGGACCGCGAGGGCGAGGACCAGAATCCTCAGCAGCCTGGTGCGGATGCTGGTGGTCGCTTTTGTTGTGACGTCCACTGAAGTGCCTTAAGTGGGTGGCGAGTTGATCGGGGTTGATCAGGGTCGATCAGGGATCGAACCCGGGGCAGAAATGGTTCTGCTCCCGCCCAACGACACGCACGGCACACCGGTCACCGGATCATGTTTTTGTTTTACCGCCCTGAAACAGGATCATGGCCGACCTCGCAGGTCGGCCATGATCCTCAAGTAGCGCGTATACAACGGCGGTGACGACCCGTCACGGTCAACAGGTCGCGGCGCCCGGCATATTCAGCAGTCGCAGCACGACAGACATTCACAACATTCGCAGCATTCGCACGCGTCACAGCACGAGCAGTCGCAGCTCGAACAGCATCCCTCGCGCCGCCGCCCCGACCACGGCCCTTCGAACTCGTCGGCGCAGCACACCTTGCAGGTGCAGCACAGCCCGAGGGCTACGGCACACCCGGCCCAGAACCCGCGCCCGTCGGGCCGCGGAGGCTCACCGCCGTAGGGATGGCCGTCGTGCCGCGGATCGCCCGGCAGGTACGGAGTCCGCGGCGGCCCGAACGCGCCCTCCGGTCCATGCCCGCACGACTGGGTGCCGAAGGCCCGGTCCACCGAGCGCCCCAGCTCGTGCGCGAGGAGCAGGTGCGCCAGCTTGCCGTCCACGAACTCGGCCTCCCGCAGCGCGAGCCGTATCCCGTGCAGCGCGTCGTCGGCGAGCCGGCGGGCCTCGGTGAGCGGGGTGCCGGTCGCCGTGAGGGGGTTCCAGGCGCCCGCCGCGGCGTCGGTCTCCTTGTCCTCCACGGCGTCCAGGAGATGCGCGAGCCGCCCGAAGAGGCGTCCGGCCTCGGCCAGCGGTACGGCGTTGCCGGGCCGTCCGGCCAGGACCGCGGTGTGCGCGAAGGCGGCCGCCGTGGCGGTCTCGGTCGGTTCGGTGACGGTCAGGATCGGCGTCCCGGGTCCGGCCAGGGACTCGATGCCGAACTGCCGCTCCACGGCGTCGACGAGTACGGCGGCGTCGAACCCGACCGCGGAACCGGTGCGCGCCCCGGCCCGCCCCCAGCTCCCGGCGACCCGCCGCGCGGCCAGCGCCACCGGCCTGCGGGCCAGCAGGCCGTCCCCGTCGGCGACATGGTCACGCACCTTGGCGGAGGCGAGCACCAGCGATACGGCCGCCGCGAGCCGCGCCCCCTCGCCCTGGGCGACGGACGCGGTCCGCATCCCGCGCAACGGGCAGGGCCCGGCCGTACGACGCCATCCACCGCCCGCCCGCTCGACCTGAGCCTCCGTCAGGACCGAGAGGAGCAAACCGTCGTAGTTCGTGACAACCCTCGCGAACTGCCCGTGGTCCCCGCGCAGCGCGAGACACAGCCCGCACAAATGCGCCATCCACTGGGTCTTGAGGTTCTCACCGAGTCTGTGACTGCAGGGCCGGACCATTCCGAACACGACAACCCCCCGTGGCGTGAACGACATCTGACAGGGCATCCGGAGTTCGATATGGCATCTGACCGGGCGTTGAGCAGCCGCTTCGTATCGACCACCCCGTTCACCCGTACGCACCAGCCGTCACCCGGACGCCGAGAAGAATCATATTTCACTCTCAGTCAGCAGCCTTGTCCAGCAACACCCTTGATACACGGGGGCCCTCGACGTATTGGCTGTGCACCAGTAGCGTCACAAACCCCCCGCGCGGCGTCTATCCACTTGGCGCGCGATCCGCATCATGGATGACCATAGGGATGCGGAAAGCAAGTAAGACCGCTGTGAGAGGAGGCGTCCATGGGATCGGTACGCAAGGCAAGTGCTTGGCTTGGACTCGTTGACGACAACGATGACGAGCGCTACTACGACGACGACTACTCCGAAGGGACCGAGCAGCCCGGGGATGCCTGGGTCACGGATCCGCGGGTGAAGGTGGCCGAGGACGTCGCCGAGGTGAAGGGCCGGCGGATCGGCACGGTCACCCCGGACAGCTTCCGCGACGCCCGCGCGATCGGCGAGCTGTTCCGGGAAGGGGTTCCGGTGATCGTGAACCTTACGGCGATGGAGGCGACCGACGCCAAGCGCGTGGTCGACTTCGCGGCGGGCCTCACCTTCGGCCTGCGCGGCACGATCGAGCGGGTCGCGAACCGTGTCTTCCTGCTGACCCCCGCCAACACGGAGATCGTCAGCGGCGACCCCGCCGTGCGCCGTGAGGACGGGTTCTTCAACCAGAGCTGAGGCAGGGCCGCTCATCGGCCCTGCCTCCCGCAGGGTTGAACAGGGCTTCGGGTCTTCCTAGCGGAAGGCGTCCAGTCCGGTGAGCGCCTTGCCCAGCACGAGCTGGTGCATCTCGACGGTGCCCTCGTACGTGAGCACCGACTCCAGGTTCGTCGCGTGCCGCATCACGGGGTACTCCAGTGAGATCCCGTTGGCACCGAGGATCGTCCGTGCCGTACGACAGATCTCGATGGCCTCTCGTACGTTGTTCAGCTTGCCGAAGCTGACCTGCTCGGGACGCAGGCGCCCGGCGTCCATGCGCCGCCCCAGGTGATGGGCGAGCAGAATCCCCTTGTGCAGTTCGACCGCCATGTCGGCGAGCTTGGCCTGGGTGAGCTGGAAGCCGCCGATGGGCCGCCCGAACTGCTCCCGCGTCTTCGCGTACGCGACCGCGGACTCGAAGGAAGCGCGCGCCGCGCCCATCGCACCCCACACGATTCCGTAACGGGCGTGCGACAGACAGCTGAGCGGACCCTTCAGCCCTACGACCTCCGGCAGCACGGCGTCGGCGGGCAACCGCACGTCGTCGAGGACGAGTTCGCTGGTGACGGATGCGCGGAGTGACCATTTGTGCTTGATCTCGGGCGCGGAGAAACCGGACACGTCCGTCGGTACGACGAACCCGCGGATCCCGTCGTCGGTCTGCGCCCATACGACGGCGACGCCGGCCACCGACCCGTTGGTGATCCACATCTTGCGGCCGTTGAGGACCCAGTCGCCGCCGTCGCGCTTGGCGTAGGTGCGCATGCCGCCGGGGTCGGATCCGTGGTCGGGCTCGGTGAGCCCGAAGCAGCCGATGACGTCACCGGAGGCCATGCGCGGCAACCAGGTCTGCTTCTGCTCCTCGCTCCCGAAGCGGTGGATCGCGTACATCGCGAGGGACCCCTGCACCGACACGAGCGACCTGATGCCGGAGTCGGCGGCCTCCAACTCCAGGCAGGCGAGCCCGTATTGGACGGCGGAGGCCCCGGCACAGCCGTACCCGTCGAGCGACATCCCGAGGGCCCCGATACCGCCCAACTCCCGGGCGAGCTCGCGAATCCCGGGCAACTCCCCCTTCTCGTACCACTCCGCGACATACGGCAACACCCGGTCCGCGGCCCACGCCCGGACGGTGTCCCGGATCGCGAGGTCCTCGGGGTCGAGCAGGTCGTCGATGCCGAGGGGGTCGGCGGGGTCGAAGGGGGGCAACTTCGAGGACGCAGCCATCACACAGCCTCCGGCACTAAAAACTATCACCGCTAGTTACACAACGGCCCCGACGTTACGACGCCCGGTGTCACGAGTCCAGCGCATCGCACCCTGCCAAACCATTCCCACCCGCCAACGGCACCGGCCGACGGCGGGGCACCCCACAGGGCACGTTCACCCCTCGGTTGCCCGTAAGCGGGTGGTGCGCGGGTGGGAGAACTCCTCGGTCAGGCGGAGACGCGGGACACTGCTACTTCCCTGGGAGCAGGGACCGTGGCCAGAGGTGCCTCGCAGTGCATGATCCGGGGCAGCCTCAATGCCATCACCGCCCCCAGCAGCAGCAACCCCGCACTGACGAGCAACGTGACATGCAGGCCGTGGACGAAAGCGTGCCGAGCCGCGTCGCGCAGGGCGGCTCCACGCGCCCCGCCGAGCCGCCCGGCGACGTCGTACGCCTCGCCCAGCGAATGCCCCGCCGAGGCCGACGCGTACGCCGGTACACCCGGAACGGACGACAACCCTGGCGCGTACGCCGCGTTCATCACGCTGCCGAGGAGCGCGATGCCGATACCCGCGCCGAGTTGGTACGAGGTCTCACCGATCGCGGCGGCGCCACCCGCCTGGGCCGGCGGCGCCTCGCTCAGCATCGACTCGTACGCCCCGAAGAGCGTCATCTCCAGACCGAACCCCAACAGCAGGAACCCGAAGAGCAGCAGCCCGGTGTTGTCCCGCTCGCCCATCGCGGTCAGCGTCAGCACCGAGAACGCGGTCAGACAGAAGCCGAAGCACACCATCCGGCGCGGGCCGAACCGCCGGAGCATCCGCGCCCCGAACAACCCCGCCGCCATCGCCGCGAACGTCAGCGGCAGCAGCCGTAGACCCGTCTGGAGGGGCGACAGGCCGAGGACCAGTTGCAGGTACTGCGCCGCGATCAGCTCCAGGCCGACCAGTGCCAGCATCGCCAGCACGATGCAACCCACGGACGTGCTGAACGCCGGCCTGCGGAACATCTTCAGGTCCACCAGCGGATGCGTACGGCGCCGTTGCCGTCGTACGAAGAGAACCAGCAGCACCGCGCCCACGAGCAGCGGGGCCACGGTCCACCCGCTCTCCACCGGTTCCCCGCCGCCGAGCCGCTTCACGCCGAAGACGGCGCCGAAGAGACCGCCCGCGGCCATGAGCGCGCCGACGACGTCCCACGGGCCGTTGCGGTCGCCGCGGGACTCGGGGAGGAGGAGGCGGCCGATCGGGAGGCTGATCAGCATCAGGGGGATGTTGACGAGGAAGACCGAGCCCCACCAGAAGTGCTCCAGCAGGAATCCGCCGAGCAGCGGGCCCACCGCCGCGCCGACCGCCGCCACCGCACTCCACACGCCGATCGCCACCGCCCGCTCGCGCCGGTCGGGGAAGACCTGGCGGAGGATCGAGAGCGTGGCCGGCATGATCATCGCGCCGCCGACGCCGAGCAGCGCCCGCGCGAGGATCAGGACCTGGGCGTCATGGGCGAGGGCGGCCAGGCCGGAGGCGATGCCGAAGAGGCCGTAGCCGAGAAGGAGAATCCGCCTGCGGCCCACTCGGTCGCCGAGCGTGCCGAAGAGGATGAGGAGCGAGGCGCAGACCAGCGGATAGACGTCGACGATCCAGAGCAGCTCTATCGCGCCGGGTTTGAGGTCCTCGGTGACGGCGGGCACCGCGACATGGAGCACGGTGGCGTCGAGGGCGACGAGCAGCAGGCTGACACAGAGGACGACGAGGACGACCCAGCGGTTGGCACCGGCCCCGGCCGCCCGACGGCGCAGCGCTGCGGCGGCCGTGGTCGTCCCGGACATGAACTACCTCCCAGATGTTCCCTCGCGTTCGGCGGGTTCACGGGGTGGGGACTCCCTGTGACTGCGGCCGGAGAGGAGCGGTGTCTCCGACCCGCGCAACGAAGGCGAGTGAGCCGTCAGCGTACGCGAGTTCACGCCAATGCCACGTGGCGGACCTCTCACACTCTCCGGAGAACACGTGTGGCGTACACCACTCACCCTTCTGTGGACCACGCCCCCGCCGGGCCTGCCGGTTCCGGGCGCCCTCGATAATCAAGCCTGTGACGGATCTTGCAGCACCTCTGCGCCGGGCGGCCCCGGCCCTCCTCGGGTACGCCGCCGTCCGCGCCCTGGGCCTGGTGGTGCTCGCGGTGTGGAGCGCGGCGCGCGGCAAGAGCGCCCACACCTTGCTGACGGCCCGGTGGGACGCCCTCTGGTACACGCGGGTCGCCGACCTCGGTTACGGCTACGAGGTCCGCCTCCCGAACGGCGACGTCCACTCGAACCTCGCCTTCTTCCCGCTGTTGCCCTGGCTGGAAAGACTCATGCACGCGGTGACCCCGCTGTCGTACGCCGACGGCGGCTTCGTGGTGAGCCTGCTCGCCTCGCTCGCGGCGGCCTGGGGGATCTTCGCGGTCGTGGAGCATGTCTACGGCCGTCGCGTGGGCGTGTGTGCCGTCCTGCTGTGGGCGGTGCTCCCGGTCGGGATCGTGCAGTCGATGGCGTACAGCGAGTCGCTCTTCACGGCGCTGGCCGCGTGGTCCCTGTACGCCGTGCTGACGGGCCGCTGGCTGACGGCGGGCACGCTCGCACTGTTCGCCGGGCTGACGCGGCCCGTGGGGCTCGCGGTCGTGGCCGCGGTGTGGGTCGCGGGCATCGTCTCGTTCACCTCGCGCGCGGACCGCGCCTCTTCCGCCTCTACGGCCGTCACCTCTTCCGTGCGGAACCGCAGCACGGCGCCCGCGCCCGGCGCGCGGGTCTGGCCGCGCGCCCTCGGGATGGCGCTCGCGCCCCTGGGCGCCGCCGGGTACGTCCTCTGGGTCGGCCACCGCACCGGCAAGGGCCCGCTGGGCTATCTCGACGTGCAGGCGGGCTGGCGCAACGGTTTCGACGGGGGTGCCGCCTTCGCCCGTTTCGTGGGCGACAAGTTCACGTCGTTCCCGTCGGCCCTGGCCGGGGTGGGCCTGATCGTCGGGGTCGGGCTGGTGCTCTGGCTGTACGTCGTGGGCGTCCGGCAGGGCCAGCCGCTGCCGCTTCTGGTGTACACCGGCGTCGTCACCGCGCTCGCGCTGTGCGCGTCGAGCTACTTCGGCTCGAAACCGCGCCTGCTGATGCCCGCCTTCCCCCTGTTGCTCCCCCTCGCGCTCGCCCTGGCCCGGCTGCGTACGTCCAGGTCAGCGTGGGTGACGGGCGGTGTCGCGGTGGCGTCGGCCGTGTACGGGGCGTTCTGGCTGAACGGCTCCGGTCCGCCATGATCCACTCGTCACGCTCCATGAGCGCCCGGCCAATTCCACCCCAGCATTTGGTGAACTAATTCATAAGGGCCATAAAACTCGACCCCGGCATGATCAAAGGAATTGAAGGACGGAGCGGTCCTGGATTGCGGAATCCCCGGTAATAAACCTGCTCCTGAGAGCTTTCCCACATCACATCGTCATCACAAAGCCGCTGATTCGACGGGGATCCACACTCACTCGCTGTAACGTCGATTGAGTGCGTACCGAACGAAACCTCACCCGTCTGGACCGGGTGTTCGCGAGGCTGGACCGTGAACCTGAACGGCCGGCCAACATCGATGTGCCGAAGATGAGCCGGCACAGGGTCGTGCTCTTCGCGGCGACCCTGGCCTTCTATCTGGCGATCGTGTGGCTCGTCGTGACCACGTCCTGGCTGGTCCGGTTCGACTGGCAGGTCATGTTCTTCCGGCCGTACCAGCAGTGGGCCGGCATCCACTGGTTCGTCGACTACTACGTGGTCCTCGGCCAGCGCGGCCCCACCGCGGTGATGGTCGCGGCCTGGCTGGGCTGGCGCTCCTGGCGGCAGCACACGCTGCGCCCGCTGCTGACCCTGGGCACCCTGCTGCTGCTGCTGAACATCACGGTCGGCGCGGCCAAGCTCGGCATGGGCCGTCTCGGCCCGCACTACGCCACCGTCATCGGCTCGAACGAGATGGGTCTCGGCGGCGATATATTTCCCAGCGGCCACACCGCCAACGCGGTCGTGACCTGGGGAATCCTGGCGTATCTGGCCTCCACGCCGGCGGCCCGCCGCTGGCTGTCGGCCGCGTCCGCGGTGACCTCGCTCGGCGTCGGTCTCGCCACGGTCTACCTCGGCACGCACTGGCTGAGCGACGTGCTGCTCGGCTGGGCCGCCGGTCTGCTGGTCCTGCTCGCCCTCCCGTGGTGCGAGCCGCTGATCGCCCTGGCCGAGACCCGGATCTTCGACCTGCGCGACGGCTGGCGTGCCCGCCGCGGCGGCACGGCGCCCGCACCGGTGCCCGCCTCCCCGGTCACCGCGCCGGTGCTCCTCAAGCCGCGCGCCTCCTCCTCGGGCGACGAGGTCCCGGCGGCCCGTGAGACGGTCACCGCGAGCCGTTCGGCCCGGCCACCGGCCCATCTCGCCCCGGGCCCGCACACGACCCGCTCGGAGCGCACCCCGGTCACCCCGGTCGGCAGCCGCCGCCCGCCGCACCCGGACCGCGTGGCACGCGGCACGACCCCGGCCGCGGCCCGCCCCCTGCCGGGCGGCTGACGGCCGCACAGACCGCGGGGCCGGTACGCACAACCATCCCCGCGCATCAAGAAGGCCCCCGTTCCGCCAGCGGAACCGGGGCCTTCGTCATGTCCGCGCTCAGCCCTTCCAGGCGCGCGCCACCGTGCCGTCCTTGACCTCGAAGTTGAGCCGTCCCACGCGGAACTCCATGGTGATGATCGCTCCCGGCGGCAGCGATCGCACGGTCGGCCAGCCGCGCTCCCGCGCGAGCCGCTCGGCCTCTGTCGCGTCGAGGCCCACATAGCTGTTCGGACTGTCCTGGGGCTCTGCCGGTGGAGTCGGAATGGGTGCCATGCCCGCCACGCTAGCCCCTCTTGCGCTCTCTCCGTCCCTCTCCGGTCACACTTCTGTCACAGGATCAGGACGTGTGTTTTGTTCTGCATCCCTCACACGTATGAGCGGTTCCGTACGCCTTCCGCAGGCATTCGAACGTAATTCCCGCATGTCGGTCCGGCTCCCCGAATAGCCCGGCGGAAAGTGCCGCGAGAACCGGCCGGGCGCCCCTTTCCATTCCGATTCCGTGCGGTACGGCGGGAGCTGACGCCGCATAAGAGTTTCACCGTTCCGGCACAGAATCGCCGTGGGCACCCGGGCTGTGCCGGTCCAGCGTGCGGGTCAGCAGGTCCCGGGCCGTCCTGATCCTCTCGGTCAGCTCGACGGGCTCCAGGACCTCGAAGTCGAAGCCCATCATCATCACGTGGACCACCATCAGGTCGAGGTTCGGGGCCCCGGTCCGCAGCAGACAGGCGTCCGGCCCGTCGGCCTCCAGCGTCCCGCCGGACGGTGAGATCCGTTCGGCCGCCTCCTGGAGGGGCACGAGCAGCCGGACGACGGCGTGCGAGGCGTACGCGCGCGTGGAGACCCCTTTCGAGACGTGCGCGGCGAGGTCCTCGGCCGGTGGCTCGCGCGGGGTGAAGCGCGGCCCGTGCGGCGGCCGGGGCGTGACGCGGTCGACGCGGAAGGTGCGCCAGTCCTCCCGGTCCAGGTCCCAGGCGACGAGGTACCAGCGCCGCTCGGTGCACACCAGGCGGTGCGGTTCGACGCTGCGCCGGGTCGGGGTGCCGTCGTGGCTCTCGTAGTCGAAGCGCAGCCGCTCGGCGTCCCGGCACAGGGCGGCCAGTTCGGTCAGGACGGCGGGGTCGACGGCGGACGGCAGCGTGTTGTGCAGCATCAGCACGGTGAACGCGTTGAGGGCGCCCACCCGGCGGCGCAACCGGCTCGGCAGCACCTGTTCGAGCTTGGTGAGGGCGCGTACGGAGGTCTCGCCGATGCCCTCGATGCCCTGCCCGGCGGCGGTGCGCAGCCCGACCGCCACGGCGACCGCCTCGTCGTCGTCCAGCAGCAGCGGCGGCAACTCGGCGCCCGCGCCCAGCTGGTAACCGCCACCCGTGCCGGGACTGGCGTTGACCGGATACCCCAGCTCCCGCAGCCGGTCCACATCCCGCCGCACCGTACGCGGGGTGACCCCGAGCCGGTCGGCCAGGTCGGCGCCGGACCACTCGCGGTAGGCCTGGAGCAGCGAGAGCAGGCGCAGGAGTCGTGCCGAGGTCTCCAACATGGTCGAAGTCTCTATCAAGGGCGGTACGGCAGTTGCGGCACGTCGAAGCACGTGCGGTTCATGTCCCCTTGCGGGACCCACCCCTTGCCGTCCTGCCAGCGGGCCACGGACAGGCATGTCCTGCGCGTCTTCGGCGGTTCGGCGAGCCGCTCGAAGGAGACCGGAACCAACAGCCCGTCGGCGGTGTAGTTCTCGCTCCGGTTCATGAAGCCGTCGACGCACGCACGCGTGACGCCCGTCTTCGTCTTCGCACACGACCTCGCCGCGTCCGTGAACCACATCGCGGCCGCCCACCCCTCCAACTGCCACTGGGAATGCGTCTTCAGCCCCTTGGTCGCGTCCCTGAAGTCCCGTACGGCCGCCTGGGAGGTGTCGTCGAAGTCCCGGCTGGACCCGGTCGCCCACAGCGCGTTGCGGCAGCGCGGGGAGTTTTTGTAGTCCTCCGGGACAGTGGATGTCCAGTTCTGTACGTTCGTCACCTTGGCGATGACCTTCGCGCCGACCTCGTCCATGGCCTCGCACAACTGGGCGTTCCCGTGCGTGTCGATGGCGTCGAAGACCAGGTCCGCGCCCTGCTGCTTCAAGTCGGCCGCCACGGCACGGAAGTTGGGCAGCGCGAAGTCGACCTGCTCGGTGACGACCTTGTACCCCTCCGCCTTCAGCCCCTGCTCGACGAGCCGGGCGTAGGCGGCGGACGCGGCCTGGTTGTAGGACACGACGGCGGCGGTACGGGCGCCCTGCTCGCGCTTGAAGTACCGGTAGACCTCCGTGCCGCCGTACGACTGCCCGTCCCAGCCCGGTGTCCCGGCGCGGGGCGCGAGGCTGCCGTAGATGCCGTACAGGTGCGGCCAGGTGTCGTAGGCGGCGCCGATGGGCTGGCCGCCGATGTCGGGCACGCGCGCGTAGGAGACGCGGGAGGCGCCCGCGTAGTCGAGGGCGGTGGTGGCGACCAGGGCGACGACCTTGTCCTCGTCGATGAGTTGGTGCACGCACGCGTTGTCGCCGACACCGCTGCCGCCGTCGTCGCACAGGCGCACCTCGACCGGGTGCCCGTCGATGCCCCCGCGCGCGTCGAGGCGGTCGAAGTACGCCTTGGCGCCGTCGCGGGGGCCGGTGAAGGTGTCGCCGCCGACCGGGCTGGTCGCGCTGGTGATGATGCCGACGCGGATCGGCGTGCCGCTCCTGGGCGCGGGCGTACGGGAGTTGCCGTGCTCGAAGTCGCTCTCCGGGAGGCGGCTGCCGCAGGCCGCGCTCCCCAGGAGCAGCAGCACCGCGACAGCGGCCTCAGCAGCCCGACCCGGGCGACTGCGAGGCATCGCCGCTCAACGCCACCAGCGCGCACAGGGTGTTGACGGACACCTTCCAGGTGCCGTCCTGCTCGACGGTCGTCCCGGAGGCGTTCGGCAGGGCGGTGGCGCCGTTCAAGGTGAGGCTGTATGTCACGGTCGCCTGGGTCGCCGAGGTGAACGCGACCTTCTGGACGGCTGCTTGGACCTGCCCGCCGCGCTTGTCGCCGCTGAATGCCTTCAGGACCGGGCCCATCTTGTCGCCGTTCTCCAGGACGGCCTGTTTGTCCGCGCTGGAGCTGGCCGGGTCGAAGAACTTCTTCCAGTTGGCCTTGATCTGGGTCGTCGCGGCGGCCGGGTCCGCGGGCGCGGTCGCCGGTGCGCTCGTCGGCTGCTCGACGGACGGGGTGGGCGGCGGCGCGCTGCTGCCACCCCCGCTGTCGTCGCTGCAGGCCGCCAGGGCCGGCCCGAGCACGAGAACAAGGGCGGCAGCAGCCGTAGTACCCCGTCCTCGCCTTGTGTTCCTTCGCCTGAGGTCGCTCCCGAGAACCATGTGGCTCACCGCCGGGTGTCGTTCCGGGCCGTGCTCGCCCGGTGTTTTCAGGTCAGGTGTCAGAAGGCATAGTGCAAGCCATTGGCTGGCATGGACAGACACGTGACATGTGGGAGCCGTAAATGCGGACAGCCCGACTGCGGACCGTGCACCCCGCCCTGTGGGCCGGCTGGGCCGCGCTCGCCGCGGGCGCGGTCCTGTGCGTACTCGGCTGGTACGGCGTCTCCGGCGAGCGCTACGCGGAACGCCAACTCCCCTACCTGGCCTCCTGCACGATCCCCGGCGCCGCGCTGATCGTCGCCGCCGCCATCCTGCTCACCCACGGCCGCTCCGCCCTCGCCGCCGCCCGCGTGGAGGAGCTGTACGGCCTTCTCGTGGCCGCCGAACCCGCCGACGCCGAGGAGTCCGCGCGGGCCGCCGCGGCGCCCGTGGCGGTCAGCGGGGACCTGCTGATGGTGCCGGGCGGCACGTTGTGGCACCGCGCGGACTGCCCGTTGGTCGCCGGGAAGCCGGAGGCGGTGCCGGTGGACTCGAAGCTCGTGGCGAACGGCGAGTTGAGCCCCTGCCCGATCTGCGAACCCGCCGAAGCCGACGACTGAAGCCCCGGATGTCCTCCTTCACCTACGACCTCACCCTCGCCGGTCTCTCCGTCGGCAGCGCCGCCGCGCTCACCGGGATCGGCCTGATCGTGACGTACCGGGCGACCGGCGTCCTCAACTTCGCGCACGGGGCGGTCGCGATGGTGTGCGCGTACGTGCTGCGGCAGTGCGTGGTCGGGTGGGGCTGGCCGCTGTGGCTGGGCGCGGTGGTGACGCTGCTGTTCCTCGCGCCGGGTATCGGGGTGCTGTTGGAACGGTTCGTCTTCCGACCGCTGTCGGTCCTCGGCGGTGATCCGGCGCAGACTCTGGTCGCGTCCATCGGGGTGTTCGTGCTGCTGGTCGGCGGGGCCGCGCTCGTGTGGGGACAGGGGGCGCGGGACGACGCGCCGGAACTGGTGTCGGCCGATCCCTGGGGGCAGTTGGCGGTGGTGCTCGTACTGGCCGCCGGAGTCGGGGCGGTGATCCGGTGGACGCGTTTCGGGCGGGAGCTGCGGGCCGTCGTGGACGACCGCCAACTCGCGGTACTGGGTGGCGTGGACGCGGACCGGGTGGCCGCGGCGGGCTGGGCGTTCGGGTCCTTCACGGCGGGCCTGACGGGCGTACTCCTCGCGCCGTACGTACGCCTTGACCCGTACGGCCTGCCGTTGCTCGTCATGGAGGTGGTGGCGGTCGCGGTGGCCGCGCGGATGCGGAGTCTGCCGGTGGCCGTGGTGGTGGCGCTGGGGATCGGGGTCGGGCAGAGCCAGTTGACACGGCTCCATCTGCCGGGCTGGGGTGGGCAGTTGGTGCAGGCGGCAGGCGCGAACCTGTTCGTGGTCGCCCTGTTGGTGGCGGCGCTGGTACTGCCCGGTCTCGGCTCACGGGACGCCCTCCCCCGCACGGCGACGGCCCGCGTCGCGACGCCTCCGGGTGCCTGGATCGTGGCCGGGGTGCTGTTCCTCCTCCCCCTGGGTTTCGCGGGCTCGGACCTGCACACCTCGGTCCAAGTCCCGGCGCTGGGCGTGGTGTTGCTGTCCCTGGTGGTGGTCACCGGACGCGGCGGTCAGCTCTCCCTGGGACAGGCGGCGTACGCGGGCCTGGGTGCCCTGTTCACGGCGTTGCTGGCGGCGGGCCGCTTCCCGCTCCTCCCCCGCCTGCCGGAACTGGCCGCGCTGGCGGTGGCGGTCCTCCTGGTCGCTCCCCTGGGCCTGTTGACCGGCTGGCCCGCGATCAGCCGCCACGGCCTGGCCCTCGCCCTCGCGACCTTCGCGGTCGGCGTCGGGGTCAGCCGCTTCGTCTTCGCCCAGCCGTACGCCACGTCGGGCCTGTCACTGGCCCGCCCGTCCGGCTTCGAGGACGACCGCGCCTACTACGTCCTCGAACTCGCCCTCCTGGCCGCCGCGTTGCTGGCCACCCACGCCCTGCGCCGGGGCCGCACGGGCCGCGCCCTCGCCGCCCTGCGCGACCACGAACAGGGCGCGTCCGCGGCGGGCGTCCAGGTCCCGTCCCTGAAACTCCTGGCCTTCGTCGCGGGCGCCGCCCTGGCCGCCCTCGGCGGCGGCATGCTCGGCATGGGCGTACGCGCCTTCGACCCCTCGGCCTACGACCCCGTCCGGGGGCTGCTGTGGTTCGCCGCGGTGGTCGTCCTGGGCGCTGACAGCACACTGGGCGCGCTGGCGGCCGCGGCCCTGTTGGTCGGGCTGGACGCGGGGGCACGCGGCGGGGTGGCGGCTGCGCTGATCGGGGTGTTGGCGGTGTGCGTGGGTCGGTTTCCCGGGGGGCCGTACGAGGCGTTGCGGGTGGCGGCAGGACGACTGCGGGCTCAACGGAGGGTGCGGCTCACGGCGTTGGGGCTGGGAGTGCGGAGAAAGCTGCGGCCCGTGTATGTGCGCGCACGGTCAACGGAGGCTGCCGGGCCGGGTGTTGTGCGCGAACGGGAGAGCGGCGCGGGGCGAGCGTCTGGAGCGCGGAGTCCGCAGGGGCACGCTGCCGGGGCCGGGCAGCGGGGTGGACCTGGCGCAATTACACCTGCCCATGCGGGTGTTGCACATCCAGCCCAGCCCGACACCGAGTCGGGACACGCCACTGAACCCGGGCAGCGGGGCCAGGCGTGCGCAACGCCGGCTGATCACCCGGACGTTGCGCGCCCGGCCCGGCACGACACCGGGAGGAAACACGCCCCCGACCCCGGACGGACACCCACCCCACCCATCCTGACCGCCCACACCCTGCACGCCCGCTACGGCGGTTTCACCGCGCTCGACGGGGTCGATCTCGTCGTGCGGGCCGGGCAGGTCACCGCTGTGGTCGGGCCCAACGGGGCCGGGAAGAGCACCCTGTTCCACTGTCTGGCCGGGACTGTGCGGCCCGCGCGGGGGCAGGTCCGGCTCGGGGGACGGGATATCACCCGGCTGGCCGCGCACGCCCGCACCCGGCTCGGGGTCGCCCGGACCTTTCAACAGCTCGCCGTGTTCCCCTCGTTGACCGTCGCCGAGAACGTGCGCGTCGGTGCCGAGCAGGGCCGGGTCACCGAACCGGGCGCCGTGGAGCGGGCGTTGCGGCTGTTCGGGCTCGACGGGGACGTACGGTCGCTGCCCGCCGCCGGGCTGCCCACCGGGACGCTGCGCCGGGTGGAGCTGGCCCGGGCGTTCGCCGGCGGCCCCCGCGTGCTGCTGCTCGACGAGCCCGCCGCCGGACTCGACACCGCCGAAGTGGCCTCACTGACCCTGGTGTTGAGAGCCCTGGCCGCCGAGGGCACCGCCCTCCTCGTCGTCGAGCACGACCTCGATCTGGTCGCCGACCTCGCCGACGTGGTCCATGTGATGGCCGCGGGTCGCATCGTCTCCTCCGGCCCGCCCGGCCACGTCCTCGACACACCCGGCACCCGCGAGGCACCGGCATGACCATCGCCCTGCGCCACGCACGCGTGCGCTACGGCCCCCTCGAAGCCCTGCACGGCATCACCCTCGCCGCCCCCGCCCACGGGCTCACCGTCCTGCTGGGGCGCAACGGCTCGGGCCGGACAACTGCCCTGCGCGCCCTCGCCGGCACGGTCGCGCTGTCGGGCGGTGCGGTGGTGTGGGACGGCGCCGATGTGACCCGTACACCCGCGTACGAACGGGCCCGCCGGGGACTGTGTCTGGTGCCGGAACGACAGGCCGTGTTCGGGTCCCTCACCGTCCACGAGAACCTCGAACTCGCCGCGCGGGACTACGCCGTTGCCCTCGACGCCTATCCGCAACTGGGCCCCCTGCTCCCCCGCCGGGCCGGCACACTCTCCGGCGGCGAGCAACGGATGCTGGCGCTCTCCCGGGCCCTGCTGGCACGCGCGCGTGTGGTGCTCGTCGACGAACCGACGCAAGGCATGTCGCCCGCGGTCGCGGCGCACACGTACGAACTGCTGGGCGGGCTGGACGCGTGCGTGGTCGTGGCCGAGCAGCGGTTGCCGCCGGTGCTGCGCGGCCGGGCGGCGATCGTGTACGAACTGCGGCGCGGGACGGTCGTGTTCGGCGGCGAGGCGGCCGAACTGGCGTAACGGGCGCGCCCCCGCCCGGTCGGAGGACCGGGCGGGGGCGGCGCGGGGAGCGGCTCGGCTCAGAGGTCGTTCATCTCAAAGGCCATCCACCTCGAAGGCCGTTCGGCCCAGAGGTCGTTCGGCTCAGAGGTCGAGCTGCTGGCCGGGGATGATCAGATCGGGGTCGGCGCCGATGACGGACTTGTTGGCGGCGTAGACCTTGCGCCAAGTGGTCCCGTGCTGGGCGGCGATGGCGCTCAGCGTGTCGCCCTCGCGGACGGTGTAGTCGCCGCGGGACGTGCCGCGCGAGGCGTTGTTCGTCCCGCGGGCCGGCGTCTTCGCGGGCTTCGACGGGGTCGCCTTCTTGGTCGACTTCTTCGTCGTCGACTCGGATGTCGACTCGGTGGTCGACTCGTTCGTCTTCTTCTTCGTCGACTTCTCGCTCACCGTGCCGGAGGAGGCCGCGGGTGCGCTGCCGCTCGCTCCGGCCTTCGCCGAGCAGACCGGCCAGGCGCCCCAGCCCTGGGCCCGCTGGACCTTGCTGGCGACGGCGATCTGCGCGGACTTGGAGGCCTGGTCCGCGGTGGCCGCGTAGGCCGAACCGCCGTAGGCGCGCCAGGTGCCGGCGGAGAACTGGAGTCCTCCGTAGTAGCCGTTGCCGGTGTTGATGTGCCAGTTGCCGCCGCTCTCGCACTGGGCGATGCGGTCCCACACTCCGCTGTCGGCCGCCGCGGCGTTGCCGCTTGCGGCCAGCAGTCCGAGGGGGGCGAGCAGGGCCGCCCCGGCGAGGACCGCCGTCGTACGCACTTGACCCTTACGGTGGGTCTCAGGAGCGTTCTCGCGAGTGGTATCGGCACATTCGGACATGTAGTTCCCTCTCCAACAACCCGGGGTCCCCCAAGGCGGTTCGCGGCTCCCGCGTATCGACGCGGTCCTCGCGCTCCTCCCCGTCCGCCGGAAGTGGTGCTGCTTGCTGGCTTGTTCGGCCGGCGGACGTGTCCCGAGCGGTGCTCGTTGCACACAGCCGAGGAATGTACGGAGGCGGGCGAGCCCATGTCGACCAACTGCCCTTCGCCGCAGGCCAGTTCACTGTTACCGAGGGTATCGGCATTTTTCGGCCACTCGTTAAATTCGGCTATTTCATGATTTCTCGACCAGTTGCCGACAAGCGCTGTGACTCGGTTCACGCAACCAACTCCCTTGACCTTTCACAGAGTTGACGTGGAGTGTGCGATTCCGTACCAACCGTGACCGTCCGCTTCGGTTGGTTCGATTCGGTTCGCTCTGGAGCGTGACTCCCGCCACAGATCCTCCGTTGTCTTCTTCATGAGCCCGGGACCCACCGGGCACCGCATTCCGAGGGAGCCACCCGTGCCGCGCATGCTCGACGTCAGCGACGACGTACGCGCCGAGATCGGCGACGAAGAAGCCGACCGGCTGCTCGCCGGAGACAACGCCCCGGGCAGTTACGACTGCACGTCGTGCCGCACCCAGGGCGACTCCGATCAGGAGCGCACCAGCACCGTCCTGTTCATCGGCGACGAGACCGCCGTCCTCGCCTTCGCCCACGCCACCTGCCTGCCCTCGCAGATCGTCCAGGTCACCGAGGAGCAGCTGCAGGGCGCCGTCCGCTCCATCAGCGGCAACACGCACGCCCCGGCCGGCGCAGCGGAGAAGGCCGTACCCGAACAGGCCGTGCTCGGGGTGACCAGCGGACTCGTCCTGATCTCGGGGGAGTTGCACCCCGCCCTGGTCGTCGAGCCGACCGCGCCCATCGTGCGGCCCGGCTCGACCGGCGTCGGGGACGACTTCCTGCCGCTGCTGATCGAGCAGGGCTTCATGCCGCTCAGCGAGATCACCACCGTGCCGCCCGTGCTGCACGGCTGGTCGGTACTGCTCGCCGCGGGCCAGCTGCACGCGGTGCTGCAGCCGAGCAGCAACGGCGGTTCCCCGGTGGCCTGGTGGCAGGCGCACCAGCCGCTCCAGGTCACCGACAGCTGGCGGGCCGCCGCAAACAAGCACCAGCAGGTGCTGATGTTCGCGGCACCGGTCGGCTCGATCGGCCGCCAGCCCCGCGAGGACCTGCTGCGCAGCGCCCTCGACAAGGCCGCGGCGAACGGCCAGTTGGTCGGCTCCGCCCTGCCGCTCGCGGGCACCTGAGCCGCATCCCTTCAGGTCACGCGTCGTTTGGACATACGTGCACGCATACGACGTTCCCCGCAGCCGGCCCTACCAGTCGATCCCGTCCTCGCGATCGGCCCAGGACAGCCCCGGCGGTCCCTCGGCCACGCCGATCTACGACCGGCTCTACTCGGAGTGGGTCAAGACCTTCCGCTCGCTGCCGGGTGACCGCAGTGGCGAGGAGGAGCTGGGCTTCACCGCCTTCGGGCACAGCCCGCACAGCACGGGCTCGTTCAGCGGTGGTTCGTTCGGCGGGGGTTCACTCGGCGGGGGTTCGTACAGCGCGTACAGCGCGGGGGCCTACAGCGCCCGGCAGCAGTCCCAGTGGCAGCGCGTCGGGCAGCTCGGTCATTCCGGGCAGCAGCAACAGCACGGCCACACCGGGATGCACCACATCCCGGCGGCCCTGCCTCCCGGCCCGCGCCGAGGCATCTGAGCGGCACAGCACGCACACGAAGAGGGCGGCCCCTGATCAACAGGGGCCGCCCTCTTCGTCGTAGAACAGCCGGCAGTGGGAACAGCCGTACGGCTGCGGCTACTTCTTCTTGCCGCGCTTCTCGCGGACCCGGACCGAGATGTGGATCGGGGTGCCCTCGAAGGCGAACTCCTCGCGGAGGCGGCGCTCGATGAAGCGGCGGTAGCCGGCCTCGATGAAGCCGGAGGCGAAGAGGACGAAGCGCGGGGGCTTGGTGCCGGCCTGGGTGCCGAAGAGGATGCGGGGCTGCTTGCCGCCGCGGACCGGGTGCGGGTGGGCGGCGACCAACTCGCCGAGGAAGGCGTTCAGACGGCCCGTCGGGACGCGGGTCTCCCAGCCGGCCAGGGCGGTCTCGATGCCCGGGACCAGCTTCTCCATGTGGCGGCCGGTGCGCGCCGAGACGTTCACCCTGGGCGCCCACGCGACCTGGGCGAGCTCGGTCTCGATCTCGCGCTCCAGGTAGTAGCGGCGCTCCTCGTCGAGGGTGTCCCACTTGTTGAAGGCGAGGACGATCGCGCGGCCCGCCTCGACGGCCATGGTGACGATGCGCTGGTCCTGCACCGAGATGGACTCGGAGGCGTCGATCAGGATGACCGCGACCTCCGCCTTCTCGACGGCGGCGGCGGTACGCAGCGAGGCGTAGTAGTCGGCGCCCTGCTGGAGGTGGACGCGCTTGCGGATGCCCGCCGTGTCGACGAACTTCCAGGTGATACCGCCGAGTTCGATCAGTTCGTCGACCGGGTCACGGGTGGTGCCCGCGATCTCGTTGACGACGACGCGCTCCTCGCCGGCCACCTTGTTCAGCAGCGAGGACTTGCCGACGTTCGGCCGACCGATCAGCGCGATACGGCGGGGCCCACCGACCGCGGTGCCGAAGGTCTGCTCGGGCGCCTCCGGGAGTGCCTCCAGGACGGCGTCCAGCATGTCGCCGGTGCCGCGCCCGTGCAGCGCGGAGACGGGATGCGGCTCGCCGAGCCCCAGGGACCACAGGTAGGAGGCATCGGACTCGCCGCTCAGACCGTCGACCTTGTTGGCCGCCAGCACGACCGGCTTGCCGGCCTTGCGCAGCAGCCGTACGACCGCCTCGTCGGTGTCGGTCGCGCCGACCTTGGCGTCGACGACGAAGACGACCGCGTCGGCGGCCTCGATCGCGTACTCGGCCTGGGCGGCCACGGAGGCGTCGATCCCGAGGACGTCCTGCTCCCAGCCACCGGTGTCGACGACCTTGAAGCGCCGCCCGGCCCATTCGGCCTCATAGGTCACACGGTCACGGGTGACACCGGGCTTGTCCTCCACGACGGCTTCCCGCCGCCCGATGATGCGGTTGACGAGAGTCGACTTGCCGACGTTCGGCCGGCCGACGACGGCGAGGACGGGCAGCGGTCCGTGTCCCGCCTCGCCGATGGCGCCCTCGACGTCCTCGATGTCGAAGCCCTCTACGGCGGCGAGCTCCATGAACTCCGCGTACTCGGCGTCGCCGAGCGCCCCGTGCTCGTGCTCCTCGCCGGAGCCGTCGGGCTGGATCTGGTCGTTCATGAAGATCGGTACCTCGTTCATCGTGGTGATCGGTGGAACCCCCGGATTTCGGGTGATCCACTACTCAAGTGTCTCTTAGCGCCCGGTGAGGCGCCTGGCGTCGTCCAGGTGGGCGGCCAGCTGCTTCTGGATGCGCTCGGTGGCCTCGTCCAGCGCCTTGCGGGTACGGCGGCCGGAGCCGTCGCCCGCGTCGAACGGGTCGCCGAAGACGACGTCGACGCGGGAGCGCAGCGGGGGCAGCGCCTTTATCAGCCGTCCGCTCTTCTCCGAGCTGCCCAGCACGGCCACCGGCACGATCGGGGCGCCGCTGCGGACCGCGAAGTAGGCGAGCCCGGCGCGCAGCGCGGCGAAGTCGCCTTCGCCGCGGCTGCCCTCGGGGAAGATCCCGAGGACCCCGCCGCCCTTCAGGATGTCGAGCGCCCGGGTGACGGCCGTACGGTCGGCGGTCGAACGGTCCACCTCCACCTGCCCGACGGCGCGCATGAAGGGCCCGAGCGGCCCCACGAACGCCTCTTTCTTGACCAGGAAGTGCGAAGCACGAGGCGCCACACCGATGACCATAGGGCCGTCGATGTTGTGCGAGTGGTTGACGGCGAGGATCACCGGGCCGGTGGCGGGAACCTTCCAGGAACCCAGCACACGCGGCTTCCACAGCCCGTACATCAGGCCGACGCCGATGCGCCGCCCGATCTCGGCCCCGCGCTCCGTAGGTGCAGTCACTTCGCGGCCCGCTTCTCCCCGACGAGGGTGACGACGCACTCGATGACCTGCTGGAGCGTGAGGTCGGAGGTGTCCACCTCGACTGCGTCGTCCGCCTTCGCGAGCGGCGAGGTCTTCCGGGAGGAGTCGGCCGCGTCCCGCTTCAGCAGCGCCTCGCGGGTGGCCTGTACGTCGGCGCCCTTCAGCTCACCGCTCCGCCGGGCGGCACGCGCCTCGGGGGATGCGGTGAGGAAGATCTTCAGGTCGGCGTCGGGCAGCACGGTCGTACCGATGTCCCGCCCCTCGACCACGATTCCCCGCTCGGCCTCGGCGGCCAGCGACCGCTGCAACTCGGTGATCCGGGCCCGCACCTCGGGCACCGCACTGACCGCGCTGACCTTGGAGGTGACCTCCTGGGTGCGGATCGGACCGGCCACGTCCACGCCGTCGACGCTGATCGTCGGGTTCGCCGGGTCGGTGCCCGAGACGATCTCCGCCTTGCCCGCCGAGTCCGCGATGGCGCTGGGGTCGGTGAGATCGATCCCGTTGTTCACCATCCACCAGGTGATCGCCCGGTACTGGGCCCCGGTGTCCAGATAGCTCAGCCCGAGCTGCGAGGCGACGGCCTTCGACGTGCTCGACTTGCCCGTGCCGGAGGGGCCGTCGATGGCGACAATCACTGCCGGGGCGGTCCGGGCGGCGCCGTTTTCCACGGGAGGACACCTTCCTGGTGCGGGGTGGTGAGCGGGGTGGGGATGCGAGTGCGCCCCGGACAAGGTTACTGGGTGCGCGTCACTCGTCCGGCCGCCCCTTGTCGACACCGGCCCGGCAAGATCAGCCTGGCGGGCTGGACGATCACCGCTTGACACGGGCGGGCATTTTCTGTGTGTCCGGCGGGGCGGTTACTGCGGGACAAGGGCCGACATTCTTCAGTCTGTCCAGCTGCACGGTTATTGCTGGACACCGGCCGGCATTCTTCAGCCTGCCCGCCCGGACAGTTGCTGCTTGACGCAAGCCGACGCAATCCAGCCCTTCCGGCGCTTGAGGACGCGGGCCGGCCATGTCCAGGCCGCCGGGTGCCTTTCCCACGCAGGCCACACATACCCAGCCGCCCGGCCCCCCTACAACGCAGGCCGCCCATATCCGGCCCGCCCGGCGCCCTTTCGACGCAGACCGCGCATATCCGGCCCGCCCGGCACCCCTTCGACGCAGACCGCGCATATCCAGCCCGCCCGGCACCCTTTCAACACAGGCCCGCGTTATTCAGCCCGTCCGGCGTTTGAGGACGAGGCCCCTTCAGGGCCGATGGGGGTCTGGGGGCGGAGCCCCCAGAAGACGCCAGCCCCCACACCCCGCGCCTACTGCCGGATCGCCCAGCCCCGTTCCCGCAACGCCGCGGTCAACACCGGCGCGGCCTTCGGCTCCACCCACAACTGCACGAGCCCCGCCTGCTGCCCGGTCGCATGCTCGATCCGCACGTCCTCGATATTGACCCCCGCCATCCCCGCATCGGCGAAGATCCGGGCCAACTGCCCCGGCTGGTCGTCGATCAGCACAGCCACAACCTCGTAGACCCGCGGAGCGGACCCGTGCTTGCCGGGCACCCGGACCTGCCCCGCGTTCCCTCGCCGCAGCACGTCCTCGATCCCGCCCACGCCCTCCCGCCGCTTGCCGTCATCGGCGGACTGCAGCGCGCGCAAGGCCCGGACCGTCTCCTCCAGATCCCCGGCGACATCGGTGAGCAGATCAGCGACGGGCCCCGGGTTGGCGGACAGGATGTCGATCCACATCCGGGGATCGGACGCGGCGATCCGGGTCACGTCCCGAATCCCCTGCCCACACAGCCGTACGGCAGCCTCCTCGGCGTTCTCCAACCGCGCGGCGACCATGCTGGACACCAGATGAGGCATGTGTGACACAAGAGCCACGGCCCGGTCATGGGCATCGGCATCCATGACAACCGGCACCGCACGGCAGTGCGACACCAGCTCCAGGGCGAGGTTCAGCACCTCGGTGTCGGTGTCACGGGTGGGCGTCAACACCCACGGGCGTCCCTCGAAGAGGTCACCGGTCGCCGCCAGCGGACCCGACTTCTCGCGCCCGGACATGGGATGCGAGCCGATGTACCTGGACATCACCGCCGGGTCGAGGCCCAGCGACTCCAGCTCCCGCCGCGGACCACCCTTGACGCTGGCCACGTCGAGGTAACCCCGGGCGGCACCCCGCCGCATCGCGTCGGCGAGCACCCCGGCCACCAACGCGGGCGGCGCTGCGACGATCGCGAGGTCGACGGGCCCGTCCGGCGCCTCGTCGGTACCGGCGCCGAGCGCGGCGGCCGTACGGGCCTGCTCGGGGTCGTGGTCGGTGAGGTGCACGACGACTCCGCGCGAGGCGAGCGCGAGCGCGGCGGACGTGCCGATGAGCCCGGTGCCGATGACGAGCGCGGTCCTCACTGCGCGATGTCCTTGCGCAGGGCGGCCGCCGCACCGAGGTACACGTGCGCGATGTCGGCACGGGGCCGGTCGGACTCGATGTGCGCGAGGACGCGGACCACGCGGGGCATCGCACCCTCGACGTCGAGTTCCTGCGCGCAGATCAGCGGCACGTCGGCGAAACCGCTGCCGAGCTTGCGCGCGGCGGCCGCCGGGAAGTCGCTGTGCAGATCGGGCGTGGCCGTGAACCAGACGCTGATCAGGTCCTCGGCGGTGAGGCCGTTCCGCTCCAGGACGGCGGTGAGCAGCGCTCCGACCTGCTCGTCCATGTGCCCGGCCTCGTCCTTGTCCAGTTGGACGGCGCCCCGAACCGCTCGTACCGCCACGGTTTAGCTCCTCGCTGATGTACGGCTCTTGGTACATCCAGCCTAATCAGCCCGTCCGGTAGGGATGCGCGGCGCCCGCCCACCGAGACGGTCACAGGGACTGTTGCCGGACCAGTTCCTCCAGCGAGGCGGCCTGGGGTACCTGCCCCTCCGGGGTGAGTTTGTCGACGGCCTGGGGCAGCGTCCGCGCGAGGTCGCTCGCGGCCTGCTCCGGGGTGACACCGGCCTGCTCGGCGACCTTCTGCAGGGTCTCGTCGGGCAACGCCTGCTGGATCTGGGCCCCGGTGACGGACTGGTTCTGCCCGGTGCCGACCCAGGAGTCCTTCTGCTCGGCGAGCCCGGACTTGGTGAGCATGTCGAGAAGCCCGCCCAGCGGATTGCTTCCGGTACTACTCCCACCCTGACTACCGCCAAGGGCCGAGAGCAGCGCGCCCAGGATGTTGCCGCTACCGGAACCGCTCTGGCCCCCTCCGCCCGCTCCCCGCAGAAGACCACCGAGAAGGCTGCCGAGATCGTTGCCCGCCATGGCTCGCACCTTTCGAGAGCGGCCGGCCGCTGGTCGGGGCCCGGCCTCGAACCCTGCCAATGTCACCCGAACCGTCCCGTTCCGCTACTTGAGGTGAGATCATCCCGGTATGCCTCTTTACCCACGGCCCCGAGTCCGCTCTCATGGGCGGGTAGCCCGCCTCGGGGGAGGCCCACATTGAAGCGTCCTGGACCACTGCTCACTCTTCTTGCGGGCCTGGTGTTGGGCCTGTTCATGCTGACGCTCAACGCGACTTCGGGGACGAAGACCGCGTCGTCCTCGTACCGCGAGGAATCTCCGTCCGCGTCACCGAAGACGCCGGCGAAGACGTCACCGACACCATCCGTCACGCCCAGCCCGACGCCATCGCCGTCGAAGCCACCCGTCGCGAACGCCAACTACGCCGGCCGCACCGACGACGACGCCGCCTCGGTCGCGGTCTCCGTCCGTGACGGCAAGGCGGTCGCCTACTTCTGCGACGGTCGCTACAAAGAGGCCTGGCTCAGGGGCCGCGTGAACAACAACGGCAGCATGAAGCTCACCGCCCCGAACGGCGCGGTACTGGACGGCAGGATCGAGCAGGGCAAGAAGATCCACGGCACCGTCAAGGACGAGGGCCGGCCGTACACGTTCACCGCCGACAAGGCGGTCAAGCCGTCCGGGCTGTGGCGCGCGACGGCCAAAGTACGCGGCGCCAAGATCGACGGAGGCTGGATCGTGCTGCCGAACGGCCGCCAGACCGGCATCGTCACCCGCGACGGCAAGGCCACCTCCGCGCCCCGCATCGACCCGGAGACCGGCGCGGTCACGGTCGACGGCCAGCAGCTCACGGCACAACCCGTCACCCCCTGACCCACCATCCGCCTCAGGGAGCCGCTCATGACCGCCGACCCGAACGCCGCCACCCAGTCCTACCCCCCGCGACCGCCCGCACGACCCCACGACAGCCCCGCCCGCTACCTGGTCCCGGCCCTCGTGGCCGCGGCCGTAGCGGTCGGCCTCGGCGTCTACGGCAAGGTCCACGACCCGGCGGGCACCGCCTTCAACCTCGCCGGCTTCAGCAGCACGGGCGCGGTGAAGTCCTGGCTCGCGACCACCGCGTTCTTCTTCGCCCTCGTCCAGGTCGTCTCGGCCTTCATGGTCTACGGCAGGCTGCCGGGCCCGAGTTGGTCGGCGACGCTGCACCGCTGGTCGGGGCGGATCGCGTTCCTGGTGGCGGTGCCGGTCGCGGTGCACTGCCTCTACGCGTTCGGCTACCAGACGTACTCGACACGCGTGATGTGGCATTCCCTCCTGGGATGCGCGTTCTTCGGCGCCTTCAGTGCCAAGATGCTGCTGCTCCGCTCGGAGCGCCTGCCCGGCTGGCTGCTGCCGGTCGTCGGCGGACTGGTCTTCACCGCCCTCACGCTGCTCTGGCTGACATCCGCCCTCTGGTTCTTCCGCACGGTCGGAGTGACGACATGACCACCGTCGTAGCGACGACACGCTCACCGTCGTAGCCACGCCACGACCACCGTCGCAGTGACCCCATGACGACCACCCTCGGAGTGACTACATGACCGACAGCTCGACGCGCCGCACGGTCCTCGCGACGGGTGCGGCCGCCGCGCTCACCGCGGGCTGCAGCAAGTACGGCGACAGCAACGACTCCTCGGGCTCGTCGTCCGTGAAGGCCACCGGCGGCCAGGAGCTGGCGAAGACCTCCGACATCCCCGTCGGCGGCGGCAAGATCTTCAAGGACCAGAAGATCGTGGTGACCCAGCCGAAGAAGGACGAGTTCAAGGCCTTCTCGGCGATCTGCACCCACCAGGGCTGCACGGTCGGCACCGTCGCGAACGGCACCATCGACTGCCCGTGCCACGGCAGCAAGTACCGCATCGCGGACGGTTCCGTGGAGGCGGGGCCGGCGCCGAAGCCGCTGCCCGCCGAGCAGATCAAGGTGGAGGGAAATTCGATCCGCCTGGCGTGAGATGCCACGTACGCTCCGGGAATGCCGTTCGAGAGCCTGGTCCGCGACCACACGATCTACGCCTGTGTGATGGGTTCACGCGCCTTCGGCCTGGCGACGGACGGCAGCGACACGGATCGCCGGGGCGTGTTCGTGGCCCCGACTCCCCTCTTCTGGCGCTTCGACAAGCCGCCGACGCACATCGAGGGGCCGGCGGAGGAGCAGTTCAGCTGGGAGCTGGAGCGCTTCTGCGAACTGGCTCTGCGCGCCAACCCCAACATCCTGGAGTGCCTCCACTCCCCCCTGGTCGAGCACGTCGACGCCACCGGCCGCGAACTCCTCGCCCTGCGCGACGCGTTCCTCTCCCGCCAGGTCCACGAGACGTTCACGCGCTACGCGTTGGGCCAGCGCAAGAAGCTGGAGGTCGACATCCGCACGCACGGCGCCCCCCGTTGGAAACACGCGATGCACCTCCTCCGCCTCCTCACCAGCGCCCGCGACCTGCTCCGCACGGGCACCCTGAGGATCGACGTCGGCGACCAACGCGCCCCGCTCCTCGCGGTGAAACGCGGCGAAGTCCCCTGGCCGGAGGTCGAGTCCTGGATGACCCGCCTGGCAACGGAGACGGACGAGGCAGCCACCCGCACCCCACTCCCGGCGGAGCCGGACCGCCGACGCGTGGAGGACTTCCTGATCGGGGTCCGCCGCGCGTCCACCGACGCCCTAGCGGGGTGACACCACGGCAAGCCCCGCGTCGACGGCGGCCTCGCCCTGCCGCTTGTCGTACGTCACGAACCAACTGACCCCGCGACCGAGCTTCAGCGCCGCCACGGCGTGGATCGCGTCGAGGCTGCGCAGCGAGGTGTTCGGCGCCAACTCCCCCGCCTCCCGCATCAGTTCGGGCGTGAGACGAACCCGCGCGATGGCGTTCAGCAGCGCGTCGGCGGCCGCCCGCTCGACCTCGTCCGCGCCGAGCCGGTGCAGCAGTCGCCGCACCTCGGTCTGCGCCAGGTCGCAGGTGACGACACGACGCATTCCGCCGTGCTGCCCGATCCACTGTTCCAGCGCGGCCGTCTCCGCTTCGACCCGCAGTAGCTTGGCGATCGCCGACGCGTCGAGGTAGAGCAGCGTCACCGCGTCTCCTCCTCGCGCTGGGCGAGCAGCTCCGCGGTCGGGCCGCGCCCCTCCGCGTCCCTCCTGACCGCACGCAGCCGCTCCAGCGCGTCCACGGCCTCGACGCCGTGCCCCTCGTCCATGACCGAGGCGTCGAGCAGGCCGATGGCGATCGCGGCACGGATGTCCCGTTCGGCCGGCTCCAGCGGAGACAGGATGGCGACCGGCACCCCGTCCCGAGTGACCTCGATCGACTCCCCCGCCGCCACGGCGTCCAACAGAGCCGCGGTGTGCCGGGACAGCTCCCGGACCGGCACGCGCCTGCGCTTCGTCTTACCCATGCCTGCCACGATACGCCCACCGCATGACACCGTCCATTGACGTCAGACACAGCCACGACATGTCAGGCATCCCAGAGCTCCCCGAGCCCCAACAACTCCCCCCGGTACTCGATCCGCCCAGCCCACTCCCCCGGCCAGGCGTCCGCGCCGAGGTGCGCCCCCGCGAACGCCCCCGCAAGACAAGCGATCGAGTCCGAGTCACCGGACGTACAGGCCGCGCGCCGCAACGCGGTCACCGGCTCCTCCACGAAGAGCAGGAAGCACAACAGGCCGGTGGCCAGGGCCTCTTCGGCGATCCAGCCCGCGCCGGTGGCCAGGCACGGGTCGGTCTCCGGGGAGACGGTCCGTACGGCGTCCTCAAGCCTGCCGAGCACCTCCAGGCACTCGTCCCAGCCCCGCGCGATGAAGTGCTCGGGCGTGGGGTCCTGGCTCCGCGTCCACAGGTCGCCCAGCCAACGGTGGTTGTACCGGGTGCGGTTCTCGACGGCGTACGACCGCAACAGCCCGACCAGCCCGGTCGGTTCGGCCCCCTGCGCGAGCAGCCGTACGGCGTGCGCGGTGAGGTCGGACGCGGCGAGGGCGGTCGGGTGGCCGTGGGTCAGCGCGGACTGCAACTGGGCGGCGCCGGACCGCTGTTCGTCGTCCAGACCGGGGATCAGCCCGATCGGCGCGACGCGCATGTTGGCCCCGCAACCCTTCGAACCGATCTGGCTGGCGTCCTGCCACACCCGCCCCTCGCCCTTCAGCAGGTTGCAGGCGACGAGGCAAGTCCGGCCGGGAGCACGGTTGTTGTCCGGCGACTGGTACCAGTCCACGAACTCCTCGCGCACCGGCCGTTCCATCCGCTTGGGCCCAAGCAGCCCCCGTTCCATGGCAGTTCGCAGCCCCCGCCCCAACGCCAGCGTCATCTGCGTGTCGTCGGTGACGATCGCCGGCTTCGGCAACTCCATCTCCCGCCAGGGACCGCACTTGGCGAGGATGCCGGGCACGTCGTTGAACTCGGTCGGGAAACCGAGCGCGTCCCCGAGGGCGAGTCCGATCAAGGCTCCGGTGGCGGCGCGCTTGCGTACGGTGGTCGTGGTCATGCGGGGTTCCCTTCCCGGGTGGGCCGAAGCAGCGGCGGATACAGGGCAGTTGCCGTCCCTGCGCGATACAGCGCGGCCGGCTTCCCCCGACCGCCCGTCAACTTGGCACCGCCCAGCACCGGTTCGACGAAACCCGGCGTAGCAAGCACCTTGCGGCGGAAGTTGGGCCGGTCCAACTCCGAACCCCACACGGTCTCGTAGACCTGTTGCAGCTCCCCGAGCGTGAACTCGGGCGAGCAGAACGCGGTGGCGAGGGAGCTGTACTCCAGCTTGGCGCCCACCCGTTCGTGCGCGTCGGCCAGGATCCGGTCGTGGTCGAAGGCGAGCGGCCCGAGCGCGTCGTACGGCAGCCAGCGGGCCTGTGCCGCGTCGCTGCCCGCACGCGGCTCGGGCGGGTCGGGCAGCAGCGCGGCGAAGGCGACGGTGACGACCCGCATCCGGGGGTCGCGGTCGGGCTCGCTGTAGGTGCGCAGTTGCTCCAGGTGCAGCCCGGAGACGTCCGACAGGCCGGTCTCCTCTGCGAGTTCACGCCGGGCGGCCGTCTCCGCGGACTCGTCCGGCGCCACGAAGCCGCCCGGCAGCGCCCAGTGCCCGGCGTACGGCTCCTGGCCGCGCTCGACGAGCAGCACGTGCAGGGCGCCGGCGCGGATCGTGAGGACGGCGAGGTCGGCGGTGACGGCGAAAGGTTCGAAGGCGTACTTGTCGTAGCCCGGTGATGTGGTCACGTGCACCCACTCCCTTAATGGTCAGTTAGACCATAAAGAATGGCCGCACTCCAGCACAACCCCCGCACCCGATGAAAGCGACCCGACGGGAACGAAACGACGAAAACGAAGCGGCCGGCCCCGAAGACTCCGGAACCGGCCACGCACGCGTGCAACCAATCAGACGACCTAGAGATCGACTTCCTGCATCAGCATGCCGACCTCGGTGTTCGACAGCCGTCGCAGCCAGCCCGACTTCTGGTCGCCCAGGGTGATCGGGCCGAACGAGACACGCACCAGCTTGTCGACCGGGAAGCCGGCCTCCGCGAGCATGCGCCGCACGATGTGCTTGCGGCCCTCGTGGAGGGTCACCTCGACCAGGTAGTTCTTGCCGGTCTGCTCGACGACACGGAAGTGGTCCGCACGCGCGTACCCGTCCTCCAGCTGGATGCCGTCCTTGAGCTGCTTGCCCAGGTCGCGCGGGATCGGGCCCACGATGTGCGCGAGGTAGGTCTTCTTCACGCCGTACTTGGGGTGGGTCAGCCGGTGCGCCAGCTCGCCGTGGTTGGTGAGCAGGATCACACCCTCGGTCTCGGTGTCGAGCCGCCCGACGTGGAAAAGACGCGTCTCGCGGTTGGTGACGTAGTCGCCGAGGCACTGCCGGCCCTCGGGGTCCTCCATCGTCGCGACGACACCGGCGGGCTTGTTCAGCGAGAAGAACTGGTACGACTGCGTCGCCACCGTCAGCCCGTCGACCTTGATCTCGTCGTGCTCGGGGTCGACCCGCAGCCCCTGCTCGACGACGATCTCGCCGTTGACCTCGACCCGGGACTGCTCGATCAGCTCCTCGCAGGAACGCCGGGAGCCGTAGCCCGCGCGCGCGAGGACCTTCTGCAGCCGCTCGCCCTCCTGCTCGGCGCCCGGGAAGGTCTTGGGCGGCTTGATGTCCTTCTTGCCCGCGTACCGCTCCCGGTTGCGCTCCTCGGCCCGCGCGTCGTACTCCCGCGAGGTCGCCGGCGCCCAGCGCCCGCGCCCGGTGCCCGCGCCCTGCTTGGGGCCGCCCTTGGCACCGCCGCGCGCGGCGGCACCGCGCCCTGACTTGGGACCTTCGTGGGATCCCGTGGGGCCTACGTCGTAGCGCCGCTCCTCGGGACGCGGCTTTCCGGCGCGCTTCGGCTTGTCGTCGCGCCCTCCCGCGCTGCCCGCGCCCCTCGGCTGGGAGCCGCCCCCGCCGGCGCCCCGGGAGTTGCCCGCGCCGGAACCACGGCCGCCGCCGCCCCCACCGGAACCCCGGGGACTGCCGCCCCCGCCGGTCCCGCGGGGGTTGCCGCGCCCGCCGCTCCTACCGCCGCCACCACTGCTGCCACTGCCACTGCTTCGCATCAAAGTTCCGTCGTCGTCGTTTCGTCTGCATCTGCATCCGGTGCATCCGGATCGAACGACGGGACCCCTTCCAGCGTCTCCGCCTCGATCGCCTCAGCCTCAGGGAGGAAGGGCGCGAGCTCCGGGAGCTCGTCCAGGCCGCGCAGGCCCATCCGCTCCAGAAAGTAGTTCGTCGTCACGTACAGGATCGCACCTGTTTCGGGTTCCGTGCCCGCCTCCTCGACCAGACCCCGCTGCAAGAGGGTGCGCATCACACCGTCGCAGTTGACTCCGCGGACCATCGAGACCCTGCTGCGGCTGACCGGCTGGCGGTACGCGACGACCGCCAGGGTCTCCAGCGCCGCCTGCGTGAGCCGGGCCTGCTGCCCGTCCAGGACGAACCCCTCGACGGCCGGCGCGTACTCCGGCCGCGAGTAGAAACGCCAGCCCCCGGCGATCAGCCGCAGCTCGAAACCGCGCCCCTGGACGGTGTACTCGTCGGCCAGCTCGCGCAACGCGTCCGCGATCCGCCGTTTGGGCCGCTGGAGTATTTTCGCGAGGTGTTCCACGGTCGCGGGCTCGTCCACGACCATCAGGACGGCCTCCAGGGCGGGCTTGAGGTCGAGCTCCGCGACGGCGGACGGGCTCGCCGGTACGCCCGTGGTCTCCTCGCTCACGCCGACTCCTCCTTGGTCTCCTTGGGCGGCTCGGGCGGCCGGTCGAACTCGTCCGTCACCACCGGCTCGCCCTCCCCCTCCCCACCGGTCCAGCGCACGATCAGATCCCCGAGCGCGATCTCCTGGTCCAGAGCGACGGCCTTCTCCCGGTACAGCTCCAGAAGGGCCAGGAACCTCGCTACGACGGTCAGGGTGTCGTCGGTGTCGTCCACGAGCACGCTGAAGCTGGCCTCGCCGAGCTCCCGGAGCCGCGCGACCATGATCCCGGCCTGCTCCTGCACGCTGACGAGCGGCGCGTGGATGTGATCGATGTACACCTGCGGCCTGGGCCGGGGCTGCATCGCCTTCACGGCCAGCTTGGCGAAGCCCTCGGGCCCGATCCGGATGACGACCTCGGGCAGCAGCTCGGCGTGGTGCGGTTCGAGCCCGACGGTACGGGGGTAGCGCCGGGCCTCTTCGTCGAGCCGCCGGTTGAAGATGTCGGCGATCTGCTTGTACGCCCGGTACTGCAACAGCCGCGCGAACAGCAGGTCCCTGGCCTCCAGCAGCGCGAGATCGCCCTCGTCCTCGACCTCGGCGGAGGGCAGCAGTCGTGCCGCCTTCAGATCCAGCAGGGTCGCCGCGACGACGAGGAACTCGGTCGTCTGGTCCAGGTCCCAGTCGGGCCCCATCGCCCTGATGTACACCATGAACTCATCGGTGACCTTGGACAGCGCCACCTCGGTGACATCGAGCTTGTGCTTCGAGATCAGCTGGAGGAGAAGGTCGAAGGGCCCTTCGAAGTTGGCGAGCCGAACCTTGAAGACCCCGTCATCGGCTTCTTCGGCCACTTCCGGCTGTTCAGCGGCCGGCGCGGGCACTTCGGGCGCGGGTGCAACGACCTCGGGCACCGACTCCGGCTCCGCTACGACGACCTCGGCCTCGACCGCCGGAGCCGTACCCGGCCCCTTCCCGAGCGCACGCCGACGGCCGGCGGGTGCGCCGGATGCGGGAGCGTCGTTCGAGGTCATGGCCCCCGCAGGCTACCGCTACCGCCCGCGAAGCCGGCGTACGAGAATGCTCGCGTCCCCGCGGGACTCCAGATCGGCCAGGACGACGGCGACCGCCTCGCGCACGATCCGGCCGCGGTCGACCGCGAGGCCGTGCTCGCCCCGGAGCATCAGGCGCGCGTGCTCCAGGTCGATGAGTTCCTCGGCGGAGACGTACACGGTGATCTTCTCGTCGTGCCGCTCCCGCCCGCTGGGCCGGCGGTTGGCCTGCGCCCGCTGACGCTGCTTCCGAGGCTGGGCAGAACCTTCCTGCACCTCCTGACGTCGTCCTGAGCCGTCCGCGGACCGGCTGCGGGACTCACCGCCGTCCGAGTCCGCCGCGACGTGCTCGGCGCCCTCTCCGTCACCGCCCTGGGCGGGTACGGACTGCGGGGCGTCCTCCCCGGCGGCGGCACCGTCGCTCTCCCCCGCCGGAGCCGGTACCCGGGCCTCACCGTTGGCCCGGCTCCTCGGGGTGGACGACTGAAGCGCCATCCCCCCGGTCGTACGGAACAGTTCGTCGGCCCCCGGCAGACTCACTCGGCGTGACACCGGGCGAGCACCTCCCTGGCGAGCTGGCGATAGGCGGCGGCACCGACGGAGTTGGAGGCGTACGTCGTGATCGGCTCACCGGCGACCGTGGTCTCCGGGAAGCGCACCGTGCGGCCGATGACCGTGTGGTAGACGTGATCGTCGAACGCCTCGACCACGCGCGCGAGAACCTCACGGCTGTGCACGGTGCGGGAGTCGTACATCGTGGCGAGGATCCCGTCGAGCTCCAACTCGGGGTTGAGGCGCTCCTGGACCTTCTCGATGGTCTCCGTCAGCAGCGCGACTCCGCGCAGCGCGAAGAACTCGCACTCCAGCGGCACGATCACCTTGTGAGCCGCCGTCAGGGCGTTCACGGTGAGCAGGCCGAGGGAGGGCTGACAGTCGATCACGATGTAGTCGTAGTCGGCCATCAGCGGCTTCAACGCCCGCTGCAGGGTGGACTCGCGCGCGACCTCGCTCACCAACTGCACTTCCGCGGCGGACAAGTCGATGTTGCTGGGCAGCAAGTCCATGTTCGGGACAGCTGTCTTGAGCAGTACCTCGTCGGCCGACATGCCCCGCTCCATGAGCAGGTTGTAGACGGTGAGGTCCAACTCCATGGGATTGACGCCCAGTCCGACCGACAGCGCGCCCTGCGGGTCGAAGTCGACGAGCAGTACGCGTCGGCCGTACTCCGCGAGCGCGGCACCCAGGTTGATGGTCGACGTCGTCTTGCCGACGCCGCCCTTCTGGTTGCACATCGCGACGATCGTCGCGGGGCCGTGACTGGTCAGCGGACCCGGGATCGGGAAGTAGGGCAGCGGGCGTCCGGTCGGGCCCACGCGCTCACGGCGCTGGCGGGCGGCGTCGGGCGCGAGTGTGGCCGCGTACTCGGGATCGGGCTCGTACTCGGCGTCGGGGTCGTAGAAGTGCCCGTCGGGCAGTTCGTCGAAGTCGGCGAACTGGTTGTGGGGCGCGCCCCTTCCGTCGCCGGCCATGGCGTTCACGTGATGGCCATCCATGCTCTGGTGTGCTGGCTGGGTCACCCCTGGCTTGTGGTGACCCTGGTGGGCTGCGAAGGTACGCACCGCGACGGAGCCGACAGCCTCGAACCCCGCGGGCTCCTGGCCCTTTGCAGGCATTCCTGGTTGACCACCCCCGGGAGAAAATGTCGACTCATTCACAAGTCGTCTTACCTCCTTGGTGACCAGGGAATTTCTCGATAGGTCAGCGTGGCACCATGCCGACGTTCGGCGACTCTATGGCGTGTCGGGTGTTCGCAGCAACACAATCCGCCGGACCCGGCCCGATGTGTCGGCAATGAAACATCCCTCTGTCAAGGGCGTACGGCAGTCGCACGGCAGGTTTCACCGGTGCACGAATCGGTTCAAGGGTTACGTTCGGGGCGAGTTGGCCGAGTGCCGCAAAGTGACCATACACACACTTCCGGCCGGACCTGTCGAGCAAGGTCCGGCCGGGCGCGCGGTGTTGACGACCTGTGTTGACGTATCGCCTTTTGCCGAACGGTGACTTAGTCGACAGAGTCAGCCGAGCAGCGATTCCAGCTCGACGTGCTCCAGTCCGTGCGCTTCGGCGACCTCGCGGTAAATCACCTTGCCGTCATGGGTGTTGAGGCCCTTGGCGAGAGCAGGATCACGTCGCAGCGCGTCGGCCCAGCCGCGGTTCGCGAGCTCCACGATGTACGGGAGCGTCGCGTTGGTGAGCGCGTAGGTCGACGTGTTCGGCACCGCGCCGGGCATGTTGGCGACGCAGTAGAAGACCGAGTTGTGGACCGGGAAGGTCGGCTCGGCGTGGGTCGTCGGACGCGAGTCCTCGAAGCAGCCGCCCTGGTCGATCGCGATGTCGACAAGAACACTTCCGGGCTTCATCCGCGACACGAGTTCGTTGGTGACCAGCTTCGGCGCCTTGGCGCCCGGGATGAGCACCGCGCCGATGACGAGGTCCGCGTCCAGGACGGCCTTCTCCAGCTCGAAGGCGTTGGACATGATCGCCCGGACCTTGGTGCCGAAGACCTTGTCGGCCTCGCGGAGCTTGTTGATGTCGCGGTCGAGCAGCGTGACGTGGAAGCCCATGCCGACGGCGATCTGCGTGGCGTTCCAGCCGGAGACACCGCCGCCGATGACGACGGCGCGCGCGGGCTGCGTGCCGGGGACACCGCCGGGGAGGACACCGCGACCGCCGACCGAGCGCATCAGGTGGTAGGCGCCGACCTGCGGGGCCAGCCGGCCCGCGACCTCGGACATCGGGGCGAGCAACGGCAGGGCCCGGCCGGGCAGTTCGACGGTCTCGTAGGCGATCGCCGTGGTGCCGGACTCGACGAGCGCGTCGGTGCACTCCTTGGAGGCGGCCAGGTGCAGGTACGTGAAGAGCGTCTGGTCCTTGCGGAGGCGGTGGTACTCCTCGGCGATGGGCTCCTTGACCTTGAGCAGCAGGTCGGTGGTGGCCCACACCTCGTCGGCGGTGGCCAGGATCCGCGCGCCCGCGGAGACGTACTCGTCGTCCGTGATCGAGGAGCCGACGCCGGCGTTCTGCTCGATGAAGACCTGGTGGCCGTGGCGCACCAGCTCGTGCACGCCGGCGGGGGTGATGGCCACCCGGAACTCGTTGTTCTTGACCTCGCGGGGGATGCCGACCTTCACGTCGATCACGGTCCTTGGCTCAGAGGGTGTGGGGCAATACATCTCATACCCGGACATGCATGAGCGCACCGGGAGACCGCAGGAGAAGGTGCGGCAGAGCCAGTCTAATGAAGGTGTTCTCCGTGTCTAGCCTTTCAATGCATCAATCTTCTACGGATGTACTACGGATTTCGCAGGCGTTAGCGTCTTGTTCCAGGGGTTCGGAGGTGGATTCCGGGGATTCGGGGGCGGAATCGGCCTCCTGGAGCTCCTCGCCCAGCATCCGCTCGGCCGTCCCGCGGTGCAGCGCCGCGGACGCCGGATCGCCGAGCCGGTCGAGGGTGTCGGCCAGCCGCAGCTGCAGCGCCGCCTGCAGCCGTACGTCCTCGGCGCGGCGCGCCCACTCGACGGCCTCGTGGCAGGTCGCGAGCGATTCCTCGGGGCGGCCCGCGTACTCCTGGACCCGCGCCAGCTCGCTCAACGCCCTTGCCTGGGCGGCCACATCACCGTTCTTGCGGTGCCCGGCGACGGCCGCCCGCCAGTTCCTGAGCGCCTCGCCGTAGCGGCCCGCGTACGTGTGCGCGGCGCCGATCCGGCCGTAGAGCCGGGCGGCGTCCACACGCTCGTCCCGGGCCTGCCGCTGGGCGAGCGCGCGGCCGAACCAGTCGGCGGCCCGGTCGTGGTCCCCGAGCTCCTGGTGCGCGCCGCCTACGGATTCCATCGCGCGGCCGGTCGCATACGGGTCGTTCGCCTCGCGTCCGGCGTCCAGCGCGGCCCGGTAGCGGGCCAGTGCCTCGGCCGTCCGGCCGGTCTGCGCGTCCAGATCGGCGAGGTTCAGCAGCGCGGCGGCCTTCTCGCGGGGCAGGTCCCGCCGCTCGGCCACGTCGAGGACGAGGCGGTGGATGCCGTAGAGCTCGGGGGCGGCGGCCTGGGTGCCGATGTGGGCGACCATCGCGCGCACCAGCTGGGACATCAACCGGCGGGCCAGCGTGTCGAGTTCGCCGTCGGCGACCGCGAGGCGGGCGGAGGCGAGCAGGGCGGGCCGGCGGACGCGGAGCCAGTCGGCGGCGGCGCGGGGGGTCGGGAAGCGCAGCGCGCTGGGCGTGCCGAGGAGTTTCTCGCGGGCCTGGGGGCTGTCGGTCTCGGTGATGGCGCGGCAGGACTGGAGCAGCCGTACGGTGCGCTCCAGCATGCGGGCGCGGGCCAGCTGGAGTTCGGCCGGGCGGTCCTGGGTCTCGGCGAGGGCGTGCAGGAGGGGCTGGAGGCAGCCGGGGACCTCGTACTGCGGCAGCGGCGAGTCCAGGGCCCGCAGCAGGCCGGCGGCGACGAAGTCGTCCAGGGTGGTGCGGGCGCCGTTGACGGAGCAGCCGGCGAGCGCGGAGGCGGTCTGCGGGTCGACCAGGCCGGCCGGGGCGAGGGAGAGCAGTCGCAGTATCCGGGCGGCGGGGCTGGGCAGCGAGCCGTAGACGAGCCGGAAGACGCGGCTCAGGGGCGTGCCCTCGTCGCTCTCGGCGTGCAGGTGCTTGGCGAGGTCGGCTACGGCCGCCTGCGGGCGGGCGGCGAGCCAGCCGCCGGCCAGGGTCAGCGCGGCCGGCTGGGACCGGCACACCTCGACGAGGCCCTCGGCGGCGACCGGGTCGACGGTGATGCGGACCGCGCCGGTGTAGCGGGTGAGGAGTTCCAGCGCGGACTTGGTGTCGAGGCCGCCCAGGGTGCACGGGCGGACGTCGGCGATGCCGGTGAGCGGGCCGCCGGAGACGGCGACGACCAGGCAGTCCGGGGAATCCGGCAACAGCGCGTCGACCTGCTCGGCGTCGGCCGCGTCGTCGAGCAGGAGCAGCGCCCGCCGGTCGGTGAGGGCCGCGCGCAGGATGTCCGAAAGATCGTCCTCGGAGGCGCCCGCCGGGGTCGGCAGCTCCAGGGCGGTGAGGAGTTCGCGGGCGGTGCGCTCGGTGGGGACGGGGGTGCCGTCGGGCTCGCTCAGCCGCGCCCGGAACACACCGGCGTCGTAACGGTCAGCGACCTGTCGGACGAGTTCCTCGGCCAGTGCGCTGCGGCCGGAGCCGGGCCTGCCCGCGATGAGGAGGACCCGCGCGCGGGGTGCCTTGCGGCCGGCGATGGTGTCCAGGCCCGCGCGCTCGATGTCGGCGCGGAGCTCCTTCAACTCTCTTGCGCGGCCCAGGAATTGGCCCTCGGGAGAAGTGTCCTCGGACAGCCTCACGCCGCCGGTGTCCACCGCCTGATCCGTCACGGGCCACACTCCCGTCCCACTGCACGCGCATAGCCCGCCGGGACTCCGGATCGGGTGATTCCAGAGCCTAGTTCACGCTCTGCGACGAACCGTGCGGAGCGCGGCGGGCACATCCCCCGATCGGATCAGCCGATCGTCACACCGGAAGACGCCGAAAGAGGTGGAAAGGATGAGGCGTGGGTGAGGTGTAGGTGATGTGTGGGCGAGGTCGGGTTCAGGACTCGAAGGGGCGCGCGGGCCACGGCGCCTCGGCGGGGCGCAGCGCGTCGAGACCGTCGCCGTGCAGGGCGGCGACCAGCGCGAGGACCCCGACGGCGAGGCAGTTGTTGTGCAGCTCGCCGGCGAGGACCCCGCGGACCAGGTCGTCGAGGGGCACACGCGCGTGCTCCATGTCGGCCTCCTCGTCCTCGACCTCGAAGCGCTGTCCGTCGGCCTCGGACAGATCGCGGGCGAGGAAGACGCGGACGGCCTCGTCACAGCCGCCGGGCGTGGTGTAGACGTCGGTCAGCACCCGCCAGTCCTCGGCCTTGACGTGCGCCTCCTCGTAGAGCTCGCGCTGGGCGGCGTGCAGCGGGTTCTCGCCGGGGATGTCGAGCAGTCCGGCCGGGATCTCCCACAGCTTCTGCCGTACGGGGTGGCGGTACTGCTTGATGACCAGCACCCGGTCCTGCTCGTCGAGGGCGAGGATCGCCACGGAGCCGGGGTGGACCTGGTAGTCGCGGTGCACGACCGTACCGCCGGGCATGACCACGTCGTCGGTGCGCACGGAGGTCTTGTTGCCCACGAAGGGGGTCACGGTCGCCCGGATCTCCCACTCCTCCGGGGTGTCCTTGATCGTCATGCGCTGTCCCTCCACACGTACACGAAACACGTACCCGAAACACACGTTCACGGACGTCACGTAGAAAACGGCCGGGGTGCACACCTCTTGAAGGCGCGCACCCCGGTCACCGTACAACCTTCGTACTACTTGCCCGTCTTGCGTGCCACGGCCGCCTTGACCAGGCCCGCGAAGAGCGGGTGCGGCCGGGTCGGGCGGGAGCGCAGCTCGGGGTGGGCCTGGGTCGCGACGAGGTAGGGGTGCGCCTCGCGCGGGTACTCCACGTACTCCACGAGCTTGCCGTCCGGGGACGTGCCGGAGAACTGGAGCCCGGCCTTCTTCTCCAGCTCGGCGCGGTAGGCGTTGTTCACCTCGTAGCGGTGGCGGTGGCGCTCCTCGACGTACTCCTTGCCGTCGTAGACCTCGCGCACGATGGAGCCCTCGGCGAGCTTGGCCGGGTACATGCCCAGGCGCATGGTGCCGCCCATGTCGCCCTCGCCGGCGACGATGTCGAGCTGCTCGGCCATGGTGGAGATGACCGGGTGGCCGGTGGCCGCGTCGAACTCGGTGGAGTTGGCGTCCGCGATGCCGGCCAGGTTGCGCGCGGCCTCGATCACGATGCACTGGAGGCCGAGGCACAGGCCGAGCAGCGGGATCTTGTGCTCGCGGGCGTACTGGATGGCGCCGACCTTGCCGGAGACACCGCGGTCGCCGAAGCCGCCGGGGATGCAGATCGCGTCCACGTCGGCGAGCTGCTTGGCGGCGCCCGCCGGGGTCTTGCAGTCGTCGGAGGTGACCCACTTGATCTTCACGCGGGCCTTGTTGGCGAACCCGCCGGCGCGCAGCGCCTCGGTGACCGAGAGGTAGGCGTCGGGCAGGTCGATGTACTTGCCGACCAGCGCGAGGTTGATCTCGTGCAGCGGGTTGTGGACCCGGTCGAGCAGGTCGTCCCAGGTCCGCCAGTCCACATCACGGAACGGCAGGTCCAGCTTGCGGACGACATAGGCGTCCAGGCCCTCGCTGTGCAGGGTCTTCGGGATGTCGTAGATCGAGCGGGCGTCGGGGCAGGCCACCACGGCGGCCTCGTCGACGTCGCACATCAGCGAGATCTTGCGCTTGATCGCGGTCGGCACCTCGCGGTCGGAGCGCAGCACGATGGCGTCGGGCTGGATGCCGATGTTGCGCAGGGCCGCGACCGAGTGCTGGGTCGGCTTGGTCTTCAGCTCGCCCGAGGGGCCGATGTACGGCAGGAGCGAGATGTGGACGACGAACACGTTGTCCCGGCCGACCTCGTGGCGGACCTGGCGGACCGTCTCCAGGAAGGGCAGCGACTCGATGTCGCCGACCGTGCCGCCGACCTCGGTGATGACGACGTCGACCTCGTCGGTCGCCATGCGCCGGATGCGGTGCTTGATCTCGTTGGTGATGTGCGGGATGACCTGCACGGTGTCGCCCAGGTACTCGCCGCGCCGCTCCTTGGCGATCACCGTCGAGTAGACCTGGCCGGTGGTGACGTTGGCGCTGCCGTCCAGGTCGCGGTCCAGGAAACGCTCGTAGTGGCCGATGTCGAGGTCGGTCTCGGCGCCGTCGTTGGTGACGAACACCTCACCGTGCTGGAAGGGGTTCATCGTGCCGGGGTCGACGTTCAGGTACGGGTCGAGCTTCTGCATCACGACGCGCAGGCCCCGCGCCTTGAGGAGCATGCCGAGGCTGGAGGCGGTGAGGCCCTTGCCGAGTGAGGAGGCGACACCCCCGGTGACGAAGATGTGCTTGGTCGTCGTGGTGTTGCTGTTTCGGAAAGCAGCGGGCGGCATGGCCAAGAGGGGGCTCCCGTGGTCGCGGTCTGGGGTGCGGTGCGGCTGCCCGCCCGGAGAACCCGGGTTTTTCTGGAGGCGCCGTCGCTGCGGTTCGGGGGTTTCTTGCCCACCGGTCCACGGGCTACCAGGGTATCAGCGCCCGGAGGAGATGGCTTCCGGCCACGCTCCGCGCCCGCCTCGACACGGACGCGGCCCGCATCGACATGAACACGCCTCCCGTCGACACAGACGCGCCCTGGTTACCTGCTTCTCACCGGGTGCTCACCCGTTCGGCCCAGGTCCGTTGGCGAGAGCGGCACACAGATCATCTACGTGCGTCGTATCCTGCTCGGACACTCGCTGCCGAGCCGGTCCGGAACACGGCACCACCCCCGCCCGTATTACCCGGAACAACGAGAGCTCGTCAGTTCGTTGGGCAACGACCTTCATTTGCTTCATGCCTCAACGACGCACTACAAACGATCCCTTGACCGCACACAGCGACCGCCCCTTTTCCATGGGGCGACGTGGCCGTTCGACTGGAGTTGCACGTGGCCGGGCGCATCGAAGATTACGCACTCATCGGAGACATGCAGACCGCTGCCCTGGTCTGCCGGGACGGCACGGTGGACTGGCTCTGCCTGCCCCGATTCGACTCCCATGCCATCTTCGCCGGTCTGCTCGGCACCGAGGAACACGGCTTCTGGCGGCTGGGCCCGGCCCATGCCGCCGACGCGCCGCCGCCCATGGCTGCCCGGCGCGGCTACCGCGGCGACTCGCTGATCCTGGAGTCCGAGTGGGACACCCCGCGAGGCACGGTCCGCGTGACCGATTTCATGCCCCCTCGCGACGGCGCCCCCCAGCTGATCCGCATCGTGGAGGGCATCTCCGGCCGCGTCCCGATGCGCTCGGCCCTCCGGATGCGTTTCTCCTACGGCCGGGTCGTCCCCTGGGTGCACAAGCACGAGGGCCGCACGGTGGCCGTCGCGGGCCCCGACTCCGTGTGGTTCGACACATCCGCGGAGACCTACGGCAAGCAGCTCACGACGTACGCCGACTTCACCGTCGCGCCGGGTGACCGCATCGCGTTCACCATCTCGTGGGAGCCCTCGCACAAGCAGCCCCCGCCGCTCCCCGAGCCGGAGCAGTCGCTGGAGGCCACGGAGGACTTCTGGCGCGACTGGGTCGACCAGTGCACGTACCACGGCCCGTACCGCGAGGCCGTGGTCCGCTCCCTGATCACCCTGAAGGCGCTGACCTACGCCCCGACGGGCGGCATCGTCGCCGCGCCCACCACCTCCCTCCCGGAGGAGATCGGCGGTGTCCGCAACTGGGACTACCGCTACACCTGGCTCCGCGACGCGGCCATCACCCTCTCCTCGCTCCTGCGCACCGGCTACCGCGAGGAGGCCCGCGCCTGGCGCGAGTGGCTCCTGCGGGCCGTCGCCGGCGACCCGGAGAACCTGCAGATCATGTACGGCATCGCCGGCGAGCGCGAGCTCGGCGAGGCGGAGCTGGACTGGCTGCCCGGCTACGAGAACTCGGGCCCGGTCCGGGTCGGCAACGGCGCCGCGCACCAGCTCCAGCTGGACGTCTACGGCGAGGTCACCGAGGCCCTGCACCTGGCCCACATGACGGGCCTGGCCCGCAACGACTACGCCTCCCTCCTCCAGCTGAAGCTGATCCGCTACCTGGAGAAGCACTGGGACGAGCCGGACGAGGGCATCTGGGAGGTGCGCGGCCCGCGCCGCCACTTCGTGCACTCGAAGGTGATGGCCTGGGTCGCGGTCGACCGCACGATCAAGCTGATCGAGTCGGGCGACGCGGACGGCCCGCTGGAGAAGTGGCGCGAACTGCGCGACGACATCCACCGGGACGTGTGCGAGCGCGGCTACGACAAGGAGCGCAACACCTTCACACAGTCGTACGGCTCGAAGGAGCTGGACGCCTCGCTGCTGCTCATCCCGCAGATGGGCTTCCTGCCCCCGGACGACAAGCGCGTGATCGGCACGATCGAGGCGATCCAGCGCGAGCTGTCCACCCCGGACGGCTTCATCCTGCGCTACCCGACCTCGGGCACGGACGAGGGCGTCGACGGCCTCCCCGGCGACGAGGGCGCGTTCCTGGCCTGCTCGTTCTGGATGGCGGACGACCTCGCGATGATCGGCCGCGTGGACGAGGCCCGCAAGCTCTTCGAGAAGCTCCTGTCGCTCCGCAACGACCTGGGCCTCCTCGCCGAGGAGTGGGACCCGCGCCTGCAACGCCAGGTCGGCAACTTCCCGCAGGCCTTCAGCCACGTCCCCCTGATCGACACGGCCCTGCGCCTGACGGCTTCGGGGGCCTACGGCGGCTGAGATCCGCTGAGCGCGCGCCCCGGGCCCGAGAGGTGCCCGGGGACAGCGGCACCGCCGTATCCGTACCGCAGCGGGAAAATCCAGGTGCCCCGGCCGCCGCTCGTCCCTACCCTTCCCGCCATGGACAGCATGGACAGCACCGGGGCCGGGCGGCTCCTGAACGTCGTGGACGTCGAAGCCACCTGCTGGGACCGCGGCCAACCGCCGGGCGCGGTCAGCGAGATCATCGAGATCGGGCTGACCGTCGTCGACCTGGCCACCGCGGAGCGCCTCGCCCGGCATCGGATTCTGGTGCGTCCTGCCCGGTCCACGGTCAGCGAGTTCTGCACGGAGCTGACCGGCCTCACGCAGCACGAGGTGGACGGAGGGGTCGGCTTCGCCGAGGCGTGCCGGCTGCTGGCGGCCGAACACCACGCCGGGTCCCGCCCGTGGGCCAGTTGGGGCGACTACGACCGCAACCAGTTCACCCGGCAGTGCCAGAGCACCCGGACGCCCTACCCCTTCGGCCGGCACCACACCAACGCCAAGGCGGCCTTCACCGAGGCGCACGGCCTGCGCAAACGCCCCGGCATGGCGCAGGCCCTGGAGATCGCCGGGCTGCGGCTCGAAGGCCGTCACCACCGCGGCGAGGACGATGCCTGGAACATCGCCGCCCTCGTTCTCCACCTGTCCGAGCGGGGCGGCTGGCCGGACACAACGCCCGCGGCGGCGAACGGGTTGGTGGGCGGGGCCGACGGAACCGGGTAACGTCCTTGTCGTGTTCTTCCGATGAATCCGTAGATCACTCCACATCACTACCGGGAGAACCCGTGACCGTGAGCAAGAACATCAACAACCCCGTGGGCATGGGCGGCGGCCAGCGCAAGAAGCAGTCCCGCGCCGAACGGCAGAACCACGGTCCGCACCGCAACCTCGACCGCCAGAGCGCGGCCGACCAGAAGGCGGAGCTGGTGCGCAAGATGCGCGAGAAGGCCCGCGCGGCCGAGGGCGCCGGCCAGCCGGACGACGACACCGCACAGAGCTGACACAGCGCCGCGGCAAGGAACTGGACACCGCCGCCGAGCACACGCCCCGGGCCCGAGATGTGCCCGGGGCGTTTCCGCAGGTACCGTCCGCTGCATGGACAGCCGTACGGACAGCACATTCGACAGCCAGGGCGCCGGCATCACCGTTCAGCGGGCGCTGGAGCTGCCCGGGCTGCGCAGCGGGCTGCCGGAGATCCTGGCGGGCGCCGACCGGCTCCAGCGGACCGTGCGCTGGGTGCACGCGGGCGAGGTCCCGAACATCGCCTCCCTCCTCAAGGGCGGCGAACTCCTCCTGACCACGGGCTACGGCCTCGGCACGCGCCCGGCGGAGCAACGCGCGTTCGTCCGCACCCTCGCCGAGCGCGGCATCGCGGCCCTGGTCGTCGAGCTCGGCCCGCGCTTCGACCGTCTCCCCGCCACCCTGGTCGAGACGGCCCGGTCGACCGGCCTCCCCCTCGTCCAGCTGCACCGCGAGGTGCCGTTCGTCGCGGTCACCGAGGAGATCCACACCGAGATCGTCAACGGCCACTACGCGCTGCTCCAGCAGGCCGAGGAGGTCCACCGCCGCTGCACGGAGGCCCTGCTCGGCGGCGGCGGAATCCCCCAAGTCCTGGGCATCCTGGCCGACTTCAGCGGCAACCCGGTGTTCCTGGAGACCCCGGACGGCCAACTCCTCTACGCGGCGGGGTCGGGCCCCGAGGGCGCCGACCCGCTCCAGGTGTGGGAGGGGCTGCGCGGCCAGCACAAGGACGCCTCACCGCCCGCCGGTTCGGTGGTGGTGGACGTACCCGGGGGCGGTCCCGGTACGGGTTCGGTGCGGGCACGGATCGTCCTGCTTCCGGTACGGGCGCCGCTCGCCCCCGTGCACCGCATCGCCGCCGAACGGGCCGCCGACATCCTCGCCGTGGTCCTGATGCAGGCCCGCCAGGAGGAGGAGCTGGCGGCCCGCGGACGCGGCGACTTCCTCACCGACCTCGCCGAGGGCCGCATCGCCGCCGAGGACGCCCCGGCACAGGCCCGCGTGCTGGGCTTCAAGCCCGGCACCAGCCCGCTGCTGCCCGTGGTGATGCGGCTGGGCGACGCGCTGGCCGCGCCCGGCGGCGGCTGGGCGGTCCTGGCCCGCGCGGTCGCCGAGGAACTGGCCTCGGTGGGCGTCCCGGTCCTGCTGGGCGTACGACCGGTGGAGGGCCGCGTCCCGCTGCTCCTCGGCCTGCGCTCGGAGTCGGAACGGTCGGCGGTCGCGGACCGGGTAGCCGCCGCGCTGCGCGCGGGAGTTGAGCGCGCCGGGATGCAACGCCCGGGTGCACAGCCGCCGATCGTGGTCGTCGGCGTGGCCGGCGGCTGGGCGGCCGCGTCGGCGGGTCTACGGCACGCGGCCGAGACGGCGACGGCGGCGCAGGGCCTGACCGACCAACCCTGGTACGACGCCCGGCGCCTGGACATCGAGCTGCTGCTGTGGCGACTGCGCGACCACCCGGACCTCGCGGCCTTCGTGGACCGGGCGATCGGCCCGCTCCGCGACCACGACAACCGCTCCAAGCCGCCGCTACTGCCCACCCTGGAGACGTACTTGGCGCACGCGGGCCGCAAGGCGGAGACGGCCCGCGAGCTGCACCTCAACCGGCAGACCCTCTACAACCGGCTGGCCCGGATCGGGGAGTTGCTCGGCACGGACCTCGAAGACCCGCAGACGGTACTGGCGTTGAGCTTGGCACTGAGGGCCCGCAGACTCGTGCCGTGAGCCCGTGAGCCCGTGAGCCCGTGAGTTCGTCAGTCCGTCTCAGGTCAGCGGCAGGGGCTGGGTCAACTCGTCGTAGACGCTCAGCACTTGGGCGACGGTCTCGTCCTCGGTGGGCCAAGTGGCCGCCTGTCGGGCGCCCTTCTCCCGGAGCAGTTCCCGGCGTTCGGGGTCGCGCAGCAGTCCGGTGACGGCGTCGGCGAGGGCCTTCGCGTCGCCGTAGGGCACGAGTTCGGCGGCGTCACCGACGAGTTCGGGGATGCCTCCGACGGCGGTCGCGACGAGCGGCACGCGGGCGTGCAGGGCCTCCTGGGCGATCACCGAGCGGGACTCCCAACTGCTGGGCAGGAGTGCGAGATCGGCGGCGGAGAGCAGTTCGCTCACATCGTCCCGCCGCCCGATGAGCCGCACCGGCAGCTCCTCGCTCTCGATCCGGCGCTGCAACTCGCCCCGCAGCGGCCCCTCCCCCGCGATCACGAGCAACGGCGTCGGATCGAGGCGGCACCAGCCGCGCGAGGCGTCCAGGAGCGTGTCGTAGCCCCGCTGCCGGTCGAGGGAGCCGACGGCGATGAGCAACGGGCGGTCGGTGGCGCCGAGTTCGGCCCGGAGCTTGGGGCTCAGCCGATCGGGATCGTCATGGTCCACGGCGGCCCGGCGCGGCCCGGGCAGCGCGACGGCGGCGAGGCGGGCGTCCCGGGCGCCGGTCCGCCGGGCCCGGTCGACCAGATCGGACGTGGTCCCGAGGACGACCACGGCGGCCTTCACGACCCGCCGCTCCAGCAGCCGCAGCAAGTGCGCCCGCGCTCCTTCGGCATGGGCGCGGTTGTGCCACGTCACGACGAGCGGGGTGCGGCGGCCGCTGAGGGCGAGGACGGCGCGGAAGGAGGCGTGCAGGCCGTGCGCGTGGACCAGGTCGGCGTCCGCACAGGCCGCCCGCAGCGCCGCGACGGACGACGGGTCGCTGCTGCGCGGCACGTGCACGTGTTCGGCACCGACGCCCGTGAAGTCGTAGGTGTGATCGGCCTCGACGGGGGCGCACACCGTGACCCGCACGCCCCGTGCGACGAGCCCGGAGGCCAGGGAGCGCACATGCGCGCTACTGGCGGCATTGCCTCCGCCGAGCACCTGCACGGTGCGCAGCGGCGACTGGCCGTGCGGTGAGTGGCTGCTCACGGGGGTCACGTGGCCGGGGCTCCTGGTTCGGCGACGGGCGGTCACGAAGAAAGTACAGAAGGATCGGGCGGAGGGGGTGTACCGCACGCTTCCTACGCGTTCCGTCTCAAGGATGCCAGCACGTACGGGTGTTCCGACAACGCAGGAAGGTGTGGGGGCTGTGCGGAAGGGCAACAGGGGCGCGGGGATCACCCGTACGAGTGAGGCGGCAGGGGGTTCTGTGGTGGGCGGGGCGGGGCGGGATCGATGAGGTCGGGCTGAGGCCGGGGCTGAGGCTCGGGCGGGCAGGGGGCTCGCTCCGGTCCGGGGTGTCTCGCTCAGACCGGAGGGGCCGCAGCCACTCAGGCACATCGAGGACGGAGCGGCCGTGTCCGGGAGGGCACGCTCAAAACCGCGCAAGCCCGCCACGCACTCCCCCACACCTCACCTCACCGCCCCACTCACAGCGCCAGCGCCAGTGCGCTCACCCGGTCTCCGTGGACCGCCGCGGCCACCACCGCGGCGGCGTGCGCCACCAGCCCCGCCCGCCCGCCCGTTGCCGGCGACGACGGCCGCCCCGAGCACCGCGCCCAGGGCGTGTGCCCCCGCGTCGCCGAGCATCGTCCGCTCACCGAGGTCGTCCGGGAATACGACACCGGCGGCACGACCGGGCCGTACGTCCACGAGGTTGACGAAGTGAGCCGCACCGGTGATCACGACCCCCGCGAGCACCTTGTCGAGAGGCCGCTCGCTGAGCAGCGCCCCGGCGACGAGCCCGGCAGCGGAGATCCCGAACAACTTGACTGCCCCGCTGGTGACTTCACCGTCCCGGAGGGCCGAGAGACGCGCCCGGAAACCGCGCCGGGGATCGCCCGCACCAACGGCATCGTCGTACCCACCACACCCACCCGCCGCGAGAACCGCGAACCCGGCCGCCGGGCGGACGCGCGCGCCGTCGCCAGCAACTCCTCCGCGAGCGCCCGGGCCCTCTCCGAATCCTCGTAGCCGACCAGCAACCCGGGACAACTCCCCTACACGTTCCTGGCCTTCAAGGACCCCCATACCGGAGCGGGTCCGGCACCTCCGTGGAACGGCCCGTCAGCCGTCCGCCCGTGCCGTCGCCAGCAACTCCTCCGCATGCGCCCGCGCCGTCTCCGAGTCCTCCTGGCCGGCCAGCATCCGGGACAACTCCCGTACGCGGTCCTCGCCTTCGAGGACCTTCACGCCGGAGCGGGTGACGGAACCGTCGTTGGTCTTCTCCACCAGCAGCTGCCGGTCGGCGAAGGCCGCCACCTGAGGCAGGTGCGTGACGACGACGACCTGCGCGGTCTTCGCGAGCTTGGCGAGGCGCCGCCCGATCTCGACCGCCGCCTTGCCGCCGACACCCGCGTCGACCTCGTCGAAGAGGTAGGTCGGGACGGGGTCGGTCCCGGCGAACACGACCTCCACGGCGAGCATCACGCGCGAGAGTTCACCGCCGGACGCGCCCTTGGCGATGGGCCGCGGCGGAGCGCCCGGGTGCGGGGCGAGGAGCAACTCGACCTCGTCGACGCCCGAGGGGCCGTAGGCGACCGCACGGCCGCCGACCTCGACGCCCTCCGGGTCCTCGGTCTGGCGGATCTCGAACGACACACGCGCGTGCGGCATCGCGAGGGAAGCCAACTCCGCGGTCACCGCCGCGGCGAACCGCTCGGCGGCCTCCGTACGCGCGTCGGTCAACGCCTGCGCGAGGCCGCCCAGTTCACCGCGCAGGGCGTCCCGCTCGGCGGTCAGCTCGTCGATGCGCTCGTCGTCGCCGTCGAGTTCGGTCAGCCGCGAGGCACCCTGCTCGGCGTACGCGAGCACGGCGGCGATGTCCGCGCCGTACTTCCGCGTGAGCGCGTTGAGGGCGGCCCGGCGCTCCTCAACGGCCGCCAGCCGCAGCGGGTCGGCGTCCAAGTCGTCGGCGTAACCCGCCAACTCCCCCGCCACATCGCCCAGAAGGATGCCGATCTCACCGATCCGGTCGGTGAGCGAGGCCAGTTCGGAGTCGTGCGACCGTACGGCCTCCAGGGCGCGCTGCGCACCCGCGACGAGGGTCGCCGCGTCGATGCCCTCGGGGTCCTCGGGGTTGCCGGCGAGCGCGGCATGAGCGGCCGTGGCGGCGGACGCCAACGCCTCGGCGTGGCCGAGCCGTTCGGCCTCGGCGGCGAGTTCGACGTCCTCCCCGGGGCGCGGCTCCACACCGGCGATCTCGTCGAGGCCGTAGCGCAACATGTCGGCTTCCTGGGCCCGTTCACGCGCGCGCGTGGAGATCTCGTCCAGCTCGACGGCGACGGCGCGCAGCCGCCGATACGCCTCCGCGTACTTGGTGAGCGGCCCGGTGACGGCGCCCCCGGCGTACCGGTCGAGCGCCTGCCGCTGCCGGGACTGCTTCAGCAGCCCCTGTTGATCGGTCTGCCCGTGCACGGCAACCAGCTCGTCGGCCAGTTCCGCGAGCACCCCCACCGGCACGGACCGCCCGCCCAGGTGCGCCCGGGAGCGCCCTTCGGCGGAAACGGTACGGCTGATGAGCAGCGTCCCGTCCTCCAGCTCGGCACCGGCCTCCTCGGCGCGCAGTACGGCGGAGCCGCCGGGAGGCACGGAGATCCGCCCCTCCACGACCGCGTTCTTGGCCCCGATCCGCACCAGCGCCGGGTCCGCCCGCCCCCCGAGCAACAGCCCGAGGCTGGTGACGACCATGGTCTTGCCCGCACCGGTCTCACCCGTGACAGCGGTGAACCCCGGCGACAGTTCGACGACAGCATCGTCGATGACTCCGAGCGACCGTATCCGCATCTCTTCCAGCACGGTGAAGACCTTACGAGGTAGGGAGGGAGAAGCGCGAGGCGCCCTGTCACCCGGGGGAGTGTCCCCACCTGTTTTCAGGGGCGTGGGGGCTGGTCGCCCCCACGCACCCGCACTAGTGAGGAGCCCCCCGCCACCCCGAAACCGGCAGAGCGAACTTGGCAACAAGCCGATCGGTGAACGACGCATGATGCAGCCGAGCCAGCCGCACAGGAACAGCCCCCCGCCGCACCTCGACCCGAGCCCCGGCAGGCAGTTCAACGGTTCGCCGCCCGTCACACCACAAAACCCCCGGGGGGATGTGCGGCAACACCTCAACGGCAAGCACAGAATCCGGCGAGGTAACCAACGGCTTGGCGAACAACGCATGCGCACTGATAGGCACCATCAGCAACGCCTCGACCTCGGGCCACACCACAGGCCCACCAGCCGAGAACGCATACGCCGTAGACCCCGTAGGAGTCGCACAAACGATCCCGTCGCACCCGAACCCCGTGACCGGCCGCCCGTCGATCTCCAGCACGACTTCGAGCAGCTTCTCCGCGCCGGCCTTCTGCACCGCCGCCTCGTTCAACGCCCAGTCCGTGTGCACGATGTTGCCGTTCTTGTGCACGACGACATCGACGGTCATCCGCTCCTCGACCTCGTACGCGCGCGTGACCACCCGGTCCACGACCTTGTCGAGATCGTCCCGCTCCGCCTCCGCGAGGAACCCCACGCTGCCGAGGTTGACGCCGAGCATCGGCACCCCGGACGCCCGCGCGAACTCCGCGCCGCGCAGCAGTGTGCCGTCCCCGCCGAGGACGATGAGCAGCTCGCAGCCCTCAAGGCACTGCGGGGTAGCCTCCGTGACCGTCTCCACCTCGTCCGGGAGCGGCAGGTCGCGTGCCTCGTACTCCAGGACGCGCACTCCGATACCGGACTGGAGCAGCCCCTTCACGACCAGTTCGGCACTCCGGATCGCCGCAGGGCGACCCGTGTGCGCGAGCAGGAAAACAGTACGAGCTCGGTTCTGTGTCAACGCGGCCCCTCCGCCACTGCACGGTCAACATCGGCCGGGTCCAGTTCGGGTGCGCCGGCCCGCAGCCACAGAAAGTACTCGACATTCCCGGAGGGCCCGGGCAGCGGGCTGGCGGTGACGCCCTCCACCCCGAGCCCCAGTGCCGCGGCCCGCCGGGCGACACCGCGTACGGCTTCGGCCCGGAGTTCGGGGCTGCGTACGACACCGCCGCTCCCCAGCCGTTCCTTCCCCACCTCGAACTGCGGCTTGACCATCATCACCAGGTCCGCGTCCGGCTTCGTGCACCGCGCCAGGGCGGGCAGCACCAGCCCGAGCGGGATGAAGGACAGATCCCCCACGACTAGATCCACAGGCTCCCCATCGATCGCTTCAAGCGTCAACTCGCGTACGTTCGTACGGTCCTTGACGGTGACGCGTTCATCGCTCTGAAGAGACCACGCGAGTTGTCCGTACCCGACGTCGACCGCCACGACCTGCGTGGCACCCGCGCGCAGCAGCACATCGGTGAAGCCTCCGGTGGACGCGCCGGCGTCCAGCGCCCGCCGTCCCTCGACCACGAGCCCCCGCGGTACGAAGACCTCCAGCGCGCCCGCGAGCTTGTGGCCGCCCCGCGAGACGTAGTCGGGGTCTCCGTCGTCCTGGACGACCACGATGGCGGCCGCGGTCTCCACCTGGGTGGCGGGCTTGGTCGCGACGGCCTTGCCCACGGTGACCCGGCCGGCGGCGATCAACTGGCTCGCGTGCTCCCGCGAGCGCGCGAGCTTCCGTCGGACCAGCTCGGCGTCGAGACGTCGGCGTGCCACTCCTGCCACGTTCGGTTCAGCTCCTATTTCCGTACGTCGATGGGGGCGCCGGAGGTCCCGGGCGGGCGTCGAGCGCGGTGAGCGCGTCGCGCAGCCCCCGGTGTACATCCTCGTACACCTCGACATGCCCGTCCGTGGCGAGGTGGTCGGTGTCGGCCAGCCGCCCGAGCTGGCCGTCGACGTCGGCGTTGCCGCTCGGCGTGCGGTCCACGTTCAAGGGCGCGGGGGCGGCGGGGTCGTACGCGGGCTCCGCCTCCGGAACGGCCTCCGGAACACCCTCCGCTACGGCCCCGACCTCGGCCTCGGGCAATGAGTCGCTCATGCCCAGACGCTACCCCGAAGGCCTGGGGTACCGTCGATCACGATGGCAACGATCGAAGAGTGCCGCGTCGCACTCGAAAAGCTCTCGGACAACATGCAGAAGGCCGATGGGAATGTCCGCGCCGCCGCGGCCATGGACCGCTCGGTCAGCTGCCGGATCACCGACCTCGACATCACCTTCGTCGGCCGGCTCACCGGCGGCCGCATCGTGGTGGACGAGACCGTGCAGGGCCTTCCGGCGGAGAAGGCCCAGATCAGGCTGACCATGGCCGGCGACGACCTGGTCGCCATGGTCAACGGCGGCCTGAACTTCGCGAAGGCCTGGGGCTCGGGCCGGGTGAAGCTGGAGGCCAACGTGTTCGACCTGTTCCGCCTCAGGAAGCTTCTGTAGCCACCGCTGCGGCGCCTGCCCCCGCCGTGGCTCCCGCACGCGCGCGTGCCTTGCGCGCGGCCGGCACCACCAGCGGCGTCCCCGTCTCCGGGTCGTCGATGACCTGGCAGCGCAGCCCGAAGACCTCCTCGACCAGCTCGGCCGTGACGATGTCGCCCGGGGCGCCCTCCGCGATGACCGCGCCCTCCCGCAGCGCGATGAGGTGGGTGGCGTACCGGGCGGCGTGGTTGAGGTCGTGCAGCACCGCGACCAGTGTGCGGCCCTGCTCCTCGTGCAGCTCGGCGCACAGGTCGAGGACGTCGATCTGGTGCTGGATGTCCAGGTAGGTGGTCGGCTCGTCGAGCAGCAGCAGGGGCGTTTGCTGGGCGAGCGCCATCGCGATCCACACGCGCTGCCGCTGCCCGCCGGACAGTTCGTCGACATAGCGATCGGCGAGCTCGCCGACTCCGGTCTGCGCCATCGACTCCTGTACGACCCGCTCGTCCTCCGTTGACCACTGGCGCAGGATGCCCTGGTGCGGGTACCGGCCGCGGCCCACGAGGTCGCCGACGGTGATCCCGTCGGGCGCGATGGACGACTGCGGGAGCAGACCCAGGGTGCGTGCGACCTTCTTCGCCGGCATCGACTGGATGACCTGCCCGTCGAGCAACACGCGGCCCTCGTTCGGCTTCAGCATCCGCGACAGGGCGCGCAGCAGCGTGGACTTGCCGCACGCGTTCGGGCCGACGATCACCGTGAAGGAGTTGTCGGGTATCTCCACCGACAACTCGCGTGCGATGACGCGCTGGTCGTAGGCGAGGGTCACGTTCTCGGCGGACAGGCGGTTCACGGTGCTCCTTCGGTTGTTCAGCCCGCTGCTGAGGCCGCTCCGGTTGTTCTGGTTTCTCGGGTCGCTCTGGTCGCTCATATCCGGCCCGCCTTGCGCTCGGTGACCAGCAGCCACAGCAGGTAGACCCCGCCGAGGACGCCGGTGACCACGCCCACGGGCAACTGGTCGGCCCCGAACGCCCGTTGGGAGGCCCAGTCGGCGGTGACCAGCAGGGTGGCGCCCATGCACAGCGAGGGCACCAGGTTCGGACCCGGCGAGCGGGTCAGGCGCCGGGCGAGCTGCGGTGCCGTAAGCGCCACGAAGCCGACCGGTCCGGCGGCGGCGGTCGCGGCCGCGGTGAGCAGCACGGCGGCCACCATCAGCAGCAGCCGTACGCGCTCGACGCGCACCCCGAGGGCGTACGACACGTCGTCGCCCATCTCCATCATCCGCAGCCCGCGCGCGTTGGCGAGGACGAGCGGCAGCAGCACGGCGCAGAGCGCGAGGAGCGGCCAAACCTGCGTCCAGTCACGGCCGTTGAGGGAGCCGGTCATCCACACGACCGCGCGGGCCACGTCGACGAGGTCGGCCTTGGTGAGCAGATAGCCGTTGACCGCGGTGACTACGGCGGAGACGCCGATGCCGACCAGGACGAGCCGGTACCCGTGCACCCCCTGCTTCCAGGCGAGCAGATAGATCGCGACCCCGGTGACCAGACCGCCGACGAGCGCCCCGAGGGTGACGGCGGTCGCGCTGCCGGAGAACAGCACGATGACGACGAGCGCCCCGGCCGTCGACCCCTGCGAGAGGCCGAGCACGTCCGGACTCCCCAGCGGATTACGGGAGATGGACTGGAACAGCGCACCGCCCAGCCCGAGCGAGGCACCCACCAGAAGCCCGACGAGGACACGTGGCAGCCGCAGCTCGTTGACGATGAACTCCTGACCCGGATCACCGCCCCCGAACAGCGTCTTGAGCACGTCCCCGGCGGAGATCGGGAAGTCCCCGGTACCGATCAGCGCCACACTCGCGGCGAGCGCGCAGACCAGGAGAAGGACGACGACCGTGAAGGCGCGGAGGTCGAAGCGGAGGGAGAGGGTGCCGGTCCGTACGGCTCGCGTACGGAGCGCCCGAGTCGGGGCAGCCTTCGCAACTGGGCCGTCCTGCGCCGTCGTTGAAGAGGGATTCACAGCTGAGTCGTCCTTCGGCGCCGCACGAGATAGATGAAGACGGGCCCGCCGATGACCGCGGTGACGATGCCGACCTGGAGTTCCGCGGGTCGCGCGATCAGCCGGCCCAGGACATCCGCGCCGAGCAGCAGCACGGGCGACAGGATGGTGGCGTACGGCAGGATCCAGCGCAGGTCGGGCCCGGTGAACGAGCGCACCACGTGCGGCACCATCAGGCCGACGAAGACGATCGGACCGCAGGCTGCGGTGGCCGCGCCGCACAGCACGGTCGCGGAGAGCATGGCGAGCGCCCGGGTGCGGTTGAGGTTGGCGCCGAGGGCGCGGGCGGTGTCGTCGCCCATCGCGACCGCGTTGAGCGGCCGGGCGAGCAGCAGCGAGATCACCGTGCCGACCGCGAAGAACGGCGCGACCTGGGTGATCGTCGAGCCGCTGGCCGAGGCCAGTGAACCGACCGTCCAGAAGCGCATCTTGGACAGCGCCGCGTCGTCCATGATCATGACGGCCTGGAGATAGCCGTAGAGCGCGGCGCTGATCGCGGTGCCGGCGAGCGCGAGGCGGACCGGGGTGGCGCCGCGGCTGCCGCCGAGGAACCAGACCAGCGCGCCGACCGCGGCCGCGCCCGCGAAGGCGAACCAGACGTAGCCGCTCAGCGAGGTGACGCCGAAGTAGGTGATCGCGGTGACGACCGCGGCCGAGGCGCCGGCGTTGATGCCGAGCAGGCCGGGGTCGGCGAGGGGGTTGCGGGTGAGCGCTTGGAGAACCGCGCCGGACAGGCCGAGCGCGGCACCGGCGAGCAGCCCGAGGACCGTACGGGAGATCCGGTCGCCGACCACGACGTCCGCGTACGTCCCCGAGTCATGGAACAGGCCGTGCCACACATCCCCCAACGGCAGAGATTTCGCGCCGATCGCGATGCTCGCCAGGGCCACGAGGACCAGGAGCGCCACGGAGGCGAAGAGCCCAAGGACACGTATCGCCCGGCGGGTTGGGGGCGCGGGGGCGGTCTCCGCGCGCTGTTCTGGGGGACTGTCGACCAACACGAGGTTAGGTTAGCCTACCCTCGCATGCGACCTGGGGGCCGAGTCCCGCCTCCCCGCCGTTCAGAGCCCTGGATGCCGAGCCCCGCCGCCCCCGTGTCACAACCCCAGTCGCGCCAGCGCCTTCTCCCCGTCCAGCGCGCAGGAACCGTCCCCCGCCGCTGTCCAGGCCGCCGCGCAGAGCGCCCGGAGCCCGTCCAAAGGCTCACCCTCACCGTCGAGTTCCAGCCGGTCACGGCCCGCCGTCGCCGTCCAGCCACCGCACCGGAAGCCGTCTCCCGCCCCGGTGACCTCGGGCTGCCCGGTGAGCATGCCCCGCAGATCGGCGTCGACGTACGTCGGCCGGTGCTGCGGCGGCGCGGCGAGGAGCTGTGCGCCGTCGGTCACACCGGTCAGGACGAGCAGCGAATCGACATCCCCGTTGAACGCCCCCTCGATGTCCGTGTCCAGCCGGTCCCCCACGACCAACGGCCGCTCGGCGCCCGTCCGCAGGATCGTCTCCTTGTGCATGGGCGGCAACGGCTTGCCCGCCACCTGCGGCTCGGCCCCGGTCGCTATCCGTACGACCTCCACCGCCGCGCCGTTGCCCGGCGCGATGCCGCGCGCACTCGGGATCGTCAGGTCGGTGTTGGACGCGAACCACGGCACCCCGCGCGCGATGGCGTAACAGGCCTCCGCGAACCGCCCCCAGGCCAGGTCGGGGCCGCCGTAGCCCTGCACGACCGCGACCGGCTCGTCGTCCGCCGAGTCGACGGGCTCAAGCCCGCGCTCGCGCAGCGCGACCCGCAGCCCCTCCCCGCCGATCACCAGCACCCGGGAGCCCGCCGGCACCTGCTCGCTGATCAGCCGGGCGACGGCCTGCGCGGAGGTGATGACGTCGTCGGGACCGGTCGGTATGCCCAGCTCGGTGAGATGCTCGGCCACGGCATTCGGCGTCCGCAGCGCGTTGTTGGTGACGTAGGCCAGCCGCATGCCGCCCGCACGGGCGGTGGCGAGCGAGTCGACCGCGTGGGCGATCGCGTTGCCCCCCGCGTACACCACCCCGTCCAGATCGAGCAGCGCCGTGTCGTACGCCTCGCTCAGGGCCCGGGCACTGCCGTCGGGGCTCGTCCTGACGCTCTGGCTCATTCCACATCGCTCCTCGTTCGATCGCTTTCACCCGATCATCCCGCATGCCACTGACACACGTACGATGCCGGGATGAACACCGCAGGTCACTCGGAAGCAACGGAGCGCCGAGGCCTGGAACTCACCCCGTTCCGAGGCCTTCGCTACGACCCCGACCTGGTCGGCAGCCTGGCCGCCGTGACGTCCCCACCGTACGACGTGGTCGTACGCCCCGACGGCCTGCACCACCTCCAGGACGCCGACCCGCACAACATCGTCCGGCTGATCCTCCCGCAGGCCGTCACCCCCAGTGCCCGCAACGAACAGGCCGCCGACACCCTGCACCGCTGGCTCTCCGAGGGGGTCCTCACCACCGACCCCGAGCCCGGTCTGTACGTCTATGAACAGCGCGACGGCAACGGCCTGCTGCAGCGCGGCATCATCGGCGCCCTGCGCCTGTCGGACCCGTCGGAGGGTGTGGTCCTGCCACACGAGGACGTCATGCCGCATGTGGTCGCCGACCGCGCGGCCCTCATGCGCGCCACGTCCGCGAACCTCGAACCCCTGCTCCTGACCTACCGGGGCAACGGCACACCGGCCGACACGACCACGGTGGTCGAGCGCATCGCCGAGGACCCCGCACTCCTGTCGACGACCACGGAGGACGGCTACAGCCACCGCCTCTGGTCGGTCACCGACCCCACCGACCTGGCCCGCATCCAGACGGACCTCGCCCACCACCAGGCCCTGATCGCCGACGGCCACCACCGCTGGGCGACGTACCGACGTCTACGCGCGGAGCATCCCTCCCCCAGCCCCTGGGACTACGGCCTGGTTCTCCTCGTCGACACGGCCCGCTACCCGCTCCGCGTCCGCGCGATCCACCGCCTCCTGCACGGCGTCCCGGTGGCCGACGCACTGGCGGCCCTGGACGGCCTGTTCCGCGTACAGCACCTGGAAGTCCCGCTCCCGGAAGCCCTGGAGGCCCTCGCCGACGCGGCCTGCGCGGGCAACGCCTTCCTCCTCGCCGGCGACGGCGCCTTCCACCTGGTCAACCACCCGGACCCGGACCTCCTGGCCCGTACGATCCCGGCCGACCGCCCCGCGGCCTGGCGCACCCTGGACGCGACGGTCCTGCACGCCACCCTCCTGGACCACGTCTGGCTCATCCCTGAGGACGACCCGACCCGCATCGCCTACATCCACGACACCGCCGCCACGGTCCACAAGGCCGAACGCGACGGCGGTACGGCCGTGTTGATGCACCCCGTCCGCGAGGAGGTCGTACGCGACCTGGCCCGCCAAGGCGTCACGATGCCCCGCAAGTCGACGTCCTTCGGCCCAAAACCGGCGTCGGGGCTGGTGCTTCGCGCGCTGGACGTCTGAGACGCGGCCAGCAACACCGGAGACGCGAAAGGGCGGGACCCCAGGTGCTGGGGTCCCGCCCTTGTCACTTCACTGACGTAGGTCAGTTCTTGTCGTCGTCGTCTTCTTCTTCAAGAAGGACATCTTCCTTGACGACGTCTTCCTTGGTCTCGGCCGCGGCTTCGATCTCGCCGTCGTCCTCGTCCTCGATGTCGTCGTCCTCGTCCTCGTCGTCGTCGTCCAACTCGTCGACTACGGAGACGTCGTCCTGAGACTCGACCTCGTCATCGACCTCGGTCTCAGCGTCGATCACGGTGTCGCTGTCGTCGTCCTCGTCCTCGTCCTCGACGAACGCGTCGACGAACTCGACCCCGTCCATCTCGGCGAGCCGGTCCGACGCGTCCGTGCTGCCGTCCTTGTCGGACTCCACGGCCTTGGCGAACCACTCCCGCGCCTCGCCCTCACGCCCGGCGGCCAGCAGGGCGTCGGCGTAGGCGTACCGCAGTCGCGCGGTCCACGGCTGCACGGTGTTCGAGGCCAGCTCGGGGCTCTGCAACGTGACGATGGCCGCGTCGAGCTGGTCCATGTCACGCCGGGCGCCGGCCGCGACGAGCCGCATCTCGACCTGCCCGGCCTTGTCGAGCTTGTGCACCTCGGCGGCGCCGGCCATCTCCAGCGCCTTCTCGGGCCGCCCGAGCCCACGCTCACAGTCGGCCATCACGGGCCACAGGTCCACGCTGCCGGTCATCCGCCGCGCGGCCCGGAACTCGGCCAGTGCCTCGCTGTACTTCTGGTTCGCGTACGCGGCGAACCCGGCCGCCTCACGTACGGCGGCGACGCGCGACGCCAGACGCAGGGCGATCTTCGAGTAGGCGTAGGCGGCCTCGGGGTCCTCGTCGATGAGCCTGGCGACCATCACCAGGTTCTTGGAGACGTCCTCCGCGAGCCCCTTCGGCAGACTCATCAGCTCCTGCCGTACGTCCTTGTCGATCTCCTCGCCCGTGACGTCCTCGGGGATCGGCAGCCGCTTGATCGGCTCACGGTCACGCTCCCGCTCGTCACGGAACCGGCTGCCGCCACCACGCCGGTCGTCGCCCCGACGGTCGTCACGCCGGTCGTCGCGGCGGTCGTCACGCCGGAACGCCGGTCGCTCACCACGGCTGTCATCCCGACGGAACCCTCCGCGATCGCCGCCGCGGTCATCACGACGGGGACCGGACGGACGGTCGTCACGACGCGGACCAGCGGGCCGGTCATCGCGACGCGGGCCGGCGGAACGGTCGTCGCGACGGGGGTAGCTGCCGCGGTCACCGCGGTCGTCGTCACGCCGGAAGGGCGGACGCTCGCCACCACGGTTGTCGCTGCGGTCGTCGCGCCGGAACGGAGGCCGCTCACCGCGGTTGTCATCGCGCCGGAAGGCCGGACGATCCCCACCACGGTCATCACGACGCGGGCCGGCGGAACGGTCGTCACGGCGGGGGTAGCTGCCACGGTCACCCCGGTTGTCGTCACGCCGGAAGGCGGGACGGTCACCGTCGCGGCGGTCGTCCCTACGGTCATCACGGCGGAAGGGCGGACGCTCGCCACCCCGGTTGTCGCTTCGGTTGTCGCTGCGGTCGTCACGCCGGAACGGAGGCCGCTCACCCCGGCTGTCATCACGACGGAAGGCCGGACGATCCCCACCACGGTCATCACGACGCGGACCCGACGGCCGGTCGTCACGACGCGGAGCCGCGGAACGGTCGTCACGGCCACGGTAGCCACCACGATCGTCACTGCCACGGCTGTCGCTACGGCGGTCATCGCGCCGGTCGTCACGACGGGGGTAACTGCCGCGATCCCCGCGGTCGTCATCACGCCGGAAGGGCGGACGCTCGCCACCACGGTTGTCGCTGCGGTCATCACGCCGGAACGGAGGCCGCTCACCGCGATTGTCGTCACGCCGGAAACCGCCACCGCCACCGCGGTTGTCGTCACGTCGGAACGGCGGACGCTCACCCCGACTGTCATCGCGTCGGAAACCACCGCGGTCGCCTCGGTTGTCGTCGCGACGCTCGCCACCACGGTTGTCGCTGCGGTCATCACGCCGGAACGCGGGCCGCTCACCACGGTTGTCGTCCCGACGGAACCCTCCGCCTGCAGGACGTCCTCCGCGATCGCCACCACGGTCATCACGACGGGGACCGGACGGACGGTCGTCACGGCGCGGACCAGCGGGCCGGTCATCGCGACGCGGGCCGGCGGAACGGTCATCACGCCCACGGAAACCACCGCGATCGCCACCGCCACCGCTGCCGGCACCGCCACTGCCACGGTCGTCGCGGCGAGGGGCGCCGCCGCGGTTGTCGTCGCGACGGGCATAGCCACCGCGATCACTGCTGCCGCCGCGGTCGTTTCCTCGATCGTTGCTACGGCTCGGGCCTCCGCGGTACCCGCCACGGTCGCCGCGGTCACCACTGTCCCGTCGCCGCTCGTCGCGCTCCGGTCGGTCCTCGGGAGAGTTGGTGGACATCGGTGACTCCTGTCTTCGGTACCGCAAGTCATTCTCGCGCAGCCAGCTGCTCGGCGCGCTCCGGACTGTGTTTCTGAGAGTTTCTGGAAAAACAAAAGGACCCCTGGTCCCAGCGTGAACGCTGGGACCAGGGGTCCTCCAAATATTGTTCGGCGGCGTCCTACTCTCCCACAGGGTCCCCCCTGCAGTACCATCGGCGCTGTAAGGCTTAGCTTCCGGGTTCGAAATGTAACCGGGCGTTTCCCTCACGCTATGACCACCGAAACCCTAATGGTTTCGAGCGAACAAGCACACTTTTCTGTTGTGTGGTTCAAGCTCTAGCCGACAACTGTTCGTTGTCTCAGAACTAACACAGTGGACGCGAGCAACTGAGGACAAGCCCTCGGCCTATTAGTACCGGTCACCTCCAGCGGTTACCCGCCTTCCAGATCCGGCCTATCAACCCAGTCGTCTACTGGGAGCCTTAACCCCTCAAGGGGGTGGGAACACTCATCTCGAAGCAGGCTTCCCGCTTAGATGCTTTCAGCGGTTATCCCTCCCGAACGTAGCCAACCAGCCATGCCCTTGGCAGAACAACTGGCACACCAGAGGTTCGTCCGTCCCGGTCCTCTCGTACTAGGGACAGCCCTTCTCAATGTTCCTGCGCGCGCAGCGGATAGGGACCGAACTGTCTCACGACGTTCTAAACCCAGCTCGCGTACCGCTTTAATGGGCGAACAGCCCAACCCTTGGGACCGACTCCAGCCCCAGGATGCGACGAGCCGACATCGAGGTGCCAAACCATCCCGTCGATATGGACTCTTGGGGAAGATCAGCCTGTTATCCCCGGGGTACCTTTTATCCGTTGAGCGACGGCGCTTCCACAAGCCACCGCCGGATCACTAGTCCCGACTTTCGTCCCTGCTCGACCCGTCGGTCTCACAGTCAAGCTCCCTTGTGCACTTACACTCAACACCTGATTGCCAACCAGGCTGAGGGAACCTTTGGGCGCCTCCGTTACTCTTTAGGAGGCAACCGCCCCAGTTAAACTACCCATCAGACACTGTCCCTGATCCGGATCACGGACCCAGGTTAGACATCCAGCACGACCAGACTGGTATTTCAACGACGACTCCCCCTGAACTGGCGTCCAGAGTTCACAGTCTCCCAGCTATCCTACACAAGCCGAACCGAACACCAATATCAAACTGTAGTAAAGGTCCCGGGGTCTTTCCGTCCTGCTGCGCGAAACGAGCATCTTTACTCGTAGTGCAATTTCACCGGGCCTATGGTTGAGACAGTCGAGAAGTCGTTACGCCATTCGTGCAGGTCGGAACTTACCCGACAAGGAATTTCGCTACCTTAGGATGGTTATAGTTACCACCGCCGTTTACTGGCGCTTAAGTTCTCAGCTTCGCCACCCCGAAGAGTGACTAACCGGTCCCCTTAACGTTCCAGCACCGGGCAGGCGTCAGTCCGTATACATCGCCTTACGGCTTCGCACGGACCTGTGTTTTTAGTAAACAGTCGCTTCTCGCTGGTCTCTGCGGCCACCCCCAGCTCAAGGAGTAAATCCTCTCACCGGTGATGGCCCCCCTTCTCCCGAAGTTACGGGGGCATTTTGCCGAGTTCCTTAACCATAGTTCACCCGAACGCCTCGGTATTCTCTACCTGACCACCTGAGTCGGTTTAGGGTACGGGCCGCCATGAAACTCGCTAGAGGCTTTTCTCGACAGCATAGGATCATCCACTTCACCACAATCGGCTCGGCATCAGGTCTCAGACTATGTGAGTGGCGGATTTGCCTACCACTCGTCCTACACCCTTACCCCGGGACAACCACCGCCCGGGATGGACTACCTTCCTGCGTCACCCCATCACTCACCTACTACCATCTTGGGCCGGCGGCTCCACCACTTTCCATTCCCCGAAGGGTCCGGAACGGCTTCACGGCCTTAGCATTAATGGGCTCGATGTTTGACGCTTCACAGCGGGTACCGGAATATCAACCGGTTATCCATCGACTACGCCTGTCGGCCTCGCCTTAGGTCCCGACTTACCCTGGGCAGATCAGCTTGACCCAGGAACCCTTAGTCAATCGGCGCACACGTTTCTCACGTGTGTATCGCTACTCATGCCTGCATTCTCACTCGTGAACCGTCCACCACTAGCTTCCGCTGCGGCTTCACCCGGCACACGACGCTCCCCTACCCATCCATACAGGCGTTGGCCCTGTTGTATGAATGACACGACTTCGGCGGTACGCTTGAGCCCCGCTACATTGTCGGCGCGGAATCACTAGACCAGTGAGCTATTACGCACTCTTTCAAGGGTGGCTGCTTCTAAGCCAACCTCCTGGTTGTCTCTGCGACTCCACATCCTTTCCCACTTAGCGTACGCTTAGGGGCCTTAGTCGATGCTCTGGGCTGTTTCCCTCTCGACCATGGAGCTTATCCCCCACAGTCTCACTGCCGTGCTCTCACTTACCGGCATTCGGAGTTTGGCTAAGGTCAGTAACCCGGTAGGGCCCATCGCCTATCCAGTGCTCTACCTCCGGCAAGAAACACACGACGCTGCACCTAAATGCATTTCGGGGAGAACCAGCTATCACGGAGTTTGATTGGCCTTTCACCCCTAACCACAGGTCATCCCCCAGGTTTTCAACCCTGGTGGGTTCGGTCCTCCACGAAGTCTTACCTCCGCTTCAACCTGCCCATGGCTAGATCACTCCGCTTCGGGTCTTGAGCGCGCTACTAAATCGCCCTATTCGGACTCGCTTTCGCTACGGCTTCCCCACACGGGTTAACCTCGCAACACACCGCAAACTCGCAGGCTCATTCTTCAAAAGGCACGCAGTCACGACCCACAGAGTAAACTCTGTGAGCGACGCTCCCACGGCTTGTAGGCACACGGTTTCAGGTACTATTTCACTCCGCTCCCGCGGTACTTTTCACCATTCCCTCACGGTACTATCCGCTATCGGTCACCAGGGAATATTTAGGCTTAGCGGGTGGTCCCGCCAGATTCACACGGGATTTCTCGGGCCCCGTGCTACTTGGGTGTCTCTCAAACGAGCCGTTGACGTTTCGACTACGGGGGTCTTACCCTCTACGCCGGACCTTTCGCATGTCCTTCGCCTACATCAACGGTTTCTGACTCGTCTCACAGCCGGCAGACTGTGAAAGAGAGATCCCACAACCCCGTACACGCAACCCCTGCCGGGTCTCACACGTATACGGTTTGGCCTCATCCGGTTTCGCTCGCCACTACTCCCGGAATCACGGTTGTTTTCTCTTCCTGCGGGTACTGAGATGTTTCACTTCCCCGCGTTCCCTCCACTTGCCCTATGTGTTCAGGCAAGGGTGACAGCCCATGACGACTGCCGGGTTTCCCCATTCGGAAACCCCCGGATCAAAGCCTGGTTGACGACTCCCCGGGGACTATCGTGGCCTCCCACGTCCTTCATCGGTTCCTGGTGCCAAGGCATCCACCGTGCGCCCTTAAAAACTTGGCCACAGATGCTCGCGTCCACTGTGCAGTTCTCAAACAACGACCAACCACCCATCACCCTGCCTCTTACGGCAAGTTCACTGGGGTCGGCACTGAAGGCAGCCTCTCGGCCGTGCCCTCAGACACCCAACAGCGTGCCCGGCATCCCCGTCACTCGTGATCAGCTTTCCACGCCCCGAAGAGCAGTACTTGCAGCCCGAGATGAGCGGCGACACCGAATAATCAACGTTCCACCCTTGAGCAACCACCGTCGGACATCT